>UVIF01000019.1 GCA_900596015.1 Pseudomonas viridiflava | reverse complement strand
AAGTATTTGGCCAGAAACCTGAACAACTTCAAACACTTGACTCGCTTCGATCACTCGTCAGCGGGAGGCGAATTCTACAGCGTTTCAAACCGCTGTCAACTGCCTTTTTCACCGCTTCCGACCTTGAAGATCGAAACCCTTTCAGCTCATCTGAAACGCTCAACTTATTGATTAACAAGGAGTTTATCGTTTCGGCTGCGCCGGAAGTGGGGCGAATTATAGACACTACAGATCTGCCGTCAACCCCCCATTCGAAAAACTGTCATAACTCCACTTCCAAGCGTTCTTCTCTATAAGAAGAGCGACTACACCACACCTGCGGCGTGAAGCTGGTCGTAGGTGAGGGCGTCCATGTTCAGCAGCTGTTGCAGTACTTCCCTGGTGTGTTCGCCCAGCAGAGGCGGCGCATGCCGATACTCCACAGGGCTGGCACTGAGCCGCAGGGGACTGGCAACGGTAGGTACGGTGCCGGCCAGCGGATGCTGCATATGAATCGCAAGCTCCCTGGCCACTACCTGAGGGTCGGCAAATACCTGGGACAAATCGTTTATAGGCCCGCAGGGCACACCGGCAACTTCCAGCTCGGCCACCCACTGCTCGGTGGTCTTGAACACCGTTGCCTGCCGGATGAGAGGAATCAGTTGCTTGCGGTTGGCGACTCTCTGCTGATTGGAAGCGAATCGGGGATCGCTCGCCCATTCCGGGTGACCCGCCACCCGCGCGAACTTGGCGAATTGGCTATCGTTGCCCACGGTCAGGATGAAGTCGCCATCGGCCGTGGGGAAATCCTGGTAAGGCACGATGTTGGGATGGGCATTGCCCAGACGCCCTGGCGCCACTCCTGTCGTGAGGTAGTTCATGGCTTGGTTGGCCAGGCAGGCCACTTGCACATCCAGCAGGGCCATGTCGATCTGTTGTCCGCCGCCGCCCTTGTCGCGATGCGCCAGCGCGGCGAGCATGGCAACGGTTGAGTACAGACCGGTGAGGATATCGGTCAGGGCCACACCCACCTTGGCAGGCCCGGCCCCAGGTTCGCCGTCCGCCTTGCCGGTGAGGCTCATCAGGCCACCCATGCCTTGCACCATGAAGTCATAACCGGGGCGCCCTGCATAGGGGCCCGTCTGACCGAAACCGGTGATGGAGCAGTAGATCAGTTGCGGGTTCACAGCGCTGAGTGATGCATAGTCCAGGCCGTAGGCGGCGAGCCCGCCTACTTTGAAGTTCTCGATGAGAATGTCGCAGCCTGCAGCGAGATCGCGCACCAACTGCTGCCCTTCGGGCCGAGTGAAGTCGATGGTGACCGAACGCTTGTTGCGGTTGGCCGCCAGGTAATAGGCCGCTTCACCCGTGCTGTTGCCTGCTTGATCAGCGAGGAACGGTGGCCCCCAGGCTCGGGTGTCGTCACCGCGGCCGGGGCGTTCGACCTTGATGACCTCGGCGCCGAGGTCGGCCAGGATTTGCCCTGCCCATGGCCCGGCGAGTACCCGCGACAGGTCGAGAACACGAAGATGCGAAAGGGCGCCCATGACGACCTCCTATCAATAGAAGGCTTGCAGGCCGGTTTGCGCCCGCCCCAGGATCAAGGCGTGTACGTCGTGAGTACCCTCGTAGGTATTGACCACTTCCAGATTGACCAGATGACGGGCCACGCCGAATTCATCGGAAATACCGTTGCCGCCCAGCATGTCTCTGGCCATGCGCGCGATATCCAGGGATTTGCCACAGGAGTTGCGCTTCATGATCGAGGTGATCTCTACGGCCGCCGTGCCTTCATCCTTCATGCGACCCAAACGCAGGCAGCCTTGCAGGGCCAGGGTGATCTCGGTCTGCATGTCAGCTAGCTTTTTCTGGATGAGCTGGTTGGCTGCCAGTGGCCGACCGAATTGCTGGCGATCCAGTGTGTACTGCCGGGCAGTGTGCCAGCAGAACTCGGCAGCGCCGAGCGCCCCCCACGAAATGCCATAGCGCGCCGAATTGAGGCACGTGAAGGGACCTTTTAGGCCACGCACATCGGGAAACATGTTTTCTTCCGGCACGAACACGTTGTCCATGACGATCTCGCCGGTGATGGACGCGCGCAGGCCGACCTTGCCGTGGATCGCAGGTGCACTGAGCCCGGCCCAGCCTTTTTCCAGAATGAAGCCGCGGATGTCTCCCGCGTCATCCTTGGCCCACACCACGAATACGTCGGCAATCGGACTGTTGGTGATCCACATCTTGCTACCGCTCATGCGGTAGCCGCCTTCGACCTTGCGCGCCCGCGTAACCATCGCACCAGGGTCTGAGCCATGGTCGGGCTCGGTCAAGCCGAAGCAGCCGATCCACTCACCGCTGGCCAATTTGGGAAGGTATTTCTGCTTTTGCGCCTGAGTGCCGAATTCATTGATCGGCACCATGACCAACGACGACTGCACGCTCATCATCGAACGATAACCAGAGTCTACCCGCTCGACCTCACGGGCAATAAGGCCGTAGCACACATAGTTCAGGCCACTGCCGCCGAACTCTTCGGGGATGGTCGCACCCAGCAGGCCCATCTCGCCCATCTCGCGAAAAATGGAAGGATCGGTGGTTTCGTGGCGAAAGGCCTCAAGCACTCGCGGCATCAGCTTGCCTTGTGCGTATTGCTCGGCAGAGTCGCGCACCATGCGCTCTTCCTGCGTGAGTTGTTGGTCCAGCAGCAGTGGGTCGATCCAGTTGAAGCTTGCCATGTGCGCGTCCTCGGGAAAGCTGTATGAGATGAGAGTAGGCGTCCACGCCATGGTGGGCAAAGGAGGATTAAGCATGAGCTTGTGATAATTTCTCACTCCGTGAACATGTTGTGGCGAGAACAGCCGACAGTGGAGTGAGGAACAGTTACATGCGCAGACGAATTCCCAGTACCGCGGCACTGATCTGCTTCGAAGCGGCGGCACGCCATGAGAGCTTTACCAAAGCAGCCACGGAGCTGTTCCTTACCCAAGGCGCAGTGTGTCGGCAGATCGCCAACCTCGAGCAATTTCTCGATGTGCGCCTATTCCGGCGTTCGAAGCGTGGCGTGAAGCTTACCGAGGCCGGGCTGTCATACAGCCGCCGGGTGGCCGCGCAGCTCGATGCCGTGGAGCGCGAGACACTGGCGGTGATGGGGCAGCAAGGTGCCAGCACCCTGGAGTTGGCCGTGGTGCCGACCTTCGGTACGCAGTGGCTGTTGCCGCGGCTGAAGGACTTCCAGCGGCATTACCCGCAGATCACAGTCAACCTGACCAACCGAACACGACCTTTCCTGTTTGCCGACACCGACTTCGATGCGGCGATCTACTTTGGCGATGGTGAGTGGCCGGGGACACAGACGAGCAGGCTGATGGAGGAGCACCCTGTCCCGGTCTGCAGCCCGGCCTTGCTGGAAGGGCAGCCGGCGCTGGCGCCGGCACGCATTGCCGAGCTTGCACTGTTGCAACAAAGCACACGTCCCTATGCATGGCGGCAATGGTTTGCGAGCCTTGAGTTGAACGTGTCCCGTGACCTCGGCGGGCCGCGCTATGAACTATTCTTCATGCTGGCACAGGCTGCGGTCCACGAGATGGGGGTGGCGCTGATACCCCCGTTCCTGATCCAGCGCGAGTTGCGCGAGGGCAGCCTGGTCATTGCCAATGCCCATGAGTTGCGCAGCCCCAAGGCTTACTACCTCGCCGTACCGGAGAGGCATCGCGAGCTGGCGGCTCTGCGGATCTTTCGCGACTGGTTGATGCAGCAAGCGGAGGATTATCACCAACCCGCGCCACATGCAGTACGTGCAGTACGTGAGAACCGGTAGTGTTAACCGATAGGAACCTACAGATATACGTTTCTGGCGCGTTGATGAAACCTTGTGAAACCGGCAATTTTTCCGCTCAAGCCTTTGTAAGATCTGCATATGGCGTGTTTTTGACGCGCCACAGCCTGCAGCCGATAAATATTTCGCAAAATATTTCGAGCTATCTCTTTGTGTCTGTAATACCCGTGCTAGAGGGCCTGATGCGGTATTGGCGTGACATTCGGTCACAGCGTGACTTGTAGTGCTTTTTGCGTATCGCTCCATAACCTGTTGAAGCCGCTCGTCGGGGCCTGCAAAATGCCGCGGCCCGCCGCTTTCAGGCGGTATCGCGCTTATGGCGCCCTGGCACAATGCGCCACGGCCAGTGCATGGGTACGACCAGAAAGAAGATCCAGCAGGAGATACAACGTGCACATTGGTGTTCCTCTCGAAACGCAGCAGGGCGAAACACGTGTAGCCGCTACCCCGGAGACCATCAAGAAGCTGGTTGCTCAGGGCCATGCGGTGACGGTTGAAAGCGGTGCAGGGGTTCTCGCGAGCGTGACCGACGATGCCTATCAGGCCGCTGGCGCAACCATTGGCAGCGCTGCCCAGGCGTTTGCCACGCAACTGGTGCTCAAGGTCAACGCGCCCAACGACGCAGAGTTGCTGCAAATGCCTACCGGTACAGTGCTGCTGGGCATGCTCAACCCGTTCAACAACGTGTTGATCGCCAAGATGGCCGAGCGAGGCATCAGCGCCTTTGCCCTGGAGGCGGCCCCTCGCACTTCACGTGCACAGAGCCTGGACGTGCTGTCTTCACAGGCCAACATCGCCGGCTACAAGTCGGTGTTGCTGGCGGCTCACCACTATCCACGCTTCATGCCGATGCTGATGACTGCGGCCGGTACCGTCAAAGCGGCTCGCGTGCTGATTCTGGGCGCTGGCGTGGCGGGCTTGCAGGCCATCGCCACGGCCAAGCGCCTGGGCGCGGTGATCGAAGCCTCTGACGTGCGACCGGCGGTCAAGGAGCAGATCGAATCGCTGGGCGCGAAGTTTCTCGACGTGCCGTATGAAACCGACGAGGAACGTGAATGCGCCGTCGGTACCGGCGGCTACGCCCGACCCATGCCTGCCAGCTGGATGCAGCGTCAGGCGCAGGCGGTTCACGAGCGCGCCAAACAGGCTGACATCGTCATCACTACCGCGCTGATTCCCGGCCGCAAGGCACCCACTCTGCTTGCTGCCGAGACAGTGGCGCAGATGAAGCCGGGGTCGGTGGTCATCGACCTGGCGGCGCTGCAAGGCGGCAACTGCCCGCTGACCGTGGCCGATCAGGTCGTGGTGCACAACGGCGTGACCATCGTCGGCCCGACCAACCTTCCGGCGCAGGTCGGCGCCGATGCTTCGGCCCTGTATGCGCGCAACCTGCTGGACTTCATGAAGCTGCTGTTCGACAAGGACGGGCAGTTCACCATCAACCTGGAAGACGACATCGTCGCGGCATGCCTGATGTGCCGCGATGGGCAGATCGTGCGCAAGAACGGCTGAGGACAACGACAATGGAAGACATGCTGATCTCCCACGGTATCTATAACCTGATCATTTTCGTGCTGGCCATCTACGTTGGCTACCACGTGGTCTGGAACGTGACACCGGCGCTGCATACTCCCCTGATGGCCGTGACCAACGCCATTTCGGCCATCGTCATCGTTGGCGCCATGCTCGCCGCAGCGCTCACCGTGACGCCGCTGGGCAAGACCATGGGCACGCTTGCAGTTGCGCTGGCAGCGGTGAACGTATTCGGTGGGTTCCTGGTGACCCGACGGATGCTGGAGATGTTCAAGAAGAAAGCACCGAAAGCGAAGGATGAGGCGTCCAAACAATGAGCATGAACCTGGTTACGCTTCTTTATCTGGTGGCGTCGGTTTGCTTCATCCAGGCATTGAAGGGCCTGTCCCATCCGACCACGTCCCGCCGCGGCAATCTGTTCGGTATGCTGGGCATGACGCTTGCCGTACTTACAACGGTCGGCCTCATCTACAAGCTGGGGGCAGAACTGGCCACCGCCGGGATCGGCTACGTGCTGGTCGGCCTGCTGGTTGGCGGTACTGCCGGGTCGATCATGGCCAAGCGCGTGGAAATGACCAAGATGCCGGAACTGGTGGCGTTCATGCACAGCATGATCGGACTGGCAGCCGTGTTCATTGCCATCGCCGCCGTGGTCGAGCCGCAATCCCTGGGCATCGTCGCGCAGCTGGGTGACCCGATCCCGACCGGCAATCGCCTGGAGCTGTTCCTCGGCGCGGCAATCGGCGCCATCACTTTTTCCGGTTCGGTGATCGCCTTCGGCAAGCTGTCCGGAAAATACAAGTTTCGCCTGTTCCAGGGTGCGCCTGTACAGTTTTCCGGGCAGCACAAGTTGAACCTGCTGATGGGTCTGGGCACCTTGCTGTGCGGCCTGATCTTCATGTTCACCGGCAGCTATGCCGCTTTCGGCCTGATGCTGGCATTGGCGTTCGTGCTGGGCGTGCTGTTGATCATCCCGATCGGCGGGGCGGACATGCCGGTGGTGGTGTCGATGCTCAATAGCTATTCAGGCTGGGCGGCGGCGGGTATCGGTTTCTCGCTCAACAACTCGATGCTGATCATCGCCGGATCGCTGGTGGGCTCCAGCGGGGCGATTCTCTCCTACATCATGTGCAAGGCGATGAACCGCTCGTTCTTCAATGTCATCGGCGGTGGCTTCGGTGCCGTTGCAGACGCGGGCCCGGCAGGCGCCAAGGAGGCGCGTCCTGTAAGATCGGGATCGGCGGATGACGCCACGTTCCTGCTGACCAACGCCGACACCGTGATCATCGTGCCAGGCTATGGTTTGGCAGTGGCCCGCGCGCAACACGCGTTGAAAGAACTGACGGAAAAACTGACCCATGCCGGGGTGACCGTCAAGTATGCGATCCACCCGGTGGCCGGGCGCATGCCGGGACACATGAACGTGTTGTTGGCGGAGGCCGAAGTGCCTTACGACCAGGTCTTCGAGATGGACGACATCAACTCCGAATTCGGCCAGGCCGATGTGGTGCTGGTGCTGGGTGCCAACGACGTGGTCAACCCTGCCGCCAAGAACGATCCGAAGTCGCCCATTGCCGGTATGCCGATCCTGGAAGCGTTCAAGGCCAAGACCATCATCGTCAACAAGCGCTCGATGGCCAGTGGTTACGCGGGCCTGGACAATGAGTTGTTCTATCTGGACAAGACCATGATGGTATTCGGTGACGCGAAGAAGGTCATCGAAGACATGGTAAAGGCCGTGGAATAGCATTCCGAACCCACGCACCAGATGGGCTGCCGTTCTGAAAAACCCCGCCCCATGGCGGGGTTTTTCATTGGAGGGGGAGAACAGCTGGCAGAGCCAAACGAGCGCTGCGGACCCGTAGGCGCTCAGCACTGCAATGGCGCACCGATCTGCGTGAAATCAGTACCGGGTTGCATACCCACACATACAGTTGCGGGCTGCAGTAACTGAGTTTTTGTGCAACATGAGCAGAGATCGCACCGAATAAACTCAACTGTACTACTGTACTGGTAAAGAAATGAGAATCAGGGCAACTCGGCAGCCGAAATTCACGTTAAATGCATCAAATTGGTGCATACCCATACAGTTGCCTCATTCGAGAGCAAGACAGTTGGGTTTAACAGCTAACTGACTGCACACAATACAGGTGAACTGTGCCTACTGTTATGGACGGCGAGCGTGGAAAATGGGTACCAGATAAACCACTACTCAGCCCCGCCACAAGCGGAAGGATGTACATCATGGAACGTACCCTCAGTTCCGACCTGTTCCAGGCCAACACCCAAACTGCCCAAACTTCGGCTCCTTTGCGTTTCTTCGCCAACCTGATGCTTTGGCAGCGCCGTATCGCCAGCCGTCATCAACTGGCTCGTCTGGATGCTCGTCTGCTGGCCGATGCCGGTATCAGCGAAGCCCAGCGTTGCGAAGAGTTGAGCAAGCCGTTCTGGCGTTGATGCAACGCCCCGCTGGTAACAGAGCCTGAAGGCCGAACCAGCACCGAATTCAAGAAACCCGTCGCGGTCTACGCTGACGGGTTTTTTTCGCCTGCGTGAAACAGGACAAGTACAGTTTTTGGTTATTAATTTATAACCATAACAGTTGAGTCATTGCTCGGTCGGCGTGGTCGGAGTGCTGGCGCCCGAGGCTTCCAGGCGCTCTAATAAGCTTTATTGCGCTCAAACCTCGTTCAGACCTGGAGATTCATCATGACCCGTAATCATTTGCTGAGTGCCGCTGTACTGTTGGCTCTGGCCAGTGGCGCACAGGCCTCAAGCTTCGTCGTCACTACCGACGCACTGGTGCGTGGCGTCAACGCGTCGACCAACGCCACCTCCGATCTGTCTTCCTCGCTGCGTGACGACAAGATCGTCCGTGAAGCGCGGGATGACGCTGCAAGCTTCGTGGCCAGCCAAGGCGACATTCGTGGCGTGAAACTGGAAAGTGCCTTTGCCCACATTCGCAAGGTTGCACCTCAGATGCAAGCCAGCGACGCCCAACTGGCACAGGCGATTCTTGCCATCTGATGCGCTGCAGCGAGCACTGCCCGAGATGAAACATCCGGCAGGCTACTGGCCGCCGGACATTGGAGGTGGTCCTCGCGCAGGCATTGGGCTAGCCTTGCCGACCCGACCGCTCGACACCTGAAACCTGATGCGTTATTTGCCATTCTTGCTCGCCCTCTGGGCGTCGTCGGCTGCGGCCTTCGATGTGAGCCTGCAGTCGTCGGTAATCACCTTGTACGTGACCAGCCAGGTCACCACGGCACCGTTCGATCGCAAGTTGATTCTGTCTGCCCGGGACGACGCTGCCTGCTTCGTCGCCAGTGGCGGGCAGTGCCGTGGGGCACGACTCGAGGCGGCCATGGCCGTCATTCGCCGGGCGCACCCTCGGATTGCTGCCGGCGACCTTGAACTGGCGCAGGCAATACTCGTCCAATAAACACCTCGTATTACGGAGAAGCTCCATGCGTACCCCGCTGATTGCCGCTACCCTCGGCCTGTTCTTGCTGGCCGATGTGGCCCAGGCCCAAACTGTCGTGGCCACCAGTAATATCATCGTCCGTGCATTTGGCCGGTCGATCGATTTCACTTCCGACACCACGACTTCGATCCGCGACGCCAAGGTGGTCCTGGAAGCGCGGGACGACGCGGCCAGCTATGTGGCCAGCCAGGGCAACATCCGTGGCGCGCAACTGGAAGCCGCCTTCAATGCGCTGCGTGAGCGTGTTCCACAGGCGCGGGCCGCCAGTGACCAGGACCTCGCCGAAGCCATTCTCGCACTGTGAGGCAATTGGCCCGCTGGCTGCTGGCGGCAGGTCTTCTGCTGACGGCGGCGCAGGCTGCTGCCGGCTTGCAGCTGGTGCTGGACCGCAGCGGGCTGGATGCTCGGCAGGCCGACGCCAGCCAAACACTGCTCGACGATGCAATGGCCGCACTGCCACCACAGTTCGTCGAGCAGTTGGACCGGCGTATCGACGTCAGCTGGTCGTCGCGCATGCCCGACAATGCCTATGGCCAGGCATCTCTGGTATCCAGCCTGGAATTGAACCTTAATCAATTGCAGGGGTTGGCCGATGGCTCATCCGCTCGGCGGCAGACCAATCGTCCCCATGGCACTGTGCGCGAAGAGCTGCTGGCCACTGTGTTGCACGAGCTCACGCATATCTATGATCGGGCGCGCCTGTGGACGCCGGCAGACCGTGCGCTGATCAACCGCTGCAGCCGCCAGAATGCCAGCCTGGGCAAGGTTGGCTTGCCCGATGAGTGCCGTGGCCAGGGTATGCGGCGCTTTACCTTGAGCGACGATCCGCGCCTGCTGGACCTGGCCGGCTGGCAGCAGTATGTCGGACGCCGGGGTGAGCGCGAAGAGCAGAACCGTCAGATCGTACGCAGTCCCGACATTTACGAAGTCAGCAGTCCGAAGGAATTCGTTGCGGTCAACATGGAGTACTTTCTCCTCGACCCGGCTTATGCCTGCCGTCGGCCGGCGTTGTTCGAGTATTTCAAGGCGCGTTTCGGCTGGGCGCCCGCACGCCAGCAACGCTGCGCCGAAGGCCTGCCTTACCTGAATGCCGGCAGTGACTTCGCCAAGACGCCCTTGGGCAAGATCGATCCGCAACGTGTCTACGCGGTGGACTACCTGCTTGCCGAAGCCAATCAGAACCTCGCCAGCCGCTGGGGGCACAGCATGCTGCGCCTGGTCATCTGTGCGCCGGGACGTCCGCGGGGGCCGGACTGCCGACTGGATCTGGAGCAGCACCTGGTACTGTCGTATCGGGCATTCGTCAATGACGTGCAGCTGTCCACCTGGGGCGGTCTGATGGGGCAATATCCGTCGCGACTGTTCGTGTTGCCGCTGTCCCAGGTGATCGACGAGTACACCAAGACCGAGTTGCGCAGCCTGGCTTCGGTGCCGCTCAAGCTGGACCGCGGCGAGATCGAGTCGCTGGTGCGGCATGCCGCGGAAATGCATTGGAGCTACGACGGCAGCTATTACTTCCTGTCCAACAATTGTGCAGTGGAAAACCTCAAGCTGCTGCGCAGTGGTACCCATGATCCAAGGCTCCAGGGCATCGACAGTATCTTGCCCAACGGCTTGCTGGAGGTGCTGGAAGGGCGCGGGCTGGCCGATGGCAGTGTGCTCGACGATCCGCGTGAAGCATTGCGGCTGGGGTATCGTTTCGATTCTTATCGCGATCGTTACCAGGCCATGTTCGAGGTGCTGCGCAAGCACCTGCCCATCCCTCAGCAAACCGTCGAGGATTGGTTGGCGCAGGACGCTCAGCAGCGACGGCCCTGGTTTGCCCAGGCCGACCTGCGCACCAGTGCTGCGCTGTTGCTGCTGGAGCAGGCCAGTTACCGGCGCCAGTTGCTGTTGGCGCAGGATGAGGTGAAGCAACGCTATCTGGGTGCCCGCGAGGTGGGGGATGGCAGCGTGGCCAATGCCAACCAGATGCTGCAGGAAATCCTGGCCAACAGTGGTTTTCTCAGCCGGCCGGCGGAGCTGCTCGACAACGGTGGCTACGGGTTGCCGCAGACGGCGGAGTGGCAGCGGCTGGAATCGGAAAGCAGTCAGCGTCAGCAACGGTTGCAGCGTCTGAGTACCGATCTGGACAAGGAGGTGAGGGCGCTGCTGACCCCTGAGCGGGCTGCGGAGATTGCGGCCAGTGAGGCGAATCTGAAGCAGGTGGGGGAACACCTGCGCCAGCTGCACAAGGCGGCGGGTGGGTTGGTGTTGCCTTGAGATTGAGGGGGCGCCATTCGCGGGCAGAGCCCGCTCCCACAAGGGACGGCGTCGTCTTGGGCAGCAGGGCACGGGCATTCGCGGGCAGAGCTCGCTCCCACAGGGGACGGCGTCGTTTTGGGCAGCAGGGCACGAGCACTCGCGGGCAGAGCCCGCTCCCACAGGGGACGGTGTCGTTTTCGGGAGAAGGGCACGGGCATTCGCGGGCAGAGCTCGCTCCCACAGGGGACGGCGTCGTTTTCGGGAGAAGGGCACGGGCATTCGCGGGCAGAGCCCGCTCCCACAGGGGACGGCGTCGTTTTGGGCAGCAGGGCACGGGCATTCGCGGGCAGAGCTCGCTCCCACGAGGACAATTGTATCGTTTTGAATGGCGAAAGGTTGTTGAAAGCTTGCCGACATAGGATCGACTCACCCCCGGCGTAAGACCGGCCGGCCAGATGGCAGCACTCAGGTGCGCTTTCGGCCTCTTGAACAACAACAATGGTGAAACCGATGTCCTTGATGATCCCTACCCGCAGTACCTCCCTTCCCATACTCCCGGCTCTTGCCATTCCTCGCTGAACCTCTCGTTCTTCGTCCTTAGCCGCGCTGTGCCTGGAGTATTCCCATGCTGACATTCCTTGGCTTTGCCATGGTCATCACGTTCATGTTCCTGATCATGACCAAGCGCCTTTCTGCGCTGATCGCCTTGATCATCGTGCCTATCCTGTTTGCTCTGTTCGGTGGTTTCGCACCGGAAATCGGCCCGATGATGCTTGCGGGCATCACCAAGCTTGCGCCGACCGGCGTTATGCTGATGTTCGCCATCCTGTATTTCGCCCTGATGATCGATTCGGGGCTGTTCGACCCGGCAGTACGCAAGATTCTCAAGCTGGTCAAGGGCGACCCGCTGAAAGTGTCGGTCGGCACGGCCGTACTGGCGCTGATCGTCTCGCTGGACGGTGACGGTGCGACCACCTACATGATCTGCGTTGCCGCCATGCTGCCGCTGTACCAGCGCATCGGCATGAGCCCAAGGATCATGGCCGGTTTGATCATTCTGGCAGGCGGGGTCATGAACATGACGCCCTGGGGTGGTCCGACCGCGCGCGCTGCCAGTGCCCTGCATGTCGACCCTTCGGACATCTTCGTGCCGATGATCCCGGCCATGGCGGTCGGTGTCATTGCCATCCTGGTGATTGCCTACATGTACGGCAAGCGCGAGCGCGTTCGTCTGGGCGAGCTGCACCTGCCAGGCGACGAGATCGACCATAGCGAAATCAGCGTGTCGCAGTTCCCCGACGCGCGCCGGCCCAAGCTGATCTGGTTCAACGGTGGCTTGACCCTGCTGCTGATGATCACTCTGATCATGGGCCTGCTGCCTCTGCCGGTGCTGTTCATGGTCGCGTTCAGTATTGCCATGATCGTCAACTACCCGTGCCTGGAAGCACAGAAGGAACGTGTCGCGGCCCACGCCGGCAGCGTTCTGGCCGTGGTCGGATTGATCTTCGCCGCCGGTATCTTCACCGGCATCCTGACCGGCACCGGCATGGTCGATGCCATGTCCAAGAGCCTGCTGGCAGTGATTCCGGATGCCATGGGCCCGTACCTGGCCGTGATCACGGCGCTGGTCAGCATGCCGTTCACCTTCTTCATGTCCAACGATGCCTTCTACTACGGCGTATTGCCGGTATTGGCCGAAGCCGCAGCGCACTACGGCATCTCGCCGGTGGAAATGGCCCGTGCCTCGATCGTCGGACAACCCGTACACCTGCTCAGCCCGCTGGTACCCTCTACCTACCTGCTGGTTGCCCTGGCCGGTATCGAGTTCGGTGATCACCAGCGCTTCACCCTCAAGTGGGCAGTACTGGTTTGCCTGTGCATAATGTTCGCCGCGCTGGCAATGGGGATCTTTCCTCTGTTCAGCAGTCTATAAATTCTATTCGCGAGCCAGGCCGGACGCCGTCGCGCCGCTACCCCATGGTAGCGGCGCTTTAGTATCCGGCCTTGCGCCGCCCTGACATTCAACACGAAGGACTTCACATGGAATGGTTCACCAACCCGGAAATCTGGGTTGCTTTCTTGACCCTGACGGCACTTGAAATCGTACTGGGCATCGACAACATCATCATGATCTCGATCCTGGTGAGCCGCATGCCCAAGCACATGCAGGCACGCACGCGGATTTTCGGCCTGGCACTGGCCATGGTCACGCGCATTCTGCTGCTGCTTTCGATCACCTGGGTCATGCGTCTGACCGCCGACCTGTTCGTGGTGTTCGGCCAGGGCATCTCCGGGCGTGACCTGATTCTGTTCTTCGGTGGTCTGTTCCTGTTGTGGAAAAGCTCGCAAGAGATCTACCACGGCATGGAAGGCGAAGAAGAGGGCGGTGACGAGGTTGCAGGCAAGGGAGGCAACTTCATCTACACCATTATCCAGATCGCCATCATCGACATCGTGTTCTCGCTGGACTCGGTCATCACTGCAGTCGGCATGGTGTCCCACGTACCGGTCATGGTCGCTGCCATCGTCGTTGCGGTATTGGTGATGATGGTCGCTTCGGGCACCATCAGTCGCTTCATCGACCAGCATCCATCGCTGAAGATGCTGGCGCTGTCGTTCCTGTTGGTGGTGGGTACCGTACTGATCGCCGAAGCGTTCGACGTGCATGTACCCAAGGGCTACGTGTATTTCGCCATGGCTTTCTCGTTGGCTGTGGAAGCAGTGAACATCAAGATGCGTACCGCCATGGCCCGCAAACGTCGCGAGTCCCAGGAAGAGTCCTGAGCCCTGAAAGCCGCGCGCTGCCCAGACAGCGCGCGGCAGTGGCCAGCAATGTGCTATGAACGACTGACCGGCCAGGGAGTCTGTTCCATTGACTTGGTCAATTTCGATGGAAGGGATTCATGCACGAGCGGGTGAAAAGCGCTCCCGGCACACAGCATCGCCTGCTGTGCCTGTGGCTCCTGGCGGCGACGCTGTTGTGCGCCGGCCGTGAAGCCGTGGCGCTGGACCGCTTCCAGGTCGAAGGGTATCTGTTGCCCAACGGCCTGCAGCTGCTGCTCAAGCCTGGCGACGAGCGCGCCCACGTGTCGATTCGACTGGTCGTAGGCGTCGGTTTCGACGACTTTTCCTGCACCGATCAGGAATTGCCTCACCTGCTCGAGCATCTTCTGTTTAGCGGTATCGACGAGCACGGCGAAGGCGGTCTCGAAGAACGCATGCAGGCGCTGGGCGGCGAATGGAATGCGTTCACCAGCAGTGCCGACACCACCTTCGTGATCGAGGCGCCCGCACGCAACCAGCGCAAGGTGCTTGACCTGCTGCTGGCTGCGGTCACCCAGACCACCATCGACGAAAAAGCCCTGGCCAGCGCCAAGCGCATCATCGAACACGAAGATGGCGGCCATCATTCCCACCTGCAGCGCCTGCTCGACAAGCCCGCTCGGGACAGCGATGCCAGCAGTCAGTTGGCCATCGAGTTGGGCCTCAAGTGTCCGCGACCTGCCGAAGTCGCCGACCTGACTCTCGCCCAGGTGCGCGATGTCCGGCAAAACTGGTATGCACCGAACAACATGAGCCTGATCGTGGTAGGAGGCTTGGATAAGCTGCTGCCAGCCTATCTGGAGCGTACCTGGGGTGCGCTGGATGCGGTGGAACCCAGCGACCATCAGGACCTTCGTTCGGTGACCCATGTCGCCGAGCCGCAGGCCGACTTGATTGAGGGGTGGCTGGGCGACGATGCCAAGCTTCATCTGTACTTTCTCGAACCGGTGCTTGAAACCGCGCACCCGGCCACCCTGGATCTGCTGCAGGCCTATCTGGAATGGGGGCTTTACCGCGAACTGCGGCTGGCCCACGGCCTTTCGTATGGTCCTTGGGTGGCTCGCGAATCGTACGGCGACAGCGGCCTGATGAGCCTGAACGCCGAGGTGGACCAAGCCGATATCGGTCAGACCGGCTTGGTCATGGGGCAAATGATTGCGCGTCTGCGCGACGAGGGTGTGGATGCGACGACCTTCAATCGTCTGAAGAGCCTTGCGATCGCCCGGCAAGCCTGGGCGGCGCAAGGCAACGTGGCATTGGCCGACTACTATTGGGGAGCGCTGGCCGACTATACCGACGGCCGCTTCGTCAGCCCGGCGCGCCAGTTGGGGCAGGTTACCGTGGAGGACGCCAACACTGCCTTGCGTCAAATGTTGGGGACACCGGGGTATGTCCGTGTCGAAAAACCCCTGCTCAGTTATGACGAGCTTTATCGGATCGCCTGGGCAGTGTTGATTGGCCTGGCGGTATTACTGGTGGGTCTGATCGTCTGGCGGCGTGCCAAACGAGGTTGACGCCTGACGAGCCGGTATCCTGAGCACCGTTTCATCGCCTTTTTCGTGTGGAAGACCATGCCGTACATCGTTCAGCGCCTCATCGAGCTCATCAAACGCTACCCTGGGGTGATCGCACTGGGCGGGTTCCTGTCCGGGATCGGCAGCTTCGTGCTGGTCGATCGACAGGCGGGCCTGGCCAGCTGGATCGCGGTGGTGATGCTGCTGACCTGGATCTGGTTGATGCTCGAGAACACCTTCACCCAGTTGTTCACGCGCCTGTTCAAGCGTGAGATACCCACGCCGGTGCTGCGCTACGCGACCCAGATGATTCACCAGGAAAGCCTGTTCTTCGTCTTGCCTTTCTTCTATGTCACTACCACTTGGAACAGCGGCCAGCTGGTGTTTACCGGGCTGCTGACGCTGGCCGGGCTGGTGTCGATCATCGACCCGCTGTACTACAAATGGGTAGCGCCCCGGCGCTGGCTGTTCATGGCGCTGCACACCTTCACGCTGTTCGCCGCGTTGCTCACGGCACTGCCGATCATCCTGCACCTGACCACGGATGAAAGTTTCAAGCTGGCGCTGGCCATCGCCATGCTGCTGGCCTTTCCGAGCCTTGCCGTCAGTTTCCCGATCAACCATTGGCGTCGAGGCGTGGCGCTGCTGTTGGCGACCTTGATGATCGGCGGCGCTGGATGGCTTCTGCGTTCCTGGGTGCCGCCTGCCACGCTATGGCTGACCGAGGTGGCGGTGACCACCGAGCTGGACAACCGCAGCCGTACCCATGGCGACAGCCTGGATACGGTCAGCGCGGCGCAATTGCGCAGCAGCGGGCTCTACGCCTACACCGCCATCAATGCTCCACGAGGCCTGGACGAGCGTATCTATCATGTGTGGCAGCAGAACGGCACCGAGGTCGATCGCATCGCCCTGGACATCCACGGCGGGCGCAAGGAGGGCTATCGCGCCTGGAGCCACAAGCAGAATTTCCCCGGCAACGTCGCGGGGAAATGGCAGGTGCGGGTGTTGACCGAGGACGGTCAGATCGTCGGCGTGCTGCGCTTCACGGTGACCGACGACGCAGCTCAGGCCGCCGTGGCCCCGAAGAACCAGTAGCAGACCACGATGGCTGCGATGACCCCGGCCAGATCCGCCAGCAGCGCGCAGCCCACGGCATGGCGCGCACGCTGGATGCCCACGGCGCCGAAGTACACGGCCAGTACGTAGAAAGTCGTCTCGGTACTGCCCTGGATGGTCGCTGCGACCAACGCCGCAAAGCTGTCCACGCCGTGGGACTGCATGGTTTCGATCAGCATCGCGCGCGCAGCACTGCCGGAAAAGGGCTTGACCAGCGCGGTCGGCAGGGCGTCGACGAAACGGGTGTCCATGCCCAGCCACTCGACCAGGTGACGAATGCCATCCAGACCCAGCTCCAGGGCGCCCGAGGCGCGCAGCACGCCCACTGCGCAGAGCATGGCGACCAGATACGGCAGCAGGCTCTTGGCAACGTCGAACCCTTCCTTCGCCCCCTCGACGAAGGCCTCGTAGACCTGCACCTTGCGCAGCGCGCCGATGACCAGGAACAGGATGATCAGGCCAAACAGCGTGAGGTTGCCGAGAATCGAGGACAGGCCTGCCAGGGCCGTTGCCGAGAGGGTGCCCAGAAACGCCATGAACAGACCAAGCAGCAGCGTACCGGGGATCAGGTAGGCCAGAACGACCGGATCCCATAGGCGCAGGCGCTGCATCACGGCCACCGCCAGCAGGCCCACGAGCGTACCGGCAGAAGTGGCCAGCAGGATCGGCAAAAAGACCAGCGTCGGGTCGACAGCACCCTGCTGAGCGCGGTACATGAAGATCGACACCGGCAGCAGGGTCAGCGATGAGGCGTTGAGTACCAGAAACAGGATCTGCGCGTTGCTGGCAGTGGTAGCGCTGGGGTTGAGTTCCTGCAGCGAGCGCATGGCCTTGAGGCCGATCGGGGTCGCGGCGTTGTCCAGGCCCAGGCCGTTGGCGGCGAAGTTCATGGTGATCAGGCCCAGTGCCGGGTGACCGCGTGGCACCTCGGGCATCAGCCGGCTGAACAGCGGCCCCAGAACCTTGGCCAGCCAATCGACGATACCGGCCTTCTCGGCGATCTTCAGGAAGCCCAGCCACAGGGTGAGGGTGCCGAACAGCAGGACCATTACTTCTACCGACAACTTGGCCATGGCGAACAGGCTTTCGACCATGGCCGCGAAGATACCGGCGTTGCCTCCTACCAGCCATTGGCCGAAGGCCGAAATCGCGGCAATCAGAAAGAAGCTGAGCCACAGGCCGTTCAGCATGGGTATTCCCTCGTTCGAAGATGCGCGGATGATAGCCCAAAGCGAGGTTGGATTCTGCCCCGCAGGGCAGCGTGGTGTGTCAGGGTTTTCGCGTGAGGCCGGACGCGGCTTGCACCGCTGCTACAGGGTACGAGCCGCGTCGCCGGGTAGGCTGCGGATGCAGGTGCCATCGCGGCGCGCCGTTCGCGGGCAGAGCCCGCTCTCACAGAGCCGCGTCAGGGGGCGACGCGGTCCTTGTTGCGCCAGTGCGGCAGGGAGTTCCAGTAACGCTCGCCCTTGGCATCGTCGTACATGCCTTCCCAGCGCGAGATCACCAGCACGGCCAGGGCATTGCCGATGACGTTGAGCGCGGTACGGGCCATGTCCATGATGCGGTCGACACCTGCGATGAAGGCCAGGCCTTCGAGGGGAATACCAACACTGCCCAGAGTGGCCAGCAAGACCACGAACGACACGCCAGGCACGCCTGCGATGCCCTTGGAAGTGACCATCAGGGTCAGCACCAGCATCAGTTGTTGCCCGATCGACAGGTCGATGCCATACAGCTGGGCAATGAACAGCGCCGCGATGCTTTGATAGAGGGTCGAGCCGTCGAGGTTGAACGAGTAGCCGGTAGGCACCACGAAGCTGCTGATGGCCTTCGGTGCGCCGTAGGCTTCCATCTTCTCGATCACGCGCGGCAGGACGGTTTCCGAACTGGCCGTGGAATACGCCAGCACCAGCTCGTCCTTGAAGATACGGAACAGCTTGAAGACCGAGAAGCCGAACAGGCGTGCGATCACGCCGAGCACGACGATGGCGAAGAACAGGATCGCCGCATACACCAGCACCACCAGTTTGGCCAAGGGCAGCAGCGAAGCGAAGCCGAAGTTGGCCACCGTCACGGCAATCAGCGCGAAGACGCCGATCGGGGCGTAGTTCATGATCATGTGAGTGACCTTGAACATGCTTTCCGATACGCCCTGGAAAACTTTGACCAGAGGCTCGCGGGTTTCGCCCGGTAGACTCGACAGGCCCAGGCCGAACAGTACCGAGAAGAAGATGATCGGCAGCATGTCGCCACGAACGATCGACGCAAAGATGTTGGACGGAATCAGGTTGAGCAGGGTGGCGACGAACGCATGGTCATGCTGCACCTCAGCCGTGGTTTTCTGATACTGCGAAATGTCCACGGTGCCCAAGGTACTCATGTCGATACCCAGTCCAGGCTGGAACAGGTTGGCAAGGCCCAGGCCAACCAGAATGGCAATGGTGGTCACCACCTCGAAATAAAGGATGGTCTTGACGCCGATACGGCCGAGCTTCTTCGCGTCGCCCACGCCAGCGATGCCAACGATCAGCGAAGAGATCACGATGGGGATCACGATCATTTTGATCAAGCGGATGAAGATGTCGCCTGCGGGCTGCAGGATGTTGCTGATCCACCAGGCCTTCTCGGCGCTGAAGTGATTGAGCACTGCACCCAGTGCGATGCCCAGTACCAGGCCGATGAGTATTTGCCAGGCGAGGCTCAGTTTTGCCTTCTTCATGTCGTTACCCTTTTTCCAAGTCAACTCGTGATGCCTGTTCGCAAGCCGAACGGTCACCCGTAGAGGTTTCTTCACGCCGTGGCGAAACGCTTTGGCGAACGAAAAAAGGCGCAACTATTCCGATGCGCTGCAGCAGCGTCTAATGCCGGAAACGACTACCCCATGCAGGATCGGCATAACGCAATTGAATGATTTTCCATCTTTGATATGCGCGTTCGGATAGACGACTGGCCGTGCCAAGGGAATTGGCAGGTTTGCCAAGAGGGGGGTGTTAAAAAACCAAAGACGTTCGCGAAACCGAACGCAGGGAATTTGCTGCAGGAAAAAGATGAAACAAGATAGAAGGCAGCTCGATGCTGCTGAGATAGGCTCCGTGCAAGCCGCAGTACGTAATGATCGTACATGGCTTGCACGGTAGCTGTTGCCTGACCCGGCCCGGTTCGGAGGTCCTCCGTGTACCCCTAGGTCACTCCGAACCGACTGCATTCAGAACAACCCGACCCCATGGTCATGACCGTCACCTTCTGAGTGCCGGCCATTCGGGCCAGGATCACCCGGCCCAATCTGTAGAACTTTGTTGCACTGCCATGATGGCGCGAACCACCAGGGCATGACAGGAAGTCAGTACCAGTTAGGGTCTTTCTTCAACTGTTCCATCAGCATCTGCTGCATGCCTTCGTCGGGCTTGCCGAGAAAGCGATAAGTCGCGTGACGCGCAGGCGACTTGTCGGCAGGCAAGCCAGCGGGAACCTGGACATACAAGGCATAGGCATCGTCTTTGTCCATGCTGAAAGCCACGAGCAGTCGCCCGCTCTTGCAGCTCTCTGCGGTTTCACATAACGGCCCTACCAAATAGTTGTCGCCATCCTCGGGGACCGCAGACATCTGTTCCGGCGAAGCGCCCGACAGATTGATGATCCAGTCCGGAACACGTTCCTCGGACTTGATCACCGACTGCCAGGTATCACGGTACTTTGTACTCGAACTCAATAGCTCACTGACGCGAGCCTGACCGTCATTGGCGGCCATCGCCATGCTGCTGCCGACCAGCGACAGCGCCATGGCTATACCCTTGAGGGTCATGCTGGTCATGGTCAGCCTCGGCCGCGACGGCCAAAGATGAACGAGACGACGAACAGCACCAGGAAGACTACGAACAGGATCTTGGCGATGCCTGCTGCGGTGCCGGCGATACCACCGAAGCCCAGGACGGCGGCGATGATGGCGATGATCAGGAATGTGACTGCCCAACTCAGCATGGTGTATCTCCTTTACGATTTGTCGTGTTTTATCGGTTGATCAGATGCGTTGCCAGTACCTCAGAACACCCAACTGCGAATGTGTTCAACCGGTTCGTTCGTTTGTACGCGTTCGATGTTTCCGGATTGCTGCTTCCCGACCCAGTGCGCACTGGCTGGATTGAGGTGAGCAGTGTCGACCAGACGCACTTGCGGTGGCAGAAGAAGCCCCTGCTGCTGGGCGGATGCCCAGCTCGCATACAGCTGCACCGCCAGCAGAGTCACCAGCGCCGCTAGAACCAGAAACAATGCCTGACGCATCGTTTGGGACAGAGCGGACGCTTGGGCTGCTTGAGGACGGTTCATCCGGAGACTCCTTGCACTGGGGTAGCGACTGAATACGTGTTGTTGAAACAAGTATTGCAGCCTGCATGCCAACCTTGGACTCCTGATAAAACCCTTTATAATCAATAGCTTGATAGATCATCTGTTCTATGTGGAACAGCAACCTGCACGATAGCAGGTGTAGGCTCGGGCGATTTGCACGATTACAGGATCGGCTTGGAGACTTTCAACAGATCGGCATCCACACCACGGACACCGCGGATGTTGCGTGCCACCTCTACAGCCAGGGTTTTCTGTTCGGAACTGGCTACATCACCCTTGAGCGTGACCATGCCCGTGCGTGTTTCGACGTCGATGCTCAACCCATCCAGATCGCGATTGAGCAGCAAGCTCGCCTTGATCTTGCTGGTCACCCACGTATCGCTCAAGGCTTCTTCGGTCTTCTTGGCCTTGGTCTCGGCACGCGTCGTCGCCGTATCCGCTGCACCCAGGCTGATCAGGTTGTTCACCTGATAGACGCCGTCGGTATTGGTTGCCAGGGTTCCGGCCAGTTGCTTGGCGTCGGCCGTCTGGGCCTGGCCCTTGAGTGTCACGACACCGTCGTTGCTGGTGACCACGATGTCCAATGCCTGGGTACTGGTGTTCCACAGCAACTTGGACTTGATGATTGCCGTCAGGGTAGCGTCTTCCAGATGCTGGGCGAACTGCTGGCGCTGGTTGACGTGCTCGACCAGTTCCGGATTCAGGCTCAAGCGGTTATCGACCTTGTCGATGCCTTGGGTATTGAGGGCTACCTGCTCGGCAAGCTCGCGATCGACCTGGTCTTCCACGACACCGGTCAAGATAGCGGTGCCCTCGCTGACCTGCACGCCGAACTCGAAGCCATTGAGCTGTCGATTCAAGGCCAGAGCTGTCCAGATCGAGCCCTCCTGGCGCGCTGCCTGCAGCTTGCTTTCGAGACTGGATGGTTCATGAGCAGGCTGCTCGGGATTGGCGGGGGTCGCCGCCGAGGCCAGTGTCGACAGACCGAACAGACCGGCCATGACGCTTGCCAATGTGAGTCGCTTGATACCACGCATTCGTACTCTCCTCCCATTCAAGACAATCGATTGATATCGCAAGGCATATGCCAAACTTTTTACCTATTGAAAGCTCAGATATTTCATACAGTTAGAAATGTAATCAGCTAATAGCTACCATGCAGCCTGCCGAATCAATCAGAATTGACCATGCAACCTGCCCGATTTTTCCGGGACTAACCAAGAATTTTCTCTGAGGAGCGTAGGAACATGGAATCTGGCACGGAGCATAAAGGCCGCATTCTGCTGGTCGACGATGAGTCCGCCATCCTGCGTACCTTCCGCTATTGCCTGGAAGACGAAGGCTACAGTGTGGCCACGGCCAACAGCGCGAATCAGGCAGACACCTTGATGCAGCGCCAGGTGTTCGACCTGTGCTTCCTCGATCTGCGCCTGGGCGAAGACAACGGCTTGGACGTACTCGCACAGATGCGTGTACAGGCACCATGGATGCGTGTCGTGATCGTCACCGCGCACTCGGCGGTGGATACCGCCGTCGATGCGATCCAGGCTGGCGCCGCCGACTATCTGGTCAAGCCCTGCAGCCCCGATCAGTTGCGCCTGGCAACCGCCAAGCAATTGGAAGTACGTCAGTTGTCGGCCCGGCTCGAAGCGCTCGAAGGCGAGGTACGCAAACCCAAGGACGGTCTGGACTCCCACAGCCCGGCCATGATGGTCGTGCTGGAAACCGCGCGCCAAGTGGCGGTCACCGATGCCAACATCCTCATCCTCGGCGAATCGGGTACCGGCAAGGGCGAGCTTGCACGGGCCATTCATGGCTGGAGCAAGCGCGCCAAGAAAAGCTGCGTGACCATCAACTGTCCGTCGCTGACTGCCGAGCTGATGGAAAGCGAACTCTTCGGCCATAGCCGCGGCGCGTTCACCGGTGCCAGTGAAAGCACCTTGGGCCGCGTCAACCAAGCAGACGGTGGCACCCTGTTTCTTGACGAGATCGGCGATTTTCCCCTGACCTTGCAGCCCAAGTTGCTGCGTTTCATTCAGGACAAGGAATACGAGCGGGTAGGTGACCCAGTGACGCGTCGCGCCGATGTGCGCATCCTGGCGGCGACCAACCTCAACCTTGAGGACATGGTCCGCGAGGGCCGTTTTCGCGAGGATCTGCTGTACCGCCTGAACGTGATCACCCTGCACCTGCCACCACTTCGCGAACGCAGCGAGGATATCCTGACCCTGGCCGATCGTTTCCTGGCGCGCTTCGTCAAGGAGTACGCGCGGCCTGCAAGAGGCTTCAGCGAGGAGGCGCGGGCGGCTCTGCTCAACTACCGCTGGCCGGGGAATATCCGCGAGCTGCGCAACGTGATCGAACGGGCCAGCATCATCTGCCCTCAGGAGCGCGTCGAGGTCAGCCATCTGGGCATGGCCGAGCAGCCCGCCAACAATGCACCGCGCATCGGTGCGGCGCTGAGCCTGGACGAACTGGAAAAGGCCCATATCGGCGCCGTGCTGGCCACCAGTGACACCTTGGATCAGGCTGCCAAAACCTTGGGTATCGACGCCTCGACGCTCTACCGCAAACGCAAACAGTACAACCTATGAAGCTGGCCATGAAGCTGCACACGCGGCTGTTTCTCAGCATATCGGCGTTGATTACCGTCGCGTTGCTGGGGCTGGTGTTGGGTCTGGTCAGCGTGATGCAGATGGCTGCTTCGCAGGAAAGCATGCTGCGCAGCCACTTCACCACGCTGGACCTGGGGCTCAAGATGCGCCAGAGCCTGGGCGATCAATTGGTCATGATGCTGGAGCCCGATCCGGATACCGCCGCCATTGGTCAGGCACAGCAGCAGTTTCAGGCGCTGCTCGATGAAGGCATCGCCCATGAGCAGAGTCACAATGCTCACTATGGATTTCTCCAGTCGGCCGAAAACTTCCAGGCCTTTGTGGAGCAATACCGGGCCACTGCCACGCAACATCTGCCGTTGAGCCATAACCCGCCGTTGAGCCAGGCGTTCAATACGCTGCGCACGGGCCTGATCGATTCGTACAAGAACACCCTGCAAAGTATCGCCGCGCTTGAGCACGAGTCTCACGAACGGGCGATGTGGGTATCGGGCTTGCTCGGTCTGGTGGGCCTGGCGGTGCTGATCGTCGGTTTCTTTACCGCACACGGTATCGCGCGCCGTTTCGGCGGGCCCATCGAAGCGCTGGCCAAGGCGGCGGACGACATCAGTCAAGGCAATTTCGATGTGCAGCTGCCGGTTTCGCCGGCGGCGGAATTGAATCGGCTCGCCAGCCGCTTCGGCACCATGGCTGACGCGCTACGCCAGCATCAGGCTACCAATGTCGATGAGCTTCGCGCCGGGCAGCAGCGTCTGCAAGCGGTGCTGGACAGCATCGACGATGGCCTGTTGATGATCGATCGACAAGGCCAGCTGGAGCATTTGAACCCGGTAGCGCAGCGTCAGTTGGGCTGGGAAGACCACCGCCTGGGCCTGGGCCTGGGTGAAGCGCTTGGCAGGCCTGATCTGGACGAGCAACTGAACCTGATCCTGCGCGGTGGCAGCCTGGAGCGCGCGCTGGACGACCTGAGCTTCGAAGTCGACGGTGAAGCGCGTCTGCTGTCGTACAGCCTGACGCCGGTGACCCATACCCAAGGCAACATCCTCGGGGCGGTCATGGTGCTTCACGATGTCACCGAGCAGCGTGCGTTCGAACGCGTGCGCAGCGAATTCGTCCTGCGTGCCTCCCATGAGCTGCGCACGCCGGTGACGGGCATGCACATGGCCTTTGGGCTGCTCCAGGAGCGTGTGCATTTCCCCGAGCAGAGTCGCGAGGCCGATCTGCTCATGACGGTGAACGAAGAGATGCAGCGCTTGATGCAGCTGATCAACGACCTGCTCAACTTCTCGCGTTACCAGAATGGCCTGCAGAAACTGGTGTTGGCGCCTTGTGCCCTGGATGACCTGTTGCAGCGCGCCTACGAGCGCTTCGCCAGTCGGGCCCATGAACTGGGCATCCAGCTCACCGTCGAGTTGGCCGAAGGGCTGCCACGCCTGCACGTGGACGCGGGGCAGCTGGACCGGGTTCTGGACAACTTGCTGGAAAACGCCCTGCGGCATACAGCGGAAAATGGCCATATTCGCCTACAGGCACGTCGCCATGCCGAGCGAGTGATCATCAGCGTCGAGGACAACGGCGAGGGCATCGCCTACGGCCAGCAGGGGCGGATTTTCGAGCCTTTCGTACAAGTGGGTCGCAAGAAGGGCGGCGCCGGACTGGGCCTGGCCCTGTGCAAGGAGATCGTGCAGTTGCACGGTGGGCGCATGGGCGTCTACTCAAGACCCGGCCAAGGCACGCAGTTCTACATGACCCTGTCGATCTAACGCAATGGCCTGGGTGCCATGCGCATTCAGGCTTCGTCGCCGGCGCGCCGACCAGCGCGGCGCCGGCCCTTGGTGATCAGCTCCTTGAACTGGCGCGCGTTCAGCGCCTGTGCGAACAACCAACCCTGACCGTAGTCGACGCCCTCGCTCTCGAGCAGCAGCGCCTGTGCCTCGTGCTCGATGCCTTCGGCGATCACCCGCAGATCCAGGGCGTGGGCCATGCGAATGATGTGCGGCGCCACGCCACTGCTCTCTGCGTCATCGCCCAGGGCGTCGATGAACGCCTTGTCGATCTTGAGGCAGTCCACGGGCAGGCTCTGCAAGTACGCCAGGCTGCAGTAACCGGTGCCGAAGTCATCGATCAATACCGTATGGCCCACATCGCGAAGGGCTTGAAGGTTTTCCCGCGCCACGTCGACGTCGATCAGTGAACGTTCGGTAACCTCGAAGGCGATCTGTTCGGGCGCTACGCGATAGATGGAGAGCAGCCGGGCCACCACCTCGCCGATGCGCGGCACGGTGACATCGCACGCCGCCAGATTCACTGAAATATACAAGTGCGGGTTGGCTCGCAACAGGTGGCTGAGCTGCTCGAGCGACTGCTGCAGGACGAAGTCGGTGATCTGGCGGATCTGGCCGCTGTGTTCCGCCAGCGGAATGAACAGTTCCGGGCTGGTGAGCGTACCGTCGGGGCGACGCCAGCGCACCAAGGCCTCGGCGCCGACGCAGCGACGGTTGCTCAGGTCGAAGATCGGCTGGTAGAGCACCTGCAGTTCGCCGCGACGCAACGCGCCGTGCAGCTCGCCGCCCATCGAGCGGCGCTGGGTGATCAGTTGCAGGACCAGCCAGCCGATGCACAGTGCGACCACCAGGCTGACGGGAAACAGCAGCCACAGTGGGGTATTGAATATGGGCAGCTCCTTGCTGCGCGGAGCAATCAGCACCAACTGGAAGTCCGGGGACTTGGTCGACATGCGGTAGATCAACCGGTCCGAAGTGACCTGCAGGGCATCGACTGCATCAGCACGCCAGCCCGACGCCGGGGGCCACGGCTGCTCGGAGCCCAGCACCGGGATCGCCCGGCGTCCCTGGTCGAGCACCACCAGCAGGCTGCCACCGGCGGGCAGATCGACCACGTCGCTCAGATGCCCCCGCGAGGTGGAAACCCGGAACGGCCCGCGACCGAGCATCAGGGCGGCCCAGTTGTCATTGCGCTGAGTGGTGGTGTTGAGCCAGTAACTGTAGGTGGAACCCTGGATGTCTGGCGGTCGACCCAGGCTGGCGACGTCCTTGCCACGACGGTTGGAGCAGCGCTGAGCGCCGTCGATGAACGCGGCTTCGAAGACGAAGCGGTTGTCGAAGCCGATCTTTTCCAGTGCATCCATCATCTGCGGGCCGCAGTGGCGTACAGGTTGAGCCTGCAGCGCATCGACCCCCTCGCGCAGCTGACCGAACACCTGCTCCAGGCGGACCAGAAAGCGTTCGCCGCTGGCATTCATCTGCTGCCGTTCGCTGAGCTGAACTTGATGCATGATCAACGCAAAACTGGCCGCGAACAGCAGCAGCGCGCTGGCCAGGGCGGCAAGCGTTGCCAGCGCCCAAGGGCGGTACAGAAGACTGCGGAGCTGCGGGAAAACGGCGGCCATCGAGGATCATCCAGTCGGGGGCATCAATGTATAGCAACCAGATGGCGATTGGCCCGCGCTTTCGAGCATATCGACGTGAAATCGATTGTTACTTGCTGATGAGCGCCTGCAGGATCGCGGCGCTTTGTGCATCAGGCTCGCCGTCGAAGCGTTGCGGACGAAAATGCATCTGGAAGGCTGCCAGCACGTGTCGGGTGGCGACGTCCAGCTCGCCGCTCTGGACCACCTCGTACCCCACTCGAGCCAACTGCTGCTGATACCAGGCAATACTCGGCGGGCTGGCCTGGAACCGCGCCTGGTAGCGCGCCACGGCCTTCGTGTCGGGCCACATGCCCAGGCCCTGTTCGGCCAGGCGTTGCCAAGGAAACATCGGCCCTGGATCGGTCTTGCGCAGCGGCGCGATATCGCTGTGGCCGATGATATTGCGCGGGGCGATGCCGTTGCGCTGGACGATATCCTTGAGCAGCGCGATCACTGCCTGGATCTGCGCTTCGCTGTAGGGGTACCAGACCCGGCCGTTCGGAGTGTCCTTGTAGCCGGGGTTGACGATTTCGATGCCGATGGAGCTGGAGTTGAGCCAGGTGCGGCCGTCCCATTGGCTTTCGCCGGCATGCCAGGCACGGCGGCTCTCGTCCACCAACTGGTAGACGGTGGCCGGCTGGTCGCCGATCAGGTAGTGGCTGCTGACTTCACCATGAGTGAGCAACTGCAGCGAACGCGGCAGATCGGCCGAGGTGTAGTGCAGCACCACGAACTGCACGCGGTTGTCGTGGTTCGCGGACGGGTGACTGCGATCGATGCTCAAGCCGTTGGAGCAACCGGCCAGCACCAGCAGGGAGAGGGCGACGAGGAGCAACTTCATAGGGAGATCACATGCAGGTTTCAGGAAAAGAGCGTCAGCATAGCGTAGCCGGTTGTCTGGATTCAGCGGGCATGCATGACGTCGCGTTGCCGAATGTTGCGCGCGCGTCCGTGGCGGGATGGATCGGGAGGCTCAGGGCGCCGGCTCGATCTGGTTGCGTCCCGCTTCCTTGGCGCGGTAGAGCGCCTGATCCGCGCGCTTGAGCACCTGACTGGCATTCTCACCGGGCTTGAACACGGCCACGCCAGCCGACATCGTCACGCTGACGCGCTCCCCCTTGAAATGGAACGGGCATTGCTCGACCGCTGCACGCAGGCGTTCGAGCAGGCGGCTGCCGCCGCCCAGATCGCTGCCGGGCATCAGCAGGGCGAACTCCTCACCACCGAAGCGGGCAATGAAGTCGTCGCCGCGCAAGCCTTTGCGCAGCACGTTGGCGATGATCTTCAAGACCTTGTCGCCGGCCTGATGGCCAAAGGTGTCGTTGATCGACTTGAAGTGATCCAGGTCCAGTATTGCCAGCAGCAGGCCATTGCCGGTCTGCTGCGAGCGTACATGCTCCAGAACCAGTCGCTCGCTCCAGGCGGCCCGGTTGGGCAGACCAGTGAGCGGATCGAGCAAGGCCTTGTTGCGCTGCTGTTCGAGCTTGTCACGGTAGTCGAGAGCTTCGCGCTCCATGCTCGTCACACGCTCGCCCAAGCCCTGCAGACGCGCGGTGATTTCCTGTTCGCGTGCCTCGCGCTGCAGACGGTGCTGCTCCATGCTCGCCAACAGGCCTTCGAGACGGCTTTCCAGCACCTGCTTGAGGCCGTCGATATCGACAGCGCCACGCATGCTCGTCTGCAGCCCGTCGACGTGTTCACGCAGCACGTCGTCCAGTGCCAGGGCGGCGCTGCGCGAGTCGGCATGGTCGCCATGGGTCAGTTGCAACTGGCGCTGGAAATTTTCCAGGCGCTGGTTGAGCTGTTGCAGGTAGCGTTCGAACTCCTGCTGACTGCCGTCGTTGACGGCGAGCATCAATACGGCAAGCTCGTCGAGCACCGGCAGCAGCTCGTACCAGTTCAACCCGCGCTGGATGCGCGCATGCATGGCCTGGGCCTGGGCCATATAGCGCTCGGGCAGGGTCAGCTCGCTGAGCAGCTCGAGCAGGGTGGTTTCGATATGGCTGGCAACGCTGCTGTAGGGTGGTTCAAGGCTGGCCGGCAGGGCGTAGAAAGCCTGCTCATCGGTCAGGCTGCTGTCGAGCACCTGCAACTGTTCAGCGGCATCCTCGGTGGGCGGGTCAATCATGGGCAATGCCACGGGGTTGGCAGCGGCGAGGGCAGGGGCGTCGCTGGCAGTGCTGCTCGCCGGCAGGCTCGGCTCTGGCTCTGGCTCTGTAAGCGAAACAGCGAGCGGGGCAGGCTGTACAGCGGGCTCGTGCACAGTGGGCACTTGCGCCGCTTGAGTGTCGGACTCAGAAATCACGGGGGCAGGGACGGCCATTGCCGGTTCATCCTGCGCTGCAGGCGCAGGCATGGGCTGCACAAGACTGACATCGGCCGGATCGGGGCTGCCGAACAAGCGCTGCAGCAGGCCCGCGCGCTGCGCGCGCAAGGGTCGGTCGAGGGTGTTGAGCGCCTGCTCCTGCAAACCACTGAGCTCACTGAGCAGCAAGGGCATCTCGCGCGCCTGACCGGCCCGTTCCTCAAGGCCCTGGGCGAGCTTTTTCAAAGGTTTGCTGACATCGCGCGGCAACGGCAGCGACTGCAGTTGCGTGACCAGAGCCCCCAGCGCGGTGCCTATCTGCTGCACCCGGGACTGTCGACGCTTCTCGGATTCCAGCACGGCGATTTCCAGACGCGGTATAAGCGCGGCCAACCGAGCATCCATGTCGTCGCCGCGCAACACCTCGCGCATCTCCTTCATGCACGCATCCACCGCCCGGTCACTGCCCTCGGCCGCCAGGCTGCTGCGCACCAAGCCTCGACGCAGCAGGTCGAGACGGGCGTTCCAGCGCCGCTCGAGCTTTTCCTGCTGGTCGATGCTGTGCAGGTATTTCTCTTTCCAGCGCTGGCTGTCGTCGCTCATGACAAGGATGGCTCGTTGACCTGCAGCTCACACCCACCCGCGATGGGTGCGCTGCGAAAACGTCGTATCGCGGGTGATGCCGCTTACTTCGCGGCACGTTCCTTGGCAATCAGCTGGTCGGCCACGTTCAGGGTCTGCTCGGGACCGCCGGAGGTGCCCAGGTCGAAACGGTATTTGCCATTGACGATCATGGTCGGCACGCCGGAGATTTCATACTTCTTGGCCAGTTCCTTGGCCTTGGCGATCTGCCCCTTGATGGCGAAGGAATTGAACGTCTGCAGGAATTTGTCCTTGTCCACGCCCTGGGTGGCGACGAAATCGGCCATTTCCTGAGGGTCGGTCAGGCGCTTGTGTTCTTTCTGGATGGCATTGAACACGGCGTTGTGCACCTTGTGCTCCACACCCATGGCTTCCAGGGTCAGGAACAGCTGGCCATGGGCATCCCACGGGCCGCCGAACATGGCTGGAATACGGACGAAATTGACGTCGGCCGGGAGCTTCTCGACCCAAGGGTTGATGGTCGGCTCGAACGCGTAGCAATGCGGGCAGCCGTACCAGAACATCTCGACCACTTCGATCTTGCCAGGCTCGGCCACCGGGACGGGAGCATTGAGTTGAACGTAGGTTTTGCCGGCTTCCAGCGGCACATCCGCCGCCTGGGCAGTCACGCCCATGGCACTGGCGACAACGAGGAAGGCGCCGAAAATCAGATTACGCATGCGTGACTCCTGAGCAGTTTCATACAAGGGAGGATCGGTGACAGCACCGGACCCGCCTGATCGAGGCCGCTAGTGTAACGGCAGTGATGTCAAAAAAGGGTGGACGACGAGGGCCTTCGCGCTAAATTCATGGCGCAAGAGATGTAACCGGGCGTAAGCCGGCCGCGAAGGCCCGCACCTGGCCAAAGCTTGAACGTGTTTAGCGCAGGGCCTGAATATAAGTGGCCAGGGCTGCAATGTCGTCATCGCTCAACCTGCCTGCAATGCTGTGCATGATCGCCGTGGCGTCGCCCTCTTGGCGAAAACCGGTCAGCCGCTTGATCAGGTACGGCGCATGCTGACCTCGCAGCTGTGGAAAGCCAGCTAGCGCGATGCCGGCACCGGTGGGAGCGTGGCAGCCACTGCAGGCAGGTATACCCAGCGCTTGGTCGCCACCGCGGTAGAGGTCCTGTCCACGCTGCGCCAAGACGGCGTCGACTTCCGTGGGGGCAGGTGTCTGTTCGGCGTACCAGGCGGCAATGTCTAGCAGATCCTGATCGGCCAGCTCGGCCAGCGTGCCGGCCATCTCCGGGACCACACGTCGGTTCTCGCGGATGTCCAGCAACTGCTCGTTCAGGTAGCGCTCGCCCTGGCCGGCCAGCTTCGGAAAGATCGGCACCAGGCTGTTGCCGTTCGGGCCGTGGCATGCGGCGCACAGCGTCGTCAGTGGCTGCCCTCGGGCGCTGTCACCCACCGTGCCGGCAGCACTTGCCGCGCTGCTGGCCAGCAGCACGCAGAGCAGGCCCATCACACGCATCGCGCTCATCGACTGATCCAACCAGGGTGAAGTTCGCAGCCAACCGCAGTGTGCGGCAGGCTTGGGCGCATTATGCCTGCACGCAGGCCATTGCCGGCAAAATCACCCACATATTGTCCAGCCCTATATACTTCGCTGCATCGTTCTTGCGGCCGCTGCATCGGGCCCTGCCTTTACCGGAAATCACATGCAACTCAAAAACCCCATCCTGGGCCTGTGCCAACAGGCTACCTTTTCGCTCAGCGCCGCCAAGGTCGAGCAGTGCCCCGATGACGAAGGGTTCGAGGTCGCGTTCGCTGGCCGTTCCAATGCCGGCAAGTCCAGCGCTTTGAACACCCTGACCCACGCCAGTCTGGCACGGACTTCGAAGACCCCAGGGCGCACGCAGCTGCTCAACTTCTTCAATCTGGACGAGGAGCGGCGCCTGGTCGACCTGCCTGGCTACGGCTACGCCAAGGTGCCGATCCCGCTCAAGCTGCACTGGCAGCGTCACCTGGAAGCGTATCTGGGCAGTCGTGAAAGCCTCAAGGGGCTGATTCTGATGATGGACATCCGCCATCCGATGACCGACTTCGACCTGTTGATGCTCGATTGGTCGGTGGCCAGCCACATGCCCATGCACATTCTGCTGACCAAGGCCGACAAACTGACCTACGGCGCAGCCAAGAACACCCTGCTCAAGGTTCAGGCGGAGATTCACAAGGGGTGGGGCGACGCCGTCAGTATCCAGCTGTTCTCCGCGCCCAAGCGCCTTGGCCTGGAAGACGCTTACACGGTGCTGGCACGCTGGATGGAGCTGCCGGACAAGAACACGGCCGAGGCCTGAGCCTGCCATGAAGAAAATTCGGGCAAAAAAAACCCCGGACTTCGTATGGGGAGGGGGAAGTCTGGGGCTCAAGGTCCGAACCGCTGAGGGTCCGGATATCTGCCAACACTTAACACAACATAGGAGCATCGAAAGGCTTCACTAGCCAATCCCAATCTCTGACTGGGGGAGGCCGTGGGAGTTCCTTGGCAGATGCAAACTATTTGCGATAAGTCGTTGGTTTCATGTGGGGTTCAGGTTTTTCATCTGGCCTGGATTCGGCGTGTGCCCCTTCGCGGCCGCTGACCGCTCCTACAGAGAGCATGAGCATCCGTAGGCATGGTCGGCGGCCGCGAAGCAGCAACACCGCGCCGAATCAGCGCGCAAAAGCCCGTAGGAGCGGTCAGCGGCCGCGAAGCCGTCAACCCGGCTTCGAATCAGTGCGCCTCGTCCCAGTTGGAACCCACACCGACTTCCACCAGCAAGGGCACGTCGAGTTGCGCGGCGCCGCTCATGTACGGGCGGATCTGGGTGCCGATCTGCTCGACCAGGTCCTCGCGCACTTCCAGCACCAATTCATCGTGCACCTGCAGGATGACCCGTGCATCCAGCCCGCTGTCGGCCAGCCAGTTGTCCACCGCAACCATGGCCCGCTTGATGATATCGGCAGCCGTTCCCTGCATTGGCGCGTTGATCGCCGTGCGTTCGGCACCGCGGCGCAGGGCCGGGTTCTTGGCGTTGATGTCCGGCACGTACAGGCGACGCCCGAACAGGGTTTCGACGAAGCCCTGTTCGGCGGCCTGGGCGCGGGTGCGCTCCATGTACTCGAGCACGCCCGGATACTGGGCGAAATAGCGGTCGATATAGGCCTGCGACTGCTTGCGGTCGACGCCGATCTGCTTGGCCAGGCCGAACGCGCTCATGCCGTAGATCAAGCCGAAGTTGATCGCCTTGGCACTGCGCCGCTGGTCGGTGGTGACCTGCGCCAGGTCTACCCCGAACACTTCCGCAGCCGTGGCCCGGTGCACGTCCAGATCGTTCTGGAAGGCATGCAGCAAGCCTTCGTCCTTGGCCAGGTGGGCCATGATGCGCAGCTCGATCTGCGAGTAGTCGGCCGCCAGCAGGCGATACCCGGGCGCCGCGATGAAAGCCTGACGGATGCGCCGGCCCTCGGCGGTGCGGATCGGGATGTTCTGCAGGTTCGGGTCACTGGACGACAGGCGTCCAGTGGCGGCTACCGCTTGATGGTAGGACGTGTGGATGCGCCCGGTGCGCGGGTTGATCTGCTCGGGCAGCCGGTCGGTGTAGGTGCTCTTGAGCTTGCTCATGGAGCGGTACTGCATGAGCACCTTGGGCAACGGATAGTCCTGCTCGGCCAGTTCGGCGAGCACCGCTTCGGCCGTGGAGGCTTGACCCTTGGCCGTCTTGGAGATGATCGGCAGGCCGAGTTTCTCGTAGAGAATCACCCCCAATTGCTTGGGTGATCCCAGGTTGAATTCCTCGCCGGCGATCTCGAACGCTTCGCGCTCCAGGGCAACCATCTTTTCACCCAGCTCCACGCTCTGGATACCCAGCAGCTTGGCATCGACCAGCGCGCCCTGGCGCTCGATCCGTGCCAGCACCGGCACCAGCGGCATTTCGATGTCCTGCAGCACGGGCAGCAGGCTGGGCACTGCATCCAGCTTGGCCTGGAACAGTTGATGCAGGCGCAGGGTAATATCGGCGTCTTCGGCGGCGTAGGGGCCGGCCTGTTCCAGCGCGATCTGGTCGAAGGTCAGTTGCTTGGCGCCCTTGCCGGCGATGTCGGCGAACTTGATGGTGGTGTGGTTCAGGTACTTGAAGGCCAGGCTGTCCATGTCGTGCCGAGTGGCGGTGGAGTCGAGCACGTAGGATTCGAGCATGGTGTCGAAGGCCACGCCGCGAACCTCGATGCCGTTTTCCTGCACCCCGCCGATGGCACAGTTGGCCAGGATATTCATGTCGTACTTGGCGTGCTGGCCGACCTTGAGCTTGCGCGGATCTTCGAGCAGCGGCTTGAGCGCCAGCAGCACGGTATCGCGGTCGAGCTGTTCGGGCACGCCCATGTAGGAGTGCGTCAGTGGGATGTACGCAGCTTCGTGCGGCTCGACCGCGAAGGAGATGCCCACCAGTTGCGCGCGCTGTGCGTCCAGGCCGGTAGTCTCGGTATCGAAGGCGAACAGGCTGGCCTGTTCGAGCTTTTCGAGCCAGACGTCGAAACGGGCCTGGTCGAGAATCGTTTCATAGCGCACTTCGATGGCCGCGACCGGCTCCTGCGCCGGAGCCAGTTCTTCGCCGGCGCGCCGGGCTTCACGCTCGACGTCTTCGATCCAGCTGCGGAACTCCAGTTCGCTGTAGATGGCCAGCAGTGCATCGCGATCCGGCTCGCTGCACATCAGTTGGTCGACTTCGACGTCCAGCGGTACGTCGATCTTGATGGTGGCCAACTCGTACGAGAGGAAGGCCATTGCCCGGTGCTCTTCCAGCTTGGCAGGCAGCGCCTTGGCACCGCGAATGGCCAGGGCCGGGACCTTGTCGAGGTTCTCGTAGAGTTCCTTGAGGCCGCCGCCGATGCCGGTCAGCAGGCCCTGAGCGGTTTTTTCGCCCACGCCCGGCACGCCGGGGATGTTGTCGACCTTGTCCCCCATCAGGGCCAGGAAGTCGATGATGTGCTCGGGGCCGACGCCGAACTTCTCCTTGACGCCGGCGATGTCCAGCACGCTGCCGGTCATGGTGTTGACCAGGGTGATGTGGCCGTCGACCAGTTGCGCCATGTCCTTGTCACCGGTGGAAATGACCACCGGGCGATCGGCTGCCGCGCTGCTGCGGGCCAGCGTGCCGATGACGTCGTCAGCCTCGACGTTGTCCACACACAGCAAGGGATAGCCCAGGGCCCGGACGCAGGCGTGCAGCGGCTCGACCTGCACCCGCAGATCGTCGGGCATGCTGGGTCGGTTGGCCTTGTAGTCGCCGTAGAGGGCATCGCGGAATGTCCCTCCCTTGGCGTCGAAGACCACCGCGAACGGGCTGTCCGGATACTGCCGACGCAGGCTCTTGAGCATGTTCAGCACGCCCTTCACCGCCCCCGTGGGCATGCCCTTGGAGGTGGCCAGCGGCGGCAGTGCGTGGAACGCCCGGTACAGATAGGAAGAACCGTCCACCAGGACGAGGGGAGCTTTGCTCATGAGCAGAATCAACCTTTTCGGCGAGCCCGGCGTTAGAATGCCCGGAGCTGTGACAACGAGAACTGTGACAACAAAGGGACAAGGTTATCATGCGTAACGTAAAACACCTGTTGCTCGCGGCTCTGCTGCTGACCAGCCCGCTGATGACCCTGGCCGCGGACGAAGCGCCTTCGGCCGATCCGGACGTGACCATTCGCCAGGACGGCGACAAGACCATCCAGGAGTACCGCCAGAACGGCTTCCTGTACGCCATCAAGATCACCCCGAAACACGGCAAGCCGTATTTCCTGGTGCGCGCCGATGGCACCGATGACAATTTCATCCGCTCCGACCAGCCGGACATGTTGATCCCGGCCTGGAAGATCTTCGAGTGGTGAGGCTGTAACCTTCAATTCAACCGGGCGCCGCCCCTTGCGGCGCCAGTATGGGCAAATCTACGACATGTCTGTGTTTACACCCTTGACCCGCGCCGAGCTCGAAACCTTTCTGGCCCCCTATGGCCTTGGCCGTCTGCGGGACTTCCAAGGGATTGCCGCCGGTACCGAGAACAGCAACTTCTTCATCAGCCTGGAGCAGGGTGAGTACGTGCTGACGCTGGTCGAGCGCGGGCCAACCCAGGATTTGCCGTTCTTCATCGAACTGCTCGATGTACTGCACGACGCTCAGCTGTCGGTGCCCTACGCCTTGCGCACCACCGAGGGCGTGGCGCTGCGCACGCTGGCGGGCAAGCCGGCCTTGCTGCAGCCACGTCTGGATGGCCGCCATGTGCAGGCACCGAACAACCAGCACTGTGTGCAGGTGGGCGAGTTGCTGGGGCACATTCATACCGCGACCCTCGACGCGCCGCTGGTGCGCCGCACCGACCGTGGCCTGGACTGGATGCTGGAAGAGGGTCAGAAGCTGGTCGCCGACCTGGATACGGCGGCCGCGGCGTTGCTGCGTCCGGCCCTGGCCGAGATCCAGGCGCATCACGCGCAGATCCTGGCGCTGCCGCAGGCCAACCTGCACGGCGACCTGTTCCGTGACAACGTGATGTTCGAGGGCACGCACCTGACGGGTGTGATCGACTTCTACAATGCCTGCTCCGGGCCCATGCTGTATGACCTGGCGATTACCGTGAACGACTGGTGCTCGGATGAGCAGGGCGGCCTGGATGCGCCGCGCGCGCGGGCGTTGCTGGGCGCCTACGCGGCCTTGCGGCCGTTCACTGCGGCGGAGGCGCAGCTGTGGCCACTGATGTTGCGCGTGGCCTGCGTGCGGTTCTGGCTGTCGCGCCTGATCGCGGCGCAGTCGTTTGCCGGGATGGATGTGTTGATCCATGACCCCAAGGAGTTCCAGGACCGGTTGGCGCTGCGGCAGAAGGTTGGGGTGCCGTTGCCGTTTGCTTTTTAGCTCCCGAGATCGTGGGGCGGCCTTCGCGGGCAGAGCCCGCTCCCACAGGAACCTGCTTCTGGCATGAACCCTCTCCCACAGGAACCTGCTTCTGGCATGAACCTTCTCTCACAGGAACCTGCTTCTGGCATGAACCTTCTCTCACAGGAACCTGCTTCTGGCATGAACCCTCTCTCACAGGGCAGGGGTTCAGGCTTGTGGGAGGAGCGTCAGAGTTTTTCCAGGCAGCCGGCAAGGTTGTCGGCCAGATTGCCCAGCAAGGTCTCGTAGCCGGTTGCCGTGGCGTCCTCGAAGCTGCCCAGGGCGTCCAGTTCGGCCAGGGTCACCGGCAGGCCGGCCGTCAGGGTCTGCGCCAGCTTGGGGCGCATCGGCGGCTCGCTGAACACGCACGTCTTGCCCACTTCCTGCAGGCGCTGACGCATCGCGGCGACATGCTGCGCGCCAGGTTGCACTTCAGCAGCCACGGCAAAAACCCCCGCATGCTTGAGGCCGTAGGCCTCCTCGAAATAATCGAAGGCTTCGTGGAAAACGAAATAAGGCTTGCCCTGAATGCCGGCGACCCGAGCGGCCAGACGTGTGTCCAGCACCTGCAGGCGTTGCGTGAAGGCGGCCAGGTTGGCCTGGTAGCGCGACGCATTGGCGGGGTCGACGGCAGACAGGTCGGCGGCCATGCGCGTGGCGATCACCCGAGCGTTGACCGTAGAGAGCCACAGGTGGGCGTCCAGCGTGCCCGGGCGATGGTCGTGATCGTGATCGTGGTCCGACGTTTCCTCGGCATGGGAATGGCTGTCTTCGGCAAAATGCCGCAGGTGCAGCCCTGGCAGCGTCTGGATCGTGACCGTCAGCTTCTGCCGGGTCTGCAGCACGCGCGGCAGAAAACCTTCCATGTCCGGACCGATCCAGTACAGCAGATCGGCGTCGGCCACCCGCCGCACGTCCGATGGCCGCAGCGCGTAGTGGTGCGGGGAGGCACCGGGCGGCAGCAGCACTTCGGGTTGGCCGACACCTTCCTGCACGGCGGCGGCGATCAGCTGCACCGGCTTGATGCTGGTCAGTACCCGCACTTGCGCCTGTGCCGGCAAGGCAGTCATGCAGGCGGCGAGCAAACCGATGGAAAGAGCAAAAATACGAACCACAATGAACACTCTCGGGGGCAAGAACAGGTAACATAATAACGTCTCTATCAGAATTCGTCGCCGCTCATGTCCAAAACACCGCTGGCCAGCCGTCCCCATGACCACTCTCATTGCGTACACCACGCGCTGAGCGAGGCCGATGCCTTGTGCCTGAAACAGGGCCTGCGCCTGACCGCCTTGCGTCGTCGCGTGCTGGAGCTGGTCTGGCAAAGCCACAAGCCACTGGGTGCCTACGACATCCTCGCCGTGCTCAGCGAACAGGACGGCCGCCGCGCGGCACCGCCCACGGTCTACCGCGCCCTGGATTTTCTGCTCGACAACAACCTGGTGCACCGGATTGCCTCGCTCAACGCGTTCATTGGCTGCAACCATCCCGAGCATGCGCATCAGGGCCAGTTCCTGATCTGCCGCGCCTGCCATGTGGCCGTGGAGCTGGAGCACAAGACCATCAGCGACGCCATCGTCGAAAGCGCCTTGGGCGTCGGCTTCGTCGTCGAGGGGCAAACCGTGGAAGTGGTCGGCCTGTGCGCGGCCTGTCAGGGGGCGTGATGAGCGAAGCCTTGATCCGCCTGGACCAGGTCACGGTGGCATTCGCCGGCCAGCGGGTGCTCGATGACATTCACCTGTGCGTGCAGCCCGGCGAAATCGTGACATTGATCGGCCCCAATGGCGCCGGCAAGACCACCCTGGTGCGCGCCGTGCTGGGGTTGCTCAAGCCCGATTCGGGCAGCGTATGGCGCAAGCCGCGGCTGCGCATCGGCTACATGCCGCAGAAGCTGCACGTGGATCCGACCCTGCCGCTGTCGGTCCTGCGCTTTTTGCGCCTGGTGCCAGGTGTGGACCGTGCCCGCGCTCTGGCGGCGCTGGAAGAGGTAGGCGCCGCGCAGACCATCGACAGCCCGATCCAGACGGTGTCCGGCGGTGAGATGCAGCGCGTACTGCTGGCGCGGGCACTGTTGCGCGAGCCTGAATTGCTGGTGCTCGACGAGCCGGTGCAAGGCGTCGACGTGGCCGGCCAGGCCGAACTGTATGCGCTGATCACGCGCCTGCGCGAACGCCACGGCTGCGGTGTGCTGATGGTTTCTCACGACCTGCATCTGGTCATGAGCACCACCGACCAGGTGGTCTGCCTGAACCGGCATGTGTGCTGCTCGGGGCACCCTGCGCAGGTCAGCGGTGATCCCGCATTCGTCGAGCTGTTCGGCAGCCACGCTCCCAGCCTGGCCATCTATCACCACCATCACGATCACGCCCATGACCTGCACGGCAGTGTGGTCAGTGACACTCATGTACACGGAGACAGCTGCAAGCATGGCTGATTTTTTACTGTATGCCTTGCTGGCGGGGCTTTCCCTGGCAGTGGTGGCGGGACCGCTGGGCTCGTTCGTGGTGTGGCGGCGCATGGCCTATTTTGGCGATACCTTGTCCCACGCGGCCTTGCTGGGCGTGGCCTTGGGCTTCGTGCTCGACATCAGCCCGGCACTGGCGGTCACGGTAGGTTGTCTGCTGTTGGCGATCCTGTTGGTGACCCTGCAGCAACGCCAGCCGCTGGCCTCGGACACCCTGTTGGGGATTCTCGCCCCCAGCACCCTGTCGCTGGGTCTGGTGGTGCTGAGCTTCATGCACGACGTGCGCATCGACCTGATGGGTTATCTGTTTGGTGATCTGCTGGCGATCAGCCCGACCGATTTGTATTGGATCATCGGTGGCAGCGTGGCGGTGCTGGCGCTGTTGATCGCCTTGTGGCGGCCGTTGCTGGCGATCACCGTTCACGAAGAGCTGGCTCGGATCGAAGGGCTGCCCGTGGCGGGGCTGCGCATGGCCTTGATGCTGCTGATTGCGGTGGTGATCGCGGTGGCGATGAAGATCGTCGGGGTGTTGCTGATCACCTCATTGCTGATCATTCCGGCAGCCGCCGCACAACGGCATGCGCGCTCGCCCGAGCAGATGGCGCTGGGCGCCAGTGTGCTGGGAGTGATCGCGGTGTGTACCGGGTTGGCCTTGTCGTGGTTCAAGGACACGCCGGCCGGGCCTTCGATCGTGGTCAGTGCGGCAGTGTTGTTTCTGCTGAGTTTTGCGTTGCCCAAGCGGTAGTGGAGTGTCTGGCGCGAGTCGCTGTTATCTGTACACCTCGCGGCGATTGCCCAGCTGTGGACAGGCACAGACCCCGCTTTCCCCGGCCAAAGAGTCGTGGCCTCAGCGATTTTCGGCGTCCATATTTTCGCCGACACCCCCACGGTGTAGACTTGGCCGTTTTTTGGGCAAATAGAGAGTCGTAGCAATGAAGCCGTTCGTCTCCCGTTACCTGCTACTTGCCACACTTTCCCTGGTGTTGACCGCTTGCCAGACCTCACCGGCCGACCATGCCGCTGATGCGGGTCCGGATGCCTGGCAGCAGCTGGAAACAAACATTGCCAGCAGCGAACTGGCCACGGCCGAGGATCAACTGGTCAAGCTGCAGGCGCAGGCACCGCAGGATCCACGCCTCAACGATGCGCAGCGGCAGCTGGCCGAAGCCTACCTGCAGCGCAGCCAGGTGATGCTACAGAAGGGTGACGTCAACGCGGCCGCCACTGCACTGGGCCGTGCCCGCGTGCTGATGCCCCAGGCACCGGCGCTCACCGGTGGCGTCAATGGCGCCATCGCCCAGGCCCGCAAGGCCGAATTGGAAAAAGCCGAAGCCGCCCTTAAAGCTGCCGAAGCCCGACCCAAGGCCCTGGTGCTGGACCCGAACGCCAGCGTTTCAGCGGTGCCGTTGAAGATGCACAGCGCGCCGCAACTGCGCGCACAGATGCACGACATCGCGACCGACGTCGTTCATTACCAATGCGATGTGATCATTCAGGTAGCCCAACCGGGCGAGTATCGCCGGCTGGAAGCGCTGCTCAAGCAGCGCGTCAGCGAACAGTTGCCGGAAATGCAACTTAAGGTCGGTCGCCGTGTGGTCCACGGACAACCGACCCAGGTGGTGCTTATACCGCGCCGTTAAGCCGGAATGGCTTTGGCGGCCGGCTCGCGATCCCACACGCGGTGCTTGGCGATGGCGGCAATGAACGCCTTGATGGTGCTGTCATCGTCACCCACCAGCAGGCCGGCATCTTCCTTCAGGCGCAGCGCTTCGAGCAGCGCCTTGCCATCCTTGCTGATACCGATTGCCTTGAGGTGCTTGTAGGCCTCGAGCAGGTAGTGCAGTGCCACGCCATCGGCGCTCAGTGCCTTGATCGAATCGGCACCACCCGGTACCCACACTGCGTCGAAGGCCACCGAAGGCAGGCCCTCCTGGGATGCGTCAACGGCCAGGGTCTTGCCATCGGCCGTCTTGACCGGTGCGCTGGTAGGGCCCAGCACCTTGGCATGCGCGCCTTCGGCCTTGAGGGCCTTCTGCAGCGCAGCAACCGCATTGCCGTCCACGCCGTTGGCAACCAGAATGGCCACCTTGCGGCTCTTGATGTCACCGGACAGCAGGTTCATCTGGCTCAGCGCAGGCGATTCCTTCAGCGAGGAAGGCTTGACCGATACGGTGCCCTTGGCAGGCGCCGGCAGACCCAGGTTGGCCGCAACGCGCGACGCCAGCTCCAGATCGATGTTGGCCAGAATCTCGTTGACCTGACGGGCACGGATGTACTCGCGCTCGACCTTGCCCAATTCGAAGCTATAGGCCGCGATGATGTGCTCTTTCTCGGCATGGCTCATGCTGTTGAAGAACAGCGTGGCCTGGGAGAAGTGGTCGGAGAACGATTCGCTGCGCTCGCGGACCTTGTGCGCATCGACGCGCTCCGGGTAGGTCTCGAAGCCGCCATCGATCGGTGCCGATGGGGTTTCCTTCGGCCAGCCGCCGTCGATCGAGTTCGGCTCGTAGGAAGCACGGCCCTTGTCGATACGGGTGCGATGCTGGGCATCACGCTGACCGTTGTGGTTCGGCGCGATCGGACGGTTGATCGGGATCTCGTGGAAGTTCGGCCCGCCGAGACGGCTGATCTGGGTATCGGTGTAGGAGAACAGACGGCCCTGCAGCAGTGGGTCGTTGCTGAAGTCGATGCCGGGCACGATGTGGCCTGGGCAGAACGCAACCTGTTCGGTTTCGGCGAAGTAGTTGTCCGGGTTACGGTCCAGCACCATGCGGCCCAGCGGGGTGACCGGGACCAGCTCTTCAGGGATGATCTTGGTCGGGTCGAGCAGGTCGAATTCGAACTTGTGCTCGTCTTCTTCCGGCACGATCTGCACGCCCAGTTCCCATTCCGGGTAGTCGCCCATCTCTATGGACTCCCACAGGTCACGGCGGTGGAAATCGGTGTCCTTGCCGGCCAGTTTCTGCGCCTCGTCCCAGACCAACGAGCAGGTACCGAACTTGGGCTTCCAGTGGAACTTGACGAATGTGCCTTTGCCCTCGCCATTGACGAAGCGGAAGGTATGGATACCGAAACCCTGCATGGTGCGCAGGCTTTTCGGGATCGCCCGGTCGGACATGGTCCACAGCACCATGTGCGCCGATTCCGGCACCAGCGAGACGAAGTCCCAGAAGGTGTCGTGGGCGGAGCCGCCGGTCGGGATCTCGTTGTGCGGCTCAGGCTTCACCGCGTGGACGAAGTCGGGAAACTTGATCGCGTCCTGGATGAAAAAGATCGGCATGTTGTTGCCGACCAGGTCGAAGTTGCCTTCGTCGGTGTAGAGCTTGACCGCAAAACCACGCACGTCGCGCACGGTGTCGCCCGAGCCACGCGGGCCCTGCACGGTGGAAAAGCGCACGAAGACCGGGGTCTTCTTCGACGGGTCACGGAGGAAACCGGCCTTGGTCAGCGCCGAGTGGTCTTCGTAGGTTTCGAAGAAACCATGGGCCGCGGTGCCGCGGGCGTGGACGATACGCTCCGGGATACGTTCGTGGTCGAAGTGCGTGATTTTCTCACGCATGATGAAGTCTTCGAGCAGCGACGGACCGCGTGGACCCGCCTTGAGCGTGTTCTGGTTGTCGCTGATTTTCACACCATGATTGGTGCGCAGCGCCTGCCCGGTGCCATCGGCACGGAACTGCTCGAGCGATTCGAGCTTGGCGTTGGTGTTCTGACGATCCGGCGTATCGGTGCCAGCGGCTTCGCTCTTGCCGGTAGGGGGGGTCTTGTTGCTCATCGGGCCTTAACTCCTTGGTTCACGGCAGTCCGTGGACGGACTCTGATAAGTACCCTCACCTGATCACGGCAGGCATGGGCCAGGGATACTCAGCAAGTGACCGGACGAATTGCGTGGACGTTCCTTTTTTTTCGCGAACGGTGGGCAACCAACCCTTTCAGTCGCGTTATTGCCAAATCGCAGGTCGCCGCGAAAATAAATGCTAAATGCGATGGGATGCCTGGGCTAAAATGCGCGCCCGGCTACCCGCTGCCCCCATTCATGCGCCCCACAAGGTTCGCTACGTGATCGAGTTCCAAGATGTCCACAAGACCTACCGCGTGGCCGGTAGGGAAATTCCCGCGCTGCACCCCACCCGGCTCACGGTGCCGGCAGGCCAGGTGTTCGGCCTCATCGGCCATTCCGGCGCCGGTAAAAGCACGCTGCTGCGCCTGATCAACCGCCTGGAGAACCCCAGTGGCGGCACGATCATCGTCGACGGTGAAGACGTCACTGCCTTCGATGCCGAGGCCCTGCGCGGTTTCCGGCAACAGGTCGGCATGATCTTTCAGCATTTCAATCTGCTGGCGTCCAAGACGGTCGCCGACAACGTGGCGATGCCGCTGAACCTGGCCGGCCGGCTGTCGCGCAAGGAAATCGACCAGCGCGTGGCCCAGTTGCTCGAGCGGGTGGGCTTGTCCGACCACGCACGCAAATACCCGGCGCAGCTGTCGGGCGGACAGAAGCAGCGCGTCGGCATCGCCCGCGCGCTGTCGACCAACCCGAAGATCCTGCTCTGCGACGAGGCCACCAGCGCGCTGGACCCGCAGACCACGGCCTCGGTATTGCAATTGCTGGCCGAGATCAACCGCGAGCTGCAGTTGACCATCGTGCTGATCACCCATGAAATGGACGTGATCCGCCGGGTCTGCGACCAGGTCGCGGTGATGGACGCCGGGCGCATCGTCGAGCAAGGCTCGGTGGCCGATGTGTTCCTGCACCCGCAACATCCGACCACCCGTCGCTTCGTCCAGGAAGACGAGCAGGTCGACGAGAACGAACAGCGCAGCGACTTCGCCCATGTGGCGGGGCGCATCGTGCGCCTGACGTTCCAGGGCGAGGCTACCTATGCGCCACTGCTGGGCACGGTGGCGCGCGAGACCGGTGTCGACTACAGCATCCTGGCCGGGCGTATCGACCGCATCAAGGACACCCCCTATGGCCAGTTGACCCTGGCTATCACCGGCGGCGACATGGAAGCGGCCTTTGCTCGCTTCACCGCCGCGGACGTTCACATGGAGGTGCTGCGCTGATGGACCTGATCAACTTCTTTGCCAGCGTCGACTGGAGCGAAATCTGGCAGGCCACCCTGGATACGCTGGTCATGCTGGGCACCTCGCTGCTGTTCACCATCCTTCTGGGTCTGCCGCTGGGTATCGTGCTGTTCCTCACCAGCCCACGGCAGATGTTCGAAAAGCCTCGGCTGTACGCGGTGCTCTCGTTCATCGTCAACGTGGTCCGCTCGCTGCCGTTCATCATCCTGATCATCCTGCTCATTCCCGCCACGGTGGTGTTGGTGGGCACCTCGCTGGGCGTTGCCGGGGCGATTCCGCCACTGGTCATCGGCACCGTGCCGTTCTTTGCGCGCCTGGTGGAAACCGCCCTGCGCGAGGTCGACCGCGGCATCATCGAGGCGACCCAGGCCATGGGGGCGACCACGCGGCAGATCATCACCCGGGCACTGGTGCCCGAGGCCATGCCGGGGATCATCGCAGCCATCACCGTGACGACCATCACCCTGGTGTCGTACACCGCGATGGCCGGTGTGGTAGGCGCCGGAGGCCTGGGCGACCTGGCGATTCGCTACGGCTACCAGCGCTTTCAGGACAACGTGATGTACGTCACGGTGATCATTCTGATTCTGATGGTCCAATTGCTGCAGATGCTCGGCGACCGTCTGGTCGTGCACTTCTCGCGCAAATAATTCAAGGTCAGGCCCGCGAGGGCCGACAAGGAAATCGAAAATGAAAAGACTACTGGCCGCCATGGCCGCCGTCGCTGCACTCTCCGCCCAAGCCAACGAAACCCTGAGCGTGGCAGCCACTGCGGTACCGCACGCGGAGATTCTCGAGTTCGTCAAGCCGCAGTTGGCCGAACAGGGTGTGGACCTCAACATCAAGATCTTCACCGACTACATCCAACCCAACGTTCAGGTGGCGCAGAAAGCCATGGACGCGAACTTCTTCCAGCACCAGCCGTATCTGGACGAGTTCAACAAGGGCAAGGGTACCGACCTGGTCGCCGTCACTGGCGTCCATCTGGAGCCGCTGGGCGCCTATTCCAGCAAGATCAAGACGCTCGACGAGCTGGGCAACGGTGCCAACGTCGTGGTGCCCAACGACGCCACCAACGGCGGTCGTGCACTGTTGCTGCTGCAGAAATACGGGCTGATTCGCCTCAAGGACCAGAGCAACATCCTGGCGACCACCAGGGACATCGTCGAGAACCCCAAGGGCTTGAAGATCCGCGAGCTGGAGGCAGCCACCATTCCACGCGTGCTGACTCAGGTCGATCTGGCCCTGATCAACACCAACTATGCCCTGGAAGCCAAGCTGGACCCGTCCAAGGACGCGCTGTTCATCGAAGGCAGCGACTCGCCGTACGTGAACATTCTGGTCGCACGCCCCGACAACAAGGACTCGCCTGCCATGCAGAAACTGGCCGCCGCCTTGCACAGCCCCGAGCTCAAGCAGTTCATCACCGAGAAATACAAGGGCGCAGTATTGCCGGCCTTCTAGGCCAATGACGGCTTGACCCCCGCGCCCCTCAATCGCCCGCGACCAGCCCTGGAAGTTGGGCGATCATCTTGGCATTGTCGATGGGCCCGCGGATGAACCCGCGCTGTCGCCCATCCGGCCCGATCAACGCCAGGTTGGCACTGTGTTCCACCAGGTAATTGGGCTTGCGCGTGTCGGCCGCAATGAAGGGAATGCTGATGGCGCTGGCCAGCGTCTGCAGGGTGTCTACCGGCGCCACCCACCCCTGGAATCCCGCCTTGAAATAACCCAGGTATTGCTTGAGCCGCTCGGGCGTGTCGCGGTGCGGGTCGACGCTGATCAGCACCACCTGCAGGCGCTCGCGTGTGGATTTCGGTAGCTGGTTCTGCACATCGCGCAGGTTGGCCAGCGTGGTCGGGCAGATGTCCGGGCAGAACGTGTAGCCGAAGAACAGCAGCGACCACTTGCCCTCGAGCTGGTCGACGTGGACGACCGACCCCTCCTGATCGGTCATCTGCAGCACAGGCATCGCCCGGCTTTGCGCCAACAGAATGATGCCCGCATCGACCAGCCCGGCGCGGTCGGGCTGGGTCTGCCCCTTGAGCAGGTGATGAACGCTCAATCCGATCAGCAAGGCAAGGGCACCGGCAACGGTAAAGACGATTTTCTGCGCTGTGGTCATGGGCTCGGGGTCAGTGCATGTGCATGTGGAAGTGAGCGACGTTAGCAGGCCGATCCCCGGGAGGGTAGTGGTCACGCGCCGTTATGAAATGTGTCCTTACTATGACAAATGCGTCTTAGCCTTCCCGATGGGCCAGCTATCGTTCCCACTTCACTTGCGTGACACTCGCCTGGAGCCTTCATGAATACCGCCGCATTGCGCGAGCAGATTCAACGTGCAACCGAACACGAGGCCGCCACCGGCCACCTGCATCAACGTCTGGAAAAACAGTTGCCGCAGCTGCACCCGGCCATCGACCTGGCAGAGGGCGGCGGTATCGCTTTGTGGCGCTTCGTCAGCGCCTACATCGAGGAAGTCCCGCAGTTGCTCGATGCGGCCAGCGAAGTCGCCGGCAAGGCCGGCATCGAGTCGCAGATCAAACCGGTATTGAAGATAGCCGAAGAGTATTTTCTGCAGCCGCCTGGAATCCTGGCGGGCCAGGAGGGGCTGGATGGCCTGCTCGACGAAGCTTACCTGGCCCATCGTCTGGTCGAGGAAGTCAACGACCTGTACATCCGTCATTTGGGCCAGCCGCTGATACCGTTGGACATGACCGTGGCCAACCTGATCGCTCACCAGTTGATCGGCGAAGCGTTCGCCAACCAGCTGGATGAGGTGGTGCATCATTCGGTGGATCAGATGCTCTGCGACGAGCGCTTCGAGCTGCCGTCGGTGCAAGCCTATCGCGACAAGCTGATCAGCCCTGAAACCGGCGCGGCCTGGCAGCAATGGCCGTGCATGTCACGGCGCCTGGGCATTGGCCTGGACCTGAACGCGGCCAGCTCCTGAGAGCCTGCGCCGGGGCCTGGCGAGTACAACGTCGCCAGCCCCGCGAAGCAGCTTGTCGCTGTCGTGCTAGCTGCCGAAACCTGCCGTGGTACGCAGCCGCCCCTCGATACGCCGCTTCAGCCCGCGGCTTTCGATGATCATCCGCGAACCCTTGCTCTGGTTCGCCCGACCCCAGTCTTCCAGCAGCTCCAGGCACGAGTGGTCGATGTAGTTCAACCCGGCCAGTGGCACATGCACGGTCGTACCCTCTGGAATGCTCGCCAAGGCCTTGGTCAGGGCCGGTACCTTGAGAAAGGTCGCCGAGCCCACCATGCGCAATTCCACTTCACCCGGTGCCTGGTCGATGAGGCTGATCTTCAGGCGCGCGGCCTTGAAGGCCAGCTTCAGCAAGGTCAGGGCGAAACCCAGCAGCACACCGGTGAGCAGGTCGGTGAAGACGATCGCCAGCGCCGTGGCTGCGTAGGTGAACATCGGCATTCGACCGTAGCGGCCCAGGCCTTTGAAGGCCTTGAAATCGACCAGCTTGACGCCGGTGAAGACCAGTACCCCCGCCAGGCTTGCGACCGGGATGCTCTGCAGCAGGCTGGACAGCAGGACCACGAACCCCAGCAGCCAGACACCGTGCAGGATCGCCGACATGCGGGTTTGGGCACCGGCCTGGACATTGGCCGAGCTGCGCACGATCACGCCGGTCATGGGCAGCGCCCCCAGAATGCCGCAGAGCATGTTGCCTACGCCTTGTGCCGACAGCTCGCGGTCGAAATCAGAACGCTGGCCGTTGTGCATGCGGTCGACCGCTGCTGCCGAGAGCAGGGTTTCGGCACTGGCGATGAAGGCCACGGCAATCGCGGCGATGAGCAGGGCAGGATCGGCCAGGTTGAGCAGGTCTGCCGGACGCAGCCAGTCGATGGCTTGCGCCAGGTTCGCTGGCACCTCGACACGCTTGACCGGCATGGCAAAGAACAGGCTGATACCCGTCGCCAGGCCAACACCCAGCAAGGCGCCGGGTACGAAGCGCAGCTTTTGCGGGCGCAGTTTTTCCCACGCATACATCACGGCGATGGTCAGCAGGCCCAGCAATCCAGCCTGCCAGCCCAGGCCGCCACCGATGCTGGGGATGGCCTGACCGACCACGGCGGGAAATTCGATCAGGTTGCTCAGGCCCGAGGGCTGCGGTGCCCGGTCGAGCATCACATGCACCTGGGAAAGCACGATCAGCACGCCGATGCCGGCGAGCATGCCGTAGACCACTGCCGGCGCGGTGACGCGGAACCAGCAGCCGAGCTTGAAGCGCCCGGCCAACAGTTGCAGCAGGCCGGCCAGCAGCAGGATCGGCCCGAGCATGGCCATGCCATGCTGGCGCACCAGTTCGAAGACCAACACCGCCAGGCCGGCGGCGGGACCACTGACCTGCAACGGCGATCCGGCGAGGAATCCGACCACGATACCGCCGATGATGCCGGTGATCAGACCTTTGGAAGGGGGCATACCCGAGGCGATGGCGATACCCATGCACAACGGCAGCGCAACCAGAAACACCACGACCGAGGCGAGCAACTCGCGCGGCAACACTGCTTTTATCTGTGCAATATTCACGTTCAATCTCCTGCAAGCATTCAAGCGAGCCGGGACGCACTTTTCGACAGGCAGCAGCGTGCCCGCCCAATCCCCTGCGGCCCAGCCGACGCGGCTGGGTACAAGTGGATTCGGCAAGCGAACGATGAGGTGTGCTGTCGACAGATTACGGCCAGGCGGGCCCTGTCATACGAATGACGCGGCTACCTAGAACCGGCCCTTGGGCGTGGCGCTCGGGGTCGTGGTCATTCTGTCGAGGGGACGGAAGCAGTCCTGCTCGGCGTCGTAGGCCTTGATCTCGCTGGTTTCGATGTTGTAGATCCAGCCGTGAATGAACAACTGGCCGCTGGCCATGCGCGAGGCCACCGACGGATGCGTGCGCAGATGCTGCAGCTGGGAGATGACGTTTTCTTCGGTCAGCACTTTCATGCTTTCGGCTTCGTTGGCGCAGTTGCAGTTGTCTTCGACAACTGTGCGGGCCACTTCCGAGTGGCGCAGCCAGGCCTTCACCGTTGGCATCTTCTCCAGCGAGGCAGGGTTGAGCACTGCACGCATGGCGCCGCAGTCGGAGTGGCCGCAGACGATGACGTGCTGCACGCCCAGCGCCAGGATGGCGTACTCGAGCGCGGTGGAGACCCCGCCATTCATTTGTCCGTAGGGCGGTACGACGTTACCCACGTTGCGGGTGACGAACAGGTCGCCGGGGGAGCTTTGGGTGATCAGTTCAGGGACGATTCGCGAGTCCGCACAGGTGATGAACATGGCCCGTGGCGCCTGCGCAGTGGCAAGCTTCTTGAACAATTCCTGTTGCTGGGGGAAGACGTCATGATGGAAATGCAGGAAGCCGTCGACGATCTGCTTCAGGGAGGCTTCAGCCGTATCGGCATGGCTCGGTGTAGGATCCTTGTCGCTCATGATTCATCCTCTTGCTGGATTTGAGATGGTTCCCAGTTTACCGGGTAAAAATTCCCACAGCTCATGGCTGGATGAGACGATTCACACAGGATTATGACTCGTGAGTCATTTGTCACTAACCCTACCGGTGAAAACTTAACTGAACCTGAATCGAGGCGTCTATTGCGCGGGGTGAGGGTTTGCCGAGACGATGGACGGCGTCCCTGTAGCAGCGGCGCGAGCCGCGTCCGGCTTCACCGCGTTCTCCCAGATGCACCGCTTAAACCGCCGACGCGGCTTGCGCCGCTGCTACATAAGATTCAAGTCGACTGCATGATGGCAGCAGAACTGTGGGAGCGGGCTCTGCCCGTGAAGCAGCCGCCACAGTCTGCCTGAGCCACCGCATGCTCCGTTTCGCGGGCAGAGACCCGCTCCCACAG
>UVIF01000024.1 GCA_900596015.1 Pseudomonas viridiflava | reverse complement strand
GTTCAAGTCGGCTGCATGGCGGCAGCAGAACTGTGGGAGCGGGCTCTGCCCGCGAAGCAGCCGCCACGGTCTGCCTGAGCCACCGCATGCTCCGTTTCGCGGGCAGAGACCCGCTCCCACAGGGTCGGTGAGTGGCTTAGCGCACCAGGCAGGGACGCTTGTTGTCGAATTGCCAACCCGAGATCAGGTTCAAGTCGGCTGCATGGCGGCAGCAGAACTGTGGGAGCGGGCTCTGCCCGCGAAGCAGCCGCCACGGTCTGCCTGAGCCACCGCATGCTCCGTTTCGCGGGCAGAGACCCGCTCCCACAGGGTCGATGGATGGCTCAGCGCACCAGGCAAGGACGCTTGTTGTCGAATTTCCAGTCTGAAATCAGGTATTGCATGGCAATGCCGTCGTCTCGCGCGCCCAGGCCCTTGGCCTTGTACAGCTCGTGAGCCTTGGCCACTTCGTCCATGTCGATGTCCACGCCCAGGCCCGGTTTGGCCGGCACCTTGACGAAGCCATCGACGATCTGCAACGGCTCCTTGGTCAGACGCTGGCCATCCTGCCAGATCCAGTGCGTGTCGATCGCAGTGATCTCGCCCGGCGCGGCGGCCGCCACCTGGGTGAACATGGCCAGCGAAATGTCGAAATGGTTGTTGGAGTGCGAGCCCCAGGTCAGCCCCCAGTCGTTGCACATCTGCGCCACCCGTACCGACCCCTGCATGGTCCAGAAATGCGGATCGGCCAGCGGGATGTCCACCGACTGCAATTGAATGGCGTGACCCATCTCGCGCCAGTCGGTGGCAATCATGTTGGTGGCGGTGGGCAGGCCCGTCGCACGACGGAACTCGGCCATGACTTCACGTCCCGAATAGCCGTTCTCGGCGCCGCAGGGATCCTCGGCGTAAGCCAGCACATGGTGCTGGTCGCGGCACAGGCCGATGGCCTCTTTCAATGACCAGGCACCGTTGGGGTCCAGGGTGATGCGCGCGTCGGGAAAGCGCTCGGCCAGCGCCGTCACCGCCTCGATTTCCTCGGCACCGCGCAGCACGCCACCCTTGAGCTTGAAGTCATTGAAGCCGTACTTGGCCTTGGCCGCTTCGGCCAATCGCACTACCGCCTCGGGGGTCATTGCCTTTTCGTGACGCAGGCGGCTCCAGTCATCAGAGGCGTCCGGCTCGCTGCGGTAGGCCAGGTCGGTCTGGCCACGATCGCCCACATAGAACAGGTAGCCGAGCATCTTCACCGCATCGCGCTGTTGGCCTTCACCCAGCAGCGCCGCCACCGGCACCTCGAGAAACTGCCCGAGCAGGTCGAGCAGGGCGGCTTCCATGGCCGTCACGGCATGGATGGTAATGCGCAGGTCGAACGTCTGCAGGCCGCGGCCGGCGCTGTCACGGGCCGCGAAGGTGGTGCGCATGCGGTTGAGGATCTGCTGGTACTGGCCGATGGGCTGGCCCACCACCAGGCTGCGGGCGTCTTCCAGGGTTTCGCGAATGCGCTCGCCCCCAGGCACCTCGCCAACCCCGGTGTTGCCGGCGCTGTCCTTGAGAATCACGATGTTGCGGGTGAAGAACGGGCCATGGGCGCCGCTGAGATTGAGCAGCATGCTGTCGTGTCCGGCAACCGGGATGACTTGCAGGCTGGTGACGACAGGAGCGTTGTGTGCGGTCATGTTGTTTTCCTTCTCCATGTTGTTGTCCTTGTCATTGATCCACGCCAGGCGCCGCTAGGGCCTGGCGAAAACGGGGCAGGCATCGCGCCCGTCAGAGCGACCGGGCCTGGGCGGGTCCGGCAATGCCGTTGGCAGACTTGCCGGGCTTGGGCTGGGTACGGGCGAAGAACACCACGATTGCCGCCAGCACCGAGGTACCGGCCAGGCCGTACAGCCCGCCCTGAATGGAGCCCGTGCTCTGTTCCAGAAAGCCGAAGGTAGCCGGCGCAACGAAGCCACCCAGGTTGCCCACCGAGTTGACCAGGGCGATCACCGCCGCAGCGATGCGTGCATCCAGGTAAGCCTGGGGAATGGGCCAGAACAGCGACGAGGCCGACTTGAAACCGATTGCGGCGAAACACACGGCGACGAAGGCGAACACCGGACCACCGGTGGTCGACATGAACATCCCGGCCGCGGCGATCAGCAAGGCCGTGGCCACCCATGCCTGCTGGAACTTGAACTTGCCGGACAAGGCCGCAAAGCCGTACATGGCAATGATCGAGATCAGCCAAGGTATGGAATTGAGGAAGCCCACCTGCAGGTCGTCCAGGCCGCCCATTTTCTTGATGATGCTGGGCAGCCAGAAGGTCGCCGCATAGATGGTCAGCTGGATACAGAAGTAGATCAGGCAGAACAGCAAGATCTGGCGATCCCTTAGCAGCGTGCCCAAAGTGGGCTTGACGGTGTGCATGGCATCGCGCTCGCGCTGCTCGCGGTCGATCTCGCCCACCAGCGTATCTTTCTCTTCCTGGGTCAGCCATTTGGCATCGTGAACCTTGGAATCAAGCCAGAACCAGACGAAGAAGCACAGCAGCACCGAGGCCAGGCCTTCGATCAGGAACATCCATTGCCAGCCGTGCATGCCCAGCCCTTCGATCTGCAACAGGGCTCCGGCCAATGGACCGGAAATCAGCGAGGCCAGGGCCGAGCCGCTGAGGAAGATGGCAATCGCCTTGCCACGCTCGACGCCAGGCAACCAGCGGGTGAAGTAGTAGATCACCCCAGGGAAGAAACCGGCTTCGGCGATCCCCAGCAGGAAGCGCAGAATGTAGAAGTGGGTTTCGTTCTGAATGAACGCCATCATCGTCGCGACGATGCCCCAGGTGAACATGATCCGCGTCAGCCAGACCCGTGCGCCAACTTTCTGCAAGAGCATGTTGGACGGCACTTCGAACAGTGCGTAGCCGATGAAGAACAACCCGGCACCGAATCCGTAGGCCGCCGCACCGATGCCCAGGTCATGCTCCAGGTGCGTGCGCACGAAGCCGATGTTGACCCGATCGATGTAGTTGACGATGAACATGATGACGAACAGCGGGAGTACGTGACGCTTCACTTTCGAGACGGCGCGGGCCAGGACGGCATCGCCGGTTGCAACGTTTGAATTGCTCACAATTCAAATCTCCCACTGATTGTTTTTATGCGGGTAGTTTGTGGATCGATCGGCAGCTGTGTGCTCGGTCGGCAGACATCATACAACTCGTCTTGAATTAAACTCAACGTCTATGGAGAATTTGACTGTGCCATCCGTCGTTGTCATACATCTTGGGCAGGCAGGTGGCCATGTCGATAGTCATTCCGCGACACCCGTACTGGTACGGTGCAATGCCTGAGTGATATACCCAAGGTATGATCGGACTTTTCCTCAGGGGGGCCCATCGATGTCCAAGCGACCCAACAGCCTGGCCCATGTACTGGTCGAGGCCTTGAGCCAGCAGATTCGCCTGGGCACCTTGGCGCCAGGGGCCAAACTGCCGTCGGAGGGCGCCATCGTGACGGAACACGGGGTCAGCAGGACCGTGGTGCGCGAAGCGTTGTCACGCTTGCAGGCGTCCGGGTTGGTGGAGGCCCGGCATGGCGTGGGGACTTTCGTGTTGCAGCGCGAGCCAGCCCATGGCCTGCGCTTGAACGTGGATACGGCGCTCAGCGTGCGCGGCATCCTGGAATTGCGTCTGGGCCTGGAAACCCAGGCAGCGGCCCTGGCGGCCAAGCGTCGCAGCGAGCAACAGTTGCAACGTATGCGCAAGGCGCTGGATGACTATCAACGTTCGCTGGCCAACAACGACAGTTGCGTTGAGGAAGACAAACGCTTTCACCTGCTGATTGCCGAGGCGACCGGCAATACGTATTTCACCGACATCATGCAGCACCTGGGCGATGCGATGATTCCGCGGACTCGCCTGAATGCGCTGGAGAAGGGCGATGCCGATCTGTCCCAGCTGGGGCAGGTGGCGAACCTCGAGCATGAGGCGATCTACCAGGCTATTCGCAAGCAGGACGCCGATGCGGCGCGGGCGGCGATGTGGCTGCATTTGAGCAACAGCCGCGATCGGTTCAATGCGGATTGAGGGGGAGTCCTTCTCACTGAAGAGTGTCAGTGAGGGCCTCTTCGCGGGCAGAGACCCGCTCCCACAAGGATGGTCACCAATTCACATACCTGTGGGAGCGGGTCTCTGCCCGCGAAGAGGCCGCCAGCCATGATCAATGGCTGGTGGACTGGCCCAGGTCATCGCCGGAGGTGTGTTTCATGTCGTCGCCGCGCATCTGCTTGACGTCGCCGGCCGACACCGTCGAGCCCTGATTGCCCCAGCTGGTGCGGATGAAGTTCACCACGTCGGCCACTTCCTGGTCCGACAGGCGCCAGGCGAAGGCAGGCATGGTGAAGGTCGACGGCGCCGTGTGCGTGGCTGGCAACGTGCCTCCTGCCAGCACGATGTGGATCAGCGAACTGGCATCCTCGGTCTGCAGCACCGGGTTGCCGGCCAAGGCCGGGAACACCCGCGCGTAGCCCTGGCCATCGGTCCGATGACAGGCCGCGCAGTTGTCGATGTACACCCCGGCACCGACCTTGCTGTCGTCGCCCTTCCACAGCGCATCGGCCACGCGCGCATCGTATTCATGCGGCTTGTCGGCCCGGTCCACTGCCGGCAGCGTCTTCAGGTAGCGGGCAATCGCGGTGAGGTCTTCGTGGCTCATGTACTGCATGCTGTGCTCGACCACGTCGCTCATGCCGCCGAACACCGCACTGCGGTCGCTGCGGCCGGTCTTGAGAAACTGCACCAGTTGCTCTTCGCTCCAGCTGCCCAGGCCATCCTTGTGATCGCCGCGCAGGCTTTTGGCGATCCAGCCTTCGAGCGGTGCGCTGCCAGCCAGGAAGTCGGCGTTGTCGCCGGCGCTCAGGGCCTTCTCCTGCATCGTGATCGCCCGCGGGGTATGGCAGGCACCACAGTGCCCGAGCCCCTCGACCAGATAGGCACCGCGGCTGATCACCGGATCTGAGCCCGGCGGCGCCTGATAGGTGCTCACGGCCGGGGCGAACAGCCCGCGCCAGATCGCCAACGGCCAGCGCATGCTCAATGGCCATGGAATGTCGGTCGCCTTGTTCGGTTCGGCCACCGGCGCCACGCCCTTCATGAAGTAGGCATACAGTGCGTGCATGTCGGCGTCGCTGACCCGTGCATAAGACGGGTAGGGCATGGCCGGATACAGGCTGCTGCCGCTCTTGCCGATGCCGTGGCGCACGGCCTTGTCGAAGTCTTCAAAGCTGTAGTTGCCGATGCCGTCGCTGTGCGGCGTGATGTTGGTCGAGTAGACCGTGCCGATCGGGGTTTCCATGCCCAACCCGCCGGCGAACGGCGCACCGCCCTTGGCGGTATGGCAGGCCACGCAATCACCGGCACGGGCCAGGTAGCGACCCTGCTCGATCAGGGCGTCGTCGGGCCCGGAGGCCCACGCCGGCAGGCTGGTCGACAGGCTGGCGAGCAAGGTCAGCGCAGCGATCTGGATAACGTTCATCTCTGCGCTCCTTATGCCTGCACCAGCGGGCCGGGGTTCTTCAGGTACTGCTCGCGAATGGCCCGTGCCGACCAGTAGGTCAGTGCAGCCACCAGGCCAGTGGGGTTGTAGCCCAACCCCTGAGGAAAGGCCGAGGCGCCTGGGACGAACACGTTGGGCACATCCCAGCACTGCAGATAGCGGTTGATCGCGCTGGTCTTGGGGTCGGTGCCCATGATCGCGCCGCCGTTGAGGTGGGTGGTCTGGTAGGAGGCCGTGTTGAAATGCTCGCCGACTTTCTTGCCGAGCAGGGCGATGGTCTTGGGGTTCATGGCCTGGGCGACCTTGCTCATTTTCTCGACCATGAAGCGGTTCATCTTGATGTCGTTTTCCTGCCAGTCGAAGGTCATGCGCAGCAACGGCAGGCCATAGGCATCGCGGTACACCGGATCCAGGTCCAGGTAGTTGCCGCGATAGGACTGATGGGCGCCGTGGGCATCCATCGACACCTGATGGGTGTAGTAGTCGGCGGTGGCTTTCTTCCAGGCACTGCCCCAGGCAGGCGTGCCGGGTGGATTGGCCGTGCCGGCGATGGGCCGGCTGCCGGCCTGGTTGACCCACATCGGCGAGCCGCCGACGAAACCATGGGGGCCATGGTCGAAGTTGTCGGCGTTGAAGTCGTCGAACGCCACACCGTTGCCACCGGCACCGATGAAGTTGTTGGTGTGGGTGTCCTTATCGAAGAAGGCCTTGATGGTGGCCATGTTCTGATAGGCGAAATTCTTGCCGACCACACCTTCGCCGGTCTTGGGGTCGTAAGGCTGGCCGATGCCGGAGAGCAGCATCAAGCGCACGTTGTTGAACTGGAAAGCTGCGAGGATCACCAGGTCCGCCGGTTGCTCGACCTCACGGCCCTGGGCATCGACGTAGGTCACCCCGGTTGCTTTGCGCTTGCTGCTGTCCAGATTGACACGCAGCACGTGGGCATTGGTGCGCAACTCGAAGGTGTCGACCTGACGCAACGCCGGCAGAATGTTCACGTTCGGCGACGCCTTGGAATACATGTAGCAGACATAGCCACTGCAGAAGCCGCAGAAGTTGCAGGGGCCCATCTGCGCGCCATAGGGGTTGGTATACGGCCCGGATGTATTCGCCGACGGCAGGTTGTACGGCTTGTAACCGACCTCGGCCGCAGCCTTCTGGAACAGCTGCGCCGACACGGTGTTCTTCTGCGAGGCCAGCGGGAACGGGTTGGAACGATCCGGCGCATACGGGTTGCCGCCCTTGCCTTCGCCGACGCGCACACCGTTCACCGTCCAGGCCTGACCCGAGGTGCCGAAGACTTTTTCGGCGAAATCGAAGAACGGTTCCAGCTCTTCATAGCTGACTCCGAAATCCTGGATGGTCATGTCCTTGGGAATGAACTGTTTGCCGTAGCGCTCTTCGTAGTGGCTGCGCATGCGCAGCTCGATGGGATCGACCCGAAAATGCACGCCGGACCAATGCAGACCGGCGCCGCCGACGCCCTTGCCGGGCAGAAAAGCACCCAGCTGACGGTTGGGCAGGGCGACGTCATTGACGCTGTGACGGATGGTCACGGTTTCCTTGGAGATGTCCTGGAACAGCTTCTTGCGCACGCTGTAAGTCAGCTCGTCGATCACCTGTGGATAACTGCCGTCGGGGTAGGTGTCCTGCATCGGGCCGCGCTCCAGCGCTACCACGTTGAGGCCTGCCTCGGTGAGTTCCTTGGCCATGATCGCGCCGGTCCAGCCGAAACCGACGATGACCGCGTCGACCTTTTTCATTACCGTTGCCATGTCAGGGCCTCTCGCCGCGAATCGACACTGCCGGGAAAGGGTATTGCTCGTTGCGTTCCACCCAGTCCATGAAATCGGCGCGGGCGCCTGGAAAACCGATCTGCGTCCAGCCGACCATGCCCTTGTTGCCGCCATGCACCGGGTCGCAGAAAAAGCCTTCGCGTGTGTTCTGCAGAATCAGGCTGAAAAATGCCGTAGCCGGCAATTCATCGAAAACCAGCTCGCCTGCTTCGATCTTGCCGAGAATACGCTCTTGGGTAGCGCTGTCTTGCTCGGCGAACGTCTTGCCTGACTGGGCCTTGCACCACCCATCGGTGGCAGCGATGCCTAGACGGTAGATCTGCTGGGGAACCAACTGCAGTTGATAACCCATCTGTGGCGCGGCGTCGGTCACGAACGGGCCCTGCATGTACCAGAGCGCGCCGGTGGCGTAGGGCGTGTTCATCTGACGGTCGATGAATTCCGCCGCTCCGGCTTCCAGAGCGCCGGGGCCCAGATCGTCCGCCGGGATCAGGCGAGCCACTGCGGCTTGAACGAAAGCCCATTCTTCAGCGGTGAAAAATGATGGCTGATAGTCGGTGGCGGGCGTGGGCGCAGGTGCTGCCGACCGAGCAGCGGCGTTGGCATCAACCGTCAGGGCTGCGACGCCCAAGCCACTGCTGGCGACGGTTACCACCGGAATGAGGGTCAGGGTTTTGCGCAGAAAATCCCGGCGCGGGTTGTTTTCTTGCTCGGACATCAAGGTTCTCATCAGCTGTTCGATACGGTTTTTATCGATGCGCAGCCCGGCGGTACGTGTTCGTTGCACCACGCGGCCAGAGGCGGGTGGTGCTTTGTGGAAGGCGCAGACGCGACACATTCGGCACGAAGCCAGGCGCGGCAAAATGCCGCCCTGACGGCTCAGCCGACAAATGTATCCATTTGTGACAACAAATGAAACCGGTTTCAGTGGGCGCGCATCACCTCTTCACGTCTGCCATTGCGTGGCCCAATCACGTCTCGATGCCCAGATCGAGCAGCAGCGCGTCGATACCCGGCTTGCTGCCAGCAAAGCTTTCGACCAGTTCCGCAAAGGGTCGCGTCCCGCCCGATGCCAGAATCAGACGTTCGAAATCTCCACCGACCTGGCTTGAGAGCAAGCCTTCGCGCTTGAAGCGGGCGAACAGATGAGCGGCGAGCACCTGCGCCCAGACATAACTGTAATACCCGGCCGCGTAGTACTCTTCGGTGAACAGGTGGGCGAAGGTATTCAGCCAACGCACATAGGCGGGATAACGGACGACCTGGATCTGCTCCAGTACCTGTTCGCCAATCTGCTGCGCCGAGAGCGTGTCGTTCTGGCTGTGCAGACGATAGTCGACCAAGGCGTATTCGAGCTGCCAGAGCAGGGCCTGGGCACGGAAGCGCGCCTGGGCGGCGAGCGCCTGTTCGACGAAGGCGGTACCGATCGGTTCGCCGGTTCGATGATGCCGCGACATCGACTGCAGAACTTCAGGCTGCATGGCCCAGTGTTCGAACACGCCGCTGGGCAATTCCACCGCGTCATCGGCCACGCCCTTGATGCCAGACACGCTGCCATGGTCGACGCGGGTCAGTACATGGTGCAGCGCATGGCCCAGCTCGTGGAAAAACATCTGGATCTCGCCCAGACTGAGCAGGCAGGGAAATGTCGGCGTCTCGGCTGCAAATTCACAACCCACATGAGCGATGGGCAACTGCAGCCGACCGTCGGCAAAACGATGGCGGTCACGCAGGGCTTCCATCCAGGCGCCCGCGCGCTTCTTCGGCCGGGTATGCAGGTCCAGGTAGATATGGCCCAGGACCTGTCCCTGCTCGCTGAGTTGAAACAAGTGCACCGATGCAGGCTGGCGCGGTGCCGGCGGGCATTTCAGCCACTGCACATCGAACAGTTGCTCGAGCAGCCGCTGCAGGCCATCGAGCACGGCCTGCACGGGAAAGTATTCACGCACCTTGAGCTCGGTCACCCCGTGATGGATCTGCAGGTATTTCTCTTGATAGTAATTGCAGTCCCAGGGCTGCAGCGCCGGCACTCCGAACAGCGCGGCCAGTTCCTGCAGCGGGGCGAACTCCGCCTGCGCCGCTGGGCGGACCTTGTCGATCAATTGCAGCAGGAGCTGCTCCACGTCGGCGGCTTCGTCGAACATGCGCGTGGCCTGGGCCAGCGAGGCATAGCTGCGATAACCACTCGCTTCGGCCAGCTCGGCGCGGGCCGCAAGGATGCGTTGCAGCACCGGTCCGTTGTCATGTTTTCCGGCCTGCGGGCCTTGCTCCGAAGCCTGGGTGTAGAAGGCGCGGTACACCTGCTCGCGCAGTGCGCGGTCATGGGCCTGGCTCAATACCGCCAGCACCAGCGGCAGCTCCAGTGGCAGCAGCCAGCCCGACAGGCCGGCCTCGCGTGCGCTCAGCGCCATGCTGGCGAGTACCGCAGGAGCAACGCCTGCCAGTGCGGTCTGGTTATCGAACTTCAGGGCCCCGGCTTCGCTGGCCGCGCTCATGTTGTCGGCGAAGGTCTGGTACAACCCGGCCAGCTCAAGATGCAGGCGCCCGATGCGCCTCTGAATCGAAGGTTGGGTGCCTGCCCCGGCCAGGCGCGAAGCACGCAAGGCATGGCTCAATGCTGCCTGCTGGGTCGGGTCTAGATCGAGCGCCTGCGGACTTTGCTGCAATAGCTGCAACACGGCATGCACGGTGCGGTTGTGCTTCATGGCCGATTCATAGGCCTGTACCCGTTCGCGACAGCGCGCATAGGCGTCGATCACCGCGAGATGGTGATGGCGACTGAGCAACTGTTCGGGCTGCAGCACCGCCAGCAGGCGTTGGTGCATGTCTTCCAGCGGTTTGACCAGGCCATCCCAGGTAGGGAACTCGAGTTGCTCGGGAAGCAATCGCGCCAGCTGACGCAAGTTGCTTTCGATCACATGGGTGATGGCCGGCTCGACGTGTTCGGCCTTGATCAAGTGGTAGGGGACTATGTCGTGATTGCCCAGCAAAGGGTTGTCGGCCAACAGGGCGGCCGGTGCAGACGGGTGCGCGGTGGTCATGTTCGATTCCTTGAATGACGCGTGAGTGGCGCGCCAGTCTAGGAATGGGAACGGTGTGGGACGTGGTAGCCGGCTATTGCCGTCGGCCTGCCCTTGCGGCAAGTCGACGGCATAGCTGGCTCAAGGCTTCTTGAGCTTGGGGTTGGGAAAGAACTGCACCGGTTGCGAAGTGGGTCGGGCGACCTTGACGGCCACCTTGTTGACCCGCGTGCCCAGCTCGCTGGGCACCGATTGGCCCTGCGCGTTCAGCGTGTCGCTGTAGCCGCAAGCCACGCATTCGCGATGCGGGACCTCGTCGACGCTCCACATCATCAGCTTGTCCGGCTCGCTGCAGGCCGGGCAGACGGCCCCGGCGATGAAGCGTTTCTTGGTGATCATGCTGCCGCTTCCTCACTCAACCCGCTGTGGCGCAGCAGCGCATCGATGGAAGGCTCGCGGCCGCGGAAGTCGACGAACAGCACCATGGGTGCCTGCGACCCGCCGCGGGCCAGAATGGCTTCGCGGAACGCGCGACCAGTGTCGGCGTTGAGCACGCCGTCTTCCTCGAACTTGCTGAACGCGTCAGCCGACAACACTTCGGCCCACTTGTAGCTGTAGTAACCGGCCGCGTAGCCACCAGCGAAGATGTGCGCGAAGCTGTTGGGAAAGCGGTTGTAGGCCGGCGGACGCATGACCGAAACCTCGTCACGAACCCCGTCGAGCACTTCCATCACGCTGCGGCCGTCGCCGTGGGAGGCGTGCAGTTCGAAGTCGAACAGCGAGAACTCGATCTGCCGGACCATCATCAGCCCGGACTGGAAGTTCTTCGCGGCCAGCATCTTCTCCAGCAGGTCCTGGGGCAATGGCTCGCCGGTTTCATAGTGACCGGAGATCAAGGCCAGGCCTTCGGGTTCCCAGCACCAGTTTTCCATGAACTGGCTGGGCAGCTCGACCGCGTCCCAGGCCACGCCGTTGATACCCGACACACCGACGTGCTCGACCCGCGTCAGCAAGTGGTGCAGGCCGTGGCCGAATTCATGGAACAGTGTGGTGACTTCGTCGTGGGTCAGCAGCGCAGGCTTGCCAGAATCGGCCGGGGTGAAATTGCACACCAGATTGGCCACCGGGCTTTGCAGCTCGCCGGCCTCGGTGCGACGCCGGTCGCGGGCGCCGTCCATCCAGGCGCCGCCACGCTTGTTGGCGCGCGCGTAAAGGTCGAAGAAGAAGCGGCCCACGTGCTGGCCGTTTTCCTTGATCTCGAACAGACGTACGTCAGGGTGCCAGGTGTCGAACCCTTTCTGCTCGGCGATCTCGATGCCGTACAGGCGCTGCACGATGGCGAACAGGCCGCCCAGCACCTTGTCGATGGGGAAGTAGGCGCGCAATGCCTCCTGGGAAACGCTGTAGCGCTGTTCGCGCAGCTTTTCACCATAGAAGCCACTGTCCCAGCTTTGCAGGTCGGCACAACCCTGATCGGCAGCGTAGGCCTTGAGCTGCTCCAGGTCCTGGGCGGCGAACGGTTTGCTGCGCTGGGCCAGATCACGCAGGAAGGTCAACACCTGATCGGTCGACTCGGCCATCTTAGTGGCCAGGCTCAATTCCGAATAGCTGGCGTAGCCCAGCAGCTGTGCCAGTTCCTGGCGCAGGTCGAGGATCTCGCGCATCACCGGGCTGTTGTCGTTCTGGCCAGCGTTGGGGCCTTGGTCCGACGCCCGGGTGCAGTAGGCTGCATAGAGTTCTTCGCGCAGGGCGCGGTCGTGAGCGTAGGTCATGACCGCATAGTAGCTGGGGAACTCGAGGCTGATGAGCCAGCCGTCCAGGCCCTTGGCCTGCGCCGCTGCAGCCATCTGCGCCTTGGCCGAATCGGTCAGGCCGGCCAGGGCCGCTTCGTCGGTGACGTGCTTGGTCCAGGCCTGGGTGGCATCGAGCAGCTGGTTGGAGAAACGGCTGCCCAGCTCCGAGAGCTTGCTCTGCACCTGGGCGTAGCGCTGCTGCTGATCGACCGGCAGATCGATACCGGACAGGCGGAAATCGCGCAGCGAATGTTCCAGAATGGTCTTCTGGGCAACGTCGAAGCCTGCAGCTTCAGGGCTGTTGGCCAGGGTTTCGAAGGCCTGGAACAGTTCGCGGTTCTGGCCCAGCTCGGTGGAGTAGGCACTGAGCGCCGGCAGGCACGCTTCATAGGCCTGGCGCAGTTCGGCACTGTTGCACACGGCATTGAGGTGGCTGACCGGGCTCCAGGCGGCGCCCAGGCGGTCGTTCAGCTCGTCCATGGCCAGCACCAGGCCGGCCCAGGTAGGCTGACTGCCCTGGGTTTGCAGAATGTGGGCAATGGCCGCGCGGTTGTCGGCCAGGATCTGTTCAATCGCCGGTTGTACGTGCTCGGCACGGATCGCCGAGAACGGCGGCAGGTCGTAGGACTGCAGAAGGGGATTCGCGCTCACGGTTAAACACCTTGGCTATTGAAGAAACACTGGGACATCTTAATTACAATTGCGATTCACCGCAGCTATCGACAACACAGAGGATGCCTATCGTGGCTATTCGCACATTCCAGCAGCATACGCCGCGCCTTGGCGAACGCGCCTTCGTCGACCGCTCGGCGGTGGTCATCGGCGACGTTGAGATCGGCACCGACAGCTCGGTCTGGCCGCTGACCGTGGTTCGCGCAGACATGCACCGCATCCGCATCGGCAAGCGCACCAGCGTGCAGGATGCCAGCGTGCTGCACATCACCCATGCCGGCCCGTTCAACCCGGACGGTTTCCCGTTGCTGATCGGTGACGACGTGACCATCGGCCACAAGGTCATGCTGCATGGCTGCACCCTGGGCAACCGCATCCTGGTTGGCCTGGGCAGCACGGTCATGGATGGCGCAGTGGTGGAAGACGACGTGATCATCGGCGCCGGCAGCCTGGTGCCACCGGGCAAGCGCCTGCCCAGCGGCTTCCTGTACGTGGGCAGCCCGGCCCGCCAGGCGCGGCCGCTGACCGACAAGGAACGCGCGTTCTTCACCTACACCGCTGGCAACTACGTGAAGCTCAAGGACCAACACCTGGCCGAAGGCTTCGACAAGGACTGATTCCGTGCATTATCAAAACATCCTGTTCGACCTCGACGGCACCCTGACAGACCCGCGCGAGGGCATCACCCGCTCCATCCAGTATGCCTTGGCCAAACTGGGCATCGACGAACCCGATCTGCGCAAGCTGGAGCATTTCATTGGCCCACCCTTGCTGGAGCAGTTCATGCACGCCTATGGGTTCGACGAAGCCCGTGCCTGGCAGGCAGTGAACTTCTACCGCGAGCGCTTCCGCGTCACGGGCCTGTATGAAAACCAGATCTTCGCCGGTGTCATCGCGTTGCTCGAAACATTGCAGGCGCAAGGCCGGCATTTGTACATCGCCACATCCAAACCCTGGGAGTTCGCCCGGGAAATCGCCCGCCATTTCGATTTTGCCAGGCACTTCAAAGTCATCTACGGCAGCGAGCTCGACGGCACGCGGACCGACAAGGTGCAACTGATCGCTCATATCCTCGAGCAGGAAGGGCTGGAGCCTGGCAAGACCTTGATGGTCGGCGACCGCAAGCATGACCTGATCGGCGCCCGCCTCAATGGCCTGGATTGTGCGGCGGTGGGCTATGGGTTCGGCTCGCGGGAAGAGCTGGTTCTGGAGAATCCGACGTATCATTTCGATACGTTGCAGGCGCTGCATGAGGCGTTCTTGCAAGGCGCGCGATGATGCGGTGACGGTGCGGGCCGCTCCTACGGGGCTTCGTGTAGGAGCGGCCAGTGGCCGCGAATAGGCCCGAAAGGGCACTGCAAAACTACCTACCCAGCCGCGTCAACTCAGCTCTGCGCTCCTCCATCGGCAACTTGCCCAGCTTTTGCGCTTGGGCATAGAACGCGCGCCAGTCGCCATCGACCTGCCGGAACAGACCGGCGAACGCCGGCACCCACTGGTCATACAGGCCGAACGGCAGCAGCTTGGCATTGTTCATCGGCCCATTCATCCAGGCATCGAAGCGCCGGTCGCCACCCCAGCGCTCATCGCGCAGCTGGCGATAGTCGCGGCGCAGGCGCTCGAACTCTGCAGCCTTGCCAGCCTGCATGGCTTCGGTCGACAGCGGCTGTGCGTACAACGTGGCCAGGCGTTCGCGGGTCTCGAGCACCAGCCGGGTGAACTGCTCTCGCTGCACCGCCTGTGTGCCTTCCGCCTTCGGCAAACCGCGCCAGGCCCGCCATTGCCGGGTGCCCTCCTGCTCGACGAAGGTGGCGAAGGACTCGTTGAACTCGGTGTCGTCCTGCACATACACGCGCTGATGCGCCAGCTCATGGAAGATCAGTGTGGCCAGGCGCTCGTCGCCCCAGCTCAGCATGGTGTTGAGAATCGGATCATCGAACCAGCCCAGGGTCGAGTAAGCCTCGACGCCGCCGATGTAGACATCCCGGCCCGCCAGCTTCTGCAGCGCCGCTTCGCCCCGTGCGGCGGACTGGCTGTAGTAGCCGCGATAGGCAACGCAACCCGCGATGGGGAAGCAGTGGGTCAACGGCGCGAGGGAAAACTGGGGCGTGGCGAATACGTTCCACACCACCAGCGGCCGACCGATATCGGCATACAAACGATAGCTGCGGTTGTCCGGCAGATGCAGATGCTCGCTGGCGAAATCGCGAGCGGCCTGCGCACGCTGCAACTGCTCGCGCAGGCGCGGGTCCCGCGCGGGGTCTGCGATGATCCGCGTGACCGGCTCGCGGGCCTGCAGCAACTGCCACTGGCCCTGCATCAACTGGCCGTAATAGCCGACGCTGGTGCAACCGCTGAGCAGGTACAACAGGCACACGGGAACAAAAGTGCGCAAACCGCGGTCGAGTGCGGCAAGAATGGAACGACGAACAACAACGAATTCATGCATGTGGTTTTCCATGGCCAGGCCCGCCAGCGAGCAGGTGTTATCGGCGCTGACCCTGCATCTTACGATCCCATCAGGAGAATTCCATGCGCGCATTGATCATTGCCAGCAGCATGCTGACGCTTGCCGGCTGTGCCGGTCTGCCCGACCCGGATCCCAGCCAGGCCTGGATTGATCTGCAGGCCCACGAGCACAACGCCCTGCAGGCGACACAGGTCGACGAGCGGGAATGGAGCGACACACGTTATTTCGAAGTCGAGCCCGGCAGCCATGAGCTGACCGTGCGCTTGCAGTTCCCCGTGCAGCCGACCAACATTGGCCCAGTGCCCGCGCCGCTGTGGCGCAACTGCGAACTGAACCTCACTTACGCCGGCTTCGACGCGGGGCAGCGGTATTTTCTGGAAGCCGGCAGCGTCGGCTTTCGCCCATGGGCCAGGCTCTACGACGAGCAGCGAAAACTGGTAGGGCAGGCCCAACCTGCAGGCTGTCAGAGCGCCTGAGTACCCGCCTGGGCATGGCCACCGTCGGCGGCCACTCGCAGCGCCGACGCAAAGCTTCTAGACTCGACGTGTGTCCTGCTCACTTTCTTCCTGCAGCCAAGGAGTTTCCATGCGCGCCGTGCTCGCCCTGTTGACCGTCGCCACGCTGGCTGGCTGCGCCAATCCGCCGTTGCCGGCCGTCGATCCTGGCAAGGCCTGGATCGAAATGTTCACCACGACCGGTCGGCTGGTCATGGCAGAAAGTCTGGATGGTCGCAAACTCAATGACGGGCGCTACTTTCAGGTAGATCCCGGCAGCCATGAGCTGGAAGTGCGTTTCGACTACGAAATGTATGCGGGAGGGGGGCTGGTCAATGATCCGTTCGATCGTACCTGCTACCTGACCGTGCGCTATGACGGTTTCAAGGCGGGTCAGCGCTACCGCTTGGAGGGCAGGGCCATTGCCATGCAGGCCAGTGCGCGCCTGTACGATTCAAGCCGGCAGATTGTTGCCGAAGACCGGGCGATTCACTGCATCCCATGAGCCGGCTGCTTGAGCGCGTTGGGGTGACTGCACAGCAGCGCAATCAGTCGTCATTTTTCTGATAGACGATCTTGCGCGTGCCATTGTCGCAAGAACCTACGACCATGCTGGGATCCTTGGCATCGAGGTTGTCGACAATTTCCAGTGTGTACGAAGTGACACCCTGGGCCTGGATCTTGGCCTCGATTTCAGCCTTCAAATCCTCGCATGGCCTGGGTGCTGCCAACGCCGTGGTTGCCAACACACTGCACGTCATCGCCAAAATCAATTGCTTCATGACTCGATTCTCCTGGTGAGGGGGCAGTGTAAGGCAACCGGGCGCACGCTACCTCAAGATTCCAGGGTGGCGCTCAGGGTGATGTCGGCGTTCAGTACTTTCGATACCGGGCAGCCTTCCTTCGCCTTGTTGGCCAGTTCTTCGAACTTGGCCTGATCGATGTTCGGGATCTTGGCCGACATGGTCAGCTTGATGGCCGTGATCGCGAATCCTTCGCCCTGCTTGTCGAGTGTCACGTCGGCAGCAGTCTTGATTTCGTCCGGTGTGAAGCCTTCGCCGCCCAGAATCATCGAGAATGCCATGGAGAAACAGCCGGCATGCGCAGCGCCGATCAGCTCTTCGGGATTGGTACCTGGCTGGCCTTCGAAACGGGTATTGAAGCCGTAGGGATTGTCTTTCAATGCGCCGCTTTGGGTAGAAATCTGGCCTTTACCGGTCTTCAGATCGCCTTTCCAGACCGCTGATGCCTTCTTCACAATGCTCATAAAGCCTCCTTGATAAGCGCGATGGGTTCGCGCCGGGACTTAGTGTCAGAGGCTCCCACCGCAGCCAAGTTCATCCCGTATCGATGGCTGGCCATTGAATCTCGCCGAGATGCCCATACTCACTGTCTATAAGAAATAAATATTCGGTAGCAAAGATGCGCGGGGCATCCCACCTGCCACATACCCACAGGATGCCAATGATCATGACTGGTTTGACCGATACGAAATACTCTGTCCTCGACCTTGTCCCAGTGCGTGCCGACCACGGCCCGGCGCGGTCGCTGCACAACGCGCTGGACCTGGCGCGCCATGCCGAAACCTGGGGCTACAACCGTTTCTGGGTAGCCGAGCACCACAACATGGACGGCATCGCCAGCTCGGCGACCTCGGTGCTGCTGGGCTATCTGGCCGGTGGCACGTCCTCGATCCGCGTCGGCTCGGGCGGGGTGATGCTGCCCAATCACGCACCGCTGGTGATCGCCGAACAATTCGGCACGCTGGAAAGCTTGTACCCAGGACGCATCGACCTGGGCCTGGGCCGCGCGCCAGGGTCGGATCAGATGACCGCCCGCGCGCTGCGCCGTGAACGCTCGGGCAGTGCCGACGACTTTCCCGACGACGTTCGCGAGCTGATGGCCTACCTGGGGCCTCGTACTCCTGATCAGAAAGTGATCGCCGTGCCGGGCAGCGATACCAACGTGCCGATCTGGTTGCTGGGCTCGAGCCTGTTCAGCGCGCAGCTGGCGGGTATGTACGGCCTGCCGTATGCCTTCGCTTCGCATTTTGCGCCACGCTACATGCATGAGGCGATTCGCGTCTATCGCGCCCACTTCCAGCCCTCCGAGGTGCTCGACAAACCTTATGTGATGCTCGGGGTGCCTTTGGTGGCAGCCGACAGCGACGAGCATGCCGACTACCTGGCAACTTCGGTCTACCGCCGCATCCTTAACCTCATGCGTGGCCAGACCTTGGTGCAGCAGCCACCCGTGAAGAGCATGGAAGGGTTGTGGTTGCCCCATGAAAAGGCTGCGGTCGGGGATTTTCTGGGCTTGGCGATGGTGGGGGGACCGGCGAAGATCCGTGCCAAGCTGGATGTGCTGAAGGAACAGACTCAGGCAGATGAGCTGATCTTTACCTGCGATCTGTACGAACATGCCGACCGCCTGCGGTCGTATGAGCTGTTGGCGCAGGTAATGCAAGGCTGAGTCTTGCATCGGCCAAGGCTACAGCGGCGCTCGTTTCGCGGCCGCTGACCGCTCCTACAGGGGGTTTCGATTTTCTGTCGGAGCGGGTGCGGCGGCAATCTTCAGCGCTTGTAGACGATAGCCTTGGTGCCGCCTTCGCACGAACCGACTACCTGAAACCCGGCATCTGGAGTGACGTTTTCGACCACTTCCAGCGTGTAGCCCGACACGCCGTTGGCATCGATCTTCGCTGCGATTTCGCTCTTGAGCTCCTCGCACGGCTTGCCTGCAGCGAACACGCCGCTTGCCACGCTCAACAAACCCACAGCCAATAAAACTCGCTTCATCGCTTACATCCCTGGTCTGGTAGTGCCGGTTAAAGACAAACGGCGAGCCGCCTGGATTCAGGTCGACACGCCGGCAATGTGTTGTAACTCAACCTATGGCATTCGGCCAGTCAGAAGATTCCGTGTTTTCTGTCAGCTATTCTGGATGCGGAAGCCGACTTTCAGTGTGACCTGGAAGTGCGCTACACGACCGTCTTCGATATGGCCGCGGGTTTCGGTCACTTCGAACCATTCCATTTTCTCGATGCTCTTGCTCGCTTCGGCCAAGGCGTTGTTGATCGCGTTTTCGATAGTGGTGGTCGAGGAACCTACCAGTTCAACTTTCTTGTACGTGTGATGATCGCTCATGGTGCTCTCCGTTCGGGTGACTACTGAAGTGGTTGTCTACCTGTGTGGGGATTTCTGCGCTAAAAGTTCACACGCACTGCACTTTCATCCTGCAGCGCAGTCGGAATCTACACACGCTATTCATCACAATGAAGGAGAGTTACCCATGGCAAATTCGTCACGCAAAGCTTCGCTGCAGAGCATGGAAGCAGAAATCGAAAGCCTGCTCCGCTCCCTGGAAAGCCTGAAAGAAGATTCCACCGAGGAGTCGCGCAAGGTGCTCAAAGCGTTGAAAGCCAACGCGGAATCCGCGCTGAGCCATTCGCGCAGCCTGATCAGCGACGCCTATGAAGAAGTCAAGGTCAAGACCAAGGAAACCGGCATTGCCACCCGTGACTACGCCCAGGAGCATCCTTGGGCCGCCGCTGGCGTTGCCGTCGGCGCGCTGGGCCTGATCGCCGCCTACCTGATGTGCAATCGCAGCAACTAATCGACCTGGCGTTCGAGCTCTTGCGCAAGCCATAACGCCAGTTGTCGGGCGCGCCCATCTGCGGCGCGCCGCGGGACCCAAAGTGCCAGCCGCGCCGGGGTTTGCGTAAACCCCCATGGCGCGGCCAGGCGCCCGGCACGCAGGTCATCGACCACCAGCGGTTCGGGTGCGATGGCAATGCCCAGTCCAGCCACTGCAGCTTCCAGCAGATAATACAAATGCTCGAACCCCTGTCCCAAGGTCAACGCCTCGGGTTCCAGGCCGTTGCGCCGTGCCCAGCTGGGCCAGGCCTGTGGCCGTGATGTCGTGTGCAACAGGACGTGCTTGAGCAAGTCTTTGGCAGCACAGTTCTGCAAGGCCTCGAATCCATGCAAGCGCGGGCTGAGCACAGGTCCGATGCGTTCCTCGGCCAGTTCGAACACGTCCATGTCGGCGGGCCAGGGTGGTTCGGCAAACATCAGCAAGGCGTCCAGACCAGGACGGCGAGGGTCCAGATCGCCTTCGCCGGCCGATAGATGCAGGCGCAAGTCCGGCAAGTCACTATTCAATCGACCCAGACGCGGGATGAACCAGCGCGCCAGCAGGCTTCCCGAGCAGCCCAGGACGAACGGCGCCTGAGCCTGGGCCTGACTCAATTCCGCACAGACCAGACGCAGGCGTTCGAAGGCCTCGGCGCTGGCATCGCGCAGCCGACTGCCGGCATCTGTGAGTTTCAGGCCACGTCCCTGCTTGACGAACAATGCGATGCCCAGATGCTCTTCGAGCAGCTTCAATTGCCGACTGACGGCACCGTGAGTAACGCTCAGGTATTCAGCGGCCTTGCTGACGCTGTTAAGCCGGGCAGTGGCTTCGAATGCCTTGAGGGCATTCAAGGGGGGCAGGTCACGGCTCATGGTATTGTGAGAAATCCTGACAGGTTGACGAGATCTTATCGGTTTTCTTCGGTCGTTGTCGTGGGTACAGTGGCCACATCGTCATTCAATTCCCCTGGAGCTTCGCATGACCCAGACCAATCTTCGCAGTGGCCCTGACAGCAACGGCCTGTTCGGCGCCTTCGGTGGCCGCTACGTCGCTGAAACCCTGATGCCGCTGGTGCTGGAGCTGGCTCGTGAATACGAAGCCGCCAAGGCCGATCCCGAATTCCTCGAGCAGCTTGCCTACTTTCAACGTGACTACATCGGCCGGCCCAACCCGCTGTATTTCGCCGAGCGCCTGACCGAACACTGCGGCGGGGCGAAAATCTACTTCAAGCGCGAAGAGCTCAACCACACCGGCGCGCACAAGGTAAACAACTGCATCGGCCAGGTGTTGCTGGCCAAGCGCATGGGCAAGAAGCGCCTGATCGCCGAGACCGGCGCCGGCATGCACGGCGTGGCTACAGCCACGGTGGCGGCACGCTTCGGCTTGCCCTGTGTGATCTACATGGGTGCCACCGATATCGAGCGCCAGCAGGCCAACGTGTTTCGCATGAAGCTGCTGGGTGCTGAAATCGTGCCGGTCACTTCCGGCACCGGCACCTTGAAAGACGCCATGAACGATGCCCTGCGCGATTGGGTTACCAATGTCGACGACACCTTCTACCTGATCGGCACCGTGGCCGGCCCGCACCCTTACCCGGCCATGGTGCGCGACTTCCAGTCGATCATCGGCAAGGAAACCCGCGAGCAGTTGCAAGAGAAGGAAGGCCGCCTGCCCGACAGCCTGGTGGCTTGCGTAGGTGGCGGTTCCAATGCCATGGGCCTGTTCCACCCCTTCCTCGATGACAGCAGCGTGGAGATCATCGGTGTCGAAGCCGCCGGCTATGGTGTGGATTCCGGCAAGCATGCCGCCAGCCTCAACGGCGGCGTGCCCGGCGTGCTGCACGGCAACCGTACCTATCTGCTGCAGGACGACGACGGGCAGATCACCGACGCGCACTCCATCTCGGCCGGCCTGGACTACCCCGGCATCGGTCCCGAACACGCCTATCTGCATGAAATCAAGCGCGTGAACTACACCAGCATCACCGACGAAGAGGCGCTGGCCGCGTTCCACGCCACCTGCCGCCTGGAAGGCATCATCCCGGCGCTGGAAACCGCCCACGCCCTGGCCGAGGCCATGAAGCGCGCGCCGACGCTGCCTGCCGACCATCTGATGGTGGTGTGCCTGTCCGGCCGCGGCGACAAGGACATGCAAACCGTGATGAGCCATATGGGCGCCCACCCACAGGAGACACTGGCATGAGCCGCCTCGAACAACGCTTTGCCGACCTCAAGGCCGAAGGCCGCGCCGCGCTGGTGACATTCGTCACGGCGGGCGACCCAGGCTACGATGCTTCGCTGTCCATCCTCAAAGGCTTGCCCGCAGCCGGCGCCGATGTGATCGAACTGGGCATGCCCTTCACCGATCCGATGGCCGATGGCCTGGCCATTCAGTTGGCGACCCTGCGCGCACTGAATGCGGGTCAGACGCTGGCGAAAACCCTGCAGATGGTCCGCGAATTCCGCGTCGACGACAGCACCACGCCGATCGTGCTGATGGGTTATTACAACCCGATCCACCGCTTTGGTGTTGAAGCCTTCGTGGCCCAGGCCAAGGAAGCCGGTGTCGACGGCCTGATCATCGTCGACCTGCCGCCCGAGCACGACGGCGAACTCGCCACCCCGGCACAGGCTTCGGGCATCGACTTCATTCGCCTGACCACGCCCACCACCGATGATGCGCGCTTGCCACGGGTGCTGGAGCGCAGCTCCGGCTTCGTCTACTACGTGTCGGTGGCCGGCGTGACCGGTGCCGGTTCGGCCACCACCGAGCATGTCGGCGCTGCCATCGAGCGACTGCGTCGACACACCCACCTGCCGATCAGCGTCGGCTTTGGCATCCGCACGCCCGACCAGGCCGCCGCGATCGCCCGGCTCGCGGACGGCGTGGTGGTCGGCTCGGCGCTGGTCGACAAGATCGCCAACGCCCAGCATCACGGCCAGGCCGTGGAGGATGTGCTGTCGCTGTGCAGTCAACTGGCGCAGGGCGTGCGTAAGGCTCGTGTCAGCTGAAGGTAAAGATTCCAATACAGAGGAATTAGCCTCTGGTTCACGGGACTAAACGGCAAGACCAAGGGGGATCGAACCTGTGTTCGATCCCCCTTTTTGCTGTTTGGCCGTGAAGGAAATCCATGATGAACATGCCAAAAAACCTGATCCTGAGCGTGGGTGCACTGCTGATCGCTTGTGCACCGCTGGTGCAAGCCGCTCCCGGTGGTCCGGGTGGAGCGGATGAGCAACGTCACGGACGCCAGGAACAACCCCATCAGCGGCAGGGCGGACCCGATCGGCCTGATCATGACAAGCGCGGTCCGGGCAACCGTGGCCCAGGCAACCCAGGTGGCGGCATCGCGCGCGGTGGTCCACCCCAGGATTTCGGCCCCGTACGCCAGACCATTCAGGATCATCGCGACGTCTTCCGGCCCGGCAACCCACCTCCCGCCAGTATTCGCGCCATCAAGGGACAACCCCTGCCTCGCGGCTACGGTGCCCGCCTCGACGGTCCCGCGCTGAAGCATCTACCACGTTACGAAGGCTACGAATGGCGCCGCATGGGCACGGATGTGGTGCTGATCGCCATTGGTACCGGGATCGTTTATGAGGTATTGCAGGGGGTGTTGAACTGATCAACCATCTAGAGATGCACTGCCTGTCGTGACGCCTTCGCGGCTGTACGCCGCTCCTACACGGTCGCATTTCTTTGTAGGAGCGGCGTACAGCCGCGAAAACGGTGAGATAGGCGCTGCATAGCTTGCAGCAGAACCACGCCGACTCATAGCAGCAACGCAGCAAACTATTCAGCGCATTCGCTTCGAATCACTTCTAGCGCATAGCCAATGTCACTCGGCATAAACGCGTCTGGGAATGCCGGACATATCGTGATACTCAAAGAATGGAATGCTAACACTTCCATGGAAAGGCGCATTTAGCCCCCATTGACCATACCCAGCCTCTAGATGGCTAGGCGCTCCACCGGACGCAGACAGAGGGAAATTTGCAGCGGATAGGCTATCAACAGGCGAGCTCAAAACCGGCATTGACGGCTGCACCGGAACATCCAAGCTTTCATCGAACAGAGCTCTTAAGGCGCTTACAATCTCTTCATGCAAAACAGGATTATCGATACCAGGCTCGAACACACCCCAAAAACTAAATCGAGACAAACCCATCAAATCTCCAAATGTTGTAAACATAGAATTGCTGTTTTTTGTATTGCCAATCACCTTGATACCCCCCGGTGGGTAGTCGAGATTCATATCGTTTATAAGCCCAATCGACTTCACGGCGGCACGCCACCGAGGTAGTATATTTCCGCTGTCTCCGGACAAGACCACTTTTCGAGTCTGTCCTTCTTGGTAGAGATACCCCGTAGTCACCTAGTGACCTATTACACCCACCTCAGCGTGATGTTTTTTAACTGCAAAATGCCATGCTCTCAATGAGTGGCGATTAGAGGTGCCAATTGTCGCCGTACGAAGCGTGACGCGGTCGGTAGCTAAGCCATGTAGCTCCGCCATGACCTCTCCGTTCGGGTGACGAAGCGCCCAAAAGTTGTGGCTCCATAGACCGGCGATAGCATGTGAACGTGCTTCGATTTGATATTGCTGTGACATGGGTAACTCCTGTTAAGGGATGGATGTATGACTTCGCGAACTGTAGCCCGCGGTCTATGCTTCCACTACCCGGCTTATGGAGTTAAATACATAATTAATATTTTCTCATATTCTAATGAGAAGCCGCCCAAGCGCTTATACACCCCATGCCACTAGCCAAAAAGTCCATGGATGACCAATTCGATAGATCTGAAACAGGCTCGAGATAGTCGAAACCGTAAACAAGCGTGATATTGCCCCAACAGCCGCTCACTTTTTCGACGTTGCGATCCGGCTGCTGGAAATGGGTTTCGCTGATTACCGTACATACAATCCGGTTCGAGGCGTGTTGAGCAGAAACGCATTCGCCTTTCATGCCTTTGAAAAACGCTACCAGTGATGCATGGTCCAACGGTCGAAATGCCCGAGCGCCTATGGATCTACCTTCATCAAGACGAAGGGAAGGCGAGTGACCATCCGGCATCATGCGGATGATCGTATAGGTGAAGATATCGATTGGGGTAGGCGAGTGATAATCCTGAGGGATGGGTAGATAACATCCTGAAACGGCGGTAGATACAACGGCGACTGCTATGGCACGGCGCATGTCGATGCATTCCTGATCGGCGGGACATGCAGGTTAGCCAGTCGACCGATTGTGCAGTAGCAGCCGTTTCCCAAGTGAATGTGAGATATCCCGTCTACCGCCGGCTCTGCTCCTCCATCACCCAATCCACGAACCGTTGCACCATTTGTCCACGGCGTTTGCGTTGCGGCACCACCACGAAATAGCCCAACGCCGATGTGGCGGCGCCTTCGAAAGGGCGGCAGAGCAGTTGCTGCTCCAGCAATGCGTCCACCAGATGACGCCAGCCGATGGCAACGCCTTGCCCGGCAATCGCGGCCTGGATGAGCAGTGTGTAGTTGTCGAAGCGCAATTGCCCCGGCGCTGGGGCACTCGGGATGTGCAAGGCGCGGAACAGGCCGCTCCAATCGAACCACTGACAGCTGCTTTCACCGCGCAGGTGCAGCAGCGGCCATTCGAGCAATGCATCGCAGCCCAGCGGTAGCGTTCGATCGTCCAACAGGCGCGGGCTGCAGACCGGGAAGACTTCTTCGTTGAACAACCAGTGACTTTCACCCTGACGGAAACGGCCATCGCCGAACAGGACTGCCACGTCAATGTTCGGGCCGAGCATGGCGTGGCTGCGTTCACTGGTGACCAGGCTGACATCGACCTGTGGATAACGCTGATGGAAGCGATGCAGGCGTGGCATGAGCCAATAGGCGGCGAACGCGAAGTCGGTGGAGACCTGAAGCACTTCGTGCTGGGTCTGGGTGGTGATCAAGCCCAGACAATCGTCGATGCTGCGCAGCCCTCCCTGTACCGCCTCGAACAGGGTGTAGCCTGCGTCAGTCAGCTCGATGCCTCGGTAGATACGATCGAACAGGCGGATGGCCAGCTGTTCCTCGAGCCGTTTGATCTGCTGGCTGACGGCAGGTTGCGTCGTACCCAACTCGGCGGCAGCAGCCGTGAAACTGCGCAGCCTGGCGGCGGCCTCGAAGGCCCGCAACAGGTCAAGGGAGAGTTCTCCGAGGCTTGCCAACATAAGCGCTACTTATCCTAGGTATTGTTCTACATGGGCTTTACCAAGCCACAGCTGCATCGCATCGTGAACGGTAGAAACTTCGCATTAATCTCCACTATGGAATGCCCTGAGCCGATGAAGCGCAAGAACATTCTTTTCATCATGGCCGATCAGATGGCCGCACCCATGCTGCCAATCTATGCGCCATCACCGATCAAGCTGCCGAACATCAGCCGCCTGGCCGAGACCGGGGTGGTGTTCGATGCGGCCTACTGCAACAGCCCGCTGTGCGCGCCTTCACGCTTCACATTGGTCAGTGGCCAGTTGCCGAGCAAGATCGGCGCCTACGACAACGCTGCCGACTTTGCCGCCGACGTGCCAACCTACGCCCACTACCTGCGCCGCCTGGGTTACCGCACGGCGCTCTCGGGCAAGATGCATTTCTGCGGACCGGACCAGTTGCACGGCTACGAACAACGCTTGACCAGCGACATCTATCCGGCCGATTACGGTTGGTCAGTCAACTGGGACGAGCCCGACGTGCGCCCCAGCTGGTACCACAACATGTCCTCGGTGCTGCAGGCTGGCCCCTGCGTGCGCACCAACCAGCTGGACTTCGATGAAGAGGTGGTCTTCAAGGCCCAGCAGTACTTGTTCGACCACATTCGCGAAGACGGTGACCAGCCGTTCTGCCTGACGGTGTCCATGACCCATCCCCACGACCCCTACACCATTCCCAAGCCGTTCTGGGACCTGTATCGCGACGAGGACATTCCGCTGCCGCGGGACGTACCGAGCCAGACCGAGCTGGACCCGCATTCGCAACGTCTGCTCAAGGTGTACGACCTGTGGGACAAGCCCCTGCCTGTGGATAAGATTCGCGACGCACGCCGCGCCTACTTCGGTGCGTGCAGCTACATCGATCACAACGTCGGCAAGCTATTGCAGACCCTGGAGGACACCGGGCTGGCCGACGACACCATCATCGTCTTCTCTGGCGATCACGGTGACATGCTGGGCGAGCGTGGGCTCTGGTACAAGATGCACTGGTTCGAAATGGCTGCGCGAGTGCCGCTGCTGATTTGTTCGCCCGGGCAGTTCAAGCCAGGGCGAGTGCAGGCCGCAGTATCCACTGCCGATCTGCTGCCGACCTTCGTCGAGCTGGCCGGTGGCGAGCTGGAACCCGGCCTGCCGTTGGACGGACGCTCACTGGTGGCCCATCTGCAGGGTGAAAAGGGGCATGACGAAGTGTTCGGTGAATACATGGCCGAAGGTACCCACAGCCCGTTGATGATGATCCGCCGTGGCGCGATGAAATTTATCTACAGCGAGGTCGACCCTTGCCTACTCTATGACGTGGACAACGACCCACGCGAACGTGAAGACCTGAGCCAGTCACCCCCGCACCGGGCACTGTTCGAGGCTTTCCTGAGTGAAGCCCGCCATAAATGGGACATGCCGGCGATACACCAACAGGTGCTCGCCAGCCAGCGCCGACGCCGCTTCGTGGCCGGCGCCTTGGCCCAAGGCAAGCTGAAGAGCTGGGACCACCAGCCACTGGTGGACGCCAGTCAGCAGTACATGCGCAACCATATCGACCTCGACGACCTGGAGCGCAAGGCACGTTATCCACAACCCTGCCCATAACATTCGAAGCTCTGAGGGGAAGTCGCATGAAGCTCACCATGAAGATATCCACAGCCCTGGCCGCCGGTTGGTTGGCGGCGGTTGCCGGGACCACGGCGGTCGCCGATGAGCAGCGGTGCGAGACGGTGAAGATGGCCGACCCGGGCTGGAGCGACATTGCCGCCACCAACGCACTCACCAGCCTGGTGCTGGAAGGCATGGGCTACCGGCCCAAGATCGACACCCTGGCGGTGCCGATCATCTTCGGCGGTCTCAAGGATGGCCAGGTGGATGTATTCCTCGGCAACTGGATGCCGGCCCAGCAGGGCTTCTACGACAAGTTCGTGGCCAACGGCGATGTGGTGCAGTACGCCAAGAACCTGGACGGTACCGAGTTCACCCTGGCCGTTCCCGACTACGTGTATGACGCGGGTGTGAAGGATTTTACCGACCTGGACAAGCACGCCGACAAGTTCGGCAAGAAGATCTACGGGATCGGTTCAGGAGCACCGGCCAACCTCTCGCTGGCCGAGATCATCAAGAAGAACGAGTTCGGCCTGGGTGACTGGAAACTGGTGGAGTCCAGCGAGCAGGCGATGCTGACCGAGGTCAATCGCAACGTGAAGAAGAAGTCGTTTGTGGTCTTCCTCGGCTGGACGCCGCACCCGATGAACGTGCAGATCAAGCTCAAGTACCTGACCGGCGGCGAGAAGTATTTCGGCTCGACCGGCACCGTGCACACCCTGACCCGCAAGGGTTATGCCGAGAGTTGCCCGAACACCGGCAAGCTGCTCAGCAACCTGGTGTTCACCCAGGACATGGAGAACAGCATCATGGCCGATGTGGCCAACAGCAAGAAAACCAGCGCACAGGCGGCGCAGGCCTGGCTGAAAGCCAATCCGGCGGTGTTGGAGAAGTGGCTGGAAGGGGTGAAAACGCTGGACGGCAAGGACGCGCTACCGGCGGTACGCGCGACGCTTTGATTGGACGGGCTTTGATTTGATGGGTGTCAGTCATGGCCTCTTCGCGGGCAGAGCCCGCTACCACACTCACCAAGTCGTTAAGCAACCTGCTGTGGGAGCGGGGCGGGCGGCGAGCTCTCTGACCGCGAAGAGGCCTTCACCGACACCCTTCAGTCAACTCAACCCGCCGCCATCTCCCGGCGCAGCTGGCTCAGCACCGGCGCCGTATCCACCGCCACACCACGCCAGTAGGTAAACGCTTCGGCAGCTTGCTCGACCAGCATCCCGAAACCGTCCAGCGACAGCCGTGCGCCCTGTTCGCTGGCCCAGCGGCAAAACGGCGTCGGCTCCTTGCCATACATCATGTCGTAGCAGACCGTTACGCCTGGCTCGATCAAGCTGGCGGCGATTGGTGGCAGATCGCCCGCCAGGCTCGCCGAAGTGGCATTGATGATGATATCCACCGGCTCTTCCAGCCAATCGAAGCCGCTGGCCGCCACCGGCCCCAGGTCAGCGAACAGCTGCGCCAGCTGTTCGGCTTTCTCGACCGTACGGTTGGCGATCACCAGTGACAGCGGCCGCTGTTCGAGCAACGGCTCGACCACTCCACGCACCGCACCGCCGGCACCCAACAGCAGAACACGCTTGCCTTGCAGGGTCACGCCGGCGTTGTTGACCAGGTCGCGCACCAACCCCACGCCATCGGTGTTGTCGCCACGCAGGCTGCCATCGGGCAGCCGACTGAGCATGTTCACCGCGCCGGCACGTTGCGCGCGCGGAGTCAGTACGCTGCACAGGCCAAACGCCTGCTCCTTGAACGGGACGGTGACGTTGGCGCCCAGCCCTTCTTCGAAAAAGCCCAAGGCACTGCGGGTGAAGTCGTCGAGGGGCGCCAGCCGTGTGTCGTATACCAGCGCCTGGCCCGTCTGCTCGGCAAACAACCGGTGAATGGCGGGTGATTTGCTGTGCCCCACCGGGTTGCCGAAAACCACGTAACTGTCCATGCCAATCGTTTCCTGAATCAAAGGGTAGGGGTCTGCGCCAGCCAGTCGCGATCCTGCAGAAAGTAGTCGGTGAGCCGCGCCTCCTCGCTGCCGGGTGCCGCTTTCCAGTCATAGCCCCAACGCACCTGCGGCGGCAGCGACATCAGGATCGACTCGGTACGGCCACCCGACTGCAGGCCGAACAGCGTACCGCGGTCATAGACCAGGTTGAACTCGACGTAGCGCCCGCGGCGGAACTCTTGGAATTCACGCTGCTGCGCGGTGTACGCCATGGCCTTGCGGCGCTGCACGATGGGCAGGTAGGCGTCGATGAAGGCATCGCCGATGGCGCGCATGAAGGCGAAGCTTGTGTCGAAATCCCATTCGTTGAGGTCATCGAAGAACAGGCCGCCCACGCCCCGCGGCTCGCCCCGGTGCTTGAGGTGGAAATAGCGGTCGCACCAGGCCTTGTAGCGTGGATAGACATCGGCGCCAAAGGGCTCGCAGGCTTGTTGCGCAACACGATGCCAGTGGATGCAGTCTTCCTCGTGGGCATAGTAGGGCGTCAGGTCGAAGCCGCCACCGAACCACCAGACTGCTTCTTCGCCTTCCTTTTCGGCAATGAAGAACCGCACGTTGGCGTGGGAGGTGGGCACATGCGGGTTGTGCGGGTGGATCACCAGCGACACACCCAGTGCCTCAAAGCCGCGGCCGGCCAGTTCCGGTCGATGGGCGCTGGCCGAAGGTGGCAGGCCCGTGCCGAATACATGGGAAAAGTTGACCCCGCCTTTCTCGATCAACTCACCGTCTGCAATCACTCGAGTGCGCCCGCCGCCGCCTGCTGCGCGCGTCCAGGCATCTTCGACGAAGCGCGCGCCGCCGTCTTCGGCCTGCATGGCGTGGCAGATTCGATCCTGCAGATCGAGCAGATAGGCTTTCACGGCCTCTGTGCGGGTAGTCATGGCATCACCTTGAAAAAGGGCAAATACCGCCAGCGGCCTGGGAACACGCCTGACCGGCGATCAAGTCGGCGCGTAGCATAGCATCGCTCACCGTGTGCGGCAGTTGACGCCGATCAAGCAAAGGCGTCCGATAGGCCTTCGCCCAACGACAGCAGGAGTGAGCAGATGGCAAAGCGTATCCAGTTCGGTTCCACCGGCGGCCCGGAAGTCCTCGAGTTCGTCGACTTCGAGCCCAGGCAACCGGGCCCGCAAGACATTCGCGTACGCAATCACGCCGTGGGCGTGAACTACATCGACAACTACTTCCGCAGCGGCCTGTACCCGGCGCCACTGCCTTCGGGCCTGGGCACCGAGGCCGCTGGCGTGGTCGAGGCGGTGGGCAGCGAAGTGGACCGGTTCAAGGTCGGCGACCGTGTGGCCTATGCGGGCGGCCCCCTGGGCGCCTACAGCGATCTGCATGTGCTGCCAGCGGCCATGGCCGTGCACCTGCCGCCGAGCATCAGCTTCGAACAGGCCGCTGCGGTGATGCTCAAGGGCCTGACCGTGCAATACCTGCTGCGCCAGACCTACAAGGTCGAGGCTGGCGAAACCATCCTGTTCCATGCCGCCGCCGGTGGTGTGGGCTCGCTGGCCTGCCAATGGGCGGCGGCGCTGGGCGTGAAGCTGATCGGTACCGTCAGCTCGCCCGCCAAGGCCGAACGGGCCAAGGCTCTGGGTGCCTGGGAGGTGATCGACTACAGCCACGAAGACGTGGCCAAGCGGGTGCTCGAACTGACCGACGGCAAGAAATGCCCGGTGGTATATGACGGCGTCGGCAAGGACACCTGGGAAACCTCGCTGGACTGCGTCCAGCCGCGCGGCTTGATGGTCAGCTTCGGCAATGCGTCGGGTGCGGTCAGCGGGGTCAACCTGGGCATCCTGTCGCAGAAGGGCTCGCTGTACGTAACCCGGCCGACCCTGGCCAGCTATGCCGTGCCCGGTGCAGTACAGGGCATGGCCGACGAGCTGTTCGCGATGATCGCCAGCGGCAAGCTCAAGGTCGACGTCAGCCAGCAGTACGCACTCAGCGATGCCGCCAAGGCGCAGACCGCACTCGCCGCGCGCGAAACGGTGGGCTCGACCATCCTGCTGCCATGAAACCTGACAGGGAGCCCTGTGAACGCGGCTCCCTGTCTGGCCTCATGGCCTGATCACTTCACCGGTGATCAGGTCGCGAATCACGCTCGGGCTTTTTCGCCCACCCAGCGCGCCGCCCAGCACGACGTCCACTTCGCCACGAAAGTATTGCTCCACGCGCAGGCGGCTGCGCGCGGCCGGGCGTCCTTGGCGATTGGCGGAGGTCGACACCAGCGGCCCGACCAGCGCACACAGTTCCCGTACCTGCGGGTGATCGCTCACTCGCAAGGCCACGGACTCGTGGATACCGATGATCCACTCGGGCAGCAGGCCTTGGTGAGGCACCAGCCAGGTGTTCGGGCCGGGCCAGGTACTGGCCATCCGATCAATCCACTCTTCGGGAAAATTCTCGAACAGAAAGTCGAATTGGCGGATGTTGTCGGCGATCAGGATCAGGCCCTTGTCGACCGAGCGCTCCTTGATGGCCAGCAAGCGGTACACCGCTTCTTCGTCCCACGGATCGCAACCCAATCCCCAGACAGCTTCGGTAGGGTAGGCGATCACCGCGCCCGCTCGGATCTCGCGCGCCGCTTGTTGCACACGCCAACTGCTCACCATCTGCTGTCACTCCCATTGAAGACTGCCGCCAGTGTACTTAGCTGGCCCGTGCAAACCAACGCCCCGCCTGGCTGACCACGCGCCCCTGCATCTCCAGCTCGGTAAGCTGCGCCATCACCTGCGGCAACGGCCATCCCAGCGCCGCCGCCAAACCTTCGGTGGTGTGAGCGGCCGCCACCAGTACCTTCAGCAGTGGATCGGCGGCCTGGGCTGGCGCCACCGGCGTGACCGGTGGCAGACGCTGCCAGCCCTGCAACCCTTCAAGAATATGATCGATGGTTTCGACCAGTTGCGCGCCGTCGCGGATCAACTGGTGACAACCGCGTGCACCAGGGTGATGAATGGAGCCGGGCAGCGCCCACACCTCGCGGCCATGCTCGGCGGCCAGCCTTGCCGTGATCAGCGAACCGCTGGCCGGGCTGGCCTCGATGACCAGCACCCCCAGGGACAAGCCGCTGATAATCCGGTTGCGGCGGGGAAAATTGCCCGGCTGCGCCTGCGCGTCGAGGGGAAACTCGGAAACCAGCGCGCCCTTGCGCTCGACGATGGCCTGGGCGAGCGCGCGATGCTTCTGTGGATAAAGTTTTTCCAGACCAGTGCCCAATACCCCGATGGTGTGCCCACCTACCTCCAGCGCACCTTGATGCGCCGCCCCGTCCACACCCAGGGCCAGGCCACTGGTGATGGCAAATCCCGCCGCTGCCAGGCTGCGAGCGAATGCCCGGGCGTTGTCCAGGCCGGGCGGCGAGGCCCGGCGACTGCCGACCACGGCAATCTGCGGCGACTCCAGCACACTGGGGTCGCCGCGTACGAACAACAGCGGTGGTGGGTCGGCGATTTCCTTGAGCAGGGCGGGGTAGTCGGATTGGTCCCACATCAGCAAATGCTGGTGCGGGCCCTCCAGCCAGGCCATTGCAGCCGCAGCGTGGCGATGGATGCAGGGATCGCGGCGGGCCTGCGCGCTGGCGTCGCTGCACCCGGCGGCGCGCCATTGCACGACCGGCGCATCGAGCGCCGAACGTGCGCTGCCAAAGTGCGCGACAAGCTTGTGGAAGCGTTGCGAGCCGATTTCCGGGAGCAAGTGCAAGCGCAGGCGCGCCTCGAGTTCGGAAATGGCGTGTGTAGCGGTATCGAAAAGCGGCATCCGATCATCCTTGAATCGGCAGGCTCGCATACAGCTGGACAAGCTGTGGATAACTCTGTGCACAAAAGTATCGGAAAGCGACCGGCCATGACCCCGTCATGCCCGGCGCCGGTATGCGCTACGGGTTGCCTACCTTGTCCATCACTGCCAGCGAGCGATTGGCGTTGAGGATCAAACCATAGCTCAGCTTTTCATAAGTGCGGAACACCATGAGCAACCCGGAGCGCTCGTCGGGGACCTTGACCTGCTCGCCGGTGATACGATCGCGCACTGTCTCGCCGGTCTTGTACACCGCCAGAACGTTGCCTTCGCGCAGCCCGTCGCGCGTTCCGCGGTTCAAGGTGACCACGTCGTACTTGCCGATCTGTGTAACACCTCGTGGCACATCGATGATCACACCGCGGATGTCCGTCTCTGGCGCACTGGGGAAAAACGTCGAATTGACCGCGCGTTGTTCGTCGCTGAACAACCGGTCGCCCAGGCGGACCTCCTCGCGCGAGCGTTGCAGTACCAGGGTAGAGATGTCCCCCTCGGTCGCGACGATTTCGCCGCCCCCGATGTTGTCGGCGTTGATCCCCAGAAACTCCTGGGTGTCGGGGTCGGTGTAGGTCTTGCCCTGGCGGAAGATGCCGTACACCGATTGCGCCGGGTCGAATGCGCCACGGGCGTAGATACGATCGCCCATGCCGCTGAGCACGCGCTCGGCATTGCCGGCCACGATGTAGGGCGCGGCGTTGAACTGTTCAGCCGAATCCATGATGCGGTTGGTCAGCAGGAAGCTGTTGATCGATTCCAGCGGGATGCTTGGAATGGCCTCGGCAACGGGTGTGGTGCGAACCCTGGGCGAAAGCTTGATGGTGCCGCGCGAAGCGCCACGTTCGAGCATCAGTTGCGGCTGGCCGTTGACGAAACCCAGCACCAGCGAATCGCCGGGGTAGATCAGGTCCGGGTTGGCGATCTGCGGGTTGGCGTGCCAGAGGTGTGGCCACTGCCACGGCTGGCTGAGAAACTTCCCGGAAATGTCCCACAACGTATCGCCACGCACCACGGTGTAGCGCTGTGGGTAGCCGTCCCTGAGCTGCACTTGCGCCTGCGCCAGGCCGGCCATTGCCAGCATCAGCAGGGCGAGTAGTGATTTCCTCATGCCGTGAATCCCTTTATCATGTCTGCTCACGCGAAATAACGACTTTACCTCACAGTGCAGCACATACGCATATGGCTATTTTAAACATCCTCGAATTTCCAGACCCGCGCCTGCGTACCGTCGCCAAGCCGGTCACGGTGGTGGACGACAGCGTTCGCCAGCTTGTCGATGACATGTTTGAAACCATGTACGACGCGCCTGGCATCGGTTTGGCCGCTACCCAGATCAACGTGCACAAGCGCATCGTGGTCATGGATCTGTCCGAAGATCGCAGCGAACCACGGGTGTTCATCAACCCCGAGTTCGAGTCGCTGACCGACGAGATGGACCAGTACCAGGAAGGTTGCCTGTCGGTGCCCGGCTTCTACGAGAACGTCGATCGTCCGCAGAAGGTCAAGGTCACCGCACTGGACCGCGACGGCAAACCCTACGAACTGATCGCCGAAGGCCTGCTGGCCGTGTGCATCCAGCACGAGTGCGATCACCTCAACGGCAAGCTGTTCGTCGACTACCTGTCCAACCTCAAGCGCGACCGCATCAAGAAAAAGCTGGAAAAACTGCACAAGCAGCAGGCCTGATTCCGGTGCCCTTGTAGGAGCGGTTAGTAGCCGCGAACAACGCACCTCGGTGCGTCAGGAAGGGCCCCTTCGCGGCTGCTAGCCGCTCCTACAAAGGGTTGCGGCCCACCCCCAACAGCGAGAACTCCATGCGCATCGTCTTCGCGGGCACTCCCGAGTTTGCCGCCGAACACCTCAAGGCCCTGCTGGCCACCTCGCACGACATCGTTGCCGTCTATACCCAGCCTGACCGCCCGGCCGGGCGGGGGCAGAAACTCATGCAAAGCCCGGTCAAGCAATTGGCCCTGGAGCACGGCATCCCCGTCCTGCAGCCGGCGACCCTGCGCGACCCCCAGGCCCAGGCCGAACTGTGCGCGCTGGCACCGGATTTGATGGTGGTGGTCGCCTATGGCCTGATCCTGCCGCAGGCGGTGCTCGACATTCCACCGCTGGGCTGTATCAACAGTCATGCCTCGCTGCTGCCGCGCTGGCGCGGAGCGGCACCGATCCAGCGGGCGATCCAGGCGGGCGATGCCGACAGCGGCGTCACCGTGATGCGCATGGAGGCAGGTCTGGATACCGGCCCGATGCTGCTCAAGGTCAGCACCCCGATCGACGCCCACGACACCGGCGGCAGCCTGCACGACCGCTTGGCGCAGATGGGCCCACCGGCCGTGGTCCAGGCCATTGCCGGCCTGGCCGCCGCTACCCTGCAGGGCGAAACGCAGGACGACAGCCTGGCCAACTACGCCCACAAGCTGGACAAGAACGAAGCGCGCATCGACTGGACCCAGCCGGCCGTGGTGCTCGAACGCCTGGTGCGGGCGTTTTTCCCCTGGCCTGTCTGCCACAGCACCTTGAATGGCGAGGCGCTGAAGGTGCTGGCCGCAGCGTTGGCCGAAGGCAGCGGTCAGCCCGGCGAAATCATCCAGGTCGACAAGGACGGGCTGACCATCGCCTGCGGTGAACAGGCCCTGCGCCTGACCCGTCTGCAGTTGCCGGGGGGCAAGCCGCTCGACTTTGGTGATCTGTTCAACAGCCGCCGCGATCGTTTCGTGGTCGGCACGGTGCTGGGCCAATGAACCCGCGTCTGGCGGCGGCCCGTGCGCTGGCGACGGTACTCAGCGGCAAGGCCTCGCTCAACAGCTCCTTGCCCAGAGAACTGGACAAGGTCGAGGCGCGCGACCGTGGCCTTACCCAAGACCTGGCATTCGGCACCGCCCGCTGGCAGCCCCGTCTCGACGCGCTGGCCGAACGCCTGCTGCAAAAGCCATTCAAGGCCGCCGATGCCGATGTGCATGCCTTGCTCCTGGTCGGTCTCTACCAGCTGCTGTACACCCGAGTTCCGGCCCATGCCGCGATTGGCGAAACCGTTGGCTGTGCCGACAAGCTGAAGAAGCCTTGGGCCAAGGCGCTGCTCAATGCCGTACTGCGCCGAGCCCAGCGCGAGAGCGAGGCCATTCTTGCCGAACTCGAGCGCGACCCGGTGGTGCGCACGGCCCACCCGCGCTGGCTGCAGAAATCGCTGAAAGCCTTCTGGCCCGAGCAGTGGGAAGCCATCTGTGCCGCCAACAACGCTCATCCGCCGATGATCTTGCGGGTCAACCGTCGCCATCACCCGCGTGATGCCTACCTGGGCCTGCTTGCCGAGCAAGGCGTGGCCGCCCAGGCATGCGTCTACAGCCGTGATGGCATCGTCCTGGCAGAAGCCTGTGACGTGCGCGGGCTGCCCGGTTTCAATGAAGGCTGGATCAGCGTCCAGGATGAAGCGGCGCAGCTGGCAGCCGAGCTGCTCGACCTGAAGCCCGGTCAACGAGTACTCGACGCCTGCTGCGCGCCGGGCGGCAAGACCTGCCACATTCTGGAAGCCGAACCGGCCCTGGCCACTGTGGTAGCCGTGGATCTCGAGGAAAAGCGTCTGGTTCGAGTGCGCGAGAACCTGCAGCGGTTGGGGCTGCAAGCCCAGCTGATCGCGGCCGATGGCCGCGATACCCAAGCCTGGTGGGACGGCCAGCCGTTCCAGCGAATCCTGCTCGACGCCCCTTGTTCGGCCACCGGCGTGATCCGTCGCCACCCCGACATCAAGCTGACCCGCCAGCCTGACGACATTCCGGCCCTGGCCGTGCTGCAAGGGCAGTTGCTCGATGCCCTGTGGCCAACCCTGGAGATCGGCGGGACGCTGCTCTATGCCACCTGCTCGACACTGCCTACGGAAAATACCGAGGTCATCGAAGCGTTCCTGGCGCGCACACCCGGCGCCCGCGAGCTCGACCTTTCCACTGGCGCCGGCATCAAGCAGACCCATGGTCGCCAATTGCTCGCACAAGAAGGCGGCCACGATGGCTTCTACTATGCCAAGCTGATCAAGATCGCCGCCGTACGCGGCCACTGACGGGGAGTAACGGATGAAGATCATCATCCTGGGCGCAGGTCAGGTGGGCGGTACTTTGGCCGAGCACCTGGCCGGCGAGGCCAATGACATCACCGTGGTCGATACCGACGCCGAACGTCTGCGCAACCTTGGCGATCGCCTGGACATCCGCACCGTGCAGGGACGTGGCTCGTATCCGACAGTACTGCGCCAGGCCGGCGCCGACGACGCCGACATGCTGGTGGCGGTGACCAACAGCGACGAGACCAACATGGTCGCCTGTCAGGTCGCCTACACCCTGTTCCATACGCCGACCAAGATCGCCCGCGTGCGCGAGTCGGCCTACCTGACCCGCTCCGGTCTGTTCAACAACGATGCCATCCCGGTGGATGTGCTGATCAGTCCCGAACAAGTGGTGACCAACTACATCAAGCGCCTGATCGAATACCCCGGCGCCCTGCAGGTCATCGACTTCGCTGGCGGCAAGGCGCAGCTGGTGGCGGTCAAGGCCTACTACGGCGGCCCGCTGGTGGGTCAGCAACTGCGCCAGATACGCCAGCACATGCCCAAGGTGGACACCCGCGTGGCCGCCATCTTCCGCCGCGACCGGCCGATCCTGCCGCGCGGCGACACGGTGATCGAGGCCGACGACGAGGTGTTTTTCATTGCGGCCCGCGAAGACATTCGCGCGGTGATGAGCGAACTGCGCCGGGTCGACCAGAGTAACAAGCGGGTGGTCATCGCCGGCGGCGGGCAGATCGGCGAGCGCCTGGCCGAGGCCATCGAAAGCCGCTACCAGGTGAAGATCATCGAGATGAACCCGGCGCGCTGCCGCTACCTCTCCGATACCCTGGACAGCACCGTGGTGTTGCAGGGCAGCGCCTCCGACCGCGACCTGATGCTCGAAGAGAACATCGCCCAGGCCGATATTTTCCTGGCCCTGACCAATGACGACGAAGCCAACATCATGTCTTCGTTGCTGGCCAAGCGCTTGGGCGCGCGCAAGGTCATGACCATCATCAACAACCCGGCCTACGTGGACCTGGTGCAGGGAGGCGAAATCGACATCGCCCTGAGCCCGCAGCTGGCAACCATCGGTACCCTGCTGGCGCACGTACGGCGGGGCGATATCGTCAGTGTGCATTCGTTGCGCCGGGGCGCCGCGGAGGCCATCGAGGCAATCGCCCACGGCGATGCGCGTTCGAGCAAGGTGATCGGCAAGCCCATCGAAACCATCGACCTGCCGCCGGGAACGACGATCGGCGCGATCATTCGCGACGACCAGGTGATCATCGCGCACAGCGACACGGTGATCGAAGCCGGTGACCACGTGATCCTGTTCGTCGTGGACAAGAAATACATCCGCGACGTGGAAAAGCTGTTCCACGTGGGCCTGAGCTTCTTCTGACCCCTGATCCCGCTCCTTCAGGGAGCGGGCCCTCCAGGAGCCAGCTCTGTGAAAGCAGGTCCTGTGGGAGCGGGTCTCTTGTGGGAGCGGGTCTCTGCCCGCGAAGAGGCCATCACGCCAGCCGCTGATTCAATACCACCTCGCCTCACCCGCCGGCCGCTTCTTGAAGCGCTTCATGCTCCACATGTACTGGCTCGGATAGGCCCGCACATACTTCTCGACCACGCCGCTCATCGCCGCGACCGACGTGTACGTGTCGGTGCTGTATATCGCCTCGGGTGCCGCTTCCAGGATCACCTTGTAGCCCGAGCCATCGGGCAGGCGCACGGCATGCAGGAACACGCCGACGGCCTTGCCGCCGGCGAGCATGTTGGGCACGAACTTGCTGGTCAGCGCCAGGGTGCCGAGAAACGGCACGAACAGCCCGGCCGATTCGGCCGGTTCCGGATCGGCGGGAATGCCCACCTGGCCGCCCTTGCGCACCTCCTTGATGACACTGAGGATGCCTTCCTTGGTCGAGGCCGCGACGCGGTTGCCCAGCTGCACCCGTTGCTTGCGCAACAGCTCGTCCACCGCCTTGAGCTTGGGCGGACGGTAGAAAATGATCGGCTTGCACTGGTTGCAGTAGAAGTGATTGAGCACTTCCCAGTTGCCCAGGTGGCTGGTGATGCCAACCACGCCCTTGCCCGACGCGAGGGCGTCCTTGAGCACGTCCAGGCCTTCGACCTCGCGCACCAGGTCGAGCGAGCGCTGGGCCGGCCAGATCCAGGCACAGGCGCTTTCGGTCAGGGTCTTGCCGATGTCCATCAGGCTGCGTCCTGCGAGGCGCTCGCGCTCGGCAGCATCCATGTCCGGAAAGCACTTGGCCAAGTTGATGCGCACCACCTCGCGAGAGCGGTTGGGCAGCTTCCACATCAACCAGCCGATGGCCGTGCCGACCCATTGCACGGTGCGCCATGGCAGCAGCGCGAACAACCGCAAGGCACCGACCATCAGCGCCCCTTTGAACTTATCCACAGATCACTCCTTAATTGCCCAAGCGCCCATTCTAGCCTCAGCCGGCCAGCTCGGCGTAGCGGTCGCAATCCTGGGTGTGGTCCATGACCATCCCCGAGGCCTGCATGAAGGCGTAGCAAATGGTCGGCCCTACGAAGGTGAAACCGGCTTTCTTCAAGGCCTTGCTCATGGCTCGGGCCTCTTCGGTTTCAGTGGGGATCTCGCTGCGATCGCGCCGATGGTTGACCCGCGGCTGCCCACCGACGAACGACCAGAGAAAAGCCACCGGGTCTTCGAGCTGCAGCCAGGCGCGGGCGTTCTTGCGTACACCGTTGAGCTTGAGCCGATTGCGCACGATGCCCGGATCCTGCATCAGCATCTCGATCTCCTCGTCACTGAGTTGCGCGAGGCGTTGCGGGTCGAAGCCGTGGAGCACCTGCCGATAGCGTTCACGCTTGCGCAGCACGGTGATCCACGACAGACCGGCCTGGAACCCTTCGAGCGAAAGCAACTCGAACAGGGCGCCCGCCTCGCGCAGCGGCACGCCCCATTCAAGGTCATGGTAGGCCTGGTACAAGGGGTCTTGGGTACACCAAAAGCAGCGAGGCATTAGGGCTCCATGGGTAGAGGCGCCGCGGATTCGCGGTATACTCCCGCTCTTTATATTCGCAGCCCTAGAAACAGGTGAATTTCGTGAGCCAGCCTACGCCAGCCGTGCGTACCTTCCAAGACTTGATCCTCGCCCTCCAGCAATACTGGGCCGAGCAAGGTTGTGTGGTGCTTCAGCCCTACGATATGGAAGTGGGCGCCGGCACTTTTCATACCGCCACGTTCCTGCGCGCCGTGGGCCCGGAAACCTGGAATGCCGCTTACGTGCAACCCAGCCGCCGTCCGACCGATGGCCGCTACGGCGAGAACCCCAACCGCCTGCAGCACTACTATCAGTTCCAGGTGGTTCTGAAGCCCAACCCGGACAACTTCCAGGAACTGTACCTGGGCTCGCTCAAGCACATCGGCCTCGATCCTCTGGTGCACGACGTCCGTTTCGTCGAAGACAACTGGGAGTCGCCGACCCTGGGCGCCTGGGGCCTGGGCTGGGAAGTCTGGCTCAACGGTATGGAAGTCACCCAGTTCACCTATTTCCAGCAGGCGGGCGGCATCGAATGCTACCCGGTCACCGGCGAGATCACCTACGGCCTGGAACGCCTGGCCATGTACCTGCAGGGCGTCGACTCGGTCTACGACCTGGTGTGGGCCGATGGCCCGTTCGGCAAGGTGACCTACGGCGACGTGTTCCACCAGAACGAGGTGGAGCAGTCCACCTACAACTTCGAGCACGCCAACGTCGACAAACTGTTCGAGCTGTTCGATTTCTACGAAAGCGAGGCCAAGCGCCTGCTCGAACTGGACCAGCCACTGCCGCTGCCCAGCTATGAAATGGTCTTGAAGGCGTCCCACACCTTCAACCTGCTCGATGCTCGCCGCGCCATTTCGGTCACCGCACGCCAGCAGTACATCCTGCGCGTGCGGACGCTGGCCCGTGGCGTGGCACAGGCCTACCTGATGGCCCGTGCCAAGCTGGGTTTCCCCATGGCGACCCCCGATCTGCGAGATGAAGTATTGGCCAAGCTGGAGGCTGCGCAATGAGTGCTCAAGATTTTCTGGTCGAGCTGGGCACCGAAGAGCTGCCACCCAAGGCCCTGAACACCCTGGCCGACGCCTTCCTGGCTGGCATCGAGAAAGGCCTGCAGGCCGCCGGCCTGAACTACAGCGCCAAGAACGTCTTCGCCGCGCCACGCCGTCTGGCGGTGCTGATCACCGGTCTGGATACCCAGCAGCCGGACCGCAGCATCAACCTCGACGGCCCGCCGCTGCAGGCCGCCTTCAATGCCGAAGGCGAGCCGACCCAGGCTGCACTGGGCTTTGCCAAGAAATGCGGAGTGGATCTCAGCGAGATCGACCGCAGCGGACCCAAGCTGCGCTTCAGCCAGAACATCGTCGGCAAGCCGACGGCCAGCCTGCTGCCGACCATCGTCGAAGACTCCCTCAACGACCTGCCGATTCCCAAGCGCATGCGCTGGGGCGCGCGCAAGGAAGAATTCGTGCGGCCAACCCAGTGGTTGGTGATGCTGCTGGGCGACGAGGTCGTCGATTGCACGATTCTGGCCCAGAAAGCCGGCCGTGAATCGCGCGGTCACCGTTTCCATCACCCGCAGAACGTGCGCATCAGCTCGCCTGCTGGCTACCGCGAAGACATGCGCAAGGCCTACGTACTGGCCGATGCCCACGAACGCCGTGAACTGATTGCCCGACGTACCGCCGAGCTGGCCACCCAGCAGGAAGGCAGCGCCATCGTCCCACCGGCGCTGCTGGACGAAGTGACGGCCCTGGTCGAGTGGCCCGTGCCACTGGTGTGTTCGTTCGAGGAACGCTTCCTGGATGTCCCGCAGGAAGCGCTGATCACCACCATGCAGGACAACCAGAAGTATTTCTGCCTGCTCAATGCCGACGGCAAGCTGCTGCCGCGTTTCATCACCGTGGCCAACATCGAGAGCAAGGATCCGCGCCAGATCGTCGAGGGCAACGAGAAAGTCGTGCGTCCACGCCTGACCGATGCCGAGTTCTTCTTCAACCAGGACAAGAAGCAACCGCTGGAAGCCTTCAACAAACGCTTGGAAAACGTGGTATTCCAGGCGCAGTTGGGCAGTGTCTACGACAAGGCCGTGCGGGTTTCCAAACTGGCAGCCTACATTGCTTCGCGCATTGGTGGAGATGCCCAGCGCGCTACGCGAGCAGGCCTGCTGTCGAAGTGCGACCTGGCCACGGAAATGGTCGGCGAGTTCCCGGAAATGCAGGGCGTGGCGGGCTACTACTACGCGCTCAACGCCGGCGAGCCCGAAGACGTCGCGCTTGCACTCAACGAGCAGTACATGCCTCGTGGCGCCGGCGCCGAGCTGCCCAGCACCCTGACCGGTGCGGCCGTGGCCATCGCCGACAAGCTCGACACCCTGGTCGGCATCTTCGGCATCGGCATGCTGCCCACTGGCAGCAAGGACCCTTATGCCCTGCGTCGCGCGGCCCTGGGCGTACTGCGCATCCTGATCGAAAAGCAGCTGGACCTTAACCTCAACGAAGCCGTGAGCTTCGCCGTCTCGGCCTTCGGTACCCAGGTCAAGTCGGCCGGGCTTGCCGAGCAGGTGCAGGAGTTCATCTTCGATCGCCTGCGCGCTCGCTACGAAGACGAGGGCATCGATGTGGCCACTTATCTTTCGGTGCGTGCCCTGCAACCCGGTTCGGCACTGGATTTCGATCAGCGTGTGCAGGCGGTCCAGGCGTTCCGCCGGTTGCCCGAAGCCGCCGCGCTGGCTGCCGTCAACAAGCGCGTCTCGAACCTGCTGAGCAAGGCCGACGGCAAGGTCGCCGCTACCGTGGAGCCCAAGTACTTCGACAACGCCAACGAGTTCTCGCTGTACTCGGCCATCACCCAGGCCGACCATGCGGTGGCGCCGATGGCTGCCGAGCGTCGCTACAACGAAGCCTTGACCCGTCTGGCCGCCCTGCGCGAGCCGGTGGACGCATTCTTCGAAGCAGTGATGGTCAATGCCGAGGATGCCAACGTACGGGCCAACCGCTATGCCTTGCTGGCACGGCTGCGCGGCCTGTTCCTGGGCGTTGCCGACATTTCGTTGCTGGGGTAGGCCTTGAAACTGCTGATTCTCGATCGCGACGGGGTCATCAATCATGACTCCGATGCCTACATCAAATCAGTCGCCGAATGGCTGCCATTGCCTGGCGCGGTCGAGGCCATTGCGCAGTTGCACCAGGCGGGCTGGACGGTGGCCATCGCGACCAACCAGTCTGGCCTGGCGCGCGGCTACTACGATCTGGCCACCCTCGATGCCATGCACGCTCACCTGCGCACGCTGGTCGCGGAGCAGGGCGGCGAGGTCGGCCTGATCGTGCATTGTCCCCATGGTCCGGATGACCAGTGCACCTGCCGCAAACCGCGGCCGGGTTTGCTGCAGCGCATTGCTGCCCACTATGGCGTACCCCTGACCGGCGTCTGGTTCGTCGGCGACAGCCTGAGCGACTTGCACGCCGCAACGGCAGTGGCTGCTCAACCCGTGCTGGTGAAGACCGGCAAAGGGCTACGGACCCTGACCCAGGACCTGCCCGAAGGAACCCTGATTTTCGATGACCTGGCGGCAGTCGCCAGGCACCTTATCCACACTTGACGGTATCCACCGCTATGTCGATCCTGCGGGCAATCAGAATCTTTGCCTTTTATCTGCTTCTGGGCAGCAGCGCCTTGCTGTGGTGCACCCTGAGCTTTTTCATCGCGCCCTTTCTGTCGTTCAAGGCGCGCTACCGTTTCATCAACGTCTACTGGTGCCGCTGTGCGCTGTGGCTGACGCGCGTCATGCTGGGCATCGACGTGCGAGTGAAGGGTGCGGAAAACGTTCCGCAAACTCCATGCGTCATCGTTTCCAACCACCAGAGCACATGGGAAACCTTTTTCCTGTCCGCGTACTTCCAGCCCCTGAGCCAGGTGCTCAAACGCGAGCTGCTGTTCGTGCCGTTCTTTGGCTGGGCCATGGCCATGTTGCGTCCTATCGCCATCGACCGCGACAACCCCAAGTCTGCGCTCAAAGAAGTTGCCAGCAAGGGCGATACGCTGCTCAAAGACGGTGTCTGGGTACTGATCTTCCCGGAGGGTACGCGTGTGCCGTACGGTCAGATCGGCAAATTCACCCGCAGTGGCAGTGCCCTGGCGGTGAACGCGCAGTTGCCGGTCTTACCCATTGCCCACAACGCCGGGCGCTATTGGCCCAAGGAAGGCTGGAACAAGCATCGCGGCACTATCGAGGTGGTCATCGGGGCACCCATGTACGCCGAAGGCACCGGACCACGGGCCATTGCGGCCTTGAACGAACGCGTGCAGGCCTGGAACGAGCACACCCAGCAAGCCATGGGCGCATTGCCGGAGCATCCGCAAACCGCACCCACGCCGGTCATCTAGTTTCTGTGGATAACTTGTGTATTGTTTCTCGCGTCAACTCTTCGAAAGCTGCGTAACCGCTTGTTGAATATGCAGTTTTCAAAACCTGCCGAAGCCCGGCAGTTGGTGCATAAGTTTTTTGCACGGCGGTGAAAGGCTTGCCTTTCGGGGCCTTTCACTGCCGGGCTTCAAACCACACCTCAGACCTTGTCCAGGTCCACGTGCCGTGTTTCCTTCAAACAGAACATCCCCACCACGAAGCTGATACCGGTCACCAGCACCGGGTACCACAGTCCGTAGAAGATATCCCCCGTGTACACCACCAGCGCGAACGAGACCGTGGGCAGGAATCCGCCGAACCAGCCGTTGCCTATGTGGTAGGGCAGGGACAAGGAGGTGTAGCGGATGCGGGTGGGGAAGAGCTCGACCATCACCGCTGCCAGCGGCCCATAGGTCATCGTGGCAATCAGAATCATGGCGACGATGATCAGCACCACCATGGGCTGATTGACCAGGCTTGAATCGGCTTTGGCGGGATAGCCTGCCTGGGCGATGGCCGCACGCAGGGCTGGCTCATCGTAGCCGTTGATCCGTTGCTCACCGACCGTGATTGCTACATCCGTGCCGTCGACCGGCGCTGCCGAGCTGTACGGCACACCCGACTTGATCAGCAAGGTCTTGACCTTGTCGCAAGGGCTGTCGAATTTGGCCTTGCCCACTGGGTCGAACTGGAAGGTGCACGTAGAAGGGTCCGCCATCACCGTGACCGGCGAGTTGCGGGTGGCATTGTCGATCTGCGGGTTGGCGTAGTGGCTCAAACCCTTGAACAGGGGGAAGTAGGCGAAGGTCGCCAGCAGCAGGCCAAGCATCAGGATGGGTTTGCGTCCGACACGGTCGGACAGCCAACCGAAGAACACGAAGAACGGTGCACCGATGACCACACTGATGATCAGCAGTTGGTTGGCTAGCGCCGGGTCCATCTTGAGCATCTGCGTGAGAAAGAACAGCACATAGAACTGCGCACAGTAGAACGTCACTGCCTGCCCCGCATTGATGCTGAACAACGCGGTCAGCACGATCTTCAGGTTCTGCCAGGAACCGAACGACTCGCGGATCGGCGATTTACTGGTCTTGCCCTCGGCCTTCATCTTGGTGAAGGTAGGCGATTCGCTCAGGCTCAGGCGAATCCAGGTGGAAATGCCCAGCAGGACGATCGACAGCAGGAACGGCAGGCGCCAGCCCCAGACCTCGAATTGATCGCCACTGATATAGCGGCTGCCCATTACCACCAGCAATGACAGCAGCAGGCCCAGCGTGGCTGTCGACTGGATCCAGCCGGTGTGGAAGCCGCGCTTTTTCTGCGGGGCATGTTCGGCCACGTACGTTGCCGCGCCGCCGTACTCGCCGCCCAGGGCCAAGCCTTGAAGCATGCGCAACAGCACCAGGATGATCGGCGCTGCAATGCCGATGCTGGCATAGGTCGGCAACAACCCGACCGCAAAGGTCGAGACACCCATCAGGATAATGGTCATGAGAAAGGTGTATTTGCGCCCGATCATGTCACCCAGGCGTCCGAACACCAGGGCGCCAAAGGGCCGCACCAGAAAGCCCGCGGCGAACGCCATCAAAGCGAAGATGAAGGCTGTGGTCTCGTTCACCCCGGCGAAGAACTGCTTGCTGATCACCGCAGCCAGGGCGCCGTACAGGAAGAAGTCGTACCATTCGAAAACCGTCCCCAGCGACGATGCGAAGATGATCTTCTTCTCGTCCCGGTTCACGGCAGGCGCTGCCGCCGCGCCGTGTTGCAGATAATCCGCCATATCGCCATCCTCAGTGATTATTGTTGTTGTTCCACTGTTGCCTTTCCCGAGTACTGCCTGCACTCGGTCAAATCGTTTCCGGCACCTGCAGCGTGATGGCCGGCACGGCCTCCAGCGGCTGCGGATGCAGAATCATCTGCGCTGCCTTCTCGGCGATCATCACCGTCGGCGAGCAGGTATTGCCCGAGACGATTTCCGGCATGATCGACGCGTCTGCCACACGCAGCCCCTGCACGCCGCGAACCTTGAGTTGTGCATCCACCACCGCCAGGGTATCGCTGCCCATGCGACAGGTGCCTGCTGGATGAAAGATAGTCGTTCCTATGCGTCCTGCTGCCGCGCGCAGCGCTTCTTCACTCTGCACGTCCGCGCCTGGCAGGTATTCCTGCGGGGCAAAGCCTTGCAGGGCCGAGCCCTGGACGATCTTGCGCGTCAGGCGTATGGCATCGACCGCCACCTGCACGTCGTCGGGATGGCTGAGATAGTTGGGATCGATCAACGGCGCTGCGTCCGGATCGGCCGAGCTGATATCGACCCGTCCGCGGCTCTTGGGCCGCAGGTTGCACACCGAAGCGGTGAACGCAGGAAACCGATGCAGCGGCTCGCCGAAGCGTTCCAGCGACAGCGGCTGCACGTGGTATTGAAGATTGGGGGAGGGCTGCTCGGGGCTGGAGCGCACGAACGCGCCCAGCTGACTTGGCGCCATCGCCAACGGCCCGCTGCGGTCATAAAGGTAACGCACACCCATGCCGAATTTGCCCCACAGGCTGTTGGCAACCTGGTTGAGGGTGCGCGCGTTGCTGACCTTGTACACCAGCCGCAACTGCAGATGATCCTGCAGGTTGCCACCCACGCCAGGCAACTCGTGCTGCACGTCTATGCCCAGGCGTTCGAGCAAGGGCCGGGGGCCAATGCCAGAGCGCTGGAGAATGTTCGGCGAACCGATTGCGCCGGCGCACAGAATGATCTCACTGCGTGCTTCGAACCGATGGTCGGCGCCCTGCCAGCGGGCAGCCACCGCATGGGCGCGACCGTCTTGCAGCAGCACCTTGTCCACCCGTACGCCTGTGTGTACCGTCAGGTTCGCCCGTTTCAGCGCTGGGCGCAGGAAGGCTTTGGCCGAATTCCAGCGTACGCCGGACTTCTGATTGACCTGGAAGTAACCGCAACCCTGGTTGTCGCCCGTGTTGAAGTCTTCGATGCTGGCGATCCCGGACTCGGCCGCCGCACTGCGGAAGGCGTCGAGAATGGGCCAGCGATAGCGCTGCTGCTCGACTCGCCACTCGCCCTCGGCGCTGTGGAACTCCGAGTCGCCGGCATGATGGTTTTCGCTCTTGCGAAACAATGGAAGAACGTCTTTCCAGCCCCAGCCAGGATTGCCCAAGGCCTCCCAGCGATCATAGTCGCTGGACTGGCCGCGCATGTAGATCATGCCATTGATCGAAGAGCAGCCGCCCAGCACCTTGCCACGAGGGTAGTTCAGGCTGCGGCCATCGAGCCCAGGTTGTGCCTGGGTCTTGAAGCACCAGTCTGTGCGTGGATTGCCGATACAGAACAGGTAGCCAACCGGAATATGAATCCAGGCATAGTTATCCTTGCCGCCCGCCTCGAGCAACAGCACCTTTACCGAAGGGTCAGCCGACAGCCGATTGGCGAGCAGGCAGCCTGCGGGACCTGCGCCGACAATGATGTAGTCATAGACGAATGGGACTGATGGCATGGTGTACTCCGCGCCGTTTTATTGTTCTTGTCGTTACCCATGTTATTGATTAGCTTCGTGGTGAAAACTAAAGATTTCACCCAGGGGCTGAGCGTTTTCGCACAGTACACAGCGCAGTTGATTAACAAGGGAAAATCAATGTTCGACTGGAACGACCTGCGTTTCTTCCTCGAGCTGCAACGCAGCGGCCGTCTACTGACCGCTGCCAAGCGCCTGCATACCACGCACAGCACGGTCGCCCGGCACATCGAAAGCATCGAGCGCCACTTGGGCACGCCGCTGTTCGTGCAGAACGCCCACGGCTACGAACTGACACCGGCGGGGCAGACACTGCTCAAACACGCCGAGGCCATGGAGAACCTGGCCCTGCGCGCGCAGGAAGATATTACGCAGTCATTCAATCCGCTGGGCAAGATTCGCCTGGGCGTAACCGAAGGCATCGGTATCGCCTTCATCACACCGCGCCTCGGCGAACTGTTCCGGCGGTATCCAGGCCTGGAAGTGGAGCTGGTGGCCGTGCCGCGCTTTGTCAGCATTCTCAACCGCGAAGCCGAAATCAGCGTGCACCTGGAGCGTCCCAATGCCGATCTGCTGATCACCCGCAAGCTCACCGACTACAACCTGGCACTGTATGCCAGTGCCGATTACCTGGCTGCTTCCGAGCCGCTGCGCAATCGTGAAGACCTGGCACAGCATCGCTGGATCGGCTATGTCGATGACCTGCTGTTCAGCCAGGAGCTGTTGTTGCTCAACAGCTTCTGCCGCAACCCGGTCGTGGCCTTTCGCAGCACCAGTGTGCTCGCTCAGCAGGAGGCGGCGTGCATTGGCCTGGGCATCGCCGTGTTGCCCGTGTACATGGCTGCCAGGGATTCACGGCTGGTACGCGTGCTGCCCGACGAAACCATCCAGCGCAGTTACTGGATCAGCACCCGACGCGAGCTGCACAAATCGGTACGGCTGCGCGTGGTCTGGGATTTCCTTCTGCAACTGTGCGCCGACCAGCAGGCCACACTGCTGGCGACCTGACTGATATTGCCTGTGGGAGCGGGCTCTGCCCGCGAAGAGGACACTGCAGTAAGTCAGTTGTACCGCAGTGTGCTGTTCGCGGGCAGAGCCCGGCTCCCACACAGGACGCGCGTATTGGTCTCATGTGGGAGCGGGCTCTGCCCGCGAAGACGTCAGCCGAATCGCCACAGATCCAACCGGCTCAAACAACCACCGGCTGCCCACCATGAACAGCTTCCGCCGCATCACCATGCAGGGAAATCTTCGATGTCTCGGGTAATGCCAATCCTCCCGCGAGTGCCAGCACCGATACCCCCATGAGATAGAACGCCGGCGACAGGTTGCTCCCCGTCATGCCGATCAACCAGGTGGCCATCAGCGGCGCCGTGCCGCCAAACAAGGTGTAGGCGAGGTTGTAGGTGATCGCCGAGGCCGTGTAGCGGGTTCGGGTCGGGAAGGTTTCCGACAACAGCGCTGCTGTCACTACACCACTGAGCACAGCGCCCACCGCCAGCATCATCACACCCACTACAGAGGCGACGAACGAGCCCGAACTGGCCAGCAGGAACGATGGGTAGACCACCGCAATCATCAGCACGCCCGTTGTCGCCACCGTGGCCCGGCGACCGACCTTGTCGGAGAAAGCTCCCGCGACCGGGCACATCAATGCCGCGAACACCAAGGCGATGACCGAAATCAACAGCGCCGTCGCCCGGCTCAAACCACCGACCACCTGCAGATACGTCGCAAAGTAGGTGGTGAACGTATAGAAGGAGAGGGCAGTCAGCGACACGAAGGCACCCAGGCACAGGATCGCACCGCCGTGACTGCGCAACGTGTCCTTGAGCGGTGAGTGGGCCACGTCGTGCTCTTGCTTGACGGCCTGGAACGCCGGCGTTTCATCCAGCCGCCAGCGCAGGTACAACCCGACCAGGCCCAACGGCGCTGCAATCAGAAACGGCACCCGCCAACCCCAGCTGGCCATCGCTTCGGGTGATAGCGACGCGTCCAATGCATAGGCCATGACCGCAGCGCAGGCGAACGCGCTGAAGGTCGACACCGGAATGAAGCTTCCATACCACGCACGCTGGGTACGTGGGGCGTGCTCCATGAGATAGGCGCAGGCTCCGGCGTATTCGCCCCCTGCAGAAAAACCCTGGGCACAACGGATCAGCGTGAGCATGATCGGGGCGGCAATGCCGATGGCGGCATAGGTCGGCAGCAAGCCAATCAGCGTCGTTGCACCCGCCATGAGCAGGATGGTCATGGCCAGCACCTTCTTGCGTCCTATGCGATCGCCGAGCATGCCGAACACAATCCCGCCCAGGGGCCGGAACGCGAAGGCCACGGCAAACACCGCGAACGTTTTCAGCAGCCCGGTGGTGGCATCCGTGCTGGGGAAAAATTGCTGGGCAATCGCCGTGGCCAGAAAACCGTAGACCGCAAAGTCGAACCATTCCACGAAGTTGCCCACGGCAGCCGCGCAGATCACCTTTTTCAACGTCGCGGGGGATACCCGCCCCTCCATTGCATGGTCCATGATCTATACCCCTGTGCAGACGTGTCGAGCCATCGATTATCCGGTGCGGGCGGTGACCCCCCTGCCGAAAAGCGGCATTGGCGTAGTCATGCCCGCAGCGAACCTCCATTAAACTCCGCAAGATCCACGCCAGCGTTGCTTTGTCACTCCATGGCGCGAGGGGCAGGGCAGACGCCCATAAAAAAACCCCGGGCCAACGGCGCCGGGGTTCGATGGACGGGTCGAAGCCTCAGAAATCCAGGTTCGACACTGCCAGTGCATTGCTCTCGATGAACTCGCGACGAGGCTCGACCGCATCACCCATCAGGGTGTTGAAGATCTGGTCGGCGCCAATCGCATCCTCGATGGTGACCTTGAGCATGCGTCGCACGCTCGGGTCCATCGTGGTTTCCCACAGCTGGTCGGGGTTCATCTCACCCAGCCCTTTGTAGCGCTGGATGGTATGGCGCTTGGTGCTTTCGGTCATCAGCCATTCAAGGGCTTCCTTGAACTCGACCACCGCCTTCTTGCGCTCGCCACGTTTCACATAGGCACCTTCGTCCAGCAGACTGGCCAACTGTGCGCCCAAGGCGGTCACGGTCTTGTAGTCGTTGCTGCCGAAGAAGTCCCGGTTGAACGTGATGTAGCTCGCCAGACCATGGGAGGTGATCTCCACCTCAGGTAGCCAGACGTTACGCTCACGGTCTTCACGCAGGCTTGCCTTGTACACCAGGCCCGATTTCTCGCTGGTACGCAGACGTGCATCGAACTTGGCCAGCCACGCCTGCATGGCTTCGTGATCGCCCAACTGCTCGAGTGCCACTGCCGGCAGGTACACGAAGTGCTCGGTCAGCTCCTGCGGGTACAGACGCGACAGACGCTTGAGCGTCTTCATGACCATGCGAAAGTCATTGACCAGACGCTCCAGCGCTTCACCGGAAATACCGGGTGCCGAGTCGTTGAGGTGCAGGCTCGCATCTTCCAGGGCCGACTGCGTCATGTACTCTTCCATGGCGTCGTCGTCTTTGATGTACTGCTCCTGCTTGCCTTTCTTCACTTTGTACAGCGGCGGCTGGGCAATGTAGATGTAGCCGCGCTCGATCAGCTCAGGCAACTGACGGAAGAAGAAGGTCAGCAACAAGGTGCGGATGTGCGATCCGTCAACGTCGGCATCGGTCATGATGATGATGTTGTGATAGCGCAACTTGTCGATGTTGTACTCTTCGCGACCAATACCGCAGCCCAGTGCCGTGATCAAGGTGCCCACTTCCTGGGAAGAGATCATCTTGTCGAAGCGTGCTTTCTCGACGTTGAGAATCTTGCCCTTGAGCGGCAGGATCGCCTGGGTCTTGCGATTGCGGCCCTGCTTGGCCGAACCACCGGCGGAGTCACCCTCCACCAGGTAGAGTTCGGAAAGGGCAGGGTCCTTCTCCTGGCAGTCGGCCAATTTGCCTGGCAGGCCAGCGATGTCCAATGCACCCTTGCGACGGGTCATCTCGCGCGCCTTGCGGGCAGCTTCGCGGGCACGTGCTGCGTCGATCATCTTGCCAACCACGGCCTTGGCTTCGTTCGGGTTCTCAAGAAGAAAGTCCGAGAAGTACTTGCCCATCTCCTGCTCGACCGCGGTTTTCACTTCGGACGAAACCAACTTGTCCTTGGTCTGCGAGCTGAACTTGGGGTCAGGCACTTTCACCGAAATGATCGCAGTCAGGCCTTCACGCGCATCGTCGCCAGTGGTCGAGACCTTGTTCTTCTTGGCCAGGCCTTCCTGCTCGATGTAGTTGTTCAGGTTGCGCGTCAGTGCCGACCGGAAACCTACCAGGTGAGTACCACCGTCACGCTGCGGAATGTTGTTGGTGAAGCACAACAGGTTTTCGTTGAAGCTGTCGTTCCACTGCAGTGCCACTTCAACGCCCACGCCATCGTCGCGTTGCACATTGAAGTGAAACACCTGGTTCACGGGTGTCTTGTTTGTATTGAGGTATTCAACGAATGCCCGCAGGCCGCCTTCGAACTTGAACAGTTCTTCCTTGGCGGTGCGCTCATCCTTGAGCAGGATACCCACACCGGAGTTGAGGAACGACAACTCGCGAATTCGCTTGGCCAGAATATCCCAGCTGAAGTGGATATTCTTGAACGTATCGGCCGACGGCTTGAAGTGGATCTTGGTACCGGTGGTTTCGCTTTCACCAACGATCTGCATGGGTTCCTGAGGCACGCCGTGCACATAGAACTGTTCCCACAATTTGCCAGCGCGACGCACTGTCAGTTGCAGGCTTTCAGACAGTGCGTTCACTACGGACACACCCACACCGTGCAGACCGCCGGAAACCTTGTACGAGTTATCGTCGAATTTACCGCCAGCGTGCAGGACGGTCATGATGACCTCGGCTGCAGACACGCCTTCTTCTTTATGCACATCTACAGGAATGCCGCGGCCATTGTCGGTCACGGAAATGGATTCGTCTGGATGAATGGTGATGGTGATTTCATCACAGTGGCCGGCCAGTGCTTCATCGATGGAATTGTCCACCACCTCGAAGACCATGTGGTGCAGGCCGCTACCATCATCGGTGTCGCCGATGTACATACCGGGACGTTTGCGTACGGCATCAAGCCCTTTCAGCACCTTGATGCTGGAGGAGTCGTACGTTTGATTCTCGCTCATGCCTTCACTCCCGATGATCTTGGGTCTGGGTAATACCGCCGTGTTCCACGTGGAACACGGCAACTGGCGTTTCCGTTTGCCAGCCTTCCCTCAATAATTCCTGATCTACACAGGTGATGAACACCTGGCAGCGTAATTCTTCCAACAAGCGGCATAATGCGCGGCGATGTTGCTCATCCAATTCAGAGGGCAAATCGTCCACCAGATAGATGCATTGCCCTCGGCGAGCCTGACCTACCAAATGGCCTTGGGCGATACGAAGTGCGCACACCACCAGCTTCTGCTGACCGCGCGACAATATGTCAGCTGCATTGTGAGCGCCCATTCTAAGGCGAAGATCGGCGCGTTGAGGTCCAGCCTGGGTATGTCCCATCTGCTGATCTCTCAACAATGAACCTGCCAATACCTCAGCAAGCTCACGATCCTTGTCCCAACCCCGGTAATAACTCAGAGTGAGCCCATCGAGCTGCACCAGCTCGGCGAGTGTCTGTTCAAAAACGGGTTTGAGCGCCTTGATATAAGCACGGCGGTATTCATCGATTTCCGCACTGGCGAGACAGAGTTCTCGGTCCCAGGCCGCTTGCGAAGCAACGTCAAGTGTACCATGTCGAAGCCATGAGTTTCGTTGCTTCAAGGCCTTCTGCAGGCGCTGCCAGGTGGACATGAAGCGAGGTTCCACGTGGAACACACCCCAGTCGAGAAACTGCCTGCGAATTTTTGGCGCGCCTTCCAATAGACGGAAGCTGTCAGGATTGATCAGCTGCAGCGGCAGAATCTGGGCGAGCTGGGCTGCGCTTCGTGCATTCTGACCATCTATACGGATGGTGAAATCGCCTTGGCGCTCTCTGGATATCCCAAGGTTGCTCTGTCCACCTTCGGCCAGTTCGACCTGCCCGAACACCGTAGCGCTTGCCTGATCGTGCTGGATGATTGGCACCAGGCGCGTACTGCGGAAAGATCGAGCAAGGCCCAGCAAGTGAATCGCTTCCAGTACGCTGGTCTTGCCACTGCCGTTGGCACCGTAAAGGATGTTGATACGCGGAGAGGGGGAGAAGGTCACCGGGTGCAGGTTGCGCACCGCGGTGACTGTGACGCGGGTAAGGGACATTCAGGCAGGGGTCAGAGGCGCATCGGCATGACGACATATGCCGAGTCGTCGTTGTCCGATTCCTGCACCAAGGCGCTGCTGTTGGAATCGGACAAAATCAGGCGCACCTGCTCCGTCGTCATCACGCCCAGCACGTCGAGCAGATAACTCACGTTGAAGCCGATCTCCAGCGCGCCACCGTTGTAGTCGACGGCCACTTCTTCTTCCGCTTCTTCCTGTTCAGGGTTGTTGGCCTGGATTTTCAGCTGACCGGCCGCCAGCTGCAAACGGATGCCGCGGTACTTTTCGTTGGACAGAATAGCGGTGCGGCTGAACGCTTCACGCAAGGCCTGACGATCGCCAACCACCAACTTGTCGCCGCCTTTTGGCAACACGCGCTCGTAGTCGGGGAATTTGCCATCGACCAGTTTGGAGGTGAATGTGAACTCACCGGTGGTGGCACGGATATGGTGCTGGCCCAGCACGATGCTGACATTGCCATCAGGCTCGGTCAGCAGGCGGGCCAACTCCAGAATACCCTTGCGCGGCACGATGACCTGATGCCGATCGGCCTGGCCGATGTCGGCTTGCATCGAACACATGGCCAAACGGTGTCCGTCAGTTGCGACGGCGCGGATGATACCTGCCGATACTTCCAGCAGCATGCCGTTGAGGTAATAGCGCACATCCTGCTGAGCCATGGCGAAACTGGTGCGCTCGATCAAACGGCGCAGCTTGCTCTGGACCAGGCTGCACGTCAGCGAACCCGGGCCTTCCTCGACCGTCGGGAAGTCATTGGCCGGCAACGTCGACAAGGTGAAACGGCTGCGTCCGGCCTTGACCACCACCTTCTGTTCATCGACCTTGATATCGATCAGGGCGTCGTTGGGCAAGCTCTTGCAGATGTCCATCAACTTGCGCGCAGGCACAGTGATCTCGCCGGGCTCGGCTGGCTCTTCCAGCTGTACGCGGCCAACCAGTTCCACTTCCAGGTCGGTACCGGTCAGAGACAACTGCTGCCCCTGAACAACCAGCAGCACGTTGGAAAGCACAGGCAAGGTCTGTCGGCGTTCGACGACGCCGGCGACCAGCTGCAGGGGTTTCAACAGGGCTTCGCGTTGAATGGTGAAATGCATGGTCTAGTCCCTTGCCTCAAAAGCTGCGTAGTGAATGTTCACGTGGTCAGGGTACGCAGCAGGTTCTTGTAGTCCTCGCGGATATCCGCGTCGGATTCCTTGAGTTCGTTGATCTTGCGGCAGGCGTGCAGCACGGTGGTGTGGTCACGGCCACCAAACACATCGCCGATTTCCGGCAGGCTGTGGTTGGTCAGTTCCTTGGACAGGGCCATGGCCACCTGCCGCGGACGCGCTACCGAACGCGAGCGGCGTTTGGACAGCAGATCGGAAATCTTGATCTTGTAATACTCGGCCACCGTGCGCTGAATGTTATCCACACTCACGAGTTTATCCTGCAGCGCCAGCAAATCCTTGAGCGACTCGCGGATCAGTTCGATGGTGATCTCGCGGCCCATGAAGTGCGAGTGCGCTATGACCCGCTTGAGTGCACCTTCGAGTTCGCGCACGTTGGAACGGATTCGCTGGGCAATGAAGAACGCCGCATCATGGGGCAACTCCACCTTGGCCTGATCCGCCTTCTTCATCAGGATCGCGACTCGCGTTTCGAGCTCTGGCGGCTCGACCGCCACCGTCAAGCCCCAGCCAAAGCGCGACTTCAAGCGCTCTTCGAGCCCTTCGATTTCCTTGGGGTAGCGGTCGCTGGTCAGGATGACCTGCTGGCCGCCCTCGAGCAGCGCATTGAACGTATGGAAGAACTCCTCCTGGGAGCGCTCCTTGCGGGCGAAAAACTGGATGTCATCGATCAGCAATGCATCGACCGAACGATAGAACCGCTTGAATTCGTTGATCGCGTTCAGCTGCAACGCCTTGACCATGTCGGCCACGAATCGCTCGGAATGCAGGTAGACGACCTTGGCATTCGGATTCTTCTTGAGCAGATGGTTACCCACGGCATGCATCAAGTGCGTTTTACCCAGACCCACACCGCCATAAAGGAACAGCGGGTTGTAGCCATGCTTGGGGTTGTCCGCAACCTGCCAGGCGGCGGCGCGCGCCAACTGGTTGGATTTACCTTCGACGAAGTTTTCGAAGGTAAAGGTGCGATTCAGATAGCTGGTGTGCTTGAGCGCACCTTCTACCTGCACGGTGCGCTGCTCGGCACGTACGGGTGCCGGTTGCGAGCTGGCGCCGGCCATGGGGTCGAAACTGTCCCGCGAGGGTTCCTCACTGGCCGCCGAAGGCTTGGAAACGGCCTCTACAGGCGCAACTGCAGGCACGGCAGCCACCGGGGCCGCCTGCGCCTGGCTTGCCGCTGCAGAGGCTGCCAGCGGGGCATTGAATGCAGCGCGGGGCGTCGAGCTGCGGCGGCTGCCGATCAGCAACGAAAGCGCCGGCGCGAGTCCGTTGCCGTGCTCACCCAGCAGTTCGAGAAGTCGTGTCAGGTATTTCTCGTTTACCCAGTCCAGCACAAAGCGGTTGGGCGCGTAGACGCGCAACTCGTCGCCTTCGGCTTCGACCTGTAGCGGACGGATCCAGGTGTTGAATTGCTGGGCAGGCAGTTCATCGCGCAGGAGTTCCACGCACTGCTGCCAAAGTTCCACTGACACAGGTATCCCCTGAATTGAAAGCCGGCAAGGCAAAAACAACCCTCATTGTACCGACGCTCCTCACACTTATCCACATGTAGGGCCTGCAAGCTCACCCCAGAGCACGAAAAACATCCCTTGGAGCCATCGAAATCCCGTTCCTGAGCTCTGTGGATAACCCGTCATGAGATCTATGCACAAGTGGGGGTCGAGCACTGTGGATAACATGCCTGTGGATATCAGCCATTTTAATCCACAGGTTGTCCTGAGCATCGACACAGGCGCAGCACCTCTTCTGGACAGGGTTGCGAATCGCCAGGAACCCCAGCCAGCAAGGGTTGAAAGAGGTTATCCACAGATAAGGGCTTCACTAAGATCTATAAGCATTACAGAAAAGCTTTAAATAAGTCCCTTCTCTATTTTTATATTTGATCGGTGCTGACATCCGATCCAATGGTTCGGACGAGGACCTGGATGGATCGAAGGGGAGGGCCGGTCATGACGTCGTACCGGACGGCTCTGGTAAACGATGCAAAAAGTAATAGCTGGTTGGAAATTGACCTTCTGCTGCGCTTTCACTAGAATCGCCGGTCTCTTAAAACGGGGTCCATTCCGGCCCGTTGTGGACGAACCAGGTAACAACCATGAAACGTACTTTCCAACCCAGCACCATCAAGCGCGCTCGCACCCACGGTTTCCGTGCTCGCATGGCTACCAAGAACGGCCGTACCGTCCTGTCGCGTCGTCGCGCCAAGGGCCGCAAGCGTCTGGCAGTTTGATCCTTCGGCACGGGTGGTGAGTCAGGACTACGGTCGGGAAAAGCGTCTGCTGACAGCCCGGCACTTCAAAGCAGTCTTCGACTCGCCATCTGGCAAGGTCCCCGGCAAGAACCTGCTGCTCCTTGCGCGTGAGAACGGCCTCGAACATCCCCGTCTGGGGCTGGTCATCGGTAAAAAGAGCGTCAAGCTCGCCGTTCAACGCAATCGCTTGAAACGTTTGATGCGTGACTCGTTCCGTCTGCACCAGGACATACTGGCTGGCTGGGACATCGTCATCGTCGCGCGTAAAGGTTTGGGCGACGTGGAAAACCCTGAATTGCATGAGCATTTTGGCAAGCTCTGGAAGCGCCTTGCACGTAACCGGCCCGCTCCAGTGGTGAAGACCGAACCTGCAGGAGTGGACAGTCAAGATGCGTAAACTGGCAATCGTTCCGATCCAGTTCTACCGCTACGCCATCAGCCCTCTCATGGCGAATCACTGTCGTTTTTATCCCAGTTGCTCTTGCTACGCGCTCGAAGCCATCGAGATCCACGGCCTATTGCGTGGAAGCTGGCTGACCGTTCGTCGCCTTGGCCGCTGTCACCCATGGAATGCCGGTGGTTTCGACCCGGTTCCAGACGCCCCATCACCCCGTTCTTCTTCGATAGCCGAGTAATCATGGATATTAAACGCACGATCCTGATCGTCGCCCTGGCAGTCGTGGCCTACGTCATGGTCCTGAAATGGAACCAGGACTACGGTCAAGCCGCCTTGCCGACTCAGAATATGGCTACCCAGAACCCGACACCGGCATTGCCGGAAACGGTACCGGGCACCAACACTCAAGCCAGTGCCGATGTACCCAGCGCCAATCCTGATGCCAATCTGCCTGTGCCGACCCCTGTCGTGGTCAGCAAGGACCTGATCTGGGTCAAGACCGACGTGCTCAACTTCGCTATCGACCCTACCGGTGGTGATATCGTCCAGCTGAACCTGCCCGAGTACCCTCGGCGCCAGGACATGCCGAACATTCCGTTCCAGTTGTTCGACAACGGCGGTGAGCTGACCTACCTGGCTCAGAGCGGCCTGACCGGTGCAAACGGCCCGGATGCACGTTCCACCGGGCGCCCGGTGTACAGCGCCACTCAGAAAAGTTATCAACTGGCCGATGGTCAGAACCAGCTGGTAGTCGACCTGACCTACAGCGACAACGGCGTCAACTACGTCAAGCGCTTCACGGTCGATCGCGGCGAGTACGACCTGAAAGTCAGTTACCTTGTGGATAACCAGAGCGCGCAGAACTGGAGCGGCAACATGTTCGCCCAGCTCAAACGAGACAACAGCTCCGATCCATCGTCGACCACGGCCACCGGTACTGCGACCTACCTGGGTGCGGCCCTGTGGACAAGCGGCGAGCCGTACAAGAAAGTGTCGATGAAGGACATGGACAAGGCCGGCCTCAAGGAAACCGTGCAAGGTGGTTGGGTGGCCTGGCTGCAGCACTACTTCGTGACGGCCTGGATCCCCGCCCCTGGTGACAGCAACAACGTCATGACGCGCAAGGACAACCAGGGCAACTACATCATCGGCTACACCGGTCCGACGTTGTCCGCCGCACCAGGTGGCAAGGTCGAAACCACAGCCACCCTGTATGCCGGTCCGAAGGTTCAGGACAAGCTCAAGGAGTTGTCCCCAGGCCTGGAGCTGACCGTCGACTACGGCATCCTGTGGTTCATCGCGCAACCGATCTTCTGGCTGCTCAAGCACATCCACGCGATCCTAGGTAACTGGGGCTTCTCGATCATCTGCCTGACCATCCTGATCAAGCTGCTGTTCTTCCCCTTGTCGGCCGCCAGCTACCGGTCGATGGCGCGTATGCGTGCAGTTGCGCCGAAGCTGGCGTTGCTCAAGGAGCAGCATGGCGACGATCGCCAGAAGATGTCGCAGGCCATGATGGAGCTGTACAAGAAAGAGAAGATCAATCCGCTGGGTGGCTGCTTGCCGATCCTGGTGCAGATGCCGGTCTTCCTGTCCCTGTACTGGGTACTGCTGGAAAGCGTCGAGATGCGTCAGGCACCTTGGCTGCTGTGGATAACCGACCTGTCGATCAAGGATCCGTTCTTCATCCTGCCGATCATCATGGGCGCGACCATGTTCATTCAGCAGCGCTTGAACCCAACGCCACCGGATCCGATGCAGGCCAAGGTGATGAAGATGATGCCCATCGTATTCACCTTCTTCTTCCTGTGGTTCCCGGCTGGCCTGGTATTGTACTGGGTGACCAACAACACCCTGTCGATTGCCCAGCAGTGGTACATCACGCGCGGTATCGAGAAAGCTGCGGCAAACAAACCTGCCGTTTAACGGGTTGCTCGACTAACCTGTGCACAAAGCGCCCCCTCGTGGGGCGTTTTGCTATCTGAAATTCGACCGGAGTATCTGCATGAACGTCGTTCGCGAAACCATCGCTGCCATTGCCACTGCCCAGGGTCGCGGCGGAGTGGGGATCGTGCGTATCTCCGGACCATTGGCCAGCGAGGCTGCCCAGGCGATCATCGGCCGTGTGCCAACGCCTCGCTACGCCCACTACGGGCCGATGCTCGATGCGCAATACCAGGTCATCGACGAGGGCCTGAGCCTGTACTTCCCCGGGCCCAATTCGTTCACTGGCGAGGATGTGCTCGAGCTGCAAGGCCACGGTGGGCCCGTGGTGATGGACATGCTCCTGCAGCGCTGCCTGCAGTTGGGCTGCCGCCTGGCACGTCCGGGGGAATTCAGCGAGCGCGCATTCCTCAACGACAAGCTTGACCTGGCCCAAGCCGAAGCCATTGCCGATCTCATCGAAGCCAGTTCCGCCCAGGCGGCGCGCAACGCCGTGCGTTCGCTGCAAGGGGCTTTTTCCCGTCGTGTGGATAACTTGACCGAGCAGCTCATTGCGTTGCGTATCTACGTCGAGGCTGCCATCGACTTTCCCGAAGAGGAAATCGATTTCCTGGCCGATGGTCATGTACTGAACATGCTCGACAAGGTGCGTGGCGAGTTATCCACCGTGCTGCGCGAGGCCGGGCAGGGTGCTTTGCTGCGTGATGGCATGAACGTGGTGATCGCCGGTCGACCTAATGCCGGCAAGTCGAGCCTGCTCAACCTGCTGGCCGGGCGCGAGGCCGCTATCGTGACGGATATTGCCGGCACGACCCGGGACGTGTTGCGCGAACATATCCACATCGATGGCATGCCGTTGCACGTGATCGACACGGCAGGGCTGCGCACCACGGCCGATGAAGTCGAGCAGATCGGCGTTCAGCGTGCGCTGAAGGCCATTGCCGAGGCTGATCGGATTCTGCTGGTAGTGGATGCGACGTCCACCGAAGCGGCCGATCCTTTTGCGGTATGGCCGGAGTTCCTCGAACTCACGCCCGACATTGGTAAAGTCACGGTGATTCGCAACAAGGCGGATCTGAGTGGGGAACCCATCGGGCTGCAGCAGGACGGCGACGGACACGTCACCTTGAGCCTGACTGCCAAGGGGGCAGGCCAGGGGCTGGAACTGCTGCGCGACCATCTCAAGGCCTGCATGGGGTACGAACAGACCGCAGAAAGCAGCTTCAGCGCACGTCGACGCCACCTCGAAGCCCTGCGCCACGCCGGCGACTACCTCGACCATGGACGTGATCAATTGACCCTGGCCGGTGCCGGCGAGCTACTGGCCGAAGACCTGCGCCTGGCGCAGCAAGCACTGGGTGAAATCACCGGGGCGTTCAGTTCCGATGATCTGCTTGGACGCATCTTTTCGAGCTTCTGCATCGGCAAGTAGGCGTGCGGTCACCGCCATGACAACCGCACGAACCTGATCAACAGCCGCCTTTCGAGGCGGCTTTTTTTTATACACGCTGCAGGAGCCCTGTGGAAAAGCCTGCCTGAGCCAAGTTGATAAGCGGGTCCGAAACCTGATGATAAATCCGCCTGTGGGTAAGCTACCCTTTTACCCACAGGTTAATTTCAGTTATACACCGGGCTAATGAACAGCTGAACACAACCTTTATTTTCTCTGTACATCAAGTGGAACGGGGCTTTCGTAACGTTATCCACAGAATTGTCGGTGCATAGTAATAAACATAAAAACAAAGCTTTAATAAATCTCTCTCTTTTAATTTCTATTACGTGTTCTATCCACAGCTGGTTATTTTTTGTGCAGAAGGGTTCTTTAGCCGAGGCAAATTCCCTATACTGCGCCGCTATCCCAATTACCCACATTGAACAGGCACGAGGTGCGTGGTGGATTTCCCTTCCCGTTTTGAAGTGATCGTCATCGGCGGCGGTCATGCCGGTACCGAGGCAGCACTGGCCTCAGCACGCATGGGTGCAAAGACCCTGCTGTTGACGCACAACGTGGAAACCCTCGGTGCCATGAGTTGCAACCCAGCCATCGGCGGCATCGGCAAGAGTCATCTGGTCAAGGAGATCGATGCGCTCGGCGGTGCCATGGCACTGGCTACCGACAAGGGTGGCATTCAGTTTCGCGTGCTCAACAACCGCAAGGGCCCGGCGGTACGGGCCACCCGTGCCCAGGCCGACCGGGTTCTGTACAAGGCCGCGATTCGCGAAACCCTGGAGAATCAACCCAACCTGTGGATATTCCAGCAGCCGGCAGATGACCTGATCGTCGAGCAGGACGAAGTCAAGGGTGTGGTCACACAGATGGGCCTGCGCTTCATGGCCGATTCCGTGGTGCTTACCACCGGAACCTTCCTCGGCGGGCTTATCCACATCGGTTTGCAGAATTATTCGGGTGGCCGTGCGGGCGATCCGCCGTCAATCGCCCTGGCCCATCGCCTGCGTGAACTGCCCCTGCGAGTAGGCCGGTTGAAGACCGGTACACCGCCGCGCATCGACGGCAAGTCCGTGGACTTTTCGGTAATGACCGAGCAGCCGGGCGATACCCCGATCCCGGTGATGTCGTTCATGGGGTCCAAGGCACTGCATCCGCGCCAGGTCAGTTGCTGGATCACCCATACCAACGCGCGCACCCATGAAATCATCGCGGCCAACCTCGATCGCTCGCCGATGTACTCGGCAGCCGGTGAAATCGAAGGCATAGGTCCACGCTACTGCCCTTCGATCGAAGACAAGATTCACCGCTTCGCCGACAAGCAGAGCCATCAGGTGTTCATCGAGCCGGAGGGGCTGACCACCCACGAGCTGTACCCCAACGGAATTTCAACGTCCCTGCCGTTCGATGTGCAACTGCAGATCGTGCGTTCGATCCGTGGCATGGAAAACGCACACATCATGCGTCCCGGCTACGCCATCGAATACGACTACTTCGATCCGCGCGATCTCAAGTACAACCTCGAAACCAAGGTGATCGCCGGTCTGTTCTTCGCCGGGCAGATCAACGGCACGACCGGTTACGAAGAGGCCGGCGCCCAGGGGTTGCTGGCCGGCGCCAACGCGGCGTTGCGTGCGCAGGGCAAAGACGCCTGGTGCCCGCGCCGGGACGAAGCCTACATCGGTGTACTGGTCGATGACCTGATCACCCTGGGCACCCAGGAGCCGTACCGGATGTTCACCTCGCGGGCCGAGTATCGCCTGATCCTGCGCGAGGACAACGCAGACCTGCGCCTGACCGAAAAGGGTCGCGAACTGGGCCTGGTCGACGACGCCCGTTGGGCGGCGTTCAGCGCCAAGCGCGAAGCCATCGAAATCGAGGAACAGCGGCTCAAGAGCACCTGGGTCCGGCCGAACACTGCCGTGGGCGATGCGCTCGCGGAGAAATTCGGTACGCCGTTGACCCATGAATACAACCTGCTTAACCTGCTCAGCCGACCGGAGATCGACTATGTCGGTCTGGTCGAAGTCACCGGCGACGGCGCGCAGGATCCACAGGTGGCCGAACAGGTCGAGATCAAGACCAAGTACGCCGGGTACATCGATCGTCAACAGGACGAGATTGCTCGTCTGCGTGCCAGCGAAGACACCCGTCTGCCTGTGGATATCGACTATGTCGGCATTTCCGGGTTGTCCAAGGAAATCCAGGGCAAGCTGGGTGCGACCCGTCCCGAAACCCTGGGTCAGGCATCGCGTATTCCGGGCGTCACGCCCGCAGCCATTTCGCTGTTGATGATTCATCTGAAAAAACGCGGCGCAGGCCGTGAGTTGGAGCAAAGCGCTTGAGTTCCATGGTCACCGAACAGCACCGCGAAGAGTTGTCCACAGGCGCCCGGCAATTGGGCGTCGAACTGTCCGAAGGCCAGCGCGAGCAGCTCCTGGCCTACCTGGCCCTGCTGATCAAATGGAACAAGGCGTACAACCTGACGGCGGTGCGCAATCCCGACGAAATGGTTTCCCGGCACCTGCTCGACAGCCTGAGCATCCTGCCGTACCTGGCAGCGGCCGACAGCTGGCTGGACGTCGGCAGTGGCGGCGGCATGCCTGGCATCCCGCTGGCGATCATGCTTCCTGAAAAACGGATTGCCACGCTCGACAGCAATGGCAAGAAGACCCGCTTCCAGACTCAGGTGAAACTGGAGCTGGGACTGGCCAACCTGCAAGTTGTCCACAGCCGCGCCGAAACCTTCGTCCCCGAGCAGCCTTTCGCCGGTATCGTTTCACGTGCGTTCAGCAGCCTGCACGATTTTGCCCACTGGACACGTCACCTGGGCAACGGCGACACACGCTGGTTGGCGATGAAAGGGCTGCATCCAGCTGACGAACTGGTAGCATTGCCAGCGGACTTCCACCTCGATAGCGAACACGCCTTGGCCGTACCTGGTTGCCAAGGCCAACGCCATCTGCTGATACTGCGCCGCACGGCATGATTGGGAACACGAGCAATAATGGCTAAGGTATTCGCGATAGCGAACCAGAAAGGTGGTGTGGGTAAGACCACTACCTGCATCAACCTCGCAGCATCGCTGGTCGCGACCAAGCGCCGCGTGCTGCTGATCGACCTCGATCCGCAGGGCAACGCCACCATGGGTAGCGGAGTGGACAAGCACGCGCTTGAAAACTCCATCTACGACGTGCTGATCGGCGAGTGCGACCTGGCCCAGGCCATGCACTTCTCCGAGCACGGCGGATACCAGCTGCTGCCGGCCAACCGTGACCTGACGGCGGCCGAGGTGGTCCTGCTGGAAATGCAGATGAAAGAGAGCCGGCTGCGCAGTGCGCTGGCACCGGTGCGCAACAACTACGACTACATTCTGATCGACTGCCCGCCCTCGCTGTCGATGCTGACCCTCAATGCGCTGGTAGCGTCCGATGGCGTGATCATTCCGATGCAGTGCGAGTACTTCGCCCTGGAAGGACTCAGCGACCTTGTGGATAACATCAAGCGCATCGCCGAACTGCTCAATCCGGACCTCAAGGTCGAGGGTTTGCTGCGGACCATGTACGACCCGCGCCTGAGCCTGATGAACGATGTATCGGCGCAGCTCAAGGAACACTTCGGCGACCAGCTCTACGATACCGTCATCCCGCGCAACATTCGTCTGGCCGAAGCACCCAGCTATGGGATGCCGGCACTCTCGTACGACAAATCCTCACGCGGCGCCCTGGCCTACCTGGCACTGGCTGGCGAGATGGTTCGTCGGCAGCGTCGTCAATCTCGCACCGCTGCAGTCATTTAAGGAATCCAATGGCCGTCAAGAAACGTGGTCTCGGGCGTGGACTGGACGCGCTGCTCAGCGGTTCGACCGTCAGTGCGCTCGAAGAGCAGGCCGTCACGGTCGACCAGAACGAGTTGCAGCATTTGCCCCTGGACGTCATCCAGCGCGGTAAATACCAGCCACGTCGGGACATGGACCCGCAGGCCCTTGAAGAGCTGGCGCATTCGATCAAGACCCAGGGCGTGATGCAACCGATCGTGGTCCGGCCGGTGGCCAACTCGCGGTTCGAGATCATCGCCGGGGAGCGCCGCTGGCGCGCTGCGCAGCAGGCCGGCCTGGAGACAATTCCGGCCATGGTCCGCGATGTGCCCGACGAAGCCGCGATCGCCATGGCATTGATCGAAAACATCCAGCGCGAAGACCTCAACCCGGTGGAAGAGGCCATTGCCCTGCAACGCCTGCAGCACGAGTTCCAGTTGACCCAACAGCAGGTGGCCGATGCGGTGGGCAAGTCGCGGGTCACCGTGGCCAACCTGCTGCGCCTGATCGCCCTGCCTGAAGTGATCAAGACCATGCTGTCCCACGGCGATCTGGAAATGGGGCATGCGCGCGCGTTGCTCGGTCTGCCGGACGAACAGCAGGTCGAAGGGGCGCGACACGTTGTCGCACGGGGTCTGACCGTGCGTCAGACCGAAGCCCTGGTACGGCAGTGGTTGAGTGGCAAGCCCGAGCCGGTCGAGCCGGCCAAGGCCGACCCGGACATCACCCGGCTGGAACAGCGCCTGGCCGAGCGCCTGGGCTCTGCGGTGCAGATTCGCCACGGACAGAAGGGCAAGGGCCAGTTGGTGATCCGCTATAACTCGCTGGACGAGTTGCAGGGTGTGCTCGCACACATTCGCTGAAACAATTCCCTGTGTAGCGCGCAGTCGGAAATCACTACCCGGCAGTTGAATAGGGGCGGAACCGCCCCTATACTCTGCGCGCATTTTGTCGGCACATTTTATGCCAAGTTAAGGCTTATGGCACGTCGACCATTGAGGAGTCGCCACGATGGAAACCCGCACGCCAAACCGCCTGCCGTTCCATCGATGGGTCGTTTTCCCGATGTTGTTGGCGCAAGGTGTCGTCGCGTTGCTGGCAGCTCTGGTGCTGTGGCAAGGGCTCGGGGCAGTCAGCGGTTATTCGGGTCTCTGCGGAGGCCTGATCGCCTGGTTGCCCAATCTGTATTTCGCCTGGAAGGCTTTCCGGTTCACCGGAGCCCGGGCCGCACAAGCCATCGTCCGGTCGTTCTACGCCGGCGAGGCAGGCAAGCTGATTTTGACGGCAGTGCTGTTCGCACTGACGTTCGCAGGAGTGAAACCACTGGCGCCGCTGGCTGTATTCGGCGTCTTCGGGCTGACCCAACTGGTCAGCTGGTTCGCACCCCTGCTCATGAAAACAAGACTTTCGAGACCTTAGGGCGTTTGAGGCAACCATGGCAGAAACAACCGCTTCGGGCTATATCCAGCACCACTTGCAGAACTTGACCTTCGGTCAGCTACCAGAAGGCGGCTGGGGCTTTGCCCACACCGCTGCAGAAGCCAAGGAAATGGGGTTTTGGGCGTTCCACGTCGATACCCTCGGCTGGTCGGTTGCCCTGGGCCTGATCTTCATCCTGATCTTCCGCATGGCGGCGAAGAAGGCAACGTCCGGTCAGCCGGGTGCCCTGCAGAACTTCGTCGAGGTGCTGGTCGAGTTCGTCGATGGCAGCGTGCGTGACAGCTTCCATGGCCGCAGTGCGGTGATTGCACCGCTGGCGCTGACGATCTTCGTCTGGGTGTTCCTGATGAACGCCATCGACCTGGTTCCGGTCGACTGGATCCCGATGGCTGCGGCCTGGATCTCCGGCGACTCGCACATCCCGTTCCGCGCCGTGCCGACCACCGACCCGAACGCGACCCTGGGCATGGCCCTGTCGGTGTTCGCGCTGATCATCTTCTACAGCATCAAGGTCAAGGGCCTCGGCGGCTTCATCGGCGAGCTGACCCTGCACCCGTTCGGCAGCAAGAACATCTTCGCCAAGATCCTGCTGATCCCGGTGAACTTCCTGCTCGAATTCGTCACCCTGATCGCCAAGCCGATCTCGCTGGCACTGCGACTGTTCGGCAACATGTACGCCGGCGAGCTGGTGTTCATCCTGATCGCCGTGATGTTCGGCAGCGGCCTGTTGTGGCTCAGCGGCCTGGGCGTCGTGCTGCAGTGGGCGTGGGCCGTGTTCCACATCCTGATCATCACGCTGCAGGCATTCATCTTCATGATGCTGACCATCGTCTACCTTTCGATGGCGCACGAAGAAAACCATTGAGACCCGCCTGGCGAGTCTGATGCCCCTCGCGCTCTGGCGTGAGGGAGGCCCCTCCGGGCCGAAACACCGGTTTGTAACACCGCTTTAAAACCTAAAAACCAAGCAAAAGACGACGTAAAAAGTCGGGAGGAAAGATGGAAACTGTAGTTGGTCTAACCGCTATCGCTGTTGCTCTGCTGATCGGCCTGGGCGCACTGGGTACCGCTATCGGCTTCGGCCTGCTGGGCGGCAAGTTCCTGGAAGGCGCTGCTCGCCAGCCAGAAATGGTTCCGATGCTGCAAGTCAAAATGTTCATCGTCGCCGGTCTGCTCGACGCCGTGACCATGATCGGTGTTGGTATCGCTCTGTTCTTCACCTTCGCGAACCCCTTCGTTGGTCAACTCGCTGGCTGATCTCTCGAACCTTCGAGTGGATTGGTGTGATGGACAAAGAACGAGCGAGGTGTTGGCGTGAACATTAATGCAACCCTGATTGGCCAGACCGTTGCGTTCTTCATTTTTGTGCTGTTCTGCATGAAGTTCGTGTGGCCTCCGGTCATCGCGGCTTTGCACGAACGTCAGAAGAAGATCGCTGATGGTTTGGACGCTGCCAGCCGAGCAGCTCGCGACCTGGAGTTGGCCCAAGAGAAAGTGGGTCATCAACTGCGCGAAGCGAAAGCTCAGGCAGCCGAAATCATTGAGCAGGCAAAGAAACGCGGCAACCAGATTGTCGAAGAGGCCGTTGAAAAGGCCCGCATCGACGCTGACCGCGTGAAAGTGCAAGCTCAAGCCGAGATCGAGCAGGAACTGAACGGCGTCAAAGACGCGCTGCGTGCCCAACTGGGTGTGCTGGCCGTGGGCGGTGCCGAGAAGATTCTGGGCGCCACAATCGATCAAAACGCGCACGCGGAGCTGGTTAACAAACTGGCTGCTGAAATCTAAGCGAGGGCGATCATGGCAGAACTGACCACGTTGGCCCGACCTTACGCTAAGGCGGCCTTCGAGCACGCTCAGGCCCACCAGCAGCTGGCCAATTGGTCAGCCATGCTCGGCCTGGCTGCAGCGGTGGCGCAAGACGCCACCATGCAGAGCCTGCTCAAGGCCCCGCGACTGACGAGCGCAGACAAGGCCGCCACGTTCATTGACGTGTGCGGCGACAAGTTCGATGCCAAGGCACAGAATTTCATCCACGTCGTTGCCGAAAACGACCGTCTCCTGCTGTTGCCGGAGATCGCCGAGCTGTTCGACCTGTACAAGGCCGAGCAGGAAAAATCGGTCGACGTGGAAGTCACCAGTGCTTTTGCATTGAACCAAGAACAGCAAGACAAACTCGCCAAGGTTCTCAGTGCACGACTCGACCGGGAAGTGCGCCTGCAAGTTGCGGAGGATGCCAGCCTGATAGGTGGCGTCGTCATCCGCGCCGGCGACCTGGTTATCGATGGCTCGATTCGCGGCAAACTCGCGAAACTGGCCGAAGCATTGAAATCTTGAGTTTGAAGGGGCAGCAGAGCAATGCAGCAACTCAATCCTTCCGAAATAAGTGAAATCATCAAGGGTCGCATCGACAAGCTCGATGTGACCTCCCAAGCCCGTAACGAAGGCACCGTCGTCAGCGTTTCCGACGGTATCGTACGGATCCACGGTCTGGCCGACGTCATGTACGGCGAAATGATCGAGTTTCCAGGCGGCGTCTTCGGCATGGCACTCAACCTGGAGCAGGACTCCGTAGGCGCCGTGGTACTGGGCGCGTACACCAGTCTGGCCGAAGGCATGAGCGCCAAGTGCACCGGCCGCATCCTGGAAGTTCCGGTTGGCAAGGAACTGCTGGGTCGCGTCGTCGACGCACTGGGCAACCCTGTCGATGGCAAGGGTCCGCTGGGCAACACCGAGACCGACGCGGTCGAAAAGGTTGCACCGGGCGTTATCTGGCGTAAGTCGGTAGACCAGCCTGTGCAGACTGGCTACAAGGCCGTCGATGCCATGATCCCTGTCGGCCGCGGTCAGCGCGAGCTGATCATCGGCGACCGTCAGATCGGCAAGACCGCTCTGGCGATCGACGCGATCATCAACCAGAAGAACTCCGGTATCTTCTGCGTCTATGTCGCCATCGGTCAGAAGCAGTCGACCATCGCCAACGTGGTACGCAAGCTGGAAGAAAACGGCGCCCTGGCCAACACCATCGTGGTGGCTGCCAGTGCATCGGAATCTCCTGCGCTGCAGTTCCTCGCGCCGTACTCCGGCTGCACCATGGGCGAGTTCTTCCGTGACCGCGGTGAAGACGCACTGATCGTCTACGACGATCTGTCCAAGCAAGCAGTGGCCTACCGCCAGATTTCCCTGCTGCTGCGCCGTCCACCAGGTCGTGAAGCCTACCCAGGCGACGTGTTCTATCTCCACTCCCGCTTGCTGGAGCGTGCTTCGCGCGTTTCCGAAGAGTACGTCGAGAAGTTCACCAACGGCGCAGTGACCGGCAAGACCGGCTCCCTGACCGCGTTGCCGATCATCGAAACCCAGGCAGGCGACGTTTCCGCGTTCGTTCCGACCAACGTGATTTCCATCACCGACGGTCAGATCTTCCTGGAATCGGCCATGTTCAACTCGGGCATCCGTCCTGCAGTGAACGCCGGTGTTTCGGTATCTCGCGTAGGTGGTGCCGCTCAGACCAAGATCATCAAGAAGCTGTCCGGTGGTATCCGTACCGCTCTGGCTCAGTACCGTGAACTGGCGGCATTCGCCCAGTTCGCATCTGACTTGGACGAAGCCACCCGCAAGCAGCTCGAGCACGGCCAGCGCGTGACCGAGCTGATGAAGCAGAAGCAGTACTCGCCAATGTCGATCGCCGACATGGCGCTGTCGCTGTATGCCGCCGAGCGTGGTTTCCTGACTGACGTCGAGATCGCCAAGGTTGGTAGCTTCGAGCAGGCCCTGATTGCTTACTTCAACCGCGATCACGCCGACCTGTTGGCGAAGATCAACGTGAAGGGTGACTTCAATGACGAAATCGACGCGGGCCTCAAGGCCGGTATCGAGAAGTTCAAGGCCACCCAAACCTGGTAAGCCGCAGCAGGGGCCGCAAGGCCCCTGCTTGCTAACCTGATAGGTGTTACATGGCAGGCGCAAAAGAGATTCGCAGTAAGATTGCGAGCATCAAAAGCACGCAAAAAATTACCAGCGCCATGGAAAAAGTGGCGGTCAGCAAAATGCGCAAGGCACAAATGCGCATGGCAGCCAGCCGTCCCTACGCGGAACGTATCCGCCAGGTGATTGGACATCTGGCCAACGCCAACCCGGAATACCGCCACCCGTTCATGATCGAACGCGCCGTCAAGCGCGTCGGCTATATCGTGGTGAGCAGTGACCGTGGTCTGTGCGGCGGCTTGAACACCAACCTGTTCAAGGCTCTGGTCAAGGACATGGCGGCCAATCGCGAACGCGGCGTCGAAATCGACCTGTGCGTGATCGGCAGCAAGGGTGCAGCGTTCTTTCGCAACTTCGGCGGCAACGTCGTGGCAGCGATCAGCCATCTGGGCGAAGAGCCGTCGATCAATGATCTGATCGGCAGCGTCAAGGTGATGCTGGACGCGTACCTGGAAGGCCGTATCGATCGCCTGTCCGTGGTGTCCAACAAGTTCATCAACACCATGACGCAACAACCGACGGTGGAGCAGTTGATCCCGTTGGAGGCAACCCCGGATCAAGAACTCAAGCACCACTGGGATTACCTGTACGAACCCGACGCCAAAGAGCTGCTGGAAGGCCTGATGGTGCGTTACGTGGAGTCGCAGGTGTACCAGGCGGTGGTCGAGAACAACGCTGCTGAACAAGCGGCGCGGATGATCGCGATGAAGAATGCAACCGACAACGCCGGCGACCTGATCAGCGATTTGCAGCTGATCTACAACAAGGCGCGTCAGGCTGCGATCACCCAAGAGATCTCGGAAATCGTCGGCGGCGCTGCCGCGGTTTAACGGTTCAAATATTCAGAGGATCCAGCTATGAGTAGCGGACGTATCGTTCAAATCATCGGCGCCGTTATCGACGTGGAATTTCCACGCGACAGCGTACCGAGCATCTACAACGCGCTGAAGGTACAAGGCGCTGAAACCACCCTCGAAGTCCAGCAGCAGCTGGGCGACGGCGTGGTTCGTACCATTGCCATGGGCTCCACCGAAGGCCTGAAACGCGGCCTGAACGTACTCGACAGCGGCGCAGCCATTTCCGTACCCGTTGGCAAGGCCACCCTGGGCCGGATCATGGACGTGCTGGGCAACCCGATCGACGAAGCGGGCCCGATCGACACCGAAGAGCGCTGGGGCATTCACCGTCCGGCACCTTCCTTCGCGGACCAGGCAGGCGGCAACGACCTGCTGGAAACCGGCATCAAGGTCATCGACCTGGTCTGCCCGTTCGCCAAGGGCGGTAAAGTCGGTCTGTTCGGTGGTGCCGGTGTCGGCAAGACCGTGAACATGATGGAGCTGATCCGTAACATCGCCATCGAGCACAGCGGTTATTCCGTGTTCGCCGGTGTGGGCGAGCGTACCCGTGAGGGTAACGACTTCTACCACGAGATGAAGGACTCCAACGTTCTGGACAAGGTAGCCCTTGTCTACGGCCAGATGAACGAGCCGCCGGGCAACCGTCTGCGCGTCGCCCTGACCGGTCTGACCATGGCCGAGAAATTCCGTGACGAAGGTAACGACGTTCTGCTGTTCGTCGACAACATCTATCGTTACACCCTGGCCGGTACCGAAGTGTCCGCACTGCTGGGCCGTATGCCATCGGCAGTAGGCTACCAGCCGACTCTGGCCGAAGAGATGGGCGTTCTGCAGGAACGCATCACTTCGACCAAGGAAGGTTCGATCACCTCGATCCAAGCGGTATACGTACCTGCGGATGACTTGACCGACCCGTCGCCGGCGACCACCTTCGCCCACTTGGACGCCACCGTCGTACTGTCCCGTGACATCGCCTCCCTGGGTATCTACCCAGCGGTCGATCCACTGGACTCGACTTCGCGCCAGCTGGACCCGAACGTGATCGGCCAGGAGCACTACGACACCGCTCGCGGCGTTCAGTACGTGCTGCAGCGCTACAAGGAGCTGAAAGACATCATCGCGATCCTGGGTATGGACGAGCTGTCGGAAACCGACAAGCAGTTGGTATCCCGCGCTCGTAAGATCCAGCGCTTCCTGTCGCAGCCGTTCTTCGTGGCTGAAGTCTTCACCGGTGCCTCGGGTAAATACGTTTCCCTGAAAGACACCATCGCAGGCTTCAAAGGCATCCTCAACGGCGACTACGACCACCTGCCGGAACAAGCGTTCTACATGGTCGGCGGCATCGAAGAAGCGATCGAGAAAGCCAAGAAACTGTAATCCTGGCGCCCGGCGACGGGCGCTAATCAGGTTGAGGCAAGTATGGCTATGACAGTCCATTGCGATATCGTCAGTGCGGAAGGAGAAATCTTTTCCGGTCTGGTCGAGATGGTGATTGCGCACGGTAACCTGGGTGATATCGGTATCGCTCCAGGCCACGCCCCGCTGATCACCGATCTCAAGCCAGGTCCGATCCGCCTGATCAAGCAGGGTGGCGAAGCCGAGGTGTTCTACATCTCTGGTGGTTTCCTCGAGGTTCAGCCGAACATGGTCAAGGTTCTTGCCGACACCGTGCAGCGCGCTGCCGACCTGGATGAAGCTTCCGCTCAGGAAGCCGTCAAGGCTGCCGAGAAGGCCCTGAACGAAAAAGGCGCAGACTTCGACTACGGATCTGCCGCCGCACGCCTGGCCGAGGCTGCAGCTCAGCTGCGCACCGTCCAGCAGATCCGCAAGAAATTCGGCGGCTGATGCGTCGACTCACTTGCGATTGAGTAAAAGGGTAGCCTCGGCTACCCTTTTTCTTTTTCAGCACTTTCTCCCCGGTCAGCCTGCTGGCCATTCTCCGGATTGGTAGCCGTTCATGTCTCTCGATATCGTCATTCTCGCCGCCGGCCAAGGCACGCGCATGCGCTCGGCCTTGCCCAAGGTGTTGCACCCGGTCGCCGGCAATTCAATGCTCGGCCATGTTATCCACAGCGCGCGCCAACTCCAGCCACAGAACATCCACGTGGTGATTGGCCACGGTGCGGATGCAGTGCGGGAACGCCTGGCCGCTGACGACCTGAATTTCGTGCTGCAGGACAGGCAGTTGGGCACCGGCCATGCGGTCGCCCAGGCGGTGCCAGGCCTGACTGCGGATAATGTATTGATACTCTACGGCGACGTTCCGCTGATCGAAGTGGCGACGTTGCAGCGCCTGCTGCAGAAAGTCAGTGCCGACCAGCTAGGCCTGCTCACCGTCGAACTCGCCGATCCCACGGGCTACGGCCGCATCGTGCGCGACGCGGATGGCCAGGTACAGGCCATCGTCGAGCACAAGGACGCCAGCGATGCACAGAAAGCCATTCGCGAAGGCAACACCGGCATTCTCGCGGTGCCTGGCAAGCGTCTGGCCGAGTGGCTGGCGCGCCTGTCCAACAATAACGCTCAAGGTGAGTATTACCTGACCGATGTGATCGCCATGGCTGTCAGCGATGGCTTGGTGGTAGCCACCGAAACCGCCCAGGATCCAATGGAGGTGCAGGGCGCCAATGACCGTCGTCAACTCGCGGAACTGGAGCGTCACTACCAGTTGCGCGAAGGGCGCCGTTTGATGGCCCAGGGCGTGACCTTGCGCGACCCGGCGCGCTTCGATGTGCGCGGTGAAGTGAGCGTAGGTCGGGACGTGTTGATCGACGTCAATGTGGTACTCGAAGGGCGAGTGGTGATCGAAGACGACGTGGTCATCGGGCCCAACTGTTACATCAAGGACAGTACGCTGGGCAGAGGCGTGGTGGTCAAGGCCAACAGTCACCTCGACGGTGCAGTGTTGCACGAAGGCAGCGATGCTGGCCCGTTTGCCCGCCTGCGACCCGGCACGGTGCTGGAGGCCCGGGCGCATGTGGGTAACTTCGTCGAGCTGAAGAATGCCCGTATGGGGGAGGGTGCCAAGGCCGGTCACTTGAGTTATCTGGGCGATGCGGACATCGGTGCCAACAGCAACATCGGCGCCGGTACCATCACTTGCAACTACGACGGCGCAAACAAATGGAAAACGACCATTGGTGAGGATGTTTTCATCGGGTCCAACAATGCCCTGGTCGCACCTGTGGATATCTTGGCAGGCTCGACAACTGCTGCCGGATCGACCATCACTCAAGCAGTGCCTGCAGGGCAATTGGGCGTGGCGCGGGCGCGGCAGCGTAACATCGAAGGGTGGAAGCGGCCGGTGAAGGTCAAAAAGCCTTAGTTATCCACAGGCGCAGCCATTATATAGGGCCTTTCACGGGCAGAGCCCGCTCCCACGAGGTTTTATGTATGACCCGGTGGGAACGGGCTCTGCCGCGAGGAGACCTTGAGAAATACGATTACACCATTGACGAACCTTTCAGTTTAGGTTTCTATTGCCTTCGTTATCTTTCGAATCGAAACTTAGGCCGGCATGTCAAAGCGCAATACGCCCCAACGTCGTCACAGCATCCTTGCCCTGCTCAATGAGCAGGGTGAAGTGACTGTGGATAACTTGGCCAGGCATTTCGCAACGTCCGAAGTCACTATCCGCAAGGACCTTGCCGCCCTGGAAAGTCATGGCCTGCTGCTGCGTCGCTATGGCGGCGCGGTGACCATGCCGCAGGAGCTGATCGGCGAACCCAGCCAGCGTGTCTCGGCCATCAAGCAATCCATCGCCCGCGCGGCCGTCATGCGCATCAAGGAACACGCGCGCATCATCATCGACAGTGGCAGCACCACCGCAGCGATGATTCCCGAGCTGGGCAAGCAGCCGGGCCTGGTGGTCATGACCAACTCGCTGCACGTCGCCAATGCCCTGAGTGCATTGGAGCACGAGCCCGTGCTGCTGATGACTGGCGGCACCTGGGATCCACACTCCGAATCGTTTCAGGGCCAGGTGGCCGAGCAGGTGCTGCGCTCCTATGACTTCGACCAGTTGTTCATCGGTGCCGACGGCATCGATCTGGAGCGCGGCACCACGACCTTCAACGAGTTGCTGGGCCTGAGCCGGGTGATGGCCGAAGTCGCTCGCGAAGTGATCGTCATGGTCGAGTCCGACAAGGTCGGACGCAGGATTCCCAATCTGGAGCTGCCCTGGGGCCGCATTAGCACCCTCATTACCGATGATCGCCTGCCCCTCGAAGCACGCGATCAGATTCAGGCGCGCGGGATAGATCTCGTGCTCGCCGCTACCAGCTAGGAGAAGCGAACATGTGTGGAATCGTCGGCGCCATCGCGGAGCGCAATATCACTGCCATTCTGGTGGAGGGCCTCAAGCGCCTGGAATATCGCGGTTACGATAGCGCAGGCGTAGCTGTGTTGAGCGAGGATGGCAGCGTGCAGCGCCGACGTCGCGTCGGCAAGGTTGCCGAACTGCAGGCCGCGCTGGCGGATGAGCCTCTGCTTGGCAGGTTGGGCATCGCCCATACCCGTTGGGCCACCCACGGTGCGCCGACCGAACAGAACGCCCACCCGCACTTTTCCACCGCCGAAGTGGCGGTCGTGCATAACGGTATCATCGAGAACCACGAAGTCCTGCGCACCCAGCTCAAGGAGCTGGGCTACGTATTCACGTCGCAGACCGATACCGAAGTCATCGCGCATCTGTTGCATCACACCCTCAAGGCATTGCCCGACCTGGCCGACGCCCTCAAGGCGACGGTCAAGCAACTGCACGGCGCCTACGGCCTGGCTGCCATCAGCGTGCACCAACCCGATCGTCTGGTGGCCGCCCGCAGCGGCAGTCCGCTGGTGATCGGGTTAGGCATGGGCGAGAACTTTCTCGCCTCAGATCAGTTGGCGCTGCGGCAGGTGACCGACCGTTTCATGTACCTGGAGGAAGGTGACATTGCCGAGATCCGCCGTGAAAGCGTGCAGATCTGGGATGCCGCTGGCGCGCCTGTGGAACGTGAAAGCGTGCAGTATCACGAAGGCGCCGAGGCGGCCGACAAGGGCGAGTATCGCCACTTCATGATGAAAGAGATCCACGAGCAGCCCACCGTGGTACAGCGCACCCTGGAAGGTCGCCTGGGCCAGAACCAGGTGCTGGTGCAGGCCTTCGGTCCGCAGGCTGCCGAGCTGTTCGCCAAGGTGCGCAATGTGCAGATCGTGGCGTGCGGCACCAGCTATCACGCCGGTATGGTTGCACGCTATTGGCTCGAGGGCCTGGCCGGCATCCCGTGCCAGGTCGAAGTGGCCAGCGAGTTCCGCTATCGCAAGGTCGTGGTGCAGCCCGACACGCTGTTCGTTTCCATTTCACAGTCCGGTGAAACGGCCGACACCCTGGCCGCGCTGCGCAACGGCAAGCAATTGGGGTTTCTCGGCAGCCTGGCGATCTGCAACGTCGGCATCAGCTCTTTGGTGCGCGAGTCCGACCTGACCTTGCTGACCCAGGCAGGTCCGGAAATCGGTGTCGCCTCGACCAAGGCCTTCACCACTCAACTGGTTGCGTTGATGCTGCTGACGTTGTCGCTTGGCCAAGTGCACGGAACGCTGGAGGAGGGCGTGGAAGCCGAGCTGGTGGCCGAACTGCGTCGTTTGCCGACTCGCCTGGGTGAAGCCCTGGCCATGGACACCACCATCGAGCGCATCGCCGAGCTGTTCGCCGAGAAGCACCACACGCTGTTCCTGGGCCGCGGCGCGCAATTCCCGGTGGCGATGGAAGGCGCGCTGAAGCTCAAGGAAATCTCCTACATCCACGCCGAAGCCTATCCGGCTGGTGAGCTGAAGCACGGGCCACTGGCGCTGGTGGACAAGGACATGCCCGTGGTAACCGTGGCGCCGAACAACGAGCTGCTGGAAAAGCTCAAATCCAACCTGCAGGAAGTGCGTGCCCGCGGCGGTGAGCTGGTGGTGTTCGCCGATGAGCAGGCACAACTGAGCAATGGTCCCGGCACCCATGTGGTGGCGATGCCGCACATCATCGATGCACTGGCGCCGATCCTCTACACCATTCCTTTGCAGCTGCTTTCGTACTATGTGGCGGTGCTCAAGGGGACGGACGTGGATCAGCCGCGCAACTTGGCGAAGTCGGTGACGGTGGAGTGAGGGGGGTGTGAGGCGGTAAGCGCCGTCATCGCAGAAATCAGCCGATCCTACCCAGAACGCCCAAGCGCACCTTCACACGCTGCCCTTGGGCTCCACACTCGCCAGGATCCGATCCAGCCGCTCGACGATCTCCTTGTCGATCTTTTCATGCAGCCGCATGATTTCCAGCTCCGCGCGCAGGTTCACCTCGAAGTCCAGGCTCGCGGCCAGGCGGTCTTTGGCCGACTGGCGGTTCTGGCTCATCATGATCACCGGCGCCTGGATGGCCGCGACGGTAGACAGCATCAGGTTGAGAAAGATGTACGGGTAGGGGTCGAAGGCCAGGCCGAAATGATCGAGCACATCGGTGTTTAGCAGCATCCAGCCCAGCAGAATAATGGTGAAGGCGATGATGAATGCCCATGAACCGCCGATGGCCGCCACCCGGTCGGACAGGCGTTCACCGAACGTTGCGACTTCATCAGAGGCGTCACTGGCATCGCGGCTGACCGGCAGCCGGTTTTTCATCTGCTCCAGAACGTGGAGCTCTTCCGGTTCGAGCTGATGCGGGTGTTTGCCGAGGAAGCGTCGAGCCAGCGGTTCAAGTGGGTGCTTGGTGGCCATGGGACAGGGTCTTCAGATGGGGAGGAAGACGGACACTATCCCATGGAATTCGGCAGCACTGAATGCTCGGATGTGCTTGTCGCACGACGCGTTCGGTGAGATTTCACCAGTGGCCCATGCAGTGCCATGTCAGCGACCTGCAGGTTTTTTTCCCACCCAATGAGAATCCCCCTTCAGAATCGAGAATTTGTTCTTATAGTGCAGTCATGAACGACCCACGAACCACCAGCATTGTCGACCGTGTGCTGCAGGTGCTGACCTGCGTGGCCAAGGCTGGGCAACCGATTGCGGCCAAGCGCATTGCCGCGCAGGTGCAGATGCCATTGAGCACGGTTTACCGGCACCTGGCGTCGTTGAAGAAGTGGGGCCTGCTGCAAGAACATATGACCACGGGGCTGTACGAGCCAGGCGCGACCGGCGTGCAGTTGGCGTGGGGTTTCGATCAGACCTCCAACCTGATCAGCCAGAGCCGCGACGAGATAAGTGCCTTGGCTGAGCGCACGGGAGAGAGCGTCGGCTTGTTGGTGTACAGCAACGGCCAGATGGTGTGCATCGCCATGGAAGAGAGCAGCAGCTCGCTGCGCTGCTCGTTCACCAAGGGCCGCGCCCACTCCATGATGCAGGGCGCCTCCGCCAAGAGCCTGTTGGCGTTTCTGCCCGAATCGGTGCAGCGCCAGCTGGTGAGAACGCAATCGCAGGAGAGCGCCATGGACGTCGCGGCGCTGGAACGGGAGATCACCAGGATCCGCAAGAATGGCTATGCCACCAGTGACAGTGAGGTCGATCTGGGTGTTTGGGGCGTGAGTGTCCCGCTGATTTCAACGGACGGTGCCCTGGAAGGCACTATTACGTTGATGGCGCCGTCATTGCGCGTTGGCCCACGGGAGGCTGAACTGATCAGCCTCACCAGAAAAGCAGCCAGCCGCATCTGCAATCGCTTCTAACTGCCGCTCAATCCATGTTTCGGGTCCTGACCGGACTTACCCTTGCCGAAGGAATTCGTGATGAAAGCGTTGAAGTTATTCACCCCCCTGGCTGCCGCGCTGACGCTGATGGCTTCGCTGTGCACCTCGGCCCAGGCAGCTGATGAAGTGATGCGTGTCGGCACCGATGCGACCTTTCCACCCATGGAGTTCGTGCAGGATGGCAAGCGCACTGGCTTCGATATCGAATTGATCGAAGCCATCGGCAAGCAACTGAACAAGAAGGTCGAGTGGATCGATATCGGCTTCAAGGGGCTGATCCCCGGCTTGATTTCCAACCGCTTCGACGTGGCGGCGTCGGCCATCTACATGACCGAAGAACGGCAGAAGGTGGTCAACTTCACTGATTCCTACTATCGCGGCGGCCTCGCTGTGCTGGTTCTGAAGGATGACACCAGCATCGATAAACCCGGCGATCTGGTCGCGGGCAAGAAGGTTTCAGCCCAGGTAGGTACCAAGTCCATCGACTTTCTGAAAACCAACTACCCCGCAGTGAGCGTGGTGGAAGTGGAAAAGAATCAGGCCATGTTCGACCTGTTGGCCATTGGCCGGGTGAACGCTGCAGTGACCGGGCGCCCGGCGGCGGTGGAATATGCCAAGCGTCAGCCCAAGGTCCGCGTGCTGGACGAAGGCTTGACCACCGAACTGTACGGTTTTGCCGTTCGCAAGAATGACACCGCGCTGCAACAGCAGATGAACCAGGCGCTGCAAACCCTGCGCAGCAATGGCGAATACGCCGCACTGACCCAGAAGTGGTTCGGCACCACAAAAGAATAAGCGGCCGCTGCGGGTTCGGCCGATGGTGCGACGAGCCCGCACACTTTACGCCTCCAACCGTAAGCCTCTGCGGAGTACCTCATGGATCTCGACTTTTCCCCGGTCTGGGACGGCTGGCGCGCGCTCGCCTCCGGTACCCTGACCACCATCGAAATCACCGCTGCAGCGTTGGTGCTGGGCTGTGTCCTGGGTCTGCTGATCGGGCTGGGGCGGCTGAATCCCAAGCGCACGCTGATCTACGGACTGTGTACCACCTACCTGACGCTGGTCCGCGGCACGCCGCTGCTGGTGCAGCTGTTCATTCTGTTCTTTGGCCTGCCGCACTTCGGCATTCAGTTACCCGCCTATGTGTGCGGAATTTTCGGCCTGGGCATCTACAGTGCGGCCTATGTCTCGGAGATTGTCAGGGGTTCGATCCAGTCGGTGGAAAAGGGCCAGATGGAAGCCGCGCGCTCGCTGGGCCTGCCGCACAAACTGGCGATGCGCAAGGTCATCCTGCCCCAGGCCTTCGTGCGCATGATCCCCGCCCTGGGCAACGAGTTCATCGCCTTGATCAAGAACTCGGCGCTGGTGTCACTGCTTACCATCGCCGACGTGATGCACGAAGGCGAGAAGATCATCAGCGTGTCCTACCGTTCGCTCGAAGTGTACCTGGCCATTGCCGTCATCTACCTGATGCTCACCAGCATCACCACCTTGATCCTGCGCCACACCGAGAAAGTGCTGCGCGCCGACGGGAGAGTGTGATGAGCACCGCCATTATCGATATTCAAAACCTGAGCAAATCGTTCGGCACTCATCAGGTGCTGCACAACATCGACTTCAGCGTAGAGGCCAGCCAGGTCGTGGTGGTGATCGGTCCCAGCGGGTCGGGCAAGAGCACTTTCCTGCGTTGCATGAACGGCCTGGAAACCGCCGAAGGCGGGACGCTGCGCGCGTGTGGCCATACCGTGGTGGAGCAGGGCAGGATGATGTCGGAAGGCAAACTGGACGCCCTGCGCAGCGAAGTCGGCATGGTGTTCCAGTCGTTCAACCTGTTCCCGCACCTCAGCGTGCTGGACAACATCACCCTGGCGCCGATGGCCCTGCGCGGCAGATCGCGCCAAGCCGCCGAAGAGCAGGGGCTGCGCCTGTTGAACAAGGTCGGCCTGGAGCACAAGGCGCAGGTCTACCCCGGCACTTTGTCCGGTGGGCAGAAGCAGCGCGTTGCGATTGCCCGCGCGTTGGCCATGGACCCCAAGGTCATGCTGTTCGACGAGCCTACCTCGGCGCTGGATCCGGAGCTGGTGGGCGAGGTATTGCAGGTCATGAAGACCCTGGCGAGCGAAGGCATGACCATGATCATCGTTACCCACGAAATGGGATTTGCCCGGGAGGTGGCCGACGTGGTGGTGGTCATGGATCAAGGCGCCATTGTCGAGGCCGCGCCACCGGCGCAGCTGTTCACCGCACCGCGTGAAGCGCGGACCCGCAGTTTCCTGCAAAGCGTGCTGTCGCGAGACGCGGCGCCTGTTCTCTGATTGCCTGCGCCTGACTCATTGCCCAGAGGTTCATGTGGATACACCCTTGGATTCACCCGCGCGCCAAGCCCAGAGCAGCCTGTTTGCCCACAGCGCTTTACTGCCCGATGGCTGGCAGAGCAATGTGCTGCTGAGCTGGAACGCGCTCGGCGATCTGACCAACGTGAGCATCGATGCCGTGCCCACAGACGGCACGCCGGTGGCGCGTGGCCCGGTGATCAGTGGCATGCCCAACCTGCACTCCCACACGTTCCAGCGCGCCATGGCCGGCTTGACCGAGACCCTGGGCGACCCCGCCGACTCCTTCTGGAGCTGGCGTACCCTGATGTATCGATTTGCCCAGCGCTTGCAGCCTCGGCACTTGCAGGCCATCGGTCGGCACCTGTACATCGAAATGCTCAAGGCCGGGTACACCTCGGTGTGCGAGTTTCATTACGTGCACCACGGCGCTGACGGCCAGCCGTATGCAAACCCCGCCGAATTGTCCCTGCGCATAGTGCGGGCGGCCGAAGAAGTAGGCATCGGCATGACCCTGCTTCCGGTGCTTTACCAATACGGTGGGCTGGGCCAGGCAGAACCCTTGCCGCACCAACGTCGTTTCATCAATTCACCGGAGTGGATTCTGGAGCTGCGTCAGCATCTGCAGAAGGCCATGCCACAGAACGGCAATCGGCGTTATGGCGTCGCGCCGCATTCGTTACGTGCCGTGAGCGAAGCGTCCTTGTCGAGCCTGATGGATGGCCTGGACGCGGACGATCCGCGCGCGCCCGTGCATATTCATATCGCCGAGCAGACCCGCGAGGTCGAGGAATGCGTGGCAATCCTCGGCCAGCGACCCGTGCAGTGGCTGTTGGACCGCCAACCCCTGGACCCGCGTTGGTGCCTGGTGCACGCCACCCACATGGACGACGCTGAATACGCAGCGTTGGCGCGCAGTGGTGCCACGGTAGGCCTATGCCCGAGCACCGAAGCCAATCTCGGCGATGGATTGTTCGACGCTCAGCGTTTTCTGACGGACAAGGGCCGTTGGGGTATCGGTTCCGACAGCAACGTAGCCGTCAACCCCTGGGCCGAGCTACGCCTGCTGGAGTACGGCCAGCGCCTGCTGCACCGTCGGCGCAATGTGCTGGCCAGCCCCGACGCGCCGGTGGTGGCGGATCGCCTGTTCGATCAGGCGGTCAAGGGCGGGGCCCAGGCGACCGGCCGCTTGGTAGCCGGGCTGATGGTGGGGCAGCGTGCAGACCTGGTCGTCATCGACTCCGACGCCGTCAATGTCACCCCGGGCCATCCAGCCCAGCTGTTGTCCTCACTGGTGTTCTGCGAGCACGGCAACAGTCTGGTACGCGACGTCTTCGTCGGCGGCAGGCAGGTCATCGATGACGGCCAGCACGCCCTGCAAGTGCAGGCCCTGCAAGGCTACCGCGCCACCCTGGCCGATTTACTGGAGCATACGATATGAGTGGGGAACCTACCTTCGAGCTGAATCAGGGCGTCGGCCCTCTGCTGATATCCATGCCTCACGTCGGCACCTTGCTGCCGGACGAGCTGAAAGCGCATTACAGCCCGGTCGGCCAGGCGGTGGATGACACCGATTGGCATATTCATGAGTTGTACGACTTCGCTGCCGCCCTAGGGGCGTCGACGTTGCGCCCGCGTTTTTCGCGCTATGTGATCGACCTGAACCGGCCTGCCGATGGCGCCAGCCTGTATCCGGGCCAGAACACCACCGGGCTATGCCCGCTGACGACATTCGACGACGTGCCGCTGTACCGGCCGGGGCACGAACCAGACGATGCGCAAATCGCCCAGCGTTTGGAGCATTACTGGCAGCCGTACCATCGAGCGTTGCAGCAGCAACTGGAGCGAATCAAGGCGATCCATGGCTACGCCCTGCTGTGGGACGCGCACTCGATCCGCTCGGTCATCCCGCACCTGTTCGAGGGCCAGTTACCGGTGTTCAATTTCGGCACCGCCAACGGCAGCGCCTGCGCGCCTGGCATCGGGGAGCAGCTGCACGCCGTGGCCGAGCGGTTGGCTCCGCAGTTGCCGGCGGTGCTCAATGGCCGATTCAAAGGCGGCTACATCACTCGCCAGTACGGCCGCCCGGCTCAAGGGATTCACGCTGTACAGCTGGAGTTGGCGCAGCGAGCCTATATGCAGGAAACCGCCCCCTATGGGTTGCAGGCAGACAAGGTCGAGACTCTCCAGCCGGTACTGCGTGCACTGATCGAGCGATTCATGGCGTTCAAGCCTGCCTGACATTCCTTTGGTAGCCAGATTCCGATGACCGATTCGCACATATACCGTCCCGAAGATTACGCGTCCATGCCGTGGAAGAACGGCGGTGGCAGTACCTTGGAAATTGTCCGGCAGCGCTCCGCCGATGACAGCGGGTATGACTGGCGCCTGTCGATTGCCCAGATCAGCGCCGACGGACCCTTTTCCGTGTTCGCGGGTTACAGCCGGATCATCACCGTGCTGCACGGCGACGGAATGGTGTTGGAAGTGAATGGGGTGGACAGCAGGGCGCTGGGCCCCATCCAGCCCATGAGTTTCGACGGTGGGGCGAAGGTACGGTGTAGGTTGCTGGGTTCACCCATAGAGGACTTCAACCTGATCTACCGCCATGATCGGATCCAGGCATCGTTGCGCTGGGTAGATTGCCATCCGGTGGTAGTGTTGAGCTCGGTAGCGGCCGAGGTGATCTTCTTCAACGCCTCTTCAGAGGCCGTCCAGGTGACGGACGCGAGTGATGGACGCAGCCATGAGTTGAGCTCGCGAGCAACGTTGCGCTGCACCAACGCAAGCGGCCGGCGCCAGCGTTACAGCCTGGAGGGTGCGGCCGCGCAGGTGTGTGTGGTCGAGTTGGACAGGGTGGGCTGAACCGCAGCGGGATGTCCACCTTGTCGGGCAAACTGTCCCGTGCCTGCAACATCAGCCTTTACGGCTCGCCTTTGGGAAGTCTGTACAGGGCAAAGAACGGCGCGTGGGTCCCTTGCAGGTCAGGCCAGTGCCTGAACTGCAAGGACAGTCACCTGATGTTCAGGCTGCGCGCAGGGCGGTGGCGTTGCCCGAAGTCTCACGCCTGCTCTTGACTACCCAGCGACTCAACGGACCCTGCAGCAGCCACTGTCGCGTACGGTTGCCAATCTGCTCCTGGAAGATCACGCACAGAATGATGCATGCCAGCAGCAGCAGCGGGTAGTAAGTCAGCGACAAGGGATGCCCTTTGGCTTCTGCGACGCACGCCGCCGCATTGGTGAAGCACAGGTTCACGTCGATGTTCGCCAGCATTTCCAAGCGACGGAAGACGATGAAGATCGGCGTGTGCAGGGCAAACATCGGCAATGACGCGGCGCCCAGGCGGCGGGCCCATTTGATATGACGCTCGCTTTGCGAACTCGAGGCCATGGCGCACAGGATGATGACGCTGAGCACCATCGGCAGCAGCAACCCATTGTGCAGCAGCACATACCAATGGCTTTCGCCCCGCCAGTTGACCTCGGCGGCGATCGCCACACCGAAGCCCAGGGCTATCACCGCCATCAATTTGCGCGGTCCGCGCAGGCCGGTACCCATCAGTCGATAATCGCGAAACAGCAGGTAGGCGACGATGCCTGCGAGAAAGACCGGCAGCCGCAGCAACGGGAAGTGGTGCAGGAAGCCAATCCATATCGAGCTGTAGTCGTCATTGAGGACCACCAGCAACGGCGGGATCAGGCAAGCGGCCCAGATGATCAGCAGCAATCCTACCTTATGTTTGGCGGCTGCCAGGCGTGGCGCAAACCAGGGGAATGCCAGGTAGAAGAAGAACAGCGCCGAGATCGACCACAGTGGGCCGTTGTAGGCCAGGTAGACCGGGTTCCAGGCTTGCAGCAGCGTAACCTGCAGCACAGCATTCACGGCTATCTGGAAATCGCTGAGTTTGTATTTGAGCAGCTCGGGTGCGGTACGCTTGAGCAGGTCATCGGAACGATACGCCACACTCAGGTCAGTGTTGCTGTCGAACAGGCCCGTCAGCGATATCAGGACCACGCAGCTGGCGAGGCCGAATATGTGAATCGGATAGAGGTTGGCAAACCGTTTGGTCATGAAGGAGACCGGCGGCTCCCGCAGCTTGTTACCGTCGAGGTAGACATGCGCGAGGAGAAAACCGGACAACGCAAAAAAGCTGCTCGTGGCAAAGAAACCCAATTCGGTGAATTCCACCAACCCACTCAGCTGTGTGTATTCCTCATAGAACGGCAGCGTGTGGAACATCACCAGATACACGCCCAGGAAAAACCGCAGCCATTCCAAACCGATGAATCTCTCTTTCTCTGCGTTCATGCAGGTCCACTTCCCTTTAGTAATATCGAAGCCCGCTCATGGTACACGAAGCGTTTCCAATGTTTCCTGATATGTCCAAAACCCAGGAAGCTGCCGATTACCTGCTCTTTGCTGGCTAGAGGATAGGCGAAATTAGCCGCGCCACACGCATACCGAGCTTTTCCAAACGATGTGTCTCTTTGCTATCACGAACATCTATCTCTCGTGACTGGGCGAAATCATCGAGCAACATCTGTTCCACTTCACTGGTAAATGCTTTATCAACGGTCAGCAACATGATTTCGAAGTTCAAACGAAACGAGCGGTTGTCCATGTTGGCACTGCCGATTGCCGTGATCTCGTCGTCGACCAGCACCACTTTCTGGTGCAGAAAGCCCGGGCCATAGCGGTACATTTTGACCCCGGCGCGCACTGCCTCGAACGCGAACAGGCTGGAAGCGGCATACACCACTTTGTGATCCGGACGCGAGGGCAGCAGGATACGGACGTCCACCCCGCGCAGTACCGCCAACCGCAGTGCGGCAAAAACCGCTTCGTCCGGTATGAAATAAGGAGTGGTTATCCACACTCTCTCATTCGCGGCATGGATCGATTCAACGAAAAACAACGAGCAGGTTTCATAGGGATCGGCCGGGCCACTGGCCAGCACTTGGCACAACACGCCGTCTTCTTCATATGCTTCGGGGAGGATCAAGGGCGGCAACTCCCGGGCTGCCCAGAACCAGTCTTCGGCAAAGGACTCTTGCAGACAGGCGATCACCGGGCCGCTGATGCTCACATGGGTATCGCGCCACGGCGACAGCTTGGGATTGCCCCCCAGGTATTCGTCGCCGACGTTATGGCCACCGATGAAGCCTTTTACTCCGTCCACCACAACGATCTTGCGGTGGTTGCGGAAATTCACCTGGAACCTGTTCAACCAACCGCTTTGGGTGGCGAATGCTTTTACGTTGACGCCACCTTCGCGTAGCCGCTCGACGTACTCGCGGGGCAGGGCGTGGCTTCCCACTCGATCATAAAGCACATACACCTCCACACCTTCGGAGGCTTTTTGCAGCAGCAAGCCTTGCAACTGACGGCCGATATGATCGTCGTGGATGATGAAAAACTGCACCAACACCGCTCGCCGGGCTTCGCGGATGGCTGCAAAGATGGCATCGAAGGTGGCGTGTCCATTGATCAGCAGACCCACCCGATTGTTGGCCAGGCATGGCATTCGGCCAAGTTTGGGCATGGCCCTGAGTGAGGCGTATGACGTGGATTTGCGCGCGGCAAGCGCTTCCTCTATCCAGGGTCGCCAATCCATGTCAGCGATAGCGGTGTGCATCTCCTTGTTCGCATGCCGACGGGCCTTGATGTACGCGTCGAACGTGCTGCGGCCAAATACCAGATAGGGGATCAACGTGAGGTAGGGAATGAACAACAGCGATAAGGCCCAAGCGATCGAACCCTGCGCGGTGCGGACGGTAAGAACTGCATGAACGGCGGCAGCGATGCCCAACACGTGCAGCAGGCCAAATAGATACCCAAAAAAAATCGGACTGTGATAATCCATTGCACGGCGGCTCCTTGATGCGCTGTGCTAAACAGACCACGTTCAGTGGCGGTTGTCGCGTTTTTATTACCGCGCAACTCGGCACCTGTTTCGACGTCAAAGCCCCATGCCCGCACTTTTCCCAACGTTCTTGAGGAGTGAAATCAGATGAGATTTAAATGGCCGATGGCTGCATTGGTAGTGGGCCTTTCGGCAACCGGGGCGCAGGCGCAAATGCTGCAGCCGGGCCTTTGGGAAATGACCACCAGCAACATGCAAGTCGATGGCAAGCCGCTGCCTGACATGCAGGTGATGTTGGGCCAGCTGAAGATGCTTCCACCTGAACAACGAGCAATGATGGAAGGCGTACTCGCTAACCAAGGCATCACTGTGGGGGGTAATGGCATTCGCTCGTGCTTGACGCCTGAACAAGTGAAAACCAACGACATCCCGTTGCAAGATGCAAAGTCCGGCTGCACGCAGAAGATCACTGAGCGCAATGGCAATGTCTGGAAATTTCAGTTCAGTTGCCCCAAGGCTCAGGGTACCGGGCAAGCCCAGTTTCTCAGCGATAGAGAGTTTCTTACCACTGTCAGCGGCACTTTCAATGCCTCGGGCGTTGCGCAGAAGGGCAGCATGAACACGCGCGCTGTCTGGTTGGGCAACAACTGTGGCTCGGTGAAGCCTCGCGCTTGATACCTGTAACGCGTGTTCCACGTGGAACACGCGTGTCTCGGTCATGCACTTGGCGAAAAGAGCACCACGGGATCAGGCAATCGGTGACTTATGTGTTATGTTATAACAATGTAAGTAATGCAGCGTTCGTTGCACCTGTCACCGATGAGGTCCGCCATGCCCAACCGTTTACCCGTCACCGTGCTGTCCGGCTTCCTGGGGGCCGGCAAGAGCACGTTGCTCAATCACATCCTGCGCAACCGGGAAGATCTGCGCGTTGCCGTGATCGTCAACGACATGAGCGAGATCAACATCGACGGCAGTGAAGTGCAGCGTAACGTCAGCCTCAACCGGGCCGAAGAAAGACTGGTCGAAATGAGCAATGGCTGCATCTGCTGCACGCTGCGCGAAGACCTGCTCGAAGAAGTGGCCAAGCTGGCTGCCGAGGGGCGTTTCGATTACCTGCTGATCGAATCGACGGGCATCTCCGAGCCACTGCCGGTGGCCGAGACGTTTACCTTCCGCGACGAGCACGGCCAGAGCCTGGCCGATCTGGCCCGGCTCGACACCATGGTCACGGTGGTCGATGGTGTCAATTTCCTGCTCGACTATCAGGCAGCGGAAAGCCTGGCGACGCGAGGCGAAACCTTGGGAGAGGACGACGAGCGAGCCATCACTGATCTGTTGGTGGAACAGGTGGAGTTTGCCGACGTCATCCTCATCAGCAAGATCGACCTGATCAGTCAGGCTCAACGCACCGAGCTGATGGCAGTACTGCACACACTCAACCCCAGCGCGCAGCTCATGCCCATGGTCATGGGCCAGGTGCCGCTGGCACGCATCCTGGACACCGGGCTGTTCGATTTCGAGCGCGCAGCGCAGGCGCCAGGCTGGCTGAAGGTGCTCAGGGGGCAGCACGTCGCGGAAAGCGCAGAATACGGCATTGCATCCACGGCCTACCGCGCGCGGCGTCCGTTCCACCCGCAGCGCTTCCACGACTTCATCGACAAACCCTGGACCAATGGCCGCCTGCTGCGCTCCAAAGGCTTTTTCTGGCTCGCCAGCAAACCCCAGGAAGCGGGGAGCTGGTCCCAGGCGGGTGGGTTGATGCGCTACGGCTTCGCTGGCCGCTGGTGGCGTTTCGTGCCGCAAACGCAATGGCCGCAGGATGTCGAGAGCGTGGCTGCCATCCAGCAGACGTGGCAGGCCGACACCGGAGACTGCCGCCAAGAGCTGGTATTCATCGGGCAGAACATGGATTTTGCAGCGTTGGGCCACGCCCTGGACCAGTGTCTGCTCAATGATGAGGAACTGGCCCAGGGCGCACAGACCTGGGTGCATTGGCCGGATCCGTTCGGCGAGTGGCACGAGCACGGTCAGCAGGCGTGATCCGGATTGCTCAGGGCAAGACCCATTGTCCCTGGCTGTTCTGTTCGCAGAACGGCTTGAGGTAGGCGGCATCGCTCGCCACACCGTAGTAGTGGATGTCCTGTTCATAGGGCATGCGCTCGACCCGAGCGCCACGGCAGATACCGTAGGCGCCTTGCGGGCACTGCGCCAGGAATTGTACTTCGACCTGCTGCCCCGGCAGGTTGGGTCGACAAAAACCTTCCTTGAACAGCTTCGGCGGTATAGTGCGATTCTGCTGGCACACTTCGACGCTTACCCGTTCTGCCTGGCTATGCACCACGCAGGCCTCGGCCCCTACCTGAGTACTGGCCAGCAGCCCCAGCAAACCCCACACCCGCATCGTTCAACCTCCATAGATATCCGACCATGCTGCAGAACATCCCCACCCATGTCATTGCAGGCCCGTTGGGCGCCGGCAAGACCAGCCTGATTCGTCATCTGCTGGCGTGCAAGCCGACGAACGAGCGTTGGGCCGTACTGATCAACGAATTCGGCCTGGTGGGCATCGACGCCGCGCTGCTTGCCACCACCGATGATGGTATCGCAATCGGCGAAATCGCCGGTGGTTGTCTGTGCTGCGTGAACGGTGCGCCGTTTCAGATAGGGCTTGGCCGTCTGCTGCGCAAGGCTCGCCCGGATCGCTTGTTCATCGAACCCTCGGGCCTCGGTCATCCGCTGCAGATTCTCTCGCAGCTGAGCGAAGCGCCCTGGCGCGGAGTTCTGGCGGTGCAGCCGTTGGTCATGGTGCTCGACGCGTTGACCTGGGAAAAAGGCCTCGGGTTACCCACAGCACAGCGTGAGGCCGCTGAAGTGGCAGGCTTGGTGATCATGAACAAGGCAACGGCGCCGCAGAGCCTGTGTATAACCTCGGGGTTACCCACAGAGCGAATGCTGTGGCTCGATGTCGATCAGGTCCGGTTCGAGCAGCTACCCCTTGTGGATAATTCAGTGCCGTTGGTTGTGGACAGGCTGCCGGAGCTCCCGGGGGCGATGGGCGACATGTGGGTGGATAAGTCTCAGCCGCAATGCCGTGTGCAGGATCACAGCGATGGCTGGAGCATCGGCTGGCGATGGCATGCCCAGACACGGTTCGATTTGCTGGCTGTGGAGCGCGCGTTGGCCACAGGGTATTGGCGACGGGCCAAGCTGGTTATCCACAGCCCGAGTGGATGGTTTTCGAGCAACCTGCTGGTGGGCCAGTCGGCGCAGTGGAAAGCCAGTGAATGGCGTCGTGATTCACGTCTGGAGCTGATATTCGATACGCCGCAGGATGCAGCCGCTCTGCAGAATCGTCTGCAGCAGGCACGCGTGGACGACCCATCGCAGGGCTGACGTCGCTCAGGGACGCCAGCGCTTGTGTTCCTGACGCCACTGACTCATCTCGATGACTTCGGCGCTGGTCGCGGTTTTCACTTCGAACGGGTAGGGCGCCAGCTCGATCTGCACCGCGTGCGGCCCGAATTGGGTGGCAATGCCCGCATGGCGTTGCTCGCCGGTCACCGTGAATTCGAAGTTATACACACGCGCCAGACGCTTGCGGCCGTTGGCATCGGCCAGCCAGGCAAAACGCTTGAAGGCCACGTTGTCGTCGAGCAATTCCAGGTCGAGCTTGCTGCAATGCTGCTTGACCCGCGCCAGGGCCTTTTCACGCAGGCCATGGTTGTGCCACAGCCAAGCCGCACCTGCGGCCATCAACATCAGGATGAACATATTGCCAAGGGTCAACATCGAAGTGCGCTCCAACCGGTTGCTCGCAGCTTAACTGTGTCCCCGGTCTGTCGTACAGGCTGCATTTCGCGCGATACTGCGCGCCATGAAGTCCTGTCACCGGTCCGGAATCCTTGCATGAAACGTACACCACACCTGCTCGCCATCCAGTCCCATGTCGTATTCGGCCACGCCGGCAACAGCGCGGCGGTTTTCCCGATGCAGCGGGTGGGGGTCAAGGTCTGGCCACTGAATACGGTGCAGTTTTCCAATCACACTCAGTATGGCCAGTGGACGGGAGAAGTGTTGGCGCCGCAACACATTCCCGCACTGGTCGAAGGGATTGCGACGATTGGCGAGTTGGGCAACTGCGATGCCGTGCTCAGTGGCTATCTGGGCAGCGCCGCCCAAGGGCGAGCGATTCTGGGCGTGGTACGTCGGGTCAAGGCGGCCAATCCCAAGGCCCTGTATCTGTGCGACCCGGTGATGGGGCATGCCGAAAAAGGCTGCGTGGTGCCGGCCGAGGTCAGCGACTTTCTGCTCGATGAAGCCGTTGCCGCCGCCGACGTGCTGTGTCCCAACCAGCTGGAACTCGACAGCTTCAGCGGGCGCAAGGCCCAGTCCCTGCCGGATTGCGTGGCCATGGCGCGGGCACTGCTGGCGCGCGGACCCAAAGCGGTGCTGGTCAAGCACCTGGCCTATCCAGGCAAATCAGCCGAGGATTTTGAAATGCTTCTGGTCACTGCTGCGGGCAGTTGGCACCTGCGCCGTCCGCTGCTGGCGTTTCCGCGCCAACCGGTCGGCGTGGGTGATCTGACCAGTGGCCTGTTCCTCGCCAGGCTGCTGCTGGGCGATGACTGGCTGGCGGCTTTCGAATTCACCGCGGCGGCGGTGCACGAAGTGCTGCTGGAAACCCAGGCCTGCGCCAGCTACGAGCTGGAGCTGGTGCGCGCCCAGGATCGTATCGTCCATCCGCGCCTGCGGTTCGAAGCCGTGGCGCTTTAAATCGGCTCGTCCTTGAGATCGCGGTAGCGCTTTTCCAGCTCCTGGCGAATCTGCCGGCGTTGCTGCGCCTGGATGAAGCGCCGCGTACCTTCGGCATCCTGCGGCTGCAGGGGCGGCACGCTGGCCGGCTTGCGCTGGTCATCCACCGCCACCATGGTGAAGAAACAGCTGTTGGTGTGGCGCACCGAACGCTCGCGAATGTTCTCCGTGACCACCTTGATACCCACTTCCATCGAGGTATTGCCGGTGTAATTGACCGAGGCCAGGAACGTCACCAGTTCGCCGACATGCACCGGCTCGCGGAAGATCACCTGATCCACCGACAGGGTCACCACATACCGGCCGGCATAGCGGCTGGCACAGGCGTAAGCCACTTCGTCGAGGTATTTGAGCAGCGTTCCTCCGTGCACATTGCCGGAAAAATTGGCCATGTCGGGGGTCATCAGCACCGTCATCGACAGCTGGGCGTTTCCAGGTTCCATAGTGAACTCACGGTTGGTTGGCAGAAGTGCAGGGGCGTCGCCTATATTGGCGTTTGCCGCTTTCAAAGGGGTGCATCCAGAAGCGGACGCCGAACGGACGGGCGCCGTCACGCCTATCGTGCCATTAGGCAGGGCATAGCGGCGATCTGTTTCCGCATATTGCACCGACGTTCGCCTGCAATGGCCGGTGTTAATCTGCCTTTCTGAAACAATTGGTACAGCAATTCTGAATAGCAATGGAGGCTATCACCGTGCATGCCATCAGTTTTATCCAGGACCTGGCGGTGATCATGCTGGTGGCCGGCGTGGTGACGATTCTGTTCCACCGGCTGCGACAACCCGTGGTGCTGGGCTACATCGTTGCCGGCTTCATCATCGGCCCCCATACGCCGCCGTTCGGCTTGATCCACGACGAAGACACCATCAAGACCCTGGCCGAACTGGGTGTGATCTTTCTGATGTTCAGCCTGGGCCTGGAATTCAGCCTGCGCAAACTGTTCAAGGTCGGTGCCACAGCCTTCATCGCTGCGTTCCTGGAAATCGTGCTGATGATCTGGATCGGCTACGAAATCGGCCGCTGGTTCGATTGGGGCACCATGGACTCGCTGTTCCTCGGGGCTATCCTGGCCATTTCCTCGACCACCATTATCGTCAAGGCGCTCAACGACCTGAAGATGAAGAACGAGCGCTTCGCTCAGCTGATATTCGGCGTGCTGATCGTCGAGGATATTCTAGGTATCGGCATCATCGCGCTGCTCTCGGGGATCGCTGTCAGCGGCGCAGTCAGTTCGGGCGAGGTGTTCTCGACGGTCGGCAAGCTCTCGCTGTTCATGGTGATTGCGCTGGTCGTGGGCATCCTCGTGGTGCCGCGGCTGCTGGCCTACGTGGCCACCTTCGAGAGCAACGAGATGCTGCTGGTGACCGTGCTGGGCCTGTGCTTCGGCTTTTGCCTGCTGGTGGTCAAGCTTGAATACAGCATGGTGCTGGGGGCCTTCCTGATCGGGGCGATCATGGCCGAATCGCGGCAATTGCTGAAGATCGAGCGTCTGATCGAACCCATCCGCGACATGTTCAGCGCGATCTTCTTCGTTGCCATCGGCCTCATGCTCGACCCCGCCATTCTGCTCGACTATGCCTGGCCGATTGCAGTCATCACCGTGGCCGTTGTGCTCGGCAAGATCGTCTCTTGCGGGCTGGGCGCATTCATTGCCGGCAACGATGGCAAGACGTCACTGCGGGTAGGCATGGGCCTGTCGCAGATCGGCGAGTTCTCGTTCATCATCGCCGCGCTGGGCATGACCCTGCAGGTCACCAGCGATTTTCTCTATCCCGTTGCCGTGGCCGTGTCGGTGCTGACGACGTTGTCCACGCCGTACCTGATCCGGGCAGCCGACCCCTTGTCCCATCGCCTCGGCGCCATCGTGCCGCAGCGCGTTGCACGGGTGCTGGGCATGTACGGGGAATGGCTGCGCAGCATCCAGCCGCGCGGGCAGGGCGCCATGCTGGCGTCGATGATCCGCAAGATCCTCCTGCAGGTGGGGGTCAACCTGGCGCTGGTGATCGGTATCTTTCTGGCCGGCGCCTATTTTGCCGAGCGTATCGGTGGTTACCTGACCACCTGGGTGGCCGAGCCGGGCGGGCAGAAGGCGCTGATCTGGGGCGCAGCCTTGCTGCTGTCGCTGCCGTTTTTGATCGCCGCCTATCGCAAGCTCAAGGCGCTCTCGATGCTGCTGGCGGAAATGGGGGTGAAGCCCGAAATGGCTGGCAGGCATACCCAGCGGGTACGGCGCGTCATCGCCGAAGTCATTCCGCTGCTGTCGCTGCTGGTGATCTTCGTGCTGCTGGCGGCACTCTCGGCGAGCATATTGCCGACCATGGAATTGCTGCTGCTGATTGCGGTGGTTGCAGCTGCAGTGGTGGCGGTGTTGTGGCGCTGGTTCATCCGCGTGCATACGCGGATGCAGGTGGCTTTGCTGGAAACCTTGGATAACAACGTCGAGCATTGAATTTGGCTAGGCAGGTTTGGCCTCTCCGCGGGTAGAACCCGCTCCCACAGGGTTGGCGGCGCGCCATCGAGCTGTGAAAAGGTCACACCTGCCTCTACCGATCAGCTTTCCAGCCAGACGTCTCGCACCCAGTGCCAGACCGACTCCCAGCTTTCTTCGGTCACCAGCTCTTCTTCGCCCGACCAGAGCACCACGGTGCCGTCCTCTTCGACGCAGTAGTAGTCCTCGCCGTCCTGACAGATCGGGATCAGCTCGCGTGGTACGCCGATGTCCCAAGCGCTGGCGGCGACCTCCGGCAGATAGGTGTGCGATTGCGGATCGGTCACGGTGACCGGTTCCAGGCTGCCATACACGACGTCGCTGACGGTGAGCAGATACTCCTTGAAGACGAACGGAATATTGATGAACAACTGCTCTTCGATCTCGACCAGCAGGTCTTCGTCTGGCAGTTCCAGGGGAACCGGTACCGGTTCGTTGGCTTCTCGGAGCTGCTCGATCACTTCTTCCACGATGTTTTCCTCTGACCAGAATACGCGCTGCGGTTTATACCTTAGCTGGAAATGGATGCAACGTTCAAAATGCAAAAGCCCCGACCAGGGCCGGGGCTTCGCAAAGCGTGACGTGTATCAGTTCTGGCGGATACCCGCGACCAGCCAAGGCTGGTTTTCACCCTGGGCGCGTTCCATGTTCCAGCTTTCGCTGAAGGGTTCGCCCTTGTCGAAGCGCGAGGTCTTCGATACGCCGACGAATGTCAGGGTAGCGATGGTCTTCTCGGCGCGGTCATCCACACCTTCCAGCTGCACTTGCAGATCGTCGATGTAGGTGGACTGGAAGCCATCACCCAGCTCGGCACGTTCCTGCTTCAACGATTGCAGCATTTGCGGGGTAACGAACTCGGCGATCTTGTCCATCTCGTTCGCGTCCCAGTGCTGCTGCAGCGACTGGAAGTGGCTGCGTGCAGCGTTCAGGAAGCTTTCTTCGTTGAACCAGGCCGGCGCGTTGATCACCGGACGGGCTGCGGAAGCAGCGCTTGCGCCACCGAAGATCGAAGGTTGGGCAGGTGCCTGGTCGACTGCTTCACGCTGGTACGGAGCACCGGCGCCGGCCATTTGCGGGCCTTGCTGCTGCTTGCGACGGCGAGCGGCGATGAAGCGGAAGATCAGGAAGGCGATGACCGCCATGATCAGGAAGTCGAAGATCTGCATGCCCTGGAAACCGTCGCCCATGAACATGGAGGCCAGCAGGCCACCGGCGGCGAGGCCGGCCAGAGGGCCCAACCAGCGCGAGGCACCGCTGGCGGCAGGGGCTGCACGGCCCGGGACGGCGGCTGCGGCACCTGGGGTGGTGGGCGCGGCCTGGCGAGTCTGGTGAGTCGGGGCTGCGCCCATGCTCTTGCCGCCGCCGAAGCGTTTGGCACTGGCATCGAGGCTCATGGTCAGGCCGATGCACAGGGCCAGGGCCATGCTGAGAAAACGTTGCATAGGTTCATTCCGTTAGGTGGATTGCACGCGAGTCATGTTGCACAGGTGTGCTGTACATAGCTAGTGACAACATGTTTCGAGCTTTTGCGTAAATGCGAAATGCAGCGTAGGAAAATTCGTTGCTTTTGGGGCCCGCAGCTCAAGCGCTTTCGCGGCGGCCGAACGCCGCGAAAAAGCCTGGAGGCAAATGACTACACGGCTTCGAGCTTTGCGTAACCGAGCATCAGCCACTTGCTGCCCTCGGCGAAGTTGACCTGCACCCGCGCCTGCGCGCCAGAGCCTTCGAAGTTGAGGATCACGCCTTCGCCAAACACCGAATGCTGCACCCGCTGGCCCAGGTTGAACTGGGTTTCCGGAATGTTGGCCGCACCGAACAGGCTGCTCGAGTTCTGCGCCTGGCCACCGCCGAAGGGACGACTCACGCTGTTGGACAGGCGCACTTCCTGGATCAGCCCGGCGGGCACCTCGCGCACGAAGCGCGACACCTTGTTGTAGGTCTCGCTGCCGTAGAGGCGGCGGGTCTCGGCGTAGGTCATCACCAACTGCTGCATGGCCCGGGTGATGCCGACATAGGCCAGGCGCCGCTCCTCTTCGAGACGGCCTGGCTCTTCCAGGCTCATCTTGTGCGGGAACAGGCCTTCTTCCATGCCCACCAGGAACACGTAGGGAAACTCCAGGCCCTTGGCGCTGTGCAGGGTCATCAGCTGCACGCTGTCCTCGTGCTCCTCGGCCTGGGTGTCGCCGGCCTCGAGCGAGGCATGGCCCAGGAATGCCGCCAGCGGCGTCAGGTCGGCTTCTGCCTCGCCGTTTTCGAAGTTGCGCGCAGCGCTGACCAGTTCCTCGAGGTTTTCCACCCGTGCCTGGCCTTTTTCGCCCTTTTCTTCCTGATGGTAGATGATCAGGCCGGACTGCTCGATGACGGTCTGGGTCATCAGGTGCAACGGCATCTGCATGACCTTGGCGGCGAGGTTCTCGATCAGCTCGATGAAGGCGCCCAGGGCATTGGCGGCGCGCCCGGTCAGGCCCTTGTTGGCCACCAGTTGGCGGCCGGCTTCCCACATTGACACTTCGGCATGACGGGCATGCTGACGGATGGCTTCGACGGTCTTCTCGCCAAGGCCGCGTGGCGGGACGTTGATCACCCGCTCCAGGGCGGCATCGTTGCCGCGCCCTTCGAGCAGGCGCAGGTACGCCATGGCGTTCTTGATTTCGGCGCGTTCGAAGAATCGCTGTCCGCCATAGATGCGATAAGGGATACGCTCGCGCAACAGTGCTTCTTCCAGCACCCGCGACTGGGCGTTGGAACGGTAGAGAATGGCGATGTCGCTGCGCGCCAGGCCGGTCTTGAGCGCGCTCTCGATGGTTTCGACCACATAGCGCGCCTCGTCGTGTTCGTTGAACGCGGCGTACAGGCTGATCGGTTCGCCATCGCCGCCGTCGGTCCACAGCTCCTTGCCCAGTCGCCCGCTGTTGTTGGCGATCAGGGCGTTGGCAGCCTTGAGGATGCCGGCGGTGGAGCGGTAGTTCTGCTCCAGGCGAATCAGCTGCGAATCCGGGAAGTCGGCGGAATACTGGTGAATGTTCTCGATCTTGGCGCCGCGCCAGCCGTAGATCGACTGGTCGTCGTCGCCTACCACCATCAGGCTGTCGCCACCTTGTGCCAGCAACCGCAGCCAGGCGTATTGCACGGCGTTGGTGTCCTGGAATTCGTCGACCAGCACATGGCGGAAACGGCGCTGGTAGTGCGCCAGCAGACCGGGGTTGTCGCGCCACAGGTCAAGGGCACGCAGCAGCAGCTCGGAGAAGTCGATCACGCCGGCTCGCGCGCAGGCCGCCTCGTAGGCTTCATAGATCGAGCGCATGGTCGCCAGGAACAGGTCGCCACCGGGCTGGATGTGCTGCGGGCGCAAGCCCTCGTCCTTCTGCCCGTTGATGAACCACTGCGCCTGGCGCACTGGCCACTTCTGCTCGTCCAGGCCCAGCTCGCGCATGACCCGCTTGACCAGGCGTTGCTGGTCGTCGCTGTCGAGAATCTGGAAGTTCTGGTTCAGGTTGGCTTCCTGCCAGTGCGCGCGCAGCAGGCGGTGGGCCAGGCCGTGGAAGGTGCCGACCCACATGCCGGCCGGATTGATGCCCATCAGCTGCTCGATGCGCTGGCGCATCTCGGCGGCCGCCTTGTTGGTGAACGTCACCGACAAAAGAGAGTGGGGCGAGGCGTTCTCGACCTGGATCAACCAGGCGATACGGTGCACCAGCACTCGGGTTTTACCGGAGCCAGCACCGGCCAGGACCAACTGACGGCCAACGGAGGCCGCTACGGCCTGGCGTTGGGCATCGTTGAGGGAGTTCAGCAGAAGGGAGAGGTCATCGCGCATCCGGGCATTTTAGGGTGCGCGGTGGAGTTGGGGCAAACAAGAGTTGCGCGTCTTGGAACAAATACCTCCAGAGTCGGACATAAGGTGCATGTGCGCTGCGTACGCTTGTGTATTCTGGCTCGACGGATGGCACCTCACGACAAGCACATTGCCCATGACGCCGAACCTCAACCCGCTGGATTCGCCTCTGGAGCAGCAGGCCCTGCAGGAGCGCTACGCTGCGCAATTGGCCGTCGAGCGCACGCGCCTGCTGTACCAGGGCTCATTGCTGCCGACCTTGCTGATGTTGCTCAACGGCGGCCTGTGCGCGTGGTTGTCGTGGACGCCGCAGCATTACCTGGGGGTCAGCGGCGGCTTGCTGTGGTTGCTGCTGCTGGTGGCCGGGCGGGTCATCCAGGTGGCGGCGTTCGATGCAGCCATGCCCGATCGGCAGGCGCAGGGGCACTGGCGGCGCATGTTCATCGTCGGTTCGGCCGTCAGCGGCGCAACGCTGGCAGCGGCGGCGATTGCCCTGGTTTCGGAGGACAACCTCATCCAACAGGCCTGGGTGTTCGGCCTGCTCGGCGCGGCGACGCTGTCGGCCAGCGTGGCCTACGCCGTCAGCCTGCCGGCCTTTCTTGCCTACACCCTGCCGTGCCTGCTGCCGCCCACTGCCTACCTGTTCGTATGGAACGATGGCGCCCAGCGCGGCTGGGGCTGGTTCGGGCTGATCTTTCTGGGCGCGTTGCTGGTGGTGGCCTGGCAGGTCAATCGCCTGACCAATCGCAGCCTGTTGCGGCGCTTTCGCAACCAGGAGCTGATCGAGACCCTGCAGTTGGCGCAAAGCCGCAGCGAGCGCTTGAACCAGGCCCTGACCACCGAGGTGGGCCAGCGTCGCGAGGCCCAGCAGCAACTGGCTCAAGCCCATGCGGAGCTTGAAACTCGCGTGCAGCAGCGCAGTCGTGAACTGGATCAGGCCAATCGGGCGCTCGGCAAGAGCGAGCAGCGTCTGGCCCTGGCCCTGGAGGCGAGCGGTTTGGGGCTTTGGGACTGGAACCTAAGCACCGACGAGGTCTACCACACTCAACTCAAGGAGTTGTTCGGCCTGGAACCGGAATTCATGCAGGCAATGCTCAAGCAACTGCGCCCCCGCATGCACCCGGAGGACGTGCCGCGGGTGAAGCGCGCCATGATCGACCACCTCAAGGGGCGCAGCGACGACTACCTGGTGCAGTACCGCATCCGCCACCACGAAGGCCACTGGTTGTGGATCGAAGACCACGGTCGGGCCGTGGAGCGTGCGGCGGATGGCAGTGTCCTGCGCATGGTCGGTACCCGCCGCGATGCCAGCCGCGACATCGTGTTGAGCGGCCAGTTGCAGTTGGCAGGGTTGGTGTTCGACAACTCGAGTGAAGGCATCCTGGTACTCGATGCTCAGTACAAGGTGTTGACGTCGAATCCGGCATTCAGCCGCATTACCGGTCTGGCGGCAGATCAGGTGTGCGGACGAGCCTGGTTGCAACTGCCTTGCAGCCGCGATGCACGTCGGTGCGCGACATCGATCCAGCACGCCATGGACGCCGAGGGTGCATGGCAGGGAGTGCTCACGGAGACGCGACTGGATGGGGAGCAGTATCGTCAATGGTTGCAACTGATCGGTGTGCGAAACACTCGAGGTGAAATTCACCAGACCATTGTTCTGCTGACGGACGTCTCTGCGCGCATCGGTTACAGCCCCTAGCCTGGGCGAGGGGGTGCGGGGGTAAGATTCGCCTGATGCCAACGGCATTCGCAAAGCGCCAGGATCGGCAGCCGATTACCCTTGCTGAGACGTTTAACTGGGCGATCACAGAGGCCTGTAGTATAACTGCAGGTCAGCTACATCCCGGCCCTTCGACCCCTTTAGCGGAAGCTGTCCCTTGAACCTGCTGCAACACATCGACCAGTCTCGCCACCTGCTGCGCAAATCCGAACTCAAGGTTGCCGAGCATGTGCTGCTGGACCCTGCGGCGGTGATGCACAGCTCCATGGCCGACCTGGCTCACAGCGTGGGCATCAGCGAGCCGACCATCGTGCGTTTCTGCCGGGCGATCGGCTGCACCGGTTTTCAGGACCTCAAGCTCAAGCTGGCGCAAAGCCTGGCGGCGGGAGCGAGCTTCGGTCAGTTCGCCATCCACGAAGACGATTCGGTGGCCGACTACAGCCTGAAAATCTTCGACACCACCCTGCACACCCTGATGGAGGTGCGTGAGAAGCTTGACCCCGAGGCCTTGCAGCGGGCGATCAGCGCCATGGTCACCGCGCAGCGGGTCGAGTTCTACGGGTTCGGCGCATCGGGTGCGGTGGCGGCCGATGCCCAGCACAAGTTCTTCCGCCTGCTGCTGACGGCGGCGGCGTACTCGGATCCGCACATGCAGGCCATGTCGGCGGTGACCCTGAAGCCAACCGACGTGGCCGTGTGCATCTCCCAATCCGGGCGCTCCAAGGACCTGCTGATCACCGCCAACCTGGTGCGTGAAACCGGCGCCACCCTGATTTCGCTGTGCCCGGGGCAGACGCCGCTGGCGGAGCTGGCGACGGTCAACCTGGCGGTCGACGTGCATGAAGACACCGAGATCTACACCCCCCTGGCCTCCCGCATCGCCCATCTGGTGGTGATCGACGTGCTGGCCATGGGCGTGGCAATGGCCCGCGGCCCAGACCTGGTCAATCACTTGAAGAGCGTCAAGCGCAGTCTGCGCAGCCTGCGCCTGTCGCCCAAGTCGTTGAAGGCCCACGAGGCCCACGAGGACTGAGCGGCCGCTTCGGGTTTAACCCGATGTTCACCGCCTCGTCGCCAAACCTTCACATAGCCACGCCACCCTGTACTCCCGAACTCGAACTGGGAGACACGCAATGGCTCGTTACTTCGATGGCTCGCAACCGCAGGGCAACAGCGCTACCCGTACCAAACGCCAGCAGGAGGATCAGCGCCGCATGGAGTTTCGCCGCGCGATCGAGAGCTATTCCGAGCAGCGTCGCTTGCTCCAGGAAATCGGCGACGATGCCGAGCTCAATTATTGGCAGGCGGCATCGGCGGGTTCCCGCCAAAGCGCTCGACCAGCGCCGTGATCTGCGCACGTTCGGCGCGGATGAATGCGGCGAAGGCCAATGCCACTGGCGACTGACGCCGTGCCTTGGCTTGCACCACGCACCAACTGCGCTGCAACGGCAGCTCTTCCACACGCAACTCGCGCAGCGTGCCTGTGGATAACTCCCTGGCGACAGCGTGGCGTGTCAGCAGTGCCAGGCCCAGCCCTGCAATCACGCATTCGCGCTGAGCCTCGGCAGAAGACACCTCCAGCGTCTGCGCGAAATGCACGCGCTTCTCCTTGAAATATTCCTCGCACGCTCGTCGCGTACCCGAGCCCTGTTCGCGTATCAGCAAGGTATAGGCTTGCAGGTCCTGCAGGTTCACCCGCTGCGCCCGGCACAGCGGGTGCTCGGGCGGCGCCACTGCCACGATCGGGTTGTTGAGGAAGGGCATGAAGTCCAGCCCCATGTCCTGCGGCACCATCGACATGATGGTCACGTCGTCGCGGTTGTCGCTCAAACGCCGAATCACCTGCGCACGGTTGACCACCGTGAGCTGCAGATTGACTTCCGGATGCAGCGTGCGGAAGGCGGCGAACAGGTGCGGCGTGAAATACTTGGCACTGGATTCGACCGCCAGCTTGAGCTGCCCCTGCAGCGAGCCCTGCAGGTCGGACAGCTGCATGTCGAGGTTTTCCAGGCGGCCGAAGATGTCCCGGCTGGCGGCCTGCAGCGCTTCGGCTGCCTCGGTCAGGTAGAGCTTCTTGCCCACGTAGTCGAACAACGGCTGACCCACCAGTTCTTCCAGCTGACGAATCTGCAGGCTGACCGCCGGTTGAGTCAGCGACATTTCTTCCGCCGCACGGCTGTAGGAGCGCAGGTCGCACACTTCGTTGAACACTTGCAGCTGACGCAACGTCAAGCGCATCAATGACTTACGCATTTCTCAATCCGAGTTAAGGTGGGCAATCCCTCAACTATAAGCTTTGGCTAATATGTAACCTAACAAAGATTTATTTTTATTAATCCTCATGCCGCGCTAGCTTGCAGGGGCGACCAGGAAACAACTGGTTACCCAAAGGATCGGCCACGCACCGACCTGAATGGATTCATCGGTCGAGGAAATTCCAAGTGATAAAAAAGATCCTGATCGCCAACCGAGGTGAGATTGCCGTACGTATCGTACGAGCCTGCGCCGAAATGGGCATTCGTTCGGTCGCGATCTATTCCGAAGCCGATCGTCACGCACTGCACGTCAAGCGCGCCGACGAAGCCCACAGCATCGGTGCCGAGCCCCTGGCCGGTTACCTGAACCCACGCAAGCTGGTGAACCTGGCGGTTGAAACCGGCTGCGATGCCTTGCACCCGGGCTATGGCTTTCTTTCCGAGAACGCCGAGCTGGCAGATATCTGCGCCGAGCGCGGGGTGAAGTTCATCGGCCCGTCGGCCGAGGTCATCCGCCGCATGGGTGACAAGACCGAAGCCCGGCGCAGCATGATCAAGGCGGGCGTGCCGGTCACGCCCGGCACCGAGGGCAACGTGGCCGACATCCGCGAAGCGCTGGAGGAGGGCGAACGCATCGGCTACCCGGTGATGCTCAAGGCCACTTCCGGTGGCGGCGGGCGCGGCATTCGTCGCTGCAACAGCCGCGAGGAGCTGGAGCAGGCCTTCCCGCGGGTGATTTCCGAAGCGACCAAGGCTTTCGGTTCGGCCGAAGTGTTCCTGGAAAAATGCATCGTCAATCCCAAGCACATCGAGGCGCAGATCCTGGGTGACAGCTTCGGCAATGTGGTGCACCTGTTCGAGCGCGATTGTTCGATCCAGCGGCGCAACCAGAAGCTCATCGAGATCGCGCCCAGCCCGCAACTGACCCCCGAGCAGCGCGCCTACATCGGCGATCTGTCGGTCCGTGCGGCCAAGGCGGTGGGTTACGAGAACGCCGGCACCGTGGAATTCCTGCTCGCCGAGGGCGAGGTGTATTTCATGGAGATGAACACCCGGGTGCAGGTCGAACACACCATCACCGAGGAAATCACCGGCATCGACATCGTCCGCGAGCAGATTCGCATTGCTTCGGGGCTTGCGCTTTCGGTGAAGCAGGAAGACATCGTGCACCGTGGCTTTGCCCTGCAGTTCCGCATCAATGCCGAGGACCCGAAGAACAATTTCCTGCCCAGCTTCGGCAAGATCACCCGCTACTACGCGCCCGGTGGGCCGGGCGTACGCACCGACACGGCGATCTATACCGGCTACACCATTCCGCCGTTCTACGACTCCATGTGCCTGAAGCTGGTGGTCTGGGCGCTCACCTGGGAAGAGGCCATGGACCGTGGCCTGCGTGCGCTGGATGACATGCGCCTGCAAGGCATCAAGACCACCGCGGCGTACTACCAGGAAATCCTGCGCAACCCCGAGTTTCGCAGTGGCCAGTTCAACACCAGTTTCGTCGACAGCCACCCCGAGCTGACCCAATACTCGATCAAGCGCAAACCCGAAGAGCTGGCCCTGGCCATCGCCGCCGCCATCGCCGCCCACGCCGGCCTGTGAGGAACACAACAATGTCCAATACGCCTGTTTCCAAGCGAATATTCGTTACCGACACCATCCTGCGCGACGCCCATCAGTCCTTGCTGGCAACGCGCATGCGCACCGAAGACATGCTGCCTATCTGCGACAAGCTCGACCGGGTGGGTTACTGGTCGCTGGAAGTATGGGGCGGCGCCACCTTCGATGCCTGCGTGCGCTTTCTCAAGGAAGACCCATGGGAACGCCTGCGCAAGCTGCGCGAGGCACTGCCGAACACGCGTCTGCAGATGCTCCTGCGCGGGCAGAACCTGCTCGGCTACCGGCATTACAGCGATGACGTGGCGCGGGCCTTCGTGGCCAAGGCGGCCGACAACGGTATCGACGTGTTCCGCATCTTCGATGCCATGAACGACGTGCGTAACCTGCGCGTGGCCATCGAGGCCGTGAAGGCAGCCGGCAAACACGCCCAGGGCACCATTGCCTATACCACCAGCCCGGTGCATACCGTGGCCGCGTTCGTGGCTCAGGCCAAACAGATGGAAGCCATGGGCTGCGACTCGGTGGCGATCAAGGACATGGCGGGTTTGCTGACGCCTTATGCGACCGGCGAACTGGTCAGGGCGTTGAAGGCCGAGCAGTCGCTGCCGGTGTTCATCCACAGCCACGATACGGCCGGTCTGGCCGCCATGTGCCAGCTCAAGGCCGTGGAAAATGGCGCCGATCATATCGACACCGCCATCTCGAGCTTCGCCTGGGGCACCAGCCATCCGGGCACCGAGTCGATGGTCGCGGCGCTCAAGGGCAGCGAATTCGATACCGGCCTGAGCCTGGAGCTGCTGCAGGAAATCGGCCTGTATTTCTATGCCGTGCGCAAGAAATACCACCAGTTCGAAAGCGAATTCACCGCGGTCGATACCCGCGTGCAGGTCAACCAGGTGCCCGGCGGGATGATTTCCAACCTGGCCAACCAGCTCAAGGAGCAGGGTGCGCTGAACCGCATGAACGAGGTGCTGGCCGAGATCCCCAAGGTGCGCGAAGACCTCGGCTTCCCACCACTGGTCACGCCTACCTCGCAGATCGTCGGTACCCAGGCGTTCTTCAACGTGTTGGCCGGCGAGCGCTACAAGACCATCACCAACGAAGTGAAGTTGTACCTGCAAGGCGGCTATGGCCAAGCCCCGGGCCAGGTCGACGAAAAGCTGCGTCGGCAGGCCATTGGCAGCGAAGACGTCATCGATGTGCGTCCCGCCGACCTGCTCAAGCCCGAGATGGACAAGCTGCGCAAGGACATCGGCGAGCTGGCCACGTCCGAGGAAGATGTGCTGACCTTCGCCATGTTTCCCGACATCGGGCGCAAGTTCCTCGAGGAGCGCGCCGCCGGGACCCTGGTACCCGAGGTGCTCCTGCCGATTCCTGAAGCGGGCACCCAGGCTGCGCGCAGCGGCGAGGGCGTACCGACCGAGTTCGTCATCGATGTGCACGGCGAGAGCTATCGAGTCGACATCACCGGTGTCGGGGTCAAGGCCGAAGGCAAACGGCACTTCTACCTGTCCATCGACGGCATGCCCGAAGAGGTGGTGTTCGAGCCGTTGAACGAGTTCGTCGGCGGCGGTATCGGCAAACGCAAGCAGGCCAGCGAACCGGGCCATGTCAGCACCGCCATGCCTGGCAATATCGTCGATGTGCTGGTCAAGCTGGGTGACTCGGTCAAGGCCGGCCAGGCGCTGTTGATCACCGAGGCGATGAAGATGGAAACCGAGGTCCAGGCCGGTGTGGCAGGCAAGGTCACGGCGATCCACGTAGCCAAGGGCGACCGCGTGAACCCCGGCGAGATACTGATCGAGATCGAGGGCTGACCTCAGGTTTCAAGATTTTCCTCTGGGGGCCGGGTGGCCCCCTTTTTTTTGTCCACCCGGCAGCCCCGGCACGGATCAGAAACGCATTTGCCACTGGCCGACCACGGCATGGTTGCGACTGTTGCTACCCAGCTCGCCCGTGTAACCGATGCCGATACTCTGCCGCGCACTGACACCCAGGTCCAGGCCGGCTTCGACCATCAGGCTGTCGCGATCCAGTGCGCTGCCTTCGACACTGAACGCGTTGCCGCCACTGGCAAAAGCCTGCCGCGTGCTGTTGTCGACGTCTCCATAAGCATGACGCCAGCCCAGGCTGCCGCGCGGCGTCAGGCTCATGCCGTTGTCCAGTTGGCTCAGGTGAGCCAGGCGCACGCCGAAAGTGCTGGTGAAGTTGTCCTGTGTCTGTGCGTCCACGGCGAGCGCGGCGGCCCCGCCTTTTTCGCGGTAGCTGTCGCGGCTGTAGCGCTGATAGCCCAGGTTGGCGAAGGGTTCGGCGCTGAGACGACCGCTGCCCAGGTCGTAGCCCAGCTCAGCGAAAGCTTGCTGGCTGTCGGCGTCGTAGTCGCCGCGCAAACGGTCGCTGAAACCGGCGAAGTCGACACTGCGCTTGCTGTTGCCATCATGCCGGCTGTAGGCGGCACCCAGGCGCAGGGCCAGCGGACCGCTCTGGCGCATGGCATAGATGCCTGCGTGCCAGCTGTCGATTTTGCCGTCCACGCCGGACGCGTCCAGGTCGGTACGTGAATAGCCGCCCAGCAGGCCCACGCGCCAGTCCGGCGTCAGTGCCCAGTCGGTGCCCAGCACGGCGCCCGACGTGCGTTGTTCGAGGCCATCGCTGCCGTGCTCGCCATCCAGCTTGCCGTAGCTGCCCAGGGCCTGCACCCAGACGCGGCCCCGTGCGTTCGGGTCGTTGAGGTTGCGGGCCTGGTCGGGGATGCCGCTGGCGGCCAGCACTGGCGTGTCCTGTTCGCCCAGGCCCACCAGCAGGCCGCTGCCGCTACCCGTCTGGCGCATGGCCGACAACATGCTGCTGCCGACCTGCGTGGTACCGGCCAATGTCGCGGCAGCCAGGTTGGCGTTGCTGCTCCCGGCCAGTTGCTCGATGGCTGCCCCTGCGCTGGCGGTGCTGGTGCCGAGCAGGGCGTTGTACAAGGTGCCGCTGCTTGCGGCAGCCAGACTGCGGGCGGCATTGCCGCCATTGGCGGTGCTGGCGAAGTCGGCGAAGGCGATGTCGTTGCGGGTGTAGTCGAGGTCGACCGTGGTCGCGCTGTAGCTCAGGGTCGGGGTCAGAAACGCGTAGTCACTCGTCACCGTACCGAAGCGACCGTTCACGCTGCCCGCGTGCAGCACGGTGTAGCGGCTCTGCCAGGGGTATTCGCCACGGCTCGGGACAACGGCCAGGGTGGCGCCGTCGAGGTTGGCCGCGCCTGCGACCTGCAGCGGCGCACTGCTGCCATCGGCGTTCACCCATACGCCAGCGTCGCGCCGCGTGCCAGGGTCAGGTCGCCGTTGACCAGGGCAGTACCCAGCTGGCTGTTGCTCGACAAGGTCCCGTTCACGCGCAGGTTGCCTACTGCGCCACCGCCGGCGTAGATGCCGCCCTGGTCCACGCTCAGGGTGCCGGCAATACGGCCCTGATTGATCAGCGTAGCGCCGTTGGCTATGCGGCTGTCGGCGCTGAAATCACCGATGCTGGTGAGGGTCCAGGTGCCGCTCTGCACTTCCAGGGTTTCGAAGTGGCGGCTGTTGCCGAAACTGCCGCCGGCATTGCCTTGCAGGATCACACGATCGTGGCCGCTGCCGCCGTCGACCATGCCGTTGAAGCGACCGCCACTGCGTACGGTCAAGCCGTCATCGCCTGCGCCCATTTGCAGCGCCTGTCCGTTGCTGCCGCTGATGGAGCCGGCGTTGATCACGGTGTCGGCGAACTCGCCATTGAGCTGCACGCCGAAGCCGTTGAGCCCGCTGATGCTGCCATGGTTCTCCAGGTAAGTGGCGCCATGGGCTGCGCCATTGCTGCCATCGTCGATCAGGATGGCATTGTCGGCGCCGCTGATGGTGGCGCCTGGCGCATTGAAGATATAACCGCCGCCCATGGCAATGCCTTCGCTGGCGTTGGGCGGGTCGCCCGGCTTGGCACCGGATGCGCCGGTGCCGCGAATGGTGCCGTGGTTTTCGATATGGCCGATGTAGTCGATGTCCACGCCGTCGCCGTCGCCCACTGGCTGCAGCCCGGACACATCGCCGGAGATCAGGCCGTGGTTGATGACCGTGCCGTTGCCGTCCGAACCGTAGCCCGAGCCATTGCGGCCGATCAGCGTGCCTTCGTTGTACAGCAGCGCACCTTCATCCGTGGTCAGGCCGTGGCGGCCGCCGCTGATCAAGCCATGGTTGTATACGGAAACGCCAGTGGCTGCGGCCACGTCGATACCGTCGTACTTGTCGTCGAGGCTGAAGGTGTCGCCTGTGGATATCTCGCCGTGGTTGATGATCGTGGCATTGATGCCGGTTTTCATCGCGTCGTTCTTTTCGCTGCGGATCAACCCGCCGGCGCGGTTGTCGAGGGTGGTGGCGATGCCCTCGCTTTCCAGGGCTTCCAGATCGATGGCGCGCTTGTTCAGCGAACGCAGCGTGCCACTGTTGTCGATGACGATGGTGCCACGGCTGAAATCGTCCTTGATGCGAAAGGCATCGGACGAGCCTTGAATCAGCGCACCGGCGCGATTGATCACGGTGTAGTTGCGCACGGTGCCGGTGCTGGAACTGTCGATCGCTCGATCGGCAGTGGAGATCAGTCGGCCTGAGTTATCCACAACCACGCCGGTGCCCGACGCGGAACCCTTGAGCTTGATCGCCTCGGCACTGGCCGTGATGCTCCCGCCCTTGCTCACGGTCAGGCGATCGGTATCGCTCAGGCTTTGCGTCGCCTGGGTGGCGCCAGCGATCTGCAGGTCCTTGGCGAAAACCGCCGACACCGGCGTGCCCACAGCGAGCAGAGCGATGGCAAGGGCAAGACGGTGCGGAGAGTACGGCATGAGCGGACGACCTGGTTGCAGTGAGGTCGTCCTGTATAGCCTCTGGTCTTTACAGAATTATTTACACGGCGACACGAAACTGTTCCAAGGATTTGCGCTGGCCGGAGGAAGGCTGGTTTTCCACCGCCAGCCAGCCCTCGAACGCGCTCTCGATGGCCGGCCACTCAGTGTGGGTGATGGAAAAGTACGCCGTGTCACGGTTGCGACCCTTGACCACCATGTGCTGGCGGAACACACCTTCGAGGCTGAAACCGACGCGCTCGGCGGCGCGACGCGAGCGTTTGTTGGCGTTGTCGCACTTCCATTCGACCCGGCGATAGCCCTGACCGAATGCCAGCTTGAGCGCCAGGTAGATCGCCTCGGTGCCCTTGGGCGTGCGCTGCATGGAGGCGGCAAAAGCCACGTGGCCGACTTCCAGGCGTCCGTGCGCCGGTACGATGGACATCAGGCTGAGGATGCCTTCGGCCTTGTCGGTGTGCTGGTCGACCACACAGAAGCCCAGCGGATCGTTGCTGATCGCATAGCCGTCGAGCCAGATGTAGAACAACTCCAGGTCATTGAACGGGCCGTACGGCAGGTAGTCCCACAGCTGGACGTCGGACTGCGGTCCCTGCAGGGCTTCCCAGAGGTCTTCACCATGGCGCTTGGGGTCGAGTTTCTCCAGGCGGATGAAGCGACCGTTCATGGTGGTCGCCACGGGTGCCTTGACGGGCTTCCAGTCGGATGCGGAGGCGGATGTAGGCATGGCAGCTCCTAGAGTGGCTTGCGAAATTGGATGAAACCGGGCTGCTCGGCGATATTGCGGTACAGCCCGATGGCAGTGCTGTTGGTTTCGTGGGTGAGCCAGTGCACCTTGGCGCAGCCGGCGGTCCTGGCGGTTGCGTAGACGAACTCGATCAACTGGCGACCCACGCCTGCGCCGCGTGCCGAGGCATCCACCAGCAGGTCTTGCAGGTAGCAGGAATTTTCAATGGTCCAGCACGAGCGGTGATAGATGTAGTGAACCATGCCGATCGCCACGCCGTCGCGCCAGGCGAGCGCGGCGTGCATGGGTTCGGCATCGTCGAGCATGCGCTGCCAGGTGACCTGGGTCACGGCTTCGGGGATATCGGTCTGGTAGAAACGCTGGTAGGCCTGCCAGAGGTTCAGCCAGGCAGAATGATCGGCTGCGCTGACAGGACGAATTGCGAGGTCGGACATGGGCGAACTCCGATGGGTCGTGACCCTCATCTTGGCATCTTGTACGAGCCTGTGCATCCAAGTACGTCGTGAAGATTATCCACACAGGTATCCACAGGGTTATACCCCTGGTTATGCACAGGTTTATCCACAGAAGAAGCAAAGTATCTGGTATTACATACAGTGAAATGGCTTGTTCAGCAGGTGTTGGACAGTTTCTGACCGGCGCGTCGAGGGAACGTTGCAAGAAGGTTGTTCACAAAATCCTGCGAGTTCCCGGTACCGCTCACATGCGGCCTGAAGTCGCTGTGGTCGCAGAGAAGCATCAACACGTGGCTTTAGGTTTTATACTGCTGCGCTGTCTTGTCTTTATTCGGATACTGCCATGAGTTCGACTTTTTCTGTTGCCCCACGGCGGGCACTAGGTGCGCCGTTGGTGGCGGTGTCACTGCTGGTACTCGGCGCGGTGTTTCTCGCCGCAGCGGTGGGTTCGCGCCAGGTACTGTTGTGGGCGGTCGGTGCGGCCCTGGGTCTGACGCTTTATCACGCAGCGTTCGGCTTCACGGCTGCCTGGCGGGTGTTCATCCGTGATCGCCGAGGCGCAGGGCTGCGTGCGCAGATGGTGATGCTGGCGCTGGCGGTGTTGCTGTTCTTCCCGGTTCTGGGTGCAGGCAGCCTGTTCGGCCAGCCGGTGGTGGGACTGGTCGCGCCCGCTGGTCTGTCGGTTGTGTTCGGTGCCTTCATTTTCGGCATCGGCATGCAGTTGGGCGGCGGTTGCGCCTCGGGGACGCTGTTCACCGTCGGTGGGGGTAACGCCCGCATGCTGGTGACCCTGCTGTTCTTCATCTGTGGCTCGCTGATTGCGACCCATCATGTGGGCTGGTGGTTTGCCTTGCCATCGTTGCCGGCGATCTCGATCGTCAAGAGCCTGGGCGTGGTGCCGGCGCTGTTGCTGAGCTTGGGCGTGTTCGCGCTGATCGCGTGGGTGACGGTGGGCCTGGAACGGCGTCGGCATGGTGCGCTGGAAACACCCGAGGCGCGGGCGACGCCTGGTTCGAACAGGTTCCTGCGCGGGCCGTGGCCACTGGTGTGGGGTGCCGTGGCGCTGGCGCTGCTCAACTTCGCCACGCTGGCGTTGGCCGGACGGCCTTGGGGCATCACTTCGGCGTTCGCGCTGTGGGGTGCGAAAGTGGCCAGTGGGTTGGGCGTGGATGTGGGCAGTTGGGCGTTCTGGCAAACCGCAGCCAACGCCAAGGCGCTGGCTGCGCCGGTGTGGGAAGACATCACCAGCGTCATGGACATCGGTATCGTGCTGGGTGCGCTGCTGGCGGCGGGGTTGGCCGGGCATTTCGCGCCCAGCCTGAAGATCCCGCGTCGGTCACTGGTCGCAGCCGTGATTGGCGGGTTGTTGCTGGGGTATGGATCGCGCTTGGCTTATGGCTGCAACATCGGTGCGTATTTCAGCGGCATCGCCTCTGGCAGCCTGCATGGCTGGCTATGGCTGGTCGCAGCGTTCATCGGCAACAGCGTCGGCGTTCGCCTGCGTCCGTTGTTCTTTCCCAACGAAGCGCGCGTCGAACGCCTGACCGGCTGCTGAGTGACAGCAGCACCGCAGCGCCTGTTTCGCGGCCGATGACCGCTCCTACGGGATCGTGCAGGCTTCGTAGGAGCGGTCCGTGGCCGCGAAGGGCGCGCCGCAGTCTGTCTGATGCACCGCAGCGCCTGTTTCGCGGTCGATGACCGCTCCTACGGGATCGTGCAAGCTTCGTAGGAGCGGTCCGTGGCCGCGAAGGGCGCGCCGCGGTTTCGGTCAGGCTAGTTCGCCGCACAGGTCGAGTTCTACCAGGCGGCGGACTTCTTCCACCGGCAGGCCTGCACCCAGCAATGCGTGCAGCTTGCCCAATGCCGTCTCGCGAGTCATGCCGCCGCCGGAGAGCACGCCTGCATCGCGCAGGCGGCTACCGGCTTCATACACATCCAGTTCGACGCCGCCTTCCTGGCACTGCGTCAGCGCCACGACCACGATGCCCCGTGCATGGGCTGCCTGCAGCGCCTCGAGGAACGGCGTGTTGTCGGACGGCCCAGTCCCGCTGCCATAACATTCGAGCAGCAAGGCCTGCACCCCGCTGTCCACGACCGCCTGCAACAGCGGTACGCCGAGGCCGGGGTACAGCGGCAATACACCGATGCTGGCGGGCTGACGTGGTTGGCGATAATCCAGCGCCGCCGGCATCGGTGCAACCCTGGCGGCGCCACCTGTACGACGCAATGCGGCAAACGGATTGCGCCCCGAGCTGCGCACTTTGGCGCAACGGGTCGGCGGCAGCAGCGCACCGTGGAAGTGCAGGTGCACACCCGGCTCCAGGCCCCGGGCGAGATCTCCCAGGGCGCCGTTGACGTTTTCCCAGGCATCGCTGTCGGGCACCCCGGCCGGCAGCATGGAACCGGTGAACAGCACCGGCGCCTCGAGCCCCAGCAACTGGAAACTCATGGCCGCCGCGCTGTACGCCAGCGTGTCGGTGCCATGCAGAATCAGTACGGCATCGCACCCCTGCTCATCCACCGCTCGAACCACGGCTTCGCGCAGACGCTGCCAGTAGGTCGGCGTCATGTTGGCGCTGTCGATCAGCGGCAGCAGCTCCTCGAAGCTGAAGTGCGGCACCACCCGTTCAGGCTGGGCGTCGAGTTGCTCGCGCATGCGCGCCTCGAAGCCCGATGCCGGAGCCAGGCCATTGGCACTGGCCTGCATGCCGATGGTGCCACCGGTGTACAGCACCCGTACGTGACGGGCGGGGGATGCGATGCTCATGCAGAAGGCTCCTTAACGCTGAACGGGCAGGGGTGCCTGGGCCTTTTCATCGGCTGCCGACGGATTTGGCACCGGCCAGGCCTTGAGGTCCAGGTCGAGATCGGCGAACTGCCGCGAATCGAACACCGGTACCTTGATCCCGGCACTGCGCTGCGCATCATAGTCGCGCAACAGACGCAGGCCGGTCTTGAACAGCATGGCCAAAGCGATCAGGTTGACGAAGGCCAGCAAGGTCATGGTGATGTCGGCGAAGGCAAAGACGGTCTCGAGGTTTTCGATGGCGCCCCAGAAAATCAGCAGCAACACGACCGCGCGGTACACCAGCACCGCCTTGCGGTTGTCGCCGATGAGAAAACGCAGGCTGTTCTCGCCCAGATAATAGTTGTAGAGGATCGAGGTGAACACGAACAGCGACAAGGCGACACTGATGAATACCCGGCCCCATTCACCCACCACGTTGGCCAGCGAATTCTGCGTCAGGGCAATGCCATCGCCTTCGAAACCCGGCGTGTAGAAGCCCGACAGCAGGATCACCAGCGCGGTACAGGTACAGATCACGAACGTGTCGAGGAACACGCTGAACGCTTGCACCACGCCCTGGGCAACCGGGTGCTCGACCTGTGCCACGGCGGCTACGTTGGGCGCACTGCCCAGGCCCGCTTCGTTGGCGAACACACCGCGCTTCACGCCCATGACGATGGCGCTGCCGAGCAGGCCGCCGAATACCGGGTCCAGGCCGAACGCACTGCGCACAATGGTGGCGAGCATTTCCGGAACCTGGTCGAATTGCAGCACGATCACATAGAGGCTGACCGCGATGTAGGCCAGGGTCTTGACCGGCACCAGCAGGTCGGCGACTGCCGCGATCCGCTTGATCCCCCCGAAGAACACCAGGCCCAGCAACACGGCCAGGCCGACGCCGGTCCAGGTGGTCGACAGGCCGAAGGCATCGTTCAGCGAACTGGTGACCGCATGCGATTGCAGGCCGTTGAAGGCAAAGCCGAAGGTCAGCAGCAACAGCACTGCCATGACCATGCCCAGCCAGCGCTTGCCCAGACCATGCTGGATATAGAACGAAGGACCGCCGCGGTATTGGCCGTCGGGGTCGCAGCGCTTGTAAGCCTGCGCCAGGGTGCATTCGAAGAAGCTGCTGGCCATGCCCACCAGGGCGGTGACCCACATCCAGAACACTGCGCCCGGACCACCCAGGGTCACGGCAATGCCGACGCCTGCGATGTTACCCGCGCCAACTCGCCCGGCCAGGCTGAGCATCAGCGCCTGGAACGAACTGAGCTGGTCTGAACTGTTGCGCAGGCTGTCGCGGAACACACTGAACATGTGCAGGAAGTGGCGCAGTTGGACGAAGCGCGAGCGCACGGTGAAGTAGCCACCGAGGCCGACGATAAGCACGATCAGGACTTTTCCCGAGAGGAAGTCGTTGATGACTTCAAGCATGGGGGTTACCTCGTCAAGTTCAAAAGGGCGGCACTATACCCATAGGTGTAAAGCCGCGCAGCTTTTTGGTGCATAGGACTGGGCATATTCATCTTGTGGGATGTTTGACCCAGGGCGTTACAGCGGCACAAAAAAAGGGCTCCGAAATTGCTCTCGGAGCCCTCAAAAGGTGAGAGGTGTCTAGTCCCTCGACCTGGTGAGCGTACGGCCGGCTCAGGCCTTGAGGGGCACGAGGCGCGGCGCGATCATGTTTTCCGGGCGCAGGATGTCGGCCAGCATGGCGTCGTCGAGCAGGCCTTCCTCACGTACCAGCTCCAGCACGCCGCGACCTGTCTGCAGGGCGATGCGGGCGATACGGGTGGCGTTTTCATAGCCAATGTAGGGGTTCAGCGCGGTGACCAGGCCGATGGAGTGCTCCACCAGCTCGCGGCAGCGCTGTTCGTTGGCCGTGATGCCGACGATGCAGTGTTCACGCAGCATGTCCATGGCGCGCTGCAGCAGGCGGATGGAGTCGAAGATCTTGTAGGCGATCAGCGGTTCCATGACGTTGAGCTGCAACTGCCCGCCCTCGGCGGCGATGGTCAGGGCCAGGTCGTTGCCCATGATCTCGAAGGCGCACATGTTGACCGCTTCGGGAATCACCGGGTTGACCTTGCCCGGCATGATCGAGCTGCCCGGCTGGCGCGCCGGCAGGTTGATTTCGTTGATACCGGTACGCGGGCCGCTGGACAGCAGGCGCAGGTCGTTGCAGATCTTCGACAGCTTGACCGCAGTGCGCTTGAGCATGCCGGAGAACAGTACGAAGGCACCCATGTCGGAGGTTGCTTCGATCAGGTCGGCGGCGGGCACCAGCGGCTGGCCGCTGATGGTGGCCAGGCGCGACACGGCCAGGGCCTGGTAGCCCGGGTCGGCGTTGATGCCGGTGCCGATGGCGGTGCCACCCAGGTTGACTTCGGTCAGCAGTTCCGGAGCCAGGCTGCGCAGGCGGTTGAGGTCTTCGGTCAACGTGGTGGCGAAGGCCTTGAATTCCTGGCCCAGGGTCATCGGCACCGCGTCCTGCAGCTGGGTCCGACCCATCTTCAGCACGTGAGCGAATTCCACGCCCTTGGCGGCAAATGCCTGGATGAGGCTGTCGAGGCTGGCCAACAGGGCGTCATGGCCCAGCAGCAGACCCAGGCGAATGGCCGTCGGGTAGGCGTCGTTGGTCGACTGCGCCATGTTCACGTCGTTGTTGGGGTGCAGGTACTGGTATTCGCCTTTCTGACGGCCCATGACTTCCAGGGCGATGTTGGCGATCACCTCGTTGGCATTCATGTTGGTGGACGTACCGGCACCGCCCTGGATCATGTCGACCACGAACTGATCGTGGAAATCACCGCGCACCAGACGGGCGCACGCTTCACTGATGGCCGCATGCTTGGCAGCGTTCAGATGCCCCAACTGATGGTTGGCATCGGCGGCAGCCTGCTTGACCATGGCCAGGGCCACGACCAGCTTGGGGTAGTGCGACAACGGCACGCCGGACAGGCGGAAGTTGTGCACGGCACGCAGAGTTTGAATGCCGTAGTAGGCTTCAGCCGGTACTTCCAGAACGCCAAGCAGGTCTTTTTCGGTGCGCAGTGATGCAGCGGAGGACATGATAGAGATGATCTCTGTAGAGGCCCGGCAAGTGCCGGAATGCTTGCAATGCTAGGCTTGTAGCAGATTTCCGGCTAATGCTGATGCTTGCTGGGGTATGCATAATCGGCATAATGGCGCATGTGACGCGCAAGGGCGATCCGGCGTATTCCAGTCATCTCGTTGTTGTTCGCTGACGCGACTCGCGTCGCTGCTACAAGGGATCGCATGGGCGCGTCTGGCCGTTGCACGCGGGTGAATCCATGAAACGAGAACCGACATGAACCTGGAAAGCAAATGGCTGGAAGACTTCAGCGCCCTGGCGGCCACCCGCAGCTTTTCGCAGGCGGCCGAGCGCCGTTTCGTTACCCAGCCAGCCTTCAGCCGCCGCATTCGCAGCCTGGAAGCGGCACTGGGCCTGACGCTGGTGAATCGGTCGCGCACCCCGGTCGAGTTGACCGAGGCCGGTCAGTTGTTTCTGGTCACGGCGCGCACCGTGGTCGATCAACTGGGCGAGGTGCTGCGTCATCTGCATCACCTGGAAGGCGGGCAGGGCGAGGTGATGCAGGTGGCTGCAGCGCACTCGTTGGCACTGGGCTTCTTTCCCGGCTGGATCGCCAAGCTGCGCAACGAGGGCCTGCCCATCGCCACACGCCTTATTGCCACCAACGTTGGTGATGCGGTGCATGCGCTGCGCGAGGGCGGCTGTGACCTGATGCTGGCCTTCTACGATCCCGATTCGGCCATGCAGATGGACCCGGAGATATTTCCGTCGCTGCACCTGGGCACCACCGAGATGCTGCCCGTCTGCGCCAGCGACGCTCAGGGCCAGCCGTTGTTCGACCTGGAAGGCGAGGGCAGCATTCCACTGCTGGCTTACACTGCGGGCGCATTCCTCGGGCGCTCGGTGAACCTGCTGCTGCGTCAGCGCAGCCTGCGCTATACCACGGTGTATGAGACGGCGATGGCCGACAGCCTGAAAAGCATGGCGCTCGAAGGTCTGGGGATCGCCTGGGTGCCGCGTCTGAGCGTGCGCGCCGAATTGGCTCGGGGCGAGTTGGTGGTGTGTGGCGGGCCGCAGTGGCATGTGCCGCTGGAGATTCGCGTGTATCGCTGTGCGCTGGTGCGCAAGGCCAATGTGCGGCTGTTGTGGAAGCGATTGGAAGGTGCGGCGGCGGGCAGCGCCTGACTCGAGTCGGCGGTGCTGCCTTCGCGCCCACTGGCCGCTCCTACGCAAAGCCATCGCGATCTCTGTAGGAGCGGCCAGTGGCCGCGAAGCGTTCACCGCCGATTTCACTGACCTCAAAGTCAATAAAATCGCGCTTCGCAGCCATTTGACGGTCGGTCGAGATGGCTGCAATAAATCTTCATTCTTACGGTATACTGCGCGGCCTTCGGCCGGTCTGTACCGGTCATTATTCGCATAACGAGCCACGCCGGTCTTCCTGCGTGGCTCGTTGTTTTTTGACGCGCCTGTGGGCGCCCAAGAGAAGAGGCTCGACGATGAGTGCATTGGTTGGCGTGATCATGGGCTCCAAGTCCGATTGGTCCACCCTTAGCCACACCGCCGATATGCTGGAAAAGCTCGGTATTCCCTTCGAGGTCAAGGTGGTTTCCGCCCACCGCACCCCGGATCTGCTGTTCCAGTATGCCGACGAGGCCGAAAGCCGCGGCATCGAGGTGATCATCGCTGGCGCCGGCGGCGCGGCGCATCTGCCCGGCATGTGCGCGGCCAAGACGCACCTGCCGGTGCTGGGCGTGCCGGTGCAGTCGTCCATGCTGTCGGGCGTCGACTCGCTGCTGTCCATCGTGCAGATGCCGGCGGGCATTCCGGTCGCCACACTGGCCATCGGCAAGGCCGGCGCGATCAACGCCGCGTTGCTGTCGGCCAGCATCCTGGGCGCCAAGCACCCGCAGTTCCACACTGCGCTGAAAACGTTCCGCGCCGAGCAGACAGACAACGTTCTGGACAATCCCGACCCGCGCCAGGCCTGAGGTTCTTTGAGATGAAGATCGGTGTAATCGGTGGCGGCCAACTGGGCCGCATGCTGGCCCTGGCCGGTACCCCCTTGGGGATGAATTTCGCTTTCCTGGACCCGGCGCCCGATGCCTGTGCCGCCCCTCTGGGCGAGCACCTGCGGGCCGACTACGGCGACCAGGATCACCTGCGCCAGTTGGCCGACGAAGTCGACCTGGTCACCTTCGAGTTCGAAAGCGTTCCGGCCGAGACCGTGGCGTTCCTGTCGCAATTCGTACCGGTGTACCCCAGTGCCGACGCGCTGCGCATCGCCCGTGACCGCTGGTTCGAAAAAAGCATGTTCAAGGACCTGGGCGTGCCGACGCCGACGTTCGCCGACATCCAGTCCCAGGCCGATCTCGACGCCGCGGTGGCCAGCATCGGCCTGCCTGCGGTGCTGAAAACCCGTACCCTGGGCTATGACGGCAAAGGCCAGAAGGTCCTGCGCAGCGCCCTTGATGTGGCTGGAACCTTCGCCGAACTGGGCAGCGTGCCGTGCCTGCTCGAAGGCTTCGTGCCCTTTACCGGCGAAGTGTCGCTGATTGCCGTGCGCGCACGCGATGGCGAGACCCGCTTCTACCCGTTGGTGCACAACACCCACGAGGCCGGGATTCTGCGCCTGTCGGTGGCAAGCACCGCGCATCCACTGCAGGGGCTGGCCGAAGACTACGCTGGCCGCGTGCTGGAGAAGCTCGACTACGTCGGCGTACTGGCGTTCGAGTTCTTCGAAGTGGACGGTGGCTTGAAGGCCAATGAAATCGCGCCACGCGTGCACAATTCCGGGCACTGGACCATCGAAGGCGCCGAGTGCAGCCAGTTCGAAAACCACCTGCGCGCCGTGGCCGGGCTGCCATTGGGTTCGACCGCCAAGGTCGGCGAAAGCGCCATGCTCAACTTCATCGGCGAAGTGCCAGCAGTGGCGCAGGTCGCCGCCATCGACGACTGCCATCTGCACCACTACGGCAAGGCGTTCAAGGTCGGCCGCAAGGTCGGTCATGCCACCGTGCGGTGCGCCGATCGCGCCACGTTGCAGCGTCAGATCGCCGAAGTCCAAGCGCTGATCGAGGGTTGAGGAACCATTGCCGACCATCAACCCTCTGATGGCTGTACGCCAAGGCTGCTATCGCACCTTGGCATCAAGCCTGTTCATATCAGAGGGAATATCATGGGAATCATCGGGACTATCTTCATCGGCTTGATCGTTGGTCTGCTGGCTCGTTTTCTGAAGCCTGGCGATGACAGCATGGGTTGGATCATGACCATTCTGCTGGGTATCGCCGGCTCCCTGGCTGCGACCTACGGTGGTCAGGCACTGGGTATCTACCGAGCTGGCGAAGGTGCCGGTTTCCTCGGCGCGCTGGTCGGCGCGATCATCCTGCTGGTGATCTACGGCATGGTCAGCAAGAAGCGTTGATTCAACGCGCCTGATACCTGCGGCAATCCTGCAGGTACCTGACTGGTTGCACCGCAGCCCCCTTCGAGCTTGTCTCGATGGGGGCTGCGTCACATCTGGGCTGTGGTTAGAATGGCCGACTTTCCACTCTGGGCCCTGCCATGCGCCGACTTCTACTGCTCTGCTTCGTGTTCGCCGCAGCCTCTGCGCATGCTGAACTGCCGGAAACCGACTGGCTGCAACTGATGCCCAAGGCTGACCAGAAGGCCTTGGAGCAAATGCCCGAGATCGACCACGATTCACCCGAAGCACAGGGTACTTTCACCGAAAAGGGCGGCATGAAGCAGGCCAAGGGTTTGCCCGCCGTGATGTATTCCACCAAGACCGTTGCGGCCATGAACGGCAAGGACATTCGCATCGGCGGCTATCCCGTTCCGCTGGAAAGCGATGCCAAGGGCAACAGCACGCTGTTCTTCCTGGTGCCGTACCCAGGCGCGTGCATTCACGTTCCGCCGCCGCCGCCGAACCAGTTGATCCTGGTGCGCTACCCCAAGGGCCTGAAGCTGGCCGATATCTACACACCGTTGTGGGTCACGGGCAAGGTCAAGGTGGAGAAGGTCAGCAACGACCTGGCCGATGCGGCTTATGCGCTGGATGCGCAGAAAGTGCGGGTGGTGAAGGAGTCGGATTTGTGAGTTTATGAGTTTGCAGGTCTGGCCTCTTCGCGGGCAGAGGGCTCGCCGCCCGCCCCGCTCCCACAGTGGGGCATACAGCGTCCATGTGGGAGCGGGTTCTACCCGCGAAGAGGCCAGACCTGCCTGCACAGATCAAAGCTCTGAAGCTGTAAACCTCACACCCATGGCACACGCCGCACCGGGTGCCAGCGTCACCACGTCATCCCAGACGTTCGCCGTCTCGATGCACAACATGCCCTGCCAGCCGTCGTCGGCCATGTCCGGCAAGGCCGTGGCGCGCTCGACCCACGGGTTCCACACCACCGCGCTGCGCGAGCCGGTGGAGGCGAGGGTCACCCGCCGTTGCCAGCCCGGGTCGACGAAGCTCAGCTGCGCGGGGGTATTCAGGTAAATTCGATCGGTTTCGCCGGCAAATCCGAGCACGCCGGCCTGTTGGCGGGGCTGCCAACCGTCCAGGGTTTCGATGTAGGTCAGGCCGCCCAGGCACTCGACGGTGGCCCGACGCACGTCGCTCACCGCAAAGTAACTGTGCAGCGCCTGGCTCAGGCTCACCGGATGGTCGTCCAGGTTGCGACTGTGCAAGGTAATCTCCAGCGCCTCGCCAAGCACCACGCACAGCCTGACCTCGACTTTGTGCGGCCACCCTGGCAATTCGCCGCGAGCTGCCTGCGGTACGCCCAATTCGACCTTGACGCCTGAATCGAGCTTTTCGATGCCCAGCAACTCCCAATCCAGCGTCCTCACCAGGCCGTGGGCGGGGGCCTCGTCGCTGGCGTTGCGCATGGCCTGCACCGCCTCGGGATTGCGCCCCAGGTTGCCGAACCATGGCCAACACACCGGCACGCCGGTGCGAACGGCCTTGCCCGGCTTGTAGAGGGCGGCCGGGTTGGGCCAGATCAGCGGCTGCTGACCGTGACGCTGATAGCTGATCACCTGGGCGCCTTGTTGCGCGATCAGCAGTTCGGCCTGATCGGTGCTGATGCGCCAGCAATTGAGTTCATCGAGCTTGACCGATTCGACCTGCGGCTCAGACATGAAGAGTTCTCGCTATGGGTTCAAAAAGTCGGCTGACGCGCCGGTGGTGCATCAGCGCCGTGGCGGTACTGCGCGGGTGCGGCCGCTGCCGTCGATGGCAACGAACACGAAGACGGCCTCGGTGACCTTGCGCCATTCGCTCGACAATGGATCATCGCTCCATACCTCGACCATCATCTGGATCGAGCTGCGGCCGATCTCCAGGGTCTGGGTATAGAAGGACAATTGCGCGCCGACGGCAACCGGGACCAGGAATGCCATGCGGTCGATGGCGACCGTCGCCACACGTCCACCGGCGACCTTGCTGGCCATGGCCGTTCCGGCCAGATCCATCTGGGCGACCAGCCAGCCGCCGAAGATATCGCCAAAGCCATTGGTTTCGCGCGGCAGCGCGGTGATCTGCAAGGCCAGGTCGCCTTGGGGAATGGGATCTTCTTGTTCGAGTTCAATCATGCCGGGGGGCCTCTGACCCATGACGCTTTATTGGAGTGGCGCATTGATCGGCGCCAATGACAAAAGCCTACACGGCTTTTCTTTCAACTGGCGCACACCGGGTACCTCTGCGAAATCGGCTACAACGCTAGCTGTGTTTTCGCACAACACCCTTTAATTAGGGCCAGTATATAGGCGCAGAACCACCATAACGACCGTTCGCTGTCCAATTACTGCAATTGCCAATACAGGCCATGTGCTTTTTCTAGCAATTTGCTATCGTGCCTGCACTGCCAAACCCAAAACAGCAACAAAGCTGTGGATTTGTATATAAGAGAACATCAAATGACCGCCGCGCCTTCGAGTATCGCTCCGCCTTCGCGTCCGCTGACCCGCAGTGATTACAAGACACTTTCGTTGTCCGCCCTGGGCGGTGCACTTGAGTTCTACGATTTCATCATCTTCGTGTTCTTTGCGGCGGTGGTGGGCAAGTTGTTCTTTCCCGCCGACATGCCCGAGTGGCTGCGGCTGATGCAGACCTTCGGCATCTTCGCCGCCGGCTATCTGGCGCGGCCGTTGGGCGGCATCATCATGGCGCACTTCGGCGACCTGTTGGGGCGCAAGAAGATGTTCACGTTGAGCATCTTCATGATGGCCGTGCCCACCCTGATCATGGGTCTACTGCCCACTTACGCACAGATCGGTATTTTTGCGCCCATCCTGTTGCTGTTGATGCGCGTGATCCAGGGCGCAGCCATCGGCGGCGAAGTACCCGGGGCCTGGGTGTTCGTCTCCGAGCACGTGCCGGGGCGCAATGTCGGCTATGCCTGCGGCACGCTGACCTGCGGCCTGACCACCGGGATTCTGCTGGGCTCGCTGATGGCCACTGCCATCAACAGCATCTATACGCCGGCCGAGGTTTCGGACTACGCCTGGCGTATCCCTTTCCTGATCGGTGGTGTGTTCGGTCTGGCGTCGGTGTACCTGCGGCGCTGGCTGCATGAAACCCCGGTCTTCGCCGAGCTGCAGCAACGCAAGGCGCTGGCCGCCGAAGTGCCGCTGCGCACGGTGCTGCGCGACCATCGCGGTGCGGTGGCCATTTCCATGCTGCTCACCTGGTTGCTGTCGGCGGGGATCATCGTGGTCATCCTGATGACCCCGACCATTCTGCAGACCCTCTACGGCTTCACCCCCAAGCAGTCGCTGCAGGCCAACAGCCTGGCCATCGTGTTCCTGAGTCTGGGCTGCATCGGTTCGGGCGCGCTGGCCGACCGCTTCGGCGCCGGCAAGGTGTTCGTGGTCGGCAGTCTGGCGCTGTTGGCGACCTCCTGGACCTTGTTCCACAGCTTGCACGCGCATCCCGACTGGCTGTTTCCGCTGTATGCGGTGACTGGCCTGAGCGTGGGTGTGATCGGCGCAGTGCCCTACGTGATGGTCAAAGCCTTCCCGGCAGTGGTGCGTTTCTCCGGCCTGTCGTTTTCGTACAACGTGGCCTATGCCATCTTCGGCGGCCTCACGCCGATGGCAGTGACCCTGCTGATGAAGTCCAATCCCATGGGCCCGGCCTATTACGTGGCGGCGATCTGTGTGATCGGCTTCCTGTGCGGGTTGTACCTGATGGCCAAGAAGCGCTGAATCCGGCGGCCTCGTTCGCTGGCAGCGCCTGCGAACGAGGCCCGCACGGAGGATGATGGCCATTCATCCTACTGTCACAATCCTTTCATAGAGTGTCCCCACGGCCCGCCAATACCGAGCGCCGAGTCAACACCCTTTTCTGGATCTGCTAGGAGCAAGGCATGAAACTCACGCGTTTGATGGCCGCCATGACCTTCGTCGCCGCAGGCGTTGCCACTGCCAATGCGGTAGCCGCCGTCGACCCTTCCATCCCTGCCTACGTCAAGACCACCGGCGTGTCGGGCAACTTGTCCAGTGTGGGTTCCGATACCCTGGCCAACCTGATGACCTTGTGGGCCGAGAACTACAAAAAGGAATACCCGAACGTCAACATCCAGATCCAGGCAGCTGGTTCGGCCACGGCGCCCACGGCGCTGATCGAAGGCACCGCGAACCTGGGGCCCATGAGCCGCAAGATGAAGGACACCGAAATGGCGGCCTTCGAGCAGAAATACGGCTACAAGCCCACGGCCATTCCGGTAGCCGTCGACGCCCTGGCCGTGTTCGTGCACAAGGACAACCCGATCCAGCACCTGACCATGGAGCAGGTCGACGCGGTGTTCTCGTCCACTCGCCTGTGTGGCGCCAAGGCCGATGTCAAGACCTGGGGCGATCTGGGCGTGACCGGCGACCTGGCCAACAAACCGGTGCAGCTGTTCGGACGCAACTCGGTGTCCGGTACCTATGGCTATTTCAAGGAAGAAGCCCTGTGCAAGGGTGACTACAAGCCCAACGTCAACGAGCAGCCAGGCTCGGCCTCGGTGGTGCAGTCGATCAGCAGCTCGCTCAATGGCATCGGCTACTCGGGTATCGGTTACAAGACCGCCAGCGTGAAGACCGTCCCGTTGGCCAAGAAAGGCAGCAGCGAGTTCATCGAAGACACCGAGGAAAACGCCCTGAACGGCAAGTATCCGCTGTCGCGTTTCCTCTATGTGTACGTCAACAAGGCGCCGAACAAGCCGCTGGCGCCGCTTGAGGCCGAGTTCGTCAAGCTGATGCTGTCCAAGCAGGGTCAGGAGGTCGTGGTCAAGGATGGCTACATTCCGCTGCCGGCCAAAGTCGCTGCCAAGGCCCTGGCCGACCTGGGTCTGAAGGAAGGCGCAGACGTCGCCAAGCAATAAACATCGCCACTTTGTAGGAGCGGCCGGTGGCCGCGAAAAGAGCGCCGCGGTACACCTGATGCACCGCAGTGACAGGTTCGCGGCCACAGACCGCTCCTACGGGATTAACCTACATCCATTCGCCGACGGCCTTGAGCCGGCCGGCGATTTTGTCGCGTCACCTCATTGTCATGTTTCTGTCATACAGGATCGCTAGGGTGTGCGCATGAACGATCTGGCCAATTCCCCGATGACCCCGACTTCTCCACCCAAGCGCATCGATTTCAACACCCCCGAGATGCAGCGCAAGCGGCGCATTCGTGCGCTCAAGGATCGCTTCACGCGCTGGTATGTGTTGGTCGGTGGTCTGGCTGTGCTGGCCGCGATAACGTTGATCTTCTTCTTCCTCGCCTACGTGGTGGTACCGCTGTTCAAAGGGGCCGAGCTGACGGTCGAGCCGCCCCTGCACCCCGCGTGGCTGCAGGATGCCGGCAAGCCTCTGGTGTATGCGCTCGAAGAGCAGAACGAAGCAGGCATGCGCGTCTCGGAGCAGGGCACGGCACTGTTCTTCAATGCCCATACCGGGGAAGAGCTGTCGCGCACGGCGTTGCCGATTCCCGCCGGCGTGACCGTGACCGCCAGCGCCAAGGACCAGCCTGGCGCGCCTCTGGTGGTACTGGGCCTGTCCAACGGTCAGGCTTTGGTGTTTCGCCACACCTACCGGGTGACTTACCCGGATGGCAACAAGACCGTTACCCCGGCGATCGAATACCCCTACGGCAATGCCCCCATCGAACTTGACCCTCAAGGCCGCGCGCTGGAGCGGGTGAGCATCAATGCCAGCGACTCCAGCCTGATCCTGGCCGGTTCCACCGGCGATCAGCTCAACGTGCTGCAGCTCACCCGCGAAGAAAACATGATGACCGGCGAGGTCGTCAACGAGCAGAAGCGCATCGAGCTGCCGCAGATGAACCAGGCGGTGAAGGCAATCTTCATCGACCCGCGCCAGCAGTGGCTGTACGTGATCAACGGCCGTGCCCAGGTCGATGTCTTCAGCCTGCGCGACCGCAGCATGAACGGCCGCTACAAGCTCAGCGAAAACGCCGACACCCAAATCACCGCCAGCGCCCAGCTGGTCGGCGGCATCTCGCTGATCATCGGCGACTCCAAGGGTGGCCTGGCGCAATGGTTCATGGCCCGCGACGAAGACGGCGAACCGCGCCTCAAGCAGATTCGTACCTTCCAGATGGGGCACACGCCGATCATCCAGATCAGCTCCGAACAGCGGCGCAAGGGCTTCACCGCCCTGGATGCATCCGGTCAGCTGGGGGTTTTCCACAGCACTGCGCACCGCACCCTGCTGGTCGAGCCCGTGGTCGACGGTGCGGGTATCTACGCCATGGCGCCGCGGGCCAACAAGCTCATGGTCGAAGCCAACGGCGCGTTGCAGCCATTGACCCTGCACAACCCGCACCCGGAAGTTTCGTGGAGCTCGATGTGGAGCAAGGTCTGGTACGAAAACTACGACAAACCGGCCTATGTCTGGCAATCGACCGCAGCCAACACCGATTTCGAACCCAAGATGAGCCTGGCGCCGCTGACGTTCGGCACCTTGAAGGCAGCGTTCTACGCAATGCTGCTGGCCGCGCCGCTGGCCATTGCCGCGGCGATCTACACCGCCTACTTCATGGCCCCCGGCATGCGCCGCAAGGTCAAGCCGGTCATCGAGCTGATGGAAGCCATGCCCACGGTGATCCTCGGCTTCTTCGCCGGCCTGTTCCTGGCACCCTATGTCGAAGGTCACCTGCCCGGTATCTTCAGCCTGCTCCTGCTTACCCCGCTGGGCATCCTGAGCGCAGGCTTCGTGGTCAGCCGCCTGCCGGAGTCGATCCGCCTGCGCATTCCGGACGGTTGGGAAAGCGCGATCCTGATCCCGGTGATCCTGCTGGTGGGCTGGTTAGCGCTGTACATGAGCCCGTTCCTGGAAACCTGGTGGTTCGACGGCGACATGCGCCTTTGGATCAGCAACGACCTGGGCATCACCTACGATCAGCGCAACGCGTTGGTGGTGGGCCTGGCCATGGGTTTCGCGGTCATTCCGAACATCTATTCGATTGCCGAGGACGCCGTGTTCAGCGTGCCCCGCGGCCTGACCCTGGGTTCGCTGGCACTGGGCGCCACACCTTGGCAGACCTTGACCCGCGTGGTAATCCTGACCGCCAGCCCAGGCATCTTCTCGGCGCTGATGATCGGCATGGGCCGAGCCGTGGGCGAAACCATGATCGTGCTGATGGCCACCGGCAACACACCGGTCATGGAAATGAACCTGTTCGAAGGCCTGCGCACCTTGGCGGCCAACGTTGCGGTGGAAATGCCCGAATCGGAAGTAGGCGGCAGCCACTACCGCGTGCTGTTCCTCTCGGCATTGGTGCTGCTGTTGTTCACCTTCGTCATGAACACCGCGGCCGAGCTGATTCGTCAGCGCCTGCGCAAAAAGTATTCATCGCTTTGAGAAAAGGTAGCCAGCTGTGAAGCAGAACTCCCTGAAAGGCTGGTTCAAGAGCGGCTCGCCCGGTGTATGGATGAGCGGCGGGGCCGTGTCCATCGCGGTGATCATGACGCTGGGCCTGCTGGCAGTGATCGCCGTGCGTGGCCTGGCACATTTCTGGCCGGCCGACCTGGTCCACGCCAGCTACAACGTGCCGGGCATGGCCAATCATCTGGTCATCGGCGAAATCGTGCAGAAGGAAGAGGTACCGCGCGAGCGTCTGAAAAGTGCCGGCCTGCCGGTGCCCGACAACGGCCCCGAATTCATGACGCGCGAACTGGTCAAGGTCGGCAACCGTGACATCAACGGTGCCGATTTCACCTGGATCGTCGGCGACTGGTTGACCGAACAGAGCACCCCACCCGAACTCATGGCGTTGGAGCGGCGCGAGTGGGGCAACTTCTATGGCTACCTGGTCAATATCAAGGAACAAGGCAAGGTCGTGGCCGAAGGCGAAACTGCCTGGCCGGAACTGCAGAGCCGCATCACCCGGGTCAGCGACCTGGCGGACGCGCTGAGGCGGTTGGAGAAGTCCGATATCGGCAAGGTCAATGCCGGCCTGGAAAGGCTGCGTCTGCAGACCCGTCGCCTGGAACTCGAAGGCCGCCTCACGCCTGTGGCCCAAGCCGACATGGACGCCGAGCGCGCCGAGCTCGATGCGAGTTACAAGGACATCGAAATCCGCCTGGGCGCGTTGCATGCCCAGGTCAATCGCGACAGCATCACGGTGCGTGACGCCAACGGCAAGGAAATCGAGGTTCGGCTGGGGCAGATCGTCCACGCCTATCAGCCCAACGCCATGAACACCCTGACCAAGTTGGGTTTCTATTTCAGCAAGATGTGGGAATTCCTCAGCGATGACCCGCGCGAAGCCAATACCGAAGGCGGGATCTTCCCGGCCATCTTCGGCACGGTGATGATGACGCTGATCATGGCCGTCATCGTCACGCCGTTCGGCGTGCTGGCGGCGGTCTACCTGCGCGAGTACGCCAAGCAGAATACCTTCACCCGGCTGATCCGCATCGCGGTGAACAACCTGGCGGGTGTGCCGGCCATCGTCTATGGCGTGTTCGGCCTGGGGTTCTTCGTCTATGTGCTGGGTGGCTCGCTCGATCGCCTGTTCTTTCCCGAGGCCCTGCCGGCGCCGACCTTCGGCACGCCGGGGCTGTTGTGGGCGTCGCTGACCCTGGCGCTGCTGGCGGTGCCGGTGGTGATCGTGGCCACCGAGGAGGGCCTGGCGCGGATTCCGCGGACCGTGCGCGAGGGCTCGCTCGCCCTCGGCGCGACCAAGGCGGAAACCCTGTGGAAGATCGTCCTGCCCATGGCCAGCCCGGCAATGATGACCGGCATGATCCTGGCCGTGGCCCGCGCCGCCGGCGAGGTGGCCCCGCTGATGCTGGTGGGCGTGGTCAAGCTGGCGCCGTCGCTGCCGCTGGACGGCAACTACCCGTACCTGCACCTGGACCAGAAGATCATGCACCTGGGCTTTCATATCTATGACGTCGGTTTCCAGAGCCCCAACGTGGAGGCCGCGCGACCACTGGTCTATGCCACTGCATTGCTGCTGGTGCTGGTGATCGCTACGCTGAACCTGTCGGCGGTGTGGATCCGCAACCACTTGCGCGAGAAGTACAAGGCACTGGACAGTTGAGGGGTGTGTCAGCGATGGCCCCTTCGCGGGCAGAGCCCGCTCCCACAAGGGTGGCGAGCGCTGCGCCTGCGAACAGGTCATTACAGCCCTTGGAATATTCCGACGTTGAACCGAATCTGACAGCCTTTGGAGTCTGCCATGCAGCATGAAAACCCATCCCATGGCATCAACCTGTCGGCCCTGGGGCGCGACAAGCAGAGCCTGAACCTGGCGAAAGAGACCGTGGCCATCGAAGTGCCCGGCCTGAGCCTGTTCTACGGCGACAAGCAAGCACTGTTCGACATCGGCATGAACATTCCCAAGCAGCGCGTGACCGCCTTCATCGGCCCGTCGGGCTGCGGCAAGTCGACCCTGCTGCGCACCTTCAACCGCATGAACGACCTGGTCGATGGCTGCCGCATACAGGGTGCCATCAACCTCTATGGCCACGACATCTATAGCAAGGGCGAGGACGTCGCCGAGCTGCGCCGCCGCGTCGGCATGGTGTTCCAGAAGCCCAACCCGTTCCCCAAGACCATCTACGAGAACGTGGTCTACGGCCTGCGCATCCAGGGCATCAACAAGAAGCGCATCCTCGATGAAGCGGTCGAGTGGGCGCTCAGGGGCGCAGCCTTGTGGGACGAGGTCAAGGACCGCCTGCACGAGTCGGCGCTGGGCCTGTCCGGCGGCCAGCAGCAGCGTCTGGTCATCGCCCGCACCATCGCCGTCGAGCCCGAGGTACTGTTGCTCGACGAACCGTGCTCGGCCCTCGACCCGATTTCCACGCTCAAGGTCGAAGAGCTGATCTACGAGCTCAAGTCCAAGTACACCATCGTCATCGTCACCCACAACATGCAGCAGGCCGCACGGGTGTCGGACTACACGGCGTTCATGTACATGGGCAAGCTGGTGGAGTTCGGCGATACCGACACGCTGTTCACCAATCCCGCCAAGAAGCAGACCGAAGACTACATTACCGGTCGCTACGGCTAGGGCTTCGCAGCGGTTGCTGGCATCATCCCGAGTGGACGCACCAAGGATTCGACCCATGATCAGTAAAGAAGGCCTCACCCATCACATCTCGCAGCAGTTCAACGCCGAACTCGAGGAGGTGCGCAGCCACCTGCTGGCCATGGGCGGGCTGGTCGAGAAGCAAGTCAACGACGCGGTCACCGCGCTGATCGAGGCCGACTCCGGGCTGGCCCAGCAGGTGCGCGAGGTCGACGAGCAGATCAACCAGATGGAGCGCAACATCGACGAGGAATGCCTGCGCATCCTTGCACGTCGACAGCCAGCGGCCTCTGACCTGCGGCTTATCATCAGCATTTCCAAGTCGGTGATCGACCTGGAGCGCATCGGCGACGAATCGACCAAGATCGCCCGCCGCGCCATCCAGCTGTGCGAGGAGGGCGAGTCGCCCCGTGGCTACGTCGAGGTGCGGCACATCGGCGACCAGGTACGCATCATGGTGCGCGACGCGCTCGACGCCTTCGCCCGCTTCGACGCCGACCTGGCACTGTCGGTGGCGCAGTACGACAAGACCATCGACCGCGAGTACAAGACGGCGCTGCGCGAGCTGGTGACCTACATGATGGAGGACCCGCGCTCCATTTCCCGAGTGCTCAACGTGATCTGGGTGCTGCGCTCGCTGGAGCGCATCGGCGACCATGCGCGCAACATCTCCGAACTGGTGATTTACCTGGTGCGCGGCACCGATGTACGGCACATGGGCCTCAAGCGCATGAAGCAGGAAGTCGAAGGGACCCTCGACAGCGCTAATGTTCTGGACCAACCTGACGATAAGTAAGGTGGCCCTACACGAACGCCCGGCCTTTGCCGGGCGTTTTTCATTGTGGGTCGAAGCGAGGCAGCCGTGTGGCCAGCCACGCCACGTGGCACGTGGCCCTTGGCGAGCGGTAATGCCTGCGCGGTTTTCAGGAGCGGTCGATGAGCAAGATCAGTGTGCTGGTAGTGGATGACGCGCCGTTCATCCGCGACCTGGTGAAGAAATGCCTGCGCAATGCCTTTCCCGGCATCGTCGTCGAAGATGCAGTCAACGGCCGCAAGGCGCAGTCCCTGATGATGCACAACAGCTACGACATGGTGCTGTGCGACTGGGAAATGCCGGAAATGTCGGGTCTTGAACTACTGACCTGGACCCGCGAGCAGGAAAACAGCAAGACCTTGCCTTTCATCATGGTGACCAGCCGAGGCGACAAGGAAAACGTCGTGCAGGCGATCCAGGCTGGCGTTTCCGATTACATCGGCAAGCCGTTCACCAACGAACAGCTGATGACCAAGGTCAAGAAGGCCCTGGCCAAGGTCGGCAAGCTGCAGGCCCTTGCCGCCGGTGCGCCGACTCGCCAGCAGGCCGCTTCGGCCTTTGCCAACGACTCGCTCAGCGCGTTGACCTCGGGCCGTGCCGAGCCTGCACGGGCTGCAGCGCCGGCGTCTCGTGCTGCCAGCCCACTGTTGGCAGGTACGGCGGCGCCGCCTCCGCGAGCTGCAGCGCCCATGGGCCGCGGGCAGGGCCAACTGCGTTTGCCCGGTGGCAGCCAGCAGTGCGTGATCAAGGCCCTGAGCCTCAAGGAAGCGTTGCTGGTGGTACGCCGCGCAGCGGTGCTGCCGCAGGTGCTGGAGCTGGCGGTACTGGATCTGGAGCAGGGCGAGAATGCCGAGGTGGCTCGCCTCAATGGCTACCTGCACGCCGTTGCCGCATTCGAGCCCAAGCCCGACAGTGACTGGCTGCAGCTGACGTTCCGTTTTCTCGACCAGGATGCGCAGAAGCTCGACTACATTTCGCGCTTGATCGCCCGTGGATCGGTGCAGAAACATTTCGTGCCAGGCGCCTGACAGATGGCACATTGCCGCTGCGCCGATACCTGCTAATCTTGGCGCTCGTTCCCCTTCAGACATCGCCCCCATGGTCTATCGCCTCCTGCTGATCTGCGGCCTGCTCGCGGCCGCCCCCATGGCTCAGGCGGCGACCGTCTACAAGTTCACCAATGCCGATGGCGTCACCTCCTACACCGACCGGCCCGTGCCCGGCGCGCGGGTGTTCGTGCTGCGCGAGCGCATCGTCGAGCGCATCGACCGGCAGGTTCGTCTGGAGGTGAAGAAAACCAGGGGCAGCGCCAATTTCATGGTGCGCAACGATCTGTATGCACCGGTCGAGGTCGAGCTCAAGCTGAGCAAGTTGCGCAACGTGCAAGGCCTGCCGCCCAGCAGCATCCGCCGGGTAGTGCCCGCGCGCAGCAGCGTCAGCCTGGTGGTGCTCACGGCCCAGCAGGCCGGCAAGCCGTTGGGCTATGCGCAGACGCTGGTGTCCTCGATCGGTGACCCGCAAGGCGAGGCGCATGGTTATCGCTATCCATTCCCGTGGCGCGGCGGACCTTTCCGCCTGACCCAAGGCCCCAATGGCAAATACAGCCATTTCGGCGCAAAGGGGCGCTATGCCATGGACATCGCCATGCCCGAAGGCACGCCGATCATCGCGGCGCGCGGCGGCACGGTGATCAAGGTGGAAAACGAGCAGAACAATCGCGGTGACAACCCATCGGGCAACTTCGTGCGTATCCTCCACGAAGACGGCACCATGGGCGTCTATCTGCACCTGATGCGCGGTTCGGTCAGCGTCAAGGAGGGTCAGCAGGTCAGTGTCGGCTCGGCGCTGGCGCGTTCGGGCAACACCGGCAACAGCACCGGTCCGCACCTGCATTTCGTGGTGCAGCGCAACGTCGGCCTGGCGCTGGAATCGATCCCCTACCAGTTCGACCGGCCACTGGGCGTGCTCCCCAACTTCGCCGTCGGCGGCCAGTAGGCTCGTCGCAGGAACCATCCCCTGCGTGAGCGGACCTTTGTGCTACGGACCCATGTGGGAGCGGGTTCTACCCGCGAAGAGGCCATCAGGGTCACTGCACAACGCCCGGCCTGCTCGCAGCTGGCACCGACCTGCCACACATCACTCGATCTTGAGCACCTTGGCCAGGATGATCTTGGGCCCCTTCATCTTCTTGATGATGATGCGCAGCCCTTCGACTTCCAGCAGCTCTTCTTCCTCGGGCACCCGCTTGAGGGTCTCGTAGATCAAGCCTGCCAGGGTTTCCGCCTCGATGTGATCCAGGTCCACGCCCAACAGCCGCTCGACCTTGAACAACGGCGTGTCGCCACGCACCAGCAGCTTGCCGGGCTGATAGGCCAGAATGCCGCGCTCGGCCTTGCGGTGTTCGTCCTGAATATCGCCGACCAGCACTTCCAGCACGTCTTCCATGGTCAGGTAGCCGATGATCTTGCCGTCGGCTTCCTCCACCAGGGCGAAGTGTGCGCCGCCCTTGCGGAACTGCTCCAGCAGGCGCGACAGCGGCATGTGCCGCGATACGCGCTCCAGCGGGCGGGTCAATTCGGCCAGGTTGAACGACTCTGGCAGATGATCGAGTGCGGCCAGCTCCAGCAGCAGGTCCTTGATGTGCAACAGGCCGACGAATTCTTCGCGCTCGGTGTCGTACACCGGATAGCGGCTGAATTTATGCCGGCGAAACATCGCCAGGATTTCCTTGAGCGGCGCGTTGAATTCCAGGCTCACCAGGTCTTCACGCGAGTTGGCCCAGTCCACCACTTCCAGCTCGCCCATTTCTACCGCCGAAGCCAGCACGCGCATGCCTTGGTCGCTGGGGTCCTGGCCTCGGCTCGAATGCAGGATCAGCTTGAGCTCGTCGCGGCTGTAGTGATGTTCGTGGTGTGGGCCCGGCTCGCCCTGGCCGGCGATGCGCAGAATGCCGTTGGCGCTGGCGTTGAGCAGGTAGATGGCCGGGTACATGGCCCAGTAGAACAGATACAGCGGCACGGCCGTCCACATCGACAGCAGCTCGGGTTTGCGGATTGCCCAGGACTTGGGCGCCAGCTCGCCGACCACGATGTGCAGGTACGAGATAACGAAGAAGGCGCTGAAGAACGACACGCCCTTGATCACTTCCGGCGATTGCACGCCGACTGCGCCCAGCAGGGGTTCGAGTATGTGCGCGAACGCCGGTTCACCGACCCAGCCCAGCCCCAGCGAGGCCAGGGTGATGCCCAACTGGCAGGCGGACAGGTAGGCGTCGAGCTGGCTGTGCACGGTACGCAGGATGCTGCCGCGCCATCCATGTTTCTTGGCGATGGCTTCCACGCGGGTCGAGCGCAGTTTGACCATGGCGAACTCGGCGGCAACGAAGAAGCCGTTGAGCAGTACCAGGAACAGAGCGAAAAGAATCATGCCGAAATCGGCGAACAATGACGAAAGGGAGATGCCTGTGGAAGGGTCCATGGTGGCGTTTTACGGTGTCCGTGTGCTGGAAGGGAAGTGAGGCGATACCCGGGGCGGGTAATGTGTTTGGCAATGTAACGGCTGGGCGGGCACTTGCCTAGTGGGGTGCGCCGATAAGGCTGCCATATGCAGCGTTCTCCCAACAGACTGCAGCGCCTGCTTCGCGGCCAATGACCGCTCCTACAGGAACACCACGATTCCCGTAGGAGCGGTCCGTGGCCGCGAAGGGCGCGCCGCGTTTCCCCCTGCACACCGTGGCGTCTGCTTCGCGGCCAATGACCGCGCCTACGACAGGATCGCGCCCTGCGCGGTTACCGAACCACCACCTGCACCGCCGAGAAGTGACAGGTGAAGATACTGCCATGGCCCGGCACGCTGCTGATCTCCAGCGTGGCTCGATGGCGCAGCAGCACGTGCTTGACGATGGCCAGCCCCAGCCCGGTGCCACCGGTGTTGGAAGCTCGGCTCGAATCCACTCGATAGAAGCGCTCGGTCAGGCGCGGCAGGTGCTTGGCGTCGATGCCGATTCCCGAATCCTGGACCCGCAGATGGGCGCCCTGGGCATCGGCCCAGCAGCGCACGCGGATGGTCCCCTGTTCCGGCGTGTATTTCACCGCGTTGAACACCAGGTTGGAGAACGCACTGCGCAGCTCGGCCTCGCTGCCCTTGAGCAGCACATCGTTTTCGATGTCCAGGCTGATCGTCTGGTTGCGCGGTCCGGACAAGGCCCGCGCGTCGCTGACGATGCTCTGCAACAGAGACGTGACCGCCACCGGCAGGTTGTCCGAGGGGTAGTCGGTGGCTTCCAGCTTGGCCAGCAACAGCAGATCGTTGAGCAGGGTCTGCATGCGCACGCCTTGCTGTTCCATCTGCTGCAGCGCCCGGGTCCAGCGTGGATTGACGTTTTCGACGTTGTCCAGCAGGGTTTCCAGGTAGCCGGTGATGACCGTCAGCGGCGTGCGCAGTTCGTGCGACACATTGGCCACGAAATCCTTGCGCATCTGCTCCAGCTGATGAATGCGGGTCACGTCGCGCACCAGCATCAGGTGTTCGTTGTTACCGTAGCGGGTGATCAGGAACTGCACACGCAGACGGTCGTTGACCGGCGAGGGGATCTCCAGAGGCTCGGCGTACTGCTCGTGCGCAAAGTATTCCTTGAAGCGCGGATGGCGTATCAGGTTGGTCACCGGTTGACCGCTGTCCTGCGGGGTCTTGAGCCCCAGCAACGTCTCGGCGGCGCGGTTCCACCATTCCAGGTTGCCGTCGGCGTCGAGCATGATCACCGCATCGCGCAGGGCCGCGGTGGACTCCTGCACGCGATCGATCACCGCCTGCAGCCGCCCCCGAGCGCGCTGATCGCGGCGCTGCATGTGATAGATGCTGTCGAACACCTCGCCCCACAGCCCGTAACCGTCGGGCGGCGGCTGATCCGGCTGGTGCTCGCGCAGCCAGCGGTGCAGACGCAACAGTTGCTTGAGGGTCCAGGCCAGGTACACCGCCAGGCCTGCTGCCAGGCACCAGCCGTAGTGGCCGGTGAGCATCCCGACCAACAGGCACCCCGCCACCAGCAGCAGCATGTGACGCACCAGGGTGGCATACCAGTCTTGTTTCACGTATCGCGCATCCTTTGCTGTGAAAGCCTGCCGGTTCAGCTCTTGGTGGAGAAGCGGTAACCGGTGCCGCGCACGGTTTGTACCAGATTTTCGTAGGCGTCACCCAGGGCTTTGCGCAGACGGCGGATATGCACGTCCACGGTGCGCTCCTCGACATAGACGTTGCCACCCCAGACCTGGTCGAGCAGCTGCCCGCGGGTGTAGGCACGCTCCTGGTGGGTCATGAAGAACTGCAATAGGCGGTATTCGGTGGGGCCCATTTCGGCGGGCTTGCCGTCGATGGTGACGCGATGGCTGATCGGGTCGAGCAGCAGGCCGCCGACTTCGATCGGCGATTCGCCATCGCTGGGGCCGGCTCGGCGCAGCACGGCCTTGAGCCGGGCCACCAGTTCGCGCGGCGAGAACGGCTTGGTGATGTAGTCGTCGGCACCGACTTCCAGGCCCTGGATCTTGTTGTCTTCTTCGCCCTTGGCGGTGAGCATGATGATCGGGATATCGCCGGTCAGCTCGTCGCGCTTGAGGCGCCGGGCCAATTCGATGCCCGAGGTGCCGGGCAGCATCCAGTCGAGCAGGATGAGATCGGGTTTGCGGTCGACGATGATCGCGTGGGCCTGCTGCGCGTTCTCCGCCTCCAGGCTGTCGTAGCCTGCCATTTCCAGGGCCACGGCGATCATTTCGCGGATCGGTGCCTCATCGTCGACGATGAGAATGCTCCTGCCAGCCATTGTGCGAACCTCTTGTCATTACCCTGTCATGCGCCGCATTAGATAACGCAATTATTGCAGTCGTGTGACAGGTGTTCGAGCGTATCAAATTAGTCAGACTGTACTAAGCTGTAAATCCCTGTTCATTGAAGACGAGAAGCACTCATGAAGACTCGCACGACTTCGGCCTGGATGGCCCTGTGTGGCGCCCTGGCGCTGACGCTGTCCGGCATGGCGACGGCCGCCGATCATCCGCGCCTGGAACCGGGCAAGGCGTTCGTCGATGGTCGCGGCATGACGCTCTATACCTACGCCGAGGACGAAGACGGCAAATCGACGTGCAACGCCGACTGCGCGAAGAACTGGCCGCCGCTGATGGCCGACAAGGGCGCCAGCGACGATGGCGACTGGACCGTGCTCAGCCGCGACGACGGCAGCTTGCAGTGGGCCTACATGGGCAGCCCGCTGTACACCTACAAGGGCGACAAGAAGCCTGGGGAAACCAGTGGCGATGGCAAGAAGGAAAATGCCTGGCAGGTGGCGCGCCCTGTAGAAGACTGACCGGCCTGGCTAGATACGCTGCGACTGCCAGGGACGGCAGCAACCCAAGGCCTCTCAACGCAACGCATAGTCGAGCACGATACCGACGAAAATCGCCAGGCCCACCCAGTGGTTGTGCAGAAACGCCCTGAAGCAGGCCATCCGCTCGCGCTCGCGGCTGTGCCACCACTGCCAGCCGAAGCACCCGGCGGCTACCGCCAGGCCTGCATGGAACCAGCCGCCGAGGCCGAACCGCGCGCCGGCCAGCAGCAGGCAGGCCAGCGCCAGCCCCTGCAGCATGACGATGATCAACCGATCGGCAGCACCGAACACAATGGCGGTGGACTTCACCCCGATGCGCAGGTCGTCGTCGCGGTCGGTCATGGCGTAGTAGGTGTCATAGGCTACCGTCCACAGCAGGTTGGCGATCCACAGCAGCCAGGCAGCGGCTGGCAGCTCGCCGGTTTCGGCGGTGAACGCCATCAGCATGCCCCACGAAAACGCCATGCCCAGCACCACCTGTGGGTAGTAGGTGTAGCGTTTCATGAACGGGTAGCTCGCCGCCAATACCAGGCCACCGACCGACAGGCCGATGGTCTGCGCGTTAGTGCACAGCACCAGAATGAAACTGATGCCAACCAGTACGGCAAAGAAGACCAGTGCCTCCTTGCTGCTGATCCTGCCGCTGACCAGTGGCCGCGCTTCGGTACGCTTGACGTGCCCGTCGACCTTGCGGTCGGCGAAGTCATTGATCACGCAGCCGGCCGCACGCATCAGCACCACGCCGGTAACGAAAATCGCCAGGTTGGCCAGCGAAGGCCGGCCTTCGCCGGCGATCCACAGGGCCCACAGCGTCGGCCAGAGCAGCAGGTAGACGCCGATGGGCTTGTCCATGCGCGTGAGCTGAACGAAATCCCAAGCGCGCGGGTTCAGCCGGTTCAGCGACTTGAGCAGGCTCTGGTACATCAACGGTTCTCCACTTGGGTACGAACGGCGTGCCACAGCGGCGGCAGGAATACTTCGGCAACCAGCACTGCCAACGGCCCACGGTCGAAACGCGAGCGCCGCGCCCACAGGCCCTCGCCAGCCTGCTGCGCGGGCAGCCACCGGGCCGGGTAGCGGCAGGTCTGGATGGGGCCGCGGACGAACGCCGGGTCGCAGAACAACAGCTCGCCGAGCGAACGGTTGCCCAGCGCCTGCAGATCCAGGTCGCTGGCCTGCAGGCTGCTGCGCGCCGCCACGCTGCGGGCGAACACCCATGGCTGGCCGTGGCCGAGCAGGCAGACCTCGCGCACCCAACCCTGGCTGGCCGGCGGCACACCCAGCATCAGGCACTCTTCATCGCGCAGCGGCTGCCAATCCTGCTTTAGCACGGTGACGCCGAAATGATCATCGCTGAGCTGGATCAAGCGGCGGGTCAGGGAGCCTGGGTCGAACAGCCAGTCGTGTACCAGCGGTTCGGCATCGGCCAGGCATTGCCAATCGGGGGAGGGGTATCCTGAATGGGGCACGGTAGTGAATCGGGTCGGCCGGAAAGACACCGAGCTTATCATGTTTGCCGGCGCCGATTGGCCGCCCGCGCCTGATGAAGCTTGCATCGCACGGCGTTGATCAGTACAAACCGCGAGAGCCGGGCGACAACGTCACACCATCGAGCGCCTGCCAGACCGCCTGAATACCAAGGGGAAATGATGAAGAAGTGGCAATGTATCGTCTGTGGCCTGATCTACAACGAAGCCGATGGCTGGCCCGAGGACGGGATCATCCCCGGAACCCGCTGGGAAGACGTGCCCGAAGACTGGCTGTGCCCCGATTGTGGCGTGGGCAAGATGGATTTCGAAATGATCGAGATCGGCTGATCGCCACCCACAGGCAGGCCCGGCGCGCGGATCGGCGCCGTTCTGTCGGAATAACCGGCATCTGGCCGCAACAAACCCGTGGCAGACACTGGCGCGCCCTCGTGCAGCGTGCCATTCTCACTCCGTCTGCCGCAGCGTAGAGCCTGCGGCGAGTTGGGCGTCGCCGTCCTCCAGGCAGCCGCCAATAAAAACAAAAACCGTCAATGAGAGGCTTCACCATGCGTAAACCAGAGCTCGTAGATGCCATTGCTGAAAAAGCGGACCTGACCAAGGAACAGGCCAACCGCGTCTTGAATGCCGTACTCGAAGAAATCACCGGTGCACTGCATCGCAAGGACAGTGTCACCCTGGTGGGCTTCGGCACCTTCATCCAGCGTCACCGCGGCGCCCGCACCGGCAAGAATCCGCAGACCGGCGAGCCGGTGAAGATCAAGGCCAGCAATACCGTCGCCTTCAAGCCTGGGAAATCTCTCAAGGACAGCGTGAACACCACCAAGTGAGGTGTCTGCCGTCGCGCCGCTGAGCGTAGCCTGCCATGGCACCCGGTTCGCCGGGTGCCTGCGACGTACGCGCCGCCACCACTGCCGGCATACCTGCCAAACATCGTGCCCAGCCGGAGCCGGACTGCCTTGAGCAAGGCATTGCCGGTACACTCGCCGGCACTTTCCCGTGCCGAGACTTCGCCATGAAATTCCGCCTTCTGCTCTGGGCCATGGGCCTGATGATGGCCCGCGCCAGCCGCAACAACCCCGCATTCGCTCAGCAACTCAAGGACAAGGACCTGGTGTTCCAGTTGCAGACACTGGACGGCAAGATCGCCCGGCACTTCACCGTGCGTGATCAACGCGTGACCAGCAGCAGCGGCAGCGTGGCGCAGCCGGCCTTCGCGATTGCCTTCAGGGATGCCGGATTCGGCTACGACACCTTGCAAGCCAGCAATAAACAGCTGGCCTTCATGCAAGGCATCCAGGACAAGCACATTCAGATCAAGGGCAATCCGGCACTGGTCGTGTGGTTCCAGGGCGCGATGAAATACCTCAAGCCGAAAAAGCGCTGAGGCACCCGCGCACCCGTCAGTCGAACTGGTGGGCCAGCTCGCGCAACAGCGCTTCGGCTTCCAGCACCTTGCTCACGACATCTTCGGCCTTGTCTCGGCTCAGCTCCAGGCGTTCGAACAGAGCGTCGGGAATATGCTGCTCGCCGCTGCCGATGCCGCGGCTGCGCAGCAAGCGGATGGCCAGGCAGACCAGATTGGCGTAGGCGGCGTGCTCACCGGTGTAGCCAGGGTCATGCTGAAAGCGCAATGCAGTGCTCAGCTCTTCCGGCATTTCCCAATAGCGCATCAGCCAGGCACCCATCTGCTCGCGGGTGACACCCAGCAGGTGCTGCTCGACGAAGTCATGTTGCAGATGCGGATTGACCTCCAGGTGGCGACAGATCAAGGAAAAATGCGGCGGAAAGACGTGGGCGAGCAGCAGGTAGCCAAAGTTGTGCAACAGGCCGGCCAGGTAGGTGAGGCCTGCTTCCGGACGGCTTGCCCGCGGCATGGCGCGGGTCAGACCCTCGATCACCGCCGCCACGTAGATGGACTGGTGCCAGTAGGGCGTGGCGTGCTGAGGGTGATCCTTGGGCAGGCTCATGGTCTTGCCCAGAGCGAGGCCCAGCGCCAGGTTGATGACCAGGTCGAAACCCAGCACGCGGACGATGGCATCTTCCACCGAACGGATCTTGCCCGGTGACGCGTAGTAGGGCGAAGCGGCCCAGCTGACCACTTGCGCGGCCAGCGCCGGGTCGGTTTCGACCACGCCGGTGATGTCGTCGATGGTGGCGTTGGGGTCGACACGCAACTTGATGATTTTCTGCGCAGTGGCCGCCAGCGGTGGAATCTCGATGGTCGACTCCAGGCGCTGCTGAATTCGCCGTGCGGTGAAATTCTGCACGGCGCGGTCGATTTCCTGGCTGTCGTCGTCGGGACGATCGAGGTTGGGGCGGACATTGGCCAGCGGTTCGCCAAAGACGCCCGAGCTGGCTTTGGTGAGCATCTTGCGGAAATCGTCGCCGCTGATCTGCAGCCATCCACCCGGCTCCCCGGAACTGATCAGCAGTGTGGGTTCGAGCATCAGACGCTCATCGTACAGGCACGGCGAACTGGTCAGGATCGGCAGCGCCGGGAGCACGGTCAGTTGGTGCTTGCCCAGCATCTTCAGCAGGCGCTCTTCGGGCACCGCAGTGAGCTTGCGCCCAGTCAATTCGGCCAGGCGGCTGAGGTCCAGCAGCTTGCTCTGCGGAAACAGCACCATGAGCGCGCCGATCGCATCGGCCAGCAGCACGGCCTGGATCGTACGACTGGCATCGGCAGCGGTCACGTGCTGGGCGTCCACCTTGGTCCAGGCGATGCCGAAGTCGTCGAGCATCTTCTGGATCACCGAGGGGGCGTGCGGAGTGACGGCTTCCAGCGCATATTCATTCATGGTCTGCATCCATTGTCCTACATTCGTCTCAGTATACTCAGCTTGCCTGGGAAACCGAGACCTCTATCACGCAAGTTTCTGGCGCGCGTCAGACTTGGCCGTATTGCTGTCCATGGCGCAGCCAGCGTTCGAGCAGTGGGGTGACATGCCCAGGCCAGCGTTCGATCAGCATTTGAGCGGCATCGCGCACGGCTGGCAGCAGGTCGGCGTCGCGCATCAGGTCGGCGACCTTGAACTGCAGCAGTCCGGTCTGCCGGGTGCCGAGCATCTCGCCAGGGCCGCGCAGCTGCAGGTCCTTTTCGGCGATCACGAAGCCGTCGTTGGTCTCGCGCATGATGCCCAGCCGTTCCCGGCCGATCTGCGACAGTGGGGGGTGGTAGAGCAGCACACAGTGGCTGGCGGCACTGCCGCGACCGACCCGACCGCGCAACTGGTGAAGCTGGGCAAGCCCGAGGCGTTCCGGGTTCTCGATGATCATCAGGCTGGAATTGGGTACATCGACCCCGACTTCGATCACTGTGGTGGCGATCAGCAACTGCAGTTCGCCGGCCTTGAACAGCGCCATCACCTCGGCCTTCTCGACCGGCTTCATGCGCCCGTGGATCAGCCCGACACGCAGCTCGCCGAGGGCCAGGGTGAGTTCTTCGAAGGTACTCTGCGCGGCCTGGCAGGTCAGCTCTTCGGATTCCTCGATCAGGGTGCAGACCCAATAGGCCTGGCGGCCCTCGGCACAGGCGGCCCGCACCCGCTCCACCACTTCCGGGCGACGGCTGTCGGCCACCAGCACGGTGTTGACCGGCGTGCGCCCGGGCGGCAGCTCGTCGAGCACGGAGGTGTCGAGGTCGGCGTAGGCGCTCATGGCCAAGGTCCGTGGGATAGGCGTGGCGGTCATGATCAACTGGTGCGGGCACAGGGTGCCGCCCACGCCTTTCTGCCGCAGCGCCAGACGTTGCTGCACGCCGAAACGGTGCTGCTCATCGATGATCACCAGAGCCAGGCGGGCGAACTGCACCTCGGCTTGAAACAGCGCATGGGTACCCACCACCATGGGCGCGCCGCCGACGATACGCTCCAGTGCACTGACCCGCGCCTTGCCCTTGAGCTTGCCGGCCAGCCACGCGACTTCGATGCCCAGTGGTTCGAGCCAGCGCTGGAAGGTAATGAAATGCTGTTCGGCGAGAATCTCGGTCGGCGCCATCAGGGCCACCTGATAGCCCGCTTCCAGCGCTTGCAGTGCCGCGAGGGCCGCCACCACTGTCTTGCCCGCGCCAACGTCGCCCTGCACCAGACGCAACATCGGCTCTGGCTGGCTCAAATCGTAGGCGATCTCGGCACCCACGCGACGTTGAGCGCCGGTTGGCGCAAAACCCAGGTTGTCCAGATAGCGTACCGGCAGGTCGCGAGCCAGGGGCAGGGCGGGTGCGCGCTGGGCGCGCAGGCTTTCGCGCAGGCGTTGCTGCGAAAGCTGGTGGGTCAGCAGCTCTTCGAAGGCCAGGCGGTGCTGAGCCCAGTGATGACCGACCGCAAGTTCCTCGAGATCGGCGTCCGGCGGTGGCCGATGCAGGTAGCGGATCGCTTCGTCCAGCGGCGCCAGTCGATGCTCGCGCGCCAGCTCCAGAGGTAACCAGTCGGGCAGGCTGCGCGGCCCCAGCAGGTCGAGGGCCTGCTGGGAGAGCTGGCGCAGACGCTGCTGGGTCAGGCCTTCGGTGGTCGGGTAGATCGGCGTCAGGTTCTGTTCGACCGGAATGTCTTCTTCACCGGTCAGGACGCGGTATTCGGGGTGGTAGATCTCCAGCCCCGAAGCGCCGGGCCGCGCTTCGCCATAGCAACGCAGGTGCGTGCCGCGCTTGAGCGCCTCCTTTTGAGCATTGCTGAAGTGATAGAAGCGCAGGCTCAACGAGCCACTGCCGTCGCCCAGGCGCACCAGCAGACTGCGCCGCTTGCCCATGGACACATCGGCACCACTGACTACGCCTTCGATGACTGCATCCTGGCCGGGATGCAGGGCGCCGATAGGCACCACGCGGGTGCGGTCCTGATAGCGCAGGGGCAAGTGGAACAACACGTCCTGCAGGTTTTCAAGACCGACCTTGGCGAGTTTTTCCGCCATGGCCTCGCCCACGCCCTTGAGCGCAGTGACCGCTACCTGTGCCAGCTCGGTCATGGCGTGTCGCGGCCCACCGGTTTGGCCACCGAACACAGGCGGATCGAGTCGGCGAGGATCTCGATTGCCTTGGGCCGCGGGAAGCTCGCGCGCCAGGCGATGGCCACGGTGCGGAACGGCGTCGGCGGGGTCAGTGGGCGGACTTCGATGATGCCAGGGGCGTAGTGATGGCTGTCGACTGCCGACAGCGGCAGGATCGAAACACCCAGGCCCGATGCGACCATGTGCCGAATGGTTTCCAGCGAACTGGACTCGACGGTGGTGTGCTTGGCACCCTCCGAACCCTTGGTCAGGGTGGGGCAGGCTTCCAGTACCTGGTCACGGAAGCAGTGGCCTTCACCCAGCAGCAGCAGGCTCTTGTCGTTGAGCAGGCCCGAGTCGATGGTTTCCTTGCGCGTCCACGGGTGGTCGGCAGGCATCAGCACGTAGAACGGCTCGTCATAGAGCGGCAGGGTCAGCACATCGGCTTCATTGAACGGCAGCGCGATGATCACCGCGTCCAGCTCGCCATTGCGCAGCTTGTCGCGCAGGATGTGAGTGAAGTTTTCCTCGATGTACAACGGCATCTGCGGCGCAACGCGGTGCAGCTGCGGAATCAGGTGCGGGAACAGGTATGGGCCGACGGTGTAGATGGCGCCGACCTTGAGCGGGGCGGTCAGCTGGTTCTTGCCGGCCTGGGCCAGTTCGCGAATGCCCTGGGCCTGCTCGAGTACCTTCTGTGCCTGGGCGACGATGCCTTCACCCACCGGGGTCAGGCGCACGGCGCTCTTGCTGCGTTCGAAGATCAGCACGCCGAGCTCGTCCTCGAGCTTCTTGACGCCTACCGACAGGGTAGGCTGGCTGACGTGGCAGCGCTCGGCGGCGTGGCCGAAGTGCTGTTCCTGGGCCAGGGTAACGATGTAGCGCAATTCTGTGAGGGTCATAACGTGCGTCCATGAAGTTGCGAGCCCAGCATAGCGGCTGCAACCGATAGACGCACGTTATCAACCGTGCCGAACCGCATCAATATCCGCGATTCAGCGCTTGTCCAGCGAGTAAACGAAAGGTGCGACCACTTCCAGGCTGCCATTGACCAGAATTTCGGCCGGCGGCTTGGGCAAGGGTTGCGCTCGACGGATCATCTCCATGGTCGCGCGATCCAGTGCGGCACTGCCAGAACCGCCTGCCAGGGAATACGACAACACCTTGCCGTCGGCGTCCACCACGAAGCGCAAGCGGTTGACCCCGGTCATGCCGCGGCGACGCGCGTCTTCGGGGTACTTCTTGTACTTGGCCAGATGACGCAGCAGGTCGCTCTGCCAGCTGGGCAGTGCATTGCTGTTGGATGGCACACTTGGCGCGGGCGCTGCCGGCTTGGCCGGTTGCGGGGGAGCAGGGCGGCTGTCGACGGTCTGTTCGGCCGGCGGTTGCTCCTTGGGCGGTTCGGGTTTCTTCTCGACCTTGGGCGGCTGCGGTTTGGGCTTGGGCTTGGGCGGCGTCGGCTTGGGCACGGAGATGGTCGGCTTGGGCGCTTCGGCCAGCTTCGGCAACGGATCCTCGACCACCGGTTCTGGCGGCGGAGGGGGTGTGACGACCTGGGGTGGCGGCGGTGGCGCAGGCTCGGGCAGCGGCGCCATCTCCACCATCATGGCCTGCGGCGGCAGCTCGATAGGCTGCGGCGCGGGCCAGTTCAAGGCAATCACCACGGCAACTGCATGCACGCCGAGGACTACCGCCAGGCTGGCACCATAACGCGTCGTTTTCTGGCGCGTCGTGATCATTGCTTGGCTGCCGTCTCGAGTCCGACCAGGCCTACCTTCAGGTAGCCCGCGCCGCGCAGGGTGTTCATCACTTCCATCAGGTCGCCGTAATCCACGCCCTTGTCGGCCCGGAAGAAGATGGTCGTGTCCTTGTTGCCGTGAGTCTTGGCGTCGAGAATCTGGCCCAGCTGCGCACGCTCGATCCGGTCATCGCCCACGTACAGGTTCTGATCGGCCTTGACGCTCAAGAACACCGGCTTCTCGGGCCGCGGCGCCGGCTTGGCGGTAGACGCGGGCAGGTCGACCTTGATGTCCACGGTCGCCAGGGGAGCGGCGACCATGAAGATGATCAGCAGCACCAGCATGACGTCGATGAACGGCGTCACGTTGATTTCATGGTTCTCGGCGAGATCATCGCCGCCTTCGTTCAGGTGCAGGCCCATAGGTCAGCCCACCTTGACCATCTGCGGCTGAGCTGCGCGCTCGCCTGGCTGGTGGTCGAGGTCGCGGCTGACCAGCAGCAGCACCTGCGCCGAAGCGTCCGATACCTGCGCCTTGTAGCCGGCGATGGAGCGGGCGAAGACGTTGTAGATGACCACCGCGGGAATGGCTGCGACCAGGCCCAGTGCCGTGGCCAACAGGGCTTCGGCGATGCCGGGTGCGACGACCGCCAGGTTGGTGGTCTGGGTCTTGGCGATGCCGATGAAGCTGTTCATGATGCCCCATACGGTGCCGAACAGGCCGACGAAGGGTGCGGTGGAACCGATGGTGGCCAGCACGCCGGTGCCCATGCTCATGTTGCGGCCGCAGGCAGCTACCAAGCGCTCGAGACGGAAGCTCACGCGCTCCTTGATGCCTTCACGCTCGCGGGCATTGGCCGACAGGTGCATTTCTTCGAGCGCGTCGTGTACCAGCAGGTTGGCCAGCGTGCCCTTGCGGGTGGCGGTTTCGCTCGCCTGCTTGAGGTTGGCAGCCTTCTTCAACGCGGCAATTTCACCCTTGAGGCGACGCTTGGCGCCCAATAGCTCGAAGCCCTTGGCGATCCAGATGGTCCAGGTGATGATCGAGGCGATGGCCAGGCCGATCATCACCGCCTTCACCACGATATCGGCGTTCTGGTACATGCCCCAGGGCGACAGGTCATGGCCCATGCCCAGGGTGGTGTCCTCTACCAGCGCCTGCTCGGCCGGCGCCGGCGCCAGTTGCTCCGATCCCTGTGCAGGAGCTGCGGCAGGCACTGCATTGGCCGGTGCGGCCGGTACCGGTGCTGCGGTGCTGGCGGGCGCCGTGTTGGGGGCATTGTTCGGAGCGGTGGCGTCGGCGAATGACAGCGGGGCGATGGCCAGGCCCAGCAGCAACGCTGCAATGGCGCGCCATGCGCGTGGCTGGTTTGGCGAAGCGGAAGGGTGTTTGCGAATCATGCTGGCCGGACCTGAGAAGAGAGAGAAAAGGGGTCAACGTTCTTCAAGGCCTCGCGAAAGACCGAGAACAGATTGGGGGAGTATTATTGCAAGTAATTCTTGTTAGCAAAAGTAATAATGTAACTTATTTAATTCCGCTGGCCGCAAAAGCCCCGGCGCAGGTAGGCTCGACGCCTGACTTTCAGGAGCCTTGCGCATGACCTCACCCACTGTATTGATTGCCGGTTGCGGCGATATCGGCAGTCGCGTTGCCTGCCGCCTGTTGGCGTTGGACTGGCGCGTGCACGGCCTGCGGCGACAGGTCGAGCGGTTGCCCACTGGCGTGCTTGGCGTCGCCGCCGACCTGCACCAGGCTCGATGCCCTGACGCCTGGCCACGAGAGCCCCTGGATTACCTGCTGTATTGCGTGGCCGCCACGCAGCATGACGAGCCGGGATATCAGGCCGCCTATGTCGACGGTCTGCGTCACGTATTGGCCTGGTTGGCAGACAACCAGCAGACGCCCAGACGAATCTTCTTCGTGTCCAGCAGCAGTGTGTACGGACAGACCGAGGGGGAATGGGTCGATGAAACCTCGCCGGGAGCGCCGAGCGGATTTTCCGGGCAACTGATGTGCAAGGCCGAGCAACTGGCGCTGAATGCCCCGGCGCCCGCAACCATCGTGCGCTTGACCGGCATCTATGGTCCTGGCCGTGAGCGGTTGGCCGCTCAGGTACGCGAGGGGTATCAGGTCGCCTCGCAGCCGCCGCTGTACGGCAACCGCATTCACGCAGATGACGCCGCCGGCCTGCTGACGTTTCTGCTGCAAGCGGATGCTCGGGGTGAGGTGCTCGATGATTGCTATATAGGTGTCGACGATGCCCCGACGGCCCTGCACGAGGTCGTGGAATGGCTGCGCAGCTACCTTGGCGTCACCCATCGGTCGCAGACCCAGAGCATTCGCCGCACCGGTTCCAAGCGGTGCAGCAACGCGCGCGCCAAGGCGCTCGGCTGGAAGCCGCAGTACCCTACCTACCGTGAAGGGTACGCGGCCTTGCTGGAACGATAGTCGTGCACTCGCCTGGTGTTACTTGCTGAGCAACCAGCGCCGGGTGCCGGGCACCAGGTTGGGCATTTCGTCATCCTGGGCCTGGTTGAGCGCCTGCAGGATTTCCAGCTGATTGCCGTTGCGACGAAAGATGAATGCATTGCCACGCTGTTGCTGTTCCAGCCACATGCTGTCGAACTCGCCGCTCATGGCGGCGCAGTCGCCCGCCAGGCACAGTGCGTAGCGATCCAGGCCGGCCAGTCCATCGATACGTCCGTCTGGAAGGAAATGCGCCACGCCGCCCTTGCCCGGGCCCTCGACCACTTTCCAGTCGCCACCCATGTAGGCAGTGTACAGCGCCTGCTCGAAGGTGCTGCCCGCTGGCGTGTCCGCACGCACCGGCGTCGCCGACTTGCTGAACGTCTGCACCGGCGTGTTATCGCTCGCTGCCTGCTGCAGGGTATCGCCGTCGACCTTCAGGGTGTCTTCGCCGTTACCGTAGAAGTCCACCTTGAGCTGGCCGTCGGCCTGAGGCAGCAGCTTGCCTTCGCCTTCTTCGAAGCCATTGCTGAACCGGGCCTGGCCGGCCACGGTGTCGATCGACCACTCCAAAGTCGGGCCGTTGGCCAGCAGCGCCTGGCGCAGGCTTGCGCCCTTGGCCGCGGCATCGATGGCTTTCTGATTGATCCAGACGCCGTTGGGGTCCACGTTTTCGTGGCTGGCGCAGCCGCCCAGGAACAGGGCGGCCAGAGATAGGGCGAGCGCGTGACGCATGAAGGAAGTCCTTGCTGGCGAATGGCGCTGCAGCCAGTGGCCGCAGCGCGCGAAGCGGCTTATTCGATGACCAGGATAGCGTCCATTTCAACCTGCGCGCCTTTGGGCAGGGCGGCAACGCCAATGGCGGCACGGGCCGGGTAGGGCTGCTGGAAATAGCGGCTCATCACTTCGTTGACCGTGGCGAAATGGCCCAGGTCGGTCAGGAAGATGTTGAGCTTGACGATGTCCTTGAACGAACCACCGGCCGCCTCGGCCACTGACTTGAGGTTCTCGAAGACCTGCACGGTCTGGGCCTCGAAACCTTCGACCAGCTCCATGGTGGTGGGATCCAGTGGGATCTGACCGGACATGTAGACGGTATTGCCAGCCTTGATGGCTTGGGAGTAGGGGCCGATGGCGGCCGGGGCCTTGTCGCTGGTGATTACGGTCTTGGTCATGAACAGCTCCTTGAAATGAAGGTTCTGCGCCTCAGGCACGCACGCGCGTGAGGCGGGTGACGCCTGCCAGGGCGCGCAGTTTCTTGATCACGCGGGCCAGGTGCACACGGTCGTGCACGCTGACCACCAGCTGGACCACGCTGATGCGGCCATCGCGTTCGTCCATGCTGATTTTCTCGATGTTGCCATCGGCCGCGTTGACGCTGCTGGCCAGCAGTGCGATCAGGCCGCGCTGGTGTTCGAGCTCCACGCGCAGTTCGACATTGAACTCGCCCGTGACGTCCTTGGCCCAGCCCAACTGGATGCACTTTTCCGGGTTGTGGCGGATTTCGCTGATGTTGCGGCAGTTTTCCAGGTGAACCACCATGCCCTTGCCGGCCGACAGGTGACCGACGATGGGATCGCCGGGAATCGGCGTGCAGCACTTGGCATAACTGAGCACCAGGCCCTCGGTGCCGCGGATGGCCAGCGGCCCTTCAGGGCTGGGCAACTGCTCGCCGCCATCGGTCGCCAGCAGGCGTCGAGCCACCACATAGGCCATGCGGTTGCCCAGGCCGATATCTTCGAGCAGGTCTTCGATGAGCTCCAGGCGGTACTCGGCCAGCATCGCCTGAATGCGCTCGGCGGGAATCGTGTCCAGGGCGCTGTCGAACCCATTGAGCACCTTGTTGAGCAGGCGCTCGCCCAGGTTCACCGATTCGGAGCGACGCTGCAGCTTCAAGGCATGGCGAATGTGCGTACGGGCCTTGCCGGTGACCACGAAATTGAGCCAGGCCGGGTTGGGCCTGGCGCCGGGTGCGCTGACGATTTCCACCGTCGAGCCGCTCTGCAGCGGTTCGGAGAGCGGGGCCAGACGTCGGTTGATGCGGCAGGCAATGCAGCTGTTGCCCACGTCGGTGTGCACCGCATAGGCGAAGTCGACCGCCGTGGAGCCTTTGGGCAGCTCCATGATGCGACCCTTGGGCGTGAACACGTAGACCTCGTCCGGGAACAGGTCGATCTTCACGCTCTCGATGAATTCCAGCGAGTTGCCCGCGCGCTGCTGCATTTCCAGCACGCCCTTGACCCACTGGCGGGCCCGGGCGTGGGTGCCCTTGGGCTGTTCGTCGTCACTGGACTTGTACAGCCAATGGGCAGCGATGCCGTTGTTGGCCATCTCTTCCATTTCACGGGTGCGGATCTGGATTTCGATGGGCACGCCGTGCATGCCGAACAAGGTGGTGTGCAGCGATTGGTAGCCGTTGGCCTTGGGGATCGCGATGTAGTCCTTGAAGCGACCCGGCAGCGGCTTGTACAGGTTGTGCACGGCGCCGAGTACGCGGTAGCAGGTGTCGACCTTGTCGACCACGATGCGGAAAGCGTACACGTCCATGATCTCGTTGAAGGCGCGGCGCTTGCCGCGCATCTTCTTGTAGATGCCATAGATGTGTTTCTGCCGCCCGCTGACATCGCCCTCGATGCCATCCACCGACAGGCAATGGGCCAGAGACTGCTCGATCTTGTTGACCAGTTCCTTGCGATTGCCCCGGGCGCGCTTGACGGCCTGATAGATACGCGCCGAGCGCATCGGGTACATGGCCTTGAAGCCCAGGTCCTCGAATTCGACGCGCACATTGTGCATGCCCAGGCGGTTGGCGATGGGTGCGTAGATCTCCAGGGTTTCCTTGGCGATGCGCCGGCGCTTTTCGCCAGACAGCACCTCGAGGGTGCGCATGTTGTGCAGGCGGTCAGCCAGCTTGACCAGGATCACGCGGATGTCCCGGGCCATGGCCATGGCCATCTTCTGGAAGTTTTCCGCCTGGGCCTCGGCCTTGGTCTCGAAGTTCATCTGGGTCAGCTTGCTGACCCCGTCGACCAGATCGGCCACGGTTTCGCCGAACTGGGCACTGAGTGCTTCCTTGGCGATACCGGTGTCTTCGATCACATCGTGCAGCATGGCCGCCATCAGGCTCTGATGGTCCATGTGCATGTCGGCGAGAATGCCTGCCACCGCCAGCGGATGCGTGACGTAGGCTTCACCGCTGCGACGGCGCTGGCCGTCGTGGGCTTGTTCGGCGTAGAAATACGCTCGGCGGACCAGGTTGACCTGTTCCTTGCCGAGATAGGTCGACAGGCGATCGGCGAGGGCGTCTATGCTCGGCAAGGATGAACCTCCTGCCGAGGTGGGATAGAACCTCGCGCCGTACAGCGTCGACCGGTCATGGACTCAGACGGCCTCGTTGGCCTCGTCTTCGAACGCTGCGAAGAGAGGCTCGTCTTCAACGATTTCAGCTTCGGCAATAGCAGCATAGTCGATCAGGCCTTCGGCGATTTCACGCAGGGCTACCACGGTAGGCTTGTCATTTTCCCACGCCACTTTCGGCTCTTTGCCGCCGGTCGCCAGTTGGCGAGCGCGCTTGGTGGAGAGCATGACCAGCTCGAAACGGTTATCCACGTGTTCTAGGCAGTCTTCAACGGTTACGCGGGCCATGGTCTTCCTCGTAGCAAATGCGATTATGCGCGCAGCCCGGATGGGCGAGCGGACTGGACAGTTTAAAAAATCACCAGCGTTTAGGGAAGCTTTGTTTTCAGGCAAGCAGCTCGGCCAGCAAATTGCCGTGCCTTTGCTGCTGCGCCTGCTGCTGCAGACGGTTGGCGCGAAACACCGCTTTCAGGTCTTCCAGGGCCGAGGCGAAGTCGTCGTTGATGATCAGGTAATCGTATTCCACATAGTGGCTCATCTCGCTGACCGCTTCACGCATGCGCGTCTCGATGATCTCGTCGCTGTCGGTGCCGCGGTTGGTCAAGCGCTGGCGCAGCGCCAGCTGCGAGGGCGGCAGGATGAAGATCGAGCGCGCCCCGGGCATCAACCGACGCACCTGTTCGGCGCCTTGCCAGTCGATTTCCAGGATCAGATCGTGGCCTTCGTCGAGTGTCTGCTGCAGGTGACTCTGGGACGTGCCGTAGAGGTTGCCGAACACCTCGGCCTGCTCCAGGAAGTCGCCATGGCCGATCATGTCGATAAAGGTTTCACGGTCGACGAAGTGGTAGTTCACGCCGCAGACTTCGCCCGGCCGCATGGCGCGGGTGGTGTGCGAGACCGAGACGCGAATGGACGACTGCGCGTCGATCAGGGCCTTGACCAGGCTGGTCTTGCCGGCGCCCGAAGGGGCCGAAACGATGTACAGGGTGCCGGTACTGTGGTTCATGAAGGGGTGGCCTTACTCAATGTTCTGCACTTGTTCACGCATCTGCTCGATCAACACCTTGAGGTTGACGGCAGCCTGCGTACTGCGTGGGTCGAAGGCTTTGGAGCCCAGGGTGTTGGCTTCGCGGTTGAGTTCCTGCATGAGGAAATCCAGGCGCCGGCCGGCGGCGCCGCCGGCCTTGAGCACGCGACGCACTTCGGTAACGTGGGTAGCGAGGCGATCGAGCTCTTCGGCCACGTCGCTTTTCTGCGCCAGCAGGACCATTTCCTGCTCCAGGCGCTGCGGATCGAGCTCAGCCTGGAGGTCGGCGCAGCGATCGAGGATCTTCTGCCGTTGCGCGCTGAGCATCTGCGGCACCAGGCTGCGCAAGGTGGCGACCTCGCTGCTCATGGCATCGAGCCGGTCGTTGATCAGCCTGGCCAGTTCGGCGCCTTCGCGCACGCGGCCATTCTTCAGCTCGGCCAGCGCCTGGGCGAACAGTTCGTTGGCGGCCGTGCCCAGCGCCTGCGGATCGCTGGCATCGGCCACCAGCACGCCGGGCCAGGCCAGCACTTCCAGTGGGTTGAGCGGCGCAGGCTGCTTGATCAAGCTGGCGATGGTCTCGGCGGCGGCTATCAGCTGGGTGGCGCGTTCACGATCGACCTGCAGGGGCTGGCCGCCGGTTTCCTCGGTGTAGCGCAGGGTGCATTCGACCTTGCCGCGCGAGAGGCCCTGGCGCAGTGCTTCGCGCACCGAGCCTTCGAGGTCGCGCAGGGCCTCGGGCAGGCGCAGGTGCGGTTCCAGGTAGCGGTGATTGACCGAGCGCAGCTCCCAGCTCAGGGTGCCTTGGGCCGCGGCGCGTTCGCAGCGGGCGAAGGCGGTCATGCTGTGCACCATGGGGGAGAAACCTCGCAGGCGGTGGAGGATGAATCGAGGCGCAGGATTGTAGCGCAACCTGGCGCTGGCTCCCAATGCTGCCTTGTCCATCCCCGCATGGCATTGCACACACTGTGGCAGCGGGGCGGGCGGCGAGCCCTGTGCCCGCGCAGAGGCCATCTGCGATGTCCCGCTCCGAGCCTGCGCGGGCAATTCGTGGTCGGACGCCCTATAATGCCCGTCAGATTTGAGTCCAGTACAGGTATCCCGATGAAACGTCCAAGTGGTCGCGCCGCCGATCAGCTCCGCTCGATCCGCATCACTCGCAACTACACCAAGCACGCCGAAGGGTCTGTGCTGGTAGAGTTCGGCGACACCAAGGTGATCTGCACCGTCAGCGTCGAAAACGGCGTTCCACGCTTCCTCAAAGGCCAGGGCCAAGGTTGGCTGACGGCCGAATACGGCATGCTGCCACGCGCCACCGGCGACCGTAACCAACGTGAGGCCAGCCGTGGCAAGCAAGGCGGTCGCACCCTGGAAATCCAACGCCTGATCGGCCGTTCGCTGCGCGCAGCGCTCGACATGAGCAAGCTGGGCGACATCACCCTCTACGTCGATTGCGATGTGATCCAGGCTGATGGCGGTACCCGTACCGCGTCCATCACCGGTGCCATGGTGGCGTTGGTCGATGCCTTGAAAATGGTCAAGAAGCGCGGCGGCCTGAAAGGCGGCGATCCGCTCAAGCAGATGATCGCGGCAGTATCGGTAGGCATGTATCAGGGCGAGCCGGTCCTGGACCTGGACTACCTGGAAGACTCCGCAGCCGAGACCGATCTCAACGTGGTGATGACCAGCACCGGTGGCTTCATCGAAGTGCAGGGCACCGCCGAAGGCGCGCCGTTCCAGCCCGCCGAGCTGAACGCCATGCTGGCGCTGGCTCAGCACGGCATGGAAGAAATCTTCGCCCTGCAGAAAGTCGCCCTGGGCGAGTGATGCAAGCCTCTGTGGGGGGGGGCAGGCTCTCTCCAGGGGCGAGCTTTCTGTGGGAGCGGGGCTCGCCGCCCGCCCCGCTCCCACAGTGTTTCAAGCTGTGCAAGAAGCAAACAAAAAAGCCGACCTCGAGGGGTCGGCTTTTTTGTACCTGACGATCAGATCGTCAGGGTCCAGTCGTAGTCCACGATCAGCGGCGCATGCTGGGAAAAACGCGGCTGACGCGGCAGGCGCGCGCTGCGCACGAAACGGCGCAGGCCGGGTGTCAGCAGCTGGTAGTCGAAGCGCCAGCCCAGGTTGAGCATCTCGGCCTGTTCGTTGTCGGGCCACCAGCTGTACTGGTCGCCTTCGCGGCTGACTTCGCGCAATGCGTCGACGTAACCCATGTTGCCGACGATTTCGTCCATCCAGGCACGCTCGGGTGCCAGGAAACCCGGCGACTGCTGGCTGTCGCGCCAGTTCTTGATGTCGAGTTTCTGTTGCGCTACATACAGCGAGCCACAGTAGATGTATTCGCGACGCTTGCGCCGTTGCTTGTCCAGGTACTTGCCGAAGTCGTCCATGAGCTTGAACTTCTGGTTCAAGTCTTCATCGCCGTTCATGCCCGAGGGCAACAGCAGGGTGGCAATACTGAGCTTGTCGAAATCTGCCTGTAGATAACGCCCGTAGCGGTCGGCTGTCTCGAAGCCCAGCCCACTGATGACCGCCTTGGGTTGCAACCGCGAGTACAGCGCCACGCCGCCTTGGGCGGGCACTTCGGCATCGCATGCATAAAGGAAGTAGCCGTCCAGTTGGAAGGCGGCGTCGTCCAGTTCAAAGGCGGAAGCACGGGTGTCCTGCAAGCAGATGACGTCGGCATTCTGGGCCTGCAGCCAACTGAGCAACCCGCGCTCGACTGCCGCCTGAATACCATTGACGTTCACACTGATGATCCGCATACATGGCCCCAAAAATCTTGTGCGTGTATGATACCCGAGCTCTACCTAATTAGCTAAATCCGTGGTATCCGAGACTTTTTCGATGCAGGCCTATCAGCGCGACTTCATTCGTTTTGCCATTGATCGAGGCGTTCTGCGTTTCGGCGAATTCACCCTGAAATCAGGGCGTACCAGTCCTTATTTCTTCAATGCCGGCCTGTTCAATACCGGCGCCGCATTGGCCGAACTGGCGCGCTATTATGCCGCAGCCATCGTTGACAGCGGCATCGCCTTCGACGTGTTGTTCGGGCCCGCCTACAAGGGTATTCCCCTGGCGGCCGCCACTTCCGTGCAACTGGCCGAACGGCACCAGTTGGACGTGCCTTGGTGCTTCAATCGCAAGGAAGCCAAGGCGCACGGCGAAGGTGGCAGCCTGGTCGGTTCGCCGCTGGCAGGCAACGTGCTGATCATCGACGACGTGATCACCGCCGGTACGGCCATCCGCGAAGTGATGCAGATCATCCATCAGCAGGGTGCCACTGCCGCTGGGGTCATGATCGCCTTGAATCGGCAGGAGCGTGGCAACGGCGAGCTGTCGGCCATCCAGGAGGTGGAGCGTGACTTCGCCGTGCCGGTGGTCAGCATCGTTTCGCTGAACCAGGTGCTGGAATTTCTCGCCGACGATGCGCAGCTCAAGCAGCATCTGCCGGCGGTCGAAGCCTACCGTGCGCAATACGGTATCTGAGCACGTGCGTCTGCGCCTGGCGGTTGCCGCGATCAGCCTGCTGCCAGTGTTGCCGGCAACGGCGGCCGAGGTGCCGGGCATGCTGCTCTATCGCTACGTCGATAGCCGCGGCGTGACCGTGCTGGATCGCCAGGGCGTACCTCCGGAGTACGTAGGCAAGGGTTATCAGGTGCTCAACCAGACCGGTCGGGTGGTGCAGACAGTGCCACCTGCACCCACGGCCGAGGAACTGCGCCTCAAGCAGCAGGCCGATGTGCAGGCGCAGGCCGATGCGCAGCTGCTCGAGCGCTATCCATCGGTAGAAGAGCTGGACAAGGCCTGTGCCCGTCGCCGGGCGGAAATCGATGCGCTGATTGCCGTGGCCACGGCGAACGTGCAGACTTTGCAGGGCCAGCAGGCGACATTGCAGGGGCAGGCCGCCACCCAGGAGCGCGCGGGTCAGGAGGTATCGACGTCGATGCTCGACCAGCTGCGTGATGTGCAGGCTCAAGTTACCGAGCTGCAAGCCCGCATCGACAAGCTGCAGCAATCGCGCAGCGAAGCCGACGCCAACTTCGCGCAGCAGCGAGCGAAATTGGTCAAGCTTCTCGAAACGCCTCTGTAGCAGCGGCGCAAGCCGCGTCGGGCCTCACCGCGTTCTGCCTGGTCCACCGCATTCACCGCCGACGCGGCTCGCGCCGCTGCTACAGGGGTGCATTTACCGGTGACACGGCTTGCTGCGGTGCGTCTGGCGCACCGTGCTCGGGTCAGCCGATCTTCTTGTTGCTGATCAGGGTGCCAACGCCGCTGTCGGTAAAGATCTCCAGCAACACGGCGTTGGGGACGCGGCCGTCGATGATGTGCGAGGTGGTCACGCCGCCCTGGACTGCTTCCAGTGCGCAGCGGATCTTGGGCAGCATGCCGCCGTAGATGGTGCCATCAGCGATCAGGCCGGCCACCTGCTCGGTGGTCAGGCCGGTCAGCACGTTGCCTTCCTTGTCCATCAAGCCGGCGATGTTGGTCAGCAGCATCAGCTTTTCGGCCTTGAGCGCCTCGGCCACCTTGCCCGCTACCAGATCGGCGTTGATGTTGTAGGACTCACCGTCCGGGCCGACCCCGATGGGCGCGATCACCGGAATGAAATCGCCGTTCACCAGCATGTTCAGCAGATCGGTATTGACCCCGGTGACTTCCCCAACGTGGCCGATGTCGATGATTTCCGGCTTGGTCATTTCAGGCGTCTGGCGAGTCACCGTGAGCTTGCGCGCGCGGATCAGTTCGGCGTCCTTGCCGGTCAGGCCGATGGCGCTGCCCCCGTGGCGGTTGATCAGGTTGACGATGTCCTTGTTGACCTGGCCACCCAGCACCATCTCCACCACGTCCATGGTCTGCGCATCGGTGACGCGCATGCCATCGACGAAATGGCTCTCGATGGACAGGCGCTTGAGCAGGTCGCCGATTTGCGGTCCGCCGCCGTGCACCACCACCGGGTTGATGCCGACAGCCTTCATCAGCACGATGTCACGGGCGAAACCGGTCTTGAGCTCTTCGCTCTCCATCGCGTTGCCGCCGTACTTGATCACCAGCGTCTTGCCGACGAAGCGGCGGATATAGGGCAGCGCTTCGGACAATACCTTGGCGACGTTGGTGGCGGCATCACGTTCGAGGGTCATGCGGGGCTCCAGTGAAACAAGTGATCAGAACGGTAGGTGCAGGTCAGGTGCGACTTTCAACAGCTGGGTACGGAAGACGCCCTGGATTCGTTCGAGTTCCTCGGCGTCTTCGGCTTCGAAGCGCGTCACCAGCACCGGTGTGGTGTTGGAGGCACGAACCAGCCCCCAGCCTTTAGGGTAGTCCACGCGCACGCCATCAATGGTGGTGAGCTGCGCGTCGCCCCATTGGGCGCTTTGGTGCAAGGCGTCGATGATGCTGAATTTGCTGTCTTCGGTCACCGGGATATTCAGTTCGGGTGTGGACACGTCGTCGGCGAATGCAGCGAAGACCTCTTCGGCGCTGAGGTTTTCCCGGCTGAGAATTTCCAGCAGCCGCGCGGCACTGTAGATGCCGTCGTCGAAGCCGAACCAGCGTTCCTTGAAAAAGATGTGCCCGCTCATTTCCCCGGCCACCAGCGCGCCGGTGCGCTTCATCTCTTTCTTGATCAGGGAATGCCCCGTCTTCCACATCACCGGACGCCCGCCGTGCTCCTTGATCAGCGGGCCCAGGCGGCGCGTGCATTTGACGTCGTAGATCACGTCGGCACCGGGATTGCGCGACAGCACATCGCGCGCGAACAGCATCAGCAGGCGATCGGGATGGATGATGCGACCGGTGTTGGTCACCACGCCTACACGGTCGGCGTCGCCATCGAAGGCCAGGCCCAGGTCGGCGCCGCTTTCGTCGACCTGGGCAATCAACGCCTGCAGGTTGGCGGCCTTGCTCGGGTCGGGATGGTGATTGGGAAAATGCCCGTCGACCTCGCAGAATAACGGGATGACCTCGCAACCCAAGGCCTGGATCAGTTCCGGGGCCACTACCGCGCCGGCACCGTTGCCGCAATCGACCACCACCTTGAGCCGGCGGGTGAGCACGATGTCATCGCGGATCTGCGCGACATAACGTGGCAGGATGTCCACCCGTTCGACACTGCCCTGGCCGTGGCTCAGGTCGTTGTGCAGCAGGCGCTGGTGCAAGGCCAGGATCTGTTCGTTGGCCAGCGTGTCGCCGGCGATCACCACCTTGAAGCCATTGTAGTCGGGCGGGTTGTGGCTGCCGGTGAGCATCACCCCGGAACGACCGCTCAGCACGTGGTTGGCATAGTACAGCGCCGGTGTCGGCACCAGGCCCACGTCGCTGACATGGCAGCCGGCGTCGACCAGACCTTGGATCAGCGGCTGCACCAGCTCCGGCCCGGACAGACGTCCGTCCCGGCCGACATTGACGTTGGCCTCGCCCATGGCCAGGCTTTGCGCACCGACGGCGCGGCCGACCCAGTAGGCCGTGTCGGCATTCAGGGTACTGCCGACGATGCCGCGGATGTCATAGGCGCGAAAGATCCCGTGGGGCAGTGCCGGTGGCAGGGTGCTCGGGTCGGCGACAGGGTCTGCCGCGTCGAGGTCGAGCATGTCGGTGTCCTGAAAGATCGGATTGGTCCAATTGTCCGCGGCAGGTGCTGGCGCAGCGGCAGTACTGTCGGCGGGTTGCGCGCTGCCTTCACGCAGCGACAGCCGCGCCAGGCCCTGTGCCAGGCCGTTGAGCGGCGCCAGGCTGAGGCCGAACGCCTTGACCGCCTTGCCGCCGGACAACTCGTCGAGCAACTGCTCGAGTTGCCGCGCATCGGCCTCGATGCGCGCATACAGCTGGCGCTGGGCAAGACGCACTGCCAACGCCGCGCAGCCAATGGCAATTGCCGCAGCCAGCATCATCAGGCCCAGCGAACTCCAGGCGAAGGGCGGTTGGAACAACGGCCCCGGGCTGAATTCCAGACGCCAGTTGGGGTTGGAGGTCGCATACGGATAGCGTGTGGCAGACGCGCTGCTGCCTTGCTCGACGAGCAGCTGCGGTGGGCTGCCCAGTACGCTTTGCTGCAGGCGCAACTGGCCGAACTCGGCGTCGGGCAATGCCAGCGCCTTGACCAATGGCTGCATGTCGAACCCCAGCAGCAGCGTGCCCAGCACCGGTGACTGCGGGCCTTGCTGGACGGCCGCGACGGTGTAGATCCACCAGCGTCCGTTGACCTTGTAGGCTTCAGGCGCAGTGGCAACGCCGCGTTCGGCGCGGCTGAGCATGTCCAGTACGGCAAAATTGATCGGGGCCGCGCCCTGCTGGTCGACCTTGGCCTGTCCCGGCAGGTTCAGGCGCACACCTTGCAGGCCGTCGATCAACGGCACTGCACTGGCAGCCTGGGCGATGCCCGCAGGGTCCTGGCTGGCCAGTGCGGCCATGAGTGCAGGTGAATGAGCCAGGGCGGCGGCCTGGCCGGCCTGACGCGCGATCGCGGCGTCCAGGCCCGCAGTGAAAGGCGCGGCAGCGCTCGCCTCGGCGTTCTGGAAGGCACGGCCGGCCAGCGGTGCGACCACCAGAAACCAGATCAGCAGCAGGGCGGCGAGCACCCCGGCAATGGCGAGCAGCAACGCCTGGTTGCCGGCGTTGGGCCGTGCGTTCGAAGCCTGGCCGTGCTCGGCCGTCTTGGCATTGCGAGGAAATCCTTTCACCTGTCATCTCCGCATTGAACGCTCTGGAACGGCATGGTATCGCCACCGCCGCCTGATCTGCATGGCCGTCTACTGGGTGCCGGAGTGACCGAAACCGCCGGTCCCGCGCTGGCTTTCGTCGAAGCTGTCGACCAGCTCGAAATGGGCTTGCACCACCGGCACCAATACCAGTTGGGCAATACGCTCGCCCACCGTCAGGGTGAACTCGGTGTGGCCACGGTTCCAGCACGAAACCATCAGCTCGCCCTGGTAATCGGAGTCGATCAGGCCGACCAGGTTGCCCAGCACGATACCGTGCTTGTGACCCAGGCCGGAGCGCGGCAGGATCAGCGCCGCCAGGCCCGGATCGCCGATGTAGATCGACAGGCCGGTAGGAATCAGCAAGGTTTGCCCAGGTGCCAGCAGCGTGTCCTGCTGCAACATGGCGCGCAGGTCCAGGCCGGCGGAGCCGGGCGTGGCGTAGTGGGGCAGCGGGAAGTCCCGGCCCAGGCGTGGGTCGAGGATCTTGGCTTGAAGGGCGTGCATGGTTGTCGTTAAACCTGATCGAGGCGCTTGGCGATGAAGGAAACCAGCTGGCGGGCGATCTTGCCCTTGCTGGTCTGGGCGAAAGCAGTGGTCTGCAACTGGCGGTCGATCACGCTGCAGGCGTTTTCTTCGCTGTTGAAACCGATGCTGGGGTTGGCGACGTCGTTGGCCACGATCAAGTCCAGGTTCTTGTCCTGGAGCTTGCGCGCGGCGTAGTCGAGCAGGTGTTCGGTTTCGGCAGCGAAGCCGACGCTGAATGGGCGGTCGGCGCGACCGGCGATGGTCGCCAGGATGTCCGGGTTGCGCACCATCTGCAGCAACAGGCCGTCACCGCTGGCCGGGTCTTTCTTGAGCTTCTGCGCGGCCACCACCTCGGGGCGGTAGTCGGCCACGGCGGCGGATGCGATGAACACGTCGCAGGGCATGCCGGCTTCGCAGGCGGCGAGCATGTCGCGGGCGCTGACGACGTCGATGCGGGTCACGCGGTCGGGCGTGGGCAGGTGCACCGGGCCACAGATCAAGGTGACGCGAGCGCCGGCCTCGACGGCCGCTTCGGCCAGGGCAAAGCCCATCTTGCCGGAGCTGTGGTTGGTGATATAGCGCACCGGATCGATGTTTTCCTGAGTCGGGCCGGCAGTGATCAGCACGTGCTTGCCGGTCAAGGCCAGGTGCTCGAAGCATTCGGCCGCGCACAGCGCAAGCTCGGTGGCTTCGAGCATGCGGCCCAGGCCGATGTCGCCGCAGGCCTGGCTGCCGGCGGCCGGGCCGAAGACTTTCAGGCCGCGGCTGCGCAGCAGGTGCAGGTTGTCCTGAGTGGCCGGATCGCGCCACATGGCTTGGTTCATGGCCGGGGCGATGGCCACGGTGGCGTCGGTGGCCAGTACCAGCGTGGTCAACAGGTCGTTGGCCATGCCCTGCGCCAGGCGCGCCATCAGGTCGGCAGTGGCGGGGGCGATGAGCACCAGGTCGGCCCATTTGGCCAGCTCGATATGGCCCATGGCGGCTTCGGCCGCAGGGTCGAGCAGGTCCATGTGCACCGGGTGGCCGGAAAGCGCCTGCAACGTCAGCGGCGTGATGAACTCGCTGCCGCCCTTGGTCATCACCACGCGTACTTCGGCACCCTGCTCCAGAAGCCTACGTACCAGCTCGGCGCTCTTGTAGGCGGCAATGCCGCCGCCGACGCCCAGAATGATGCGTTTTCGATACAGCCGCTGCATAGGCCTGCCTTTATCATCTGGTAATAACACCACGGTGAAACCGCCTCCCGGGGCCGGGTCGCCGTGCAAAAAGTTGCGCTAAGATAGCACAGCGCTCGCTATGGAACAGCGAGGCTCACAGACAGGGAGTGGGGATGAGTATTCGCGATTGGCCCGAGGCCGAGCGGCCACGTGAGCGCCTGCTGGCGCATGGTCCGGGCAGTCTTTCCGATGGCGAGCTGCTGGCGATATTCCTGCGTACCGGCGTGGCCGGGCACAGCGCCGTGGACGTCGCGCGCAACCTGCTGATCCGCTTCGGCGGCCTGCGCGCCCTGCTCGAGGCCGACCAGAAAACCTTCAGCCAGCACTTCGGCATGGGGCCGGCCAAATACGCCCAGCTGCAAGCCTCCATCGAAATGAACCGCCGCTACATGGCCGAACGCCTGAACCGCGGACCGGCCATGGAAGATCCCGAGTCGGTGCGCCGCTACCTCAAGGCCAAACTGCGCCATGAGCGCCAGGAAGTGTTCGGTTGCCTGTTCCTGGACACCAAGCACCAGCCGTTGGGTTTCGAGGTGCTGTTTCGCGGCACCATCGACAGCGCGGCGGTGTATCCGCGCGAGGTGGTCAAGCGGGCCATAGCCATGAACGCCGCGGCGCTGATCCTGACGCACAATCACCCTTCCGGAAACCCGACCCCGAGCCAGGCCGACCGCGCGCTGACCCAGCGCCTCAAGGAATCACTGGCGCTGGTAGACGTGCGCGTGCTCGATCACATCATCATCGGCGAAGGCGAGCCGCTTTCGATGGTCGAGCATGGCTGGATGTGAGTGGCCTCGCTGCGCCCTATTTACCTACAGACACCTTGGAAAAGTCCTGCCGGCCGAACGGGCTGACGCTGTAGCCCTCGACGCCCTTGCGGGCCAGCACGGCCGCCGTCGGGTGTGCCAGGGGCAGCCACAGCGCCTGCTGCTGGATCTGCGCCTGGGCCTGGTGGTAGAGCTTGCTGCGCTGGGCCTGGTCGGTCACCGCCTTGCCATCGCTGATCAGCTTGTCCAGGGCCTTGTCGCAATAGCGCGCGAAGTTGGTCCCCGACTGCACGGCCGCGCAGGAAAACTGCGGCGTCAGGAAGTTGTCCGGATCACCGTTGTCGCCGGCCCAGCCCATGAACAACAGGTCATGCTCACCGGCCTTGGCACGACGGATCAGCTCGCCCCATTCGATCACGCGGATCTCGGCCTTGATGCCGACCTTGGCCAGGTCCGCCTGCAGCAGCTGCGCTCCCAGGCTGGGGTTGGGGTTGAGCAGGCTGCCCGATGGGCGGGTCCAGATGGTGGTTTTGAAGCCGTCCTTCAAACCTGCCTTGGCCAGCAATTCGCGCGCCTTGGCGGTGTCCTGCTGGTAACCCGGCAGGTCCCGCGCATAGCTCCAGGTATTGGGCGGGTAGGGCCCATTGGCCGCCTCGGCGGTGCCTTCGAACACGGCCTTGAGGTAGCTGTCCTTGTCGAACGCCAGGTTGATCGCCTGGCGCACTTCAGGCTTGTCCAGCGGCGGGTGCTGGCTGTTGATGGCCAGGAACGCGGTCATGAAGGCTTCGGTCTTGATCACCTGAAGGCTCTTGTCGTCGGCGGCTGCGGCGATGTCCAGCGGCTTGGGCGACAGGGTCAGTTGGCACTCGTTGCGCCGCAGCTTCTGCAGGCGCACGTTGGCGTCCGGGGTGATGGCGAACAGCAGCGGGTCGACCGCAGGTTTGCCGGCGAAGTAGTCTGGGTTGGCCTTGTAGCGCACCACGGCGTCCTTCTCGAAACGCACGAAGATGAACGGACCGCTGCCGATCGGCTGGCTGTTGAGTTTTTCCGGAGTACCGGCCTGCATCAGTTGCTCGGCGTATTGCGCCGAATAGATCGAGGCGAAGCCCATGCTCAAGGTCGCCAGGAACGTCGCATCGGGATGATCCAGGGTAAACCGGACGGTCAGCGGATCAGGCGCCTCGATCTTCTTGATCAGCCCCGGCAGCTGCATCGACTGGGCGTGCGGAAAGCCACTCTGCGCGACCTTGTGCCAAGGGTTGGCCGGGTCGAGCATGCGCTGGAAGCTGAACAGTACGTCCTGCGCATTCAGCTCGCGGTCGGGCTTGAAGTACGAGGTGCCGTGGAACTTGACGCCGGGGTGCAGCTTGAAGGTGTAGCTCAGGCCATCGGCCGATACGGCCCAGCTGTCCGCCAGGCTGGGAACGACCTTGCCGGCTTTGGCATCGAACTCCACCAGGCGGTTCATCAGCACGTCGGCCGACGCGTTGGTGGTTGTCAGGGAATTGTACTGGACCACGTCGAAGCCTTCGGGGCTGGCCTCGGTACAGACTGTCAGCGGCGCGGCATGAGCCAACGCAGAGGCAAACAGGGGAGCAAGCAAGAACGGCAAAGTCGCAAGACGCATGGTGTGTTCCTTGGCGTGTCGAGGGCCCATCTGCCTATGCAGTCTGGAGAAAAGTCCTACCCTAGAGATGTCCGGCAGCGTTGACTATCCCTAAATCGTTTTTTTGCGCGACGAGTGGTCGTGCCGCAGCACGCCCGCCACTGCTGCGCGTGGGCCGATGACTGCGTTGCCCGGCACATTGATTGTGCATCTGCAGTTGTTGCGCCCAAGGCTTTCTGGTATAAAGCAGCGCTCTTTTCTAGGGCCCTGTTCCTCTGCCTTTACGGTGAGGTGGGTAAGACCCTGAAGAAACGCGGCGCCGTGCGCCAAATGACTGAAAGATAAGCGGCCAACCCATGCCGGGTTGGGCATGTGGTTTTAGAGGGCTGAGGCATGTCGAGAGTCTGTCAAGTTACCGGTAAGGGTCCGGTGACTGGGAATAACATTTCCCACGCAAACAACAAAACCCGTCGTCGTTTCCTGCCGAACCTGCAGCATCACCGCTTCTGGGTTGAAGAAGAGAAACGTTTTGTGCGTCTGCGCGTATCCGCCAAGGGCATGCGTATCATCGACAAGCGTGGCATCACTGTCGTGCTGGCCGAAATCCGTCGCGATGGCGGCAAGGTTTAAGGGAGCTTTATCATGCGTGAATTGATTCGTTTGATCTCGAGCGCCGGTACTGGTCACTTCTACACTACCGACAAGAACAAGCGTACTACTCCGGACAAGATCGAGATCAAGAAATTTGATCCGGTTGTTCGCAAGCACGTGATGTACAAGGAAGGCAAAATCAAGTAATTGATTTTGGCGACCAGAAAAAGGCCCGCGTCGAAAGATGCGGGCCTTTTTTTTGGTGTGAATTCTGGCACCGCGGGGATGCTTTCGCGGGTAGAACCCGCTCCCACAGGGGGGGTGTGAAGAGCAGCCTCAACCCTTGGATTCGAACACCACGTAGATCTTGCGGCAGGCCTCCAGTACTTCCCAGGTGCCAGTGAAGCCGGCGGGGATCACGAAGCGGTCGCCGGCGCGCAGCGTCTTGCCGTTGCCCTGGCTGTCGCGCAACACGGAAACGCCCTGCACGATTTCGCAGTATTCATGCTCGGTATAGTTGACCGTCCATTGCCCTACCTGGCCTTCCCATACCCCCGCGTTCATCTGCCCGCAGGGGCTCTGGTAGTGGTTGAACAGTGTCTGTTCGGGGTCGCCGCCAAGGATCTTCTCGGGCGCAGGCCGGTAGCGTTCCGGGGTGACGCTGTGTTGAGCAAAATCGACGATGCTGGTGATGTTCATGCAGGAAACCCCTCGCTTGTTGGATAAAACGCACATCCGTGGGCCTCTGTGCGCCAGGTGTCAAATATATTGAAAAGCGTCGCGCCGGTGGTTTAGGGTGGTTCGATGTCACCCCGTCCAGCCTTGCACGGCCGGGCTTTGCATTCAATCACAGGAGATCCGTATGACCACTCTGACTCGCGCTGACTGGGAACAACGTGCTCAGCAGCTGAAGATCGAAGGGCGCGCGTTCATCGACGGCGAATACACCAACGCCGTGTCGGGCCAGACCTTCGAATGCGTAAGCCCCGTCGATGGCCGGCTGTTGGCCCAGGTGGCCAGCTGCGACGCTGCCGATGCGCAGCGCGCGGTCGAGAATGCCCGCGCCACGTTCAATGCCGGCGTCTGGGCCAAGGCGGCACCGGCCAAGCGCAAGGCTACCCTGATTCGTTTCGCCAGCCTGCTGCGGGAAAATGCCGAAGAGCTCGCGCTTCTGGAAACATTGGACATGGGCAAGCCGATCAGCGATTCGCTGAACATCGATGTGCCTGGTTCGGCCAATGCCCTGGCCTGGAGCGGCGAGGCCATCGACAAGGTCTACGACGAAGTCGCCCCGACCCCGCACGATCAGCTCGGCCTGGTCACCCGCGAAGCCGTGGGCGTGGTCGCCGCCGTGGTGCCGTGGAACTTCCCGCTGATGATGGCCTGCTGGAAGCTGGGGCCGGCCCTGGCCACGGGCAACTCGGTGATTCTCAAGCCTTCGGAAAAATCTCCGCTGACGGCCATTCGCATTGCCCAGCTGGCGATCGAGGCGGGCATTCCCAAAGGCGTGCTCAACGTGCTGCCCGGCCATGGCCACACGGTCGGCAAGGCGCTGGCCCTGCACATGGACGTGGACACCGTGGTGTTCACAGGTTCCACCAGGATCGCCAAGCAACTGATGATTTACGCGGGCGAGTCGAACATGAAGCGCGTCTGGCTGGAAGCAGGTGGCAAGAGCCCCAACATCGTCTTCGCCGATGCGCCGGACCTGCAGGCCGCGGCCGATTCGGCGGCCAGTGCCATTGCCTTCAACCAGGGCGAAGTCTGTACGGCCGGTTCGCGCCTGTTGGTGGAACGTTCGGTCAAGGAGCGCTTCCTGCCGATGGTGGTCGAGGCACTCAAGGGGTGGAAACCCGGCAATCCGCTGGACCCGGCGACCAACGTCGGTGCCCTGGTGGACACCCAGCAGATGAACACCGTGCTGTCGTACATTGCGGCGGGTCAGGAAGGCGGCGCAACGCTGCTGGTGGGCGGCAAGCGCATCCTCGAGGAAACCGGCGGCACGTACGTCGAACCGACCATTTTCGATGGCGTGACCAATGCCATGAAGATCGCCCAGGAAGAGATTTTCGGGCCGGTACTGTCGGTGCTCACCTTCGACACCGCCGAGGAGGCCGTGCGCATCGCCAACGACAGCGCCTATGGCCTGGCCGCCGCGGTATGGACGGCGGACATCTCCAAGGCGCACCTGACGGCCAAGGCGTTGCGTGCCGGCAGCGTGTGGGTCAATCAGTACGACGGTGGCGACATGACCGCGCCGTTCGGTGGCTTCAAGCAGTCGGGCAACGGCCGTGACAAGTCGCTGCACGCGTTCGACAAATACACCGAACTGAAGGCCACCTGGATCAAGCTCTGATCCATCCACAGTGGGGCTGGGGAATCAAAGCATCTTCTCCAGCCCCACTGCCTCGCTGAACCATGCGTTCAGCCTTCGCCACCAGTCACCCGGCTCGCGGTAGAGGGTATGCATCTGCTGGTGGTCCTCGGTGTCCCATACCACCTGGCCATTTTCCAGGCGCACCTGATAGCTGCGCGCAGGCGACATGCCCTCATGGGCCAGGTGGCGCATCTGCGCTGCCAGTTCCGGGCTGTCGACCAGCACCCCGACCTCGGTATTCCACAGCACCGAACGCGGATCGAAATTGAACGAGCCGATGAAGGATTTGCGCGCATCGAAGATCATCGCCTTGCTGTGCAGGCTGGAATCGGAACTGCCGGTGAAACTCAGGGACACGTCGCCATCGTCACCTGGCTGGCGACGCAGTTCGAACAGCTTCACGCCGTGTTCGAGCAACGCCTTGCGGTAGGGTACATACCCGCCGTGTACTGCGGGCACATCGGTGGCTTCCAGTGAATTGGTCAGCAGGCTGACGTCGACCCCGGCGTCGGCGCGCCCGGTGAGGTAGTCGCGGCCAGCCTCGCCCGGTACGAAATAGGCAGAGATCAACATCAGCTCATGCTTGACCCGGGTCAGCTCAGGCGCGAGCTGGGTGGTCAGCAGCAGGTGCGGGTCGGGCTCGCCGCGGGCCAGCACCTTGGTTGGTGCATCCCACAGCGCCTGGCCCCAGGCCCAGATCAGTTGCTGCCGCCAGATGTCCATCTGGGGCGCGCTCTGATAGGTCATCAGGCGTTCGTAGAGAACATGGTGCTGGCGTCTGGATTCAAGCAGCGACTGCTCCAGGCGCACGCGCGTGGACGCCAGGTGCCTGGCCGTGGGAACGGTGAACAGAAAGTTGGCGATCGGCTGGCTCAGCGCACTGTTCCAGTACTGATCGAAGCTGTAGCCCAGTTGCTGGGCCACAGGCCCGAAGCCGAGCAGGTCGATGTCGGTGAAATTCATGTCCGGCTCGGCGTCGAAGTATTCGTCGCCCAGGTTGCGCCCGCCGACGATGGCCACGCTGTTGTCGGCCAGCCACAGTTTGTTGTGCATGCGCCGGTGTTGCCGTGACAGTTGCAGCAGGCGGCCCACTGCACGCGTGGCGCCGGTGGATCGGCCCAGGTGCGTCGGGTTGAACAGGCGGATCTGGATGTTGTGGTGCGCGGCCAGGGTGGCGATGGTCTTGTCCAGGCCATCACTGGTGGTGTCGTCCAGCAGGATGCGCACGCGCACGCCGCGGTCGGCGGCCTTGAGCAGCTCGTCGACCAGCGCCCGGGTACTGAAACCGTCGTGGACGATGTAGTACTGCAGGTCGAGGCTGCCCTGGGCGTTGCGGATCAATTCGGCGCGTGCGCGAAACGCCTCATCGCTGCTCGACAACAGGCGGAACCCCGATTGCCCGTGATGGGCCTGTACCTGAGCCTGCACCGACCTGCCGAAGGCCGATTGTTCGGCCGGTAACATCTCGCTGTAGTCCCGCGGCGCGTTCACGCTGGCGCAGCCTTGCAGGGCCAGGATCAAGGTCAACAGCAGCGGTAACAGCCTGGGGCAGGGCAAAGCGGTCATCCTTGGCAGAGGGGGAGGCGTGCAGTTCGACCCTGGCAGGCCGTCAAAGGTCGGCATCGGGGTGTGGATTTTCCACCAGCAGTTGCCGTGCGCAGCTGCCCACCGCGCGCACCGCGGCCTCTATCTGCGGCGTGGGCTTGCTGGCGAAGTTCATGCGCAGGCAATTACGGTATTTGCCCGACGCCGAAAAAATGCTGCCCACGGCTATCTGCACGCCCTGATCGAGCAGCAGGCGGTTGAGCTTGAGGGTATCGAAGCCGTCGGGCAATTCGACCCACAGCATGAAGCCACCTTGCGGGCGGCTGCAGCGGGTGCCGGCGGGAAAGTAGCGAGTGACCCAGTCGATCATCAGGTCGCGGCTGCGCTGGTATTGGGTGCGCATGCGCCGCAGGTGGGGTTCGTAATGGCCACCCTTGATGAACTCGGCGATGGCCAGCTGCGGTTGTGTCGCTGTCGACCCAGTGCCGATGTATTTCATGTGCAGCACCCGTTCCAGGTAGCGGCCCGGGGCGACGAAACCGATCCGCAGGCCGGGCGCCAGGGTTTTGGAGAACGAACTGCACAACAGCACCCGGCCGTCTTCGTCGAACGACTTGATCGTGCGCGGACGTGGGTAGCTGAAGGCCAGGTCGCCATACACATCGTCCTCGATGATCGCCACGTCGAAGCGCTGGGCGAGCGTCAGCAGCGCGCGCTTGCGGGCTTCGGGCATGACGTAGCCCAGCGGGTTGTTGCAGTTGGGCGTCAGCTGTATGGCCTTGATCGGCCACTGCTCCAATGCCAGCTCCAGTGCCTGCAGGCTGATGCCGGTCAGCGGGTCGGTGGGGATTTCCAGGGCCTTCATGCCCAGGCCCTTGAGCGTCTGCATGGCGCCGAAAAAGCTCGGTGAGTCCACGGCGACGATATCGCCGGGTTCGCAGATGGCACGCACGCTGGCCGACAGCGCCTCGTGGCAGCCAGTGGTGACCACCAGTTCACCAACGCCCAACTGGCAGCCGGCATCCACCAGCACCCGGGCGATCTGCTCGCGCAGGGCCTGGGTGCCATACAGCGAATCGTAGTACAGGCCCGGCATGGCCTGGTGCCGGCTCAGGCGGGCCAGCTCGCGCAGCAGGGGGCGCAGGGTCGGGCTGCTGACATCGGGCATGCCGCGGCCCAGCTGCACCACATCATCACGAGGCGCGGCGCGCATCAGTTCGACCACCTGGTCCCACTGCGAGATTTCCACCGGACGCTGCATGGGCCGGCCCACCGCTGGCAGCGCCGGCAGCTCGCGGGCAGTGGGTACGAAATAGCCGGATTTGGGCCGCGGTGCCGCCAAGCCGTGGTCTTCGAGCTGGCGATAGGCTTGCTGCACGGTGCTCAGGCTGACGCCGTGCTCGATGCTCAGGGCGCGCACCGAGGGCAGCCGATCACCAGGGCGGTAGAGGCCTTGTTCGATGCGCTGACTGAGCAGTTGGGCGAGGTTCATGTACAGGGTCATAGAGTCGCTCGAGCGGAGAACCATACAGATACGCTTAAAATACAGCATTCAGACCAGCAGGTCAGCTTTCTGTATGGAAAACATAAGCGCTTTTTGAATCTGTATGAGATGCCCTTTGCTACGGCACCATGGCCTTGCTGTTTAAACACTTCAAGGAGAACGGCCATGAATGGCTTGACCGATGTACGTCTGCTGCTGCGCACCGAAGAGTTGCGGGAAGAGCCAAGGCTGCGTCCCTGCGCCGAGCGCGCACCGGCGGAGCTGGGGCGTTGGGCGCTGATGCTGCATCACCTGCGCACACGGCCAGCTTTGCTGGAACTGGACAAGGACCAGTTGCGCGATATCGGCCTGGATGCGCAGCAGGCACGTAGCGAGGGCTTGAAGCCGTTCTGGCGCGTGTAGTGGTGCCGGGTCCCGGGCAGCTGGAGCGTTCGCAGCTTTAGCCCAGTTCCTTGAACCGGTGCCAGAGCATGCCCAGCGCCAGCAGCGGCGAGCGCAGGTGACGACCGCCGGGAAAGGTCATGTGCGGCACCTTGGCGAACAGGTCGAAGCCACGGCTGGCCTGGCCACTGATGGCCTCGCCGAGCAGCTTGCCGGCCAGGTGGGTGACGTTCAGGCCATGCCCGGAGTAGGCCTGGGCGTAGAACACGTTGGGTTGTTCCTTGAGCCGGCCGATCTGCGGCAGACGGTTGGCCCCGATGCCGATCATGCCGCCCCACTGATAGTCGATGCGCACATCCGCCAGTTGCGGGAACACCTCGAGCATCTTGGGCCGCATGTACTGGGCGATATCCTTCGGGTCACGCCCTGAATAGTGACAGGCACCGCCGAACAGCAAGCGCCGATCGGCAGACAATCGGTAGTAGTCGACCGTCACTCGCTGGTCGCACACCGCCGTGTTGCGCGGCAGCAGCTGCCGCGCCTGCTCGGCAGCCAGTGGCTCGGTGGCAATGATATAGCTGCCTGCAGGCAGCACCTTGCCGCTCAGCTGTGGGTTGAGATCGTTCAGGTAGGCATTGCAGCCCAGCACCAGGTAGCGGGCGCGTACCTGGCCTTGAGCGCTGTGCACGCGCACCTGCGGGCCATACTCGATGCGTGTCACCCGCGAGTGCTCGAAAAGCTGCACACCCAGCTGCCGCGCCACCTCGGCTTCGCCCAAGGCCAGGTTCAGCGGATGCAGGTGGCCGGAGCCCATGTCGACCAGGCCGCCGTGGTAGCGATCCGACCCGACCACGCTGCGCATGTCCTGCGCCTCGACGATCTGCAACTCGTGGGCGTAGCCCAGGCTGCGCAACGCTTCGGCTTCTTCCATGAAGCCCTGCAACTGGGCTGGTTTGTTGGCCAGGTCACAGTAACCCCAGGTCATGTCGCACTCGATACGATGCTGGTCGATGCGCCGGCGCACGATTTCCACCGCTTCCAGCCCCATCAGGGTCAGGTCGCGCACCCCGTCGTCGCCGATGACCTTGCGGAACTGCTCCAGGCCATGGCCGACACCACGAATCAATTGCCCGCCGTTGCGCCCGCTGGCGCCCCAGCCGATCTGCCGGGCTTCGAGCAGCGCGACGCTGAGCCCGCGCTGAGCCAGCTCGATGGCGGTGTTGAGCCCGGAGAAACCGCCGCCCACCACGCAGACGTCGACGCTGACCTCACCCAGCAGGGGCGGGTATACCGGCTGCCGGTGCAGGCTGGCGGCGTAGTACGAAGCGGCGTGCTCGGCGTGAGCATTCATGGATAGGGTCCTGATGGCAGTGTGTGGAAAATCTGACGCAGCATAAGCCGGGGTTTCCCATGGCGGCAACCGCGCGGCACAATGGCGCCTTGCCCACCAGGTGACTCGTCATGAGCTGCAACAGCCACAAGCTCCGCTTTCTTCGCGAGCAGATTCCCTCGTTCGAATGCGTGCCGGGTTGCCATGACTGCTGCGGTCCGGTGACCACATCGTCCGAGGAAATGGCCCGGCTGCCGCGCAAGACGGCCGCCGAGCAGGAGGCCGCGATGGCCCGCCTCGACTGTGTGCACCTGGGGCCGCAGGGATGCACGGTGTATGAAGAGCGCCCGCTGATCTGCCGGCTGTTCGGCACCACCCCGACGTTGCCGTGCCCCAATGGGCGGCGTCCGACAGAGCTGATCGATCCGGCCGTGGAGCATCAGGTGCACAAGCTGATCGCCAGTACGCGTCAGGTGCTGGTCTGAAGCGTCTGTGGATCAGTCCGGCACCGGCAGGTTAAGGCTCTCCTTCACTTCTTCCATGACGATGTAGCTCTTGGATTCGCGCACGTGGGGCAGTTTCAACAGAATATCGCCCAGCAGCTTGCGGTAGGACGCCATCTCCGAGATACGCGCCTTGACCAGGTAGTCGAAGTCACCCGACACCAGATGGCATTCCAGCACATGGGGCAGCTTGAGCACGGCGCGGCGAAACTCTTCGAAGGTGTCGCCCGACTTGTAGTCCAGGCTGATCTCGACGAACACCAGCAGGCTGCCGCGCAGGTGCTGCGGATTGAGCCGGGCGTAATAGCCCATGATGATGCCTTCGCGCTCCAGCCGACGGACCCGCTCGGTGCAGGGTGTGGTCGACAGGCCGACCTTCTCGCCCAGTTCGGTGAACGACATGCGCCCGTCGGCCTGCAGGATGCGCAGGATGTTGCGGTCGATCTTGTCGAGTTCGCGTTTGCTCTGGTGCTGGGTACGCACAGGCGATGCCCCTCCGTTAAAGCGCTGATGGCCGAGAATTGTCGCCAAATATAGCCTTGCATACAGTGAAAAGCACTGGCCGGACCTTTTTATACTGCCCACATCTTCGGACCTAACATCTTACGTCAGCGGATTTCCGCGATGAGGGCGACACACATGCGCGTTCTGGTACTCGGTAGTGGTGTGATCGGCACCGTCAGTGCCTATTATCTGGCTCGGCAGGGCATGGATGTGACCGTGGTCGATCGCCAGCCGGCCGTCGCCATGGAAACCAGCTTCGCCAATGCCGGGCAGGTGTCGCCGGGCTATGCCTCGCCCTGGGCGGCGCCGGGTGTGCCGCTCAAGGCGATCAAATGGCTGCTGGAACGCCATTCACCGCTGGCGATCAAGCTGACCGGCGATGTCGACCAGTACCTGTGGATGGCGCAGATGCTGCGCAACTGCACCGCCAGCCGCTATGCGGTGAACAAGGAACGCATGGTGCGCCTGTCCGAGTACAGCCGCGACTGCCTCGACGAACTGCGCGCGGAAACCGGCATCGCCTACGAAGGCCGGACCCTGGGCACTACCCAGCTGTTCCGTACCCAGGCGCAACTGGACAACGCGGCCAAGGACATCGCCGTGCTGGAACAGTCCGGCGTGCCCTACGAATTACTCGACCGCGAGGGCATTGCCCGCGTCGAGCCGGCCCTGGCATCGGTGACCGGCATTCTGGCTGGCGCCCTGCGCCTGCCCAACGACCAGACCGGCGATTGCCAGATGTTCACTACCCGGCTGGCGCAGATGGCCAGGGATCTGGGTGTGCAGTTCCGCTTCGGCCAGGCCATCGAGCGCCTGGATTTCGCCGGCGACCGCATCAACGGTGTCTGGATCGACGGCAAGCTGGAAACCGCCGACCGCTATGTGCTGGCACTGGGCAGCTATTCGCCGCAATTGCTCAAGCCGCTGGGCATCAAGGCGCCGGTCTACCCGCTCAAAGGCTATTCGCTGACCGTGCCGATCACCAACCCGGCGATGGCGCCGACCTCGACCATTCTCGACGAGAGCTACAAGGTCGCGATCACCCGTTTCGACAACCGTATTCGCGTGGGCGGGATGGCCGAAATCGCCGGCTTCGACCTGAGCCTGAACCCACGTCGCCGCGAGACCCTGGAAATGATCGTCAATGACCTGTACCCGCAGGGCGGCGATCTGGCCCAGGCCAGTTTCTGGACCGGGCTGCGGCCAACCACCCCCGACGGTACACCGATCGTCGGTGCCACGCCGTTCAAGAATCTGTTTCTCAACACCGGTCACGGCACCCTGGGCTGGACCATGGCGTGTGGCTCGGGGCGCTTGCTTGCCGACCTGATCGCGCGTAAAACGCCGCAGATCAGCGCTGCCGGTCTCGACATATCGCGCTACGGACAGCCGCACGACACGGTTCGCCGAGGCCAGTCAGCGCCGGCGCATTCGTAAGTTCCACCCATGCTCCTCGCTCGGTTCGGTATGCAACCGGGCGACTTCGTCAACTTTTGCACAAGAAGCCCGCCATGCGTCCAGCCCGCGCCTCGATCGACCTTTCGGCCCTGCGCCACAACTATCGCCTGGCGCGTGAAATGAGCGGGGCCAAGGCGCTGGCAGTGGTCAAGGCCGACGCCTATGGTCACGGTGCAGTGCGCTGCGCGCAAGCGTTGGAAGACGAAGCGGACGGGTTCGCCGTGGCCTGCATCGAGGAAGCCCTGCAACTGCGCGCAGCTGGTATCAAGGCCCCGGTATTGCTGCTCGAAGGTTTTTTCGAAGCCAGCGAACTGCCCCTCATCACCGAGCATGGGCTGTGGTGCGTGGTGCATTCGCTGTGGCAGCTCGAAGCCATCGAGCAGGCGCGTTTGAGCCAGCCGCTGCAGGTCTGGCTCAAGCTCGACTCGGGCATGCACCGCGTGGGCTTGCATCCCAAGGATTACCAGAGCGCCTATCAGCGGTTGCTGGCCAGCGGCAAGGTGGCCAAGATCGTGCTGATGAGCCATTTCGCCCGCGCCGATGAACTGGACTGCCCCAGCAGTACCGAGCAATTGGCGGTATTCGACATGGCGCGCCAAGGCCTGTCAGCCGAAATCAGCCTGCGCAATTCCCCGGCCGTGCTTGGCTGGCCGCAGATCCCCAGCGACTGGGTGCGTCCGGGCATCATGCTCTACGGTGCCACACCGTTCGAAACCGCCACGCCTGCCAGCGTCGCTCTGCAGCCGGTGATGACCCTGCAATCCAAGGTCATCAGCGTGCGTGAGCTGCCTGCCGGGGAAGCCGTGGGCTACGGTGCGCGCTTCGTCACCCAGCGGCCGAGCCGAATCGGCGTGGTGGCCATGGGTTATGCCGATGGCTACCCGCGCCTGGCACCCAACGGGACGCCGGTGCTGGTCGACGGCGTACGCACCGGGTTGGCCGGGCGGGTGTCGATGGACATGCTCAATGTCGACCTGACCGATGTGCCCCATGCCGGCGTCGGCAGCACGGTCGAACTGTGGGGCAAGCAGGTGCTGGCCAGCGACGTGGCTCATGCTGCCGGGACCATCGCCTACCAGATCTTCTGCAACCTGCGCCGGGTGCCTCTGCAGTACCTCTAGCGCGACCTCTCGCGCCACGGCTGGGGCGCGTTGCGCCCATGTGCCGCGGCGGCGCCTGCCAATGTGTTGTAAATCCCGAACGCTGTTGCCATGATACCGGCCATCATGAACTGCACAGCATTCCAGGAGGCTTACGCATTGGACGTCGGCGAACGACTGCAAGCCATTCGCAAACTCAAGGGTTTGTCCCAGCGTGAACTCGCCAAACGGGCGGGCGTCACCAACAGCACCATTTCCATGATCGAGAAGAACAGCGTGAGTCCCTCGATCAGCTCGCTGCGCAAGGTGCTGGGCGGGATTCCGATGTCCATGGTCGAGTTCTTTTCCGAAGAGCTGCAGGCCGAACGGCCAACCCAGGTGGTCTACAAAGCCAGCGAGCTGATCGATATCTCCGACGGCGCGGTGACCATGAAGCTGGTGGGCAAGGCCCATCCAAGCCGGGCCATCGCCTTTCTCAGCGAGGTCTATCCGCCGGGTGCCGACACGGGCATGGAAATGCTCATGCATGAGGGCGAGGAGACCGGCATCCTGGTGGAAGGGCGCCTGGAACTGGTGGTTGGCCAGGACACCTACGTGCTGGAAGAGGGCGACAGCTACTACTTCGAAAGCAGCAAGCCGCATCGCTTCCGCAATCCGTTCGATACGCCTGCCCGTTTGATCAGTGCCGCCACACCGGCGAATTTCTGAGGAGCCAGTCATGGTCCACCGATGTTCAATCGAGGCGGCCGTGGACCAGGTCCTGGAGCGACTCCCCCGCCATATTCACATGGGCATGCCGTTGGGCCTGGGCAAACCCAACCGCTTCGTCAACGCGCTGTATGCCCGGATCAAAAGCCTTCCCCAGCGACGCCTGACGATCTACACCGCACTGGTGCTGGGCCGGCCACCCTTGGGCGACGGCTTGCAGAAGCGCCTGCTCGAACCCTTCGTGGAACGCGTTTTCGGTGATTATCCCGAGTTCGAGTTTCTCGCCGACCTGCGCCGTGACGAGCTGCCCGCAAACGTCAGCGTGCAGCAATTCTTCATGCAGCCGGGCAGTTTGTTGGGCAGCACGACGGCGCAGCAAAGCTACATCAGCAGCAACTACAGCCACGCCGCCCGCGACATCAATGCCAAGGGGCTGAACCTGGTGGCGCAACTGGTCAGCCAGCACCCCGAGCAGGCCGGTCGCCTGAGCCTGAGCTGCAATCCGGACATCACCCTGGACCTGCTGCCGATGATCGAAAAGCGTCGCGCTGCCGGCGAGACCATCCTGGTGCTGGGCCAGGTCCACGAGGCACTGCCGTTCATGCCGGGCAGTGCCGAAATCGACAGCGAGGCCTTTGACCTGCTGGTCGATGCCGCGGAGCGCTCGACGCTGTTCTCGACGCCGAACATGCCGGTCGGCCTGCAGGATCATTTCATCGGTCTGCACGCCAGCACGCTGGTGCGCGACGGCGGCACCCTGCAGATCGGCATCGGTGCAATGGGCGATGCGCTGAGCGCCGCCTTGCTCGCGCGTCAGGGGGACAACGGCGGCTACCGGGCGCTGCTCGCTGAACTCGATCTGTCGCCCTGGCAGGCGTTGATCCAGGCCGAAGGTGGAGTGGAGCCTTTTGCTACCGGCCTGTACGGCTGCAGCGAGATGTTCGTCAACGGCCTGCTGGCCCTGGCCGAAGCAGGCGTGATACGCCGCAAGGTGTATCCCGACGTAGCCCGCCAGGCGGCGGCCAACGCCGGCGTGCTGCACGCCGACGAGGACCGGGACGGGGTGGTGGTGCACGGCGGTTTCTTCCTCGGGCCGAACAGTTTCTACGAGCGCCTGCGCGAGCTGCCCCCGGCCAGCCTTGCACAGTTCGACATGACCGCGATCAGCTACATCAACGAGTTGTACGGCGACGAACAGCTCAAGCGCCTGCAGCGGCGCGACGCGCGCTTCATCAACACCGTGTTCACGGCCACGGTCATGGGCGCGGCGGTGTCGGACCAGCTCGAAGACGGTCGGGTCATCAGTGGGGTCGGCGGGCAATACAATTTCGTCGTTCAGGGGCATGCCCTGGAAGGCGCACGTTCGGTGCTGATCCTGCGCAGCTGGCGCGAGTCGGCAGGCGTGATCAGTTCCAACGTGCTGTGGGACTACGGCCATTGCACGATTCCACGGCACCTGCGCGACATCGTCGTGACCGAGTACGGCATTGCCGACTTGCGTGGGCGTACCGACGCCGAGGTGATCGAGGCGATGATCAACATCAGCGATTCGCGCTTTCAGGCCAGCCTGATCGACGAAGCCCAGCGTGCCGGCAAGTTGAGTAGGGATTTCGTGCTCGATCCGCGCTTCGCGAACAACACCAGCGAGCGTCTGCAGGCGATTCGCGAGCGGCATGCTTCGCTGTTTCCGGAGTATCCGCTGGGGTGTGACTTCACCGAAGAGGAAAAGGACCTGCTGCGGGCGCTGAATTGGCTCAAGAGCAAGTTCAAGCTCAGCGAAATGCTCGAACTGGGCAAAGCAGCGCTCGAAGCGCCCCAGGCCAACCGCTACCCCCTGCACCTGCAGCGCATGGCGCTGGACCAGCCGCAGGGCTTGCGCGAAGAGCTATACCAGCGCCTGGTGCTGGCCGCGCTGCAGGAAACCGACACCTCAACGTTCTAGGCGTTGCACCGCGTGGCTCCCTTCGCGGCCGATGACCGCTCCTACGCAGGCCAATCATGCCAGCCATAGCGGTCGATGACCGCTCCTACGCAGGCCGATGATGCTCGCCGTAGGAGCGGTCATCGGCCGCGAAGGGCTGGACACGGTGTATCAGGTCACTCCAGGAAGGTCACGACGCCATTGGCCAGCGACTGCACACGCGCCAGAGACTCGACGCGATAGCCCTGTGCATCGAGTTCGGCGCGGCCGCCCTGAAAGGATTTTTCGATGACGATACCCAGCCCGGCCAGCTTGGCACCGGCCTGGTTGATGATCGAAATCAATGCCTGCGACGCCTTGCCGTTGGCCAGGAAATCGTCGATCACCAGCACGGTATCGCTGCTGTTCAAATGACGCGGGGAAATGGCCACGGTGCTTTCGGTCTGTTTGGTGAACGAATACACCGAAGCCACCAGCAGGTTTTCCGTCAACGTCAGCGACTGATGCTTGCGCGCGAAGATCACCGGCACGCCCAGGCGCAGCCCGGCCATCACCGCCGGCGCGATACCCGAAGCCTCGATGGTGACGATCTTGGTGATCCCGGCATCGGCGAAGCGGCGGGCGAACTCGTCGCCGATCTGCTGCATCAAGAGCGGATCGATCTGGTGATTGAGAAAGGCATCGACCTTCAATACCTGATCGGAAAGCACGATGCCTTCTTCGCGAATCTTTTTGTGCAGAGCTTCCACGGTGGTTCCTCGATGTACCAATGTGCGCAGGCCGGCTGTGGCCCGGGCAGGGTTGAATTCAGCGTTTGAGCATGGCGCGGATATCGGCCAATGCAGTATTGCCGCGCACGGCTTTGACTTCCGTGGGCGTATCGTCGTTGCCTTCCCAGGCCAGATCGTCGGGCGGCAGCTCGTCGAGGAAGCGGCTGGGCGCGCAATCGATGATCTCACCGTACTGCTTGCGCTTGGCGGCAAAGGTGAACGCCAGGGTCTGCCGCGCGCGGGTGATGCCCACGTAGGCCAAACGGCGCTCCTCCTCGATGGTGTCGGCTTCGATACTGGAACGGTGCGGCAGGATTTCCTCTTCCATGCCCATGATGAACACATAGGGAAACTCCAGCCCCTTGGAGGCGTGCAGAGTCATCATCTGTACACCCTCGGCGCCGTCCTCTTCTTCCTGCTGACGTTCGAGCATGTCGCGCAGCACCAGCTTGCCGATCGCTTCCTCGACCGTCATGGCGCCGTCTTCGTCCTTCTCCAGGGTGTTCTTCAAGGCCTCGACCAGAAACCACACGTTGCTCATGCGGTAGTCGGCGGCCTTCTCGCTGGAGCTGTTGGTGCGCAGCCACTGCTCGTAGTCGATGTCCATGATCATGCTGCGCAGTGTGCCGATCGGATCTTCGCCGGCGCACTGCTCGCGGACCTTGTCCATGTAGCGTTTGAAGCGACCCAGGCGATCGGTGAAGCGTGCGTCCAGATGTTCGCCCAGGCCGATCTCGTCGGTGGCCGCGTACATCGAGATCTTGCGCTCGGTGGCATAGTTGCCGAGCTTTTCGAGGGTCGTCGAGCCGATTTCCCGGCGGGGCACGTTGATCACCCGGAGGAAGGCGTTATCGTCGTCCGGGTTCACGATGAGGCGGAAGTAGGCCATCAGGTCCTTCACTTCCTGGCGCCCGAAGAAGCTGTTGCCACCGCTCAGCCGATAGGGAATCTGATGGTGCTGCAACTTCAGCTCAATGAGCTTGGCCTGGTAGTTGCCCCGGTAGAGGATAGCGAAATCGCTGTAGGGTCGGTCGGTGCGCAGGTGCAGGCTGAGAATCTCGACGGCCACCCGCTCGGCCTCGGCATCTTCGTTGCGGCAGCGGATCACGCGGATTTCATCGCCGTGACCCATTTCGCTCCACAACTGCTTTTCGAACGCGTGGGGATTGTTCGAGATGAGCACGTTGGCGCAGCGCAGGATGCGGCTGGTGGAGCGATAGTTCTGCTCCAGCATGACCACCTTCAGCGACGGGTAGTCGTCCTTGAGCAGCATCAGGTTTTCCGGGCGCGCGCCACGCCAGGCGTAGATCGACTGATCGTCGTCGCCGACTACGGTGAACTGGTTGCGCGTGCCGATCAGCAGCTTCACCAGCAGGTACTGGCTGGCGTTGGTGTCCTGATATTCGTCCACCAGCAGGTAGCGGACCTTGTTCTGCCATTTTTCGAGAACGTCGGGGTGGTCCTGAAACAGCTTGACCGGCAGCAGGATGAGGTCGTCGAAGTCCACTGCGTTGAACGCACGCAGCGTACGCTGGTAGTGGCTGTAGACGATGGCCGCGGTCTGCTCCTTGGGGTTGCGCGCCTGCTCCAGCGCCTGGGGTGGCAGGACCAGGTCGTTCTTCCAGGCGCCGATCATGTTCTTGATCTCGTCGACGCCGTCCTCGCCCGAGTACTCCTTCTGCATGATGTCGGTCATCAGCGCTTTCACGTCGGCTTCGTCGAAGATCGAGAAGCCTGGCTTGAAGCCCAGCCGCGCGTGTTCCTTGCGGATGACGTTGAGGCCCAGGTTGTGAAAGGTCGACACGGTCAGGCCGCGGCCCTCGCCGCCGCGCAGCAGGCTGCCGACGCGCTCTTTCATCTCCCGCGCCGCCTTGTTGGTGAAGGTCATGGCGACGATGTACTGGGCACGAATGCCGCAGTTCTGGATCAGATGGGCGATCTTGCGCGTGATCACGCTGGTCTTGCCGGAGCCTGCACCGGCGAGCACCAAAAGAGGGCCGCCGACGTAGTTCACGGCTTCTTGCTGCCGGGGGTTGAGTCGGGACATGACGGGAGTCACTGACGAAATGGCCGCGCATTTTAGCACCGCTGGTTCAACTGTGCCGCGACCGCAGATCCATTAAAATTTGCCGGTTTGCCGACTTTGCAGCAGGATGTGGTTACACGTTGACACGTACTGTGGATTGGGTCTGCCCCGAGCTGCTGGCGAGGCCGTTTTTAAGCGCTATCGAATGACTGTGAAACTGTCCCAAGGAGCTCGTTTGTCTACGCCTGTCGAACCCGCGCGGCTGTTGCTGCTGGCCCAGGATCGCACCTGGGCCACGTCGCTGCGCGAGTGTCTGGCGACCCTTGGCAATGTGGCCACATTGATCGAGGCGTCCGCCTGGGATCCTGTGGCCTCGCACTTCGACAACCAGCCCGGCACCTTGCTGCTGACCACCACCGCCCTGCTGCCGGCGCCAGGCCGTTGCGCGCTGCCGATCGTGCTGTTGCTGACCCAGGAGCCGGACGAACCGCCGCCGGGTGCCAGCGACTGGCTGGTGCTGGACGAACTCACCAGCGACACGCTGCGCCGCTGCCTGCGCCATGTGCGCGAGCGGGGCGTGCTGCAGGATACCCTGCAGCGCCTGGCCGAACAGGATCCGCTGACCGGCATCGCCAACCGCCCCGGTTTCCAGACGCTGCTGGCCGCACGCCTGGCCGAGCAGGAGGGCCGTGGCGTAGCCCTGGGCCACCTGGACATGGACAACTTCCGCCATGCCAACGATGCACTCGGGCATCAGGCCGGCGATCGGCTGATCCTGCAGGTGGTGGCGCGCCTGAAGAAGCAGCTCGAGGCGGGCGATCAGGTGGCCCGCCTGGGCAGCGACGAGTTCGCCCTGTTGCTCGACACCCGGCGTGACCCGTCACGGGCCGAGCGCCTGGCCGCCAACATCATCGAGGCCATGGCCGAGCCGTATTACGTGGACGGCGAGAGCCTGCTGATCGGCTGCAGCCTGGGCATCGCCCACGCCCGCGCCGGTGCTGGCGCCGATCCGCTGATGTGGCATGCGCACATCGCCATGCAGCAGGCCAAGAGCACCCAAGGCTGCAGCTATCATCTGTTCAACGAACGCATCAACCGTCATGCGCGCAGCCTGGCGGACCTGGAAAGCGAGCTGCGCCGCGCCCTGCGGCGTGACGAGCTGGAACTGCACTACCAGCCACGGCTGGACCTGAGCGGCAATACCATCGTCGGTCTCGAGGCACTGGTGCGCTGGCGCCACCGCGAGCGCGGCGTGCTTGCCCCTGGCGAATTCGTGCCGCTGGCCGAGCAGAGCGGGTTGATCGTACCGATGGGTTACTGGGTGATCGCCCGCGCCCTGCGCGACATGCAGACCCTGCGCGAAGGTGGCTTCGAACCATTGCACATGGCAATCAACCTGTCGTTCCGGCAGTTCCAGGACAGCCAGCTGCTCAGCACCCTGGGGCGCTTGATCGCCGAGCGCGGCATCGACGCCGGCTGGCTGGAATTCGAACTCACCGAAACCGCCGTGATGCGTCGCAACGACCTGGTGAAGCGGACCATGGACGCCCTCGGCTGCCTGGGCGTGCGTTTCTCCCTCGACGATTTCGGCACCGGCTTCTCCTCGTTCGTCCACCTGAGCAGCCTGCCGATCGCCTTGCTCAAGATCGACAAGAGCTTCGTCAGTGGCATGGAACAGCGTCCGGAAAACAGCAAGTTGGTCCACGCCATGATCAACCTGGCGCACAACCTCGACCTCAAGGTCGTCGCCGAGGGCGTCGAGACCCCCGAGCAGCTTGCGTTGCTGCGTGATTTCGGCTGCGATCAGGTGCAGGGCTACCTGATCAGCCGGCCCCTGCCATTGGAGCAGCTGCAGGCATTCCTGCGTTTCGGCCAGGCCCAGGCCATCAGGTCGCCAGCGCCGTAGGCCCGGCCAGGCGGCGAAGTCGGTGCATGCGCCACTCGAACGCCCAGGTCAAGGTACAGGCCGAGCACAGCAGGCCCAGCGCCAACCCCCACCACACGCCCACCGCACCCAGCTGGAAGTGGAACGCCAGGCTCCAGGCCGCTGGCGCACCGATTGCCCAATAGCAGAAAAGCCCCACCAGAAACGTGGTCTTGGCGTCCTTGAGGCCGCGAATGGCGCCCATGGCAATGGTCTGGATGCCGTCGAACATCTCGAACCAGGCCGCCACCGCCAACAGGCTGATGGCCAGCTCGATGACCCCGTGGAAGGTCGGGTCGGCCCGGTCCAGAAAGACGCCGACCAGAGGGCCCGGTGCGAGCCAGAACAGCAGGGCGAAGGCGAGCATCACCACTGCCCCGAAACCGATGCCGACCCGCCCGGCCAGGCGCGCAGCCAGCAAGTGCCCGGCGCCGTAGTGCTGGCCGATGCGCATGGTCACCGCGTAGGACATGCCGGCAGGCACCATGAAAGCCACCGAGATGATCTGCAGGGCAATCTGGTGCGCCGCCAGCGGCGTGCTGCCCATGGTGCCGATGCACAGCGCGGCGAAGGCGAACAGGCCGACTTCCACGGCGTAGGTGCCACCGATCGGCAGCCCCAATCGCCACAACTCGCGCAGGGCCGACAGGTTCGGTCGGGCCAGGCCCTTGAGCAGCGGGTAGGGCGTGTAGGCACGGTGATAGCGTATGTACAGCGCCAGCGCGATTGCCATCAGGTTGCTGACGATTGCGGTGACCATGCCGATGCCCACCAGGCCCAGTTTGGGCAAGCCGAACAGGCCCTCGATGAACGCATGGTTGAGCAGATAGTTGGCCACGGTGGCAATGATGCTGATGACCATCACCGGCGTGGCCCGGCCCAGCGCGGCAGTGAAGCCGCGCAGCGCCATGAAGCTCAGGAAGCCTGGCAGTGCGAAGGGCAGCAGCAAGAGGAACTGGGTGGCGAAAGCGACGTTGGCCGGAGTCTGCCCGAGCATGGCCAGGACCGGCCCCAGGTTCCACAACAGTACCGCCGCTACCGCCGCCATGCCCCATGCCAGCCACAACCCGGCCTGGGTCAGGCGCGCCACGCCTTGCTGGTCGTTGGCACCCTTGCGGATCGACACCAGGGTGCCGACTGCAGCGATCACGCCGATGCAGAAAATCGAGACGAAGGAGTAGCTGGCCGCCCCCAGGCCGCCGCCGGCCAGCGCCTCGGGGCTCAGGCGGGCCATCATCAGGGTGTCGGTCAGGACCATCAGCATGTGTGCCAGCTGCGAGGCGATCAGCGGCCCCGCCAGCCGAAGCAGGGCCTGAAGTTCGATACGTACGGTGGGCTGCATGATGAATCCGGCTCGGTCGGCTCAGGAGTGGGACGCTGGATTCTCGACCTTGTGGCAGCGCAACGCAAATTGATGTGTAGCGTTCATGCCACAGCAGGGCGCTCAAGTATTCGTTCGAATCGCCGATGTAGCAGTACCAATAAGATCAAGGATGACAGGTGCTCGACGGCTCTGGACATCCCTGGCACTGCTGCCAAGCACACGATTCCCAGGAGTTTCCAATGTCTCAACCTCGCGCTCGTATCGCCACGCAACTGGGCATCGCCCTGGCTGTGATCCTGGCGGTCGTCATCACCGGCAGTACAGCGTTCGCCCTGCGTTCGCTGGACATCGCCAACCTGGCCATCCGCGAACAGCACATGGCCAGCGAGGCGCGGCTGCTGGCCGACCAGCTCAGCACGTTCCACAGCACCCTGCGCGACAGCACCCAGCGTCTGAGCGGGCTGTTCGAGAAGCGCTTCGCCGGCGGCCTCAGCGTGGACGCCAGCAGCCCGGTCACCGTGGCCAACCAACAGACACCGAGCCTGCGCCTGGGCAGCCAGACCCTGAACAACGACTTCAAGGAAGTCGACGATTTCAAGCAGCTGACAGCGGGTGTCGCTACGGTGTTCGTGCGCAGCGGCGCCGAGTTCGTGCGCATCAGTACTTCCCTGACCAAGCAGGATGGCAGCCGCGCGATCGGTACCGCGCTCGACCACGCCCATCCCGCCTACCAGCGTTTGCTTGACGGCCAGAATTACATCGGCCGTGCGGTGTTGTTCGAACGCTCGTACATGACCCAGTACACACCGGTGCGCGACGGCTCGGGCCAAGTGATCGCCGTGTTGTTCGTCGGCTTCGACTACACCGACGCGCAGAACACCCAGTTCGCCAACCTGCAGCGCTTCCGCATCGGCCAGACCGGCTCGCTGGCCTTGCTCGACGAGCAGAATCGCTGGCTGGTAGCGCCAGCCAACGTCAACGACCCGGACGCCGCCGCCAAGGCCTTGGCCGACCTGGCCCTGCTGGATGGCAAGGGCCGGCTGTGGAACGACGGCAAGCAGGACATCTTCTCCGAAGCGGTGACATTCCCGGGCGGGCCCTGGAGCGTCGTGGCGAGCATGCCCAAGGCGGAAATCAATGCCGTGACCTGGAGCGTCGGTACACAACTGGCGATCGGCAGCCTGCTGGCGATGCTGATTGCCGTGGGCGCCGCCATCTGGCTGCTGCGCAGCAAGCTGCGGCCTCTGGGCGAACTGGTGCGCCAGGCCGAAGCCCTGGGCGCGGGTGACCTCGATGCACGCCTGAAGGTGTCCAGCCACGACGAGATAGGTCAGCTGGCCAGCAGCTTCAACCATATGGGCGAAGCCTTGTCGAACATGGTCGTGCACATCCGCAATGCCGCCCATGAAGTCAGCGGCCGCGCGCAAACGTTGTCGAGTCTGTCGGCAGGGGCCTACGAAGGCATGGAGCACCAGTCCGGGGAGATTTCCAGCATGGCCGGCGCGGTCGAGGAATTCAGTGCGACGTCCCTGGATATCGCCGACAACATGGGGCACACCCAGCGCATGGCCCAGGACAACGCCCAGCAGACCCGCATCGGTCGAACCTCCATGGATGAGGCGTCCAATTCTCTCGAGCAGATCGCCGGCGCGCTGAACAGCACCGCCGGAGTCATCAATACACTGGGCCAGCGCTCGCAGGAAATCGGCGGCATCGTCGGCGTGATCACCTCGATTGCCGAGCAGACCAACCTGCTGGCCCTCAACGCCGCCATCGAAGCGGCCCGTGCCGGCGAGCAGGGCCGGGGCTTTGCCGTGGTCGCCGACGAAGTGCGCAGCCTGGCCTCGCGTACCCGTCAGGCCACCGATGAAATCTCCGGCATGATCAGCAGCATCCAGAAGGAAACCGCCAACGCCATCAGCACCATGGACCAGGGCAACGTGTTGATGCGCGAAGGCCTGACGCGCAACGCCAAGGTCGCCCAGGCGTTGGCGCAGATCGACGAGCAGAGCCGTTCGGCCGGGCATCAGTTCGATGCCATCAGCACCGCCACCCAGGAGCAGAGCAGCACGGCCACCATGCTCAGCAGCAACCTGCAGAGCATTGCCATGACCAACGGCGAGCAGCGCGAGGTGGTGTCCAATCTGGCCCAGACCGCCCGCGAGCTCGAAGGCCTGGCCGCAGAGCTGCGCCAGGAAGTGAACCGCTTCCGTGTGGGTAGCGCGCGCTAGCGGCGCAGGTCAATCAGCGCGGCAAGGCCCAGTGCGCGGGCGCAGTCGTCCAGCGAGCGCTGCTGGGTCTGGGCGTACAGCGCGAGTTCGTCGAGCACCGTTCGGCCCAGGGCCTGGTGGAACGCCTCCTGGCTCGACCCCAAACCATAGTCGGCCTGGGCATCGTCGCCCAGGTTGGACTGGAAGATGCCTGCGGCGCTGACCGGCAGGAAATCTTCGTAGACCAGGGGCTCGCAGCGAATCGCGCCATTGTCCAGCAGACCTTTCAGCGTCGTCTGGCCCGCACTGGGCTGGCCGCTGGGGAAATAGCGGAAGAACGCCAGGTCCTGCTCGCGCATCTGGCCCAGATCATCCGGAAACTCACTGAACTGCTCGCCCAGCAGACGCATGTACTCAGTGGCGTTGGTCTCGCTGGGAAACCCGGCAAGTGCGCTGCGCGAGGCGTTCAACAAGCGATCGTACAGCGCGCGCCCCTTGGGCGTCAGCGCCGCGCCACGTTGCTCGATTTCGCCGAAGCGCGCGGTGTGGCTGCCTTCGGCGACCGCGGTTCGATCGGTGAAGGCGACCTTTTCCTGCAGTGCCTTGAAGCTGGTCTGCCGCAACAGGATGGCATGGCGACGCGGCGGTGGCCCTTCGATGACGGCCTTGGGTGTGATCCCGCGCGTTGGCATCAGCGCCTGCACCTTGTCGATGTCCAGCGTGCGCGGGGTCAGGTGATTGATGTGCGGACCCTTGAAGGCCACCACATCGGCGATCAGCCGATGGGCGTCGTGCAGGCGTTGATACTGGTCCGCCGTCACCGTGGCATCGTGGTGCCAGCGGAAGGTTTCCAGGGCCTGCTCGACGAACGCATCGGCGTCGGCTTGGTCGAGGCCGCCGTCGCGTTCGAATTGCTCGATCAGGGCCAGGCAGTGCGAGGTGAATATCTGCCGCTGCGCCAGCAGTTGCGTGGCCTGTTCGCGCAATGCGGCGTCCTCGATCAGTTCCAGGCGCAGCAGAGAGGTAAACACGCGAAACGGGCTCACCTGCAAAGACTGTTCGTGCACCGCGCGAAACGCTGTGGAATGCACCGGTACGCCAGCCGAGGTCAGGTCGTAGTAACCCACCGGTTGCATGCCCATCACCGCGAACAGCCGCGCGATGGTCGCCAGCTCTGCGGCGGTGCCGACCCGAATGGCGCCATGTCGCTCGGCATCCAGACGCTCGATCTCGCCGGTGCGCGCCAGGGACGCGGCCAGATCCGGCTGTTGTTCCAGACCCTGGCGATTGACCTCGCCGACCAGGCTCATCAAGTCGCCATACAACGGCACTTCGTTCTTGTACATCTCGGACATGGCGCGGGAAAACGCGGCACGGGTCTGGTCGGGGCTGACGAAAGGCATGGCTGACTCCTGCGCAAAGGGCTGCAGTATGAAAGCGGGGAATGACCTGCGCGATCAAGCGAAAAAAAGTGCGGGGGTCATTCCTGCAGGTCGGCTTCGCCATTGCTCATGCTGCGCCGCTAGTGGGCGACCTGCTGCAGGATCCAGTCGACCAGCGCGCGCACCTTCGGCACTTCTGCGGCATGTTCGGCAAAGGCGACGAAATGCGCGCCCTGGCTGCTCATGGTGTGCGGCCAGGGCATGACCAGATCGCCGTTGGCCAGGTGGTGCTCTGCCAGGTAGCGCGGCACCAGGGCCACACCGCAGCCGGACAACGCAGCACTGAGGCACATGTAGAAGGTATCGAAGCGCGGACCGTGGTAGCTGTTCTGGGCGCTCAGGCCCTGCTCCAGAAACCACTCGTGCCACGCCTCGGGGCGCGACGTGCATTGCATCAATACCAGCTCGGCCAACTGTTCGGCGTGGGTCAACGGCTGATCGAGCAGGTCGGGCGCGCACACCGGCACCACCTGATCGTCGAACAGCTCGATACAGGTCGCTCCAGGCCAGGTGCCCTGGCCGAAGAAAAACCCTACGTCGGCCTTGGCCTGCAGCAAGGCGAAGGGCTCGAGTTCGTTGCGGATGTCCAGATGGATATTCGGATGCGCCTTGCCGAAACCCTTGAGCTTGGGGATCAGCCAACCCACGCCGAAGCTGGGCTGGGTGGCGACGGTGAGCACTTCGGTTTCGTCGCCGTAGGACAGGATGTAGCGGCTGGAAATATCCACCTGGGTGAGAATCTTGTTCACCTCGGCCAGGTACAGCGAGCCGGCCGGCGTCAGTTGCAGGCGCCGACGAATGCGCAGGAACAGGTGGTGACGCAGCATGTCTTCGAGCTGCGCGACCTGCTTGCTGACCGCGCTCTGGGTCAGGTGCAGTTCTTCCGCTGCGCGGGTGAAGCTCAGGTGGCGGGCGGCCGCTTCGAAGCACTGCAAGGCCGTCATCGAAGGAACAAGGCGTTTTGACATGGAGGCATCGCCGCGAGGTCATGAGGTGAGGGAATGATATATGGAATATTGCTCCGTTGTGGTGGTCTGGCCTGCGGATTAATACTGATCTCAATTCGTTCTTATCGTTAAAGCCTTGTGAGGAGAAAACAATGGTCGATGGCCTGCTCGAAAGCCTGGGTGTTGCGGCGAGTGCATTCAAGGATGGCAACCATCCTGTTCACACCCCAATCGACGGCAGCCAGATCGCCTCGGTGAGCCTGGAATCCAAGGCGCAGGTCGTCGACAAGATCGCCCTCGGGCACGAGGCGTTCCTGGCCTGGCGCACCGTGCCGGCACCGCGTCGCGGCGAGCTGGTGCGCCTGTTCGGCGAAGTCCTGCGCGCGCACAAGGCCCAGCTCGGTGAGCTGGTCTCGGTCGAAGCCGGCAAGATCACCCAGGAAGGTCTGGGTGAAGTGCAGGAAATGATCGACATCTGCGATTTCGCCGTCGGCCTGTCTCGCCAGCTGTACGGCTTGACCATCGCTTCCGAGCGCCCAGGCCACCACATGCGTGAAACCTGGCAGCCGCTGGGCGTGGTCGGTGTGATCAGCGCCTTCAACTTTCCGGTGGCGGTGTGGGCATGGAACACTACCCTGGCTCTGGTTGCCGGCGATTCGGTGATCTGGAAACCATCGGAAAAGACCCCGCTGACCGCGCTGGCCTGCCAGGCGCTGTTCGACAAGGCCCTGCAGCAGTTCGGCGATGCGCCCGAAGGCCTGGCGCAATTGATCATCGGTGATCGCGAAGCGGGTGAGGCGCTGGTCGATGACCCGCGCGTCGCCCTGGTCAGCGCTACCGGCAGCACCCGCATGGGTCGCGAAGTCGGTCCACGGGTCGCTGCGCGCTTCGGCCGCACCATCCTCGAACTGGGCGGCAACAACGCCATGATCCTGGCCCCCAGCGCCGACCTCGACCTGGCCGTGCGCGGCATTCTCTTCAGCGCCGTGGGCACCGCTGGCCAGCGCTGCACCACCTTGCGCCGGGTGATCGTGCACAGCTCGATCAAGGACGAAGTGGTCGCTCGGGTCAAGGCGGCTTACGCCAAGGTACGTATCGGCGATCCGCGCAAGGACAATCTGGTCGGCCCGCTGATCGACAAGCAATCCTTCGACGCCATGCAGGGTGCCCTGGCCAAGGCTCGCGACGAAGGCGGTGAAGTGTTCGGCGGTGAGCGGCAGTTGGCCGATCAATACCCGAACGCCTACTACGTGGCCCCAGCTATCGCCGAAATGCCGGGGCAATCGGACGTGGTGCGCCACGAAACCTTCGCGCCGATCCTGTATGTACTGAGCTACGAGGACTTCGACGAGGCGCTGCGCCTGAACAACGAAGTGCCACAAGGCCTGTCCTCGTGCATCTTCACCACCGACCTGCGTGAAGCCGAGCGCTTCCAGAGCGCGGCCGGCAGCGACTGCGGCATCGCCAACGTCAACATCGGCACCAGCGGCGCGGAAATCGGCGGCGCTTTCGGTGGCGAGAAGGAAACCGGTGGCGGACGCGAATCCGGCTCCGATGCCTGGAAAGCCTACATGCGCCGCCAGACCAACACCGTCAACTATTCGCGCGAACTGCCGCTGGCCCAAGGCATCGTGTTCGATTGATTGATTGATTGATGGTTGAGTGATGTGGTGGCGGGGCTGGCGCTATTGCGGGTAGAACCCGCTCCCACAGGGATCTTTGCTGCAATGGATATCCCTGTGGGAGCGGGCTCTGCCCGCGATGACGGCGTCGCGGTCCGAACCCGATTTCCCTGGCTTGGAATGAGTCATGAGCGAACTACGGCAACAATGTCTTTGGGAACACATCACCGCCAGGCCCCCTCACACGGCGGCTCTGGCCAGTGCGGTAAAGGCGGATGTCTGCGTGATCGGCGGCGGCATCACCGGGTTGTGCGCTGCCATCGAGTTGCTGGAGCAGGGCAAGCGTGTGGTGTTGCTCGATGCCAGCGAGATCGGTACCGGTGGTTCGGGCCGCAACGTCGGACTGGTCAACGCTGGCACCTGGATTCCGCCCGACGAAGTCGAGCAGACCTTGGGCAGTGCCGTGGGCGGTCGTCTCAACAGCGTGCTCGGCGGCGCGCCGGCTGAAGTGTTCGCGCTGATCAAGCGCTATGGCATCGACTGCCAGGCGCACAACGACGGCACCTTGCACATGGCTCACAACGCCAATGGCGTGGCCGATCTGAAATCGCGCTGCGAGCAATGGCAACGGCGGGGCGCCGACGTCGAGCTGCTCACCGGGGCGCAATGCGTCGACTACTGCGGCACCGAAAAGATCGAAGCGGCCTTGCTCGACCGCCGCGCCGGCACCATCAATCCCATGGCTTATACCCGTGGCCTGGGCTCGGCCGTCGAGCGCCTGGGCGGGCAGGTGTTCCAGCACTCGCCGGTGTTGGGCCTGGAACAGCAGGGTGGTGGCTGGCTGGTCAAGACTGCCAAAGGCGAAGTCAATGCCGACAAGGTACTGATCTCTACCGGTGCCTACACCGAAGGCGACTGGTGCAACCTGCAAGGCCAGTTCTTCCGTGGTTACTACTACCAGGTGGCTTCCAAGCCTCTGCACTCGGCCGCGGCAGACGCTGTGCTCAAACACGGACAGGGTTCCTGGGACACCCGCCTGGTACTGAGCAGCATTCGCCGTGACGACGATGGCCGTTTGTTGCTCGGCAGCATGGGCCGAGTGGACAACAAGCCGGCCTGGTTCATCCGCCGCTGGGCCGACCGCATCCAGACCCATTACTTTCCCCAGTTGGGCAAGGTCGAATGGGAGATGCACTGGACCGGCTGCATCGACTTCACCCCCGACCACCTCATGCGCTTGTTCGAACCTGCCCCGGGGTTGGTTTCGGTCACCGGCTACAACGGCCGCGGCAACACCACTGGCACCGTCGTGGGCAAAGCCTTGGCGCAGTTTCTGCTGCATGGCCAGGCCGACAAGCTGCCGCTACCGTTCTGCACGGACAAACCGGTGTCGGCCCCAAGCCTGCGCACCGGCGTCTATGAAACCGGCTTTTCGCTCTACCACGCCGGCCAGGTCCTGCGCGTGGTTTTGTAGCCTCAAGCCCTGTAGCAGCGGCGCAAGCCGCGTCGGCGGTATCCCCGATTGGCCTGCTGAAACGCAATCACGCTTGTCGCTTCTGCTTCATCGCTCATTGCGCCGACGGCCGATACTGCAACGCCTCCGCCACATGCGCCCGCTCGATGTCTTTCGCCTGCTCCAGATCCGCCAAGGTGCGGGCCACCTTCAACAACCGGTGCGCCGCCCGCAGCGACAGCGTCAGCCGTTCACAGGCGGTTTCCAGCCAGCGCTCATCCTCGGCCGACAACCTGCAATGCTCGCGCAACCCCGGCAGATCGAGAAACGCATTGGCACAACCCTGACGTCGATTCTGCAATTCACGCGCCTCGGCCACCTTGATGGCAGCACTGGCCGTATTCTCACCCGCCTGTGGCACATGGCTCAGCGCCGTCGCCTCGCGCGCTACCGTCAGATGCAGATCGATCCGGTCGAGCAACGGCCCGGACAGCTTGTTGCGGTACCGCTGGATCTGGTCGCTGCCGCATTGGCATTTACCGCTGGGGTCACCCAGATACCCGCAGGGGCACGGGTTCATCGCCGCCACCAACTGAAACCGCGCGGGAAAACGGATCTTGTCCCGCGCCCGCGCAATCACGATCTCTCCACTTTCCAAGGGTTCGCGCAAGACCTCCAGCACCTTCCTGTCGAACTCCGGCAGTTCATCGAGAAACAGCACACCATGGTGCGCCAGAGTGATTTCCCCTGGCTGTGGCCGACTACCACCGCCCACCAGTGCAGCGCCCGAGGCCGAATGATGAGGATGCCGAAAGGGCCGCTGCGGCCAGTTCTTCAGCGGCACATGGCTGGCCACCGACTGGATGGCGGCCACCTCCAGCGCTTCGCGCTCGTCCAACGGCGGCAACAGGCCAGGCAAGCGGCTGGCAAGCAAGGTCTTGCCGGTACCCGGCGGGCCGCTGAACAGCAGATTGTGCGCGCCAGCGGCGGCCACCAGCAACGCACGCTTGGCCGCGACCTGACCCTGCACCTCGCTCAGGTCCGGATAAGGCTTGCTCACCAGCAACAGCCCATTGGCATTGAAGGGACTGATCGGGTTGCGGCCATTGAAGTGACTGACCAGCTGCATCAGATCATCCGCTGCAATCACCGTCAGGTTCGAGGCCAGCGCTGCCTCTTCGGCGTTATCCCTGGGCACGATCAGCGTTCGCCCTGCATCGCGAGCGGCGAGGGCAGCGGGCAAGACACCCTGCACCGGCCGCACGGCGCCCGACAGCGCCAGCTCGCCCAGGCATTCCACGTTATCCAGCGTAATGGCCGGAATCTGTCCGCTGCCCGCCAGGATACCCAGCGCAATGGCCAGGTCGAACCGGCCGCCGTCCTTCGGCAGATCCGCCGGCGCCAGGTTCAGGGTGATCCGCCGCGCCGGAAACTCCAGCCCCGAATTGAGAATCGCGCTGCGCACGCGATCCTTGCTCTCCTTGACCGAGGCCTCCGGCAGCCCCACCAGCGTCAGCGCCGGCAGCCCATTGGCCAGATGCGCCTCGACCGTGACCGCAGGCGCACCCACGCCCACCTGGGCCCGGCTGTGAACGATAGCGAGAGACATGCGTGCTCCATGCGTTGAAAGAGGAACCGCTTCCTGCGGTAGTGGTGCGAGGGTAGTGGATGGGGAAGGGGGCGCCAGTGCAGAAATGATTCACGGTGCTACGGGTGGCAGCAGCAGGCTGGTCATGGTTTCCAGACACTGCTGTTCAGCAACGTGCCCACGACCAACTCGGGCTTGTAAGATGGGTGACAATTTGTTGCGACCCTACACCACCCCACCGCGATCCCCCATGAACGCCTCCAACCGCGACCGCAACCACCGCTCCGCCGGATCCGTGTCGGTGATGCTCAACCACACCATCGACAAATCCAGCGTCGGCGCATCGAACGGCAGCGGTTCGTCGAACAGGTTGCCGTGAGCGGCCATCGCGGTCGCGGCGTAGTCGGGCAGGCCGGCGAGCATGTCGGTGCCGGCGAGCAGGGCGGGCAGCGAGCTGAATTGGGGCACCGACAGCACCACTTGGCGGGTGCGGCCGATTTCCTGCAGCCACTCATCGGCGATACCGCTGGTGTGCGCAGTCGGCGACACCAGTACGTGGGGGCGGGCGCAGTATTCGTCCAGGGTCAGTGGGGTAGCCGACTTGTCGGCGCGCAGCACGCGCGGGCGCATGCGGCGCAGTAGTTTACGCTTGGCATTGGCCGGCAGGCCGCGGGTCTGGCTGATGCCCACGGTGATGTCGCCGGAGGCGAGCAGATCGGGAATGCGCCAGTAATCCACGTGCTGCACCACGATCACCACTTTCGGCGCCTCGGTGCGCAAGGCGCGCAGCACCTGGGGCAGCAGGCCGAATTCAACGTCGTCGGACAGGCCGATGCGGAAGGTCATGGTGCTCACGGCCGGTTCGAAGTCGTGGGTCAGGCTCAGCGCTACCGACATTGCATCGAGCGCCGGGGACAGGTGCCGGATGATTTCCTCGGCGCGCGCGGTGGGCTCCATGCGATGGCCGATGCGAATGAACAAGGGATCGTTGAACAGGGCGCGCAGCCGGTTCAGGGCTGAACTGACCGTGGGCTGACCAAGGAACAGCTTTTCCGCGACGCGGGTGACGTTGCGTTCGAGCATGAGCGCTTCGAACACCACCATCAGGTTGATATCGGCCTTGCGCAGCTCGTTGCGGTTCATCGAAGCACGTCCCTGCTGTTCAATGGCAATGCCGAGCGTGGCACAAAGCGGTGCAGCCGATCGGCAATCGAGCTGCGGTCCAGGTTACTCGGCCTTGGGTGCTGCCTTGGCTTCCATCTCGGCGACTTTGGCTTCCAGGCTCTCCAAACGCGCACGGGTACGCGCCAGCACAACCATCTGGCTGTCGAATTCCTCGCGGCTGACCAGATCGAGCTTGCTGAAGCCCGATTGCAGCAGCGCCTTGAACTGACCTTCGAGCTCTGCGCGCGGCTGCGCGGTGTCACCGCTGAACAGGCGCGAGGCGTGATCGCTCAGGGTGTCGAGGAACGCTTTGGGCGGGAGCATGGGAAATTTCCTGAGGCAAAGTGATGCGCAGTGTATCACGCAGCCTTGCGCTGAAAAGCCGAGCCGCGGCGCACGGTTTTCGCGCACAGGTGTGCCCAGCGCTGCACCCTTGTTGTGCGCTTGCCCACGCTGCCTGCTCAAACCACTGCACAAAAGCCGCGCAGGGTGGCCAAATCTCGCGGTTTGCACGACATGGCAAGCTTTCTGCTTAGAGCCAAGAGACCCAGGCACTGATGGACTCGTCGTGACGAGAACGGTGCGCGGCTTCAAGGGAAATGTTTCGTCAGCAGTCGTTCATCGGTTGTCGGTCCGGGCTGCGGGGTCGACGACGCGTTACAAAGCCAGGCACTGCGCTTAGACTTGATCCGGGTTTGTTTTCCTGGGGCAAGTCCACCAATTCGGGAGAGAGTTTCATGAAGCTAGTCACTGCCATCATCAAGCCATTCAAGCTGGACGACGTGCGCGAGTCGTTGTCGGAAATCGGCGTGCAAGGCATCACCGTTACCGAAGTCAAGGGTTTCGGTCGGCAGAAAGGCCATACCGAGCTGTATCGCGGCGCGGAATACGTGGTCGACTTCCTGCCCAAGGTCAAGATCGACGTCGCCATCGACGACAAGGATCTGGATCGCGTCATCGAAGCCATCACCAAGGCCGCCAACACCGGCAAGATCGGCGACGGCAAGATTTTCGTGGTCAATCTGGAACAGGCGATTCGCATTCGTACCGGCGAAACCGATACCGACGCAATCTAAAAAAAAGCCGACACAACCCAACGCCCCAGGAGTAAACAATATGACTCTGCGTCAATTCGCAGGGCTAGGAGCCCTGTTGTCCCTTGCAATGCCAGGCCTTGCCCTGGCGGACGAGGCGGCAGCCCCCGTTCTCAACTCCGGCGACACCGCCTGGATGTTGACCGCGACCGCACTCGTGCTGTTCATGACCATTCCTGGCCTGGCGTTGTTCTACGGCGGCATGGTGCGCTCCAAGAACGTGCTCTCGGTGATGATGCAGTGTTTCGCCATCACTGGCCTGATCAGCATCCTGTGGATGGTCTACGGCTATAGCCTGGCCTTCGACACCACTGGCATGGAGCAGGGCGTCGTCAACTTCAATTCCTTCGTCGGCGGGCTGTCCAAGGCGTTCCTCAGCGGCGTGACGCCAAGCAGCGTTACCGGCCCGGCGGCACTGTTCCCTGAAGCAGTGTTCATCACCTTCCAGATGACCTTCGCCATCATCACTCCGGCGCTGATCGTCGGTGCCTTCGCCGAGCGCATGAAGTTCTCCGCGATGCTGATCTTCATGGCCATCTGGTTCACCCTGGTCTATGCACCCATCGCGCACATGGTCTGGTCCGGCAACGGCGGCCTGATGTGGGACTGGGGCGTGCTGGACTTCGCGGGCGGCACCGTGGTGCACATCAACGCCGGTGTTGCCGGTCTGGTTGCGTGCATCGTGCTGGGCAAGCGCAAGGGCTACCCAACCACCCCGATGGCACCGCACAACCTGGGCTACACCCTGATCGGCGCGGCCATGCTGTGGATCGGCTGGTTCGGCTTCAACGCCGGTTCCGCTGCGGCGGCCAACGGCACCGCTGGCATGGCAATGCTGGTTACCCAGATCGCCACCGCCGCTGCGGCATTGGGCTGGATGTTCGCCGAGTGGCTGACCCACGGTAAGCCAAGCGCACTGGGCATTGCTTCGGGCGTGGTTGCTGGCCTGGTGGCCATCACCCCGGCGGCCGGTACTGTCGGTCCGATGGGCGCACTGGCAATCGGCCTGGTGGCCGGTGTCATCTGCTTCCTCTGCGCCACTACGCTCAAGCGCAAGATGGGCTACGACGACTCCCTGGACGCCTTCGGTGTACACGGCGTCGGCGGCATCGTCGGCGCGATTCTGACCGGCGTGTTCGCAGCGCCCGCCCTGGGTGGTTTCGGCACCGTCGAAGACATCGGCGCGCAGGTCTGGATCCAGCTCAAGGGCGTCGGCTTCACCGTGGTCTATACCGGTATCGTGACCTACGTCATCCTCAAGGTACTGGATGCGGTGATGGGTCTGCGAGTCAACGAGGAAGAAGAGGCCGTGGGCCTTGACCTCGCGCAACACAACGAGCGCGGCTACAACTTGTAACCGTTCGGAAAAAAATGCCCGGCTTGCCGGGCATTTTTTTGCCTGCGATTTGTCATCTGCTTCAGGTCCTGCGGGTTTGCCAACGGGGCTGTCTGTTACCGCAGCGATAGCGCGCGGTAGCTCAGTGCAAAACAGTCGCGAACAGGCTCTTTGCTTTTTCCCAGAGCGCGCTAGAATGCGCCCCGAACGGACGAGAACGGTATGTGGCAGCAGACCCTCATCACCTTGCGAGCCAGGCCCCGCGGGTTTCACCTGGTGACTGACGAGTTGCTCGCACAACTGCCGCGCCTGCGCGAATGCCGCACGGGTCTGCTGCACTTGTGGTTGCAACACACCTCGGCGTCGTTGACCGTCAACGAAAACGCCGATCCGGCCGTTCGCAGGGACTTCGAGCGTTTCTTCAACCGCCTCGTGCCACAAGGCGCAGACGGCTTCGAACACAACGACGAAGGGCCCGACGACCTGCCAGCGCACTTCAAGGCCAGCCTGCTGGGCTGCCAGGTGACCGTTCCGGTGACCTCGGGAAGGCTGGCGACAGGTACCTGGCAAGGTATTTATTTGGGCGAGCATCGCGATCATGGCGGCGCGCGTCGGGTCCTTGCCACGCTGTATGGCGAGGACGCTTGACCGCTGGTTACCAGTGGATGTGAATTTTTTCCGGCAACCGTCGACATAAGGTAAAGCTGGGCTATAAATAATCTGCTTTCGCAAGTCATGAGGTAGAACATGAGCGACGATGATCTGGAAAACGACGACCTCGAAGTAGGCGAAGAAGACGAGGCCGAGGAAACCCTCGAGGCGGCTGCCGAAGACGTTGCGGAGGACGACGGTAGCGACGCACCTGCGCCCGCTGCCAAGGGCAAGGCCAAGGCGGCGGTGTCGGTGGATGAACTGCCGAGTATCGAAGCCAAGAACAAAGAGCGCGATGCGCTGGCTCGGGCGATGGAAGAGTTTCTGTCGCGTGGCGGCAAGGTGCAGGAAGTCGAGCCCAATGTGGTGGCCGATCCACCCAAGAAGCCCGACAACAAGTACGGTAGCCGTCCTATCTGACGATCTGCTGCGCTTGGCGCGCTGATAAAAAAGCCCGCGGTCGCTGCGGGCTTTTTTGTGGGTGCGGGGTAGGCAGTGATGGCCTTTTCGCGGGTCAGGGCTACGCCCGGCAAGAGCATGAGGGTGCTGCGATAGAGGTGCGGTGACTAGCCCAGCTGGTGCAGCAACGCAGGCAGTTCGGCCAGGCTGGCGACCTCGGCATCGGGTCTGCCTTCGGCGGCCCAGGGTTTGCCCTGCGGGTTGTACCAGATGGCTTTCATGCCCGCCTTCTGCGCGCCGCCGATGTCATCGCCCGGGTGATCGCCGATGTGCACCGATTCGTGGGCGCCCGCATCGCCCAGGCGCATGGCTTCCAGAAAGGGTCGCGAATCCGGCTTGCCCACGCCCAGGTCTTCGGCACACAGCGCGAACGTGAAGAAATCGGCGATGCCCAGCCGGCGCACATCGGCGTTGCCGTTGGTAATCACGCCCAAGGTATAACGCTGGCAAAGAATCTCAAGGGCTGGCTGGGCCTCGGGAAAGATGTCCACCTGATGCCGAGCGTGCAGGAACACTTCGAAGGCCTTGTCGGCCAGCGAGGCTGCTTCATCCTCGGCATAGCCGGCTTCCTGCATGGCGTGCAGCAGCACACGACGGCGCAGCGCGCTGATGCGATGCTTGAGCGAAGGGTCGGCGTCGACCAGCCGCTGGCGAATCTGGAACAAGTGCTCTACCGGCACCGGGCCCAGTTTCGGCGCCTGGCCGGCCAGCCAGTCGCGCAGGATGGCTTCGGCGCTGACAATGACCGGGGCGGTGTCCCACAGGGTGTCGTCGAGGTCGAAGGTGATCAGCTTGATGCTCATGAGTCGCCGCCTTTGCGTTTGGCACGTGGGTGGGCACTGTCGTAGACACTGGCAAGGTGCTGGAAGTCCAGGTGGGTATAGATCTGCGTGGTGGCGATGTCGGCGTGGCCAAGCATCTCCTGCACGGCGCGCAGGTCGTGGGACGACTCGAGCAGGTGGCTGGCAAACGAATGACGCAACATGTGCGGATGCAGGTTCTGCCCTAGCTCGCGCTCGCCTGCGGCCTTGACCCTTACCTGGATGGCGCGCGGCCCGAGCCTGCGGCCCTGCTGGCTGACGAACACGGCGTCGTCGATGGGGTTGCTCATCGAGCGCAGGGTCAGCCACTGCTCCAGCGCCGCGCGCGCCTTGCGCCCCACGGGCAGCACGCGGGTCTTGCTGCCTTTGCCATGCACCTGCACCAGGCCGTCGGCAAGGTCGAGCTGCCCGAGGTCGAGGCTGGTCAGCTCCGACAGGCGCAGACCCGATGAATAGAACAGCTCGAGAATGGCCTGGTCGCGATGGGCCAGGAAGTCGTCTTCCACCGCGCCTTCGAGCAGCTGCAGGGCGCGGTCGGTGTCCAGCGTCTTGGGCAGGCGACGCTCACCCTTGGGCGGCGCCAGACCATTGGCCGGGTCGTGGCTGCAGAGGCCTTCGCGATTGAGGTAGCGATACAGGCCACGTACTGCCGAAAGCAGGCGCGCCAGACTGCGCGACGACTGCCCCTGCTGATGCTGGCGAGCGATCAGGCGTCGCAGCAACTGGGTGTCCAGTGCCTGCCAGGTCGCCAGGCCTTCCTTCTCGCAGAACTCGACGACCTTGGTCAGGTCGCGCCGGTAGGCATCCAGGGTGTGCACCGACACCTGGCGCTCACTGCGCAGGTGCGTGCAGTAGGCATCCAGTTGTTCGCGCACCTCAACGTACCGAGCGCAGGGCGCCGGTGTAGCGTGGCAATACCCGGCTGAGCACTTCGCCAATATGGTTGAGGAACAGCGTGCCTACCGAACTCTTGTAGTGCGCAGGGTCGCGGCTGCCGATGGCCAGTACGCCGTGCAGGCCTTGATGCAGCAACGGCACCAGCGCGGTCGAGCCAACCTGCGAGGCCTGGTCGCTGCCGAACAGAAACGCCAGCTCATGTTCGCGCAAGGCACCACTGAGCGACTTGCCTTCGGACAGCAGGCCACCGATGGCTTGCTGAGCCTCGCCGCTGGTCACGCTGCGGCCTACCGGGGCGGGAATGTCGTTGAACAGGATGAGGCTGACGAAGGGCACCTGAAAGTCTTCGCGCAGGCTGTCTTCGACGCTGATCACCAGCTCATCCAGGGACGTGGCATCGAGCATGGCCAGGATCAGGCGGCGGGTCTTCTCGAACAGGCGGTCATTGTCGCGCGCAACCTCCATCAAGTGCGAAAGGCGCTGGCGCATCTCGCCATTGCGGTCACGCAGCAGGGTCATCTGCCGCTCGACCAGCGACACCGTGTCGCCGCGTTGGTGAGGCAAGCGCAGTTGCGTGAGCAGTTCTTCATGCTGCTCGAAGAACGCCGGGTTGGCGGCGAGAAACTCGGCCACGGCCGAAGCCTCCAGGAGCTCCGCAGGTGCGGGTACTTGAGGCTGATCGGTCATTGGCTGTACTCGCTCATAAACGCACTTGTCCTTCGAAGACCCGCGTTGCGGGACCGGTCATGATCACCGAATGGCCTGGCCCGGCCCATTCGATGGACAGGCGGCCGCCCGGCAGATCGAGCAGCAGCGGCGAGTCCATCCAGCCCTGGCTGATGGCCGCGACCGCAGCGGCGCAGGCGCCGGTGCCACAAGCCTGGGTTTCACCAGCGCCACGCTCCCAGACGCGCAACTGCGCGCGGGTGCGGTCCACCACATGCAGGAAGCCCACGTTCACCCGCGCCGGAAAGCGCGGATGGTGTTCGATCTTCGGCCCCAGCGCGTGCACCGGTGCATTGTTGATGTCGTCGACACGCAGCACTGCATGGGGGTTGCCCATGGACAGGGCGGCGATCTCGACGCTCTGGCCATCGACGCTCAGCGCGTAGCTGCGCGCCTGGGCGTCGGCCTGGAACGGGATCTCGGCCGGCACCAGGCGCGGCGGGCCCATGTCGACACTGATCTGGCCATCGCTGCGCACGTCCAGGGTGATGATGCCGCCCTTGGTTTCCACGCGAATGGTTTTCTTGGCCGTCAGGCGCTTGTCCAGCACGAAGCGGGCGAAGCAGCGCGCGCCGTTGCCGCACTGCTCGACTTCAGACCCGTCGGCATTGAAAATGCGATAGCGGAAGTCGACGTCGGGATTGCTCGGCGCCTCGACCAGCAGCAGTTGATCGAAGCCGATCCCGGTGTGGCGATCGCCCCATTGCTTGGCATGCTTGGGCAGGATATGGGCATGTTGGCTGACCAGGTCCAGCACCATGAAGTCGTTGCCCAGGCCATGCATCTTGGTAAAACGCAGTAGCATGGGATTACTCCGGCAACAGGCTTTCGCCGGCGAAAAGCTCGGCCACGGTCTCGCGGCGGCGTACTTCGAATGCCTGGTCACCATCGACCAGTACTTCGGCACAGCGGCCGCGCGTGTTGTAGTTCGAGCTCATGACGAAGCCGTAGGCGCCGGCCGAATGCACGGCCAGCAAGTCGCCTTCGGCCAGCACCAGTTCACGGTCCTTGGCGAGGAAATCACCGGTTTCGCAGATCGGCCCGACAATGTCGTAGGCACGCGCCTGACCTTCGCGCGGCGTGACCGGGCTGACATTCATCCATGCCTGGTACAGGGCCGGGCGAATCAGGTCGTTCATCGCCGCGTCGACGATGGCGAAATCCTTGTGCTCGGTATGCTTGAGGTATTCCACCTGAGTCAGCAAGACCCCGGCATTGGCCACGATGAAACGCCCTGGTTCGAACACCAGGGTCAGCTCGCGACCGTCCAGGCGCTCGCGCACGGCCTGGATGTACTCGGCGGCCAGCGGCGGCTGCTCTTCGCTGTAGCGCACGCCCAGGCCACCGCCCAAGTCGATGTGGCGCAGGTAGATGCCGCAGTCGCCCAAGCGGTCGACCAGGTCGAGCAAGCGATCCAGGGCATCGAGGAACGGTGCCAGCGTGGTCAGCTGCGAGCCGATGTGGCAGTCAACGCCAACCACGTCGAGGTTGGGCAACTGCGCGGCACGCACGTAGACGTCTTCGGCTGCAGCGATGTCGATGCCGAACTTGTTCTCTTTCAAGCCCGTGGAAATGTACGGGTGGGTGCCCGCGTCGACGTCCGGATTGACCCGTAGCGACACAGGCGCGCGCACGCCCAGCTCGGCGGCGACTTCCTGCAGGCGTTCCAGCTCGTCGGCGGATTCGACGTTGAAGCAGTGCACGCCGACCTCGAGGGCGCGGCGCATGTCGGCGCGGGTCTTGCCGACACCGGAAAACACCACGCGCTCGGCGCGCCCGCCCGCGGCCAGCACGCGCTCCAGTTCGCCGCCCGAGACAATGTCGAAACCGGCGCCCAAACGCGCCAGGACATTGAGCACGGCCAGGTTGGAGTTGGCCTTCACGGCAAAGCAGACCAGCGACGGGGTGCCCTGCAGGGCATCGGCGTAGGCGTTGTACTGCGCCTCGATGTGGGCGCGCGAGTAGACGTACGTCGGCGTGCCGAAGCGCTGCGCCACGGCCGACAGGGCTACGCCTTCGGCAAACAGTTCACCGTCGCGGCGTTGAAAAGCGTCCATGGTGTTCCCTTAGTAGTGCTTGTGCGGTTGCGACGACTTGGCTTGGTCCTCGGGAGATTTGCTGTCATCGGGCAGGTACAGCGGGCCCTTTTGACCACAGGCGGACACCAGGCAGGCAACGGCGACGAGCGCGGCCAGGGAAGAGATCAGGCGCTTCATGGCGAAATCCTTTGTATAAGCAGTAATTGCGCCCGAGTATACCCAGCGCCCGGCATGGTGGCTATGCAGGTGGGCCGCCGGCGTTGCCACCGATCCAGACGGATGCATAATGCTTTGCATAAACCGCTGGCTGCTCGTATCTTGCCGCCCGTAGCGCGAACAGACACTTTCCGAGGTTCCTGCAATGAGTTTGACCGAAGCCCGTTTCCACGACCTGGTCGATGCCACCCAGCAGGCGCTGGAGGAGTTGCTTGAAGACCACGCCGACGACATCGAAATTTCCGCCGGCATGATGACCATCAAGTTCGACAACGGCAGCCAGCTGATCATCAGCCGCCAGGAGCCGCTGCGCCAGCTTTGGCTGGCCGCGCGCTCCGGTGGCTATCACTTCGATTACGACGAAGAGTCGGGCAAGTGGCGCTGCGAGAAATCCGAGGAATTGCTGGGCGAGGTACTGGCCCGGGCGACCGCGGAACAGGCCGGCGTCGAGCTGGATTTCGAAGAGATCTGATGGTGAGCCAGCCCGCACGCGCCCCCAAGCCCCTCTACAGCAACGTCAGCCCGTCGGTACAGTCACCTTGCGTGAGCCTGTGCCGGCTGGACGAAGAGCGCGTTTGCCAGGGGTGTTTCCGCCATGTCGAGGATATCCGCGCCTGGCGCTCGGCCGATGACGATACGCGGCGCCAGATCGTTGCTACGGCTGATCAGCGCCGCTCTCAGGCGCTGTCGGCGCCTGCTGGCGACTGAGAGTACCTGCTCTCATCAAGCCCCGATGCTCGGGCAGGCTTGGCCACTGCCAGGATGGTGAGCAACGACTGCGCGTGCTCGGCAGCCTCATGGCCCAGGCTGGTCAGGTAGCCGCCATCGGGCTTGGTGATCAATTCCTTTTCATGCAGGCGAGCCGCGGCGGCAACGGCCGTAGATGATGCAGTCTGGTGGATTTTCAGACCTTCCATGGTGTTGCCGAGGTTGAACAGGACAAGGATTTCCAGCTCGGCAACCAGTTCCGGGGTGTAGGACGACATAGGCGCTCCCGACTTTCTTATGGAATGAACGACAGCACCGAGGGGCGCTGAACGCTGTACCCCGACACCGTGGCAGCGGGGTTTTTCCAGTGTAGTCAGCCGCAGGCGAACGCGCCTGTTCAGCCTCAGACTTTTTCCGCGGGCAGCTCGGGCAAGGCGCGCAGAGCGGCTTCGTACCAGGCGGTGTCGAACGCGCGATCCTGCTCCAGAATCGCATCGATCTCGATCGCCAACACATGAGCCATCATGTTGAGGATGTCCTCGCGCTCATAGCCCACCAGCGTCAGCTTGTTGAACGTGGCCTTGGCCGCCGGCGGGTTGTCGCTTTCGATCTGATTCTCGATGGCCTGGGTGAGGGTGGCTTCGGCAAATGCTTCGTCTTCGTCTGGAATGTTGTCGCTCATGGGATGTTCTCGGTGGGGTCAATGTCGGATTCTGTGGGGCGCTCTTCGCGGGCAGAGACCCGCTCCCACAGCAGGTGTTGAATATCCTGTGGGAGCGGGGCGGGCGGCGAGCCCTCTGCCCGCGAAGAGGCCGAACCTGCCAGGCGTCTAGCGAGCCGCCAGCAAATCGCGGCCGCGAGCGACTGCCGCACGTACCTGAGCCGGCGCCGTGCCGCCGATGTGGTCGCGGGCATTGACCGAGCCTTCCAGGGTCAACACTTCGAACACGTCCGCATCGATCTGGTCGCTGAATCGGCGCAGCTCTTCCAGGCTCATTTCCGCCAGGTCCTTGCCGGTGTCAACGCCATGCTTGACCGCATGCCCGACGATCTCGTGGCAATCACGGAACGGCAGGCCACGGCGCACCAGGTAATCGGCCAGGTCGGTGGCGGTGGAGAAACCACGCAACGCGGCTTCGCGCATGATGGCGTGCTTGGGCTTGATCGCCGGGATCATGTCGGCAAAGGCTCGCAGCGAGTCGCGCAGCGTGTCGGCGGCGTCGAACAGCGGTTCCTTGTCTTCCTGGTTGTCCTTGTTGTAGGCCAGCGGCTGGCCCTTCATCAGGGTCAGCAGGCCCATCAGCGCACCGAACACCCGGCCGCTCTTCCCACGCACCAGTTCCGGTACGTCGGGGTTCTTCTTCTGCGGCATGATCGAGCTGCCGGTGCAGAAGCGGTCGGGCAGGTCGATGAACTGGAACTGGGCGCTGGTCCACAGCACCAGCTCCTCGGAGAAGCGCGACAGGTGCATCATGGCGATGCTGGCTGCAGCGCAGAATTCGATGGCGAAGTCGCGGTCCGAAACGCCATCCAGCGAGTTGCCGCCGACGGCTTCGAAGCCCAGCAGCTGACAGGTCAGCTCGCGCTCGATAGGGTAAGTGGTGCCGGCCAGCGCGGCACTGCCCAGCGGCATGCGGTTGGTGCGCTTGCGGCAATCGACCAGGCGTTCATGGTCGCGGCTGAGCATTTCGAACCAGGCCAGCAGGTGATGCCCGAAGGTCACCGGCTGCGCCGTCTGCAGGTGGGTGAAGCCCGGCATGATGGTATCGGCTTCACGCTCGGCCTGCTCCAGCAGGCCTTGCTGCAGGCGGGTGATTTCGCCCAGGATCAGGTCGATCTCGTCCCGCAGCCACAGGCGAATGTCAGTGGCCACCTGGTCGTTGCGGCTGCGCCCGGTGTGCAGTTTCTTGCCAGTCACGCCGATGCGGTCGGTCAGACGCGCTTCGATGTTCATGTGCACGTCTTCCAGATCCGTGCGCCAGTCGAACTGGCCCGCCTGGATTTCCTGCTCGATGGTGCGCAGGCCGTCGACGATGGTGTCGCGCTCCGCATCGGTCAGCACACCGACCTTGGCCAGCATGGTGGCGTGGGCGATCGAGCCCATGATGTCATGGCGGTACAGGCGCTGGTCGAAATCGACCGAGGCGGTGAAGCGGGCGACGAAGGCGTCGACGGGTTCACTGAAGCGGCCGCCCCAGGACTGGTTGGTCTTGTCAGTGCTCATGAATTGGCTCGTGCAAGGCGTGAACGGGAAATTGCCGCGATAATAACAAATGCGGCCCGGGTCTGTTGGCGGCATAGTGCAGGTGTCTATTGTCTGCATTCACCCCTTCGCGGGCAGAGGGCTCGCCGCCCGCCCCCGCTCTCACAGGTGATCACGTTGACCTGTGGGAGCGGGTCTCTACCCGCGAAGAGGCCCGCGACACCCTACAGCAGCCAGGGAACCGTACATGTTCAGCAAGCCGTCGAACCCTCCCGAGCCGGACTTTTTCCTGCCCGAGCTATGCCTGCCCCAGGCACTGTTGATGCTGATCGTGCTGGCGCAGTTGCTGGTGTTCGTGCTGGTGTTGGCCGAACCCATGAACCCAGGCTTCAATTGGGTGCGCCTGGCGCTCACTTCGCTGTTCGTGCAATGGATCGTGCTGCTCTCGGCCGCCTTGCTCTGCGCCCTGCGACCCTGGCTGGCGCGCCTGCGCCCGGGTGTAGCGGGGGGCCTGTGCTGCGCCCTGGTGGTGGGCCTGACCCTGGCGGGCACGGCGGTGATCGATTACTTCCAGCTGGGCGGGCTCGACACGCCGACCGTGGAGGTCAATCGGTACCTGCGCCACGCCCTGATCGGGCTGATCATGTCGGCTCTGCTGCTGCGCTACTTCTACCTGCAAAGCCAGTGGCGGCGCCAGCAACAGGCCGAATTGCAGTCGCGTATCCAGGCCTTGCAGGCGCGCATTCGCCCGCACTTCCTGTTCAACAGCTTGAACAGCATCGCCAGCCTGGTGGTCAGCGATCCGGTCAAGGCCGAGCAGGCGGTGCTCAATCTGTCCGACCTGTTTCGTGCCAGTCTGGCCCAGCCCAACAGCCTGGTGATGTGGCGTGACGAGGTGGAGTTGGCCAAACGTTATTTATCGATTGAGCAATATCGTCTCGGCGAGCGTCTACAGTTGCACTGGAGGATCGAAACAATCCCGGATGATCTGCCGATCCCCCAACTTACTTTGCAACCATTGTTGGAGAATGCGCTGGTACATGGCATCGCCCCATTGATTTCGGGCGGGGTGGTCAGCGTGGAGGCCGACTACAAAGGGGGAGAGTTCATATTGACCATCAGCAATCCCTACCAAGAGGCCGCCACGGCGCAGGCGTCGGGCGGAACCCAGCAGGCGCTGGCAAACATTGGCGCTCGACTTGCGGCACTTTTCGGTCCGCGCGCAAGTCTTAGCGTGAATCGCCGTGACGGTCGTCACTTCACTTGTCTACGTTATCCATGTGCGAGACTCACGCAGGAATCCAGCGCTCTATGAATGTCCTGATCGTTGATGACGAACCCCTTGCCCGCGAACGTTTGAGCCGACTGGTTGGCGAGCTCGAGGGCTATCATGTACTCGAACCCGGCGCCAGCAACGGCGAAGAAGCCTTGAGCATGATCGAGGCGCAGAAGCCGGACGTAGTCCTGCTCGACATTCGCATGCCCGGCCTGGATGGCCTGCAAGTCGCCGCCAGGCTGTGCGAGCGTGACACGCCACCGGCGGTGGTGTTTTGCACTGCTCATGACGAGTTTGCCCTGGATGCCTTTCAGGTCAGCGCCGTGGGCTACCTGGTCAAGCCGGTGCGCTCCGAGCATCTGCTCGAAGCGTTGAAGAAAGCGGAAAAACCCAACCGAGTGCAACTGGCCGCCCTGACACGTCCGGCGGCCGAAGCCGGGACCGGTCCGCGCAGCCATATCAGCGCGCGAACCCGCAAAGGCATCGAGTTGATTCCGCTCGATCAGGTGATCTATTTCATTGCCGACCACAAGTACGTGACCTTGCGCCATGAGGGTGGGGAGGTCTTGCTCGATGAACCGCTTAAGGCGTTGGAAGACGAGTTCGGCGACCGCTTCGTACGAATCCATCGCAACGCCCTGGTGGCTCGCGAACGCATTGAGCGCTTGCAGCGCACGCCCCTGGGTCACTTTCAGCTCTATCTGAAGGGGCTCAACGGCGACGCGCTGATCGTCAGCCGGCGCCATGTGGCCGGCGTGCGCAAGATGATGCAGCACCTCTAGCCTTCATCAGGCCTGCCCAGTCCGCCGGGCTGGGCGCGGCCTGCCGCACAGCTGGTATCATCGTCCGCTAATCTTCATACGGATCGATTCATGCCCATTCGCGAAATCCGCATCGCCACCCGTAAAAGCGCGCTCGCTCTGTGGCAGGCCGAATACGTCAAGGCCCGCCTGGAGCAGGCCCATCCCGATCTGCAGGTCACCCTGGTGCCGATGGTCAGTCGCGGCGACAAGCTGCTCGACTCACCCTTGTCGAAGATCGGCGGCAAGGGGTTGTTCGTCAAGGAACTGGAAAACGCCCTGCTCGAAGGCACGGCGGACATCGCCGTGCACTCGATGAAAGACGTGCCGATGGACTTCCCCGAAGGGCTGGGGCTGTATTGCATCTGCGAGCGAGAAGACCCTCGCGACGCTTTTGTCTCCAACGCCTGGGACAGCCTGGAGGCGCTGCCGCCCGGCAGCATCGTCGGCACTTCCAGCCTGCGCCGCCAGACCCAACTGCTGGCGCGTCGCCCCGACCTGCAGATCCGCTTCCTGCGCGGCAACGTCAACACCCGCCTGGCCAAGCTCGATGCCGGTGAATACGATGCGATCATTCTGGCCGCTGCCGGCCTGATCCGCCTGGGCTTCGAGGAGCGCATCACTACCAGCATCAGCGTGGAGGACAGCCTGCCCGCCGGCGGCCAGGGCGCGGTTGGCATCGAGTGCAGGACCGGCGACAGCGAAATCCATGCCTTGCTCGGGCCGTTGCACCATCGCGACACCGAATTCCGCGTCAGCGCCGAGCGCGCCCTGAACAAACACCTCAACGGTGGCTGCCAGGTGCCCATCGCCTGCTACGCCGTGCTCGAAGGCGAGCAGATCTGGCTGCGTGGCCTGGTGGGCGACCCGGCTGGTCAGCGCCTGCTGCATGCTCAGGCACGCGCGCCGCTGGCCGATGCGCAACAGCTGGGCGTACAGGTGGCCGAAGCCTTGCTGGAGCAGGGCGCCGACGACATTCTGCGCGCGGTTTACGGCGAGGCCGGTCATCCTTGAACCCCTGGCGAGTGTTGCTGACCCGACCCTGCGACGAGTGCGTGCTGCAAGCCCAGGCGCTGCTGGAACAGGGTGTGTTTGCGGCGAGCCTGCCATTGCTGGCGATCGAGCCGCTACCGGACAGCGACAGTCAGCGACAGGTACTGGCCGAACTGAATCAATACAATGCCGTGATCGTGGTCAGCAAGCCCGCCGCGCGCCTGGCCCTGGATCGCGCGCCTGCCAACCTCGGGCAGACCTCGTGGTTCAGCGTCGGGGCCGGCACGGCGGCCATTCTCGAAGAGCGTGGGCTGCACGTGACGTATCCTGAAACAGGAGACGATAGCGAAGCCTTGCTGAATCTGGCCCAATTGCGCGCCGCGTTGGCCAGCCCCGATCCGCGGGTGCTGATCATCCGTGGCGAAGGCGGACGCGAGGCTCTGGCCGAGCACTTGCGTGAGCAGGGCGCGACGGTGGAGTATCTGCAACTGTATCGACGCAGCGTTCCGGTCTACCCGCCGGGTGCGCTGGCGTCACGTATCGCATCGGAACGCTTGAACGCCTTGGTGGTCAGCAGTGGGCAGGGTTTTCAACACTTGCACCAATTGGCAGGTGAGCAGTGGCCGGTGATCCGTGCCCTGCCGTTGTTCGTGCCCAGCCCGCGGGTAGCTGCGCTGGCGCGTGAAGCCGGTGCCGTGAATGTTGTGGATTGCCGAGGTGCCAGTACCTCGGCGTTGCTGGCGGCGCTGCGTACGCAGGCCGCACCCAGATCGTAAGGCGCGACCGCCAGCGAGGCGAGCGCGCCCCTATGCAAAGGATGGACACGTGAGCGAAACAGCCTTGCCCAAAGACGAACCGCAGAGCGTCCCCAAGACGCCTTTCGAACAGCCAGCCGCCGTGCCCCCACAGCGCTCGGCCAATGGCAACGGCTTGGCGATCATCGCGCTGCTGCTTGCCGCTGCTGGTCTGGCCGCCGCAGGCTGGGGCGTGTGGCAGGTGCGTACGCTGACTGCCGGCCATCAGCAGCAGTCGCGGGTGATCGAAGGGCTGGCCACGCAAACGCTGACGCTGGAACACAACGAAAGGCAACTCAGTGCCGACCTGGCGCAATTGCCCGACGCCAATGAACTCGAAGACCGCCATCGCCTGCTTGCCCAAGTGCAGGGCGATCAGCAGCGCCTGAGCCAGCGTCTGGAAACCGTGCTGGGCGCCAGCCGCAAGGACTGGCGGCTGGCCGAAGCGGAGCATCTGCTACGTCTGGCCAGCCTGCGCCTTTCTGCCCTGCAGGACGTCACCAGCGCCAAGGCACTGGTACAGGGCGCGGACGAAATCCTGCGCGAGCAGGACGACCCGCAGGCCTTCGCTGCACGCGAACAACTGACCCGCAGCCTGGCGTCGCTGCAAGGCACTACCCAGCCCGATCGCACCGGGTTGTTCCTGCAGCTGAGTGCCTTGCGCGAGCAGGCCACGCAGTTGACGGCACTTGCACCTGAATTCCAGGCCGCTGCAGAAGCTGCGCAAGGCAACTCGCCAGAAGGCGAGACACGCTGGCGCCAGTGGTGGAACAAGATTTCCGGTTTCTTCCGGGTCGACTTCAGCCCCGATGACAGCATCCGGCCGTTGCTCGCCGGGCAGAGCCTGAGCCAGGTCCGTCTGGCCTTGAGCCTGGCGCTGGAGCAGGCCCAGTGGGCCGCGCTCAATGGTCAGGGCAAGGTCTATACACAAGCGCTGGACGATGCCCGCAGTATTCTGGTGGCAGGCTTCAATCGCGAAAATGGCCCCACCCAGGCCATGATCGAACAGTTGACCGCACTCAAGAATCAGCCGGTTTCGGTCACCACTCCTGATCTGGATGCCAGCCTCAACGCCATCCAGGCCTACCTGCAGCATCGCCATACACCGGTCGAAGGCCTGCAGAAGTCGAACGAAGCAGCGCCCGCCGCTGTGGAGAACCAACCATGAAACGGTTCTACGTGATCCTGTTTCTGGTAATTGCCGCCATGGTCGGCCTCGGCCTGGCCGTGGCCAAGCACCCCGGCTACGTACTGATCGACTACCCCCATGTGATGCGCTACGAGTCGGGCCTGTGGACCACGCTGCTGGCCTTGCTGGTTCTGGTTCTGGTGGCGTTCGTCGTCTACCTGCTGATCAGCGTCGTGGTCAGCTCCGGCCGCGTGGTCAATCCGTGGTCGGGGCGCAATCGCCATCGCCGCGTGCAGACGTCCATCGAGAAGGGCCAACTGGACCTCGCCGAAGGGCGCTGGGCCAGTGCCCAGAAGCACCTGCAGCATGCGGCCGAAAATGAACGTCAGCCATTGCTGTATTACCTCGGTGCAGCACGTGCGGCGAATGAACAAGGCCGCTATGAAGAAAGCGACAACCTGCTCGAACGGGCGCTGGCGCGTCAGCCACAAGCGGAATTGGCGATCGCCTTGAACCATGCTCAATTGCAGAGCGATCGCGGCGACAGCGACGGTTCCCTGCAGACCCTGCAGGCCATGCACGAACGTCATCCGCGCAACGTGCAGGTGCTGCGTCAACTGCAGCGTGTGCATCAGCAGCGTGGAGACTGGCCAGCGGTGGTCAAACTGCTGCCTCAACTGCGCAAGGACAAGGCCTTGCCGGCGGCTGAACTTGCCGAGCTCGAGCGACGTGCCTGGGGCGAGAACCTGAGCGTGGCGGCGCACTTGCCCGTTCAGGAGCAGGGCGAGGCAGGCCTGGCTGCACTGGAAAGCGCCTGGCAGGCACTCAGCTCGGCACAGCGCCAGGAACCTGCATTGGTGCTTGCCTATGCCGAGCAACTGCGCCAGATAGGCGCGCAAGCCCAGGCTGAGGAAGTGCTACGAACTGCGCAGAAACGCCAGTACGACACACACCTGGCTCGCCTCTATGGCCTGGTGATCGGCACTGACCCTGCGCGCCAATTGCAGGCTGCCGAAGGCTGGCTCAAACAGCATCCCCACGATGCCGGCTTGTTGTTGACCCTGGGTCGCCTGTGCCTGCAGAACCGCTTGTGGGGCAAGGCTCGCGACTATCTGGAAAGCAGCCTTCGCCTGCAGCGCAGCCCGGAAACCTGCGCGGAACTGGCACGCCTGCTCGCACAGCTGGGCGACACCGAACGCAGCAATCAGTTGTTTCAAGAGGGTCTCGGGTTGCTCGACGAACGTTTGCTGGCTGCACCTCTGCCCACTGCGGTGCGCACACTCTGAGCCCCTTTGGCGGGTAGAACCCGACTGCTCCGCCGCTCTGCTCTCGTACCGAGGCCGGGAGCAGACACAAGCGCCAGCAAAACCGGCGCTTGGCGCAACATCCCTCGCGATTAAACGCTTGTATGAACTTTATCCGATGCGTACCTTGATGCCATAGGCGCACGGGCATAATCTCCCCGTGCATGTACATCGACATTCGCCGTCGCAGACCGCGAATCGGTCCGAGCCCTGCTTCCTGTCGTACAGGAGCGCGAAGCCGGGCATGACCCACAAGGGAAGCACTCATCATGTTGGAAAGCTGCAAGAATGCCCAGGAACGTTGGGGCGGAGTTCACCTGCTGATCGATCGCTGGCTGCAGGAGCGCAATGAGCTGATCAAGGCGTTCGATTCACTGGGCGGCACGTCCCAGGCCTTGGTCGACGATCGCAAGAAGCTGCAGGATTTCTGCGGCTTGCTGGTCGACTACACATCGGCAGGCCACTTCGAGATCTACGAACAGTTGACCGACGAAGCCAAGGCGTTCAACGACCAGCGCGGATTGGAGCTGGCCGAGACGATCTGGCCACGCATCGACGAAATCACCCAGAAAGCGCTCGACTTCAATGATTACTGCGACAAGGGCGACTGTTCCGATGCCGCCGTCATTCTGGACAAGCGCAAGGAGCTGGGCGGGTTGCTGCACGAGCGCTTCGAGCTCGAAGACTGCCTGATCGAAGTCTTGCACAACGCTCACAACGAAGACTCCGTCGCCCAGGCGTGACTCTCTCTCGACGCGGCCCTAAGGGGCCGTGGCCAGCAGATGAATGTCGAACGTCAGCGGTGTATTGGGTGGAATCAAGGCACCGGCGCCGTCTGTTCCATAGGCGTGGGCCGACGCAATGACCACACGCCACTTCGCGCCGACCGGCATCTGCGGCAACACCGTACGCCAGCCTTCGATGACGCTGTCCAGGCGAAACCATTGCGCCTGGGTGCTTTGGTCGAATACGCTGCCGTCAGGCAGCTTTCCCACGTATTGAACCTGCACACGTCCATCGGCTGTGGCCGGGGCCCCCGTGCCAGGCTCCAGCACGGTCACCAGAATCCCGTCGGCAATCTCCCGCACCCCGGCCTTGGCGCGTTCGCCGGCCATGAAGCGGCGTTCGGCAGCCAGCGCCTGTTCCGTATCGGCTGATTCGTCAGGCTTGTCCGCCTGTGCCTGGTACTGAGCCAGCAATTGGCCGATGCGCTCGTCGCTTAATGCCAGCGGCTCTTGTCGATACGCTTCCTGCAAGCCCTTGACCAGGGCGTCAAGTTGAAGGCCGGGGGCGTCCTGGCGCAGGCGTTCCCCCAGGCTGGCGCCCACACTGTAGGCCAGGTCGCGGGCACCGTCCGGCGCCGCTTGCGCCGCCTGGACGTGTGCTTGCGGCAGGGCCAGGGATAACGGCACCAGGGACAACGACAACAGCAGGCGAGGCAGCATCAGATTCTCCAGGACAAGACACGGCGAGCATGGACCGATTATGCCACCGACCAGGAAACCGGGCCTCGCGGACGCAATCAACATGTTCTGGCGGCTCTACAGCCACAGGTCTAGTATGAGCCTCTACCCATCGGCCAGGAGGTAACCCATGTCGGCTAACAAGAAGCCCGTAAACACCCCGTTGCATTTGCTTCAACAGCTTTCCGGCAGTTTGCTCGAGCACCTTGAAAGTGCATGTTCCCAGGCCTTGGCCGATGCTGAAAAACTGCTCGCCAAACTCGAGAAGCAGCGCGGCAAGGCTCAGGAAAAACTGCACAAGTCGCGCACCAAGGTGCAGGACGCTGCTGCCGCCGGCAAGAAAAAGAAGCAAGCCAAGGCGCACGACTCGGTGAGCGAACTCGAACAACTGCTCGACGAGCTCAAGGACCGCCAGGCCGAAACCCGCGCCTACATCGTCGAGCTCAAGCGCGACGCCCAGGAAAGCCTGAAACTGGCCGCCGGTGTCGGGCGCGTCCAGGAAGCGGCGAGCAAGGCAATCGAAACCCGTTCGGCCAAACCCAAGGCAACCCCTGCGGCCGCGGCCAAGTCGGCCAGCCCGGCAGCCAAGCCTGCCGCTCGTACGCCTGCCAGGAGCACCCCAGCCGGGTCGACTGCACGTGCTGCCGCAAAGCCTGCAACCAGCAAAACCACCCGTGTAGCTGCCGCAGCCACTGCAAGCAAGCCCGCGGTTTCCCGCAGCACTACGCGCAAGGCTCTGGCGGCCCCGGGCGCGGCGGTCAAGCCTGAAGCCAAGGCACCCGCCAAGCCGGCTGCGCGGCCGGCCAGAAAGCCTGCGGCCGCCAAGTCGCTTGCCGCAGCCGTGCATTCGAGTGCGACCGAGTCCGGCGCTCCCTCCACTGGTGCTCAGGACGACAAAGGCGGCGCATCTTCGGGCGAAGCCTGAGTCTCCCTGGCTGCCACGCCCAGCACCTGTAACGCCGCGCCCGAGTGCGCGGCCGTTGCCGGTAGCAGGGCGGGCAGCCAGCTCATGCCAGAGTGCTCCGTGGCGAGGGGCCAGGGTGCGGCCCGATCGTGCAGGCGCTGCAGCAACTGGCGTTCGGCGTTCAGTTCCAGTGCCTTGACCGATTCGCGCAGGTGCGTCAGCTCAGGGTCTCGCACGGCTTGGGCTCGCCACTGCTGGCGCAATTCGCGCAAGGGCCGTACCACGTCTTCATGCCAAGGCGTGGCGATCGTCTCCAGCAGCGTCACCCGCTCGCATGTGCAGTCCACGCCTCTGGCATCCAGCCAGGCACCGCACAGCAACAGGCACACGTTGGCGCCATTCGCCTGCAACTGCAGGCACGCGGCCTCCACGCCGGGTCGGGCATACAGGTCCAGGGCAAACTCCCACAACTCATCATGCATCGTGCTACTCGCGCCAGTGGGCAAGGAAGCTGGTAGACTTCGCCGCCATTATGATCCGACTTCAGAACCTCACTTTACAGCGTGGCCCGCAGCGTCTGCTAGAAGACGCCGAGCTGACCCTGCACGCCGGTCAGAAAGCCGGCCTCATCGGTGCCAACGGTGCCGGCAAATCCAGCCTGTTTGCCTTGCTGCGCGGCGAGCTTGTGCCCGACTCCGGCAATTGCTACCTGCCCGCCGATTGGCGTATCGCCCACATGCGCCAGGAAGTCGATACCCTCGAACGCATTGCGGTCGACTACGTACTCGATGGCGATGTGCGTCTGCGCGAAGTGCAGCAGGCACTGGCGGATGCCGAGGCCACGCAGGATGGCGCGGCCCAGGCGCGCCTGCATGCCGAGCTCGACAGTGCCGATGGCTATACCGCAGACGCACGTGCACGCAAGCTGCTCGCGGGGCTTGGTTTCAGCAACGAGCAGATGGACCGTCAGGTCGGTGATTTTTCCGGTGGCTGGCGGATGCGCCTGAGCCTGGCTCAGGCCTTGATGTGCCCGTCCGACCTGCTGCTGCTCGACGAGCCGACCAACCACCTGGATCTCGACGCCATCCTGTGGCTCGAGGACTGGCTCAAGGGATATCCCGGCACCCTGCTGTTGATCTCCCACGACCGCGACTTCCTCGATGAAGTCGTCGACCATGTGGCCCACGTCGAACAGCAGAAGCTGACCTTGTACCGTGGTGGCTACAGCGCTTTCGAACGTGCCCGTGCCGAACGCCTGGCGCAGCAGCAGCAAGCGTACGAGAAGCAGCAAGTGCAGCGTGCGCACATGGAGAAGTACATTGCGCGCTTCAAGGCCCAGGCCACCAAGGCGCGTCAGGCGCAGAGCCGGATCAAGGCCCTGGAGCGCATGGAAGAGCTGTCGGCGGCACACGTCGATTCGCCCTTCGACTTTGTGTTCCGCGAATCGGTGAAGATTTCCAGCCCCTTGCTCGACCTGTCCGAAGGTCGCCTGGGCTACGGCGAAACGGCCGTGCTGGAGAAGGTCAAGCTGCAGCTTGCGCCCGGTGCGCGCATTGGCCTGTTGGGCCCCAATGGCGCGGGCAAGTCGACCCTGATCAAAAACCTCGCCGGCGAGCTGACGCCCATCGGTGGGCGCCTGGTACGTGGCGAGAACCTGGTGGTGGGCTATTTCGCCCAGCACCAGCTGGATTCCCTGGACAGCAGGGCCAGCCCGTTGCTGCATCTGCAACGGCTGGCGCCGGGCGAGCGTGAGCAGGTGCTGCGCGACTTCCTCGGTGGCTTCGATTTCCGCGGTGCGCGCATCGATGAACCGGTGCTGAATTTCTCCGGGGGCGAAAAGGCTCGCCTGGCGCTGGCGTTGATTGCCTGGGAGCGGCCCAACCTGTTGCTGCTCGACGAACCGACCAACCACCTCGACCTGGAGATGCGCCTGGCCCTGACCATGGCCCTGCAGGAGTTCAGTGGTGCGGTGCTGGTGGTGTCCCACGACCGGCATCTGCTCAAGAGCACCACCGACGATTTCCTGTTGGTAGCCGATGGCAAGGTCGAGCCGTTCGATGGCGATCTGGACGACTACGCGCGCTGGCTGGTGGATTATCGGCAGCGCCACGCGCCTGTCAGCAATACCCCGGTCAACCTCGACAAGACCGACAAGAAAGCCCAACGGCAGGCCGCCGCCGCACTGCGTCAGCAACTGGCGCCGCACAAGCGCCAGGCCGACAAGCTGGAACGCGACCTTGGCGAGGTTCACGAGAAGCTGGCGAAGATCGAAGCCGCCTTGTCCGACAGTGCGCTCTACGAGGCCGCGCGCAAGGATGAACTGCGCGACCAGCTTGCCCAACAGGCCAAGCTCAAGGTGCGCGAGGGTGAGCTGGAAGAGCAGTGGATGGAAGCGCTGGAACTGCTCGAAGACATGCAGGCGCAACTCGAGGCATTGGCCTGATACTGGGGCTTGATGCCGAGCCGCCTGCACGGGCCCATAGCCAAATTCGCTGCGCCGTTTTACCTTAGGCTGTCCCTATTCGAGCGTCGAGGTCCGTATGCTGCTGGAAACCTGGTTGGCCTTTTTGGTGGCGTGCTGGATCATCAGTCTTTCGCCTGGGGCCGGAGCTATCGCGTCCATGTCCAGTGGCTTGCAGCACGGTTTCCTGCGCGGCTACTGGAATGCGATCGGCCTGCAGTTGGGGCTGCTTCTGCAAATTGCGATCATTGCGGCTGGCGTCGGGGCCGTGCTCGCGGCGTCGGCCACGGCGTTCCAGGCAATCAAGTGGTTTGGCGTGCTCTATCTGCTCTATCTTGCGTTCAAGCAATGGCGTGCACTGCCTGCCGACATCGGTGAGGAGGCGGGGCAAAAGCCGGCTGGCAAGGCATCGAGCCTGGTGCTGCGCGGTTTTCTGGTGAACGTCGGCAACCCCAAGGCGCTGGTATTCATGCTGGCGGTATTGCCGCAATTCATCAATCCGCACGCGCCACTGCTGGTTCAATACCTGACCATTGCAGCGACCATGGTGACCGTGGACCTGATCGTCATGGCCGGCTATACGGGGCTTGCGGCCAAGGTCTTGCGCCTGTTGCGCACGCCCCGTCAGCAGCGGCGCATGAACCGTACCTTCGCGGGATTGTTCGTGGCCGCTGCGACGTTGCTCGCGACCTTGCGCCGAGTGCCTGCCTGAACCCGATCTGTGCGGTGGCTGCACAGATCGTGTTGCGGTTTCAGTCTGGGAGCAGGGCAGTACCAACCCTAGACTGGGCGCTCACTTCTGACAGGATACCGCCCATGTTCACTTTCCCCCGCCGTTTGCTGTGTGCCGGTCTGCTTGCCGCAGGCATCGGCTCTGCTGGCGCAAGCACCGACACTCCTAACCAACCGACTATTCGGGCAATGTTCGGTGCGGCGCCCGTGCAGCACCTTCCTGCCGGCAAGACGGCGCTGCTGGTAATCGATTTCCAGAACGAGTACTTCACCGGCAAGATGCCGATTCCCGACGGTGCCACCGCTCTGGCCAATACCCAGGAATTGATTGGCTATGCCGATCGCCACCAGATCCCGGTGTTCCACGTGCAACACGTTGCGCCTGCGGGGTCGGCACTGTTCGCCGAGGGTGGTGAAACAGTGAAGTTTCACCCACGCCTGCAGCCCCGTGCCACTGATCAGGTGTTGCGCAAGAATACGGTCAGCGTTTTCGCCAGCACCGATCTGGACACTCAGCTCAAGGCTCGTGGCGTCGATACTGTCCTGGTCGCTGGCCTGATGACTCATGCATGTGTGGCAGGCGCTGCCCGCGACGCGGTGCCGCTGGGCTATAACGTGGTGGTAGCGTCCGATGCGTCGGCGACCCGCAGCATTACCCGTTTCAACGGCCAGAGCGTTGATGACAAGGCACTGCACGCAGCTGCGCTGGCGGAAATCGAAGACACTTTCGGCGATGTGCTGAGCACCGCGCAGATCCAGGCGTTACCTGTACGTTGAGCCCTGAATGAATCAACTGCTCGCAATGCGCATCTTCCGTTGCCTGGTGGAAACACGCAGTTTCACTGGCGCAGCGGAGCGCCTGGAGACCACTCATTCGACCGTATCCCGGCAATTGCAGCAGTTGGAGAGCGAGTTGGGTGCGCGGCTGCTCAACCGGACGTCACGGCAACTGAGCCTTACGGATGCGGGCAAACGCTACTACACGGCCTGTGTCGATATCCTGCAGCGGGTCGATGCCGCAGCCGAGGAAGCGCGCTTACACAAGCAGCCCTCCGGTCGCTTGCGTATCAGCGTTCCGCTCGTGTTGGGAACACTGGAATTGCCGTTCTGGTTACCGGCTTTTCAGGAGCGTTTCCCGGATATCCAGCTGGACATGTCGTGCTCGGATCCCTTGGTGGATCTGGTGGCCGACGGTTTCGACGTTGCCCTGCGCATCAGTGGCCCGCCGTTGTCCGACAGCACCATGGTCGCGCGCTTGCTGACCGTGTCACCCATGGTGCTGGTCGCCTCACCGGCCTACCTGTATCGCCGTGGATTGCCTCGAGGTGTGGACGATCTGCTGGCGCACAGTTTGTTGGCCTATGCCGATGAAGCACACTGGCAGCTGCAGACGGTTGAGCAGACGGTGCAAAGTGTGGACGCCGGACGGCAACTGCGCAGCGACAGCATTGCCGCTTTGCACACGGCCGCTGTCGCGGGCTTGGGGATTGCCGCCTTCACCCTGGCAACCGTGGCGCGCGATTTGCGCGCCGGGCGCCTGGTGCGGGTATTGCCAGAGGTGACGTTGGGAGCGCGTAGCTACTACGCGCTCTACCCCAGCGCCGCGCATCTGCCTGCCAAGGTCCGCGCCTTTGTCGATTTCATGGCCGATCACTATCAGGCGGACCCAGGCCCCTAGACCTGCCTGCACAGCAGCACTCAGGCCTGGGTGAGTTCGATCACCCGGTCCACCAGTTTGTTGATGCCGGCGGCGGCTTCGCTGATGGTCTTGGCGCTCATGTAGGCGGGGGTGCTGATCAGCTTGCGGGCGGTGTCCTCGACGATCTCGGTCACTTCGCATTCCTGGTGGGTGCCACCCATCTTCTCGATGGCCTGCGCGGTTTCGGCATCGGTACCGATGGTGCAGGTCACGCCGGGGCCGTAGATTTTTGCCGCCAGCGCCGGTGAGATGCAGATCAAGCCAACCGGCTTGCGCGCTTCGGCGAAGGCCTCGGCCAGTGCCTGCACTTGCAGGTTGACCGAGCAGGCGGCGCCGTCGCTGGCGAAAGAGGACAGATTCTTCGCTGCGCCGAATCCGCCTGGAACGATCAAGGCATCGAAGTCGTCGGCATTGGCCAGGGCGATGTCCTTGACCTCGCCACGGGCGATCCGCGCCGATTCCACCAGCACGTTGCGCGACTCGGGCATTTCCTCGCCGTTCAAGTGGTTGATCACATGCTTCTGGGCAACGTCGGGCGCGAAGCACTGCACTTCGCAGCCGCGCTGGTCCAGGCGCAGCAAGGTGATCACGCTTTCCTGGATTTCGCTGCCGTCATAGACGCCACAGCCGGAAAGGATCACCGCGATTTTCTTGGTCATGTCGAACTCCGATTGTGGCCACTGCTTCATTGGCATGTGTTCAGTAGCATGGATCCCGCACGGCGGCGCATGTTCAGTTCGAGCGGGTCATCAGGGCTGCTCGTCACCGGGCGCAGGGGTTGCGGCGGGAGGTTCCAGGCGCGCCTGGCGGGCGATGCGTGCGGCCTTGATGCGGCGCCGTACCCACAGCAGGACGCCGATCAGCACCAGCGCGCCGAGGACCCACAACTCGTATTTCTTGACGTTGCCCAGCATGTGTTCGAGGAACGAGCCGAAATGGTAGGCCGCCAGGCCCAGTGCCGTGGCCCAGACCGCAGCCCCGATGCCGTTGAGCAGCAGGTAACGCCGTGGTGGATAGCCGGACAGGCCGATCGCCACCGGCATGACGGTGCGCAGGCCATAGACGAAACGAAAGCTCAGGACCCAGATGTCCGGATGCCGGCGGATGTGCTCCAACGCACGGTCGCCCAACAGCTGCCAACGAGGTTTGCGCGCCAGTAGCTTGCGTCCATGCTTGCGGCCCATGAAATACCATAGCTGGTCGCCTGCGTAGCTGCCGAAGAAGGCCACCACCACAACCATGTTGATATCCATGTAGCCACGGAACGCCAGAAACCCGGCCAGGACCAGAATGGTCTCGCCTTCGAAGAACGTGCCGAGGAACAGGGCGAAATAGCCAAAATCGTTCAGGAATTGTTGGAGCATTTTATCGATGCTGGCGAAGTGAATGCGCAGCCTAACCCGTCATGGGCATACATGAAAGTGTCCAAATGTGTCTTGTCGTGAACAATGCTTGTCAACCTGAGAACGCAGACACCTTGTGGATGCGGCCGGTCATGTCATGCAACCGTCATAATCCATGCTTATAACTGTCGCGCCCCCCTTCCAAGCGTGCAGGCGTCAATGGCATCCTGACGCATTACGCGATCCGTGCCGCTCAATTGCAAAGGGCAGTTACGCCCTCGGGAACGCCAGATGAACAACGAAGCCCAGACTCAAGTCGCTCTCACCCAAGATCAGCCGGTGGTCGAAACCCCGGTAGAAGCGCCGTTGGTCATAGAAGCCATCGTCGAACCCGCGCACCCGAGCGAGGCCCTCGCGCCAGCGCCGCACATCGTCGTGCCGGGGCTGGACGACAGCAGCCTGTACATCCATCGCGAACTGTCGCAGTTGCAGTTCAATATCCGCGTGCTGGAGCAGGCGCTGGATGAATCCTATCCGCTGCTCGAGCGTCTCAAGTTCCTGCTGATCTTCTCCAGCAACCTCGACGAGTTCTTCGAGATCCGTGTCGCAGGGCTGAAGAAGCAGATCACCTTTGCCCGCGAACAGGCTGGCGCCGACGGTCTGCAGCCGCATCAGGCGCTGGCGCGGATCAGCGAGCTGGTGCATGGCCATGTCGATCGCCAGTACGCCATCCTGAACGACATCCTGTTGCCGGAGCTGGAGAAGCACCAGGTTCGCTTCATTCGTCGGCGGCATTGGACAACCAAGCTCAAGACCTGGGTGCGCCGCTATTTCCGCGACGAAATCGCGCCGATCATCACGCCCATCGGCCTGGACCCGACGCACCCGTTCCCGCTGCTGGTGAACAAGAGCCTGAACTTCATCGTCGAGCTCGAGGGCGTGGATGCCTTCGGTCGCGATTCGGGCCTGGCGATCATCCCGGCGCCGCGGTTGCTACCGCGGGTGATCAAGGTGCCCGAGGACGTAGGCGGGCCGGGCGACAATTTCGTGTTCCTGTCCTCGATGATCCATGCCCATGCCGATGACCTGTTCCAGGGCATGAAGGTGAAGGGCTGCTATCAATTCCGCCTGACCCGCAACGCCGACCTGTCGGTCGACACCGAGGACGTCGAAGACCTGGCGCGTGCGCTGCGCGGCGAGCTGTTCTCGCGTCGCTACGGCGATGCCGTACGTCTTGAAGTGGCCGACACCTGTCCCAAGCTTCTGTCCGACTATCTGCTCAAGCAGTTCAACCTGTCGGACACCGAGCTGTATCAGGTCAACGGCCCGGTCAACCTGACGCGTCTGTTCAGCATCACCGGTCTGGACAGCCATCCCGAGCTGCAGTACCTGCCGTTCACGCCGCAGATTCCGAAGCTGTTGCAGAACAGCGAGAACATTTTCAGCGTGGTCAGCAAGCAGGACATCCTGTTGCTGCACCCCTTCGAATCGTTCACGCCCGTGGTCGATCTGTTGCGCCAGGCGGCCAAGGATCCTCATGTGCTGGCCGTGCGGCAGACGCTGTACCGCAGCGGTGCCAATTCCGAGATCGTCGATGCGTTGGTGGATGCCGCCCGCAACGGCAAGGAAGTCACCGTGGTCATCGAGCTGCGGGCGCGCTTCGACGAGGAATCCAACCTGCAGCTGGCCAGTCGTCTGCAAGCCGCGGGCGCGGTGGTGATCTACGGCGTGGTGGGCTTCAAGACCCACGCCAAGATGATGCTCATTCTGCGCCGCGAGGCGGGCGAGATCGTGCGCTACGCACACTTGGGCACCGGTAACTACCACGCCGGCAATGCCAAGCTGTACACCGACTACAGCCTGCTGACCTCGGACGATGCACTGTGCGAAGACGTCGGCAAGTTGTTCAGCCAATTGATCGGCATGGGCAAGACGCTGCGCATGAAAAAGCTGTTGCATGCACCCTTCACGTTGAAGAAGGGCATGCTCGACATGATCGCTCGGGAGACCCAGTACGCCATCGACGGCAAGCCTGCGCACATCATTGCCAAGTTCAATTCGCTGACCGACCCGAAGGTCATTCGCGCGCTGTACAAGGCCAGCCAGTCAGGGGTGCGCATCGATCTGGTGGTGCGCGGCATGTGCTGCCTGCGTCCGGGCATCCCCGGGGTATCGCACAATATCCATGTGCGCTCGATCATCGGACGGTTCCTGGAGCACACGCGGGTGTTCTACTTCCTCAACGGAGGCGAGGAGCAGATGTTCCTGTCCAGTGCCGACTGGATGGAGCGCAACCTCGACAAGCGCGTCGAAACCTGTTTCCCGGTGGAAGGCAAGAAGCTGATCGTGCGGGTCAAGAAGGAGCTGGAAAGCTACCTGACCGACAACACCCATTCCTGGATCCTGCAGGCCGACGGACGCTACGTGCGCAACACGCCGACCGGCAACCAGAACGCCCGCAGTGCGCAGGACACCCTGCTCGAGCGGCTGAGCAACCCGATCCTGCCGGTGCGCTAGCAGCCAGCAAGATCGGCGGCGCCCCCTTCGCGGGCAGAGACCCGCTCCCACGGTTCAAGGCGATCCCTGTGGGAGCGGGTCTCTGCCCGCGAAAGGGCCTGCGCGGTCTTCAGCGAACGGTCAGGGTAAAGCCCACGCGGGTCAGCCATTCGGCTTCCTGGGCGAAGTCGGCCTGGGTCAGTTGGTTGTTCTCCAGCCAGCCATCGGGGAACACCACATCCAGGCTCTTGGCCTTGGCATGCAGGGACACCGCCGGCATCTCCTGGGTACCACGAATGTGGTGGAACAGGATGGCGAAGCGCAGCAGCACGCACAGCCGGATCAACTGCACACCGTCATCACCGAACTCGGCGAACTTGTCCTTGGGAATGTTGCGACGGTGGCCGCGCACCAGCAGCGCCAGCATCTGCTGGTCTTCGCGCGAGAACCCGGCCAGGTCGGAGTGTTCGATCAGGTAGGCGCCGTGCTTGTGGTAATGGTAATGGGCAATGTCCAGGCCTATCTCGTGAACCTTCGCCGCCCAGCCCAGCAGCTCGCGCCAGACCCCGTCTTCCAGCTCCCAGTCCGCCGCCACCTGGTCGAAGGCATGCAGCGCCTTGCGCTCGACGCGCTCGGCCTGCTCGATATCGACGTGATAGCGGGTCATCAACGAACCCAGGGTCCGTTCGCGTACGTCCTCGTGGTGATGACGGCCCAGCAGGTCGTACAGCACGCCTTCGCGCAGGGCGCCATCGCAATGGTCCATGCGCTGCAGGGCAAGCGCATCGAAGATCGCTTCGAGAATCGCCAGCCCGGCGGGAAAGATGGTCCGGCGATCCGGCTTGATGCCGTCGAAATCGATCTTGTCGACATCGCCCAGCTTGAACAGCTTGCGCTTGAGCCAGGCCAGCCCTTCGGCATTGACCTCGCCGCTGCCCTGGCCGCCGGCCTTGAGGGCCAGGCCGATGGCGCGGATGGTGCCGGAGGAGCCGATGGCTTCGTCCCAGCTGAGCCGGTGCAGGGCATTCTCGATGCTCATGATCTCCAGGCGCGCTGCCGTGTACGCCTGGGCGTAGCGGGCCGGGGTGATCTTGCCGTCGCGGAAGTAGCGCTGGGTGTAGCTCACGCAGCCCATCTGCAGGCTCTCGCGCAGCAGTGGCTCGAAACGCTGACCGATGATGAACTCGGTGCTGCCGCCACCGATGTCGGCGACCAGGCGCTTGCCGGGCGTGTCGGCCAAGGTGTGGGAGACGCCCAGATAGATCAGGCGAGCTTCTTCGCGGCCAGAGATGACTTCCACCGGATGGCCGAGGATCTGCTCGGCGCGGACGATGAATTCATTGCGGTTGCGGGCTTCGCGCAGGGCGTTGGTGCCCACGATGCGCACCGCGCCCAGGGGCAAGCCGTTGATCAGTTGGGCGAAGCGCTTGAGGCAATCCAGGCCGCGCTGCATCGATTCTTCGCTGAGCTTGCGCTCCTCGTCGATACCGGCGGCCAGCTGGACCTTTTCACCCAGGCGTTCGAGGATGCGGATTTCATTGACGTGGGCCTTGGCCACCACCATATGAAAGCTGTTCGAGCCCAGGTCGATGGCGGCGATCAGGGACAGGTTCTTGGCTTTGGTCTGCGGCATGGTCAAAGGATCTCGGTCGTTAACCCCCGCATCGTGCCACGATCAGGCGACGGCGCCAACGCGCCATCCTGATCTTTGCCCCAAGGTACGAGCTCCCGCGAGCGCAAACGGCATTCAGGCCGGCTGCATGCCGATGAACTGCGCCAGCTCGGGCGTGCGCGGATTGACGAACAACTCCTTGGGATCGCCCACCTCGTGCACCTTGCCATGGTGCATGAACACCAGTTTATCGCCGACCTCGCGGGCGAAGCGCATTTCGTGGGTGACCATGATCAGGGTCATGCCGTCTTCGGCCAGCTTGCGCACCACGCTGAGCACTTCGTTGACCAGCTCCGGGTCCAGCGCCGAGGTGATCTCGTCGCACAGCAGCACCTTGGGCGACATGGCCAGCGCGCGGGCGATCGCCACGCGCTGTTGCTGGCCGCCGGACAGACGTTCGGGGAACGCATCGAACTTCTCCCCCAGGCCGACCCGTTCGAGCATCTCGCGGGCCAGCTCGCGGGCACGAGCCTTGGGCACTTTCTGCACCACCTGAGGGGCCAGCATCACGTTTTCGCCCACGCTCAGGTGCGGAAACAGATTGAATTGCTGGAATACCATGCCGACCTTCTGGCGCAGGCTGCGCAAGTCGGCGCGCGCCGCATCCAGATATTCGCCATCGACTTCGATGACGCCGTCGTTGATCGATTCCAGGCCGTTCAGGGTGCGCAGCAAGGTGCTCTTGCCCGAACCGCTGCGACCGATGATCGCGACCACCTGACCTTCGTCCACACTCAGGTCGATGCCTTTGAGCACATGATGATCGCCGTAGTACTTGTGCAGGGCGGAAATCCTAAGCAGCGGCATGCAGCCTCCTTTCCAGATAGCGGGCACTGAGCGACAGCGGGTAGCACAGGGCGAAGTAGCCCAGGGCGACGAAGCCGTAGACCATGAAGGGTTCGAAGGTGGCGTTGGCCAGCATGCTGCCGGTCTTGGTCAGCTCGGTGAAGCCGATGATCGAGGTCACCGCGGTGCCCTTGACCACCTGCACCGAGAAGCCCACGGTCGGCGCCACGGCAATGCGCAAGGCCTGGGGCAGGATCACATGGCGCAGCTGCTCGTTGCGGGTAAGCGCCAGGCTGGCGGAGGCTTCCCACTGGCCGTTGCCGATGGACTCCACGCAGCCGCGCCAGATCTCGGCCAGATAGGCGCTGGTGAACAGCGTCAGGGCCAGGGCGGCGGCTACCCAGGGCGAGATGTCCACGCCCATCAGCGCCACGCCGAAGAACACCAGAAACAGCTGCATCAGCAAAGGCGTGCCCTGGAACACTTCGATATAGCAGCGCGCCAGCGTGCGCAGCGGATGCGTGGGCGAGATGCGCAGGGTCATCACCAGCAAGCCGATCAAGCCGCCGCCGATGAACGCCACCAGGCTCAAGGCCAGGGTCCATTGCAGGCCGATGAGCAGGTTGCGCACGATGTCCCACAAGGTGAAATCCATCAGCTGTTCCTCATGATGAAACGCCGACCCAGCCAGTTCAGCAGCATGCGGATCAGGATCGACATGACCAGGTACACCAGCGTGGTCAGCAGATACGTCTCGAAGGCGCGGAAATTGCGCGACTGGATGAAGTTGGCGTAGAAACTCAGTTCCTGCGTGGCGATCTGCGAGCAGACCGCCGAACCCAGCATGACGATGATGATCTGGCTGCTCAGCGCCGGCCAGACCTTGGCCAGGGCCGGCTGGAGGACCACGTAGCGAAACGCTTCGAAGCGGCTCATGGCCAGGGCCGCAGAGGCTTCGAGCTGCCCCTTTGGCACGGCCTGGATGCCGGCGCGAATGATCTCGGTGGAATACGCCCCCAGGTTGACCACCATGGCCAGCACCGCGGCCTGCCACTCGCTGATCTGCACGCCCAGGCTGGGCAGGCCGAAGAAAATGAAGAACAGCTGGACCAGGAAGGGGGTGTTGCGGATGAGCTCCACGTAGACCCCGAAGAGGCCGGCGAACGGCTTGATCTGCCAGGCCCGCACGGCACCGCCGACGACGCCCACGGCCACCCCGAGCAGTGCGCCGATGGCGGTCAGCTCAAGGGTGAACAGCGCCCCCTTGAGCAGCAGGTCGGCCTGTGCGAGCACCGGGGCGAAAGCGAACTGATAGGCCATTGCGTGCGCTCGACAATCAGAGATCGGCGGGCAGCGGCTGCTTCAGCCAGGTCTGCGCATTCTTTTCCAGGCTGCCGTCGCTCTTGCCCGCTGCGATGATCTGATTGACCTTGGCCAGCAGCTCGGGCTGTTGCTTGTTGATGCCCACGTACACCGGCGAGTCCTTGAGCTTGATTTTCAGGGCTGGAATGCGTTTAGGGTTCTTTTCCGAGATGGCCACCATCACCACGTTGCCGCTGGCGATCAGGTCGGTCTGGCCGGCGAGGTAAGCGGCGATGGTCGAGTTGTTGTCTTCGAAGCGCTTGATGGTGAGGCCTTCGGGCGCGACCTTGCTCAGCTCGATGTCTTCGATGGCGCCACGGGTCACGCTGATGGTCTTGCCCTTGAGGTCGTCCAGAGTGGCCACCGCCGCTTCCGGCGGGCCGAACACGGCCAGGTAGAAGGGCGCGTAGGCGCTGGAGAAATCGATGACCTGTTCCCGCTCGGCATTCTTGCCCAGGCTGGAGATCACCAGGTCGACCTTGCCGGTGGTGAGGTAGGGAATGCGGTTGGTGGAGTTCACCGGAGTGAGCTGCAGCTTCACCTTGAGTTGATCGGCGATCAGCTTGGCGGTGTCGATGTCCAGTCCGCGCGGTTGCATGTCGGGGCCGACCGAGCCGAACGGCGGGAAATCCTGCGGCACGGCGACGCGCAAGGTGCCGCGCTCGGTGATGTCGCTCAAGCCATCGGCGTGGGCTGCCTGGCCCAGCATGAAACTGGCGACCAGGGCGGTGAACAGCAGGCTGCAGCGCGAAATCATGGCGATACTCCGATTGCGATCGAGTCGAGGTTGCCAGGGAGGTAGCACAGCGCGTGCCAGAATGGGGCAGGGTGCGTGCGCTGCCGCGTGGGATCGGGGTTCGAGCTGCAACGAGTGCTCCGTGCCGGGCTGGCCGCGCACCGTTGCGGAGCGCACTGGCCCGCAGCTGCGATCATTTCTGGTGCGCCGAGCGGGGTTCCATTGCCTGTATCACCGATGTTCATAGTGATGATCAATGATCATCGGCTTCCTGTAGCAGCGCTGTGCCGCTATGATGGGCCACGTTTTTCTTTCCGAATATGACCACGGAGACACTCCATGAGCAGCGACCTTATCAAGCACGTCAGCGATGCCAGCTTCGAAGCAGATGTACTCAAGGCTGACGGTGCTGTACTCGTCGACTACTGGGCCGAATGGTGTGGCCCGTGCAAGATGATCGCCCCGGTGCTCGACGAAATCGCCGAGACCTACAAGGGCAAGCTGACCGTCGCCAAGCTCAACATCGACGAGAATCAGGAAACCCCGGCCAAGCACGGCGTGCGCGGCATCCCCACGCTGATGCTGTTCAAGAACGGCAACGTCGAGGCGACCAAGGTCGGCGCGTTGTCCAAGTCTCAGTTGGCAGCCTTCCTGGACGCCAATATCTGATACCTGAAAGGCCCCGCATTCGTCGGGGCTTTTTTCTGGGCGCGATACTGGACGCCTACAAATCGAGGTGTTACATTCGGCCTCGCATTGGTTTCTCCTCTGCCCCCTGCAAGCCGTCGCCGACGCACTCCTACTCGAATCAGTACGCGATCCTGTCGCCTTCTCTGCGGCGCGGCCTCATTAAGCCCAAAGCTTAATTTCTCCCCTCCATACATGATTACGTCATTCCCTTATGAACCTGACTGAACTCAAGCAAAAGCCGATCACCGATCTGCTCGAAATGGCCGAACAGATGGGCATAGAAAATATGGCCCGTTCGCGCAAGCAGGATGTGATTTTCTCCCTGTTGAAGAAGCACGCCAAAAGCGGTGAGGAAATCTCCGGTGATGGCGTGCTGGAGATTCTCCAGGACGGCTTCGGCTTCCTGCGTTCGGCTGACGCCTCGTACCTGGCCGGCCCAGACGACATCTACGTCTCGCCCAGCCAGATCCGCCGCTTCAACCTGCGTACCGGCGACACCATCGTCGGCAAGATCCGCCCGCCCAAGGAAGGCGAGCGTTATTTCGCCCTGTTGAAAGTCGATACCATCAACTTCGACCGTCCGGAAAACGCGAAAAACAAGATTCTCTTCGAAAACCTCACGCCGCTGTTCCCTACGGTGCGCATGAAGATGGAAGCCGGCAACGGTTCCACCGAAGACCTCACCGGTCGTGTCATCGACCTGTGCGCACCGATCGGCAAGGGTCAGCGTGGCCTGATCGTCGCTCCGCCGAAAGCGGGCAAGACCATCATGCTGCAGAACATCGCGTCGAACATCACGCGCAACAACCCTGAATGCCACCTGATCGTCCTGCTGATCGACGAGCGTCCGGAAGAAGTCACCGAGATGCAGCGCACCGTGCGCGGCGAAGTGGTCGCTTCGACCTTCGACGAGCCGCCAACCCGCCACGTGCAAGTGGCCGAGATGGTGATCGAGAAGGCCAAGCGCCTGGTCGAGCACAAGAAGGATGTGGTCATCCTGCTCGACTCCATCACTCGCCTGGCACGTGCCTACAACACTGTGATCCCGAGCTCCGGCAAGGTCCTGACCGGTGGTGTCGACGCCCATGCCCTGGAGAAGCCCAAGCGTTTCTTCGGTGCCGCGCGTAACATCGAGGAAGGCGGTTCGCTGACCATCATCGCCACCGCGCTGGTCGAAACCGGTTCGAAGATGGATGAAGTGATCTACGAAGAGTTCAAGGGTACCGGCAACATGGAACTGCCCCTGGACCGCAAGATCGCCGAGAAGCGCGTCTTCCCGGCCATCAACATCAACCGTTCCGGTACCCGTCGCGAAGAGCTGCTGACTGCCGACGACGAACTGCAGCGCATGTGGATCCTGCGCAAGCTGCTGCACCCGATGGACGAAGTGGCGGCCATCGAGTTCCTGATCGACAAGCTCAAGCAGACCAAGACCAACGACGAGTTCTTCCTGTCGATGAAACGCAAGTAAGCCCACCCGCTGCTTGATCCGAATGGCGCCCTTGCGGCGCCATTCGCATTTTCAACGCGCCATAGCCATGCCAGACCCGTTCGGCCGACAAGGATTGTTATGACTCACCCAGCCTATCGACGTGACATCGACGGCTTGCGCGCCGTGGCGGTCATTGCCGTGGTGTTGTTCCACTTTGGTATTCCAGGTTTTGCCGGCGGGTTCGTCGGCGTTGACGTGTTCTTCGTGATCTCGGGTTATCTGATCACCTCGATCATCCACCGCGAGCGTGCCTCGGGCCACTTCAGTTTCGTGGAGTTCTGGGTGCGCCGTGCGCGGCGGATCCTGCCCGCCCTGGTGGTGATGGTGGTGGCCTGCCTGATCGTTGGCTGGTTCCTGCTGGTGCCGCGTGACTATGAGGAGCTTGGGCGCTCGGCGCGCTACCAGGCCATGTTCATGTCCAACGTGCTGTTCGCCCGCCAGGACGGCTATTTCGATACCGATTCGGAGCTCAAGCCACTGCTGCACACCTGGTCGCTGGCGGTGGAAGAGCAGTTCTACATTCTCTTGCCGCTGCTGCTGGCCGTGCTCGGCCGGTATGTGAAGGCGTGGCGCAGAGGTTTGCTCGGCATTGCCCTGGCATCGTTTGCAGTGAGCGTCTGGCAGGTTCAGCAAGCCCCGGCGCAAGCATTCTTTCTATTGCCGGCGCGCGCGTGGGAACTGTTGGCCGGCAGCCTGCTGGCGGTGGCGCCGGTGTTCCAGCGCCCGCTGACAGTGGCCGTGCGTCAGGCCGTGGCCACCGCCGGGATCGCTGCCGTGGGCGTGGCCATTGCCTGCTATGACTGGCGTACCGCGTTTCCCGGCATGGCAGCACTGCTGCCGGTGTTGGGCACGCTGGCGATCATCTGGTCCGGCGCCGGCCAGCCGACCTGGCTGTCACGGCTGCTGGGCACGCAGCCGATGGTGGCGGTGGGCTTGATTTCCTATTCCTGGTACCTGTGGCATTGGCCGGTGCATGTGTTCGCCGACTATGCCGCCGTGGACGGTATCGCTGTGCACGAAAACCTTGCGCTGATCCTGGGCAGTCTGCTGCTCGGCTACCTGTCCTGGCGCTGGGTCGAAACGCCCCTGCGCGGTCGGCGCTGGCTGGCCCAGCCGCGTCAGGCGCTGTTGGCCGCATTGCTGGCCATGGTGGTGGTGGGCCTGGCGGGGCAATCCCTGCGCTGGAGCGATGGCGTACCGTCGCGGCTGTCGGCACAGGCATTGGCCTACGCCGAGGCCGGCGAATGGCATGCGGGGCAGCGCGACTGCATGTTCGAGAAAACCACTGCGCCCGAACGCCTCATCTGTCACCTCGGGCGCCAAAGCAAAGACGTGCTGCCACCGCTGATCTGGGGCGACAGCCATGCAGCCGCCCTGATGCCGGCACTGCGGGTGCACAACGAGCGCACCGGGCAGGCACTCGATCTGGCCAGTTCGGCCGGTTGCGTCCCGGTCGCGGGGCTGGAGCGCAACGACCTGTGCCGGCAGTTCAATGCGCAGGTCCGCAGCGTGATCGCGCAGGCGCCGCAGCGCGACGTGGTGCTGGTCGCGCGCTGGACGTTGTACCTGTATGGCGACGAGCATGGCGACCTGACCTATCGCTTGGCCGGTGCCGATGCGCCGGTGCAGATGGCCGAGGCGCTCGTGCGCGAAGTCCGAGCCTTGCGCCGGGCGGGCAGCCGGGTCTGGCTGCTCGATGAAGTCCCTTTGCAGAACGCCAACGCACCTTACCGGCTGAGCCGCCTGGCCATGCTCCAGCGACCGACCGACGGCATCGGGCGCCCGCTGCTCGAGCACCGACAGCGCCAGGCATTCATGCATGCGTTGTTCGCCGAACTGGTTGCCAGTGATCCCCAGGTGCGCATCCTCGACACGACCCAGCTGTTCTGCGCCGACGGCATGACCTGCGTGGCCGAGTCGGCCGGGCGCTCGCTGTACATGGACGACAACCACCTGGGCGACGACGCGGCAGGGTTCGTGGCGCCGTTGTTCGCGCCGCTGCTGGCGCCGGTAGAGGCATCGGAGCCTGGCAATTCCCATTAAAGCCCAGCCGGCGGCTGCCAGCGGCCGCCAGAGCAGGTAGGATGTACGCTTATTTTCTAACTGGCATGGTCGATGAAATTCAAGGATCTTCGGGATTTCGTGCAGCAGCTTGAGCAGCGCGGAGAGTTGAAACGCATTCAGGTGCCTATCTCGCCGGTGCTCGAAATGACCGAGGTGTGCGACCGCACTCTGCGTGCCAAGGGTCCGGCGCTGCTCTTCGAGAAGCCCACCGGCTTCGATATCCCGGTGCTGGGCAACCTGTTCGGCACGCCGGAGCGGGTGGCCATGGGGATGGGCGCCGAATCGGTGAGCGAGCTGCGCGAGATCGGCAAGCTGCTGGCGTTCCTCAAGGAGCCCGAGCCGCCCAAGGGCCTGCGCGATGCCTGGTCGAAGCTGCCGATCTTCAAGAAGATCATCGCCATGGCCCCGAAGGTGGTCAAGGACGCGCCCTGCCAGGAGATCGTCCTGGAAGGCGATGACGTCGACCTCGGCATGCTGCCTGTGCAGCACTGCTGGCCGGGCGACGTGGCACCCCTGATCACCTGGGGCCTGACGGTCACCAAGGGGCCGAACAAGGAACGCCAGAATCTGGGTATCTACCGCCAGCAGGTGATCGGCCGCAACAAGGTGATCATGCGCTGGCTGAGCCATCGCGGTGGCGCCCTGGATTACCGCGAGTGGTGCGACAAGCACCCTGGCCAGCCGTTTCCCGTGGCCGTGGCCCTGGGTGCCGACCCTGCGACCATTCTCGGCGCGGTGACGCCGGTACCCGACAGCCTCTCCGAGTACGCGTTCGCCGGGCTGCTGCGCGGCAACCGCACCGAGCTGGTGAAATGCCGTGGCAACGACCTGCAGGTGCCGGCCACTGCCGAGATCATCCTGGAAGGGGTGATTCATCCGGGCGAGATGGCCGACGAAGGGCCGTATGGCGACCACACCGGCTACTACAACGAAGTCGACAAGTTTCCAGTGTTCACGGTGCAGCGCATCACTCACCGGATCAAGCCGATCTACCACAGCACCTACACCGGCCGGCCACCCGATGAGCCGGCGATCCTGGGCGTGGCGCTGAACGAAGTGTTCGTGCCCATCCTGCAGAAGCAGTTCCCGGAAATCACCGACTTCTACCTGCCGCCCGAAGGCTGCTCGTACCGCATGGCGGTGGTGACCATGAAGAAGCAGTACCCAGGGCATGCCAAGCGGGTGATGCTCGGGGTCTGGTCGTTCCTGCGTCAGTTCATGTACACCAAGTTCGTCATCGTCACCGACGACGACATCAATGCCCGCGACTGGAACGACGTGATCTGGGCCATCACCACGCGCATGGACCCCAAGCGCGATACCGTGCTGATCGACAACACGCCGATCGACTACCTGGATTTCGCCTCGCCGGTGTCCGGCCTGGGTTCCAAGATGGGCCTGGATGCCACGCACAAGTGGCCGGGCGAAACTACGCGCGAATGGGGTCGGGTCATCGTCAAGGACGAGGCCGTGACCCGCCGCATCGATGAACTCTGGAATCAGTTGGGAATAGATTGATGCGTGTGACCTTGCAACCTTCGGGCGTGGTGCTTGAAACCCTGCCCGCCGAGCGGATTCTGGCGGCCGCGCAGCGCCTGGGCTACGACTGCCCGCAGAGCTGCCGCAATGGCAACTGCCATGTGTGCAGCGCGGTGCTGGTGGAAGGCAGTGTTCGCGAGGAAGGCGCGGTGATCGACCGCGGCGAGTTTCACACCTGCATCGCCGAGCCGCTGGAAGACTGCGTGATCCTCTGGGACGGCGTACTGGCCAAGGGCGAGCTGCCGGTGCGCAGCCTGGCCTGCCAGCTGATCGACTGCATCGATATCGGCGGCGATGTCTGGCGCGTGCGCCTGCGTGCGCCGGCCGGCAAGCCGCCGCGCTACCATGCCGGGCAATACCTGATGATCGAGCGCGAAAATGGCGAAAAGTCTGCCTTCTCGCTAGCCTCGGCACCCCACAGCGGGCGCGACCTGGAGCTGCACGTGCTGGTCCGCGAGGCCAGTGCGCAGAGTTTGATCGAGCAGTTGCAGCGCAACGGCATGGCCCGCGTACACATGCCCTATGGCGATACCCACCTGGCCGAGCTGCCGGACGGACCACTGGTGCTGATTGCTGCAGGGACCGGCATGGCGCAGATGAACAGCCTGATCGAGCATTGCCGACGCGAAGGTTTCAAGCATCCGGTGCACCTGTACTGGGGTGTGCGTCGCCCCGAGGATTTCTACACGCTGGAACATTGGGAGCAATGGAAGCAGTTGCCCAACCTGTTCCTGAACAAGGTGGTGAGCGATCTGTGTGGCTGGGAAGGACGCTGCGGCATGCTGCATGAGGCGGTCTGCGAGGACATAGCCGACCTGAGCGCCGTGCATGTCTATGGCAGCGGTTCACCGGCGATGATCTACGCCACGCTTGATGCCCTGGTGAATGCCGGGATGGATGCGCACCAGATGCGTGCGGACGTCTTCGCCTACGCGCCGCGGCCAGCCTAGTTTCCACTGCCCTGCGTCATTTCGTTGCCTGCTTCTGCTGTCGTGATGCCTGCGTCGAATCTGACGCAGTGGCATTGCGGTAAAATCGTGCACGCCGATTTGTCCCCGAGCCTGTTTGGTGCTTATAACTTATTTATTTGAAGTTGATTATAAGCGCTTGTATTTATTGATCTATCTGCCATACGGTAGGAACGCGGGAGTTGCAATGCGCTAGAGTTAGGCTTCATTGCCATCTTACGGGGATAACAGGCGACTGCTTATGTCGGTACTCGAAACTGCGCACTTGAATGTGGTCTATCCGCCGTCGCTCGATCTCGGGCCGCAATTGACCCACGAGCAACTTCTTCATTCATTGGACACGACAATGCGGCGCCATCGTGGCGGGCCGGTCTGGCTGTTCGCCTACGGCTCGCTCATCTGGCGGCCCGAATGCAGCGCCGCGGAGCGTCGCCGGGCGCGTGTGCATGGCTATCACCGGGGCCTGTACCTGTGGTCCCACGAACACCGTGGCACACCCGAGCGACCTGGCCTGGTGTTCGGTCTGGACCGAGGCGGCTCATGCGCCGGGTTCGCCTATCGCTTGCCTCAGGAAGATCTCGAACACTCGCTGCTGGCGCTGTGGAAGCGCGAGATGCCCTATCCCTCGTACCGCCCGCATTGGCTCAACTGCCGTCTCGAAGACGGCACCAAGGTGCAGGCGTTGGGGTTCGTATTGGAGCGGCATTTGCCCAGCTATGCAGGCAACCTGCCGGATAACCTGCTGACGCAGATTCTCGACAGTGCCAGCGGGCGATTTGGCAGCACCCGCGATTACGTCGAGCAAACCATCAGTGCCCTGCGCAATCACGCAATGCCGGACAAGAACCTGGAAGCCAGGCTCAAGCGTTGCCATCAGGGCAGCTGCACTCAAGCCTCGCAGCAATTCCTGCCCTGACGGTGCGCAACGCCTGACGTCAGGCGTTGCGTTGGGTGCTGGCCACCTGTTTGTGCCAGAGCGTGGGGATCAGGAAGACGATCGCCAACAGGCAGGCGCCGATCAGCAGGACGAAACCACCGTCCCAGCCGAAGTGATCCACGGTATAGCCCATCGCCGCGCTGGCGGCGACCGAGCCGCCCAGGTAGCCGAACAGGCCAGTGAAGCCAGCGGCAGTACCAGCCGCTTTCTTCGGTGCCAGTTCCAGCGCCTGCAGGCCGATCAGCATGACCGGGCCGTAGATCAGGAAGCCGATCGAGACCAGCGCGATCATGTCCACGGTCGGGTTGCCGGGCGGGTTGAGCCAGTACACCAGGGTCGCCACGGTCACCAGTGCCATGAACACCACGCCGGTCAGCCCGCGGTTGCCACGGAAGATCTTGTCCGACATCCAGCCGCACAGCAACGTGCCGGGAATACCGGCCCACTCATAGAAGAAATAGGCCCATGAGGTGGTGTCGACGGTGAAGTGCTTGGCTTCCTTGAGGTAGGTCGGCGCCCAGTCCAGTACGCCATAGCGCAGCAGATAGACGAATACGTTGGCCAAGGCGATGTACCAGAGCATCTTGTTGCGCAGCACGTACTTGACGAAGATTTCCTTGGCGCTGAATTCTTCCTCGTGGCTGGAATCGTAGCCTTCCGGGTAATCGTTCTTGTATTGCTCGATGGGCGGCAGGCCGACCGATTGCGGTGTGTCGCGCATGGTCGCAAAGGCGAACAGGGCCACCAGCAGGGCAACTGCGGCCGGTACGTAGAACGCTGCGTGCCAGTCGTTGAACAAGCCCATGCCGAGCAGGAACAGCGGGCCGATCAAGCCACCGCCGACGTTGTGCGCCACGTTCCACACCGACACCACGCCGCCGCGTTCCTTCTGCGACCACCAGTGCACCATGGTCCGGCCGCTTGGCGGCCAGCCCATGCCTTGGGCCCAGCCGTTGATGAACAGCAGTATGAACATCATGGTCACGCTTGAAGTTGCCCAAGGTGCGAAGCCGAAGACGAACATCACGCCGGCGGAAACCAGCAACCCGAATGGCAGGAAATAGCGTGGGTTGGAGCGGTCGGACACGATCCCCATGAGGAATTTGGACAGGCCATAGGAGATGGCGATGGCCGACATCGCCAAGCCCAGTTGGCCTCGGGTATAGCCCTGTTCTTCGATCAGGTAGGGCATAGCCAGCGAGAAGTTCTTGCGCAGCAGGTAGTAACCGGCGTAACCGATGAATATCCCGGCGAAGATCTGCCAGCGGAGGCGACGGTAGGTGCTGTCTATCTTTTCATCGGGCAGGGCTGCGCGATGCGGGGCGGGGCGGAAGAAGGCGAACATTCACAAGCTCCATTTATTGTTATTTGCTGCGGTTTCGAATGTTACAGTTTCGTTACCGAAAATAAAACGAATTACCGCCCAGCGGAGTTTGCGAAAATGTTGCAATGCGAACTTAAGCGGTTCAGTTCTGTTCGCCAGTCCGCTCAACGGCTCGGAAGAATCGTTTTAGCCCATTGGATTCGAACTAGCTATTGCATCGCCCGTGCTGGCCGATACAGTCAGGACACGTTCTTGCGGAGACATATGTGATGAAAGCCTGGGTATTGATTGGGCTGGCGTTGGCCCTGCCGACCACCGTTATGGCCAACGAGGCAGCCAAAGAGGGCGAGAATGCAGCGCCCAAGGTTGCCTATATCGGCATGACCCCGCCGTTCGTGGGCAACTACGCCTTGGACGGCGGCCCCAAGCTGCACGTGTACAAGGCGGACATCGCCTTGAAAGTCACCGGCGCGGAAGCGGAAGCTGCCGTGAAGCGCCAGGACCCGTTGCTGCGCAATCAATTGGTAGCACTGTTCGCACAGCAGACCTCCGAATCGATGGGTAACGTCGAAGCCAAGGAAAAACTGCGCCAGGAAGCCCTCAAGCAATTGCAGCAGGTGATGAACGACGAAGAGGGCAAACCCATCGTCGAAGACCTGCTGTTCAATAACCTGATCGTGCAGTGAGATGGCGGATTTTCAATCGGCAATGAAGTGAGCCTGACCTTCAAGCCCGCGGGCATCCACTTTCATGCACAACACAACTGCAGCACTACTGCCCACTGTTCGGCAGTTACCGGCATCACCGAAAGCCGGCTGCCTTTTTGTACCAGCGCAAGTTCGGCAAGCCCGCTCTGCTGCTTCAACAAGGCCAGCCCGAGCACGGGGTCGAAGGTTTCGACGTGGGCCACATCCACCGAAGTCCAGGGGTTCTTTTCGGTGCTGGCCTTGGGATCGAAGTAATGACTGTCCGGGTCCAGGGCAGTGGGGTCGGGATAGTCGCTCGCGACGATGCGGCCAATGCCGGCAATGCCTGGTTGCGGGCAGCTGGAATGATAGAAGAAGAACTGGTCGCCAACGGCCATGGTGCGCATGAAGTTGCGTGCCTGATAGTTGCGTACGCCATCCCAGCGAGTCTGGCCGAGCAAGGCAAGGCCCTGGATGGATAATTCGTCAGGCTCGGATTTCATCAGCCAATAGGCCATGGCGAGTGTTCCTCAATAATGTGAAATGGCCAGCTTTTGTTGGATTCAAGCGCAGCCGACAATTGGTCGTGCACAACGTTTGCTTGTCTACCAAGCTTGCCCCAGAATGCGCGCAAATTTAAGCCCGATGCTGTTGCTCGGCACGCCAGAATACCGTTCTGTCGATTCTTTAATTGCCTGTAGGGGGGCAACGTCGATGCGCCGTAAGCCGGACTTGTTGTGGACATTGGTGATTTTGTTGGGCTTGGGTATCGTCACCACTGGATACGCGCAGAGTCTGTGGGCGAGCAAGGCGGATACCGGTGCAGAGCTGACCGTGGTGCAGACTTCGATGGTGCAAAGTTCGATGGTGAATCCGCGATAACGGTGGCGCCCGTTCGCGGCCACTGACCGCTCCTGCAGGTTAGAGCCGCGGCGCAAGGCTCACGTCAAATACCAACACTTGTCCGTCACCGTTCCCTGCAGCGGTATATCCCAACTGGCCTGGGCCAGGCGGTCGACCTTCTGACACTCATGAGCCAGCCCCAGCAGCACCGGAGCGTGCCAGGCCGTGCGCCGAGCGCGATAGGCCAGGCTGCGGTCGTAGAAGCCGCCCCCCATGCCCAGGCGCCCACCTGTTTCGTCGAACCCCACCAGTGGCAGTAGGATCAGGTCCAGTGCCCAGATAGTACGTTGCCGCGCGCGATCGATGCGCGGTTCTGGAATCCCGAAGCGGTTGGGTCGAAGCTTTTCGCCACGGGCCACCCGCTGGAATACCATCTTGGTTCGTGGCCAATCGCTGAGCACCGGCAGGTAGGTGCGCTTGCCGCGCCGTTGAGCTTCGCGCAACAAGGGCCGCGGGTCTATCTCACCGTCGTTGGGCAGGTACAGGGCAATATGCCGGGCACGGCGAAACAACGGATGCTGAGCCAGTTGGCGGTAGAGATCGCGAGCGGCCAGACGTTGCTGTGCAGGGGTAAGGGCACGACGTGCGGCACGTAGCTGGCGGCGCAGTGATTGACGAGGCTGTGGTTGACAAGGCTGCGGCGCGGGTACGGTCATGGGCGCGGTCGATCCTGATCAAGGGCGCCGTTGGGCAATGCTGCCCGGCGACGAATGAAAAAGCCCACGCCAAGTGCTGCCGGCATGGGCTGGAAATTCAGGTACTCCCCGACGAACCGCTGTCGGTGTAGCCCTTGAACCCGAAAGTTCAAGGTGGAGATCACAGGAGGTTTTAAGGCTTTCCGTCGAGCGGACATGCACACCAACCCCACGTGCAACCCCCGTGGTTGTGCGTATCGGCTCAGGGACATGACCGACTGGCAAGCACTCCAGGGAGTGATGCCAGTATACAGAAAAGCTTTGCGGATTTCAGCCCTTGGGCGTTTCCGGATCGGTGGCAAGCACCAGGTCCACGCGTTCGAGCAGGTCGCGAACCTGTTCGCGAGTGGTGCCATTGACCGACAGCTCCGGTGTGTCCTGGCGATGCAGCAGATCGTGAGTGATGTTCAGCGCGGCCATGACGGCAATGCGGTCGGCACCGATCACTTTGCCGCTGCTGCGGATCTCGCGCATCTTGCCGTCCAGATAGCGCGCGGCGTTGACCAGATTGCTGCGCTCCTGCGGCGGGCAGATGATCGAGTATTCCTTGTCCAGGATCTGAACGGTGACGCTATTGCTTGAACTCATGAGTCTTGCTCCAGGGCCTTGAGGCGCGAAATCATGGACTCGACCTTACGCCGGGCGATTTCATTCTTTTCGATGAGATTTGCGCGTTCCTCGCGCCAGGTTTTTTCCTGCGCTAATAGGAGTCCGTTTTGTCGTTTTAGTTGCTCGACTCGTCCGATCAGTGATTCGAGTCGGCTCATCAGCGCTTGCAGGTCGTTGTGTTCCATGGAGTCCCGGTAGGTACGGTTGGGAAATGTTGCCCGCCGATGAACTGGCAGGCCCGGTGAAGATGAACACGTAGTTGGCCGCGTCGATAGTCTGGCGCGGTTGCCGGTGCTAGGATACAAGGCCTTCATTCTAGTCATTGCGCCGTCTGGCGCCTAGTTGCCCATGCCTATTCAGAATTCTCCCTATCACGCCTTCGCCGCCCTGCTCACCAGCAGCGGCCATACCGTCTCGCCCGCCGAACTGCACGGGCTGTTGCTGGGTCGCAGTTGCGCCGGTGCCGGCTTCGAGATCGAGCCATGGCTGGTGGATGCCGCCGATCTGCTGGGTACACCGGCCGCAGACAACGTTCGCCAGGCGCTCATCGGCCTGCAGGAAATGGTCAAGGGCGAACTCACCAGCGACGACATGACCGTGGTGCTGCTGGTCCCCAGCGACGAGTCGCCGTTGCCCGAGCGCGCTGCCGCACTGGGCGAGTGGTGCCAGGGTTTCCTCGCCGGTTTCGGCCTGACCGCGCGCGACACGGCGCTGAGCACCGAAGCCATGGAAGTGCTGCAGGACCTGGCCGCCATCGCCCAGGTGCAGGATGCGCTGGAAGAGTCCGAGGACGGCGAAACCGACTACATGGAAGTCATGGAATACCTGCGGGTGGCACCGCTGCTGCTCTACACCGAATCGGCCAAGCAACCGACCGCAGCCAGCGCGAAGCCGTCGCTGCATTGACCGGAGCCCGTTTCTGCCCATGAGCCACATCCCGAAATCGGAATTTGCCCGCCGCCGCAAGGCGCTGATGGCGCAGATGGTGCCCAACAGCATCGCCATTCTGCCTGCCGCCGCCGTGGCCATCCGCAATCGCGACGTGGAGCACGTCTACCGCCAGGACAGCGACTTCCAGTACCTGAGCGGCTTTGCCGAACCCGAAGCAGTAATCGCCCTGATTCCGGGGCGCGAGCATGGCGAGTACGTGCTGTTCTGCCGTGAGCGAAATCCCGAGCGCGAACTGTGGGACGGCCTGCGGGCCGGGCAGGAGGGCGCGGTCCGCGAGTTTGGCGCCGACGATGCCTTCCCCATCAGCGATATCGACGACATCCTGCCCGGTCTGATCGAAGGGCGCGACCGCGTCTACTCGTCGATCGGCAGCCATCCCGAGTTCGACCGGCATCTGATGGAGTGGATCAATAGCATCCGTTCCAAGGCGCGCCTGGGGGCTCAGCCTCCCAATGAGTTCGAGGCGCTCGACCACCTGCTGCACGACATGCGCCTGTACAAGTCGGCCGCCGAGATCAAGGTCATGCGCCGCGCAGCCGATATCTCTGCGCGCGCTCATGTGCGCGCCATGCAGGCGTGCCGCGCCGGGCTGCACGAGTACAGCCTGGAGGCCGAGCTGGACTACGAGTTTCGCAAGGGCGGGGCGAAAATGCCGGCCTATGGCTCGATCGTCGCGGCCGGTCGCAATGCCTGCATCCTGCATTACCAGCACAACGATGCACTGCTGCGCGATGGCGACCTGGTGTTGATCGACGCCGGCTGCGAAATCGACTGCTATGCCAGCGACATCACCCGGACCTTCCCGGTAAGCGGCCGCTTTTCACCCGAACAGAAAGCCATCTATGAGCTGGTGCTCGAGGCGCAGCAGGCGGCCTTCGCCGCCATCGGCCCCGACAAGCACTGGAACCAGGCCCATGAAGCCACGGTCCAGGTCATTACCCGGGGGCTGGTACGGCTGGGGTTGCTCAAGGGCGAGGTCGACGAACTGATCGCCCGCGACGCGCACCGCGCGTTCTACATGCACCGCGCCGGCCACTGGCTGGGACTGGATGTGCACGATGTCGGCGAGTACAAGGTCGGCGGCGAGTGGCGGGTGCTCGAACCCGGCATGACCTTGACCGTCGAACCTGGCATCTACATAGCGCCCGACAACCTCAGCGTTGCGAAGAAGTGGCGCGGCATTGGCGTACGAATCGAGGACGATGTAGTGGTGACCAAGAAAGGCTGCGAGATTCTCACCGGGGCGGTGCCCAAGTCGGTCGCCGAGATCGAGGCGCTGATGGCCGCCGCACGGGCTGGCGCATGAGCCGCTTCAACCTGGCCATCATCGGCGGCGGGCTGGTCGGCGCGAGCCTGGCCCTGGCATTGCAGGCCGGGGCCAGGGCGCGTGGCTGGAAGATCGTGCTGATCGAGCGTTTCGCGCCGGGCGATGCCTACCAGCCCAGCTATGATGCGCGCTCCTCGGCACTGTCCTTCGGCACCCGACAGATCTACGAACGCCTGGGCTTGTGGCCGGCGATCAGCCAGCGCGCCGAAGCGATTCGCCAGATCCACGTCTCCGACCGCGGTCGCTTCGGTACCGCACGTCTTCATGCCGAGGACGAAGGCGTGCCTGCACTGGGCTATGTGGTAGAGAATGCCTGGCTGGGCCAGTGCCTGTGGCAGGCGCTGGATCGGGAGGTGGTGAGCTGGCGCTGTCCGGCGGAAGTCACCGGCACCCAGGCCTTGGTCGATGGCTACGAGTTGACCCTGAACGACGGTACCCAGGTGCAGTGTGACCTCGCCGTGCTGGCCGACGGCGGTCGCTCGGAACTGCGCGAGCAGCTGGGCATTGCCGTGCAGCACACGCGCTACGATCAGGACGCCCTGATTGCCAACGTCACGCCTGGCAATGCGCACCAGGGCCAGGCGTTCGAGCGCTTTACCGATGACGGGCCGATGGCCCTGTTGCCGTTGCCCGACAACCGTTGCGCACTCATCTGGACCCGTACGCCCGCCGACATTCGACGCCTGCAGGGCGTGTCCGACCAGGCCTTTCTGCAAGAGCTGCAGGCGGTGTTCGGCTATCGCCTGGGCACCCTGCAGCGCGTCGGCGCCCGGCACGTCTACCCGCTGTCGCTGGTGCAGGCCGAAGAGCAGGTGCGTTCCAATCTGGTCGTGCTAGGCAACGCGGCGCATGCCTTGCACCCCATCGCTGGGCAGGGTTTCAACCTGTCGATGCGCGATGTGCAGGCGCTGGCCGAGGCCCTGCTCGCCAGCACCGGTCATTTGGGGCAATTGTCGCTGCTCCGTGGCTACGCGCAACGCCAGCGCCTGGACCAGCGGCTGACCGTGGGCTTTTCGGACCAATTGACGCGGCTGTTCGCAACGCCCGATCCCTGGGTCGCAGTAAGCCGTAACCTGGGCCTGCTGGGGCTCGATCTGCTGCCGCCGGCCAAACGCTGGTTCGCACGCCAGGCCATGGGCCTGGGCACTCGGTCGGACATCAAAGGGCAATGAATACCGTGACCCATACGAACGAACTGCGCGCCGACCTGGTCATCGTCGGCGCGGGCATGGTCGGCAGTGCGCTGGCACTCGCCCTGCGCGACAGCGGCCTGGACATCCTGCTGATCGACGGCGGGCCGTTGACCGGCAAGCCTTTCGATGCCCTGGCGCCGTTCGAGGCGAGGGTCAGTGCGCTGTCCGTGGCCAGCCAGCGCATTCTTCAACGCCTGGGCGCCTGGGACGGTATCCAGGCGCGGCGTGCCAACCCCTACGGCCACATGTGCGTATGGGACGGCAGCGGCACCGGGCAGATCAACTTTTCCGCGGCCAGAGTGCATGCCGAGACGCTGGGGCACATCGTCGAGAATCGCGTGGTTCAAGATGCCCTGCTCGAGCAGTTGCAGGACAGCGGGATCCGTTTGCTGGCCAATGCCCGGCTGGAGCAGCTGCGCTATTCGGGCGATGACCGGCTGTTGACCCTGGCTGGTGGCCAGACCGTGCGTACCCCGCTGGTGATCGCCGCAGACGGCGCGCATTCGGCGGTCCGTGGCCTGGCAGGTTGCGAGACGCGCGAGTGGGATTACCTGCACCACGCCATCGTGACCAGCGTGCAGTGCAGCGAGGGGCATCGCGATACGGCCTGGCAACGTTTCACCGACGACGGCCCGCTGGCGTTCCTGCCTCTGCGGCGCGGTGATGGCAAGCATTGGTGTTCGATCGTCTGGTCAGCCACGCCGGAGCAGGCCGAGCGCTTGATGGCGCTGGATGACGCCGCGTTCTGCAAAGCCTTGGGGCAGGCCTTCGAGGGCCGTCTGGGCGAAGTGATCGCTGCCGATGCCCGCCTGTGCGTGCCGCTGCGTCAGCGGCATGCCAAGCGCTACGTGGAAACCGGCCTGGCACTGATCGGCGATGCCGCGCACACCATCCATCCGTTGGCCGGACAAGGGGTCAACCTGGGCCTGCTCGACGCCGCCGTGCTGGCCGAAGAGCTGATGCATGCCCGGCAGCGCGGCGAACGGCTGGCCGGCCTGCCGGTCCTGACTCGCTATGAGCGACGGCGCATGCCGCACAACTTGGCCTTGATGGCAGCGATGGAAGGCTTCGAGCGTCTGTTCCAGGCCGATCAGCTGCCGCTGCGCTGGCTGCGCAACACGGGCTTGAAATGGGTGGAGCAACTGCCGGAAGCCAAGGCGTTGTTCGTCCGCCAGGCGCTTGGCCTCACAGGGGATCTGCCTGCCCTGGCACGCCTCCAGGCACAGGACGTCGTCGGTGGCCGGTAACATTTGGTAACGCCTGAGCCCCGAGTTCGGTTGAGAAGCTAAATGTGATTCACTACCATTTCGCCCTCACTCGAATGGCAAGGGTTCCCTCATGATGGCGCGCAAACGTCTTCTCGCTGCACTGGCGCTCTGTCTGTTGGGTGGCAACGCCCACGCTACCGATGAAGTGGTCGTCTATTCTTCACGCATCGACGAGTTGATCAAGCCGGTGTTCGACGCCTACACCGCGAAAACCGGGGTCAAGGTCAAGTTCATCACCGACAAGGAAGCGCCGTTGATGCAGCGCATCAAGGCCGAAGGGCAGAACGCCACGGCCGACCTGCTGCTCACCGTCGACGCCGGCAACTTGTGGCAGGCCGAGCAGATGGGCATCCTGCAACCCATCACTTCTGCCGTCATTGACGGCAACATTCCCGCGCAATACCGTGCCGCGTCCCATCAATGGACCGGCCTGAGCCTGCGCGCGCGGACCATCGCCTACGCCAGCGAACGGGTCAAGCCGCAGGAACTGAGCACCTACGAGGCCTTGGCCGACAAGCAATGGGAAGGGCGGTTGTGCCTGCGTACGGCGAAGAAGGTGTACAACCAGTCGCTGACCGCCACGCTGATCGAGACCCATGGCGCGGAGAAGACCGAGCAGATTCTCAAGGGCTGGGTGAACAACCTGTCCACCGACGTGTTCTCCGATGACATTGCGGTGCTGCAGGCCATCGATGCCGGGCAGTGCGACGTGGGTATCGTCAACAGCTACTACTACGGGCGCCTGCACAAGCAGCAGCCGGACTTGGGTGTGAAGCTGTTCTGGCCGAACCAGGGCGATCGCGGCGTCCATGTGAACCTGTCGGGCATTGGCTTGAACAAATATGCGCCGCACCCGCAGGCGGCCATTGCGCTGGTCGAGTGGATGACCGGGCCGCAGGCGCAGGCGATCTTCGCCGGGGTGAACCAGGAATTTCCGGCCAACCCGGCGGTGGCTCCATCTGCGGAGGTCGCCAGTTGGGGTGAGTTCAAGGCCGACACCCTGCCTGTGGAAGTGGCGGGCAAGCGTCAGGCCGAGGCGATCCGGCTGATGGATCGGGCGGGCTGGAACTGAGCTGATATCGGTGGGGCGGCCTTCGCGGGCAGAGACCCGCTCCCACAGCGGAAGCAAAAAGGCACCAATAGCACCTGTTCTTCTGTGGGAGCGGGTCTCTGCCCGCGAAAAGCGCGCCACCGTACATGCTGACACTGCACAGTACGCTCTGCACAGGAGTGGATGGTGTCGAGAAAGCCCGCAAACTGAAAACCACGAGTGAACCCATTGTCTTCTTCCGTCCAACGCCGTTGGTACCCGCTGGTCCTGGCCGTGGTCGGGCTGGTGCTGCTGCCGTTGAGCGTGCTTGTGCTTTCCTGGCAAAGCATCGATATGCAGATATGGTCCCACCTGTGGGATACGCAAATGCCGCGCCTGCTGGGCAATACGCTTACCCTGGTGGTCGGCGTGGGTACGGGCGTGACGGTGCTTGGCGTCAGCCTCGCCTGGCTTACCAGCCTGTGTGAGTTCCCCGGCCGGCGCTGGCTAGACTGGGCCTTGATGCTGCCGTTCGCCATCCCGGCCTACGTGCTGGCGTTCGTCTTCGTCGGCCTGCTGGATTTTGCCGGGCCGGTGCAGAGCCTGCTGCGCGAATGGTTCGGTAGTGGCCTGCGCCTGCCGCGGGTACGCTCCACGGGAGGGGTCATCATTGTTCTGGTGCTGGTGTTCTACCCGTACGTCTACCTGCTGGCGCGGACCGCGTTCCTGGCCCAGGGCAAGGGCTTGATGGAGGCGGCGCGCATGCTCGGCCAATCACCGTGGCAAGCCTTCTGGCGGGTGGCACTGCCGGTGGCCCGGCCGGCCATCGGTGCGGGCGTGGCACTGGCATTGATGGAAACCCTGGCGGATTTCGGCGCTGTGGCGGTGTTCAATTTCGACACGTTCACCACGGCCATCTACAAGACCTGGTACGGCTTCTTCAGCCTCTCCAGTGCGGCGCAGCTGGCCAGCCTGCTGTTGCTGGCCGTGATGCTGGTGCTGTACGGCGAGCGGCGTGCGCGCGGTCAGGATCATGCGGCCAGCGAACGCCCGCGTGGGCAGGCGTTGTATCGGCTGCGCGGGTTCAAGGCATGCCTGGCCAGCGGCTGGTGTGCGTTGGTGTTCGCCTGCGCCTTCGTCGTGCCCATGCTGCAGTTGGTCGTGTGGTGTTGGCAGCGCGGGCGCTTCGACCTCGACGAACGTTACCGTGAGCTGATCGTGCATACCCTGTACCTGGGCGCCATGGCCGCGCTGATCACCGTAACGGTGGCGTTGTTGCTGGCATTTGCGCGGCGCCAGGCGCCTACGCGAGGCATTCGTGCGGGTGTGGCGGTGGCGAACCTGGGCTATGCCTTGCCGGGGTCGGTGCTGGCGGTATCGCTGATGCTGGCTTTCAGTTTTCTCGACCGCGAACTGGTCGTGCCGTTGTCCGGCTGGCTGGGCGGTGCCGGGCGGCCCTTGCTGCTGGGCAGCGTGGCGGCGCTGCTGGTGGCCTATCTGGTACGGTTCATTGCGGTGGCCTATGGGCCGCTGGAAAGCAGCCTGGCGCGGATCCGCCCGTCGCTGCCCGAAGCCTCGCGCAGCCTGGGGGTAGGCGGTCCGCGGCTGTTCTTCAAGGTCTACCTGCCCCTGCTGCTGCCAGGCACGCTCAGCGCGGCGCTGCTGGTGTTCGTCGATACGCTCAAGGAGATGCCGGCGACCTTGCTGATGCGTCCGTTCGGCTGGGACACACTGGCGGTGCGGGTGTTCGAAATGACCAGCGAAGGCGAATGGGCGCGTGCGTCGCTGCCGGCCCTGACCCTGGTGCTGGTCGGCCTGCTGCCGGTCATCGGGTTGATTCGACGTTCGGCACGTCAGGTCGGTCGAAACCACTGACCGAATGCGCGAGCCTGTCGCTGCAGATATCACCACCGCGACCTTGTCGCTACAGATATCACCACCGCGACCTTGTCGCTACAGATATCACCGCCGCGACCTTGTCGCTGCAGATATCACCACCGCGACCTTGTCGCTACAATGCGCCGCATCCGGCGCAGGCACCAAGGACAATTCGCCTGCGCTTTCGCCACGCCCGGAAGGAGAAACCCATGGGACAGCGTACGCCTCTGTATGACTTGCATCTTGCCCTAGGCGCAAAGCTGGTCGATTTTGGCGGTTGGGACATGCCCCTGCATTACGGCTCGCAAGTCGAAGAGCATCATCAGGTACGTCGCGATTGCGGCGTCTTCGACGTGTCGCATGTGACCGTGATCGACGTCCAAGGGCCGGACGCCCGGGCGTTCCTGCAATACCTGCTGGCCAATGATGTGGCCACCCTGACCGGCGCAGGTCAGGCCTTGTACAGCGCCATGCTCAACGCCGAGGGCGGGATCATGGACGATCTGATCGCCTACTGCACCGAGGAAGGCTATCGCCTGGTGGTCAATGCGGCGACCCGTGACAAGGATCTGGCCTGGCTGAGCGCCCAGGCAGGCACCTTCGATGTGCAATGGCGCGAGCGCCCCGAGCTGGCGTTGCTGGCCGTGCAGGGGCCGCAGGCACGGCGCAAGGTCGCCGACCTGCTGGGCAGCCAACGCCGCGAGCTGCTTTTGCAGCTGAACCCTTTCGAAGGCCGTCACCATCGCGACTGGTTCATCGCGCGCACCGGTTATACCGGCGAGGACGGTATCGAGATCGTCTTGCCCGCAGCGCAGGCCGTCGATTTCTTCAACGAGTTGATCGGTGCGGGCATTTCGCCCATCGGCCTGGGCGCGCGCGATACGCTGCGCCTGGAAGCCGGCATGAATCTGTATGGCCAGGACATGGACGAGGCGCATTCGCCGCTGGTGTCCAACATGGCCGGCAGTGTGGCGTGGCAACCGACCGCGCGCGCCTTCATCGGGCGCGAGGCGCTGGAGCGTGAACAGGCCGCCGGACCGGCGCTGAAACTGGTCGGTCTGGTGCTCGAAGAACGCGGGGTGCTGCGCGCGCATCAGGTGGTCCGCATCGCCGGAGTTGGCGAAGGAGAGATCACCAGTGGTAGTTTCTCCCCTACGCTGAGCAAGTCGATTGCATTGGCGCGTGTACCGATGGCGACCGCGGACCGTGCGGAAGTCGAGATACGTGGCAAATGGTACCCGGTACGGGTGGTCAAGCCGACCTTCGTCCGGCATGGTAGAACCCTGATCTGAATCGTATGGCGGGCTGGCCGCTGACCCTTGTTGAGGACAATGTTATGAGCGATATCCCTGCTGAACTCCGTTTTGCCGAAAGCCACGAGTGGGCACGCCTGGAAGCTGATGGCACGGTGACCGTGGGCATCAGCGATCACGCCCAGGAAGCCTTGGGTGACGTGGTGTTCATCGAGCTGCCGGAAGTCGGCAAGGTCTTCGCCGCCGGCGATCAGGCGGGTGTGGTCGAATCGGTCAAGGCCGCTTCGGATATCTACTCCCCAGTGGGGGGCGAGGTGATCGCGATCAACGAAGCGTTGGCCGATGGCCCGGAAAGCGTCAACGGCGAACCCTATGGCGCCTGGTTCTTCAAGCTCAAGCCAAGCGCTGCCAGCGAGCTGGACACGCTGCTCGACGCTGCCGGCTACAAGGCCGCCATCGGCGAATGATGAGCAGCGGGGGCGGCCATCGCCGCCCCCGCTCGTTCAGAACGGTCGATCCCCCACTATCGTCGCGCGATGCATCACACGGCGCTGCGGCCGGTAGTCGTCGATCGCGTAATGCTGGGTCACGCGGTTGTCCCAGAAGGCCACATCCCCTTGACGCCATTGCCAACGCACGCAGAACTCCGGACGAGTGCCGTGGGCGAACAGCAGGTCGAGCAGCGCCCGACTTTCAGCTGACGAAAGCTCGTTGATGTGAGTGGTGAAACCATCGCTGACGAATAACGCCTTGCGCCCGCTGACCGGATGGGTCCGCACCACCGGGTGTGACAGCGCAGGATGTTGCCGGCGGGTCTGCTCCCAGCGCGTCAGTGCCTGAGCATCGCTGCCAAAGCGCTCCAGCGGAAATGACTTGGCAAAATCGTGCGTGGCGGTCAAACCTTCGAGCAGGGTCTGCAACGGCCTGGACAGCGCCTCGAACGCCGCGATGGCGCTGGCCCAGCAAGTGTCCCCGCCAAAGGGCGGTACCTGCTGGGCCGTCAGTATGGCGCCCATGGCAGGCTCTGCCAGAAAGGTCACGTCGGTGTGCCAGATGGCGTTGTCGCGTACGTCGGTCACGGCGGTGTCTAGCACCAGCACGTCGGGTTGCCCCGGCACACTGGGATAGATCGGATGAACGTGCAGGTCACCGAACTGCTGCGCCAGGCGTGCCTGCTGAAAAGGGGTCAGCGGCTGGTCGCGCCAGAACAGCACCAGATGGGCGAGTAGCGCGGCGTCGATCTCGCGTTGCAGTGCCGGGGTCAGTTCCCGACTGAGATCGACGCCTTCGATGACCGCACCGATAGTCGGGCTCAAGGGGGTGATGTGCAGAGTCATGTTGGTCAGCTCTGTTGGCGAAGTGGGTGGTTCAGTGGCTTTGGCCGTGCCAGGGCACCAGCCGCCGCTGCAGGGCGCGCAAGCCCATTTCCAGAGCGAAGGCGATCAATGCGATCACCAGGATGCCCAGAACCACCACATCGGTGACCAGGAATTGCGCGGCCGACTGCACCATGAAGCCCAGGCCGCTGGTCGCGGCGATCAACTCGGCAGCGACCAGGGTCGACCAGCCGACGCCCAGGCCGATGCGGATGCCAGTGAGGATGTCCGGCAGCGCACTGGGTACGATCACGTGGCGGATCAGTTGCGCCCGTGTGGCGCCCAGCGACTGCGCGGCACGCAAACGGGCGGGATCGACGTTGCGCACCCCGGTGGCCGTGGCGATAGCAATCGGGGCGAAGATGGCCAGGTAGATCAGCAATACCTTGGAGGTCTCGCCGATGCCGCACCAGATCACGATGAGCGGCAGGTAGGCCAGCGGTGGAATGGGTCGGTAGAACTCGATCAGCGGGTCGAGAATGCCTTGCGCTATGCGGTTGTGGCCGATGGCGATGCCCACTGGAATGGCGAACAGCACGGCGAAGGCCAGGGCCAGGCCGATGCGTTTCAGGCTGGCACCCAGGTGCTGCCACAAGGTGGCGTCCATATAGCCCTGGGTTGCCAGCAGCCAGGCTTTGTCCAGCACCGCGCCGGGTGAGGGCAGGAACAAGGGTTCTATCAATTGGGTGGCGGTCACGGCCCACCACAGTGCCAGCACGCCTGCCAGGGTCAGCGTGCTTATGGCACGCGTACTCAGGCGCCAGGGCCGACGTGTGGCAGGTGCGCGAGTGCTGTCGAAGGCTTGGGTCGGGTAGTGGCTCATGCCGGTTCCTTGCGCGCAGTGGCGCCCTGGGTGACAACTCGCTGTGCAAAAACCTGGGCGAGGACGTGCTCGCGGGTCTCGATGAACAGGCGGTCGGACTTGATCGCCCGGGCGCTTTCGCCAGCGGCATAGCGCTGGCCGAAGTCCAGGCTCAGGCGCTCCTCGACGTGGCCGGGGTTGGGCGCCAGCAGAATCAGGTCGGTGGCCAGAAACACCGCTTCTTCGATGTCGTGGGTAATCAGGAACACCGGCTTGGCGGTACGTTGCCAGACCTGCAACAGCAGCTCCTGCATCTGTTCACGGGTGAACGCATCCAGCGCGCCGAACGGCTCGTCCATCAACAGCACCTGCGGGTCGGCCGCCAGCGCTCGAGCCAGGCCCACGCGTTGACGCTGGCCACCGGAGAGTTGCCATACCTGCCGCTCGGCGAAACCTGCCAGGTCGACCAGCGCGAGCATTTCACGCGCGCGCGCTTCACGCTGTGCGCGGCCAATGCCCGCCAGTTGCAGGCCGAAGGCGACATTGGCCAATACGTCCTGCCAGGGCAGCAGGGCGTCATCCTGAAAGACTACACCACGGTCGGCCCCCGGGCCTTTCACCGCGACGCCGTCCAGCGTGATACGGCCACTGCTGGGAGGCACGAAACCGGCGATCAGGTTGAGCAGCGAAGTCTTGCCGCTGCCCGATGGGCCCAGCGCGACGCACAGCTGCTGTGGCCCCAGGCTCAGGGAGATGTCCTGCAGCACCGGCTGCGCGGCGCCCGGGTAGTGGGCGCCGATACGGTCGAGAATCAATTGGGCCACGGTCGAACTCCGGTTGGCGTGCGCAGGATCACTGAACGAACCGGGCGCTGACGTAAGGCGTGTAGTCAGGCAGGAGCGCTTCCAGCTTGCCTTGCTCCTTGAGGAACTCGGCCGTCTTGGCCACCGCCTGCGCGGTGCCGCCACCCAGTAGCGCGGCGGAGGCCTGGGCCTGGGCATCGGGGTAGGTGGAGCCGGCGAGCAGGTCGGGGACGTCGGCGGCGTTGGCTCCCGTCAATTTGGCGATCTTGCGTACCGGCTCCGAATCAGCGGTCCACTGCGCCTGGTTCTTCGCATAGTCGGCGAACGAATCCAGCGTGACCTTGGCGAACCGGGCGATCACCTCGGGGTGCTTCTCGGCGTAATCCTTGCGCGCAACCCAGACCTCGAAAGTCGGTGCGCCCCACTGGCCGACCTGTGCGGCATCGGTGAGGGTCTTGCCGCTCTTGCGGATCTCGCCCAGGGCCGGCGACCAGACGAAGGCGCCGTCGATGTCGCCACGCTTCCAGGCGGCGGCAATTTCGGCCGGCTGCAGGTTGACCACCTTGACCTTGCCTTCCAGACCCCAATGCTTCAACGCGCCGAGCAGGCTGTAGTGGGAAGTGGACACGAACGGCGTGGCAATGGTCTTGCCGACCAACTGCTGCGGGTTGTCGATGCCGCTGCCATTGCGCACCACCAGGGCTTCGGCGGAATTGATCTGCGCCGAAACGATGAAGGCGACGATGGGCAACTTGCGTGAAGTGGCGGCAGCCAGCGGACTCGACCCCAGGTTGCCGATCTGTACATCGCCCGAGGCGATCGCCGTGACCACTTCCGGGCCACTGTTGAAGCGCCGCCAGTCGATCTTCTCGCCAATGGCCTTTTCATAGGTGCCATCGGCCTGGGCGACCTTGCTGGGGTCGATGCCGGTCTGGTAGCCGACGGTCAGCGTGGCGGCCTGGATGCCCATGGCCAAGCTGGCCAGGGCCAGGGTGCTGACCAGTTTTCGTGCGAAATGCTGCTTGGCCATGGTGGCTGCCTTTTGCGAGGGTCGGGTGGCTGAGGCTCTTCGAAACCGGGCTGTCGACGCACGAAACGTCTGGTGTCGGAAGGGCGAATGAGGGCGAATGAGGGCGAATCTAAACGATATAAGAAACGGCTTTGAAATACCGTTTGGGAATTAGCTTATGTTTTGCAACTGGATTGAACTTTTTTGTTTGGATGGTCTAGGTTGTTATGCGTTTAAATTCTAAAAAAACTTGAAACAATTCTTTTTGGTTTTGTGAAAATTTCGTTAACCTCGGCACCCAGAGTTTGGCTTAGACCAAGGTCTCGAATCGGCTTGTAAACATTGACTAACCGGTCACGCTTTGGCGCTAATCGCGCATCGGCGGACAAGGGGCGCCAGACCCCCGACCAAAGACACCACAAAAATTAGAAACCAGAGGAGCATCACATGTACAAGCAGTCGCTCGCCGCAGCCATCGCGCTCGCCAGCATCTCCACCAGTGTCTACGCCGCCGATCCGGCACCCTCGGGTTTCCTTGAAGCCAGCAAAGCAACGCTGAGCTCGCGGACCATGTATTTCCGCAACGATACCCGTGAAGGCACGGCGAACGACCAGGAAGAATCGGCTCAAGGCTTCCTCTTCAACTTCATCTCTGGCTACACCCCCGGCACCGTCGGCTTCGGTCTGGACGTGCAGGGCATGACCGGTATCCATCTGGACGGTGGCCGTGGTCACCACCCGAACAACAACAGCTTCTTCCCAAGCGACACCGACGGTTCGGCCGAGAAGTCGTGGTCGCGTGTAGGCGCCAACGGCAAGGTCAAGTTCGCCAAGACCGAACTCAAGGTGGGTAGCGCGCTGCAGCCCAACCTGCCGATTCTGGTGTCCAACGATGGTCGCTTGCTGCCTGCCGTTTACCAGGGCGGTATCCTGACCTCCAAGGATCTGGACAACTTCACCTTCACCGTCGGCCGACTGAACAAGTCTGCGGGCCGTGCGACCAGCAACTACTCGGGCCTGGGCCTGAACGGCGGTACTCAGGACTCGAACAACTTCCAGTTCGCCGGTGTCGACTGGAAAGCCACCAAGGACCTGACCCTGCAGGTCTACCACGCGCAGCTGGAAGACTATTACAAGCAGACCTTCCTCGGCGCCGTGCACGTACTGCCACTGGGTGAAGACCAGTCGTTCAAGACCGACCTGCGCTACTTCGACAGCAGCTCCGACGGCAAGAACGGCGACGTGGGCTACCGCTTCAACAACAACAGCGGCTACGCCAAGAACCCAGGCGAAGTCGACAACAAGACCTGGAGTGCCATCTTCACCTACAGCATCGCCGGTCACGCATTCCTTGCCGGTTACCAGCAAGTGGGCGATGACGGCGGCATGCCGTTCATCAACAACGGCAGCGTTGTCGATGGCAACAACCGCAACGAAGGCAACGGCGGTTCCAGCGTCTATCTGTTCACCGACAGCATGGTCAACTCGTTCACCCGCGCTGGCGAAAACACCACGTTCGCCCAGTACTCCTATGACTTCAGCCGCATCGGCGTTCCTGGCCTGAAAGCCTCGGTTGCCTACCTGCATGGCGACGACATCCGCGCGGCCGGTACCGGCGACTCGAACAACTCCGAGTGGGAACGCGACATGCGCGTCGACTACGTGATCCAGAGCGGTCTGCTGAAGAACTTCGGCGCCACCCTGCGTAACGGTACCTACCGCAGCGACGTCGGCACCAACACCGATCAGACCCGTCTGATCTTCAACTACACGTACGCTTTCAAATAATACGTGCCGTTGGAAAAAGCCCGCCTTGTGCGGGCTTTTTGTTTTCTGCCCTGCCGTTATTCCCGTTTCGCCTAGCCCCAGCACGATCCATTCTTTTTGTTTCCTGGCCGCTCAGTGCACAGTCATGCGCACAACAGCCCAGGAGCATCACCATGACCATTCGACTCGGCGACATCGCCCCCGATTTCCAGCAGGACTCGAGCCAGGGCACCATCAGCTTCCATCAATGGCTGGGCGACCAATGGGGGGTGCTGTTCTCGCACCCGGCCGACTTCACGCCGGTGTGCACCACCGAGCTGGGTTTTACCGCCAAGCTCGCCGATGAGTTCGCCAGGCGCAACGTCAAGGCCATCGCGCTGTCGGTGGACCCGGTGGAATCCCATCAGCGCTGGATCGGCGACATCGACGAGACCCAGGGCACGACAGTGAATTTTCCGATCCTGGCCGATGCCGACCGCAAGGTGTCCCAGCTCTACGATCTGATTCACCCGAACGCCAGTGACACCCTTACGGTGCGTTCGCTGTTCGTCATCGACCCGAACAAGAAGGTGCGCCTGACCATCACGTACCCGGCCAGTACCGGGCGCAATTTCCACGAGATCCTGCGGGTGATCGATTCGCTGCAGTTGACCGATAGCCACAAGGTCGCCACCCCGGCCAACTGGCAGGACGGCGATGATGTGGTGATCGTGCCTTCGCTCAAGGACGAAGAGGAAATCAAGCAGCGCTTCCCCAAGGGCTACAAGGCCGTGAAGCCGTACCTGCGCCTGACCCCGCAGCCCAACCGCTGATCTGAACCTCATACAACTCGCCCTCGTGTAGCAGCGGCGCAAGCCGCGTCCGGGACGTCGCGGTGTATCAAACGCGCCGCCTGGCTCGCTGACGCGGCTTGCGCCGCTGCTACAGGGATCGAGTGGAGGCGGGTGCGGTTCGCACAGTGAGGGCAGAGGATTATTGGTATATGTTTTTATCGAATAACCAAATGAATAAATATGATTTAAAGATATAAATCACGCCTGCTACTGTTCCTTCCATTCCGGCGACTTCTCCAGAAGCGCTCCGATTTCGCTATTCAAGGATTTACCCCATGCTGGTCGTATCCCTGGGCGGCAGCCCCAGCCTGCGCTCGCGCTCCGGTGTACTGCTGGAACGCAGCAAGCAGTGGCTGCAACGGCAAGGCGTCGAAGTGGTGACCTTCCAGGTACGGGACTTCCCGGCCGAAGACTTGCTGCACGCTCGTTTCGACAGCCCGCACGTACAGCATTTCAACGAACTGGTCGGCAAGGCCGATGGCCTGGTGGTTGCCACGCCGGTGTACAAGGCCTCGTTCTCCGGCGCGCTGAAGACGCTACTGGACCTGCTCCCCGAGCGGGCCCTGAGCAACAAGGTGGTGCTGCCCATTGCCACCGGTGGCAGCATCGCCCACATGCTGGCGGTGGACTACGCGCTAAAACCGGTGCTGGCCTCGCTCAAGGCTCAGGAAATGCTCCAGGGCATTTTCGCCGACGACAGCCAGATCGCCTATGGCGAAGGCAGTCATGCAGCCCAGTTGGCGCCGGCGCTCGAGCAGCGCCTGGAAAATGCGCTGCAGGAGTTTCATGCCTTCCTGCTGCGCAAACCACAGACCCATGACCCGGCCTTGCTCATGCAAAGCCTGCGCAGTGCCCGCTGGAGCATCTGATTCCAAACGCTGCTCGCGGCCGCGACACTTTTCGCTGTACCCACCTTACTGGCCCGCCAACGGGCAAGCAGGTGCAACCCAATTCCCCCTGCAGAAGGAGAGTGCCATGCGCACCCTGTTCTTGCGTCGTGGCGTGGTCGCACTGTTTGCTGCGGCTGTGTCGTTCGGCGCCATCACCCAGGCCCAGGCTGAAACCCTGCGCATCGGTTACCAGAAATACGGCACGCTGGTGCTGCTCAAGGCCAAGGGCACGCTGGAGAAACGCCTGGCGGCCCAGGGCGTGGACGTCAAATGGACCGAGTTTCCCGGCGGCCCGCAGTTGCTCGAAGGGCTCAACGTCGGCTCGATCGATTTCGGCGTGACCGGTGAAACCCCGCCGGTGTTCGCCCAGGCTGCCGGGGCCGATCTGCTGTACGTGGCCTACGAGCCGCCCGCCCCGACCAGCGAAGCGATCCTGGTACCCAAGGACTCGACGATCCGCTCGGTCGCTGAACTCAAGGGCAAGAAGGTCGCGCTGAACAAGGGTTCCAACGTGCACTACCTGCTGGTGCGGGCGCTGGAAGAGGCGGGGCTGAAGTACTCCGACATCCAGACCGTCTACTTGCCGCCGTCCGATGCCCGCGCCGCCTTCGAGCGCGGCAGCGTCGATGCGTGGGTGATCTGGGATCCCTACCAGGCCGCTGCCGAAAAGCAGCTGCAGGCGCGCACCCTGCGTGACGGCCAGGGCATCGTCGACAATCTGCAGTTCTACCTGGCCACCAAACCCTATGCCACGCAGCACCCCGAGGTGATCACCGCGCTGGTCGAGGAGGTGCGCGCCGTGGGCGAGTGGTCCAAGGCGCACCCCGAGGAAGTGACCGCCCAGGTCGCACCGTTGCTCGGCCTGCCGGCGGACATCACCTTGACCTCGGTGAAACGCCAGGGTTACGGCGCGCAATTTCTCGATCCGCAAACCGTTGCCGCGCAGCAGAAGATCGCCGACAGCTTTCACCAGCTCAAGCTGATTCCCAAGCCACTGCGTATCCAGGATGTGATCTGGACACCGCCGGCCAACGTTGCCAAGGCACCGTGAACCGCCGCGCCCCCGCTACTGCACAACTGCACCGGTGCCCAGGCATCGGTTCCGAGCCACGTCAGGAGACAACTCCATGAGCCTCAATATTTTCTGGTTTCTTCCCACCCACGGCGACGGCCATTACCTGGGCACTTCCGAAGGTGCGCGGGCGGTCGACCACGGTTACCTGCAACAGATCGCGCAGGCGGCCGATCGCCTGGGCTACGGCGGCGTCCTGATCCCTACCGGGCGCTCCTGCGAAGACTCCTGGCTGGTGGCAGCCTCGTTGATTCCGGTCACCCAGCGCCTGAAGTTCCTGGTTGCCCTGCGCCCAGGCATCATTTCGCCCACCGTGGCGGCCCGTCAGGCAGCCACCCTGGACCGCTTGTCCAATGGCCGTGCGCTGTTCAACCTGGTCACCGGCGGCGACCCTGACGAGTTGTCGGGCGACGGGCTGTTCCTCACCCACGAGGAGCGCTACGAGGCATCGGTGGAATTCACCCGTATCTGGCGCCGCGTGCTGGAAGGCGAGACGGTCGACTACGATGGCAAGCACCTCACCGTCAAAGGCGCCAAGCTGCTCTATCCGCCGGTGCAGCAGCCACGTCCGCCGCTGTACTTCGGCGGGTCTTCCGATGCTGCTCAAGACCTTGCCGCCGAACAGGTGGAGATGTACCTGACCTGGGGCGAGCCACCGGCAGCGGTGGCCGAGAAGATCGCCCAGGTGCGCGAGAAGGCCGCCAAGCTTGGCCGCACCGTGCGGTTCGGGATTCGCCTGCATGTGATCGTGCGTGAAACCAACGAAGAAGCCTGGCAGGCCGCCGAGCGGCTGATCGCCCATGTCGACGACGATACCATTGCCCGCGCCCAGGCTTCGCTGGCCCGTTTCGATTCGGTCGGCCAGCAGCGCATGGCCGCGTTGCACGGCGGCAGCAAGGACAAGCTGGAGGTGAGCCCCAACCTGTGGGCCGGCGTTGGCCTGGTCCGCGGTGGCGCCGGTACCGCGCTGGTCGGTGATGGCCCGACCGTGGCCGAGCGGGTCAAGGAATACGCTGCGCTGGGCATCGATACCTTTATCTTCTCCGGCTATCCGCATCTGGAAGAGTCGTACCGCGTGGCCGAGTTGCTGTTCCCGCACCTGGACGTGCAGCGCCCCGAGGCGCCGACCGGCGCCAATTACGTCAGCCCGTTCGGTGAGATGGTGGCCAACGACATTTTGCCCAAGGCCGCCGCCCAGCGCTGAGAAACCGCCATGAGTACAACGAGCAAAATCATCCACCGGCTGGCGCCCTGGGCGCTGCCGGTGGGCCTGCTGTTGATCTGGCAGCTGGCGGTCAGCGTCGGCTGGCTGTCGACGCGGATCCTACCAGCGCCCAGCGCGGTGTTCGCGGCAGGCGTTGCGCTGTTCAAGTCCGGGGAGATCTGGACGCACCTGGCCATCAGCGGCTGGCGCGCGGGCATCGGCTTCGCCATCGGTGGCGGCATCGGTCTGGTACTGGGGCTGATCAGCGGCCTGTCGCGCTGGGGCGAGCGCTTGCTCGACACCTCGGTGCAGATGATCCGCAACGTCCCGCACCTGGCGCTGATTCCGCTGGTGATCCTGTGGTTCGGTATCGATGAGTCGGCGAAGATCTTTCTGGTCGCTCTGGGCACATTGTTCCCGATCTACCTGAACACCTACCACGGCATCAAGAACGCCGACCCCGCGTTGGTGGAAATGGCACGCAGCTATGGCCTGTCCGGATTTCGTTTGTTCTGGCAGGTGATCCTGCCTGGGGCATTGCCTTCCATTCTGGTCGGCGTGCGTTTCGCCCTCGGCCTGATGTGGCTGACGCTGATCGTCGCGGAAACCATTTCCGCCAGCTCCGGCATCGGTTACCTGGCCATGAACGCGCGCGAATTCCTGCAGACCGACGTGGTGGTCCTGGCCATCGTGTTGTATGCGATTCTCGGCAAGCTGGCCGACTTGGCGGCGCGTGGGCTGGAACGGGTGTGGCTGCGCTGGCACCCGGCCTATCAAACCAAGGGAGGTGCAGCATGACCGTCTTCAAGGAGCAGCCACAGAACCTGCGGCGCGGGATTCCCCTGGCGGTTCGCCAGCTGCGCAAGACCTTTGGCGAGCGCGAGGTACTGCGCGAGATCGACCTGAACATTCCGGCAGGACAGTTCGTGGCCATCGTCGGCCGCAGCGGGTGCGGCAAGAGCACCTTGCTGCGCCTGCTGGCAGCACTCGACCAGCCCACCAGCGGACAACTGCTGGCAGGTTCCGGCCCGCTCGCCGATGCGCGCAACGATACCCGGCTGATGTTCCAGGAAGCCCGCCTGCTGCCGTGGAAGCGGGTCATCGACAACGTCGGCCTGGGGTTGTCCGGCAACTGGCGCGAACAGGCCTTGCAGGCGCTCGAAGCGGTGGGCCTGGCCGAGCGCGCCGACGAGTGGCCGGCGGGGTTGTCGGGGGGGCAGAAACAGCGCGTGGCGCTGGCGCGGGCCCTGATTCACAAGCCGCGGCTGTTGCTGCTGGATGAGCCCTTGGGGGCGCTGGATGCGCTTACGCGTATCGAGATGCAGCAGTTGATCGAGAGCCTGTGGCGCAAGCACGGTTTCACCGTGTTGTTGGTGACGCACGATGTGGCCGAGGCGGTGGCGATTGCCGACCGGGTGATTCTGATCGAAGAGGGGCGTATCGGTCTGGATTTGGCCGTCGAGTTGCCCCGTCCGCGCGCTCGCGGTTCGCATCGCCTGGCGGCGCTGGAAACCGAAGTGCTTAATCGAGTATTGGCGCTGCCGGGCAATCCACCGGAGCCCGAACCGCCTTCACCGTTGCCGACCCAACTGCGCTGGGCACGTTGATCCGGATGCAGTACGTCAGGTAAACCGCACGTACCGCCGACGCGGCTCGCGCCGCTGCTACAGGGGTTGTGCCAGCCGCGCCACGTCGTCCGCACCGCAGGCCAGAAGACGCGTCCGGGTGCGGTGCGGTGTACCCGCCACACCGCAAGCCACAAGACACACCGCATTCAGATGACACGATGAAACCCTGTAGCAGCGGCGCGAGCCGCGTCCGGGCGGTCACACGGTGTGCAGGTACCAGTTGTATTCGAGGTCCGAGATGGAGTGTTCGAACTCTTCCAGCTCGCTTTCCTTGCACGCCACGAAGATATCGATGTACTTGGGATCGATGTACTTCGCCAGCACCTCGCTGTCGTCCAGCAGGCGCAGTGCATCGCGCAGGTTGGTCGGCAGGCTCTGCTCGTTCTGCTCGTAGGAGTTGCCCGTCACCGGCTCGTTGGGCTCGACCTGATTGGTCAGGCCGTGATGCACGCCGGCCAATACCGCCGCCATCAGCAGGTAGGGGTTGGCATCGGCGCCGGCAACCCGGTGTTCCAGGCGCACGGCATCCGGTGTTCCGGTAGGCACGCGCAAGGCAACGGTACGGTTGTCCAGGCCCCAGCACGGCGAGTTGGGCACGTAGAACTGAGCACCGAAGCGGCGGTACGAATTGACGTTCGGGCACAGGAACGCCATCGACGCGGGCAGGGTCTCGAGCACACCGCCGATCGCGTGACGCAATGCGGCGTTCTGCTCGGGATCCTCACTGGTGAAGATGTTCTTGCCGTCCTTGTCCAGGATCGAGATATGCACGTGCAGACCGTTGCCCGCCTGGCCCGGATAGGGCTTGGCCATGAACGTGGTGTCCATCTCGTGGTCGTAGGCGATGTTCTTGATCAGGCGCTTGAGCAGCACTGCATAGTCGCAGGCCTTCATGGCATCCGGGACATGATGCAGGTTGACCTCGAACTGCGCCGGCGCACTTTCCTTGACGATGGCGTCGGCCGGGATGCCCTGCTCCTTCGCCCCTTCGAGGATGTCCTGCAGACAGTCCACGTACTCGTCCAGGTCGTCGATCAAATACACCTGGGTCGAGTGCGGACGCTTGCCGGAGATCGGCGAGCGCGGCGGCTGCGGTCGACCGTTCACGTTTTCCTGGTCGATCAGGTAGAACTCCAGCTCGAACGCGGCGCAGATGGTCAGGCCCATTGCGTCGAACTTCTCGACGACTTGGCGCAGCACTTCACGCGGGTCCGCGAAGAACGGCTCGCCTTCGAGTTCGTGCATGGTCATCAGCAATTGCGCGGTAGGGCGCTTCTGCCAAGGCTCGTTGCACAGGGTGTCGGGGATGGGGTAGCAGATACGATCGGCATCGCCGATGTCCAGGCCGAGGCCGGTGCTTTCCACGGTGGAACCGTTGATGTCCAGGGCAAACAGCGAGGCGGGCAGGTTGATGCCTTTCTCGTAAACCTTGTGGAGGCTGGTGCGCTCGATGCGCTTGCCACGCACCACACCATTCATATCTGCAATCAGAAGGTCGACGTACAGAACCTCAGGATGTTCCTTAAGGAATGCGTTCGCTTCGTTAAGCTGAACGGCACGCGGGGGTACCGACATGATGCAACACCTTTGTTGTTAAAAATATCAATCATTGGGTCGAGCGGGTTTCAGTCAATCCGAAAGCCAACACTAAGTCAAGCGAGCCGGGTTTTGCCCTGAAAGAGCGCTGTTGAGCCTCTTTTGCTGCATATCGGGGCGCCTGCAAGCGGCAATTACAGTGCCTTGCAACTGCCTGAAAAGTGCCTGCTGAAGTTTGCAGCGTGATAGTTGTGGAAAAAAATGAACAAGGCTAAGCTCGTTTTCAACCCGCCATTTCAATAATACCGAGGGTGAGTCATGGCACGCCCGCCATTATCTGATGGAGATCGCTGCAGCCACCGATTGCCAGCGACCAGAATAATTGACAGCCCACGGCGTTGCGTCTCTGTTTTTTTGTCCCTCCTGTACTGCCTGAGCCCCGAAACCGCTACCCTGAGCTTCACGTTCCGGCCGGGTATCGAGAGGCCGGGTGGGCAGTGTGCAGCCCTCGCTTGACCGCTTTCCCAACGACGCCCACGCGTCAACACGTGCCCGGCTCGCCGCGAGCCAGGTCAATGGCCTCCTGAGGTATTTATGAGTCCCAACCTCGACCAGCTCACCGATTGGTTGAAAGATCACAAGATCACCGAAGTCGAATGCCTGATCGCCGACCTCACCGGGATCACCCGCGGCAAGATTTCCCCGACCAACAAGTTCATCGCCGAAAAAGGCATGCGCTTGCCGGAAAGTGTTTTATTGCAAACCGTGACCGGCGACTATGTAGAAGACGACATTTACTACGAGTTGCTCGACCCCGCCGACATCGACATGATCTGCCGCCCCGACGAGAACGCGGTGTTTCTCGTTCCCTGGGCCATAGAGCCCACGGCACAGGTCATCCACGACACGTACGACAAGCAGGGCAACCCCATCGAGCTGTCACCGCGCAACGTGCTCAAGAAGGTCTTGAAGCTGTATGCGGACCGGGGCTGGCAGCCGATCGTGGCGCCGGAGATGGAGTTCTACCTGACCAAGCGCTGCGAAGACCCGGACTTCCCGCTGCAGCCGCCGATCGGCCGCTCGGGACGCCCCGAAACCGGTCGGCAATCGTTTTCCATCGAAGCGGCGAACGAGTTCGACCCATTGTTCGAAGACGTCTACGACTGGTGCGAGGCGCAGAACCTTGACCTCGACACCCTGATCCACGAAGACGGCACCGCGCAGATGGAAATCAACTTCCGTCACGGCAATGCCCTGCACCTGGCCGACCAGATCCTGGTGTTCAAGCGCACCATGCGCGAGGCCGCGCTCAAGCACAACGTGGCCGCCACTTTCATGGCCAAGCCCATGACCGGCGAGCCGGGCAGTGCCATGCACCTGCACCAGAGCATCGTCGATTCGGCCACCGGCAAGAATATCTTCGCCAACGAAGACGGCTCGATGAGCCAGCTGTTCCTGCACCACGTCGGCGGCTTGCAGAAATTCATTCCCGAACTGCTGCCGCTGTTCGCGCCCAACGTCAATTCGTTCCGTCGCTTCCTGCCCGACACCTCGGCGCCGGTCAACGTCGAATGGGGCGAGGAAAACCGCACCGTGGGCCTGCGCGTGCCCGACGCCACGCCGCAGAACCGGCGGGTCGAGAACCGCTTGCCGGGCGCCGATGCCAACCCCTACCTGGCCATCGCCGCCAGCCTGTTGTGCGGCTACATCGGCATGGTCGAGGGTCTGAACCCGAGCGCGCCGGTGCAGGGCCGCGGTTACGAGCGGCGCAACCTGCGCCTGCCGTTGACCATCGAAGATGCGCTGGAGCGCATGGAAAACTGCAAGACGGTAGAGAAGTACCTGGGCAAGAAATTCGTCGTTGGCTATGTTGCGGTCAAGCGCGCCGAACACGAAAACTTCAAACGCGTGATCAGCTCGTGGGAACGTGAGTTCCTGCTGTTCGCGGTGTGAGAAAAAGGAGCGACAGATGAGCAACAACAACCCCCAGACCCAGCATTGGCAAGACTTGAGCAGCGCCCACCACCTGGCGCCGTTCAGCGACTACACACAGCTGGCGCAGAAGGGACCGCGGATCATCACCAAAGCCGACGGCGTTTACCTGTGGGACAGCGAAGGGCACAAGATCCTCGACGGCATGGCAGGCCTGTGGTGCGTGGCGATCGGTTACGGCCGCGAGGAACTGGTGCAGGCAGCCAGCAAGCAGATGCGCGAGCTGCCGTATTACAACCTGTTTTTCCAGACCGCCCACCCGCCCGCACTCGAGCTGGCCAAGGCCATCGCCGACCTGGCGCCCGAGGGCATGAACCATGTGTTCTTCACCGGTTCCGGTTCCGAGGGCAACGACACCGTGCTGCGTCTGGTGCGCCATTACTGGGCGCTCAAGGGCAAGCCCGAGAAGAAGGTGATCATCAGCCGCATCAATGGCTACCACGGCTCCACAGTCGCCGGCGCCAGCCTGGGCGGCATGGCGGGCATGCACGAGCAGGGCGATCTGCCGATCCCGGGCATCGTGCACATCGCCCAGCCGTACTGGTTCGGCGAGGGCGGTGACATGACGCCGGACGAGTTCGGCATCTGGGCCGCCGAGCAGTTGGAAAAGAAAATTCTGGAGGTAGGCGAAGACAACGTCGCGGCGTTCATCGCCGAGCCGATCCAGGGCGCCGGCGGTGTGATCATTCCGCCCGAGACTTACTGGCCGAAGATCAAGCAAGTGCTGGCGCGCTACGACATCCTGTTCGTGGCCGATGAAGTGATCTGCGGCTTCGGCCGTACCGGCCACTGGTTCGGCAGCGACTACTATGATCTGGCGCCCGACCTGATGACCATCGCCAAGGGCCTTACCAGTGGCTACATCCCCATGGGCGGCGTGATCGTGCGCGACGAGGTGGTGCAGGTGATCAACCAGGGCGGCGACTTCAACCACGGCTTCACCTATTCCGGGCATCCGGTTGCCGCGGCGGTGGCGCTGGAGAACCTGCGCATCCTGCGCGACGAGCACATCGTCGACACGGTCCGGAGCGATGCGGCACCGTATTTGCAAAAGCGTCTGCGCGAACTGCAGGACCATCCGCTGGTGGGTGAAGTCCGTGGTCTGGGCATGCTCGGCGCGATCGAGCTGGTCAAGGACAAGGCGACCCGCAGCCGTCACGAAGGGCGTGGCGCCGGTATGATCTGTCGGCAGTTCTGCTTCGACAACGGGCTGATCATGCGGGCCGTCGGTGACACCATGATCATTGCACCGCCGCTGGTCATCAGCCATGCCGAGCTCGACGAGCTGGTGAGCAAGGCACGGCTTTGCCTGGACCTGACACTCGAAGCACTCGGGGGCTAGATGCTAGGCTTGCCGAGGCTGACGAATTGATGCCTGCCCCTGTGGGAGCGGGCTCCGCCCGCGGATGGTCACGACTCTTGTGGGAGCGGGCTCTGCCCGCGGATGGTCACGACTCTTGTGGGAGCGGGCTCTGCCCGCGGATGGTCACGACTCTTGTGGGAGCGGGCTCTGCCCGCGAATAGTCACGACACCGAGTCGCGCCGTTCGCAGGCAGAGCCAGCTCCCACAGGTCATCGGCAGCTACCCCAGCAATTTCGACATCGGATTTCGACAAAATTGGAGCACAACGCATGAAGATATTTGGCAAGACCCTCCTCGCCGTGGCCCTGATGGGGGCGATGGCCGGTGCTGCGCAGGCGGACGACAAGGTTCTGCACGTGTACAACTGGTCGGACTACATCGCGCCTGACACGATCAAGCAATTCGAGGCAGAGTCGGGGATCAAGGTCGTCTACGACGTATTCGACAGCAACGAAACCCTGGAAGCCAAACTGCTGGCCGGCAAGTCCGGCTACGATATCGTCGTGCCTTCCAACAACTTCCTGGCCAAGCAGATCAAGGCCGGCGTGTACCAGGAACTGGACCGCTCGAAACTGCCTAACTGGAACAATCTCAACGAATCGCTGCTCAAGGCGGTCTCGGTGAGCGACCCTGACAACAAGCATGCCTTCCCGTACATGTGGGGCTCGATCGGCATCGGCTTCAACGCCGACAAGGTCAAGGCTGCGCTGGGCGCCGACGCGCCGACCAACAGCTGGGACCTGCTGTTCAAGCCGGAAAACGCGGCCAAGCTGAAGTCGTGCGGCATCAGCTTCCTCGATTCGCCCACCGAGATGCTGCCGATCGCCCTGCATTACCTGGGCTACCCGACGGACTCGCAGGACAAGAAGCAGCTTGCCGAAGCCGAGGCGCTGTTCCTCAAGGTGCGTCCGTCGATCGGGTACTTCCATTCCTCCAAGTACATCTCCGACCTGGCCAACGGCAACATCTGCGTGGCCGTGGGTTATTCGGGTGACATCTACCAGGCCAAGTCGCGCGCCGAAGAGGCCGGTGGCAAGGTCAAGGTCAGCTACAACATTCCCAAGGAAGGCGCTGGCAGCTTCTTCGACATGGTCGCCATTCCCAAGGATGCCGAGAACGTCGAGGGTGCCTACAAGTTCATGACCTTCCTGATGAAGCCGGAAGTCATGGCCGAGATCACCAACAGCGTGCAGTTCCCCAACGGTAACCAGGCTGCAACAGCATTGGTGGATAAAGCCATCAGCGGCGATCCGGGCATCTACCCGCCGGCCGACGTGCAGGCCAAGCTGTATGCCATTGCCGACCTGCCGGCGGCGACGCAGCGCATCATGACGCGCAGCTGGACCAAGATTAAGTCGGGCAAGTAAGCCAGGCGGTGGACTGCGATGCGTGCTTCGCGGCCGATGACCGCTCCCACAAATACCCCGTGGGAGCGGTCGGTGGCCGCGAAGGGCGCACCGCGATCTCGGGCCAGGTGAATCAGCAATTGCGGCGCGCGCGCATGGGCTGTAAGTTGCGCGCCGGTTTGTCTTATAGAACAAACGCTTGAGAGGACCTCCACTTGTCACACTCTTTGTTTCGCAAGGCCATGCTGATCGGTGCGGGTCTGACCCTGGCGCTCAACGCCCATGCGGCAGGCACCGTGCACATCTACAACTGGTCCGACTACATCGGCGAAAGCACTCTGGCGGATTTCGAAGCCGCCACCGGGATCAAGCCGATCTACGACGTCTTTGACTCCAATGAAACCCTGGAAGGCAAGTTGCTGGCCGGCCATACCGGCTATGACGTGGTGGTGCCGTCAAACCACTTCCTGGGCAAACAGATCAAGGCCGGGGCTTTCCAGAAACTGGACAAGGCCCAGCTGAGCAACTATTCCAACCTCGATCCGGTGCTGCTCAAGCGCCTGGAAAAGAACGATCCGGGTAACCAGTACGCCGTGCCCTATCTGTGGGGCACCAACGGCATCGGTTACAACGTGGAAAAGATCAAGGCCGTGCTGGGCGTCGACAAGATCGACTCCTGGGCCATGGTGTTCGAGCCCGAAAACATCAAGAAACTGTCCAAGTGCGGCGTCGCCTTCCTCGACTCGCCCGACGAGATGTTCCCGGCCGTGCTCAACTACATGGGCCTGGACCCCAACACCACCGACGAGAAGCTCTACAAGCAGGCCGAGGCCAAGCTGCTCAAGGTCCGTCCGTACGTGACCTACTTCCATTCCTCCAAGTACATCAGTGACCTTGCCAATGGCAACATCTGTGTGGCCGTGGGTTATTCCGGCGACATATTCCAGGCCAAGGCACGCGCCGAGGAAGCCGGCAAGGGCATCAAGCTGGCCTACTCGATCCCCAAGGAAGGCGGCAACCTGTGGTTCGACATGCTGGCCATCCCCGCCGATGCGCCGGATGCCAAGCAGGGCCTGGCGTTCATCGACTACCTGTTGAAACCTGAAGTGATTGCCAAGGTCAGCGACTATGTCGGCTATGCCAACCCCAATCTCAAGTCCGGCGACTTCATGGATCAGGACGTACGCAACGACGAGGCGGTCTATCCGCCACAGGCCATCCAGGACAAGCTCTACGTCAACGTCGAGCTGCCGCCCAAGGTGCAGCGTTTGATGACCCGCAGCTGGACCAAGGTCAAGTCGGGCAAATAAATACTCGGGGCGGCCCGATCCAGAGCCGCCCCCACTCAAGTTTGGGAGTTTCGTGAATGGCTGTTGCCTCCAGCGCCTACAAAAAAGCCCTCGAAGGCAGCCAGCAACCGAAAAAGGTGCTGGTCCGGATCGAAAAGGTAACGAAGAAATTCGATGAAACGGTGGCCGTGGACGACGTGTCGCTGGAAATCAACCAGGGTGAGATCTTCGCCTTGTTGGGCGGGTCCGGTTCCGGCAAGTCCACCCTGTTGCGCATGCTGGCCGGCTTCGAACGGCCGACCGAGGGGCGTATCTTCCTCGACGGTGTGGACATCACCGATATGCCGCCCTACGAGCGGCCGATCAACATGATGTTCCAGTCCTACGCGTTGTTTCCGCACATGACGGTGGCGCAGAACATCGCCTTCGGCCTCAAGCAGGACAAACTGCCGGCGGCCGAGATCGACGCGCGGGTGGCGGAAATGCTCAAGCTGGTGCAGATGACCCAGTACGGCAAGCGCAAGCCGCACCAGTTGTCCGGTGGCCAGCGTCAGCGCGTCGCGCTCGCACGCTCGTTGGCGAAAAAGCCCAAGCTGTTGCTGCTCGACGAGCCGATGGGCGCGCTGGACAAGAAGCTGCGCTCGCAGATGCAACTGGAACTGGTGGAGATCATCGAGCGGGTCGGCGTGACCTGCGTGATGGTGACCCACGACCAGGAAGAGGCCATGACCATGGCCCAGCGCATCGCCATCATGCACCTGGGCTGGATCGCACAGATCGGCAGCCCGATCGACATCTACGAAACCCCCACCAGCCGCCTGGTGTGCGAGTTCATCGGCAACGTCAATCTGTTCGAAGGCCAGGTGGTCGAGGACATGGAAGGCTACGCACTGATCAGCAGCCCGGAGCTGGAGCGCAGCATCTACGTCGGCCATGGCGTGAGTACCGCCGCCGAAGACAAGAACGTGACCTACGCCATTCGCCCGGAAAAGATGCTGGTGACCACCCAGCAGCCCGACAGCGAACACAACTGGTCGCGCGGCAAGGTCCATGACATCGCCTACCTGGGCGGCCATTCGGTTTTCCACGTGCAGTTGCCGTGCGGCAAGCTGGTGCAGTCGTTCGTGGCCAACGCCGAGCGCCGTGGTGCCCGACCGACCTGGGACGACGAAGTGTTCGTCTGGTGGGAAGACGACAGCGGCGTGGTACTGCGCTCATGAAGTTGCGCAAGATCAAACGCAAGCTCAAGAGGATCATCCCCAACGGTCGCCAGATGGTCATCGGCGTACCGTTCCTGTGGCTGTTCCTGTTCTTCATGCTGCCATTCTTCATCGTGCTCAAGATCAGCTTCGCCGAAGCCGACGTAGCGATCCCGCCGTACACCGAAATCTGGAGCTACGCCGAACAGAAGTTCGAGTTGATCCTCAATTTCGCCAACTACGCGCTGCTCACCGAAGACGACCTGTACATCTCGGCCTACCTGGGCTCGTTGAAGATGGCCTTCTTCAGCACCCTGATCTGCCTGCTGCTCGGCTATCCCATGGCCTATGCCATCAGCAAGGCACGCAAAGACCTGCAGACCGTGCTCCTGCTGCTGATCATGATGCCGACCTGGACGGCGATCCTGATCCGCGTGTATGCCTGGATGGGCATCCTGAGCAACAACGGCCTGCTCAATGCCTTCCTGATGTGGCTGGGGCTGATCGACCAACCGCTGCAGATTCTCAACACCAACCTGGCGGTGTACATCGGCGTGGTCTATGCGTACCTGCCGTTCATGATCCTGCCGCTGTTCGCCAATCTGGTGAAGCATGACAACAGCTTGCTGGAGGCCGCCTCCGACCTGGGCTCGAGCACCTTCAACAGTTTCTGGAAGATCACCGTGCCGCTGTCGAAGAACGGCATCATTGCCGGCTGCATGCTGGTGTTCATTCCAGTGGTCGGCGAGTTCGTAATTCCCGAGCTGCTGGGTGGCCCGGAAACCCTGATGATCGGCCGCGTGTTGTGGCAGGAATTCTTCAACAACCGCGACTGGCCCGTTGCCTCGGCGTTAGCCGTGTTGATGCTGGCGATTCTGATCGTGCCCATCGTGCTGTTCAACCGCAGCCAGGCCAAAGAACTGGAGGGCAAGGCATGAAGCGTTTCGGGTTCTCCAAACTGATCCTGGTGCTGGGGCTGGTGTTCATCTACGCGCCGATGCTGATCCTGGTGATCTACTCCTTCAATGCTTCGCGGCTGGTGACGGTCTGGGGCGGCTGGTCGGTGCAGTGGTACGTCGGCTTGCTGGACAACTCCCAACTGATGGGTGCGGTGATGCGCTCGCTGGAAATCGCCTGCTACACGGCAGTGACGGCCGTGGCCCTGGGGACCATGGCGGCGTTCGTGCTGACGCGCATCAGTCGTTTCAAGGGGCGCACCATGTTCGGCGGCCTGGTGACGGCGCCGCTGGTGATGCCCGAGGTGATCACCGGCCTGTCGCTGCTGCTGTTGTTCGTGGCCATGGCACAAGTCATCGGCTGGCCGCAGGAGCGTGGCATCGCCACGATCTGGATCGCCCACACCACCTTCTGCGCCTCGTACGTGGCGGTGGTGGTGTCATCGCGATTGCGCGAGTTGGACCTGTCGATCGAAGAAGCCGCCATGGACCTGGGCGCGCGGCCCTGGAAGGTGTTCTTTCTGATCACCATTCCCATGATCGCGCCATCGCTGGCGGCCGGTGGGATGATGTCCTTCGCGCTGTCGCTGGATGATCTGGTGCTGGCCAGCTTCGTCTCCGGGCCGGGTTCCACGACCCTGCCGATGGAAGTGTTTTCGGCGGTCCGCCTGGGCGTGAAGCCTGAGATCAATGCGGTGGCCAGCCTGATTCTGCTGGCTGTTTCGTTGGTGACGTTTCTGGTCTGGTACTTCGGGCGGCGGGCCGAAGAGCGTCGTCGCAAGGCAATCCAACAAGCCATCGAAGAGAGCGCCGCAAACTCCTGGCAACAGCCCAAGACGCAACGGCCAGTGGCGTCGGTTTGACGAGGGCAGGGCGCTGGATCTTCAGCGCCCTGGCGGGCCTCTTCGCGGGCAGAGACCCGCTCCTACAGGTACAGCGCGGGTTTATTGTGGGAGGGGGCCTCTTCGCGGGCAGAGACCCGCTCCCACAGGTACAGCGCGGGTTTATTGTGGGAGGGGGCCTCTTCGCGGGCAGAGACCCGCTCCCACAGGTACAGCGCGGGTTTATTGTGGGAGGGAGCCTCTTCGCGGGCAGAGACCCGCTCCCACAAGTACAGCGCGGGTTTATTGTGGGAGCGGGTCTCTGCCCGCGAAGAGGCCGGTCTGATCAGCACACGTATTGCCTTGGAACAATCATCCATGCCCTCTGCATTCCATCCCGACACCCTACGCAATTCCCTGCCACCCTTGGCCACCCGACAGCCGCTGTCCGATGAGGCTCAGGCCTACCAGCGCTTCTATCAGCTAGACCTGCCGGTACAAAGCTGGCTGGGTCGCTTCAGCGCTGCCGGCTTCGATTTGGTGGCCCAAGTGTGGCTGCCGCAACGGCCTGTCGCCACGCTCTTCGTCATGCATGGTTTCTACGATCACATGGGGTTGTACCGGCACGCCGTGCAGTGGGCCTTGGCACGTGGCTTCGCGGTCATATCCTGTGATCTGCCAGGTCATGGCCTGTCCAGCGGCGAGCGAGCCAGCATTCACAGCTTTGCCGATTACCAGGCCACGCTCGATGGCCTGTTCGCCGAAGCGAGCCTGCTGCAGTTGCCCCAGCCCTGGCACCTGCTGGGTCAGAGCACCGGTGGCGCAATCATCGTCGACCATCTGCTGTACCACGGGGCACGGTCACCGGCACAGGGGCAGGTGCTGTTGATGGCGCCGCTGGTGCGACCTAGCGCATGGGGCTTGTCCAAGCTCAGCTATCGCCTGCTCAAGCCTTTCGTCAACGGCATTGCGCGGCGTTTCAGCGCCAATAGCAACGATGCGGATTTTCTGCCCTTTCTGCAGGCCGATCCGTTGCAACCCCGACGCCTGCCAACGGCATGGGTGGGTGCGCTGGTGCAATGGGTGCGACACATCGAAGCCGCGCCGTGCAGTCCGCGGACGGTGGTGATCGTGCAGGGCGAGGATGACGATACCGTGGATTGGCGGCACAACCTCAAGGTACTGCGCGCAAAGTTCGCCGAAGTACGGGTATTGCAAGTGGCGGGGGCCCGGCATCATCTGGTCAATGAGCTGCCTGCGATTCGGGCGAAGTGTTTCGAATTCTTCGAGCAGAATCTGTAACCGAGTCGTCTTATTCGCGGCCGCTGACCGCTCCTACGGGATTGTGCAGGCCTCTGTGGGAGCGGTCAGCGGCCGCGAACGGCGCCCCTCAGTTTCCCGCCTTGCCCGGTGTCTGCCCAACCGCCAGGCCAGCACGTACGGCTTGCAGGGCCGCCTGATAATAAGCCTGGCCAGCGGCAGACTCGGCGAAGCCGACGAACTCCTCCAGTTCCGGATCGGACAATTCGCGGTACACGTACAGGAGCGTATTGTTCAGGTCGATGGCGATCTGCTGCTGCAGCCGCTCACGCTGGCCATCGAGCAGCCCCGCAGCCTGGCCGCCCCCCAAAAGGCCTGGAATCATCGAGCTGAGGCTGTCGGCGGCCACACCGGCAATTGCCAGGCTCACCTCTGCCCCAGCCTGGCGGGCAGGCAGTGCCTGCGCCAGATGGCCGATCAACAGCGCACGGGTGGACTCGACCTGCAGTTTCGGCAGGCCCTGGGCGTTCTTGGCGAGTTGGTCACTGCGGGTGGCCAGCAGCTCGGCGGCGACGATCTTGCGGCCCAGGGCCGACTCGAAGAAGGCGAGAGCAGGTTTGGGATCGGCCAACCCCTGGCGCAGTCGCGCTTCGGCGCGCTGGTCCATGGCCTGCGCCGCGAAGCGTTGGTCGCTGTTGCTCACCAATGCCTGGAAAACCGCCGGGGGCAAGCTGCTCTGGTAGCGCTGCTGGGCCGCCTTGAGGGCGTCGCTGAAATGCGCCCTTTGTTCAGGCCAGCCAGCGGCCTTGTACAGCAGGTCGTGGTCGTCGGCCCAGGCGGGCGTCGTACTGAACATCATCAAGAACACAAGGACGCGGCGCATAGGGACTCCTGTCGGCAAGGGGGCATTGTCCGTGGCATTGCGTGGCTTTGTCGAGAAGTGCCATGCACGCTGCGTCTGTGTGCATCGACGCCGTGCAAGCCCCTGTCGGTTTTGCAGGCGTATGGATACTATGCCAGGCATGCAAATACCTTCTGATCACCCGCTGTTGCTGCGCATCGTCGACGACCTGGCCGAACACGGCTGGTCGCAGCAGGAACTCTTCGTACCCCAGTCTTTGACCGTGGCGCTGGCGGCCGAGTGCCGTAACCGTCATGCCCAAGGCGAACTGGCGCCGGCGGCAGTCGGCCGTGGTCCATCCCAGGAGATCCGCGAAGGCATTCGCGGTGACCGCATCCAGTGGATCGAACCGGGCGAAGCCGTGCCGTGCGACGCCTACATGCAGATCATGGACAGCCTGCGCGAGGCGCTCAATCGAGGCCTGTTTCTGGGCCTGGAAGACTTCGAGTGCCACTTTGCCCTGTACCCGCCGGGGAGTGTGTACCGGCGTCACCTGGACCGCTTTCGCGACGATGACCGGCGCATGGTGTCGGCGGTGCTGTATCTGAACGATGCCGACTGGAGCGAAGAGGACGGGGGGCAACTGCGCATGTACCTGCGCGGCGACACGGCGTTGGACGTGCAGCCGATCGGTGGCACGCTGGTGGTGTTTCTTTCCGCAGAGGTGCCGCACGAAGTGATGCCGGCTCAGCGCAATCGACTGTCGCTGACCGGCTGGTTTAGACGGCGAGGCAATGAGCCGTTCTGATACACCGCGTCTTCTGGTTCGCGGCTAGCAGCCGCGAACCAGAAGACGCGGTGTGCCAGGCACACCGCAATCGGGCCGCTATCAGAACAATACGCGGCAGCGAATGGTTCCGGTGACCTGTTGCAGCTTCTCCTGCGCCAGATCCGAATATTCGGCGTCGACGTCGATCACCACATAGCCGACCTTTTCGTTGGTCTGCAGGAACTGGCCGGAGATGTTGATGGCGTTCTCGGCAAAGACCTTGTTGATCTCCATCATCACGCCCGGCACGTTCTCGTGGATGTGCAGCAGACGGTGCTTGCCAGGGTGCGCCGGCAAAGCCACTTCCGGGAAGTTGACCGACGACACCGACGTACCGTTGTCGCTGTACTTGACCAGTTTCTCGGCCACTTCCAGGCCGATGTTGGCCTGCGCCTCGGCAGTGGAGCCACCGATGTGCGGGGTCAGGATGACGTTGTCCAGGCCACGCAGCGGGCTTTCGAAGATGTCGTCGTTGGAGCGTGGCTCGACCGGGAACACGTCGATGGCGGCGCCGATCAGGTGCTTGTCCTTGATCGCCTGGGCCAGCGCGTCGAGCTCGACCACGGTACCGCGCGCGGCGTTGATGAGGATACCGCCCTTCTTGATGGCGCGGATTTCCTTCTCGCCGATCATCCACTGGGTGGCAGCGGTTTCAGGCACGTGCAGGGTGACGATGTCGCTCATGCCCAGCAGGTCGGTCAGGCTGCCGACCTGAGTGGCGTTGCCCAGTGGCAGCTTGGTCACGGTGTCGTAGAAATACACCTGCATGCCCAGGCCTTCGGCCAGGACGGACAGCTGGGTGCCGATCGAGCCATAGCCGACGATGCCCAGTTTCTTGCCACGGATCTCGAAGGAGTTCGCCGCGCTCTTGATCCAGCCGCCACGGTGGCAGGAAGCATTCTTCTCGGGGATGCCGCGCAACAGCAGAATGGCTTCGGCCAGCACCAGTTCCGCCACGGAGCGAGTGTTGGAATACGGGGCGTTGAACACCGCGATACCGCGTTCGCGCGCAGCGGCCAGATCGACCTGGTTGGTGCCGATGCAGAAGCAGCCCACGGCGACCAGTTTCTTCGCGCAGTCGAACAGCTCTTCGGTCAGCTGGGTGCGCGAGCGAATGCCAATGAAGTGGGCGTCGGCGATCTTTTCCTTGAGCTCGGCTTCGGGCAGCGACTTGGTGTGGTACTCGATGCTGGTGTAGCCGGCAGCCTTGAGGACGTCCACAGCGGATTGGTGGACGCCTTCGAGAAGAAGGAACTTGATCTTGCTCTTGTCGAGGGAAGTCTTGCTCATCTGCGTAAACCTGTGTCCCGAAAAAAATGGCAGGAAGTGAAGCGGCGCGCACCGGGCCAGGGCTCGATTGGCGGGGTGCGTATGCTAGCATAGCCTCCCTGTCGTACGCCCATCCTGGGTCATGAGCCGTTCTCAGGGTGACTATGAATGGTTCGAGGTTCAACGGGCCGCGAATCGCTCGATTCGTGAATCCTTCACTTGCAGAGTCGCGTCCATGAACAGCCATGCCCTGATCGATGAACTCAAGACCCTGCTCGAGCCTGGCAAGGTCCTCACCGATGCCGCTTCCCTCGACACCTACGGCCGGGACTGGACCAAACAGTACGCCCCGGCCCCCAGCGCCATCGCCTTCCCCAAGACCACCGAGCAGGTTCAGGCCATCGTACGCTGGGCCAATGAGCGCAAGGTGGCGCTGGTCCCTTCGGGTGGGCGCACCGGGCTGTCCGCTGCGGCGGTCGCGGCCAACGGCGAGGTGGTGGTGTCGTTCGACTACATGAACAAAGTGCTCGAGTTCAACGCGACCGACCGCACCGTGGTGTGCCAGCCAGGCGTCATCACCAAGCAACTGCAGAATCTGGCCGAGGAAAACGGCCTGTACTACCCGGTGGATTTCGCTTCTTCGGGTTCCAGCCAGATCGGCGGCAACATCGGCACCAATGCCGGTGGCATCAAGGTCATCCGCTACGGCACGACGCGCAACTGGGTGGCGGGCCTCAAAGTGGTCACCGGCCAGGGCGATGTACTGGAGCTCAACAAGGACCTGGTCAAGAACGCCACCGGCTACGACCTGCGTCAGTTGTTCATCGGCGCCGAAGGTACCCTGGGCTTCATCGTCGAGGCCACCATGCGCCTGGACCGTGCGCCGAAGAACCTCACCGCGATGGTGCTCGGCACCGCCGACTTCGATGCGATCATGCCGGTGCTGCATGCGTTCCAGGGCAAGCTCGACCTCACGGCGTTCGAGTTCTTCTCCGACAAGGCGCTGGCCAAGGTGCTGGGTCGCGGCGACGTGCCGGCGCCGTTCGAAACGGCCTGCCCGTTCTACGCCCTGCTGGAATTCGAAGCCACCACCGACGACATCGCCGACACCGCGCTGGCCACCTTCGAACACTGCGTGGAGCAGGGCTGGGTACTCGATGGCGTGATGAGCCAGAGCGAACAGCAGCTGCGCAACCTGTGGAAGCTGCGCGAGTACATCTCCGAAACCATCTCCCATTGGGTGCCGTACAAGAACGACATCTCGGTGACCATTTCCAAGGTGCCGGCATTCCTGCGCGAGATCGACGCCATCGTCAGCGAACGCTATCCGGCATTCGACGTGCTCTGGTACGGCCACATAGGCGACGGCAACCTGCACCTGAACATCCTCAAGCCCGAACACATGGACAAGGATGCATTCTTCGCCGAGTGTGCGCTGGTCAATACCGAAGTCTTCGAAACCGTGCGCAGGTACAACGGCTCCATCTCCGCCGAACATGGGGTGGGCATGGTCAAGCGCGATTATCTGCAGTACAGCCGCTCGCCGGTCGAAATCCAGTACATGAAAGCCATGAAGGCCGTGTTCGACCCCAATGGGGTCATGAACCCGGGCAAGATCTTTTCCATTTGATACGTTCATCTGAGCAGAGGTTCGAGCAATGAGCTACCAGCACCAGTACATCGACGGTACCCGTATCCACTTCCCGCTGGGCAAGGTGGTGTGCATCGGCCGCAACTACGCCGAGCATGCCAAGGAGCTGGACAACCCGATTCCGACCGAGCCGCTGTTGTTCATCAAGCCGAGCAGCTGCGTGGTGCCGTTGCAGGAAACCTTCACCATTCCGACCGATCGCGGCGCGGTGCACTATGAGGCCGAAATTGCAGTGCTGCTGGGCAAATCCCTGAGCACCCGGCCCAGTGCCGAAGAGGTCATCGATGCCATCTCCGGCTTCGCCCCGGCGCTGGACCTGACCCTGCGCGACGTCCAGGCACGCCTGCGCGAGAAAGGCCTGCCGTGGGAAATCGCCAAGTCGTTCGACGGCGCGGCGGTGATCGCACCGTTCGTGTCGGCCGACAGCTTTCCCGACCTCACCGACATCCCGATACGTCTGACCATCGACGGCAACGTGCGCCAGGACGGCAACAGCAACCTGATGCTCAACCCCATCGTGCCGATGATCCAGTACATGGCCGGGTGTTTTTCGCTGCAGGCTGGTGATGTCATCCTCACTGGCACGCCAGCCGGGGTAGGCCAGCTCGAAATCGGCGCCGAAATCGTGCTGGAACTGCCAGGTGTCAGCAGCTTCACCAGCCGCGTCCAGTAGTCGCCCCGCGCCTCACCTTTTTTTTACATTCGATCTGGATAATGCCCCCACCCAAGTGGGCGCATTGTTCGGATGTGCCCGTATGAATCCGTCTCCAGCAAGGGTACTTCATGGTCCGCGCCGCGCTGCATTCATCCCGCCCACTGCACAAACGTTGGTACCTGTGGACCTTGCTGGTGCTGCTGATCGGCTACATCGTCGCGGTGATCTTGCACTGGGACGACCGCGCCGAACTGTGGGTGCAGGAGTGGACGCACAACGGCGCCGAGCGCAAGGCCAGCGTCTGGTTGCCCGACTATGAAGCAGTGATCGACGCCAAGGCCCTGCCGGGGATGGAAGGCGACGAGGCCTCTGACATCACCTATCACCCTGGCACCCGTACCCTGTTCGCGGTAATGGGCAAGAATCCCTATCTGGTCGAGCTGAGCCTGCAGGGCGACGTGCTGCGCAAGATGCCGCTGACCGGCTGGAGCAATCCGGAGGCCGTCACCACACTGGCCGACGGGCGCCTGGCGATCATCGACGAGCGCCAGCATCAATTGACCGTGGTCAAGGTCGACGCCGACACCCGCGAGCTGAACATCGCTGACTTCACGCCGTTCGACCTCGGCCCTTCGGCGGACCAGAACAAGGCTTTCGAAGCGCTGGCCTGGGATCCGCGCAACCAGCGCCTGCTGCTCGGCGAAGAAAGACCACCGGCGCTGTTCTCGCTGAAGCTGGGCAGCGATGGCCAACCCCTTGGCGAGAAGCAACGCCTCGATGCGCCCGACCTGGACATGCGCAACCTCTCGGCGCTGGCAGTGGATCCGCGCACCGGTCACCGCCTGCTGCTGTCGGCCGACTCTCACCTGCTCATGGAATACGACGAAACGGGCAAGCAGTGGAGCTTCATGACCCTGCTGGGCGGCATGAACGGCCTCAAGGACACCATTCCCCGTGCCGAAGGGGTGACCATGGATGACGAGGGCACGATCTACCTGGTCAGCGAGCCGAATCTGTTCTACGTATTGCGCAAGCGCTGAACCGCTGCGCAGCGTCATTTGACGCTGCAATTTCTTGGACATTTCCTACAAATCAATTCGTATAAACTTAAGCTTGGCTTCATCATTTAATGGTTTGATGCGCACACTTCATTTCAGAGCCTGACGCGATGCGTTTCTTCGTTCGACCGATTCACCTGCTGCTGATCGCGGCGCTGCTCGCGCTGATCTGCGCTTTCGCCGCACTGCATCACTTTCGCTGGATCGAGCGGGCCAGTTTCAACGTCGAGCGCTGGCTCGGCGGACCGCTGCCAGGCGCGATCGACCTGGACAGCTATCAGGTGGATATCGAGGCGCAGGTGGTCGAAGGCCTGGACGACGACATTTCGGCACTGACTTTCGATCCATCGCGCAAGACCCTGTTCACCGTTACCAACCAGCGTTCCGAACTGATCGAGCTGTCGCTGCAGGGCACCATCCTGCGACGTATCGTGCTGGTCGGGTTCGGTGACCCGGAAGCGGTCGAGTACATCAGCCCCGGCGTCTACGTGATCACCGACGAGCGCCAGCAGCGCCTGATCAAGGTCAACGTTACCGACGACACGCAGATCATCGACGCCCAGCAGGCCGAGCAGTTGAGCCTCAACTTCGGTGGCCGCAGCAACAAGGGTTTCGAGGGGTTGGCCTACGACTCGACCGGCAAGCGCCTGTTCGTGGCGCGTGAGCGCGATCCCATGCTGATCTACGAGGTGCAGGGCTTCCCGCGCGGGGTCAGCGACAAACCGCTGGACGTGCAGGTCACCCAGGACCGTCGTCGCGATGCGGGACTGTTCGTGCGTGATCTTTCCAGCCTGCAGTACGACGAGCGCAGCGGCCATCTGCTGGCACTCTCGGACGAATCGCTGCTGGTAGTCGAACTGGACGTGCAGGGGCGGCCCCTGAGCACCATGTCGCTGCGCAAGGGCCACCAGGGTTTGAGCAAGAGCGTGCCGCAGCCCGAAGGCATTGCCATGGACGACGATGGCAACCTGTACATGGTCAGCGAACCGAACCTGTTCTACGTGTTCCGCAAACCCTGAGCGGTATTACCGCTCGGGGTGCAGGAATTTATCGAGAAACTGCCGGGTCCGCGCCTGCTGCGGGTTGGCGAACAGTTCACGCGCCGGTCCCTGTTCCACGATCACCCCCTGGTCGAAGAACACCACGCGATTGGCCACGTCGCGGGCGAACTGCATTTCGTGGGTGACGATGACCATGGTGCGCTTTTCCTGCGCCAGCCCCCGGATGGTCGCCAGCACTTCGCCGACCAGCTCCGGGTCCAGCGCCGAAGTCGGCTCGTCGAAGAGGATCACCTGCGGCTGCATGGCCAGCGCTCGAGCAATCGCCACGCGTTGCTGCTGACCGCCCGAGAGCCGCCGGGGATAGGCCTCTTCCTTGCCAGCCAGGCCCACCTTGGCCAACAGCTTGCGGCCCAGTTCGGTCGCTTCGGCCAGGGCCATCTTCTTCACCACCAGTGGCCCTTCGATGACGTTCGCCAACGCCGTGCGGTGGGGAAACAGGTTGAAGTTCTGGAAAACGAAACCCACCTGCTGGCGCAACTCGCGAATCAGGCTTTGTTGCTGCGCTACGCGGGCGCCGTCGATTTCGATGTCGCCCACGCGGATCTGGCCACTGGTAGGTGTTTCCAGCAGGTTCAGGCAGCGCAGGAAGGTCGTCTTGCCCGAGCCGCTGGGGCCGATGATGGCCACCACTTCTCCGGCGGCGATCTCCAGGTCGATGCCCTTGAGCACGCTTTGGCCATTGAACTGCTTGGTCAGGCCCTTTACCACGATCATTGCTTCATGCCTCTTGGTCGTGGCGGTTGACCCGCCGTTCCAGATGATTCTGCAGGTGCGCCAGAACGCTTGCCAACAGCCAGTAGATCAATGCGGCCGCCAGGTACATGGTGAAGATCTCGAACGTGCGCGCGGTGATCAACTGCGCCTGGCGGAACAGTTCCGGTACCTGAATGGTCGCTGCCAGCGCCGTGTCCTTGACCAGCGAAATGAAACTGTTGCCCAGTGGCGGCAGGGCGGTGCGCATGGCCTGCGGCAGGATGGCCCGACGCAGGATCTGCGCGCGGGTCATGCCGATGCTGGCAGCTGCCTCCCACTGGCCGCGCTCGATGGACGCGATCGCCGCCCGCAGGATTTCACAGGCATAGGCGGCCATGTTCAGCGAAAAACCGATGAGGGCAGCCGGCAACGGGTCCAGTTCGATACCGATCTGCGGCAGGCCGTAGTAGATGACGAACAGCTGGACCAGCAACGGCGTGCCGCGAAAGAACGACACGTAGACCCGTGCCGGCCAGCTCAGCAAGCGGCTTCTGGACAGCCGCATCAGCGCCAGGCCAAACCCCAGCAGCAGGCCGAAGAACATGCCGCCCAGGCTGAGGAAGACCGTGTAGTAGGCACCCTTGAGCAGAAAGGGTGCCGAATCGAGCATCAGCTGCAGGCTGCTCTCGATCATTGCGTGACGTCAGCGCTGAACCATTGCTTGGACAGCTTGGCCAGGGTGCCATCGGCGCGCAGCTTGTCGAGGGCGTCGTCGAGCGCCTTGAGCAGTTCCGGTTCGCCCTTGCGCACGGCGATCCCGGCTTCCTGGCGCGAGAACGCGTCGCCTGCCAGGGCGAGGGTTTCGTTGGTCTTGTTGATCAGGTCGAATGCGGCCAGACGGTCAACCAGAATCGCATCGATGCGGCCGACGCGAAGGTCCTGGTACTTGGTCGGATCGTCGTCATAGGTTTTCACCACGGCGCTCGGCACGTTGTCCTTGAGCCACTGCTCGTAGTTGGTGCCCAGGCCCATGCCGACTTTCTTGCCAGCCAGGTCCGACGGCTGCTTGATGCTATCGGCATTCTTCTTCGCGACCACGGCCTGGATACCGGACACGGTGTAGGGCTTGGAGAAGTCGTACTTCTTCTTGCGCTCCTCGGAGATGGTCACCTGATTGACCACGACGTCGAGGCGCTTGGACTCCAGCGCTGCCAGGATACCGGCCCACGGGGTCGGTTGCAGCTTGACCTTGACGCCCAGCTCCTTGGCCAGCGCTTCGGAGAGTTGCACTTCGAAGCCGGTCAGCTTGCCGTTTTCATCGACGAAGCTGAACGGCGGGTAGGTACCCTCCAGGCCGATATTGATGACGCCAGCGTCCTTGATTTTCTGCAGCTGTTCGCCAGCCACTGCCTGGCCCAGCAGCGAGCTACCCAGAACCAGGCCGGCGATCAGCAGGTGTTTGCGCAACGCGGGAAAATTCATGGCGAATCCTTGAGATGAGGGAGGGTTTCGCAGCGCTGGCGGCCACCTGTGCGGTTACCGGCCGTCGACGCGAAGGCGCAATTGGAAAGCAGGACTATAGGCACCGCCACGCTGGCCCACAAGCCCCCTCGGCGCCCACGGAACGTATGACCACGGCTTATGTTCAGATGCTCCACGACACGTCCAAAGCGTTCTTTTTGCCGCCTGGATTTTTCCCGTATGGTGGGCGCCAATCGGCGGCCATCGCTGTTTCCACACAAGGCAGGGTATAACCGTGAACGACATCCCTCAGGCACGCAAAGGCCACTGGCAGTTGCAGTCCATCGTCGGCCAGTTGCATGAGGCGCGCTCCGATTGGCGCCGGCAGAACGGACGCAGTTGCGGCATGCAGGGCGGCCGCGAGCTGCCGTCGCGCGAGGCCATGGCCAAGGTGCTCGAGCAGTTGTGCGGCGCGTTGTTCCCGATGCGCCTGGGGCCGGTGGACCTGCGCGAGGAAAGCGAAGACTTCTATGTGGGCCATACCCTGGACGCCGCGCTCAACGAACTCTTGACCCAGGCCCGTCTGGAACTGCGCTACGCAGCGCGCAATGGCGATTGCGACCTGCCTGCCGTCGACGCCAGGGCCCTGGTGTTGATCCAGGATTTCGCGGCGGCGCTGCCCGGCCTGCGCCGCCTGCTCGACACCGACGTGCTGGCCGCCTACCACGGCGATCCGGCGGCACGCAGCGTCGATGAGGTATTGCTGTGCTATCCCGGCGTGCTCGCGGTGATCCATCATCGCCTGGCCCACCACCTTTATCTCGCCGGCCTGCCATTGCTGGCGCGCATCAGCTCGGAACTGGCGCATTCGGCGACCGGCATCGACATCCACCCCGGCGCGCGGATCGGCCCCAGCTTCTTCATCGACCATGGCACGGGCGTAGTGATCGGCGAAACCGCCGTCATCGGCGAGCGGGTGCGTATCTACCAGCAGGTCACCCTGGGTGCCAAGCGTTTTCCGGCGGACGAGTCCGGGCAACTGCAGAAAGGTCATCCGCGCCACCCGATCGTCGAGGACGATGTGGTCATCTACGCTGGCGCGACCATCCTGGGTCGCATCACCATCGGCCAGGGCTCGACCATTGGCGGCAACGTCTGGCTCACGCGCACCGTGCCGGCGGGCAGCAACCTCACCCAAGCCAACCTGGTGCACGACGACGGCAGTCAGAAATAGCGCCACGCAGAACGCCGCGAACGGTCTGCCAGGCAGGACCGTTCGGCCCATCAATTGGCCATCTACCCATCAGTCGTGTTTTAATTGAACGCTCGTTCAATAAAACCATGGATCGCGATTCGCGTTCAACAGGAGGCCATCCCTTGCTGAAAACGCCCAGTTTCTTCCATTTACGAACGTGTGGAGTGCACCGCGCATGAGTGCATCTTCATCAGCGCCAAGCGGCAACGTGCGCATGAACCCTCCGGTGTTCTACTTCGCCGCCAGTTTCATCCTGATTTTCGGCATCGTCGTCATTTCCTTTCCGCAGGCAGCTGGTCAGTGGCTGATGGCAGCGCAAAGCTGGGCCGCCAATACGGTGGGCTGGTACTACATGCTGGCCATGACCCTGTACCTGGTATTCGTCGTGGTCACCGCGCTGTCGGGCTACGGCAAGATCAAGCTGGGGGCCGATCATGACGAGCCCGAGTTCAGCTATTTGTCCTGGGCCGGCATGTTGTTTGCCGCCGGCATCAGCATCACGCTGTTCTTCTTCTGCGTTTCCGAACCGCTGACCCATATGCTGCAACCCCCGCAGGGTGAGGCGGGCACCCAGGAAGCCGCGCGCCAGGCCATGCAGTTGCTGTTCCTGCACTGGGGCCTGCACGGGTGGGGCGTGTTCGCCTTCGTCGGCATGGCCCTGGCCTATTTCGCCTATCGCCACAACCTGCCGCTGGCGCTGCGTTCGGCGCTCTACCCGCTGATCGGCAAACGCATCAACGGGCCGATCGGCTACGCCGTGGACGGCTTCGGCATCATCGCCACCATCTTCGGCCTGGGTGCCGACATGGGGTTCGGCGTGCTGCACCTCAATTCCGGCCTGGATTACCTGTTCGGCGTTGCCCACACCCAGTGGGTGCAGGTGATCCTGATCACTCTGATGATGGGTGCAGCCATTCTGGTAGCGGTCTCCGGTGTCGACAAGGGCGTGCGGGTGATGTCCGACATCAACATGCTGCTGGCCTGTGCGCTGTTGCTCTTCGTGCTGTTCGCCGGGCCGACCCAGCACTTGCTCAGCACTCTGGTGCAGAACGTCGGCGATTATCTGGGTGCACTGCCCAGCAAGAGCTTCGACGTCTACGCCTACGACAAACCCAGCGATTGGCTGGGTAACTGGACGGTGTTCTATTGGGCCTGGTGGATTGCCTGGTCGCCTTTCGTGGGGCTGTTCATTGCGCGCATCTCGCGCGGACGCACCATTCGCGAGTTCGTCTTCGGCGTGCTGCTGATTCCACTGGGCTTCACCCTGGCCTGGATGTCGATCTTCGGCAACAGCGCCATCGACCAGGTGATCAACCATGGCATGGCTGCCATCGGCCAGTCGGCCATCGATGACCCGTCGATGACCCTCTACCTGCTGCTCGAAACCTACCCATGGGCGAGGACGGTGATCGCCGTTACGGTGTTCATCAGTTTCGTGTTTTTCGTCACCTCGGCCGACTCGGGCACCGTCGTGCTTTCGACCCTGTCGGCACGTGGCGGCAACCCGGACGAAGACGGGCCGAAATGGCTGCGGGTATTCTGGGGCGCAATGACCGCACTGGTCACCAGCGGCCTGCTGTTCGCCGGCAGCATCGACTCGCTGAAATCGGCGGTGGTGCTCACCTCGCTGCCGTTCTCGATCATTCTGCTGGCGATGATGTGGGGGTTGCACAAGGCGTTCCACATGGAAAGCCAGCGCAAGATCGCCCAGTTGTATTCGCTGGCGCCGGTCGCCAGCTCGCGGCCAGGGCGAGGCGGCTGGCGCCAGCGGTTGAGCCAGGCCGTGAGCTTCCCCTCGCGTGACGAGGTGTACCGGTTCATGGACACCCACGTGCGGCCGGCCGTGGCGGAAGTCACCGCATCGTTCGCCGAGAAGGGCCTGGATGCCGTTGCGCAAGAGGACACCCCTCACGACAACGTGATCTTCGAGATCGGTCATGGTGAAGAACGCCCGTTCATCTATCAGGTGCAGATGCGCGGTTACTTCACGCCCTCCTTCGCCCGTGGCGGCATGGGCAACCAGGAACTGAAGAACCGACGCTACTACCGCGCCGAGGTGCATCTGGCCGAAGGCAGCCAGGACTACGACCTGGTCGGCTACAGCAAGGAGCAGATCATCAACGACATCCTCGACCAGTACGAACGGCACATGCAGTTCCTGCACCTGGTGCGCTGACAGCGGCAGGGGGGGGCACGGCCCCTCGCCTGCACCTGTGCAAAAAACCTGCACACAAAAAAACCCTCGCACCTGGGTGCGAGGGTTTTTTCATGGCCGCGCTATCAGTTATCGGCGACGGCGTTCCTGGCCAGGATGGCGTTGGCCAGATCCATGTCGGAAGCCTCCAGGCCGGGGTTCTCGGCGCGCACCTTGTGGATCGCGGCTTCCAGGTACGGACCACGGATACCGCCTTCGCTGGCCACGAAGCTGCCGGCATCGTCCTGCGCGGCAATGATCAGCTTGTGATCCTTGAAGGTCAGGTAGGAGGAGCCGGTCGTGGCGCCGGAAGAGAGCACGTTGCGCCAGAAGGGGTCGGCCATTGCCGAGCTTACGGGCAGGGACAGCAACGCGAGGGTAGCAACGGCGGTTTTGAGGCGCATGATCGAGACTCCACAGTGTGATCCGGTACGAATGTAATCCGGGGCATTTGTCGTTCGCACATTGGATACGGCCAATCCCGTTCAAGTTCCCCAAGGCCAACGGCTTGGCTGCCGCGGTGGCGTTACATCGACTCGCTGCGCGGGGTGACGCGCAGCACCTCCTCGAGCGTGGTCAGGCCGGCGGCGATCTGTTGTGCGCCGCTCAGGCGCAGGCTGCGCATGCCTTCTCTGCACGCCTGGCGCCGGAGCGCGACAAGGTCGGTGTCGGCGTCGATGCAGGCCTTGACGCCGTCGCTCAGCAGCAGCACTTCATAGACCCCGGCGCGCCCGCAGTAACCGGTGTCGCGACAGCGCGGACAGCCGACGGCCCGCCGCGCACCCTCGGGCACGGCCATGCGCCAGGGCTCGATGAGCGCCTGCCAGCTCTTCGGATCGATGCGCACCGGCGCCTTGCAGTCTTCGCACAGGGTGCGGACCAGGCGCTGCGCCATGACGCCCAGCACCGTGGCCTTGATCAGGTAGTGTGCGACACCCAGTTCGAGCAGCCGAGTGATCGCGCCCACGGCATCGTTGGTGTGCAGGGTCGACACCACCAGGTGGCCGGTCAGCGCCGCCTGGATCGCCATCTCGGCCGTCTCCAGGTCGCGGATCTCGCCGATCATGATGATGTCCGGATCCTGCCGCATCAGTGCGCGCAGGCCACTGGCAAAGTCCAGGTCGATGTTGTGCTGCACCTGCAGCTGGTTGAACGCCGGTTCGACCATCTCGATGGGATCTTCGATGGTGCACAGGTTGATCTGCGGGGTCGCCAGCTGCTTGAGGGTGGTGTACAGCGTGGTGGTCTTGCCCGACCCCGTGGGTCCGGTGACCAGCACGATGCCGTGAGCCTGGGAGGTCATCTGCTGCCAGCGCCGCAGGTCTTCGGCCACCAGGCCGAGCTGGGCAAAATCCTTGAGCAACACCTGAGGGTCGAAGATGCGCATCACCAGCTTTTCGCCGAAGGCGGTTGGCAGGGTGGACAGGCGCAGTTCGATTTCCTGGCCCTGCGGCAGGCGGGTCTTGATCCGGCCATCCTGAGGTTTGCGCTTCTCGGCGACGTTCATGCGCCCTAGGCTTTTCAAGCGGCTGACGATGGCCAGGGTGACCTGCTCGGGGAAACGGTACACGCCATGCAGCAAGCCATCGATGCGAAAGCGCAGCGCACCGAAGTCGCGCCGCGGCTCGATATGAATGTCACTGGCGCGCTGCTCGAACGCGTATTGAAACAGCCAGTCGACGATATTGATCACATGCTGGTCGCTGGCGGCAGGTGCCGTGGCCATGTCGCCCAGCTGCAGCAGTTGTTCCAGATTCCCGGCGGCGCCGGGCTGGCCCTGAACCCTGGCCCCGCTGACCGAGCGCGCCAGCTGGAAGAATTGCTCGGTGAAGCGCTGGATGTCCACGGGGTTGGCGACCACGCGCTTGATCGAGCGCTTGAGCACCTGGGCCAGGTCGGCTTCCCACTGGCGTTGCCAGGGCTGCGCGCTGGCGATGGTGACGCTGTGTTCGTCCACGGCCACGGCGAGGATGTGATGGCGCATTGCAAAGGCCTGGGGCATCAGCGCGACCACGGTGGCAACGTCGATGCACAGCGGGTCGATGCGCAGGTAGGGTTGCCCGGCGTGGTCCGCCAGCCACCGGCTCAGGGCGTCGAGCGTCAGCAGTTGTCCCGGTTGGCGCGGGTCGGGCAAGTGGCAGTCGGCGAGCCGTTGCAGGGGGTGGGCTGGGCGTGCGCCCCCCAGTTTGAAGTCTTCGCGCAGTGTGCTGGCGGTGTTCGGTTCGATGAGGCCTTCGGCGAGCAGGTCGTCGATCAGGTCATCGAGGCTCAGGCCGCCTTCGTGGCAATGTCGGCGGGGAGTGGCGACGAGCGTCATGCGGGGGCCTCCTTGGCGGTGCGCGATCTGTCGTGCTACACAGCCTAGCGCCCGTGTCGGAAGTCGCCGTCATGGCAACCGTTGCCGCATTTGTCGACCGCTCAGGCGTACGCCTGCGCCTGGGCCGGGTGCTGGGCATCGACCAGCTGCACATCGAACACGCTGATCAGGTTGCGCATCTTTTCCGCGATCACCTGTGCGCGGTGCCAGGTCAACTCGCCCACCTGCACCTGGATCTGCAGGCTGTCCGCTACCTGGGATGCAGCGAGCTGCCGGGGGATCAGGTACTGCATGGCAAACAGATTGAGCACCCGGCACAGCACGTCGGCCTCGATTTCGGCACTCAGGCTGAACTGCACGGTCGTGGTCAGGTTGCCTGCGGCCCAGACATCGGGGCGTGGCGAGGTCAGCAGTTCAAAGGCGGACATGGGTGATCTCCGTGGTCGATGGGAGAAAGTCTCCCACGCTGGACCGGGTATTTCTTGCCTGACTTCGCGCAATATTGAGCTATCTTGAATCATGCAATTCTACAAACAGTAGATCAGGGGCATTTCTATGCAAAGTTCTTTGGATGCCTATGACCGGCGCATCCTGGCGTTGCTGCAAGACGACGCCACGCTTTCCAGCGCGCAGATCGCCGAGCAGGTGGGCTTGTCGCAGTCACCCTGCTGGCGACGCATCCAGCGGCTCAAGGAAGAGGGAGTGATCAGGGCACAGGTAACGCTGCTGGACCGCAAGAAGATCGGCTTGAACACGCAGATATTCGCCGAGGTGAAACTCAACGCCCACGGCCGCTCGAACTTCACCGAGTTCACTGAAGCGATACGCGGCTTTCCGGAGGTGCTGGAGTGCTATGTGCTGATGGGCAACGTCGATTTCCTGCTGCGCATCGTCACGCCGGACATCGAGGCCTACGAGCGTTTCTTCTTCGAGAAACTGTCGATGGTGCCGGGCATTCAAGAAGTGAATTCGACGGTGGCGCTGTCCGAAATCAAGTCGACCACCAGTCTGCCGGTGAATCGGTGAATCGCGATGTCAGCCGCTCCTACAGGTTCACACCACCCTGTAGGAGCGGCCAGGAGCCGCGAAGAGATCGGAGAAACGCCACAAGGCTTACTTGCGCAGCAGCAGTTTCCAGGCGCGATTCTGGCTCACGGCAATGGCTTGCTGCATCCGCGCGTCCAGCACTTCGTCGTTGATATCCAGGCTGGCCAATGCGTGCAGCTTGTTCAGTTCGCCGAACAGGCGGTCCACTTCAGGCACGTCCAGCACACTGCGGGCCAGATGCAGCCAGCTCTGGATGCGCTCGATGCGTGGCAACTGCTCGGCCAGGTCCTCGGGTTGCTGCTGGTAGCGCGACAGTTGCAGCGCCGTGCCTTCTTCGGCCAGCAGGTGGCCCAGCCAGCTTTGCAGCTGGGCGGAGCCCTGGCGGTTGCCGCGGTTGTTGCGCTCGACCGTCCACAGGCGGCCCAGCAGCCAGCGCGAGGTGTTCAGCGAGAACTGGCCCCAGCGTACGTCGAGCAGTTCTTCGGCGAACTGCTCGGGCGCGGCCTTGCGCACGTCTTCGTCGTCCTGCCCGGCCTGCACCAGCGGGCGCCAGTCTTCGAGCAGCGCATCGAGAGAGGTGCGCAGCTCGTTGCTGCTGGTGCGCGGAGCGGCCTGGCCCAGGCTGCCAACCAACCCGCGCAACTCGACGAGTTGTTGCACCCAGTCCTGCAGCAGGCGCCAGTGGCCGTTGAAGCGGTACTGCTCGGCCAGGCGCTGGCTGTTCGCCAACAGGTGCCAGGCAAGAGCGGTGAAGGCGTCGTCGAGCGTGGTTTCGGCGTTCAGCTCCGGCGCCGGCAGGCTCAGGGCGTAGCTGTCCGGGTCGCTGAGACGATAGCCGCGCTCGGCCTTGCTGATGTCACAGGGCATCAGCGCCAGTTTCTCGGCCAGTTCGGCGGCCAGCTCAAGCAATGCCGATGGCTCACCTTCACGCAGCTCCAGCTCCAGTTCGCAGATCTCTTCGGACTGCTTGCCGACAATGACCTTGCCCAGGTCCAGAGCCGCCTCGATCACCACCCGAGCCTTGCCGCGGCCCCATGCAATTTCTGCCCGCTCGCGCACGAAATCGGTGGTGAATACCGGTTTGATGGTCTTCTTGTCCAGTTCGGCCAACTGCTCGGGCCAGCATTCGCCATCGAGCTTTTTCAAGTCGAGCTTGGCCTTGGGCAAGGTCCAGTCGTACTCGTTGCGCTGCGACAGCCCGGCCACGCTGCTGCCGCGGGTCTTGAGGGTCTGGATGACTTCATCGCCGTCGCGACGCAGGCGCAGGGCAACCTTGGCCGCCGCCAGTTCGCGTGCAGGCGTGTCGAAGTACTGGTTGAACAGCTCTCGGCGCTCCCAGCCACTTTTGTTGCGCTTCTTCAGCAGAGGGTGCTCACGCAAGGCAGCGAGCGTTTCGCGGCTGACGCGCAGTTTGATTTCGGTTTCTTTGTGCATGAGGGGGCAATCCAAGCGCTGGCGGACAACAACGCGCTGATGACTAAATAAGGCCGTGCAGTGTACAGCAGTCGCGCCACGGCGGTTTATTCTTGGCGCCCGATGGCTCTATGATGGGGCTCGCCCCGGGAGGTTCGCCATGCCATTGCCGTCCATGCAGGAACAGTTCGCCGCCCTCATCGCGGCGCCTTCGGTGAGTTGCACCCAGCCCAGCCTGGACCAGTCCAACGGTCCGGTGATCGATCTGCTGGCCAACTGGCTGACCGAGCTGGGCTTCGCCTGCGAGATCCAGCAGGTCGAGCCTGGCAAGTTCAACCTGATCGCCACGTTCGGCAGTGGCCCCGGCGGTTTGGTGCTGGCCGGGCACAGCGATACGGTGCCCTACGACGAGGCGCTGTGGAGCACCGATCCGCTCAAGCTCACCGAGGTCGACGGACGCTGGGTTGGACTGGGCAGTTGCGACATGAAGGGCTTTTTCGCGCTGGCGATCGAGGCAGTGCGCGGCCTGATCGATCAGCCGTTCAAGCAGCCGCTGATCATCCTTGCCACCTGTGACGAGGAAAGCTCGATGTCCGGCGCCAAGGCGCTGGCCGCGGCCGGTCGCCCGCTGGGCCGTGCCGCGATCATCGGCGAGCCGACCGGGCTCAGGCCGATCCGTCTGCACAAGGGGGTGATGATGGAGCGCATCGACATCCTCGGTCGCAGTGGCCATTCCTCGGACCCAAGCCTGGGCCACAGCGCCCTGGAAGCGATGCACGGGGCGATTGGCGAGTTGTTGAACCTGCGCAGGGAGTGGCAGCGCGAGTACAACAACGCGCAGTTCAGTGTGCCCCAGCCGACCTTGAACCTGGGTTGTATCCACGGCGGTGACAACCCCAACCGCATCTGCGGGCAATGCTCGCTGGAGTTCGACCTGCGGCCGTTGCCCGGCATGGACCCGCAGGTCCTGCGTGCCGCGATTCTCGGCAAGCTGGCGCCATTGGCCGAGCTGCATCAGGTAAAGATCGATTACGCTCCGCTGTTCGCCGAGGTACCGCCGTTCGAGCAGCGTGCCGACGCCGAGCTGGTCCGGGTCGCCGAACGCCTCACCGGGCACACTGCAGCCGCCGTGGGCTTCGGTACCGAGGCGCCGTACCTGCAGAGCATGGGGTGTGAAACCCTGGTGCTGGGCCCGGGCAACATTGCCTGCGCGCACCAGCCCGGTGAATACCTCGAAATGTCACGTTTGCAGCCTACCGTGCGTCTATTGCGTGAACTGATCGGACATTACTGCCTCGAATCGGTGATCACCTGAGTCTGACTTCCCCCGAGGCCACCATCCATGCAAGGAGTGCACGCGTGTTGCCAAGCCTGTCACGACGATAACCCTCATACCGCTGTGCGCCGAGTGATGCTTTTCGTCCCACTTTTCTACAGGCTTTTGCTGTCATGCCCGACTACGTGAATTGGCTTCGCCACGCTTCTCCCTACATCAATGCCCACCGCGACTGCACCTTCGTGGTAATGCTCCCCGGCGAAGGCGTTGCCCACCCCAACTTCGGCAATATCGTCCACGACCTGGTGCTGCTGCACAGCATGGGCGTGCGCCTGGTGCTGGTCCACGGGTCGCGCCCGCAGATCGAGAGCCGCCTGGCCGCGCGCGGCCTGAGTCCGCATTACCATCGCAACCTGAGGGTCACCGACGCGGCCACGCTCGAATGCGTGATCGATGCGGTAGGTCAACTGCGGATCGCCATCGAGGCGCGCCTGTCCATGGACATGGCGTCCTCGCCGATGCAGGGCTCGCGGTTGCGCGTGGCGGGCGGCAACCTGGTCACGGCGCGGCCGATCGGCGTGGTCGAGGGCGTCGATTACCACCATACCGGTGAAGTGCGGCGGGTCGATCGCAAAGGCATCAACCGCCTGCTCGACGAACGCTCGATCGTGCTGCTGTCGCCCCTGGGCTATTCGCCCACTGGTGAGATCTTCAACATTGCCTGCGAAGACGTGGCTACGCGAGCGGCCATCGACCTGGAAGCAGACAAGTTGCTGCTGTTCGGCGCCGAGCCGGGCTTGCTCGACGAAACCGGTCATCTGGTGCGCGAGCTGCGTCCGCAGCAGGTACCGGCGCACTTGCTGCGTCTGGGCAACGACTACCAGGGCGAGTTGCTCGATGCCGCCGCCCAGGCGTGCAAGGGTGGCGTCAGCCGCGCGCATATCGTCAGCTATGCCGAAGACGGTGCACTGCTGACCGAACTGTTCACGCGCAACGGCGGCGGAACACTGGTGGCTCAAGAGCAGTTCGAACAGGTGCGTGAAGCCAACATCGAAGACGTCGGTGGGCTGCTGGACTTGATCAGCCCGCTGGAAGAGCAGGGCATTCTGGTGCGCCGCTCGCGGGAGGTGTTGGAGCGTGAGATCACCCAGTTCAGCGTGGTCGAGCGTGAAGGCATGATCATCGCCTGCGCGGCGTTGTACCCGATCGCCGATTCGCAGACCGGCGAGCTGGCCTGCCTGGCGGTGAATCCGGAATACCGTCACGGCGGCCGTGGCGACGAGCTGCTCGAGCGCATCGAGGAGCGCGCGCGCGCGCTGGGGCTTAACACCCTGTTCGTGCTGACCACCCGCACGGCGCACTGGTTTCGCGAGCGTGGCTTCGTGCCCAGTGGCGTCGAACGCCTGCCCTCGGCGCGCGCCTCGCTGTACAACTACCAGCGCAATTCGAAGATCTTCGAAAAAGCGCTGTAGCGGGGCATCCGCTGCATCGGCGGCGCCCTTTTCGCGGCCGATGACCGCTCTTACGTGAGGTCGAGGCCATCCGTAGGAGCGGTCCGTGGCCGCGAAGGGTACGCAGCGGTTCGTCTGATGCTACGCGGCGCCCTTTTCGCGGCCGATGACCGCTCTTACGTGAGGTCGAGGCCATCCGTAGGAGCGGTCCGTGGCCGCGAAGCAGGCGCCGCGGTCTTCAGGGGGTGAACCCCTTGGTCAGTTGCTGATGGCCAGGATGCTTGCCTGATAGGAACCGACGAACAGGTCGAAATCGCCGACTTCCTCAGCCTCCAGCGTCGCCTGGGCTACCAGCGAGTCGCGGGCTTGCTGTTCGAAGCTCGCCTGGTCCTGAGCGCTCAGCGGTTGCGCGCGGAAGTAGTCGGCGTGAGCCTGGCTCTGGCTGAAGGAAAACTCGGCAAAGCTCTGCTTCTGCTCGGCCATCTTCGCCAGCACCTGTGCCGACGGTGTCAGCGAAGGGTCGCCGACTTTGGCGCGCTGCGCCGCCATCGCCTGCACATGCTCATCGGTACCGGTGCTGCGATCGAGCAGTGCGGCGACGGCATCGATACGCTCCAGCAGATCATTGGCCCAGTCCTTGAGCTCGACCGCTTCCTCATTGCGCTGCAACTGCAGGCCAGGGCGACGACCCTCCTTGACCACGTTGAGGAAATTGTCGGTACACGCCGAGCACTCGGCGCTGTCGATCTGCGGGCTGCTTTCCAGCGCGCAGAACAGCAGGAAAGCATCGAGAAAACGCGACTCGGGCAGGTCGACGCCGGTGGGCAGGAACGGGTTGATGTCCAGGCAACGCACTTCGATGTACTGCACGCCACGCGCCATCAAGGCCTGGATCGGCCGCTCACCGCTGTACGTCACGCGTTTGGGACGAATGTTGGAGTAGTACTCGTTTTCGATCTGCAGGATGTTGGTGTTCAGCTGCACCCATTCGCCATCCTTGTGCGTACCGACCTGAACGTAAGGCGGGTAGGGCGTGGCAACCGCCTTGCGCAGGCTGTCGGTGTAGCTGGCCAGGTCGTTGTAGCACGGCGTCAGGCCCGCCTGGGCGTTGCTCTGATAGCCCAGGTCGCTCATGCGCAGGCTGGTGGCGTAAGGCAGGTAGAGGGTCTGCGCGTCCAGCTGCTCGAGCTGATGGGCACGCCCGCGCAGGAAGCCTGCATCCAGCGCTGGCGAGGCGCCGAACAGGTACATCAGCAACCAGCTGTAGCGACGGAAATTGCGGATCAGTGCGATATACGCCGCCGACTGATAATCGCGATCGGTGCCGACATAACCCTCGGCTTGCTTGAGCACCGGCCACAGCTGCTCGGGCAGGGAGAAATTGTAGTGGATGCCGGCGATGCACTGCATGGTGCGGCCATAGCGCAGGGACAGCCCCTGGCGGTAAACGTACTTGAGGCGCCCGATGTTGGAGGTGCCATAGTAGGCCAGCGGGATGTCTTCCTCGGCTGGCAGCGGGCAGGGCATGGAAGGGCTCCACAGGTACTCGCTGCCCAGCTTGCTGTACACGAAACGGTGGATCTGCTCGAGGCTGTGCAGGGTCTGTGCGGGATCCTGGAGCGCGGGCGTGATGAATTCCAGCAGCGATTCGGAGTAGTCCGTGGTGACCTGTTCGTTGGTCAGCGCCGCGCCCAGCGCCTCGGGGTGCGGCGTCTGTGCCAGGCGACCCTCGTGGTTGACGCGCAGGCACTCACGCTCGATGCCATGCAGGCACTGCGCGAGCAGGGAAAGGGTGGCAGGCTCGCCGAGCAAAGTCAGGCGGCGGTTGAGAAATTCGCTCAAGTTGGATTCCTTCACGCGTCAGTCGCCCCGATATGGGGGTGGAGCGGACGGTCTGCAAGGGTGAAGACAAAAAGGAACCGGCGTTGTCGCCTGGTTTCGATCGGGCAGGGTACAGGCCGTACTGCGCTCGACACCGCCTGCGCCGTGCCGAAATTACCGCATAACGGCCCCTTCGGGCTAGAGAACCACGAAGGTACCTTGTGCTTTTGCCATCAGTTTTTCGCCCTGGAGCACATCGGCCTCGACCACCATCGTGCGCCGACCGGCGTGCAACACCTGGGCCTTGCAGATCACCTCACCTTCTGACACCGCGCGAAGGTAATTGATCTTGCATTCGAGCGTGACACTTCGATTATCGAAACCGTGTGCGGTAGAACACGCCAGGCCCATGGCAATGTCGACCAGGCTGAAGATGGCGCCACCGTGCATCACCTGCCCACGGTTGCGCAGGTGCGCGGCCAGCGGCAGCGCCACCTCGGCCACGCCGGCGTCCAGGCGCCGCACCTCGCAGCCGAGGTTGCGAAAATAGGCGCTCTGGGTCAACTCGTCGTCGACTTGCATCAGCGTTTCTTCAGCTGCTTGGCATTGGCGAACAACGACGCCATGGCACCGTTGGCCGGGGCGGCGGGCTCCTTGGCGCGTGCCGGAGCAGCCTGTTGGCGGGCGGCGGCACCGGGGCGGCTGCCGCGCGCGCCGTCGATCTTCTCGCCAGGCGTATCGCCCATGCGCATCGACAGCCCTACGCGTTTGCGCGGAATGTCCACTTCCATCACCTTGACCTTGACCACGTCGCCAGCCTTCACCGCTTCACGCGGGTCCTTGATGAATTTTTCCGACAGTGCCGAGATGTGCACCAGGCCGTCCTGGTGGACGCCGATATCGACGAACGCGCCGAAGTTGGTCACGTTGGTGACCACGCCTTCGAGCACCATGCCCAGTTGCAGGTCCTTGAGGTCTTCGACACCGTCCTGGAATTCGGCGGTCTTGAACCCGGGACGAGGATCGCGGCCAGGCTTGTCCAGCTCCTGCAGGATGTCGGTGACGGTGGGCAGGCCGAAGGTTTCGTCGGTGAATTTTTTTGGATCGAGGCGCTTGAGGAAGCCGCTGTCACCGATCAGCGAGCGAATGTCGCGGTCGGTGCCCGCGGCAATGCGCTGCACCAGCAGGTATGCCTCGGGGTGCACGGCCGATGCGTCCAGCGGGTTGTCGCCGTTCATCACACGCAGGAAGCCGGCTGCCTGCTCGAAGGTTTTTTCGCCCAGGCGCGAGACTTTCTTCAGCGCCGCACGGGTTCTGAAAGCACCATGCTCGTCGCGGTGGGCGACGATGTTCTGCGCCAGTGTGGCGTTGAGCCCGGAAATGCGCGCGAGCAGCGCCACGGACGCGGTGTTGACGTCCACGCCCACGGCGTTCACGCAGTCCTCGACCACGGCGTCGAGGCCCCGCGCCAGCTTGAGCTGCGAGACATCGTGCTGGTACTGGCCGACGCCGATGGATTTCGGATCGATCTTGACCAGTTCGGCCAGCGGATCCTGCAGGCGGCGGGCGATGGAGACCGCACCGCGGATAGACACGTCCAGATCGGGAAACTCGCGCGCAGCCAGTTCCGAGGCCGAATACACCGACGCACCGGCTTCGGACACCATGACCTTGGTCATTTTCAGACCTGGGTATTTCTTGATCAGCTCGGCCGCCAGCTTGTCGGTCTCGCGACTGGCAGTGCCATTGCCGATGGCAATCAGGTCCACGGCATGCTTGGCGCACAGCGCGGCCAGCGTGGCGAGGGTCTGGTCCCACTTGTTGTGCGGCACGTGCGGATACACCGTGGCGTGATCGAGCAGCTTGCCAGTGGCGTCGACCACCGCCACCTTGCAACCGGTGCGCAGGCCCGGGTCCAGGCCCAGGGTGGCGCGCGGCCCCGCCGGGGCGGCCAGCAGCAGGTCATGCAGGTTGTGTGCGAAGACATTGATGGCCTCGCTTTCGGCGTTCTCGCGCAGCTCGCTCAGCAGGTCGGTTTCCAGGTGTGTGTAGAGCTTGACCTTCCAGGTCCAGCGCACCACTTCGCCGAGCCATTTGTCGGCGGCCCGCTGCTGGTTTTTCACGCCGAAACGCTCGGCGATCATCATCTCGCATGGGTGCAGGGTACCCGGCAGTTCCTCGCCGACCTTCAGCGAAGAACCGAGGATGCCCTCGTTGCGCCCGCGGAAGATCGCCAGGGCGCGGTGCGACGGCATGCTCTTGAGCGGTTCGTCATGCTCGAAGTAGTCGCGGAACTTGGCGCCTTCCTCTTCCTTGCCGGCCAGCACTCGGGCGCTGAGCACGGCTTCCTGCTTGAGGAATCCGCGCAGCTTGGCCAGCAGCGTGGCGTCTTCGGCGAAACGTTCCATCAGGATGTACTTGGCGCCTTCCAGCGCAGCCTTGGTATCGAGGACCCCTTTGTCGCTGTCGACGAACCGTGCCGCCTCCGCTTCCGGGGTCAGCGCAGGGTCGCCGAACAGGCGGTCGGCCAGCTCGCCGAGGCCGGCTTCCAGGGCGATCTGGCCCTTGGTGCGGCGCTTCTGCTTGTACGGCAGGTAAAGGTCTTCCAGACGTGTCTTGGTGTCGGCCTGCTTGATCTCGCGAGCCAGCTCGGGGGTCAGCTTGCCCTGCTCCTCGATGCTGGCGAGGATGCTCGCCCGGCGCTCGTCGAGTTCGCGCAGATAGCGCAGGCGCTCTTCGAGGTGACGCAGCTGGGTGTCGTCCAGGCTGCCGGTCACTTCCTTGCGGTAACGAGCGATGAAAGGCACGGTCGAACCTTCATCCAGCAGTGCGACGGCCGCTTCGACCTGTTGAGGGCGGACGCCGAGTTCCTCGGCGATGCGGCTGTTTATGCTGATCATGATAACCACCTGAAAAATGTTGGGTACAAGGTGCAATCCCCGCCGAGCCCGGCTGACGAGCCGCGCAGTATACCCAGCGACATCGTTGCGGCGCGAACCCGACGCCCGGGCGATCGAGGATTGTGACTGGCGGCCCAGGAAAAATCTGCTAACAATGCACACGGCACGAGCGTCGGCAGCTACGCCATAATGCGCGCCGAGATCAGAGGAGCAACCCATGAGCAGTACCGCACAAGCAGCCGAAGGTGAAAAGATCCTCATCGTTGACGACGATCCGGGGCTGAGCAGCCTGCTGGAGCGATTCTTCACCAGCAAAGGCTACCGTGCGCGCGCCGTGCCCAATGTCGAGCAAATGGATCGCCTGCTGGCTCGCGAAGTGTTCCATCTGGTTGTCCTGGACTTGATGCTGCCCGGTGAAGACGGCCTGTCTGCCTGCCGCCGCCTGCGCGCCAGCAACAACCAGGTCCCGATCATCATGTTGACCGCCAAAGGTGACGAACTCAGCCGGATCAAGGGTCTGGAGCTGGGCGCGGACGACTACCTGGCCAAGCCCTTCAACCCGGATGAACTGATGGCGCGGGTGAAGGCCGTGCTGCGTCGCCAGTCGGCGCCGGTTCCGGGTGCTCCGGGCAGCGAGGACGAGTCGGTCTCCTTCGGCGACTACGAGCTTTCCCTGGCCACCCGCGAGCTCAAGCGCGGCGACGAAGTGCACATGCTGACCACCGGCGAATTTGCCGTGCTCAAGGCGCTGGTGATGAACGCGCGCCAGCCATTGACCCGCGACAAGCTGATGAACCTGGCCCGCGGACGTGAATGGGATGCCCTGGAGCGCTCCATCGACGTGCAGATCTCGCGGCTGCGCCGCATGATCGAGCCCGACCCCTCCAAGCCTCGCTACATTCAAACGGTCTGGGGTGTGGGTTACGTATTCGTACCCGATGGCAACGCTGCCCGGTAGACTGCCGGGGTTTTTGTAGGAGCGATATCCTGAATCACTCGTTGATTCGGGATGTTCGTCATCCACAATGTCTGCGAGCCTGCTCGCTCCTGCAACGTATGTGATCGCCGCGCAATGAAAACCCCTGTCTGGTTCCCCCAAAGCTTCTTCGCCCGAACCCTCTGGCTGGTGCTGGTCGTCGTCTTGTTTTCGAAGGCCCTGACCCTGGTCTACCTGTTGATGAACGAAGACGTGCTGGTCGACCGCCAGTACAGTCACGGCGTGGCTTTGACCCTGCGCGCCTACTGGGCAGCGGACGAGAACAACCGTGACCAGATCGCCGATGCGGCAGGTCTGATCCGGGTCGTCGGCGGCGGTGTGCCGGAAGGCGAGCAGCACTGGCCGTACAGTGAAATCTACCAGCGCCAGATGCAGGCCGAATTGGGCGAGGACACTGAAGTGCGCTTGCGTGTCCATGCCCCGCCTGCCTTGTGGGTGCGTGCGCCGAGCCTGGGTGCGGGCTGGTTGAAAGTGCCTCTGTACCCGCACCCGTTGCGTGGGCAGAAGATCTGGAGCGTGCTGGGCTGGTTCCTGGCGATCGGCCTGCTGTCGACCGCATCGGCCTGGATCTTCGTGCGTCAGCTGAACCAGCCGCTCAAGCGTCTGGTGTTCGCCGCCCGGCAATTGGGGCAGGGCCGCAGCGTGCGCCTGCCGGTGAGCGACACGCCCAGCGAAATGACCGAGGTGTACCGTGCGTTCAACCAGATGGCCGAGGACGTCGAACAGGCCGGCCGCGAGCGCGAGTTGATGCTTGCCGGGGTATCCCACGATCTGCGAACGCCACTGACACGCTTGCGGCTGTCACTGGAACTGATGACCTCGGATAACGAATTCACCCCCGACATGGTCCGCGACATCGAGGACATGGACGCGATCCTCGATCAGTTCCTGGCTTTCATTCGCGACGGCCGTGACGAAAGCGTCGAGGTCGTCGATCTGGGGAGCCTGGTGCAGGAAGTGGTCGCGCCCTATAACCAGGCAGAAGAACAGGTACTGCTTCGCCTGGAACCGATCCCGCCGTTCCCGCTGCGCCGGGTATCGATGAAGCGCCTGCTGAACAACCTGATCGGCAACGCCCTCTACCATGCCGGCAGCGGTGTGGAAGTGGCTGTCCATGTTTCAGGAGACGACAACGCGCCTTATGTGGTGCTCAGTGTGGTGGACCGGGGAGCAGGTATCGATCCGGGCGAACTGGCCGGCATCTTCGACCCGTTCATCCGCGGAGATCGCGCGCGCAGTGGCAAGGGCACCGGGCTGGGCCTGGCGATCGTCAAGCGCATCGCCGCCATGCATGGCGGCAACGTGGAGCTGCGCAATCGTTCGACGGGTGGGCTGGAGGCGCGCGTGAGGCTGCCGCTGGGCCTGATGCTGCCCAGGGATGCCGTGTAGGACAGCCGCTGCGCAGGGGATGCCGTTCCCCGACGCTGGCCGAACGGCAGGGGTCGCGGTTCTAGCCCTTGCCCTTGGTACGGGTCATGTTCGGGCCGCTGTTCTTTTCGATGTGTTCGATGATCATCCCGGCCACGTCCTTGCCGGTGGTCACCTCGATGCCTTCCAGGCCGGGTGATGAATTCACCTCCATCACCAGCGGGCCGTGGTTGGAACGCAGGATATCCACGCCGGCAACACTGAGCCCCATCACCTTGGCGGCGCGGATCGCGGTCATGCGCTCTTCGGGGGTGATCTTGATCAGGCTTGCACAGCCACCGCGGTGCAGGTTGGAGCGAAACTCGCCGGGCCTGGCCTGGCGCTTCATCGCGGCGATGACTTTGTCACCCACCACGAAGCAGCGAATGTCGGCACCGCCGGCCTCCTTGATGTACTCCTGAACCATGATGTTCTGCTTGAGGCCCATGAACGCTTCGATCACCGATTCGGCCGCGTTGGTGGTTTCACACAGAACCACGCCGATGCCTTGGGTGCCTTCGAGCACCTTGATCACCAGGGGCGCGCCGTTGACCATGCTGATCAGGTCGGGGATGTCGTCCGGCGAGTGGGCGAAGCCGGTGACGGGCAGGCCGATGCCGCGCCGCGACAGCAACTGCAGGGAGCGCAGCTTGTCCCGCGAGCGCGCGATGGCCACCGATTCGTTCAGCGGAAAGACGTCCATCATTTCGAACTGACGCAGCACCGCACAGCCATAGAACGTTACCGACGCGCCGATGCGCGGAATGACCGCATCGAAGCCCTGCAGCGGTTTGCCCCGGTAATGGATCTGCGGTTTGTGACTGGCGATGTTCATATACGCGCGCAGCGTGTCGATCACCACCATTTCATGGCCACGGGCAGTACCGGCTTCGACCAGACGACGAGTGGAATACAGACGCGGATTGCGCGACAGCACAGCGATCTTCATGCAACACCTGTGGCAGAGGTAGTAGAGGCCGGGAACACCGGCTTGTCTTGAACGTAGGTGACGCCCGGGTTCACGACCAGTTGGCCATGGACCAGCGCCTTGGAGCCAAGCAGCAGGCGGTAACGCATGGATTTACGGCAGGCCAGGGTGAATTCGACCGTCCAGACCCGGTCGCCCAGGGCCAGGGTGGTCTTGATCACGTAGCGCGTCTGCGCGTGGCCATTGGAGCTCTTGATGGTTTTCATGGCCACCAGCGGCGCTTCGCAACGCCGGTGGCGCAGCTGCACCACGGTGCCCAGATGAGCGGTGAAGCGCACCCATTTTTCGCCGGCACGGGTGAACGGCTCGATGTCCGTGGCATGCAGGCTGGAGGTGCTGGCGCCGGTATCGATCTTGGCGCGCAGGCCGGCGACACCCAGATCGGGCAGCGCCACCCACTCGCGCAGACCGATAACGGTCAGATGGTCAAATGTCTTCAAATCGGCAAACCGCAAGAGGTAGGGATGGACCCGTATACACAAGCTTCAGACCGGCGCGACCTGGATCAATTCAACCCAGCCCGACGTCGCTTGGCAAGCATGCGTGCACTGTAATCGCAAAGACCGCCGCTTGCATCCGACAGGCACGGTAGTACAGTTTGATGACGGCATTTCGCGAGGTGAGCCTGTGGCACAGAAGCACAAGCAGGAAGAAGAGGAAAAGGTCCGTCTGGACAAATGGTTGTGGGCTGCGCGCTTCTACAAGACGCGTGCCCTGGCCAAGGAAGCGATCGAGAGCGGCAAGGTGCATTACCGTGGCGAGCGCTGCAAGCCGGGCAAGGAGCCACACGTGGGCGATGAGTTGCAGATACGCACCGGTTTCGATGAACGCAGCGTGATCATCGAGGCGCTGTCAATCGTGCGCCGTGGGGCGCCGGAAGCACAGACGCTCTACCGCGAGACCGAACAGAGCCAGGCCAAGCGCGAGGCCGCGGCGGCCATGCGCAAGGCCGGTGCCCTGGGCGTTACCACTGATGGCAAGCCTTCGAAGAAGCAGCGGCGGCAGTTGTTCAGTTTTCGCTCAGTGGATTGATGCAGCGCAGTGCTGGCCTCTTCGCGGGCAGAGCCCGCTCCCACAAGGAAAAAACTGAGGGAGCGGGGCGGGTGGGAGCGGGCTCTGCCCGCGAAGAGGCCAGCACAGACACCGCATCACCCTGCGGCGATACTCAACCGGCCCAGCACCGGAAGCTTCGCCAGCAGCCTGAACAGTGGCTCGGTGACACGTACGAGCCATTGTGAAGTGTGGGCCGCGAAGGGTGTGTAATAACCCCATCCCAGCGCCCAGACGGCCATCAACACGCCGCCGATGTAGTCGTCCTGCCCCCAGTGGGCGCCAGCTACCAGGCGCGGCAGCATGAACACCACGGCCAAGGCCCAGATGCACAGCCACTGGCCAAGCCTGCGGGTACAAGCGCTCATGAACAGCGCCCAGATCAGCAGCACCGAGGCGTGGTCGCCCGGAAAGCTCTGGCTGGAGCGGTCCTTGAGCTCCCAGTGACGCTCCAGGTCCGGGTACCAGTCGCTGAGCAATACCGGGTCGGCCAATACCATGCTCGGGCTGTCATGGTCCCAGCCCATTGCGTGTATCCACTTGGAAAACAGCGCGCGCACCACCACTAAGAGCAACAGCACGGCCATGAAACCGAAAAAGGCCTGGCGAACCTGGTGCACCTTGAACACCCAATTGCCGCGAATCAGCAGCGCCAGCATGATCACCCCGACCACGATATCGAAGGGTCGCAGGCTGCCCAGGGTCCAGGTATAACGCCAGGCCGCATTGCTGGCCAAAGGCGCGTTGAGCAGGCGAAACAGCCATTCGTCGAATGCTGTACACAAATGATGGCCAATAGGCCATAACCAGAAGCACAACAGCACGATCGGGATTGTATTGCACAGCAGCAAGCCGCTAACGTTCCACCTGGCTTGGAACAGCGGGGCTTTGTTCATAAGATACCTCTACATCTACAGGGCAGTGAGCGATCAAGCGAACGCTCTGAAGCGGGCTTTATAAAAGCCGCTACACATTTTGTCACCATTCTCAGATACTGGAATTATGCACGATCTTCCTGAAGCCGATTTCACCCAACGCTTTATTTTCGATGACGCCGATGTACGCGGTGAGGCGGTAGCATTGGAGCGCAGCTATGCCGAGGTCCTGGCCAAGCACGACTATCCGTTGCCGGTGCAGTTGCTGCTGGGCGAGTTCATGGCTGCCGCTGCCCTGCTGGTAGGTACGCTCAAGTTCGACGGTTTGCTGATCCTGCAGGCCCGTTCCGAAGGGCCAGTGCCACTGTTGATGATCGAATGCTCCAGCGAACGCGAGATTCGCGGCCTGGCGCGCTTCCACGCCGAGCAGATCAGCGACACCGACGGCCTGCCTGAGTTGATGCCCGCCGGAACCCTGGCGATGACCATCGACCCTACCGAAGGTCAGCGCTATCAAGGCATCGTGGAATTGGAAGGCGCCGACCTGTCGGCAAGCTTCTCGAATTATTTTGCCCTCTCCGAACAGCTCGGCACGCGCTTCTGGCTCAAGGCCGACGGCACCCGTGCCCGTGGCTTGCTGCTGCAGCAGTTGCCTGCCGCGGTAATCAAGGACGAGGACGAGCGCGCCGAGAGCTGGACGGCCGCCATCACCCTGGCGGACACCCTCAAGGCCGAAGAACTGTTGGGTCTGGACAACGAAACCGTGCTGTACCGCCTGTACCACGAGCAGGCACTGCGGCTTTTCGATGCCCAGCCGATACGGTTTCGCTGCAGTTGTTCCAGGGAGCGTTCGGCACGAGCGCTCGTCAGTCTCGGACACGACGATGCACGCGAGTTGCTCAAGGAGCACGGCGGTACGGTGGAGATCGACTGCCAGTTCTGCAACCAGCGCTACTTGTTTGACGCCACCGACGTCGATCAACTCTTCAGTGGTGCTGGTGTCGACGCTCCGTCAGATACCCGTCACTGAAGCGATTTAGTCTCGCTAAATGAAGAAAAACACGCCGGAATAACGCCGTTACCGACCGGAGGACGCTATTCTTTTCGAGCGTTTCTGGCATAATCCGGCCCACTTTTTAGCTGTAGTGGTTGTTGTAAACTTACTACAAAATGTTTGGAACACTCGGCCCAGAGCCGACGGGGAACCTCATGACGCAAGCCAAGAACGCCGTGTACGCCGATCTGACTGTAGACGATCTGGTTAAAGAAGCCCTGAACCGTGGTGAAGGCGAGCTTGCCGATACCGGTGCTCTGGTAGTGCGTACCGGTCATCGCACCGGTCGTTCGCCAGTCGACCGCTTCATCGTCGAAGAGCCTTCCACTCAGGACGCCATCGCCTGGGGCCCGATCAATCGCAAATTCCCGGCCGACAAGTTCGATGCCCTGTGGGATCGTGTCGAAGCCTACCTGGGCGAGCGCGAGCGGTTCGTTTCCCATGTTCATGTAGGGTCCGATCCGGCGCACTACCTGCCGGTCAAGATGACCACCCAGACCGCCTGGCACAACCTGTTCGGCCGTTGCCTGTTCATCAATCCGGAGCAGTACAACGGCGGTGGCAAGGACGAATGGCAGGTGCTCAACGCGCCTGAGTTCGAGTGCGTTCCCGAGCGCGACGGCACCAACTCCGACGGCACCGTGATCATCAATTTCGCGGCCCGCAAGGTGCTGATTGCAGGCATGCGCTATGCCGGCGAAATGAAGAAGGCCATGTTCTCGGTGCAGAACTTCCTGCTGCCGGCTGCCGACGTGCTGCCGATGCACTGTGCCGCGAACATGGGCGAAGACGGCGACGTCACCCTGTTCTTCGGCCTGTCGGGCACTGGCAAGACCACGCTTTCGGCAGACGAAAGCCGTTACCTGATCGGTGACGACGAGCACGGTTGGGGCGTGGGCGTGGTGTTCAACATCGAAGGCGGTTGCTACGCCAAGTGCATCGACTTGTCCGAGAAGAACGAGCCGGTCATCTGGAAAGCCATCCAGCATGGCGCCGTACTGGAAAACGTCGTGCTCGATGCCGACAAGAAGGCCGACTACGCCGATGACAGCCTGACCCAGAACAGCCGTGCCGCGTACCCGCGCGAGCTGATCGAAAAGCGCGCACCGAAGAACCTGGGCGGCGAGCCCAATGCGGTGATCTTCCTGACTTGCGACCTGACCGGCGTGCTGCCGCCTGTGTCCATCCTCAGCGAAGAACAGGCTGCCTATCACTTCCTGTCGGGCTACACCGCACTGGTAGGCTCGACCGAAATGGGCTCGGGCAGCGGCATCAAGTCGACCTTCTCGACGTGCTTTGGCGCACCGTTCTTCCCGCGTCCGGCGGGCGAGTACGCCGAGCTGCTGATCAAGCGTATCCGTGGCTTCGGTTCCAAGGTCTACCTGGTCAATACCGGCTGGACCGGTGGTGGCTACGGCGTCGGCAAGCGCTTCAACATCCCCACCACCCGTGGCGTGATTGCAGCGATCCAGAGCGGCGCCCTGATCGGCACCGAGACCGAGCACCTGGACATCGTCAACCTGGACGTGCCAAAGGTCGTACCGGGCGTCGATACCAACCTGCTCAACCCGCGCAATACCTGGGCTGATCCAGCCGCCTACGACGAAGCCGCCAAAGGCTTGGCTTCGCTGTTCATCGAGAACTTCAAGAAGTTCGACGTGAGCGACTCGATCAAGGCTGCCGGTCCGCAGTTGTAAGCGTCTGCTGAAATAAAAAAACCGCCCCTTGTGGGCGGTTTTTTTATGGCTCTGGAAAAAGCAGAGGGTTAAAGACTTGTGGCTGGAAGCCGTGTCGGCCGCCGCGCTTGCAGAAACCTTGCTCAGCGATCGCGCCAGTGCTTGTTGTGGCCGACGTGACGGCCGCGGTCGCGGTGTTTCGATTTGCCGCGGTTGTCATGGCCGCGGTAATGGCGCCCGTCACGATCGTCGCGATCGGTCGAAGTGCCCATGTAGTTGCCCAGCGCGCCGCCTGCGCCGCCACCCGTCGCCGCGCCTACCAGGCCGCCGGTGCTGCCGCCCACGTTGCGGCCCACGACGTTGCCGCCTGCAGCGCCCAGTGCGCCACCAATCGCGGCCTGGCCGCGGCTACGTTTGTCGGCACCGACCGCACTGCCGGCCGCACCACCCAGGCCTGCGCCAATGGTCGAGCCGGTGCTGCCGCCCAGTTGCTGGCCGACCACCGCGCCCAGTACCCCACCCAATGCGCCCCCTACACCGGCTTCGGTGTTGCTGCCTGCAGAAGCAGCGCCTGTCACCAGGCCAAGGGTCAACAAAAGTATCGAGGGAAATTTCATCGATCAGATCTCAGAGGGATGACGGCGCGACTTTGCAATGCGATCGGTCAGCCGACAAGCACGATGTGATGGAAAGCACGATGGGTGCGCAGTTTCGAGATTGGGAAGTTTCATGGGGAAACTTTGAGCAGGCAGGGTGGTCGCACGTACTTCCGGAGTGGCGTCTTTTTGTTGACATCAAGATCACGATCAAAAGCGACGCGGCTTGCGCCGCTGCTACAAGGCGTCCGATTCACCCTGTAGCAGTGGCGCAAGCCGCGACAAAGAGCTGCGCTCGACCTCAGGCGATGCGGGCGCTCGGCGCGGGCTGCTCCAGGCGGATGGCAACGAACTTCGAGGTAGGCGTGCTGCTGCCTTCGCCGACGCTTTCCAGCGGCACCAGCGGATTGACCTCAGGGTAGTACGCTGCGGCCTGACCGGCTGGAATGTCGAACGCCAGCAGTGTGAAGCCCTTGACGCGCCGTTCGCGGCCGTCTTCCCAGATCGACACCAAGTCGGCTTTCTGCCCCGGACGGAAGCCCAGGCGAATGATGTCGGCCTCATTGGCGAACAGCACGTCACGCTGGCCACGCACGCCGCGATAGCGGTCGTCCAGGCCGTAGATGGTGGTGTTGTACTGGTCGTGGGAGCGCATCGACTGCATGATCAGGTCCGGCACTTGCCCGGTCGCACGTACGCGTTCATCGATCAGGTCCAGCGGCAGGCGGTTGGGCTTGAAGTTGGCGCGTCCGCTGGGGGTGTTCCAGCGGCGTGCACCGGCGCTGTTGCCCAGGTAGAAACCGCCCGGATGCTTGAGCCGTTCGTTGAAGTCCTTGAAGCCGGGCAGGGTGTCGGCGATCAGATCGCGAATGCGATCGTAATCGCCGATCAGCCAGTTCCAGTCCACCGGCTGCGTACCGAGCGTGGCGGCGGCAATGCCGGCAACGATGGCCGGCTCCGAACGCATGTGCTTCGACAGCGGCTGCAGTTGGCCATTGGAGGCGTGCACCATGCTGAACGAATCTTCCACAGTGACCGCTTGTGGGCCTTCGCTCTGGTGGTCGATGTCGGTACGGCCCAGGCAGGGCAGAATCAATGCCTGCTTGCCATGCATCAGGTGGCTGCGGTTGAGCTTGGTGCTGATCTGCACCGTCAGCTCGCAGTTGCGCAGCGCCTGCGCCGTGCGCGGGCTGTCCGGCGTGGCCTGGGCGAAGTTGCCGCCCAGGGCGATGAAGACCTTGGCCCTGCCTTCGGCCATCGCATGTATGGCTTCTACCACGTTATGGCCATTGGTGCGCGGCACATCGAAGCCGAAACGTTTTTCCAGGGCGTCGAGCAGGAACGCCGGTGGGCGCTCGTTGATGCCCATGGTGCGGTCGCCCTGCACGTTGCTGTGACCCCGTACCGGACACAGGCCGGCACCGGGACGACCGATGTTGCCGCGCAGCAGCATCAGGTTGGAGATTTCCTGAATGGTCGGTACCGAGTGGCGATGCTGGGTGATGCCCATGGCCCAGCACATGATCACGTTCTTGCCCTTGAGGTACATGCGCGCAGCAAGTTCGATGTCCTCCAGCGGCAGGCCGGACTGCTCGACGATGTGCGCCCATGGCGTATCATCGATCGCGGCCAGGTATTCCAGCACGGTGGCGGTGTGCTCGTTGAGGAAGTCGTGGTCGAACACCGACGGCGCGTTGTTGGCCTGGGCCTCGCGCTCCCATTGCAGCAGGAACTTGGCCATGCCGCGCATCATCGCCATGTCGCCGCCCAGTGCCGGACGGAAGTAGGCGGTGTTGGTCGGACGGTCACCGTTGGTGAGCATCTCGATCGGATGCTGGGGGTGCTGGAAGCGCTCCAGGCCCCGCTCCTTGAGCGGGTTGATGCAGACCACCTGGGCGCCGCGCTGGACCGCTTCGCGCAGGGGTTCGAGCATGCGAGGGTGGTTGGTGCCGGGGTTCTGCCCCCAGACGAAGATGGCGTCGGCGTGCTCGAAGTCGTCGAACGTCACCGTGCCCTTGCCCACTCCGATGCTCTGCGACAATGCAACGCCGCTGGCTTCGTGGCACATGTTCGAGCAATCGGGGAAGTTGTTGGTGCCGAACGCCCGCACGAACAGCTGATACAGGTAGGCCGCTTCGTTGCTGGCCCGCCCGGAGGTGTAGAACTCAGCCTGGTCGGGGCTTTCGAGGTTGAGCAAATGCTTGGCGACCAGCGCGTACGCATCGTCCCAGGCAATCGGCACGTAGCGGTCGCTGGCAGGGTCATAGACCATCGGCTCGGTGAGACGGCCCTGGTACTCGAGCCAGTAATCACTCTGCTCGAGCAGGGAAGTGACGCTGTGCTTGGCAAAGAAGGCCGGGTCCACACGCCGCTTGGTCGCCTCCCAGTTCACCGCCTTCGCGCCGTTTTCGCAGAACTTCACCATGCCGCTTTCCGGCGAATCGCCCCAGGCACAACCGGGGCAGTCGAAGCCGCCGTTCTGGTTGGTCTTGAGCATGGTGCGGATGTTCTTCAGCGCGTTGTCGCTGCTCAGCCAGAATTGCGTCACGCTGATCAGTGCGCCCCAGCCACCCGCTGCACCCTTGTAGGGCTTGTAGCGGGGAACAGGGGTCTTGTCGGCTTGATTGTGAATGCTCACGCTTGATTCTCCAACGCAGGGCTATAGACCCGCGGCGCGCTGTGCTGCGGCAGGTGAATGAGGTTCAGGTTATGCCGGCGTGCCCATTGCAGGGCCAGGCCGGTAGGCGACGACAGGCTGACCAGGGTCTGGATGCCGGCGCGCAATACTTTCTGGATGAGTTCGAGGCTGCAACGGCTGGTGACGATGGCCAGGCCACCGGTGCTGTCGATGTTCTGCCGCACCAGGGCGCCGATCACCTTGTCGAGCGCGTTGTGCCGGCCGATGTCTTCGCGACCCAGCAGCAACGTGCCGCTGGCGTCCATGAACAGCGCCGCATGCACTGCACCGCTGCGCTGCCCCAGCGGCTGGAAAGCACCGATGCGCTGGCGCAGGCCTTCGAGCCACTGCACCGGCGGCAAGTCGGCGCCGGCCAGCACGGCCAGTTCCGGCAGTGCCTGCTCCACGGCTTCGACCCCGCACAGCCCGCAACCGCTGCTGCCAGCCAGTTGCCGACGCTGGGTCTTGAGGTTCCAGAAGGCGCGGTTGGCGATCTGTACCTCGGCATGGCGTGCCGACCCAGTGCCGCTCAGCTTGATGTCGTAGATTTCATCGGCGTCGGCCACGATGCCGCTGCCGATGCTGAAGCCGGTGACGAAGTCTTCGAGATCGGTGGGCGTGACCAGCATCACCGCCTGGCTGATGCCGTTGTAGGCGATCGCCAGCGCCACTTCTTCGGCCAGCGGCGTACTGCCGGGCTCGTCCAGGCTCAAGCTGCAATAACTGTAGGTCTGGCTGGCGACGGGGTTGGCGAGGGGTGCAACCGAGGAAGAAACGGGCACCGCGCTGGCCGGGTGCTTGGCGTTCATGGGAATGGACCGGCAGTGAATTCAGCCTTTAGCCTAGGCGCAGGATGAGTCAGCGTCTAATTGCTATTGCCGATGCGACGATAGACCGCATTGATCATGGCGCGTCATACAGCTTGAAGCACGCTTCGGCCAGTGCCGAACGCGGCGCCGCGCGGCGCATGATCAGCCCCAGCGGCGCCAACGTGTGGGCGTCGGCGATGGGTTGCAGGCGCAAGTGCTCGGTCAGCCCTTCCAGCCCGCCGGCCAGCGGCATGATGGCGCAGCACAGGCCACCGTGTACGGCCTGGATCAACTGGTGGACGGCGTCGGTTTGCAAGAGCGGTTGTGGGGCCAGCCCGCGGGAGTGGAAATTGTGGTCGATGGACTGGCGAAAGTGCATGCCGGTGGTGAGCATGCCCAGCGGCAGTTCCGTCAGGGCTTCCCAGCTCAGGGCCTGTTCGCCGAAATCGTAGTGGCGTTGATCGAACAGCAGGCCCATGCGCGTTTCGCCCAGTGCCCGCGATTCGAAGCGCTCCTGGTCCAGCCGCTCCAGAAACGATACGCCCAGGTCGATTCGGTTGCTCGCCAGTTGCTCGAGGATCTGTTCGGAACTCAGCGAGCTGAGCTCGAAGCGCAGGTTGGGATGCTCGCCGTGCAGGGTGTGCAGCAGTGGCACCGGGTCGAAGCTGGACAGCGGCACCACCCCCAGGCGCAGGGTGCCTACCAGATGCCCGCGACAGGCCGCGGCTTCCGCCTGCAGGCCGTCGTAGGCGGCCAGTACGGTACGCGCCCAGGCCAGCACACGCTCGCCGGGTGCAGTGAACCCTTCGAAGCGCTGGCCGCGCTTCACCAAGGGCAACTCGAGCTCTTCTTCAAGGTTGCGCAAGCGCATCGACAGGGTCGGCTGGGTGATATGGCAACGCGCTGCGGCCTGGCCGAAATGACGGGTTTCATCCAACGCGATAAGGAATTTGAGTTGCTTGATGTCCATGCTCGCTCCTGGGTAGGCGATGCGCAGTATAGCGGCACGCGCCGGCGGTGGGTCCGTGGGCAGCGGGTGGATCACAGACCTGCGATAAGCTCGCGGTAATCACCCACCGCCTCGAATTCTTCGGTGTCCTTGGCGCCCTTGCGGCTGTCCGGCTCGCACACCGCCAGCAGATGCTTGACCCCGTAGGCCTGGGCGCTGCGCAGCACCGGCAGGGTGTCGTCGATGAACAGGCTGCGCGCCGGGTCGAAGCCGATGTCGGCCTGCAGGGCGTCCCAGAACTGCGCGTTTTCCTTGGGGTAGCCGTAGTCGTGGGAACTGATCAGCCGCTCGAAATAGGGCGCCAGCTCGATGCGTTCCAGCTTCAGCGACAGCGAATCGCGGTGGGCGTTGGTGATCATGATCACCCGCTTGCCGGCGCGCTGAATCGCTGCCAGAAACGTGTCGGCGTCGGGGCGCAGGGCGATCAGGTCGGCCGTCTCCAGTTTCAGCTCGCGCACCGGGATGTTCAGTTCGCGGGTCCAGAAATCCAGGCAGTACCAGTTCAGCTTGCCCGCGTTGTCGGTGAACAGCGGCTGCAGCTCCAGCTGTGCCATGGCCAGGCTGACCCCGTGCAGTTGGGCATAGCGTTGCGGCAGATGTTCGAGCCAGAAATGGTTGTCGTAATGCAGGTCGAGCAAGGTGCCGTCCATGTCCAGCAGGACAGTGTCGATGGTGCTCCAGGCGAGGCGTGGCATAGCGAAGATTCTCGGGCAGTGGTGGATCAAGGGTGGCCTGCCGCAGGCCAAGCCACGGTATAGTAACCCGTTCACGTCCAGGAGCTGCCCGATGCGCCAGAAACCCGAAGTCCTTGCCCGCGAAATCGTCGCCAGTAGTCGCCTGTTCCGTGTCGAAGAAGTGCAGTTGCGCTTCTCCAATGGCGTCGAGCGTACCTACGAGCGTCTGGTGGGGCGTGGCAATGGCTATGGCGCGGTGATGATCGTGGCGATGGCCGATGCCGAGCATGCGCTGCTGGTCGAAGAGTATTGCGGAGGGACCGACGCCTATGAGCTGTCGCTGCCCAAGGGTCTGATCGAGCCGGGCGAAGACGTGCTGGCCGCAGCCGATCGCGAGCTCAAGGAAGAGGCCGGATTCGGCGCCCGGCAGCTCGAGCACCTGACCGAGCTGTCGTTGTCGCCCGGCTACATGAGCCAGAAAATCCAAGTGGTTCTGGCCCAAGGGCTGTACGAGGAGCAGCTCGAGGGTGACGAGCCGGAGCCGATGCGGGTCGAGCGGGTGAACCTGCGCGAGCTGGCCAGTTTGGCCCAGCATCCGCAGTTCTCCGAAGGCCGCGCACTGGCCGCCCTGTACCTGGCGCGCGACCTGCTGATCCAGCGTGGGGTGTTCAGCCTGTGAGCGATCTCGAACGTCTGTTGCCAGAAGTGGTAGCGCTGGCCCATCGGGCTGGCGCGGCGATCCTGCCGTTCTGGCGGGCCGATGTGCAGGTCATGGCCAAGGCCGACCAGTCGCCGGTCACTGCGGCCGATCTCGCCGCGCATCACGTCATCGTCGATGGGTTGAAGGCGTTGGCACCGGATATCCCGATCCTGTCCGAAGAAGATGCGGACATCGCGCTCGACGTGCGCGAGCAATGGACCCGCTGGTGGCTGGTCGATCCACTGGACGGCACCAAGGAATTCATCAACGGCAGCGAGGAATTCACCGTCAACATTGCCTTGATCGAACGTGGTCAGGTGGTGTTCGGCGTGGTCACCGTGCCAACCACGGGCAGTGCCTACTATGGCGGTGCGGGGCTCGGTGCCTGGCACGCCGTGGGCGAGCGGCCGGCGCAACCGATCAGCGTGCGCCGAGCGCCGGCGCCAGGCAGCGCGTTCAGGGTAGTCGCCAGCCGTCGGCATTCCAGCCCCGGGCAGGAGCACCTGCTTGCCGGGTTGGGCGCCGTTGCAGGTCCCCTGGATCTGGTCAGTGTCGGCAGTTCGCTGAAGTTCTGCCTGTTGGCCGAAGGCGCCGCCGATTGCTATCCACGGCTGGCGCCGACTTCGCAATGGGACACGGCTGCCGCCCAGGGTGTGCTCGAAGGTGCTGGCGGCGAAGTGCTGCAGATCGACGGGCAGCCGTTCGTCTATCCTGCCCGCCAGTCGTTGCTCAATCCGTCGTTCCTGGCGCTGCCCAGGGATGTGCCATGGCGCCAGTCGCTGGTGGCGCTGGCGCTGGCGCAGGCCGGGAGTGGGCGCTAGAGGGTCGCTGCAGAACCTGGGATTCACTCAGGTTCATCGCCCCCGCCAAAGCTCAGGCCATGCTTGCGCAGCTTGTCGTGCAAGGTCTTGCGTGGAATGCCCAGGGCTTCGGCCAGGCTGCGCACAGAGGTGTGCGAGCGGCTCATCTCGGCCGCGATCAAGGCGCGTTCGAAATGCTCGACCTGTTCGCTGAGCCCGCCGGCGACCGTCCGCGCCATGTCCACCGGGCCCGGCTCGCCGTTGTCCAGTGCCAGTTCGAGGCCCAGGGCGAAGCGCTCGGCAGCGTTCTGCAGCTCGCGCACATTGCCCGGCCAGCTGTGCCGCAACAACAATGCACGCTGGGCCGCCGACAGCTCGTTGGCCAGTACCCCGTGGCGCTCGGCGGCAGCGTCGGCGTAGTACTGGAACAACGCGAGCACGTCTTCGCCGCGCTCGCGCAACGGCGGAATGCGCAGCGAGGCGACATTGAGGCGGTAATACAGGTCGGCGCGGAAGCGTCCCTGGTCGGCGGCCTGGCGCAGGTCTTCCTTGGTGGCGGCAATCACCCGGATGTCCAGGCGGATCTGTTGGTTGCCACCCAGGCGCTCGACCACGCGCTCCTGCAGCAGACGCAGCAGCTTGACCTGTACGTCCAGGCTCATGCTTTCGATTTCGTCGAGAAACAAGGTGCCGCCGTTGGCGAACTCGAACTTGCCGATGCGGCGTTTCTGCGCGCCGGTGAAGGCGCCGGGTTCATGGCCGAACAACTCGCTTTCCACCACTGATTCGGCGAGGGCGCCGGCGTTGATCGCCACGAAGGGACCACTGCGGCGGCTGGACAGGTCGTGCAGGGCGCGCGCCACCACTTCCTTGCCGGCGCCGGTTTCACCCAGAATCAGCACGTCGGCCTTGGTTCCGGCCAGGGCGCCGATCTGCTCGCGCAAACGCGCCATGGGCGCCGACTGGCCCACCAGGCGCGTGCTCAGCTGCTGACGATCACTGAGGGCCATGCGCAGGCTGCGGTTGTCCAGCACCAGTCGGCGCACGGCCAGGCCGCGACGCACGCTGTCGAGCAGTGCATCGCTGGCGAATGGTTTTTCGAGGAAATCGTAGGCACCGGCGCGCATGGCCTGCACGGCCAGTGGGACGTCGCCATGCCCGGTGATGAGCAGAACCGGCAGTTCGGTGTCGCGCGCATGCAGTTGTTCGAGCAATTGCAGGCCATCGATGCCCGGCATGCGGATGTCGCTGACCACGACACCCGGCCAGTCACGCTCGATGCGCGCGGACAGGCCCTGGGCGTCGGCCAGGGCCAGCACTTTCAGCCCGGCCAGGTCCAGGGTCTGGCTCAAGGCCTGGCGCAGATGGGGGTCGTCGTCGATCAGCACGACCTGGATCTTGCTGTCGATGGCGCTGTCGCTGGTCATGCCGATGGGTCCTCGGGAGCTTGCAGGCTGACGCCGGGCTCTCCGGCGCGCAAACGCAGGATCAGCAGGGCACCGCCTTGGGGATGGTTGGACAGCAGCAGTTCGCCGCCCAGCGCGCGCATCAGCGTATCGCAGATCGCCAGGCCCAGGCCAAGTCCCTGCGTGCGCGTCTTGGTGGTGAAGAAGGGTTCGCGGGCGCGGGCCATGGCTTCGCTGGTGAAACCTGGACCGTTGTCGCGGATGCGCAGTTCGACGCCGTCGGCCGTTTGTTCGGCGCTCAGCCACAGGCAGCGTGGGTTGGCCTTTTCGGTCAGGGCATCGAGGGCATTGGCTAGCAGGTTGCCCAGCACCTGGCGCAGTCGGGTTTCGCCGGCCTGCACCCAGAGCGGCGCATCGGGCAGGTCGCGGATAAGCTCGACGGCCATGGCCCGGCGGCGCTTGGCGAGCAGGGCCAGGGCATCGTCGAGGGCTGGCTGCAGGGCGACACTTTCCAGGGCGTGACGGTCGCGTCGGGCGAAGGCGCGCAGGTGGGCGATGATCGAGGCCATGCGCCCGGTCAGTTCGCTGATCAGCTTGAGGTTGCCTCGCGCATCCTCGATGCGCTCGTGGTCGAGCAGCACTTCGGTGTTCTCGGCGTAGCTGCGAATGGCCGCCAGGGGCTGGTTGAGCTCGTGGCTGATGCTGGCCGACATGGTGCCCAGCGCCGACAGCTTGCCCGCCTGCACCAGTTCGTCCTGGGCACGCACCAGTTCCTGCTGGGCCTGCTCGCGTTCGAGCACTTCCTGGCGCAGCTTGCTGTTGAGCCCTTCGAGCGCGCTGGTGCGTTCCACCACCCGGGTTTCCAGTTCGTGGCGGGTACGCCCTTCGAACTCGATGCGCTCGAGGTAGTGGCGGCGGCGCTGCATCATCAGGCCGAGCAGCAGCATCAAGGCCAGGAGCAAGGCTCCGCCCACGGCGACGACGGTGCGCACCGGCCGATCGAGCAAGGTCTTGGGGGCGAGGATGCTGACGTTCCAGCCGGTTTCGGCGATGGTGCGCGTTTGCGTGAGCCAGGCGTCGGGGTCCAGGTTCAGCGGCTGTGGGTCGCGGGTGGGGTAGGGCAGGATCGAGACGATGGCCTGGCGCTCGCTGTCGCTGAGCGGGCGCGTGGCACGGAAGCGCCATTCGGGGCGCGAGGTCAGGATGACCACGCCGTTGTGGTCGGTGAGCAGCAGCTGCTCAGGCGTCTTGCCCCACAGGGTTTCGGTGTGGTCGAGGTCGACCTTCACCACCAGAACGCCAATGACCTTGTCCTGGTCATGCACGGCGGCGGCAAAGAAGTAGCCGCGCTTGGCCGAGGTGGTGCCGAGCCCGAAGAAGCGCCCCAGGCGCCCGGCCACGGCATCGCTGTAATAGGGTCGGAAAGCGAAGTTGCGGCCGACGAAGCTGTCGCGCTGTTCCCAGTTGGAGGCGGCCAGGGTATTGCCGTCGGCGTCCAGCAGGTACATGACTTCGGCGCCGGTCTGTTCGCGGATGTCCTTGAGCAGGTGGTTGGCGTCGAGGATCGCCTGGGCGTCGCGGGGAGCGGCCAGCAAGGCGCGCAGCGCTGGCAGGTCACCGAGGATCTGCGGCAGGGTTTCGTAGCGGTGCAGGGTGCCCAGCAGGTTGGCGACGTAGAGGTCCAGCGTCTGCCGATTCTGGCTGACCAGTTCGCTTTTGTAATAGCGCTCGGCCAGATGCTCCAGTGGCCACAACAGCGGCGCCAGGCACAGGGCCAGGATCGCCAGGCTGCGCCAGCGGGGTCTGCGAGTGATGGAGGGTCTGGAGGTCATAGGACAACACGCCGGGATTGACCGGCGTATTATGCGCCACGTAAACGCCGCGAAGCACGGTCGACATGCATCGCGACGTTACCGCAGGCCGATCACGGGAACACGTCGGCCTCTTCCAGGCGCTTGCCGGCCAGGTCCTTGGCCGACAGCGATGGCGCTGCGTCCAGTTGCCAGTCGATCGCCAACTGCTCGTCATCCCAGGCAATGCTGCGCTCGGACGACGGGTCGTAGTAGTCGGTGGTCTTGTAGAGGAACTCGGCGTACTCGCTCTGCACCACGAAACCGTGGGCGAAGCCAGGCGGAATCCACAACTGGCGGCTGTTCTGCGCGGACAGCTCGACGGCCACCCACTTGCCGAAGTTGGGCGAGCTGCGGCGGATGTCCACCGCCACGTCGAGCACCTGCCCGGTGACCACGCGAACCAGCTTGCCCTGGGCATGCTGCACCTGATAGTGCAGCCCGCGCAGCACGCCGCGGGCGGAGCGCGAATGGTTGTCCTGGACGAACGGCAGCGTCACGCCGGTGGCCTCCTGGAAGGCCTTGGCGTTGAAGCTCTCGTAGAAGAAGCCGCGTTCGTCACCGAAAACCTTCGGCTCGATGATCAGCACATCGGGCAGGTCGGTAGCGATCACTTTCATCGGGTTTCTCCGGCCAGCGAGTACAGGTACTGACCGTAGCCAGTCTTGCCGAAGTACTTGGCACGTACCAGCAGCTGCTCGCGGTCGATCCAGTGGTTCTGGTAGGCGATTTCTTCCAGGCAGGCCACTTTCAGGCCCTGACGGTGTTCGATGGTCTGCACGTATTGCGAAGCATCGAGCAGGCTGTCGTGGGTACCGGTGTCGAGCCAGGCAAAGCCGCGACCGAAGCGTTCCACGCGCAGGTCGCCGCGTTCCAGGTAGGCGTTGTTGACGTCGGTGATTTCCAGTTCGCCACGGGGCGATGGCTGGACATCCTTGGCGATGCGCACCACGTCGTTGTCGTAGAAGTACAGGCCGGTGACCGCATAGCTGGACTTGGGCTCGGTCGGCTTCTCTTCGATGGACAGTGCGCGCCCGTCCTGGTCGAACTCGACCACGCCGAAACGCTCCGGATCCTTGACCCAGTAGCCGAACACGGTGGCGCCGGTCGGGTGCGCCGAAGCACGCTTGAGCTGGTCGCTGAAGTGCTGGCCGTGGAAGATGTTGTCGCCCAGGATCAGGCACACCGGGTCTTCGCCGATGAATTCCTCACCGATCAGGAACGCCTGCGCAAGGCCGTCCGGCGCTGGCTGTTCGGCGAACTGGATGTTGATCCCGAACTGGCTGCCGTCGCCCAGCAACTGGCGGTATTGTGGCAGGTCCTGGGGGGTGGAGATCAGCAGGATCTCGCGAATGCCGGCCAGCATCAGTACCGAGATCGGGTAGTAGATCATCGGCTTGTCGTAGATGGGCAGCAGTTGCTTGGAAACACCCAGGGTAATGGGGTGCAGGCGGGTGCCGGAGCCCCCGGCCAGAACGATACCTTTCATCATGCGATCAAATCCTTAGGTTCGGTGAAGCCCAGGCGTTCACCTTGATAACTGCCGTCCTGTACGCGACGGCACCATTGAAGATTGTCCAGGTACCACTGCACGGTCTTGCGCAGGCCGGTCTGGAAGGTTTCCTGCGGCACCCAGCCCAGTTCGCGCTCGATCTTGCTGGCGTCGATGGCGTAGCGCACATCGTGGCCCGGGCGGTCCTTGACGAAGGTGATCAGGTCGGCATAGTGCGCCACGCCGTCCGGACGCTGTGGCGCCAGTTCGTCGAGCAGGCCGCAGATGCTGCGCACCACGTCGATGTTCTTCTGTTCGTTGTGGCCGCCGATGTTGTAGGTCTCGCCGACCACGCCTTCGGTGACGACCTTGAACAGGGCGCGGGCATGGTCTTCGACGTACAGCCAGTCACGCACTTGCATGCCGTTGCCATACACCGGCAGTGGTTTGCCGGCCAGGGCATTGAGAATCACCAGCGGAATGAGTTTTTCCGGGAAGTGATACGGGCCGTAGTTGTTCGAGCAGTTGGTGATCAGCACGGGCAGGCCGTAGGTGCGCTGCCAGGCGCGCACCAGGTGGTCGGAGGCCGCCTTGCTGGCCGAGTACGGCGAGCTTGGTGCGTACGGTGTGGTTTCAGTGAACAGGTCGTCCACGCCATGCAGGTCGCCGTAGACCTCGTCGGTGGAAATATGGTGGAAGCGAAAGGCTTCGCGTTCGGCCGCCGGGAGGTGCTGCCAGTAGCCACGGGTGGCTTCGAGCAGGGCGTAGGTGCCGACCACGTTGGTCTGGATGAACTCGCCCGGCCCGTCGATGGAGCGGTCGACGTGGGATTCGGCCGCCAGGTGCATGATCGCGTGGGGCTGGAAGCGCGCCAGCACGGCGCTGACCGCGGCCTGGTCGGCAATGTCGGCCTGGACGAATTCGTAACGGCTGTCGCTGGCGATTTCCGCCAGTGATTCGAGGTTGCCGGCGTAGGTCAGCTTGTCGAGGTTGAGTACTTCGTGCTCGGTGTTGGCGATCAGGTGACGCACCAGTGCCGAGCCAATGAAACCGGCGCCGCCGGTGATGAGAATGCGCATGTCGAAAGCCTTCTTCCTGAGCTGACAATGATTCGTTGCAGCCTAGCTTGTGTGGATGGGCGCGGCGGTGCAAGCCCGGTTTGTCAAACGAATGTGCAACGGTGTTCCGCGCCAGGCCTGTTCGTGGACGACACAGGCCTGGTGCGACGTGGTTCAACGGCAGCCTGGCTGCGCGATCGTGTCGCGAGCGGTAGCGTTGCCGACGGTGGAAATCCTGCGCGGCGAACCGCTACAGTACTTGCAAATCAGCCCATCGAGGTTTCATTCATGCCGCTCGACACGCTCGTGCATCGCGCCAGTCGTCCCAACCCCGTGGTGAGTATCGAACAGGCGCAGGCATTGTTGTTCGAGCATTACGGCTTGCAAGGTCAGCTGCACAGCCTGGGCAGCCAGCAAGACCTCAATTTTCGCGTGGAAAGCGCCCAGCATCGCTGGGTGCTGAAGTTCTGTCACGACGACGCGGCCCCTCAGGCGCTCGCGGCCCAGCATGAGGCGATGCGACATCTGGCCGGCCACGGCCTTGCAGTACCACAGGCACTGGCTGCCCTCGACGGTCGCGACACCCTTGCCGTACACCTGGGCCAGCAGCGCCTGCAGATGCGCGTGTTGAGCTATCTGGACGGTCAGCCGCTGACTCGCCTCAAGCATCTGGGGCCGGTGGCGATCGCGCGCATCGGTCAGCTGTGCGGCGAGGTAGACCGCGCCTTGCTCGACTTTCAACACCCTGGCCTTGCGCGCACGCTGCAATGGGACCCGCGACATGCGCATAAGTTGCTTGATCATCTGTTGCCGGCGCTTGGCGATCCGGGGCAGCGCGGCCGGGTGGTCGAAATGGCGTTCCAGGCGCAGCGTCGACTGGGTGCGGTCAGTGCCGATCTGCCGCTGCAGGCGGTGCATCTGGACATCACCGATGACAACAGTGTCTGGCAGCGTGATGCCGACCTGCACTGGCAGCTTGCGGGCCTGATCGACTTCGGTGATCTGGTGCACACCTGGCGGGTGGCGGACCTGGCGGCGACCTGCGCTGCGCTGCTGCATCATGGCCATGGCGATCCGTTCGCGGTATTGCCGGCAGTGGCAGCCTATCATCGGGTCAATCCGCTCGAGGAATCGGAGCTGCGTGCGTTATGGCCCTTGGTGGTGCTGCGGGCGGCGGTGCTGGTGTCGAGCAGCGCCCGGCAGCTGAGCGTGGCGCCGGACAACGACTATATCCGGGCCAATGTCGAGCATGAGTGGGAAATCTTCGACATAGCTACCGCAGAACCATTCGAATTGATGGAAGCGGCAATTTTCAGCAGTGTGGGGCAGAGCATACCCGAATCAGCCGGAGATGGCATATTGCCTTTGTTTGCCGGCGTGACGCATTCGACAGTTTGTCGAGTGGACTTGAGCGTGCTGAGCGAGCATTTCGCGGACGGCAATTGGGAGCAAGCGAATATCGACGAACGGCTGCTGAGCGATGCCGCAGCGGGCAGCGGCTGGGCCTGCACTGGGTATGGTGAGTATCGCCTCTCGCGTACCCGCATCGATACCAGCGCGGCGTCGGCGACCTGCGCGCTGCACGTGCAGGTTCAGGCGCCGCCGGGCACCAACCTGCAGGCGCCCTGGGCTGGCACGCTGAAGCGGTTGGCAGATGCCAGCGTGGTGCTCGAAGGTCCTTCCTTGAGCCTGCACCTATGGGGGCTCGACTGCCCAAGCCCGGCGGCGACCGTGCTGGCTGCGGGTGCACCGTTGGGCAAGGTCGAGGGTGCGCTGCTGGTGCAGTTGTGCCGCAGCCCGGATGTGAGCCCGCCACTGTTCTGCACGCCAGCGCGGGCGGCGGCCTGGCAGTCCCTGTGCCCGTCGCCGGCAAGGGTGCTCGGCATGGATTGCAACGCGCCGCTACCGCCCGACGCGGGTCTGCTGCTGCAGCGGCGCGACGCCAGTTTCGCTCGCTCGCAGAAGCATTATTACCAGGCGCCGCCGCAGATCGAGCGCGGCTGGCGCAACCATCTGATCGACATGCACGGCCAGTCGTACCTGGACATGCTCAACAACGTCGCGGTGCTTGGCCATGGACACCCGCGCATGGCCCAGGTGGCGGCGCGGCAATGGTCACTGCTCAATACCAACTCACGCTTTCACTATGCAGCGATCGCCGAGTTTTCCGAGCGCCTGCTGGCACTCGCGCCGCCAGGTTTCGATCGCGTTTTTCTGGTCAACAGCGGCACCGAGGCCAACGATCTGGCGATCCGCCTGGCCTGGGCAGCCAGCGGCGGGCGCGACATGCTCAGCATGCTCGAGGCCTACCATGGCTGGTCGGTTGCCACCGATGCCATTTCCACCTCCATCGCCGACAACCCGCAGGCGTTGAGCACGCGACCGGACTGGGTCCATCCGGTCATGGCGGCCAACAGCTACCGCGGTACCTTCCGCGGCGCCGACTCCACTGCAGGCTACGTCCGCAGTGTCGACGACACCTTGCGTCAGCTGGATGCGCAGGGCCGCCGGCTGGCCGGTTTCATCTGCGAGCCGGTGTACGGCAATGCCGGCGGCATAGCCTTGCCCGAGGGCTACCTGCAACAGGTCTATGACCGCGTTCGCGCGCGGGGCGGGCTGTGCATCGCCGACGAAGTGCAGGTCGGCTACGGGCGTCTGGGCGAGTACTTCTGGGGGTTCGAACAGCAAGGCGTGGTGCCGGACATCATCACCATGGCCAAGGGCATGGGCAATGGTCACCCCCTGGGTGCGGTGATTACCCGTCGCGAAATTGCCGAGGCACTGGAGGCCGAGGGGTATTTCTTCTCATCGTCCGGTGGCAGCCCGGTCAGTTGCCGCATCGGCCTGGCAGTGCTCGATGTGATGGCCGAAGAGGGGCTGTGGGAGAACGCAAAGGTGGTCGGCGGGCATTTCAAGGCGCGCTTGCAAGCGTTGCTCGACCAGCATCCGCTGGTGGGCGCCGTGCACGGGTCCGGGTTCTATCTGGGTCTGGAACTGGTGCGCGATCGCCATAGCCTGGCGCCGGCGACGCAGGAGACGGCGTTGCTGTGCGAGCGGTTGCGGGAACTGGGCATCTTCATGCAGCCCACCGGTGACCACCTGAACATCCTCAAGATCAAGCCGCCGATGGTAACCACCCGACAAAGCGTGGATTTCTTCGTCGACTGCGTGGCGCAGGTGCTGGACGAACTGGCCTGTTGAAATCCCCCTGGCGAGCCCTGCGCCGGGCGTGTTTCACGATCCGCTCGACAACCTGTAGAGTGCGCCCATACCTTTTCATGGACCACCGGAGCCCTGACCCATGACCACGCTCGACAGTACCCCTCGCGCCGACGGTTTCCACATGCCGGCCGAATGGGCGCCCCATACCCAGACCTGGATGCTGTGGCCCGAGCGCCCGGACAACTGGCGCCTGGGCGGCAAGCCGGTGCAGGCGGCGCATGTCGCCCTGGCCAAGGCCATCGCGCGTTTCGAGCCGGTCACCGTCGGGGTGTCTGCCGGGCAGTACGACAACGCGCGCGCGCGCCTGGACGTGCCGAACATTCGCGTGGTCGAAATGAGCAGCGACGATGCCTGGATGCGTGATACCGGGCCGACCTTCGTGATCGACCAGAGCGGCCAGGTGCGCGGTGTGGACTGGGCGTTCAATGCGTGGGGCGGCTTTGCCGGCGGCCTCTACGCGCCCTGGAACCGTGACGAGCAGGTGGCGAGCAAGGTGCTCGACATGGAACGCTGCCAGGGCTACCACACGCAAGGTTTCGTGCTTGAAGGCGGCTCGATCCACGTAGACGGCGAAGGCACGCTGATCACTACCGAGGAATGCCTGCTCAACCGCAATCGCAACCCGCACCTGGACCGCGAGCAGATCGAGCGAATCCTCGCCGATCATCTGGCAGTGGACAAGATCATCTGGCTTCCCGACGGCCTGTTCAACGACGAGACCGACGGGCACGTCGACAACTTCTGCTGCTACGTGCGTCCCGGGGAAGTGCTGCTGGCCTGGACCGACGACGCCAGTGACCCGAACCATGCCCGTTGCCAGGCTGCCTTGCAGGTGCTGGAAAACAGCGTCGATGCCAAGGGCCGGGCGCTGGTGGTGCACAAGATGCCGATTCCCGGGCCTCTGTACGCCACCCAGCAGGAATGCGATGGCGTCGATCTGGTTGCCGGCAGCCAGGAGCGTCACCCGTCCGCGCGTCTGGCCGGTTCCTACGTGAACTTCCTGATCGTCAACGGCGGCATCATCGCGCCCAGCTTCGACGATCCGCTCGACAGCCAGGCGCAGGCCTTGTTGCAGCAGCTGTTTCCCGAGCACGAAGTGGTGATGGTGCCGGGCCGTGAATTGCTGCTCGGTGGCGGCAACATCCATTGCCTGACCCAGCAGCAGCCGGCGCCCATGCGCGGCTGAGGCAGGCTGACCAGCCTTTGAAGCCCGACTTGATGTCGGGCTTTTTAATGGGCGTTATTCCATGAAGCGACCTGCTTATAGCGACAAAGTTTCACGAAATTTTGACTTTCTCATCCTCCCATCGCTAGGATCCGACCCCGCGCACTGGTCCGCACAGACCCTGCCCCGACCTCCGAATGCCTGTCGCAGAGCCCTGCGCTGGCGATGCGGACGGCGGGAAACGAGCGGGTGGCCGTGTTGCGTCCTCACTGGTGATTAGGGAAAACAAGATGTTGAACAAGAAACTGGCTGTCCTCGCGCTGGGCGTGATGGCGGCGACCCAGGCCATGGCCAGCGAACAGGCCGATGGCAAGGGTTTCGTCGAAGACAGCCACCTCGATGTACTGCTGCGCAATGCCTATATCAGTCGTGACTACAAGCATGGCGGGCAGGACAAGGCCGAGTGGGGCCAGGGTGTGATCGCCAAGTTCAATTCCGGTTTCACCCAGGGTACGGTCGGCGTTGGCGTCGACGCCTTTGGCCTGTACGCCCTGCGCCTGGACGGCGGCACCGGTCGCGCCGGTGCCGGCGGTATCGACTTCTTCAAGCGTGGCGGTACTTCGGACGATCCGAGCAGTGCGCCCCACGATCTGGCCCGCGCTGGCGCAGCGCTGAAGGTGCGCATCTCCAATACGGTGATCAAGTACGGCGACCAGATGCCGGCGCTGCCTGTGCTCAACTTCGACGATTCGCGCCTGTTGCCGGAAAGCTTCACCGGCACCCTTATCACCTCCAAGGAAATCGATGGCCTGGTGCTCAACGCCGGCCGCTTCACCCAGGAAGCACGCAAGAGCGCCGAAGCCCGCGACAGCGGTGGCCTGAAGAAGATCGACGTGTACGGCGGCAGTTATCAGTTCAGCGACAGCCTGACCGGTGCCTTGTATGCCTCGGATGTCGAAGACCGGCTGAAGAAGCAATACGTCAACCTCAACTACGTACTGGCCCTGCCGAGCGAACAGTCGCTGACGTTTGATTTCAACGGCTACCGCTCGCACCTGGACAAGGACTACGCCAGCACGCTGGGTACCGGCCAGGACAACAAGATCTGGAGCCTGGCCGCGACCTGGGCCTTCGGGCCGCACTCGCTGACCCTGGCACACCAGCGCAGCACGGGCGATACCGGCTACAACTACGGTTTCTATCAGAACGCCGGTGGCGTGGGCGACGGTGGCTCGACCATTTTCCTGGCCAACTCGTACTGGTCGGACTTCAATGCCGAAGACGAAGTCTCCTGGCAACTGGGCTACGGCATCGACTTCCGCACATTCGGCGTGCCGGGCCTGACCTACAAGGTGGCCTACGTGCGTGGCGACAACATCCGCACCCCGACGGGCGATGGCCAGGAGCGCGAGATCTTCAACCAGGTCCAGTACGTGGTGCAGAACGGCCCGGCCAAGGACCTGACCCTGCGCCTGCGCGGCTCGTGGTTGCGCACCTCGGACAACGTCCGTGCTTCGGGCTACAACGATGACGGCAACGAAGTACGCGCTTTCGTCGAGTACCCGATCAACATCTTCTGATGGTGATACGGTCGTGATGTTGTAAACGAAAAACCCCGCGAGAGCGGGGTTTTTCATGTGTGAACAGTGCGCATCAATGCTCGCGCACTGCCTGCGTGTCCGGCTCGCGGGTGACGGCCTTGACCAGTTTGCCGATGCTCAGGCCCTGCAGCAGGATCGAGGAAAGCACGACGATGTAGGTGATGCTCAGCAGCAGGTCGCGTTCCGGGCCGATCGGCAGGGCCAGGGCCAGGGCGACCGAGACGCCGCCGCGCAGGCCACCCCAGGTAAGCACGCGAATGGTGCCGCGCGGGACGCTGCGAAAGCGCCGCAGCAGCAGAATCGCCGGGGCCACCGTGAGCAACCGCGAGAGCAGGATCGCCACGGCCAGCAGGGAGGCTGCGAACAGGTGCAGCCAGGAGAACGGCAGCAGCAACAGTTCCAGGCCGATCAGGGCGAACAGCAGGGCGTTGAGGATGTCGTCGAGCAACTCCCAGAAGCCGTCCATGTAGCGCCGGGTCATGTCGTTCATCGCCAGGTTGCGCCCCAGGTTGCCGATGATCAACCCGGCCACCACCATCGCGATCGGCGCCGACACATGCAGCTCGTAGGCCATGGCCGAGCCGCCGATCACCAGTGCCAGGGTCAGCATCACCTCGACCTGGTATTGCTCGATGCTTTTGATCATGCGGTAGACGATGTAGCCGATCAGGCCGCCGAACAGCGCGCCGCCCACGGCCTCATGCAGGAACAGCATGGCCGTGGCGCCGAGCGTCGGTGTTTCGCCCAGCTGGGCGATGCCCAGCAGCACGGTGAACACCACCACCGCCGTGCCGTCGTTGAACAGCGATTCGCCGACTATGGTGGTCTTGAGCGGTTTGGAAGCATTGGCCGTGCGCAACACGCCCAGCACCGCGATCGGGTCGGTGGGTGAAATCAAGGCGCCGAACAGCAGGCAATACAGGAAGCTGACGTGCCAGCCGAACAGGCCGAAGATCCAGAATGCCAAGGCGCCGATGACGAAGGTGGCGATCAGCACGCCGAAGGTGGCCAGCAGCCCGATCGGCCAGCGGTAGTTACGCAGGTCGGCGAGGTTAACGTGCAGGGCGCCGGCGAACAGCAGGAAGGAGAGCATCCAGTTCATCAGCAGATCGCCGAAGTCGATCTGGTTCATCAGTGCTTCGACTCGCTCCTCCAGGCCGGGGTAGCCGATGAAGCTCAAGCCCTGCAGGATCAGCGAGAACAGCAGGGCCGTCACCATCACGCCGATGGTTGGCGGCAGGCCGATGAAGCGGAAATTCACATAGGTCAGCAATGTGGTGAGGCAGATGAATGTGGCAACTAGCTCGAGCATCCGGGCTCCTTTGGTCAAATGATGAAAATTTCTCGATAGATCCGGACTATCAAACGCTGCAGTGTTGTTGGATGTTGCCATGTGCCCGAACGGCACACTCATTCATCCAGCAGCGTTGACTGCCGCTGTCGGCCGGCGCTGCCAATGGATGAACACCGCGGCGAGCACCAAGGTACCGATGCCGGTGATGGCGCCGGTCCACGGCAAGTCCACCAGCGGTGCACCACTGGCCACCACCAGGCCGCCGACCCAGGCGCCGGCGGCGTTGCCCAGGTTGAAGGCGCTCTGGTTGAGGGTCGAGCCCAGATTCGGCGCCTCATGTGCCTGGTCGATGATCAGCAATTGCAGGATCGGGCACAGCGCAAAGGCGAACACGCCCCATGCCAGCAATGTCAGCGCGGCCGGGATCAGCGAGCTGCTGGTTTGAGTGAACAGGGCCAGGATCAACACCACGGCAATGGCCATGGCCACCAGCGAGGGCAGCAGGCGCGAGTCGGCCAGACGGCCACCGAGCATGCTGCCGATGGTCAGGCCGACGCCGAACAGCAGCAGCATCACGGTGATGCCGTGGGCGCTGACGCCGGTAACGTCCTGCAGGATCGGTGCAATGTAGGTGAACACACTGAACAGGCTGCAGGAGGCCATCGCGCTCATGGCCAGGGGTAGCAACACATTGGGCTTGCGCAGCACACGGAACTCGCGGGCGAGGTTGCCGCGTTCCATGGGAATGGCCTTGGGCAACCAGATGATCTGTGCCAGCAAGGCGATGATGCCGATCACCGAGACGGCCCAGAACGTGGAACGCCAGCCTGCGAACTGGCCCAGAGCGGTGCCCAGCGGCACCCCCAGCACGTTGGCCAGGGTCAGTCCGGTGAACATCAGGGCGATGGCCTGGGCTCGCTTGTTCGGTGCCACCAGGCCTGCGGCCACTACCGAGCCGATCCCGAAGAAGGCACCGTGACACAGGGCCGTGATGATTCGGGCACCCATCAGCGTGGCGTAATTGGGGGCCAGCGCGCAGAGTACGTTGCCGAGGATGAACATCAGGGTCATGCCCAGCAGGGTAGCCTTGCGTGGCAGGTTGGCGGTGAGTACCGCCAGCACCGGCGCGCCGAAGACCACGCCCAGGGCATAGCCGGTGATCAGCAGGCCCGCATCCGGGATGCTGACGGACAGGTCCTGCGCGACATCGGTGAGCAGGCCCATGATGACGAATTCGGTAGTGCCGATGCCGAATGCGGCGACGGCCAATGCAAACAATGCAAGTGGCATGCGAATGTTCTCGAGTAGGAGGGTGAGTTGCCCGACAAAGGCATGCGCCAGCCTCCGCATGAACTGCAGAGAACACGATTTATTGGAATAGGAGCGCAAAAGGGTGCAGCGATACAGCGGCGCATAGTGTAGGGAATGCCGGAAAAGCGGCCAAATTGATAATTGCAATGGAACTCTGGGGCGGCGAACCTTTCACGGTGCCCGTCCTCTTATTCTATGCGGGGCGTGCATGGGCACATCGCTGTTGACTACTTGGACAAGGAACTCTGTATGACCGTCGCCTTCTGGTGTGTCTTGATCGCTTTGGTATTGCCCTACGCATGTGCCTATATCGCGAAGTTCACAGGCGGCAACTTCGGCTTGCGCCATAATCATGATCCGCGAGCCTACCTCGACGCCCTGGAAGGCTTGCCCAAGCGAGCTCACGCCGCACAGTTGAACAGTTTCGAGATTCTTCCCGGCTTCATCGCGGCAGTGGTCATTTCCGATATCGTCGGCAATGCGCAACAAGTGACTCTGGACGTGCTGGCAGTGGGGTTCATCACTTCACGTCTGCTGTACATCATCTGCTATCTGGCCGACTGGGCCGCGTTGCGTTCGTTGGTGTGGTTCGCCGGATTCGCGATCATCGTCAGTTACTTTTTCGTTTCGATGTAGCGGCACTTGGCGTAGAGGGCAGCGGATCATCGAGATGGTTCGCCGCGCAATACTCGTTACTTGTCCAGCTCATCCATCGCTTCCTGCAGTTCCTTGCGCGACTCGGCGAGTTTGTCCTTGCGCTTGTTGATCTTCTCCGAATCGCCTTTCTTCATGGCTTTGTCCAGGTCGCTTTGACGCTTGCTGACTTCGCGCTTGGCATCCAGCACTTTGCCTTCACGCTCCTTGCGCAGCGAGTTGTCGGTGCAATTGGTCTGGATCTCGCGCAGTGCGGTGCTCAGCCCGTCGACCTGATTCTGGTTGCCGTTGGCCTTGGCAACGGCGATCTGGGCCTGCACGTTCTGCTGCTTGGCGGCGCAACCGGTGGCCACTGCCGCCACGGCGGGGGCAGGAGCAGCAGCCATTGCCGGGGCGGCCAGCATACCGGTGACCAGCAATGCACACAGGGAAGAAAGCTTGTTCATGGTGACTCCGTGAATATGATTCTGAATAGTTGACGATGAATTGAAGTAGATGTCTGTAGGACGAATCCTATTCGTGTCAGCAGGCCTCAAGATGCTCCAGTGGCCCGCCACATGATCCCTCCATTGAAGGACCTTTTGCCGGCCAGGTCAAAGCTGTCTCGTCTCAGGCAGGCCAGCGCCGTTGGCGGCGACACGAAAAAAAGCCCCGGCCAGTCACCCGGCCGGGGCTTTTCGTGCGTTGCTGCCAGGCGCTTACTTGAGGCCGGCGGCGTCGCGCAGGGCGGCGGCGCGGTCGGTGCGCTCCCAGGTGAAGGCGGTGAAGGTGTCGTCGCCTACGGTCATTTCCACCGGCGCCCGGCCGAAGTGGCCGTAGGCAGCGGTGGCCTGATACATCGGGTGCAGCAGGTCGAGCATGGTGGTGATGGCATACGGGCGCAGGTCGAAGTGCGCGCGCACCAGCTTGACGATCTGCTCGTCGCTGATCTTGCCAGTGCCGAAGGTGTTGATCGAGATCGACGTGGGCTGGGCCACGCCGATGGCGTAGGACACCTGGATCTCGCAGCGCTCGGCCAGGCCGGCGGCGACGATGTTCTTCGCCACGTAGCGACCGGCGTAGGCCGCAGAGCGGTCGACCTTGGACGGGTCCTTGCCGGAGAACGCACCGCCGCCGTGGCGGGCCATGCCGCCGTAGCTGTCGACGATGATCTTGCGTCCGGTCAGGCCGCAGTCACCCACCGGGCCACCGATGATGAAGTTGCCAGTCGGGTTGATGTGGAACTGGGTGTCCTTGTGCAGCAGTTCGGCCGGCAACACGTGCTTGACGATCAGTTCCATCACGCCTTCGCGCAGGTCCTTGTAGGACACGTCCGGGTTGTGCTGGGTCGACAGCACCACCGCGTCGATACCCACGACCTTGCCGCCTTCGTACTGGCAGGTGACCTGCGACTTGGCATCGGGACGCAGCCACGGCAGCAGACCGGACTTGCGCGCTTCGGCCTGGCGCTCGACCAGGCGATGCGAAAAGCAGATCGGCGCCGGCATCAGCACGTCGGTTTCGTTGCTGGCATAGCCGAACATCAGGCCCTGGTCGCCCGCGCCCTGATCTTCCGGCCTGCTGCGGTCCACGCCTTGGGCGATGTCCACCGACTGCTTGCCGATGATGTTCATGACCGCACAGGTGGCGCCGTCGAAGCCGACATCGGAGCTGTTGTAGCCGATGTCGACGATGACCTTGCGCACGATGTCTTCCAGGTCGACCCAGGCCGACGTACTGACTTCGCCGGCGATGATCGCCACGCCGGTCTTGACCAGGGTTTCGCAGGCCACGCGGGCGAACTTGTCCTGGGTGATGATGGCGTCCAGCACTGCGTCGGAAATCTGGTCGGCGATCTTGTCCGGGTGTCCTTCAGAGACGGACTCGGAGGTAAAAAGGGAGTATTCGCTCATCTCGACGGTTTCCTAAATTGACCGATGGTGAGTGTCGCCAGCCGGCCGCGAGAAATGTCGGACCTGAATCTGGAAACCATTACGTAAGCCCACGTAGAGGCTCTCTCCGGGTACTAGCCCCGCAGCGGTGGCCCAACGGGCCAGATCTTCCTGTTCGAAACCCAACCAGAGATCACCGCAGGCCTCCTTGGCCCAACTCTGGTTGTGGCTGCACAATTCTGTGACCAAAAGACTGCCACCCGGTTGCACGCGCTGGGCCAGATGACCGAGCGCCTGCTGCGGGTCGCTGAAGTGGTGCAGCACCATGTTCAGCACCACGCAGTCGGCGCGCAGGCTGGTGGGTGCCAGTGCATCGGCCAGCTCCAGGCGCACGTTGCCCAACTGCTCGCGGGCGCAGACCTGACGGGCCAGTTCGAGCATGGCCGGGCTGTTGTCCTGCGCCGTGACCTGGGCAAAGCGCCGTGCCAGTTCGGGCAAGAAACCGCCATCGCCAGGGCCCACTTCCAGGGCGCTGGCCTGGCTGGCGAAGCTGAGCTTGTCGAGCAGCGCCAGCAGGCTTTCGCGGTACTGCGGCAAGCCGGCGATGAGGTCCTGCTGGGCGCGGAATTTCTCTTCCATGCGCGAGAAGAAATCTTCGCTGGCCGCTGCGCGCTGGCGCTGCACCACGGCCATGCGCGCCTGGGCTTCGGCCGGCAGGCTCAGCGCGTCGACTTCTTCGAGCAAGGCGCTGTGCAGGCGCCCGCCCAGCGCGCGACCGTTGGGCAGGGCGCGGCGGTAGAAAATCGCGTTGCCCTCGCGGCGGGTAGCCACCAGGTCGGCCTGGGCCAGCACCTTGAGGTGATGGCTCATGCCTGATTGACCCACTGCAAAGATCTGCGCCAGCTCGAGCACGCCGAACGAATCGCTGGCCAGCGCGCGCAGCACGTTGAGGCGCAGTGGGTCGCCGCCGGCCTTGCACAGGGCCGCCAGATCGTCACTTGCCTGATGGTCGAAAGCAGGGGCGCGCAGGTTCATAGGTTCGGCAGTCTAGTGAGCGATGCGCGGCCTCGCAAGACCAATATCAAAAAGTTTTGATATTGGTTCCAGCGTGGTACGGCCTTGGATTTGCCAGTGGGGGCAAATGTCCGATTGCCCAACCCCCTGCCGGTGGGGGAAAATGCCGTTCTTTGTTGTATCCCTGCCCACACAGACCCCAGGAGATAAGCGATGCCCAGCCGTCGTGAGCGCGCCAATGCCATTCGTGCACTGAGCATGGATGCCGTGCAAAAAGCCAACAGCGGCCACCCGGGTGCCCCCATGGGCATGGCGGATATCGCCGAAGTGCTGTGGCGTGACTTCCTCAAGCACAACCCGGCCAACCCGGCGTTCGCCAACCGCGACCGTTTCGTCATGTCCAACGGCCATGGCTCGATGCTGGTCTATTCGCTGTTGCACCTCACCGGCTACGACCTGGGCATCGAGGACCTGAAGAACTTCCGCCAGCTGCACAGCCGCACCCCGGGCCACCCGGAATACGGCTACACCCCAGGCGTGGAAACCACCACCGGCCCACTGGGCCAGGGCCTTGCCAACGCGGTGGGCTTCGCGCTTGCAGAAAAAGTGCTGGCAGCGCAGTTCAACCGCGACGGCCACAAGATCGTCGATCACAACACCTACGTGTTCCTCGGCGACGGCTGCATGATGGAAGGCATCTCCCACGAAGTGAGTGCGCTGGCCGGCACCCTGGGCCTGGGCAAGCTGATCGCCTTCTACGATGACAACGGCATCTCCATCGACGGCGAAGTCGAGGGCTGGTTCACCGACGACACGCCGAAACGCTTCGAAGCCTACGGCTGGCAGGTGATTCGCAACGTCGACGGCCACGATGCGGATGAAATCAAGACCGCCATCGAGACCGCGCGCAAGAGCGAGCAGCCGACCCTGATCTGCTGCAAGACGACCATCGGCTTTGGCTCGCCGAACAAGCAGGGCAAGGAAGACTGCCACGGCGCGCCACTGGGTGCCGAAGAAATCGCCCTGACCCGCGCCGCGCTGAAGTGGAACCACGGCCCGTTCGAAATCCCGGCCGACATCTACAAGGAATGGGACGCCAAGGAAGCCGGCGTTGCCGTGGAAGCCGAGTGGAACCAGCGCTTCGCTGCCTATTCCGCTGCCTATCCGGAGCTGGCCAACGAATTCGTGCGACGCATGAGCGGTGAGCTGCCTGCCGATTTCTCCGAAAAGGCCAGCGCCTACATCGCCGAAGTGGCCGCCAAGGGCGAGACCATCGCCAGCCGCAAGGCCAGCCAGAACGCGTTGAACGCTTTCGGTCCGTTGCTGCCGGAAATTCTCGGTGGCTCGGCCGACCTGGCCGGCTCCAACCTGACCCTGTGGAAAGGCTGCAAGGGTGTCGAAGCAGATGACGCCGCCGGCAACTACATCTATTATGGCGTACGCGAATTCGGCATGAGCGCGATCATGAACGGCATTGCCCTGCATGGCGGCTTCGTGCCGTACGGCGCGACCTTCCTGATCTTCATGGAATACGCCCGCAACGCGGTACGCATGTCGGCGCTGATGAAAAAGCGCGTGATCTATGTATTCACCCACGACTCCATCGGTCTGGGCGAAGATGGCCCGACCCACCAGCCGATCGAACAGCTGGCAAGCCTGCGCTGCACCCCGAACCTCGACACCTGGCGTCCTGCCGATGCGGTCGAGTCGGCGGTAGCATGGAAATTCGCCCTGGAGCGCAACGACGGTCCATCGGCGCTGATCTTCTCCCGTCAGAACCTCGATCACCAGGCACGCGATCAGGCCCAGTTGGCCGATATCACTCGTGGCGGTTACGTGCTCAAGGATTGCGCTGGCGAGCCTGAGCTAATTCTGATCGCCACCGGTTCCGAAGTGGGCCTGGCCGTCAAAGCCTTCGACAAGCTGACCGAACAGGGCCGCAACGTGCGCGTCGTGTCGATGCCGTGCACCAGCGTGTTCGACGCGCAGGATGCCGGCTACAAGCAGTCGGTATTGCCGCTGCAGGTCAGCGCGCGCATCGCCATCGAGGCGGCGCATGCCGACTACTGGTACAAATACGTGGGTCTGGAAGGCCGTGTGATCGGCATGACCAGCTTTGGCGAGTCGGCACCGGCGCCGGCCTTGTTCGAAGAGTTCGGCTTCACCCTGGAGAATATCCTGGCCACTGCCGAAGAGCTGCTGGAAGACTGATCCTCACACTCGTAGGTACGGTCATCGGCCGCGAAGGGCGCGCTTCGGTGTGTCAGGTGTACCGCGGCGAGGCTTTCGCGGCCACTGACCGCTCCTACAGAGATTGCGGAAAGTCTGTGGGAGCGGTCGTCGGCCGCGAAGGGTGCGCTGCGGTGTGTCAGGTGTACCGCGGCGAGGCTTTCGCGGCCGCGGACCGCTCCTACGGGTGGTCCTCGGATGCTCATAACAATTCCAGGCGTACTTGCTCATGTCTTCTTCACGCCCCTACAGAGTCGCTCTCAACGGTTACGGCCGCATCGGTCGCTGCGTACTGCGTGCGTTGTGCGAGCGCGGTACGCAGGCCGAGTTCGAGGTGGTGGCGATCAACGACCTGGCCGACATGGCCAGCATCGAATACCTCACGCGCTTCGATTCGACCCACGGCCGCTTTCCCGGTGAAGTCACCGTGGATGCCGACTACCTGTTGATCAACGGGCAACGCATACGCGTCACCCGCAGTGCCACTCCCGAAGCGATCGACTGGGCCGCGCTCGACATCGACCTGGTGCTCGAATGCTCCGGTGCCTACAACACCCGCGGCGACGGCCAGCGTTTCCTGGCCGCTGGCGCACCGGCCGTGCTGTTTTCCCAGCCCATGGCCAGCGAAGCCGACGTCGATGCCACCATCGTGTTCGGTATCAATCAGGATTGCCTCACCGGACGCGAACGGCTGGTTTCCAACGCGTCCTGCACCACCAATTGCGGCGTGCCGCTGTTGCGCCTGCTGGATCAGGCCATCGGCCTGGAATACGTGTCCATCACCACCATTCACTCGGCTATGAACGACCAGCCGGTGATCGATGCCTATCACCACGAAGACCTGCGCCGTACGCGCTCGGCCTTCCAGTCGGTCATTCCGGTTTCCACCGGCCTGGCCCGTGGCATCGAACGGCTGTTGCCGGAACTTGCCGGTCGAATCCAGGCCAAAGCTGTGCGCGTGCCGACCGTCAACGTGTCATGCCTGGACATTACCCTGCAGACGGCGCGCGACACCTGCGCGGTGGAGGTCAATCGGATCCTTCATGACGCGGCGCGCAGTGGCCCATTGCAGGGGCTGCTGGCCTACACTGAGTTGCCGCACGCCAGTTGTGATTTCAACCACGACCCTCATTCGGCCATCGTCGATGCCAGCCAGACCCGCGTTTCCGGCCCGCGCCTGGTGAACCTGCTGGCCTGGTTCGACAACGAATGGGGTTTTGCCAATCGAATGCTCGACGTCGCGGGGCACTACCTGCGCGTCATGAACAATTCCAAACGAGCTTGAAAGGACTGAACGCAATGACCGTGTTGAAGATGACCGACCTCGACCTGCAAGGTAAGCGCGTATTGATTCGCGAAGACCTCAACGTACCCGTCAAGGATGGCAAGGTAACCAGCGATGCGCGCATCCTCGCCTCGTTGCCCACCATCAAGCTGGCCCTGGAGAAGGGTGCGGCGGTGATGGTCTGCTCGCACCTGGGCCGGCCCACCGAAGGCGAATTCTCTGCCGAGAACAGCCTCAAGCCAGTGGCCGAGTACCTGAGCAAGGCCTTGGGCCGCGACGTGCCGCTGGTGGCCGACTACCTGGACGGCGTCCAGGTCAATGCCGGTGACGTGGTGCTGTTCGAAAACGTACGCTTCAACAAGGGCGAGAAAAAGAACGCCGACGAGCTGGCCCAACGCTACGCGGCGCTGTGCGACGTGTTCGTGATGGACGCGTTCGGCACTGCGCACCGCGCCGAAGGTTCGACCCACGGCGTGGCCAAGTTCGCCAAGGTGGCCGCAGCCGGCCCGCTGCTGTCCGCAGAGCTCGATGCGCTCGGCAAGGCACTGGGCGCCCCGGCCAAGCCGATGGCCGCCATCGTCGCCGGCTCCAAGGTCTCGACCAAGCTGGACGTGCTCAATAGCCTCAGCGGCATCTGCGACCAGCTGATCGTGGGCGGTGGCATTGCCAACACCTTCCTCGCCGCAGCCGGGCACAAGGTCGGCAAATCGCTGTACGAGCCAGATCTGCTCGACACTGCGCGCGCCATCGCCGCCAAGGTCAGCGTGCCGCTGCCGGTCGATGTGGTGGTAGCGAAAGAGTTCGCCGAAAGCGCTGAAGCTACGGTCAAGCTGATTGCCGATGTGGCCGATGACGACATGATCCTCGACATCGGTCCACAGACCGCCGAGCACTTCGCCGAGTTGCTCAAGTCGTCCAAGACCATCCTCTGGAACGGCCCGGTCGGTGTGTTCGAGTTCGATCAGTTCAGCAACGGCACCCAAGTGCTGGCCAAGGCGATTGCGCAGAGCCCGGCCTTTTCCATCGCCGGTGGTGGCGATACCCTGGCGGCGATCGACAAGTACGGCGTCGCTGGCGACATCTCCTACATCTCGACCGGTGGCGGTGCGTTTCTCGAGTTCGTCGAGGGCAAGGTGCTGCCGGCCGTTGAAATGCTGGAACAGCGGGCCAAGGCCTGACGCCCTGTGAGTCTCGAGGAGAAACGGATGCTCAAGGCACCTGCCCTGGCGTTGCTGATCGGCCTGCTGGCCGGTTGTTCCGGTGCGCCGGCAACGTCGGTCGACGACGGCCCTGCGGCGACCCCTGGTGGCTGTTCGCAGTCGCAGTGGCAGGCCGAAAGCATCCCGGTGGTCGGCAAGCGCATGGGGCCCGAGGCACTGGAACGCTACGAGCCGGAGCAGCAGGCGCAGGCACCGGGTTGTCCGTGAGGGCAACCAATGGTGCTCGCCAAGGGTCTTCTGTGGTGAGTCTCACGATTATCATTGCCTCGCGCACCCAGATTATCTGTGCCTCCGGCACAAGGAGTTCACCATGAAGATCGGTTCCACGACATTCGGTTTGGCCACCTTGCTGGCAGCGGTGCTGTCCAGCGGCTGCATGAGTTCAGGCGCAGGCAGCGCCTGTGAAGTGTTCAGCCCGGTGTCGGTGGTAACGCCCACCACTCAGGATGATCAGCGCGTGCAGACCAACTCCACGGGTGCGCCGGCCGGTGCCCAGAACACGGCGCAGGATTGCGGGTCGTAAGCCAATGCTTGATGGCGGCAGCAGTGCCCCGCGCTCAGAGGTATATGAATGAAAGGCGGTATGGCAATAATGGCAATGGCGCTGCTCTCCGGTTGCGCCTATCTGGACAAACCGATGCCGGTGTCGCCCGACTGGACACGCTGGCAGTGCGATAGCCAGGTCGAGGTGCAATGGCGTTACAGTGCCGCCGACAAAAGCGCGATGCAAGTGCGCCTGGCCGGCAGCGACAAGCAATACGCCTTGACGCCCCAGGCGGGTGCCGAGGGCGAGCTGTTCAGCGATGGTGTGCTGGCGTTCCACAAGAAAGGTGACGAAGGCCTGGTGTACTGGGTTGCCACCGACGATTTGATTGGCCGGGGCTGCAAGGCTCCGTGACGGCTGGGCCCACTGCGCCAGCGCGATGATAGGCATTACTTCAATAGCGGCCGCCTGCGGTGAGCTGCAACGATCAACGACCCTGAACCGGGAGATACAACTACAATGGCACTTATCAGCATGCGCCAGATGCTGGACCACGCCGCCGAATTCGGCTACGGCGTTCCAGCTTTCAACGTCAACAACCTCGAGCAGATGCGCGCCATCATGGAAGCGGCCGACAAGACCGACTCCCCGGTCATCGTCCAGGCTTCGGCCGGCGCCCGCAAATACGCCGGTGCCCCGTTCCTGCGTCACTTGATCCTGGCGGCGATCGAAGAATTCCCGCACATTCCGGTGTGCATGCACCAGGATCACGGCACCAGCCCCGACATCTGCCAGCGTTCGATCCAGCTGGGCTTCAGCTCGGTGATGATGGACGGCTCGCTGGGCGTCGACGGCAAGACCCCGACCGACTACGACTACAACGTGCGCGTGACTTCGCAGACCGTTTCCTTCGCCCACGCCTGCGGTGTGTCGGTAGAGGGTGAGCTGGGCTGCCTGGGTTCGCTGGAAACCGGTCAGGCCGGTGAAGAAGACGGCGTGGGCGCCGAAGGCATCCTGGATCACAGCCAGATGCTCACCGATCCGGAAGAGGCGGCCGATTTCGTTGCCAAGACCCAGGTCGATGCCCTGGCCATCGCCATCGGCACCAGCCACGGCGCCTACAAGTTCACCAAGCCGCCTACCGGTGACATTCTGGCGATCGACCGCATCAAGGCGATCCATGCGCGCATTCCCAACACTCACCTGGTGATGCACGGCTCTTCTTCGGTACCGCAGGAGTGGCTGGCGATCATCAACGAGTACGGCGGCGCCATCAAGGAAACCTACGGCGTGCCGGTCGAGGAAATCGTCGAAGGTATCAAGTACGGCGTGCGCAAGGTCAACATCGACACCGACCTGCGCCTGGCCTCCACCGGTGCGATCCGCCGTTTCATGGCGCAGAACCCGGCCGAGTTCGACCCACGCAAGTATTTCGCCGAAACCGTGAAAGCCATGCGTGACGTCTGCATCGCGCGCTACGAAGCGTTCGGCACTGCCGGTAACGCCTCGAAGATCAAGCCGATCTCCCTGGAAGGTATGTTCCAGCGCTATGCCAGCGGCGAGTTGAACGCCAAGGTCAACTAAGCCTCACCGCTGTCGAATAACCCGCCTGTTGGCGGGTTTTTTCGTTCTGGCGCAGTGTTCTCGGCATGGCAATGCCTTTTGAACAGTGCGCGCCGTCCATCGGCGAGTGCTCATTGGTGACGCAAACCATGGGAAATTGTCCTACAGCTTTGCGTCGAGCCCGTCTAAAGTAACGCAAGAAGTTTCCGGGCGAATCCGGATTCAGCATGTCTGAACGAGTATTAGCATGGAATGCTCCCCTGATCCGTCCATTGACGGTGGTTCCACGTTGTTGGTGGTCGACGATTATCCGGAAAACCTGCTGAGCATGAGAGCGCTGCTCGAGCGCCAGGACTGGCAGGTGGTGACCGCAGCTTCCGGCGTCGAAGCGCTGGGCAAACTGCTCGAACATGAGGTCGATCTGGTTCTGCTCGACGTGCAGATGCCAGGCATGGACGGTTTCGAGGTGGCTCGGCTGATGCGTGGCAGCCAGCGCACCCGTCTTACCCCGATCATCTTCCTGACTGCCAACGAGCAGTCGCAGGCCTCCGTGCTCAAAGGCTACGCCACAGGGGCGGTGGACTATCTGTTTAAACCGTTCGACCCGCAGATCCTGCGGCCCAAGGTCCAGGCACTGCTCGAACAGCAGCGCAACCGGCGTGACCTGCAGCGTTTGAGCCGTGATCTGGAAGCCGCGCGGGCCTTCAACGCCTCGGTGCTGGAAAATGCCGGTGAGGGCATTCTGGTGGTCGACGAACACGGTCTGATCACCTTTGCCAACCCGGCCATCTCGCGCCTGCTGGGCGCCAGTGTCGAGCAACTGCAGCGCAGCGCGCTGGCGGATTACCTGCACAAGCCGCATGTTCCCGAATGGTTCGAGTCCGACTTTTACCGCGCCTACAGCACGCGCAGTACCTACCGCGTACACGATGCACTGCTGCGCACGGCCAACGGCCAGCAGTTGCCAGTGGCCCTGTCGTGCGCGCCGTTGCCCGGCGAGCAGCGCGCAATGGTGGTGACGATCCTCGACATGTCGGTGGTACGCAGCCTGCACCAGCAGCTGGAATACCAGGCAGTGACCGACCCCCTTACCGGGCTGCTCAACCGCCGCGGTTTCTATCAGGCCGTGGAGAGCGCGCTGGTGCGCAACGAACGTGCGGAAAAGGCCCAGGCGCTGCTGTATCTGGATCTGGACGGCTTCAAGCGCATCAACGACAGCCATGGTCACGATGCCGGGGACCGGGCCTTGCGCTGGGTGGCCGAACAGCTCAAAGCGGTGCTACGCCCCTTCGACGTGGTGGCGCGCATGGGTGGCGACGAATTCACTGCGCTGCTGGACAACCTCGACTACCCCGAGCAGGCCGCCAAGGTGGCCGAAAAGCTCATGGAGCGCATCGCCATTGAGCAGACCGTGGATGGCGTGGACATCAGTCTGGGCGTCAGCATCGGCATTGCCACCTACCCCGAGTGTGGCGCCAACCTGGACAGCCTGCTGCGCGCTGCCGATATCGCCATGTATGCCGCCAAGCAGGCTGGTCGCCAGCAATACCGCTATTACGATCAGGACTTGAACGGTCGCGCGCGCTCGCGTCTGCTGCTCGAAACCAGCGTCGGCGAAGCCATCGAGAACCGTGATTTCAGTTTGGTCTACCAGCCGCAGGTGTCCTTGCTCGACGGTCGTCTGCGCGGTTTCGAGGCGCTGTTGCGCTGGTGCCATCCCAGCGTTGGCGACGTGCAGCCGGGGCTGTTCATTCCCTTGCTCGAACAGGCGCGATTGATCAGTCGCCTGTCGAGCTGGATCTACACTGAAGGCGCCGCCCAGCGCCGCGCCTGGTCCAGCCGTTTTCCTGCCGAGCTGGTGCTGAGCATCAGCCTGAGCAACGCCCAGTTCGCCATGCCCAATTTGGTTGCCGAACTGCAACGTGCGATTGCCCTGCATGGATTGCGCCCGCATCAGCTCGAAGTGGAGGTAGTGGAGGGCTCGCTGATGCACAACCTGCCCCAGGCCACCGCGCAGTTGCAGCAGTTGCGCAACCTGGGGGTGCGCATCGCTCTGGATGATTTTGGTACCGGCCCGTGCTCGCTGAAATTGCTGCGCGATCTGCCCATCGATACCCTCAAGCTGGACCGTCACCTGATCGCTCGACTGCCCGACTCCAAGCCCGATGGTGTGTTCGCGCGCAGCGTGATCCAGGCCTGCAACGCGTTCGACATCACAGTGATCGCCGAGGGGGTGGAAACCGCCGAGCAATGCCAGTGGCTGCGCGCCGCCGGTTGCGAGTGGATCCAGGGCTTCGTGATTGCCCGGCCATTGACGGCGCAGGCCGCCAGCGACTTCCCGCTGGTCAGCGCCCGCGTGCAGCCGGCAGCGGTGTGACGCCAGCGCCGCGCAGGCGTTACACTGGACACCTTTCTCAAGTCGAAACAGGCACCATGACCGCGCTGAAGTACCTGCAAGCCTACCCACCCGCACTGCAGGAGCAGGTCCGGCAACTGATCGCGCGCGGACAGCTGGCGGACTACCTGAGCCAGCGCTATCCGGATCGCCACGCCGTGCAGAGCGACAAGGCGCTGTACAACTATGCCATGGCCCTGAAGCAGGAGTACCTGCGCAATGCGCCGGCCATCGACAAGGTCCTGTTCGACAACCGCCTGGACCTGACGCACCGCGCACTCGGCCTGCACACCGCGGTTTCGCGGGTTCAGGGCGGCAAGCTCAAGGCCAAGAAAGAGATCCGCATCGCTTCGCTTTTCAAGGAAGCGGCGCCGCAGTTTCTGCAGATGATCGTGGTGCATGAGCTGGCGCATTTCCGCGAGAGCGACCACAACAAGGCGTTCTACCAGCTGTGCGAACACATGCTGCCCGGTTATCAGCAGTTGGAATTCGACCTGCGCGTCTACCTGACCTACCGTGATCTGCCCCCGCCGCCGTGAAGGATATTCCCATGCAAGTCAGCAAGACCCGCAGCAGTTTCTATCGCCGGCTCTACGTGGCCTGGCTGATCGACAGTGGCCAGGCGGCCACCGTGCCGGCCCTCATCGAGGCCACAGGGATGCCCCGGCGCACGGCCCAGGACACCATTGCGGCGCTGGCCGACCTGGACATCGCCTGCGAATTCGAGCAGCAGGATGGCGAGCGCAACCACATCGGTCGCTACGTGATCAGGCAGTGGGGCGCGATCGACCGTGAATGGATCGGCCAGAACCTGGGGCAGATCCGTCAGGTACTCGGTTACCCCTGAGCCTCGACACGGCGGTACATGGCGATGTGCGCAATGTTGTCTTCCAGGTATTCCTGGCCGTGGGCAATGAAGCCGTAGCGGCCGTAATAGCCTTGCAGATGAGCCTGGGCCGATAGCTTTATCGGCACCTGCGGCCAGCGTCGCGCGGCGTGCTCCAGAGCATTGGCCAGCAGCGCGTGGCCCAGGCCGGTACCGCGGGCAGATGGGGCGGTGATCACCCGGCCGATCACCACGTAGCCGTCCTGGGTGGAAGGGTCGAGCAGGCGCAGGTAGGCCACCAGGCGGCCCTGGTCCCAAGCCAGCAGGTGACAGGTGTCGGCGTGCAGGTCCTGCCCATCGACATCCTGATAGGGGCATTGCTGCTCGACCACGAAGACTTCGCTGCGCAGGCGCAGGATTTCGTACAGCTGGTGCACATCCAGCTCGCTGTGGTGCATGCACATCCATTCGATGGCCATGTTTGCCTCGTTCAAGGTTTCGGTTGCCCGCTAGCTGGCGGCAGCTGCGGTCGGGCCTTTGATCAAGTGCGCGGCGAGGGTGCGCAGTGGTCCCAGTTGCCGACAGATCAGCGCCAGCTGGGTCTGCATCAGGCGCTGGCCTTCATCGACCTCGTCCGGCATCTGTTCCAGTTCGTCGGCCAGCGCTTCCTCGCTGTCGCTCTGCACCTGCACCGGCGCACGCGTGGCCAGGCCGGTGGCGATTTCATCGATGCTGCGAGCCAGGCTTTCGCCGGCCCCGCCGATCAATTGTTCGCGCGCTTCGGCCGGCAACTCGGTGCCGCGGTGCGCACCCAGCCCGGACAGGTAGCTGAGCAGGGTGTGCGACAGCACCAGGAAGCGGAAGCCGACGTCGGCTTCCTTGCGGAAGTGGCCGGGCTCCATGAGCATGTTGGCCAAGGTGGTGGAAAGCGCAGCGTCGGCATTGTGGGCGTTGCGCCGTGCCAGGCGATAGGCGAGGTCGTCGCTCTTGCCGTTGGCGTATTGCTGCATGATCTGGCGCAGGTAGATGCTGTTGCAGGTCAGCGTGTTGGCCAGCACCTTGTTCAGCTTGCGGCCTTGCCAGTCGGGCAGGAACAGGAACACCGCCAGACCGGCAATCAGGCTACCGAGCAGGGTGTCGAACAGCCGTGGCAGGAACAGCCCGTAGCCGTCGCCCGTCTGGTTGAAGCAGAACAGCACCATCAGGGTGATGGCGGCGGTTGCCAGGGTGTAACGCGTGGTGCGGTTGACGAAGAACACCAGACCTGCGCCGATGGCGAACAGCGATTGCACGATGGGGCTGGGGAACAGGTCGAACAGCGCCCAGCCCACGGTCAGGCCGATGGCGGTGCCGATGATCCGCTGGCCCAGCTTACGGCGGGTGGCGCCGTAGCTGGGCTGGCACACGAACAAGGTCGTCAGCATGATCCAGTAGCCCTGGCTGGGGTGGATCAGGTGGACCATGGCGTAGCAGATCACCAGTGCCAGGGGCAGGCGCAGGGCATGGCGAAACAGCAGCGACGTGGGCGTGAGGTTCTGTCGGATGCGGCCCCAGAAGTCCTTCAGCGTGTGCGGCGAGCGGTCCAGCAGGCTGCTGTCGCGGGCATCGGCAAGGCGGTCGGGATTGCCGGCGTCGCTGAGCAGACGGTCGAGGGTGCCGAGGTTGGCCGCCAGCGCGCGCAGCGACCGCAACAGGCCGCGCCAGGCCGGGTTGCTCTGGATCCGCAGGTGTTCGAGCGAAGCGTGCAGGTCGCTCAAGGCCTCGGCGAAGCTGTCGTCGTAGATGAACGGCTGGCGCAACTGGATCGACTCGCCCAGCCGCTGGCAGGCCACGCCCTGCTGGCGCAGCAGGCGCTGACAGCGAAACAGCACGTCACTGTGGAAGAAGGCGTCGGCCAATGCGTTATAGGGATAGTGCGAGGAACTGGCGCGCTCGTGGATGTCCTGGGCCAGGAAGTACAGCTTCAGGTAGCGGCTGACCTTGGAGCCGGGGCGGCCGTTGCCGACGCGGTGCAGGATGATTTCCTTGGCCGCGTTGAGCGCGGCCACGACCCGACCGTTCTGTTTGGCGAGCTCCAGGCGGCGGGCTTCCACGTCCAGTTGACGGATCGGTTCGAACAGGCTCGATTTGAGCTTGAGGTACTGGCCCAGTTCGCTGAACAGCCGCGCCAGGGCCTGTTGCACCGGCTGGTTGGAAAACAGGACCTGCCACAGCACCGACAGCAGGCCATACCAGGCAGCGCCGGCCACCAGCAGCACTGGCTCGCGCCACAGGTTGCTGACTTCGCCGCCGCGCTGGTCGACGCCGATCATGGTGTAGACCGAGAGGATCAGGGTGGCGTAGGCAATCGCACCGTAACGCTCGCCGAGCGCGCCGAGCATGGTCAGGGCGAAGCTGGCAAGCGCCAGGGCGGTGACGAAGACGTAAGGGTAGGGGAACAGCAGTTCCACGGCGAAAGCGGCGACGGTAAAGCATGACAGGGTGGCTGCCAGGGCGCGGATGCGGCCTTGCCAGTTGTCATCGGTTTCGGCCAGGGCGCAGGCGATGATGCCCAGGAACAGGGGTACCAGCAGGCGCATCTCGTTTTGATACCAGCACAGCGCCATGCTACCGGAGAGCGCGATGAACACCCGCACGCTGTAGCTGAACTTGTCCAGCGCCCACAAGCGGCGCATCGATTGGCGGAACGACCTGGATGCCATGAAAAAGGAGTCGACCTGTAGGCAAGGGAGCTGATGAACGGCGTCAATCTACCATTGTCGGCGCACGCCCGATACTGCGCGGCGGCCCCTGACGCGGCTTGCGCCGCTGCTACGGGGGCGGTGATGGATCGATGGGGGGTCTCTGTAGCAGCGGCGCGAGCCGCGTCCGGCAGCGCCGCAGATCCCGGCGTGCTACACGTACTGCGCGGCGGCGTATCCGGAGGCCCACGCCCACTGGAAATTGAACCCTCCCAGATGCCCGCTGACATCGAGCACCTCGCCGATGAAATACAGGCCTGGGCTTTTCAACGACTCCATCGTCTTGGAAGACACCTCGCGGGTATCGACACCTCCCAGGGTCACCTCGGCGGTGCGATAGCCTTCGGTGCCGGCCGGCACCAACTGCCAGGCGCCCAGCGTATTTGCAACCGTTTGCAGCTCGGCGGAGGTGTACTGCTTCATCGGCTTGGACACGAACCAGTGCTCGGCCAGCAGGTTGGCCATTTTCTTGGTGAAGACTTCACCCAGCAGGGTCTTGAGCTCCGAATTGGGCCGCTCGGCCTGCTGTTGCTGCAGCCACGTCAACGCATCGTGATCGGGCAGCAGATTGATCTCGACGTTGTCACCGGGCTGCCAGAACGAGGAGATCTGCAGGATCGCCGGCCCGCTCAGGCCGCGATGGGTGAACAGCAGGTTTTCGCGAAACGCCTGGTCGTTGCAGCTGGCCACACAATCCACCGAGGTGCCGGACAACTCGGTGCAGATGTCCTTGAGCTGATCAGTGATGGTGAACGGCACCAGGCCTGCGCGGGTGGGCAGCACACTGTGACCGAACTGGCGGGCGATCTGGTAGCCGAAGCCGGTGGCGCCCAGGGTCGGAATCGACAGCCCGCCAGTGGCAACCACCAACGACTGGCACGCCAGCAGGCCCAGTGAAGTCTGCAAACGATAGCCGTCGACGGTTCTCTCGATGGACTGCACCGAGGTGTCCATGCACAACTCGACGCCGGCGCTGTCGCACTCGGCCAGCAGCAGGCCGAGAATGTCGCTGGACTTGTTGTCGCAGAACAGTTGGCCGAGTTTCTTCTCGTGGTAGGGCACGTCGTGCTTGGCCACCAGAGCGATGAAATCCCACTGGGTATAGCGCGCCAGGGCCGACTTGCAGAAGTGCGGGTTCTGCGAGAGGAAGTTGGCCGGTTCGGTGTACATGTTGGTGAAGTTGCAGCGACCGCCGCCGGACATGAGGATCTTCTTGCCCGGCTTGTTGGCGTGGTCGATCAGCAGTACCTCACGGCCTCGCTGTGCGGCGCTCAGGGCGCACATGAGGCCGGCGGCACCGGCGCCGATGATGATGACGGGGGTAGAGCGCACTGCTGGGTCCTCTCGAATCGGGGGTGTCAGGGGAGGCCTCTGCCCGCGAAGAGGCCCGGCCTGCGGTCAGAGAATCCGGACGCGCAGCGAACGGCCCTTGATCTTGCCGCTGTTCAGACGCTGCAGCGCATGCTTGGCGATTCCGCGCTCCACGGCCACGAATGCCTGGAAATCGAAGATGGCGATCTTGCCGACCTGGGTGCCGGGAATGCCCGCATCGCCGGTCAGCGCGCCGAGGATGTCGCCCGGCCGTACCTTGTCCTTGCGCCCAGCGCCGATGCACAGGGTGCTCATCGGCGGCAGCAGTGGCTCGCCACCCTTGGAGGTCAGGCTGTCGAGTTCGGCCCAGGCCAGCGGCGACTTCTGCAGTTGCTCGATGGCCTGGGCGCGGTGCGCCTCGGCGGGGGCGACGAAACTGATCGCCAGGCCTTTCTCGCCGGCGCGGCCGGTACGGCCCACGCGGTGGATGTGGATTTCCGAGTCACGCGCCAGCTCGACGTTGATCACCATGTCCAGGGCATCGATGTCCAGGCCACGGGCGGCCACGTCGGTGGCCACCAGCACCGACGTACTGCGGTTGGCGAACATCGCCAGAACCTGGTCGCGGTCGCGTTGCTCCAGGTCGCCATGCAGCGCCACGGCGCTGATGCCCTTGCTGGTCAGATGGTCGACCACTTCCTGGCACTGCTGCTTGGTGTAGCAGAACGCCACGCACGACTGCGGGCGGAAATGACCCAGGGCGCGCACTACGGCGGCCATGCGGTCATCCGGCGAGATTTCGTAGAAGCGCTGCTCGATCTGGCTGTCGGCATGCAGCGCCTCGGCCTTGACCTGCTGTGGGTCGCGCATGAACTTGGACGACAGCTGCTTGATGCCGACCGGGTAGGTGGCCGAGAACAGCAAGGTCTGCCGGCGTTCCGGGGTCTGCTCGATGATGTCGGCGATAGAGTCGTAGAAGCCCATGTCGAGCATACGGTCGGCTTCGTCGAGCACCAGCGTGTTGAGCCCGTCGAGCACCAGCGAACCTTTGCGCAGGTGTTGCTGGATGCGTCCCGGCGTGCCGACGATGATGTGCGCGCCGTGTTCCAGCGAAGCGATCTGCGGGCCGAACGACACGCCGCCGCACAGGGTCAGCACCTTGATGTTGTCTTCGGCGCGGGCCAGGCGGCGGATTTCCTTGGCCACCTGGTCGGCCAGCTCGCGCGTGGGGCACATGATCAGCGCCTGACAGCCGAAATAGCGCGGGTTGATCGGGTTCAGCAGGCCGATGCCGAACGCGGCCGTCTTGCCGCTGCCGGTCTTGGCCTGGGCGATCAGGTCCATGCCCTTGAGAATCACCGGCAGGCTCTGCGCCTGGATCGGCGTCATCTGGGCATACCCGAGGGATTCCAGGTTGGCCAGCATGGCGGCGGACAAGGGCAGCGTGTTGAAAGCAGTGGCAATGGTGGTCACGGGACGGGCCTGCAAAACAAAATGTCGCGCAGTGTATCAGCCCCGTGGCCTTTCGCCCTAAGCCTGCTTAGTGCTCCACCGGAGGTTCCTGACGAGGTGCGCGCCGTCCATCGCTGTCGGACAGCTGCACGAAGATCCCGGCGGCCAGCATTGCCATCAACCCGATGGTCAGGAACGTGGCCTGGAACGCACCCAGCACCGTGTCCACACCCTCGTTGCCCAGAGACGCGGTGAATCCGCCCAGCAAGGCACCGGCACAGGCCACGCCCAGCCCGAGGGAGAGCTGCGCCACCACCGAAAGCAGGCCGTTGCCACTGCTGGCGCTTTCATCGTCCAGATCGATCAGGGTCACCGTATTCATCGCCGCGAACTGCAGCGAATTGACCGCACCGAGCAAGCCCAGTTGGGTCAACAGCAACCAGTAGGGGGTGGTTTCCGAGACCAGGCCGAGGCTGGCCAGCAACACGCCCAGCAGCAAGGTGTTGCCGGTGAGCACGATGCGATAGCCGAAGCGTTCGATGATCGGCCGGGAAAACGACTTGGCAACCATGGCGGCTGCCGCCAGTGGAATCATGCTCATGCCGGCTTCCGATGGCGAATGCCCCAGGGCCACCTGCAGCAGCAACGGCACCATGAACGGCAGGGCGCCGCTGCCCAGGCGAGCGAACAGATTGCCGAGAATGCCGATGGCGAAGGTGCGCGTGCGAAACAGGTTCGGCGAGAACAGCGGGTTGTCGATCTGCCCCGCCCGCAGCCAATAGGCGGCCAGGCAGGCCATGCCGACGAATAGCAGCAACATTACCCGCAGGTGCGGCAAGTGCAGCTCGCCCAGGCCCTCCATGGCGATGGTGATGAGTACCATCGCCGCACCGAACAGCACGAAGCCGATGCCATCGAAGCGTGTGCGTTCGGCGCCGCGCAGGTCGGGCACGAAGTGCCATACCGCCCAGCAGCCCAGTGCGCCCACCGGCAGGTTGATGAGGAAGATCCAGTGCCAGCTCAGCCATTCGACCATCCAGCCACCCAGGGTCGGCCCCAGCAGGGGCCCGAGCAAGGCAGGCACGGTGATGAAGCTGAGGATGCGCACCAGTTCCGAGCGCGGGTAGGCGCGCAGCACCACCAGTCGGCCCACCGGCAGCATCAGGGCACCGCCTAGGCCCTGAATGACCCGAGCCGCGACCAGCATCGCCAGGCTCTGGGAAAGTGCACACAGCAGCGAGCCGATGCTGAACAGCATGATGGCGCTGAAGAACACCTTGCGCGTCCCGAAGCGGTCGGAAATCCAGCCCGACGCAGGGATGAGCAGGGCGACCGTCAGCATGTAGGCGATGATCACCGATTGCATGCGCAGCGGGTTTTCCGCCAGGTCGCTGGCCATGGCCGGCAGCGCGGTGTTGAGGATGGTGCCGTCCAGGGCCTGCATGAAGAAGGCAATGGCAATGACCCAGGGCAGCCAGCGAGCAGTAGCAGGATCCAGTGTTGGGCGCGTGGACATGGGGCCTCTTGTTGTTTGAGGTGGAAGACGAATGTTCGTGGCAAACTCCGTGGGAGCGGTCGCCGCGGTATGCCTGACGCTCTGCGGTGCGCCTTTCGCGGCCACGGGCCGCTCCTACAGTGACCGCAGCGCCGCGATCTACTGTAGGAGCGGTCATCGGCCGCGAAGGGGTTGCCGCGGTGTGTCTGACGCTCTGCGGTGCGCCTTTCGCGGCCACGGGCCGCTCCTACAGTGACCGCAGCGCCGCGATCTACTGTAGGAGCGGTCATCGGCCGCGAAGGGGTCGCCGCGGTGTGTCAGGCCGATGGCGGTGCCCTTGTCGCGGCCACGGGCCGCTCCTACAGCGTCAACAGCAACCGTTTGACCAGCGCGCCCGGCAGCAGGCTGGAGCTGGTCTGACGCTCACCGTAGGTGCTGGTCGACAGAATCAGCTCGCGCTCCACTGTCAACGCTTCCAACTGGTCACCCAGGACACTGTAGACGCTGTCGTCGAAACGCATGGTCTGGACCGGTGCAACGATCTGACCATTCTCCACCCAGAAAGTGGCGAACCGAGTCAGTCCGGTCATGCGCGCAGCCGGCATGTCCGAGTAGTTCAGGTACCACAGGTTACTGATGTACAGCCCGGTGCCGAGGCGTTGCAGCACCTCGGCCAAAGGCAGGTCGCCGGCGGCCATCTGCAGCGCGCCGGGCATCTCCGCGTTGTCCGCGCCGTTGCCTTGCAGGCCGTATTCGGCCGCGCTGCGCGAGTCCACCAGACGCTCTACGGCCAGCCCGTGGCTGACCAGCGAGAGGTCGTTGCGCGGATAGCCTTCCTGGGAAAACGCCGGGGTCAACGAGCCGCTGATGCGCTCCTCGAAGCTCACCTGCGCACTCAAGCGTGCCTCGCCGGCGTACAGCCGTTGCAGGGGGCTGTTCTTGCTGGCGATGGCCTGCGCCGAGAAACCGCCCCAGCCCAACATGCCGATGATTTCATCCAGCGCAGCCGGTGCCAGGTAGGCGCGATACGCCCCCGGTGGTAGCACTTTGAGCGGGCGGCTCAGGTGGTCCAGTTGCTCGCGGGCTTTATCCAGGCGATCCGCGAAGGCCTGCGCCTGCCACTGCTGGCCGGCATAGTTCGCCTTGACTGCCTCGCCGTTGGCATGGAACAGGCTGAAATCGAAATTGAAACTGTTGGCCTGATGCCAGCCGATCGCCCCGTCGCTGTTGGCGAAACCGCGGCAAATGGTTCCCGCGGCATAGATGCCGACCAGATCCAGGCCGTTGGCGGCCGCGCCGATCTGTTCGACCACCTGACCCGCATCGGGCAAGGGCACGTCGTCGACATGGTGGGTCTGCCACTGCGAGGTATTGAGTTGCAGGTACGGGTCCGGTTGCAGCAGTGGCAGCGTCTGGCTCAACTGGTGCACCGCCTGGATCAGACGCTGCCGGTCTACCTCCAGGTCCTCGGCCAAGGTCAGTTGCAACTCGGCCTGACGACCGTCTTCGATCAGCTTCAGCGACACCGTGGCCTGGGCCACTTGCCCCGCCTGGCGTACCCGGGCGTGGTTGAAGCGGATGAAATCCGAGGCCTCGGCGTTATAGCTCAGAGTGAAGCGCTGGGCCGGGGCCACCGTCTGGCGCAGCCACTGCACCAGTGCCTGGAAATGCTCGGCATGATGGCTCATGCGTCACCTCCGAAAACGTCGATCTGGCTGAACACACAGCTGGGCGAAGCGTGCCCCACACGGATGACCTGGTTGGGCTCGCCCTTGCCGCAGTTGGGCGTGCCCAGCACCTGCAGCGTGCTGGCGTCGCCCACGGCGCTGAGTTTTTTCCAGAAGCTGGCGGAAATACCGCGATAGTTGGGGTTCTTGACCACGCCCTTGAGCTCGCCGTTCTCGATCAACTGGCCCCATTCGCAGCCGAACTGGAATTTGTTGCGCGCATCGTCGATCGACCAGGAACGGTTGGTGGACATCAGGATGCCGTGCTCGATGCCGGCGATCAGTTGCGCCTGGCTGTGCTCGCCCGGTTCGATGTTGAGGTTGGCCATGCGGTCGATCGGCGCCCGGTTCCAGCTGCTGGCACGGCTGTTGGCCACGCCGTCCATGCCGCTGCGGTATTGCGACAGCGCGCCGCCCAGTGGCCGGACCAATACGCCATCGCGAATCAGCCATTGCTTGCTGGCCGCCGTGCCATCGTCGTCATGGGCATAACTGGCCAGTTCGTGGGGAATGTCCGGGTCGAAGGTCACATTGAGCAGCGACGAGCCATACTGCAAGTGGCCGAAGTCCTCGACCTTGACGAAGCTGGTGCCTGCGTAGTTGCGCTCGTCGCCCAGAATGCGGTCAAGCTCCAGCGGGTGGCCGATGGATTCGTGGATCTGCAGCATCATCTGATCGGGCGTCAGCAGCAGGTCGCGCGGGCCCTGTGGGGCGTTGGGCGCCAGCAGCAACTGCAAGGCCTGGTCGGCGACCTGGCGAGCCGCGCCGACGATGCCGCAGCGCTCGATGACGTCGACACCGCCTTGCTGGCCGAAGTTGTCGCGGCCCAGGCTGCGCGTCTGGCTGTCGCTGCCATCGAAAGCAGTGACGCTCAAGCCGGGAAAGACGAAGCGTTGCGCCTGACGAATCTGCGCGCCGGCACTGTTCAGGTAGATCTGTTCGACGTCCGTGACGCCCAGGCCGGCATACCAGCTGACCAGCCGTGGATCGTCGGGCACGCTGGCCGATTCTTCATTGAGCAGTTGGTAGCACTGGGCGAGCGTCGGAAAGGCAGCCTGTACGTCAGGCGAGAGGTAGTCGTTGCGCGCACTGCTGACGGGTTGCTCATTCAGGTCGAGCAGGGCATGGGCGGCGATCGCGCCTGCCTGCTGTTCGGCACGCGTCAATGCCTGCTGCAACCCCCGCAGGGAAACATCGCCGGTAGCGGCATAGGCTTCCACGCCGTTCACTCGCACTGTGATCATCACCCCTTCGTCGAGACTCAGGCTCGGCGGTTCGGCAATGTTCTTGCGCACGGCCAGGTGCTGGCTGGATTGGCGCACGTGGCGCAGGGAGAAGAATTCGGCGCAGGTGCGCAAGGCGGCGAAACGTTGTTGCAGGGTGGCGCTGAAATCGAACATGGACGGGCCTCTGGAGGGCGTCGGCGCTTGGCCTTTTCGCGGCCGCAGGCCGCTCCTACAGGGGATTACAGTGTCCTGTAGGAACAGCGTGCGGCCGCCAAGGGGCCCGCAGACCGACCCGGAATCTGGCAGGCCCACAGCTTAGGCCTGCCACCGGCGCGGAGCAAATCGGGATCAGCCGTGGGTGGTCGCACTCACTTCGCGCATCGGCTTGCCGCGTACCGGCGCATCGCCGGCAACATAGTAGGCTGCGGTCGAACGCGCCTCGGGCTTGCGGCCACGAATGCGGTCGGCGATCTTCTCGGCGATCATGATGGTCGGCGCGTTCAGGTTGCCGGTGGTAATGATCGGCATGATCGAGGCGTCGACCACACGCAGGCCTTGCAGGCCATGCACGCGACCCTGACCATCGACCACGGCCATGTCGTCGGTGCCCATCTTGCACGAGCACGACGGGTGATAAGCCGTTTCGGCATGCTCGCGGATGAACTGGTCCAGCTGCTCGTCCGTCTGCACTTCGATGCCTGGGCTGATCTCGCGGCCACGGTACTGGTCCAGCGCCGGCTGCTGCATGATCTCGCGGGTCAGGCGAATGCCGTCGCGGAATTCCTGCCAGTCCTGCTCGCTGGCCATGTAGTTGAACAGGATGCTCGGGTAGTCGCGCGGGTTCTTCGACTTGACGTTGACGCGGCCGCGGCTCGGCGAGCGCATCGAGCCCACGTGAGCCTGGAAGCCGTGTTCCTGAACGCCCTTGGTGCCGTTGTAATTGATCGCCACCGGCAGGAAGTGATACTGGATGTTCGGCCATTCGAATTCAGGGCGCGAGCGAATGAAACCGCCGGCCTCGAACTGGTTGCTGGCACCGATACCAGTGCCCAGGAACATCCATTCGGCGCCGATCTGCGGCTGGTTCCACCACTTCAGCGACGGGTACAGGGAGACTGGCTGAGTGCAGCTGTATTGCAGGTACATTTCCAGGTGGTCCTGCAGGTTCTGACCGACACCTGGCAAGTCATGCACGACGTCGATGCCCAGGGGCTGAAGCACCTCGGCCGGACCGACGCCGGAGCGCTGCAGAATCTGTGGCGAGGCGATGGCGCCGCCGCACAGCAGGACTTCCTTGCGAGCGCGCGCCTGGATGCGCTCGTCGCTGTCACCGACCAGGTAGCTGACGCCGACCGCGCGCTTGCCGTCGAAGACGATCTTGTCGGTCAGGGCGTGGGTGACGATGGTCAGGGTGTCGCGTTGCTTGGCCTGGTCCAGGTAGCCGCGTGCGGTGCTGGCGCGTCGGCCCTTGGGCGTCACGGTGCGGTCCATGGGACCGAAGCCTTCCTGCTGGTAGCCGTTGAGGTCGTCGGTGCGCGGAAAGCCTGCTTGCACACCGGCTTCGACCATGGCGGCGAACAATGGGTTGTTGCCGGGCTTGGGCGTGGTGACGCTGACCGGACCTTCGCCACCGTGGTAATCGTTGGGGCCGATGTCACGGGTTTCGGCCTTGCGGAAATACGGCAGGCAGTCCAGGTAGCTCCAGTCTTCCAGGCCTGGCAGCTTGGCCCAGCCGTCGTAGTCCATGGCGTTGCCGCGGATGTAGCACATGCCATTGATCAGCGAAGAACCACCCAGGCCCTTGCCGCGGCCACATTCCATGCGACGGTTGTCCATGTGCGGCTCTGGCTCGGTCTCGTAGGCCCAATTGTAGCGGCGGCCCTGCAGTGGAAAGGCGAGGGCGGCAGGCATCTGGGTACGGAAGTCCAGACGATAGTCCGGTCCGCCGGCTTCAAGCAGCAGGACCGTCACGCCCGGATCTTCGGTCAGGCGCGTGGCCAAGGTGTTACCAGCCGAGCCGGCACCGATGATGATGTAGTCGAATTCCTGGGACATGGAGGTTCCCTCTTTGAAAAAATGGCAAGGTAGGCAGGGTGTCAGGTCTGGCCTATTCGCGGGCAGAGAGCTCGCCGCCCGCCCCGCTCCCACAAGGGATTCGGGGTCAGAACACCGAAACGTAATCGCCCAGTTCTACCTGTACCGATTTGATCCGGGTGTACTGCGCCAGCGAACTGATACCGTTCTCGCGGCCCACACCGGATTGCTTGTAGCCACCCACCGGCATCTTCGCGTCGGACTCGCCCCAGGCGTTGATCCAGCAAATGCCTGCTTCGAGCTGATGGATCACACGGTGCGCACGGTTCAGATCACGGGTGACCACACCGGCAGCCAGGCCCATCTCGGTGGCGTTGGCGCGGCGGATCACTTCCTCTTCACTGTCGTAGCCAAGGATGCTCATCACCGGGCCGAAGATTTCTTCACGCACGATGGTCATCTCATCGCTGCAGTCGGTGAACACGGTCGGTGCGACGAACGCACCCTGGCCCAGTTCACCTTCGCTCAGCCGCTCGCCGCCGCACAGCAGGCGCGCGCCTTCGGCCTTGCCCTTGGCGATGTGGCCCAGCACGTTTTCCATGTGGGCAAAGCTCACCAGCGGACCGAAATTGGTGTTCTCGTCCTCGGGGTTGCCGATGCGGATACGCTGCACGCGTTCCAGGATCTTCGCTTCCAGCTGAGCCTTCAGCGCGTTGGGCACGAACACTCGGGTGCCGTTGGTGCACACCTGGCCGGAGCTGTAGAAGTTGGCCATCATGGCGATGTCGGCGGCCTTGTCGAGGTCGGCATCGTCGAAGATGATCAGCGGCGACTTGCCGCCCAGTTCCATGGTCACTTCCTTGAGCGAAGAACTCGAGGCGCTGGCCATGACCTTCTTGCCGGTGCTGACGCCGCCGGTGAACGAGATCTTCTCGATACGCGGATGCTCGGTGAGCCAGGCGCCGACTTCGCTGCCGCTGCCGGTCAGCACGTTGAACACGCCAGCCGGCAGGCCGGCTTCGGTGTAGATCTCGGCCAGCTTGAGCGTGGTCAGCGAGGTGACTTCGCTGGGCTTGAAGATCATCGCGTTACCGGCGGCCAGCGCCGGGGCGGACTTCCACAAGGCGATCTGGATCGGGTAGTTCCAGGCACCGATACCGGCGGTCACGCCCAGGGGCTCGCGGCGGGTGTAGACGAAGGAGGTGTCGCGCAGCGGGATCTGTTCGCCTTCGATGGCGGGCACCAGGCCGGCGTAGTATTCCAGCACGTCGGCACCGGTGACGATGTCGACGTAGCGGGTTTCCGAATAGGCCTTGCCGGTGTCCAGGGTTTCCAGCAGGGCCAGTTCGTCGTTGCGTTCGCGCAGCAGGTCGACGGCTTTGCGCAGCACTCGCGAGCGCTCCATGGCGGTCATCGCGGCCCAGATCTTCTGGCCTTTTTCGGCGCTGGCGACGGCTTTCTCGACGTCTTGGGCAGTGGCGCGCTGAACCTGCGCCAGCACTTCACCGGTGGCCGGGTTGACGGCATCGAAGGTGCCGCTGCCGCTGGCGTCCACGTAGCCGCCATCGATGTAGAGTTTTTGCGTTGGGAAACGGGCCATAAGATCCTCGCGGTGCAGTTAAGGTGGCAGCAGGCGAGGCGCGAAGCTTCAGCGCTGCTGTTTTGCCAGTTGCATGTCCATGTATTCGCAGGCGATGCGGTGAGCCTGGGCGGTGTCGAAGGCATCGCCCGACAGTGCGCCGCGCAACCACAGACCGTCGATCAGGGCGGCCAGGCCGCGTGCGGCATTGCGTGCCTGTTCCACCGGCAATTCACGGCGAAACTGGCAGCACAGGTTGGAATACAGGCGGTGATCGTTGATCCGCTGCAACCTGTGCAGAGACGGCTGATGCATGCTGGTGGCCCAGAAGGCCAGCCAGGTCTTCATGGCCGGAGCGTTGACCTGGCTGGCGTCGAAGTTGCCTTCGATGATCACCTGCAGGTGCGCCCTGGCACTGTCGTCGTTCAAGGCCTGTCGCCGCGTGGCGACGTTGTCGATCAGAACGTTCATCAAGTGGCGCATGGTCGCTGCGATCAGGCCGTTCTTGTCCTGAAAGTAGTGGCTGATGATGCCGTTCGACACACCCGCCAGGCGGGCAATCAAAGCGATACTGGCGTCACTCATGCCGACCTGATCGACGGCCTGGAGCGTGGCTTCGATCAACTGTTGGCGGCGGATGGGTTGCATACCGACCTTGGGCATTGGGCGAATCTCCTTGGGCCTGCAGTACGGGCAGTGAGTGACAGCCGACTGAAGCCAGTCTAGTTTATTTTTATTGAACGATCAATCAATAAAAAAGAGCAGGTGAATGTGCGCGTGGTTTTAGAGGATTGGGAAGGGGAAGGCAATGGGCTTCGAGAGAGGGGTGTCAGCTAGATCGCGGTGGAGCGTTCGCGGGCAGAGACCCGCTCCCACAGTCGGCATGCAATCCTGTAGGAGCGGTCCGTGGCCGCGAAAAGGGCGGCGCGGTGGATCAGGGGGAATGCGGCAAGGCCTTCGCGGCCGCTGACCGCTCCTACAGGGAATCACACAGTCGTGTAGGAGCGGTCCGTGGCCGCGAAAAGGGCGGCGCGGTGGATCAGGGGGACTGCAGCAAGGCCTTCGCGGCCGATGACCGCTCCCACGGGATGGATATGGGAGCGATGGTGAGGCTCAGCCCAGGTTCTTGCCCAGCAGGGCATGGTACAGCTCGGTGTCCCCGAGGATGCCTACCACCTGCTTGTCGCTGTCCTGCAGCACCAGCTTGTGCCCGGTCTGGTAGCGGATCTGCAGGGCGTCGCGCATGCCGATGTCGGCATGCACCAGTGTCGGCCTGCGGCCCAGGCCTTCCATGGCTTGCCCCGGGGCCCAGCCTTGCAGGTCGAGCACGGCGTCGCCCTGACGTGCGCTGGTCAGCGAGTTGCCGGCGCCCAGGTTCAGCCATGAATCCACGCCTGGGTCCAGGCACACCGAACCATTGACGCGCGTGCACTTGTCCAGCGTGCGCATCAGGCTGCGCCCGCACAGCACATTGAGTGGATTGGTGTGAGCCACGAAGGTCCGCACGTAGTCGTCGGCCGGGTTGAGCACGATGTCCTCGGGCACGCTGTACTGAATGATCCGCCCGTCTTTCATGATGGCGATACGGCTGCCCAGTTTGAGCGCCTCGTCCAGGTCATGGCTGACGAACACGATGGTCTTGTTCAACTTGCGTTGCAGCTCCAGCAGCTCGTCCTGCAGGCCTTGGCGGATCAACGGGTCGAGCGCCGAGAAGGGCTCGTCCATCAGCAGGATGTCGGCATCCATGGCCAGCGCCCGAGCCAGGCCCACACGCTGCTGCATACCACCGGACAGCTCGTCGGGTTTCTTGTTGCGCCACTGGGTCAGGCCCACCAGCTCCAGTTTCTCGTCGACCAGCTTGCGCCGTTCCTTTTCCGGACGGCCCTGCATCTCCAGGCCAAAGCTGATGTTCTCGCGCACCGTCAGCCAAGGCATCAGGGCGAACTTCTGGAACACCATGGCGATACGCTGGGTGCGCATCATCTTCAGTTCCGCGGGTGTGCAGGCGGCGATGTCGATCTGGCGATCTTCATGCTCGACGAACAGCTTGCCGCGGCTCACGGTGTTCAACCCGTTGATGCAGCGCAACAGGCTCGACTTGCCCGACCCGGACAACCCCATCAACACGCAGATCTCGCCCTTGTTGACGTCCAGGCTGGCTTTTTCCACGCCCACGATCTGCCCGGTCTTCTTCAGGATCTCGTTGCGGGTCAGGCCCTGGTCGAGCAGCTTCAGCGCTTCGCGTGGATCCTTGGCGAAGATCACATCGACGTTGTCGAATCGAATAATGCTCATGCATCACCCCCTATCTTCACGTCAGGTTGTTTGCAGATCCGGTCCAGCATGATTGCCAGCAACACGATGGCCAGACCGGCTTCGAAGCCCAGGGCGATGTCGGCGGTGTTCAGCGCATTGACCACCGGCTTGCCCAGGCCATCGGCGCCCACCAGGGCGGCGATCACCACCATCGACAGCGACAGCATGATGCACTGGGTAATACCGGCAGCGATGCTCGGCATGGCATGCGGCAGTTCGATGCGCGACAGCAGTTGGCGTCGCGAGCAGCCGAAGGCCTTGCCGGCGTCCATCAGTTCCTGCGGCACGTCGCGGATGCCCAGGTAGGTGAGGCGAATCGGCGCTGCAATGGCGAACACCACCGTGGAAATCAGGCCCGGCACGACGCCCAGCCCGAACAGGGTGAGCGTGGGAATCAGGTAGACGAAGGTCGGTACCGTCTGCATCAGGTCGAGGACCGGGCGCATCATGGTGTAGAACATGGGTTTGTGCGCGGCCACGATGCCCAGCGGCACGCCGATGATCACGCAGACCAGCGTGGCGAACAGCACCTGCGCCAGGGTCTCCATGGTTTCCTGCCAGTAGCCCAGGTTGAGGATCAGCAGGAACGACAGCGCCACGAACAGCGTGAGCCCCCATTTGCGCTGGATGAAATGCGCCAGCGCGGCGATCAGTGCAGTCAGTACGTAGGGGTTGAACCAGGTGAGGCCGGCGGTGAAACCATGAATGATCGCTTCGAGCGTGGATGCGATGGCATCGAACGTCGAGGCCCCGTGTTGAGTGAGCCAGTCGACGAACGCCGCGATGTACTCGCCCAGGGGGATCTTGTGGTCTGTCAGCATGGTAGTGAGTGTCCGCATGCGAGGGAACAAAGTGCCGGCCGGTGAGGCCGGCAACCGCCGGCCCGCTTGCCTGCGTTATTGCGCGAGCTTGGCCTTGACGGCTTCAAGACCCGGCTTGCCATCAATGGTGGTGACGCCAGCCAGCCAGGTGTCGAGCACCTGCGGGTTGTTTTTCAGCCAGGCCCGTGCGGCCGCGTCGGGTTTCTGCTTGTCGTCCAGGACATTGCCCATCAGCGTGCTCTCCATGGCCAGGCTGAACTGCAGGTTTTTCAGCAACTGGCCAACGTTGCTGCATTCTTGGGTGTAGCCCTTGCGGGTGTTGGTGTAGATGGTGGCCTGACCGAAGTTGGGGCCGAAGTAGTCATCGCCGCCGGTCAGGTACTGCACCTTGAAGCGGGTGTTCATCGGGTGCGGTTCCCAGCCCAGGAACACCACGTCGGTGTTGCGCCGCTGGGCACGGTCGACCTGCGACAGCATGCCGGCCTCGCTGGATTCGACCACCTTGAAGCCGGCGTCCTTGAGGCCGAACGCGTTCTTGTCGATCATGCTCTGGATCAGGCGATTGCCGTCGTTGCCCGGCTCGATGCCGTAGATCTTGCCGTCCAGCTCCTTCTTGAACTTGACGATGTCGGCGAAATCCTTGAGGCCCTTGTCGTACAGTCCCTGAGGCACGGCCAGGGTGTACTTGGCGTTTTCCAGGTTGGCCCGCACTGTTTCCACGGTGCCGGCGTCGCGGTAGGGCTTGATGTCGTTTTCCATGGTTGGCATCCAGTTGCCGAGGAAGACGTCCATGTTCTTGCCATCGGCCAGCGACTTGTAGGTCACCGGCACGGAAATCATGGTGGTCTTGGTCTTGTAGCCCAGTGACTGCAGCACTGCACTGGTAACCGCGGTGGTGACGGTGATGTCGGTCCAGCCGACATCGGAGAAATTCACAGTGGCGCATCGCGCCGGTTCCGCTGCTTGAGCCAGTGCAGGCAGGCCCAGCAGAGTCGCCAGCAGAATCGATGATGGACCTTTCATGGTGTGCTCCCGGTTTTTCTCGGCGTGGGCCTGACGGCGCGCCACGCTTGTCTGGATGCTCGATCGCCGTGCATGCGGCGGGTGCGCCGACACGGTGCCGGGCGATGAGCCGTGAGTGATCATGTACCAGCGCAAATCAACCGCCTACAGGGTGCGTCGTATCCAGTGCGGACAGAGTCGTATCCAGTGTCGGTGACGTCGCTTACAGCTCATGGGGCTTGCAGCAGCGACCTTACCCGCGACATCGACGTACATCCACCTCTATGAGGTTGCCACACGAGCGTGCAGGCATGGGCGCCACGCCTCATTTTCGCGCGTGGTGCCTGGAATCCATCGCCCCACGCGTGCAGGGCTCGGTAATAGCAGGCGACGTGCTTGCGGTGACACTTGGCGGCGCAATGCCCCAGTGGCTGCTACCGAATTGCTCAGACCCCACGGCGGCTATGCTTTTGGCAAGAATCCAACGCCGCAGGCGAAGACCCTGCGCACGGCTCTGCATAGCCCTGCGCGACGTCGTTTTCAGGTGCCATGGAGTTCCCGACCAATTGTCGGCATGGCGTTTGCGTAGCAAAGCAAAGCCCCTGTTAAACAGAGGGCAATAACAAGAGCCTGCCTGAGGCCACCATCCGCTTCGCGTAAGGAGATACCGCAATGACGTCCTTCACCCCCGGCGCTCAACCGCAGACTCGCAGCCCTCAGTCCATCGGCTTCCTGTTGCTCGACAACTTCACGCTCATCTCCCTGGCCTCGGCGGTCGAACCGCTGCGCATGGCCAACCAGTTGTCCGGGCGCGAGCTGTATCGGTGGACCACGCTGAGCGCCGACGGTGGCCAGGTATGGGCCAGTGACGGACTGCAGATCACCCCGGATGCGGCCATGCACAAGGCTGCGCCGCTGGATGCGGTCATTGTTTGTGGTGGTGTCGGTATCCAGCGTGCGGTGGGCCGTGACCATGTCAGCTGGTTGCAAAGCCAGGCGCGGCAGTCCAAGCGCCTGGGTGCGGTCTGTACCGGTAGCTGGGCACTGGCCTGCGCCGGTCTGCTGGATGGCTTCGAATGCAGCGTGCACTGGGAATGCCTGGCCTCGATGCAGGAGGCCTTTCCACGGGTGGCCATGAGCACGCGGCTGTTCACCCTCGACCGCAACCGCTTCACCAGTTCGGGCGGTACCGCGCCGCTGGACATGATGCTGCACCTGATCAGCCGCGATCACGGCCGCGAGCTGTCGGCGGCGATCTCCGAGATGTTCGTCTACGAGCGCATTCGCAACGAGCAGGATCATCAGCGCGTGCCGCTCAAGCACATGCTGGGCACCAACCAGCCGAAGTTGCAGGAAATCGTCGCGCTGATGGAAGCCAACCTGGAAGAGCCGATCGATCTGGACGAGCTGGCGGTGTATGTGGCGGTGTCACGGCGCCAGCTGGAAAGGTTGTTCCAGAAATACCTGCATTGTTCGCCGTCGCGCTATTACCTCAAGTTACGTCTGATTCGGGCGCGGCAGTTGCTCAAGCAGACGCCCATGTCGATCATCGAAGTGGCGTCGGTGTGCGGCTTCGTGTCCACGCCGCATTTCTCCAAGTGCTACCGCGAGTATTTCGGCATTCCGCCGCGTGACGAGCGGGTTGGTTCCAATACCGCCCAGCAGGTGGCGATGCTGCCGATTCCGCAGGCCATGGTGCTGGCGGGGCCGCTGTCGGCGTTGAGCCAGGCACGCAACGAATCGACCTTTGCCAGTGTAAGGATCTGATACCGCGGCGCGACCTTCGCGGGCAGAGCCCCGCTCCCACAGGGTTTACATCACACAGAGCTTGCATCACACCTGTGGGAGCTGGCTCTGCCCGCGAAGGCCACGCCGCGATGGGTCAGACTACCCGCCACGCTCCCACAATGGGCTCAGCTGGGGCAGCGTTGAAATTCAGGCTCGTTTCGAATGCTGGGCCAGCGCCGGCAGCAAGGTCCGGTCGATCGCCTGGCGGACTGCCGGCAGGATGGTCGCACTGCTCGTCAGCATCTTTTCCACCATCTTGCGCAAGGCCAGCGCCCGGTCGGCATCCAACCCTCGTACGGCATGCTCACAGGCCTGCTCGGCCGTGGCGCCTGCGGGCATCTCGAAACCCAGCGCGCGCAGCTGGCCCAGCAGGTCATCCTGATCAATCAAGTCTGCATGCATCATGATGCTGATCCTTCTTCAAGTGGCGTGACGGTGTGCCGATTCTGGTAGCCCTGCACGCACTCGGCAAGCGTCGATGGTCGCCATGGCCGGATTGCACACAGGCAGGTCGTTTTTCGCATGCCTGCGTTCGGGCCCTGTAGCACCGGGGTATGGCACCGTGCGAAGCAACCCTGAATAACCTTGTCGCTCACTTCCAATGGACGGCAATGGACATGCTCGACTTTCTCTCCTTCAAGGGCGTCGGCCCTTCTCCTGCGCTGGGGCCCATCGGGCTGGCGCCGCGGCTGAACTTCATCACCGGCGACAACGGTCTGGGCAAGAGCTTCGTGCTCGATGCCGCCTGGTGGGTGCTGACCCGTACCTGGGCCGCGGGCAAGCCCATCAAGGCGCGCGACCCATCGGCATTGCCGGTCATCGACTATCGGCTCACTGGTGCGGACCGCGGCGCCGGGCAGTGGGCCTGGCAGCAAGACCGCTGGGCGCCGCTGGGCGACAGCACGCCGAGCCGTTCGCTGGTGGTGTATGCCCACGCCAACGGCACCTTCAGCGTCTGGGATCCGCTACGCAACGCAGGCGAGCTGGCGGCCTATCACTTCGACGAAACCCAGCTGTGGCAGGGCGCCTCGATGGCGGGACAGGGTCGCTTGTGCAACGGTTTGATCAGCGATTGGGTGCGTTGGCAGCGCAACCCTGGCTGCAAGGCGTTCGCCGCCTTGAAGCAAGTACTGCATGCCTTGTCGCCGTCGCGCGAGGAGCTGTTGTTGCCCGGTCGACCGTGCCACATCGGCCTGCTGGATGAAACCCAGTACCCGACCTTGCAGCGGCCCCAGGGGCAGGTGCCCCTGCCTGAAACCTCCAGTGCCATCCGCCGCGTGGTGGCCCTGGCCTACATGCTGGTCTGGACCTGGGAAGGGCATCGCCGCGCATGCCGCCTGGCCGGTGTGCGGCCGAGCGATGAACTGGTGTTTCTGGTGGATGAGGTCGAATGCCATCTGCACGCTCAGTGGCAGCGTCGTATCGTCCCGGCGCTGATGGCCGTGGTCGGGATGCTGACCCGCCAACGCCTGGCGGTGCAGATGATCGTGGCCACGCACTCGCCGCTGGTGCTGGCCTCCATGGAGACGCAGTTCGTCGAAGCGCGCGATGCGCTCTTCACCTTGGGCGTGCAGGCCGGTGAGGTGCAACTGCACCGACAAGTCTGGGCGCCCCAGGGCGATGCCGTGAACTGGCTGGTGTCCGAGAGCTTCGGCTTGCGCCAGGCGCGCTCGGTGGAAGCGGAAGCCGCGATCGGCGCCGCCGAGGCCTGGATGCGTGGCGAGCGGTCAGGGCTGCCCAAGGGGCTGGACAGTGAGGCAGCGATCGAGTCGCAGCTGCTGCGCACCCTGCCCACCGGTGATCATTTCTGGCCCGCCTGGGTCGTGACCAAGTCTGGAGCAGGGGCATGATCGAGCTCGTCAATCCGCTGCCCGAACCTTACGCCTTCGACGAGCGCTGCCGTCAGCGTGGCAATGCCTGGCTGCAGGACAATCCCGACGCCGCCAGGCCACGCGACTACTGGTCGCCGTTTCGTCCGGAGCTGGGCGAGGGCTTCGCCAACCGCTGTGCGTTTGGGGCCATGTACATTCCCAGCGGCACCGTGGAACATTTCATCAGCTGTGACCAGGACCGCGGCATGGCCTACGAGTGGAGCAATTACCGTTATGTCGACGCCTGGATGAACAGCGCCAAGGGCAGCAAGAAGGCCGAGGATTTTCTCGATCCGTTCGAGGTGCGCGAGGGTTGGTTCGAGGTGTTGCTGCCGTCGCTGCAACTGGTGTTGACCGACCAGGTGCCCGAAGCGGTGAGGGCGCGGGCCGAGTACACCCTCAAGCACTTGCCGCTGCGCGATGACGAGCGGGTGATGCGCGTGCGCCGGCAATGGTTGCGCTTGTTCGAAGAGGGCAAGATCGGGCTGGAAGGGCTGCGCGAAATGGCGCCGCTGATTGCAGCCGCAGTGGAGCGCCAGGCAGATCCCAGTGCAGCTTTCGCGGCCGATGACCGCTCCTACGAGGCACCCCAAACCCCGTAGGAGCGGTCCGTGGCAGCGAAGGGCGCGGTGTGGTGTATCAGGCAGACCGCAGTGCAGCTTTCGCGGCCGATGACCGCTCCCACGAGGCACCCCAAACCCCGTAGGAGCGGTCATCGGCCGCGAACCACGCAACGCGGTATTCAGCCAGGCAACGCGATCCGTCGCCCGGCATACTCGGCTGCAGGCTGATGCCGCTGCGCCTCGAACGCCTCGGCCAGCGCCGCGAGCGAAGCCTCACCGAACACCGCCGACTTCGGCCCTTTCAAATCCACATGCAAGAGCATCTGCTCGCTAGTCGCCAGCACCTCGTCCGCGCCTTGCAGGTGCAGCGTGTGGTACACCTGCACCCGCTTGCGGTCGTGTGCCAGCACCCGCGTACGCACCTGAACCTGCGCCCCTTGTTTCACTTCATGCAGATAGTTGAGGTGACATTCCAGCGTGAACAGCGAGCGCCCGTCACGCTGCGGATCCACTGCGATACGCAGCATGAACGCATCGGTGGCGTAGCTGAAGATCAGCAGATAGAACGCATCGCGCAGATGCCCGTTGTAGTCCACCCACTCCGCGAGCACCGGCGTCTGGTAGGTGATCATTCGGCGAAGCTCATGCCGTGCCGGGCCTTGGTCACTCGTACCGCGTCCAGCACCGCCAGCAGGCAATCATCGCGGTAGCGCTCCAGGGCGCCGATGCTGTGTTCGCCCAACTGCGCCGAAGTGCCCGCGACCACCTCATCGATCAGCGAATCGGTCAGCTCCGGCGCCGGCAGGTAGGTCCAGGGCAGCTTCAGCGCCGGGCCGAACTGGTTCATGAAGTGCCGCATACCGGCGTCGCCGCCCGCCAGGGTGTAGGTCAGAAACGTGCCCATGAACGACCAGCGCAAACCGGCGCCAAAGCGAATGGCGTCGTCGATCTCGCCCGTGGTGGCCACACCGTCGTTGACCAGGTGCAAGGCTTCGCGCCACAGCGCCTCGAGCAGGCGGTCGGCGATGAAACCGGGCACCTCCTTGCGCACGTGCAACGGGCGCATGCCCAGGCTTTCGTACACGGCGATGGCCGCCTGGATCGCCTCGGGCGCGGTGTGTCGGCCGCCGACCACTTCCACCAGTGGCAGCAGGTAAACCGGATTGAAGGGATGGCCGACCACGCAGCGCTCCGGGTGTGTGGCGCCTTCATAGAATTCGCTGGGCAGCAGGCCCGAGGTGCTGGAACCAATCAAGGCGTCGGGCTTGGCGGCGGCGCTGATTCGGGCGTGCAGGTCCAGTTTCAGTTCCAGCCGCTCTGGAGCGCTTTCCTGGATGAAGTCGGCATCGCGCACGCAGTCCTCGACGGTGGCCACGAAGCGCAGCCGCGACTGCGCGGCACCCGCCGCCAGGCCTTGCTTGACCAGCGCCGGCCAGGCATTGGCGACGCGCTGGCGCAAGGCGGCTTCGGCGCCGGGCGCCGGGTCCCAGGCCACCACGTCCAGGCCATGGGCCAGGGCGCGGGCGACCCAGCCGCTGCCGATGACACCGCTGCCCAGGGCGGCGAAGGTTTTTATGTGGGTGATGAAAGTCATGGGTGTTCCTTTCTTTGGATTTCCAGGGTCTGTGCCGGCCTCTTCGCGGGTAGAACCCGCTCCCACAAGGAGTAGCAGCTCAGACTAGATCTGTGGCACACGGAGAACCTTGTGGGAGCGGGGCGGGCGGCGAGGCTGCTACCCGCGAAGAGGCCTGGAGAGCACCAAAAAGATCAGCGGCTGACGAGGTTCATCTTTTTCCGCCCCTCGGCCGGTGTCAGCACCCGTGCCCCCAGTCGGGTAAGGATCTCGCCGGCGCGTTCGACCAATTGACCATTGGTGGCCAGCACGCCTTTCTCCAGCCAGATGTTGTCTTCCAGCCCGACCCGTACGTTGCCGCCCAGCAGCACCGCCTGCGCGGCCATCGGCATCTGCATGCGCCCGATGCCGAAGCCGGCCCACACCGCGTCTGCCGGCAAGTTGTCGACCATGGCCTTCATGGTGGTGGTATCGGCCGGCGCTCCCCAGGGGATGCCCAGGCACAACTGGAACAGCGGATCGTGCAGCAAGCCTTCCTTGATCATCTGCTTGGCGAACCACAGGTGGCCGGTGTCGAAGATTTCCAGCTCGGCCTTCACGCCCAGCTCGGTGATACGTTTGGCACCGGCACGCAATTGCGCGGGGGTAGACACGTAGATGCTGTTGCCGTCGCCGAAATTCAGGGTGCCGCAATCCAGGGTGCAGATCTCCGGCAGCAACGCTTCGACGTGAGCCAGGCGCGCCAGCGGGCCGATCAGGTCGGTGCCGGGGCCGAACGCCATCGGCGTTTCCCCTGGACCGATGTCGAGGTCGCCGCCCATGCCGGCGGTGAGGTTGACGATGATGTCGATGTCGGCCTCGCGAATGCGCTCCATGACTTCCCGGTACAGCGCCACGTCGCGGCTGAAGCGGCCGGTCTGTGGATCGCGGACATGGCAGTGCACGACCGTGGCGCCCGCCTTGGCTGCCTCTACGGCGGCGGCGGCGATCTGTTTCGGCGTGACCGGAACATGGGGGCTTTTCGCGGTGGTGTCGCCAGCACCGGTCAAAGCGCAGGTGATGATGACGTCGTGGTTCATTGCAGGGCTCCTTGTGGGTCTGTGCGGTAGTGCTGATGCAGCGCGGTCTTGTCCATCTACGGTGGTGAAGCCTTCGCGGGTAGAACCCGATCCCACAGGCGCCGCTGCTCCGGGAAATGGTGTAGCAGCGGCGCGAGCCGCGTCGGCGGTATTTGCGGTGTGGCTGATGCAGCGCGGTCTTGTCCATCTACGGTGGTGAAGCCTTCGCGGGTAGAACCCGCTCCCACAGCCGCCGCTGCTCCGGGAAATGGTGTAGCAGCGGCGCGAGCCGCGTCGGCGGTATTTGCGGTATTGCTGATGCAGCGCGGTCTTGTCCATCTACGGTGGTGAAGCCTTCGTGGGTAGAACCCGCTCCCACAGAATCCGCTGCCACAGGCGGCGCTGCTACAGGGTTGTGTTCAAGTGGCAGGCTTGCCGTCGAAGGTAGTGACGCCCTGCAGCCAGCGCGCGCGGTCCTGGGGGTGGTCCTTGAGCCATTGCCGTGCCGAGTCGAAGGCGTCCTTGTGCTCCAGCAGCGGCTGCATCATTCGGCTCTCGTCGGCGGCCGTGAAGGTCAGGTTGCTCAGCAGTTTGTCCACGTTGGGGCAGCGGCTGGCGTAGTCCGGCGCGGTCACTGTCCACACCGTGGCCATGCCCTCGTTCGGGCCCAGGGCATCTTCACTGCCGCTCAGGTAGGTCATGTCCTGGTTGACGTTCATCGGGTGCGGTGCCCAACCGAAGAACACGATCGCCTCGTTGCGCTTTACCGCGCGCGTCACTGCCGAGAGCATGCCGGCTTCACTGGACTCCACCAGTTGAAAGTCACCCAGGCCGAAGCGGTTCTTGGCGATCATGTCCTTGATCTGCGTGTTGGCGCCCGACCCCGGTTCGATGCCGTAGATCTTGCCGCCCAGTTCCTTCTTGAATTTGGCAATGTCGGCGAAGCTTTTCAGGCCTTTGTCGGCCAGGTAAGTCGGCACGGCCAAGGTGGCGCGGGCGTCCTTCAAGCTGGGCTCGGCCAGCACACGCACCTGCTTCTGTTCCACGAAGGGGGTGATGGTCTGGGTCATCAACGGGTTCCAGTAACCCAGAAACATGTCCAGGCGCTGATCGCGGATGCCAGCGAAGATGATCTGCTGGGACGCGCTGGTCTGTTTGACGCTGTAGCCCAGATCGTCGAGCAGCACCTGGGTCATGGCGCTGGTGGCGATCACGTCGGTCCAGTTGACCACGCCCAGGCGCACGTTCTTGCAACTGGCCGGTTCCGCAGCGCTGGCCGTGCCGGTCAACAGCGCGGTACCGGTAAGCATCAGCAGGCAGCAGCTGATCAATCTGTTCATGATGGCTCCCTCAGGCGGCAGTTCGAATTGTTATGGGGGCGGCGTCTGCGCGCCGTTTGCATAAGGTACGCAGGCCCTTGCGGGAAAAAACGCACTGCAGCGACCGGCTCTTGCACAGTGGCGACGTGGTGGGTATTAGTGGTGTTTCACAGAGGCCCTCTTCGTGGGCAGAGGGCTCGCTGCCCGCCCGCTCCCACAGGATCGCGCTGGGGGATCGCTCACCGCGGAAATCACAGAGCACACCATGGCCCAAGACTTCAATTTCCTGTTGCTGCCCGGTTTTTCCGCCCTCGGTTTCATCTCGGCGATCGAGCCGCTGCGCGTGGCCAACCGCTTTCGCGGCGAGCTGTACCGTTGGCGGGTGCTGAGCATGGACGGCGGCGCGGTGCTGGCCAGCAATGGCATGTCGGTGAATGCCGATGGCGCACTCGAGCCGTTGGCCAAGGGCGCGACCTTGTTGGTGGTGGCCGGGTTCGAGCCGCTGGCAGCCTTTGATGGGGCACTGCGCGACTGGCTGCGACGGTTGGATCGCGAAGGGGTAACTCTGGGCGGCATCGACACCGGCAGTTTCGTGCTCGCCGAAGCGGGTCTGCTCGAGCGCCACCGCGTGGCGCTGCATTGGGAGGCTCTGGATGCCTTTCGCGAGTCTTATCCGGCGCTGAGCGCCAGCCAGGAGCTGTTCGAAACCGACAGCGCGCGCATCACCTGCGCCGGTGGTACCGCCTGCATCGACCTGATGCTCGACCTGATCGGCCAGGCCCACGGCAGCGAGCTGGCGATCCAGGTGTCCGAGCAATTCGTGGTGGGGCGCATCAGGCCGCGCAAGGACCACCAACGCATGGAAATCGCCTCGCGCTATGGCATCAACAACAAGAAGATGGTGCAGGTGATCGGCGAGATGGAACAGCACACCGAGCCGCCGCTGAGCACCTTGCAGCTGGCCGAACTGGCCAAGGTCACCCGCCGCCAATTGGAGCGCTTGTTCCGTCTGCATCTGGACGATACGCCGAGCAACTTCTACCTGCGTCTGCGCCTGGAGAAAGCCCGGCAGCTGCTGCGCCAGACCCAGATGAGCGTGCTGGAGGTGAGCATTGCCTGCGGTTTCGACTCGCCGTCGTATTTCACCCGCAGCTACCGGGCGCGGTTTGCCTGCTGCCCGCGTGAAGATCGGCGCGGACGCGAGTCGGGGTAGGTCGTTGCCCGTGCAGCGGCCGTACCGACGCCTTCGCGGCCACTGGCCGCTCCTACGGATGGACTGTGATGCCTCTGCCGCCTGGGCCACTGATCGCTCCTGCGGATGGACCGTGTTTCCCCTGTAGGAGCGGTCTGTGGCCGCGAAGGCACCAGCACGGCCAATGCATATGTACCGTTCTTGTACGCCAGCTGGCCGCTAACCTGCGCGCTCATTCAGCGATAAAGGAATCATCGAAATGGGCAAGCAAGTCAAGGTTGCACCAATCCTGGCAGCAGTGGCTCTTCTGGCATTGGCCGGGCCGGCAACGGCGGCCTGGTACGACTGCCGGGTCATCGATAACCAGGCCGACGACGCCTGGAACAACACCCTGGTGGATCTGCCCGTGGAGGCCGACAACCTGGCGGATGCCGAGCACAAGACCCGTGCATTCGTGGCGCAGGACCCCGGCAATCCGACGGACATCGGCCTGGACTGCCGAGTAAACGAGGAGGAATGAAAGACGGCTGTCGACCGTTTCAGCGCGCCTTGAGCAATACCGCACAGGCAGCCTTGTAGGCTTCGTGCTGGTATTTGTTCAAGCTGCCTGGCAGTTCGGCCAACTTCTTGGCCTGGGCGCTGATGGTCTGCGGCGACACCAGCACCGCCTCGCAGCCTTCGAGCAGCTGCAGCACGCCTTCGATCTTGAAGGTGGTCGGCCCGCCGGCGAACTCGCCTTTCTTGCCGCGCTTCTTGATGGCAAGCATCTTCAACCCGTTGTCGCCGACGAAAGCCGCCACTCGCTCACGAAACTGCCGCACGTTCGCCGCGATGTCATCGTCTTCCAGCGCGATTTTCTTGAGCGAAGTGGAAAGATGCGCCAACGCTGAACCGTCGTATTCCACCACGGCGAAGATCGCTTCGCTGCCCTTGATCTCGACGCCAGCTATTTTCACGCTCACTCCAGGCCCACCGACTGCAGGAACTCGGAACGCTCGTCGCTCTTCTGCGCGCGACAATCGTTCTGGGCAATGTCATAGGCCTTGGTGCCTTTGCCGGCATTGACCGTGTATACGTCGCAATCGGCATCACGCGACTTGGCCCACAGGTCCTGGGCAGTCTTGAGCCTGTCGGTGAACGCCTTGAGTTCGGGCGAGCCTTTGGGGAACTGGGAGTTGATGCGGTCGAGCAGGTCGGTGTACGACTCGCTCATCTCGGTTTCCGATGTCTTGCGGTTGTAGGCCGAGCAGTCGTAGCTCTGCTGATCGGTTTCGACGTTATCGCACGGGGTGGGGCCATCGGACTCTTCGGCCTGGGCGGCGAAGGACAGCAAGGCAAGCATCAGCAGCGTGAATCTCATGAGGATCTACCTAACCCGTTGAGCAGGACAATTGCCGCTGATTCTGGCTCAGGGCCCGTGGAAAGCATAGGGGCAGAGCGATGGCAGGTGGTTTATTTCATGGAGTGGCAGGCTCAAGCCGGTCGCTTGCGGGAGCGGTCCGTGGCCGCGACGGACGCACCGCGCGCTACCTGATTTATCGTGGCGATCTTTTCGCGGCCGATGACCGCTCCTACGAGGGGGTGTGGTCATGTTTAGAGTCGTGCGTTGACGCTTTCGGCAATTCCCCTGTCGTTTTTGCATCCGGTCGCCCTGTCGCGCAGGCATATGCTGGCCCCATGAAGCGCCGACATACGATTCGGCGCCTGACTTGCCTGATGGGGACTGCCCGATGAGCCCAGCCGAACTGCACGCCGACAGCATCGTCATCGACGGGCTGATCATTGCCAAATGGAACCGCGAACTGTTCGAGGACATGCGCAAGGGCGGTCTGACCATGGCCAACTGCACGGTGTCGGTGTGGGAAGGTTTCCAGGCCACCATCGACAGCATCTGCAAGAGCCAGAAGCTGATGCGCGAGAACAGCGACCTGGTGATGCCCGTGCGCAGCACCGCCGACATCCGCAAGGCCAAGGAAACCGGCAAGACCGGCATCCTCTTCGGCTTCCAGAATGCCCACGCCTATGAAGACCAGATCGGCTATGTGGAAGTGTTCAAGCAGCTGGGCGTGGGCATCGTGCAGATGTGCTACAACACCCAGAACCTGGTCGGTACCGGCTGCTACGAGCGCGACGGCGGCCTGTCTGGCTTCGGCCGTGAAATCGTCGCCGAGATGAACCGCGTCGGCGTGATGTGCGACCTGTCCCACGTCGGTTCCAAGACCAGCGAAGAAGTCATCCTCGAATCGAAAAAGCCGGTGTGCTACTCCCATTGTCTGCCGTCGGGCTTGAAAGAACACCCGCGCAACAAGTCCGATGACGAGCTGAAATTCATTGCCGACCACGGCGGCTTCGTCGGCGTGACCATGTTCGCGCCGTTCCTGGCCAAGGGTATCGATTCGACCATCGACGACTACGCCGAAGCCATCGAATACACCATGAACATCGTCGGTGAAGACGCGATCGGCATCGGCACCGACTTCACCCAGGGCCACGGCCAGGACTTCTTCGAGTACCTGACCCACGACAAGGGCTACGCCCGCCGCCTGACCAGCTTCGGCAAGATCATCAATCCGCTGGGCATCCGCACCGTGGGCGAGTTCCCCAACCTGACCGAAACCCTGCTCAAGCGCGGCCACAGCGAACGTGTCGTGCGCAAGATCATGGGCGAGAACTGGGTCAACGTCCTCAAGGACGTCTGGGGCGAATAACGCCCTGGCTGACACGCCGCAACCCTTATTCCAACCGCTCTTCCCTGTGGGAGCGGGCTCTGCCCGCGAACGCCGCAACCCGGTGTTTGCCTGAGGCAGCCAATCACTGATTTCCGGAGTTCAAGCGCATGGCCAAGATCGCCCCGCAACTGCCCATCGAAGTCGACAGCGAAACCGGTGTCTGGACCTCCGACGCCTTGCCCATGCTGTACGTGCCGCGTCACTTCTTCGTCAACAACCACATGGGCATCGAAGAAGTGCTGGGCGCCGACGCCTACGCCGAGATTCTCTACAAGGCGGGCTACAAGTCCGCCTGGCACTGGTGCGAGAAAGAAGCCGAGTGCCATGGCCTGGAAGGCGTCGCGGTGTTCGAGCACTACATGAAGCGCCTGTCGCAACGCGGCTGGGGTCTGTTCAAGATCCAGGACATCGACCTGGACCAGGGCACCTGCAGCGTCAAGCTGGAACATTCCGCCTTCGTCTACGTGTACGGCAAGGTCGGGCGCAAGGTCGACTACATGTTCACCGGCTGGTTCGCCGGCGCCATGGACCAGATCCTCGCCGCTCGCGGCAGCAGCATTCGTACCGTCGCCGAGCAAGTGTACGGCGGCTCCGAAGAAGGCCACGAAGATGGCCTCTTCACCGTGAAACCGTTGTAAGTCGAGGAATCAACCGTCATGGCTTTCGAAGCGATGTTCCAGCCGATCCAGATCGGCAAGCTGACGATCCGCAACCGCGTGCTCAGTACCGCGCACGCCGAGGTCTACGCCACCGACGGCGGCATGACCACCGATCGTTACGTCAAATACTACGAAGAGAAAGCCCGTGGCGGAATAGGCCTGGCCATCTGTGGCGGTTCCTCCAGCGTGGCCATCGACAGCCCCCAGGGCTGGTGGAAATCGGTCAACCTGGCCACCGACAAGATCATTCCGCACTTCCAGAACCTGGCCGACGCCATGCACAAGCATGGCGCCAAGATCATGATCCAGATCACCCACATGGGCCGTCGCTCGCGCTGGGACGGCGAGCACTGGCCGACCCTGATGTCGCCGTCGGGCATCCGCGAGCCGGTGCACCGCGCCACCTGCAAGACCATCGAGCCTGAAGAGATCTGGCGCGTGATCGGCAACTACGCCAGTGCTGCGGCCCGCGCCAAGGCGGGCGGCCTGGACGGCGTCGAGCTGTCGGCGGTGCACCAGCACATGATCGACCAGTTCTGGAGCCCGCGGGTCAACAAGCGGACCGACGAGTGGGGCGGCAGCTTCGAGAACCGCATGCGCTTCGGCATGGAGGTGATCAAGGCCGTGCGCAAGGAAGTCGGCGACGACTTCTGCGTGGGGCTGCGCATCTGCGGCGACGAATTCCATCCCGATGGCCTCAGCCACGAGGACATGAAGGAAATCGCCAAGTACTACTGCGATACCGGCATGCTCGATTTCCTCGGCGTGGTGGGCTCGGGTTGCGACACCCACAACACCCTGGCCAACGTTATCCCGAACATGAGCTACCCGCCCGAGCCGTTCCTGCACCTGGCCGCCGGAATCAAGGAAGTGGTGAATATCCCGGTGCTGCACGCGCAGAACATCAAGGATCCGAACCAGGCCACTCGCATCCTTGAAGGCGGCTACGTCGACATGGTCGGCATGACCCGCGCGCACATCGCCGACCCGCACCTGATCGCCAAGATCAAGATGGGCCAGATCGACCAGATCAAGCAATGCGTGGGCGCCAACTACTGCATCGATCGGCAGTACCAGGGGCTGGACGTGCTGTGCATCCAGAACGCGGCCACGTCGCGCGAATACATGGGCGTGCCGCACATCATCGAAAAGTCCACCGGCGTGAAGCGCAAGGTGGTGGTGGTCGGCGCCGGCCCGGCCGGCATGGAGGCAGCGCGCGTGGCGGCCGAACGTGGCCACGACGTGACGCTGTTCGAGAAGAAGGAATTCATTGGTGGGCAGATCACCACCGCGTCCAAAGCGCCGCAGCGTGACCAGATCGCCGGTATCACTCGCTGGTTCCAGCTGGAGCTGGCGCGCCTGAAGGTCGACCTGCGCCTGGGCACGGCCGCCGATGCCGACACCATCATGGACCTGCGCCCGGACATCGTCGTGCTGGCGGTGGGTGGCCACCCGTTTCTGGAACAGAACGAGCACTGGGGCGCCGAAGAGGGCCTGGTGGTCAGCAGCTGGGACGTGCTCGACGGCAAGGTCGCACCGGGCAAGAACGTGCTGGTGTACGACACCATCTGCGAGTTCACCGGCATGTCGGTGGCCGACTTCCTGGCCGACAAGGGCAGCCAGGTGGAGATCGTTACCGACGACATCAAGCCGGGCGTGGCCATCGGCGGTACGTCGTTCCCCACCTACTACCGCAGCATGTACCCCAAGGAAGTGATCATGACCGGCGACATGATGCTGGACAAGGTCTACCGCGAAGGCGACAAGCTGGTGGCCGTGCTGGAGAACGAATACACCGGCGCCAAGGAAGAGCGTGTGGTCGACCAGGTGGTGGTGGAGAACGGCGTGCGTCCCGACGAACAACTCTACTACGCGCTCAAGCAGGGATCGCGCAACAAGGGCCAGATGGACATCGACGCCTTGTTCGCGATCCAGCCGCAGCCGTCGTTGAGTACCTCGGGCGACGACTATCTGCTGTTTCGTATCGGCGACTGCGTGGCCCAGCGCAACACCCATGCGGCGATCTACGACGCGCTGCGCCTGTGCAAGGATTTTTGACGCCGTCCCAAGCTTGACGCCGATCTTGTGGGAGCGGGCTCTGCCCGCGAAGAAAGCTGCGCAGTAGGCTTGCGGACGCCTTCGCGGGCAGAGCCCGCTCCCACAGAGTCCGCGTCGGCCTCCCGTTAACGGAACCTCTTGGTCCGCAGAGGCTTCACCATGCTCAATACACTGCTTCCCATCCTGCTGTTCGCCGCCCTGGCCCTGGCTGTTCTGGGCGCCGTGCGGCGGATCACTATGTGGCGCCGCGGCCGGCCATCCCAGGTCGACCTGCTCGGTGGTCTTTTGGCCATGCCCAAGCGCTACATGGTCGACCTGCACCATGTGGTCGCGCGCGACAAGTACATCGCCAACACCCACGTTGCCACGGCCGGTGGCGCTGTGCTGGCGGCGGTGCTGGCGGTGCTGGTCCATGGCTTCGGCCTGCATAACCGCATTCTTGGCTATGCGCTGCTGTTCGCCACCGCGCTGATGTTCGTCGGGGCGTGCTTCGTCTACGCTCGCCGCCGCAACCCGCCCGCGCGGCTGTCCAGGGGCCCATGGATGCGCCTGCCGAAAAGCCTGCTGATGTTCTCGGCCACCTTCTTCATCGCCACCTTGCCGGTGGCCGGTATCTTGCCGATGAATTTCGGCGGTTGGGTACTGGCTGCGGTGCTGGGCATCGGCGTGCTGTGGGGCGTGTCGGAACTGTTTCTCGGACTGACCTGGGGCGGGCCGATGAAGCACGCTTTCGCGGGCGCCTTGCACCTGGCCTGGCACCGCCGCGCCGAACGCTTTGGCGGCGGTCGCTCCACCGGCCTGAAACCGTTGGACCTGAACGACCCCACTGCACCGCTGGGTGTGGAAAAACCCAAGGACTTCACCTGGAACCAGTTGCTGGGCTTCGATGCCTGCGTGCAGTGCGGCAAATGCGAAGCCGCGTGCCCGGCGTTCGCCGCCGGTCAACCTCTGAACCCGAAGAAGCTCATTCAGGACATGGTCGTAGGCCTGGCCGGTGGCACCGATGCGAACTTCGCCGGCAGCCCCTATCCCGGCAAGGCGATTGGCGAACACGCGGGCAACCCGCACCAGCCGATCGTCAATGGCCTGGTCGATGCCGACACCCTGTGGTCGTGCACCACCTGCCGCGCGTGCGTGGAAGAGTGTCCGATGATGATCGAGCACGTCGATGCCATCGTCGACATGCGCCGCCACCTGACCCTGGAGAAAGGCGCCACGCCCAACAAGGGCGCCGAGGTGCTGGACAACCTGATCGCTACCGACAACCCCGGCGGTTTCAGCCCGGGTGGCCGGATGAACTGGGCCGCCGACCTCAACCTGGACCTGTTCGGTGACCGGAAGACTGCCGACGTGCTGTTCTGGGTCGGGGACGGCGCCTTCGACATGCGCAATCAGCGCACCCTGCGTGCTTTCGTCAAGGTGCTGAAAGCGGCCAAGGTCGACTTCGCCGTGCTCGGCCTGGAAGAGCGCGACAGCGGCGACGTGGCACGCCGACTGGGCGACGAGGCCACCTTCCAGCTGCTCGCCAAACGCAATATCGGTACCCTCGCCAAGTACGGCTTCAAGCGCATCGTCACCTGCGACCCCCACAGCTTCCATGTGTTGAAGAACGAGTACGGTGCGCTGGGCGGCAACTATCAGGTGCTGCACCACAGCACCTTCATGGCCGAACTGGTCACCGCCGGCCAGCTCCAACTGGGCCAGCACAAGGGCGGCAGCGTGACCTACCACGACCCGTGCTACCTGGGCCGCTACAACGGCGAGTACCAGGCCCCGCGCGACGTGCTCAAGGCGCTGGGTATCGAGGTCAAGGAAATGCAGCGCTCGGGTTTCCGCTCCCGTTGCTGCGGCGGTGGCGGCGGCGCGCCGATCACTGATATTCCCGGCAAGCAGCGCATTCCCGACATGCGCATGCAAGACATACGCGAAACCCAGGCCGACGTCGTGGCCGTGGGCTGCCCGCAGTGCACCGCCATGCTCGAAGGCGTGGTAGAACCGCGGCCATTGGTCAAGGACATCGCCGAACTGGTCGCCGAGGCGTTGGTCGAGGGCAGTGTTGCCCCCGCCAAGCCCGCACCGGCCAAACGTGAAGTCGCCGAAGAGGTGCATTGATGAGCGATCTCATCCGTCGTGATCCGCGGGCCGAATGGATCGCCCGCAACCGCCTGCATCCCTTGCACAGTGCCATGCAGCCTCAGGCCAGTGCGTGGATGGGGCCCAATGGGGTGATGCGCAAGAACCCCCACGGCATCGGTTTCATCGGCGCCAACGGGATCAAGCGCATCGACCGCAGCGGCGCCCAGCAGGGCGGCGCAAGCAAGCGTACGGCAGCCGTGGAAGTGAAGTTGCCCTTGCATCAGGTGGCAGTGCCCCAGTTCTACATCGCCGTGGTACCGGACATGGTCGGCGGCCGCCTGAGCAGCCACGACCGCGACGTGCTGGGCCTGGCGCATCGCCTGGCAGCGGAGGGTGGGGCGGTATTGGCCATTGTCTTTGGCGAGCACAAGGAAAACGCTTTCGACACCGCCGGCATAGACCGGCTGCTGATCCTGCAGGGCCCCGAGTTCGAAGGGTATGCACCAGAGCAGCGGGTCCAGGGCTTGCGCGCTGTGGATAACCAGTTCGTCCCTCGCCATTGGCTGCTGCCCGACAGCCGCACCGGTGGCGGTGAACTGGGTCGGCGTTTTGCCGCAGGCCTGGGTGAACGTCCGGCGACCCGTGTCTGGCAAGTCAAGGACGGCCATTGCATCAGCCGTGCCGGTGCGGGCCAGCAGGACATCGCCCGGCCGCTGCCGCGCTTGATCCTGGCGGCCGCCGAGTGCGCCGAACCGGTGGACGAAACCCGCCACGAAGCACTGCCGGTGCAGTTGTCTACAGGTGTGGCTCGCAACCTGCCGCGTATCGAAGACCTCGGTGCGGTGGCGGTCGATCCGGCGGCGGTGCCCATGGCCGAATCGGAATTCATATTCTCGGGGGGCAATGGGGTAAAGGACTGGGAGCTGTTTCACCGTACGGCCCAAGCCCTGGGGGCCACCGAAGGTGCCTCGCGGGTGGCGGTGGACGATGGCTTCATGCTGCGCGACCGGCAGGTCGGCGCAAGTGGTACCTGGGTGACCGCGCGGGTCTACGTGGCGGTGGGCATTTCCGGTGCCATCCAGCACTTGCAGGGCATTGGCGGTTGCGACAAGGTCATTGCCATCAACCTCGACGCCAACTGCGACATGGTCAAGCGTGCCGACCTGTCGGTGATCGGCGACGGCCAGGCGATCATGTACGCCTTGATCGACGCCATCCAGGCCTATCGCAACCAAGCCAAGCGCGACGCTGCCTGATGGGCGCCTCGATGAGAGAGACACAGCCATGAACACCAAGGTCATCACCCTCGTTTCCATCGGCGCCCACCCGACGTCCGGCCGCCCCCGGCGCGCCGACCATGATTCACGCGCCGTGGAATTGGGCCTGCAACTGGCCGGAGATGACCTGCAGGTGCTGCACGCCGGTGATGTCGCCGAGCCTGCGTTGCGCGCGTACCTGGGCATGGGCCTGCAACAGTTGCACGTACTCGAACAGCCGCACGGCGCCGATGCCTTGCCGGCACTGTGCGACTACCTGCAAGCGGCCGGTGCGCAAATGGTGCTTACCGGCACTCAGGCGGAAACCGGCGAAGGCTCGGGCATGTTGCCCTTTCTGCTGGCGGAAAAACTCGGCTGGCCGTTGATCGTCGGCCTGGCCGAGATCGAGTCCATCGACAACGGCGTGGCCCAGGTGCTGCAGGCCTTGCCCCGAGGCCAACGACGGCGCCTCAAGGTGCGTCTGCCGCTGTTGGCCACCGTCGACAACGCCGCACCCAAGCCTCGGCAGAGCGCCTACGGCCCGGCGCAACGCGGAAGGCTGCCGGTGGATGAGGTGGAGGTGATCAATGATGAGCTGTTCGACAGCGCCGAGTTGCAGCCGGCTAAATCTCGGCCCAAACGCTTGAAGGTGATCAAGGCCAAGAGCGGCGCGGACCGCATGAAAGCCGCCACGGCCAAGGCCAGTGGCGGAGGAGGGCAGGTGCTCAAGGGCCTGAGCGCCGAGGAAGGCGCCCAGGCGGTACTCAAGGCGTTGATCGAAGAGGGGGTGGTGCGCCCGTAGCTGCACCGGGAGCTGGGGCGCACTTTATTCCGGTAGTCCGAAGGTGGCGGCCCAGGCCGTTCAGGCGGCCTGCGATCTGCGGTAGTCGGCTGCCAGGCTACGGGTATGTTCGATACTTCCTATTGCGTTGCCTAGACGGTCCAACAGATGACCCACGGTGATCGGACCCGTGAGCCCGGCCATCAACTCTTCGTTGGGGTCATTGCTGTTGCGTGCCAGTCCCACTATGACCTCTTCGGTCCGAGCGTACAGTTCCCGGATAAGCGCCGCTCCGTTATCTTCAACTTTCTGAACCTTGTCCAGATCCTTCCCTTTGAGTGCACTCGCCACTTCCAGCCCAGCCTTCACACTGTCCACTCCGATCTTCACCAGTACTCCCGCTGGGCCAGCTAATTTGCTACCGCCAGTCTTCACTGTTTCCACTGCCAGGTTGGTGGCGTACTTTTTGCCGTCCGGGAGAAAACTTCTGAATTTGTAGGCCGCTTTGCCGAGCAATGAGTGTTTTCGATACAGCCCACTGTGCTTGATCGAGTGGGGATTGAGGTCGCCACTATGAACATTCAACGCAGTCGGGTTTCCAGCACTCTCCAACGCCTTGTCGACGCCAATGCTCGTCAGTTTTCCTGCTATCAAGCCAGCAGGAATTGCCACGGCCGGTCCAGCGGGTGCAGTCAGTACACCCACCGCCAAACCAACCCCTGTTGACGCCAGGTTGGAAAGAGTAATGGCCGAAGCCCGAAAGGCAATGGCTTTGGCGAGGGCTTTGCTGTCCTGCATGCTGGCAAATGCCATGTCGGTGGAGTGTGTGCTCTGCTGGGTCAGCTCCAGCATGCTCAACAGGAGTGTCGTTTTTCGTTCCAGCTGGTTCTGGGCCAAGGTTCGAGCCTGGTCCCTGCTGGTTCGTTGATCGACCTCCATGCGCTTGCGACTGCCTGCTGATGTGCCCAACGAGTTGATCATGCCTCCGAAGCTCAGCGCGTCATTCCTGAAGGTGTCAGCGAAATTTTTCTTGCCTCGCGGTGCTTCCTCGCCTACTCCTCCGTCCAGGTCCACAAGATTGATCGGGTTATTGCTGACCATCCGGTACAGGTTCAAACCATCGATGTCACCACTGGGGTCAGGGTTGATCCAGCGTTGGATCCAGGGCGCGTAGTAGCGCAACCCGTAATAGTAGAGCCCGCTTGCGTCCCGTTCCTTGCCTGAATAGCGCACGGTCTTGTATTTGGCTTCCAAAGCGTTTCGACCCGCCCAACAGGCCGTGCCTCCAAATGGGTAGTATTCCTCCCGACTGAGAAGTTGCCCATCACCGTCCAACTCCATCGTGCTGGAGCCCAGATGATTGTCCAGGCTCAAGCGCAACCGATCATTCGCCAAGTCTGTTGGTTTACCTGATTCCCAGTGCAATAAACGAGTCTTGCAATGACCGTTCTGAACGCACACAACGTGCAGCACCTCATCATTGTGGCTGTCGGTGCGGATCTCCAGACCAGGCAGGTAACGTACCTCCTTGGTCTGAGCGGCCCGCGTGGATCGGGTGACGGTGACCTTGCGTACGCGCGTACCTGCGGCATCGTAGAAGTAGCGCTCGTAATCATCACCGTCGGCACGCACCACTGTAGAAAAATGGCTCAGCTGGTTGTTTGAATCCCACCCCAGCGATTGGCCTGCTTGCAGCGCATGAAGGTTCCCGTTTGGGTCGAATCCAGCGTTCAGTTGCGCCTCGTCGGGCAAGTGGCCATTGCTCTCCGGGAGTGTTCTGTTACTGAACCTGGCGACCGCCATGCTTCTGGTGTAGTTGTTCTGGCCGTTGACGTGGCGCATCTGGACCATGTTGCCGGAGGGATCGTAAGCATAGGTTTGGCTGTAGTTGAGCAGCAGGCCGGGGTCTTCTGGCAAGGGCTGTAGTCCTGGCAGCGCGGGACTTGGGGCTCCTGCCGTGGCGACTTCTCTGCCGGTGGCGGCGATCAATTGGGAAAAGGAGTCGTAGCCGTAGCGATTGATCGGTTCGGTTCGCTGGTTGGCAAAGTGGCGTACGGGTTGCGACGCATCGTTGCTCTCCAGAATGTTGCCCACTGGATCATAACCATAGCTCAGGTCTTGAAGTTGGGTGCCGTCTTCCCGGTTCGAGTGCAGGCGTATCAGGCGTGAATCGTCGGCGGAGTACTCACTGCGGCTGGTAACGCCGTTTCCATTGGTCTGCACCACGATACGTCCCTGCGCATCTGTTTCGCTGGCTCGCATCAGTTCGTGCTCTGCCCCGTCGACCAGGGTCAGCTTTCCCGAGCAGACGTGGCCGCTGACGTCATGTTTCAGATGGTGTGTGTTACCTGCTGCATCGGTAGCACTGACCAGCTCACCACAGGCGTTCTCGGTCACGCTACTCAGGTAGCCTTCGCCCGGTTCAAGCAGCGCGTCGCGCTCATCCATGTCTTCTGGCCAGTCGGCAAGATTGTCATTCATATGGAAGCGTCGTGTAGTGCTCATTGAGCTTCCCGACAGTGCGTATCCGTTGAACAGGAGGGTTCCGGCATCATCATCCTGACGCCAGGCGGCACCGCATCGATTGAGCGTGGCCTGGTCAGGGTCGACAGAGCTGTAGCTCAATCGCTGGAGGGTGCGGTATTCGCCACTGGCGACCCGTTGATGCACGGACTCGAGCCTTGAAAAGCGGTCATAGGTTGCGCATGTGTGTGTTCGCCGACTGTCCCAGCTTTCTCTCGAAAGCCCGTCAGCATCGTCAAGCATCACTTTCCAGCCCGAGTCCACGTTGCTCTGCTGCAAGGGCGTGCCCGACAGACTGAATACTGTTGCTTGATTCGGCGTCTCGCTCGCACCGCTCTGGAAATGCTCAAACTGACGCGGATCCCACTGGGCGACAGGACGGCCTGCGTGGTCATGCCATTGGGCGCTGACCCGGGGCTCGGCCGGGGTGTCGGCTTCGCGTCGGTAATAACCGACGGTGCGCACGGCCAGGCCACGGGGGTCGGACACCTCCAGCGCCGGGGTGCGGGCATGGATGGCGAGTTGATCGGAAATGCTTCGAAGGGGCGACATGCTGTCCTGCCTTGATCGGATAGATTTCCCTCTTTATCTCCGATCGCCCGGCAGCCAGCCATGAACGCCCACGGTATCAACGATGCGCACAATCGTAGCGGCGGTGCGGTCCCGTCCGGCCTGGGTGTACCGGGCCCATCATCGCGGTTGCTTTGGCGTGTAGAGGTGCATCAGGAGCGCTGTGAAAGAGGGCTCGAGCACACGATTGCCGTGGCCGCTCAGGTGGTCGGCGTCGGCAAACAGGGGTTTTTCGTTCGAGTCATAGGCCGAGCACCTGGTGCCCGGGCAGAGGGTCGGCAACGGATCCCAGACGTGGAGCGCCGGGTATTCGCGGGCCAGTATCGTCAGCAGATGCATCTGCGGCGCACGTAGCTGCAATATGCGGTCGCGCGCCACGCTCAGCCCAGGTGCGCAGATCGGGTTGGTGCGGTTGAAGGGGTCCGAGCAGCGGTTCGCCGGGGCCTTGAAGACCGGCAATGGTGCGTCGATCAGTACAGTCAAACCGGCCGCCTGCAAAGGTTCGAGCACGACGTCGGCGGCTTGGCGGGCCGCCTGCGCCTGTCGCGCGGTACGCTCGCCGAGTGCTTGCTCGAAGATTGCGTCCTCGCCCTGCTGCCAGTCGCGCCCTGCCAGTTCCGGCATGCGCAAGGACGCCAGGAACACCACGTCGCCCGGTTTGGCACGCGCCTGAATATCGGCCAGGGCGCTGCTTTGCCAAGCGCTGCAGGCGGGCGGATCGGCCGCCAGCAGGCTGACCACCGCACAGCCGCCACGCTCGTACTCCACCACTTCGATGCCCAGTCGCAGCGAGACGATCTTGAGCATCGTGCGGTAGGCGGCGGTGTGCGAGTCGCCGAGCACGAACAGCTGGCGCCCTTGCAGGGCTGGCAGGTCGACCTTTTCGATCGGCTCGCGAGGGTAGTGTCTGTAAGCGTGCCAGGTGTAGGTGTCGGCGACCGTACTCAGCGAGAAACGCTCGGTAGAGTGGATTGTCCATGCCGCAAGCGCTGCACTCAGTCCGATAGCACTCAGCCCACCGATGACCGACCAGCCCGCACGGCAATGCCACAGCGTGCGCCCACGGCGTACGGGTTCTTCGACCGCGTGATAGGACGCAGCTGCCAGGCCCAGCACCAGCAAAGGGTAGGCCAGTTGGACCGATAGCGTTTCCAGGCCCACCGTCCAGCGCAGGAAAACCGCCACTGGCCAGTGCCACAGGTACAACGAGTAGGAAAGACGTCCGACATACGCCAGGGCGGGCCAGCGCAGCAGCGCCAGCAACGGGCCCGAGCGTTGGTTGCCACCCTGCACCACGGCGGCGATCAGCAGCAGCGTGCCCAGCACTGTCAGCAGCGCCCATGGATACGGAAAGTGTCCGGCCGGGGCCAGGATGAAGCCTGTTGCCAGCAGCGTCAGCCCGGCCACCAGCATTGCCTGCAGGTGCCAGGGGCGCAGGCGTGTTCCGCGGCCTTGGCCTATGGCTTGGAACAGCAGTGCACCGCAGGCCAGTTCCCAGAAGCGACTGGGCAGCAGGTAGAACGCCGACAGCGGTGCGGCCTGGGTCTGTACTGCGCACCAGAGCAGCGAGGCAACGGTCAGGGCAGGCAGCAAGCCGCGTGCGATCCAGCTGTGTTCGCGATAGCGCAGCCACAGTGCGAAGACCACGGGGAATATCAGGTAGAACTGTTCTTCCACGCCCAGCGACCAGGTGTGCAGGTAGGGGTTGAACTCAGCTTTGGGCGAGAAGTAGCTGTCGGTTTGCCAGGCCAGGACCAGGTTGCTCAGACCGAAGAAGGCGGCCAGCCCGGTGTCCTCGTTCTGGCTGCTGAGCCATACCGGAGGAATGATCAGCGCCGAGATCAGTACGCTGGCGGTGAGCATAAGCAACAACGCCGGAAGAATGCGCAGCAGGCGTCGCTGGTAGAACTGCAGCAGGAAGGTGCGCAGCGGTTGTTGCCCTTTTTCGGCCAGGGAACGGCTGATCACGTAACCGGAAATGACGAAGAACATGTCTACGCCGGTGAAGCCTCCCGGTAGAAAGCGCAGGAACTCAACATGGAAAACGATGACCGCAAGTACCGCGATCGCGCGCAGACCATCGATGCCCGCAACGTATGGCAAGCCAGGAGTGGATGACATGGTGCCGCCCTTTTATTGTTGGGCAGCGACCATAGAATGTCAGTGCAGGCAAACGCCAGATTGCATCTTTTCAGAATGTATCCCAAGCCGGGCGACCAGTGCTCACCCCACTACAGGAGCGGTCCGCGGCCGCCAAAGGCGCGCCGCGCAGGGTCAGGAATACGGCATCCATCCTTCGCCCCAATGACCACACCTGTTACTCGTGCACCGCCACACCCTTGAGGTACGCCGCAGGCTCTGCCCCCAGGTTGCTCAGCAGGCGCTCGCTGTACCAGTCGATGAAGTTCACCACACCGAACTCGTAGGTCTTGGAGTACGGCCCCGGCTGGTAGGCGGTGGAGTTGATGCCGCGCTGGTTTTCCTCGGCCAGGCGACGGTCCTGATCGTTGGTCGCGTCCCACACCTGGCGCATCCGTGCGACGTCGTAGTCCACGCCTTCCACAGCGTCCTTGTGCACCAGCCACTTGGTGGTGACCACCGTTTCCTGGGCACTGATCGGCCACACCGTGAAGACGATGATGTGGTCACCCATGCAGTGGTTCCAGGAATGCGGCAGGTGCAGGATGCGCATCGAGCCCAGGTCGGGGTTCTTGATGCGCCCCATGAGTTTCTTGCAGCCGACCTGGCCGTCCATCGTCATCGACAGCGTGCCTTTGAGCAGCGGCATGCGCACGATGCGGTTGCGCAGGCCGTGGCTGGCGTGGGCGTAGGGGATCTTCTCGGCATCCCAGGCGGCAGCCGAGGCGGCCACGTGATCCTTGAAGGCCTGGTCGGCGCGTGGATCGGTGACGTCATCCCATTCCAGCAGGGTCTTGAGCAACTCGGGGTGGGCGCCGCCGCAGTGGTAGCACTCGCGGTTGTTCTCCAGCACCAGTTTCCAGTTGGCCTTTTCCAGCAGATCGGTCTGCACCGCGACCTTGGTGTTTTCCATGTCGTACGGTTCCATGTAATGGTTCAGCGTACTGAGGAAGTTGTCGATCGCAGGCGGATTCTCGGCCAGGCTGATGAAGATGTAGCCGCCTGACGTTTTCACGTGCACGGGCTTGAGGCCGTACTGCTTCATGTCGAAGTCGGCGCCCATCTCGGTGCCGGCGAACAGCAGGCGGCCGTCCAGCTCGTAGGTCCATTGGTGGTAATGGCAGACCAGTTTGGCCACCTTGCCTTTTTCCTTGGTGCACAGTCGCGACCCGCGATGGCGGCAGACGTTGTGAAAGGCATGCACCACCCCTTCGGCGCCGCGCACCACGAGGATCGGATTGCTGCCGATCTGCAGGGTGAGATAGTTGCCCTTGGCCGGGATCTCGCACGTCATGCCGGCGATCAGCCACTCCTTGTTGAAGATCTCCTGCATGTCGATCTGGAACAGGCGCTCATCGTTGTAGAACGGCTGCGGCAGGGAGAAGGTACGTTCGCGCTCCTGCAGCATCTGGGCAGTGGCCTTGCGTGCGGGTTCCAGTGGATCGCCCAGGCTCAGGGTAGTGGTGGCATCCATCGTGTTCATCCTCATGGCCAGGCAGTGTGGCCGCGAAAAAAGTGGCTGTTACGGTTGTCGACGCAAGGCGGCTGAAACGACGTTCAGATGCGGTGGAGTGTGCGACTCGCCGCGCCACGAACCTTATCCATGGGCGACATGGCCAAATCCATTCCCGACGCTGCAGGCTAGGCGGCATGGGGCTGGTCGCCATGAGCATGTGGATGTCGCGGATGGGAATGTGGCGGCGGCGGTGCACACGCAGAATCGCTGCACGCACAGTCGGCAATCGACCTTGGAGACCAGCATGTCCAACCCCTTCCTGATGCCCGTCAATACCCAGACCTGGGCCAACGGGCGCCACATCGTTCGTTGCGTCAAGGTGATCCAGGAAACCTGGGACGTGCGCACCTTCTGCTTCATGGCCGACCAGCCGATTCTGTTCTTCTTCAAGCCGGGCCAGTTCGTGACTTTGGAGCTGGAAATCGAAGGTCAGCCGGTGATGCGCTCGTACACCATCTCCAGCGCGCCGTCGGTGCCGTACAGCTTTTCCATCACCATCAAGCGGGTGCCGGGCGGGCGCGTTTCGAACTGGTTGCACGACACCCTCCACGAAGGCCAGGAGCTGGCGGTGCACGGGCCGGTCGGGCTGTTCAATGCCATCGACTTTCCGGCACCGAAGATTCTCTACCTCAGCGGCGGGGTGGGCATTACCCCGGTGATGTCGATGGCGCGCTGGTTCTACGACACCAACGCCAACGTCGATATGGTCTTCGTGCACAGTGCGCGTTCGCCCAAGGACATCATCTACCACCGCGAGCTGGAGCACATGGCATCGCGGGTCGACAACTTCAGCCTGCACATCATCTGCGAAAAGCATGGGCTGGGTGAACCTTGGTCAGGCTACCGCGGCTACCTGAACCACAAGCTGCTGGAATTGATCGCGCCCGACTTCATGGAGCGCGAGGTGTATTGCTGCGGGCCGACCCCGTACATGACCGCGGTCAAGCGTCTGCTGGAAGCCGCCGGCTTCGACATGACCCGTTACCACGAGGAATCGTTCGGCGCCACGCCCCCCGAGGCGCGCGCCGACGCCGTGGAGCAGGCCGAGCAGGCCGCCGATGCGCCGGAGGTGGACGTCTCGGAACTGCATCTGGTGGAGTTCACCGCGAGTGGCAAGAGCATCCGCGTGGCACCGGGCGAAACCGTGCACGCGGCGGCTTCCAAGCTTGGGATGATGATTCCCAAGGCCTGCGGCATGGGCATCTGCGGCACTTGCAAAGTGTTGAAGCTGGGCGGGGAAGTGGAGATGGAGCACAACGGCGGCATCACCGAGGATGACGAAGCCGAGGGCTACATCCTGTCCTGCTGCAGTGTGCCGAAGGGAGATGTGCGGATCGAATTCTGACCCCTTCCACACGGCCCCTGTGGGAGCGGTCCGTGGCCGCGAAGGGCGCACCGCGATCCGCCTGTTCCACCGCGCCGCCTGCGTCGAGGCCGGACGCGGCTTGCGCCGCTGCTACAGGGGGTCGCGGTGTTTCTGAACGCCTGCGTCGCGGCCGGACGCGGCTTGCGCCGCTGCTACAGGGGATCGCGGTGTTTCTGTAGCAGCGGCGCGAGCCGCGTCGGCGGTGCACGCGGTGTCTATGAATGAACGCGTCCAGGCGCTTGGTGCTTACACCTTGAAGCGCGCCACCAGCCCATTCAAATCCACTGCAAGGCGCGCCAGTTCGCCGCTGGCTGCCGTGGTCTGCGCCGAACCTGCAGCGGTCTGCACCGACAGGTCGCGAATGTTCACCAGGTTGCGGTCCACTTCGCGCGCCACCTGAGCCTGCTCTTCGGCAGCGCTGGCAATCACCAGGTTGCGTTCGTTGATCTGCACGATGGCGCCATTGATCGTCTCCAGCGCCATACCGGCGCCCTTGGCGATGTTGAGGGTCGACTCGGCGCGCTCGGTGCTGTTGCGCATCGAGTCCACGGCTTGCTCGGTGCCACCCTGGATGCTGCCGATCATGCGCTCGATCTCGCTGGTCGATTGCTGGGTGCGATGCGCCAGTGCGCGGACCTCGTCGGCCACCACGGCAAACCCGCGGCCTGCCTCGCCGGCACGTGCCGCCTCGATGGCCGCGTTGAGCGCCAGCAGGTTGGTCTGGTCGGCCAGGCCACGGATCACGTCCAGCACCTTGCCGATGTCGCGCGACTCGGTTGCCAGGTTGCCAATCAGCTCGGCGGTGCTCTGCACGTCGCCGCTCATGCGTTCGATGGCGCTCACGGTTTCCATGACCAGGTCACGGCCATCGCTGGCCGACGTGGTCGCGTCCTTGGACGCCTCGGAGGTGCTCACGGCGTTGCGTGCCACTTCTTCGACCGCACTGGTCATCTCGTTGACTGCAGTGGCGGCCTGTTCGATCTCGTTGTTCTGTTGAGTCAGGCCACGGGCGCCTTCGTCGGTCACGCTGTTGAGTTCCTCGGCAGCCGATGCCAATTGGGTCGCCGAACCGGAAATACGCTGCAGTGTGTCGCGCAACTTGCCCTGCATCTTCTGCATGGCGAATAACAGTCGTGCGGCCTCATCGCGTCCTTCTGCGTGGATCGGCTGGGTCAGATTGCCCTCGGCAATCGCCTCGGCCGCCACCAGTGCCTGGTCGATCGGCTGGACGATGCTGCGGGTCAACAGCCAGGCGAACAGGAACGTCAGCAGGGTAGCCACGATCAGCATGCCCACCACCCAGGTGAACGCCGAGCGGTATTCGTCGTCTGCCTGCTGGTTGATCTCGCGGGTTTGCACATTGTTGATCTTGACCAGTTTCTCGAGCACGGCATTGACCTGCTCGGAGTTGCTCAGCATGTCGCTGTTGAGCATGGTCCGCAGCTCTTCTACCTGGCCGTTGGCCGAGAAGCTCTTCATGCGTGACTCGAGCTGCCGATACTGGCCCAGCAAACGCTTGTAGTCATCGTAGGCGGCCTGCTCTTCGCCATTGGAAATCATTTTCTCGTAACGGGCCTGGGCCTGGTTGATCTGCTCGTTGCGCTGATCGAACAACTGCACGGTTTTCTGCTGGATGTCGGCTTCGCGATTGAGCAACAACCGGTACGACAGCACACGCAGGCGCAGCGTCAGCTGAGTCAGCTCGTCCAGGCTGGTGATGCTGGGTACGGTGTTGTTCTCGATGTTCTGGCCGGCGGCGCGGATATGGCTCATCTGGATCAGGGAAAATACCCCGAGCACGATCATCAGCAGGCCGATGAGGGAGAAACCGAGCAGGGCGCGCGGGGCGATGTTCATGTTGCGTAAAGACATGGGAGGTTACCGAAAGGTAGGGCGCGTCCGTGCGACACAAGAAAGGGCTGCACGGCTTATCGGTCGGATGTGAAAAGTCTGAAGGGGACGAATTGCCGCAGGTGAGCCACGCCATCGCGAGCAGTCAAGCGATGAAGACCGATGAACGGGGCGAACCGAATCAGGATCTGCGGGTCCATCGGGGTCCTATCAAAGCTGGCCCGTCCGAGTTTTTTTCTTTATCGTTCGCGCCCCTGACAAAGTGTTGGAAATAGCAAATGTTGGAAGCATCCCTGAATCAATTGGAAAGCCTGGTAAACGACCTGGTAACGCACAACCGGGAACTGGCCGAACGCAATGCCCAGCTGGCCGGCGAGCTGGCCCAGGCCAAGGATGACAACGACACGCTGCAGCTCAGCCTGCTGGAACAGGAAGAGAAGCAGGGCGCGACCACCGCACGCATTCAAGCACTGGTCGAGCGTGCTACCACGGCGGCGGTATGAACCTTGACGACGGGGTCGAGGTCTTCTCGATCCTGGGCAACGAATATTCAGTGAAAGCACCGCCCGGCGAACAGCAGGCGTTGCGTCAGGCGTTCGGCATGCTGGAACGCACGCTGGCGCAGACCAAACGCAGTCATCCGACACTGATTGGCGACCGTCTGCTGGTGCTGGCCGCGTTGAATCTGTGCCAGCGTCAGGTCGAGCTGAGCCAGGGGCACGCCCATGCCATGGACCAGTGCAAGAGCAGGATCGACGCCCTGGTAAGTCGCTGCAGCGATACTCAGGACTGATTCGGCCAGGCGGCCGGGTGGTGCTGCTGTGCAGACCACCGCCCAGCTCTCGCCGGTGGCTTGTTGTTCTGTGCTCTGCGAAAATCCTCATACTTTTCTGCCGGATGTTGACATGACTCCCCTCAAGAACGACCGCTTCCTGCGTGCCCTGCTCAAGCAGCCCGTTGACGTCACCCCCGTGTGGATGATGCGCCAGGCCGGACGCTACCTGCCCGAGTACCGCGCCAGCCGCGCCAAGGCCGGTGACTTCATGAGCCTGTGCAAGAACCCGTCGTTCGCCTGCGAAGTCACGATGCAGCCGCTGGAACGCTACCCGCTGGATGCGGCCATCCTGTTCTCCGACATCCTCACCATTCCCGATGCCATGGGCCAGGGCCTGTACTTCGAAACTGGCGAAGGCCCGCGCTTCAAGAAGGTCGTCAGCACCCTGGCCGACATCGAAGCGTTGCCGATCCCCGATGCGCATCAGGACCTGGGCTACGTCATGGACGCGGTCAGTACCATCCGCCGCGAACTCAACGGCCGGGTGCCGCTGATCGGCTTTTCCGGCAGCCCCTGGACCTTGGCCACCTACATGGTCGAAGGCGGCTCGTCCAAGGACTTCCGCAAGACCAAAGCCATGCTCTACGACCAGCCCCAGGCCATGCACCTGCTGCTGGACAAACTTGCGCAGTCGGTCACCAGCTACCTCAACGGCCAGATCATGGCCGGGGCCCAGGCGGTGCAGATCTTCGATACCTGGGGCGGCAACCTGTCCTCTGCGGCGTATCAGGAATTCTCCCTGGCCTACATGCGCAAGATCGTCAGCGGCCTGATCCGCGAACACGAAGGGCGCAAGGTGCCGGTGATCCTCTTCACCAAGAACGGCGGCCTGTGGCTGGAAAGCATCGCCGACGCCGGCGCCGACGCGCTGGGTCTGGACTGGACCTGCGACATCGGCGAAGCCCGTCGCCGCGTTGGCCACAAGGTCGCGCTGCAGGGCAACATGGACCCCACCGTGCTGTACGCCAAGCCCGAAGCGATTCGCGCCGAAGTGGCGCGGATCCTTGCCAGCTATGGCCACGGCAACGGCCACGTTTTCAACCTGGGCCACGGCATCACCCCGGAAGTCGATCCCGAACATGCCGGTGCGTTCATCAATGCCGTGCATGAGTTTTCGGCGCAGTATCACGGCTGACATCCTGCCGTGTTGAATCTTGACGCGGCTTGCACCGCTGCTACAGAAACACCTCACCCCTGTAGCAGCGGCGCAAGCCGCGTCGGCGGTGCACGCGGTTCACTTGGACGACCCCACCGGCTGCAACTTCGCCAGCCTCGCCGCCACTACCAACGCTACCATCAACAATCCTGCGATAAATGCGCCCACACCCGTCCAGCCACCGTAGTGCCAGGCCATCCCCCCCGCTGTCCCGGCCACGCTTGACCCCGCGTAATAACTGAACAGGTACAGCGAAGACGCCTGCCCCTTGGCCGTCAACGCACGTCGTCCGATCCAGCTGCTGGCCACCGAATGCGCACCGAAAAAGCCGAAGGTGAACATCAGCATCCCCAGCAGAATCACCGGCACCGGGTTGAACAAAGTCACCAGCAGACCCGCGAACATCAGCACGATGCTCATCCAGAACACCTTGCGTCGGCCATGCTTGTCAGCCAGGGAGCCTACCTGCGCCGAGCTGTAGATGCCGGCCAGATACACCACTGACAACAAACCCACCAGCGCCTGGCTCATGTGGTAGGGCTCGGCCAACAGGCGGTAGCCAATATAGTTGAACAAGGTCACGAAGCTGCCCATCAGCAGGAACGCTTCGAGGAACAACCACGGCAGGCCGGCATCCTTGAAGTGCATGGTGAAGCCTTCCAGCAAACCGCGTGGATTCATCTTGCGGGGGCGGAAGTTGCGCGATTCCGGCAGGATCCTGACGAACACCGCCGCCGCGATCAAGGCCAGGCCGCCGACCACCAGCAGCGCGGTGTGCCAACTGACGAAGTCGATCAGCACGCCGGTAATCAGGCGTCCACTCATGCCGCCGATGGCGTTGCCGCCAATGTACAAACCCATCGCCAGGCCGATATGTTGCGGGTGGATTTCTTCGCTCAGGTAGGTCATGGCCACCGCAGCCAGGCCGCTCAGGCTCAATCCGGTCAAGGCACGCAGCAATAGCACGCCGTCCCAGGTGGGCATCAAGGCACTGCCGACGGTGCACAACGCCGCGCAGAACAGTGCTGCCACCATCACCGGCTTGCGTCCGATACTGTCGGAAATCGGCCCAGTGATCAGCAGCCCGATGGCCAGCATCCCGGTAGCCACCGACAGCACCAGGCTGCTCTGGGCAGCGTTGATGCCGAACTCTTGGGACAGGATCGGCATCATCGGTTGCACGCAATACAGCAGGGCAAAGGTGGCGAAGCCGCCGCTGAACAGCGCGAGTACCGTGCGCAGGAACTGCGGCGTGCCTTTCTCGATGTACTGCTCGTTCAACTGAGCGGTGTTTTGATGAGGGGTATCAACAGCTTGCGCAGCAGGCGCGACAGCAGTTTTCACGGTGACCTCGGGAGGGCAGCGGCAGGAGTCGAAAAACTATATAGCTGGCTAATGATTTCTGCCAACACATAGCAGCGAGGTTGTAGGAAATTGTAGGAAAAATCCCAGAATGAGCGTCCCGGCGCGCTAGCAACTGTAATATTCTGACCCCTACACTCGAGGCTTTGCCTGTCATGGAGGGATATAGATGCGGCGCGTGGTGTTCAATCAGAAGGGCGGCGTAGGCAAATCCAGCATTGCCTGCAACCTGGCGGCCGTCAGTGCCAACGAGGGCTTTCGCACGTTATTGATCGACCTCGATGCCCAGGCCAATTCCACCCAGTACCTCACCGGGCTGACGGGTAACGATATCCCGATGGGTATCGCGGACTTCTTCAAGCAGATCCTGTCGTCCGGGCCGGCCAGCAAGAAAGGCAAGGTGGATATCCATCAAACGCCCTATGACAACCTGCATGTGGTCACGGCTTCGGCGGAGTTGGCTGACCTGCAGCCCAAGCTGGAAGCCAAGCACAAGATCAACAAGTTGCGCAAACTGCTCGACGAGCTCAGTGAAGATTATGATCGAATCTATATCGACACGCCGCCGGCGTTGAATTTCTATGCGGTGTCGGCGCTGATCGCGGCGGATCGGGTGTTGATTCCCTTCGATTGCGACAGCTTTTCCCGGCATGCGCTCTATGGGCTGCTGAGCGAAATCGCAGAGTTGAAAGAGGACCACAACGAGGGTCTTGAAGTCGAAGGTATCGTCGTCAACCAGTTCCAGCCTCGGGCCAGTCTGCCTCAGCAGATGCTCGACGAACTGATCGCCGAGGGCTTACCCGTGCTGCCGGTGTATTTGAACAGCTCGGTCAAGATGCGCGAGTCCCATGAGCTGAATATCCCGCTGATCCACCTGGACCCGCGACACAAGCTGACCCAGCAATTCGTGGAGTTGCACGACCTGCTCGAACAAGCCTGACCTCCCACCCCTGTGATCGACTGTGGGAGCGGTCTGCGGCCGCGAATCAGGCACCGCGATCAGCCTGACCCACGGCGCCGTTCGCCGACGCGGCTTGCGCCGCTGCTACGGGCACTGCGATCAACCCAATGGCGGGCCTTGCGCCAATCCCCTGTAGCAGCGGCGCAAGCCGCGTCCGGCCTCAATGCGGTGCATCAGGTTGCTACAGATCGGCGATACCCTGGGCACCGAGCCAGGCCAGCAACTGCGGCAGCTGCATGGCGCCGCTCTGCCGCGCCACTTCTCGGCCATTCTTGAACAGAATCAGGCTCGGTATCGAGCGGATGCCAAGTTGCGTGGACAGCTGCGGGTTGGCCTGGCTGTCCAGCTTTGCCAGCCGGCATCGCCCCTGCAGTTGCCCCGCCGCCCGCTCGAACACCGGCGCAAAGGATTTGCATGGCCCGCACCAGTCGGCCCAGACATCTACCAGCAGCGGCAGATCGCCTTTGATCTGGCTGGCATAGTCGCCTTGAGTCAGCTCGAAAGGTGTATCGAGCAACACCGCCGCCTTGCACCGCCCGCACTTGGGCTGGTCTTTGAGGCGCGAAGCAGGAATGCGATTGAGCCCGTTGCAATGTGGGCAGGGGATTACCAGTAAGTCGCTCATGTCCGGCTCCGATTTGAAAGATGGCCCCTGCCTATCTGGAGGCAGAAAGATCGGTTGTCAACCCAAGCGCCACAGCCTACTCCGTAGGAGCGGTCATCGGCCGCGAAGGGCAGGATGCGGTCTGCCTGATGCACTGCGGTGCAGCGTTCGCGGCCAGTGTTGCTCACGACGAACAACTGATCTCCAGATGCTTGCCCCACTCCGGTGGCCGTTCGGCGTAACTTTCCATACCCGGCTGCACCTCGAACGGATTCGAAAGCACCTGATGCAGGCGACGCACTTGCGAATAGTCACCGTCTTCGGCCGCATCAATGGCTTTCTGCGCCAGGTAATTGCGCAGGATGTACAACGGATTGACCTGATTCATGCGCTCGGTGCGGCCGTCGACCACATCACGATCCATACGCGCCTGATACTCGCCCGCCCAGGTATCGAAACCCTCGATATCGACGAAATCATCGCGCAGCACGGCCAGCGAGCCATCCTCACCCAGGCGGCGGAAGAACAGGTTGTAGTCCACACCGCTGTTCTGCATCAGCCCCAGCAGACGTTCGAGCAACGCCTTGTCGCCGTCTTCGGCGAGAGTGAAGCCCAGTCGCCGCCGCATGATGTCCAGCCAGGCCGCCTCGTACAGCGGCAGGAACAACCCCAGTGCTTCCTGCAGCGCCTCGACGCTGATCAGCGGCGTCAACGATTGCGCCAGCGCGCTCAGGTTCCAGTGCGCCACGGGCACCTGGTTGCTGAAGCTGTAGCGGCCTTGATGGTCGGAATGGTTGCAGATGAAATTCGCGTCGAAGTCGTCCAGAAAGGCAAACGGTCCGAAGTCGAAGGTAATGCCCAGAATCGACATGTTGTCGGTGTTCATCACCCCATGACAGAACCCGTAGGCCTGCCACTGGGCGATCAGTTCGGCGTTGCGCTCGACGACTTCGCGGAACATGTCGAGGTAGGGTTCGGGCTGGGTTTCACAGCCGGGGAAGTGCGCTGCCAGCACATGGTCGACCAGTTGTTTCTGCAGTTCGGGTTGGCGCGTGTAATAGAAGTACTCGAAGTGGCCGAAACGCACATGGCTGGGCGAAAGCCGCAGAAGCATGGCCGCGCGTTCCTGTTTCTCGCGCCACACCGGGGTGTCAGACGCGATCACGCACAGTGCGCGACTGCTGGGAATGCCCAAGGCATGCAAGGCTTCGGAAGCGAGGAATTCGCGGATCGAGGAGCGCAGCACCGCCCGGCCGTCGCCCATCCGCGAGTAGGGCGTCTGCCCGGCACCTTTGAGGTGCAGGTCCCAGTGCTCACCGGCGTCGTTGTACACCTCGCCCAGCAGCACCCCGCGGCCATCGCCCAACTGTGGGGTGTAACCGCCGAACTGATGGCCCGAGTAGATCATCGCCCGTGGTTCGGTCTCGCTCCACAGCTTGTGTCCGCTGAACAGCTCGGCGAACAGGGGCGTTTGGGCGCACGCCGGGTCCAGGTCCAGCAGGCTCATCGCCGCGTTGCTGGCCACCACCAGTCGCGGGTTGTCGATCGGTTCAGGCAGCACGTGGGTGGAGAAAGCGTCGCCCAAGCGGGCGAAGCGGTTGTCGAAGATCAGTTCGTCGAGGCCTTTCATGTGCGTTCTCCGTTGGCGCGGTGCGCTCAATCAAGTTTCGAGGGCGGTGGCTTGGGTGCTTCCACGGCCTGGGGCGCGCTCGGTGGCTCGGCCGCCGCAGGCGTCGCTGCTGGCTGCAGAGTGCCGGCACTTTCCCCAGGCTCGGCGGGCACCAGCTTGTACTCGCGGCCCGTGGCGTTCTTCAGGTAGATCTCCATTTGCCGGAACGAGATGTTGATGTTCTGGCGCTTGAATTCCTTGTTGATGAAACGGTTTATTTCATCCAGCACCGGGTTGCGGTCACCCAGGTCACGCACGTGCATGCGCAGCTCGTGGTCCAGGGTGCTCTCGCCGAAGTTGAGGAAATACACCAGTGGCTCCGGCTCCTTGAGCACCCGCGGGTTGTCCCGCGCAGCCTTGAGCAGCAGGGTGCGCACCAGGTCCAGGTCCGAGCCGTAGTCCACGCCCAGCTTCAATGTCACCCTCGTGATGGTGTCGGTCAGCGACCAGTTGATCAGTTGCCCGGTGATGAAGGTCTTGTTGGGGACAATGATGTCTTTGCGATCGAAGTCGGTAATGGTGGTGGCGCGAATGCGGATCTTGCTGACCGTTCCCGACAGGTTGCCGATGGTGATGGTGTCGCCGATGCGCACCGGGCGCTCGAACAGAATCATGATGCCGGAAATGAAGTTGGCGAAGATTTCCTGCATGCCGAAACCCAGCCCCACCGACAGCGCTGCGACCAGCCACTGCAGCTTGTCCCAGCTCACGCCGAGGGTCGACAGCGTGGAGACGAAGCCCACGCCCGCGATCACGTATGACAGCAGCGTAGTGGTGGCGTAGGCGCTGCCCTGCGCCAGATTGAGCTTGGACAGCACCAGCACCTCGAGCAACCCCGGCAGGTTGCCGGCCAGCACGACGGTGATACCGATGATCACTGCTGCGCCGATGAAGTCGCTCAGGCTGATCGGCACCATGCTCATGGCCGCGCCGGTGCCGCTGGTGTATTCGTACAGGGTGATGTTGTCCAGATAGGCGAACACGCTGATCAGATCGCTCCACACCCAGTACAGCGCGCCGATGAAGCCGGCCAGCAAGGCCAGCCGCACCAGGCGCAAGGACTGCTGGTTGACCTGCTCGATGTCCAGAGTCGGCTCTTCGGTAACCGCTTCGCCTTCGCCGCTGTCCTTCGCCGTCTGCCGCTTGGCCAGTGCCCGCTGGTAGGCCAGGCGTCGGGCGGCGACGCTCAGGCCACGCACGAACGCCGCTTCGATGACCAGCCAGATCATCAGCAGATACAGGGTGTCGATCAGCCGGTCGGTGAGCTTGAGCGCCGTGTAGTAGTAGCCAAAACAGACCGCCACGAACAGCGCGATCGGCAGTGCGGTGAACAGCAAACCAATGGTGCGGCGGAACAGCGAAGCGCTCTTGTGAGCCGGGCTGCTGATCAACAACCGGGCCAGCAGCCAGGCCATCAGAGCGTAGCAGGTCAGCACCACGGCAATGCCAAGCACGTCATCCGCCAGCGCCGAGGGTTGCAATTCGGCCACTGCCACCACCGATACCAGCGCCAGCACGACGAAGCCCAGCCGGCGCACCCAGCCCTGCAGGAAGGCCACTTGCGCCCGCTCCCAGCGAAAATGCAGCTCGGCCACCCCGCCGGGGGCGAGGATGCGATACGCGGTGTAGAACACCAGCCAGGCCTGGGCAATCTGCAACATGGCTGCGCCCAGACCGGCATTCTGCCCACGGGCATCGATCAGCAGGGCATAGCCGCACAGCGCCAGGCCCAGGGCCATGGGCATGGCCAGCAGAATGTTGATCAGGATGGCGGCAGGCGTGTGCCATTGCCGGTCGCGCTTGAAGTGGCCGATGTCCTGATGCACCGCATTGAGCTTCTGGTAGAGAAACTTGCGCTTCCACTGCAGCAGACCGATCACCAGCAGCAGCGGCAGGAACAGCAACGGTCGCTGCGCCAGGCCATCGGTCAGCTCGCTCACACTCGATGCCCAGGGCAGGGTGGTCACCTGATTCTCCAGGCGCCGCGGCACGGCCTTGAACCATTCGTCATCCAGCGGCTTGTTGCTGGGGATCCAGAACATCTGCTCGTCCAGCGTGGCACGCAGGCCTTGCGCAGTGCTGAGCAACTGCTTCTGGTTGAGCTGCAGGGTGATCGACTCGTTGAGGAGCGCGCTCAGTTCCCGGTTCAGACGTTCGAGCAGGTCGCTGCGGGTGACTGCCAGCTCCAGCAAGCTCTTGCGCAACTGCGGCGTGTTCTGATCCTGCTGCTGGCTGGCCAGCAGATTGTCCACGTAGGCTGCCGGGTTGCTGATGGCTTCGCGCTGTTGGTTGACTTCGAACTGATACAGGCGGATGTCGGCGATCTCGTCGGCCAGGTCGCGATCGACCTTCAAGTGCGGCAACGCCTGCTTCTGTTTGTAGAGAATCTTGGACAGCAACAGGCTGCCTTTGAGCACGCTGATCTGCTCGTCCAGGGCCTGGTCGCTCTGCGTCACGCTGTCGAGCTGCTGGCGGGTCTTGAGGTTCTGCTGGGTCAGCTCGTTGAGCCGGTCGGTGCTGCGCAGCAGGTAGTCGGACAGCTTGACGTTGGTCGCACTCTCCGTGGCCAGCACGCTGCTGCCGCCGGCTTTCTGTGCTTCCAGCGACTGCTTGGTGACCGTTTCCTGGGACTGTGCCAGACGCTTCTGGTTGATCAGCGTCTGCAGGTCCTGGATTTCCTGCTCCAGGCGGGTGGTCTTTTCCAGCACCAGGTCGTGACGGGCATTGCCCAGGTCCTGCAAGGTGCTGTTGCCGGCCAGTTCCTGGCGGCGCAGGTTGATCAAGGCGCCTATGGAGGCCTGTTCGGCGGCCAGCTGGTTGCGTGTGTCGGGCGTCAGCGCCTTGCCGTCGTTCTTGCCCAGCTTGAGGATGCCGTTGATCTGCTGGATACGGTTCTGGCTGGCGCTGATCTCGGTCTGCGCGCGTTCCGGGCGGGTCTGCGCGGTGATGATCAGACTGTTGGCATCGGACAAGGCCTTTTGCAGTTCGCCCTGTTCGGTGGTGCGCTCGCTGAAGATCTGCTCCAGTTGCGGCACGCTCAAGGTGGCATAGCGCTGGCTCACGGGGATGATCGGCATGCCCTTGAGACGGCTCAACTCACGCTGCGCCTCCAGGGTCTGCTTGGGTGCATCGGCCAGTTGCTGCTTGAGGTCGGCCAGTTTGCGCTCGTTGTCGGTCTGGTTGCCAAGCAGCCCCAGGGTCTGCTCGAACACCTGCTGCAGCGCCTTCTGGTCGGCTTCTGGCAGCTTGCGCTCGGCGATCTTGTCGAGGTTGTGTTGCACCGTTTCACGGTTCAGCGGGTCGGCAGCCTGAACGCTGGCGACAGCCATGCACAGCCCCAGCAGGGCTGCGGAAAGAAAATTGCGCATAGGTTAAAAGTCGTACAGCTCGAAGAGAGATGGGCAGTTTAGAGGAAGAGCCCAGGCCCTGGACGAATTCCTTCGGGGAATTTGACGCCCACTTTCATGATCCGGTTCCCGTCCATGACCGCGACCGTCCAGATGGTGCCGTTCCACTCCACGTGGTCGCCGACGATCGGCGCGCCGCCAACCCGCTGAATGATGAAGCGGCTGAGCGGCATCTGCGGGTCGAGCCCATCCAGCTTGAGGCCGTAGAGCGCCGACACCGCGCCCAGTTGAGCGTCGCCTTCGAGCACGAAGTCGCCGAAGAAACGCAGGTCCAGACCGCGCTGCGGCGCCTGGCTGAACAGTTTGCCCAGGGCTGGCAGGTTGTGCTCGTGGCCGATCACGCACAGCAGGTCGTCCACTTCCAGCACCGTACTGCCGGACGGGTGGAGCAGTTGCTGGCCGCGGAACAGCGCGGCGATACGTGTGCCCTCGGGCATTTTCAGCTCGCGCAGGGCCGCGCCGATGCACCACTTTTCCGCGCCCAGGCGGTACACGAACAGCTCCCACTCGCTGGTGATGTGTACTTCGAGGGCGGAGCGCGAAATCGGTGCAGGGTCCGGCGGTACGGTGACCTTGAGCAACTTGGCCACCCACGGCAGGCTGGTGCCCTGTACCAGCAGCGATACCAGCACGATGAAGAACGCCAGGTTGAAGAACAGCTGCGCATCCGGCAGCCCGGCCATCAATGGAAACACCGCGAGGATGATCGGTACCGCGCCGCGCAGGCCCACCCACGAGATGAAGGCTTTTTCGCGGCCATGGAACGCCTTGAACGGCAACAGCCCGACCATCACCGACAGCGGTCGCGCGACCAGAATCATCCAAAGGGCCAAGGCGAGGGCGGGCAGGGCGATGGGCAACAGGTCATGCGGCGTGACCAGCAGCCCCAGTACCAGGAACATGCCGATCTGCGCCAGCCAGGCCATGCCGTCGAGCATGTGCAGAATGCCGTGGCGGCTGCGGATCGGCTTGTTGCCCATCACCAGGCCACACAGGTAGACAGCCAGGAAGCCGCTGCCGTGCAGGGCGTTGGTCAGGGCGAACACCAGCAGGCCGCCGGCCACCACCAGAATGGGGTACAGACCGGCGGCCAGGTTGATGCGGTTGACCAGTTGCAGCATGACCCAGCCACCGCCCAGGCCGATGACGCCGCCGATGCCGAATTCGCGCAGCAGGTGGCCGAGCAGGCCCCAATGCAGGCCCGTCTGGCCGCTGGCGATCATGTCGATCAGGGTCACGGTGAGGAACACCGCCATCGGGTCGTTGCTGCCCGATTCGATCTCGAGCGTGGCGGTCACCCGCTCGTTCAGGCCCTTGCCGCCCAGCAGCGAGAACACCGCCGCCGCATCGGTGGAACCGACGATGGCGCCGATCAACAGCCCCTGAATCATGCTCAGGTCGAACAGCCAGGCAGCGACCGCGCCAGTCAGCGCGGTGGTGATCAGCACCCCGACCGTGGCCAGCGACAGGGCGGGCCACAACGCCACGCGAAAGCTCGATACCCGCGTGCGCAGGCCGCCATCGAGCAGGATCACCGCCAGCGCCAGGTTGCCGACCAGATAGGCCGTGGGGTAGTTGTTGAAGATGATGCCGCCGCCGTCCACCCCGGCGGCCATGCCCACGGCCAGGATGATCACCAGAATGGGAATGCCCAGGCGCGACGACAGCGAGCTGACCAGAATACTTGCACCCACCAGCAACGCGCCGATCAAGAACAGGCTGTTGATGAAGGTGGCGTCCAAGGGCAGTACTCCGTAGGCAATGGCAGAACCGGCAACATGCAGGCCTCGTGCCAACGGATTCTAACCCGTGTAAACGCATGTATGTCAAAGGATTTGCCCGGTGCTGCAGAACGCCTGTGCAAGGGCCGCGGATCCAGAAACACCACGGGCGCCCTGAGGCGCCCGTGGTGTTTCTGGAACGATCAGCTTCGATCGGTCAGCTTCAGCCGATGCTCATCAAGCTCGCATTGCCACCCGCGGCGGCGGTATTGACGCTCAGCGCTCGCTCGATCACCAGGCGCTCCAGGCAGATGCCGGTTTCACCCTGAGACAGGCCATGCACACCGACGATGGCGCCGCTGCGCTTGGCGATCTGCTCGCAGACGGCACGCAGTTGGTCGCTGTCACCGTGATGCAGCACAGCATCGAAGTGCACCTCGTCCTTGTTCCACTCCGGTACCAGCTGGATACGCGCCTGCACTTCCTTGGGCAAACGCATGCGCACGGCCTTGCCCAGCTCGTTGTCGGGCACCACCGCGCGGGAGCCCACGGCCATCACCGCTGCCAGCTGCGCCAGCAGGTCGGCTTCGGTGTCGGCCAGGCACAGCACGTGCTCGCGCGGCAGGATGGTGTAGCTGTTGCGTTCACCGGTGGGGCCATCGAGCAGACGGCTCACGCCACTCTGCGACTGGGCGGCGAATTCGCCGCACAGTTGCGCCAGTTCGGTCTGCTGATTGCTCGAAGCCCAGGCTTGCAGGGCCTGCAACGGCTTGCCCATGGCATCACGCAGACGCACGTCCGGTGCCGTACCGGCATCGGTGCGAGCGAAGGACTGGGCGATGGCGTCGTTTGGCCGCGTCGACAGCAGGCGGTACAGGTACAGCGGGCCACCGGCTTTCGGGCCGGTGCCCGACAGGCCTTCGCCGCCGAACGGCTGCACACCCACCACGGCACCGACGATGTTGCGGTTGACGTAGACGTTACCGGCATGAACGTTGTCGATCACCTTGGCGATGGTTTCGTCGATGCGGGTGTGCACGCCCAGGGTCAGGCCATAGCCGGACGCATTGATCTGGCCGATCAACTGATCCAGGTCGCGCCGCTTGTAGCGCACCACGTGCAGCACCGGACCGAAGATCTCGCGCTGCAGCTCATCGAAGCTTTCCAGTTCGATCAGGGTCGGCATGACGAAGGTGCCGCGCTTGATCTCGGCACTGTCGGCTATGGCCATCTGGTACACGTCGCGGCCTTTGTCACGCATGCCCTGGATGTGTTTCTCGATACCGGTTTTGGCCTCGGCGTCGATCACCGGGCCGATGTCCACGTTCAGGCGCTCGGGGTTGCCCAGGCGCGCTTCGGCCATGGCGCCCTTGAGCATTTCGATCACACGGTCGGCCGAATCCTCCTGCAGGCACAGCACGCGCAGGGCCGAGCAACGCTGGCCGGCGGAGTCGAATGCCGAGGAAACGACATCGATCACCACCTGTTCGGTAAGCGCCGAGGAATCGACGATCATCGCGTTCTGGCCACCGGTTTCGGCGATCAGCGGAATCGGACGACCTTGCGAGTCCAAGCGCCCGGCGATGTTGCGCTGCAGCAACCGCGCCACTTCGGTGGAGCCGGTGAACATCACGCCCTTGACCCGCTCGTCGCCCACCAGCCGTGCACCCACGGTTTCACCGCGGCCTGGCAGCAGTTGCAGCACACCTTCGGGGATACCGGCTTCGAGCAGCAGGCGCACGGCCTGCGCGGCCACCAGCGGGGTCTGCTCCGCAGGCTTGGCCAGCACCGGGTTGCCGGCGGCGAGCGCTGCGGCAACCTGGCCGCTGAAGATCGCCAACGGGAAGTTCCACGGGCTGATGCACACCACCGGACCCAGCGGGCGATGGGCGTCGTTGCTGAAGTCGTTGCGCGCCTGCACCGCGTAGTAGCGCAGGAAGTCGACGGCCTCGCGGACCTCGGCGATGGCGTTGGCGAAGGTCTTGCCGGCTTCGCGGGCGAGCAGCCCCATCAGTGGCTGGATCTCGGCTTCCATCAGGTCTGCGGCACGCTCCAGTACCGCGGCGCGCTCGGCCGGCGGCGTGGCCTGCCAGATCGGGCCGTTGATCAGTGCGCACTGGATCGCGTTGTCGACGTCGGTGACCGTGGCCTCTTGCACATGGCCGACCACGTCGCGCAGGTCGGACGGGTTGAGCACCGGCTGGGCCGGTTCGTTGCTGGCATCGCAGCCCAGCATGGGCAGGGCTTTCCAGTCGGTGTGAGCGGTGGCCAGCAGGGCTGACGACAGTGACGCAAGGCGATGCTCGTTGGCCATGTCGATGCCGGCCGAGTTGGCCCGGTCGCTGCCGTACAGATCGCGCGGCAGTGGAATGCGCGGGTGAGGCAGACCGAACTGGCCCTCCTGGGTCGCCATCCGCTCGATGGTGGCTACCGGATCGGCGACCAGTTCCTGGATGGAGATGGACTGGTCGGCGATCCGGTTGACGAACGAAGTGTTGGCGCCGTTTTCCAGCAGGCGGCGGACCAGATACGCGAGCAATGTTTCGTGGGTGCCGACCGGTGCATACACACGGCATGGACGGTTCAGCTTGCCATCGGCCACCTTGCCCACGACCTGTTCGTACAGCGGTTCACCCATGCCATGCAGGCACTGGAATTCGTACTGGCCGGGGTAATAGTTCTGACCGGCAATCTGGTAGATGGCCGCCAGTGTATGGGCGTTGTGAGTTGCGAACTGCGGGTAGATGACTTCCGGCACCGACAGCAGTTTGCGCGCGCAGGCCACGTAGGACACGTCGGTGTACACCTTGCGGGTGTATACCGGATAGCCTTCCAGCCCCTCGACCTGGGCGCGCTTGATTTCGCTGTCCCAGTAGGCGCCCTTCACCAGGCGGATCATCAGGCGATGACGACTGCGTCGAGCCAGGTCGATGACGTAGTCGATCACGTACGGGCAGCGCTTCTGGTAGGCCTGGATGACGAAGCCGATGCCGTTCCAGCCGGTCAGTTGCGGCTCGAAGCACAGGCGCTCGAGCAGGTCCAGCGACAGCTCCAGGCGGTCGGCTTCCTCGGCGTCGATGTTCAGGCCGATGTCGTAGTGCTTGGCCAGCAGGGTCAGCGACAGCAGACGCGGGTACAGCTCTTCCATGACGCGCTCGTACTGCGCGCGGCTGTAACGCGGGTGCAGCGCCGAGAGCTTGATCGAGATACCCGGACCTTCATAGATGCCGCGACCGTGAGAGGCCTTGCCGATCGAGTGGATCGCCTGCTCGTAGGACGCGAGGTATTTCTGCGCGTCGTGCTCGGTCAGCGCGGCTTCGCCGAGCATGTCGTAGGAGTAGCGGAAACCCTTGTTCTCGAACTTGCTGGCGTTGGCCAGCGCCTCGCCGATGGTTTCACCGGTGACGAACTGTTCGCCCATCAGGCGCATGGCCATGTCGACGCCCTTGCGGATCATCGGCTCGCCGCTCTTGCCGATGATGCGGCTGAGCGATGACGACAGGCCCGATTCGTTGTGCGTCGACACCAGCTTGCCGGTCAGCAGCAAGCCCCAGGTGGCCGCGTTGACGAACAGCGACGGGCTGTTGCCCAGGTGCGGGTGCCAGTTGCCGGTGCTGATCTTGTCGCGGATCAGGGCGTCGCGGGTGCCCTTGTCGGGGATGCGCAGCAGCGCCTCGGCCAGGCACATCAAGGCCACGCCTTCCTGGGAGCTGAGCGAGAACTCCTGCAGCAGGCCCTGAACGATGCCGGCACGGCCACCGGCGCTCTTCTGGTTGCGCAGCTTCTCGGCAATGCGCGCGGCCAGCTTGTTGGTGGCTTCGGCCATGTCGGCCGGCAGGCGTGCCTGCTCCAGCAGCATCGGCACCACTTCAGGCTCCGGACGGCGGTACGCGCCGGTGATCGCGGCGCGCAATACCGACTGCGGCAGAATGCTTTCGGCGAATTCGAGGAAACACTGATGGGCATGGTCGGGCTGGATATCGCCCGCATCGTCATTGCCACTCACCCCGGCGCCGGTCAGTTCGGTCAGCGTCGCGCCGCCTTCCAGCTTCTCCAGATAGTTGAAGATCGCCTGCTTGATCAACCAGTGTGGAGTGCGGTCGATGGACTGCGCGCACGCCTTGAGGCGTTCGCGGGTCGGGTCGTCCAATTTGACGCCCAGGGTGGTGGTTGCCATTTCTTGTCCTCATCAGGGCCACGGTGCGTGGCAATAAAGCCGGCGGCAAGATTAGCCGTGCGCTTTGCGGGGTGCAACCAGGTGCAACCTGTATATCGACGAAAGTTGCACCGCTCGACGGAAAATCTTTTTGCATGGGTTGAATCTGCACAACGCCGGTGCGGCCAAGTAGCGAGTAGCAGGCGAATGCTCCGAAAGGAAGCAGATGCACCGTGTTTATCCAGATGTTTCCAGAGGTGCAACTTGCTTGCCAAAAGGGGTTGCGCCCGTCTCCAATGCCGGCCTAAAGTTCGGCGCCTTTGGGTCTGCCCTGACGTCTTGCCATCTGCCGACCTGCACAGAGGCGCCGACACGCGCCCGCAGGCTCATAAAAACAACTCGAGGAGACACCCCATGAGTGTCAGCAACCCCACTCTGATCACCTTCGTGATCTACATCGCTGCCATGGTCCTGATCGGCCTGTTCGCCTACCGTTCCACCAACAATCTTTCCGACTACATTCTCGGCGGTCGCAGCCTTGGCAGCGTGGTCACGGCGCTGTCCGCCGGTGCCTCGGACATGAGCGGCTGGTTGCTCATGGGCCTACCGGGCGCGATCTACATGTCCGGCCTGTCGGAAGGCTGGATCGCCGTCGGGCTGATCATCGGTGCCTACCTGAACTGGCTGTTCGTCGCTGGCCGGCTGCGCGTGCAGACCGAACACAACGGTGACGCCCTGACCCTGCCGGACTATTTCGCCGGGCGTTTCGAAGACACCAGCGGCCTGCTGCGGATCATCTCGGCGGTAGTGATCCTGGTGTTCTTCACCATCTACTGCGCTTCAGGCATCGTCGCCGGCGCGCGGCTGTTCGAAAGCACTTTCGGCATGTCCTACGAGTCCGCGTTGTGGGCCGGCGCCGCCGCGACCATTGCCTACACCTTCGTTGGCGGGTTCCTGGCGGTCAGCTGGACCGACACGGTGCAGGCCACGCTGATGATCTTCGCCCTGATCCTCACACCGATTGTCGTAGTGCTGGCCACCGGCGGCGTCGACACGGCCTTTCTGGCCATCGAGGCGCAGAACCCTGCCAGCTTCGACATGCTGCGCGGTACCAGCTTCATCGGCATCGTTTCGCTGCTGGGCTGGGGGTTGGGCTATTTCGGCCAACCGCACATTCTTGCCCGCTTCATGGCTGCCGACTCGGTGCGCTCCATTGCCAAGGCGCGGCGCATTTCCATGACCTGGATGATCCTTTGCTTGGGTGGCACCGTGGCCGTGGGTTTCTTCGGCATCGCCTACTTCTCGGCGCACCCCGAGCTGGCCGGTCCGGTCACCGAGAACCACGAGCGGGTATTCATCGAGCTGGCCAAGATCCTCTTCAATCCGTGGATTGCCGGGGTGCTGCTGTCGGCCATTCTGGCCGCGGTGATGAGTACCCTGAGCTGCCAGTTGCTGGTGTGCTCCAGCGCCCTGACCGAAGACTTCTACAAGGCGTTCCTGCGCAAGGGCGCTTCGCAGCGTGAACTGGTCTGGGTGGGCCGCATGATGGTGCTGCTGGTGGCGCTGGTCGCTATCTGGCTGGCGTCCGATCCCGACAACCGCGTACTGGGCCTGGTCAGCTACGCCTGGGCAGGGTTCGGCGCGGCGTTCGGGCCGGTGGTGCTGATCTCGGTGGTCTGGAAAGGCATGACCCGCAACGGTGCGCTGGCAGGCATTCTGGTGGGTGCAGCGACGGTGATCGTGTGGAAACACTTCGAGCTGCTGGGGCTGTACGAGATCATCCCAGGCTTCGTGTTTGCCAGCCTGGCTATCCTGATGGTCAGCAAGCTGGGCCGCGGGCCGTCACCGGCCATGATCAGCCGCTTCGAACGCGCCGAGGCGGCGTTCCACCAAGGCAAGTGATGCATTTCTGGCTACCATCTCCTCCGTAGGAGCGGTCATCGGCCGCGAAAGACACACGGCGTACATTAGGTAGTGCGCGCTGCCTTCTTCGCGGGCAGAGCCCGCTCCCACAGGACGGCGGAGAACTTGTGGGAGCGGGGCGGGCGGCTGAGCCCTCTGCCCGCGAAAGGGTCACCGCAAAAAACCCATCTGAAATGCTAGACTCCTGCCCATCTGCAGGAGTCCCCATGAACTATCGTCATGCCTTCCACGCCGGCAATCACGCCGACGTGTTCAAACATATCGTCCTCACCCGGTTGGTTGCGCTGATGTCGCGCAAGGAACAGCCGTTTGCCTATATCGACACCCACGCCGGCCTCGGCCTCTACGACCTCCACGGCGACCAGGCCACGCGCACCGGCGAATGGCTCGAAGGCATTGCCCGCCTGTGGCAGGCCACCGATCGCCCGGCGCTGACCGACGACTACGTCAAGGTCATCAACCGTCTCAATACCGAAGGCGAACTGCGTTACTACCCCGGTTCGCCCGAGCTGGCGCGCCGGCTGATGCGCCAGCAGGACCGTGTGCTGCTCAACGAGAAGCACCCCGAAGACGGTCAGTTGCTCAAAGAAAACATGAAGAAGGACCCGCGTGTGGCCGTGCACCTGGGCGAGGGCTGGCACGTGCCGCGGGCCCTGCTGCCGGTGGCCGAAAAGCGCGCGGTGATGCTGATCGACCCGCCGTTCGAGCAACTCGACGAGCTCAAGCGCTGCGCCACTGCCCTGAAGGAAACCATTGGCCGCATGCGCCAGACCGTAGCGGCCATCTGGTACCCGATCAAGGATGACGAGCGCTCGCTCAAGCGTTTCTATCAGGACCTCACCAGCACCGGCGCGCCGAAGCTGCTGCGCGTGGAACTGCTGGTGCACCCGCTGGACACACCGCAGAGCCTGAACGGTTCGGGACTGGTCATTGCCAACCCGCCGTGGGGCCTGGAAGAAGAACTGAACGCGCTGATGCCCTGGTTGGCCAATCTGCTCGGCCAGCGCCAGGGCGGCTGGAAGATGGACTGGCTGATCGCCGAGTGACCTTCAGGGCGTGAGGGGCGACACGTCGCGCACTACCCTGGCGAGTGGTTGGCCGGGTCTGCGGCTGATCCGTCTCGGCACAGTGCAAGGTCAGGCCTGTGGCCCGCGTGGATAGCGTTTGAGCCGTTCGATCAGCTCGGCGCCGGGAATCGGCTTGTCGAACAGGTAGCCCTGGCCGACGTCGCAGCGCTGACGACGCAGAAAGGCCAGTTGTTCGGCAGTCTCGATGCCCTCGGCCACGACCTTGAGCTTGAGGTTGTGGGCCATGGCGATCACCGCCGAGGTGATTTCCATGTCGTCCTGGTTGTCCGGGATTTCATGGATGAAGCTGCGATCGATCTTGATCACATCGATAGGGAATTTTTTCAGGTAACTGAGCGAAGAATACCCCGTGCCGAAGTCATCCATGGCCAGAGTCATGCCTAGCTGCTTGAGCTGTTCGAGTTGCTGGTGGGTATCCACGGTGGCTTCCAGCAGCAGGCCCTCGGTCAGTTCCAACTCCAGCAGCGAGGCGTCAAGCGCCTCTTCCTGCAGAATGCTGGCGATGGACGCGACCAGGTCGGGATCGGAAAACTGCTTGGGTGACAGATTGATCGCCACCTGCAGGCGGCCCAGCCCGGCTGCGGTGAGGGCTTTGCTCATGCGGCAGGCCTGGCGCGCAATCCACTTGCCGATGGGGATGATCAAACCGGTTTCTTCAGCCACGCTGATGAACTGATCGGGACGAATCATGCCCTTTTCCGGATGGTTCCAGCGCAGCAGCGCCTCCATGCCCAGCAGGCGACCCGAGCGCAGGCACAGCTTGGGCTGGTAGAACACATCCAGTTCGTTCTGGGTCAGCGCGCGGCGCAGGTTGTTCTCCACGAACAGCTTGTAGCTGGCCTCGGCGTTCAGCGCCTCGGTGAACACCTGCACCTGATGCTTGCCGTTGGCCTTGGCCTTGTGCAGCGCAAGGCCTGCGTTCTTCATCAGGGTCTGCGGGTCGCGCCCATGCAGCGGCGCACAGGCAAGGCCCACGGAGCCGGTGACGTTGATCAACTGGTTATCCACGAACATCGGCTTGTCCAGCGTCAGCAGCACCTGCTGGGCAATGCGCTGGCCGGCTTCCAGGTCGGTGTCGTGAAGCAGCACGGCGAACTCGTTGCTGGCAAAACGTGCCAGGCTGCCGGCCGGACTCAGGCTGTTGCGCAGCCGTCGCGACAGGCTGACCAGCAGCTTGTCGCCAGTCTGGTGGCCGAGGCTGTCGTTGATCCGTTTGAAGTTGTCGATGTCCACCAGCATCATGCTGATCGGCCGGTCACTGTTGTGGGCGAAGCTTTCGTCCAGGCTGCGGATGAACGCCGGGCGGTTGCCCAGATTGGTCAGATTGTCGGTGTAGGCCAGGCGCTCGATGCGCTGCTGGGCCAGCTTGCTCTGGGTGATGTCTTCGTAGATGCCGATGTAATGGGTCAGCTCGCGGTCGTCGCCGTACACCTTGGAAATCGACAGCTGGCCCCAATAAGGTTCCAGGTTCCTGCGACGGCTCTTGAATTCGCCTTGCCAGCTGTTGCCGTTGGCCAGGCTCGAAGGCGCGTCGAACAACAGCTCGCTGAGGTTTTCCAGCGCTGGCAGATCTGCCAGGCGCCTGCCGTGGACTTCCTCGGTGCTGTACTGGGTGATCGCGGTGAAGCTGGGGTTGACGTACTCGACCACGCCGTCGCAGTTGACCAGCAGAAAGGCATTGGCGCTTTGCTCGACCGCGCGCTGGAACAGATTCAAGGCGCTGGTGGCTGCACGACGGTCGTGGTTGTTGATCACTTGGGCGAACTGGTCGGCGAGCTCACCGGCGAAGGCGATTTCGTCCGCACGCCAGACACGCCCGCTGCCACTCTGCTCCAGGCACAGCACGCCGACCACCTGGCCGTCGATACGGATGCTGGCATCGAGCACCGAACTGACATCGCGCATCGCCAGTTGCCGGGCAAGCTGGCGCGTGCGCGGATCGCTGGCCACGTCGCTGGCGTCGATGGCGCGGCTGGCGTGCAAGGCCGCCAGGTAATCGGGAAACTCACCCAGGTCCACAGGTTGCAGACAGGCGTGGACCTTTCGATCGCCGTAGTAGGCGGTAATGGGCAACAGCTGCTGGCCTTGCAGCGTCCACAGGCTGGCACAGTCCACGGCATAGATATCGCAGGCGTTGCGCGTGATCAGTTCGGCTGCCTCAAGCAGCGGCTTGTGGGTCCCGTAGCGCTGTTGCGCCAGGCTCAGGATCAATGCCTGCTGGGCGCTGGCACGTTCCATGTGCTGCAGTTGTTCCTGTTGCGCCCGCTGGTTCAGTTCCAGCGCCATCTGCAGCGGACTGCCCGCGTTGGCCGGTGTCAGGCTGGTGTCGACCAGGCTGTCGCCAGCTGCGTCGACGACCATCAAGTAGCCACGCAACAGCTGCCGATTGCGTTGGCGAAAGGCTTCGCCCAATTCCATGAGGTGCAGGCTGCCATGGTTGCTGTGCAAGGTGTAACGCACAGTGTAGTGGGCGCTGTCGACCAACTGCGCCTGGATGGCATCGTGCAGACGGTGCCGGGCCTCGGGCTCCATCAGGCTGGCGTACGGCGAGCCAGTCAGCGAGCACAGCTGCGCGGCGGGAAGACCGAATGTTCGTTCGCAGGCCGGATCCAGATAAAGCAGCGCCCAGTTGGCCTCGTTCAGCCGTTCGAAACGCAGCATTCCCAGGCGCGAGGGCACCGGCAGTTGCGTCACTACCTCGGCCACCATGCGGTTGGCGGCATCGGGCTGGCTTTTCATTGAAAACTCGCTTCAAGAGTACTGGTCGCGCAGAGACAACAATCCCTACAGGCTAGGGTTCCTACAGGCGGGCGCGTCAGGCAAGGTTGCATCATGGCGCCCGGGCTTACAAGCGGTACAGTGGCTCGGTGCTTCCATGTTGTCGGCAAGCGCACAAAATTCTGCAATTGGATCCGAAAATACCGGGTTCATGAGGGCATTAGCGCCTGTGTCGCACACTGGTTGTAAGCTTCAGAGGCAAATTGGGGGCAAAAAAAACCCACCGGCAACGGTGGGTTTCTTTCATCCGGCCAGCCTTACAGCAGCATGGTGCGGATATCGGTCAGCAACTCGCCCAGACGCTTGGTGAAACGTGCAGCGGCCGCGCCGTTGATCACACGGTGATCGTAGGACAGCGACAGCGGCAGCATCAGCTTGGGTTGGAACGCCTTGCCATCCCAGACAGGCTGGATGGTTGCCTTGGAGACACCCAGGATCGCCACTTCCGGCGCGTTGACGATCGGCGTGAAGCCGGTGCCGCCAATGTGCCCGAGGCTGGAGATGGTGAAGCAGGCGCCCTGCATGTCGTCTGCCGAGAGCTTCTTGGTCCGGGCTTTTTCGGCCAGGGCGGCGGCTTCGGCAGCCAGTTGCAGCAGGCTCTTCTGATCGACGTTCTTGATCACCGGCACCAGCAGGCCGTCCGGCGTATCGACCGCGAAGCCGACGTTGACGTACTTCTTGCGAATGATCGCCTTGCCACTCGGTGCCAGCGAGGCGTTGAAGTCCGGCAGTTCCTTGAGCAGGTGCGCACAGGCCTTGAGCAGCAACGGCAGCACGGTCAGCTTGACGCCGGCTTTTTCCGCCACGGCTTTCTGCGCCACGCGGAACGCTTCCAGCTCGGTGATATCGGCCTGGTCGAACTGGGTCACGTGGGGCACGTTCAGCCAGCTGCGGTGCAGGTTGGTGGCACCGGCCTGCATCAGGCGGGTCATCGGCACTTCTTCGGTTTCGCCGAAGCGGCTGAAGTCGACTACCGGGATCGGTGGAATGCCAGCACCACCGGTGGCGCCGGCAGCAGCGGCCGGAGCCTCCTTGGCCTTGTGCATCATCGCCTTGACGTAGACCTGCACGTCTTCCTTGAGGATGCGACCGTGCGGGCCTGTCGGGCTCACAGCGTTCAGCTCGACACCGAACTCGCGCGCCAATTGGCGAACGGCCGGGCCGGCATGCACCTTGGCACCTGCCGGTGCGGCGGGTGCGGCAGCAGGCTTCTCGGCAGCCGCTGGGGCCGGCGCGGGCTTGGATTCAGCCGCCGCTGCGGCAGGGGCAGGTGCCTGGGCAGGCGCTGCGGGGGCAGCACCGGCCACTTTCAGCTTGAGAATCAGGTCGCCGGTACCGACTTCGTCTTCCAGCTTGACGCTGACGCTTTCGACCACGCCGGCAGCCGGAGAAGGAATCTCCATGCTGGCCTTGTCCGATTCCAGGGTGATCAGCGACTGGTCGGCTTCGACCGTGTCGCCGGCCTTGACCAGTACTTCGATGATCTTGGCCTTGCCGGCCGAACCGATGTCCGGCACGTGGATGTCCTGCACGCTGTCGCCGGCAGGCGCTGCGGTCGGCTTTTCAGCCGCTGCAGGCGCTGCTGCGGCAGGTGCGGGCGCAGCGGCGGCCGGTGCAGCAGCAGGGGCTGCGCCTTCGACCGCAAGCTTGAGGATCAGGTCACCGGTGCCGACTTCGTCATTCAGCTTGACGCTGATGCTTTCCACCACGCCTGCGGCCGGCGATGGAATTTCCATGCTGGCCTTGTCCGACTCCAAGGTGATCAAGGACTGATCGGCGGTGACGGTGTCACCGACCTTCACCGAGATCTCGATGATCTGCGCCTTGCCCGACGAGCCGATATCCGGCACGTGGATGTCCTGGCTCGAAGCTGCGGCAGCGGGAGCGGCGGCTGGGGCAGCGGCGGGCGCGGCCTCGGCTTTCTCTTCCAGCTTCGGTGCAGCGGCAGGCTCAGAGGCCTGGGGCGCTTCTTCAGCACCCTCGACGTCCAGCTCCAGCAGTTCGTCGCCTTCTTTCAGGCGGTCGCCCAGCTTGACCTTGATGCTTTTCACGACGCCCGCCTTGGGCGCCGGCACTTCCATGCTGGCCTTGTCCGACTCGAGGGTCAGCAGGCTCTGCTCCGCCTCGATGCGGTCGCCGACCTTGACCAGCAATTCAATGACTTCACCTTCACCGCTGCCGATGTCAGGTACGCGAATGAGTTCGCTCACAAAAAATCTCCTCAGCAGTCCAGTGGGTTGCGTTTGTCAGGGTCGATACCGAACTTGACGATGGCCTCGGCCACCACCTTGGCTTCGATATCGCCGCGATCTGCCAAGGCTTCCAGAGCAGCCAGCACGACGAAATTGCGGTCCACTTCGAAGAAGTGACGCAGTTTCTTGCGGCTGTCGCTGCGACCGAAGCCATCGGTACCCAGGACTTTGAATTCCTTGGAAGGAACCCACTGACGAATCTGCTCGGCGAACAGCTTCATGTAGTCGGTAGAGGCAATGACCGGACCCTTGCGGCCGCTCAGGCACTCTTCGACGTAGGTGGTCTGCGGCTTCTGCCCAGGGTGCAGGCGGTTCGAACGCTCGACGGCCAGGCCGTCACGGCGCAGTTCGTTGAAGCTGGTGACGCTCCACACATCGGCGCCGACGTTGAACTCTTCGCGCAGGATCTTCGCCGCTTCGCGGACTTCACGCAGGATGGTGCCCGAGCCCAGCAACTGGACGTGGTGCGCCGCTTCCTTGGTGTCTTCCTCGAGCAGGTACATGCCCTTGATGATGCCTTCCTCGGCGCCGGCCGGAATGGCAGGCTGGGTGTAGGCTTCGTTCATCACGGTGATGTAGTAGAAAATGTCCTGTTGCTCTTCGGTCATCTTCTTCATGCCGTCCTGGATGATCACCGCCAGCTCGTAGCCGTAGGTGGGGTCATAGGTGCGGCAGTTGGGGATGGTCGCGGCAAGCAGATGGCTGTGGCCGTCTTCGTGCTGCAGGCCTTCGCCGTTCAGGGTGGTACGGCCGGCGGTGCCGCCGATCATGAAGCCACGGGTGCGGCTGTCGCCAGCGGCCCAGGCCAGGTCGCCGATACGCTGGAAACCGAACATCGAGTAGAAGATGTAGAACGGCAGCATCGGCTGGTTGTGGTTGCTGTACGACGTACCGGCGGCGATGAACGACGACATGGCGCCGGCTTCGTTGATGCCTTCCTCGAGGATCTGGCCTTTCTTGTCCTCGCGGTAGAACATCACCTGGTCCTTGTCGACCGGATCGTACAGCTGACCGACGGAGGAGTAGATGCCCAGTTGACGGAACATGCCTTCCATACCGAAGGTACGGGCCTCGTCCGGGATGATCGGAACGATGCGCTGACCGATTTCCTTGTCCTTGACCAGCTGCGACAGAATCCGCACGAACGCCATGGTGGTGGAAATTTCACGGTCGCCCGAACCGTCCAGGATCGCCTTGAGGGTTTCCAGGGGCGGTGTCGGAATGCTGAAGCTCTTGGCCCGGCGCTGCGGCACGAAACCGCCCAGTGCGGCGCGGCGCTCGCTCAGGTAGCGGGCTTCGGCGCTGCCTTCTTCAGGCTTGTAGAACGGCATGCTTTCCAGCTCGTCGTCCTTGATGGGTACGTCGAAGCGGTCGCGGAATTTGCGCAGGCTGTCGACGTCGACCTTCTTGGTGTTGTGCGCGGTGTTCTTGGCTTCGCCTGCACCGGTGCCGTAACCCTTGATGGTCTTGGCCAGGATGACGGTCGGCTGATCCTTGTGGTTCACCGCCTGATGGTAGGCTGCATAGACCTTGTACGGGTCGTGGCCACCACGGTTGAGCTTCCAGATCTCGTCGTCGGACAGGTCGGCGACCATGGCCTTGAGTTCCGGCGAGTTGAAGAAGTGCTCACGGACGAACGCGCCGTCCTTGGCCTTGTAGTTCTGGTACTCGCCGTCGATGACTTCGTCCATGCGACGCTGCAGGATGCCGTCGACGTCTTTTGCCAGCAGTGGGTCCCAGAAACGGCCCCACACGACTTTGTTGACGTTCCAGCCACCGCCACGGAACACGCCTTCCAGTTCCTGGATGATCTTGGCGTTGCCGCGAACCGGGCCGTCGAGGCGCTGCAGGTTGCAGTTGATGACGAAGATCAGGTTGTCCAGCTTCTCGCGGCCAGCCAGGGAGATCGCGCCCAGGGATTCGGGCTCGTCGCACTCGCCGTCGCCCATGAAGCACCAGATCTTCTGCTTGCCGGCAGGGATGTAACCGCGGGCTTCCATGTACTTCATGAAGCGCGCCTGGTAGATCGCCTGGATCGGGCCCAGACCCATGGAAACGGTCGGGAACTGCCAGAAATCAGGCATCAGCCAAGGGTGCGGATACGAAGACAGGCCCTTGCCGTCCACTTCCTGGCGGAAGTTGTTCATCTGGTCTTCGCTGATGCGGCCTTCCATGAAGGCGCGTGCGTAGACGCCAGGCGATGCATGGCCCTGGAAGTAGATGAGGTCGCCGCCGTGTTCGTCGGTCGGGGCCTGGAAGAAGTAGTTGAAGCCGATGTCGTACAGGGTCGCGCTGGAGGCGAAGCTGGAAATGTGGCCGCCCAGGTCCGGGTCGCGCAGGTTGGTGCGCACCACCATCGCCAATGCGTTCCAACGCACCAACGAGCGAATGCGGCGTTCCATGAACAGGTCGCCAGGCATGCGTGCTTCGTGGGTGACGGGGATGGTGTTGCGGTACGGCGTGGTGATGGCGTAGGGGAGTTGTGAACCACTGCGGGTGGCCAACTCGCCCATGCGGGTCATCAGGTAGTGAGCGCGGTCTTCGCCTTCTTTGTCGAGGACCGACTCCAGGGCATCCAGCCATTCCTGGGTTTCGACGGGATCGAGGTCTTGCATGGCTTGCTCCAGGGCGGAAAGGCTTCCAGAATCGAAGCCTGAGTTTGCGACTGGCCTTGTGGGCAGACGATATTGAATTCTTGGATTACCGGCAGCTTTTCCGGCGAGCTGTAGTTTTACTACAAATCCCTGCCCTTTTCATGCCCCTGCGGGCGGTGGGCAGCCGGGTAGACACAGGATACAGGCTTTTGGCCCCCTGTCCGGTTGTGGGTTGGATCGTTACCTGTGATCGAATGTATTCATCTTGGGGCTAAGCGTGAGTGACTTCTGCCAAGTTCTGAAGAAAGTCAGCTATTTATCACCTTTGTTCGACAGTTCAGAGACAGATGAACCTGTCTATACAGACCTTTACCGGGCTCTTCACGCTGCACAAGGATAGACCATGAACCTGCCTTTGCTGGTCGAAATTCCGGCCGTCCTCATGCCTTTGGTGTCGCGCAATCGCGAGTCGTTCCAGGCTGCTGTGGTGGGGGCTGAGGCCCTCTTCGCCGATCTCGGCAGCACCACGCACACTGTGGGAGGGGGCTCTGCCCGCGAAGAGGCCCCCCCGTTCACCACACCTTTGGACTGGCCCACCGAGCGCTGGCAACAATGGGACCGCGTCACCACCGCCAGCGACTTCGTCCTGCAGCAGGCCATCCAGAACCCCGCGATGCTGCTCGATCTCATCGCCAGCGGCGACCTCGACCGTCCCTTCAACCCCGGTGAACTGCGCGAGCAGATCGCCCTCGCCGTGGCCCAGGCCGACAGCGAAGATGACCTCGCCCGCACCCTGCGCCGCCAGCGTGCGCGGCAGCAAGTGCGCATCATCTGGCGCGACCTGAACCGCCTCGCCGACCTGGTGCAGACCTGCCGCGACCTGTCGGACATGGCCGACGCCTGCATCGACCAGGCCTATCAATGGCTGTACCCGCGCCAATGCCAGCAATTGGGCACGCCCATGGGCCGGCGCAGCGGCGAACAGCAGCACATGGTGGTGCTGGGCATGGGCAAGCTGGGCGCAGTGGAGCTGAACCTGTCGTCCGACATCGACCTCATCTTCGGCTACCCCGAAGGCGGCGAAACCCAGGGGGCCAAGCGTCCTCTGGACAATCAAGAGTTCTTCATCCGCCTTGGCCAGCGGCTGATCAAGGCCCTGGACCCGATCACCGTCGACGGCTTCGTCTTCCGCGTCGACATGCGCCTGCGCCCCTACGGCTCGTCCGGTGCGCTGGTGCTCAGCTTCAACGCGCTGGAGCAGTACTATCAGGACCAGGGCCGCGACTGGGAACGCTACGCCATGATCAAGGCGCGGGTGGTGGCCGGCGACCAGCAGGCAGGCGCGCAGCTGCTCGACATGCTGCGACCGTTCGTCTATCGCCGCTACCTGGATTTCTCCGCCATCGACGCCTTGCGCACCATGAAGCAACTGATCCAGCAGGAAGTGCGGCGCAAGGGCATGGCCGACAATATCAAGCTGGGCTCGGGCGGCATCCGTGAAGTCGAATTCATCGCCCAGGCATTTCAGTTGATCCACGGCGGGCGTGACCTGAGCCTGCAGCAGCGACCCTTGCTCAAGGTGCTGAAGACCCTGGAGGGGCAGGGCTATCTGCCTGCTGCGGTAGTGAACGAGCTGCGCGAGGGCTATGAATTCCTGCGTTACACCGAGCACGCCATCCAGGCCATTGCCGATCGGCAGACACAGATGCTCCCCGACGATGAACGGGACCGTGCACGCATCGCCTTCATGATGGGTTTCGCTGACTGGCCGGCGTTCCACACGCGCCTGATGCACTGGCGCGGGCGGACTGCCTGGCACTTCGCGCAAGTGATCGCCGACCCGGACGAAGATGCCGAAACCAGCGAGGCAATGGTGATCGGCGGCGAGTGGCTGCCGCTGTGGGAGGAAACCCACGACGCCGATGCGGCCTGCCGGCAGTTGCAGGAAGCCGGTTTCAGCGACGCCCGCCAGGCCCTCAAGCGTCTTGAAGACCTGCGCAGCAGCCCGCAACTGCGGGCCATGCAGCGCCTGAGCCGTGAGCGCCTGGATGCCTTCATTCCGCGCCTGCTGGCCCAGGCGGTGGAACACGCCGACCCGGACCTGATTCTGGAGCGAGTGTTGCCACTGGTGGAAGCCGTGGCGCGGCGTTCGGCGTATCTGGTGCTGCTGACCGAGAATCCCGATGCGCTGCGGCGCCTGCTGACCCTGTGCGCGGCCAGCCCGTGGATCGCCGAACAGATTGCGCGATTCCCGTTGCTGCTCGACGAACTGCTCAACGAAGCGCGGCTGTTCAACCCGCCGTTGGCACCGGAGCTGGCCGCCGAGTTGCGTGAACGGCTCACGCGCATCCCCGAGGACGATCTGGAACAGCAGATGGAAGCGCTGCGTCATTTCAAGCTGGCGCACAACCTGCGCGTGGCGGCTTCTGAAATTGCCGGTGGCTTGCCGCTGATGAAGGTCAGCGATTACCTGACCTGGCTGGCCGAAGCGATTCTGGAGCAGGTGCTGGCGCTGGCCTGGCGTCAGACCGTGGCCCGCCATGGCGTGCCCAAGCGGGCCGATGGCAGTGATTGCGATCCGGCCTTCGTCATCGTCGGTTATGGCAAGGTCGGTGGTATCGAGCTGGGCCATGGCTCGGACCTGGACCTGGTGTTCATTCACGATGGCGACCCGAGCCTGGAAACCGACGGCGCCAAGCCGATCGACAGCGCTCAGTTCTTCACCCGCCTGGGCCAGCGCATCATTCATCTGCTGACTGCACAGACCAACTCCGGTCAACTGTACGAAGTCGACATGCGCCTGCGTCCCTCCGGTGCGGCGGGGCTGCTGGTCAGCTCGGTGGCGGCGTTCTCACGCTATCAGCAGGCCGAAGCCTGGACCTGGGAGCACCAGGCGCTGGTGCGCGCCCGTGTGCTGGTAGGCTGCCGCCAGACGGGCGCCGAGTTCGAGCAGGTGCGTGGCGCCGTGCTGGCCAAACCGCGCGACCTGGATACGCTGCGTACCGAGGTCAGCGAGATGCGCGCGAAGATGCGTGACAACCTCGGTACGCGCCAGACCGCAGCAGGACGAGGTGCCAATGCCTTCGAAGCTGGCCAGCGCTTTGACGTCAAGCAAGACGCCGGTGGTATCGTCGATATCGAATTTATGGTGCAATACGCGGCTCTGGCGTGGTCGGGCAAGCACCCGGACCTGCTGCGATACACCGACAACATTCGCATTCTCGAAGGCCTGGAAGAGGCCGGATTGTTGCCCGCCGCCGATGCGGGGTTGCTGCGTGAGGCCTACAAGGCCTACCGCTCGGCCGCCCATCGCCAGGCCCTGCAGAAGCAGGCCGGGGTGATCCCGGGCAATCAGTTCATCGACGAACGGCGCGAGGTGATGCGGATCTGGGGTGAGCTGGGGTTGAGCTGAATTCGATGATGCCTGTGCGGGCCTCTTCGCGGGCAGAGGGCTCAGCCGCCCGCCCCGCTCCCACCATAGCCCGCGCCACATGGGGTCAACTGTGGGAGCAGGCTCTATTGTGGGAGCGGGCTCTGCCCGCGAAGAGGCCCTCATGAACACCCCGACCTGCGAAACCAGCACCACCCGACTGACTGTTCTGGAAAACTATGAGAATTCTGATCATTGGGCCCAGCTGGGTCGGTGACATGGTAATGGCACAGACCCTGTTCCAGAGCCTCAAGCAACGGCACCCCGACTGCCTGATCGACGTGCTGGCGCCTGAATGGAGCCGCCCGATTCTGGAGCGCATGCCCGAAGTGCGCGCGGCCTTGAGCTTTCCGCTCGGCCACGGCGCGCTCGAACTGGCCACGCGCCGACGCATCGGCAAAAGCCTCAAGGGTCAGTACGACCAGGCCATTCTGTTGCCCAACTCACTGAAGTCGGCGCTGGTACCGTTCTTCGCCGGCATCCCCCAGCGCACCGGCTGGCGCGGCGAATTTCGCTATGGCTTGCTAAACGATGTGCGCACGCTGGACAAGCAACGCTACCCCTTGATGATCGAACGCTTCATGGCCCTGGCCTTCGAGCCCGGCGCCCTGTTGCCGCAACCCTATCCGCGCCCCGAGCTGCGCATCGACCCGGCCAGCCGCGACGCTGCCCTGGCCAAGTTCGGCCTGGCCCTGGATCGCCCGGTGCTTGCCCTGTGCCCCGGCGCCGAGTTCGGCGAAGCCAAGCGCTGGCCGTCCGAGCACTACGCCGAAGTGGCCGAAATCAAGATCCGTGAAGGCTGGCAGGTCTGGCTGTTCGGCTCCAAGAAAGACTTCCCGGTGGGCGAGGCCATCCGCGAGCGGCTGATTCCCGGCCTGCGCGAGGAAGCCTACAACCTGTCCGGGGAAACCGCGCTGGCCGAGGCCATCGACCTGATGTCGTGCGCCGACGCCGTGGTGTCCAACGATTCGGGCCTGATGCACGTGGCCGCCGCCCTCAACCGGCCGCTGGTGGCCGTGTACGGCTCGACCTCGCCCGGCTTCACGCCACCCCTGGCAGAAAAGGTCGAAGTGGTGCGCCTGGGTCTGGATTGCAGCCCGTGCTTCGACCGCACCTGCCGCTTCGGCCACTACAATTGCCTGCGCCTGCTGGAACCCCAGCGGGTTGCCGATGCATTGCAGCAGGTGGAAGGGCCGGCCACGGTCGAACTGACAGTCAAGGCGGAATGAATTGCGGGTACTGCTGATCAAGACCTCGTCCATGGGCGACGTCATTCATACCCTTCCGGCGCTGACCGATGCGGCGCGGGCCGTGCCGGGCATTCGTTTCGACTGGGTGGTGGAGGAGGGCTTCGCCGAGATCCCGAAATGGCATCCGGCCGTGGACACGGTCATTCCGGTGGCCATACGCCGCTGGCGCAAGAACCTCTGGCAAACCTACAAGAGCGGCGAATTCAAGCAGCTGCGCCAGCGCCTGCGCGCCAACCGTTACGACCTGGTGATCGACGCCCAGGGGCTGCTCAAGAGTGCCTGGCTGACGCGTCTGGTCAAGGCTCCGGTGGTCGGCCTCGACAAGGGCTCTGCGCGCGAAAGCCTGGCCAGCCGTTTCTATCATCGGCGTTTGGCCGTCGCGCGTGGCCAGCACGCGGTCGAACGCGTGCGCCAGCTGTTCGCCCTGGCACTGGGCTACGACCTGCCCGAAGGCACCGGCGACTACGGCCTCAATCGCCTGCAATGGCGCGACTTGATTCCCGGCCCGGCGTTCGTGGTGTTCCTGCACGGCACCACCTGGGACACCAAGCACTGGCCGGAAGCCTACTGGCGCGAGCTGGCCGAACGCCTGGGGCATGCCCACATTCAGGTGCGTTTGCCGTGGGGCAATGAAGCCGAACAGGCGCGCGCTCAGCGCATTGCCGCGGGCCTGAAGAACTGCGTGGTGCTGCCTCGGTTGAACCTGGCCGGGATGGCGCAGACCCTGGCCGAAGCGCGCGCCTGCGTGGCGGTCGACACTGGCCTTGGCCACCTGGCCGCCGCCCTCGACGTGCCGACCATTTCCCTGTTCGGCCCGACCAACGTTGGCCTGACCGGTGCCTACGGTCGCGGCCAGATCCACCTGGCCAGCGACTTCCCCCCCTGCGCGCCGTGCCTGCAGAAAACCTGTACCTACCAGCCGACGCCGGAAGACCAGCGTCGGTTCGATCTCAAACGCGAGTGGCCGCTGTGTTTCACAAGGCTCGACCCCGAGCGCGTGGCAAGCCGACTGAGCACCGTGTTACTGGCCGAGGATCTCCGCTGATGCAACTGGCATTCGTGCTCTACAAGTATTTTCCCTTCGGTGGCCTGCAGCGCGATTTCATGCGCATCGCCCTTGAGTGCCAGCGCCGTGGCCACAGCATCCGCGTCTATACGCTGATCTGGGAAGGCGAGGTGCCCGAAGGTTTCGAGGTCCACGTTGCGCCGGTCAAGGCGTTCTTCAACCACCGGCGCAACGAGAAGCTGCTGAGCTGGATGCAGGCCGACCTGGCCAAGCGCCCGGTCGATCGCCTGATCGGCTTCAACAAGATGCCTGGGCTGGACGTCTACTACGCGGCCGACGGCTGCTACGAAGACAAGGCGCAGAACCTGCGTCACTCGCTGTACCGCTACTGGGGGCGCTACAAGCATTTCGCCGACTACGAGCGGGCCGTGTTCGGCCGCGATGCCAAGACCGAAATCCTGATGATTTCCGAGGTCCAGCAACCGCTGTTCATCAAGCATTACGACACCCCGCTGGCACGCTTTCACCTGCTGCCGCCAGGCATTGCCCACGACCGTCGTGCGCCGCCGGACGCTGCGTTGATTCGCGCCGAGTTCCGTGGCGAATTCATGCTCGAGGACGACGAGCTGCTGCTGGTGCAGATCGGCTCCGGCTTCAAGACCAAGGGCGTGGACCGCAGCCTCAAGGCCATGGCAGCCTTGCCAGCGGCGCTGCGCAAGCGCGTGCGGCTGATGGTCATCGGCCAGGACGACCCCAAGCTGTTCCAGGTGCAGAGCGCAGCGCTCGGCCTGGGCGACCGGGTGCAGTTCCTCAAGGGCCGCAGTGACATTCCGCGCTTCCTGCTCGGCGCCGATGTGCTGATTCACCCCGCCTACAACGAGAACACCGGCACGGTGCTGCTCGAAGCGGTGGTGGCTGGCTTGCCGGTGCTGGTCTCGGCGGTGTGCGGCTATGCCCATTACATTGCCCAGGCCGATGCCGGGCTGGTGCTCAGCGAGCCTTTCGAGCAGGAAGAACTCAACCGCTACCTGCAGCGCATGCTCGAAGACGACGGCGCCCGCGCGACCTGGTCGGCCAATGGCCTGGCGTTCGCCGACAGCGCCGACATCTACAGCATGCCCGAGCATGCCGCCGACGTTATTCTGGAGGCGCGACCATGAAGCTTACACTCGACGAGCCGTTCAAGACGCTGTGGGCCGGGCGCGATCCATTCGTGGCCGTCGAAGCGCTGCAAGGCGAAGTGTTCCGCGAACTCGAAGCACGTCGCACGCTGCGCACCGAAGTCGACGGCAAAGGTTATTTCGTCAAGATCCACCGTGGCGTCGGCTGGGCGGAAATTGCCAAGAACCTGCTCACCGCCAAGCTCCCTGTGCTTGGCGCCGGCCAGGAATGGAAGGCCATCCAGCGCCTGCGCGAAGCCGGTGTACCGAGCATGACGGCGGTGGCCTACGGCGAGCGCGGCAGCAACCCGGCCGATCAGCACTCGTTCATCATCACCCAAGAGCTGGCGCCGACCATCGACCTGGAAGTGCTGAGCCTGAATTGGGCCAAGCAGCCGCCGCAACCGGCGCTCAAGCGCGCGCTGATCGCCGAGGTGGCGCGCTTGGTCGGCATGATGCACCGCGCCGGCGTGAATCACCGCGACTGCTACATCTGCCACTTTCTGCTGCACACCGACAAGCCGGTCAAGGCCGACGATTTCAAGCTCTCGGTGATCGATCTGCACCGCGCCCAGGTACGTCCGCGCATCACTCGCCGCTGGCGCGACAAGGACCTCGCCGCGCTGTATTTCTCGGCGCTGGACATCGGCCTGACGCGCCGCGACAAGCTGCGCTTCCTGCGCGACTATTTCCAGCAGCCCCTGCGCCGCGTGCTCAAGGAAGAAGCGGTGCTGCTCGGCTGGCTCGACGGCAAGGCGAATAAGCTGTACGACCGCAAATTGCGCTACGGGGATGCTCTCTGATGGCGGGCTGGAATCTGGAAGCGGGCTACGAGCACCTGCAGGCCGACTTCGGCAGCCTGGACAGCGTGTTCGCCCTCACCGGCGAGCGCCTGACCCGCGACCCGTTGTCCGAGGTGATTCGCGTGCAGCGCGGCGGGGTCAACTATTACGTCAAACGCTACGTGGGTGCCGGCAAGGGCCTGCGCGCGCATCTGGGCAAGCCACGGGTGAAGGCCGAATGGCAGAACCTCAAGCGCTTCGCCAAGTGGGGCATTCCCACTGCCGAAGTGGTGGCCTGGGGCCTGGAACGCAATGGCGCCAGCTATGACCGCGGGGCGCTGATCACTCGCGAACTGGCCAACACCCAAGATCTGCACCACCTTGCGCTGAGCGGTGATCCACGGTTGCGCAACCGGGCCTGGGTCGACCACATCAGTCGGCAACTGGCGCAACACACGCGCACGCTGCACGACAACCACTTCACCCACAACGATCTGAAGTGGCGCAATCTGCTGGTGGACGACAAGGACGTGCTGTACTTCATCGACTGTCCCAATGGTGCTTTCTGGCGCAGCTTCATGCTGCGCTATCGCATCATCAAGGACCTCGCCTGCCTGGACAAACTGGGCAAGAGCGAACTGTCCAACACCCAGCGCCTGCGCTTCTACCTGCAGTACCGCCGCCGCGAAAAGCTCAATGCCTCGGACAAGCTGCGTGTGCGCAAGATCGTCAAATTCTTCGAGGGCCGCGAATGAGCGACTTCATCGCCAGCGAGGAGCGCGCCTTGCTGGAGCGCCACGGGCTGGCCACATTCGATGCACTGTGGAACCTGCAACTGGACGCCGTGGACGAACCCAACACCGGCCGTGGCGGCTGGAGCAGTGTGTATCGCCTGGACCTGGAAGGCCGCGGTTTCTACCTCAAGCGGCAGAGCAACTATTTGACCCGCACCCTGGCCCGGCCCTTCGGCGAGCCAACCTTCGCCCGCGAGTTTCGCAACATCAGCCGCTATCGCAAGCAGGGCATCCCGGCGTTGCAGGCGGTGTTCTACGGTCAGCGCCAGGTTCAGGGTGAAACCCGTGCCATGCTCATGACCCGAGCGCTGGACGGCTGGTCCGACCTTGAAGCGGTGCTGCAGCAGTGGCCCACTCTGGCTCCCGAAGAGCGCCGCGCGGTGCTGGTGGCGTGTGGTGAGCTGGGCCGCATTCTGCATTCGGCGGGGCAGGTGCATGGCTGCTTCTACCCCAAGCACATCTTCCTGCGCGCGACGGCGAGCGGGTATCAGGCGCAATTGATCGACCTGGAAAAGACTCGGCCATTGCTGTTCGGCCAGCGCGACCGCGCCAAGGACCTCGAACCATTGCTGCGCCGGGCACCGCGCTGGCAGGCCGCCGACATTCGCGTTTTGCTCGCCGCGTATCTGGCCCAGCCCGAAGCCAGCCCTCTGGTCGATGCCTGGCTTCAACGTTTGAGCCGCCGTCGCAACCACAAGGAAGGCCGCTGATGCGCCTGTCTGAACTGACCCAAGCCGGCCGCACCCCCGCGTTGCCCCTGAGCATCACGCTGGCCGATGCCGCCGGCCCTGCCGAGTTGCAACTGCTGACCCTGCTGCGTGTGCTGCCCGGCCAGCGCTACGTTGGCGCCGGTATCTGGCGTGGCCGCACCGTGCTCGCCAAACTGCTGGTCGGCAGCAAGGCCGCCCGCCATTTCCAGCGCGAACTGGAAGGCGTGCGCCTGCTTGCCGAACAACGCCTGACCACCCCCCAACTGCTCGCCGATGGCCTGCAGGAAGGCGAGGGTGGCTGGCTGCTGTTCGAGTACCTGGAAAACGCCCACAGCCTGGCCGACGAATGGGCCCGCGTGGAAACCCTGCCACCTCTGGCCGACGAACAAACCGTGGTGCTCAGCGAAGCCCTCGGTGTCATCGGCCAGATGCACGGCAAAGGCCTGTGGCAACAAGACCTGCACCTGGACAACCTGCTGCGCCACAACGGCCAGGTGTTCCTCATCGACGGCGCCGGCATTCAGGCCGAACAGGTCGGCAAGCCGCTGTCACGGCAGAAGGTCCTGGAAAACCTTGGCGTGTTCTTCGCCCAGCTGCCCAAGCACCTCGAGCCCTTCACCGAAGAGCTGCTGGTGTATTACCTGCTGGCCAACGGCGAACACGGCCTGCCCATGGAAGCACTGCAAAAGCAGATCGACAAGGTGCGCGCCTGGCGCCTGAAGGACTACCTCAGCAAAGTGGGCCGCGACTGCAGCCTGTTCAGCGTGCAGGACAGCGCCTCCAGCCTGCGCGCCATTCGCCGCGAAGAAGAGGCGGCCCTGCTGCCAGTGTTGCGCGATGCCGATGCCCTGCTCGAACAGGGTCATATCTACAAGACCGGCGGCGCCGCCACGGTCGGCCGTGTCCACACCCAAGGCCGCGACCTGCTGATCAAGCGCTACAACATCAAGAACCTGCTGCACTGGGCCAAGCGCTTCTGGCGCCCGAGCCGTGCCTGGCATTCCTGGGTCGAGGGCAACCGATTGCTGTTCCTCGGCATCGCCACGCCCAAGCCGTTGGCCGTGCTTGAGAAGCGCACGTTGTGGTTGCGCCGCGAGGCCTATCTGGTCACCGAGCACCTGAACGGCCCGGACCTGATCGAAGCCTTCGCCCCTCATGTCGACACCGGCGACGTCCCCGAAGCCCAGTTGCAGGCCCTGGACCAGCTGATCGCCGACTTGACCCGCGAGCGCATCAGCCACGGCGACCTCAAGGGCCACAACCTGTTCTGGCACAACGGCCGCTGGGCCCTGATCGATCTGGACGCCATGCAGCAGCACGGCAGCGATGCCAGCTTTGCCGCCGCCCATGCCCGCGACCGCGAGCGGCTGTTGCGCAACTGGCCGGTGAACAGTGCCTTGCGCACACTGCTGGAACAACGCCTGGGCTGAGAGTTCAGGCGGTATCCGCGCTCTGTGGCGGTGCTATCCATGCACGCCCCGACCGTGCTCGCACAGCCCTAACCTCGTGGTCTCCCATCCACGAGGCGACTACCATGAGCACCATCCAGCCCCCTGTCACGTCCACACTTGAAAGTGCAGGCGACGTTCCCGACACCGCAGCCGACCTACTCAGCGCCAGCACCATCTACTGGCAAACGCGCCTCGGCCAATTGGTCGAGCAATACCCAGACCTGGAAGGCGCTGCCTTTACTGCGGCCCAATATCTGCTGGTGCAACTGGGTGAGTTCGACCATGACCCCTATGAAGTGTATTGGCACTGGTTCGACTCGGCCAACACCAGCCCGCGCACCTACACGGGCTGGGAACACCACGGCAAACCTTTGCAATCCATGACACTGGTGGAACTGGTGATGCGCCGCTTCAACCTCGAACAGCAGCGCAATCCCGATCTGTTGGCACAAATGGGTGGTTTCTATACGGGCGATGCCCACGCCGCTCACTACAACGAGCACAACGAGGTGCGCCTGGACCCGCGCAAGGTGCTGCAGCACTTCTGGGATGTCGACTTCGCCAATCAATACCTGTCGCGCCTGCGCGGCTTCTGGATCAACCAGGAAAGCGCGTATCGCACCGTATCGAAAATCAGCATGCTGTGCAGCGCCACCTTGCAATGCCAGCGAGGCGACATGGCGGTCGAAGATTTCCTCGAGGTCTACGCGGCAGTGGCGAACGACCCCAGCAGCCCATTCAGCCCGGAGAAGCTCTACGGCGACAACGTTTCGAGCTCGACCACCGTGGTCCGCGCACTGGATGTCGAGGGGATGGTCAGCCACGACGTCCTGCGCTTCTGCACCGCACAAGGGCGCGAGATTCTGTACTGCGCAATGCAGCATCCTTCATTCGTTACCGTCAAAAATGCCGAAGCACTCTACCAATGGGTGCAAAGCCACCTGGCAACGGCAGACAGCCGTCAGCGGTTCGGTGTGCAGTTCGTGAGGGCGGAGCACAACAACAAGGCCGAATGGGCCACGCTGCAATGGCATCTGAGCCACATAGCCAAAACCCCATGGGCCGCACGCGAGTCGCGTCTGAACGTGCTGAACACAAAGCTCGATGGCTACACGTTCAACTTCCTGGTCGACAGCCTCAAGGCCGACATGGAGCAGGATGCCAAGTACTTGCTGATGTCCAACAGCCGGCTGGAGAAAGGCCTGTGGATCGGCTATCTGGAAAGCTTTCTCAAACTCTATGGCGGCTTGAGCCTGATCGGCTGGCCGGTCGCCGCGCTGTCCATTGCTGCCGGCCTGGTGGAAGTGGGTCTGTATGCCGACAAGGCCATCAATGCGCTCGACGAGAAAGAACGGACCGAGGCCGTTCGCGGTGCCATCATTCAGGCGCTCAACCTGATTCTGACCCTGCCGTTGCTCAGTGATGCCAACCTGCTGAGCGAGTATGACGAATTCGACATCGATACCAGCGCCCCATTGGACGTCGATGGCGAGGTGTTACTGCCGGACGAAGAGGATCTCGACTCGGGCGATGATATCGATGATTCGACCTTGTCGTCGAACCAGGACGAAGTGAGCGAGACAGACAGCGACTCCGGTGAGCTCGGCAGTGATTCCGATCAGGATGATGCCCCCCAGGCCCAGGCACTTCGCAACGCCAAGGATCTTGCTGCCTGGCGTCCGGCGATCATTCGCGACACCGGATTCAAACTGCACCGATACGGCCCCTTGGCGGGCTTGTATGTACGCCAGGGATTTGAAACCTATGCACGCCTGCATTCAACCTTGTATCGCGTGCGCTTTGTGCATGCCCTCAAGCAATGGGCCGTGGTCGACCCCCTCAACCCCTACGGCCTGCACAGCTATATTCCGATCACCCTGCACGGCAATATCTGGAGAGCTGCAAGCCGCATCACGTTGAGCGCTACCGACGATGTCGAAACCACCCGGCTTTGGAATCTGGCTACCAGTGACCCTGCAATAGGCTTACAGCCCCCCGCCAACACCATCAACATTCAGGTGCCGCTGGACGACGTGGAAAAAATCATGGACCGCTACATGGTGCGTATCCCCGAGCGGGGCCATCTGCTGGCCATGTATGACGTCGAAGAACGCACCTGGCGCGCCAACCACCTGGGCAATACGGCCTACCTGTGGCGCACGCCCGAAGGCGAATGGCGCAGTGGCGATCGTGTCCAGTGGCTGCAAGGCAGCAAGGCGTCCCCTGCGCCGCAGACGCTCAAGACGATCACGCTGCCGCCGCTGCCGGCGCTTTCGAACCTGGCCAAAGCCATTCCCAAGGTGTTGCACTACCTGTGGATCGGCCACGAGCTGCCCAGCCAGGCGCTGCTCGATAATCTGCTGATCAACGATGTGCGCATGCAAGGCTATCGCACCATCATCCACGCCGACATGGACACGCCGCAGTTGCTTCACCGCCTGACGCGGCAGTTTGCCGGCAAGGCCAACTTCGAAGTCAAGCCGCTGGCAGACGAAGCCTTTTTCCAAGCGTTGCATGCAGGCCCTAGCGGTGCGCAGTACGACGCGCTGCGTTCAGGCGTGGCGAAGAATTACGCCGCCGCCAGCGACCTGCTGCGCTACCCCCTGCTCGACACCTATGGTGGCATCTACACCGACGTGGACAACACCTTCATGGCAGTGCTGGACAATGTCGACCTGCCTGCCGGCTCGAGCGACCTGCTGCTGGACGATGCGGTGGTGCACAGCGATGTGCAATATCGTGGCTACAACAGCCATGTGCTGGGCAGCCACCCGAATAACCCGGTGCTCAAGGCGGTGATGCGATCCATGGCGCAGCGCTACAAGGCCCGCGCCGACTTCTACACCCAGCCGCGACCCTTTCTGGACCAAGCCAAGACACCTGCTCAAATCAATGAGTTCTGGAGCTATGTGCGCACCACCTTCGACATGACCGGCCCGCAGGTGCTCGACGACGTCCTGCGTGAAACCCGCCCCGACTACTACGACCTGGCCTTGCGCCCGGACCTGCGTCAGTCGATGGGCATCAGCAGCCAGGAGTATGAACTGCGCCTGCTGGCGCGGATGCAGCACTACTTTCCCTTCGCCAACAAGGCCGAGATAAAGGTCGGCAACCTGCACTCCTGGAAATCTACGCGTTGAAGCAGGACCGCTGCATGAGGCGCTGTCCAAGCCGCTAGCAGTTGCGAAAGAGCCGGCACGTTACCGGCCACCTGGCGACGGCAGATCAGGACATATCCTTCATTTCCGTGGGACCGATCCTACAGACGTACTTCCCATACTCCCGGAGACTTCTGTCGCTTGGCGGCCCCTCGCGGGCCAACGGCAGAGCAGAGCAGGGGAGTGGGACATGAGGCTGGGATACTTCATCCGTCTGGGTGACAAGACATCGTGCGGTGGCACTGTCCTTGACGGCGAGCACGGCGTTACCCTGCTCGGCGTCCCGCGTTCGCGCGAAGGCGATCGCGTGTCGTGCGGAAAGCACACCGGCGAATTCCACATCGTTGGCGGCGTGGAGCAGCTCAAGAGCAACGGTCGGCGTGTCGCCGGCAGCCTCGACAGCACCAGCAGCTGTGGCTGCAATGCGCTGCTGATCCCGTCCTCGTTCAGCACCCAGTACGAGTCCCTGCGCCAGATCAAGCCGCGGCTTGCCGCCGTGCCCCGCGCGCAGTCGGCGCACAACTGCGGCCACCCGGACCAGCTGCTGTCGATCACCACCTATATGGCCGGCGAGATCAACCACAACGTTCGTCATGCCACCGTGGCCAGGATCAGGCAGCTCAATCGCTACGACGCCACCCAGGCCACGCGCACCTACAACGCGCTGCCCTGGCACGCGCGTTGGTGGGCACGCGATCCACAGCAAGTAGCCAAGGCGTGCAAGGACGAGGCCGTGGCCCTATGGGTCGAGCAGATGGACAACAACCGCGAGTGGAATTACCGCGCTAAGGTCGCGCAACTGCAGAGCTCCACGTGGCACAAGCAGGGCCGCTATCTCTATCACGCCGGTCTGTGGGCAGGTGTTCACTACGGCTACCTGGGCATGGCGGCGGGCTTTCGTCCCGGTGTGCTGCTCGACGGCATCGACGCGCAGACGCCGCTGCAACAGCGTCGCACCCTGCGCCACTGCCGCACCACCGCCGAGCGCCTGGCGATCGACATCGGCGTGGAGCTGCACAAGCGCCATCCCGAAGGCGTGGTGACGGCCAAGGCCATGATCAATGCAGTGCTCGCTGCCGAACAGGAGAACTGGGGCGGGAGCAGGCGCGAGCATCGCTGTTCGGGTAGCGTTCGGCAGCCCGCCGCGTCGGTTCATGCTTCGCCCTCGTGCCCGCCGCAGGTGCCAACCATGTAGGCGAGCCTTGCTCGCGCGGCTGCTTAAGCTGGGCCTCCCCAACCTGCGAGGCAAGACCATGAGCGACGCAAAATCCATCCCTCCAACGACCATCACCGACAACAACACCGTCCAGCCCGATCCGATCGTTTCCAACGTCCGCTATTGGGAAGGCAAGATCGTCACGTTGATGCAGCAATACCCCGACATCGAACGCGCCGCCCTGCAGATCGCCCGGCAGGTGCTGGAGCAGGCTGGGCTGCTGAACCTGGATCCCTATCAGGTGTACTGGCACTGGTTCGATTCGGCCAACAGCAGCTCGCGCACTTACACCGGCTGGGAGCACTACGGGCCGCCCAAACAGTTGATGAATCTGGTCGAACTGGTCATGCGTCGCTTCGATCTCGACCAGCAACGCAACAGCGACCTGCTGGCGCAGATGGGCGGCTTCTACCGCATCGGCAAGTCGGCACATGCGTTCAACGAGCACAACGAAATCCGCCTGGATCCGCGCCAGGTGCTCGCGTATTTCTGGCAGATCGATTTCTCTGCGTACTACGCCTCCCGGCTGCGCGGGTTCTGGCTCAACAACCACAGCCTCTATTGCACGGTCTCCAAGCTCAGCATGCTCTGCAATGCCACGCTCAATTGCCAAAGAGGTGTGCTGCGCATCGAAGATTTCATGGAGATATATGCCGTGGTGGTCAACGACTCGAGCAGCCCCTTCCGACCGGAAAAGCTCATGGGGGATGTAGCGATGGCGTCCTCGACCACCCTGCTCAGCTTCGACATCGAGGGCATCGTCAGTCACACCATGCTGCGTTTCCGTACCACGGCGGGGCGCGAAATCATCTACTGCGCCATGCAGGATCCGGCCTTCGCCGCCTTTACCGATGCCGAGCAAATGTACACCTGGGTGCAAAGCTATCTGCAGACCGACGACGACCGCACCCGTTTCGGCATGCAATTCCTGCGGCCCGAGCCTGACCAGCACGGCCAGTGGAACACCCTGCAAGGCCACCTGCGCACTATCGCCAGCACCCCCTGGCGCCAACGCAAGACCCGGCTCAATGTTCAGGAGCAGGTGCTCGATGGTCACGCCTTCACTTTCCTGACCGACCATTTGCAAGCGGACATGGAGCGCGATGCCCGCTACCTGTTGATTTCCAACAACCAACTGAGCAAAGGGTTGTGGCTGGGCTATCTGGAAGCCTCGCTCAAGCTGTATGGGATCTTCAGCGTAATGGGCTGGCCCATCGCCGCGCTGTCGATCGCCGCAGGGCTGGGCGCGGTGGGCCTGTACACCGACAAGGCCATCAACGCGGTCGACGAGCGCGAGCGCACCGAGGCCACCCGCGGCGCGGTGCTGCAAGCCTTGAACGTATTCCTCACACTGCCCCTGCTCGGTGATGTCACATCCTTTGGCAACTACGAAGAAGCCAGCCTGCACACGGAGGTGGAACCCGCCTGGGTGGGCGAAGTGGATCTTGCCATCGATGACGCCGCCGACACCTTCAGTACCTCCAGCAGCGACAGTCACACCGATTTCGAGCCACCGGAACTGGGTCGTCACGATAGCGACTCCAGCGCCTCGACCTCCAGCGATTCATCCTCGAGCCAAAGTTGGTCCGATCGTGCCGAGCTGCACAACTGGCGCCCGGCCGTGGTTCGCGGTCGCGACTTTCAGGCCCGAACCCAGGGCGTACTGAGCGGGTTGTACGTGCGTCTCGGGTCGCAGGTCTACGCCCAGATCCAGGGCGTGTTGTATCGAGTGCGGTATGTGCCGTCCCTCGAGCAATGGGCCGTGGTCGATCCGCTCAACCCCTATGCTGCCGATACCTGCATTCCACTGACACTGGATGCCAAAGGTCACTGGCAATCGGGGCAGCGGACCTCATTGGGCTCGCCGCTGGATGCGCAGCCCGCCATCACCTGGGATGTACCGCGCACCGAACTGGCCAGCACCGTCGGCCTGCCGCCGTTGGCCACGCCCATCCGGGTAGCCGTGCCCATGGACGGCGTGGAAAAGATCCTGGATCGCTACATGGTTCGCCTCACATCGCGCGGCTCGCTGTTGGCGATGTACGACGCGCAGGAGCAGACCTGGCGCCTCAATCACCTGGGCAACACCGATTACCTGTGGCTGACATCCGAAGGGGCATGGCGCAGCGGTGACCGCCTGCAATGGCAGGCGGCAAGCGTTCACGCTACCGCGCCTCGCGCCATCAAGAGCGTCGTACTGCCGCCGCTGCCCGCGCCAGTGGTCAGCGCCCCGGCCATTCCGCAGATGCTGCATTACCTGTGGGTGGGCGAGGCATTGCCTGCGCCCGAGCTACTCGACAACCTGCTGGCCAATGCCGCGATGATGAAAGGCTGGCGCACTCTTCTGCATGTCGATCTGGACAACCAAGGGTTACTCGACACGCTCGAAGAGCATTTCCAGGGCAAGCCCGGTTTCGAGATCAAGCCACTGGCCGAGCAGGATTTCTACACGGCGCTGCTGGCAGGCGACAGCGGCCCGCAGTACCGTGCTTGCCGCACAGGCCTTGCAAAAAACTACGCCGCGGCCAGCGACGTCTTGCGCTATCCGTTGATCGACGCCTACGGCGGCGTGTACATGGACGTGGACAACACCTTTACCGGCGTTCATGACAACCTGCAACTGCATGCAGGCTCCGAAGATGTACTTCTCGACGATGCCATGGTACTGGCCGACGTGCCCTACAGCGGCTACAACGGACACGTCTTTGCCAGCCACCCCAACAACCCGGTGCTCAAGGCCGTCACCCGCTCCATGCAGGCGCGTTTCAAGGCTAGGCCGGATTTCTATGCCACGCCCCGGCCCATCCTGAAAAAGGGCGCCAGTGCCAGCGAGACGCGCACCTTCTGGCAGTACGTGAAAAACACCTTCGAAATGACTGGCCCGCAGGTGCTCGACGACGTGCTGCGCGAAACCCGCCCCGACTACTACGACCTGCTGCTGCGCGCCGACCTCAAGCAATCGCTGGGCATCAGCTCGCAGGCCTACGAGCAGCGACTGCAAGGCTGCATCGAGCATTACTTCCCGTTTGCCAGCAAAGTGGAGGTGGAAGTGGGCAACCTGCATTCCTGGACGTCCACCCGCTGAAGCAAAGGGCCAAAGACGCCGAAACTGCAAACACCCTGCCTCCCCTTGTGGGAGCGGGGCGGGGGCCGAGCCCTCTGCCCGCGAAGAGGCCAGCTGCCTCCTCATACATCCTCGACAACCAACCCCTGTGGGAGCGGGCTCTGCCCGCGAAGAGGCCGGTTCTGTCCAGACACATTCCAGACAAGTCCGCCACAGGAGCTTGGATCAACCCCGCGGTACCAGCAACGAAGCCACCACCGCCTGCGCGGTCAGGGTTTCAGCCTCGGCGCCAGAACGGCTACCAGCGTCGCGGTGGTGTTATGGACATCCGAGCGTTGCGACGAGCAGCCGCCACGAAGCATTGCAGCAGGCACAAAACAAGCCGACATTGCTCATGAGGGCGCTCGTGCGCCTTGATATTCTCGAGTGACTAAACCCGGCCGCTGATTTGGCAGCGACCGGGCAAGCCTACCTAATCGTCCTCCTGAAGACGCAATCCATTTTCATTGAAACCTAACGGGCCGAACACTTTTCGAACAACCCTGTCTGGTTCTGCAGTCGCCAAGTTAAACCGTGCATAGAGGGCACAGCCACCTGCATCAATATTCCAGTAGTATATTGTCAATGCTGCAAGTTTTAACAGAATCCCCTACGTTTACTTCAAATCCCGTTATGACGAGGTTCGCACTCCCGACGTCATACTCAATCCAACGAGCACCTGCTTCAATGGACTGGGTAAAATCCCAATATTCCGATCCGTTATATCTCACCACTGAGAAACTAATGCGCTTCGAGCAAGCAATCCCAACTTTAATTTTCTTGCAAGGTCTTCTAAGTTTGAATATCGCAATACCCAATTGTGATCCACCAGCGAGCCTTTCTATAACAATATGTTTCCCAGTTATATATGGCGGAGATGGATTTCTATCGGAAACGTCAATCCTGGCCTGAGGTCTTATGGATTCCAAACTCACGATACCGAAATCCATCGGCGCATAAATAGGCCCAATCGGCAAATGCTCAAACCCTGTCTCACCCGGCCTATCATCCCCATAGCCAACTTTCAAGGAGACCGGATCGGACGTTGTATAGATGGCACCATCCGTCAGTGCAACCTTGTACTCAAAGGTTACCGCCTGATTGATATTTTTAAACACCTCAGCCTTACTCACTGCAAACGCCATAACGCTACTCACATCCGTCACCTGCAGCCTATCTGTAACTTCCTTGGATCCACCCTGCCCATTGAATACCACACACACCCACTGATTTACCGCCCGTCCGCCATAGGCCGGCACTTGCACCACCACCCCTGACTCCGGAATCGTGTGCGGTTCCAATAACCCATTGGCCGCGCCCACCACCGTCGGTGCAATCAAATCTAGATTTACAGTAGCCATGACAACCTCTCCCACAGGAAACAAGGTAGCGGACGCCTCGACAGCGCCCCCGGTCAGATCAACTTTCAGTTCAAGACGCAGCGTCGAAGCATTTTCCAGCCTCAGTAGTCGAGTGCGGTCCAGCACTCGGCGGATGCCCGTTGTTACCTCGGCAGGCTGCACCGTATAGGGTGTCGACAAACGCTCGGTCCAGGTGCTTCCATCGTCGCGGATGCCCTTGGCCAACAACCAGAACGTTTGCCCCGCTGCGATCAGCGGCCAGGGCGCGACGGTCACCGTGGCGTTGCCCGTGGCAATGTTGAGGTCCAGCACGGCGGGTGCACCGCTGGCCTCTACCACCTCAGGCGTAGGCAGATTGCCTGCGGCGAAGTCTGCGACCTGCAGGGTCAATACAGCCGACACAGGGGTGACTACACCGCCCTTCATCACTGCATAGAACACTGTTACCGTCTTGCCCAGCGAGGCTGCCAGCACGGCAGGGGGCACAGCCGCCTGCGCTTCACCTGCAGCAGTGACCGGGATCCAAGCAAGCGGTTGATCCACATCCCCCGGCAGACGCCAGACGGGAGCCACGGTGTCGCCGACCTGCAACCGACTGTCGCGCAGCACGAACTTGGCGATATTGGCCTGACCCCCTGCGACCGGATTCCAGACAGTGACGGGGCCGCCGGAAGCGTCATGCACCTCGGGCGCTGGCCAGGTCTGGCTCGCCGCATCCTGCACCGAGATCAGCACGCTGTCGGAAATGCCTGTGGCCCCTGCACTGGGTATCAATTCGTACCATACGTTGACCGAGCCATTGAGGTTGGAATCCACGTAGCGGGTCTTGTCCACCCAGAAGCTCAATTCGCCTACCGCAGCAATTGGCAACTGCAGTGGCGGGGCGATGCTGGCGCTCGATCCCTCCCAGTGCAGCCGCGCCGTGCCGCCGACGTACAACGGCGAACCTACGGCGACCTTGACGGTGATGCCACCTGCCGTCAGGTCGGCGGGGTCGAGGATGTCGCCAGGTTTCAACGCCGGGCTGAAAGTGGGCTCGGGCAGCAAGGCGCCTGCGCCGACCACGGTCAAGGCCAGGGCGGGGGAACGGTATACCGTGCCGTCGGCCTGCTTGACGGTGTAGGACACGTCCAGCGTGCCGCCGATGAGTTGCAGCGCCTGGTCCTTGGCCACCAGAAGGCTCAGCGGCCCACCGGCGTTGCCGCTGTCGACCGGGCGCGGCTGCTCGTAGTACACCGCTCCGGAGGGGCCGATGCCACTCCAGATCAGGGTCACGGTGCTGCCGCTGGCCAGCAGCGGGTTGGCCGGTATGATGACCTCGACGGTGCTTTCGCCGATGGACTCCGGCGCCAGCGTACCGCCGGAGGCACGCGGCACTTCGGGCGCCTTGAGTTCGTTGCGGGTACCCACCACGCCGAACGTGGAGCCACTGGAAATCTTCGCTGCGCCACCGGCGGCCGGAATGGCGGTGTAGTACACGTACGCCTGGCTGTCGATCAGCACTTAGGCGACGTCCTTGGGCACCTGGAAGTTGAGGAAGCGATCGGTGCCCAGTTGCTGCGCTGGAGTGCTGTAGTCCTGGAAGGGGCCCTGAACAGGGCGCCCGGTCCAGTGCACGACGACGTTGTCGGTGACGGCAATGTCCGAGTAACGGTTGACCCGTACCTCGACCTGCCCGTCGGTGATGTCGTCGATGTGCAGGTCGCCGCTTTGGGTGCCGTCCACGGTCGGCTCGGGCAACGAGCCACGCGCATACACGGTGGTCAGCACACTGGGGCTGTAGCGTGAATAGTTCTGCACCTTGTCGCGGATGCTGTAGCGCACGATCAGGTCGGTGCCGGGGCGTGCGGCAATGATGCTGTTGGGCACGGTGACGGTGATGCTGCGGTTGAGGTCGGCGGTGACCAGCGGGCCATAGTGAATGGCAGTGCCGGCCCACAACAGGGTGATGATATCGCCCTCGCTCTGGTGGGTGTATTGCTGGATCGTCACCGCCAGATCGCCCACCAGGCTGGCGTCTGAGATGAGGTCCGGCACGCCATAGGGCAGCTCCAGGTTGGGGTTCAACGAAGGGTCACTCGGGTCCGGCGGCTCGGGCGGATCGCCGGGCACCGTCAGCTTGATCGGCACCACCAGCGACTGGGATGCCCGCTCGTTACCCACCGAGTCATTGACGTGGTAGTGCAGCGAGGCCTCGAGTGCATCCGGGGGAATGTAGTAGGCATCGGCAATCAAGGCCTGAGTGGCGTTGGCGTCGGTCACCGTGGTGTAGTCGACGTAGTCGTCATCCCAGTAGAGGCTGATGACGTCATTCACAGCCATACCCAGATAGGGTTCAACCAGCACTGCGATCAGACCGTCGTCGTAGTCGCTCTTGTTGATGCCGCCATGAGAGATCACTGCGGGTACCAGAGGGGCGTAGATATTGGGGTCAGGGGCGACCCCGCCATGTCGAGCGTTGTGGCTGACATGGTCGTTGGCGTGGAGGGCTTTGCGGATGGCGCGCAATAACGAACGCGGTGGATTTTTCACGATGGATCACCTCGGGGAAGTTGAGGGAGTATCGAAGAGTAGAGAGGTGAGCAATCAAGCAGCAGTCACCTGAGAGAACAAGTTAGGCTTGACAGCTGGAAAGTGCAAATAACCAGGCGAGTGACAAACTTAGTAAGTTTTCGCGCCCAAGTCTATGTGCGACATACGTTTTATTCGCACAACCGCTGAATGCGGAGAAGACAGCAAGTTAGTATATTTTTGTACTTGATGTGCAGCTTTAAAAAATAATATTCAACATTGCGTTGAAACTACAACTCGAAATCTGGCATGTGTTAGTTGGGTCGTTCAAATACGGCCCTAGCAGGTACCTATGCCTACGCAGAAACGGTGCAGGGGGGTTGTGCCATGGCTAAGGCAACAGCAGCATTCATCACTGTTGCCCGCCTTTGCGGAATCAGAAGCTGTAGCGCAGGCCGACGTTCACCCCCCAGGGTTGCTCCAGGTTGCGACCCTTGGCGTAGTCGAACTCGGTGTGCAACTGCAAGCGGTCGGACATCTGCGCAGCAACGCCCACGCCGACTTCCCCGCGGCTGCCGGACAGGTCGTTGGTGAAGCGATTGCCATTGACCTTGACCTGGTTGTCGCTGGCGAACTCGTGGGCCAAAGCGGCCTTGGCGTAGTACTCGAAGGTGCCGCCGGCATCCAGCTCAAGCGTTTGGCTGAGCTTGGCACCGGCTTTGGCCAGCAGCGAGTCGGCATGGTTGCTGTCGGCTTGCATGCCGTTGTTCAGCGTGTAGCCTTGCCCTTGCACCTTCAAAGCCGACACCTGGGCGAAGGGCGTGACAGCAACGGTTTCAGTCACAGCAATCCGTCGGCCTGCCTCCAGCGAGGCACCGATGCCATGGTGGCTGTAGTTGCCTCGGCTGCGGGTGCCATCGCTCATGCGCACCTCGGAGCTGTTCTGGAAGCGGTTGAGCTTGGCCAATGCATCGACGTAATAGCCGTCATCGCCCAGCCATGTGCCGTAGACACCCAGGTAGAAGCTGTCCACTTCGCCCGAGGTGCCGCCCTTGAGGTCCAGGTCGGATTTGCTGTAGCCGACCAAGGCACCGACCAAGGCGGTGCCGTTGTCCACCACCAACGGGGCGTCCGCGCCCAGGCTGAACCCGTTCTGCTGCTGTCGGTACGCCACGCCGCCGCCCGCCGACAGGTTGTGTTTATTGCCGTAGGCCCGCGTCCAAAGGCCGCCCTCGGCCTTGCCCATGCGCAGCTCGCCCATGCGGCTGCGCAGGGTGCTCAGCTCGCCGTACCACACGCTGGGCGCGGCGCTGAACAAGCCAAGCACCGACGCGGTACCTGGGGTCACCACGTTGCCGGGGCGCTGCACCAGCTGCCAGTCATCGCCTGTCTGCTTCAGATCGTAAACGAAGGTGCCCAGGTCTATCTGGCCGCCCAGCGCGGCGAAACGGGCGTCACCGCCTGCGGTCTGCACCACGGTCAGTGGGTCTTGCCCTTCGGCCACGTCGGTACCGATGTTGTGAATGGCCAGCAAGTGGCTGCCGGTGGCCTGGCCGGTGATCACCAGCATGTCGCCTTGGCCTGCGGCCAGGTCAGTGCCCAGGCCGAAGGTGCCGTTGCCGGCGAGGCTGTCCAGCGTCAATTCACGGAAAGCGCCCGACGTGCCACCCAAATCGATGCGCCCGCCATTCATGCTGACGTCACCTACGCGGGCGCTCTGGGTCATGCGCCACAATGCGCCGCTGTCGACGGCCAGGCTGGACACACCGGTCATGGTGCCGGTCAGGCGAGCGTTGTCTTGCAGAGTGATGGCTGTGGTCGAATCCGCATCGACCTGAATGTCACCGGTCAAATCCGTATTGGCAGCCGTGAAATCCACCGTGGTATTGGCACCGGCTTGCAGAATCACACCGTCGCCGCCGACCAGGGTAGCCCCGTTGCGTACGATGATCGAGGCGTCGACCGGTGAAGCGTTACGTGTCTGCACAGCGATTGCCGCGCCGCCCTGACCTTCGATGCGGGCGTTGTCTACCACCAGGTTGCTGGCCCGCGGTACGGGCACGAAGGTGTCCATAGTCAACACCGCACCGTGCTGCTCGCCGACCACGTCGCTGCCCTGAGTGACATTGATGTCACCACTAAGCATCAATATCCCGTTGCCACCTCTGAGCAAACTGTCGTTCGCCGTACGGCCCAGCACTTGGGTATTGGCCAGCGTGATAGCGTTGTTGTAGTTGGCCGAGACGCCGCTACCGCTGCCCAACAGCACGCTGTCGATCACACTGACCTGGGCGCCACTGGTCTCGCGGCCGTTGCTGGCGATCAGCGCGTAGTTGCCGGTGCTGACTACAGTGCTACCGGTGATGCTGGCGGTGCTTTGGCTGACCCTGACCCCAACTGTCGCGCCCCCATTGATCTGCGCGTTTTCCGTGCGCAACGAGGAACCGTGGGTGACCTCGATGCCAAGGGTTTGCGCGCCTTTGACGTAAAGAGAAGCCCCGTCGCGCAGCCGCCAGTCGGTGACTGCGGCGCCGGGGGAGATCACCAGGGCGTCCTCTGGGCCGACCAGATCACGTGCTGCCGCCACTTCGGCGCTGTCGAGAATGAAAAGCCCGGCAGCCAGGCCGCCGGGCACGATGAAACGTGAAACAAACCTGCTCATGATTGAGAACCTTGCGATGCAACCGTAGGATTTGCCGAAGGGCAATTGCGGGCCGCAAGCTTAGGTCCATGAAGTTTTAATATCTGTAGGACGCGTCCGATTCACGTCTGGGCTCAACGCACCCTACAAACGATTCCTACCATGCATAGCGCAGGCCGAGGCTTCCTCCCCAAGGCTGTTCGATATTCTCGCCATTGCTGTAGTCGACATCGGCATGCAACTGCAGGCGATCGGAGATCTGCGCGATCACACCGGCACCCAGCTCGCCGCGGGTGCCCGAGAGGTCGTTGGTGAAGCGGTTGGCGTTGACCTTGACACGGTTGGCATCGGCAAATTCATGGGCCGCCGCCACCTTGATGTAAGGCTGCACCAAGCCGCCATTGGCCAACGGGAAGTTACGCCCGACATGCGTACCTACCTTGCCCAGCCACGAATCGGCGCCGTTGCTGCGTGCCTGCATGCCATTGTCCAGATCGTAGTGCTCACCTTGCACCCACAGTGCCGACATCTGCGCGAAGGGTTCCAGGTACCAGTTGTCGGCGAGCCTTATGTGCTTGCCTACTTCCAGCGACGCGCCCACACCGTGGTTGTCGTACTTGCCACCGGTGCGACTGCCATCGCTGACGCGCACGTCGGAGTCGTTCTGGAAGCGGTTGAGCTTGACCACACCGTCTACGTAGTAGCCGCCATCGGACAGCCAGGTGCTGTACAGCCCCATATAGTAGCTGTCGACCTCACCGGAAGTACCTGTCCCAAGGTCCAGGTCGGAGCGACTGTAGCCGCCCATCACCCCCACCAGCCATTGGCCGTTACTGGCCGGCAGCGGCGCATCGACCCCAAAGGTCAGCCCCTGCTGGCGCTGCCGATAGGCCACACCACCCCCGGCCGACAGGTCGTAACGCCCGCCATAGGTGCGCACCCAGGCGCCACTGATGCCGCGGCCCAGGCGCAGTTCACCCATGCGGCTGCGCAGGGTAGAGAGCTCGCCGTACCACACCGTGGGTGCGGCGCTGAACAGGCCGATCACCGAGCGCGCTCCGGGGGTGACCACCGGACCGCCGCCGTCTCCAGGATTGCCGGGGTCGACGGGATCGACGGGAGCCTCGGGATCTACCGGATCGACGGGGATGACCGGATCCACTGGGTCTACCGGGATAACAGGGTCTACCGGATCTACCGGACCTCCTGGATCAACGGGATCGACAACCCCCCGCTGAACCAGCAACCAATCCGGCCCTCGCTTCTGCAGGTCGTAGACGTACGTGCCCGCATCGACCTGGCCGCCCAGCACAGCGAAGGTGCCCGGGCCACCGCCGGTCTGCACCACGGTCAGGGTCGTACCTGGCGTCGGGTCGACCCCACTGCTGCTGTTGTGGATGGCCAGTTCATGGCTGCCGGCGGCCTCACCAGTCACCACCAAGCGATCCCCCTGTACGGTGCCCAGATCGGTGTTCAGGTCGAAGAGGCCACTGCCGCTCAAACTGCCTGTCTGCAGGGTTCGATAGGCGCCACTGCGGCCACCGAGCGCCACCCTGCCGCCGTTCATGGCCAGGCTGGCAATCTGCGAGTCGCCTGTCATGTTCCACAGCGAACCGTCAGCCAGATTGACATCGCCTGCCTGGCTCAACTGGCCATTGAATGTCGAAGCGCGGTTCAGGCCCAAGTTCAGTAGACCCTGGCCGTTGCCTTCCCAGGTGCTCGCGTCCAGCGCCATGTTCGCCGTGGAGGTATCGGCGACCGTGACGTTACCGCTCAAGCTGCTGTTGCCCAGATTGAGCTGGGCCTGCGAGGCTTCACTGACGTTCGTGTCGCCGACCCAACGGCTCTGTTCCAGGCTCAGGTCGAGGCGCGAACCGCCAGTGAGCAAGGCATCGCCGGTTAACGTACTGGCTTCGCGGCTTGACAGGGTCAGCGTGCTGGCACCACCCAGCAGCATGTCGCCGGTCAGGCTGCTGCCCTGGCCCAGATCGGCCGTCACCTGCGAGGCATCCGCCACGCTCAAGCTGCCGCTCAAGGCACTTGCATCCACTTGCAGATCCAGGGACGAAGCCTGCGTTACTTCCACCGCTATGCCATTGCCCCCGACCAGGCTGGAACCATTGGCCAGGCTCAGGCTTGCGGTCGTTGCCAGTGGATACAAGGTGGCCCCGACCAACACCGCGCTGCCCCGCGTGCCTTGCAGGCTGGACCCATCGAGGGCCAGGTTGGTGGCTGCACGCGGTGTGCCACTGCCGCCACCGTTGGCGATCAAGGTGGCGCCGTGGTTGGCGCCCGTGGCGCTGCTCTGCACCAGGCTCATGTCCGATGACAGCACCGACAGCCCCACTCCTCCCAAATAAGGCTGCGTGCGGCCATCGTCGGTGCCGAATATCTGCGAACCGCTGATATTCGCCACGGCCTCCGTGCTGGCCTGGATACCCCGCCCGAAGCCGGTGACCGTACTGTTGGTCAGCGTCAGGACGGCGGGCGTACCGGCCACCATCGTGATACCGATGGCTGAAGGGGCACTGAGTACGCTATTGGCCACCGTGGCCGTGGAAGCGTCCAGGCGCAAGGCTTCGAAACGTGCGCGCGCGGTGACCGTGGCGCCGTCCAGCCCAGCCGTACTGCCCAGCCGCAGGCCGATGTCCAGCGTCTGGCCACCGGGGGTGACGAACAGCGAACCTCCTCGCAGTACCGACCATTCCTCGACCGGTGAGTTTGAATCGACCCTGCCGATGGAAAAGGGGCCGTCCACCACGGCCGCCATTACCTCGCTGGATACACTTAACGCCACTGCAACACCCAGCAACGGGCGCCACTTGATGCCACCGTGAATAATAGTTTTCATCACCACCACCTTTGAATTTATTTATTCAAAAAACACTTGGGAGCGCACACCCGAAGTGGCAGTGTAGTTGCAATTCAGGCTTCATCTAGTTGAATAATAATTTTCAGAATCAACTGGATTTAAACATTGATATGACGGCAATCGGTGCTAGCTTAAATATCGTAACAAACCAATTAAGCATCGTATGAAGCCGCACCGAGACTTGCAGCGTGTCAATAATTAATCACGCGTAGATAGTCTGAAAAAACTTATTCACGCGGCCCGCCTCGGTCTACATCAGTTCAGTACTGGAGATTGAAAAAATGGCAACGTCCAACGCGATTTTTCAGGCGCCAAACGCGCGTCCGGCAGATGCAGCCGTCACGGTGTACAAGATTCACAAGAACGGCCGAGTAGACCCGGCGTCGCCCAGCAAGCGCTCGGCCAGCCTGCGAGCAGGTGTGGGCATACTGGTGGACGATGGTCCATCGGCGTCGGTACCTGACGCCATTCCCGGGCACCCGCAGAACTTGATTCCTGCAAGCAAGAATAACAGTCCATTCAAGATCTCTATTCCGAATCACCCGAGCTTCGGTGATGGCGACCTGGTGCGCTTGATACTTGATAACGTGCCTATCGACGTCCCTGATGTGGACCCTGTAGAGGTAGGTGTCGGCTACATTCGCGAATTCCCCGCAGACCTGGCTCACGGCGTACACCAGGTTACCTACGAACTGGAGGATGGCGGTGGCAACGTGGTTAAGGGCTATCCACCGATCCCTTTGCGCATCGACCGTGAAGCGCCCGGTGGACAACTGATGCCACAGCTGATCTTCGCGCAGGATGTGATTCGAGAAGGTGTGACCCTGGACAAACTGGTTGAGGGCACTTCCGGCGGCCTGGTGCTCAAGGTTCTGCTGCCAGACTACTACGGCATGGAAGATCGCGATGTTGTCAAGCCTCATTACAGAGCCGTACCGGGGGGGTCTGAGCTGGTCATCGTGTCGGCGCAGAAGGAGGTGCCGCCAGGCGGCGCAGGCGAGGATCTGGAGCTTGAAATCCCCTTGGCTGCTCTGCAAGACATGCGCGATGGCGTGCGCTACTTCGGTTACACGCTCACCGATCTGGCGGGTAACCTCAGTAGCGGACGCGCAGACGAAGTTGCGGTAGGCATTTTGGTGAGCGATGCGCCGGTGGACGGTGATCTGGGTCTACCAGACATCGAGCTGTTCAGCGACGACCTTCTGATCAGCGAAGCCGATGCGCGCACGCCGGTCCACGTGAAAATTCCGGAAATCCCCAAGGCCGCCGATGGCGACGAAGTGGTTTTCTACCTCGGCACCTCCAGCACCCCAAGGCTGCGCATCAATACAGCGGACCTCGGCCAACCCTTCGTGCTCGAGTTCGATCTGCCGTATGACTTCGTTGCCAACGGTGGGGGTACAGGGGTACCACAGCGGTACACCGCGCAGGGGTACTACGAAATCTACCGTGGCCCTGCAAAAATGGCCACTTCAGGAGACAACCCCGTGCTGGTGGATATCACCATACCCGCCGGCCCAGACCCCGTCCCCGGTACTCCGGAAAATGAGCTGTTGAGGCTAGTGACGGTTGTGGCGGACAGTGGTGCTGTCAATATCATCGACAACGCTGACTTGCAGGAGGACGCCAAGGTCATGGTTCCCTACTATGCCGACAGCGCTGGCTCACCTGCGGTCGATAACGACTACCTGCTGGTTAACGATGTCATCACCGTCTATTGGGCCGGCACTGCGCTGGCTAACAGGAAAACCATACTGGCCGGCGACATCGCCGCCAGACTACCGCTGGAAATCACTGCAACATCGGCCGAAATGACGACCGAGGGGCCTGGTCTCAAAGCGGTCCACTACACCGTGTCGCGTGCAACATCAGGCACGCCATCGGTGACCAACGAGGCTCTATCGTTCGCCCAGGACGTACAAGTTATTTCTCTGGATTTGCTGCCTGGCGGACCCGGCGGATTACCTGCTGGAGAGTTCACCGAGCGCAACCCTTCACGAAACTCCTTGAACAAAGCGCAGCTGCAGGACGGTACGCCATTCCGTGTGCTGCTGGATTACGGCAACGTGGCCGAGGACGACGAGATCAGCCTTACGCTTCAAGGATACTACGGCCTTACCGGTGCAGGCACCGAAACACCCAACACCACGCTCGCGCTGAACTACACATTGACGCGCGACGACCTGCCAGTGTCAGGCGGTCCCGTCAAGTATCACGACTTCCTGATCCCGGCCTCGTACTTCTCCGGGAAGTGGGTGAATGAGCCTGTTGGGCAGGGGTCGGTAACGGCGGTGTACTCCGTTGAAAATGCCTACGGCACGGGTGGTCCCTCTGCTTCGGTGTTTGTGCGTTGCTACGCGCTGGACTTGTAGCGGCGTTACCCCTCGCAGGCAACTGCCTGCGAGGGTCCTCAGAGCCCTGTGTCATGAGTGATCTCAACATCACTTGAGGTGATCCATCGTGAAAAATCCACCCCGTTCATTACTACGCGCCATCCGCAAAGCCCTCCACGCCAACGACCATGTCAGCCACAACGCTCGACATGGCGGGGTCGCCCCTGACCCCAATATCTACGCCCCTCTGGTACCCGCAGTGATCTCTCATGGCG
>UVIF01000018.1 GCA_900596015.1 Pseudomonas viridiflava | reverse complement strand
GGGTGTGCCTGACTCAGTGCCTGCCGCAGCCGCGCCCAAGGCCGCAGAGCCTGCGCAACTGGCACCTAAAGCGGTTGAGGCTGCGCCCAAGGCTGAACCGGTTACCGAGCCCAAGGCCGAGTCCGCAGCACCCGATGCCAGCGAGCCTGTGCCTGCACCGGACGAGCCTGCTTCGTTCAAGGCCGAGACCGTCACGCCACCCGAGGCTCAGCCGGTCGAAATGACCACCCCCGCGCCGGTCGAGACCCAGCCAGCGCAGTAGTAGCTTGACGCTGGGCGTTCCTCAGAGCGTGGGCACGATCATGGTG
>UVIF01000017.1 GCA_900596015.1 Pseudomonas viridiflava | reverse complement strand
TTGTGGGAGCGGGCTCTGCCCGCGAATGGCACACCGCGGACTCAAGCCGGTGCACCGCATCACTACCCCAGGAACAACTGGCACACCCGGCCGCCGTTGTGGGAGCGGGCTCTGCCCGCGAATGGCACACCGCGGACTCAAGCCGGTGCACCGCATCACTACCCCAGGAACAACTGGCACACCCGGCCGCCCTTGTGGGAGCGGGCTCTGCCCGCGAATGGCA
>UVIF01000020.1 GCA_900596015.1 Pseudomonas viridiflava | reverse complement strand
AAGTATTTGGCCAGAAACCTGAACAACTTCAAACACTTGACTCGCTTCGATCACTCGTCAGCGGGAGGCGAATTCTACAGCGTTTCAAACCGCTGTCAACTGCCTTTTTCACCGCTTCCGACCTTGACGATCAAAACCCTTCCAGACTATCTGAAACGCTCAACTTATTGATTAACAAGGAGTTTATCGTTTCGGCTGCGCCGGAAGTGGGGCGAATTATAGACACCTGAGGTTTGCCGTCAAGCCCTTGTTTTGAATTATTCGTTTTTCAGCGTAATGCGAGCAAAAGCTTTCTTGCCGGCCTGCACTACATGGGTCGCACCCACTGTGAAGACGAATGCCCGGTCTACCACGTCTCCATCGACACGCACACTTCCGGCATTGAGCAGATCGCGAGCGCCTGCGGCGTTCTTGACCATCCCTGCTTTATTAAGGATGGCGGCAATGGGCATGTCTTCCGCGCCCGCGATGTCCATCTCCGGCAGATCCTCCGGCAGTTCGCCTTCCTTCATGCGATTGCCCGCAGCCTTGTGTGCGCTTCGGGCGGCTTCCTCGCCGTGGAAACGCGCGACGATCTCTTCGGCGAGCTTGATCTTGATGTCGCGGGGATTGGCGCCGGCCTCTACGTCAGCCTTGAACGCTTCGATCTCATCCATGCTGCGGAAGCTGAGCAGCTCGAAATATCGCCACATCAGTGCATCGGGAATAGAGACCAGCTTGCTGTACATGATGCCAGGCGCTTCCTGGATACCCACGTAGTTGCCCAGCGACTTGGACATCTTCTTGACGCCGTCCAGGCCTTCCAGCAACGGCAGGGTGACGATGCATTGAGCATCCTGACCATAGGCCCGCTGCAGCTCACGCCCCATCAACAAGTTGAACTTCTGATCGGTGCCGCCGAGCTCAACGTCTGCCCTCAGGGCAACGGAGTCATAACCCTGGACCAGCGGATAGAGGAACTCGTGGATCGCGATCGGCTGGTTGCTGGTGTAGCGCTTGTCGAAATCGTCACGCTCGAGCATGCGTGCAACGGTGTACTGCGACGCCAGGCGAATGAAGTCCGCCGGACTGAGGACATCCATCCAGGTCGAATTGAACGCAACCTCGGTTTTGGCCGGGTCAAGGATCTTGAACACCTGCGCCTTGTAGGTCTCGGCATTCTCGAGCACCTGCTCACGAGTCAGGGGCGGGCGCGTGGCGCTCTTGCCGCTGGGATCACCGATGGAGCCGGTAAAGTCACCTATAAGGAAGATGACCTGATGACCCAGCTTCTGGAACTGCCGAAGCTTGTTGATCAGCACGGTGTGACCCAGGTGCAGATCCGGAGCGGTGGGATCGAAGCCTGCCTTGATACGCAGCGGCTGACCACGCTTGAGCTTCTCGACCAGTTCGGATTCGACCAGCACCTCTTCCGTGCCGCGCTTGATCAGCGCCAGCTGCTCTTCAACAGACTTCATATAGGGTCCTACAACGCTCGGATTCAAAGGGCTCAACGATACAAGATCACGGGTCAAATACAAGGCGCGAGCACAGATGTGACTCATTGGCGCCAAGCAAACGTCTGCGAGCTTGCTTTAGAGGGCTTTTGGTTATATTTTATACAGTTATTTCATCTTCATCATGTCATTCATCTCATCTTTCCATCTTCAAAAGTCAAAAAATCACCTATGACCAAGCAACCGCCTAAAGCGCCACCGCTTTATCCGAAGAGCCACCTTGTGGCTGCCAGCGGCATAGCCGCCCTCCTCAGCCTTGCATTGCTGGTGTTCCCTTCCAGCGATGTAGAAGCAAAACGCACCACCATGAGCCTGGAAATGCCGGCTCCTGCAGAACAACTCAGGGACGCCCAACAGGACACCCCGGTAGCCCCGATCGCCGAGCAGGCGGCTCCCGCGCCATTCGCACAGATCGAGACCAGCGATTCGACAGACACCGAGCAGGCTGCACAGCCAGCTGCGCCGGCTACTCCTGAGGTAGCTGCGACCAAGGAAGCGACTGTCGCCAAGGACGTCGCGGCGGTCAAGAAAGAGCGTTCGCACCGTCAAGTCGTTGTGGCCAAAGGCGACACGCTCTCCACGCTGTTCGAAAAAGTTGGCCTGCCAGCTTCCACCGCCGCCCAAGTGGTAGGAAGTGACAAGAAGGCCAAGCAGTTCACCCAGCTCAAGCGTGGGCAACTGCTGGAGTTCGAGCTGTCGCCGGGAGGCGATCTGCTGGGCCTGCACAGCAAAGTCAGCGAGCTGGACACCATCCGCTTGACCAAGGCCGGCAATGGTTTCGCATTCGAGCGTGAAACCAGCAAGCCGGTGACGCGTGAAGCCTATGCGCATGGGGTCATCAAGAACTCCCTGTCGCAATCTGCGGCGCGTGCGGGTCTGTCCCACAGCCAGACCATGGACATGGCCAGCATCTTCGGCTACGACGTTGACTTCGCCCAGGATATTCGCCAGGGCGATGAGTTCGATATCGTCTACGAGCAGCGGGTGCTCAACGGCAAGGTGATCGGCACTGGCGGCATCCTGGCCGCGCGCTTTACCAACCGCGGCAAGACCTATACCGCAGTCCGGTACACCAACAAGCAAGGCAACAGCAACTACTACACCGCCGATGGCAACAGCATGCGCAAGGCGTTCATCCGTACACCGGTGGACTTTGCCCGCATCAGCTCGCGCTTCTCGATGGGCCGCAAGCATCCGATCCTGAACAAGATCCGCTCACACAAGGGCGTCGACTACGCAGCGCCGCGGGGCACGCCGATCAAGGCTGCCGGCGACGGCAAGGTGACACTGGCCGGTCGTCGCGGTGGCTACGGCAATACCGTGATTATCCAGCACGGCAACAGCTACACCACGCTGTACGGGCACATGCAGGGCTTTGCCAAGGGCATCAAGACCGGCGGCAGCGTCAAGCAGGGCCAGGTGATCGGCTACATCGGCACCACCGGTTTGTCCACGGGGCCGCACCTGCACTACGAGTTCCAGGTCAATGGTGTGCACGTTGACCCGCTGGGCCAGAAGCTGCCGATGGCCGACCCGATTGCCAAGGCCGAAAAACAGCGTTTCAACCAGCTGAGCCAGCCGTTGATGGCGAAGATGGACGCCGAGCGGACGACGCTGTTGGCGAGCAAGCGCTGAGTCATGACTTACTACCTGGGGGTGATGTCCGGCACCAGCCTGGACGGGCTGGACATTGCCCTGATCGAGCAGGACCACTCCACTCGGCTGGTTGCGACGCACTATGTGCCCATGCCCGAAGCACTGCGCCAGCAACTGCTGGAACTGTGCGCCAGCGGGCCGGATGAGATTGCCCGGGCCGCTCTGGCGGAAAACCAGTGGGTAGCGTTGGCGGCTGATGGCATATCGGCCTTGCTGACCGCACAGCATCTTGCCCCCGGGGACATCCGGGCCATCGGCAGCCACGGACAGACCGTTCGCCACGAGCCTGCCCGTGGCTTTACCGTGCAGATTGGCAACCCTGCCCTGCTGGCCGAACTGACGCAGATCACCGTGGTGGGCGATTTTCGCCGCCGCGATGTCGCAGCCGGTGGTCAAGGCGCTCCGCTGGTGCCGGCCTTCCACGAAGCCCTGTTCGGGGCCGAAGGCGAGGCGCGCGCTGTGCTCAACGTGGGTGGTTTCAGCAACCTCAGCCTGATTGGCGGGAATACGCCGGTCAGTGGTTTCGATTGCGGACCTGGCAACGTGCTGATGGATGCCTGGATTCACCTCAAGCGCGGCCTGGACTATGACCAGGGTGGTGCCTGGGCGGCAACCGGTACGCGACAGCCGCACTTGCTCGGCGCGTTGCTGGGTGACCCGTTCTTCGCTGGCAGCGGTCCGAAGAGCACGGGCCGCGAGGTGTTCAATCTGGGGTGGCTGCAGCGACACCTGGAGACGCTGCCCGCGCTTGCAGACGCCGACGTTCAGGCGACGCTTCTCGAGCTGACCGCGCAGGGCATCGTGCAGTCGCTGCGTGTTGCCCAGCCGACCACCCATGCGCTGCTCGTCTGCGGCGGCGGCGCGCACAACCAGACGTTGATGGCGCGCCTGCAGGCCTTGTTGCCGGACACTCAGGTAGCCAGCACGGCGATAGCCGGTGTCGACCCGGACTGGGTCGAGGCGATGGCGTTCGCCTGGCTGGCAGATTGCTGCCTGCAAGGCATCGCTGCCAATCGGCCGAGTGTGACTGGCGCACGGGGTCTGCGAGTGCTGGGCGCTATATACCCGGCTTGACGCCTGAAGCCTGAAACGAAAACGCCGTGCAGATGCACGGCGTTTTTGCGTTGGCGCTGGATCAGATCGAGAAGGACTGACCGCAACCGCACGTGGTGCTGGCGTTCGGGTTGTTGATGACGAACCGCGAACCTTCCAGCCCTTCCTGATAGTCCACCTGCGCGCCGGCCAGGTACTGGAAGCTCATGGGATCGACCACCAGGCTGACGCCTTCGCGCTCGACGATGGTGTCGTCTTCGGCGACGTCTTCATCGAAGGTAAAGCCATACTGGAAGCCCGAGCAGCCGCCGCCAGTGACGAAGACGCGCAGCTTGAGGCGATCATTACCCTCTTCATCGACCAGGTTCTTGACCTTGATGGCGGCCCCTTGGGTGAATTGCAAAGCCATGGGGGTAAAGGATTCGACGCTCATGTAGAAGTTCTCCCGGCGTACGCCGTCATAATGCTCAATGGCGGCATTATCCGCTTCTCCTACGAAAATGGTCAAGAATTAGCCAGTGGCAAACGCAAAGAGGCCCGCACGCGGGCCTCTGGAAAGCGCTGCGCCGCGTGTCAGGGCAGCATGCCAGCGTGAGACAGACCGAAGCGCTCGTCCAGGCCGAACAGGATGTTCATGTTCTGTACGGCCTGGCCCGACGCACCTTTGACGAGGTTATCGATGACCGAAAGCACGACGACCAGATCACCGTCCTGAGGACGATGCACGGCGATCCGGCAGACATTGGCGCCACGTACGCTGCGGGTTTCGGGGTGGCTGCCGGCCGGCATGACATCGACGAACGGCTCATCGGCATAACGCGCTTCGTACAACGCCTGCAGATCGACCGACCTGTCGACCACGGTGGCGTACAGCGTGGAGTGAATGCCACGGATCATGGGCGTGAGGTGGGGAACGAAGGTCAAGCCCACTTCGCCACCCGCCGCGCGACGCAGGCCTTGGGTAATTTCAGGCAGGTGGCGATGCCCCTTGACCGCGTAGGCCTTCATGCTTTCACCCGCTTCGCTGAACAAGGAGCCCACGCTGGCACCACGACCCGCGCCGCTGACACCCGACTTGCAGTCGGCGATCAGGCGCGTGTTGTCGGCCAGACCGGCTTCGAGCAGCGGCAGGAAGCCCAGTTGGGTGGCGGTGGGATAGCAGCCCGGCACGGCAATCAGACGCGCCTGGCGGATCTGCTCGCGGTTGACCTCGGGCAAGCCGTAGACGGCGTCGGCCAGCAGCTCGGGAGCACCATGAGGCTGGCCGTACCATTTGGCCCATTCATCGGCATCCTGCAGACGGAAGTCGGCGGACAGGTCGATGATTCTGGTTCCCGCCGCAAGCAGCTCACCGGCCAGGGCATGGGCGACGCCATGAGGCGTGGCGAAGAACACCACGTCGCAGGCACCCAACGTGTTGATGTCGGGGACGCTGAACGCCAGGCCGTCGTAGTGGCCTCGCAGGTTGGGATACAGGTCGGCAACGGGCAGGCCAGCCTCGGATCGAGAGGTGATGACCTCTACCTGCGCCTGCGGATGCTGCGCCAGCAGACGCAGCAGTTCGACCCCGGTGTAACCCGTGCCGCCGACGATACCGACCTTGACCATAAACTGCCCTCTTCACGATGCGACTGGAAAGCCTTCGATGATAGGGGCCCAGCGCCTGTGTAACAACCGTTGAGATGACGCGGGCGCTGGCAGACTCTACTATCGACGCTACCGTGAACCTGGGAATAACTGGAAATGCTTTATCTATGGATCAAAGCCCTGCATATCGTCAGCGTCGTCTGCTGGTTTGCCGGGTTGTTCTACCTGCCGCGCCTGTTCGTCTACCACGCCCAGAGCGAGGACACCGTCAGCCGCGACCGCTTTGCCGTCATGGAGCGCAAGTTGTATCGCGGGATCATGACGCCGGCGATGATCGCTACGTTCATCTTCGGCATCTGGCTGATTGCGCTGTCGCCGGGCTGGATGAGCCAGGGGTGGATGCATGCCAAGCTGACCTTGGTCATTTTGCTGACCGGCTATCACCACGTATGCGGTGCGCAGATGAAGCGTTTCGCGCGGGGCGAAAACAAGCGCAGCCATGTGTTTTTCCGCTGGTTCAATGAGATCCCGGTGCTGGTGCTGCTGGCCGTGGTGATTCTGGTGGTGGTCAAGCCATTCTGAGCCCACGCACACGCAACGCGCTCAAAGCCGGTGCGCCCTGTAGACTGTCCATATGAAATCGCGCCAGCTTGCCTGGCGCGGGTATGGAGAATTCGATGACCCGTTATGCCATGATCACAGGCGCGTCGGCAGGCCTGGGGCTGGCCATGGCCGAAGCCCTGGCCAGGCGTGGACGCAGCCTGCTTCTGGTGGCGCGCCACCGTGACCCGCTGGAAATCATTGCCGCTGAATTGACCCAGCGCTTTGGTGTGGAAGTACTGTTTCGTGCCTGCGACCTCGGCGAGCCGTTGCGGCTATCCGGCTTCCTGCTTGAACTGGAAGAAAGCGAACGTCAGATCGACCTGCTGGTGAACTGCGCCGCCGTGCGCTCCCATGGGCATTTTCTTGCCCAGGACTGGAGCCAGGAACAGGACCTGATCGAACTCAACATTCTTGCCCTCACCCGGCTCTGTCATGCCTTGGGCAACGCCATGGCCGTGCAGGGCGGTGGGCAGATCCTCAATGTGGCCTCGCTGGCCGCGTTTCAACCCGGCCCATGGATGAGCAGCTATGCGGCCAGCAAGGCCTATGTCCTGCATTTTTCCGAAGGGTTGCGCGAGGAACTCAAGCAGACCGGGGTGAAGGTCTCGGTACTGTGTCCGGGGCCGGTACGCGCGAGCCAGCGGCGAATTCCACGCCTGGCGGGCAGCTCGCTGGTGCTGGACGCCGAGCAGGTTGCCTTGCAGACCGTGCGTGCACTGGCGCGCGATCGCGCAGTGATCGTGCCCGGACGGCGCAATGGCTGGCTGGCAAGGGCTCCGCGTCTGGTCCCGCGCTGGCTGATGCGCAGAGTGGCCGGATGGATCAACAAGGCCTATGCCCCGCATTGAAGCAGGCAAGACTGGGCGCTGGACGCAAGCCTCAGTACACTGACCTTTCGACTGCCATGGAGATGCATTGTGGATACTTTGTTTACCAAGATCATCAACCGGGAGATTCCGGCCAGGATCATCTACGAGGACGACCAGGTGCTGGCCTTCCACGATATCGCGCCCCAGGCTCCGGTGCATTTCCTGGTCATCCCGAAAAAAGCCATTCGCACGCTCAATGACTTGACCGAAGACGACAAGGGCCTGGCAGGACACATTCTGTTCACCGCCCAGCGCCTGGCCAAGGAGCTGGGCTGCGAAGAGGGTTTCCGGGTAGTGATGAACTGCAACGAACTGGGCGGTCAGACCGTCTACCACATACACATGCATGTGCTGGGGCAGCGCCAGATGAACTGGCCGCCCGGTTGAATGGCATTCATGCGAGCCGCAGCCCAGTTGCTGTGTGCTCGTGCGCCAACATGCAGGCAAGATTTCAACGGAGGTGCCCATGGCTACCCAGCGTCACTACTCGCCGATTGACCGATTGTTGCTGCAGGCCGATACGGCCATGCGCACCCTGCTGCCGTTCAGCGGCCATCCGTCGCGACCGTCGCCGGCCGTCGTCCAGCCGGAGGTGACGATGGACAAGCAACAGAGTCGGCACGTGGCCGGACTGATGCGCATCAATCACACCGGCGAGGTCTGCGCGCAGGCGCTGTACCAAGGTCAGGCACTGACTGCGAAGTTGCCCCAGGTGCGCAAGGCCATGGAACATGCTGCAGAAGAGGAAGTGGATCATCTGGCCTGGTGCGAGCAGCGCATTCGTCAACTGGGCAGCCACACCAGCGTGCTCAATCCGCTGTTCTACGGCATGTCGTTCGGTATCGGTGCAGCGGCAGGCATCATCAGCGACCGGGTGAGCTTGGGTTTCGTGGCGGCCACCGAGCATCAGGTGGTCAAGCACCTCGACGAGCATCTGCTGCAACTGCCTGCCGAAGACGTGAAATCGCGGGCGATCCTGGCGCAGATGCGCAGTGACGAGCAGGCCCACGCCGAGTCGGCGCTCGACGCCGGCGGAGCCAGGTTTCCGGCACCGATACGCTTTGGCATGAGCTTGCTGGCCAAGGTCATGACCAAAAGCACCTACCGCATCTGAACGCGCGTGGGGCATACAGAAAGGGCGCTCGGTGAGCGCCCTTTTTCATTCATCCCAGCTCGACGATCTCGTAGTCATGGGTGATGTCGACGCCGGCGCGACCCAGCATGATGGATGCCGAGCAATACTTCTCTGCCGAGAGTTCCACCGCGCGCTTGACCTGGGCTTCTTTCAAACCGCGGCCCTTGACCACGAAATGCAGGTGGATCTTGGTGAAGACCTTAGGGTCCTCGGTAGCGCGTTCGGCGTCCAGAAAGGCCTCGCAGCTTTCGATGGGTTGCCGCGATTTCTTGAGGATGCTGACCACGTCATAGTTGCTGCAGCCGCCCAGGCCCAGCAGCAACATTTCCATGGGGCGCACGCCCAGATTGCGACCACCGCTTTCGGGAGGCCCGTCCATGACCACGACATGGCCGCTGCCCGACTCACCCAGAAACATGGCCTCGCCAGCCCATTGAATACGCGCCTTCATCTTTCCGGACTCCCGTGTTCATAAAGCGGACGAGCTTACCACAGCGCACCTGTAACGATTGGTGAGGGAAGATCAGCCAAACCGCACGTCTCGCGGTCTAAATGGCGTGTGACTCTACAGTGTGTCTGATAAGCTGACGCCAATGTACTGGCGTATCGCCGTGATTCATGCAAGATAGATTGCCCATTCCGGAACCAAGTCATGACCGCTGCCGCGCACAAGATCAAGAACCTCGAGAAGCTGCTCGCACACGGTCAGCGCTATCGGTTCGCCGCCAAGACCACCTTGATCGCCGCAGGTGCGCGTGATGACTCGCTTTCGTTGATTCTCAAAGGCTCGGCGACGGTGGTGATCGAGGCCGAAGAAGGCCGGGAGCTGGTGATCGCCTACCTCAACGTTGGCGATTTCTTTGGCGAACTGGGCCTGTTTCAGACTGCAAGCGGCACGCAGGCACACAACGCATGGGTACGCGCCAAGACTGAATGCGAAGTGGTGCAGATCAGTTATGCCGCGTTTCGCGAACTGGCCCAGCAGGAGCCGGAGATGCTCTACGCGGTGGGCGGGCAGATGGCGCAGCGTCTACGCGACACGACCCGCAAGGTTGGCGACCTGGCGTTCTTCGATGTGACCGGACGTGTTGCCCGATGCTTGCTCGACCTGTGCAAGCAGCCCGACGCGATGACCCACCCCGATGGCATGCAGATCAAGATCACCCGGCAGGAAATCGGGCGCATCGTCGGTTGTTCACGGGAGATGGTCGGTCGCGTGCTCAAGGACCTGGAAGAGCGCAGCGTGGTCCACGTCAAAGGCAAGACCATGGTGGTGTTCGGCACTCGCTGAACGCACGAAAGCATCCACGCTCAGCCCGCATTCAAGCCAACGCCGACAGCATCCGCGTATAGACGGCGTGCAGTTCGTCGATCAGGTCAGGGGCTGGATGACGCTCATGCAGAGCGACATGGCTGGCGGCCTTGACCCGTTGTTCCAGGCCACACTGCCGATTGAACAGATTAACCGCTGCTGCCATGGATTCACGCTCGTCATCCATCAGCATCGCCCCGTGCACCAACACCACCGGACGTGTGCCACTCAAGCCCTGGCGCCAACGCTGCGCCGTGCCGACCCATTTGCGGCCGTCGAGATTGACGTTGAAACGGCCATCGCAAAAGGCCCCTTCTATTTCACCCAACGACGCACTGCCACCCAGCCGTTCCAGGGCATCGAGCAAAGGCTGGCACAGGCGGCGGTAAGCCGTCTCGATACGATGCTGATCGCCTTCATGTTGCGGAGCCACGTACACCAACGCGACGTTGATGGTGGATGACGACTGCGGCACCGGTTCGCCGCCGGTTTCGCGCAACAGCACCGGCCAGCCGCTGGCGGCCGAGGCGAGGCTGGCCTCCTGGAAGCCATCGAGGCGGCTCATGCGTCGCGGCATTACCAGCGTGCGATCCGTGGGGCACCAGAACAGCAACCCCCAGGCTTGCTCGCCTTTGCAGACAGCGCCGAGCAGATCCTGCTCGGCGCGCAAACCCTGTTCCGTAGGCAAATGCTGAAGCATTGGCTGAGACTCATGAGGTGAAGGCCAAGGCGGCCGTTGGATCAGGGGAAGAACAGCCGCTGCAGCTCCAGGCCTGGATCTTCGGCGCGCATGAATGCTTCGCCGACCAGGAAGGAATAGACTCCGTTGATTTCCATCAACTGGACATCGGCGCGGTTGAAGATTCCGCTTTCGGTGATTACCAGACGATCGCGCGGAATGCGTGGAAGCAGATCCAGGGTGGTTTCCAGGCTGACATCGAAGGTGTGCAGGTTGCGGTTGTTGACCCCGACCAGCGGTGTATCCAGAGTGTTCAGCGCGCGCTCAAGCTCGGCGCCGTCGTGCACTTCGACCAGCACGTCGAGGCCGACGCCCTTGGCCACTGCGGCGAGTTCAGCCATTTGCGCATCCTGCAGTGCCGAGACGATCAGCAGAATACAGTCGGCACCCAGTGCCCGTGCCTCGACCACCTGATAGGGGTCGATCATGAAGTCCTTGCGGATCACCGGCAACTGGCAAGCGCCGCGTGCCTGTTGCAAATACAGGTCGGCACCTTGGAAAAAGTCGATGTCGGTCAGTACCGACAGGCAGGTAGCCCCGCCCTTCTCATAGCTGCGGGCAATGTCGGCCGGAACGAAATGTTCGCGTATGACACCCTTGCTCGGCGAAGCTTTCTTGACTTCGGCAATCACGGCTGGCTGCTTCGAAGCAGCCTGGGTGATCAAGGCCTGGGCGAAACCGCGCGGCGCGTCGGCTGCTGCGGCAAGACGCTCAAGCTCGGCGAGGCTGACTCGCGCGCGCCGCTCGGCCACTTCCTGCGCCTTGCGCGCCAGTATGTTTTCCAGCACGGTGGGCACGCTCATGCTTCGTTCTCCTGCTTGAATACCGCGGTAAAGGCACCCAGCTCTTCGAGTTTTTCACGGGCCAGCCCGGTGTGCAATGCATCGTGAGCCATGGCCACGCCCTCTTTCAGGCTGCTCGCCACGTCGGCCGCGTACAACGCGGCGCCGGCGTTGAGCACGATCATCTCGGCCGCTTTCTCGCCTTGCTCGGTCTTGCGCCGACCCAAAGCGTCGCGGATCAATTCGAGCGAGGCCGCCGGGCTGTCGACCACCAGGCCATGCAAGCTCTGGCTCTTGATGCCGAGGTCTTCGGGCTCGACCCAGTATTCGCTGACTTCGCCATTCTTGAGCTCGGCGACGAAGGTCGGCGCGGCAAGGCTGAATTCGTCCAGACCATCGCGCGAATGCACTACCAGCACGTGCTTGCTGCCCAGCCGCGCGAGCACTTCGGCCAGCGGTCGGCACAGGGCCTGGGTGAACACGCCCACTACCTGATGCTTGACGCCTGCCGGGTTGGTCAGCGGGCCGAGCATGTTGAACAGGGTTCGCAGGCCCAGGTCGCGGCGCGGAATGGCCGCGTGCTTCATGGCACTGTGATGGGCCTGGGCGAACATGAAGCCGATACCGACGCTGTCGATGCAGCGGGCAACCTGCTGTGCGTCCAGGTTGAGGTAGACGCCGGCGGCTTCGAGCAGGTCGGCACTGCCGCTCTTGCCCGACACGGCGCGATTGCCATGCTTGGCCACCGTGCAGCCGGCTGCCGCGACGACCAATGCCGAGGCGGTGGACACGTTGAAGATGTTGGCGCCGTCGCCACCGGTGCCGACGATGTCGACCACTTTATCCAGGGTCCGCAGTTCGACCTTGCTGGCCAGCTCGCGCATCGCCGTCACGGCGCCGACGATCTCGTCGATGGTCTCGCTTTTCATGCGCATGCCCATCATGAAGGCGCCGATCTGCGCTTCGCTGCACTGGCCGGTCATGATGTCGAGCATCACCGCGCGCATTTCCTCGGTGGTGAGGTCCAGCTGGCTGACGATACGGGTCAGCGCGCTTTTGATATCCATGGGTATTCCTTAGCCCTGGCGGCTGCCGCCGGTCTGCTTGAGAAAGTTGGCGAACAGCTCGTGGCCTTGCTCGGTCAGGATCGATTCGGGGTGGAACTGCACGCCCTCGACATTCAGGGTCTTGTGCCGCAGGCCCATGATTTCGTCGACCGTGCCGTCTTTGTGGGTTGTCCAGGCCGTCAGCTCCAGGCACTCGGGCAACGTCTGGGCCTTCACCACCAATGAGTGGTAGCGGGTGACGGTCAGCGGGTGATTGAGGCCTTCGAACACACCAAGGTCGGTGTGGGTGATCGGGCTGGTCTTGCCGTGCATGACCTGACGGGCGCGTACCACGTCGCCGCCGAAGGCCTGGCCGATGGACTGGTGGCCCAGACAGACGCCGAGGATGGGCAGCTTGCCGGCAAAATGCCGGATCACGTCGAGGGAGACACCGGCTTCGTTGGGGGTGCAGGGGCCGGGCGACACGACAATGCGCTCAGGTGCCAAGGCTTCGATCTGGGCAATGCTGAGTTCATCGTTGCGGATGACTTTGACGTCGGCGCCCAGTTCACCCAGGTACTGCACGACGTTGTAGGTAAAGGAGTCGTAATTGTCGATCATGAGCAACATGGTGCTTAACCTCTCGAATCTGCTGACGGACCACCGGCTCGCTGGAACCGGTGGACACTGGCTTGCCGGGTCCGGAATCAGTCTGGCGATTGCTCGGCCAGGGCCACGGCCTTGAACATGGCGCGACGCTTGTTCAGCGTCTCTTCCCATTCCAGCGCAGGCACCGAGTCGGCGACGATGCCGCCGCCGGCCTGCACGTGCAGCTCGCCGTTCTTGATGACCGCGGTACGAATGGCGATCGCGGTGTCCATGTTGCCGTTCCAGGCGAAGTAGCCGACCGCGCCGCCGTAGACACCGCGCTTGACCGGCTCCAGCTCGTCGATGATTTCCATGGCACGGATCTTCGGCGCACCCGACAAGGTGCCAGCGGGGAGAATGGCGCGCAGGGCGTCCATGGCGGTCAGGCCCTGCTTGAGGTGGCCGGTCACGTTGGACACGATGTGCATCACGTTGGAGTAACGCTCGATGACCATCTTTTCGGTCAGCTTCACCGAGCCGACTTCCGCTACCCGGCCTACGTCGTTGCGGCCCAGGTCGATCAACATCAAGTGCTCGGCGATTTCCTTGTCGTCGGACAGCAGGTCCACTTCAAGCGCATGGTCGGCTTCTTCGGTAGCACCGCGTGGGCGCGTGCCGGCAATCGGGCGTACGGTGATCAGGTCATCCTCGACGCGCACCAGCACTTCAGGCGAGCTGCCGACCACGTGGAAATCGCCGAAATTGAAGAAGTACATGTAGGGCGTCGGATTGAAGCAACGCAGGGCGCGGTACAGGTCGATCGGCGCGGCCTTGAAGTCGATGGACATGCGCTGCGACGGCACCACCTGCATGACATCCCCCGCCAGGATGTACTCCTTGATGGTGTCGACGGCGCCTTCGTAGTCGGACTGGGTGAAGCTTGAACGAAACACCGGATCGCTGGCCTGCGGACGGTTGAAATCCAGTCCGCGACGCGGGGCGATGGGCTGGCGCAGCCGGTCCATCAGGGTGTCGAGCTGGCTGCGGGCCTGTTCGTACGCGTCGGCCTGGGCCGGATCGGCGAGGACGATGGCGTGCATCTTGCCCGCCAGGTTGTCGAACACCACCACCGCGTCGGACACCATCAGCAGGATGTCCGGAACGCCCAGCGGATCGGGGTTGGGGCACTGGCCCAGGCGTTTTTCGACGTAGCGCACGCAGTCGTAGCCGAAATAACCGACCAGGCCACCGTTGAAGCGTGGCAGACCGGCAATGCTCGGCACGTTGTAGCGGGCCTTGAAAGCTTCGACGAACGCCAGTGGGTCTTCGACTTCACACGCTTCGATCTCGACGCCGTCGCAGGTCACGCTGGCGTGGTAGCCATGGACGCGCAGGACGGTGCGGCACGGCAGGCCGATGATCGAGTAACGCCCCCACTTCTCGCCGCCCTGCACCGATTCCAGCAGGTAGGAATTGGGCTGGTCGGCCAGTTTCAGGTAGATGGACAGGGGGGTGTCGAAGTCGGCCAGGGTTTCGTGGGCCATCGGAATGCGGTTGTAGCCTTCGGCAGCCAGGCGCAGGAAGTCTTCGCGGGTCATGATTCAGCCTCGTGATGGAGGGGTCGAACGGTCTGTGGGCAAACGTTGGAACGGAAAAGTCAGGCGCGCCAACGCCAGCGGGCCAGGGCCTTGATGACTTTCATCCAGAGTTTGCGAGTGACCACCACGATGGAATCTCTATGAGCGGGGGATTTGCCGTTGGCCAACGTTATCCCAGTGGCCGGATCGAAGCAACCAGGCATCAGCGCGCGCAGATCGTCGATCACCAGCGCCGGTGATTCTTCGGCGATCGGCCGCCCATGATTGTAGCCGTAGCTGAGCGCGATACAGGCCACGCCGGCAGCCTTGGCCGCCTGCACGTCGCTGCGTGAATCGCCGACGAACAATGAATGCTGCGCCTTGACCTTGGCCATTTTCATGACGAAAAACAGGGCAGCTGGATCGGGCTTCTGCTGGGGCAGCGTGTCGCCGCCAATGATCCACTTGAAATAGCGTCCCAGGCCCATCTGGTCCAGCAAGGGGGCGACGAAGCGCTCCGGCTTGTTGGTGATCAGGGCCATTTTCACGCGTTTCTTGTGCAGCCATTTAAGCGTTTCGTGCACGCCTGGGTAGACCTGGGTCAAGGCATGGCTGGACGCATAGGCCGCCGAGAAAAGCTCGAGGGCGTGCGCGGTTTCCGCCTCGCCCACGTGCTGATGGTCGAGGCCACCCGCGAGCGCGCGGCGAACCAGCACGCGGGCACCGTTGCCGACCCATTCGCGGACAGCTTCGAGCCCCGCCGGCGCGCGCCCCAGCTGGGCCAGCATGGTGTCGACGGCGGCGGCCAGATCGGGTACGGAATCCGCCAGCGTGCCGTCCAGGTCGAACATCACCAGCCGTGGCAGGCCGCCGGGAAACAGCCGCTCCATGGCACTCATGAACGAGCCAGCGTCAATTCCGTGCGCATTTGCTCGATCACATGGCGGTAGTCCGGCGCGTTGAAGATGGCCGAGCCGGCAACGAAAGTGTCGGCTCCGGCTGCGGCGATCTCGCGGATGTTGGCGACGTTGACGCCACCGTCGATTTCCAGGCGGATGTCGCGGCCGCTGGCGTCGATCAGGGCGCGGGCTTCGCGCAGCTTGTTCAGGGTGCCGGGAATGAACTTCTGGCCGCCGAAGCCGGGGTTGACGCTCATCAAGAGGATCATGTCGACCTTGTCCATGACGTATTCGAGCAGGTTCAGCGGCGTGGCGGGGTTGAATACCAGACCGGCCTTGCAGCCGCCCTCGCGGATCAATTGCAGCGAGCGGTCGATGTGCTGGGTCGCCTCGGGGTGGAAGGTGATGTAGCTGGCACCTGCCTCGATGAAGTCGCCGATGATGCGGTCGACCGGGCTGACCATCAGGTGCACATCGATGGGCGCGCTGACGCCGTATTTGCGCAGCGCCGCACACACCATCGGGCCGATGGTGAGGTTGGGGACATAGTGGTTGTCCATCACATCGAAGTGAACGATATCGGCGCCTGCGGCGAGCACGTTATCGACTTCCTCGCCCAGGCGGGCGAAGTCCGCGGAGAGGATGGACGGGGCAATTGCGAAGGGCTGCATGGCGCACCTATTCAGGCTGGAATCACGGTGGCGCGCATTGTAGCTCAGGTGGCATGGACGGGCGAATTGCGCCGGAGCAGATCAGGATTCGCTGTGGTTTGTCAGGGACAGCGGGGGGGGGCCTTTCGCGGCCGATGACCGCTCCTACGGAGGCCTTTGTCCGGTGTCGTAGGAGCGGTCTGTGGCCGCGAAAAGGACGACGCGGTTTGCCTGGGACAGCGGGGGGGGCCTTTCGCGGCCGATGACCGCTCCTACGGGATAATAGGAGTGCTCATCGGGTGCGCTACTGGACGGCGGCGGTGCGCAGCTTTTCGCCGCGGCCGCGCAGCCATTCCAGTACCAGCAGCAGCAACACCGAGAAGACGATCAACAGGGTGGCCGCGGCGGCGATGGTCGGGCTGAGGTTTTCGCGGATGCCGCTGAACATCTGCCGTGGCAAGGTGGCCTGCTCCGGCCCGGCCAGGAACAGGGTCACCACCACTTCATCGAACGAGGTGGCAAAGGCGAACAGCGCGCCGGAAATCACCCCCGGTGCAATCAACGGCAGGGTCACCCGGCGGAACGTGGTCAGCGGCGAGGCGCCAAGGCTGGCCGCCGCCCGCACCAGGTTGTGGTTGAAACCCTGCAGCGTCGCCGACACCGTGATGATCACGAACGGTACACCCAGCACTGCGTGCACCACGATCAGCGAGAGAAAGCTGTTGCCCATGCCCAGCGGCGCGAAGAACAGGTAACTGGCCACGCCGATGATCACCACCGGTACCACCATCGGCGAAATGACCAGGGCCATCACCAGGGACTTGCCGGGAAAGTCGCCACGGGTCAGACCGATTGCTGCCAGGGTACCGAAGATCATCGCGACGACCGTGGCGGCCGGGGCGATGATCACGCTGTTGCGCAACGCGCGCATCCATTCTGCCGAACCGAAGAAATCCTGGTACCAGTGCAGCGAAAATCCCTGCAGGGGATACACCAGAAAACTGCCGGAGTTGAACGACAGCGGAATGATCACCAGTACCGGCAGGATCAGGAACAGCAGAATCAAGCCGCACAGGATTCGCAGGGTGTAGAACCACAGGCGTTCGATGGGCGACAGGTAAGGGCTCGTCATGACAGTGTTCCTCAGCTCAGACGCAGGCGGCTGGCGCCGACCAGCCAGCTATAGATCAAGTACAACACCACGGTGGCCAGAAGCAGCAGGCCGCCCAGCGCGGTTGCCATTCCCCAGTTGATGCTGGTGTTGGTGTAGAAAGCCACGAAATAGCTGACCATCTGGTCGTTGGGGCTGCCCAGCAGCGCCGGAGTGATGTAGTAGCCGATGGCCAGGATGAACACCAGCAGGCAGCCTGCGCCAACCCCGGCGTAGGTCTGCGGGAAGTACACCCGCCAAAAGCTGGCGAACGGATGACAACCCAAGGAAATGGCCGCACGCATGTAGGTAGGCGAAATGCCTTTCATCACGCTGTAGATGGGCAGGATCATGAACGGCAGGAGGATGTGCACCATGGAGATATAGACCCCGGCGCGGTTGAACACCAGCTCCAGCGGTTTATCGATGATGCCCATGGCCATCAGCGCGCTGTTGATCAGGCCGCCCGATTGCAGCAGCACGATCCACGCGGCGACACGCACCAGGATGGACGTCCAGAACGGCAGCAGCACCAGGATCATCAGCAGGTTGCTCTGCCGGGTCGGCAGGTTGGCCAGCAGATAGGCCAAGGGATAGGCCAGCGCCAGGCAGATGGCGGTGATTACCAGCCCCATCCAGAACGTGCGGGCGAAGATGTCCAGGTAGATGGCCTGGTCCGGCGTGGCGGGGGCCACTTCGCCGAGATCGTCGATGCGGTGATCGACCGCCGCCAGCAGGTAGAACGGCGTGATGGCGCTGGTGTTGCGGCGGATCGCCTGCCAGTAGGCTGGGTCGCCCCAGCGCTCGTCGAGTGCCTGCAGCGCCTCTTTGTAGGAGGCCGGTTCGGTCTTGAACGGCAGGGCACGAGCGGTTTTCGCCAGCAGGCTGCGGTAGCCGGCCAGCTCCATGTTCAGACGCTTGGACAGATCGCCCAGACTTTGATTCTTGCGCGATTCGGCGAGGTCCTCGGCCAGTGACCGGTACACCGGTTCGTCGGGCAGGCCCTTCCCGTCCCACGCGGTCACGGCCGCCACGGTGCGCGGCATGCCTTCGACCACTTCGGGGTTGCCAACGCTTTTGTACAAGAGCGCGGCGATGGGCACCAGAAACACCAGCAGCAGGAACAACACCAGCGGCGCAATCAACGCCTGGGCTTTCCAGCGGTTGAGTCGTTCGGCCCGGGACAGGCGCTGTTTCAAGGTGAGGCTGGCGTCCTGTTTGAGAGGCACTGCGACGGCCATGGTCAACTCCGCAAATCATTCAGGTCTAGAAAGGCGCGCCCGGCAGGCGCGCCCATGACAGCGTTGCCGCGACGCGTTTTACTTGGCAGCCCAGGCATTGAAGCGCTGTTCCAGTTGCTCGCCGTTGTCGGCCCAGAAGCTCACGTCGATCTGCACCTGATTGACGATGTTTTCCGGCGTGGTCGGCATGTCCTTGAGAATGTCCTTGTTCAGCAGCGGCACGGCCTGGGTATTGGCAGGGCCGTAGGCGATGTTTTCCGAGTAGGTTTTCTGCTGCTGCGGCGCGACCGACCAGGCGATGAATTTCTTGGCGGCCTCGACATTCTTCGCACCCTTGGGAATGGCCCAGGCGTCGAAGTCATAGATGCCACCGTTCCAGACCACTTTCAGGTTGCTCTCCTTCTGCACGGCAGCGATGCGCCCGTTGTAGGCCGAGCTCATGACCACATCGCCGGAGGCCAGGTACTGCGGCGGCTGGGCACCGGCTTCCCACCACTGGATGCTGGGCTTGAGTTCATCGAGTTTCTTGAAGGCGCGGTCCTGGCCGGCCTTGGTGGCGAGCACCGAATACACGTCCTTGGGCGCCACGCCGTCAGCCATCAGGGCGAATTCCAGGGTGTACTTGGCACCCTTGCGCAAGCCACGCTTGCCGGGAAATTCCTTGGTGTTCCAGAAATCGGTCCAGCCAGTGGGCGCAGTCTTGAGCTTGTCGGCGTTGTAGGCCAGCACCGTGGACCAGACGAAGAAACCTATACCGCAGGTCTGGACAGCACCCTTGACGAAGTCTTCCGGCTTGCCGAACAGCGCCGGGTCGAGTTCTTCGAACATGTCTTCGTCACAGCCGCGGGACAGCTCGGGCGACTCCACTTCCACCAGGTCCCAGGACACGCTCTTGGTATCGACCATGGCCTTGACCTTGGCCATTTCGCCGTTGTACTCACCGGCGACGATCTTGCCGGAGCCGGCCTTTTCCCACGGTTCGTAGAACGCCTTGACCTGCGCGGCCTTGTTGGCCCCGCCGAAAGACACCACGGTCAGGTCGGTAGCGGCCAACGCCTGGCCGGCCCAGAACAGGCCGAGCGTCAGCCCGGTCAATTTCAAGTGCTTGAGCATTTAATCGTCTCTCCAAGTGCAGGTGGGTCAAGCGCGGGGCGATGGTTCGCCTCTGATCGTTTTGGTACGGTTGCAGCGATTTCAGCGGTGAAACCCTCACTGATCCAACAGCGGGTCCAGCGCGCGGGCGTGTTCCAGGGGCCAACCCAAGGGCACCACGTCGCCCACGGCCAGCGCCGGGTCGAGCTGGGCGATGGGCTGCTTGACGAAGAAATCGGTCTTGCCGCACACCTCCAGGCGCACACGTACGTGGTCGCCCAGGTAGATGAATTCGGCGACTCGCCCCGAGAAGCGGTTGATGCACTCGCCGCTGTGGCCATTCAGGCGAACCCGTTCGGGACGAATCGACAGGGTCACCGGCGCCCCTATCTGGCCGACATTGATCGCCAGCGCCTCGATTTTTTCACCCCGCGGCAGCTCGACGACGCAGCGCTCGCCCTCGCGGCTGAGCAGACGCCCGTTGATACGGTTGTTTTCGCCGATGAAGTTGGCGACGAAGGTGTTCTTTGGCTCCTCGTAGAGGGCGCGGGGTGGGGCGATCTGCTGGATCTCGCCCTGATGGAACACGGCCACGCGGTCGGACATGGTCAGCGCCTCGCCCTGATCGTGAGTCACGTACACCACGGTGACGCCCAGGCGCTGGTGCAAATGCTTGATCTCCATCTGCATGTGTTCGCGCAGCTGTTTGTCCAGGGCACCCAGCGGCTCGTCCATGAGCACCAGCTGCGGTTCGAAGACCAGGGCGCGGGCCAGGGCCACACGCTGTTGCTGCCCGCCGGACAGTTGCGCCGGATAGCGGTGGGCAAAGGCGTCGAGCTGGACCATGCCGAGCACCCGCTTGACCCGCTCGCTGATGTCGGTCTTGCTCAGGCCGCGCACGGACAGGGGGAAGCCCAGGTTTTCCGCCACGGTCATGTGCGGAAACAGGGCGTAGTTCTGGAACACCATGCCGATGTCACGCTTGTGCGGCGGCACGTGGTTGATCGAGCGTCCGGACAGCTGGATTTCCCCCGCCGTGGGGGTTTCGAAGCCTGCCAGCATCATCAGGCTGGTGGTCTTGCCGGAGCCGGAGGGGCCGAGCAGCGTGAGAAACTCGCCCTTGCGGATGTCCAGATTGAGGTCCTTGACGATGAGGTTTTCACCGTCATAGCTTTTCTGCACGCCACGGAAGCTGACGAGTATCTCGTCCGTACTTGCGCTTGCCTCGCTCATACCCACACCTTTGTTGAATGACTGCCGTGGGATCAAGCCTAGAGAAGGCCGCAACCCTTGCAAATCGGGGGCTGGGAGAGATTGCCATGGGGTAGTTGGAAGATTCGGGGTAGGGATTGCCCTACAGGCATGTCGCCCCTGAGCATGGGCGAGAAGTGCCAGAGCGGCTGCGTGGCAGAACCCCGGGCGCCACTGTCGTTTTCAGACCAGCTTGTGCTCCATCGCGTACTTCACCAGTTCGGCCAGCGACGCCACATTGAGCTTGTGCATCAGGCGCGCCTTGTGGGTGCTGATGGTTTTGCTGCTCAGGGCCAGCTGCTGGGCGATGTCATTGACATTGGCGCCGCGAGCCAGGCGTTCGAATACCGAAAACTCGCGCTCCGACAGCAGGGCATGCCGCGGCCGGGCATCGGTGAGCCCGACCTCAAAGACCATGCGGTCGGCCAGGGCCGGGTCGATGTAGCGCCCGCCCGCGGCGACTCGACGGATAGCGGTCAGCAGCAGCGCCGGGTCGCTGTCCTTGGTGGCGTAACCGGCCGCGCCGACTTTCAATGCACGCGCGGCCATCTGTGCCTCGTCGTGCATGGACAACACCAGAATGGCCGGCGGATGGGGCAGCGCGCGGATCCGTGGAATGGCCTCCAGGCCATTGACGCCCGGCATGGAGATGTCCAGCAGGACTACGTCGCAAGGAGTGATGCGCAAGATCTCGAGCAACTGCTCGCCATTGCCTGCCTCCCCTGCCACTACCAGGTCCTTGGCCAGGGCAATCAGTTGCTTGATGCCTTCACGCACGATGGTGTGGTCTTCGGCCACCAGCACTCGGATCAACGGGTCACCCTCCAGCAATCAATTCAACGGTGCGCTCAGTTCAACGGCACGGTGACCGTCACGGCAGTGCCCTCACCCAGCAGGCTGTTCAGTTCAAGCCGGCCACCGAGCATCAGCACGCGTTCGCGCATGCCTACCAGGCCGAACGACAGCGAGCCCACTTGAGCAGGTTCGAAGCCGCAGCCATCGTCGGTGATCGACAGACGCAGGTCGTTGCCTTCCTGGCTGAGCTCGATTTGCACAGTATGCGCCTGGGCGTGGCGAATGACATTGGTCAGCGCCTCTTGCAGCAGGCGAAAAAGGCCCACGGCCTTGGCGTCGTCCAGGGGCGGCAACTGTTCCGGAACGCTGACCAGGCAGGGAATCTGGGTGCGCTCTTCGAAGCGGTGCGCCTGCCACTCGATCGCCGAGGCAATACCGGCATCCAGTATCGGCGGGCGCAAGGCGGTGGCCACGTCGCGCACCTGCTGGAACAACTGGGCGATCAAGCGCTTCATGCTGTTGAGGCGTTCCTGGAGCCCGCTATCGAGGTCGGCGTAGGCCAGCTCGCACATCGAGGTTTCCAGTTTCAGTACCGTGAGGATCTGCCCCAGTTCGTCGTGCACTTCTCGGGCAATGCGCGCCTTTTCTTCCTCGCGCACGGTTTCCAGGTGCGCCGACAGCTCGCGCAGTTGCGCCTCGCTGTGTTGCAGGGCAGCCAAGGCCCGACGCCGCTCGGTCACATCGGTGAGGTAGACCACCAGGTACTCGGCTTCGCGAAAGCGCAGGAAGCTCAGCGAGACATCGGTGGGCAGGACGCTGCCGTCGGCGCGCACGCAGTGGGTTTCGAAGGTTTGCGCTGTGTGTTCGCTGGCCCGGGCCAGCCGCCACAGGTTCAGCCAGCGGTCCATGCTCAGGCCCGGCTCGAAGTCGGCCAGGGGCTTGTCCACCACCGCGCCGGTGCCGTAGCCGAGCATGCGCTCGGCAGCGCGGTTGGCGTAGCGCACATGGCTGTCCCAGTTCACCCACAGTATGCCGACCGTGCTCTGTTCGATGGAGAACTGGTTGACCCGCAGGGCTTCCTCACTCGCCGCGCGCAGGGCAATGTCTTCCCGAGCCGCCAGTAGTTGCCGTTCCAGCGCGTGGACCTGGCGGCGCTGCCAGACCAGCAGTGCGATGGTGGCCACGGCGATCAGCACCAGCAGCAGGCACAGGTTCTGCCAGAACCCTCGGGATTCGCTCAGGCGCGGGTACTGTGGCTGCAACCACCGCTCATGCAGCCGCTCCAGGTCCCTGGCGGGCAGGGACTCCAAGGCCACGGTGACGATGTGCGCCAACTGCGGCCAGTCGCGCCGCGTCGCCACCCGCAGCAACTGTGGATAACCTATGTCGCCGACCACCACCAGTTCGTCGAACTCGGCCTCGCGGGACAGCCGGCCCAACTGCGCCTCGTCCACCACCGCATAGCGTGCCTGCTGGCTAAGCAGCAATTGCAGGGCCTGCCGTTCCAGCGGCACACCTTGCAGATTGAGGTGGCTGTAGGTGTTGCGCAAATAGTCGGCCACTGCGCCCGGCATGCGCACGGCGACGCGGTCACTGGGGGAAAGCTTCTCGAGATCGATGGCGACTTCGCCATTGCGCTCGCCCACCAGCAACTGCGGCACGCGCAGGTAGGGATCGGAGAACTGCCACAGTTTCAACCCGGCTGGGGTTTGCGCAAGACCGGGCGCCAGGTCCACCTCGCCTGCTCGCAAACCCTGTTCCAGCGCCGGCTGGTCGGCGTAGTTGCGCCAGATCAGCTCCACCTGCATGGCCTTGGCCAGCCAGTTCATCAGGTCGACGTTGACGCCGGACAACTGGCCCAGTCGACGGTCCAGTTGCGCATAGGGCTGCTGCAGTACCAGCCCGACACGCAAGGTGCGATGCTCATCCAGCCACTGGTTCTGCGCAGCGTCGAGCGGCAGCTTCACGGCGGGCACGGCGGCGGCGCCATGGACGAGCAACGGCAGGCACAATCCGCCCAGCAGTGAAAGGCGACGCAGCAGTGGATACATATCGGTATGAACGACCTTTGCGTGGATGGCACTAAGCTATAGGCTTTGAATATCGATCGGTGTCGGGATTATCCGCGAGAAAAGGAGCGCCTGTCAGATTGCATTGATGGCAGCGTGCACTTGGCCCGGTATCGAACAAGCGAGTCATTCATTTGGGCGGGAAGTACCGATGAAAGTTGTTCAGTTGAGAGCCGTCTGCCTGGCATTGCTGGTGCCCTTGCACGGTGTTGCTGCGGCCGAAGAGGCCGCACCAGCCAAGGAGACGGCCGAGATCCGCCAGCCACTGCCAGAGCGCAGTGTCGAGGATGCGCAGGCCTTGGAACGTCAGTTGCCGGCCAGCGAGCAGCAACAATTGCAGGCCGGCAGCGACGAGTTCCTGTCGTTGTGGCGTCCGGCCAATAGCGCCGATGCGCAGGGTACGGTGATCATCGTGCCAGGGGCCGGGGAAACGGCGGACTGGCCACAGGGCGTGGGGCCGTTGCGGCGCAAGTTGCCGGATGCGGCGTTCAACACCTTGAGCCTGAGCCTGCCGGACCTGGTCAGCCAGATGCCTTCGGCCAGGCCAAACGAGAAACCGCCATTGCCGGTGACCACCGACACCCAGGCGACGCCACCGGACGCTGGCGCCGGGGTGGAAAAAGCCACGGCTCAGGACGCCGACACGGCCAGCACCGAGGTGCAGCTGCAAGACCCTATGCAGGTAGATGCCGAGCGGATCTTTGCCCGCATCGAAGCCGGCATCGCTTTCGCCCAGCAACACAACTCACGCAGGATCGTGCTGTTGGGGCATGGCAGCGGCGCTTACTGGGCGACCCGCTACATGGCCGAACGGCAGCCGGCGCACGTGCAGAGGCTGGTGTTGGTGGATACCCGCACCCCGGACAATGCGCCGCAGCAGATCGACGAACTGGCCGCGCTGCTCAAGGTGGCCACTACGGATGTCTTCTACAGCGATCGTCAAGCAGCGGCTGACGCCGCGCAACGGCGTCTGCAGGCCAGCAAGCGGCAGAAAGGTGCGGTGTACTCGCAGGTTTCGCTCACATCGCTGCCGGACAAGGCCGCGCAGGCCGAGCAGTTGTTCCGAAGGGTCAAGGGTGCCTTGAATGCGCAGTAAGCCACCGCGCGGTTGATGCCAAACCTGCGCATCAGCGCAGGTCCAGGCGCTCGCGGATCAGGCTATAGGCGTTGTGCAGTTCGCGCGTGCGGTCGGTGGCCTCGCGAATCTGCGCCGGTGTGGCACCCCCGCCCACCAGCTTGTCGGGATGGTGGCGGCTGAGCAGACGGCGATAGGCACGCTTGATCTGGTCGGGCTCGGTGGTCGAGGAAACCCCAAGCAGGCGCAGCGCTTCTTCGAAGGCCCCGCCTCGCTTGGTCACCGGCCTGTGGCGCGGCTCGTAATCCTGCCCCAGCCCCTGCACCCGTGCCGAGGACCAGCCCAGCCATTTGCCCCAGCTGACTACCAGTTCGCGCTCGGCGGTACCGGCCTGGCCATCCGCCCAGACCATCCGCCAGCAGGCACGCAGCATGCCTTCGGCGGAGTTGGGTTGGTGCTTGAGGCGCAGCAGGTGACTGCGCAGCTGATCGCCTCCCGTCTTGCCGCGATTGAACGCAACGATGGCCCGTTTTCGCGCCTGCTCGTTGAGATTCAAAGAGCGCATCTCCCGCCGCGCCTGCTGGATATGCACCGCCAGCACCTGGCCTTCGGCCTTGGCCACCCGGCCCAGCAGGACGAACAGCAACTGCTCGTCACGCAGCACCGATTTGCCCTTGAGCCTATCTACCAATTCACTCCAAGTCTGCAACCTGAGGTGTCGATCCAGCGCCTGGCCGAGCACTATGCCCAGCAGCGCCCCTGGAATGCTGGCGAGGGCATAACCTGCCGCCGCGCCGACTACCGTTCCGGGCCACAACATATCAACCTCGCTCGGCCAGCAGGCGGTCGAGTTCGGTCAGGCGTTGCGCAGTGCCGACGTCGATCCACTGGCCTTGGTAATGCTCGCCGGTGACCTGCCCCACGTCCATTGCGCGGCGCAGCAGCGGTGCGAGCTTGAAGGCTGGCTCGCCATGGCCGTCGAACAGATCGGGGTGGAGCACGGCGATGCCACTGTAGGTCAGGCCGGGCTGGTCGCGCACCTGGCCTTCGACCAGGCTGAAGTCGCCTTCGGGATGGTGGACCGGGTTATCGACCAGCACCAGATGCGCGTGGCCAGCCAACGGACCGCGCAACCGACTGAAGTCGTAGTCGGTCCAGATGTCGCCGTTGACCACCACGAAAGGTGCATCGCCGAGCAATGGCAACGCATGACGAATGCCACCGCCGGTTTCCAGTGGCTCGGTTTCGCGGGAATACTCGATGGCCACCCCGTAGCGAGCACCGTCGCCCAGGTAGTCTTCGATCTGCTGGCCCAGCCAGGCGTGATTGATCACCAGCTCGGCAAAGCCGGCCCGGGCCAGGGCCAGCAGGTGATACTCGATCAACCGCTTGCCGCCGGCGGCCAGCAACGGCTTGGGCGTGGTCAGGGTCAGCGGGCGCATGCGCTCGCCTTTGCCTGCCGCCAGGATCATGGCTTTCATGAGGACACTCCAAGGCTCTTGAACAATTGACCCAGTTCAGCCAGCTCGGGGCGCCGCGCCAGTACCGTCTCTATATAAGAGAAGAAACGAGGTGCGTCGGCCAGGTAACGGGGTTTGCCGTCACGATGGCAGATACGGGCAAAAATGCCGATCACTTTCAGATGACGCTGCACGCCCATCAGATCGCTGGCACGGCAAAACTCGGCGAAGTCCAGTTGCACCGGCACGCCCTGCTCGCCCGCCTGCTCCCAGTAGCGCTGCAGCCAGGTCTGCACACGCGCTTCGGGCCAACTGAGGAAGGCGTCCTTGAACAGGCAGGTGATGTCGTAGGTGACCGGGCCGTAGACCGCATCCTGAAAGTCCAGCACACCTGGATTGGGCTCGCTGCGCATGAGGTTGCGCGGCATGTAGTCGCGATGCACCAGCACCTTGGGCTGCGCCAGGGCGCTGTCGATCAGCCGCGTGCATACCCGTTGCCAGGCGGCCGATTGCTCGGCGTCGAGCTGCTTGCCCAAAGCCTTGCCGACATACCATTGCGGAAACAGCTCGAGCTCGCGCTGCAACAGGGCCACGTCGTAGCTGGGCAGGTCACCGCTGGCCGGCAGTTTCTGCAGTGCCAGCAGCGCGTCGATGGCATCGGCAAACAGCGCGTCGGCGTTGTCCGCATCGATCACGTCCAGGTAGGTCTGGTGGCCCAGATCGCTCAACAACAGGAACCCGCGTTCAAGGTCCTGGGCATGAATCTGGGGCACATTGAGGCCAGCGCTCGCCAGCAGTTCGTCTATTTTCACGAACGGCGCGCAGTTTTCCTGGGGCGGCGGCGCATCCATGACGATAAAACTGCGACCCTGGCCCTGCCAGCGAAAGTATCGGCGAAAACTTGCATCGCTGCTGGCCGCGGTCAACGTGGCCGGGGGTACGGCGCCCCATTGGCGAGCCTGGAAGAGCTTCTCCAGCTGCTCGTCGAGCCATGTTTTGAGGTGTTGCAGGCGTACATCTTGATCAGGCATTGCAAGGGTCTCCGACGGCGCTAGCCGTCAAGCGGGTCATGCTTTATTATCCAGCATCTTTTTCAGACCATCGAGAGGCGTGCGGCCCCCCCGCGGGCAAGATGGCACGCAGGAAGCCCGGACTAATAAGATGGCATTGAAATCCCCCGCGTTTCGTAAAAAATTTCCGTTGCTGGTCACTGGCGGTTTGCTGGTGATGCAACCCATGGCCACCCCGTTCGTTTTTGCTGCAGAGCAATTCGACTGCCAAGTCTCCGCTGCTGGTGCCTGGGACTGCAACCCCAAAGCCAACGCCGCGCAGTTGCCGCCGCGCCCCGTGCACGACGGCGCGGCAGTGGCGAGCGGCGGCAGCGGTGCCTCTTCACGCGAAGAGAAAACCGTCGGGCCGGTCGCGGTCACGCAGAGCAAGGGCCGTGGCCTGAGCTCGCGCAGCCCCGACTACAGCCATCTCGACTGGGTGCCGCGCAGCAAGCTGAGCGCCGCCCAACTGGCCGAGACCGGGCCGTACTGCTCCGGTGCGTACATCGAGCCGGTGCGTCCGGGCATGAACGACAACACCCCGAAGAGCGAGGCACCGACTTTCATCGGCGCCAAGGCTTCGCGCTACCAGACCGAGGAGCAGATCGCCTCGCTGGCCGGTGACGTCGTGATGCGCCAGGGCAGCATGCAGATCGAGGCCGACGAGGCCAGCCTGCACCAGGCCGAGAACCGCGGCGAGCTCAACGGCAACGTCAAGCTGCGCGACAACGGCGCGCTGGTCGTGGGCGACCACGCCCAGATCCAGCTCGACACCGGTGAGGCCCAGGTCGATAACGCCGAATACGTGCTGCACAAGTCGCGCATCCGCGGCAATGCGCTGTACGCCAAGCGCGCCGAGAACGCCATCATCCGCCTCAAGGACGGTACCTATACCACCTGCGAGCCGGACAGCAACGCCTGGCAGCTCAAGGGCAACAACATCACGCTGAACCCGGCCACCGGCTTCGGCACCGCGACCAACGTCACCCTTCGCGTGAAGGATATTCCGGTGCTGTACACGCCGTATATCTACTTCCCGATCGACGACCGTCGCCAGTCCGGCTTCCTGCCACCATCCTTCGCCAGCGACAGCGACAGCGGCTTCACCCTGGTTGCCCCGTACTACTTCAACCTGGCGCCAAACTACGACGCCACGTTGTACCCGCGCTACATGGCCAAGCGTGGCTTGATGATGGAAGGCGAATTCCGCTACCTGACCAAGACCAGCGAAGGCCAGTTCGGCGGCGCGTACCTGAACGACGAAAACGACGATCGCAGCCAGCAGTCCGACTACGACAAGATCCGCTGGATGGTCAACTGGCAGCACAAGGGCGGCTTGGACTCGCGCCTGACGACTGAAGTCGACTACACCGACATCAGCGATCCGTACTACTTCCAGGACCTGCAGTCGGACCAGATCGGCGTCGAGCGCACCGACTGGATCAACCAGCAGGGTGCCCTGACCTACCGCGGCGATACCTACACCGCACGCTTGAACGCCCAGGCGTACAAGCTGGCGACCGTGGCCGACATCACCCCGTACAACCGCATGCCGCAGATCACCTTCAATGGTGCGCTGCCTTACCATCCGGGCGGTCTGGACTTCACCTACAACAGTGAGATCGTGCGTTTCGAGCGTGATCTGCGCACCGGCACCTTCATCAACGAAGACGGTTTCGGCGAGCGCCGCATCGACAACAACGTTCAGGGCCTGGCGCGTGCCAACGGCAACCGCCTGAACCTGGAACCGGGCGTGTCGCTGCCGCTGAACTGGAACTGGGGCTTCGTGCGTCCGTCGCTCAAGTACATGTACACCCAGTACGATCTGGATCTGGACAGCCAAGGCAAGAACAGCCTGCTGGCCGACGAGCGTTTCAGCAGCTCGCAGAACCGCGGCGTACCGATCGCCAGCATCGACAGCGGCCTGTACTTCGACCGCGACACCCAGATGTTCGGCACCAACTTCCGCCAGACCCTGGAACCGCGCCTGTTCTACCTCTATGTTCCCGAGGAAGACCAGACCGACATTCCAGTATTCGACACGTCGGAAACCACCTTCAGCTATGGCTCGCTGTTCCGCGAAAACCGCTTCACCGGTTCCGACCGCGTGGGCGACGAGAACAAGCTGTCGCTGGGCGTGACCAGCCGCTGGATCGAGGAGAACGGTTTCGAGCGTCAGCGTGTGAGCGTCGGCCAGGCCGTGTACTTCAAGGATCGCGAAGTGCAACTGCCGGGCGTCGATTTCAAGACGCGCGACGATGCTCAGGCCAACGTTTCGCCGTACGCCCTGGAATACGAATATCGCTTCAACCGCGACTGGCGCTTCAGCTCGGACTTCAACTGGGATCCGGACAGCCGCAGCACCCGTTCGGGCAGCGCGATGTTCCACTACCAGCCTGAAGACAACCCGAACAAGGTGGTCAACCTGGGCTATCGCTACCGCGACGACACCGTGCACTACGATTCGGCGACCGGTCGCTGGACCTTCGGTGGCGACTACGGCCAGCCGGGCGATCCGAACTACGTGAAGGACTACTACAAGATCCAGCAGCATGACTTCTCGGTCATGTGGCCGATCGTGCCGCAGTGGAGCGTCATCAGCCGCTGGCAGTTCGACTACAACCGCAATCGCACGCTGGAAGCCTTTGGTGGTTTCGAATACGACAACTGCTGCTGGAAGATGCGTCTGATCAACCGCTACTGGGTTGACTACGACGAATACAGCCAGGCCGCCCCGCAGAACGAAAAAGGCGACCACGGCATCTTCCTGCAAATCGTGCTGAAGGGCCTCGGTGGCGTGGTAGGCAATAAGGTCGAGGGTTTCCTCGACAAGGGCATTCAAGGTTATCGTGAACGTGAAGACCAAGCTATGTGATCTGCTGCGCCCAGTCGTGCTGGGCGCCATGCTGCTGGGCACCACGGCGCACGCCGCGGTGCAACAGCTGGACCGCGTCGTGGCCATCGTCGACAACGACGTGGTCATGCAAAGCCAGCTCGACCAGCGCGTCAAGGAAGTGCAGCAAACCATCGCCAAGCGTGGCGGTGGCGTACCTGCAGCGAGCGTCCTGCAACAGCAGGTGCTGGAACGCCTGATCGTCGAGAATCTGCAACTGCAGATCGGCGAGCGTTCCGGCATTCGCATTACCGACGAAGAACTCAACGGCGCCATCGCCACCATCGCCCAGCGCAACAACATGTCGACCGAGCAGTTCCGTGCCGCACTGGCGCATGACGGCCTGTCGTATGACGATGCGCGCGAGCAGGTGAAGCGCGAGATGATCATCAGCCGCGTACGCCAGCGTCGCGTGGCCGAGCGCATTCAGGTATCCGAGCAGGAAGTGAAGAATTTCCTTGCCTCGGACCTGGGCAAGATGCAACTGTCCGAAGAACTGCACCTGGCCAACATCCAGATCCAGGTCCCGGAAAGCGCCAGCTCGGCGGCTATCCAGGCAGCGGCGAGCAAGGCCGAGGATATCTATCGCCAGCTCAAGCAGGGTGCCGACTTCAACAAGTTGGCGATTGCCAGCTCGTCGAGCGAGAACGCCCTGGAAGGCGGCGACATGGGCTGGCGCAAGCCTGCTCAGCTGCCGGCACCGTTCGACCGCATGCTCAGCAGCATGCCGGTCGGCGATGTCACCCAGCCGGTGCGCACGCCCGTGGGCTTCATCATCCTCAAGGTGCTGGACAAGCGCGGTGGCGCCACCCAGACCGTGGACGAAGTGCACGTACGTCACATTCTGCTCAAGCCGAGCGAGATCCGCAGCCCGGCCCAGACCGAAGAACTGGCACGCAAGCTGTACGAGCGCATCGAAAACGGCGAGGACTTCGCCACCCTGGCGAAGAATTTCTCGGAAGATCCGGGTTCGGCGCTCAACGGCGGCGACCTGAACTGGGTCAACCCTCAGTCGCTGGTGCCCGAGTTCCGCGAAACCATGGCGTCGACGCCAGTAGAAACAGTTTCGCGTCCGTTCCAGACCCAGTTCGGCTGGCACGTGCTGCAGGTGCTGGGGCGCCGTGCGACCGACAACACCGAGCAGGCCCGCGACCAGCAGGCAATGACCGTGTTGCGCAACCGCAAGTATGACGAAGAGCTGCAGACCTGGATGCGCCAGATCCGCGACGAAGCCTACGTCGAAATCAAGCTGCCTGGCGCCGACCAGGCTGCGCAGTGACCCCCAAGCGTTTCGCGTTGACGCCCGGCGAGCCGGCGGGCATAGGTCCAGACCTGTGCCTGCTGCTGGCCGCGCAACCCCAGCCTCACCCCCTGATCGCCATCACCAGCCGTGACCTGCTCGTCGAGCGGGCCGCGCAGCTGGGGCTGGCCGTCAGTCTGCTGGAAGTCGATGCCGACGCTCTCCCCGACCAGCCTGCGCCAGCGGGCAGCCTGTACGTTTGGGACACCCCACTGGGCGCGCCCGTGCTCACCGGCCAGCTGAATACCGCCAACGCCGCGTTCGTGCTGCAGACCTTGACGCGTGCAGCGCAGGGCTGCCTCGACGGGCTGTTCGCGGGCATGATCACCGCGCCGGTGCACAAGGGCGTCATCAACGACGGTGGCATCGCGTTCTCCGGGCACACTGAATTCCTCGCCGACCTCACCGCTACCGAACAGGTGGTGATGATGCTCGCAACCGGCGATCTGCGCGTGGCACTGATGACCACTCACCTGCCCCTGCGCGAGGTCGCCGATGCGATCACCGCCGAGCGCCTGGAGCGGGTCACGCGCATTCTGCACGCCGACCTGCAGGGCAAGTTCGGCCTGGCCCGGCCGCGCATCCTGGTCTGCGGTCTGAACCCCCATGCCGGCGAAAGCGGCCACCTGGGCCGCGAGGAAATCGACATCATCGAGCCTACCCTGGAGCGTCTGCGCGCCGAAGGCATGGATCTGCGCGGGCCGCTTCCCGCCGATACGCTCTTCACTCCCAAATACCTGCAGCATTGCGATGCGGTGCTGGCGATGTATCACGACCAGGGCCTGCCGGTACTCAAGTACAAAGGCTTTGGCGCCGCGGTCAACGTGACCCTGGGGTTGCCGATCATCCGCACCTCCGTGGACCACGGCACCGCCCTGGACCTGGCCGGAACCGGCAAGGTCGATACCGGCAGCCTGCGCGTCGCCCTCGACACCGCCTATCGAATGGCCGAGACATTTTAATGACCGAGCAATACCAACACCGGGCGCGCAAGCGCTTCGGCCAGAACTTTCTCCATGACGCCGGCGTGATCGACCGTATCCTGCGCTCCATCCACGCCAAGCCCGGCGAGCACCTGCTGGAAATCGGCCCGGGCCAGGGCGCCCTGACCGAAGGCCTGCTGGGCAGCGGCGCGCAACTGGACGTGGTGGAACTGGACAAGGACCTGGTGCCGATTCTCAATCAGCAGTTCGCCGGCAAGGGCAATTTCCGCCTGCACCAGGGCGACGCATTGAAGTTCGACTTCACCAGCCTGGGCGCCGAGCCTGGCACGCTGCGCGTGGTCGGTAACCTGCCGTACAACATCTCCACGCCACTGATCTTCCATTTGCTGCACAACGCCCACTTGATCCGCGACATGCATTTCATGCTGCAGAAGGAAGTGGTCGAGCGCATGGCAGCAGGCCCGGGCGGCGGCGATTGGGGACGGCTGTCGATCATGGTTCAGTACCACTGCCGCGTCGAGCACCTGTTCAACGTCGGGCCGGGCGCGTTCAATCCGCCGCCCAAGGTCGATTCGGCCATCGTACGGTTGGTACCCCACACCACCCTGCCCCACCCGGCGAAGGATCACCGCCTGCTCGAGCGAGTGGTGCGCGAAGCCTTCAACCAGCGGCGCAAGACCCTGCGCAATACGCTCAAGGCGCTGCTGCCCGTCGAGGCGATCGAAGCGGCCGGCGTCGACGGCAGCCTGCGGCCCGAACAGCTCGACCTAGCGGCTTTCGTGCGCCTGGCTGATCAACTCGCCGAACGAAGCGACCCGCTCTGACCTCTAACGTGGACCAAGCGATTGGTCCACAGGCCACCGCGTTGCCCCGGACTGACTCTGAACCGGCCAACGCCGGCTACATTAGCTCTCGTTTTCAAGGCCCTTTGCATGTCCGATCCCCGTTATCAGATCGACGTCAGCGTCGTGACCCGTTTCCTGGCAGAACAATCGCAGCCCGAGCAGCAGCGTTATGCCTTTGCCTATACCGTCACCGTGCGCAACAACGGACAGATTCCCGCTCGCCTGCTGTCTCGCCACTGGGTGATCACCGATGGCGATGGCAAGGTCGAGGAAGTCCGGGGCGCCGGCGTCATTGGCCAGCAACCGCTGATCGCCGCCGGTGAAAGCCATACCTATTCCAGCGGCACGGTAATGGCCACCACGGTGGGCAACATGCAGGGCAGCTATCAGATGCAGGCCGAAGACGGCAAGCAGTTCGAAGCCGTGATCGCCCCGTTTCGCCTCGCTGTACCAGGCGCCTTGCACTGATGGCTGTGTACGCAGTCGGCGACTTGCAAGGCTGCCTGCAGCCACTCAAGTGCCTGCTGCAACGGGTCTCCTTCGACCCTGCCAAGGACACGCTGTGGCTGGTGGGCGACCTGGTCAACCGCGGGCCGAGTTCGCTGGAGACCCTGCGCTACCTGTATGGCATGCGTGAGGCGCTGGTGTGTGTGCTGGGCAACCACGACCTGCACCTGCTGGCGGTGGCCAACGACGCCGAACGGCTCAAGCGCGGTGATACCTTGCGCGAAATTCTCGACGCACCCGACGGCCCGCAATTGCTCCACTGGCTGCGCCAACAGAAGCTGCTGCACCACGACGAACAGCGCAATGCCGTGCTGGTGCATGCCGGGATTCCGCCACAATGGTCGCTGCGCAAGGCCCTGCGCCTGGCCGCCGAGGTCGAGAGCGCGCTGCGTGACGACCAGCTGTTACAGCCGTTCCTGGACGGCATGTACGGCAACGAGCCGAACAAGTGGCACAAGGCGTTGCAGGGCGTTGCCCGCTTGCGGGTGATCACCAATTATTTCACCCGCATGCGTTTCTGCACCGCCGACGGCAAGCTCGACCTCAAGGGCAAGGAAGGCGCTGACACCGCGCTGCCCGGCTACGCGCCCTGGTTCGCGCACAAGGAGCGCAAGACGCGCGATTTGAAGATCATCTTCGGCCATTGGGCAGCGCTGGAAGGGCGTTGCGAGGAGCCGGGCGTGTTCGCGCTGGATACCGGATGCGTATGGGGCGGTGCGATGACGCTGCTGGACGTCGACAGCGGCGAGCGCCTGGCCTGCAAATGCACCGACGAGGGCGATGTACAGGTGCCCGCAGCGACCGCTGCGGCGGATTTCCCTCCCCCAAGCGACAAACGCTAGAATGGGCGCCCAGCCCAGGAGCCTGCCCATGACCGAATTCAAACGCATCCCTCCGCAAGACGTCCAGAGCCTGCGCGAACAGGGCGCCGTGGTGGTGGATATCCGCGACCCGCAAACCTTCGCGGCCGGCCATATCACCGATTCCACGCACCTGGACAACCACTCGCTGCACGGTTTCATCACGGCGGCCGACCTGGACAAACCGCTGGTCGTGGTCTGCTACCACGGCAATTCCAGCCAGAGCGCCGCCGCCTACCTGGTAAGCCAGGGCTTCTCCGATGTGTACAGCATGGACGGGGGCTTCGAGCTGTGGCGCAGTACCTTTCCCGGCGAAACCAGCCAGGCTGAATAATCCTTCGCAAGCCCCGTGCGACGAATTTTTTTTCGTCGCCGACGCCGCGCGCCACGGGCCTTCGCAGCATTGACGCAAAGCCCTCCCGGCAGTTAATTGCGCATCCGCCCTTGAAGTCCTCGATAACCAACTATCCTTAACCTCAGGCCATCCATAACAGGGGAGAGCCGGTACACCGGCGCGCGGGTCAATCGGTCAAGACTACATGGGTGTTCTGGGGGGTATACGGCCACCACGGGGTTTGGGTGACCGCCAGCATCAACTGAGTGATCCGACGTCGGCTCCACGTATCGAGCGAGGTGACGTCATGAGTATCTTTAGCCACTTCCAACAACGCTTCGAATCCACACGCCAGGAAGAGCTCTCGTTACAGGAGTACCTCGATCTGTGCAAAAAGGACCGTAGAACCTACGCCTCTGCTGCCGAGCGGATCCTGATGGCGATAGGGGAGCCCGAATTGCTCGACACGTCGGCCAATTCCCGGCTGTCGCGCATCTTCTCCAACAAGGTGATTCGTCGCTACCCAGCGTTCGAAGACTTCCACGGCATGGAGGAATGCATCGACCAGATCGTGTCGTACTTCCGCCATGCGGCGCAGGGCCTGGAAGAAAAGAAACAGATCCTGTACCTGCTGGGCCCGGTAGGCGGCGGCAAGTCTTCGTTGGCCGAGAAGCTCAAGCAGCTGATCGAGAAGGTGCCGTTCTACGCGATCAAGGGTTCGCCGGTGTTCGAGTCGCCCCTGGGGCTGTTCAATGCCACCGAGGACGGCGCGATCCTTGAAGAAGACTTCGGCATTCCGCAACGCTACCTGAGCACCATCATGTCGCCCTGGGCCACCAAGCGCCTGGCCGAATTCGGCGGTGACATCAGCCAGTTCCGCGTGGTCAAGCTCTACCCTTCCATTCTCAACCAGATCGCCGTGGCCAAGACCGAGCCGGGCGACGAGAACAACCAGGACATTTCCGCGCTGGTGGGCAAGGTAGACATCCGCAAGCTGGAGGAATACCCGCAGAATGACGCCGATGCCTACAGCTACTCGGGTGCCCTGTGCCGGGCCAACCAGGGCCTGATGGAATTCGTCGAGATGTTCAAGGCGCCGATCAAGGTGCTCCATCCGCTACTGACCGCCACCCAGGAGGGTAACTACAACAGTACCGAGGGCCTGGGCGCGATTCCCTATTCGGGCATCCTGCTGGCGCACTCCAACGAATCGGAGTGGCACAGCTTCCGCAACAACAAGAACAACGAGGCGTTCATCGACCGGATCTACATCGTCAAGGTGCCGTACTGCCTGCGTGTCAGCGACGAGATCAAGATCTACGACAAGCTGCTGTTCAACAGCTCGCTGTCCAAGGCTCATTGCGCGCCCGACACCCTGAAGATGCTGGCGCAGTTCACCGTGCTGTCGCGGCTCAAGGAGCCGGACAACTCCAACATCTATTCGAAGATGCGCGTGTACGACGGCGAGAACCTCAAGGACACCGACCCCAAGGCCAAGTCGATTCAGGAATACCGCGACACCGCGGGCGTGGATGAAGGCATGAATGGCCTGTCGACGCGCTTCGCCTTCAAGATCCTCTCCAAGGTGTTCAACTTCGACCCCCACGAGATCGCCGCCAACCCGGTGCACTTGCTCTATGTGCTGGAGCAGCAGATCGAGCAGGAGCAATTTCCGGCCGAGGTGCGCGAGCGGTACCTGCGCTTCCTCAAGGAATACCTGGCACCGCGCTACATCGAGTTCATCGGCAAGGAGATCCAGACCGCGTACCTGGAGTCGTACAGCGAGTACGGGCAGAACATCTTCGACCGTTACGTGCTGTACGCCGATTTCTGGATTCAGGACCAGGAGTACCGCGACCCGGAAACCGGCGAGATTCTCAACCGCGTGGCTCTCAACGAGGAACTGGAGAAGATCGAGAAGCCAGCCGGCATCAGCAATCCGAAGGATTTCCGCAACGAGATCGTCAACTTCGTGCTGCGCGCCCGGGCCAACAACAACGGCAAGAATCCGACCTGGCTCAGCTACGAAAAGCTGCGCGTGGTGATCGAGAAGAAAATGTTCTCCAACACCGAGGACCTGCTGCCGGTCATCAGTTTCAACGCCAAGGCCAGCAAGGAGGACCAGCAGAAGCACAACGACTTCGTCACTCGCATGGTCGAGCGCGGCTATACCGACAAGCAGGTCCGTCTGCTGTCCGAGTGGTATCTGCGGGTCAGGAAGTCGCAGTGATCGCGCGGTAGGTTTCAGGCCGCGACGGGCCCAGGCAGGCATCAATGCCCGGGCCTTTCGCTGCTCTCGACTTGTGGCTTGCAGCCCGGCTGCCCGGAGGCCTAATGAGCTATGTGATCGACCGACGCCTCAATGGCAAGAACAAGAGTACGGTGAACCGCCAGCGTTTCCTGCGGCGTTACCGTGACCACATCAAGAAAGCGGTGGAAGATGCCGTCGGCCGTCGTTCCATCACCGACATGGAACACGGCGAGCAGATCAGCATTCCCGGCCGCGACATCGACGAGCCGGTGTTGCATCACGGCCGCGGCGGCAAACAGACCGTTGTGCACCCCGGCAACAAGGAGTTTACCGCTGGCGAACACATCGCCCGCCCGCAGGGCGGAGGCGGCGGCAAGGGGCCCGGGAAGGCGGGCAACTCCGGCGAGGGCATGGACGAGTTCGTGTTCCAGATCACCCAGGAGGAATTCCTCGAATTCATGTTCGAGGACCTGGAGCTGCCCAACCTGGTGAAGCGCAACCTCAGCGGTACCGACACCTACAAGACGGTGCGTGCCGGTATCAGCAACGAGGGCAACCCTTCGCGGATCAACATCATCCGTACCCTGCGCTCGGCACACGCGCGGCGCATAGCGCTTTCAGGCAGCAGCCGCGCCAAGCTCAAGGCGGCCAAGCTTGAACTCGAGCGTTTGAAGATCGAGGAACCGGACAATTTCGGTGACATTCAGGCGTTGATCGGGGAAATCGAAAAGCTCAGCGCCCGCATCCATCGCGTGCCTTTTCTGGACACCTTCGACCTCAAGTACAACCTGCTGGTCAAGCACCCCAACCCCAGTTCCAAGGCGGTGATGTTTTGCCTGATGGACGTGTCCGGCTCCATGACCCAGGCCACCAAGGACATTGCCAAGCGCTTCTTCATTTTGCTGTATCTGTTTCTCAAGCGTAACTACGACAAGATCGAGGTGGTGTTCATCCGCCACCACACCAGCGCCCGCGAAGTCGACGAGGAGGAGTTCTTCTACTCGCGCGAGACCGGCGGCACCATCGTTTCCAGCGCCCTGAAACTGATGCAGGAGATCATGGCCGCACGCTACCCGACCAACGAATGGAACATCTATGCCGCCCAGGCCTCGGACGGCGACAACTGGAACGATGACTCACCGATTTGCCGGGAAATCCTCACCCAGCAGATCATGCCGTTCGTGCAGTACTACACCTATGTGGAAATCACGCCGCGCGAACATCAGGCCCTGTGGTACGAATACGAGCGCATCAGCGAGTCGTTCGCCGATACGTTCGCCCAGCAGCAGCTGGTATCGGCCGGTGATATCTATCCGGTCTTCCGTGAACTCTTCCAGCGCAGGTTAGCGACATGACCGCCAGAGAGCAGAAGCGCCAACCCATCTCCACGGGCTCGGAATGGACGTTCGAGCTCATCCAGACCTACGATCGGGAAATCAGCCGCATCGCCGAACGCTATGCGCTCGACACCTACCCCAACCAGATCGAGGTGATCACCGCCGAGCAGATGATGGATGCGTACGCCTCGGTGGGCATGCCCCTGGGCTATCACCATTGGTCCTACGGCAAGCATTTTCTCAGCACCGAGAAGTCCTACACCCGCGGCCAGATGGGCCTGGCCTACGAGATCGTGATCAACTCCGATCCGTGCATCGCCTACCTGATGGAGGAGAACACCATCTGCATGCAGGCGCTGGTGGTGGCCCATGCCTGCTATGGACACAACAGTTTCTTCAAGGGCAACTACCTGTTCCGCACCTGGACCGACGCCAGTTCGATCATCGATTACCTGGTGTTCGCCAAGTCCTACATCATGAAGTGCGAGGAGCGCCATGGCATCGATGCCGTGGAGGACCTGCTCGATTCCTGCCATGCCCTGATGAACTACGGCGTCGACCGCTACAAGCGCCCCTATCCGATTTCCGCGGAAGAAGAACGTCGTCGCCAGGCCGATCGCGAAGAGCACCTGCAGCGGCAGATCAATGATCTGTGGCGCACCATTCCCAAGGGCGCCGACAAGAACCGCGAGGAAGACAACGCGCGGTTCCCGGCCGAGCCGCAGGAGAACATCCTGTATTTCATCGAAAAACATGCGCCGCTGCTCGAGCCTTGGCAGCGCGAGATCGTACGGATCGTGCGCAAGATCGCGCAGTACTTCTATCCCCAGCGCCAGACCCAGGTGATGAACGAGGGCTGGGCAACGTTCTGGCACTACACCTTGATGAACGACCTCTACGACGAAGGCCTGGTGACCGATGGCTTCATGATGGAGTTTCTGCAGTCGCACACCAGCGTGGTGTTCCAGCCCGGCTTCGACAGCCCCTACTACAACGGCATCAACCCCTATGCGCTGGGCTTCGCCATGTACCGCGACATACGCCGCATGTGCGAGCACCCGGACGAAGAAGATCGTCACTGGTTTCCCGACATCGCCGGCAGTGACTGGCTGTCGACCATCAAGTTCGCCATGAGCAGCTTCAAGGACGAGAGCTTCATCCTGCAGTACCTGTCGCCCAAGGTCATTCGCGACCTGAAGCTGTTCAGCATCATGGACGACGATCAGCGGGACGACTTGCTGGTGCCGGCCATCCACGACGAAAACGGTTACCGCACGATTCGCGAAACCCTGGCGGCGCAATACAACCTGGGCAACCGCGAGCCCAACGTGCAGATCTGGAGCATCGATCGACGCGGTGACCGCTCGTTGACCCTGCGTCATCAGCAACATGACCGCAAGCCGCTGGGCGACTCCACGGACGAGGTACTCAAGCACCTGCACCGCCTGTGGGGGTTCGATATCCATCTGGATACGCTGCAGGGCGATCAACTGGTCAAGACCCATCACGTACCGCCGCGCAGCGAGCACGCGGATGGCAGCCATGGGCGCATGGACCTCAACGTCGTCCACCTCTGAGGTAGGTGCGTGCACAAACCCGCCGATGGCTTGGTGTTATCCTTCCGGGCCATCGGAGGTGTTGCAATGAAGATCTATGAAGTGGGTGGAGCGGTGCGCGACCGCTTGCTGGGTATACCGGTCGTGGACATCGATCGAGTGGTGGTCGGTGCCGACGCCGAACGCATGCTCGCTGACGGCTATCGCCCCGTGGGCAGCGATTTCCCGGTGTTCCTGCACCCGCAGACTGGCGAGGAGTATGCCCTGGCACGTACCGAGCGCAAGAGCGGGCGCGGCTATGGCGGTTTCGTCTTCCACGCCAGCCCGGACGTGACCCTGGAGCAGGACCTGTCGCGGCGCGACCTGACCATCAATGCCATGGCCGAGGACGACGATGGCCACATCATCGACCCGTACGGCGGCCAGCAGGACCTGAGCGACCGCCTGCTCAGGCACGTGTCCCTAGCGTTCATCGAAGATCCCTTGCGCGTGCTGCGGGTCGCACGTTTCGCCGCGCGCTATGCCGGACTGGGCTTTCGTGTGGCCGAACCGACCCTGCAGCTCATGCGTGAGTTGAGCGAGTCGGGCGAGCTGCAGGCATTGACCGCTGAACGCAGCTGGAAGGAAATTTCCCGAGCATTGATGGAGGCTCATCCCCAGGTGTTCATTCAAGTGCTACGCGATTGCGGGGCGCTGGAGCAACTGTTGCCCGAGGTAGACGCTCTTTTTGGCGTGCCGCAGCCGCCGGCTCATCATCCGGAGATCGACACCGGGGTGCATACCCTGAGCGTGCTGGAGCAGGCCGCGCGCCATGACCAGCCGCTGAGCGTGCGCTGGGCGTGCCTACTGCATGATCTGGGCAAGGGCACCACGCGACCCAGCGAGTGGCCGCGGCATATCGCCCACGAGCAGCGCGGCGTGAAGTTGATCAAGGCGGTCAACGAACGCTTCAAGGTGCCCAGGGATTGTCAGGAGCTGGCGGTGTTGGTGGGTGAATATCACACCCATGCTCATCGCGCTCTGGAGCTCAAGCCGTCGACCTTGCTGGAACTGTTGCAGAACTTCGATGTGTACCGGCGCCCCCAGCGCTTCGAGGATTTCATCATGGCCTGCGAGATGGACGCGCGTGGCAGGTTGGGGTTCGAGGCACGGGAATATCCTCAGGCGGATTATCTAAGGGGTGCGGCTGCAGCGGCGCGGGGGGTGGCGGTTCAGCCGCTGGTTGCCCAGGGGTTCAAGGGGCAGGCGTTGGGTGAGGCGTTGAAGCGGGCGCGGTTGGAGGCACTCAAGGCGTATAAGGCGGGGGTTTGAGCGTGGCTTTGAGGGCCTCTTCGCGGGCAGAGACCCGCTCCCACAGGTGGGCGGGCTGTGCTTGTGAAGAAGACGCTGATGATTCAAAGCGTGGCGGGAGTCAATTGCTGGCCGCGCCATTCGAATGGGACGGGGGCCAGCACCTGGTCTATCTTGGCCTCATGCCAAAGCTGACCCATGCTCGAGCCCGCACCTGGATGGGTAATTTCCGGGGCGATCATCGCCAATGGCCACAATACGAACGCATTTTTCAGAATTTCGGCACGGGGCAATACCAGTCCGTCGAAGTTGCCGACCAGGTCGCCGTACAGCAACACATCGATATCCAACGGCAGGCCTTTGCGGTCCGGGGCGTAGCGGCCATTGTCGGCCTCTATGAACTTCAACCGACGATCCAGTGCGGTCAACGGCAAGTCGGTCAGCCCGGTCACCACCAGGTTGAAGAACGGGCCGCTCTTGATGCCCACCGGCTGGCTTTCGAATACCGGCGAACAGCGCATGTCCACGAGCAAGGACGCCAGCGCATCGAGCCCCGCACACAGATGGCGTTCACGGTCGGTGTTGCTGCCCAGGCCCAGGTAGATTCGATTCAGCGACATCCGCGCTCGATCTCCACGCCGACACCTTGCGCCGCCGCGACGGCGCCTGGTTTGGTGACCTTGAGCCGCAGCCAGGAAATGCCGAATTCGCTCATCAACAGCTGGGCCAGACGCTCGGCGAACGTCTCGACCAGTTCGAAGCGGGCCTGTGCGGCAAATGCCTGGACGCGCTGCGACACCGTCGCATAGTCGAGGGCCAGGGTAAGGTCGTCGCCGGCCGCAGCCGGGCGGTTGTCCCAGGCGAACACCAGGTCCAGACGCAGGCACTGACGAATGTCACGCTCCCAATCGTAGGCGCCGATCACCGTGTCGACTTCCAGACCTTCGATAAACACTCTGTCCAAGCACTTCACTCCGCAGCACGACAAGGGCGCCAGGCGCCGTTAGAATCAAGGGTTTCCATACCCGGAAATAGTAAGCATGTTCTGGTTGCTGGCGCTTGGCGCCTACCTGCTCGGCTCGCTGTCCTTCGCTATCGTGCTCAGTCGCGCGACGGGCACCCCCGACCCGCGAATGAGCGGTTCGGGCAATGCCGGGGCAACCAACATGCTGCGCCTGGCCGGTAAAAAGCTCGCCATCCTCACTCTGCTGGGCGACTTGTGCAAGGGTTTGCTGCCGGTGCTGGCCGCCGCCTGGGCCGGAATGACACTCGGGCAGCAAGCCTGGATCGGACTCTGCTCAGTGATCGGCCACCTGTTCCCGTTGTATTTCCGCTTCAAGGGCGGCAAGGGCGTGGCCACCTCCGCTGGCCTGCTGCTGGGGCTGTACCCACCTGCTGCGCTGCTGGCAGTGCTGGCCTGGGCGCTGACCTTTCGGCTCACCCGCACCAGTTCGCTGGCGGCCCTGATCGCCACGCCCCTGACCCTGCCGTTGCTGGCCTGGCAGCGCCCGGAAGCGCTGTTGCCCATGAGCATGCTGACGGTGCTGGTGATCTGGCGTCACCGCGGCAACCTGCGCGATCTGTTCGCCGGCCGCGAGCGTCACTTCTGAGCGGGCTGGGCAGTACGTTCAGAGTGGTGGCAACTGCTCCATTGGCCAACGTGCCTGGACACTGATCGCCAGGGTTTCCTGCTGCCCGGCCAACAGCCGCTGACAACCAGCATAGGCGATCATTGCGCCGTTATCCGTACAGAACTGCGGACGCGCGTAATAGACATTGCCACCCAGCTCACCCAGCATTTTTTCCAGCCCCTGGCGCAGCGACTGGTTGGCACTCACCCCGCCGGCGATCACCAGACGCTTGAGGCCGGTCTGCTTCAAGGCGCGACGGCATTTGTAGGTCAGGGTATCGACCACCGCCTGCTCGAAGGCCAGGGAGATGTCGCAGCGGGTCTGCTCGCCGTCGTCCCCGGCGCTGCGGCACTGCTGCCAGGTGTTGAGGGCGAAGGTCTTCAAGCCGCTGAAGCTGAAATCCAGGCCGGGGCGGTCGCACATCGGCCGGGGGAAGGTGAAGCGCCCCGCCACACCCTGCTTGGCCAGGCGGGCAATTTCCGGACCGCCCGGGTAGTTGAGGCCGATCAGCTTGGCGGTCTTGTCGAAGGCCTCCCCGGCCGCATCATCCAGGGTCTCGCCCAGCAACGCATACTGGCCGATGCCATCGACCTGCACCAATTGCGTATGGCCGCCGGACACCAGCAGAGCGACGAACGGGAACTGTGGCGGCTGCTCTTCCAGCATGGGTACCAACAGATGGCCCTCCATGTGATGCACGCCCAGCGCCGGTATGTCCCAGGCGAACGCCAGCGCCTGCGCGCAGGAGGCACCTACCAGCAGCGCCCCGACCAGGCCGGGCCCGGCCGTGTAGGCGATGGCGTCGATCTCGGTTGCCGCGCAGTCGGCCTCGGCCAGCACCTGGCGGATCAATGGCAGCATGCGTTTGACGTGATCGCGCGAGGCAAGCTCGGGCACGACCCCGCCATAGGCGCGATGCAGGTCGATCTGGCTGAACAGCGCGTCGGCCAGCAGGCCGCGTTCGCTGTCGTATAATGCGACACCGGTTTCGTCGCAGGACGTTTCCAATCCCAGTACTAGCATGGCCAGGCCTTGTGGAGCTCTATTCGAAGGCGCGCATGATAGTCGTCGAACAAGGCACCGACCAGCGGTTTTCGATCAGAGGCTTTGCATTCCTGCCGGGTAAGGGTTAACATCCGCAACCCTTAAAAACCGACGTACTTATGCGCGATTTTGCCATGAGATGTCGACCCCGGTAATGAATGAAGGTAGCTCTGGATGCCAGCCGTCAAAGTTAAAGAGAACGAACCCTTCGACGTAGCTCTGCGTCGTTTCAAGCGCTCCTGCGAAAAAGCCGGTGTACTGGCTGAAGTTCGTAGCCGCGAATTTTACGAGAAGCCGACTTCGGAGCGTAAGCGCAAGGCAGCAGCCGCTGTCAAACGCCACGCCAAGAAAGTCCAGCGCGAACAGCGCCGCGCCGTTCGTCTGTACTAATACACAGACGTTCGTTGCAAGCTTCTGCCTTGCCCGGCCCACAGCCGGGCTGCCGGCAGTTGCAGCAGTACCCCGCCTCAACCGTCAGAACTGGCTTCATCGCCAGATCGTGCGCGTCATTCTGACGAGCCTTGCAAGGCTGCAGACGAGCACACTTATTCCTTTGGTAACGCCTGTTTCGACTGCTGCCCCCGGGCACCGTTGAACGCATAGACGTTTCCGATACAGAAATCTGCGCTGCAACACCTGCCAGACCGATTTCCAATGGGTACACTTCCGCTCCTGGGCTGCTGATAAAGAGAACGCCATGGCCGGGCTGATTCCCCAAGGCTTCATCGACGACCTGCTCAACCGCACCGATATCGTCGATGTCGTGCAGTCTCGCCTGCAAATGAAGAAAGCCGGCAAGAACTACACGGCCTGCTGCCCGTTCCACAAGGAAAAGACCCCCTCTTTCAGCGTCAGCCCCGACAAGCAGTTCTATTACTGTTTCGGCTGCGGCGCGGGCGGCAATGCCCTTGGCTTCATCATGGACCACGACAACCTGGACTTCCCCCAGGCCGTCGAGGAACTGGCCAAGGCCGCCGGCATGGAAGTGCCGCGCGAAGACAGCGGGCGCAACAGCAAGCCTCGCCAGCCTACCGACTCACCGCTGTACCCATTGCTTGAAGCTGCCGCGGAGTTCTATCGCCTGGCGCTCAAGGGGCATGCGCAACGTCGCGCGGCAGTCGACTACCTCAAGGGTCGTGGCCTGTCCGGCGAGATCGCCCGCGACTTCGGCCTGGGCTTCGCACCGCCTGGCTGGGACAACCTGTTCAAACACCTGAGCAGCGACAGCCTGCAACAGAAAGCCATGATCGACGCCGGCCTGCTGGTGGAAAACGCCGACTCGGGCAAGCGCTACGACCGTTTTCGCGACCGCGTGATGTTCCCCATCCGCGACAGCCGCGGACGGGTCATCGCCTTCGGCGGCCGCGTACTCGGTGACGACAAGCCCAAGTACCTGAACTCGCCGGAAACCCCGGTGTTCCACAAGGGCCAGGAGCTGTACGGCCTGTACGAGGCACGCAAGCACAACCGCAATCTCGACGAGATCATCGTCGTGGAAGGCTACATGGACGTAATCGCCCTGGCCCAGCAAGGCCTGCGCAATGCCGTCGCGACCCTGGGCACGGCCACCAGCGAGGAGCATCTCAAGCGCCTGTTCCGCGTGGTGCCCAGCGTGCTGTTCTGCTTCGACGGCGACCAGGCCGGCCGCAATGCCGCCTGGCGAGCACTGGAAGCCGCGCTGCCGAGCCTGCAGGACGGGCGCAAGGCGCGCTTCCTGTTTCTGCCCGAAGGCGAAGACCCGGACACCCTGGTGCGCTCTGAAGGCACGGACGCCTTCCGCGCCCGCATCAACCAGCACGCACAACCGCTGGCCGACTATTTTTTCCAGCAACTGACCGAAGAAGCCGATCCGCGCTCGCTCGAGGGCAAGGCGCACATGGCGACTTTGGCCGCTCCGCTGATCGACAAGGTGCCGGGCGCCAATCTGCGCACGTTGATGCGCAACCGCCTGAGCCAGATCACCGGCCTGAGTGGCGAGGCCGTCAGCCAACTGGTGCAAAGCGCCCCTGCCGCGCCGATGCCCAGCCATGATCCGTTGGCCGATTACGATTCGATGCCCGGTTATTCGCCCGACTTCAGTGACTTTCACGCGCCGCCAGCCTTCGAACCACAGCAACAATGGACATCGGCCAAGCCGGGCGGGAAGAAATGGGAAGGCAAGCCCTGGAAGGGCAAAGGCAAGCGTGATTTCGAGCCGCGCCCGCAGCCGCGCACCCCGGTGACCGTCGAGCCGCCTACCTTGAGCGCGCTGCGAACCTTGCTGCACTACCCGCAATTGGCAGAAAAGGTCGAGGACGTCAGCCATTTTGCCGATGAAGAACAGGTACACGCGCAGTTGCTGGTGGCACTGCTCGAAGCCCTGCAGAAGAATCCTAAGCTACGCTCTCTGCAGTTGATCGCGCGCTGGCACGGCACCGAACAAGGCAAGCTGCTGCGAGCACTGGCCGAGAAAGAATGGCTGATCGATGCCGATAACCTTGAACAACAGTTTTTCGACACTATAACTAGCTTGTCCGCTCGCCAACGCGAGCGTTGTCTCGAGCATTTGCTCAGAAAATCAAGACAGAGTGAACTGAGCGCAGAGGAAAAGAATCAACTGCGCGAGCTACTCAGCCGCAATGTTCACGCACAAACCCCGACCTCAACTGGCGCGTGAGGTCCTAGCTCGGGTATAATCCTCGGCTTGTTTTTTGCCCGCCAAGACCTTCAGTGGATAGGGTGTTATGTCCGGAAAAGCGCAACAGCAGTCTCGTATCAAAGAGTTGATCACCCGTGGTCGTGAGCAGGGTTACCTGACTTACGCGGAGGTCAACGATCACCTGCCCGAGGATATTTCAGATCCGGAGCAGGTGGAAGACATCATCCGCATGATCAACGACATGGGGATCAACGTATTCGAGAGTGCTCCGGATGCGGATGCCCTTTTGTTGGCCGAAGCCGATACCGACGAAGCGGCGGCCGAAGAGGCCGCCGCCGCGTTGGCAGCGGTCGAGACCGACATCGGTCGCACGACCGACCCAGTGCGCATGTACATGCGCGAAATGGGTACGGTCGAGCTGCTCACGCGTGAAGGCGAAATCGAAATCGCCAAACGTATCGAAGAGGGCATCCGTGAAGTGATGGGCGCTATCGCGCACTTCCCCGGCACGGTCGAGCACATCCTCAGCGAATACGATCGCGTGACCACCGAGGGCGGTCGCCTGTCCGACGTGCTCAGTGGCTACATCGACCCGGACGAAGGCATTGCGCCGCCGGCCGAGGTGCCGCCGCCGGTCGAGAAATCGGCCGACAAGGCCGATGGCAAGGATGACGACGAAGAGGAAACCGACAGCGACGACGAGGACGAAGTCGAAAGCGGTCCGGATCCCGTCATCGCCCAGCAGCGCTTCGGCGCCGTTTCCGACCAGCTCGCCGTCACCTTGAAGGCCCTGAAGAAGCACGGCCGTCACAGCAAGCAAGGCATTGCCGAGATGCTGCTGCTGGCCGAGCTGTTCATGCCGATCAAGCTGGTACCCAAGCAGTTCGAAGGCCTGGTGGAGCGTGTTCGTGGTGCCCTGGAGCGTCTGCGTCAGCAGGAACGCGCCATCATGCAGCTGTGCGTCCGTGATGCCCGCATGCCGCGTGCCGACTTCCTGCGCCAGTTCCCCGGCAACGAAGTCGACCAGACCTGGAGCGATGCCCTGGCCAACGGCAAGGCGAAGTACGCCGAAGCCATCGGCCGGTTGCAGGCCGACATCCAGCGCTGCCAGCAGAAGCTGAGCGCGCTGGAAGCAGAAACCGGTCTGACCATCGCCGAGATCAAGGACATCAACCGTCGCATGTCGATCGGCGAAGCCAAGGCGCGTCGGGCGAAGAAAGAGATGGTCGAGGCCAACCTGCGCCTGGTGATCTCGATTGCCAAGAAGTACACCAACCGTGGCCTGCAATTCCTCGACCTGATCCAGGAAGGCAACATCGGCTTGATGAAGGCGGTGGACAAGTTCGAATACCGTCGCGGGTACAAGTTCTCGACGTACGCCACCTGGTGGATTCGTCAGGCCATCACCCGCTCGATCGCCGACCAGGCACGCACCATCCGTATTCCGGTGCACATGATCGAGACCATCAACAAGCTGAACCGTATCTCGCGGCAGATGCTGCAGGAGATGGGTCGCGAGCCTACGCCTGAAGAGCTGGGCGAGCGCATGGAGATGCCCGAGGACAAGATCCGCAAGGTCTTGAAGATCGCCAAGGAGCCTATCTCCATGGAGACGCCGATTGGTGACGACGAAGACTCCCATCTGGGTGACTTCATCGAAGACTCCACCATGCAGTCGCCGATCGACGTGGCCACCGTGGAAAGCCTCAAGGAAGCCACGCGCGAAGTGCTTGGCGGCCTTACGGCACGGGAAGCCAAGGTGCTGCGCATGCGTTTCGGTATCGACATGAACACCGACCACACCCTCGAGGAAGTCGGCAAGCAGTTCGATGTCACCCGCGAGCGTATCCGCCAGATCGAAGCCAAGGCGCTGCGCAAGCTGCGTCACCCGACCCGAAGCGAGCACCTGCGCTCGTTCCTCGACGAATAAGCTTCTGCGACGAGCACCACCAGAACCCCCGGCCCTGTCGGGGGTTTTGCATCATGGACCGATGGCCTTCAAGTTTGTTATCACCCCCTCTTCCCGCTGGCCGCCGCGCCCGACTACACTGGCCCTTTCTGCGCTGGTCCACCGAGGCTGCCATGCATCGACTGCCGGCTCTTGTGCTGCTGACTTCGCTCGCCGGGCCAGCCATCGCCGACACCCCTCCTCCCGCTGGCTACCCGCCTGGGCAACTTGAACGTCCGGCGTTGTACACCGACGGCGCAAACGCGCGCCCTGTGCTCGCGGCACTGGCGACCGCCCGCCCGCCGGCGCAGGACGAGGTGAGTGTCGCCGATGCCGCGCCCGCGCGGGACTGGTACAACACCCTTATCTACGGTCTGCCCGGGCTGTTCATGCTGGTGATTGCCCTGGGTGTGGTGATCCGCATCAACCGTCGCCTGACATCGGAGATCAGCCAGCGCATTGCCCTGGAGCATGAGCTGCGCAGCAGCGAATACCATTATCGTGGCCTGGTCGAGAGTCTTTCGGCCATTGCCTGGGAAGCCGATACCACCGACTACACCTACAGTTACGTCTCGCCCCATGCCGAGGCCCTGCTGGGCTACCCTCTGCAGAGCTGGCTGGAGCCGGGCTTCTGGCAGCGCATCCTGCACCCGGACGACGCTCGCCGAGCGCGCGCCTACTGCTCGGAGCAGACCGCCGCAGGGGTAGGACACGCCCTTGAGTACCGAGTGATCACCGCCGACGGACGCAGCTTGTGGGTGCGTGACATCGTCAGCCTGATCAAGCATGACCTGCGCCCGGTGATGCGTGGCCTGATGATCGACATCAGCGAAACCAAGAAGATCGAGGAGGCCCAGCGCCTGTCCGAGCAGAAATTCGCTTCGGTGTTCCGCCAGTGTCCCGACATCCTGGTCATCGCGCGGCTCAGCGACGGCTGCCTGCTGGAGGTCAACGAGGCCTTCGAAGAGCAGATCGGCCTCAAGGCGCCGCAGGTGGTCGGGCGCCGCGCCGCCGAGCTGGACATCTGGGGCGTGGACGGCGTGGCACCGCGCTTGCTCAAGCGCTTGCAGGGCGGCAGCGTGCGCAACCTGGAGATGACCTTCCGCCGCGACAACGGTCAGCGCTTCACCGGCCTGCTCTCGGCCGAGCCGTTCGAACTGGAAACCACCGCCGCCCTGGTCGTGGTGGTGCGCGACATCAGCGAGCTCAAGCAGACCCAGCAACGCCTGCAGATTTCCGAAGAGAAGTTCGCCAAGGCGTTCCACGCCTCGCCCGACGGCATGCTGCTGACCCGGCAGAGCGATGGGCTGCTGATCGAGGTCAATGAAGGCTTCAGCATCATGACCGGGCACAAGAGCAAGACCTCGCTGGATCGCTCGACCCTGGAGCTGGGCATCTGGGCCGATCCCAACGAGCGCAAGCGATTGTTGGAGAAACTGCAGCGACAGGGCTTCGTTCGCGACTTCGCCTGCCGCATTCGGCGCATCGATGGCCAGGTGCGACTCTGTGAGGTATCCGTGCGCCCGCTGCCGATCGGCGGCGACGCCTGCATGCTGACGATTGCCCGCGATATCACCGAGCGCCACCAGATGCAGCACAAGCTGGCGCTGGCGGCGACCGTGTTCGAGAGCACCGCCGAGGGCGTGCTGATCACCGACACCCAGCAGCGCATCAGCATGGTCAACCGCGCGTTTACCGAGATCACTGGCTTCAGCGAACAGGAGGTGCTGGGGCGGACCCCTCGCCTGCTCGCCTCGGGCCAGCACGACAGCGCGTTCTACATCGCCATGTGGCATCGGCTGGCCGCCGAGGGGCATTGGCAGGGCGAGATCTGCAACCGGCGCAAGAACGGCGAGCTGTACCCCAGCTGGCTGACCATCAGCTCGGTGCGCAACGGCGACGAAGCGATCACCCATTTCGTGGCAGTGTTCGCCGACATTTCCAGCCTCAAACACGCCCAGGCGCGGCTGGACTATCAGGCCCATCACGACCCCCTGACCGGCCTGCCCAACCGCACCCTGTTCGAAAGCCGGTTAGCCGCAGCCTTAGCTAGCCAGACCGAAGCCGGCGGCCAGGGCGCGGTGCTGTTCCTGGACCTCGACCGTTTCAAACACATCAACGACAGCCTCGGCCACCCGGTGGGCGACCTGCTGCTCAAGGGCATCGCCCAGCGCCTCAAGGAGCAAGTACGCGACATCGACACCGTGGCCCGCCTGGGTGGCGACGAGTTCATCATCCTGCTGCCGGGGCTGGCCCACGCCAGCGATGCCGAGCATATCGCCGCCAAAGTGCTGGCCTGCTTCGCCGCGCCGTTTCAAGCCGGCGACCACGAGTTCTTCACCAGCGCCAGCATCGGCACCAGCCTGTATCCGCAGGACGGCAGCGACGTCGCCACGCTGGTCAAGAACGCCGATGCCGCCATGTACCGCTCCAAGGCCAAGGGCCGCAACCGGGTGGAGAGCTACACCCGCGACCTCACGACCCAGGCCACCACCCGCATCGCGCTGGAGCACGAGCTGCGCCGCGCCATCGAGCGCGACGAGCTGAGCCTGAGTTACCAGCCCAAGTTCAGCATCGACACCCACAGCCTGGTGGGCGCCGAAGCGCTGATCCGCTGGAAACACCCCAACTTCGGTGACGTGCCGCCCGAGCAATTCATTTCGCTGGCCGAAGAGAACGGCATGATCCTGCAGCTCGGCGATTGGGTGCTGGAACAGGCCTGCCGACAGATGTGCGAATGGAAACGGCTGTACCACGAGTTCGGCCCGCTGTCGGTCAACCTCGCCGGCGCCCAGCTGCGCCAGCCCAACCTGCTCAAGCGCATCGAAGGACTGCTGGCCGACAGCGGCCTGCGCCCGCAGTCGCTGCAGCTGGAGATCACCGAAAACTTCATCATGAGCCAGGCCGAAGAAGCCCTGGTGGTGCTGCACCAGCTCAAGCACCTGGGCGTACAGCTGGCCATCGACGACTTCGGCACTGGCTACTCCTCGCTGAGCTACCTCAAGCGCTTGCCGCTGGACATTCTCAAGATCGACCAGTCGTTCGTCCGCGGCCTGCCCGACGACCCCCATGATGCCGCCATCGTACGAGCCATCATCGCCCTGGGCCGCAGCATGCAACTCACCGTCATCGCCGAAGGCGTGGAAACCCCCGCGCAGCAGGCATTCCTCGCCCGCGAAGGCTGCGAGCAGATCCAGGGCTACCTGGTCAGCCTGCCCCTGCCCCCCGAGCGCTTCGCCGCGACCTTTCTTCGTATGCGCCTTTCGGATTTTTCGGATAGCACTCCCTTCAATCCATCGCTATAATCGGCGGCCTTCTGGGGCCTATAGCTCAGTTGGTTAGAGCAGGGGACTCATAATCCCTTGGTCGTAGGTTCGAGTCCTACTGGGCCCACCAAGATTCGAGAGCCGCGCTTTGCGCGGCTTTTTTGTTTTTGAAAGGGTTCATCACGGACTCCGCCCGGTAGTCCAGAGGCACGCATTTTTGGGACCCATCAACTCCCTCAATCACCCCATCAAAACAGCCGATTGGCCATTTCCCGCCCCGCTCCGTAACGTACCCGACCGGTGCGACAGATGCGCGCACCGCCTGAGCTTATCCGCATGCTCAGTCAACGATTACGCACGAGCCTCTAATGTCTTTGAATACCCCGCAGCAAATAGCCGAAATTGCCGTCGAAAGCGGTGTCAAGAAGGCCCACCTGAACACCTCGTCGCTGATGATCCTGGGATTTCTGGCAGGCGCGTTCATCGCTTTCGGATTTCTTCTCGACATTCATGTGAGCGCCATGATCCCCAAGGATTGGGCTTCACTGGGTAACCTGCTGGGCGCCGTGGTGTTTCCCATCGGGCTGATTCTGGTGGTACTGGCCGGGGGCGAGTTGCTGACCGGCAACATGATGAGCCTGCCCATGGCGCTGTTCGCTGGGCGTATTGGTCTGGGTCAACTGATGCGCAACTGGCTGTTGGTGACCGTGGCCAACCTGATCGGCGCGCTGTTTGTCGCCTATTTCTTTGGGCATCTGGTGGGTTTGACTGAAGGTGCGTTCATGGCCAAGACCGTGGCCATCGCCAATGCCAAGGTGTCGGCCAGTTTCGAACAAGCATTCATTTCCGGCATTGGCTGCAATTGGTTGGTGTGTCTGGCGGTGTGGCTCAGCTACGCGAGCAAGGATGTGGTCGGCAAGGTGGTTGGCATGTGGTTTCCGGTGATGGCCTTCGTGGCGATCGGCTTCCAGCACGTTGTTGCCAACATGTTCGTCATACCGGCGGCGATCTTTGCCGGGGCCTTGAGTTGGGCGCAGTTCGGCGATAACTTCGCTCCAGTATTCTTGGGTAATGCCGTGGGAGGCGCGATCTTCGTCGGGCTGGCCTATCATGTGGCGTACTTCATGACGGCAACCGGCTCCGAAGCGTCAGCCACGGCCAGTAGCTCGCGAACGCAGAAATAATCCAGCTATGCTGGCGTTGGTACTGTCATCAAGGTTGAGAAATGGACTTCACACCTGTCATCGCCCAGCTCTGGGGCATGCTGAGCTGGGCGCTTCCGCTCCTGCTCCTCATCACGCTGTTCAAATCGCCGTGGGCCAAGGGTCATATCGGTGAGCTGCTGATACGCCTATTCGCACACTGGCAACTGGACCAACACACCTATCGCCGCCTGCATAACGTCACCCTGAATACGCCTGACGGCACGACGCAGATCGATCACGTGTTTCTCTCGGTCCATGGCATTTTCGTGCTGGAAACGAAGAACATGAGCGGCTGGATTTTCGGCACTGAACAACAGGCGCAGTGGACGCAGAAGTTTCCCAGGCGCAGCTTCAAATTCCAGAACCCTCTTCGGCAGAACTACAAACATCTGAAGGCGCTGGAAGTCACTTTGGGGGTGAGCCCTGCCCACTTGCATTCGGTGATCACGTTCGTTGGGGGCAGTACGTTCAAGACCGAGATGCCGGCCAATGTGACTCGAGGCATCGGTTTCATCCGCTATATCAAGTCGTTTCGGCAGGTGGTGTTCAGCGAGGCGGAAGTCGATGACATGTTGCAAGCACTGAAGGCCGGGCGTCTGGCACCGAGTATTGCAACTCATCGCGAACACGTGCAACAACTCAAGCGTCGCAGTGATCCAAGCGCTGAACGTTGTTGCCCGAAGTGTGGCAATGCGCTGGTCATCCGCACGCGGAAAACGGGAGCCAATGCCGGGCAGCAATTTTGGGGGTGTTCAGCTTTTCCCAAGTGTCGGATTGTTCAGAGCTTGTAGTGAGCTGATCCACCTTGAGCAGCCACAACCTGCGGCATGCTCAGTATCCTTCAAATACCTCATGTATTTCGTCCAGCGTGGGCAGCACGGCAGGTATGACCTTCATCTCGCAATTCAGCGCAGCGAGCACGCGTGCATAGGCGGTCATGCCGACCGAGAGATCGCCCTTCTCGATCGCGATGACCTTCTGCCTTGTGACAAAAGCTAATGCGGCAAGCCGGGCTTGAGTCATGCCACGATTGAGGCGGCGTTGCCGGATTTGCGCGCCCAGACGGGTGGCAATAAGCTCGTAATCCATGTTCTGTATACGTGACAAAGTGAGGTCAATGTAACGTATACCTAACCCTCACGAAGATAAAGCTTCGACTGACACAAAGTGCAGCCTTTAGGCTCCTCGCTGGAAACCCTCACTTGGCCTGTAAACGAAACCCCAGCAAATTTTCCTGCAACGTGAACCGCTCGCCAATGTTGCCGCAGAAGCTGGTGCGCGGCAGGAAGGCGCCGGCGCCGTTCAGGTAGGGCGGAATATTGGTGCTCTGTTCGCAGCCTTGCAGGATGCGGCCGCGCAGTGCGCCGTTGGCTTGGGCGGAGCGCAGGGCGCCCAGTGGGGTGGTGTCGGCGACGACCAGGGCGCCGGGCGGCACCAGGGTTTCGTAGGTGCGGGCGAATTGGTGCGCGGAGCGGTCTTGCAGGTAGGGCACCAGGTAGTAGCGGATGTCGTTGCGAAACGGCAGGGCTTCGGTGTGAGTCGGCAGCTTGACCCAGCCGTTGGCGTACAGCCCCCACATCGACAGCATGGCGACCGGCCCCGCCAATACCGACAGGTAGACGACGGCAGTGCCGACTCGGCCGCCAGGCAGGTATCTGGCCAGGTGGACCACGCCGAGGATGCTGGCCAGGGCGATGCCCGGCAGGAACAGGGTGAAGCGGTCAAATACGCCGTAGGACACGGCGAACAGGAAGTTGAGCAGCAGCGCTGCCCAGAGCACCTGCAGCGCGCGGGTTTTCGGCCACAGGATGAGGCCGATGATTTGCGGGCCGATCAGCGACAGCGCCAGCAGCACCACGGCGTTTTTCTCGTGCCACATGTCGTCGAAACGCCAGAGCGTGTCGTTGCGGCCGCCGGCGATGATCGCCAGTTGGTCGGGGCCTGCCAGGTAACGGCGGGTGATGTCGAACAGGCTCATGCCAGTGCCCAGGTCGCTGATCACGGCAGGCCAGGCCGGTGCAAAACCCAGGGCGATGCCGGGCAGCACCAGTAGCAGGCGCAGCCTGTGTTGCACGGCCAACTGCACATACAACGGCAGCAGCACCACCAGTGTCAGGGGGTGAATCGCCAGGGCAAGGCCGCTGAGCGCACCGATGGCCAGCAGGCGCCCGGTGGCACCGAGTCGCGCCGGTGCGAAGCACAGCCAGTAGGCGCCGATGATCAGCACGGCATGCAGCACGTAGGGTTCGGCCTTGGTGGAGGCCCAGAACACCGCGTGGGCCAGCACGGTGGCGGTTGCCGCCAGCAGCGCCAGGTGGCGTGGGGTGCCGACACTGACCGCCAGGCCGTGGACGACCACGGCCAGTGGCAGCAACAGGATGGCGTTGAGCAGGCTGAGCAGGTGCATGCCCAGCAGCGCGTGGATGACACGAGCGACGAGCGCGTAGAGCGGGTGACTCACCGGTCCCAGGGACTCGCTGAAGAACGGGCCTTGGGCGGCGTCGGCCAGCATCAGGCCATTGTCCATCCATTGCACTGGACCGCTGGCGGCCAGGAAGCTGGCGATCACGGCGCACGCCAGCATCAAGCCGGCCACGACGGTCGGCAGGTGCGTGCCACGGGTTGAACTCATGTTCCTTGTTCTCCTGTTCCTTGCTCTGTAGGGGGCCGCGAGCAGCGGGTTGTTCAGTAAAGGCCTGAATGGAAACAGCATCGGTGGGTGAACTATCGCGTGGCGAACTATAGAGGGATTGATAGTTTTTCCACTTCAATTTAATCAATCCATTGCACTCAGACTGCCGCTCGCCTGACGCCAGAAACAGCAAGTTCGACTGCACTTTCAACAAGTCGCGTCAAACTTTCCGTTCAACTGCAGGGTGCTGAACAAAAGGCTCTGCGTGATTTGAAAAAGCGTGGCTGGCAACATTGCTTTGAGCACGGCGCCGATCAATGGCCTAATCGACGCTCGCCCACTCGCTGATGGAGCCTGTTTTGTCCGACCGCCACTCGTTTGCCCTGGATGCCCTAGACCGCCAACTGATCGCCGCCCTGCAGATCAATGCCCGCGAAAGCGTGGCGATGCTCGCTCGCGGCCTGGGCATCGCACGTACCACGGTCACCGCACGGCTGGCGCGGCTGGAAAGCTGCGGGGTGATCAGCGGCTACGGGGTACGGCTGGGCCAGCACGCATTGAATGGCGGCCTGCAGGCCTACGTCGGCATCACCGTACAGCCGCGCTCCGGCAAGGAAGTGGTACGGCGCCTGAGTGGCATGGCGCAGGTGCAGCAACTGTGCGCCGTCAGTGGCGAGTTCGATTACGTGGCCTGGCTGCGCACCGATTCACCGGAACAGCTTGATGAGTTGCTGGACCAGATCGGCAGCGTCGACGGGGTGGAGAAAACCACGACCTCGATCATTCTCAGCAACAAGGTGGACCGCCGGGGTTGAGCGCAAGCAGGCACAATGCAGCATAGACACATCGATTCGACCGATTAAACGTCACATCGACGACACTTTGCGTCTTATTTACCGCAGCACCCTTGCCTAGAATGAACGTGCCTTTTCTTCGTTCAGCCTCAGCCAAGGTCCCCCCATGAGCCCAACTTCGCGTCACCCCGCCGACGGCAAGAAGCCCGTCACCGTTTTCGGCCCGGACTTTCCCTTTGCTTTCGACGACTGGATTGAGCATCCGGCCGGGCTGGGCGTGATTCCCGAGCATCACCATGGGGCCGAGGTGGCCATTGTCGGCGCCGGTATCGCCGGGCTGGTGGCGGCCTACGAGCTGATGAAGCTGGGCCTGCGGCCAGTGGTCTATGAAGCCTCGAAAATGGGCGGGCGCCTGCGCTCGCAGAAGTTCGAGGGCACCGAGGAGATCGTTGCCGAGCTGGGCGGGATGCGCTTTCCGGTTTCGTCCACGGCGTTCTACCACTACGTCGACAAGCTTGGCCTGAAGACCAAGCCCTTTCCCAACCCGCTGACGCCGGCGTCGGGCAGCACCGTGATCGATCTGGAGGGCGAGACCTACTACGCCCAGACCCTGGCCGACCTGCCGGCGCTGTTTCAGGAAGTGGCCGACGCCTGGGCCGATGCGCTGGAGGAAGGCGCACGCTTCGGTGATATCCAGCAGGCGATACGTGATCGCGACGTGCCGCGTCTCAAGGAACTGTGGAACACCCTGGTGCCGTTGTGGGACGACCGCACCTTCTATGATTTCGTGGCCACGTCCAAGGCCTTTGCGCAGTTGTCATTCCACCACCGCGAGGTGTTTGGCCAGGTAGGCTTCGGCACCGGCGGCTGGGATTCGGACTTTCCCAACTCGATGCTGGAAATCTTCCGCGTGGTGATGACCAACTGCGACGATCATCAGCACCTGGTGATCGGCGGCGTGGAGCAGGTTCCGCTGGGCTTGTGGAAGCATGCGCCCGAACGCTGTGCTTACTGGCCGGCCGGCACCAGCCTGGCTTCACTGCACCGGGGCGCGCCGCGCGGCGGGGTGAAGAAGATCGCCCGCGCCGCCGATGGTCGCTTTGCGGTGACCGATCACTGGGACGACACCCGCCACTACGCCGCTGTGCTGACCACCTGCCAGAGCTGGCTGCTGACCACCCAGATCGAATGCGAGGAGACGCTGTTCTCGCAGAAGATGTGGATGGCGTTGGACCGTACCCGCTACATGCAGTCTTCGAAGACCTTCGTCATGGTCGACCGGCCCTTCTGGAAGGACAAGGACCCGGAGACCGGCCGCGACCTGATGAGCATGACCCTCACCGACCGGCTGACCCGCGGCACCTACCTGTTCGACCATGGCGACGACAAGCCAGGGGTGATCTGCCTGTCGTATGCGTGGATGAGCGATGCCTTGAAGATGCTGCCCCACCCCGTGGAGAAGCGCGTCAAGCTGGCGCTGGACGCGTTGAAGAAGATCTATCCGAAAGTCGATATCGCCGCGCGCATCATCGGCGATCCGATCACCGTGTCGTGGGAAGCGGATCCTTACTTCCTCGGTGCGTTCAAGGGCGCCCTGCCGGGTCACTACCGTTACAACCAGCGCATGTATGCGCACTTTATGCAAAGCGCGCTGCCAGATGCACAACGCGGTATCTTCATCGCCGGTGACGACGTGTCGTGGACGCCTGCCTGGGTCGAAGGCGCGGTCCAGACGTCACTGAATGCGGTGTGGGGCATCATGACCCACTTCGATGGCTACACTCACCCGGAGAACCCTGGGCCGGGGGATGTTTTCGACGAACTGGGGCCCATTGCCCTGTCGGATTGACCGTGCCCTTGATCGCCACACTTGATCAGCAGACTTGATCACAACAGGAGCCCGCATGCGCATAGCCTTGTACCAATGCCAGTCCCAACCGCTCGACGTCGAGGGCAACCTTGCCCGTCTGCAGGCGCGCGCCCGCGAGGCCGCACAGTGGGAAGTCGAACTGCTGGTACTGCCGGAGATGTTCCTGAGCGGTTACAACATCGGCGCGGAGGCGGCGCGCACTCTGGCGCAGGCCAGTGACGGCGCCAACGCCGAGCAGGTCGCGCAGATCGCTCGACAATTCGGCCTGGCCATTGTGTACGGCTACCCCGAACTGGATGAGCAGGGCAACGTGTACAACGCGGTGCAGTTGATTGACCGCACCGGTGCGCGCCTGGGCAACTACCGCAAGACGCACCTGTTCGGCGACGCCGATCGCGCCATGTTCAGCGCAGGCGCCCAGGCGCCCGCGCTGTTCGAGTTCAATGGCTGGAAGCTGGGCCTGTTGATCTGCTACGACCTGGAATTCCCGGAGAATGCCCGCCGGCTGGCGGCCGCCGGGGCCGAATTGATTCTGGTGCCCACGGCCAACATGGTGCCCTACGGTTTCATTGCCGAGGTAACAGTGCGCAGCCGAGCGTTCGAGAACCAGTGTTACGTGGCGTATGCCAACTACTGCGGCAAGGAGGCGGCGTTCGAGTACTGCGGGTTGAGCAGCATTGCCGGGGCGGATGGGCAGCAGATTGCCAAGGCCAGCCGTGACGAAGCGTTGATCGTGGGTACATTGGACAAAGCCTCGCTGGCATCGGCGCGCACTGCCTTCACCTATTTGAACGACAGGCGGCCAGAGCTTTACTGAATGAGCGCTCGAGAGCGGTCATTGGCCGCGAAAGGCATACCGGGGCGTATCTGATACGGCGCGGCGTTTTTTTCGCGGCCACTGGCCGCTCCTACGGAGATCTGGTGGTCTGTGTAGGAGAAATGGCGTTTGGCCAGTGATGTCAATAAACCATCATAGGGGTGCTCCTACCTCCATGGTGGTTTTTTTTTGACGACGTTAAATAGTCGGCTTCTGTAGGGATCTCGAGGTTCGGCAGCGCTTGCAGAACGGCTGAGCCCAGACGCTGTACGGGTTTGCGAGCCGTGCAGCGGATTGGCGTGCGGAAAACGTCAGAAACCCGCAATTAAGCAGCAATATGCCAGCGCCAGAAATAAATTACTATATAAATCATATGTTTAAGTAATTCTTACGAACACATTCTAGCCAGTGCACTATTTTTGACGAAAGCGATTGACAGTCCCCCTGCCAAAGCCGATATATCACCCATCTGCCGCCAACACAGCAGTTGCAGTGGTGCCAAAGAGCGCCGCGCACATTCGACCCACTACCTCGTATTGCCTTGCAGGCGCTGACTTTGAAGACCGGTCCGCGCTGTGTGTTCTGGCGTGTCTGCTCAGCCATGTTCATTGCAGTACGCAGTCGTAGTGTGCAAACGAAGTTGCAAGTAGCAAGTTCAAGGGATCGTCGAGTACGAACCGGGCGGTAGCTTTGCCCAAACACACAGAACGTTAGTTATGGCGTTCAATCAATCGCGTGTCCAAGGAGGGTTCTTCCTCATGCCACATTTGTTCAACCTGGATGAAAGCACGTCGCGCCGCCTGGCGGCCGATATGAACGAACAGGGCTATGCCGTACTGGAAAACGCCTTGGCGCCCTACGTGCTGGAAGAACTTCGTGCCTATGTGGATGACCAGGCTGCGCGCCATAACAACCAATATTTCGCGTATCATGGCAATGCGCCACTCGTGGGCAGCCGATTGGCTGCCACGGCGGTGTCGAGCGAATTCCGCCAGCACCTGGCGCGCCTGCACGAGCAGGGCCAGGGCCATGCCGCCCCCAGCGACCAGGTGTTCCCGGTGCTGCGGTGCGTGCAGGGCCACAGCGGCTTGAAGGAATCCAATGCGTTTCACTTCGACGCCACCCTGCTGACCATGCTGGTGCCGATCTTCATTCCCGATCAGGGCAAGGACCGCGGCGATCTGGTGCTGTTTCCCAACCTGCGCCGCGTGCGTGGCAGCGTGCTGTTCAACGCCGTCGAGAAGGTCGTGTATCAGAACCCGCTGTGCCGCCGCCTGATGGGCTGGTGCATCGAGCGTGGCTGGCTCAAGCCGCTGTTGCTGCGCATGAAGCCTGGCAATGTGTATTTCTTCTGGGGCTATCGCTCGCTGCATGCCAACCAGCCGTGCGATCCGGCGCACCGTCGCGCCACCGCGCTGTTCCACTACGGTGACCCGCATGCCGGCAGTCTGACCACGCGGATGATCCTGCGGCTCAACCAGCACCGCGCTCGCCGCGCAGTCGCTCGCAGCAAAAGTCAGGCGTCCTGAGCGGACAACACCGTGTTGGACACTTCGGGGAATGGCGAGCAGCCATGGAGCAGCAAATGATCAACGTAACCAAGTCCTATCTGGGCGACATCGACAAGTTCAAGGCCTATGTGGACCGTATCTACGAGTCCCACTGGCTGACCAACCATGGTCCGCTGTGCTGCGAACTGGAGGAGCGCCTCAAGGATTACCTGGGCGTGCGCCACCTGATCCTGACCAACAACGGCACCCTGGCACTGCAAGTGGCCTACCGCGCCCTGGGCCTGTCCGGCAGCGCCGTGACCACGCCGTTCAGCTTCGTGGCTACCAGCAGCTCGCTGCACTGGGAAGGCATTCGCCCGGTGTTCGCCGACATCGATCCACGCACCTGGAACATCGACCCCGAGCAGATTCCAGCCAGCCTGCAGCCCGACACCAGCGCCATCGTTGCCACCCACGTGTTCGGCAACCCTTGCGCGGTGGAACGCATCGAAGCGATTGCCCGCCAGTACCGCCTCAAGGTGGTGTACGACGGCGCGCACGCTTTCGCCGTGAAACAGGCCGGCCAGTCGGTCTTCAACTGGGGAGATGCCAGCACCTTGAGCTTTCATGCGACCAAGCTGTTCCACACCATCGAGGGTGGCGCGATCGTCACCAACGACGATGAGGTGGCTGCCCGTGTGCGCAAGCTGTGCAACTTCGGCATCACCGACGTCGACAAGATCGAAGGCCTGGGCACCAACGCCAAGCTCAACGAGTTCTGCGCCGCCATGGGCCTGAGCGTGCTCGACGACATCGACAACATCCTCGAGCGCCGCGCCGAGATGGGTCATTACTACACCCAGCGCCTGGGTGGCTACCTGGACCTGCAACGTCAGGCCGACGACAGCCAGATCAACTACAGCTACTTTCCGGTGGCGTTGCAGAACGAAGCCCAGGTGCTGGCCATGCGCACCGCGCTGCAGGCCGACGGCATCAACCCACGACGTTATTTTTACCCCTCGCTCGATACCCTGGACTATCTGCAACCGCAAGCGGTCCAGTACCAGTCGCGCAGCTTGAGCGACCGTGTGCTGTGCCTGCCCATCTACCCTGGGCTGGCACGCGCCACTCAGGATCAGGTCATCGATACCCTGCTGCGCGGCCACGAGCTGCATTATCCACAACCCGTTGCATGGGCCGCCGCCGTATGAACCGCCGTAACCAAAGCCTGAAAGCGTGCAACCAGGGCAACCGTCGATGAAGAAGCTTTCGGTCATCCACAACACCGCCCTCAGCTACCTGGGCCAGGCCTATGCGCTGGTGATCGGCATCTTGATCATGCCGTTCTACCTCAGCCATCTGGGCGCCGAGGCGTATGGCCTGATCGGTTTCTACGCGGTGATGCAGGCGTGGCTGCTGCTGCTCGATGCCGGCGTCTCGCCGTCGCTGGTGCGCCAGATCGCGCATCACCAGGGCAGCAGCGACAGCGCCGCGGCCAAGCGCATCGGCGGCTGGTTGATGCGCTCCTTCGAGCTGGTGTTCCTGCCCATGGCCGTGGTGTGCGCGCTGGCCGTCTACCTGGCCAGCGACTGGATGGCCACGCACTGGCTGCAGGCCCAGGCCCTGGACCCGCACACCATCGTCAACTGCGTGATCCTGATGGGTGTGATGGTGGGCCTGCGCCTGTTCGCCACCCTGTACAAGAGCGGCCTGCAAGGCCTGGAGATGCACGCCTGGTTGAACAACGCCAACGTGGTGATCGCCACCCTGCGCTACTTCGGCGGCCTGGTGCTGGTGACCTGGGTATCGCAGGACGCGCAGGTGTTCTTCGAATTCCAACTGTTCGTGGCGCTGGTGGAGACGTTGATCTTCGCCGCCAAGGCCTACCGCCATCTGCCCGCACCGACTCCCTTGAGCGGGTTCAACTGGGCGCTGGTGAAACCGATCCTGCCGTTCGCTGCCAGTGTCTCGCTGACCGCCGTGGTGTGGATCGTTCTGACCCAGCTGGACAAGGTGCTGTTGTCCAAGGTACTGCCGCTGGCCGAATACGGGTATTTCTCGCTGGTCGCGTTGCTGACCACCGGCATCATGATGATGATCAACCCGCTGGTGCAGACCCTGCTGCCACGCATGACGGTACAGGTCGCCGAAGGCCGTGAAAGCGACATGCATGCCCTGTACCTGGGTGCCAGCCGCTTCGTCAGCACCTTTCTGTTTCCCCTGGCGGCGATCATCGCGTTCTATGCCGAACCCTTGCTGTTCGCCTGGAGCGGTGACACGCAGGCTGCACAGTGGGGCGCACCGATCCTGTTCTGGTACGCCCTGGGCAGCGCCATCCTGGCGGTCAGCGCGTTCCAGTACCACTTGCAATACGCCTACGGCGAAATGCGCCTGCACATCTGGTACAGCGTGATTTCGGCCGTGATCAGTGTGCCGGCGATGATCATCGCGGTGTACGGCTGGGGCGCCCTGGGCGCGGCCGTGACCTGGTTCCTGCTGCGCCTGGTGTCGTTCGCGCTGTGGCCGCAAGTGGTGCATCGGCGCCTCGCGCCTGGCCTGCACCGGCCCTGGCTGCACGACATTCTGCGCATCAGCCTGAGCACCGTGCTCGGCGTGCTGCTGACCCATCCGCTGTTCACGGCCATCGCCGGCGGGTCCAACGACCGCCTGGTGATCTTCGCCGCCCTGGCCTTGTGCGGCGTGTTGACGCTGGCCCTGGTGGCAGCGACCTACAAACCACTGGCCCAGCGGGTTTTCCTGAAGTTGAGCAGAGCGAGCGTCGAACGATGAACCGGACCGAACAACAGATCATGCACACCTGGCCCCAGGGCCAGGAACCGCTGCTGTCGATCACGTGCCCGGCCTACAACCAGGTCGAGTACATCGAGCAGACCTTGAACAGTTTCCTGGCGCAACGCACCACGTTCGCCTTCGAGATTCTGATCAACGACGACGCTTCAACCGATGGCACCACGCAGGTGATCAGCCGCTACGCCGAACAGTACCCGAACATCATCAAGCCGGTGTTCCACGAGCACAACCAGTACCAATTGGGCCGCTGGTGCTTCCCGGCTCTGTTCAACCGAGCGCTGGGCAAATACATCGCCTACTGCGAGGGCGACGACTACTGGATCGATCCGCTCAAGCTGCAGAAGCAGGTGAATTTCCTCGAAGCCAACCGCGACTACGTGCTGACCTACCACGACGCCATGGCCTTCGACAGCGAGGGTGACAAGGGGATCCAGCTGACCGGCAAGTACCAGGCCGATGCCACCGCCATGGACCTGCTCAAGACCCGGCCGATCTCGACGCTCACCACCTGCTTTCGCAACGTGCTGCACGAGCTGCCCCGGGAGCTCGAACAGGCACCGGTGCTGGACCTGTGCTGGTGGTCGATGCTCGGTGCCCACGGCAAGGGCAAGTACCTGGCCGACATTGCACCGGCGCGCTACCGCCTGCACCCCGGTGGGATCTTTTCCCAGCGCCCGAACCAGAACAAATTGCAGATGACCCTGCACACCTATGCGTGCCTGGCCAACTACTACTTCCGTCAGGGCGACCGGGTGCTCTACGAACACTTTCTGGTGCAGGTGTCGGGCATGTGCATCGCGGCGATCAGGCCGGTACAGAAGCTCAAGGCCGTGCTGCACGTGTCGGGCAACGTCAGCCGCAACCTGCTGCGACGCTTGACGCCCGCTGCGGCGAGGGGCTGAAGACGACATGATCAACAAGGTTCTGGTGATCTGCATCGGCAACATCTGCCGCAGCCCCATGGCGGTGGCGCTGTTGCGCAAGCACGCGCCGCACCTGCAGGTCGAGTCGGCCGGATTGGCCGCATGCGTGGGCAACGACATGGACAGTCTTACCGCGCAGGTATTGGCCGATAACCAGGTGCCACAGCCGGTACACGCTGCCACCCAGCTCACCGACGAGCTGGTGCGCTGGGCCGATCTGATTCTGGTCATGGACCAGCGCCAGTTGCGCAGCATCACCAGCAAGGCCCCGCACACGCGAGGCAAGACGTTCCTGATCGGCAAGTGGCGCGACGACTTCGAAATCGACGATCCCTATCGCCGCCCCATTACCGCCTTTCAACGGACCTACACCGAATTGACTCGGTGTATCGAAGGCTGGTTGCCCTACCTGAGATCTGAGGATCGACAAAGATGACCGCGATGAACCGTACAAACCTGGAGTATTACAAGGACACCCAGATCGATCTCGCGACGATTCTACGGACCTTGTTCGATCACAAGAAACTGATTGTCGTGGTGGTGGCGCTGTTCACCCTGCTCGGCGGTTTCTACGCCGTGATCGCCACGCCGGTGTACCAGGCCAACGCCATGATCCAGATCGAGCCGAAGAAGGTCGGTCTGGATGCCACCCCGCAGCTCAATACCAAGCCGGCCTCGGTATCGGAAGCGGTGACCGAGATCGAACTGATCAAGTCGCGCACCGTGCTCGGCCAGGTGGTCAGCGACCTCAAGCTGGACGTGGTGGCCACGCCGCGCTACTTCCCGGCGATCGGCCGCTACATGGCCCGTGAATTCACCCCCACCGGCAGCCAGAAACTGGCCGCTCCGCTGTTCGGTCTGGATTCGTTCGCCTGGGGCGGCGAGAAGATCGACGTGTTCAACCTGGACGTGCCGGCCAACCTGCTGGGCGAGCGCATGACGTTGGTCGCCGGGCCCAATGCGACTTATCGACTGGTGGACGCCGCTGGCGCGCCGCTGCTCAGTGGTCGGGTAGGCGAGATCAGCCAGGGCAACGGTATCACCCTGCAATTGGCTGAACTGACCGCCCGCCCCGGCACTGAATTCCGCCTGGTGAAGAATCGCCTGCTCAACACCTCGCTGGACTACCAGCAGCGTCTGCGCGTGGCCGAATCGGGCAAGGACTCGGGCATCGTCTACCTGAGCATCAACGACACCGACCCGGTACAGGCCAATCGCGTGCTGGATGAAGTGAGCCGCCTGTACGTACGCCAGAACGTGGAACGCAGTTCGGCCGAAGCGGCCCAGCGCCTGGACTTCCTGCGCTCGCAATTGCCGGTGGTGCGCAAGGAACTGGAGAAATCCGAAGAAGCCCTGCACGCCTTCCAGATGCGCACCAAGTCGGTGGACATCACCCTGGAGACCAAGGCGCTGCTCGACCAGATGGTGGCCTACGATGCGCAACTGTCCGAGCTGCGCCTCAAGCGCACCGACCTTGATCGCCTGTACACCCGTCAGCACCCTGCATCAGCCGCACTGAGCCAACAGATCAGCCAGATCGAGTCGCAGAAGACCTCCCTGCAGGCACAGATCAAGGGCCTGCCCGAGACCCAGCAGGAACTGCTGCGCCTGACCCGTGACATGCAGGTCACCACTCAGACCTACACCCTGGTACTGAACAAGAGCCAGGAGCAGGACATCATCCGCGCCGGCAACATCGGTAACGTACGGATCATCGACAAGGCCGACAGCAACATCGAAGAGCCGGTCAAGCCCATGCGCGCCGTCATCGTGCTGGTGGCGATGCTGCTGGGTGCCCTGGTCGCCGTGGCGATCATCTTCATCCGCCAGGCGTTCTACCGCGGCGTGGAAAACCCGGAAGTGATCGAGAACCTGGGCATGCCGGTGTACGCCTCGCTGCCGCTGTCGCGCCAGCAGGAACGCCTGCAGAAAAAACGCGACAAGGGCGTGACCAATCGCGAATCGCGCCTGCTCAGCGTGGCCGCACCCAGCGAGCTGGCCATCGAGTCGCTGCGCAGCCTGCGCACCAGCCTGCACTTCGCGATGATGGAAGCGCGCAACAACGTGCTGATGATCACCAGCCCCATGCCGGGCGTGGGCAAGTCGTTCGTCAGCGCCAACCTGGCGGTGATCATTGCCCAGGCCGGCAAGCGCGTATTGCTGATCGACGGCGACATGCGCAAGGGCTACCTGCACCGCGTGTTCGGCCTGCAACCCAAGCACGGCCTGTCCGATGCCCTGGCTGCACGCCTGGGCAACACCGAGGTGATCAACGCCACCGAAGTGGACAACCTGCACCTGATCGCCTGCGGTTTCGCTGCACCCAACCCTTCGGAGCTGTTGATGCATGACAACTTCAGCAAGCTGCTGCGCGAACTGTCGCCGCATTACGACCTGGTGATCATCGACACCCCGCCGGTGATCGCCGTGACCGATGCCAGCCTGATCGGCCGCCAGGCCGGGACCACCTTGCTGGTGGCCCGCTTTGGCCAGAGTTCGGTCAAGGAAATCGAGGTCAGCAAACGGCGCCTCGCGCAGAACGGCGTGCTGGTCAAGGGCGCGATATTCAACGGCGTGATCCGCAAGGCGTCCACCGCCGAGTACGACTGCGCCGCCTACGGCTACGACTATTCGCCGAGCAAGAAGTAATCGCCTAGCAAGGCAGGAGTCTCACGATGTCCAGAACCGTAGCAATGATGCAGCCTTACTGGTTTCCCTATTTCGGCTATTTCCAGCTGATCGCCGGCGCCGATGCCTTTGTGCTCGGCGACAACCTGCAGTACGTACACCCCGGTTGGGTCAACCGCAACAGGCTGCTCAGCTCGGGCGCTGCAACGCTGTTCACCCTGCCGTTGAAGAAGGACCGTTCGGACCTGGCGATCAATCAGCGCGAACTCAGTGACAACGCTCCGCAGGTGCTGGACAAGCTGCTCAAGAGCATCGCCATGAGCTACTCCCGCGCGCCTTACCGTGACGAGGTGCTGGCGCTGCTCAAGCCGCTGCTGAGCTACCCGGAACGCAACCTGGCGCTGTACCTGGAGTACTCGCTGCGCAAGGTCTGCGAGTACCTGCAGATCGATACGCCGATCCATGTCGCCTCCACCTTGCCGGTGGACGAGCGCCAGGTGCAGGACAAGCAGGACCGTGTGGTCAAGCTGGCCCGGCACTTCGATGCGCAGCGCTACCTCAACCCCATCGGTGGCACGGCGCTGTACGACGAGGCGTATTTCACCCAACGCGACCTGGAGCTGCGTTTCCACCGCATGGACGAGCTTTGCTACACGCAGTTCAAGGACCCGTTCGTACCCAACCTGTCGATCATCGACGTGCTGATGTTCAACCCGGTATCACGGATCCGCCAGTGGCTGCCGTGCTACAGCACGCTCAAGCCGAGCGCTGCGCAGGACACCTTCAAGGTGGTTACCAGTCCTTCCGCCCACGCCATCGAGATGCGCTCATGAACGACTTCGACAGCAACGCCAACTGGTACCTGATCCAGACCAAGCCGCGGCAGGAAGCCCGTGCCGAAGAACATCTGCTGCGTCAGCAATACGACTGCTTTCGCCCGTTGCGCGCCGCCCCTGTGCTGACCCGCAGCCGCCGCGTGGCCGATGAGGACTTGTTCCCCGGCTACCTGTTCATTCGCCTGGACTGCAACGACAACTGGTACCCGATCCGCTCGACCCGTGGCGTGTGCCGCATCGTTGCCTTTGGCGGCATGCCGTGCCCGGTGCCGGACAGCCTGATCGCCAGCATCCGCCAGCGCGCGCAGGCCAGTTCGGCGAACGCGGTGCGTTTCACCGAAGGCGAAGCGGTGCGTGTGCGCAACGGCGACAGTGACGTACAGGCCATTTTCCTCTGCGAGGACGGCGATGAACGCGCCGTGATCCTGCTCAACATGCTGCAGCGCGAACAGCGCATCAGCCTGCCCCGCAGCAGCCTGCAGCGGCTTACCGCGCACGCCTGCTGAGCGGCGCACAGACATACGATGCTTTAGGAGAGCTGTTCGATGAATGCCAAGACCACGCTGGTGACACTGACGTACGGCGATCGCTTGTGTTACCTGGAAGCGCTGATCGAGCGTTCGCTGGCCTCTGCACACATCGAACGGGTGGTGGTGGTGAGCAACGCGTCGCGCGCCGACCTGAACTCGCTGCGTACGCAGTGGCCAACCCAGATCACCGTGATCGAATTGCCCAGCAACACCGGTTCGGCCAATGGCTACAAGGTCGGTATCGAAGCGGCGCTGCAACTGGGCGCCGAATACCTCTGGCTGATGGACGACGACAATGCCCCCACCCTGGGCGCGGTCGAGACCCTGCACCAGCGGCTGCACGAGTGCGAGCGCATCGTCGGCGTGGACAAGGCGGCCGTGATCGGCTTCCGCCCCAATCATCAGGCCGACATCGCCTCTGGCGTGCCGCATCGCTACGCGATCCAGCTGCGCTCCAGCTGCTTCGGTTTCCATGTCGCGCAACTGCCCTACAAGCTCTGGCGCCGTACGCCCTGGGGCAAGCCTGCCGGGCGCAAGGCAACCAGCAAGCCGCTGGTGCAATTGCCATTCACCACCTACGGCGGCCTGCTCGCGCACCGCAGCGTGTTCCAGAAGATCGGCCTGCCGCTCGAAGACCTGCTGCTGTATGCCGACGACACCGAGTACACCTGGCGCATCACTGCCAGTGGTGGGCAGATCTTTCTGGTGACCGAAGCGCTGCTCGACGACCTGGAAGAATCGTGGAACGCCAAGGCGCGTACCAACAACATCTTCGAGAGTTTCCTGCTCGGCAATTCGGACCTGCGCGCCTACTACACCGCGCGCAACCAGGCCTGGTTCGACAAGCACGTGTGGGCCGGCTCGACCCTGCTGTACCGGCTCAATCGGTCGGTGTTTCTGCTGTTGCTGCGCTATTTCGCAAAAAGGAGCGGTTCGGACCGACGCCTGGGCTTGCTCCAGCAAGCCATGCGTGACGGGGAATCGGGTCGTCTGGGCATTCACGAATCCTACCCACTATGAAGATACTGTTCCTGAGCAGCCTGTACTCGCCGCACATCGGCGGCGGTGCTGAAATCGTCCTGCAGCGCACCGTCGAGGGCATGCACCAGCGTGGCCACGAAGTGTGCGTGCTGAGCACCGGTCCCGACGCGGGCCTCAAGCATGAATACGTGAAAGGCGTGAAGGTCTATCGCGCCGGGCTGCTCAACACCTACTGGCACTTCAGCGAACAGCGCCCCGGCGCGCTGGCACGCCTGGGCTGGCATCTGCGCGACAAGTACAACATGGGCATGCGCACCTACCTGCGTGACGTACTGGCAGCCGAGAAGGTCGACCTGGTGGTGTGCCACAACCTCAGTGGCTGGTCGGTGTCGGCATGGGACGAGATCTCCAAGTCTGGACTGCCACTGGTGCAGGTGCTGCACGACATGTACCTGATGTGCCCGAGCAGCAACATGTTCAAGAAGAACGCCGCCTGCAAGACGCCCTGCACCTTGTGCAAGCATTTCCGTCAGGGCCATGCCGAACGTTCGGCCCAGGTCGACGCGGTGGTTGGGGTCAGCCAGCACCTGCTGGGCAAGCTCACCGACGCACGTTTCTTCCGCAATGCTTCGCAACAGGTGATCTACAACGCCAGCCCGAAAATCGACCACGCACCGTCGCGTTTCGTCCGCCTGGATCAGGCCGAGCCGCTGCGTTTCGGCTACCTGGGCACGCTGTCCGAACCCAAGGGCCTGCGCTGGCTGATCGACCAGTTCAAGCGGTTGCCGTTCAACGCCACCTTGCAGATCGCCGGGCGCGGGCAACTGGACTACGAGCAGTTGCTCAAGCAGGAAGCCGGCGGCGAGAACATCCACTTCGTCGGCTACCAGTCGCCGGAAACCTTCTATCGGCAGATCGACGTGGCCATCGTGCCGTCGATCTGGAACGAGCCGTTCGGCCTGGTGGCGGTAGAAGCCTGCGCCCACTCGGTGCCGGTGATCGCCAGTGCTCGCGGCGGCTTGCCGGAAATCATTCAGGACGGCGTCAACGGCCTGCTGTGCAACCCCGACGAGCCGCAGACCCTGGGCCTGGCGATGCTGCAGCTGTACCGCGACCCCGAACTGCGTGAACGCCTGGCCGCCCAGGCGCGTGACAGCGTCGAGCATCTGCTCGACCAGGAACGGATGCTCGACAGTTACCAACAGCTGTTCCTCGATGTTCTGCAAAGAAGAAATGTCCATCATGAAATCAGCCCTGTCACTCAGTCACTTTGAGGCGCCGGCAGCGCGACTTGCGGTGAACAAGTCGACGCTGGTGGTCTGGACCGCGATCGGCCTGCTGCTGGCCGAAACGTTTTCCGGCGCCCTGCGCTATTACTTCGACCAAGCCGGCATCTCGGCCCTGCTGTACTTGCCCAAAGTGCTGTGTGTGGTGCTGTTCGCGCTGGAACTGACCAGCTTCAAGGCGCATCGCCTGTTCTGGATACTGCTGCTGGGGCTGGTGCTGTCGGCCGGCCTTGGCCTGCTGCACGGCGCAGCGCTGGCGAACCCGCTGTTCAGCATCTTCGTGTACATCCCCCTGCTGTTCGGCCTGGTCTGCGGCGAGCATCTGGAGCAGCGCCGCGTGTTGCTGGGCTGGGCGGTCGGCCTGTGCCTGGCAGCGACCATCACCGGTGTGTACGTGGACAGCATGTTCTCGGTGCCGTGGAAGGGCTACAGCTACAACCTCGGCGACCAGGAGCTGACCGGCAACATGACCTGGGCAGCGGACGGCGTCGACCGGCCTGCGGGCTTCGCCCGGATGTCGACCACTGCGGCAACGCTGAGCGCGATCTTCACCCTGTACCTGAGCGCTTTCATGCGTTCCAAGGTGTTGATGCTGGGCCTGCTCGCGCTGGCCTTCGCGACCATTCTGGTGACCACCAACAAGTCGACCGCCGCGGCGTTCCTGGTGACCCTGCTGGTGATGCCGCTGTACAACCAGCGCCTGCTCTGCCGCGTGTTGTTCGCGGTGCTGGTCGGTGTCGGCGCCGCGCTGCCGCTGATCGGCCTGTGGACACCGCTGGACCCGAGCCTGGCCGCCAGTGGCGCCGAAGGCAGCCTGGTGTCGCTGTACGACCGCATGATCAACACCTGGCCGCGCCTGGCCGATGAAGTGCTGCGCCGCGACTGGAACTGGACCGGCGGCGGCTTCGGCATGGTCGGCAGTGCGGTGAACATGTTCCCGGTGGACAACGTCAAGTACCCGGCCGTCGCCGACAGCCTGTTCATGTACCTGTGGGCCTGTTTCGGCCTCATGGGCCCGGTGCTGTATGCGCTGCTGCTGCCGCTGCTGATGACGCTGCGCAGCAAGAACAGCTGGATGGGCCGCGGGCTGCTGAGCATTTCCCTGTGCGTGGTGGTGGTGGGCTGGACGACCGATGTCCTCGAAGTGCCGGTCTGCGGACTTTTCCTGGGCATGGCCGTCGCCCATGCCATGCGCCGCAAGGCCATGCCCAGCCATTGGCTGATTACCGAACGACGTCGCAGCAACCGTGATGATTACCCTGATGGTCTCCAACTGACATGAACCTCTCTATGCCCAGATTGCTGCAACGTTTGGTTTGGATACTGCTGGGGCTGTTCACCCACGGGCATGCCAAGGCCGCCGACAATTTCATCGTGGGTGTGGGTACCCACCTGCTCCACTCGACCGGGCCGGTGGCACGGCCGACCCTGCTCATGAAAGAAGCCGGCATCGTTTCGGCACGCGATGATCTGTTCTGGTCCACGGTGGAGCTCGAGCCCAAGCGCTTGAATTTCCCGCTGGGCTGGCAGCGTTATCTGCAGGCCCTGCGTGACCGCCAGATCGGCAACATGCTGATCCTGGGCTACGGCAACCAGTGGTATGAACGCGATGCCAAGCCACGCAGCCCGTTCGTGCGCGATGCCTTCGCCAACTACGTGAATTTCGTCAGCCGACGGTTGCGTGGCCAGGTGGACTTCTATGAGATCTGGAACGAATGGGACCTGGAAGACCCGACCAGCGACGCCTTCAGCCGTGACTATGCCGCGCTGATCAAGGAGACCAGCGAACTGTTGCGCAGCAACGATCCGAACGTGCGCCTGATAGCCGGTGCAGTCACTACCCAGGGCTTGCAGGAAGGTTTCGCCGACCGCCTGGTGCAGGCCGGGGTCATGGATGATCTGGATGGCTTGTCGCTGCATCCGTACGTGCACTGCCGCAAGGACCATGGCGGCAACACGCCGGAAAACTGGATCAAATGGCTCAGCGACATCTCCACTCGGCTCGACGCCCTGGCCCAACGCCCGGTGCCGTTGTACCTCACGGAAATGAGCTGGCCCAGCGCCGACGAACCGTGCGGGGTCAGTGAAACCACTCAGGCGGCGTACCTGGCGCGCGGGTTCTTTCTGGCCCGCATCCATCCGGCCATCCAGGGCATGTGGTGGTACGACCTGTACAACGACGGGCGCGACCCCAAGGAGCGCGAGCACAATTTCGGCCTGCTGGACAACGACCTCAACCCCAAGCCGGCGTACGCCACGCTCAAGGCCATTGCACCGTACCTGACGCAATACAGCTACGACCCCAGGCACAGCGTGATCAGCGACTCCCTGTACCAGTTGCGCTTCGCCAAGGGCGACGAGCAGGTGCTGGTGATCTGGGCCGTGGGCCAGTCGCGGCAGGTCAGGATCGAGTCGAGTGCGTTGCTCAAGGGTGGTGCGCGCCTGGTCGACACGCGCCAGGCCGGCGTGGGCATGCGCGAGAGCGAGAACCCGTGGGATTGCGGCGAGCACTACTGCACCACCGTGGTAACCGCCTCCGAGTTTCCCAAGATCATCAGCCTGGGCAAGGCCAATTGGTTGTTCACGCAGTAGAAAACGCGATGCCCGCGGCAGTGGGCCTCAACCGCAGCGCATCGTGCGCCGCCATCGACCGCGCCTGTTGGACGCGGCACTACCTCTAGCAAGCGCGTGAGCCAAGGATGTTCCGATGATTGTCATCAATGCACGTTTTCTGACCCAGGAGCTACGCGGGGTGCAACGGTTCGCCGAGCAGACCTGCCTGGCCCTCAAGCGTCAACGTGACGACCTGGTGTTCGTCACCTCGCCGGGCGTGCGCATGCACGACACCGCTCGGCTGCTGGATGCTCAGGTCGTGGGCACTCGTACCGGTCACCTGTGGGAACAGCTCGACCTGCCACGCTACCTGCGCAGCCAGGGCAATCCATTGCTGTTGTCGCTGTGCGCCACGGCGCCGCTGTTCTATGGCAACCAGATCGCCACGCACCACGACATCACCTACGTGCGCCATCCACAGAGCTACACCTGGCAGTTCCGCACGGCCTATCGCCTGATGACGCCCCTGCTGCTCAAGCGCTTGAAAACGCTGATCACGGTCAGCCAGTTTTCCAAGCGCGAGATCGGCGAGTTCTACAACTTTGCCGCGCAGAAGATTCTCGTGGTGCCGAATGCCGTGGGTGAAGAGTTCCAGCCCGGCGAACCGCTGCAAGCCGGCGGCCCGCGTTATCTGTTGGCGGTGTCCTCGCCCAGCGCGCACAAGAATTTCAGCCGCATGATCCAGGCGTTCCTGCAGCTCAAGGGTTTCGATCAGGTGGAGTTGCGCATCGTCGGTGGCGGCGGTGCAGTGTTCTCCGACCCCGACCTGGAAGCCTTGGCCAAGCGCGATGCCCGGGTGCGCTTTCTCGGGCGTTTGAGCGACGCCGAGTTGATCGAGCAATACCAGGGCGCGGCGGCCTTCGTGTTTCCTTCGCTGTATGAAGGCTTCGGCATTCCGCCGCTCGAAGCGCAGGCCTGTGGCTGCCCGGTGCTGGCGGCCAATGCCGCGTCGATCCCCGAGGTGCTGCAGTCCAGTGCCTTGTACTTCGACCCGCTGGATGTAGAGCACATCAGCCGGGCCATGGCCCTGGCCTTGAACAGCCTGACCATCCGCCAGCATTTGCGCACCCTGGGCCTGCAGAACGTGGCGCGGTTCAGCTGGGACGCGTCGGCACGGCTGATCAGCGATCGCATCGACAGTGTCCTGGCACGGCGTCCACGTGGTGCGACCCTGAACCAGCCGTCCAGCGGCAAGGAGCACTCATGACTCGCCTGGGGTATCTGGATGCCTTGCGCGGCATCGCCGCCCTGCTGGTAGTGGTCTGTCACCTGTGGCAGCCCTTGCTGGGCCCCGGCGCGCTGCCGTACTTCTGGCTGGACATCGGCAAGCTGGGCGTCATCTGGTTCTTCCTGCTCAGCGGCGTGGTGATTCCGTTCAGCCTGCAACCGGGGCCGGGCGGCGCACGGCGCTTCATCGTCTCGCGGGTGCTGCGCCTGTACCCGGCCTACTGGCTGTCGCTGGCGCTGTACATCAGCATGCTGGCGCTGACCGGCGAAACCCTGCCGAGCTGGCAGCAGGTGGTGGCCAACCTGACCATGCTGCAGGCCGCCATGGGCGTCGAAGACGTGATGGGGCTGTACTGGACGCTGTTCATCGAGTGGCTGTTCTACGCCCTGTGCCTGGGCCTGATGCTGATCGGCCGGCTGCGCAGCACCGGCTTTCGCGCCGCCTGCGCGCTGGCCCTGCTGGCCGCCGCAGTGGGCATGGGCCTGATGCGCATGCTGCTCGAGCGCAAGCTGCCGGTGGCGTTGCCGCTGGGGCTGTCGCTGATGCTGTTCGGCTCGATCTGGCGCGACTGCCTGCTCGGCCAGGCCGATGCCCAGGTACGCCGCTGCGTGAAAGGCCTGCTGCTGGCCTATGCCGTGGCCCTGCCACCCACTTTCTTCGCCGCCTACGGCTTCGATGCCGGCAATGGCGAGTACTGGTTCCGCTACTGCTTCACCTATCTGTTGGCCATCAGCAGCTTCATGTTGCTGACCCAGCGCATCCGTCTGCATCAACCGTTGTTGCTGTGGCTGGGCACCATCAGTTATTCGCTGTACCTGCTGCATCCGAGCATGGAGCTGTTGTGCCGTTACCTGCTGGGCGTTCCCGGTCGTTCGTTGTCGGTGACCTTGCTTGCCACCGCGCTGTCGCTGTTGGCTGCGCACGTGAGCTATCGCTTCGTCGAACTGCCTTTCATCAAGTTGAGCAAACGACTCAACGCCCGTGCTCGTCCGAGCGCGCCCCTCATTCCCGAACTGCAGGTGCCCTATGAAAATAGCAATCGTCCATGATTGGCTCGTCACCTATGCCGGTGCCGAAAAGGTGCTGGCTTCGATGCTCAAGATCTGGCCCGACGCGGACCTGTTCTCGGTCATCGACTTTCTCAGTGACGAAGACCGCAAGCACCTGGGGGGCAAGCGCGCCACCACGACTTTCATCCAGCGCCTGCCCAAGGCCCGCACGCGCTACCAGAAATACCTGCCGCTGATGCCCATGGCGATCGAGCAACTGGACCTGTCCGGCTACGACCTGATCCTGTCGAGCAGCCACGCAGTGGCAAAGGGGGTGCTCACCGGCCCCAACCAGTTGCACATCAGCTACGTGCATTCACCCATCCGCTACGCCTGGGACCTGCAGCACCAGTACCTGCGCGAAGCCAACCTGCTGGCTGGCCTTAAGAGCAAAGTGGCGCGGATGATCCTGCACTACATGCGCATGTGGGACCAGCGCACCGCCGCCGGTGTCGACGAGTTCATCAGCAACTCGCAGTTCATTGGTCGACGCATCGACAAGGCCTATCGTCGCCCATCGACGGTGATCTACCCACCGGTGGACACCACCGGTTTCAACCTGCAGACCGAGAAGCAGGACTTCTATCTGACCGCCCAGCGCATGGTGCCGTACAAGAAGGTGCCGATGATGGTGGAGGCGTTCAGCGCCATGCCCGACAAGCGCCTGATCGTCATCGGCGACGGCCCGGAAATGGAAAAGTGCCGCGCCGTGTGCGGCCCCAACGTCACGCTGATGGGCTATCAGTCGTTCGAGGTATTGCGCGAGCACATGCAGAACGCCCGAGGCTTCGTCTTTGCCGCCGAAGAGGATTTCGGCATCAGCCCGGTCGAGGCCCAGGCCTGCGGCACGCCGGTGATCGCCTTCGGCCGTGGCGGCACCCTTGAAACCGTACGCGGGCTCAACGACGACAACCCCACCGGTGTGTTCTATTACCAGCAGACAGTGGCTGCCTTGACGGCCGCCATCGAAACGTTCGAAAGCCAGGCGTCGCGCTTCGACGCCCGTACCTGCCGCGAGAATGCCCTGCAGTTCGCGGAAAAGCGTTTCGAACGGGAAATGCGCCAGTTCGTGGAGCAGCGCTGGAACGAAGCGCGTCTGGGTGACGCCTTCGACTGCAACCCGGTATTGGGCCTGGCCGACACCGGCCTGCTGCTCGCGGCGGCCCAGAAGCTCTAGGCCGCGCAAGAACATGTTGTACCGCCACACCGCTGTTCTGAACCTCCCAAATACCGTGCGAGAAGTCTGATTCTCCAAGGAAGATTGCAATGAAACGAACTGTATTCGTAGTCGCGTTGTTCGCCGTGCTGCTGCAAGGATGTGTGTTTTCCCCAGGGCAACACATGACGCCCGAGGATGCCGCCGACGACGTCGGCGCAACCGGACCGGTAACGGTCCTGCCGATCAACGCGCAGACGGTCGCGCAGCATCAGAGCCTGTACCAGCCCGAACCGGTACCGGCAGCGCTGTATGGCTACAAGCCGGGCGACTACCGCATCGGCGCCGGCGACGGTCTGCAGATCACGGTCTGGGACCACGTCGAGCTGAACTCGCCGACCAACCAGGAGCCACGCGCCCAGGGCACGCAGATCGTGCGCAACGACGGTACCGTGTACTACCCGTTCATCAACTCCATCCAGGCCGAAGGCAAGACGGTCAGCGAACTGCGCAATGACCTGCAGCGCGCCTTGTCGCGCTTCCTCACCGACACCCAGGTGGACGTCAACGTGCAGAACTACGCCAGCCAGCGCGTGGTGTTCTCCGGTTCGTTCAAGAACGCAGGCCCGCAGGTTCTGAACAACGTGCCGCTGTCGCTGATCGAAGCGGTCAGCCGCGCCGGTGGCGACGATGGCAGCGGCAACCTGGCCGGGCTGATCCTCAAGCGCGACGGGCACGAGTACCTGCTGGACATCGACACCCTGAACCGCAAGGATTCCAAACTCAATGGCATCTACCTGAAGAACGGCGACCAGCTGCACCTGGGCAACAACCGGGCGAACAAGGTCTACGTGCTCGGCGAAGTCAATTCGCCCCAGGTGATGACCTACGGCACCAGCACCTTCACCCTGCTCGAAGCGCTGGGCAACGCCGGCGGCCTGTCCCAGGAAACCGCCAACGCCGAGGCCATCTACGTGATCCGCGGCGCCCAGGAGCGCGCCCAGCAACCCGCCACGGTGTTCTACCTCAACGCCAAGAAGCCAACCGCTTTCCTGCTCGCCCGCCAGTTCGACCTGCAGGCCTCGGACGTGGTCTTCGTCGGTCCTTCGGACATCACCCGCTGGAACCGCTTCATCAGCCAGTTGCTGCCGTCGGCCTCGGTGGTTGCTACCGGTAATGCACTGGGCCAGTGATCTGACCACATAAGCGCCACTGAACGCTTTGGCAAGCGCTTGACTCCAAGTCTTGCCCAGGCGCTCAGCGTAAGCGTTTCGCGCCGATGGGCTTTCGCATCATCTGCCCACTTCAGGAATTCCCATGACTGACCCACGCAACGTTGCCCACGACAAGAAAGTCCAGCAGGAAAAGAAGAACAACGGCGAAGAGATCGCACCCAACGCCGAACACGCGCCACAGCCAGGCATGAAGCCGGCGCTCAAGCACGATGACGAGCAGCAGGACGAGCAGGATGACAAGGCCTGAGCCAGGCGCTGACCTGAGCTGAAGACGGCCTCTGGCGGCGCTGACCCACGTCGGTGACCGCCAGATCGCCTGGCAGGATGCGAATTTCTTCGCAATCCGCGCAAAAGCCTGTTTTGCCTGGGCAATCCCCATGCGAACGACTCCCCGCCTACCCGCAAATCCGCTACGATGATTCCCTACAGCCTTACCGCTCAAAGGGAATTGACATGCCTCATCCTTCACTGCCGGCCGCAGAACACGTGGTGCTCGACAACGGCCTGCACGTGCGCCTGCATCATGAGCCGCGTCTCAAGCGTGCCGCCGCCTTCATGCGCGTCGCTGCAGGCAGCCATGACGTACCCGCCGCCTGGCCGGGCCTGGCACATTTCCTCGAACACCTGTTCTTTCTCGGCACCGAACGCCACAGTGGCGACCATGGCCTGATGGCCTTCGTGCAGAACCACGGCGGGCAGATCAACGCCAGCACGCGCGAGCGCTGCACCGACTATTTCTTCGAGGTGCCGGTGAGCGCCTTCGCCGGCGCCCTGGAGCGCCTGTGCGACATGCTCGGCCATCCGCGCATGACCCAGGCCGAGCAATTGCGCGAGCGCGAAGTGCTGCATGCCGAGTTCGTCGCCTGGTCGCGCGACCCCGAGGCACGCCACCAGCAATGGCTGACCAGTGCGCTGGATGCCGAGCATCCGTTGCGCGCCTTCCACGCCGGCAACCGCTACAGCCTGCCGGTGCCGCGCGACTCGTTCCAGCAGGACCTGCGCAGCTTCTACCGGCGCTTCTACCAGACCGGGCAGATGACCTTGTGCCTGGTGGGCCCGCAACCGCTGGAACAGCTGCGCGCCATGGCGGAAAAAGTGGCGGGTGCACTGCGCCCCGGCGATACCGCCGAACAGATCGCCCCGCCGCCGCTGGTAGGCACGCCGGGAGAGGCGGTCGAGCGTGCGGATACCACCCGTTTCAACCTGCTGTTCGCCTGCGAAAACCTGCCCCGTGGTGCCACCCAGGCGCTGGAGTTCCTCGGCACCTGGCTGGGCGCCAGTCAGCACGGCGGGTTGCTGGCCGAGCTGCGCCGTCGGCAACTGGTGCAAAGCCTGGAGCTGAGCACCTTCTACAGCTTCGCCGACCAGGCATTGATCAATATCGAATTCAAGCTCACCCCGGCGGGCGAAACGGCCACGGCGCTGATCAGCCAGCTGTGCTTCGACTGGCTGGAGTTCTTCCAGGCCCACGACGACTGGCAGGGCCTGCGTGAAGAATTCCGCCTGCTCAACGAGCGCCGGCTGCAGGTTGCCAGTGCGTTGGAGCTGGCCCGCCACCACAGTGACGAAACCCCGTGCGAGTTGAGCCGACAAGCCGTGCAGGCGCTGCGCGAGGTGCTTGAGCAACTGCGCCCGGAACACCTGCTGCACCCGATGGAAGCCGGTCCGGAGCGCGACCTCGCCGGCCGCTGGCGGCTGCCGCCACGCAACCGCTTTCTGCGTCCGAGCCGACGCCCGGATCACCCCGTGGCCGACCCACAAGGCCTGGCGTACTGGCACGGCGCTTCGGCGCACAGCCACGAAGCGGCGCTGCACCTGCGCTGGCGGGTCAATGCCTCGCGCCACCAGGGGTTGTTCCGCACCCTGCAGGACAGCTTGCGCAAACTCACCGAAGAAGCCCGCCAGGCCGGTGTGCAAATGGTCTTCAGCAGCCTGGGCGACGACTGGCAGCTCAAGCTCAGTGGTGTGCAGGCGCCGATTCCGGCGCTGCTCGAACAGGCCCTGGAGCTGCTCGCCATCCCCGCTCCGGAGGTCTGGCATCAGGCCGGGCAGGAACCGCCGAGCGCAACCCTGACCCCCATCAAGGAACTGCTCAAGCGCCTGCCCGACCACAGCCTGGGTTATTTCCACAGCCGTACCTCCGATGAAGACCTGCGTCCCCTGGCGCTGCAGAAGCTGTGGGGCGCGGCGCGCTGGGATGGCCTGGCGGTCGGCATGGACGACGGCGAACGCAGTGCGCTGAACAATGCGTTGCGCAAGATGCCCGGCACTGCCAGCCCGCATCTTGCGCAACCGCATCCGGCCCATTCGGGGCGCAGCTGGAGTCACGTGCCGTGCCAATCGAGCGAACATGCATTGCTGCTGTTCTGCCCGGTACCCAGCCAGAGCATTGCCGACGAAGCGGCCTGGCGCCTGCTCGCGCAGCTGTGCCAGACGCCGTTCTACCAGCGCCTGAGGGGCGAGCTGCAACTGGGCTACGCCGTGTTCAGCGGCCTGCGCCAGGTGGCGGGGCGCACGGGTCTGGTGTTCGGCGTTCAGTCGCCTCATGCACCGCTGGCCGATATTCTCGGCCATGTGCAGACCTTCATCGAAACCCTGCCAACGCTGGTCGAGGCCTGCAAGCCTGCGGCGCTGGACACCCAGCGCGAAGAACTGGCCAATCGTCACGAGCGCTCGCAAATGGACCTGCTGCCCCTGGCCGATCTGCTCTGGCAGGCTTGCCAGGCCGGCCATGGCGCCGATTATCTGGCTGCCCTGCAGCGGGCGGTGCGCGAGCTGCGCCCGAGCGATCTGCACCAGGCGGCGCAGCAACTGGCCAGCGGCACCGGTGGCTGGCTGTGCCTGGCCACAGGCCCTGCGGTGGAGCCTGCGTGGCTGCCGGCGCAGCGATCGTTACCAGGCAGGTAACGGACTTTATCGAATAATTAACCGTAGGCGCCTATCTTATTTAGTAACATAGTCGCCCAAGGAGCATTGAACGTCCTACGGTCGGGGCGGACTAATGCTACAAGCCCATCAACCTAGAAGGAGATCTCTTATGTGGACCAAACCTGCTTACACTGATCTGCGCATCGGCTTCGAAGTCACCATGTACTTCGCAAGCCGCTAAGCTTCAGTTGCAACGCAACGCCTCGGCCAGTCACTGACCGGGGCGTTTTCATTTCCAGGCTTGATGCTGCGAGTTCTCCATGTATATCCAGATTATTGGCTCCGCCGCCGGCGGCGGCTTTCCCCAGTGGAACTGCAATTGCGCCAATTGCAGTGGCTTTCGCGATGGCAGCCTGCGCGCCCATGCGCGTACGCAGTCGTCCATTGCCCTGTCCGACGACGGGGTCAACTGGGTGCTGTGCAATGCCTCGCCGGACATTCGCGCGCAGCTGCAGAATTTTGCACCGATGCAGCCAGGCCGAGCCCTGCGCGACACCGGTATCCAGGCCATCGTGCTGCTCGACAGCCAGATCGACCACACCACCGGGCTGCTCAGCCTGCGCGAAGGGTGTCCGCATCAGGTCTGGTGTACCGACATGGTGCATCAGGACCTGAGCACCGGCTTTCCGCTGTTCACCATGCTCAGCCACTGGAATGGCGGGCTGGACTGGCAGCGCATCGCGCTTGAAGGCAGCTTCGTGATTCCGGCGTGCCCGCACCTGCGTTTCACTCCACTGCCGCTGCGCAGTGCCGCCCCGCCCTACTCGCCCCACCGCTTCGACCCCCACCCAGGCGACAACCTGGGCTTGATCGTGGAAGACACGCGCACCGGCGGCACGCTGTTCTATGCGCCGGGCCTGGGCCAGGTCGACGATGCGCTGCTCAAACGCATGGCCGGCGCGGATTGTCTGTTGGTAGACGGCACCCTGTGGGACGACGATGAAATGCAGCGACGGGGCGTTGGCACCCGTACCGGACGCGAGATGGGTCATTTGGCGCAGAGCGGCCCCGGCGGCATGCTGGAAGTGCTGGAAGGCCTGCCGCGCCAGCGCAAAGTGCTGATCCACGTCAACAACACCAACCCTATCCTGGACGAAGACTCGCCACAGCGCGCCGAACTGGCCAAGCGCGGTGTCGAAGTGGCGTTCGATGGGATGAGCATCGAGTTGTAGTGGCGTGTCAGGAAGGGCCTCTTCGCGGGCAGAGGGCTCGCCGCCCGCCCCGCTCCCACAGGAATTACACCGAGCCCTGTGGGAGCGGGTCTCTGCCCGCGAAAGCGCCCTCACCGACAACACATTCCCCGGGAGAACCGCAATGTCCGACACCCCCATGACCCCCGCCGAATTCGAGCAGGCCTTGCGTGCCAAGGGTGCGTATTACCACATCCACCACCCCTATCACGTGGCCATGTACGAAGGCCGCGCCAGCCGCGAACAGATCCAGGGCTGGGTGGCCAACCGGTTCTACTATCAGGTCAACATCCCGCTCAAGGATGCCGCCATCCTGGCCAACTGCCCGGATCGCGAAATCCGTCGCGAATGGATCCAGCGTCTGCTCGATCACGACGGCGCACCCGGAGAAGACGGCGGTATCGAAGCCTGGTTGCGCCTGGGCCAGGCCGTGGGCCTGGATCCCGACCAGTTGCGCTCCCAGGAGCTGGTATTACCCGGCGTACGTTTCGCCGTGGACGCCTACGTCAACTTCGCCCGCCGGGCCAACTGGCAGGAAGCGGCCAGCAGTTCGCTGACCGAGCTGTTCGCGCCGCAGATCCATCAGTCGCGCCTCGACAGCTGGCCAGCCCACTACCCGTGGATCGACCCGGCCGGCTATGAATACTTCCGCACGCGCCTGGGCCAGGCCCGGCGCGACGTGGAGCACGGCCTGCACATCACCCTGCAGCACTACACGACGGTCGAAGGCCAGCAGCGTATGCTGGAAATCCTGCAGTTCAAGCTCGACATCCTGTGGAGCATGCTCGATGCCATGAGCATGGCCTACGAGCTGAACCGTCCGCCCTATCACAGCGTTACCGACCAGCGTGTCTGGCACAAGGGGATCGCCCTATGAGCTTCGATCGTCTACAAACCCCGCGCTGGCGCCAAGGCTACCGGTTCCAGTACGAGCCGGCGCAGAAAGGCCACGTGCTGCTGTACCCCGAGGGCATGATCAAGCTCAACGAAAGTGCCAGTGCCATTGGCGGCCTGATCGATGGCCAGCGCAGCGTGGCCGCGATCATCGCCGAGCTCGACGCGCAGTTCCCCGGTGTGCCCGAGTTGGCCATCGATATCGAGCAATTCATGGAGGTCGCCCGTGCACAGCACTGGATCGAACTTGCCCAGCCTGCCACCCACGCCTGAAGTCGGACTGCCGCTGTGGCTGCTGGCGGAGCTGACCTATCGCTGCCCGCTGCAATGCCCGTACTGCTCCAACCCCCTGGACTTCGCCGCCCAAGGCAAGGAACTGAGCACCGAGCAGTGGTTCAAGGTGATGGCCGAAGCCCGCGAAATGGGCGCCGCGCAGATCGGTTTTTCCGGCGGCGAGCCGCTGGTGCGCCAGGACCTTGCGCAGTTGATCGGCGAGGCCCGGCGCCTTGGGTTCTACACCAACCTGATCACCTCGGGCATCGGCCTGACCGAACAGAAGATCGCCGACTTCAAGGTCGCTGGTCTGGATCATATTCAGATCAGCTTTCAGGCCAGCGACGAGCAGGTCAACAATCTGCTGGCCGGCTCGAAAAAAGCCTTCGCGCAGAAGCTGGAAATGGCCCGTGCAGTGAAAGCCTACGGCTATCCGATGGTGCTGAACTTCGTCACCCATCGGCACAACATCGACAAGATCGACCGCATCATCGAGCTGTGCGTGGCCCTGGAGGCCGACTTCGTCGAACTCGCCACGTGCCAGTTCTACGGCTGGGCCGAACTCAACCGTGCCGGCCTGTTGCCCACCCGTGAACAACTGGTGCGTGCCGAGCGCATTACCAATGAATACCGCGCCAAGCTGGAAGCAGCCGGCAGCGCCTGCAAGCTGATTTTCGTCACGCCCGACTACTACGAAGAGCGCCCAAAGGGCTGCATGAACGGCTGGGGCAGCATTTTCCTCACCGTAACGCCCGACGGCACCGCGCTCCCGTGCCACGGTGCGCGTCAGCTGCCGGTGGAGTTTCCCAACGTTCGCGATCACAGCCTGCAGCACATCTGGTATGACTCGTTCGGTTTCAACCGCTTTCGCGGCTATGCCTGGATGCCCGAGCCATGCCGCTCGTGCGACGAGAAAGAGAAGGACTTCGGTGGCTGTCGCTGCCAGGCTTTCATGCTGACCGGCGATGCTGCCAACGCCGATCCGGTGTGCAGCAAGTCACCCCACCATGGCGTGATCCTGCGGGCTCGTGAAGAAGCGGAACACGCCACCCAGACGATCGAACAATTGGCCTTTCGCAATGACCGAAACTCACGCCTCATCGCCAAAGCATGACCGCTTCAGCGCCTCCCAGGCCGTAGCAGCCGGGACCGATTTCGCCGACCTTCGGGTCGGCCCCGCTGGGGTGTTCTGGAACGAGTTCCGTCCCCAGGATGGCGCCTGCCGCCTGTGGACCGAGCAGGACGGTGCGGCGGTTTGCCTGACGCCCGACGGTTACAGCGCGCGCAGCCGGGTCTATGAATACGGTGGAGGTTCGTTCTGCCTGGCGAACGACGAACTGGTGTTCGTCAACGAGGCCGACCAGCAGCTGTATCGGCAGCCGGCCACCGGTGGCCTGCCGCAGCCTTTGAGCTTTGGCCAGATGCGTTACGGTGGGTTGGAATATGCCGCAGGCCAGGTGCTGGCGGTCGAGGAAGACGGCGACATTCATCGCCTGGTGGCCATCGACCTGGCCAGCGAGCGCCACCGAGTGCTGGCCGAAGGCGCCGACTTCTACGCCTCGCCGGTGTTGAGCCCGGACGGCACCCGTCTGGCCTGGATCGAGTGGGACCGCCCGCATCAGCCCTGGACTCAGACGCGGCTGATGTGCAGCGAACTGGCGGCCGTGGCGGAATGCGTGGCCAGCGGTTTCAGCCTGCAGCAGCCGCGCTTCGATGAACAGGGTCGGCTGTATTGCCTGTCCGATGCGAACGGCTTCTGGCAGCCGTGGGCAGAGGTCAACGGTAGCTGGGCGCCTCTGCCCGCGGCGCTTGCCGATCATGCCGCGGCGCCTTGGCAACTGGGTGCCTGCACCTGGCTGCCGGTTGCCGATCAAGGCTATCTGGCGAGTTGGTTCGACGACGGCTTCGGCCGCCTGGGCCTGAGCGATGGGCAGGGCCATTGCCTGGATTACAGTGGGGAGTTCACGCGGTTTCGCGCGCTGGCCATGGATGCCGACCACCTCTACGCCATCGCCGGTTCACCCTTGCAGCCTTCGGCCGTGATTGCTATCGACCGGCACGACCACAGCCTGCGCATCCTGGCGGGCGGTTATTCGCCGCTGCCGGCCGAGCAGGTCAGCTTGCCGCAGCCGCTGAGCTATCCCAGCGGCGATGGACAGGCTCATGGCTTCTTCTATGCCGCGCAGAGTGACGAGCGCCATCCGCCATTGGTGGTGTTCATCCACGGCGGTCCGACCTCGGCGTGCTACCCGGTCTTCGACCCGCGCATCCAATACTGGACCCAGCGCGGTTTCGCCGTGGCTGACCTCAACTATCGCGGCAGCAGCAACTACGGTCGCACCTATCGCGATGCCCTGCATCTGCGCTGGGGTGAAACCGACGTGCAGGACGCCTGCGCAGTGGTCGACTACCTGGCCAAGCTGGGCCGCATCGATGCGCAACGCGCGTTCGTGCGCGGTGGCAGTGCGGGCGGCTATACGGTGTTGTGCGCACTGGCGTTCGCCAATGTGTTCCGGGCCGGCGCCAGCCTGTACGGCGTGAGTGATCCTGCGGCCTTGGGGCGCGTCACCCACAAGTTCGAAAACGACTACCTGGACTGGCTGATAGGCGACCCGGACAGCGACCGACAGCGCTACGAAGAGCGCACGCCGCTGCTGCATGCCGACCGAATCAGCGCGCCGGTGATTTTCTTTCAAGGGGAGTTGGACGTAGTGGTGGTGCCGCAGCAGACCCGTGACATGGTCGCCGCGTTGCAGGCGGGAGGTGTGCCGGTGGAAGCGCACTACTATGGCGAGGAGCGGCACGGCTTTCGCAATGCCGCCAACCTGGCTCATGCCCTGGAGCATGAATGGCGCTTCTACCTGAAAGTCATGCAGGAGGACGACCGCGGGCTGGTCGATCTGCTCTGAACGGGTACCGGCTCTGGACGGGCCGCGGTGCGATCATCAGGCAGACGAGCGCACCGGCAGCGGCATTACCTTCTGCTGGCGATGATGTACACCGCGTGGATGATGCCGGGAATGTAGCCCAGCAGGGTCAGCAGGATGTTCAGCCAGAAAGCGCCGGCGAATCCGACTTGCATGAACACGCCGACTGGCGGCAGAAGAATGGCGAAAATGATGCGAATGATGTCCATGGTGCAGCTCCTTGAGGTCGATGCATAACAGACCTCGGGCAATCCCTGGCGTTCCACACGCACGTGCATCACCGAGGCCCTAAAGCTGGGCGTCGAGGCCATCGAGCAACCGCTTCAATGCACCCTGATTGGCTCGCATCACGTCCAGCCCAGCCTGCCCGCTGCGCACGGCTTCGCGAGGCAGCTCCAGCCACCGCCGCAGCGCCGTTGCCAAGCCTTGCGCGTCGTCGACTTCGACCAGCGCCCCGGCCTCGCGCAGCATCGCGCCTATTTCGAGAAAGTTGAACATGTGCGGCCCACTCAACACCGGCTTGGCCAGTGCTGCCGGTTCCAGCGGGTTGTGCCCACCGTTCTCCACCAGGCTGCCGCCAACGAAGGCAACGTCTGCCAGTGCATAGAGGAACAGCAGCTCGCCCATGGTATCGCCCAGCAACACCTGGGTGGTCGCCGTGACCGGTTGATCGAGCGAACGCTGCACCGTGCTGAAACCCTGCGCCTGGCACAGACCACGGACCGAAGCGAAACGCTCCTGATGCCGCGGCACCAGAATCAGCAAGGCATCGGCATGGCTGGCCAGCAGTTGCCGATGGGCGGCCAATATCACCGCATCCTCACCGTCGTGGGTGCTGGCAGCGATCCACACCGGACGTTCCTGTGCCTGCCACTGCTCGCGCAACCGGGCTGCGCGCACGGGCACGGCCGGATCGACGCTGAGGTCGAACTTGATCGAGCCCGTCACCTGCACGCATTCCGGGCGTGCGCCCAAGTCCAGGTAGCGTTGCGCCTCGGTTTCGGTCTGCACCGCCAGCAAACTCATCTCGGCCAGCATCGGCGCGGTCAGGCCCTTGAAGCGTGCGTAACCCTTGGCCGAACGCGCGGAAAGCCGCCCATTGGCCAACGCCACCGGAATGCCGCGCAGAGCGCACTGGTGAATGTGATTGGGCCACAGTTCGGTTTCCATGATCACTGCCAGGCGCGGCCGCACGTGGTCGAGAAAGCGCCCGGACGCCCAGGGCAGATCGTACGGCAGGTAGCAGTGCTGGATGCGTGGCTCGCCGGCGAACAGTGCCTGGATGCGCTCCGACCCGGTCGGGGTCATGCAGGTCACGGTGATCGGCAGCTCGGGGTGGCGCAGCAGCAACTGGCGGATCATCGGCGCTGCGGCGATGCTCTCGCCCACCGACACCGCATGCACCCAGATGCCACCCGGCTGCATCGCTGGCAGCCGGTAGGCGAAACGCTCGCCCAGGCGCTGCCCGTAGGCTGGCGCCTTGCGCGCGCGCAGCCATAGACGCACGGCCAGCAACGGCAGCCCCAGGTGAAACAGCAAGGTGTAGAGAGTTCTGTTCATGGCGGCGAAGTGTACTCAGGTCGTCGTGCTTGACCAAGCATCGGCAAACGCCGCGCGAACCGATTGCCCGCTCACGGTTCGAAAGGGACCAGCCCTCAGTGGCCGCGCATCGCCTAGAATGCCTGCATCGAAAAGGAGCTCCCTCATGAACGCCTATGTTTTTCTTGCCGTCGCCATCTGCGCCGAAGTGATCGCCACCGTGTCCATGAAGGCGGTCAAGGGCTTGAGCACACCGCTGCCGCTGATACTGGTAGTGGTCGGCTATGGCATCGCCTTCTGGATGCTGACGCTGGTAGTGCGCACCGTGCCGGTAGGCATCGCCTACGCCATCTGGGCCGGCATGGGCATTGTGCTGGTCAGCGTCGCCGCGCTGTTCATCTATGGGCAGAAGCTCGACCTGCCGGCCATGCTCGGCATGGCGCTGATCGTGCTGGGCGTGGTGGTGATCCAGCTGTTCTCGAAAACCACCGGGCACTGAGGCTGTATACTCCCCCGCCTGTCCAAGCCTGCGAGGTCTGCAATGCCGTCTGAACTGTCCACTGATATCGTCATCGTCGGCGCCGGTGTCGCCGGGCTCTGGCTCAACGCGCGGCTGCGCGCCCTGGGCTATTCGACGGTGCTGGTGGAGAACGCGCGCCTGGGCGGCGGGCAGACGTTCAAGGCCCAGGGGATCATTCACGGCGGCGCCAAATACGCCCTGCACGGCGCGCTTACCGGGGCGTCCGAAGCGATTGCCGACATGCCGCGGCGCTGGCGTGAAGCGCTGGCCGGTGATGGCGAACTCGACCTTTCCGGTGTGCGGCTGCTGTCCGAGGCGCACTACCTGTGGTCGCCGGGCACCCTGGCGGGCAACCTCACCAGCTTTTTCGCCAGCAAGGCCGTGCGCGGTCGGGTCGATCAGGTCAAGGGCGAGCAGCTGCCACCGGCGTTGCAGGACCGCGCCTTCAAGGGCAAGGTCTACCGCCTGGCCGAACTGGTGGTCGACGTGCCCAGCCTGGTCGCGCGGCTGGCCGAGCTGGCCGGTGATGGGCTGCTGGCCGGCGAGCGCATCGAGCCCCTGTATGACCAAGGCGGGCCGGGGCAAGGTCGACTGGCGGGCCTGATCGTCGATGGTCGGGTGATTCGTGCCCAACGCGTGGTGCTCAGTGCCGGCGAAGGTACCCAGGCGCTGTTGACCGCGCTGGGTGTCGAACAACCCACCATGCAGCGTCGGCCGCTGCACATGGTGCTGGCCAAGGGCGCCAACCTGAAACCGTTGTATGCCCATTGCCTTGGCGGTGGGCCGAAGCCGCGCATCACCGTCACCACCCATCCGGGGGCCGATGGTCAGTGGGTCTGGTACCTGGGTGGCGAGATCGCCGAGGCCGATGGCGTGGCCCGCGAACCGGCGCAGCAGATCGCCGCCGCGCAGAAGGAAATTGCCCAGTTGTTGCCGTGGGTCGACCAAAGCCAGATGCGCTGGGCCACGTTGCGGGTCAATCGCGCCGAGCCTGCGCAGTCGGGTCTGGTGCGCCCGGACAACGCCTTTCTGGCCGACCAACCTGGTTTGCTGGTGGGCTGGCCGACCAAGCTGGCGCTGGCACCCGACTTCGCCGACCGGGTCATTGGTGCTTTGCAGCGCGATGGCATTTCACCGCACACGCATGCGCCTCTGCCTGCACTGCCCAAGCCGGCCCTGGCCACACCTGTCTGGGATGAACTGCTGCCATGAGCCTGCCGACCCTGCACGATCTGCACCGCCCGCTGGGTGACACCGGCCTGCGGGTCTCCCCACTGGGTTTGGGCACGGTGAAGCTGGGCCGTGACCAAGGGGTGAAATACCCCAGCGGCTTCACCATTCCGGACGACAGTGCGGCGCGCATGTTGCTCGACCAGGCGCGTCAGCTGGGCATCAACCTGATCGACACCGCACCGGCCTATGGCATCAGCGAAGAGCGCCTGGGTCCACTGCTGCGCGGCCAGCGTCAGGAGTGGGTCATCGTCAGCAAGGTCGGTGAAGAGTTCGAGGCCGGGCAGTCACGCTTCGATTTCAGCGCCGAGCACACACGGTTCTCGGTGGAACGCAGCCTGAAACGCCTGGAAACAGACTTCATCGACCTGGTGCTGGTGCATTCGGACGGCAACGATCTGGCCATTCTCGAGGGCTGCGAGGTGTACCAGACGTTGGCGGCGCTGAAAGCCGAGGGCAAGATTCGTGGCTTCGGCTTTTCCGGAAAAACCGTGCAGGGCGGGCTGAAGGCCTTGGAAACCGGGGACTGCGCCATGGTCACCTACAACCTGAGCGAGCAGTCCGAGCGCCCGGTGCTCGACTACGCCGCTGGCCACGGCAAAGCCATCCTGGTGAAAAAGGCCTTGGCCAGCGGCCATGCGTGCCTGGCACCGGGGGTCGATCCGGTGCGCGCAAGCTTCGAGTTGCTGTTCGCCCACCCCGGGGTCGCCAGTGCTATTGTCGGAACGATAAATCCGCTGCACCTGTCCCACAACGTAGCGACAGCCGCTGCCGTGCTACTCAGGAATTGACGCCGCCGACGCGGCCGACCCCGACGCAAGAAGGAGCCGTAATGCCGCGTACCCTGACACGAAAGAACCCTGGCAATTTCAAGACCCTGCCCCTTGTCGTCGATGCCACGCCCGAAGCCCTGAGTTATGAAGCCGTGGGCATGCCCCTGAATTTCGCTCAGACCCTGGAACGGCGCAAACCGGTCGAGGTGAGTGACAGCGAACGTTTTCGCGTGGAACTGGCCAACCTCGGCGTGTCGGTACGCCTGACCTTGAACTGGCGTGGCCGCGATTATTGGGTGTTGGTGCGCCAACGCCGCGAAGACCGCGGCGATGTCGTGCTCAAGCTGATCTCCGGCTATGTGCCGGCCCATGAGGTGAACCTGCCGTTGCACACGGCCATTCAGGAAATTGCCGAGGAGTGTCTGCTGGAGACTTCGGAAGGCTGGCTGGGCGGGCGTTTCAACGACACCTGGCTGCCGACGCCGTATGACCAAGTGCTGCGCTATCACGAGCCCCTGCCCTTTCGCTTGAGCACCCGTTCGGGCGCGGCGCGCCCGGTGCGCTGTGGCAGCCTGAACCTGATCGAGCGGCCCCGGGCGTACGTGCACGTGCCGACGGCCTCGTTACAATTGGTCTACGACCTGCGTCTGGAGGTACCGCCCCAGGCCAAGGGCCTGAGTCTGTTCCATGTGGAGGAGCGCCTGGAAAAAGGTGAGCTGATCACCCGCCTGAGCCGAAGCAAGCCCGACCTGTACCTGATCCCGCTGAAGGACGGTCAGCCGGTCGCCGAGTTGTACACCCTGAAGAAGGACAAGCTGCACGTTGCAGGCACACGGGGGGTTTACCTGGCCGAGAGTTTCGCTGCGCAAGAAGGTTGGCTGGTGCGCGAGGAACGCGTGCGCTGGCGCGACTGGGTGGCGGAAAAAGGCTTGGCCATCCCGAAGAAGCCGCGTACCAGCTTGCAGAAGTTCAAGGTCAAGGCACGGGTATTGGTACGCAAGGTGCGCAGCGGCCTGCACAAATGACCTCTGCCATCCACCTCTGTGGGAGCGGTCATCGGCCGCGAAAGCTGCGCTGTGGTCCGCCTGATGCACCGCGCTGCCCATTCGCGGCCGATGACCGCTCCTACGCAGGATTTGCACACATCCGTAGGAGCGGTCATCGGCCGCGAAAGCCGCGCTGCGGACCATCGGTTACACACGGATAATCAGCGGCTGCGGATTTTCTCGACGATGGCAGTGGTCGAGCTGTTTTCCACCAGCCCCAGTACCTTTACCGTGCCGCCATAGGCGGCCACGATATCGGCGCCCACCACTTGCTCCACCGAATAATCACCCCCTTTCACCAGCACGTCCGGGCGTACATGGGTCAGCAGGTTTTCCGGTGTACCTTCGGCAAAGCTGATCACCCAATCTACTGCCCCCAGCCCGGCCAACACCGCCATGCGCCGGTCGACACTGTTGATGGGGCGCCCAGGCCCTTTCAGACGGCTCACCGAAGCGTCGTCGTTGACCGCCACGATCAGCCGGTCACCCTGAGCTCGAGCCTGCTCCAGATACGTCACGTGGCCCGCATGGAGGATATCGAAACAACCATTGGTGAACACGATGCGCTCGTTGTGCGCCCGCGCATCGTCGATCGCCAGCAGCAACTGCTCGAGGCTCAACACGCCGCGTTCCGAACCTTCCTCGCGCTGGATGGCGCGGCGTAGCTCGGGCGCGCTGATCGCCGCCGTACCCAGCTTACCGACCACGATGCCCGCCGCCAGGTTGGCCAGGGCCACTGCGTGGGGCAACTCTTCGCCGGCGGCGATGGCCGCTGCCAGGGTAGAGATCACCGTGTCGCCGGCGCCGGTCACGTCGAACACCTCACGGGCTCGCGCAGGCAGGTGCAGGGCCGGATGATCAGGGCGCAACAGGGTCATGCCGTGCTCGCCACGGGTCACCAGCAGTGCGCCCAGATCCAGCTCGCTCATCAGCGCGGCGCCTTTGGCCACCAGGTCTGCCTCATCGGCGCAACCGCCGACGATGGTTTCGAATTCGCTGAGGTTGGGCGTGATCAGGCTGGCGCCTCGATAGATCGAGAAATCCTTGCCCTTGGGATCGGCCAGCACGGGAATATTGCGCGCCCGCGCCGCCTGAATCAGCGCCTGGTGGTTCTTCAGCGCGCCCTTGCCATAGTCCGACAGCACCAGCACCTTGACGCCTTCGAGCAGCGCTTCGACTTCGTTGCCCAGCGCTACCGGGTCGGTTGCGAACGCTTCTTCGAAGTCGATGCGCAACAGTTGTTGATGGCGGCTCATGACCCGCAGCTTGACGATGGTCGGCTGATGGGCAATGCGCTGGAACACCGCTGTGACGCCAGCAGCCTGCAGGCTGTTGCCCAAGCTGTCGGCGGCCTCGTCGGTACCGGTCACGCCCACCAGAGAAGCCGGCGCACCCAGGGCGGCGATGTTCAACGCAACGTTGGCGGCACCACCGGGCCGATCCTCGATCTGTTCGACCTTGACCACTGGCACCGGTGCTTCCGGAGAGATGCGCGAAGTACCGCCATGCCAGTAACGGTCGAGCATGACATCGCCGACCACCAATACAGGGGCCGACTCGAATCGCGGCATGGATAACTTCATGGGCAACCCACATACAAAATGAACAGGGCGGCGATATTAACACGCAAGCACCCGATAGGACCCCCACCCCACCTCGGGAGCAATGATCCCCTGTAGGAGCGGCCAGTGGCCGCGAAGGGTGCGCCGCGGTATGCCTGATACACCGCGTCGTCTGATTCGCGGCCGATGACCGCTCCTAAATGCGAGCGGTGATCCCGTGTAGGAGCGGCCAGTGGCCGCGAAGGGTGCGCCGCGGTATGCCTGATACACAGCGCCGCCCATTCGCGGCCGATGACCGCTCCTACAGGGGGCCGCAATTACGGGGCACTCAGGTGATGTCGGTTTTCGCAGGTTCGTCCAGGCCCATGGCGTGCAGCCTGGCGTAATAGCCGTTCTGCGCCAGCAACTGCGCGTGGGTGCCGCGCTCGACGATACGGCCCTGGTCCATCACCAGAATCTGGTCGGCCTTCTCGATGGTCGACAGTCGGTGGGCGATCACCAAGGTGGTCCGTCCCTTCATCACATGGTCCAGCGCAGCCTGGATATGCCGCTCCGACTCGGTATCCAGCGCCGACGTCGCCTCATCCAGAATCAGCACGGGGGCATTCTTGAGCAATGCCCGGGCAATCGCCAGGCGCTGGCGCTGGCCACCGGACAACAGCACGCCGTTCTCGCCCACCTGCGTGTCGAAACCTTCGGGCAGACGGTCGATGAACTCCTTGGCATAGGCATCGGCTGCCGCCGCCACCACGTCTTCGCGCGGCGCGCCGGCGAGGTCACCGTAGGCAATGTTATTGGCCACACTGTCGTTGAACAGTGTCACGCTCTGAGTCACCAGCGCGATGTGCCGACGCAGATTGCGCAGTTGGTAGTCGGCAATCTCCACGCCATCGAGCAACACTTCGCCTTGGTTGTGGTGATAGAAGCGTGGAATCAACCCGGCCAGGGTCGACTTGCCACTGCCCGAACGCCCCACAAGCGCAATCATCTGCCCAGGCTTGGCGGTGAAGTTGATATCGCTGAGTACCTGGCGATCGGTGCCGGGGTAGGTGAAATTCAGGTTGCGCACTTCCAGCGAACCGCCAACGCGCTCGCGCTCCACCGTGCCGGTGTCCAGCTCGGGGGCGACGTCCAGCTGCTCGAAGATGCTTTCGGCGCCGGCCACGCCCTTCTGCACCGTGGAGCTGACTTCCGACAGCTGGCGGATCGGCTTGGGCAGCAAACCGGCTGCGGTGATGTAGGCCACCAGATCGCCGGCCGTGGCATCGCCACGCATGTACAGCACCAGGAACATCAGCACGGCCATGGCGGTGTAGATCACCAGCTGCAACATCGGTGTGTAGATCGCGCCGGTCTTGGTCATGCGCAGTTGCTTGTCGGTGTTGCCCTGGCTGGCCTTGGCGAAACGGGTCTGCTCGTAGCCTTCACCGCCGAAGCTGCGTACCACCCGGTAGCCCTGGATGGTCTCGGACGCCACGTGGGTCACGTCGCCCATGGCGACCTGAATCTTCTTGCTCTGCTTGCGAAATTTCTTGCTGGTGCTACCGACCATGACCGCAATCAAAGGCAGAATGGCGAGCATCACCAGGGTCAGTTGCCAGTTCATCCAGATCAGGTAGATGAACAGGAACACGACCGTCAGGCCTTCGCGGATCACCACCTTGATGGCATCGGTCGCGGCGCCGGTCACCATGGTCACGTTGAAGGTGATGCGTGAGATCAGGTGGCCGGAGTTGTGCGTGTCGAAGTAGCGGTTGGGCAGCACCAGCAACTTGTTGAACAGCTCAACCCGCAGGTCGTGAACCAGGCCCAGCGATACCTTGGCCAGGAAGTAGTTGCCCAGGTAGGAGCCCAGACCCTGCCAGGCGGCAATCAGCACGATCAGGATCGGCACCGCCTGCAGCAGCTGCAGGTCGCGCAGGTAGGGCACGTTGGGGAACAGGACCGCTTCGGGATTGCTCAGGCCATCGACGAAGTACTTGAGGATGCCGGCCAGCATGGGCTGGGTCGAGGCGAAGATCACGAAACCTATGATACTGATCAGGAACATGCCCACGTAGGGGCGAACGTAGCCGAGCAGTCGCAAATAGATTTTCAGGCTTGAATCCTGTTCCGCTTGGCGCGGTGAATCACTCATCGTCTAACTCACTGTTGGCGTAGAACGGAAATTTTATCACAGGGGGCGGATGGGGGATTGCAGTGCCTCAGCAAGACCCAGTCGCGCCCTTCGCGGGCAGAGCCCGCTCCCACAGGTCCACTGCGACCCCCTGTAGGAGCGGTCCGTGGCCGCGAAAGCCGCACCGCGGTTCGTCTGCTACACCGCAGCGCCTGTTTCGCGGGCAGAGCCCGCTCCCACAGGTCCACTGCAACCCCCTGTAGGAGCGGTCCGTGGCCGCGAAAGCCGCACCGCGGTTCGTCTGTCACACCGCAGCGCCTGTTTCGCGGGCAGAGCCCGCTCCCACAGGTCCACTGCGACCCCCTGTAGGAGCGGTCCGTGGCCGCGAAAGCCGCACCGCGGTTCGGCCTGGCGGTAGAACATGCCGCCGCTTTTGGGCATCATGCCACCCGCCCTCTTCAATCAAGGCCTTATCACGATGCAATGCACCCGCCTTCCTCTGGCCGCTTTTGACACGCTGATCACCGGCGCCAAGGTGTTGGAGGCCGACAGCCATGGCGCGAAAGTGTACCTGCTCGCAGACGGCAAAATCTTGAAACTCTTCCGCCGCAAACGCCTGTTTTCCTCGGCCCTGCTGCGCCCGTATTCGGCACGTTTCATCGCCAACGCCCAGCGCCTGCAGCAACTGGGCGTGCCGACCTTGAAGGTGCTGCAGCATTACCGTTTGGACAAGCCCGGGATGACGGCGGTGTTGTACGAACCGCTGCCAGGCAGGAATCTGCGCCAGTTGATGGACACCGCCAACTTTACCTGGCAACAGAGCCTGGAACCGCTGATCGCCATGATTCGCCGGTTGCATCGCTCAGGGGTGTATTTCCGCTCGCTGCACCTGGGCAATGTCATCGTCACCCCCGAAGGGGAGTTGGGCCTGATCGACATGGCCGACATGAGTTTCACCCGCGGGCCTTTGTCGAAGCGCTTGATCAAGCGCAACCTGGAGCATTTCTCCCGGTATCTGGAGCGTGAACAGTTGACCGCCTGCTTTCCGTTGGCCGAGCTGAACAAAGCCCTGCTCAAGTAGCACCATGGACTGTCCCCTGTAGGAGCGGCCAGTGGCCGCGAAGGGCGCACCGCGGTTCGGCCTGACACACCGTAGCGCCTGGTTCGCGGGCAGAGCCCGCTCCCACAGGTACACCACAATCCTCCGTAGGAGCGGCCAGTGGCCGCGAAGGGCGCGGCGCGGTATGTCTGACACACCGCAGCGCCTGGTTCGCGGGCAGAGCCCGCTCCCACAGGTACACCACAATCCTCCGTAGGAGCGGCCAGTGGCCGCGAAGGGCGCGGCGCGGTATGTCTGACACACCGCAGCGCCTGGTTCGCGGGCAGAGCCCGCTCCCACAGGTACACCGCAATCCTCCGTAGGAGCGGCCAGTGGCCGCGAAGGGCGCACCGCGGTTCGGCCTGACACACCGCAGCGCCTGGTTCGCGGGCAGAGCCCGCTCCCACAGGTACACCACAATCCTCCGTAGGAGCGGCCAGTGGCCGCGAAGGGCGCACCGCGGTTCGGCCTGACACACCGCAGCGCCTGTTTCGCGGGCAGAGCCCGCTCCCACAGGATTCGCGCGCACCCCTTTGTGGGAGTGGGCTCTGCCCGCGAAGGGCGCGGCGCGGTTACAAGGGCAGAGCCAACCGCAGGCGTTGCCACACCGTCAGGGGTGGATGCGGGCGCAGCGGCGGTTGCATGGCCTGCACGATACGCTCACCGATCCGGTCGAAACCGTACTCCCCCAGCACCAGCGCCTGCCCCGCCGCGGCGATGCGCTCGGCCAGCGCCGGCTCGCGGCGTAGCTGCGCCAGCTTGGCCTGCAAGCTCGCCACGCTGTCGTAAAGCACCACTGTGTGCATGTCCTGGAACCCCAGCGCGCGGTTTTCCGCCTCGCCCTGGTCGAAGGTAAGCAGCACGCAACCACACGCCATGGCTTCAAAGTTCTTGATCATGTACTCGCCCATGCCCACATCGGCACTGACGAAAAAGCGGATGCGGTTCAGCGTATCGCCATATTCCTGGCCGCTGTTGGTCCGCGTCACCAGCAACGGCTCCACCTGCCCGATCGCATCAAGCATCTGCTTGCGGCCACTGTAGGCCACGCTCTTGGTACTGCCCACAAAGGCCAGCTCGATGTCGCGCTCGCGGGTCTGCGGCGTCAGCAGGGCCTGGTCATAGCCCTTGGGCACGAAGTGCGCATCGAAGCCCTCCGCGCGCAACCGTTCGCTGACCATGAACCCCGAACTGATCACCCGCACCCACGGCAACTGCTGATAGTGCGCACTGAACTTGCCGGTGTATTTGCACGGGATGTAGTTCTGGTAGGCGTCATGCTCCAGGATCACCAGGTTGGGCACCGAACGAATGAACGCCACCTGGCGAATCTCCTGCTTGAAACGCAGGAAGAACAAAATACGGTCGTACCGGGCAACGTCCACTTCGCGCTTGAAATACCCTTTCAGATCGCGCTGCTGAGCGCCGTCCAACCAGCGCAGATCGCACTCGCAATGCGCGGCGATGCCTTCATAGAGACGATCGAGAATGGCGCGCTGCTCTTTCTGCACCAGGAACAGAACTTTCATCATTGTGCTAACGGCACCTTATAAGTCTTTGCGCCAGAACAGTTCATGGCGGCGCACCGCCTTGCGGAAAAATTCGTTTTCGCCCGTCGCCGGCCAACGCCGACCGGCCAGCAACCACTGCAGCCAACGTCGCATACGACGCTTGAACGGCGCCGGCGGTTGCAGATCGTGCATCATGCTCAGGGCCATGGCCTTGTCCATCTGCAGCGCCGCACTGACCGGCAGGCTGCACGGCACCAGCCGTTCACGGGCATCGAAATACGGCGGCAAGGCCACCCCCTCGCCCGCACGGCCCATGGGCCAACGGTCGTTGTCATGCAAATGATTGGCATAGCCCAATAGATAGCGTGGCTGATGCGCCAGCCCCTGCAGCGCCTGCAGCACGGCGGCCTGGGCGCAGATGTGGTCCGGGTGCGGGTCGATGCTGGCGTGGGGCATCACCAGCACATCCGGCTGCGCCCGTTGCAGCAGCTCGCGCAGGTCGGCCAGCAGATTGTTCCAGGTCGGCGCGCCATCGGCATCGGCCGGCAAGGCAAACGGGTTGAGCTGGCGAAACGGCCGGATATCAGTCATGTCCGCCTCGCGCGAGCCACACGGCTGCTCTGGCGCGGCCTGCATGGCGGGCAGCTGCAGGCAGAAATACCCAAGCTGCACGCACTGCTCGGCCGGCACCCCGGCCCAGCGCGGCACGGCCAGGCTGTCCCAGGCCCGCAGACGACCCTTCAAGCGCGCGGCGTCGGCCGGCGCCAGGCCCATCGCCTGATAATGCTCGGCTTCGATCTCGCCTGCCGTCAGGGTCACGATCCAACTGCTCGCCGCGCGGCTGTACAAACCATACGCCGCCAGCTCCGCATCGTCGGCATGGGGCGCGATGACCATGACCGTATGCTGGGTGAAATCCGGATGCTGAAAGCGCCACACCCGCGGCTCGCCGACGATGCGGCAGAACCGCCCACGCAAGCGCAAACGCCCCTGATTGAGCTCATCGGCAAAGCCACTCAGATTCAGGTAGCGCAGGCCATCGACACCGCGCTCGAACGTCTGCCGGTCGCTCAGCTCACCCCCGAGCAACTGCACGTACGGATCGAACAGACGCCCCAGCCAGGACGCCTTTACATCCAGCGCCAGGATCAAGGTATCCGCCGCCTCGACGCGCTCTGCAACTTGCAGCACCTCGCCGTTCAGGCTGACCTTGGCCAGCTCCGCTTCGCTGTCGAAGCTGTAGGCATAATCATCGCCCGGCGAATAGAACAAATGGTCGGCAAACCATGCCTCATGGGCCACCCAAGCCAGCAACAACAGCGGCAGCGGCAACCACCAGGCGACCAGCACACCGGCCAGCAGCATCGCCACCAGCCCGGCCAGCAACACGCGACGCTTGTTGCGCCGGTGCCGCGCGAGCAACGCCTGCTTGCGGCTCATGCCTGGAACACCGGGACGGGGTTGCACCAGCGGTCCTTGTACTCACGGTCGGCACGGCCGAACGAGAAGCGCAGTGGCTTGTTCAACGCGCGGGCCTGCTCCCAGGCGCTCTGGGTATTGAGGAAACTGAGCACGCTGCCGGGGCTGAACGCGCGGTTCTCCGGATCCACGCCGCCATTGATGTATTCCACGCTGACCCAGTCTGGCGCCTCGACGCGGTACACCAGTTGAATGGCAACGGGTGCATCGCCCAGCAGCAGCACCGAGCCGATCATCAGCTCGCGCAGCAGCTCGATGACCTCGGCCATGCGCTCGGCACCGGTCGCGGCAAAGCCCCAGCGGCGCTGGAACAGGTCACAGTAGATCGCTGCCAGCTCGGCGCTGGTGAATTCACTGACGGGCTTGGCCACACCACCGGCTTCTTCCAGCAGACGCAGTTCGCGGCGCTGGTTGTAGCGAAATTTCTTCGACAGATCTTCGGGCGTGCGGGCCATGGCCAGGCTCTCGGCCTGCGCCTTCAAGCCGCTGAAACGCCCCTGGTTCAGCTCGGACAGGTAACGCCCGTGATGGCGCAGCGGCACCTGGGCATCGGCAGCCGCCGGCAGGATCAACTCGGCGTTGCCCAGATCGTACAGGCCCTTCTTGCCGGCCTGCTTGAGCACGTCCTTGGACAACGCCAGGTAACGCCCCCAGGTAGGTATCGCCGCGACCAGCTCGCCCGCTTGCTCCCATCCCAGATAGCGCACCGGAATGCCGGCCAGCGCAGCCAACCGCTCGACCACCAGCGGGTGCGTCGCCACACTGCCGCCGAACTGCGTCCAGGCCTGGGCATAGGCGGCGGCATCTAGCGTTTGCCAGCCCCGTTCGCGCACGCTCTGCAATCGGTTGAGCATCATGTGGCCGCCGTCAGTGCAGTGACCATCGGCAGTTGCCAGAAGGCCTTGCGCACCGCGCGGTCGCAGAAACGCGCCTCGAGGCGTTCGGCCATGTGCGCTTCGCACTGTGCACGCTGGTAGCGATCCATCCCGGCCATGTGCTCCAGGCCCAGTGCCAGGCGCTCGGCGTCGCCCAGTGGAAACAGGATACCAACGCCCTCGACGATCTCCGGTGCGCCACCGCAGGCCGTGGCCAGCAGTGGCACGTTGGCCGCCATGGCTTCGAGCAGGACCATGCCGAACGGCTCGTGGTCGGAGCTCAGGGCGAACACGTCGAACGCCTTGAAATACAGTCGCGCCTGCGGCACCTGGCCAAGAAACCGCACCCGCTCGGCAATGCCCAGTTCCACGGCCAGGTCCTTGAGACTCTGCTCCAGACGCCCGGAGCCGATGATCACCAGCAGCGCTTCCTGAGGCAGTTTTGCCCACGCCAGGGCGAAGCCGCGCAGCAAGGTGGCCTGGTCTTTATCCGGGTGCAGACGGCCAACGTTACCGACGATCCAGGCATCGGGCGCCAGGCCCAACGCTTGGCGCGCTTCGGCCGCAGGCAGCAATTGTTGCTGCAAGGTAAAGGTGTCCAAACGGTTGTACAGCGTGGCGATCCGCTCGGGCGCCCAACTGGGCAGGCAGCGGCGCATGTCGTCACGTACCGCATCGGACACACCCAGCAGGCTCAAGCGTTTGCGGAACAACTGCGCAAACACCCGGCGCGAACGACGCTGATAGTCGCCGAACGCATGGTGCACGCCGATCACCGGCAGCGAAGTGCCGAGCAGGGCAACATAGATAGGCTTGAACCGGTGCGCGATGCAGAAGGCGAACTTGCGCGCAGCGGTGATTTTGCGCAGCTCGCGAATGGCACCCAGCTTCAAGCCACGGACATCCTTGGAACTGAATTCCATGAACAGCACTTCGTCGCTCTCGCAGCCAGCGGCCACCTGAGCATCGGCCGCACCGGTCAGGAACACGGTGGTCACCCGGTAGCCACGGCCCACGAACAGGCTGGCGTACTGACGGGCACAGTCGAGGAACGGCCCGTCATAGCCGTGGCAGAACTGCAGCACATGACGCTCAGTCGAGCGCGTCATAGGCTTGAGCACCCTCTTTGACCACCAGAATATCTTCCATGACCAGGTACTCGAGGTCCGAGCCGTAGAACATGTTCAACGCATCGGTGGGCGAGCAGATCATCGGCTCGCCACGACGGTTGAGCGAGGTGTTCAGCGACACGCCGTTGCCGGTCAGCTCCTCCAGCGCCTTCATCATGTCGTAGTAGCGCGGGTTGTACTCGCGCTTGAGCACCTGGGCGCGCGAGGTGCCGTCTTCGTGGACCACTTCCGGCACGCGGGTTTTCCACTCCTCGGCCACTTCGAAGGTGAACGTCATGAACGGCGCCGGATGGTCGATCTTGATCATCTGCGGAGCGACAGTGTCGAGCATCGACGGGCAGAAAGGCCTCCAGCGCTCGCGGAACTTGATCTGGTGGTTGATGCGGTCAGCCACGCCCGGCACGCTCGGGCAACCGATGATCGACCGGCCGCCCAACGCCCGCGGGCCGAACTCCATACGCCCCTGGAACCAGGCCACCGGGTTGCCGTCGACCATGATCTGGGCGATCTGCTTGGGCATGTTGCCCAGCATGCGGCCCTTGGGCTTGTTCGGATGACGGGCGCAGGCAGCGATCACGTCTTCGTTGGTGTAGGACGGGCCCAGGTACACGTGTTCCATTTTCTCCACGGGCACGCCGCGGGCATGGGACACGTAGGCCGCCGCGCCCACCGCCGTACCGGCGTCGCCGGAAGCAGGCTGCACGAACAGCTCCTTCACGTCCGGGCGGGCGATGATCTTCTGGTTCAGCTTGACGTTCAGCGCACAGCCGCCGGCGAAGGCCAGCTTGCCGGTTTGCTTGAGCACGTCGCCCAGGTAGTGGTCGATCATCTGCAGGGCGAGTTTTTCGAACAACGCCTGCATGCTGGCCGCGTAGTGGATGTACGGCTCGTCGGCGATGTCGCCTTCGCGTTTCGGGCCCAGCCACTCGATCAGTTTGGGCGAAAAATAGAAACCCTTGCCCTTCTCTTTATAGCGGCGCAGGCCGATGACGTTGGCGTAGTCGGTGTTGATCACCAACTCACCGTTCTCGAACGAGGCCAGGCGCGAGAAATCGTACTTGCTGGCGTCGCCATAGGGCGCCATGCCCATGACCTTGAACTCGCCGTCGAGCATCTCGAAGCCGAGGAATTCGGTGATCGCGCCGTACAGGCCGCCCAGCGAATCCGGGTCGAAGAACTCCTTGATCTTGTGGATCTTGCCGTTCTCGCCGTAGCCGAAAAACGTAGTGGCGTACTCACCCTTGCCGTCGATGCCGAGGATCGCGGTTTTTTCCTGGAAGCCCGAGCAGTGGTAGGCACTGGAGGCGTGCGCCAGATGGTGCTCGACCGGTTCGATCTTGATCTTCTTCGCGTCGAAGCCCAGTTGCTCGAGGCAGAAGACGATCTTGTTGCGGTAGCGCTTGTAGCGGCGGTTGCCCATCAGCAGCGCATCGAGGGCGCGGTCCGGGGCATACCAGTAGCGCTTGGCGTAGTGCCAACGAGCCTTGCCGAACAGGCTGATGGGCGCGAACGGAATCGCCACCACATCGACGTCCGACGGCTTGATGCCGGCTTGTTCCAGGCAGAACTTGGCCGATTCGTAGGGCATGCGGTTCTTTGCATGTTTGTCGCGCACGAAGCGCTCTTCTTCGGCGGCGGCAATCAGCTTGCCGTCGATGTACAGCGCCGCGGAAGGGTCATGGCTAAGGGCGCCGGACAGGCCAAGAATCGTCAATGCCAAGGGTCTAGCCTCTTTGAGCGGAATGGGTGCGCGCGCGGTGATCGGGCACGGCGGGCGGCGAAAGGCGGGGATTATAGCGTAATAAGCGATGGCTCAACACCGCAGCAAAGGCCGGTGAATGGCGGTGGCATGCGGCCAATGGTCTCCTCAACCCAGCCTGAACTCGCAGCACACACCCCCTGTGGGAGCGGGTCTCTGCCCGCGAAGAAGCCGGTCCTGTCCATACACATTCCAGACAAGTCCGCCACAGGAGCTTGGATCAACCCCGCGGTACCAGCAACGAAGCCACCACCGCCTGCGCGGTCAGGGTTACAGCCTCGGCGCCAGAACGGCCACCAGCGTCGTGGTGGTGTTGTGGACATCTGAGCGTTGCGACGAGCAGCCGGCATTTCGACACGCTGTTGGGCAAAACGACCGACCAAGGTACCGCCGTTGACGCGTTCGAAGACACCGGGGTAATGGAACAGAGGGTGATCGGGTGGCAGCGGGACGATGGGTGGGTCGGGGGTCGGCTTGACCCTGTTGGAGCTCCTAACGTACGTGAGGCCGCCACATCGTGACCAAACGATAGGTGGCAGCTGTACGTAGGTTGGTCAACCGGGATGTCAGGCACCCGGAATGCTCGAAAGCACCCCGGGCATCGGCCGCCATAAAGCCTGCTGCAGACAAATATCGCCTGCACGCAGAAGGCGGCGCTTGTGCACCCGACAGAGCCGGATAGCCACGCTTGGCCATTAATGTGGCAGCTACCTGATAGACCTACTTATTTCGCACTCCAGAGCCAATATTCGTGTGCTGAGTAGTCCGCGTTAGCAATGAGCGTCACGTTTTCAACACGTCGCAAATATCGTAATGCAATTTACAGCTGCCTTGGAAGTACGTAATTGAGTGTCTAAGACGTACTTTTTTTCGCAGAACCATAGGTTGGATTAAACATCTATTGCCATAGGCTGGCCGCGTCTACATGGTCTAGCTAATCACAGTGATATTATCCAATCTAACGAGCGCGCCAGGGCTACCACTTGGGTAAAAAACAACTCTTTTAATTCTGTTGCTTATGTTTTTTCGTTCGAGTTCATTCCAGCTGTCGCCGGTTAGCTGAAGCCTTGTAGAACTTCCATCTTCAAAACGTACATCTAAGTATACCATGCCTGGAGTGCTAAATCCAAACTTTACCCTCGCCGCTGGAATATGCATAACGAGCTCTGTGGCAGACGCACCTGCCGGTTTTTCGAAATGCTTACCCGTAATGTACGGAGCTCCTGGGTAAGTATTAGTAATGAGGCCACTTGTTATAGTGCAAGGACCCAAGTCAGTACTACGTCCCACATTTCCTAACGGAAAATCTTCGAAATCAATAACACCCAGCGTATCGCCAACCTCCAAGGAGACCGGATCGGACCTTGTATAAATGCCACCATCCGTCAGTGCAACCTTGTATTCAAAGGTTACCGCCTGATTGATATTTTTCAACACCTCAGCCTTACTCACTGCAAACGCCATAACGCTACTCACATCCGTCACCTGCAGCCTATCTGTAACTTCCTTGGATCCACCCTGCCCATTGAATTCCACACACACCCACTGACCCACCGCCCGCCCGCCATAGGCCGGGACTTGCACCACCACGCCTGAGTCTGGAATGGTGTTTGGATCCAATAACCCATTGGCCGCGCCCACCACCGTCGGTGCAATCAAATCTAGCTTTACAGCAGCCATGACAACCTCTCCCACCGGAAACAAGGTAGCGGACGCCTCGACAGCGCCCCCGGTCAGATCAACTTTCAGTTCAAGACGCAGCGTCGAAGCATTTTCCAGCCTCAGTAGTCGAGTGCGGTCCAGCACTCGGCGGATACCCGTCGTTACCTCGGCAGGCTGCACCGTATAGGGTGTCGACAAACGCTCGGTCCAGGTGCTTCCATTGTCGCGGATGCCCTTGGCCAACAACCAGAACGTTTGCCCCGCTGCGATCAGCGGCCAGGGCGCGACGGTCACCGTGGCGTCGCCCGTGACAATGTTGAGGTCCAGCACGGCGGGTGCACCGCTGGCCTCTACCACTTCAGGCGTAGGCAGATTGCCTGCGGCGAAGTCTGCGACCCGCAGGGTCAATACAGCCGACACAGGGGTGACCACACCGCCCTTCATCACCGCATAGAACACTGTTACCGTCTGGCCCAGCGAGGCTGCCAGCACGGCAGGGGGCACAACCGCCTGCGCTTCGCCTGCAGCAGTGACCGGGATCCAAGCAAGCGGTTGATCCACATCCCCCGGCAAACGCCAGACGGGAACCACGGTGTCGCCGACCTGCAGCCGAATGTCGCGCAGCACGAACTTGGCGATATTGGCCTGACCCCCTGCGACCGGATTCCAGACAGTGACGGGGCCGCCGGAAGCGTCATGCACCTCGGGCGCTGGCCAGGTCTGGCT
>UVIF01000016.1 GCA_900596015.1 Pseudomonas viridiflava | reverse complement strand
CCCTTCCAGCTCATCTGAAACGCTCAACTTATTGATTAACAAGGAGTTTATCGTTTCGGCTGCGCCGGAAGTGGGGCGAATTATAGACACATTGAGAGGGGCGTCAACAGGTAATTTCAGATCTTTTTGGCCACGGGTGGTTTTCGCCCCATTACTCGGGGAATTCGCCTGGCGATGGCAGGTACGCGAAGCAGCATGAGCAACGCACCGGCCACGGCATAGATGGACCATTCTTCCAAATCGGCGCGGACGATCCAGAGGAAGTGCAACAGCCCCAGGCCAAGCACCACATAGATCAGACGGTGCAGCTGTTTCCAGCGACGACCCAGCCGACGCTGGCTGTACCGATTGGACGTCACGGCCAACGCCAGCAGGCAAAGGAACGCAAGGCTACCGACAATGATGTAGGGACGCTTGACCAGCTCGACCCCAAGCTGACTCCAATCCAGCCCGAGAACGAAGAACAGATAGGCCGCCAAGTGCAGGCACACGTAGGCAAAACACCACAAGCCCAATTGACGACGTACCGCTATCCAGCCCGCCCAGCCAGACAACTTCTGCAGAGGCGTCATGCACAGCGTGATCATCACCAGTATCAGAGTGCCCAGACCCAGCCGATCGACCAGCACCTTGCCTGGATCAGGGCCCAAGGCAAATATCCAGGCTTGGTACAGCCATAACAAAGGCCATACGCACGCCAACACGAACACACTCGAACGCCATAACGGATAACGCATCAGTAGTTCTTCCGCAGATCCATGCCGGCATAGAGGGAAGCAACCTCGTCCGCGTAACCGTTGAACATCGCGGTCTCACGCACGTTGGGGCTGAACAGCCCGCTAGGCAGACGCCGCTCACGCGCCTGTGTCCAGCGCGGATGGTCGACTTCCGGGTTCACGTTGGCATAGAAGCCATACTCGCTGGGTGCGATGTTTTCCCAGGTCGTCTCTGGCCGTTCGCTGACCAGACTGATACGCACGATGGATTTAACGCTTTTGAAGCCATACTTCCACGGCACTACCAGGCGCAAGGGGGCGCCGTTCTGGTTGGGAAGCTCGCGGCCGTACATGCCTACCCCAAGGATCGCCAGTGGATTCATCGCCTCGTCCAGACGCAAGCCTTCTACATACGGCCAGTTGATCAAGGCAAAGCCGGAGCGCTGGCCGGGCATGCTCTTGGGATCCTGCAAGGTTTCGAAGCGGATGTACTTGGCTTTCGAGGTGGGTTCGACCTGCTTGAGCAAGGCCGAGATGGGAAAGCCGATCCAGGGGATGACCATGGACCATGCCTCGACGCAACGCAGTCGATAGATCCGCTCTTCGAGCTGATAAGGCTTCATGAAGTCTTCGAGGGCATAGCGCCCCGGCTTGGCCACTTCACCGTCTATGACCACCGACCAGGGTTCGGTCTTCAGGCTACCGGCATTGGCTGCCGGATCGCCCTTGCCTGTGCCGAACTCATAGAAGTTGTTGTAGTGGGTGGCATCCTTGAAAGGCGTGATCGCCTCGCCTTGCACGGTGACCGCGCCCCAGCGGGTTTGACCCAGCTTGTCGTTCAACCAGGCAGGCGCATTGCCGGCGTCGACGCCTTCATAGCGCGATGGGTCGGCAGCGGATGCCCAGGAAGGAAGTGCCGAAACGGCCATGGCTGTTGCGGTGGCGCCCATGAGCGAGCGACGCGAGAGATAGATCGATTCGGGGGTGACTTCGGACTCTTTGCAGTCCGAAGCACGCGATAGCTTGATAAGCATGGTGCCTCCGTAGCCTTGGCTGTGTTCAACATACCAAGAGACTACGGATTATGCGTGAAATTGAATTTACTCGGCTTTTTTGTGACGACGCATGCGTAACAAATACTGTATCGGGCCGGATGCCGCATAGGCGAGGAAGATCAGCAGCAGAATACGGGGCGGATCGCTGAACACTACGGCGAACACCAGGACGACCGCCAGGATCGCCACGAAGGGCACACGGCCTTTGAGATCCAGCTCCTTGAAGCTGTTGTACTTGATGTTGCTGACCATCAACATACCTGCGGCCGCCACCAGCAGGGCCACCAGGAAGGACATCTTCGAACCCTGGATGCCGTAGTCGCTGAACGCCCACACGAGGCCTGCGACCACACCGGCAGCAGCCGGACTGGCCAGGCCGATGAAGTAGCGCTTGTCGGCGGTGCCGACCTGGGTGTTGAAACGCGCCAGGCGCAGCGCCGCACCCGCGACGTAGATGAAGGCCACCATCCAGCCGACCTTGCCCATGTCGCCCAGCGCCCAGCCAAAGGCGAGCAGCGCGGGTGCGACACCGAATGCGACCATGTCGGACAGGGAGTCGTATTCCGCACCGAAGGCGCTCTGGGTGTTGGTCATGCGCGCGACGCGACCGTCCAGGCTATCGAGCACCATGGCAACGAAGATGGCAATGGCAGCGTAGGCGAAGTACTTGCTGGCTTCGGCAGCGTTGCCAGCGCTCTGGGCACTGATCGAGTTGATGATCGAGTAGAAGCCCGCAAACAGGTTTGCCGTGGTGAACAGGTTGGGCAGGAGATAGATGCCGCGGTGCCGGACTTTACGTCCTTCAGCGTCATGCCCTTCTTCGACATGTTCATCGATCGGCAGGAGGCTTTCGGCGTCAGGAGCCTTGTTTGGCTCTTCGGGACGTTCGCTCATGGACAATACCTTGCAACGGTGTGGAAAGTTTCGACAGGCGTCTGGGTCGAGGGTTCGACCGCAAAACGTTGCCGCTTTATACCAGAAGCTTGCCACCATAACGAAAAAACGCGGCCGAGGCCGCGTTTTTGTTGCCTGGAACTGTATCAGTTCTTGGCTTTGTCGACGATCTTGTTGGCGGCGATCCAAGGCATCATGGAACGCAGCTGCTCGCCGATGACTTCGATGCCGTGGGCAGCGTTGTTGCGACGCTTGGCGGTCATCGAAGGGTAGTTGGTAGCGCCTTCGTTGATGAACATCTTGGCGTACTCGCCATCCTGGATGCGCTTGAGTGCATTGCGCATGGCCTGGCGCGATTCGGCGTTGATGACTTCAGGGCCGGTCACGTACTCGCCGTATTCGGCGTTGTTGGAGATCGAGTAGTTCATGTTGGCGATACCGCCTTCGTACATGAGGTCGACGATCAGCTTGAGTTCGTGCAGGCACTCGAAGTAGGCCATTTCAGGCGCATAGCCGGCTTCGACCAGGGTTTCGAAACCGGCCTTGACCAGTTCCACGGTGCCGCCACAGAGAACGGCCTGCTCGCCGAACAGGTCGGTTTCGGTCTCGTCCTTGAAGGTGGTTTCGATGATGCCGGTACGGCCGCCGCCCACGCCCGAAGCGTAGGACAGCGCGACGTTCTTGGCGTTGCCCGACGCGTCCTGGTAGATGGCGATCAGGTCAGGAATCCCGCCGCCCTTGACGAACTCGGTACGTACGGTGTGACCCGGCGCCTTGGGCGCGATCATGATCACGTCCAGGTCGGCGCGCGGCACGACCTGGTTGTAGTGAATGGCGAAGCCGTGGGAGAAGGCCAGGGTTGCGCCCTGCTTGATGTTGGGCTCGACTTCGTTCTTGTACAGCTGGGACTGGAACTCGTCCGGGGTCAGGATCATGACCAGGTCGGCACCGGCAACGGCAGTAGCGACGTCGGCTACTTTCAAGCCATGGGCCTCGGCCTTGGCGACAGTAGCCGAGCCCTTGCGCAGGCCCACGGTGACGTCGACGCCCGAATCCTTCAGGTTGCACGCCTGGGCGTGGCCCTGGGAGCCGTAGCCGATGATGGCTACTTTCTTGCCCTGGATGATCGAGAGGTCGCAATCTTTGTCGTAGTAAACTTTCATTGAATATCACCTGTTATCTAGGCCGTTTCGGCCGGTCGCTAATTGAGTTAGATGCTCAGCACTTTGTCGCCACGAGCGATACCGGTCACGCCACTGCGCACGGTTTCGAGAATCGAGGCGGTGCCGATAGACTGCAGGAAGCTATCCAGCTTGTCGCTGGTGCCCGTCAGCTGAACGGTGTAGACGCTACTGCTGACATCAACGATCTGCCCGCGGAAGATGTCCGTGGTGCGTTTGATCTCGGCGCGTTGAGCGCCAGTGGCCTTGACCTTGACCAGCATCAGCTCGCGTTCGATGTGCGCGCTTTCCGACAGGTCTACCAGCTTGACCACCTCGATCAACTTGTTGAGGTTTTTCGTGATCTGTTCGATCACTTCATCCTGCCCTACCGTGGTCAACGTCAGGCGCGACAGGGTCGGGTCTTCGGTGGGCGCCACGGTCAGGCTTTCGATGTTGTAGTTGCGCTGCGAGAACAGCCCTACCACGCGCGACAAGGCGCCGGGTTCGTTCTCGAGCAAAAGCGAAATGATGTGCCGCATGATTAAGTCCGCTCCGTCTTGCTGAGCCACATGTCGCGCATCGAGCCGTCCTTGATCTGCATCGGATAGACGTGCTCGCCGACGTCGACCTGAATATCGAGGAACACCAGGCGGTCGGTCATGGCGAAGGCTTCTTCCATTTTCGGCTTGAGATCCTTGAGATCGGTAATGCGCATGCCGACGTGGCCATACGCTTCGACCAGCTTGACGAAGTCGGGCAGGGATTCGACGTAGGAATGCGAATGGCGACCACCGTAGCTCATGTCCTGCCACTGGCGCACCATGCCGAGCACACCGTTGTTGAGCAGGATGATCTTGACCGGCAAGCCGTACTGCAGGCAGGTGGACAGCTCCTGAATGTTCATCTGGATGCTGCCCTCCCCGGTCACGCAGGCAACGTGGGCCTCGGGGAAGCTCATCTTGACGCCCATGGCCGCCGGAAAACCGAAGCCCATGGTGCCCAGGCCACCGGAGTTGATCCAGCGATTGGGCTTATTGAACAGGTAGTACTGGGCAGCGAACATCTGGTGCTGGCCGACATCCGAAGTGACGTAGGCGTCGCCCTGGGTGACCTCGCACAGCGTCTCGATGACCTTCTGCGGCTTGATCTTGGAGCCATCGCCCTTGTCGTAGGGGAACAGACCGTTTTCGCCACGCCACTCCTCGACCTGCTTCCACCAACTGGCAACGGTATCCTTGTTCGGGGTTTCACCGATGTCCTTGAGGGTAGCGAGCATTTCGGTCAGAACGCTGTCGACCGGACCAACGATGGGCACGTCCGCCTTGATGGTCTTGGAGATCGAGGCCGGGTCGATGTCAATGTGGATGATCTTGGCATTGGGGCAGAATTTCGCTGCACCGTTGATCACGCGATCGTCGAAGCGTGCACCTACGGCAAGGATCACATCGGCGTGGTGCATGGCCAGGTTGGCGGTGTAGCTGCCGTGCATGCCGAGCATGCCGACGAACTGACGGTCCATGCCTGGATAGGCGCCCAGCCCCATCAGCGTGTTGGTGACCGGCAGGTCGAGAATCTGTGCCAGTTCGGTCAAGGCGCCGGAGGCTCCGCCGAGGATGACACCGCCACCGGCGTACATGACCGGGCGCTTGGCCGCCAGCAACATTTCCACAGCCTTGCGGATCTGTCCGGAATGGCCACGGACCGCCGGGCTGTAGGAACGCAGCTTGGCTTTCTTTGGATAGACGTATTCGAATTTCTCGGCCGGGTTGGTCATGTCCTTGGGGATATCGACCACGACCGGGCCTGGCCGACCGGACTGCGCCAGGTAGAAGGCCTTTTTCAGGACTTCGGGGATCTCCGAGGCGTGCTTGATCATGAAGCTGTGCTTCACGATGGGCCGGGAGATGCCGATCATGTCGGTTTCCTGGAACGCGTCGGTGCCGACCAGCGTACTGGCCACCTGACCAGAAAGGATCACCATCGGAATGGAGTCCATGTAGGCAGTGGCGATACCAGTGATTGCGTTGGTGGCGCCCGGGCCGGACGTCACCAGCACGACGCCGGCCTTGCCGGTCGCACGGGCATAGCCGTCGGCCATATGAGTGGCCGCCTGCTCGTGACGAACCAGCACGTGCTCGACAGCGGGCTCCTTGAACAGGGCATCGTATACATGCAGAAGGGCACCGCCGGGGTACCCGTAGATGTGCTTAACGCCTTCGTCGCGCAAGAAGCGGACGACCATTTCAGCGCCAGATAAAAGCTCCACGTTGTTCACCTCTAAAACGCCAGAATACCGCTCCATGGGAACGGGTCTTAATAGGTTTACTGCCAGCAGAGCATGAGCGACGGTGGTCGCCGACGTACGTCAGCACTGACTGAGCAAGTATTGGGAGTACCCAAGTGTCACGGGTTTTTCCCACCCAGCGCGAGGTAACGCGTTGCGGGTATTACGGGTCGGCGCTGGTGTGCGCCTGTGCTCTGCTGTGTGGGTCTGCTTCTGGCAGTCCCTGTACAGCGGACTTTCGATTGTTGTGATTCGTCTGCTGCAAGTCAAGCGATGCGTGCATTTTATTGCGCACCTGCACCCAAACGGCGCAATAAACCCTGCCGAGTCGTCAGGCTATGGTAGTTTCATGCGTAACCAACCCTCAGAGAAGGCGCCATGCGTTCAACCGTTGCCGCAAGTTTCCTCCTGCTTGCCCTGTCGCCACTGGTGATGGCGGGACAAATCTACAAATGGATCGATAGCCAGGGCGTGACGCATTTTGATGCACGACCGCCCAATGGCGTCGAGGCGACTGCCGTGGAAGGCGTGAAGCCGGTGACCCCGCCCGAGCCGATCTCCAACGAAGCGGTGATGAAAGCCAGCGGCGAGGCCGAGCAACGCAGGATCGACCGCAAGGTGAAGTCGCAGGTTGCCGACGAGACAGCGCGGCGCAACGAGTTCTGTACCGGCGTCAGGACCAACCTGGCGCAGCTGAAGAACAATCCGCGGGTGCTTCAGCAGGTCAACGGCGAGGCCAAGCGTCTGACAGAGCAGGAGCGTCAGGCGAGGATCGAGGAAGTGCGCAAGGTGATCGACGAGCAGTGCACCTGAAGGGCTAGCGCACTTGGCCGATCAATTCGTCGAAACGCGCCAGGCTGGCGCGCAGGCCGCGGCTCTGCTCGGCGCGATCGGCATAGACCATTTCGGCCATCGCCAGGATGCCTGAGGCACTGGGCAATGGCAGGTCCTGCTCGATGATGGTTTTCATGCGCGGCAGGAAAATCCACTGCAGCCACTGATCGAAATCCAGGGTGTCGACGCTGAACGGCTCGACACTGGCCAGCGCTTCAGCGCTGGGTGACACGTCCTGCCACCACCCCTGCTTGCGCAGCTCGTGTTCGATCAACAGCAGGTGTTCGGCAATCGCCAGAAAACGATTATCCATCAAGACGCGCTCTTGGCTTTCTGACGGGCCAGATTGGCCCCGGCGGCATCACCCTGCTTGTCGCGCGACTGGGCAATGGTGTTCCACAGGCTCGCCTGCAGATCCGGACGGCCATTGGCATAGGTCAGCGCGCGACGGGCCAACTGCTCGGCCTGGGCCGCATCACCCTGGGCCAGGCGCACCTGAGCCAGCTTGTACAGAACTTGCGGTTCGCGCGGTGCGATCCGCTGTGCACGCTCCAGGCTCGATGACGCGCCGTTCAGATCGCCACCGCCCTGCTGTTGCTGGGCGGTGGTCAACAGAGCAAGAACCGGCCCGTCCAACTGCTCATCGGCGGACAGGCCGGCGCTGTTGCCGCTGGCACGCGGAATCCCGCTGGGAGCGCTGGCCGGCATGTTGTAGGTCGTGCTGGGCGCTGCCGGGGCATAGGCCGGGGCCGAGCTGCTCGGGCCGGGCACGATCGGGCCTGGGGTAATCGGGCCGGTGCTGATCGGCGCGCTGTTGCCCGGCGCCGGAAAGCTCTGGATCGGTTGCGAGCCTGCACCCTGCGGGACCATGACCACCACGCCGGAATCTTCGGTGATCGCCTGGGCCTGCGCCTTGGGCCGGACCACGGTGGTCTGGCGGAAGCCGCCGGTACGCGACACGCGTTCGCCATTGGTGACCGCAGAGCCGGAATCGACCACGGGAATGGAGCCACGCTCCACGCTGGCGCAACCGTTGAGCAAAGCCAATGCCGTCAAGGCAGGAAACCACCACTTGTTCACGTCTTTCCCCTTTGCTTAGTTCAACCAGCCTTTGACCCAATCCATCACCGAATCGTCGGCCGCCGGATTGGCACCGCCGCATGCGGTGCCTGGCGTCGGTTCGCTGCCACGAATATACGGCATCTGCACAGCGTTGGGGCAGCTGGCATCCGAGCCTTGTCCGGTCTTGGCGTCGATCCAGGCCTGCACCACGTTTTCCGGCACCGGCGTATCCAGCGGCAATGGATCGGCTTTCTTCATGAAGCTGGTCCAGACCTGCAGCGCACCGGTGGCACCGGTGAACGGGGTCTTGCCGTTGTCGTCACGGCCCAGCCATACCACGGCCAGCACGTCCTGGCTGAAGCCGGCGAACCAGCTGTCGCGCGAGTCGTTGCTGGTGCCGGTCTTGCCGGCCAGGTTCAGGCTGCTTGGCAGCACGTTGTAGACCGAACGGCCGGTACCTTCGCGCATCACGCGCTGCATGGCATTCTGGATCAGGTAGATGGACGCAGGATCGAAGCGCTGCTGGATCTGGAATGGGTAGCGCTTGAGCGGTTCGCCTTCGGCCGTCAGGACACTGCGAATGCCGCGCATCGGCGTATTGAAACCGCCGTTGGCCAGGGTTTGGTACATGGTCGCCACCTGCATGGGCGACAAGCCGCCGGCACCGAGCAACATCGACGGGTAGGCTGGCCAGTCGACCTGCACGCCCAGTTCGCCCAGGGTCTTGAGCACATTGGGCACGCCCAGCTCCAGACCCAATCGGGCCGTCGACAAGTTGTAGGAATGGGCCAGGCCCTGGTACAGGAACACCGTGCCATTGGAGGTACGTTCGTAGTTCTGTGGCTTCCAGATCTGGCCGTCCGCGCCCTTGACCGAGAACGGTACGTCCTGCACCCAACTGGTCAGGGTGTATTTGCTCGGCTGCTCGAGCGCGGTCAGGTACACCGCCGGTTTGATCAGCGAGCCAATCGGGCGTACGGCGTCGAGCGCCCGGTTGAAGCCGGCAAAACCCGGTACGCGGCTGCCGACCAGCGCCTGGACCTCACCGCTTTCAGGGTTGGTGACGACCATGGCCGCCTCGACCTCGTCCGACCCCTTGCGCCCGGCCAGGCGCTTGAAGGTATCGGTGACCGACGATTCGGCTTTGGTTTGCAGGATAGGGTCGAAACTGGTGAAGATCCGCAGGCCCTCTTCGGTCAAGTCTTCGTCGCGGTAGTCGTCGCGCAGCTGGCGCTTGACCAGGTCGAGGAAGCCGGGGAACGAGCTGTCCGCCAGGCTGCCGCGCTTGGTCACGCCCAATGGCATCTTCTTGGCTGCATCGACCGCCTCCTGCGTTGCCACGCCCTGTTGGGCCAGCAGATCGAGCACCAGGTTGCGGCGCTCCATCGCCCGTTCCGGATTGCGCCGCGGGTTATAGGAAGACGGCCCCTTGACCATCCCCACCAGCAAAGCCACTTGATGCAGCTTGAGTTCGGACAAGGGCTGGCTGAAGAAGAACTGGCTGGCAAGACCGAAGCCATGCACGGCGCGCTGGCCGTCCTGACCGACGAAGACCTCGTTAAGGTAGGCCTCGAGGATTTCACCCTTGTCGTAGTGCAGTTCCAGCAGCACCGCCATCATCGCTTCGGTCAGCTTGCGGGTCAGGCTGCGCTCGTTGGTCAGGTAGAAGTTCTTGACCAGCTGCTGAGTCAGGGTACTGCCGCCCTGGCGCATGGCGCCCGAGGACGTGTTGACCCAGATGGCGCGTGCGATCGACTTGGGCGAGACGCCGAAGTGGTGGTAGAAGTCGCGATCTTCGACGGTGACCAGCGTGTCGAGCAGATAAGGTGGTACCTGGTCGAGCTTGATCAGGATGCGGTCTTCGAGGTTTTTCGGGTACAGGCCGCCGATCAGCAACGGCTCCAGACGCACCACCGCGACCTTCTTGCCTGCGCCGCCACCCAGTTCCGAGACGTAGTCGCCGGAAAACTTTACGCGCACTGCCTGCGGCTGCTCGAGCCCTTCGTAGAACTGGAAGCCGCGGGTATTGAGGTCGACCGTGTTGCCACTGACCGAGGCGGTGCCGGGACCGTCGACGGTCGTCTGCCGACGGTAGCCGAGCGCATCGAGTTCGGTGAGGAAATCATTCTTGGCCAGTTTCTGACCGACGAACAGCTCGAGCGGGCGTGCGTAGACCTTGGCGGGAATGGTCCAGCGCTTGCCAGAGAATTTTTCCTGGACAACGGCGTCCAGGTAGACGGCAAAGCCGGCCAGGATCACCAAGCCGACCAGACCCAGCTTGAGGCCCCAGCCAAGCCAGGTGCGCAAGCCGCCGGAAGGAGGTTTTTTGGGGGTACGGGAAGATCGGGTTCGAGTCATGGCGGCGGATTATACGCACTTTGAATTGTCGCGGGCAGGGACCGTCGGCGGTTTGCATCATCGGTGGCAGTGGCCATAATGACCGCCTTGAAATCACCTCTGCCAATGAAGGATCGCCTGTGAGCCAGACCCTGATCGCCGCCCTGCAAAACCCGGCCCTGTACCCGCATCCGGTGGAAGGGTTCCAGGTCATCGAGACGCATATCTCCTGGGTGATACTGACCGGGCCTTACGCTTACAAGATCAAGAAACCGATGAATTTCGGTTTTCTGGACTTCACCGAACTGTCCGCCCGCGCCCACTTCTGCGCCGAGGAGCTGCGACTGAACCAGCGCCTCACAACCGACCTCTATCTGCAGGTTCTGCCGATCACCGGCAGCGCGGAAACGCCTCGACTGGGCGGCGAAGGCGCACCCATCGAGTATGCCTTGCAGATGCGCCAATTCGAAGGCGGCAACCTGCTGAGCACCCTGCAGGCCAATGGTGAGCTGACCCAGGAGCACGTGGATTCGCTGGCGCGGCAGATTGCCGATTTCCACCGGGCCGCGCCCGTGGTGCCGGAGGCACACGAGGCCGGCACGCCGAAGGCAGCAATGGCTCCGGTCGAGCAGAACTTCGAACAGATCCGGCCGTTTCTCTCCGACAAGGACGACCTGGCACAGCTCGACGCCCTGCAGGCCTGGGCACAAAGCAGCTACGTGCGGCTGGAACCGTTGCTGGCGCTGCGCAAGCAGGAAGGCTTCATTCGCGAGTGCCATGGCGACATACACTTGGGCAATGCCACCGTCATCGATGGCGAAGTGGTGATCTTCGACTGCATCGAGTTCAACGAGCCTTTCCGTTTCACCGATGTGTATGCCGATATCGGCTTCCTCGCCATGGACCTCGAAGACCGGGGACTGAAAAGCCTGGCGCGGCGCTTCGTCAGCCAGTATCTGGAGCTGACCGGGGATTACCAAGGGCTCGAGCTGCTCAATTTCTACAAGGCCTACCGCGCGCTGGTGCGGGCCAAGGTGGCCCTGTTCAGCATGTCGCCGGATGCCAGCGGCGTGCAGCGCGCCGCGACACTGCGCCAGTACCGCAACTACGCGAACCTGGCGGAAAGCTACAGCGCCATTCCTTCGCGCTTTCTGGCCGTTACCAGCGGCGTGTCGGCGGTGGGCAAGAGCCATGTCGCGCTGCGTCTGGTCGAAGCCCTGGGCGCCATCCGTCTGCGCTCGGACGTGGAACGCAAACGTCTGTTCGGTACCCAGACCGCCGCAACGGGCCTGTACGACGCCAGCACCAGCGAAGCAACCTACCTGCACCTGCACGCGTTGGCCGAGCACGTACTGCGCGCCGGCCTGCCGGTGGTGATCGATGCGACCTACCTCAAGGCTGACCAGCGGGCGGCAGCGGCTCGAATCGCCGAATCGACCGGAGTGCCGTTCCTGATCCTGGACTGCAACGCGCCCGCAGCCGTGATCTCCAGCTGGTTGCAGCAGCGCCAAGCCCATGCCGAGGACCCTTCGGATGCGACTCAGGCGGTGATCGACGCTCAGCAGGCCGGTCGCGAGCCGTTGAGCGAAGCCGAACTGCTGCAGACCCGCCGCGTGGAAACCAACGAAAGCGGCAGCCTGGACAAGCTGGTCGAGCAGATCCGCCAACGCCTGCCGGGGCTGTAACACCCCCCAGGCTTTGCAAAGGCAGATCGGCCGTTCGGCAGGCCGCTCTGCCACCGCTACACTGCCAGATTGGCACCTGCTTCATCGCCCCCCGCTCATTCCTTGGCCGAGGCCAGGAGGTTTGATGACCGATGAACTTCTGACCCTGAAGAACCTGGGCAAGACATCCGTTCAATGGCTGCATGCCGTCGGTATCCACAGTGCTTCCGACCTGCGCCGGGCAGGCGCCGTGCAGGCTTACTGCGCCGTGAGGCAGCGTGGCTTTCGCGCCTCGAAAGTGCTCCTTTATGCCATCGAGGGGGCGCTGCGCAATGTGCACTGGAGTGAGCTGTCGTGCGAACAAAAGAACAGTCTCAATAGCCAGGTCGAAGCGCTTTCGCCTCCGCGCAGGCTCTAGAGCCACGGTTTACAGTCAGATGAAATAATTGCACGTGACGCTTGACTCTCAAATGAGAATCGTTATGATTATCACATCCAGTCGCGAGACTGGTGATCTCTGGAAGGCCCTTGGTTCGGACTTTCAGATGTCTCCTCATCAGGCTAATCACGGTTATTGACCCGGCACTTTGCCGGGTCTTTTTTTGCCTCGACTTTGGTGGAGGCCCGTCCACTCAGCCTTGCAGATTCACCGGCAGGCGTCGGTCGATGAAAATCTCGCGTGTATCCAGATGCACACCATAGGCCAGTACTTCAACACCGGCCTCCACTGCCTGGCGCAATGCCGATGCGTAGCCTGGGTCGATCTCGGTGGCCGGGCGTACAGCGTCCACCCCATCGAGGTTGACGCAATACAACTGCACGGCCCGCACCCCACCCCGTGCCAATACGGCCAGCTCGCGCAGGTGCTTCGCACCGCGTTGGGTGACAGCGTCGGGAAACGCTGCGACACGGCTGTCGGCAAAGCCCAGGGTCACACTCTTCACTTCAACCCACGCTTCGGCATCCGGGTAATCCAGGCGAAAGTCGATACGGCTCCGCTCTTGGCCATAAGCCACTTCGCGCTTGAGTGCAACGAAGCCGGCGAGCTCCGGTATGCGACCTGCGTGCAACGCCTCTTCGACCAGAGCGTTGGCCCGCGCGGTATTGATGCATGCCAGGCGACCCTGAGGGGTTTCGCTGATCTCCCATGTGCCTGGAAGCTTGCGCTTGGGGTCGCTGGAGCGGGTGAACCACACGCGGCCACCGGGCATCATGCAGTTGAGCATCGAGCCGGTGTTGGGACAATGGATGGTCATCCGCTCACCGCTTTCGAGTTCGATGTCGGCCAGAAACCGCTTGTAGCGCTGGATCAGGCGCCCCTGCTCCAGGGCCGGCGAGAAAATCATCGTGCCTGCCAGCTCTTCAGGCCACGGGCAATCCGCGCGACGGCTTGCTCCAACCGCGGGAGACTTTGGGTATAGGCGAAACGGACATGGTGACTAGCTTTGTAGCGGCCGAAATCCAGGCCGGGCGTGAAAGCCACATGCTCGGTTTCCAGGAAATGCTGGCAGAACGCGAAGGCATCGTCGCTGAATGCACTGATATCGGCATACAGGTAGAACGCACCCTCAGGCTCCACCGCAATCCCAAATCCCAGGGCACGCAAGGCGGGCAACAGATAGTCACGGCGGTGACCGAAGGCTTCGCGGCGCTGCTCGAAGATCTCCAGTGTGGCCGGTTCGAAGCAGGCCAATGCTGCATGCTGTGCCATGCTCGGTGCGCTGATGTACAGATTCTGTGCCAGTTTCTCCAGCTCAGGGATGGCTTGAGGCGGCGCGACCAGCCAGCCGAGCCGCCATCCAGTCATTCCGAAATACTTGGAAAAACTATTCAGGACGAAGGCGTCGTCGTCCACTTCGAGCACACTGGTAGCCGTCGTGCCATAGGTCAGGCCGTGGTAGATCTCGTCGACCACCAGATGCCCTTGCCGAGCCTTGACGGCTTGGCTCAATGCGCTCAGTTCGTCCTTGTTCAGGAGCGTGCCGGTAGGGTTGGCAGGCGATGCCACCAAGGCACCGACGCTGTGCTCGTCCCAGTGCTGCTCCACCAGTTGGGCGTTGAGCTGATAGCGCTGTTCGGGGCCCACCGGCACCAGGTGCGCGGCGCCCTCGACCAAGCGCAGAAAATGCCGATTGCACGGGTAGCCGGGGTCTGCCAGGAGCCAGTGCCTGCCCGGATCGACCAGCAGGCTGGCGGCCAGCAGCAAGGCTCCCGAGCCGCCTGGCGTAATCATGATGCGCTGCGGGTCGATGTCCAAGCCGTAACGCTGCCGATAGAAACCAGCGATGGCCTCGCGCAGCGCCGGCAGCCCTCGTGCTGCGGTGTAGCGGGTATGGCCAGCGGCCAATGCGGCCTGCCCGGCGGCAACGATGGGGGCCGCCGTGGTGAAGTCCGGCTCACCGATTTCCAGGTGGATCACGTCATGACCCTGGCTCTGCAGTTCATTGGCACGGGCCAGCAGCGCCATCACGTGAAAAGGTTCGATGGCGCGACTGCGGGCGCTGTAGAGCGGAGCCATGGGTATTCCTTGCGACGAAGAAAAAGCCGATTCTACCCAACCTTTGCATCGAACGTTTCGCCGAACGTGCGATCGAAACCCACCACATCGTGCCTGCGACGCAGGCGTTCCGGGCACGACAACCGGGAGTAGCGCGTGCTGGTTCGATCTGGTAAGTTCGCCGGCTTGCAGTCGCAGGGCCGGCGGGTGTCGGAGAGGGATCATCCTGCGCAATGGATTAGTAGAGCGAGAGGCGGTTGATTCATGCCCACCAATGAAAAGCAACAAAGTACTGGCAACTTTTCCGGCTTCGCTCCCTACGTTGCGACGAAGGGCGAGGAATACATGGGCGCGCCGATGCGTGCTCACTTCACCAAGATCCTGAACAAGTGGAAACAAGACTTGATGCAGGAAGTGGATCGCACTGTCGACCACATGAAGGATGAAGCCGCCAACTTTCCAGACCCGGCCGATCGGGCCAGCCAGGAAGAGGAATTCAGCCTCGAACTGCGCGCGCGCGATCGCGAGCGCAAGCTGATCAAGAAGATCGACAAGACGCTGCAGTTGATCGAAGACGAAGAGTACGGCTGGTGCGAATCCTGCGGCATCGAGATCGGCATTCGCCGTCTCGAGGCGCGTCCGACCGCCGATCTGTGCATCGACTGCAAGACCTTGGCGGAAATCAAGGAAAAACAGGTCGGCAAATGACCTGTCGACAAAGGGACGCCACGGCGTCCTTTTGTTTTTGTATTGCCCGTAGAATCCCGCACCCATGACTACCCTTCCTTATATAGGTCGCTTTGCTCCGACCCCGAGCGGCTACCTGCATTTCGGCTCCCTGGTGGCCGCCCTGGCCTCATGGCTGGACGCGCGCGCCGCAGGTGGTCGCTGGCTGCTGCGCATGGAGGACCTGGACCCGCCCCGGGAGGTCGCCGGTGCGCAGACGGCTATCCTCAAGACCCTGGAACGCTACGGGTTGCAGTGGGATGGCGAGGTGGTCTACCAGAGCCAGCGGCATGCGGCCTATCAGCAGGTGATCGACCGTCTGTTGGCGCAAGGACTGGCTTACGCCTGCACCTGCTCACGCAAGCAGCTGGAACCCTATGGAGGGATCTACCCCGGCACGTGCCGCAATGCCGGACACTCCACGCAGGATGCCGCCATCCGCGTGCGCGTCCCCGAACTGCGGTATCGATTCGAGGACCGTGTACAGGGGTTGTCTTCACAACATTTGGGAGACGAGTCGGGGGATTTTGTCATTCGTCGTCGCGACGGCCTGTATGCCTATCAATTGGCGGTGGTGCTGGACGATGCGTGGCAGGGAGTGACCGACATCGTTCGCGGTGCCGATCTGCTCGATTCGACGCCGCGCCATTTGTATCTGCAAGAGCTGCTTGGGTTGCCGCAGCCGCGTTACCTGCACGTTCCCCTGATCATCCAACCCGATGGCAACAAGCTGGGCAAAAGCTACCGGTCGCCGCCTCTGGATGCCGATCAGGCCGCTGCGCTGTTGGTACGGGCCTTGCGCGCGCTGGGCCAGCGGCCCGAGGCAGACCTGGCGCATGGCGGTGTGCAAGACGTGTTGCGCTGGGGGGTGGAGCATTGGGACAGCAGTGCGATTCCCCGTGTACGCACGATGGCAGAAGCCCAGCTGCAGTAGTGATCGGCTGGTGCCTGGCTCTTCGCAGCGACACGCCGATCCGCTACCATCGCCGCACTGTTTTCGCACACATACCCTACCTTGAGGCCAGCATGTATATCTATCGTTTGGTCCTGCTTCTGGTGGTGGGGATCTACCTGTTCTCCCCCGCCATCATGGACTGGTGGATCGAGCCCACCGGTGCGTGGTACCGACCTTACCTGCTGTGGCTGATTCTGATCGTGGTGACCTTTATCCTGCAGAGCCAGCGTGATGCCGATGAGCTTTAGCCTTACCCAGATGCTGCTGGTCAGCGCAGCCTACCTGCTGGTGCTGTTCGCGGTGGCCTGGGTCAGCGAGCGCGGCATGATCGCCCGGGCAATCATCCGCCATCCGCTGACCTACACCTTGTCGCTGGGTGTCTATGCCAGCGCCTGGGCGTTCTACGGCACGGTGGGCCTGGCCTATCAATACGGCTATGGTTTTCTGGCTTGCTACCTGGGGGTTTCCGGCGCGTTCCTGCTGGCGCCGGTGTTGCTGTATCCGATACTCAAGGTCACCCGTACCTACCAATTGTCGTCGCTGGCAGACCTTTTCGCGTTTCGTTTTCGCAGCACCTGGGCCGGCGCGCTGACAACGGTGTTCATGCTGGTCGGCGTACTGCCCCTGCTTGCACTGCAAATCCAGGCAGTGGCCGATTCAATTGGCATCATGACTCGCGAACCGGTACAGAACCGCGTGGCGTTGAGCTTCTGCGTGCTGATCACGCTGTTCACGATCTTCTTCGGCTCACGTCACATCGCCACCCGCGAGAAGCATGAAGGCCTGGTATTTGCCATCGCCTTCGAATCCGTCATCAAGCTGATCGCCCTAGGCGGGATCGGCCTGTATGCCCTGTACGGGGTGTTCGACGGCCCGCACGATCTGGAGCAATGGCTGCTGCAGAACCAGGCTGCCCTCGCTTCGCTGCATGCGCCGCTGCAAGAGGGACCTTGGCGCACGCTGCTGCTGGTGTTCTTCGCCTCGGCGATCGTCATGCCGCACATGTACCACATGGTCTTCACCGAAAACCTCAATCCGCGTGCGCTGGTCAGCGCCAGCTGGGGGCTGCCGCTGTTCCTGCTGCTGATGAGCCTCGCCGTGCCGCTGATCCTGTGGGCCGGCCTGCGCCTGGGCGCGACGACCAGTCCGGAGTTCTTCACCCTGGGCATCGGCATTGCCGCCAACAGCAAATCGTTGGCGCTGCTGGCTTATGTAGGCGGACTTTCCGCGTCCTGCGGGCTGATCATCGTCACCACCCTGGCGCTGTCGGGGATGATGCTCAACCACCTGGTGCTGCCGCTGTATCAGCCGCCGGCCGAAGGCAACATCTACCGCTGGCTGAAATGGACACGCCGGGCGCTGATCGTCGCCATCATCATGGCCGGCTATGCCTTCTACCTGCTGCTGGGCGCCAAGCAGGACCTTGCACACCTGGGGATCGTCGCCTTTGTCGCCACGCTGCAGTTTTTGCCGGGCGTGCTGTCGGTGCTGTACTGGCCCACCGCGAACCGACGCGGATTCATCGCCGGTCTGCTGGCCGGCATGGCTGTCTGGCTGGTGACCATGTTGTTGCCGCTGATCGGCAACCTGCAAGGTTTCTACATTCCGCGCCTGAACATGATCTACGTGCTCGACGATACCAGCTGGCACATGGCAGCCATCGCTTCGCTGGCTGCCAACGTGCTGCTGTTCACGCTGATCTCGCTGTTCACTGCCGCCAGCAGTGAAGAAGTCAGTGCTGCCGAAGCCTGTGCGGTGGATAACGTGCGCCGCCCGCAGCGGCGCGAACTGCATGCCGCCTCGCCCCAGGAGTTCGCCACGCAACTGGCCAAACCACTGGGCGCCAAGGCCGCCCAGCGCGAGGTGGAACAGGCCCTGCGCGACCTCTACCTGCCGTTCGACGAGCGCCGACCCTACGCCTTGCGGCGTCTGCGCGACCGGATCGAGGCCAACCTGTCCGGGCTCATGGGCCCCAGCGTGGCGCAAGACATGGTCGAGACGTTCCTGCCCTATAAATCAGGCAGCGAGAACTATGTCACCGAGGACATCCACTTCATCGAAAGCCGGCTGGAAGATTATCACTCGCGCCTGACCGGCCTTGCCGCCGAGCTCGATGCGCTGCGTCGCTATCATCGGCAGACCCTGCAGGAACTGCCCATGGGCGTTTGCTCGCTGGCCAAGGACCAGGAGATCCTGATGTGGAACAAGGCCATGGAAGACCTGACCGGCGTGCCCGCCCAGCGTGTGGTCGGCTCGCGCCTGGTCACCATCAGCCAACCATGGCGCAGCCTGCTGATCGACTTCATCAACGTGCCCGATGAGCACCTGCACAAGCAACGCCTGGCACTGGATGGGCAGACACGCTGGCTGAACCTGCACAAAGCCGCCATCGACGAGCCGCTTGCGCCGGGAAACAGTGGACTGGTGGTGTTGGTCGAGGACCTGACCGAAACGCAGATGCTCGAGGACAAGCTGGTGCACTCCGAGCGGCTGGCCAGCATCGGCAGGCTGGCGGCCGGGGTGGCCCACGAGATCGGCAACCCGATCACTGGCATCGCCTGCCTGGCGCAGAACCTGCGCGAAGAGCGCGAGGAAGACAGCGAGATCACCGAACTGAGCAGCCAGATTCTCGAGCAGACCAAGCGCGTGTCGCGCATCGTCCAGTCACTGATGAGCTTTGCCCACGCCGGCGGCCACCAGCACAGCGACGAGCCGGTCAACCTGGCCCAGGTGGCGCAGGACGCCATCGGCCTGTTGGCACTGAACAGGCGCAACTTCGAGATCCAGTTCTACAACCTGTGCGATCCGGAGCACTGGGCAGTGGGTGATCCACAACGCCTGGCGCAGGTGCTGATCAACCTGTTGTCCAACGCCCGAGATGCCTCGGTGGCGGGAGGCGCGGTGCGGGTCAAGACCGAAGCGTGCGAACACACCGTCGACCTCATCGTCGAAGACGAAGGCAGCGGCATTCCCAAGAACATCATGGATCGGTTATTCGAACCGTTCTTCACTACCAAGGACCCGGGCGAAGGAACCGGACTGGGGCTCGCTCTGGTCTATTCCATCGTTGAAGAGCATTATGGACAGATCACCATCGACAGCCCGGCCGATCCCCTGAGCCAGCGCGGTACCCGAATTCGGGTGACATTGCCGCGTCATGTCGAAGCGACGTCCGCTGTGAACTGAGACCGTCGAGAGAATTGAATCAATGCCGCATATTTTGATCGTCGAAGACGAAACCATCATTCGATCTGCCCTGCGTCGCCTGCTCGAACGAAACCAGTATCAGGTCAGTGAGGCCGGCTCCGTGCAGGAAGCGCAGGAGCGGTTCAGCATCGCATCGTTCGACCTGATCATCAGCGACCTGCGCCTGCCGGGTGCGCCGGGCACCGAACTGATCAAGCTTGGCGAAGGCACACCGGTGCTCATCATGACCAGCTATGCCAGCCTGCGCTCGGCAGTGGACTCGATGAAAATGGGCGCGGTCGACTACATCGCCAAGCCCTTCGACCACGATGAAATGCTGCAGGCCGCCGCGCGCATCCTGCGCGATCGCCAGAACGCACCCGCGGCAGCGGCAGAGCGCCCGGCGAACAAGGCCGGCGCGGAAAAGCCCGCCGCGCAGAATGCCAATGGCGATATCGGTATCATCGGCTCCTGCCCGCCCATGCAGGATCTCTACAGCAAGATTCGCAAGGTCGCCCCGACCGATTCGAACGTGCTCATCCAGGGTGAGTCCGGCACCGGCAAGGAGCTGGTCGCGCGGGCACTGCACAACCTGTCCAAACGTGCGAAGGCGCCGATGATCTCGGTGAACTGTGCGGCGATCCCGGAAACACTGATCGAATCCGAACTCTTCGGTCACGAGAAAGGTGCGTTCACCGGCGCGAGCGCCGGACGCGCCGGTCTGGTCGAGGCTGCCGATGGCGGAACGCTGTTTCTCGACGAGATCGGCGAGTTGCCCCTCGAGGCCCAGGCGCGCTTGCTTCGCGTGCTGCAGGAAGGCGAGATTCGCCGCGTGGGTTCGGTGCAGTCGCAGAAAGTCGACGTTCGCCTGATTGCCGCAACCCACCGGGACCTGAAAAGCCTGGCCAAGCTGGGGCAGTTCCGCGAGGACCTCTACTACCGACTGCACGTGATTGCCTTGAAGTTGCCCCCGCTGCGCGAGCGCGGCGCCGATGTCGGAGAAATTGCCAAGGCGTTCCTGATTCGCCAGAGCGCCCGGATCGGACGTACCGACCTGCGTTTCGCCGCCGACGCCGAGCAGGCGATTCGTCAGTATTCGTGGCCAGGTAACGTGCGCGAACTGGAAAATGCCGTCGAGCGCTCGGTGATCCTCAGCGAGAGCACCGAGATATCGGCCGAGTTGCTGGGCATCGACATCGAACTGGCCGACCTGCAGGACACCGACGACTTCGTTGGCCTGCCTTCCCAGCAGAACGGGGCGAACAATACGGCCCACGATCCTACCGAAGATCTCTCCCTGGAAGATTACTTTCAGCACTTCGTGCTGGAGCATCAAGACCACATGACCGAGACCGAACTGGCGCGCAAATTGGGCGTCAGCCGCAAGTGCCTGTGGGAGCGTCGCCAGCGCTTGGGAATTCCGCGACGCAAGTCGAGCGTGGCCAGCGAAAGCTGATACGTTTCAGCTCTAGCCCGCGGGTTTGCGCGGGTTGACGCGTAGCCGTGACAAACTGTTACCCTAGGCTTGCGACGTAACAAGACACGGTTCCATCGGTAACGAATTCAGGGTCGATTTCAGCCCTCGATCATCGCCTTCAGACGCGCAAAGCCCCGTTTTGCAAGGGTTTGCAAAAGTTGGCATGGGACCTGCTATATCTCTGGTACAAGAACAACAACAAGCAAGCAAATCCATAACAAGAACAAGACGAATCGACTCACGCATAACAAGAACAACACGGCGGAGGCGCAGCTAACTGATTCTTTTGGAGAGGCGTTGTATTCGGGGAAACCCGCAGCCAGGCAGAGAACTACAACAACTGCTTTGAAGCAGATGCCAGAACTGGTTGGATCACATTGATCATCACAGCACAGCGACCAAAGCAATCCGTTTGCTCTTGCTCCCGAATAGGGAGACACCCCCGAACCCAGGTTCGGTGGGCTGGGCACTCAACAAAAACAAAAAGCCCGACAAAAAACAAAAACAGAGCACGCAACTACTTCTTGGGGAGCTTCGGCTCCCCTTGTAGTTTCCGGCTTTTGCCCTGCCGCTTGCGCCGACCGGTGCAGCCTCCTACACCATCCCTCGACTAAATGCTAGAATCCCCGCCCATCATGCGGTCGTTCTTCGTATATGGCCGAAAATCCCTTCAAACAGTGCATCCCATGCTGAAGAAGCTGTTCAAGTCTTTGAATACTCCCGCGCGTCATCCGCAGCACCGGCGTACCACGCCCGAAGTGCTCAATGCTGGCCAACACTCGCTGCAGCGCAGCCAGTTCAGCCGCCACGCCGTGGGCATCGTCGAACGCCTGCAGACTGCTGGCTACCAGGCCTATCTGGTAGGCGGTTGCGTACGTGACCTCATGCTGGGCATCGTGCCCAAGGATTTCGACGTCGCTACCAGCGCCACGCCGGAGCAGGTACGTGCCGAGTTTCGCAACGCCCGAGTGATTGGCCGACGCTTCAAGCTCGTGCACATCCATTTCGGCCGCGAGATCATCGAAGTCGCGACTTTCCGAGCCAATCACCCGGAAGAAGACGACGAACAGGATGTCCATCGTTCCTCGAGCAGCGAGAGCGGACGCATCCTGCGCGACAATGTCTACGGCACCCTGGAAGACGACGCCCAGCGCCGCGACCTCACTATCAATGCGCTGTACTACGATCCGGTCAGCGAGCGCATTCTGGACTACGCCAATGGCGTACACGACGTGCGCAACCGTCTGATTCGCCTGATCGGTGATCCGACCCAGCGTTATCAGGAAGATCCGGTGCGCATGCTGCGCGCGGTGCGCTTCGCCGCAAAGCTGGATTTCGGCATCGAGAAGCACACGGCCACGCCGATTCGCGAGCTGGCGCCGATGCTGCGCGAAATACCCTCGGCGCGGCTGTTCGAGGAAGTGCTCAAGCTGTTCCTGTCCGGCCATGCCGCTGACACGTTCGAGATGCTGGTCGACCTGCACTTGTTCGATTCGCTATTTCCAGCCACCACGCAGGCGCTGGAAGACACGCCGACCTATACCCATACGTTGATCAGCGAGGCATTGCGCAATACTGACTTGCGCATCAAGCAAGGCAAGCCGGTCACGCCAGCCTTCCTGTTCGCCGCCCTGCTCTGGCCAGCGTTGCCGGCACGCGTACTGCGCCTGCAGAGCCGCGGCATGCCGCCGATCCCGGCAATGCAGGAAGCAGCCCATGAACTGGTTGCCGAGCAATGTCAGCGCGTCGCCATTCCCAAGCGTTTCACCATCCCGATTCGCGAGATCTGGGACATGCAAGAGCGCCTGCCACGCCGCAGCGGCAAACGTGCCGACCTGCTACTGGACAATCCGCGTTTCCGCGCCGGCTACGATTTCCTCCTGCTGCGCGAAAAGGCCGGCGAAGAGACCGAAGGCCTGGGTAAGTGGTGGACCGACTATCAGGACTGCAACGACAGTGAACGCCGCGAGATGATCGCAGACCTGGGCGGCAAGGACGAATCAGGTGCGCCACGCAAGCGTCGCCGTACCGGCACCAAGCGCAAGCGCGCAGAAGGCGACGAGTAACATGCAGCGCGTGCACATCGGCCTGGGCAGCAACCTGGAAAGCCCGCAACGGCAACTGCGCGAGGCGCTGCAGGCCCTGGCTGCACTACCGGGCACCACGTTGACAGCGGTTTCTTCGTTCTATACCAGCGATTCACTGTTACCCGGCCAGCCCCGCTATACCAATGCCGTGGCAGCCCTTGACACCGAGCTGGCCCCACTGCCGCTGCTCGATGCGCTGCAGGCGATCGAGCACGAGCAGGGCCGCGAACGTATCGAGCGCTGGGGGCCGCGTACCCTGGATCTGGATATCATCACCTATGCCGATCGGGTGATCGACGAACCCCGTTTGAAGGTGCCGCACTACCATCTGCAGGCACGCGCGTTCGTGCTGTATCCGTTGGCCGAGCTGGTTGACGAGGGCTTCATGCTGGCGGACGGCCGCAGCCTGCGCGCGCTGCTGGCCGCCTGCCCGTTCGCAGGGCTGGAGAGACTGTAGCGCAGGTAGGGCCTCTTCGCGGGCAGAGCCCGCTCCCACAGGGAACCTTTGGGGGTTGAGCCCTATGCACAAAGAGGTGATTCCCACACGGAACCCATGGCAGCGCGCTCTGTTCAAGCAGAAGCCTTCAACCCAATTGACTTCCCCGGTCGTGCTCACGACTATAGGCGGCCCGTCGCACCCCTGAGGTGCCAAACGGCGCGAAACCAACCTTTATGAGTGGGTTTCCAAACATCACGACAGATGATGTTGTGTCGATACAGCGCCAGCCCGAGGATACTTTTCATGCCCGAACTCACCCTGACCACCCTGCAGAGCCTCAAGCTCAAGGGTGAAAAGATCACCATGCTGACCTGCTACGATGCGACGTTCGCCCACGCCGCCTGCGCGGCCGGCGTCGAAATATTGTTGGTAGGCGATTCGCTGGGCATGGTGCTGCAGGGGCATGACAGTACGTTGCCTGTGACTGTGGCGGACATGGCCTACCATGTCGGTTGCGTGAAACGTGGCAACCAAGGCGCCTTCATCGTTGCCGACCTGCCTTTCATGGCCTATTCCACCTGCGAGCAAACTCTGGCCAACAGTGCGCTGTTGATGCAAGCCGGGGCGCACATGGTCAAGCTCGAAGGCGCCGCCTGGCTCGCCGAGTCGGTGCGCTTGCTGGCCGAGCGCGGTATTCCGGCCTGCGTTCATCTGGGGCTGACCCCGCAATCGGTGAACCTGCTGGGCGGCTACAAGGTACAGGGCCGTCAGGACATCCAGGCACGCCAGATGCGTGCCGACGCCATTGCCCTGGAGCAGGCCGGGGCGGCCATGCTACTGCTCGAGTGCGTGCCCGTGGAGCTGGCTGCCGACATCGCCCAGGCGGTGAAGATCCCGGTGATCGGCATTGGCGCTGGCAGCGCAGTCGACGGCCAAGTGCTGGTTCTGCACGACATGCTCGGGCTCTCCCTGAGCGGCCGCGTGCCGCGGTTCGTGAAAAACTTCATGACCGGGCAGAGTGATATTCACGGCGCCCTGCGCGCCTATGTCGCCGCCGTCAAGGCGGTGGATTTTCCCGCACCCGAACATGGATTCGCCTCATGAACACCGTCAAGACCGTACGAGAACTGCGCGCCGCCGTGGCCCGTGCCCGTGGCGAAGGCAAGCGTATCGGGCTGGTACCGACCATGGGCAACCTGCACAGCGGTCATGCCGCGCTGGTCGCAAAGGCCACCCAGCGTGTCGATTTCGTCGTGGCGAGCATCTTCGTCAACCCTTTGCAATTCGGCGCCGGCGAAGACCTGGACAAGTACCCGCGCACCCTGGCGGCCGATCAGGAACGGCTGGTCCAGGCAGGTTGCAGCCTGCTGTTCGCACCTTCGGCGGCGGAAATGTACCCCGACGGCATGGCCGGGCAGACCCGAGTGAGCGTTCCGCAGTTGTCCGAGGGCTTGTGCGGCAGCAGTCGTCCAGGCCATTTCGAAGGCGTGGCGACGGTGGTCAGCAAGCTGTTCAACATGGTCCAGCCGGACCTGGCCGTGTTTGGCCAGAAGGACTACCAGCAACTGGCCGTGATTCGCGCGCTGGTGCGCGACCTCAATATGCCCATCCAGATCATCGGCGAGCCGACCGTGCGCGCCGAAGACGGCCTGGCCCTGTCATCGCGCAACGGGTATCTGAGCCAGGAGCAGCGTGCTCAGGCGCCTCTGTTGTATCAGGTGCTCAGCCAGGTGGCGGCCCAGATCAGCCAGGGCCGTCGCGACTATCCGCTGCTGCTGGACCACGCCAGGCAGGTCATTGCCCAGGCCGGTTTCGCCCCTGAGTACCTGGAAATCCGCCACGCCGTGACCCTGCGTCCGGCCACTGCCGAAGACCGCGACCTGGTGATTCTGCTCGCGGCGAATCTTGGCACTACCCGACTGATCGACAACCTGCACCTGGACCTCGATCACGACACTCAACACGGCTGAACCGCGACAGCCTGAAAGTCCCTCGCGCATCGTTCACTAGGCGCAGACAGAACGCGCGCGGCGGTTTAAGGTGGTGCAGCGTCCGAACCGTGCATTGGCAGCCGATCAGCGGCCCGCAACCACCCTGGCCGCCTGTTGGATCTTTTGATGCAGCAGGCACGCAACCGGCCGAGCGTTCCAATGTCCAAAGGCAGTTCAAGAAAAAGGAAATTTGCAGCGATGGCGTACTACCGAACCCCGCATGACGTGACCACCCTGCCCGCTTGGCAGGCGCTAACCGAGCACCGTGCTGCCATGCAAGACTTCAGCATGCGCGATGCCTTCAATGCCGACCCACAGCGCTTCGAACATTTCTCCCTGAGTGCCTGCGGCCTGTTCCTCGACTATTCGAAAAACCTGATCGACAGCCAGACCCGCGACCTGCTGGTGCAACTGGCCAACGAAGTCGACCTGCAGGGCGCGATCAAGGCGATGTTTGCCGGCGAACTGCTCAACGCGTCCGAAGGCCGTCCGGCCTTGCACACCGCATTGCGCCGCCCTGTGGGCGACAAGCTCAATGTCAACGGCGTCAACGTGATGCCGGACGTGCACAAGGTGCTCAACCAGATCACCGAGCTGGTCACGCGCATCCATGACGGCCTGTGGCGTGGTTACACCGAGAAGCCGATCACCGACGTGGTGAACATCGGTATCGGTGGCTCCTTCCTCGGCCCGGAACTGGTGTCCGAAGCCTTGCTGCCGTATGCCCAGAAAGGCGTGCGCTGCCATTACCTGGCCAATATCGATGGCAGTGAGTTCCACGAGCTGTCGGCCAAGCTGCGTGCCGAGACGACTCTGTTCATCGTTTCCTCGAAGTCATTCAGCACTCTGGAAACACTGAAGAACGCTCAGGCCGCGCGCGGCTGGTACCTGGCCCAGGGCGGCTCGGAAGCCGAGTTGTACCGCCACTTCATCGCGGTGTCGAGCAACAATGCCGCAGCCGTCGAGTTCGGGATCCGCGAAGAAAACATCTTCCCGATGTGGGACTGGGTCGGCGGGCGTTATTCGCTCTGGTCGGCCATTGGCTTGCCAATTGCCATGTCGATCGGCATGGCCAACTTCAAGGAGTTGCTGTCGGGCGCCTACACCATGGACCAGCATTTCCAGTCGGCGCCGTTCGAACAGAACATGCCGGTGCTGCTGGCCTTGCTCGGGGTCTGGTACGGCAATTTCTGGGATGCCAAGAGCCACGCGATCCTGCCCTACGACCATTACTTGCGCAACATCACCAAACACCTGCAGCAGTTGGATATGGAGTCCAACGGCAAGAGCGTGCGCCAGGACGGCACGCCGGTGAACATCGATACCGGCCCCGTGATCTGGGGTGGCGTCGGCTGCAACGGCCAGCATGCCTATCACCAGCTGCTGCACCAAGGCACCCACATGATCCCGGCCGACTTCATCGTCCCGGTGGTGAGCTTCAATCCGGTCGCCGACCATCACCAGTGGCTGTTCGCCAACTGCCTGTCGCAGAGCCAGGCACTGATGCTGGGCAAGAGCCGCAGCGAGTCCGAAGCCGAACTGCGCGAGCGCGGCATGGCCGAGGATGAGGTGCAGAAACTGGCGCCGCACAAGGTCATTCCCGGCAACCGCCCGAGCAATACGCTGGTGGTCGAGCGCATCAGCCCACGTCGCCTGGGCGCCCTGGTGGCCATGTATGAACACAAGGTGTTCGTGCAGAGCGTGCTGTGGGGCATCAACGCTTTCGATCAGTGGGGCGTGGAACTGGGCAAGGAGCTGGGCAAGGGTGTCTACCAGCGCCTGATCGGTGAAAACGAATCGCTGGCCGAGGATGCCTCTACCCAGGGCCTGATCAACTATTTCCGCGGTCGTCATCGCGGCTGACCCTGGATATCCCGCGGCGCTGCAAGCCAGCGTCGCGGTGGTCCGATACCCCGTTGCACCAGGCAATTGATGTAGAATTGCTTCCCCTCTTTTTGCGTCAGGCACCGTGCATGTCCGCTTTGATCCAGGCGCTGCGCGCCGCCCTCGACGTCCGCTCCTCGCTGCTCGAGCAACTGCATGAACAGGGCACTGATTGCTATCGCCTGTTTCATGGCAGTCAGGAAGGTGCCGGCGGCCTGACCGTCGACCGCTACGGTCCACAACTGCTCATACAAAGCTTTCATCAGCCACTGACACACGAAGACCTGCTGGCCCTGCACGGCGCCGTCGAGCAACACCTGCAGACGCCGCTGCTGCTGGTGTACAACGACCGTTCACTAGGCAACTCGCGGATCGATCGGGAAGACACGGTGTATCGTGCCGAAGACGCGGCGCTGGTCGACATGATCGGTCACGAATGGGGACTGAATTATCGCGTGCGCGGACGGCATCCCGGCCAGGACCCGTTGCTGTTCCTCGACCTGCGCAACGCGCGCGGGTGGGTCAAGCGAAACAGTGCTGGCAAAAGCGTGTTGAACCTGTTCGCCTACACCTGCGGCGTAGGCCTGAGCGCGGCAGCGGGCGGCGCCCGCGAGGTGTGCAACCTGGACTTTGCCGAAGGCAACCTGGCGGTCGGTGCGGAGAACGGCACGCTGAACCCCGATCTTGCGCCCATGCAGTTCATCCAGTCGGATTACTTTCCCGCCATTCGACAGCTGGCCGGCTTGCCCATCACTGCACGTCGCGGGCAGAAACTGCCGAACTATCCGCGCCTGCAGCAACGTCAATACGATCTGGTCTTTCTCGACCCGCCCGCCTGGGCGAAGAGTGCGTTCGGCACGGTCGACCTGCTGCGCGATTACCAAAGCCTGCTCAAGCCCGCGATCCTTGCCACAGCCGACAGCGGCGTACTGGTCTGCTGCAACAATTTGGCCAAGGTCAGCCTGGACGACTGGCGCGATCAAGTGCTGCGCTGCGCCGAAAAAGCCGGACGGCCTGTGCGTGAATACGCGGTGCTGAGCCCAGCCGCCGATTTCCCTTCCAGCGACGGCCATCCACCGTTGAAGACGCTGATCCTGAATTTCTAGTTTTCCTACAGCAACTGGTGAAAATTCCATGACTTACGCGGCCTGAGTCATAGGAACCGCATTGACGTGCCATACTCCAAGCACCTCCGATCACGTCAGATGGCCTCATTTCCATGTCCAAAGGATTGAAACGCACCGCCGCCACCCTTGTGGCGCTGGTAGCGCTGTACGCTCTGCTCGGCTTCCTGATCCTGCCCGGCATCGCGCTGCGGGTTGCCAATCAGCAGTTGGCAGACTATTCCACTGTTCCTGCCCAGTTGCAGCGCCTGGAATTCAATCCGTTCAGTCTCGAGCTGACCTTGTGGGGGCTGAAAATCGGTGAGCCTGGCGCCGAGCAGGTCGGTTTTGACCGGCTGTACGCCAATCTGCAACTGGACAGCCTGTGGACCGGCGCGCTGCATCTGGTTGCCGTCGAGCTGGAAAAGCCCCGCACCGAAGTGCTGTTCGACAAAGGCGGCAAGCTCAATCTGGGCACCTTGTTCAAGCTTCCCGCCAGCGACCCTGCCACACAGGACCAGCCTTCCGAACCTTTCGCGTTGCGCATCGACAGTATCAAGCTGGTTGACGGCTATCTGCATTTCAAGGATCTGCGTCCCAGCCAGCCTATCGAGTTTCTCTACGACTCGATGAATCTGGAGCTGCAGAACCTCAGCACCCTGCCGGACGATCACGCCGATATGACCCTGGTGGCCAACAGCCCTCAAGGCGGTCGTATCGACTGGCGCGGGCGAATTGGTCTGAGCCCGGTGTCTTCCCAAGGCTCGCTGAAGGTGACCGATGCGCAGATGAGCGTCTGGTGGCCCTACGTGCGTGACAGCGTGCCCCTGGTGCTGGAAAAGGGCGTGTTCACGCTCAGTGCCGACTACAACCTGAACCTGGCCAAGCAGACCGAGCTCACCCTGGACAAGGTAGCCCTTACCGTTGCGCCCTTCGCGATCGCTGCCCCCGACGGTCGTCCCCTGGCGCGGCTCGAACGCCTGGAGGTCAGCGACACATCGGTCGATCTGGTCAAGCAGTTGGTCAGGGTCGGCCAGATACGCAGTCACGGCCTGGAAACCTGGGCCGCCCGCGAAGCGAATGGGCAGCTTGATTGGCAAAAGCTGTTCGCCAGCCCGACGACGGCGCAGATGCAGGCACAGACGCCGAAAGCCAGCAAGCCTGCAGCCGCGCCAGCCAAGCCTTGGCAGGTTCTGCTCAAGGATGTGCAGTTGCGTGACTACCGGGTGCATCTGGCGGACCGCGTGCCGACCGACAACGTGGCCGTGGAGCTCGGCCCCCTCAACCTGGATCTGCGTGACTTCGACAGCCTTAACGGCGCGCCCTTCACGCTCAAGCTGGACACCGGGCTGGGCAAGCAAGGCCACTTGCAGGCCAGCGGCGAGGTCAGCCTCGCTCCGGTTACCGCACGCCTGAAGGTCAGCACCCAAGACATCGACCTGCGTGTCGCCCAGGCCTACATCAGCCCGCTGATTCGCCTGGAACTGCGCAGCGGCATGCTCGACAGCGATCTTGCTGTGCAACTGACCAGCACTGAACCCTTGGCGATGACGGTGTCCGGCCGCGCTGAAATCGATCAGTTGCACACGCTAGATACGCTCAAGGAACGCGATTTCGTCAAATGGCAGCACCTGACTCTGGACGGCCTCGACTATCGCCATGGCGATCGTCTGGAGATCGAGCGGGTGCAGCTGCAACAGCCTTACGCACGCTTCATGATCAACGAAGACCGTACCACCAATATCGACGACCTGCTGATTCCGCAACCGCCGCAGCCCGCCGATTCGGCCAGCGCGGGCAAACCCGCAGATGCGCAAAAGCCTCTCGGTATTCGCATCGGCGCCGTGGACATCGACAATGGCTCGGCCAACTTTGCCGACTTCAGCCTCACTCCCAACTTTGCCACGGCGGTTCAGCAACTCAACGGACGCATAGGGACGATCGACAACCGCCAGGCCAAACCGGCACGCATCGACATCCAGGGCAAGGTCGATCGCTACGCTCCGGTGACCATCGCCGGTGCGCTGAATCCGTTCGACCCAATGGCCAGCCTTGATATCACCACCAGCTTCAAACGCGTCGAGCTCACCACCTTGACGCCCTATTCGGGCAAGTTCGCCGGGTATCGCATTCGCAAGGGCCGGCTGAATCTGGATTTGCACTACCTGATCACCAAGGGCCAGCTCAAGGCAGAGAACAAGCTGCTGGTGGAACAGCTGCAACTGGGTGACAAGGTGGACAGCCCCGATGCGGTCGATCTGCCGCTGCGTCTGGCCATCGCACTGCTCAAGGACTCCCAAGGCAGGATCGCTATCGAACTGCCGGTGAGCGGCGATCTGAACAGCCCGCAGTTCAGCGTCATGCCGATCGTCTGGCAGACCCTGCGCAACCTGATGGTTCGTGCCGCTCAGGCGCCGTTCAAGTTCATCGGTGGGTTGGTCAGTGGCGGCGGCTCGGAAGACCTGAGCACGGTATCGTTCCGGCCAGGTTCGGATGAGTTGAGCACCGAGGCCCAGGCGGCCTTGATGAAGCTGGCGGCGGCCTTGAAGGAACGCCCCACACTGCGTCTGGAAATCGAAGGCACCAGTGTTCAGGCCAGCGACGGGCCGCTCATCGCCCAGCAGCGCCTGGAGCGCGAGTATCAAAACACCTACTATAAGATGGCTCAGCGCCGCGGCGACAAAGTCCCTGCCACCGCAGCCGAGATGCAAGTACCCGAAGACGACAAGCCTGCAATGCTCGAAGCCATCTACCGCACTCGGCTCAAGGGCCAGCCACCGGTGGAGTGGCAGCAGTTGGAAAGCCGGGTCCGCACCGACAGGCTGCGCGAGGCGGTACTCAAATCATGGGCTTCGAACAATGCTCTGCTGCGTCAGCTGGGGCAGGCCCGTGCAGGCAGTATCAAGGACTTTCTGGTCGACAAGGGCCAGTTGGCGGACGAGCGTGTGTACTTCATCGATGCAGCCCTGGGCCAGGCCGAAAAAGATGGGCGCATCATCACTCCCCTGCATCTGGATGCCGAATGAACAAATTGACCTGGATCACCTGCGTGCCTTTGCTGATGGCACTGTGCACCACAGCCAGCGCCGCTTCGACAATGCGTTGTGGCAATACCCTGGTGTCACTCAACGACCGCACGGTTCAGGTCGAACAGAAATGCGGCGCGCCTGCGAGCAAGGCTCAGACGGGCTACGAACGCTCGGGGCCGATCAACAGACGCGTCGAACTGCCGATAGAAGAGTGGGTATACGGACCTACGAACGGTATGAGCCAATACTTGAAGTTCGTCGGCAGCAAACTGGTGCAGATCGAAAGCAGCCGCAACTGATCCATCATTGTCAGGGGACGTGAAAGACGCTCATAAAAAAGCCCCGGCGCATGGCGCCGGGGCTCTCAGTGGCCACGTCCCTGTGGCCTTCGCATGAAACTTACTCGGCTTTCAGGCCATCGGCGGAAACTGCTTTCACGCCTTTGATTGCCTTGGTGATACGCACGGCAGTAGCTTTCTGAGCATCGGTCACAGCAACGGTCGACGACAGGGATACCACGCCTTTGTTGGTTTCTACCTTGATGTCGGTGCCTGGAATGCCTTTCTCGGTGACCAGATCGGATTTGACCTTGGTGGTGATCCAAGTGTCGGAGGTTGCTTCTTTGGCGTGAGTCACTTCACCAGCAGCAACGACCATTGGAGCCTGGGTGGACTGTTGAGCGAAAGCAGCGTTGGCCATGGTCATGGTCAGCGCGGTAGCAGCAGCGGCAGCAATAGCGAACTTCTTCATACGAGTCACTCCTGTTTTTTGAAAGGTCTGCGACCATTTAATGTCTTGGTGGCAGGTGACAAGGATATTGCAGACCTCGTGCCAACCCGGCAATACTGATAAATCCCTTTATTATCAATGATTTGAGATTCTTACAAAAAACGCCCTTCGTGCAACTTGCACGTCTGCAGGTAATTTTGCGTGCAAGTTGCAAGTTCGCAAAAGTTCCCTGGCGTATCTGAACGCCTTGAATGGGCACTTTGAACAAACCGCAGGCTACTGAGCAAACTCTAGTCGAAAAAAAAGAGCCCCGAAGGACTCTTTTTTTCAAGCCGGCGAGGTTAGGCGCCCGAAGCCTTTGCAGCAGCAACGTCCTTGATGGACAGCTTGATACGGCCGCGGTTGTCCACGTCCAGTACCAGGACTTCAACTTCTTCGCCTTCCTTGAGGATATCGGTCACTTTCTCGACCCGCGCATCGCTGAGCATCGAGATGTGAACCAGACCGTCCTTGCCTGGCAGGATGTTGACGAAAGCACCGAAGTCCACGATACGCTCGACCTTGCCCAGATAGATCTTGCCGATCTCGGCTTCTGCGGTGATACCCAGCACGCGCTGACGCGCTGCTTCGGCCGCTTCCTTGGATTCGCCGAAGATCTTGATCGAGCCGTCGTCTTCGATGTCGATCGAAGCCTTGGTTTCCTCACAGATAGCGCGAATGGTAGCGCCACCCTTGCCGATCACGTCACGGATCTTGTCGGTGTCGATCTTCATCGCGATCATGGTCGGCGCATTTTCCGACAGCTCAGTACGCGAAGTACCAATGATCTGGTTCATCTGACCGAGGATGTTCAGGCGCGCTTCAAGCGCCTGGCCCAAGGCGATTTCCATGATCTCTTCGGTGATACCGTTGATCTTGATGTCCATCTGCAGCGCGGTGACGCCTTTGGCGGTGCCGGCTACCTTGAAGTCCATGTCGCCCAGGTGGTCTTCGTCACCGAGGATGTCGGTGAGGATGGCGAACTTGTCGCCTTCCTTGACCAGGCCCATGGCGATACCGGCGACCGGTGCCTTCATCGGCACACCAGCGTCCATCAATGCCAGGGAAGCACCGCAGACCGACGCCATGGAACTGGAACCGTTGGACTCGGTGATTTCCGACACTACGCGGATGGTGTACGGGAACACGTCGGCGGCCGGCAGCATGGCCTGTACCGAACGACGGGCCAGACGGCCGTGACCGATTTCACGACGACCCGCGCCGCCCATGCGACCACACTCGCCCACCGAGAACGGAGGGAAGTTGTAGTGCAGCATGAAGGGGTCTTTCTTCTCGCCTTCCAGGGTGTCCAGCAACTGAGCGTCGCGGGCAGTGCCCAGAGTCGCCACGACCAGTGCCTGGGTTTCACCGCGGGTGAACAAGGCCGAACCGTGGGTTTTCGGCAGAACACCGACTTCGATGTTCAGCGGGCGCACGGTCTTGGTGTCGCGACCGTCGATACGCGGCTTGCCGTTGACGATGTTTTCGCGAACGGTGCGGTATTCGATCTCGCCAAAGATTTCCTTCACTTCGGCTGCGGTCGGCTTGCCTTCTTCGCCGGAGAACTTGGCGATGACCTGGTCACGCAACTCGCCCAGCTTGGCGTAGCGATCGGCCTTGACGGTGATGGTGTAGGCCTGGGAAACGGCATCGCCGAATTCGCCACGGATTGCGCCCAGCAGCTCGGTGTTCCAGGCTTTCGGGGTCCAGCTCCAAGTGGGCTTGGCGGCTTCTGCAGCCAGCTCGCCGACGGCCTTGATAACCGATTGGAACTCGTCGTGAGCGAACAGCACGGCGCCCAGCATCTGGTCTTCGGTCAGCTCTTTGGCTTCGGATTCAACCATCAGCACGGCGTCTTTGGTACCGGCCACGACCATGTCCAGGCTCGAAGCCTGCTGCTGCTCGTAAGTCGGGTTCAGCAGGTAGCCAGTGCTCTCGTGGAAAGCCACGCGCGCAGCGCCGATCGGGCCGTCGAACGGAATACCGGAAATGGCCAGGGCTGCCGAGGTACCGATCATCGCAGCGATGTCCGGATCGGTTTTCTTGCTGGTGGAAACGACGGTGCAGACGACCTGCACTTCGTTCATGAAGCCTTCGGGGAACAGCGGGCGGATCGGGCGATCGATCAAACGCGAGGTCAGGGTTTCTTTCTCGGAAGGACGGCCTTCACGCTTGAAGAAACCACCGGGAATCTTGCCGGCAGCGTAGGTCTTTTCCTGGTAGTGCACAGACAGTGGGAAAAAGCCTTTGCCTGGATCGGCTTGCTTGGCACCTACCACGGTGACCAGTACGGTCACGTCGTTGTCGACGGTGACCAGCACGGCGCCGGAGGCTTGACGGGCGATACGGCCCGTTTCGAGGGTTACGGTCGATTGACCGAATTGAAACGTCTTGATTACCGGGTTCACGGTTTCCTACCTTCTGTTGGCTCTTGGGGGAACTGGTTTCTTGCGAAATTCTTGGGCAGAGCGGGGAATCGGCCCCGTTGACCGTCCAGATACAACTTGAGGCTGGAAACCTGCCCGCCCCCGCGGAAAACCCGCTGGGGTACGACAGACAACCAACCTCAGGATTGCGCGTGGCGCCCTCGCAGGCCCGGACTTGAGCCCGGGCTTGCGAACATGGCAAACCACGCTTGTCACCGCGTGTCGAGCCGCTATTAGCGACGCAGACCCAGACGACCGATCAGGGCGCTGTAACGGGTGACGTCCTTGCCCTTCAGGTAGTCCAGCAGCTTGCGGCGCTGGTTGACCATACGGATCAGGCCACGACGCGAGTGGTGGTCCTTGCCGTTGGCCTTGAAGTGACCCTGCAGCTTGTTGATGTTGTGCGTCAGCAGTGCAACCTGCACTTCTGGCGAACCGGTATCACCAACGGCTTGCTGGTAGTCGGCAACGATTTGAGCTTTGTCTTCAACGCTAAGAGCCATGAGGCATCTCCACTATCAAGGGCACTGCACGCAGTGTCCAACAGGCCAGGGCAAAACCCTGTTTTCATGAGAAGAGGTACGACCGTGCCTGTTGACAGCCGTCCTCGACCAGCCGTCACGAACACCGTGACGACCGGGATCGGTCATTCCGACCGAATCAAGCGACGTGGCGCAATGCGCCCGTCTTCGCTCACTTCACCGATACCGATGAAGCGACCATTGTGATCCTGTACCCGCACCATGCCGAACTTGGGAGCTTCGGGAGCCCTCACCGGCTGGCCGTGGAGCCAGTAGAACGCGCTATGCTCCGAGAACTGCAGCAGAGGCCAATCCTGCAGGCCGCTGTCCGATGGCAGCAGGAACCTGTCCACTGCCTCGTTGCCGCCCTCGGCATGCACGGCTTCGAGCTCTTCGAGCGTAACCGTCTGCGCCAGGCTGAACGGGCCCGCCTGCGTGCGACGCAGTTCTGCCACGTACGCACCACATCCCAACGCCTCGCCGATGTCCTCGACCAGGGTCCGAATGTACGTGCCTTTGCTGCAGTCCACAGCGAACCTTGCAGTGGTCTGCTCGCAGCCAAGCAATTGCAGCCGCGCAATAGTAACAGAACGCGGCTCGCGCTCCACTACTTCACCGGCACGTGCCAGCTTGTACAACGGCTGCCCATCGCGCTTGAGCGCCGAGTACATCGGCGGTATCTGGCTGATCTGGCCGCGGAAACGAGGCAATACCGCCTCGATGTCGGAGTGACCGACGGTCACCTCGCGGGTCTGCAGAACCTCGCCCTCGGCATCCGCCGTGGTCGTGGTCTTGCCCAGCTGCGCCAGTGTCTCGTAGCCTTTGTCGGATTCGAGCAGGTACTGGGAAAACTTGGTCGCCTCGCCAAAGCACAGCGGCAGCACACCGGTCGCCAATGGATCGAGACTGCCGGTGTGACCGGCCTTCTCGGCATTGAGCAGCCAGCGCACTTTCTGCAGCGCGGCGTTGGATGTGAACCCCAGTGGCTTGTCCAGCAGGATGATGCCACTGACATTGCGACGGATACGCTTGACCTGAGCCACCGGGATTACTCCTTGGGCTCTTTGGCCGACTCGTCCGCGTGATGCTGGCTGTCTTCGGCCACGGCACGCTCGATCAACGCCGACAGATGAGCGCCGCGGCTCACACTCTCGTCGTAGTGGAAGTGCAACTGCGGCACGCTGCGCAGCTTCATTTCCTTGGCCAACTGCATGCGCAGGAAACCGGCGGCCGAGTTCAGCACCTTGATGCTCTGGGCGATATCGGCAGCGCTGTCCTGGCCCATGACGGTGATGAAGATCTTGGCATGACCGACATCGCGGCTGACTTCGACCGCTGTGATGGTGACCAGGCCAACGCGCGGATCCTTGACCTCGCGACGGATCAGTTGCGCCAGCTCGCGCTGCATCTGATCGCCGATACGCTGGGTACGGCTGTATTCTTTTGCCATGTTTCATTACCTGTAACTAGAGCGGCAAACGCCCGATCAGGCTGGGCCGGATCGGGCGTTGCGTTTAGAACCGACCCGGCGCTGGCCGGACAGGTTCCTGGAGGTCGCAGCTTAGAGAGTACGAGCCACTTGGACTTTCTCGAAGACTTCGATCTTGTCACCGACCTTGACGTCGTTGTAGCTCTTGACGCCGATACCGCATTCCATGCCGGCACGTACTTCGGACGCATCGTCCTTGAAGCGACGCAGCGATTCCAGCTCGCCTTCGAAGATCACGATGTCTTCGCGCAGTACACGGATCGGACGGTTGCGGAAAACCACACCCTCGATAACCATGCAGCCCGCGATCGCACCGAACTTCGGCGAACGGAACACGTCACGCACTTCGGCGATACCCAGGATGTTCTCGCGAACATCGCTGCCCAGCATACCGGTCAGGGCTTTCTTGACGTCTTCGATGATGTCGTAGATCACGTTGTAGTAACGCATATCCAGACCTTCCTGCTCGACGATCTTGCGCGCGCCGGCATCGGCCCGAACGTTGAAGCCGAACAGTACCGCTGTCGAAGCCAGCGCCAGGTTGGCATCGGACTCGGTGATACCACCGACGCCGCCACCGACCACACGCACTTGCACTTCGTCGTTGCCCAGGCCGTTCAAGGCCCCCTGCAACGCTTCCAGCGATCCACGGACGTCGGATTTGAGGACGATGTTGAGCGTCTTCTTCTCTTCCTGGCCCATGTTCTCGAAGATGTTTTCCAGCTTGCCGGCGTGAGCACGGGCCAACTTGACTTCGCGGAACTTGCCTTGACGGAACAGAGCCACTTCACGGGCTTTCTTCTCGTCGGCAACCACGCTCATCTCGTCGCCCGCATCCGGGGTACCGTCAAGACCCAGGATCTCGACCGGGATGGCCGGACCGGCTTCCTTGATCGGCTTGCCGTTCTCGTCGAGCATGGCACGTACGCGGCCGTAGTTCGAACCGACCAGCACCATGTCGCCCTGACGCAGCGTACCGTCCTGAACCAGCACGGTGGCCACCGGGCCACGGCCCTTGTCCAGGCGCGATTCGACAACCACACCACGGCCAGGCGCCGATGGCGTTGCGGTCAGTTCCAGTACTTCAGCCTGCAGCAACACGGCTTCGAGCAATTCGTCGACGCCGGTACCCTGCTTGGCCGAGACCGGTACGAACGGGGTGTCGCCGCCCCACTCTTCCGAAGTCACACCGTGAACCGACAGCTCGCTGCGGATACGGTCCAGGTCGGCACCTGGCTTGTCGATCTTGTTCACTGCAACCACCAGTGGCACGCCAGCGGCTTTCGCATGCTGAACGGCTTCGATGGTCTGCGGCATCACGCCGTCGTCCGCCGCGACCACCAGGATCACGATGTCCGTTGCCTTGGCACCACGGGCACGCATCGCGGTAAACGCGGCGTGGCCCGGGGTGTCGAGGAAGGTGACCATGCCGCGTTCGGTTTCGACGTGGTAGGCACCGATGTGCTGGGTGATACCGCCGGCTTCGCCCGCAGCAACCTTGGCACGACGAATGTAGTCGAGCAGCGAGGTCTTGCCGTGGTCGACGTGGCCCATGACGGTCACGACCGGTGCACGAGCGAACGCTTCGCCCTCGAACTTCAGCGACTCGGCCAGGGAATCTTCCAGAGCGGTGTCGCTGACCAGGGTCACCTTGTGACCCAGCTCCTCGGCAACCAGCTGGGCAGTTTCCTGATCCAGCACCTGGTTGATGGTGGCTGGCGTGCCCAGCTTGAACATGAACTTGATGATCTCGGCAGCCTTGACCGACATCTGCGCGGCCAGATCGCCAACAGAGATGGTCTCGCCGATTTTCACGTCACGTACCAGTGGGCCGGTAGGGCTCTGGAAACCGTGGGCGTTGCGCTTCTTCAGCTTGCCCTTGCCACGACCGCCACGACGGAAGCCATCGCTCTCTTCGTCGGTGGTACGAGGCGCGGCGCGCGGCGTCGGAGCCTTTTCCTTGACGGTGGCACGATGCGGCTGGTTCTTGCGCTCGCCATCACTGTTGCCACTGCCGCTGCGACGGTCGTCGTTGCGCGGTTTGTCGGGGCGACGAGGCTCTTCCTTCTTGCGCTCAGGTGCCGGTGCAGGTGCCGGGGCGACCGCAGCCACTTCGACGCTTGGCGCCGCAGGAGCTTGGGTCGCGACGGCAGGGGCGTCGGCCTGAGCGGTGCTGCCAGGCTGCTTGCGCGTTTCTTCGTCGGTACGCGAACGAGAGTCCTGCTCAACCTTCTGACGGGCAGCATCATTCGCTGCGCGACGCTCGTCGAGCTCGCGCTTCTGCTCGGCCTGGATCTCTTCCGGGCTGCGTTGAACGAATACCTTCTTCTTGCGTACTTCTACGCTGATGCTCTTGCTACCGGCCACACGCAAGGTGCTTTGGGTCTTGCGCTGCAAGGTAATCTTGCGTGGTTCTTCCGCTTTCGCCTTGTGGCTGCTTTTCAAATGAGCCAGCAGAGCCTGCTTCTCATTGTCGGTCACAACTTGTCCGGCGTCGGTGTGCGGCAGACCTGCCTCACGCATCTGCTGAAGCAGGCGCTCTACCGGTGCGGCGACCTCTTGGGCCAATTCTTTCACCGTGACTTGCGTCATGCACTTCTCTCCTCAGGCCGCGCCAATTACTCGAACCAATGGGCTCGGGCGGCCATGATCAACTTGCCGGCACGATCTTGGTCAATGCCGTCGATGTCGAGCAGGTCGTCAATCGACTGCTCGGCCAGGTCTTCGCGGGTAACTACGCCGCGCACCGCCAGTTCCATCGCCAAATCCTTGTCCATACCCTCAAGCGAGAGCAGGTCTTCGGCCGGATGGGCGTCTGCCAGCTTTTCCTCTGTAGCGATGGCTTTGGTCAACAAACGATCCTTGGCCCGAGCGCGAAGCTCGTTGACGATGTCTTCGTCAAAGCCGTCGATGTTGAGCATCTCTTCCAACGGTACGTAGGCAATTTCTTCCAGGCTTGTGAAGCCCTCGTCGACCAGTACCTGGGCCAACTCTTCATCGACTTCCAGCTCGTCGATGAAGTTGCGCAGGATGTCACCGGTTTCCGCTTGCTGCTTGGCCTGAATGTCCGACTCGGTCATCACGTTCAGTGTCCAGCCGGTCAACTGGCTGGCCAGACGCACGTTCTGCCCGCCACGGCCAATTGCCTGGGCCAGGTTGTCGGCACCCACGGCGATGTCCATGGCATGGGCGTCTTCGTCGACGATGATGGCCGCGACTTCCGCCGGGGACATGGCATTGATGACGAACTGTGCCGGGTTATCGTCCCAGAGGACGATGTCGACGCGCTCGCCGCCCAACTCGCCGGACACAGCCTGCACACGCGATCCGCGCATGCCGATACAGGCACCTTGCGGGTCGATGCGCTTGTCCTTGGAGCGAACGGCGATCTTGGCGCGCGAACCCGGATCACGGGATGCGGCCATGACTTCGATGAGGCCTTCAGCGATTTCCGGCACCTCGATGCGGAAAAGCTCGATGAGCATTTCCGGCGCGGTACGCGAAAGAATCAGTTGAGGACCCCGGTTTTCGGTACGAATTTCCTTGAGCAGCGCGCGCAAGCGCACACCGACACGGAAGGTTTCGCGCGAAATGATATCTTCCCGAGCCAGCAAGGCCTCGGCGTTGTTGCCCAGATCGACGATGACGTTGTCACGGGTCACTTTCTTGACCGTGCCAGAGATGATCTCGCCCAGTCGTTCACGGTAAGCATCCACCACCTGGGCGCGCTCGGCTTCGCGAACTTTCTGCACGATCACCTGCTTGGCGGTCTGGGCAGCGATGCGACCGAACTCGATGGAGTCGATCTTCTCTTCGATGACATCACCCACCTTGGCTTCGGGGTGCGTCAGTACAACCTTGCTCGGCCAGGTTTCGATGGCCGGATCGTCCAGGTCGTCTTCTTCGACGACTGTCCAGCGACGGAAAGTTTCATAGGAGCCAGTGTGGCGATTAATTTCCACACGAAGATCCACTTCGTCTTCGAAGCGTTTCTTGGTCGCGGTCGCCAGAGCAATCTCCAGCGCTTCGAATATTACGCCTGCCGGTACACCCTTTTCATTGGATACCGACTCAACAACCAGCAGTACTTCTTTGCTCATCGTACGCCTCGCCTTTCGCAAGCCATTGGATCCGCGGGACCCGCAGTATCTGGCACGTCTCAGTCAAAACTGGGAATGATATTGGCCTTGTCGATCGAATCGATCGGCAGCAGGAACTCGTGTTCGTCTACTCGAATCACGACATCCTGATCCTCCACACCGTGGAGAAGGCCCTGAAAGTTGCGTCGTCCTTCGAAAGGGGCGCGCAGCTTTATCTTTACTTGTGCTCCGGCGTACGCGGCAAACTGTTCGATGGTGAACAGCGGGCGTTCCATGCCTGGAGAAGAAACTTCAAGGGTGTATTCGACGGTGATTGGATCTTCAACGTCCAGTACACCACTGAGCTGGCGGCTGACAATGGCGCAATCGTCCACCAGCACTCCGCCCTCTTTATCGATATAGACACGCAAAAGTGAATGGCGGCCTTGAGCCGAAAACTCAATACCCCAGCATTCATAGCCAAGGGCCACGACCACCGGGGCCAACAAGGCCTGCAACTGTTCTAGCTTGCTCGACACCTGAACCCCCTCGTGCATGCTGTGCAAATAAAAAATGGGCGAAGCGCCCATCCCGGATACGCCGTTGAATACCGGCGCTAAGAACTGTCCAGCTAACAAAAAGCCCCTTTGAAAAGGGGCTTTGCTAAAACTGGTTGCGGGAGCTGGATTTGAACCAACGACCTTCGGGTTATGAGCCCGACGAGCTACCAGACTGCTCCATCCCGCGACAAAGCTGGGGCGAAAGTATACGACCGAACCCGTTTTGGGTCAATCCAAGCTTCCACCGACAAGAAAGCCCGCAACAGCGGGCTCTCCTGATAATTGGTACCGAGAAGGGGACTCGAACCCCTACACCCTATGGGCACAACCACCTCAAGGTTGCGTGTCTACCAATTCCACCACCTCGGCAATACAACGTGTGAAACCCTTACCGCTTTTGTAACCCTGACACTCTTACGAGTATCATTTTTGCCCTTGAGCCTGAGGAACGTCAGTAGCAGGAGCTACGTCGGTCTTTTGCTCTTGGAGCACCGGAACATCATCTGCTGCCGGCTTTTGCCTAGGTGCTTCAATGACCGCTGGATCTGGCAAACCTACTTGAGTCAGCTGTTGAGCTTTCTCTTTAGCAAAGTAACCTAACCCCAAGCTGGTTATGAAGAAACAGGCGGCAAGTATAGCAGTAAACTTACTAAGAAAGGTAGAGGAACCTTGGCTTCCGAAGACAGTATTTGATGCACCTGCCCCGAATGACGCGCCAGCGTCCGCACCTTTGCCCTGTTGCAGCAAAACCAGAGCGACAACGCTCAGTGCACCCAACAGATGAAGAACGACTACGACTGTTTCCAGCATTTTCTCAGTTTCCCGCGGCGCGACAGATCGCACCGAAATCATCTGCATTCAGGGAAGCACCACCAATGAGGCCCCCATCGATATCCGGCATGCCGAACAGTTCGGCCGCATTGGCCGCTTTGACGCTACCGCCGTACAACAGCCGCACAGCTTGTGCGACCTTGGCATCTTCTGCCGTCAACTGAGCCCGGATGGCGGCGTGCACATCCTGAGCCTGTTGCGGCGTGGCAGTCAGCCCGGTGCCAATGGCCCAGACCGGCTCGTAGGCAATCACCGCATGGGTGAAGGCTTCGATACCCAAGGCTGCAATGACGCTGCCCAGCTGACGACCTACAATTTCCAAAGTCTGACCGGCTTCGCGCTCTTCAAGGGTTTCTCCCATGCAAAGCACTGGCGTCAGGCCGGCCGCTTGCGCGGCGCGGAATTTCTCGATCAGTTGCTGCTCGCCTTCGCCGATGACCTGGCGACGCTCGGAGTGACCGATCAGAACCAGCGAACAACCGGCATCGACCAACTGGCTCGAGGCGGTTTCGCCGGTCAGTGCACCTTGCTCGGCCTGAACCGCGCAGTTCTGCGCACCGACAGCGATGCGGCTGCCCTGCAGCCCCTCGAGCACACGGTCGACGAACAACAGGGGCGGGAACACCGCAACCTCGACAGAGTCGGGCAAGGACTGTTCGGACAGACCCTTGATCAGCTCGGCGACGCTGGCGCGGGTACCGTGCATTTTCCAGTTACCAGCTACCATGGGGCGACGCATGCTGTACCTCGTCGATCAAAGTGGGCGCAGATGTTACCCAACGCAACGTTCACTGGCAAGCCGTATTCAGGCGCAAACTTCACTCACCAGCCTGGCAAGCTCATCGGCGTAGCCACGCACGACTTTTTCGTCGTCGCCTTCGACCATTACCCGCACCAGCGGCTCAGTCCCGGACTTGCGCAACAGCACGCGCCCACGACCACCCATGGCCTCGGTCACCCGCGCACAGGCCTCCTTGACCGAGGGGTGCTCGACCGGATTGACGTCACCACCGGCAAAGCGCACGTTGACCAATACCTGAGGACACTTGCGCAACCCCTGGCGGGCATGTGCGAGGGTTTCGTCACGGCGCTTGAGGGCCAGCAGCACCTGCAGCGCAGCGATGATGGCATCGCCCGTGGTGGTGTGATGGCAGCAGACGATATGGCCGGAATTCTCGCCACCCAGCTGCCAGTCGCGCTCCTTGAGCTCGGCCATCACGTAGCGGTCGCCAACGCTGGCGCGAACGAATGGGATGGACAGGTCCTGAAAGGCCAGCTCAAGGCCAAGATTGCTCATCAGGGTACCGACCACGCCACCGTGCAGCTTGCCGCGCTCGTGGAGATCGCGCGCAATGATGAACAGCAAGTCGTCGCCATCGACGATGGCGCCCGTGTGGTCGACCATCAATACGCGGTCACCGTCTCCGTCGAAGGCGATACCCAGGTCGGCATGGCCTATCAACACGGCAGCCTGCAACGCCTCCATGTGGGTCGAGCCACAATTGTCGTTGATGTTCAGGCCATCGGGTGCGGCAGACAGCACGGTGACCTGCGCGCCCAGCTCGCGAAAGACATTGGGCGCGACCTTGTAGGTGGCGCCATGGGCACAGTCGATCACCAGCTTGAGACCGGCGAAGTCGGTGGTGGTGGGCACGCTGCTCTTGCAGAACTCGATGTAGCGGCCAGCGGCGTCGTTGATGCGCGAGACTTTGCCCAGCTTGCTGGACTCGGCCACCGTCATCGGCGCATCCATGAGCTCTTCGATCATCGACTCGACTTCGTCGGGCAGCTTGGTGCCCTGGCCGGAGAAGAACTTGATGCCGTTGTCATCGTGCGGATTGTGCGATGCACTGATGACGATGCCGGCTTCGGCATGGAACGTACGCGTCAGGTAGGCAATGGCGGGCGTGGGCATCGGGCCGAGCAACAGGACGTCGGCGCCGGCCGCGGACAGGCCGGCCTCCAGCGCCGATTCGAACATGTAGCCGGAGATCCGCGTGTCCTTGCCGACCAGCACGCGGCAGGCGCCCATCTTGCGGAACGCCATGCCGGCCGCCCAGCCCAGCTTGAGCATGAAATCAGGGGTAATCGGGTACTCGCCGACACGACCACGAATGCCGTCGGTGCCAAAATATTTCCTGCTCATAGGTACTCCGTAATTCTTATTCGGCCGCTTCAACGGCGGCGATCATCCGAACGACATCAATCGTTTCGGCCACATCGTGGACGCGCAAGATCTTCGCACCCTTGGTCATCGCCAAGGCCGCCAGCGCCAAGCTGCCATTGAGGCGCTCAGCCACCGGCTTGTTCAGGGCCAACCCGACCATGCTCTTGCGCGAAACACCTACCAGCAAGGGCCGCCCAAGCGCATGCAGCGCCTGCATATGCTTGAACAGGCTGAGGTTGTGCGCATGCGACTTGGCGAAACCGAACCCTGGGTCGAGCAGTATACGCTCCGCAGGGATGCCGACCGAAGCACAGGCGTGCATGCGTTCGGACAGAAAGCCCGCCACCTCGCCCAGCAGGTCGTCGTAGTGAGGGTGGTCCTGCATGGTGCCGGGCTCGCCCACCATGTGCATCAGACACACCGGAAGGCCAGTGGCCGCAGCAGCGTCCAGCGCGCCGTCGCGGCGCAGCGCGCGCACGTCGTTGATCAAACCGGCGCCGAGCCGTGCACTTTCGCGCATGACCGCCGGCGTGGAAGTGTCCACCGAAATGATCACATCCAATTCGCGGTTGATCGCTTCCACCAAAGGGGCGACACGCTCAAGCTCTTCCACCGCAGAGACCGCTCGAGCGCCGGGGCGTGTCGATTCGCCACCGATGTCGATCAAGGTTGCGCCGGCATCGACCATCGCCTGCGCATGACGCAAGGCCAGATCGCGCTGGTTGAAGCGGCCACCGTCGGAGAAGGAGTCGGGAGTGATATTGAGGATGCCCATGACGTGAGTCTGGGCCAAATCGAGAACTCGGTTGCCGCAAGGCAACCGAGTGGGGTATTGCGAAGGGGTCATGTCAAACCTTAGGTATCGAGCGTTGAGGCGTCTGTATCAGACCTCGGCCGCTGGCCCACCGATGGGTGTTTCAGGACGTGGATCCGGAGCGATGGTCGTGCCCGACGAACCCGAACCACCGCCGGACCAATCGCGAGGCTCACGTGGCGTGCGGCCTGCCATGATGTCGTCGATCTGATCGGCATCGATCGTCTCGTATTTCATCAGGGCGTCGGCCATCGCATCCAGCTTGTCACGGTTGTCCGTGAGGATCTGCCTGGCCGTGCCGTAGCACTGGTCGATGATGCTTCGTACTTCGGAGTCGATTACCTTGGCAGTTTCGCCCGACACTGCTGCAGCACCACCGCCACCGCCTCGACCCAGGTAGCCCTGGTCTTCGTCTTCCGCATAGAGCAATGGCCCCAGCTTCTCCGACAGGCCCCACTTGGTGACCATGTTTCGAGCGATCTGGCTGGCACGCATGATGTCGTTGGAGGCACCGGTGGTAACGCCATCGAAGCCCAGCGTCATCTCTTCGGCGATACGCCCACCGTACAGCGAGCAGATCTGACTGATCAGTGCGCGCTTGGAGAGGCTGTAGCGATCTTCTTCGGGCAGGAACATGGTCACACCCAGCGCGCGACCGCGCGGAATGATCGAGACCTTGTAGACCGGATCGTGCTCGGGCACGACACGACCGACGATGGCATGGCCCGCTTCATGGTAAGCAGTGTTCTGCTTCTCTTTCTCGGACATGACCATGTTTTTGCGCTCGGCGCCCATCATGATCTTGTCCTTGGCGAGCTCGAATTCCTTCATCTCGACAAGGCGCTTGCCATTGCGGGCAGCGAACAGCGATGCTTCGTTGACCAGGTTAGCCAGATCGGCACCGGAGAAACCCGGGGTACCGCGAGCGATGACCGCAGGGTTCACATCGTCGCCCAGGGGCGCTTTCTTCATGTGAACCTTGAGGATCTGCTCGCGACCGCGGATGTCCGGCAGGCCGACCACAACCTGACGGTCGAAGCGGCCTGGACGCAGCAGCGCAGCGTCGAGCACGTCCGGACGGTTGGTCGCGGCAATGACGATGATGCCGTCATTCATCTCGAAGCCGTCCATCTCGACCAGCAGCTGGTTGAGTGTCTGCTCGCGCTCGTCGTGACCACCGCCCATGCCGGCACCGCGATGGCGACCCACGGCATCGATTTCGTCGATGAAGATGATGCAGGGCGCGTGCTTCTTGGCCTGCTCGAACATGTCACGTACACGGCTGGCGCCGACGCCGACGAACATCTCGACGAAGTCCGAACCGGAAATGGTGAAGAACGGTACCTTGGCTTCGCCGGCAATGGCCTTGGCCAGCAACGTCTTACCCGTACCGGGCGGGCCGACCATCAGCACGCCGCGGGGAATGCGACCGCCCAGGCGCTGGAACTTGCCTGGGTCGCGCAGGAACTCGACCAGCTCGCCAACTTCCTCCTTTGCCTCGTCGCAACCGGCCACGTCGGCCAGGGTGGTCTTGACCTGGTCTTCGGAGAGCAGGCGCGCCTTGCTCTTGCCGAAGCTCATCGGGCCGCCCTTGCCGCCCGCCCCACCCTGCATCTGGCGCATGAAGAACATGAACACCGCGATGATCACCAGGATCGGGAAGCTGGCTACCAGTAGCTGGGTCCAGATGCTTTGCTGTTCCGGCTGCTTGCCCTCGACCACGACCTTGTTGTCCACTAGGTCGCCGATCAGGCCGTTGTCCTGGATGGCAGGCCGAATGGTCTTGAAGGCATCGCCATCGGTACGCTTGCCCGTGATGACATAGCCATCCACGGCAACGCGCTCGACCTTGCCGTCCTTCACCTGCTGGATGAAGTCGGAATAGTTGAGGGTCTGCGGCTCATTGGGGCTGGAGAAGTTGTTCATGACCGTCACCAGGACGGCGGCGATGATCAACCACAGGATCAGATTCTTTGCCATATCGTTCAATTCGCTACCCTCTGAAGCCTGCTACCCGCAACCCGCGCAGGCGTGCTTCGCATGATGTTCACCGGCCAAACTTACTACATTGCCTACGGCTCCGCAGGCGGCGTCTGTAACCTTTTGTGAAACTTTGACTGCGTAATCTTCGTTTATGCTCAGCATGCCGCGCCATTTAATAAAAGCTATCGACAGCCTCAGACCTCATGGTCCGGCTTTTCCGCACCCTTGAAACCACGGCCCAGCAGGTACTGCTCGCGCGAACGGTCACGGGACGAGGAAGGCTTGCGCATCTGGACCTTCTCGAACATCTGCCGAACGGTCTTGTGATACACGTCGAAGCCTTCACCCTGGAAGACCTTGATCAGGAAATCGCCGCCCGGACGCAGGACCCGGCTGGCCAGATCGAGCGCCAGCTCGCAGAGGAACATTGCACGCGGCATGTCGACTGCGGCCAGTCCACTCATATTGGGGGCCATATCGGAAATCACAAGGTCGACCTGCGAATTACCGACGGCCTCGAGGATCTGCGCCAGCACTGCATCCTCGGTGAAGTCGCCCTGAATGAAGGTGACATCGGGGATGCTGTCCATTTCCAGGATATCGGACGCGATGAGTCGACCCTGGCCACCAATCAGACGACTGGTCACCTGGGACCATCCGCCAGGCGCGGCGCCCAGGTCGATGACACTCATGCCGGGGCGGATCAGGCGGTCGCGCTCCTGTATTTCCAGCAGCTTGTAGCTTGCACGCGAACGATACCCGTCTTTCTGCGCCATCTTGACGTAGGGATCGTTGAAGTGTTCTTTCAGCCAATTGAGGCTTGTCTTGGAACGGGCCACGGGGCACCTCGAATAACGGGTCGTGATTAACTGGGCGGAGCCGAGGGCGCTCGGGTAAACTGGCCGCCGCTTTTTACAAGATCAGATGAAGGGTCAGATTATGCCGCTCACTCAAGAGCAGAAGAAACAGTACAAATCGATTGGTCACCATCTGAAGCCGGTTTTGATGGTTGCCGACAATGGTTTGACTGAAGGTGTTTTAGCAGAATTCGAACGCGCCTTGAGCGATCACGAGCTGATCAAGATCAAACTCAACATCCTCGACCGCGAACAGCGCCTTCAAGCCGTTGCCGAATTGTGCAAGGTCGGCCGTGCCGATCTGGTCCAGGTCATCGGCAAGATGGCACTGGTGTACCGCAAGAACCCGCAAGTGAACAAGCAACTGTCGAACGTGCATCGCTTTCGCTGATGCCCGGGCCGACCCTCGAGGTCGCGCCATGCGCGCCGCCGAGGGGCCCGGCTGCCCTACCAGCACCCGGCTGGTAACGCCCGATAGCTGGTAGCACTACAGCTGCCAGATGGCGGCGCTCACGCGCCGCCACGGTAGCCGATCAAACGTGGGCAACTTCGACGATCTCGTACTCGATCACGCCACCGGGGGTTTTCACCGTGACCACGTCGCCTTCTTCCTTGGCGATGAGGGCACGCGCGATCGGCGAGCCATGGGACAGTTTGCCGCCCTTGATATCGGCTTCGTCTTCACCGACGATCTTGTACTTCACGCGCTCGTCGGTTTCGACATTGGCGATTTCCACGGTCGTGCCGAAGATCACCTTACCGGTTTTCGGAATCGTGGTGACGTCGATCACCACTGCGTTCTGCAAACGCCCCTCGATGTCACGGATACGCGCCTCGACCATGCCCTGCTCTTCGCGGGCCGCATGGTATTCGGCGTTTTCCTTGAGGTCGCCCAGCTCGCGCGCTTCACCGATGGCCTGGCTCAGGCGCGGACGCTCGACCTTGCTGAGTTTTTCGTGCTCTTCCTCCAGGGCACGATGGCCCTGGACGGTCATTGGGTACTTGATCATGCGTTGAGTCCTGCGTGGAGATCCTGCAAACGGCGCACGGTCTTTTCAGGACCGAACTTGAGCGCTTCACAGATCGCTTCGCCAGCGGCAATGGTCGTGGTGCAGTAGATCTTGTGCTGCAAGGCGTTGCGACGGATCGAGTAAGAATCGGCGATCGATTGACGGCCTTCGGTGGTGTTGATGATCAAGGTGACTTCGTCGTTCTTGATCATGTCGACCACATGCGGGCGACCTTCGGTCACCTTGTTGACGCGACGTACCTTCAAACCGGCTGCTTCGATGACGCGTGCGGTGCCTGCGGTGGCAACCACTTCGAAGCCCAATGCGATCAGGTCGCGGGCCACGCCAGCCACCAGCGGCTTGTCGTCGTCGCGCACACTGATGAAGGCCGTGCCGCCGGTCGGCAGCACTTCGCTGGCGCCCATCTGCGCCTTGGCGAAGGCTTCGCCGAAGGTGTCGCCGACACCCATCACTTCACCCGTGGATTTCATTTCCGGGCCAAGGATCGGGTCAACGCCAGGGAACTTGGCGAAGGGGAACACCGCTTCCTTGACGCTGTAGAAGTTGGGAATGATTTCCTTGGTGAAGCCGATTTCCTTCAGGGTCTTGCCGGCCATGACGCGCGCGGCAATCATCGCCAGCGAAGTGCCGATGCACTTGGACACGAACGGTACGGTACGCGAGGCACGCGGGTTGACTTCGATCACGTAGATCTTGTCGCCCTGCAGCGCCAGCTGCACGTTCATCAAGCCGATGACACCCAGTTCCAGAGCCATCTTCTTGACCTGCTCGCGCACTTCGTCCTGCACGTGGGCCGGCAGCGAGTACGGTGGCAGCGAGCACGCCGAGTCACCGGAGTGAACACCGGCCTGCTCGATGTGCTGCATGATCGCGCCGATGACCACGTCGGTGCCGTCGCACACCGCATCCACGTCCATCTCGATGGCGCAGTTGAGGAAGTGGTCGAGCAATACCGGGCTGTCGTTGGAGACCTGTACGGCTTCACGCAGGTAGCGCTTGAGCTCGTCGAGTTCGTAGACAATCTCCATGGCGCGGCCGCCGAGCACGTACGACGGGCGCACGACCAGCGGATAACCGATCACGCCAGCGGCGCGAATGGCTTCTTCTTCGCTGCGCACGGTCGCGTTCGGTGGCTGCAGCAGGTTCAGGCGCTGGACCATCTGCTGGAAGCGCTCGCGGTCTTCGGCGCGGTCGATGGAATCAGGGCTGGTGCCGATGATCGGCACGCCGGCTTCTTCCAGGGCGCGGGCCAGTTTCAGCGGGGTCTGGCCGCCGTACTGGACGATGACGCCCTTGGGCTTCTCGACGCGCACGATTTCCAGCACGTCTTCGAGCGTCAATGGCTCGAAGTACAGGCGGTCAGAGGTGTCGTAGTCGGTGGACACGGTTTCCGGGTTGCAGTTGACCATGATGGTCTCGTACCCGTCGGCGCGCAGGGCCAGGGCCGCGTGAACGCAGCAGTAGTCGAACTCGATGCCTTGGCCGATACGGTTCGGGCCACCGCCCAGGATCATGATCTTGTCGCGGTCGGTCGGGTTGGCCTCGCACTCTTCCTCGTACGTGGAGTACAGGTAGGCGGTGTCGGTGGCGAACTCGGCGGCGCAGGTGTCGACGCGCTTGTAGACCGGGAACACGTCCAGCTTGTGGCGGTGACGACGCAGATTCTTGTCGGTGATGCCCAGCAGCTTGGCCAGACGCTGGTCGGAGAAACCCTTGCGCTTGAGGCGGAACATCAAGGCCTTGTCGATATCGGCCAGACCCAGGGTCTTGACCTTCTCTTCTTCCTTGATCAGGTCTTCCATCTGTACCAGGAACCAACGGTCGATCATGGTCAGGGCGAAGATGTCGTCCACGCTCATGCCGGCGCGCATGGCGTCGGCAACGTACCAGATGCGCTCGGCGCCAGGCACGGTGAGTTCGCGCTTGAGGATGCCGTTGGCTTCGGGGCTGCTCAGGTCGACTTTCGGGTCCAGGCCACTGACGCCCACTTCCAGGCCGCGCAGGGCTTTCTGCAGGGATTCCTGGAAGGTCCGGCCGATGGCCATGACTTCACCCACGGATTTCATCTGGGTGGTCAGGCGCGCGTCGGCTTTCGGGAATTTCTCGAAGGCGAAGCGTGGCAGTTTGGTGACGACGTAGTCGATCGACGGTTCGAACGACGCCGGGGTCTTGCCGCCGGTGATGTCGTTCTGCAGTTCGTCGAGGGTGTAGCCGACAGCCAGCTTGGCCGCGACCTTGGCGATCGGGAAGCCGGTGGCTTTGGAAGCCAGTGCCGAGGAGCGCGACACGCGCGGGTTCATCTCGATCACGACCATGCGGCCGGTGTCCGGGCAGATACCGAACTGCACGTTGGAACCGCCGGTTTCCACGCCGATCTCGCGCAGCACTGCCAGCGAGGCGTTGCGCAGGATCTGGTATTCCTTGTCGGTCAGGGTCTGCGCCGGTGCGACGGTGATCGAGTCACCGGTGTGCACGCCCATCGGGTCGAAGTTCTCGATGGAACAGACGATGATGCAGTTGTCCTTTTTGTCGCGGACCACTTCCATCTCGTACTCTTTCCAACCGATCAGCGATTCGTCGATCAGCAGTTCCTTGGTTGGCGACAGGTCCAGACCACGGGCGCAGATTTCTTCGAACTCTTCACGGTTGTAAGCGATGCCGCCGCCGGTACCGCCCATGGTGAACGATGGACGAATGATGCACGGGAAGCCGAGCTTCTCCAGCACGGCATTGGCTTCTTCCATGCTGTGGGCGATGCCCGAGCGTGGGCAGGCCAGGCCGATGGACTTCATCGCCTTGTCGAAGCGCGAACGGTCTTCGGCCTTGTCGATGGTGTCGGCATTGGCACCGATCATTTCCACGCCGAACTTGGCCAGAACGCCTTCGCGCTCCAGGTCGAGGGCGCAGTTCAGGGCAGTCTGGCCACCCATGGTCGGCAACACGGCGTCCGGACGCTCTTTCTCGATGATCTTGGCCACGGTCTGCCACTTGATCGGTTCGATGTAGGTGGCGTCGGCCATGTCCGGGTCGGTCATGATGGTGGCCGGGTTGGAGTTGACCAGAATGACGCGGTAACCCTCTTCGCGCAGGGCCTTGCAGGCCTGGGCGCCGGAGTAGTCGAATTCGCAGGCCTGGCCGATGACGATCGGGCCGGCGCCAAGAATCAGGATGCTTTTCAAGTCTGTACGTTTTGGCATGGTTCTCACTCAATTGCGCAGTTCAGCCGGCTGCCCGCCTGAACTTTATTGGGCGGCGCCCTGGCGGCCTGTCCGTCTTCGACGGGGCCGGCCGGGGCGCGCGTTACACACGGGTCCGACAGTGATCAGCGGCGCTTGGCCATCGATTCGATGAAGCGGTCGAACAGCGGCGAGACGTCGTTCGGACCGGGGCTGGCTTCGGGGTGACCCTGGAAGCTGAACGCGGCCTTGTCGGTCAGCTCGATACCCTGCAGGGTGCCATCGAACAGCGACTTGTGGATCGCGCGGACATTGCTCGGCAACGTCGCTTCGTCCACCGCGAAGCCGTGGTTCTGGCTGGTGATCATCACCACGCCGCTGTCGACATCCTGCACCGGGTGGTTGGCACCGTGGTGCCCGTGACCCATCTTGACGGTCTTGGCGCCGGCGGCCAGGGCCAGCAACTGGTGGCCCAGGCAGATGCCGAAGACCGGGATCTCTGTCTGCAGCACTTCCTTGATCGCCTGGATAGCGTAGTCGCAGGGCTCTGGATCGCCAGGGCCGTTGGACAGGAACACGCCATCGGGGTTGAGCGCCAGCACGTCGGCGGCCGGGGTTTGCGCAGGTACCACGGTAAGGTGGCAGCCGCGCTCGACCAGCATGCGCAGGATGTTGACCTTGACGCCGTAGTCGTAGGCGACCACGTGGTAAGGCAGCTCGCTGTTAGGCACATCGGGGTGGCTGTCGGATTTCAGTTCCCAGACACTGGAGCGCCACTGATAGGTGTCCTTGGTGCTGACTTCCTTGGCCAGGTCCATGCCCTTGAGGCCGGGGAAGGCGCGCGCGGCGGCGATGGCGGCCTCTTCGCTGATGTCGTCACCGGCCATGATGCAGCCGTTCTGCGCGCCTTTCTCTCGCAGAATGCGGGTCAGGCGGCGGGTGTCGATGCCGGCGATGGCAACCACGTTGTTGGCTTTCAGGTAGTCGTCCAGGGCCATGGTGTTACGCCAGTTGCTGGCCACCAATGGCAGGTCGCGGATCACCAGGCCTGCGGCCCAGACGCGATCGGACTCGGCGTCTTCCGGGGTAGTGCCGGTGTTGCCGATGTGGGGGTAGGTCAGGGTGACGATTTGCTGGGCATAGGAAGGATCGGTAAGGATTTCCTGATAGCCGGTCATGGCGGTGTTGAACACCACCTCTCCAACGGTTTGCCCGTCGGCTCCAATGGCTTCGCCGCGAAAGATGCTGCCATCGGCAAGGGCGAGTATGGCTGGCTTAGTCAAGAAGACCTCCCGTAAATAAAGCCTGAAAGGGCGATCGCAGGTTGTAAAAAAGCGGAATGCCGTATGGATACGTCACCCCGCTTCTTTTCATCGAATTATCTGCGCGCTTTTAGTGGACACACTAAAGCTGTAGCTTACAGAAAAGAGGGGTTTTGGTCTACCGCAAATGCGGTGCAGACTTGAGGGAATGCGACTTTGGCGTGCCATACCCCTTGTAGGAGCGGTCATCGGCCGCGAAGAGGCACCGCGGTGTGTCAGCAAGACCGCGGCGTCTGGTTAGCGGCCGATGACCGCTCCTGCGGGAGGAGCGAGCCTGGCGCAGCTGGGTCAATGCAGGTCCAGCACGTCCTGCATGTCGTAGAAGCCTGGGGCGCGGCCGTCGAGCCAGAGAGCGGCGCGTACCGCTCCCTTGGCGAACGTCATGCGGCTGGACGCCTTGTGGGTGATCTCGACGCGCTCGCCGTCAGCGGCGAACAGCACGGTGTGGTCACCCACCACATCGCCAGCGCGCACAGTGGCAAAACCAATGGTCTGGCGCTCGCGCGCACCGGTCTGGCCTTCTCGACCATACACCGCCACCTTTTTCAGATCGCGACCCAACGCGCTGGCAATCACTTCGCCCATGCGCACGGCCGTGCCCGATGGGGCATCGACCTTGTGCCGGTGATGGGCTTCCATGATCTCGATATCGACGTCGTCGCCCAACACGCGCGCAGCGGTGTCGAGCAACTTCAGGCACAGGTTGACGCCGACACTGAAGTTGGCGGCGAAGACGATGGGGATATCCTTGCCCGCCTCGGCCAGCAACGCCTTTTCTTCGGCACTGAAACCAGTAGTGCCGATGACCATGGCCTTGCCCGCCTTGCGGCAGAACGCCAGGTTCTTCAGCGTTACCGTCGGATGGGTGAAGTCGATCAACACATCGAACTCCTCCGCCACCTTGGCCACGTCGCCCGACAGCGGTACGCCGATCCGCCCCAGCGCAGCCAGCTCGCCGGCATCGGCGCCCACCAGCGTGCTGTCCGGCCGATCGACCGCCGCCGTCAAACCGGCGCCGGGCGCCAGTTGCACCGCTTCGATCAAGGTCTTGCCCATGCGCCCGGCGGCGCCCATCACAGCTATACGTCGCATGCTCGAATCCTTATGCCTTACAGGTCGCCGAAGAAACGCCTCACACCCTCGAACCAGCCATTGGCCTTCGGCGAATGGGATTCGTTGCCCTCAAGCGAAGTGCGGAACTCTTCCAGCAACTCACGCTGACGACGATCGAGGTTGACCGGCGTTTCCACCGCCACCCGGCACATCAGGTCGCCGGCACCGCCGCCGCGCACGGGCGCAACGCCCTTGCCACGCAGGCGGAACTGCTTGCCGGTCTGGGTGCCTTCCGGGATCTTCAGCTTGACCCGACCGTCGAGGGTCGGCACTTCCAGCTCGCCGCCCAATGCCGCGTCGGTGAAGCTGATCGGCACTTCGCAGTACAGGTGCTTGCCGTCGCGCTGGAAGATCGCGTGCTCGCGCACGTTGATCACCACGTAGAGGTCGCCGGTCGGGCCACCCTGCATGCCCGCCTCGCCTTCACCCGACAGGCGAATGCGATCACCGGTGTCGACGCCCGAAGGCACCTTGACCGAGAGGGTCTTGTACTCTTCGACACGGCCTTCGCCATGGCAGGAATCGCACGGGTCGGAGATGATCTTGCCCTGGCCATGGCAGCGCGGGCAGGTCTGCTGCACCGAGAAGAAGCCCTGCTGCATGCGCACCTGGCCGATACCGCCACAGGTCGGGCAGGTGATCGGCGCCGAGCCCTTCTTCGCGCCGCTGCCGTCGCAGGGCTTGCAGTTGACCAGCGTCGGCACACGGATACTGACCGTGGTGCCGCGCACGGCTTCTTCCAGGTTCAGCTCCAGGGTGTAGCGCAGGTCGCTGCCACGCTGGGCGCCACCGCGGCCATTGCCGCCGCGACCGCCACCGAAGAAATCGCTGAACACATCGCCGAAGATATCGGAGAAATTCTGGCCGCCGAAGCCCTGGCCACCACCCCCCATGCTCGGGTCGACGCCGGCATGACCGTATTGGTCGTACGCCGCGCGCTTGCTCGCATCGGACAGCACTTCATAGGCCTCGTTGGCCTCTTTGAAGGCTTCTTCCGACTCCTTGCTGTCGGGGTTGCGATCCGGGTGATGCTTCATCGCGAGGCGGCGATAGGCCTTCTTCAGATCTGCTTCGCTGGAGCCGCGCTCCACCCCCAGAACCTCGTAATAGTCACGCTTTGCCATAAGTCTTTTTACTCTTTTGGGAGCCAGCACGCAGGGGCGCCGCTGACCGCGCCGCCAACATCCGATCGCTGTCGCATGTTGTTAAAATTCGTGTATTCCAGACACGCCAACGCGGGAGCAAGCCCCCGCGCGGCGACATCCTACCAGTCACCGTGCAAGCACAGTCAACCGGCCGACCAACAAGTGTTTACTTGTTGTCTTTGACTTCTTCGAACTCGGCATCGACAACGTCGTCGTGCTTGCCGGCTTCTTCCGCTGGCTGGGCAGCAGCACCTTCAGGCTTCTCGGCCTGGTCGGCGTACATCTTCTGCGCCACTGGAGCGGAGACCTTGGACAGTTCTTCGACCTTGGCGTCGATGACCGCCTTGTCGTCGCCCTTGACCGCAGCTTCCAGCGCCACGACGGCCGCTTCGATGGCAGTCTTCTCGTCTGCGGTGACCTTGTCACCCGCGTCGGCGACCATCTTGCGCGTCGAGTGCACCAGTGCATCACCCTGGTTGCGGGCAGCGGCCAGCTCTTCGAACTTGCGGTCTTCCTCAGCGTTGACTTCAGCGTCACGCACCATCTGCTGAATCTCGTCCTCGGACAGACCGGAGTTGGCCTTGATCACGATCGACTGGGTCTTGCCGGTAGCCTTGTCCTTCGCGCCGACGTGCAGGATGCCGTTGGCGTCGATGTCGAAGGTCACTTCGATCTGCGGCACGCCACGTGGCGCTGGCGGGATCTCGGCCAGGTCGAACTTGCCCAGCGACTTGTTCTGCGCGGCTTGCTTGCGCTCGCCCTGCAGGACGTGAATGGTCACGGCGCCCTGGTTGTCATCGGCCGTCGAGAATACCTGCGATTTCTTGGTAGGAATCGTGGTGTTCTTCTCGATCAGTGCGGTCATCACGCCGCCCATGGTTTCGATACCCAGGGTCAGCGGGCTGACGTCGAGCAGCAGCACGTCTTTCACGTCACCGGCCAGTACGGCGCCCTGAATGGCAGCACCCATGGCGACGGCTTCGTCGGGGTTGACGTCCTTGCGGGCTTCTTTGCCGAAGAAGTCGGTGACCAGCTTCTGAACCAGCGGCATGCGGGTCTGACCGCCGACCAGGATCACGTCGTTGATCGCGCCAACGTCGATACCGGCGTCTTTCATGGCGATGCGGCAAGGCTCGATGGTGCGTTGAACCAGGTCTTCGACCAGCGATTCCAGCTTGGCGCGGGAGATCTTCACGTTCAAGTGCTTCGGACCGGTCGCATCTGCAGTGATGTACGGCAGGTTGACGTCGGTCGACTGGCTCGAGGACAGTTCGATCTTGGCTTTCTCAGCGGCTTCTTTCAGGCGCTGCATGGCCAGCGGGTCACCCTTGAGGTTCATGCCGCTTTCTTTCTTGAATTCGTCTACGAGGTAGTCGATCAAGCGGATGTCGAAGTCTTCGCCGCCTAGGAAGGTGTCGCCGTTGGTGGCCAACACTTCGAACTGGTGCTCGCCATCGACTTCGGCGATTTCGATCACGGACACGTCGAAGGTACCGCCACCCAGGTCATAAACGATGACGGTGTGGTCGCCCTTGGCTTTGTCCATGCCGTATGCCAGTGCAGCGGCAGTCGGCTCGTTGATGATGCGCTTGACGTCCAGACCAGCGATACGGCCGGCGTCCTTGGTGGCCTGACGCTGGCTGTCGTTGAAATAGGCCGGTACGGTGATGACCGCTTCGGTGACTGCTTCGCCGAGGTAGTCTTCGGCGGTCTTCTTCATCTTTTTCAAGATTTCAGCCGAGATCTGCGGCGGTGCCATTTTCTGGCCGTTGACTTCGACCCAGGCGTCCTTGTTGTCGGCTTCGACAATTTTGTACGGGACCATCTGGATGTCTTTCTGCACGACGTCTTCGGCGAAACGGCGGCCGATCAGGCGCTTCACTGCATACAGCGTGTTATGCGGGTTGGTGACGGCCTGACGCTTGGCCGACTGACCGACGAGAATTTCGCCGTCGTTGGCGTAAGCGATGATCGAAGGTGTGGTCCGAGCGCCTTCGGCGTTCTCGATGACCTTGGCCTTGCCGTTTTCCAGAATGGAGACGCAGGAGTTGGTGGTCCCCAGGTCGATACCGATAATCTTGCCCATGTTTCTTCTCCTGGCACTAAGGCCCGAAAATTTTGGATTTGGTTGCCGCAGCAGTGGTGGCTGTCTGCGGTAGCACTTAAACGCTTGACACTAAGATGGGGGCCACTTGGCCGATTTCAAGCCTGCTCGTCGATCGAAGGCGAAACCGGTGCGGCGGCCTTGCTGACCACGACCATGGCCGGGCGCAGCAGGCGTCCATTGAGCTGATAGCCCTTCTGGAAAACCTTCAAGACACTGTTGGGCTCGACGTCCGCGCTTTCCTGCATCGCCATGGCCTGATGATGCTCGGCGTTGAATGGCTGGCCGTGCGGATCGATGGCTTCCAGGTTGTAGCGCTTGAGAGTGTCCTGAAACATTTTCAGGGTCAGCTCCATGCCTTCGCGCATCGGACGAATGCTTTCGTCGTCGGCGCTGGACAGCTCGATGCCGCGCTCTAGGCTGTCGAGCACGGGCAGCAGGTCGCCGGCGAACTTCTCGAGGGCGAACTTGTGCGCCTTTTCCACATCCTGATCGGCACGACGACGAACATTCTGCAGGTCGGCCGCTACACGCAGCGACTGGTCCTGCGCGGTGGCGAGCTGCTCTTCGAGCAACTGCACGCGCGCGGTGAGGTCTTCGGCGCCAGCGCTGGCAGCCTGATTAGCGTCTAGATTCTGATCGTCCAGATTCTGTTCATCAGCCATTGGTTCTCTCCTCTCAATAACGTCCGCGAGGTCGACTCGCGCTTCTGACCGGTATATGGGGTCGCAAATTCGCTCTTCAAGGGCTGACGACCAGCGGCTGAGTGTGGACTTTCGAATGAAGCGATAAAAAACCCAGGCATCAGGCGAAAACGAGCTAAGGACCAATATTGTCAGCCCTGTATAAAACACTGTATAAATAACCAGACATTCATGCCTGGGGGCGGTCTTATGCTGGTGCACCTGTCCGTACACAACTATGCCATCGTCGAACATCTCGACCTCGAACTCGAGCGCGGGATGAGCGTGATCACGGGCGAGACCGGCGCCGGCAAATCGATCATGCTCGATGCGCTGGGCCTGGCCCTGGGCGATCGCGCCGACAGCGGCGTGGTCCGGCCCGGAGCAGACAAGGCCGATATCCTTGCCACCTTCGATCTGGTCGACATTCCCGAGGCCAGCACGTGGCTTGCCGAGCGCGACCTGGAAACCGACGGCCCCTGCATCCTGCGCCGGGTGATCACGGCCAAGGGCGGTTCGCGCGGCTATATCAACGGCACCCCCTGCCCGCTCGGCGACCTCAAGTCGCTGGGTGAGCTGCTGATCGATATCCATAGCCAGCACGAGCACCAGTCGCTGCTCAAGACCGATACCCATCGCCGCCTGCTGGATGAATACGCCGGTGCCAGCGATCTGGCTCGACAGGTGCACCTGGCTGCGCAGAAATGGCGCCAGACCCGTCAGGAACTCGAACGGTTGTCGGACTCCGGCGACGAACAGCGCGCACGTCACCAGTTGCTCAGCTACCAGTTGGAAGAGCTGGAGAACCTCGGGCTGGGCGAGAACGAGCTGGAGCAGTTGGAACAGGAACACAAGAACCTGACCAACGCCGAAGCCCTGTTCGATATCTGCCGCCAGGTCATCGACCATTGCAGTGAAAACGATTCGGGCAACGTGCTCAGCGCGCTGACCGCCAGCCTGAATCGGCTGGGCGGCGTCAGCAATGCTCCGAACGCGCTGGGCGAAGCGGCCTCGATGCTGGCAACGGCGCAGATCCAGGTTGAAGAAGCCGTGGGCGAACTCAATCGCTTCCTCGATCATTTCGAGGCCGATCCAGCGCGCTTGCAGCATATCGAGGAACGCCTCGACACCATCTATACCCTGGCGCGCAAACACCGCGTTCACCCGACCGAAGTGGTGGCGCTGCAACACCGCTTGCTTGAAGAGCTGGAAGGGTTGAACGCCAGCGACGAATCAATCGAGCAACTGGGTGAAGAGCTGGCGGCCTATGCACGCCACTACCAGGAAAAAGCTCGTGAGCTGACCGGACTGCGCACCCACGCCGCCGCGCAACTGGCTGCCGCAGTGGAGGTGGAAATCCAGCGTCTGGGCATGCCCGGTGGGCGATTCACCATCGAGCTGCGCGCCAATGCCCACGAGGACTTGCACCCCAATGGTCTCGAGCAGGTCGAGCTGTTGGTCAGCGCCAACCCTGGCCAGCCAATGAAACCCTTGGCCAAGGTGGCTTCGGGTGGCGAGCTGTCGCGGATCAGCCTGGCAATCCAGGTGATCACGGCGCAGACCTCGCGGGTTCCGACGCTGGTGTTCGACGAAGTGGACGTGGGCATCGGCGGGCCGACAGCCGAGATCGTCGGGCAGTTGCTGCGGCGCCTCGGTGAGCGCGGGCAAGTGCTGACCGTGACCCACCTGCCGCAGGTAGCAGCGCAGGGGCACCATCACCTGTTCGTGCACAAGGTGCGCGGCAGTGACGAGACGCGCACGGCAGTGTCGAATCTTGGCAAGGGTGAGCGCGTTGAAGAGGTGGCGCGGATGCTGGGCGGGATCGATTTGACCAAGGAATCGCTGGCCCATGCCAAGAAGATGGTGGTGACCGCCAAGGGGTGATGGTGGCTGGGCGGGCCTCTTCGCGGGCAGAGCCCGCTCCCACAGGAGGTGTGGCCCTACTCCTGTGGGAGCGGGCTCTGCCCGCGAAGAGGCCCTGACTGGTTCACCTCCAACAAAAAAGGCGACCCCAGGGTCGCCTTTTTGCATCACTCCTGAAGTTACTTTGGCTTGCGCACGTACAGCACCAGGTTGTGATCCACCAGCTCGTAACCATGCTCGCTGACGATTTCCTTCTGGCGGCGCTCGATCTCGTGATCGGTAAACTCGATCACGTCACCCGAGTCGACATCGACCATATGGTCGTGGTGCTCGCCGTCTGCCAATTCGAACACGGCATGGCCGCCATCGAAGTTGTGACGTGCTACCAGACCCGCCGCTTCGAATTGGGTCAGAACACGGTAAACCGTGGCCAGACCCACATCTTCGCCCGCTTCCATCAGCGCCTTGTAGACTTCCTCGGCGCTCATGTGGCGTTGCTGTGCCGACTCCAGCATTTGCAGAATCTTGACCCGTGGAAGGGTCACCTTGAGGCCGGCTTTACGCAGTTCGCTATTATCAACCATGGTCAGCTTTCTCAACGATGCGGCTTCGCAGCATCTCTTAATACGGGTATGATCGGGGTTTACGTTGTCCCAGCCAAGATAGTGGAAGTCGCCCACCGATGCAAAACACCAAGCACTTGCTAACCAGCCTCACCTTCGTGGGACTGCTCGCACTCGCCGGTTGTTCATTCCCCGGGGTTTACAAAATCGACATCCAGCAGGGCAATGTCGTCACACAGGACATGATAGACCAGTTACGGCCCGGAATGACCCGTCGGCAAGTAAGGTTTATCATGGGCAACCCCCTGTTGGTCGACACGTTTCACGCCAATCGCTGGGATTACCTGTACAGCCTGCAGCCAGGCGGCGGCGAACGCCAGCAGGAACGCATGAGCGTCATGTTCAACGGCAACGACCAACTGGTCGGCCTCTCCGGCGACTTCATGCCGGGCGTGAGCAAGGACCAGGCAATTCTGGGCAGCGACACCGGCACCAACGTTACGCCCCAGCAGGGCGAGCCACAGAAGGCCGAAGAGCCACCCAAGCCTGGCTCGATGCTCGACGATATCCAGCGCGACGTGGACGGCGTGAAGACCGTCCCCGTCCCGGCACCCCAGCCGCTGGACGTTTCGCCGCAGTAAGCAGGCGGTACGAAAAAAGCCCGGTCATGCCGGGCTTTTTCATGGGCGAAGGAAAGTTATCTCAACGAGCCTTGCGCGCTTCGGCCGCCTTCGCCGCGCGCAATCGTCGCACCTCTTTCGGGTCCGCGAGCAACGGCCGGTAGAGCTCGATGCGGTCACCGGATTGCAGCACGTGCTCGGCAGGCGAATTCAGCAGGCTGGAGAAGATGCCTACCGGGCACTGACTGAAATTTACAGTTGGGAAGCGCTGGGCAATGCCCGACATCTCGATGGCTTGGGCGACGGTTGTCCCCTCAGGCACTTGCAACCCCAGCAATGCCTGATCGTCGACCGCGGCATACGCCACTTCGATGTTGATCAACTGCTCAGCCATGCAACTGCTTGGCGCGCTGGCAGAAGGCATCCACCAAGGTGTTGGCGGCCTGATTGAACAGCGGACCCAAGGTGGCGCGAATGATCGGGCCGGCGTAGTCGAAGGACAGATCCAGGCTGATCTTGCAGGCCTTCTCGCCCAGCGGCTTGAACACCCACACTCCGTGCAACTGGTTGAACGGACCTTCTTCCAGGTTCATTTCAATGGAGCTACCGGGCACCAAGGTATTGCGGGTCACGAAATGCTGACTCAAGCCACCCTTGGCAATGTCCAGGTTGGCGCGCATCAAGGTGTCGGTTTCTTCAAGGATGGTGGTGGACGAACACCAAGGCAGAAACTCGGGGTAGCGGGACACGTCGTTGACCAGGTCATACAGGGCCTGAGCAGGATAAGGCAGCAGGGCCGAGCGTTGAATATGGGTAGTCATGCGGGCGTCACTTCCAAAGCTGGGCGGCGGACGCGAGAATCCGCGCCGGCCGAACGACGCCAACGGCGCCTTGAAAATAAGGTAGGCATGCCAGCAGACAGGGGGCACGCCAACGAAATCACGGGGCTTCTTTGTCGACAGCGGCAAAGCGCAGGCTATCCATAAAGATCAGGTATTGTCCGGTATTCATTGCAAGCGCTCAAGCGCATAGCAATACCGTAGCCGAGAGCGCAACGACTGCCTATAATGCGCGCCCTATGGCCAAATTAAAGAAACACCCTACAGGGACCATCGCGCAGAACAAGAAAGCGCGACACGATTACTTCATCGAACACCGTTTCGAGGCTGGCTTGGTCCTGGCCGGTTGGGAAGTAAAAAGCCTGCGTGCCGGCAAGGCGCAACTGGTGGACAGCTACGTGCTGCTCAAGGACGGCGAAGCCTGGCTGATGGGTAGCCACTTCACCCCCCTGACCACGGCCAGCACCCATGTGATCGCCGACCCCACGCGTACCCGCAAACTGCTGCTCAACCGCCGCGAGCTGGAAAAGCTGTTCGCCCAGGTTCAGCAGAAGGGCTATGCCTGCGTGGCCTTGTCGATCTACTGGAGCAAGCACTTGATCAAGTGCGAAATCGCTCTGGGCAAGGGCAAGAAGGAATACGACAAGCGCGATACCGAGCGCGAACGCGATTCCAACCGCGAACTGCAGCGTGCCGTGCGCAACAAGGGCAAGGAAGACTGATTTCTTCCCCTTGCAGCGCCAGCTTTGCCGCATTTACCGGCTTGATTACTGCAAGCCGCTGCGTCGCTGTGCGCGAGCGGTGCGTTGCACCGTCTGCCGTGCCTCGTCGAGCACGCCCTGCACATAAGTGATATGCAGACTGGCCAATTCACGTGCCTGCTCTGCCTGACCGCTCACGATGGCCTGAAACAGCTGGCGATGCTGCGCGATCAACTTGTCTCGGGTTTCCCCGCTGTGCCGGTGCATGCCACCGATGTTCACCACCATATTGCGCTTGAGCATGTCGAACAGCCCACGCACGGTGTGCAGCAACACCGCGTTATGACTGGCTTCGGCAATGGCCAGGTGGAAGTTGGCATCGGCCACACCCTCCTCCTCCCGCGTGGCGTCCTCGACTCGACGGTAACAATCTTCCAAGACATCCATCGCCTGCCTCAACCGGTCGCGATCGATCTCGGTGGCGCGCTGCGCTGCATAGAAGGCGCACGACGCCTCCAGGGTATGGCGAAACTCGAGCAGGTCGCGCTGGCTTTCCGGATTGCTTTCCAGCAACGCCAGCAACGGATCACTGAAGGTCGAGCCGAGCGTGTGGCAGACGTAATTGCCCCCGCCCTGACGGCTGACCAACATGCCCTTGGCCACCAGTTTCTGAATGGCTTCGCGCAAGGAAGGCCGCGACACGCCAAACTGCTCGGCCAGCGCCCGCTCGGCCGGCAAACGCTCGCCCGCCCTTAGCGTGCCCTCGAGAATCATTGCCTCCAGACGCTCGACGATGCCATCGGACAAACGCCGCTGACGGACTTGCTCAATACCCATGGGTGGCTCCAACACACGATTGCCCTGGCCGCACTCGACCAAAGTCATAGACAAGGAAATTGACAGCCCCACGGCTGCGTCCTAACCTGACCGGAACTTATTGTAAATTGGTATTACCAATTCTTGCAATACAGCGCCGTAGTGCCAAGCCTTCCAAAAAAAACAAGGGGCCTCAGTCTATGCAAACCTGGCAGCAGATCTACAACCCGCTCGGCAGCCTCGGGCTATCCGCCCTGGTAGCCGTCATACCTATCGTGTTCTTCTTCCTCGCGCTGGCCGTATTCCGCATGAAGGGGCACGTCGCCGGCAGCATCACCCTGGCGTTGTCCATCGTGCTGGCGATCTTCGCCTACGGCATGCCGGCCGACATGGCACTGGCTGCCGCCGGCTACGGCTTCATGTACGGGCTGTGGCCGATTGCCTGGATCATCGTGGCTGCCGTGTTCCTGTACAAGCTCACGGTCAAGAGCGGCCAGTTCGAGATCATCCGCAGCTCGGTGCTGTCGATCACCGACGACCAACGCCTGCAAGTATTGCTGATCGGCTTCTGCTTCGGCGCCTTCCTGGAAGGTGCCGCAGGCTTCGGCGCGCCGGTCGCCATCACCGCGGCCCTGCTGGTGGGCCTGGGCTTCAACCCGCTGTACGCGGCAGGCCTGTGCCTGATCGCCAACACCGCACCCGTGGCCTTCGGCGCATTGGGCATCCCGATCATCGTCGCAGGCCAGGTGACCGGCATCGACCCGTTCAAGATCGGCGCCATGACCGGCCGCCAGCTGCCGTTGCTGTCGTTGATCGTACCGTTCTGGCTGGTGTTCATCATGGACGGCCTGCGCGGGGTCCGGGAAACCTGGCCGGCGGCACTGGTTGCAGGCCTGAGCTTCGCCATCGTGCAGTACCTGACCTCCAACTTCATTGGCCCGGAACTGCCGGACATCACCTCGGCGCTGACCAGCATCGTCTGCCTGACCTTGTTCCTGAAAGTGTGGCAGCCCAAGCGCAGCGCCAGCACTGATCAAGTGGCCGTGAGCGGTGGTGCTGCGGTAATGGGTGGCGGACCTGCGGGCAAAACCTCGGCGGTGGGCGGCTCCACACCAACGCCCTACAGCCTGGGAGAGATCCTCAAGGCGTGGTCGCCGTTTCTGATCCTGACCGTGCTGGTCACCATCTGGACCCTGAAGCCATTCAAAGCCATGTTCGCGCCGGGCGGCGCCATGTACAACTTCGTGTTCAACTTCGCCATCCCGCACCTCGACCAACTGGTACTGAAGACCGCGCCCATCGTCGCCACAGCCACACCGATGCCCGCCGTGTTCAAGTTCGACCCGATCTCGGCCACCGGCACGGCGATCCTGTTCGCCGCGATCATCTCGATGATGGTGCTGCGCATCGACATAAAAACCGCATTGAAGACATTCGGTGAAACCCTGTTCGAGCTGCGCTGGCCGATCCTCTCCATCGGCATGGTGCTGGCGTTCGCCTTCGTCACCAACTTCTCGGGCATGTCTTCCACCATGGCGCTGATCCTGGCCGGCACCGGCTCCGCGTTCCCGTTCTTCTCGCCGTTCCTGGGCTGGCTGGGCGTGTTCCTGACCGGCTCGGACACTTCGTCCAACGCCCTGTTCGGCTCGCTGCAAGCCACCACCGCGCACCAACTGGGCGTCAGCGATGTACTGATGGTGGCCGCCAACTCCAGCGGCGGCGTCACCGGCAAGATGATCTCGCCGCAGTCCATCGCCGTCGCCTGCGCCGCCACCGGCCTGGTGGGCCGCGAGTCCGACTTGCTGCGTTTCACGCTCAAGCACAGCCTGTTGTTCGCCACCATCATCGGCTTGATCACCCTGGCGCAGGCCTACTGGTTCACCGGCATGCTGGTGCACTGATTCCTGGCCGATATGCGTCCAACACACCCAACCTGGGGGCGATGTCGCCCTCTTTTGGTGCTAACTGAATTTATTTACATCCGCACACGTTTTCGACAGAACCCCTGCAAAAGGGCGAAGTCCATTCATCAGGCCCGCAAGCAATTGGCCTATTTCTGACTGCGGACGCCGATCCTACCGAGGAGCGCCGAGTCCACCTTGAGTAAGGAGATTCTTATGAAGCGTACCTATCTGTCCGGCCTGATCGTAGCCTCCGCCCTGATCGCATCCCCTGTGTTCGCCGCTGACGACCTGTGCGAAGTGAACATGCAGAAGCTGAACGACGCCAAGACCACCTCGATGCAGCTCGGCGACCCTGCCAAGAGCCAGTACGACGATGCGTACAAAGCCGCCATGGCCGCCCACGCTGCCAAGGACGAAAAAGCCTGCATCTCGCACTCCACCGACGCCATGAACATCCTGATGGATGCTCAGAAAAGCAAAGGCTGATCGCCAAGCCAACCATGGGGTTGGCCTGACGCCGCAAAATGACGTAGACTACGTCTCCCCTGCCTAACCGCAGGGACTGGGGCCGATTAGGATTCGACGCCGGTTGCGAAACTCTAGGTGCATGCCGACTTGGTAACAGAAGTCGTAAATCAACTGTTGCAACTTTCTATAGTTGCCAATGACGAAACCTACGAGGGCCAAGCTCTCGCTGCCTAACGGTAGCTGAGCCGCTCTTCTGGCTACTTCGGTGCCAGCGATCATCAGGGGATGCCTGTAAACCCAAAGTGATCGTCACGCAGAACAGGATCGTCGTGTAGCACGCTGTGGGCAAAGCGACTAAAACTTACACAGCTCGTCCAATGCACCCTGCCAGTCGGGCGGCTGCGGATTAACTCAGTAGACACGGCTAAGCATGTAGTACCGACAGCGGAGTACTGGCGGACGGGGGTTCAAATCCCCCCGGCTCCACCAAATAATCATCTAAAGACGTCCACGGACGTCTTTTTTTGTGCCTGAAATCCAGTGAATACAGGGGTTTAGAGTCCGCGAGCGTCCACCAGCATCCGTGACCATCTACGATTTCGTGTATTCCAAGTGGTATTCCAAGCCCTCACCTGCTATTTTTTGGAATACATAAGCAGCACTGGAATACACCATGAGGGCCCAAGCCACGCGCCTTTCAGACGTAAAAGTCAAAGCCGCGAAGCCAAAGGAAAAGGACTACATACTCACCGATGGCAACGGCCTTCAAATGCGAGTGAGAATCAATGGCTCAAAGCTATGGAATTTCAACTACATCCAACCCGTGACGAAAAAGCGGATAAACATGGGACTGGGCACCTTTCCTGAGGTAAGCCTGGCTCAAGCACGGAAGAGAACCGTGGAAGCGAGAGAGCTCGTCGCCCAGGGGCTGGACCCTAAAGAGAAACGCGACGCCGAGCGGCACGCGAAAAAAGCAGCCACGGAACACACTTTCGAAAATATCTCGGCAGCGTGGTTCGAGCTCAAAAAGGATTCAGTCACCCCTGCGTACGCCGAGGATATTTGGCGCTCTCTCACGCTGCATGTCTTCCCTGATCTAGCGACCACCCCAATCTCTGTTATCACTGCCCCTAAAGTCATAAGTTTGCTTCGCCCCCTCGAGACGAAGGGCAGCCTCGAAACCGTTAAACGTCTAACCCAACGCCTCAATGAGATCATGACCTATGGTGTCAATTCGGGATTGCTTCACGCGAATCCGCTCAGTGGAATCCGCTCCGTCTTCAAAAAGCCCAAAAAGAAAAACATGGCGGCCCTTGCGCCCGATGAGCTGAAAGAGCTCATGGTGGCAATTGCCAATGCCAGCATAAAAAGAACTACGCGCTGCTTAATTGAGTGGCAACTTCACACCATGACTCGGCCAGCCGAGGCTGCCACTTCCCGCTGGGCTGATATCGACTTCGAAAGGAAAATCTGGACTATACCGGCGGAGCGCATGAAGAAACGTCGGATACACATCATTCCGCTTACGGAACAAGCTTTGGCGCTCCTGGAAGCGATCAAGCCCTACAGTGGACATCGGGAGTATGTTTTCCCTGCAGACAGAGACCCTCGCACCCACTGCAACAGCCAGACCGCCAACATGGCACTGAAGCGTATGGGTTTCGAGGGGCGCCTGGTAAGTCACGGCATGCGATCAATGGCGAGTACCACCCTCAATGAACACGGCTGGGATCCTGAATTGATTGAGGTTGCGCTCGCACATGTCGACAAGGACGAAGTGCGGAGCGCCTACAACCGAGCCGACTACATTGAACGCAGACGCCCGATGATGGCCTGGTGGAGCGAGCACATCCAAGAGGCCGCCACCGGCAATTTCTCTGTGTCGGCGCTGACGGAGAACCGGGACAAAAAAGTCGTCTCGATACGCTGATCTAGTGAGGCTATCGCCCGGGCGGTAGCGCTTGTAGTTCTGGCGTAGGTGAGGGCTTGGCATCACGTATTTCTCCGGCCAAAGTCATCTACCCTGCCACGCAAAACCAAGACATGGTACGCACTAAAATAAGTGGGCTGTAGGTCAACCCCGAACCGCAAACTATCCGTCGATAACTCGGGGTACAACTCCCACAATGCAAGCCTTAGGGGACTTTGAGGACGACCTAAAAGCATCTCAGCTTCTTTGATTTTTTTCAGAGCTAATATACGACGTTGAATACTCCAGACTATCGAAATTGTAGTATAGAAAACCTCTAACCCGTGGGTTTTCATGAACTCGTCCGCGCTTGGAACCGGAAGTGTATAAAGCTAGAAGAAGCTGTTTTCACCCAACAAAATAGGTTTGCCGCCCCGACCAAACGGAGCGGCGCATTCATGACTTTTCTTGCTTGGGGTTCATCCAATCTAGGACTTCTCGGCACAGTGCTGCATCACCCAGGTCCGCTATCAGATCATCATCCGCAAGTTCGCTTGGTCCTTGTTTCACCCAAGAAAGAGATGGGTGCCCATCCGGCAGAAGATTCTGGATCATCGTCAACGTGGGTTCATCAATCCTTAGTGCCGGCCAGAGCATTAGCAGAAGAAGTACTCGCCGCATGGGGCTTGCCGAAATTCCACGAGCTAACTCAAGGCGCTCATCCGAAGCCAGTCGAGCCGCCGCGATGAGGGTAAGCATGACGGCGATAGGTGGTGGGGTCGTCGCTAAAGTGTCTACTTTGATGGCGCGAATCACAGCGAAGTCTAGAGTGTTGCATTCCGATAAAAGCGCGAAGGCAACTGCGCGCCTGACGTGGAGGCGCCCCGGATTGACGGCCAGCTCTAAAAGTCGCTCTTGGAAGCTCTGCGCCCCTTGCGCAGCGATTATCCTAAACAACGCAGTGCGCACCACCCTGTCGCTGGTCTCAAGCCCAATCTGTTGTAATTTTTCGACTATCTCCGTTTCAAGCGGCCCCATTTTGGCTATAGCTTCAACTGCCAAGCGCGCAATCGGAAACAAGTCATCCTCACCATAGTGCTGTGACGATGAGGACCATTGATCTTTCGCTAAATGAAGCAGTACGGGAAGATGGTTCCGGTGTGGCTTGGCGACAAGCACGCCCGCCAAGGCCTTTCGCACGGGGCTTCCTTCTGCGTTCGCCAACGCTAACAATGTGGCCGGTAACGGAGCCTCGGTCTGACCCGCAACTGCAATAATTGCCTTCGCGACGACATGGGAGAATTGGTGGCCAAGTGCCAAGCGGACGACATCATCCATTCCTAGCTCGATGGCCGCAGCGATTGCCTTAACACATGCATCGCTGTCATCGCTGTGAGCAAGTATCCATTCGATGTCGGCGCGAACGGAGCCCGAAAGATCCGCATGCCGATCAATGCGCAGTATCCGCACGAGCGGGCTCATTTTGGGAGGAATGGCTAGGAGATCAATAGCGCCCTGAGATAGAGGTGGACGTTCATCCCTCGCACTGTTGCGAGCGACTTCAATCAGCTCTTGATACACCGGACCAAGGCGTTTGACGACGGCAGCAGCGGCTTGATTTGCGCCTCTCTTTCCCCCTTGATGCTGAAGTTGGCCGAAGTCGATCATTAGCTCGACAAGCCGTTCATTGCGACCATCCTGGCGAAGTTTATCTAGCGTTGGGGGAAGCCAGTCAGGCGCGTGTTCGATGAGGCAGGCAAGTGCCGCATGCCGCACGGATTTGAAAACTGATCCCTCCTGAATACGAGAGATAAGTTGCTCACGGTATTTGCTATTCCAATGCAGCCTGAGGACAGTCCAAAGAGCCTCTTCTTCCTCACAGTCAAAAGCGGCGAGGAATGCATCGGTCATTTCGTCGTCGGACGGCGCAATGGTTTCTGCTTCTTCCGAGAGAGATCTCATCCAGTGTGTGAGAAGCGGCCTGGCGTGACGGTGCTCCGCAAGAATACGCCATCCTTTCTTTTCCCGAACGCGGTCAGCATATGCAGTTAGGAAATCCCAAGCTGTATAGCCATCATCGTTCTGGGAAAGATGTTCCGCATAGTCGCTATTGAAGACGTCGTTGATAATAGCGAGACGGGCTTCCCGCGCTTCCCGCTGTGCATCATCTGTCGGAGTACACACTCGGACCGCAGAGTCTACGATCCGCTCAAAGCCATCAAGGTCCTGCAATGCGCCAGCAGCGATTACATCGGATGATGAGGTAGCCCCGTATCGGACCATCTCCGCAGCGGTCTCCAGATATACATTGCTCAAGTCAGGTGCCAAGCGATTGAGATCTTCAACGAGAGAGACGTCGTAATAGGTGCCGTCGTTCGGTAGCTTGTCCTTGATAAAACGTACCGCGATCGCAGTAACCGCTGGATCTGATTCGAGCAGCTCATACCAGGAGTCAGGATGATCCGGGCGGCTCCAAATGCTAATACCTTCAAACCCTAAATTCGGCCGGTGCAGGATGTAGCGAGCAAACTCCGCAGCATTGGACGCAGGTGACCCTGCCGCGGCCGTAAGCCTAAGATATTCATCTACATTACAAGCAGGGTCAGCGAGGCGCGCTGACAGCCACGCGTCTATTTTTCTAGCAGCTTCTCCACGAGGGACAAGCGTCAGCTCCGGCACCCCTTTAATGGCAGCCGTAATCCGGGCTGCCACCCCTGCGCCCCAATCTTCTCCTGGTCCATCAGGGTCGGTTAATAAGTTACAAAGGGTGCGCAGAGCAGTAGACACAGGAACAGCGTAACGCTTGAGCGCACGCTCTATACCGGCTTCGACGCGGGGATGATAATAGGTTACATACCCGTGGTTGGAACGTAAGTTGCGTGCCGCAACGAAAAAGTCCACTAGCGGCGTGACGCCTTTTCGGAGGGCGGGAATGTGTTCGGCGAGCTCTAAATCTAGACTGCGGAGTACGTTAAGCGATAGGCGATCACTTGCTTTGAGAAAGCCCCAAATGATCGCCGCGGCGCTTTCATCTTCACGCTCTTCGATCTGCTGAACCACTGTGAACTCGATCGACTGCTCAAGTGCTTTGCCGATGGCGTCGGCAATAAAGGCTTGGTGTAAGTTGCGCTCAGGGCGGCCCATCGTGCGAAGGGCATCAAAAAACTTTTCGATTTCGAGAGGCGTCGCCAAGCTGTCGAGGACCCGTCGTTCAGCCTCAGTCGCGAGCAACTGCACGTCTCGTGGAAGAGTTTTAATCCTCGTGCGATAGAGCTGCTGACGTTCAGATTTACCGTAGTGCTCAGCTTCGAGGGGGACCAGCCATGGTTCGACTGACTTAAGGGCACCTGACGACATCGCAACGTCCTGACGGCTTGTTGCGATGATGAGGCGGTCGGCGCGTGCAGATCCAAGGAATTTGGAGAGCTGATCGTTCCAAGGCCGACTGGCGGGATCGAAATCGTAACGGCCCCAAGGATCCTCAATATCATAAAGAACCGGCGACGGCGTCTGGTCATCACGCAACTGCTGCGGCCCTCGGCGGATCCGCACACGTGTCAAACCAGGGATCTCACGGCGAAGGTCCTCGTACAGCTTGTCTGTAGCGAGCGTTTTCCCGGTCCCAGATTGACCGACAATGATAGCGGCGTGTTTGGGGCCTGCCATTGCATCGCGCAAATCCTGCCAATTTTGAGGCAGCACATAATCGTCGAGTTGCGGCGAGCTCGCGAGATAGCCGTCGTGGTTTCTGATTACCAGGGCAAGCTCTTCCCAACGCCACCGCCCTTCACCTGCGCGTCGAACTCGCAGTCTGGCTTCATCTCGAAGAGACCGGAGACATTCGACCCATCGGGAATTCGGGACTCCAAATCGCTCGATCAGTAGCCGCTTGATATCCTGAATCAAGTGCTCTTCACTTAAGCTGCCGATAACAGCAACCCGCCCCGGGGCATCAGGCGGAAGTTCTTTAGCCAATGAAGGTGGTATTGCACTCTTCTTAGGCCAGCTTCCGGCATGCTTCACAGCTAGGCCCCTGGTTCCCCCATTTAGAGCCGCGCTGGTGATTAAAAGGTACCTGATGGTCGGGGTAGCTAGTCTAGCCAAAGCGGACAATCGGGAAGCGCTTCCATGCTTTAAAAGAGCGCTGATGCCCTTCACTGTCCACGCATCACCACTACGTAGTTTCGCCTGTACTACAAGTGTGTACCCGTCCAGCCCAACCCGAGTCGATACACGTCCTGGCTCGTCATCTGCCAGTTGCGCTTCGATGTCTTCCTCGCTGCCTGGCTCAAGCTCAATCATCTGAGTTAGACCAGAACCGAGCATAACGTCGAGCGCTATCCAGATGGAGACATCAACCTGGTAGTCATAGCCAGCGAGCGAATGAGCGCCTGAACCTGCGTCCTCCTCTACTGTTAGTGATTGAGGACTACCCTCTTCCATAGATTTCATGCTGAATCACGTCCCCTTTTTTCTCCACAGCGGCACGCGAATCCTACCTGAACTTTCATAGTGAGCGTCCAACCAAGTCACCTAGCATCACTCAGGAAGGCACCCTTTATGCGGCAGTAGCTAGTCGATTTTTCTCACTCGCTGCGTCGGTATTGCAGCAGACGACCTCGGCAATGGGCGCTGAACGATTGCAGATCAATATGCATCGAAATTGATGCCTAAGTCTGAGTAGATAAGCGTCAAATCATCGGTGGTAAACGGCCACCTATCTTTGGTGGTGTGCGGCTTGGCACTCGCCGCCATGTAGACGAGTAACGTTGATGCCTGGCGAAATAGGTGACTGCTTTCAGCATGCAGTGCTATCTGGGCAAGGATATAGGGTTTGCGCTCTATGAAATCACGCATCCTGGTTTCCAGATTGTCGCCAAGCAGGTAGGTATAGGCTTCCAATATCAGCGTGTTTGATCGCTCCAGTTCGGCGGGCCTATGTAGCCACTCGTGGTACAGGCGACCAAGTATGTCGAGCGAATCTCGGAAGGGTCGCTCCATCTCCGTCAGTTTTTCGACCACGGTATCGAAGCATTCGTCTGTCGCCTCGATCAACGCCATACTGCGCGCGACCACTCGCAAAACCGAGGGATCCGCTTTTACCGCCGCAGCTGGTTTGTAGATGCTGTCGTGTGTCAGCTCACTGTGGGCATGTTGAAGCAGAGTTCGAATCTGGATTTCGCAAGGAGTTCCTTCTGCTATCTCGATACCATCGTGGTCGATGGCTCTAGCGGAGCGAACCACATAGTGAACAGACTGGTAGGTGAATTCGAGCGGATTTTCCAGCCGCTCCTTTTCATAGTCCCTATCCTTCGAATAGGCGATGTCCTTCCATTCAGCCAAGATCCCTTCAATGAACTTGATGTCATTGACCAGGAGTACAACGAACCGAACTCCTACTTTATCCGTAATCTGGAGATAAGGATCGGTATAAGGCTTTCCACGATGGAAAGCCTTATCGATCAAGGACTCAAGCTTCTTTAACCGGGGTTGAGGCGGAATCTTGAGAAAGGTGGAGTGTTCGTTTTTTATCCGCTGATCGAGTGTCTCAACGATGTGCTTGGTAATGTAACTCCCCCAAGCAGCGTATTGGGATGCTTCTTCAGCCCATCGAGCAGCGAACTCGTGCTCGTTCATTCTTGCAGTTGGATCGGTGACTTGATGATTATCTTCGTCCAGGGAGCGGCAGCACCGTCTTCACCCTGGTCTCCGAGAATTTGCTCAATGGTGATTTTTTCGGCGAACTGTTCGGCGGGGCCAGTCAGCTTGATCCCCTGTGAAAAAACTACGCGCCGGAATTTCAGGCTTTTCTCGACATACGCAAGATCCTTGTTGATAGCCGTCAAGGGGAAATTCTTTTCCGTCATGAACCCTTCGTACCCGTCTCGAATTTCGGGCTCCGCCAAGTAAGCCTGAGAGAACTCAGCTACCTGAATGCTCGGCGATTGATCGACCTTCAAGTAAGTGATCAGTGCGTTGAGCAGATCATTCTTGCGCTCAGGGGAGATATCAAGACCCTTGATGAAGTCTTTGGTATGGTCGTGAAACTCTTTTGTACGCGTCGCGCCGTTCTGAGGAAATTTCAGTCCCAAGAAGCCATCGTAAAAATAATTAGCGGCCGAGAGCTTGTTGGATGTAGACATCGTTTCGTCGTAGATGAACGCTTTCCAGTTAGATGCCAACGGTGTGTCCGCGGGCGCGTCCTTATCCAACTCAACAAAACACCCAATCTTGTACAGACGAGTCTGCGGGGTGAGTATCAGGTCCTTCAGGAACTGAAGTGAAATGACGCCAGCTGCAGCCACACGAGTAAAACCATTGTGGGGTTCCGCTTTGAGCTTACATACAAAGCGCTTTCCAGGTACGCCAGCGGTTCCGATTAACACCACTACGATGCCGCCAGGAAGATCTTGTCGCGTTTGGGCACCAGCGAGCTTCGTCGCGACCTCTCGAGAGGCCAACGCAAAATTTTCGCCCGCTTCGAGGAGCCGCTTGGCCAGATCAACGCCGCTGCCTTCACCATCAAACTGCAGATCCATCTCCATACAGCGCGAGGATTGACCAAGAGCTTTGATGAGCCGATCCCGTAAGGCCGTCATCGCCTCGGCATCCAGCAGGATTGTTTGCTCACCGAAAACAGGGTCGACAATCTCACGGTTTGGGCCGCGCTTGAAGACTTCATGAATCACAACTTGGGCAATATTGATGTTCTCGAACACGCTGCTCATCCCTGACATGACGTAGAAGAACCATTATTGTGCCATCACGACGAAGGCGTCCATTAAATTGGTGCTTAGCCGACAGGCTGGGGCTCAACCCATATTTTTCCACCAGCGTGCTTACATTAGATGCGAGCCTCATGGCAGTGGCTATGCGGGCGCTGGACAAGTCCATTGCCGGCACCTTCGGCCGTTCAAGTCGCAGACTGCTATTGCCCTTACCTTACTGCTGATTGCTGCTGGCCCACATCGGCGGCTGACCAAGGCTGCGCTGACTCGATTGCCAGCCGGGCAATCAGGTCATGCACTCAAAAGAGCGTATACGATTCAAAAAAATCTCAGTCCTACATCACTGCCATGACAATCCCTCCATGGAGCCATCTCATGTCATTGCAGTGTCCCTGCTGTAACTCCCCCCAAATTACCTTACTCAGAAACGCCCTAAAAATTGGCGCAGCCATCGGAACCGTTGGCGGCGCGGCGCGGGGCGCAAGCTCTGCACTAGCAGGCGGCCGGTTCGGCGCCGCTCTTGGTGCTATCGCCGGACCGCCAGGTATCACCCTGGGCGCGATCTCCGGAGCAGTCCTCGGCGGCCTCGCTGGTGGCGTAAGGGGGTGCGCGCTTGGCGCTCAGCTTGGCGAAAAACTGGATCGTCACGTCCTGGCGAACAATCTCTGCTTCATCTGCGGTCATCGCTTCAACTTGCCCGCCTGATCCACAACTCCTCTTTTCCGGACAGTGCTTCGCGTTGCGCAGCGCTAATGCCGCACTGTGTTCTAAAGGATTTTTCGCATGAAATATCACAAGCTCAAAGCCGGTGAGGCCACCGGCACCTATGTCATGGATTCACCGGTCACCGAGGCCGACATCTTGCAGATGGCACGACAACTGGCGATGAGTCGTTTGTCTAAAGGCAGGGCACTGACTGATCCGAAGCAGGTATTCAGCCACCTGCAAACACTGCTGCAGTATCACGAGCACGAAGTTTTTGCTTTGTTACTGCTCGATACTAAACATCGAGTAATCAGCTTTCGGGAGCTATTCAGAGGCACCATTGACGGTGCAAGCGTGTACCCGCGGGAGGTGGTCAAGATCGCCCTAGAGCAAAACGCCGCAGCCGTGATTTTGGTGCACAACCACCCATCCGGCGATCCCGAGCCTAGTCAAGCTGACCGCTCGCTGACGCGCACGCTCAGAGAGGCGCTGAATCTGATTGGGGTAAAAACGCTGGACCACATCATCGTTGGCAGTGACGGCTGTACATCGCTGGCGGAACAGGGCTATCTGTGAGAAGGGAAGCATGAAGCGACTGGTACGGATTTTCGCAGCCATGTTCATGTTCGTCGGCATTCTTGCCGGGTGCATGACCGTGCTACTTTTGTTGGGTCTCATGGTGCGGTTTCCGTCGCTGCTGATTGCAGCAATACTGACTTGCCTGATTTTCAGTCGGCTACAGAGCACTGCAAATAACACATCTGGATAAATGTGAGCATCAACCAACGTCCATCGCTAGCAGGCGATGGACGTTGGTTGATGTATGGTCTTTTTTTTCACCCAATCTGCTGCAGCTTCAGACCGCAGGCTTGCCCTGTGGACAAGGGCGGCTCTGAGACAATCGTCAATGATTGCTAAACGGTAGGCGGTTGGCTTCCATCCCCCCTACTCCACAATCGCTTTCAACAACGCATCCCGTGCATCCTGGTAGAACTGGATGTCGATCTTTGTTGCCATGTCATCAGATAGGTCATACAGCTGGCGCCTGGCTGTGACAGGCATGAGCAACACGCTGGCGCCCTTCTCTACAGCCAGCTCGGCAATATTCACTGCGCTGCTAATTGGCTCAATCGAGCCACCCAGGTTTATCTCGCCGACGACGATCACTCCGCCCTTCACCGACTTTTTCAGCAAGCTGCTGCACATAGCAATCAGCGCCGCCATGCCCAGTTTAGAACCGCGTTTGGCGGCATCGAAAGCTCTGAGCTGCACGGAGAACTCATGGGCGCGTGGGTCGCGATCCCCAATGAGCTGAGTTGCTCTGGAATACAGGTTCTGCTCGGCATAGCGGAGCGACTCCTTGAAGGCTGCAGGTGCCGGACTATTGAGGATACGCACCCCAGAACCCGGGCCTTCATTCACCTCAATGCGATACAGGCCTGCGTTGTCGTCGATGTCGGCTCCACCTTCGCTGATGGACCAGATCTGGCCTGGCTCCAGAGGATCATCACCGATTTCGTTGTCGGCGCGCAGCTCGGGCGTAGCCACGAACTTCTCGACCCCGTCGTCACCGATGAAGTAGCTAAAGTGGGTGTTACGAAACTCTGCCGCTCCGACCCGCTTTTGCTGTTCCTTGACCCGACGCCGAACCTCAAGCCCCAGACGGGTTGCCCATTCCAAATCTTCGTCGGACACAGCCATGTCCTGGCCTGGATACATCAACTTGAGCAAGCCGGAGACAGTTTTATTGACAGCATTGGTATCGCGGCCACTGAGTGCTCCGCCCAGGTGAACGCGATTCTGCATAGCAGATACGCGGCTCTGGAAGCGCAGGCGGCTCATACACTCGGAAAAGAAGTCACTAACCAGACCAAAGTGGTCTGTGGTCAGCGCCTTGTTCATCTTAGGGACATCCCAACCAGGGAGATAGCAATGGATTCTGTCCATCCAAGCCGTGTCATCACGCATTTCAGCCGGTAGGGGACCAAACAGATGGCCAACTCGCTGCTGGTGTTCGACATCGACATCGAAGTTGCCGACAAACACCATAGAGCCATCGGCTCGAATGCTTTCCTTGCCACGACTGAACTCGCCGGACTCCATGTAGCCCTTCATGATGTTGATCCCTTCCTTGGTATCGAAAGAGATCCCACTGACCTCATCAAAGCAAACCACATCGTACTGGCACACCAAGCCACGCTGCCCGCTGGCGTTGTTGACAAACATCTTAGCGATGGTCGCCTTGCCGCCTGAGATCAAATGCGCGTAGGGCGATATTTGCTGAAACAGATGGCTCTTACCTGTGCCACGCGGCCCGAGTTCAACCATGTTGTAGTTACGTTCCACGAACGGCACCATGCGTAACAGAATGGCGTCTTTAGCGCGCGGTGAGAGCTCATTGGATTCCAGGCCAATCGATCGGACCAAAAAATCCCGCCACTCTTCGCTACTGAATTGGGCTCGAGCTTCAGCCATGACATCCAACACATTACGCTTGGACATTTGGATGGGACGTAACTCGGCAATACCAAAAGCGTTCCCTTTCTCTTCAGCAATAACGCTGTCGTACGTCAGCGTCACCTCAGCATAAAAACCGCCGGTCAGCAGACGCTCGTTATCGTCCACAATTTTGTCAGGGATGCGAACCCGGCTGAGATTCAAGCTGGGTAAGGAGGCAAGGTAGCCACCTTCCTTTTCCACAAAGCGCACGCTGACAATATCGATCAGTTTGGCCGAGCCGGTTTTGTAGGCTCGTGCCTTGAAAAGCTCTTCTTCGCCTGCACGCACGGTGCGATCGGACAGTTGTCGCTGAACGATTTCCAAACCCTCTTCGATTTCAACAGGATCGGTCGAGGCGCAATATCTACCCAGCATGAACTCGACGACATAGGTCGGAACCGGAAATTGACGCGCAAAAGTGCGCACCAGGTCTTTGCGAACCAAGTACCCCTCAAAGACCTCCGCGGACTTACGGTCCAGCGTATCCATTTCCACTTACTCGTCTCCTACCAGAGTTGGTTTTTTCGCCAGCACGTTGCCATGGTCATCCAGCAGCACCAATACAGCTGTAGTGCCCTCATACTGGTCATCTACCAATAGAGTGCACTTACCTTCTTTCAGCGGCTTGCGCTTTGTGATCTCTGAATCCGGGTCAGCCGGGTGCGCTCTGAGTACCGCCAGTACCCCTTCAGCACTGGTTTGCGCCTGGACTTTACAGGTCAATCCCACCCAGCGCAGATCCGAAAGTGTTGCAGAGATCGCTGAGGTCGTGACTGGGACTTGTGTACTGCGTACCTCTAGCACCGGGGTCAAACACTCCTGCAGGCTTAGGCCACCGTGATCATAGTGCTGTCCTGCCTTGAAACTACAGGCGCCTGGAGCCATTGCAATGCTGACAGCACCGTTCCAGTACCAACCAACCTGCTGATAACCACTGTCCACAGAATCTTTGATGACTGCGCATCGGCCCCAGCGCGTTTCGGTCAAATGTTTGGGCAATTCGACCTTCGCCATCGGCGCGGGCGTCAGCATCCAGCCGTGGTCGGTGACGATGCGGATTTTGCGCCAGCCTGCAGCCAGGAGTTCTTCAACCCGCTCCACGACTTCAGCCAGTAAGGTATCAATTCGCGCCGCCAGTTTGAGCCCCTTAACGTGGCCTTCTTTGTCAATATCGCCGCTTTGAACCCAAGCATTGGACGCTGGGTCGCCCGAATCGCCCTCATCCAAATATTGCCAGCCTTTTTCCTGCAGAAATTTCTTGAGGTAATAAGCGGAGAAGTCCTTGTCTTCGTCCAGCAAACTGGGCTCAAAATCCCGGTCGGTGGTTCTGCCAGTCAACCGGTTATGCACTGGCGTCACTGCTGCTTTCGCGGTCGATGTCACTGAAGGCAAAGCTGCCCAGTTTGCTGAAAGCGTCACTGCTCCCAATCCTTGCAGAGCCTGATTAAGACGCTGGGCAATGTCGTAACGCAGGCCGTCTACGAAAAATACCACTTCACCGCCCGCGGCATACTCAGCCGTGGCTTCATTCACCTGGTTGCTACCCGGATAGCCCTTAGATTTGATCACACCTTGGAAATTGCGCGTCACCTCATCCAGCCAAGGCGTGTAGATCAGCGCGAGGATCCGCTGCACAAGAGCTTGCTGGCTTGCGGACAATGGGGAAGCCAAGGCTTTGAGCATCTGATCATCAGCCTGCCAATAGTGCTCCCGATACTGCGCCGCCATTTCCTCAGCATCAACGCCGGAGAAGACCTTTGTGGTCTTCTGAGCCACTTGGCTCAGGTGACCGAGAACGCCTGCCAACGGAGCCAGATCAAGCTCAAACCAAATCCAAGTACGCCGTTGTGCATGCTGTTGCTCAAGGGTCTGCAGGCTTTGACGAACCTGAGCAGCACCTTGCTCAAGCAACTGCTGTAGCGTCTGCTCCAGGTATCCCTCTTCACTCAAATTGATAGCCGGATAGCTTTCACCGCTGGAAGCCAAATCAGGCTGGACCTTGAGTAATAACTGCGGCAAGAACGGGTAGTGGCGGCAAGACTCAGCATAGCGTTGCCATACACTGTCCCAAATACCCTGACGTTGACACAACAGTTCGGCGGCCGTCAGCTCTCCATCCTGCTCAGGATTGAAGTGGTATTCGGTTTCGCAGATGCCAACCAGTGCTTGCCAGCGTGACCCGTCCCAGCGCTCACGGCAGCTTTTGCTGTCATTCATCCAACTGAGCAAATCACGCACCGGGTCACTGCTCACTAGCTTATTGAAATCTGCTGCCTCTAGCCGGCGGTTGCATAGTTCATCACACTCGCTTTCCAGAATCTCAGGTAAAACACGCAGCATGGCTTGTTGGGATTTCTCATCCTTGGCGACATCCAGCCCTGCTCCGCCGTTACTGGAGATCAGAAAGGCGTTCACCGTCCAATCACGGCCCGAGTTGTTGTAGATCCACCAACAACCTCGGTACTGCAGCTCAGCCAGCGGTTTGAGGGCGTCCGGGCAAGTACCGATTGCACGCAGGTCGCGGCGTTCCACGCCCGGTAAATACAGGATCGGCGTTCGATCGGATGGAAGCTCGATGCTGGGCAGCGCATTCTCGACAACACATTTAATCCAGATGGCTGGACCTGCTTTCTTTTCGGGGGCGTAATCACCCAACACAATCAGTTCCGGCATTGCAGCTTGCAGCAATGGCAATGCTGGCTCCCACTGGCGCAGCGTGTCAGTCCACAGAATCACGCTGGGGGCGACTTGTACATTGGAGTTGTAGGCAGCGCTGTTCCGGATTTCGGTGGCCAGCAAATCGATCAGTTTCATATCAATCCTTGGGATTCATTAAGCAGGCTTGATCATGCGACCGTAATAACCAATGGATACTTCGCCTGTACCTCTAGCACCAACTGTACCGTTCTCGCCTCCAGCTTCTCCACGGTCCAACTGCTCTCCGTGGCCAGTGCTTGGTTCAGATAGAGGCCGTTGTTGTAGCCAACCTCTCGGCCTTGGCTGTCGGTGCGGCTTTGCTTCTCGGCAAAGCTCTTGTTGCCCAGCGCGCTGTTATAGCCCGAGATGGTTAGGTTACCCAGGCAATGGGCGTAAGTCTGACGGTGTTGCTCGGCCAGGTTCGCATCCCCATCGGCAATCATCTGCACCCAACTGTCAGGGATGTTTTCACCCTGGGGGAAGATATGCTCGATGGTCCATACGTACTGTTTGCCCTTCAGTGCCCACAGATCGACCTGGGTTTCGCGTGTCATGCGGCTTTCTTCAAGGGCGCAGAGCACAAAGCGACAGACCGCCTTGTTATCTTCGTAGATCGGACCTCTGAGGCTATTTTCGAACTGCTCATCACTGGCGCTTTCGGCTTTAAGCCTGCTCTGAATATGATGGACCACATCGCCAGCACGCAGCTCCCGAATGGTCTCAGCCACATCCATGAAGATACGGGTTAAATCACGGGTAGGCGGCAAGTCGGTCGTATTGCGCCGAACAAAGAAGGCAATCAGAAAGCTCACGACCTGTTCAAGGTGCTCATTTTTCAGCTGCAGCTCGGCGTGGCGATCCATCAGCACCATCAGCAGCAAATAAGCAGCAGCCCCCTGGATACGGTCCAGCGAGAGTAGCAGGCTGGAGAGTTTGGGCTGCTCAGGCACTACACGGTAGCCGACGATTTGGGCATATCGACTGGATAGGCGAATCATGGTGTGCAAAAAGCCCTCAGCATCATGTGCTATGAGCTTTTCATACACCTGCATCAGATTTGACTTAGTGGCCACCGGTACTGAAACGACATTCTTCAAATCGGGTTTGAAGCCGTTGTAATACTGACGGAAGAAGCGCTCCTGCACGGCATAGTCATCGCCCAGGGCGTCAATCACCTTCTTCCAGCGGTTGTACTGCGTATCGATGCTGCCGGGGTCTTTGGACTCCAGAACTGCCAGTAACTTGTTCTTGATCAGGTCAATGGCCGTAAGCGGTACACCGCGATTGTTCAGCGACTCAAACAGGGTATAAGCGTCGGAATGCCCGGCGACCTCAATCTTGACTAGGGTGGCGGTGTTTACCTTCTCCAGAAGGGCTTGCAAGCTGGCGATGGGGTCAGCGCTGTGCTCCAGGTACAACTCAATGCGACTGATAAAATGCCGAAAGGCTTTCAGCACCCGACGGTTGCCCGCATTCGGAACAGGATCCACATCGTCCAAAATGCCGGTCTGTCCGAGAACCGCGAAGTAGTCCTGTTGGTTGTTGTTCTGCACCTGGGGAATGAGACGTGGCTGATCCGGCTTTTTCTTCAGCGCCAGCTTGTGCTTGAGATTGTACAGCTCAATCTGCTGCTCCATGCCCAGATTCGGCAGGATGCGATAACTCTGATAAATAGCAGCCAGCAGCAAAGACAGCGTGGTCATGCGTTGCTGCCCGTCTACCAGCTCTAGGCTTTGTACGGTCAGGGCATCTAGCGACTGGTTGATGCAAATGATCGAGCCGAGGAAGTAATGTAGCTCGTTGTCCAACAGGTCCTCGAACAGCGCATCCCACTGCGCCCGGCTCCACGTGTATTCACGCTGGTAGCGCGGTATGGCATAGACCACCCCACTCTCGATATCGAGCAGGGTGGAAACCGGGTAGTTATATACGGACTTAATCATAGTTTGGCGATGGCCTCCGCCGTGGCCAGGTTATCAGCCAGATAGGTTTCGAAGGTGAAATCTCGCTGTTCTATTTGCTGCGCAAAGTCATTAATCCAGTCACCAGCTTTGTGTTGAAAGCCATCCATCATGGCTTCTGGCGCAATGACACCCGCGGGACGGCTTGCGTAGTCCGTCAGCACATTTAAAGCGGCATAGCCCTGCTCCCCCATGGCTACGAAGTAGTCACTGGCCAAGTCAGCGATAGCCTGTCGGAATTGCCGCAGTTCATCGGCTCTGCGTGGTTTGATCGGGGTGTCGCTAGAAAGGCGCACATCAAACACTTTGCAAGCCAAGGGCAGCATCCAGCGCGCAGGCACATGAAAGCGCTGAAGGTTGCGCAGCTTGCCGACAAATAACTGTTCAAGCGCTTTAATATCACCGAGATTCTCATGCCAGCGGCGCATGCCATCTTGCAATTGCTTGGTATGGGCAAAGCTAATTTCCACACTTTTGCCGCCGAATATCACCCCATTCAGGCATATCCAACGGCAAAACCCGATCTCAAAACGCAGGCGACGGGTGCGGTTGTAGCTGTTGGTAATGCGCACGAAAGGTACCCAGCGATCGTCCTGCCAGGGTTCAAAGTCACTGCCCTTGTGAATCAGGTCTATATGACAGAAGGACCGTGACTTGGGCATCGTTACATTCAGGCACTCCATATCCTCCAGAGCGGTGAAATCGAACACCGACTTCAGCGCTTCTGCTGCCAGCTCATACGCTTGCTGGTTAGTGACCAAGTGGTAATCCTCGGTCACTACTGCAAATACATGCCCGCCTTGGCTATCTACCACCGCCTGATGGCGAGGCAGCGCTTGATAGGCCGACGCATTAAAGAGGTCGCCTTCCTTACCGGTCGCCTCAATAAAAACGGGCTTCAACGCGACGGGAAAAAACGCCACTGCAGGATCCATCGCAGACCATTTACGTTCCATGTATTCAGTCTCTCGCTTTGCGCTTATCGGCCAGCGTCAGATGATGATCGTTAATCCGCGCACCTTTGCCTTCGTCGTATTGCAGGCCGAGGGTGGACCAAGGCGCTGATTCGACATCTTTACCGCGGTCTTTGGCCCATTTGATGTTGGGTGCCCAACGCAGGATGCCGGCACCTTTTTTGCCGACATCGCGGGCCTTTATGAACGGGCGAATATTGAGGCGTACGCCATCGTTGAGGTCGGGAGTCCAGCCGATGGGTTGTTCAGCCAGGGATTTCCAGCGCACGAAAATATCGTAGGGGGCCTCGCCTTCGAGGATGGCTTCCAGCTCGCGCTTCAAGGCTTCGGCAGCGGCTAGGCGCTCTTGGGCACCGTCTTCACCCGTCGCCAGGCCGCTTTGCTGGGTGCGGATCCAGTCGCCCAGGTAGGTATAGCTCAGACGTTCGAGGCCGGCTTTGTCGAGTTTGTGGTAGTTAACCAGGGCGCTGAAACCGTCCTTGAGGCCGTCCCAGATGTGCCAGACAAAGGGCCGGTGCAGGAACAGTTTGCAATGCTGCTCGAAGAATTTGTCGCGTAACCAGAGGGCGAGAGACTTGCTGCCCACGGCCTCCAGCAGACGATTTTTCAGCGGTGTGGTCCAGAATTCGCCATACGCAGCTTGCAGCAGCGCTTCCAAGCGCTGGTCGGCGGCTTTTTCACCGCGCACGGCGGACAGGCAGACAATGCCGTCGTCATCCACCCATCCGTCCAGCTCCTGGCAACGCGGCACCCAGGCGCGCTGATCTGCAGCCAACTCCATATCTTCATCCAACTCCGCCGGCCAGCGGTAGCCGAGCAGACGGGCGACGGCGACTTGCAGCACACTGTCATCGACGCGCAGCTCGCCGTGGGCGGTCCATTTGGCCTGTTCCTCCCAAATTACCGAACCGCAGGGATGGCCGTGGAAAATCCATTGAGTGGGGTCGTTGGTGAAGGGCTGAGGTAGACCGTTGGGGTATCGATCCTGAGCGACCTGACTCCATTGAACAAAATTAAAGGGAGCCATTTCATAGTAACCAGGATCTACGCATAGAGCCTGATTGACGGAACGTACTGCATCCGCAAAGTCGGGAGAACTACAAAAAGCCCATATAGAGGGTAAATTATCTGGATCCTTGGGTATCAGGATGAAAGCTACGTTTTCAAATATCTCGCCTGTATACCTCGTTACGGACAAGGACCCTGTTTTTCCAATTGCAATCCCTTGTTTTCCCCAACAGTCTCTACCAGCAATGGTAGCGCCAGTCCTTACTGATAGCTGTCCGCCGCCGTTCTCCCATAAAAGGATGTACTCCCTACCAGAAAAGTCGCTTATTGATGAAACTGGTCCCTGCTGCTTAGACCAGCCATTGGAGAAGTTATCGACCTCCCAAAAGGTTCTTCTAAACAATAAAGCGTCACCGGTTGTAGTCCCCCCCCTTACATTGCACAAATCACCTAACAATGCTGTTGACTCTGAATCGATTAGTTGAATTGTGGTGCCCGGATTCCCCAACTGCTTACTCTGCTCCGCACTCTTCACATGATCCGCCAGCAGCCCAGCAGCCTTCTCTTCCGCTGTACGGGGCTCGGACACATCCATCCCACGAATCCAGTTAGCCTGCGCGCCACGGTGAAGCAAGTCCGCTGACTGACCCGCCGCATTGCCGCGACTCAGGTTGATCAAAATAGCTTTGACCACCTCACCACTGATGGTTTCGAATGCACCCGGCCCAAGGCGTGCAATCAAATGCCAGCTGTCGTTCTGCAATAGCTTCTCGCGGAACTTGCGGTAGCTGGTAAGGAACAGCCAGTTCTGGGGCAGGACAATACTGGCTGTACCTCCCTCAACACAAAACTCCAGACAGCGATCAAGGAACACGGTGGCCAGATCGTTCTTGCCTTCCGGGTAATACTCTTCGCAGAAATCCTTCAGAGTGTCGTTCTGCTTGCCACGTGACAGATAGGGGACGTTGGTGATGACCCAAGTGTATTGACCGGACAACAAATCAACCGCCTTGGCCAAACCTTGGGCGACGATACCCGCTTCCAGGCGGTTGCTGTGCGCTGACACCTCTGCATCATCGCCCTCTTCACCATGCTGTTGGTCCTTTAGCAGAGCCTCGCCCAGGAGCTGTTGCAATTCACTCCACTGGGCGATTTGTGCGGCCTTGCTGCGACGTGGGTTGAGCAGGCTACCGAGTACCGGCGCATCCTTGAAGGTCTGGTACATCCAGTCGAGGGCGATAGTCAGGTTCTGCTTGCCGGCTTTGCGGCTAAGTTCTTTCCATTCGTCGCGAGCGGAGGCGATGGAGAGGCCGCTGCAGGCCAGGTGCATTTCCGGCAGGCTGCGGTAGCCGCCGGCCTGCGGGTAACGCCAGGCTTCCAGCGCCACGGCAAAGGCCGCCAGTTCCACACAGCGTTGATCCAGCTCCAGACCGTGAAGGTTGTCACTAAGCACCCGGTCGATGGCTTGCTGGGCCGTGAGGTCCTCGGCCTGCATGCGCATGGGCACCAACATCAAAAAGGCGGCGACTAGAAAATGGCCGGAGCCGCAGCAGGGGTCAAGGGCTGTCAGTTCGCTCAGTCGCTTTGGCCAGGCGTCGAAGGTGCCGGAGGCGGGTTGCCATTGCTGGGTCGCTTCATCTTTTACGAAACGTAGATAGCTGAGCGGCACGCCTGGGATGGCGGCTTTTTCGCGCAGCTCCTGCTCACTGCTGGCGTGCTGCCAGTCGCTGTCGCTCAGGCGCTGGCCGGCCCACCAGGCACCCAGGCTGTTGTCCAGCAGAAAGCTGACCATGTAGTGTTCGGTGAACAGCTGGGTAACCGGCGAGAGTTCGTCGGCGCCGATCTTGACCTCGGACTTGTTGACCTCTTCCTTGCGCTTGCTCTGCCAGAACTGATAAACCCAGCCGAGGCTGTCCTGGGCCTGAAAGGTTTCTGAGGTCAGGCCTGTGACCAGTTGCTCCAGGCTGCGCTGATGCTCAGGGGCAAACTCCAGCTCGAACACTGGCGAGTCGATGCGGAAGATCTGCGGCAGCATCTTGGAGGCCAGCACCCCAGCCAGCTCCCAGCCACTTTGGCAGCGGCGTTCCAGTGCGTCGCGAGCCACATCCAGGTCTTGCACCAGCTCGTTACATTCGGCCAGGCTCAATTGCGTGTGCTCGTCATACATGAGCAGGTTGTTCTGTTCCAGAAAGCGCGCAAACAACATGCGGTGCCAGTGTTCGTAAGCGACTTCGGTGACCAGCTTATGGATCGTTTGCTGTCCATTGGCGTCTTTGCTGTCACCCAACTGGCGCCCATGGGCACGCAAGCGGGTGCGCAGTTTTCTCTGCTCATCATTCAAGTAGTCGGCCGGTTTAGCATCACCTACACCCAGTCGCTTGAGGGCCTGGGTGGCAGCCTGTTCGGCGATGTCGCGGGCTTTGACGACGGTGGACTCCAGCGCACGACGCAGGGTTTTATCGAGGGGCTGTCGAGTCATCAGAAGGTCACCGGTCCATCGTTGAGTTTGTCGAGAATCTGCTGTTTCACTTCAGCCATCCAGGTGTCGACGTCGGCCTCGGTCTCAAAGGTTTTACGCGGCAGACTGATGCGCTGCAGTTTGGGTTGCAGCAGCTGCACGGCCTCCATTCGAGCGCTATCGAATTTACTGACCAACGATTCAGTGCGGTCGGTCCACTGCTCCAGACTGACTTCATTCAGGCTGTCGATAATGGCTGTCGCGTCATTCAGTGTTGGCTGCTCCAGCGTGAGCAGTTTGCGTTTGTCGAGGATCGCATATCGCTGCTCTTCGCTCAGTTGTTGCCAGTGGCTATCGGTTTGTAGTTGGGCCAGGCAGTCGGAATGGCGGGCAAGGTAGACCTGCACATGGAACTTAATTGCATCGCGCAGTTTGCTTACCAACTGCTGGATCAGACCAGATACCGGACTGGGATCATCCAGCAGGGAGCGCTGGCTGACGATGGCATCCACCTCGGTCTGGATGGCGGTATGGAAAGACAGACCGCGACTAAGGGCGAGCAGGTCTTTGAGCAGAGTCCAGTCACTGCGCCGCGCTTCGATGCGCTGGGCGATGCCGGCCCAGTCTTTGATCGCCTTTTTGATGGCATCTTGCTCATCCAGCACATGCTTGAGTTGTGTGTTGCCGGAGTGGCGTGCCAGCTCGTCGAACAGTCGGCTGTCGGGAGTTTTCGGCAGTGGCGCTTCCCCCCCTGCTCGCTTGGCCAGTTCGCGGCCTTTTTCAGCCAGCAGCGGCAGCTTGATGGCTTCTTCACCGGGCTGACAGTCGATACCACTACTGGTGAGTACACCGCGTATTTTGATCAGATCTACCGAGCGGATGGTGATGCTTTCCGGCTTGAAGTTGGTTTGAGTGATCTGTTTGCGCTCTAGCGTGGTTGCGGTGACCGGGTTATTGCGGTTGTCGTAGGCAATGAGAATGCCGGCGGCCATCAGGATGGCAAGGCCACCGTCGATGGCGTCCTGCGGCCAGCCGTAGGGGGCTGCCAGAAAGTGATCACGGATCTCGCTGCCTTTTTTCGACACGCCAATATAGCGTTTGATGGCCGCGCAAACGGGCTGCTGCTCGGCATCGCCGCTGTAGCTCAGTACTTCCAGGGCGTTTTGGCCGCCCTCTTTGCTGGCGCGGTCGTAGACCTTGCCCCAGCCAGGATGGTCAGCGACATCGAAGTCTCGGTAGAGGCGAATCAGCGAGGCCCGCGCTGCGGTTTCTACCCGTTCGGCAATACTGTTGCCATCGACCTCATTACCACCGGCCTGCAACACTTGCACGCCGTCGAAAATTTCGCGCAGCAGTACCTGTACATACTTTTGAGCCTCGCCATGGCGGGTTCCCATCGCTAGGCGGGCGTCTTTTCCGGCATCGGTATTGGGAATGCCGCGCTTTTCCATGGTTGCGTGGGCGGCATGTTCGGCAATGATGGCAGTGGTCAGCTCGGAACGGTTGCGCGCCGGCACAAAGACCAAAATGGTCGGTTCGGCCGCCTCGCGGCTGCGAGCATCGGCGAGGAAGCTCTTTTCATCAATGCTCCAGCCGTCCTGTACCCATACATAGATTTTTTCTTTGGCGTCTTTGGGCAGCTCGGGATCAAAACAGGGGATAACCTGGCGCGGCTCGTTGCACTTGCCCTGGGTGAGGCGCACTTGGGCTACCTGGCGGCGCAGCTCTTTGTGCAACAAATCGACACGGATGTTTTCGATGCGCTGCATATTACCGCGTAGGTCAGCTTCTTCCTGGCGGAGGGTGTCGTACCACTGGGCGCTTTCCTGGGTTTGCAGACGGTACTCGGTGCCAATGCTGGTTTGCATAGGCATAACCAGGCCCTCGTCGGCCAGTGTCTGTAGCAGCTTTGGCACGCTGGTGCGAATGGAATCTTTGCCATTATTGAGGTCATCAATAAGGAGGTCGGCAAGCATGTCGGCGGTGGCGCGCACCCCGCAGTCAGCTGTCGGGTCCGTAGGCAGTTTGCCGATCAGCAGCACCAGCCCAAGGATCCGAGACTTGAGCTTATCGTCGGCATCGCCAGCTGACAGGCGACCGATAGTTTCGGAGATTTCTTTAGAGATGATGCCGGTTTGCAGCAGGTTGACCGAGATCTGGTTGTAGATGAAGTCCGCGGGCACCACATGACCCAGCGGCTGGTCGGCGGTGGCCTGGGCGGCCTCGTGAATGACCTTGAGCTGATTGCGCAGTTGCGAGACGGTGCCAGTGGTGTCGACGATACGCAGCACTCGCTCCCAGAAGCGACGGCGTACAGGCAGCAATGGGTAATCGGCCAGCATGACTTTTTCGTCATCCTGGTGGTGCTCGATTTTAGTACCGCGCAGCTGGCGGGAGATCTCGCCCAGATGGGATTGCAGCACCTGCTCTAGCTGCGGCTTGGCCGAGGCTTTTTTCTGAAGGATGACTTTGCGGATCACCGATTCGACGTCGGTATCGGACAGCTGAATTGGAATCTGGAAGCGACCGAGCAGACGCTGCAGGTTAGGCATGCCCGACAGGGCGCTCTGGCCGGTGGCAACAAACAGCAGTTTGTTCTGGAAGATAGAGTGTTTGCAGCAGGTTTCTACCACTTCCTGGACTTGGTGCGCCTTGTCAGTATCGGAGCCGACGTATTGTTGCACCTCATCGAGCACCATCAGGGTGAGCGGGAACTGACCTTGCGGAGCTAAGCTATCGTGGATGGCGTCGACCATTTGCTGGTTCGTGACATCCTGGACGTTGGGGTACTGTTCGCGCAGTAGCTGGCGCACACCTTTAACGTCATCGCCCAGGGTGCTGTCCACCTCAAGCAGTGCACCGGCAATGCTGCGGGAGACGTACAGGTCTTCCAGCTCGTCGTCCCAGTTGTCGCCCGCAGTTTCGACCTTGTCTTTGACCTGATCAAAGATACCCTGCTTCTTCAGCCACAATACAAAGCGGGCCTGATGGTACTGCTCGGGCAGATCGGCGGACTTGAACACAATGTTGAGCAACGCCAGACGCACGTTGTTGTTGGCCCCGGAGCCCAGAGTACCGGAGGCGGCATGCAGACCGCCGTGGCGGTTTGCGGCGTTGCTCAGCTCCTTGAAGTAGTCTTTGACCTCCTGAGGCAAATCGGCAATATCGCGAGCAGAGACGCCATCGCTGAACGGCTGGTTAGTCCACAGTGCGCGTAGCATTTTGGCCAGGTGCGATTTACCGGAACCGAAGAAGCCAGAGATCCACACGCCGGGCTGTTCGTGCTGGCTGCCCAAATTGCGCAGGTAGGCAGACAGAATCTTGTCGAGACCGGCTTGGTACTCACCGTCGCAGACGAAGGTTTGCAGCTCGTAGCGCAGGGTCTTGAGTGCCTGGGCTGACTGGTCGTCCTTTACTTCGGCGACGCCGTTGTTTTCCAGACGGTTCTGCTGGGGGTCGAGCTGGTAAATCTCGCGGTTCAACATCCTGGGCGTACTCCCTTTGCGCCTACTGCGCCAATCTGTGCGTTAGTGTCTTTATTCGACTGAATTCAGTTGTCAGCGGTAATCGCCGAGGCCTGGTAACCCCAGCCGTCGCGGGCATCGAGCAGGCGGTAGCCGTTATTGATGTACTCGCCTGGGAAGAGTACCAACAGACGCCCTGGTATATGTTCGGCCAGCTGTTTAACAAAGTCAGAAACGGAGGCAAAACCAAACAGGGTGCCGCAGCCCATGAGCGCGACAACGGTCTTTTCATCGGCTTGCCTGTTGATTCGCTCAGCTAACTCTTCGACCGACTGGCGAACAAAGGTCTTGTACTTGGGAGCCAGGGAATCCGGATCTTCAAAATAGTCTTCGCGGTACTTCTGCTTGGCCATCCAGTCAGAGAACAGACGGGTAATATCCAGCTCCAGCCACGGGTGGCCGGCGCTTTCGGTGGCCAATCGAAACTCTTCAACCCTGGCACGCAGTTTGAGCTCGTCCTCTTTGTGGTAAACGGCAAACAACACCCGTTGCTCATTGGCCAAGCCCTTCATCCAGGGCAGGCTGATATGGCTGGCGTAGCTCTTGATAAGGCGGTTCAGTCGGTTACTCATGCAACCAGGACTCCTCTTCCTTACTCAGGTAGTCGGGGAAAGTCACTTCCACCACCTCACTGGAGTGTTTGAAATTAATCATCCCGCTGTAGCTGGCCAGACGGGCCAACTCCAACAATCGTTCCTGGCGGCAGCTAAGCACGTGCGTCCATTCACTGGTGAATAGCCGGTTGCCGGTTGCACCCTGCAAGTAACCGAGGAACAAGGCAAACACAACGTTGACCGGGCGCACCTCTGGCTCGGCACGGTGCTTTCTAGTGCGCCCTATCAGAAAGCCCGCATTCGTCCAGGTGCCGTTGACGTTCTGCGCCAGTGATTTGAGCATTGCTTTGCTGTAGCGGTCCGGACATTTCTCGTCCAGAACCTGTTCCATTTCCTCGCGGGACAACCATTGACCTGGCGCGAGTGAAAGAATCTTTTCCTGGGACAGGTGCAGCAGCGGATCCCGAGCCAGTGCCATTTGGCAAGCGAGCATGGGTCTTGCCGACTCGTCGCTTTCCCATAAACGGCGAAAGGTCCGGAACAGCGGGATAGTGATATCCATGCCGTAAAGGTCGAGGAGATGACGCCACGTCAGCTTTCTTGCTTTCTCGGTCGGCTTATGGAGGACATTGAATAGCTCTATGTCTTCCTGGTATTGGGAGGGGATTGCCTCAACGCCGCGACCATGAAACAGCTCGGTAATCTCTGCCAGCATCATGGTGCGGGCGGAGTGGGCACCGTTGCGGCCGAACTTGAAGCCGAATTTTTGTTGGGATTCAGTCGAGCTCATCAGAGGCCGTTCTCATCATTAGAGCCAGGGGCAATATACAGGTTGACTTGGTTTGCGATCCCCGCGGGGTCACGCAACGCCAGTTGATACTCATCAGGGTGCAATGTTGCCTTGGGACTGCAGTCGACACCCCAACGCCGCAGCATATAGCCGGCCATTACTGCTCGGACTGACAGTTTGATGGATTGCCCGGACTCGAGACCGTAATCCAGCTCGATGGCACGGGAATAGGTTGCGCGGGGGTGCGGGATCAGTTCCAGCTCCACTTCACGATTCCACTCGCGATCCTGGGCCAAAGATTCAATCGTTGCGTCGATCAAACCGTCCACTTCGTCTGCGGCGGTGATGCGGGTCAGCACAAAATCCCTGAACTCGGAATGCGCTCTACAATAGGCGCGCGTATGCCAGCGCTGGCCAGTATTAACCAGGCTGTGCGGCACAATTTCACGTGTAGATTCACCGCTACTAACAGATACATACCGGATAGTCAGCGCCTTGGCTGCATACATGGCACGGGATACCGTTGCCAAAATATCCAAATCGGGTTGATTCAGTATCGGCGCAGAGTCAACTAGAATCGGCTGGTCAAAGGCCTCCAATCCCACCCCTTGGCCCCAGGTCAGGGTTTGCAAGGTATGTGCACAATCATAGATGAACAACGGCTGGAAGCCTCTAGCCCGGCGATACACCTTATCGCGGTGGTCATAATCCAGGTTATCAGGTGCCAACTGACGGTAGAGAGAGAAGTCCCGTGTGGCGTTTGACAGCGCAATGCCAAAGCGGTGCACCAGATCCTGCCGGGATACCTGACCACGAAAACGCGTTAGGAAGTCGATCTGCCAGAGGCGTTCACGTTGATTAGGTGAGGCTCCACTTGGTGCCAAGTTCGGCATGTACATTGATCCTTGTCCACATTGCCATCATCAGTAATGCTAAAAATGATGATAACAGGCCAAGATCGCGACGAACCAGGCATTTCGATAACGGTGGTCCCTCTACTCTCGGCAAGACCAGATGCGTGACTTAGCTCCTGCTGCATCCAAAGCTATGGTGGTTGTCCCCATACAACTTCGTAGCTGACTTGCACAGGTAGCTGGCGCGGTAAAACAGACCCGGCAGCACATCCTCATCGCCGGCGCGCGGATACCGGTTTAATCGGTACTCTGCGTTACGAGGGATCTCGACCAGCCCGTCAACTTGATCGTCAGGCAGGCCCAAAGCACTGGCCCATGCCTCCTCCATGCGACTAAAGATCCTTGGTCGTCTGGATACAAGCCGACCTACAGCTCGGTACGCATCTCGATTGAGCAATATCACCAGGTGGTAATGAGGCCTGTTGCCATGTCCCACTTCTCTGGCCCAGACGTAGCGGACCTTGCAGTCATGAGCGTACAGGCTCCGCTCACGGGCCTTGTCACGGTTATGCTCAATCTTCGCGCTGAAGGAAGCTACGAACCTACTTATGACCTCATTCGTGTACGCATATTCAGGTAGATCGACTCCGAGCGGCAGACGGAGATCCACTCTAAAGGCCAGTACTCTGGAGTATTGGCTAAGAGCCATATCTATGGTGCGTTTCAAGCGGGACAGGTATTGCCGAACGAAGGGACCTTTCTCAACCATGACTGGCAAGCCTTCGAAGGTGTCTTCGCGGTGTAGATGGAGATTGGTGTTATCGGGATGTCGAAGCATGGTTATGACTCTCAGTTAGTGAGTTACATAACCAGTGCCTACTGTGTAATTTTTAACCTCTACCTTTGCCGATCTGATAGGCCTCTGCCGAGTAAATAGTTGTGATACGAACCAAAGGGGTAATAGCCCATCAGCTTGTAAGTAGTAGTAAAAGCATATTACCCATACCGAAAACGCCTTCCTTGATGCGCCCGGGAAAATGAACCCGACTACACCAGCCACACCATCATTTTCACCCTATGCCTCACTCCGGAAATAAACCATCGCCTGGCAGCTCCAGCACTGGCCCTCTTACCTCCAGAAACCCGAGCCATGGGAGCACATAACCCGGATTTACTGGAGGGAGTGCAAGTGGTCGGCAAGGCTCAACCGGCATAAAGGTCATGACCGGCGACAACCGATCATGACCTAGAATGTTAGCTACTAGCTGACCACGCCCGGGCGGCCAAGTCGGACTGGAGAGTCTTCAGCCAAATCGCGCTCCTCAATCCTTGCCAGGATCCAGTCGTGTACCTCGCTGTCTACCCAGCCGACACAGCGATCCCCCAACGAAACCGACTTCGGGAAGGTGCCCTCCCCGATGTACTTGTAGATGGTAGACCGTGCCAAGCCGGTCGAATCGATTACTTCTTTCAGGCGAATGATCCTCATGAGCAGGCTCCTCTGTTAGCTCAGAGAATCTGCAGTGGCAGTAAAAAAATACTGCTCATGAACAATCCAAAATCGTAATCACGGCGATCACTCTGTAAGTGCCTGGACTTTCCACACCAGCGTCGGTGCGAGCACTCATGCAGCAGTGAGCAGACCCGCTATGGAAATAACTTCAAAGGAGCGTAACCATCCCTAGTCAATCCTGACCTCAACGAATTGCTTATGTAACGCCACTAGCATCGCAAGGTGCCGGTTTAACGACTTATAAAAAATCCAGTCTATAGCACCCCGTAAAGCTGTCACCGCCAATGTAAAACTGACCCCCTAACGCCAACTCAAATTTGACCCCCTGGGCGATCATGGTGGCTTTGAGCTGCCGAGATGTTGACCCAGGAGCAGTCAGTGGAAATCAAGGTATTGGCCCGTCAAGGCATGGGCATCAAAACCATCGCGCGTACCCTAGGGCTGTCGCGCAACACCGTGCGCAGGTATCTGCGCGGCGAAGCCGATCAGCCGTGTTATCCGGCAAGGCCGACCCGGCCGGCCAAGCTCGACCCCTTCAAGGCCTACCTGCAAGAGCGCATAGATGCAGCCCGGCCGCATTGGATTCCCGCGACAGTACTGCTTCGCGAAATTCAGGCGCAAGGCTATGCCGGTGGGGTTAGCCGGCTCAAATCCTGGCTGGTGCCCTTCAAGCGTCCGGTGCACGACCCGGTTGTGCGCTTCGAGACATTGCCTGGCCAGCAACTTCAGGTCGACTTCACCACCATTCGCAGGGGCCGTGACCCGCTCAAAGCCTTTGTCGCAACGCTTGGCTATAGCCGTGCCACCTTCGTCTGCTTCGGCGCTCGCGAGGACAGCGATGCCTGGCTGAACGGTCTGCGCGAGGCCTTTGCCTTTTTCGGTGGAGTGCCGGAGGAGGCGCTGTTCGACAACGCCGGCGCGATCATCCTTGAGCGCGATGCGTATGGTGCTGGCCAGCATCGCTGGCATCCTTGACTGCTGGCACTGGCCGACGAATACGGCTTTCGGCCGCGCGCTTGCCGGCCCTATCGCGCAAAAACCAAGGGTAAGGTCGAGCGTTTCAACGGATACCTCAAAGGCAGTTTCATCACGCCACTGGCGGCCACGCTCAAGAGCGCGGGTTTGCCGTTGGACGTCGCCACCGCCAACGCCCACATCGGGCGCTGGCTCGATGAGGTCGCGCATCAGCGGATTCATGGCACCACGGGGGTTAAGCCGGCAGCACGCCTTGCCGAAGAACGCGACGTCTTGTTACCGCTACCGGCCAGCAGGGTGAGTACTCTGGCGATCCCCCTTTTGCGGTCAGGCCGCGTGCTACCGCACGAGAGCTTGCAGCACCCGCTCTCGGTTTACGATGAGTTGCTGGAGACACGTCGATGAACCTTCAACACGCGCGCATCATCGAAATGTGTCAGCAGCTCAAGCTGGAGCGGATGGCCGCAGACTGGGCTGGCTTGGCGCAGCAAGCCGCCGCTCGGGAGCAGAGCTTCGCCGACTTCCTGGAGCATTTGCTGCGCGTAGAGGCCGAGGCACGCACCGAGCGATCACGCCAAACCCTGCTGAAAATGGCGACACTGCCCGCCCTCAAAACCCTGGAGCAATACGATTTTGCCTTCGCCAGCGGCGCGCCACGCGCGCAGCTGCAAGAGCTGGCGGGACTGAGCTTTATCGAGCGCGCCGAGAACATCGTTTTGCTCGGCCCAAGCGGTGTGGGCAAAACGCATCTGGCCTGCGCATTGGCCTATCGTGCCACGTTGGCTGGAATCAAAACTCGCTTCATCACCGCCGCCGACCTGATGCTGCAACTCGCCGCCGCACACCGGCAGGATCGCCTGAAGGAATACTTCAACCGCGCGGTGATGGGGCCACGATTGTTGGTGATCGACGAGATCGGATACCTGCCTTTCGTACGCGATGAAGCCAACTTGTTCTTCAACGTTGTTGCCCGCCGATACGAGCGCGGCAGCATGATCCTCACCAGCAACCTGCCGTTCACCCAGTGGGCGGGCACTTTCGCCGATGATCAGACGTTGACGGCCGCGATGCTGGATCGGTTGTTACATCATGCGCATATCGTGCAGATATCCGGCGATAGCTACCGGCTCAAGGATAAACGCAAGGCGGGTACGAGCCCTGCGCGAGCGGTGAAGAACGTTTAAAAGCAGGCCGAGGGGGTCAGATTTCAGTTGGCGAAAAATGCAGTAAAGGGGTCAGTTTTGGGTTGGCGTTGACATAAAGCTGTCGGAGCCATACAAATCGGGCAACAATTGAATTTTACTCTCACCTATTACACCCCTATCCTGCATCTAAAAATCGTCTTAACATGCTCTACAAAACATCTATAAGCGATCTACCCATGACCTTTATTCTGAGCGAAGACACTCAAAAAGATGACGATGACAATCTTTCTGCCTTGCTGACCGGGTGGTCGCTACACAACCGAGAGGTGGCCTGGCTGTGGCTATCTCTAGTCGGAAGGGAAGGAGAGCGCCTCGATGACTGCCAATTCAATAGCCCTACGATGCGTGACAAAATCGCACAGACACTCAAAGACAGCCGAAGTCTAAAGCGCGATCTTGAACACGCTCGAGAAATGCAACTGCTCCCGCTGGAGGCTTTTGGCTGGATAGAAAGGAATGGGCGGCAGCCGAAATGGCTGGCAGCAGAAGCCATGAGGAAGACCAACCTAAGGCTGCGCAACAGCATTTTCCGAACACTACCCAACAAGGATCAGGTGATAGTACTTTTCGACCTTTGGAATACGGACTTCAGCAGGAAAGAGAGGGCGTTACGCTACCTTGCGGAGGATTGGAATGAGCATCTGCGAACCGACAAGATCTTCAAGTGGTTCAAAGACCAAGATGAGCGAGAAAAATGCTCACTGGCGTGGAGTTGGCTCGAGCAGAACCAGCCGACGCTAATCCGACTAGAGAAGCCTTTCACCCGACATGGCGAGCTACTGGAGTTTTTCGACCACAGTAGTGCCTCATCCGGCGAAAAAGAGCTCTACGTGGAGAAGATCAAGAGGCGCTGGAGCACGCAAAAGACGCGAGTGAACGCTACCCACAAGAAGCAGTACAACTTTGTGCTTAACAACAATATCAACGCCGCCCTCGACAAGCTTGCCGAAGAGCATCAGTTGTCCAGGACGAAAATTCTTGAGGAGCTCATACTGAGAGAGACAGAGCACAGGCTTTACCTCGTGCCACGATAAGTTTTCTCAACCTACAGCGTCCCGAATTCAAATTTATCGACGGGTATTCCAAAAGGTATTCCAAACAAATACTTAACCGAAAATTATCTATTAAAATCAATAGCTTAATAAACCGGTTCAGATTACCCCGGCCCACCAAACAAGCTTCACAAACCAGGCACCTTGCGTAGCGCACAACGGGTTTTCTGTACCTGAATGCTCGGTTTTGGCTGCATAGCGCCCGTGTCACAACATCGCTCCATCTCCCCCTTGCAGAACTTCGCTCACAGGTCGAAACTGCACCAAACGCCGAGGTACACCATGACACTCGACTACCCGCCCAGCCTCCTGTCCCAGGAAGAACGCTCAGCCATTGCTGAAATCGAAGCCACCACCAACATCCTGCGTCTGGTGACCCGGCTCACCAACATGCGCTTCGCCGCGATCACCAAGTTCGGCGACGCCGAGTTGGTGATCTGCTCTGTGCACGATTCCGCTGACCTAGGGATCGGCGCGGGTGAGGCTTTTCCGCTGGAAGACACGATCTGCAGCGAGTTTCAGCGGGACCCTGCGCCGTTGCTGATTCCGAGAGTCAGTCATGACCAGAGCTTCGCCTCACGACTAATCGTCAAGACCTATGATCTGGACAGTTATGTAGGCGTGCCTATTTTCCTGCCTGATGGTCGGTTGTACGGGGCGCTTTGTGCGATTGATTCACGACCTGTGCTGTTCGAAGATCCTGATGTGTGCGAAACGCTCGAGATTTTTGCCCGGTTGATCGGGTGCATATTCTTTGCAAGCTTGGTGGTGAAGGTGGCGAGTTCCGCAATTGAGTTGGAGTGATTTTTGGAAGGTGGCGCTAGGGTCAGTTACACCTGCACACCGTCCCCGTCACACCCCCCGCATCACCTCCCCTCCCTCCACCCCAATCGCCTCACAAATCTCCAGAAACTCCACCACATCCAACCTCCTCTCCGCATTTTCCACCTTGGAGATATATGACTGTGGCCTCCCCACTCGCCGCGCCAGCTCGGTCTGGCTCAAGCCCTTCTCTTTCCTGCAGGCGATAAGTGCCCGGATCAGCGTGGAATAGCGTTCTGTATGGATGGATTTCATAAGGACTGCCGAATGACGATTCGGCTCCTTAAGTAAACCCAAAACAGGATTATCCCAAAATAGGATAGAGGTGCTATGGTTAGCTTTAGCTTTCACATCAGCCAAGAAGGGGAATGGTCATGGAACGTCCATCACAATCGCTCAAACTCGTCGGTTCGGATTTCACTGTAGGCAGCCGAGGATTCTTGCCGGCTCCGATCACCAAAGAAGAGATCCTCGAAGGCATCTGCCAATGCGTGCTTGAGCGTTGGCATCAGCTTGCTCCGGATAACCAGACCGCGTTGGGGCTGGACACTAACACTGCCGAATCACCAGACGAGCAGGCAATTCAGTCGGTGACTTGGTTGCTGCTGGAAGCCGCAGGTTTAGCTGCCCGGAAGGCGAGGCAAGAACAGAACAAACGGTTGGACGCTGCCGATTACTAACGGCGGGAAGGTCCTAGCCCATCGGACTAAACCCCGAAGCCGCCGAACAATACCGCTCCCGCAGTGCCGGATTCCGCTCTGAACGGCACTGCTCCTTGAACCACTGCTTCGCGCCTTTTCTGCACTCTCGGTATTCAATCGACCCGCTTCGGTAAACCCTGCACACGCTACCGTAATCCACCCGGTTATCGCTGACACTCCATGAAGCGGTGTATGAATTCTTCCTGTCCCAACCGAGTATCTGGTGCGACTCAGAGGTACTGCTGCTACCAGCGCGCCGAACTGGCGTAGAACCCTGCCCCGCCTTGTACTCCGCCAGATACTGCGCCGACACCATCCCCTGCACCGCCCGTTCTTCCCGCAGAGGCCGAGGCGCATCTCCATACCGACAGCGCAACGTCTGATCAGTCATCGCGTTGTCAGCGCCCATGCACTCCTGCAGGCTTTTAGGCACAGCTGGAGCCACTGCTCGCACAACGGGCGCAGATACAAGCGCAGGTTCAACAACTGGCCGTTCCAACCGCTCAATCGGTTGAGGCAGCGCGGCCGTGCGCGCCGGCTCCAGATACGCCGTAACCCGAGACCAGTTCATCCCCACCGCTAGCACTGGTACCAACAGCCAACACCACCACCCCGGATGCACACGTTGTTGAACACGCGGACGCGGCGCTATGGGCTCGTCGAGCAGGTCGTCTTGAGGGCTCATTTGAATTCCATTTCCCAGACAAAGGTAGAAACACCATCACTGACCTACCTATCGGTAGCCCCTTGCCATTCTTTAGTCGTCGCCCCTGCTCTGCACCTTCATGGTGCCGTGTGAAAATCCCCTCAAAAAATCGTTAACGCTTTGTGAAACTCTTGTTAGGATATTCGACTGAGATTCATTCGCACCTGCCAGGAAGGCGCCCCTTAACTTCTATCTTCGTCGGAAATCCTTCCATGGTCCTTCGTTTTCCTTCTCGCCCTACTCTTCTGGCGGTGTGCTGCTCTGTGAGCATCGGCGCCCACGCGGCGGACGCTCTCGTGCTCGATGCCACGTCGATCGACGCGCAAACCAACAAAACCACCAAAGGCGCTTCACCCGATGTGTTTGCCGGTGGCCAAGTCGCGCGCGGTGGGCAGATGGGTGTGCTGGGCAACCAGGACAACATGGATGTGCCGTTCACGCTGACCAGCTACACCTCGAAGCTGATCGAAGATCAGCAGGCGGAGGACGTGGGCGATGTGTTGCTCAATGATCCGTCGGTGCGTCAGTCGTTCGGTTTCGGCAACCAGGCGCAGGTGTTCGTGATTCGTGGTTTGCCGCTGTCCAGTGATGACATTTCCTACAACGGGTTGTATGGGGTGTTGCCGCGGCAGATCATTTCCACCGATGCGGTAGAGCGGGTCGAGGTGTTCAAGGGGCCGAACGCGTTCATCAATGGAGTGAGCCCAACGGGGACCGGGCTGGGCGGCAGTGTGAATCTGGTGCCCAAGCGGGCAGGTGATGAGCCTATCCGTCGCTACACGCAAGACATCAGCACGGATGGCCGCGTGGGCGAGCACCTGGACTTGGGCCAGCGGTTCGGCGAGGACAACCGTTTCGGTGCGCGGGTGAACCTGGCGCAGCGCGAGGGTGATACGGCGATCGACGACGAGTCGCAGCGCACCAAGCTGTTTACGCTGGGACTGGATTATCGGGGTGACAACTTCCGCCTGTCTGGCGATTTTGGTTATCAGAAGCAGCGCATCAACAACCTGCGCAACTCGGTGCGCCTGGGCACGATCACGAGCATTCCACGGGCACCGGATGCCAGCCACAACTATGGTCAGGATTGGACCTACAGCCAGACCGAGGACACCTTCGGCATGTTGCGTGGCGAGTGGGATCTCAACGAGGACTGGACGGCCTACGTGGCGGGCGGCGCGAAGCACACGCGTGAGAACGGTGTGTACGGCACGCCGGTACTGACGGATTCGAGCACGGGTGCGGCGACCATCGGCGGATCGAAGATTCCGCACGACGAAGACAACGCCACGTTCATGACCGGGATCAACGGCAACCTGCAGACCGGGCCGGTCAGCCATCAGATCAGCGTGGGCGCGTCGAGCATCTGGACCGAGCAGCGCAATGCCTATGAATTCTATCAGTCCACGGGTACCACCAATATCTACAACACCGCCTCCTTGGCGAAGCCGACTGCAGTGAGCTTCGCGGCCGGGGACATGAGCGATCCCGGCATCACCGGCAAGACGCGCAACCGCAGCCTGGCGGTGTCGGATACTTTGGGTTTCTTCGACGACAAGGTGCTGGTGACGGCCGGGCTACGGCGCCAGCAGTTGCTGGTGCAGAACTATGCCTATGAGTCGACCACTGGTGTCGGCGGCTCGCGCACTTCCATGTACGACGAGGCGATCACCACGCCGGTGTATGGCATCGTCTACAAGCCGGTTGAATCGGTGTCGCTGTTTGCCAACCGTATCGAGGGGTTGTCGGCGGGGCCAACGGCGTCGGGTCAGGTCGTCAACGTGGGTGAGGCGTTTCCGCCGGGGCGCACCAAGCAGGTGGAGGCCGGGATCAAGCTGGATAAGCAATCGTGGGGTGCCACGCTGGCGGCGTTTCGCATCGAGCGGCCAACCGATGGTTTTACGCAGAGCTTTGCAACGCCCGGCGGCGGCAGCGTCGATGTGTACGTGCGCGATGGCAAGCAAGTCAATCGCGGGGTCGAGTTAAGTGTGTTCGGCGAGCCGGTGGAAGGCTTGCGCTTGATGGCCGGCGGTACACGCCTGCAGTCTGAGCTCCAAGACACGGCGGGCGGCTTGAACGACGGCAACCACGCCATTGGCGTGCCGACGTTCCAGCTCAATGCAACGGTGGACTGGGACGTGCCGGGGCTGAACGGCCTGGCACTCAACGCCCGTGCCCTGCGCACCGGCGGGCAGTATGCCGACCAGGCGAACACCCTGAGCCTGCCCACCTGGAACCGCTTCGACGCGGGCGCGCGTTACACCTTCAAGGTCGAGCGCAAGGCGGTCACCCTGCGCATGAACGTGGAAAACATCACCGACAAGAACTACTGGGCCTCGGCCAACGGGGGCTACCTGACCCAGGGCGAGCCACGGCTGATGAAGTTTTCCGGGACGGTGGATTTCTAAAGGGTAATGTTTATGGGCGTGGACGCCGCAGGAGCAATTCCTGGTCCACGCCCAGCGCGTCAATGCACTGCAGTGCGTTGTATGCGCGTAATGCTTGGCTAACTACCACGTCACACCATTTCAGTTTCGAGTTATTGCCCCGCCCTTCTCTTGGAAAACAGCCCTGTTAGGATGCCCCCCTTTTGCTGGCCTGGCAGGACAAAACACCTCCAGCCGCATCGGACAGGGTGGCCAACAGCTGGCCATGTCCTGTGACTCAATCGTCATCGATCCCCCGGGTAAGGTTCCAGGTACAGATATGCAATGGTTGAAGGACAAGTACGCGGCCACTTCAGTGGCACATCGGCTTTATATGGTTTCGATAGTTCTAGTCTTCTTGGGTTTGTTACTGTCCAGAAGCTGGGGCACTGCCGCTTTGGATGTAACCAGCATGATCGCTGCTGGCTTCATGATTGCGGGCTTCATCATGTGGTGTCTGCCAGTGGCCCGCTGGATGCGTAAGAAATGGCATAAACCGTTGTACAAGACGCCTATCGTTCTGTTGCATTTGTTGGCACTGCTGGTCGCAACCGGGTTGTCGCGCTTTGCTGTTTCCGAAGCATTGGGCTTGCCGCCGCAGTCTTTCGATCTGACGGTTGGCCTGCTGGCGTTGCTGTTCTATATACCGGCGTGGATGGTGGTGGTGGCGCTTTTGCTGTTCCTTGGTGGACTGCTGCTGCTTGCAGTCACAGGTGTTGCGGTGGTTGTTTTTGCTGCTATTCAGATGGGTGCCTCATTCCTGAAAATCTTCGGCGTTAATTACTCTCCTCAGTTCAATCCGGGTATGGCGTTGTTCCACTCCGGAGGCGCTATTGCAGCTGGCATGGTGCTGGTTGCGTGCTATTCGTTCTTCACTGACAGCTATCAGCCTTGGGTGCTGTCGGCGATCAGAACGACTGCCGTGATCGCCGATTTCCACCCCGCCCCGAATTACCCCGGTGTACGACCCAGCGAAAGAATCCACCCGTTGGATAACGGTTACACGGCCTATGCACAGGAGCAGCCTGACCACAGCATCGTGATTGGCGTCAGGACGCAGGAGAACAGCACACATGATCAGCCGTTGGCCAATCCCATCCCCTCTCCCGGGCAGGTGATGAAGCCGCTTTTTGAGCGGTTGTCTGTTCCGGTAGAGCCGGGAAAGGCGTCCTGAACTGCGCGTTCATTGGTAAGAAGCCAGGCGTGAATGCTGGGGGAGAAGTAAAAGTTTAAGGTCCGGGCAGAGCCGCTCTAGGCATGTCCGCCACGCGCCTCATACCACTCTCCCCCCATTGAACACCCCTGCCCGTTACCGCACACTGACCCCATTCTTTTCCGATAAAACGGCCTTCCATGAGCGACCAGCCCAACCCCATCCCTCTCATTATCCTCGACGTGCAAGACGCCATCGACCAGCCGAAGTGGAATGGCAAGAGCAACCCCGGCTACCTGGAAACCATTCAGCGGCTGCTGCAGCTTTGGCGTTCGAATGGCTGGCCGGTGATGCACGTGAAGCACGATGAACCAACGCCCACATCGACGTACCACACCCACGGGCCGTGGAATGGCATCAAGCGGGAAGTCGCCCCACTAGACGGCGAACCGGTGATCACCAAGCAGCAGAACTGCGCGTTCATTGGTACCGAGTTGGATACCGTGCTCAAGGCCATGCAGGTGAAGCGTTTCGTGCTAACGGGCGTGGTTATCCACAACAGCATGGATGCCACCGTTCGCGCAGGAAAGGCGCTGGGTTACAGCATCACCCTCCCCTCGGACGCCACAACCGCGGTACCTGTGACGGGGGCAGATGGGACCGTGTGGGATGCGGGCACCGTTCATGATCTGACGTTGGCGATACTCGGCAGCGAGTACGCCGAGGCGGTGCTGGCCAGCGATGTCGTCGAGGCGCTCGGGCTGGCGTGATCCGTGAGCGGCGAAACCAACTCCAAATCATCCCGAATACACGCCACCCCATGCGCCACCCCCACCTCCCTCAACAGCGGCCGCTCCTGCGCGCAGGCGGGCAGCACGTAAGGGCAGCGGGTGCGAAACGCACATCCCGACGGCGGTGAGATCGGGCTTGGGATATCGCCCTGCAGCACGATCCGCTGCCGCCGCTGCCCCGGTTCGGGCATGGGGATCGCCGACATCAGTGCTTCGGTGTACGGATGGCGCGGGTTGCTGAACAGCTCGCGGGTGGGCGCGATTTCGACGATGCGGCCCAGGTACATCACGGCCACGCGGTCGGCGATGTGGCCGACTACGGCCAGGTCGTGGGTGACGAACAGCATGGTCAGGTTCATCTGCCGGCGAATGCGCGCGAACAGGTTGAGCACCTGGGCCTGGACCGATACGTCGAGGGCGGACACCGGTTCGTCGGCCATGATGAATTCGGGTTCCAGGGTCAAGGCGCGGGCGATGCCGATGCGCTGGCGCTGGCCGCCGGAAAATTCGTGGGGGTAGCGGTCCAGGTACTGCGCCGCGAGGCCGACGGTTTCCAGGGCCTGCCCGGCCTTTTCGCGGCGCCCGGCGGCATCGAGTTCAGGGTTGTGGAAACGCAGGGGCATGGCGAGGATTTCACCGACGCTCATGCGCGGGTTGAGGGAGCCGTAGGGGTCCTGGAAGATCATCTGCATGCGCTTGCGATAGGGTTTGAGCAGGCGGTCGTTGAAGGGCGTGATCTCGGTGTTGTCGAAGACGATGTGCCCGTCGGTAGGTGGGTCGAGCATCATCAGGCTGCGGCCCAGGGTGCTCTTGCCCGAGCCACTTTCGCCCACCAGGCCGAGCACTTCGCCACGGGCGATGCTCAGGTCGACGCCATCCACGGCGCGGACCAGGTTGTCGTCGCGGTCGCGGCGGCTGGCGAGAAACGTCTTGCGCACAGGGAAGTGTTTTTTCAGGCCGACGACGTCGATCAGGGGACGTTCTTTCATCATGCACCTCCGTGTTCGACGGGCAGTTCGCGCCAGCGCACGCAGCGCAGGTCATGGCCCAGTTCGATTTCTTCGAGTTCGGGCGCCTGGCTGTCGCAGTGGCCGGCGATGCTGTAGGCGCAGCGCGGGTGGAACGCGCAGCCGCTGGGCGGCGAGCTGGGGTCGGGGACGAAGCCGGCGATGGTGCCCAGTTCACCCTGCGCCAGGCCGGCCTGTTCGAAGCGCGGCACGGCGGCCAGCAGGCCGCGGGTGTAGGGCATGCGCGGCGAGGACAGCACCTGGCTGACGCTGCCCTGTTCGACGATGCGCCCGGCGTACATCACCATGACCCGGTCGGCGATTTCTGCGACGACGCCGAAGTTGTGGGTGATGAACAGGATGGCCATGCCGTTCTTCTTCTGCAGGCTGCGCAGCAGGTCGAGAATCTGCGCCTGCACGGTCACGTCCAGTGCCGTGGTAGGCTCGTCGGCGATCAGCACGTCCGGCTCCATGGCCAGGGCGATGGCGATCATCACCCGCTGGCGCATGCCGCCGGACAGCTCGTGCGGGTAACAATCCAGGCGCTTGACCGGCTCGGGAATGCCGACCTGCTCCAGCAGTGCCAGCGCACGAGCACGGGCGTCGGCCTTGCTCAGCGATTGGTGGAAGCGGATCGCCTCGGCGATCTGGTCGCCCACGCGGTGCACCGGGTTCAGCGAGGTGAGCGGTTCCTGGAAGATCATCGCCACCCGATTGCCGCGCACGTGGCGCATCTGCTGCTCGCTCATGGCCACCAGGTCGATGGGCTTGCCGTGGTGGTCGGCGACGATGGCGCTGCCGTCGATACGGGTTTTCGGCGCCTCGGCGAGCAGCTTCATGATGGCCAGGCTGGTGACGCTCTTGCCTGAACCACTTTCGCCTACCAAGGCGAGGGTTTCGCCGGCGCCGATGGTGAAGTTGATATCGTGGACCACGGGGACGTAGCCGGCCCCCTTGCGGAAGGCGACGTTGAGGTGCGCCACGGCGATCTTTTCATCTGCGTTCATTTAAGGTCGCTCCTGCCGTCCAGCGCGTCGCGCAGGCCGTCGCCGATGAAGTTGAAGCTGGTCACCGCCAGGGTGATGGCCAGCCCGGGAATGATCGCCAGCCAAGGCGCCTTGCCCAGGTACTGTTGGGCGGCGTTGAGCATGTTGCCCCAGCTGGGCAACGGTGGCTGGATACCGTAGCCGAGGAAGCTGATGTAGGCCTCCAGCAGGATGGCGTTGGCGATGGTCAGGGTGGCCGCGACGATGATCGGGCCGATGGCGTTGGGCATCAGTTCGCGGAACATGATCCAGCGGTTGCTGGCGCCGATCATGCGTGCGGCCAGGGTGAAGTCGCGCTCACGCAGCGAACGGATTTCAGCCTCGACGATGCGCGAGATTTCCATCCAGCTGGTCACGGCGATGATCAGGGTGATCATCATCGGGCTGGGCTTGGTGAACGCTGCCAGCACCAGCACCAGGAACACGCTGGGAAAGGACAGGAAGGCATCGACGAAGCGCATCAGGCCGGCGCCGACCCAGCCGCGGTAGTAACCGGCAATGACGCCGATCAAGGTGCCGATGACGATGCTGATGAGCATGGCGCAGAAGCCCACCATCAGCGAGATACGCCCGGCGTTGAGCAGGCGCGCGGCGGTGTCGCGGCCCAAGGCGTCGGTGCCCAGGTAGTGATTACCGGTGAGCGGTGGCGCGAAGCGGTTGCGGATATCGATAGTCAGGTCGTTGTAGTGCAGCAGGTAGGGGCCGAACACGCAGGCCAGCACCAGCACGGTGATCATCACCACGCCGAGCACGGCCAGTTTGTGGCGCATGAAACGGCGCAACGTCGGGTTGGCCAGCCACGCCCAACGGGGCGAAGCGGGCAGGTAGCGAGTGGCAGTGGTCATCGGCAGTACTCCTTCAGGCCAGCCGCACGCGGGGGTCGGCGACGCCTATCAACAGGTCGGCGAGCAGGTTGCCCAACAGCACCAGCACCGCCGAAAACATCAGGATGCCCATGATCACCGGGTAGTCGCTGTAGCCCAGGCTGTCGAGGAACAGCCGGCCCATGCCGGGCCAGGTGAACACCGTTTCGGTGACCAGTGCGCCACCGAGAATGGTCGGGATCTGCAGCCCGGCCAAGGTGATCATCGGCAGCAGCGCGTTGCGGATGACGTGGTGGGTGAGCACCCGGCGATAGGGCACGCCCTTGGCGCGGGCGGTGCGGACGAAATCCTGATCGATCACGTCCAGGGTGGCGGAGCGCATGTAGCGGCTCCAGATCGCCACGTTGACCAAGGCCAGCACCAGCACCGGCAGCACCAGGTGAATGGCGTAGTCACCCAGGGATTGGTCACCGATGGTGTACATGTTGCCGGCCGGCAGCCAGCCCAGGTGCAGGGAGAAAAAGAAGATCGCCACCAGGCCGAACCAGAAGGTGGGAATCGACAGAGCTACCATCGCGCCCACCGTGGCCAGGGTGTCGAACACCGAATAGCGACGCACCGCACCAAGCACGCCGACCCAGGTGCCGATGACGATCGACAGCACGGTCGAGGTGCCCATCAGCAGCAACGTCGCGGGCAGGTGTCCGGCGATCACGCTGAGCACCGGACGGCCGTCGCGAAACGAGTGGCCCCAGTCGCCAACGAACAGGTGGCTGAACCAGTCGATGTACTGCACCAGCAGCGGCCGCTTCAGGCCCAGCTGCTCGGCGATGCGGTCCAGTTCGGCCTGGCTCATGCCGGGGTTCAGGGCGAACTGCGACATGGGCCCGCCGGGGGCCAGGTTGAGCACCATGAAGCCGATCAGCGAAACCAGCACCAGCACCACGGCGCTCTGCCCCAGGCGGTTGAGAATGTAGTTGGGCATGCGTCAGATCCTCTGCAGTACGAACGACGCCGGGCCGTGCGGCCAGGCGTGGGCGTGCATTCAGGTCCAGAACCAGGTGTTGACGTTCCAGGGTTCGATGCGCAGGTTGATGTTGCCGGTGAAGCCCTTGAGGCCCGATTTGTAGCCGCGCACGTAGGTGTACTGGAACAGCGGCAGAATCGGCAGGTCCTGACGGATCAGTTCCTGAACCTGCACGTACACCGCCTTGCGCTGGGCGATGTCCTGCATAGAGGCGCCCTGGGCCAGCAGTTCATCGACCTTTGCATTGACGTACTGCGAGTTGTTCTGCCCGGCGCCACCCTTGGCATTGGTCGACTGCGACCCGAAGTAGTCGCGGGTGTCGGGGTCGGCCCCGGTGAGGAAGTTGTTGCCGACGATCACCGAGTCGAATTTGGACTGCACCCAGTACTCGCCCCACATCACGGCGGGCGGCAGGTTGGAGATTTTCATTTCCACGCCGATGGCCAGCCAGGTCTGCTGGATGAACTGCTGGGCCTGTTCACGGATCTGGTTGCCAGCGGTGGTGGAGTTGGTGAACGACAGGCGCACCCCGCCCTTCTCGCGAATGCCGCCGGCACCCGGCTTCCAGCCCGCGTCATCGAGCAGTTTGCTGGCCGCTTCGATGTTGAAACTTTGCTTGGGCAGGTTGGGGTTGTAGTAGGCCGACTGCTGCGGCATGTAGGTTTCGGTGGGCAGCACCAGGCCGAAATACAGCTCGTCGATGATGGTCTTCTTGTCGATGGCCATGTACAGCGCCTGGCGCACGACGGGGTCCTTGAACTGCGGGCGCTCCATGTTCAGCGTTACCGATTCGATGGTGGCCACCGGCAGGATCACCACGGTGCGTCCCGCCAGGTCCTTGGCTTCCTCGTAATGGTCGGGGGTGATGCCCTGCATCGCGGTGACGTCGATGTCGCCGGTCTTGAACTGGGTGTAGAGCACGGTGAGGTCGGGGATGTACTTGAAGATCACGCTTTCAAGCTGCGGTTTGGTGCCGTAATAGTCCGGGTTGGCCTTGAGCTGGATGTGGTCGCCCGCCACCCGCGTGCCCCACTTGAACGGGCCGGTGCCGATCGGCGCATTGTTGAACGGCGCGGTGTTGACGTCGGCGGCAGCCGAGAGGATGTGCTTGGGCAGCATGAACGTGGACGACAGAATCGAGGCGTAGGGCGCGTAGGACTTCTCCATGCGCCAGTGGATTTCGGTGGGCGACACCACGGTGATGTCGCGCAGCAGGTCATGCCCCGCGCGGCGGCCGCTGCGGAAATTCGGCGAGACGATCAGATCCAGGGTGTACTTCACGTCTTCGGCGGTGAAAGGCCGACCGTCGTGCCACTTCGCGTCGCTGCGCAGCTTCACCTTCCATTGCAGGCCGTCGGCAGAGATGCCGCCATTGGCCACGGTCGGCACCTCGGTGGCGAGGGCCGGGACGAATTCGCCAGTGGGCGCAATGCCGAACAGCGGGTCGAACACGTTCCAGTGGATGCCATCATCCACCTCGATGTGCGGCATGTGCGGGTTGAATACCGTGGGCTCCTGGGACAGGCCGATGATCACCTGCCCGGACGGCGGCGCGGCCATGGCTGCGAACGATTGGCTGCTGCGGCCCAAAGGCAGCAGAGTCCCCGCAGCACCGATGATGGCCATGGCCAGCGCCTGGCGGCGGGTTGGGTTCAACAGAGCGTTGCTTTTATCCGAGTCATCGCGTTGCGACATGCTGAAGCTCCCACTGTGAGGAAGAAATGGCAGGTGGCAGGCGCTGGAAAGCGTCAGGGACGCTGGACCCGGGCTCGTTCGGACGAGCTTCTGAAGGGGTATTGCCGGGTGAGCGGGTGGTTCTAGAATCCGGAAATGGGCCGTGGGTTGGAGCCGTCGGTAAAGCGCGAGAGACGGAACGCTTGCGGGTCGACGATCGGGGTTTCGCCGCTGATCAGGTTGGCCATCAGCCGCCCGGCCGCCGGACCGATGCCAAAGCCATGACCGGAGAATCCGGTGGCGATGAAAAAGCCAGGTACGCCATCCACGGCCGAGATCACCGGCACGGCATCGGGCGTGACATCGATCATGCCGCCCCAGCGCTGCGCGACCCGTACGTTGGCGAACACCGGAAAGGCGCGGGTCAGGCTGGCCAGGGCGCGGTTGGATTGGCGGATCGAGGGCACCGGGTCGAGCACGCGGCGGTACTCGAAGGGGCTGGCTTCGTCCAGCGCCCAGCGCTTGGGCAACACCGCTTCCTGGAAGAAACGCTGGCCCAGGCGAAACGACAGGGACTTGTGCTCCTGCTGCAGAGCAGGCCAGAACTGCCGTGCGTAGCGCAACGAGTCGGGGACGATGTCGGCGATGTTCTCGTGGCCGGAGGCAACCGTGTAGCCGCCGTCCTGGCGTTTGCGCACGGCAAAATCCATCGCCCAGATGGCTGCTTCCGGACCGCCCTGCAGCGGCGTGGTACGGATCACGGAATTGAGTACCTTGAGCTGGGGCAGGTGCACCTTCAATGGCGAGCAGAACAGGCTCGACCAGGCGCCGCCGGCAAGCACCACGGACGTGCAGGCGATCGGGCCACGCTCGGTGATGACGCCACTGACCCGGCCCGCCGCGCGCTCGATGCCGCGCACCGCGCATTCGGTAAGGATCACCGCGCCCCTGGCCCGGGCCGCTTCGGCAATCGCCGGAGCGGCCTGCTGCGGCTCGGCGCGACCGTCGTCGGGGGTGTACAGCGCGCCTTTGATGCGCAGACGTTCGGCACCGGGTAGCACTGCGGCCAGGTCGGTGCCCGAGACCATCCGCGCGCGCACCGGGTACTCGTCCAGGTTGGCCTTCCAGCGCTCGTGTTCGGCGTAGCTTTGATCATCCGCGCAAGTAAAAAGAATGCCGGAGCGGGTGTAGCCGACGTCCTTGCCAATGCGCGCGGCCAGGTCGTTCCAGATGCTCAGCGCATGGGCCATCAAGGGCAACTCGCGCGGATCACGGCGCGAGATGCGTACCCAGCCCCAATTGCGGCTCGACTGTTCGTGGCCGATGCCGCCTTTTTCGCACAAGGCTACTTTCAAGCCGCGTTCGGCCAACTCCAAGGCTGTGGATGCACCGACGATGCCTCCGCCGATCACCACCACATCGACTCGGTCCGGCAGGTGTTCATCGCCCTGTACAGGTACTACGCGAGGTCCAGGCATCGGTTGCTGTCATCCCTATGGATCGTGGTAAGAAGGGCTGTGAGGGCCCGGATATTGCACTGCACTTGCCGTGCCTGCCAGACCTGGCCTTTTGCTTGGTGCGGGTTCGGCCATCGTCGCTTCCAGGGAGAGGTACCCATGCCCCCATCCGACTCATCGGCCACCCGCCTGCCGCACTGCAGCACTCAGGGTACACAGACGCTGGATCGCTCCTTCGACATTCTTCAGGCGATTGCCGCACGCGGCGAGCCGGGCGCGACCATCGAAGAACTCAGCGCCGATACCCAGCTTAGCCGCGCGACCCTGTATCGGCTGCTCAAGGCGATGAAATCCTACGGCTTCGTGCGCCTGCCACGGCTGCGCGGGCCTTACTTCCTCGGTTACCAGTTGCTCAGCCTGGGGGCCCAGGCCGGCAACACCGGTGGCGTGCGCGAGCTCGCCCGCCCGGCCCTGCTGCGCCTGTGCGAAACCTTTCAGGACAGCTTCTTTCTGTTCGTCCAGGACGGCTACTACGCCCTGTGCCTGGAACTGCACGAGGGCGCCAACCCTACCCAGAGCTTTGCCGATTGCGTGGGCGCGCGCGTGCTCAGCGGCGTCGGCCAAGGCTCGCTGGCATTGCTCAGCCACCTGCCCACAGCGGCACGCGCGCAGATTCTGGAACACAACGCACCGCGCCTGCTGCGTGAATACGCCATCAGCGACAGCGCGCTGCGTTCGACCTTCAAACAGGTGCGCCAACAGGGTTACGCGTGCGGACTGGCCGATCGCGTACTGCCGCTGCACACCGGCGTGGCAGTGCCGATACTGGACGCCGACGCGGCCCCCGTGGGCGCGCTGAGCTGCGCCCTGCCGAGTGCACGGATGACTCCGCTTTATCAGCAGCGGCTGGTGCACGCCATGCGTCAGGAAGCGGACCGCATCGCGCAACGGCTCAGGGCTTGAATATGAGAATGTCATCGGGCGAACCGAGCGAAACGAAACGGCGCGGGATCGACCAAAGGCGCGCTGCCGGTAATCAAGTCCGCCATCAAATGCCCAGCGCCCGGACCGATGCCGAAACCGTGCCCGGAGAAGCCGGTGGCCAGGTAGAAACCGGGCAGGCTCTGCACCTGGTCCATTACCGGCACGATATCGGGCGTGACATCGATCAATCCGGCCCAGCGCTGCTCGATCCTGGCCTGGGCGAAGATCGGAAACTGCGCGGCTAGCATGCCCAGTGCCTGGTCGAGGTAGGCATCCACCGGCTTGGGGTCATACAGGCGCTGTGTCTCGAACGGTGAAGCCTGGGCATTGCTCCAACGCCGGGGCGTGTTGAGCTCCTGCCAGCTCTGGCGGGTCAAGCGCAGGCGGTATTCATGGTGATGAGCCCTGACCATGGGCAGGAAGTCGGGCAGGTAGCGAAAGCTGTCCGGTACCAACGCCGCGACGTTGGCGTTGCGCAGGGCGACGGTGTAGCCGCCGTCGGCACGCTTTCTGAACGAGACTTTTTCGGTCGCCACCGCGCATTCCGGCCCGCCCGGTAACGGCGCCGTGCGCATCACCGAACCCAGCACGCGCAGTTGCGGCAGGCGGATACCCAGGTTGCCGCAGAACAGGCTCGACCAGGCACCGGCCGCCAGCACCACGCTGTTGCATTTGATTTCGCCCAGCTCGGTAACTACGGAGCTGATCTTGCCGCCCGAGGTTTCGACACTGCGCGCGGCGCAGCGCACGAACAGCTTCGCGCCCCGTGCTCGGGCGCCTTCGGCAATGGCCGCGGTGGCGATGTCCGGCTCGGCGCGACCGTCGCTTTCAGTGAACAGCGCGCCGGTCCAAGAAGCTGGCACCTTCGCTTGCAGGCGAGCTTGAATCTGCGTGGTGTCGAGCAGCCGCGCCTCGATGCCCAGCGGTTTCGCCTGATCCAGCCAGGTCACCTTGGCCGCCAGCTCCGCGGCGGACTCGCAGGCGTAGAGAATGCCTGAGCGGGTGAAGCCGGTGTCGTGGCGCAGCTTGGCGGCCCAGCCGCCCCACAGTTTCAGACTGGCAATCGCCAACGGCACCTCGGCCACATCGCGGCCCATGGTGCGCACCCAGCCCCAGTTGCGCGACGACTGCTCGTGGGCGATGCCGCTTTTTTCCACCAGTACCACCGACACGCCACGCTCGGCCAGAAAGAACGCTGTGCACACACCAACGATGCCGCCACCGATGATCACTACATCGGCGCTGTCAGGCAGTGAGGCGTCGCTGTCGACGTGGGAAATGAGCGGGTACATGGGACTTCCTGCCAATGTCGATACCCAAGGTTTACGCTCCGGCACGGCCAACGGCAACCCCTCTGGCAGGGATGCGGCCATGCTCTCACATGCTGAGACGAAGGCATGACCCGGGCTGATTCTGGTATTTTTTTTCAGTCATTTTTTGCAACACCTTAGCCGCCATGAGACGTGGCCTGCGGCCATTACCACCGGGCACTTTGTCGCAGGCAAAGCCAGTCCAAGCGGTTGCGCTGAATCGTTTCAGATGCGATAACAAATGGGCAAACGGCGCGAAAATCTCGAATAAAGCAGATCAAAGGGCCCATGCACGCCGTACATCGGCGATCCTCATGTGCCCGCCCCCGCCGTTTGTGCCATCCCTTCGTGGCGTTCTCCTGCTCCTGACCGAGCCTGCCTTTCAACCTCATCGAGGCCATTCATTCGGCGCGCCCAAGCGCCGTGCTGCACACAAGGAACGGACCATTGAGCAATCAATCCACTCCGAACACCCCCCTCTCTCGCCTGTGCGACAAGATCGGCATTCCCTATCCCCTGTTCTGGGGCTTCGTCGGCCTGCTGATCTTCATGATCGGCGACGGTGTCGAACTCGGCTACCTCTCCCCTTTTCTCAGCGACCGCGGCATGCCCGACGGTGAAATCGCCATGGTGTTCACGCTGTATGGCGTCACCGTGGGTATCTCGTCATGGCTGGCCGGTGCCCTGTCCAATATCTGGGGCCCGAAACGGGTGATGATGCTCGGGCTGTTGATCTGGAGCGTGTTCGAAGTGCTGTTCCTGATCTACGGCCTGGAAACCCTGAGCTACCAGATGATCTTGCTGACCTATGGCCTGCGCGGCTTTGGCTATCCGCTGTTCGCCTACGGATTTCTGGTGTGGATAGCCGCGGCGACGCCGTCGCGCAAGATGGGCCTGGCCGTGGGCTGGTTCTGGGTGGCCTATGCAGCCGGTCTGCCGACCCTGGGTTCATTGGTGGCGAGCGTGAGCATTCCATTGATCGGTGCGCTGCAGACGTTCTGGCTGTCGTTCGCGCTGGTGGTGGTTGGCGGCGTGATCGGTCTGGTCGGCATGCGTGAGGCGCATGGCATGCGGCGCCTGGCCCCCGAAGGTGAAAAGCCGCTGGTGTCGATGGCCAAGAATGTCACCATCATGTGGTCGCACCCCAAGGTCACGCTCGCCGGTGTGGTGCGCATCATCAATACCTCGTCGATGTTCGGCTTTCTCGTGGTGCTGCCGGGGTTCTTCATGGACACGGTGGGTTTCACCCTGGAGCAATGGCTGCAACTGCTGACCATCGTCTTCGTGTTCAACATCATCGGCAACATGGGTTCCAGCGTCATCAGCACGCGCATCGGCTACCGCAATACCATCCTCTGGCTGGGTGCGGTGGGCAGCACGATCACCACGCCACTGTTCTTCTTCATGCCGCAAGCCTTCCCGGATAACTTCCTGCTGGCCTCGGTGTTCGGCGCGCTCTATGGCCTGACGCTCGCGTGCTTCGTGCCGCTGTCGGCACTGGCACCGGCACTGGCGCCCCACAACAAGGCAGCGGCGCTGTCGGTGCTGAGCCTGGGCGCGGGTGCTTCCACCTGGGTGGGGCCTGCGGTGGTGGCGATCTTCAACGAAAGCTTCGGCCTGGAAGGTGTGGTGTGGGCGTTTACCGGCCTGTACGCGTTGAGTGCGGTGCTGACGGTATTCCTGAAAGATCCGGAGCCGGTGCACGAGCCGTTTTTCAGCAAGGCCCAGCGCCGGATCAAGGTCCGCGCGCCACGCTTGGACTATCGCTGGGCGCATGCCACCAAGGACTGACCGGCGCCGTCAGGGCCGCTCGTAGACGCTTACGCGATTGCGGCCGCCGCGCTTCGAGGCATACAGCGCCTGGTCGGCCCATTCGATCAGTTGCTGGTGCTCGTTGCTGGGGTAGCCCAGGTCGGCGACGCCCAGGCTGATGGTGAACCGCACCGCGCCGCTTTCGTGCTCCACCACTTCGGCTTCGACAGCCAGCCGCAGGCGATCAGCCAATATGGCACCGCCCGCCTTGTCAGTGTCCGGCAGCAGCACGGCGAACTCTTCGCCGCCGTAGCGTCCGGCGATGTCCGAGTCACGCACCATCGCGCGCAGCACCTGCGCCACGCGCTGGATGACCTGGTCGCCCACTTGGTGGCCATAGGTGTCGTTGACCCGTTTGAAGTGGTCGATGTCGAACATGATCAACGAGGTCGCGTGGCCATAGCGCCCGTGTCGTGCGTACTCGACCTTGAGTGCTTCCTCCCAGTGACCACGGTTGTACAACCCGGTCAGGCGATCGGTACTGGAAAGCTTCTGCAGTTGCAGGTTCGACGCCTGCAACTGACGGCGGTTGGTGGCCACGTCGGTTACATCGTAGATGACCACGCAGATGTGATTGATCTCGCTGTTGGTGGAGCGCAACGGCAGGATGGTGGTGTTCTGGTACATGAACGCTTCGTGCCCGGTGATCGGCTGATAGTTCTTGAAGCGCACCAGGTACGGGCGTTGTTCCCAGATGGTGAAGGCCGGCGTGCCGAGGGTGACCACGCTGCTGACCTTCTTGCGAAACCACTCGCGGTCGATCTCCGGGAACAGGCTGAAGAAGGCCTGGCCGATGGCGTCCCTGGGTTGCACGCCGGAGCGGTTTTCCATGAAGGTGTTCCAAACCTGCACTTGGTAGTCGCTGTCGAGCACCACCACGCCAACGTCGATGCTCTGCGTGATCGCCAGCAGCCAGTGAAATTCGTCCAGTTCGATAGGTCTGTTCATGGCTCAGTTCATCAGGTAGTCGAGCTTGTCGCGCAGCAATTGCACCGAGTCTTCGGTGAACAGCAACAGCAAGTCGAAATGAATGCAGTGGCCTTCCAGCGCGTAACTGATTTCGACAGTCAGGGTCTTTTTCCAGCGGTGTCTGCCAACTTCGATCAGGTCGTCGATCGCGCCGTGGTCGCCGAGGAGGTGCGGATGGCTCTGGGAGAACATCACGTCCAACTGCTGGGCCAGGCCGCTGAGGCAGGCGCCGATGATGACCGACGAGAGGTCCAGAAGCATTTCCTGGTCGGAGTAGTCCAGCGCGCTGCGGTTCATCAGTCGAGCCAGGTCGGCGATGTCGCAGTCGTGGAAGATCAGCATCGCTTCACCGGCGATGCCGCCGCCGATGAAGCCTTGGCAGATTGCCGTGATCGGCTGTGCACTCTGCACGTCGGCCAGGACCATGTGCAACTCGCTGGCTTCGAGCAGGTTGACGTTGGGTACGGGCAAGTGGATGAACACGCCGAGCACCTTGGCCAGCATGGCAGCAGCCTGGCCCATGGCAACGTTGATGGCCTCGCGCAGGGCGTCGATGAAGCCGATGTGGATGGTGCTGTCGCTGCCGCCGCGCAAGGGGCCGCCGGTGGTCTTTTCCAGCAGACCGGCCTGGAGCAGGACTCTGCGCAACTCGTCGGGCTCGGCCGGCTTCTTGATGAAGGCCAGCGCACCGAGTTCCCGCACCCGGCGCAGGGCCTGATCCTGCACGTCGCCGGAGACGACGATGACCTTGCAGCGCAAACCGTGCTCACGCAGTGCTGCCAGGACCTGGTAGCCGTCCATGTCGGGCATGGTCAGGTCGAGCAACATGACATCACCCTTGCCCTCACGGATGGCCTCGAGCGCCTGGCGGCCGTTCACCGCTTGAGTGATAGTGGTATCCCAATCCGCCGGCAGGGCGCGCAGCAGCTGCTTGCGGGCCATGTTCGAGTCATCGCAGATCAGCAGGGGAATGGGCGGCATGTCCTCTCGTTCTCTTCCTGGGGCGACGCGCGTCATCGCCATTGATGCATCATTGCCCACCTTACCTCTAAGGCCCTGTTCGCCGCTACCTTGCGTGCTGGCTATTTGCTTTCTTTCGGCGCGAATGCCGATGTGGCTCACCGTGTTCAGCCTGATTCACCGCATCAACCGCCGACGCGGCTTGCGCCGCTGCTACAGGGTTGCGAATCGATCGCGACAGGCCTTTGTAGCAGCGGTGCAAGCCGCGTCCGGGCTTACCGCGGTCTGCCTGATTCACCACATCTGCGGCCGAGACGGCTACAGTGGGTGATCCGGGGGGCAACTTGCCCGGTATATGCTCAAGTTGTATGATGTCTGTTAACAACCCGCCCACAGGACACGGAGACAACAATGCCTAACATCCTCGGTCACAACTTCATCGGCGGCAACCGCAGCGCCAGTGGCGAGCCCAAACTCAAGAGTGTCGACGCCACCACCGGCGAGGCGCTTCCTTATAGCTTCTACCAGGCCACCGATGCCGAAGTCGACGCCGCCTGCCAGGCCGCCGACGACGCTTTCCTGGAATATCGCCAGCTGAGCCCCGCTCGCCGCGCTGAATTCCTCGATGCCATCGCTGACGAACTCGATGCCCTGGGTGATGATTTCGTGGCAGTCGTCTGCCAGGAAACCGCTCTGCCTGCCGGCCGCATCCAAGGCGAACGCGGTCGCACCAGCGGCCAGATGCGCCTGTTCGCCAAAGTGCTGCGTCGTGGCGACTTCCTCGGTGCCCGGATCGACCTCGCCCTGCCCGACCGCAAGCCGCTGCCGCGCGTAGACCTGCGTCAGTACCGCATCGGCGTCGGCCCGGTTGCCGTGTTCGGCGCCAGCAACTTCCCTCTGGCGTTCTCCACTGCCGGTGGCGACACCGCCGCCGCGCTGGCCTCGGGTTGCCCGGTTGTATTCAAGGCCCACAGCGGTCACATGGCGACAGCCGACCTGGTCGGCACCGCCATCATCCGCGCCGCAGAAAAGACCGGCATGCCCAAGGGCGTGTTCAACATGATCTTCGGTGCTGGCGTCGGCGAGCCGCTCGTCAAGCATCCGGCCATTCAAGCAGTCGGCTTCACCGGCTCGCTGAACGGCGGTAACGCGCTGTGCAAAATGGCCGCCGAACGCGCCCAGCCGATCCCGGTGTTCGCTGAAATGTCCAGCATCAACCCGGTCGTCCTGCTGCCTGATGCCTTGGCCACCCGTGGCGAAACCGTGGCCAAGGAACTGGCGGCGTCCGTGGTGATGGGCGGTGGCCAGTTCTGCACCAACCCGGGCCTGGTGATCGGCGTTCGCTCGCCGGCCTTCAGCGGTTTCCTCGAGCAGCTGCAAACGCAAATGGCTGCCCAGGCGCCGCAAACCATGCTCAATGCCGGTGGCCTGCGCAGCTACAGCAAAGGCGTCGAACACCTGCTGGCCCATGAAGGCATCACGCACCTGGCTGGCAACCCACAGGAAGGCCAACAGGCTCAGGCGCAGCTGTTCAAGGCTGATGTAAGTCTGCTGCTCAATGGCGATGAACTGCTGCAGGAAGAAGTGTTCGGCCCGGCCACCGTGGTGATCGAAGTCGCCGACGATGCCGAGCTCAAAACCGCACTGCAATCGCTGCGCGGACAGCTGACCGCTACCCTGATCGGCGAACCGGCCACCGACCTGGTCAAGTACCAATGGCTGGTGCCGGTGCTGGAACAGAAAGTCGGCCGCATTCTGGTCAACGGCTACCCGACTGGTGTGGAGGTGTCTGACGCCATGGTCCACGGCGGCCCTTACCCAGCCACCTCGGATGCGCGCGGCACCTCTGTCGGGACCCTGGCGATCGACCGCTTCCTGCGTCCGGTCTGCTACCAGAACTACCCGGACGCGCTGCTGCCCGAAGCGCTGCGCAATGCCAACCCGCTGGGCCTGCAACGCCTGGTGAACGGTGAGTGGAGTTCGCAGCCGATCGCTTGATGCAACGGCCGCAACAGCCAGACGGCGCGATCTCGATCGCGCCGTTTTTTTTGCCTCGGTGATCCGATTTTTTGTTTCAGCTCTGCGCCAAGGTGCCGATACGGGGGGATCAAGAAGACCTTTTCATGGCGACCACCCATAACCACAACGACGGTCGTCCAGGTCTGACCCTTTACTGTCAGGAGCACATCTATGAACGGCTGGTTCGGCAATATCAGCGTTACCCGAAAACTCGCACTGGGCTTTGGCCTGGTGCTGGTATTGACCGCGCTGTTGGCGCTGACCGGCTGGACCAGCTTGAGCAGCTTGATCCAGCGCAGCAACTGGATGAGCGACATTTCCGAACTGAACAACAGCCTGACCAAGCTGCGCATCGTGCGCCTGCAATACATGCTGGCCAACGGCGATGATGCGTCTGCGCAAACCGTGCAGACCCAACTGGACGCCTTCGAGGCCCAGCAGAAGAAACTGATCGACGGTTTCAAGAGCCCCGAGAACCTGCAACGCCTCAAGGCCCAGTCCGAGCAGATCGGCGCGTACCGGAAGTCGCTGAACCAGATGCGCGACGGCTACAAGGCCAGCAATGTCGCGCGGCAGAACATGACCGCCACGGCGACGGCTGCCACCGAGCTGGTCAACCAGATCAATCAGGCGGTGCTTGCAGTGCCCGACGGTGGCCTGCGCTTCGACGAATTCCAGGCCATTACCCGCGTCCGTGAACTGATCCAGCAGACGCGCTACGACGTGCTCGCCTATACCAGCAACGTCAATGAAAAATCCGAACAGGCCGCCTTCGCCCAGATGGACCGCGCCGTGGCCGAGCTGCAGCAGCTGTCCGCCCGCCTGCCCACCGAGCAGTCTCGCTTCCAGCAACTCAACGCCGCGCTGGGCAATTACCGCACTGCAGTCGCCGGCTTCAAGGCAGCAATCGCCGACATCGCTACGGCGCGTGCCGAGATGACCGTAGAAGGCGCCGAAATCGTTCGCCTGAGCGACGAGTTGTACAAGATCCAGATCCAGCGGCGCGATGCCGAAAGCGCCGAAGCGCGCAGCTATCAGATCGGCGCCGCACTGCTGGCCCTGATCTTCGGGATCCTTGCCGCGTGGATCATTACCCGCCAGATCACCCGCCCGCTGCAGCAGACACTTGAAGTTGTCGAGCGCATTGCCGGCGGCGACCTGAGTCAGAACCTGCAAGTCACCCGCAAGGATGAGCTGGGCGTGCTGCAACAAGGCATCCAGCGCATGGGCGCAACCCTGCGCGAGCTGATCGGCGGCATCCGCGACAGCGTCACCCAGATCGCCAGCGCTGCCGAAGAATTGTCCGCCGTTACCGAGCAGACCAGCGCCGGGGTCAACAATCAAAAGGTCGAGACCGATCAGGTCGCCACTGCCATGCACGAGATGACCGCGACCGTTCAGGAAGTGGCGCGCAACGCCGAACAGGCCTCGGTAGCCGCCACCACTGCTGACGACGAAGCGCGTGAAGGCGACAAGGTGGTGGGCGAAGCCATCGCGCAGATCGAGAAACTGGCCGACGAAGTCCGCCGCTCCACCGAAGCGATGAACGCCCTGCAGAAGGAAAGCGACAAGATCGGCAGTGTCATGGACGTGATCAAGGCAGTCGCCGAGCAGACCAACCTGCTGGCCCTCAACGCAGCCATCGAGGCGGCCCGCGCAGGCGAGGCCGGGCGTGGCTTTGCCGTGGTGGCCGATGAGGTTCGCGGGCTGGCGCAGCGCACGCAGAAATCCACCGAGGAAATCGAAGGTCTGGTGGCCGGTCTGCAGATGGGCACGCAACAGGTGGCCAGCGTGATGTTGAGCAGCCGTGGCCTGACCGACAGCAGTGTCGAGCTGACACGCCGCGCCGGCACGTCGCTTGCGAACATCACCCGCACGGTGTCCAGCATCCAGGCGATGAACCAGCAGATTGCAGCTGCGGCCGAACAGCAAAGCTCGGTTGCCGAGGAAATCAGCCGCAGCATCATCAACGTGCGCGATGTATCGGAGCAGACGGCCGCCGCCAGTGAAGAAACGGCTGCCTCAAGCGTCGAGTTGGCGCGTCTGGGCAATCAGTTGCAGATGATGGTCAGCCATTTCCGCGTCTAAGGAAGCACGCTCAAGTCCTGACGCGGCTCACGCCGCTGCTACAGAAACCGATCCCCTGTAGCAGCGGCGCAAGCCGCGTCAGGCCGCGACACGATCCAACTCGCTCACTCCACCTCCTTCAACACCCGCTCCTCGTGAAAGAACGCGTTCGGGTCCACACCCGCGCGGAAGAAATACCCGTAATCCTCCAGGTAATACAGCGTCTCTACCCGCTTGAGGTTGTCTTCCAGGTGCGCACAGCGCAGCTTCTTCGCCTGACCGCTCAAGCGGCCATTGACCTGGGTCGCGGGCAACTGTTGCTCGACACGGCAGTCGAACGCCTGCCGCGGCTTGCCGTACTCGCCGACCACGCTGTTGCTCATCTTGCCGTCGGTCACATAGCCCAGTTGCGCACCCACCGGCATGTTCTTCCAATCCCCACTGAACGCAATGGCATTCAAACCGACGTTGTCCACCATCGGCGCTTCGCCGCTGTACACGGTTTGCTGGGCCAACGCGACCAAGCCTCGAAAGCTCACCGCCTGCCCCTCGAAATTGCTGCCTTTGGTGCGCACCGAGAGCAGCCCCGACGCCTTGTCCTGGCTGAACGATTTTTCCTCGGTGAACGGCGCACCCTGCCCCTTGAGATGGGCCGTACCGGTTTCAACCACCCGTTTCAGCACCTTTGCCGGTTTCGGCAGGTTCAGCTGCTTGACCGCCGACAACGCCGGCGCCTGCACCCGTGGGGTAGCCAGCACCAACGGGGCCTTGGTCCGCGGCTTGAACGCTGGCAACCCAGCCAGGCCTTCGGGCTTGCCGCAGGCAGCATCGAACACCCTTCGATAATCCGGGTCGCTGTCCTTCACCTTGTAAGTCTTGGGCTCGAAGAACACCCCACCATCGGTCACCGTGTTGTGCTCGTCCAGGTCATACCCGGCCAGCAGGCTGAACGTCTGCGCGGTGCAGTCCAGGGCATAGCGCTCGCGTTTCTGTGCATAGGGCGCGTTGTGCGGCTGATCGTGGCCGATGGTCGGCGAGTCGTAGGCCGCCCAGAACTGCAACTGCCCGTCGACGGTAGCCAGACTGTTGCGGTCGATCAGCACCCATTGCTCATCGCCTTTGCCCAAGAGCACCCGCCAATCGGGCTGGGGAGTGGCGGCGCAGGCGCGCTGGAAGGCGGGATTGGCATTCAAAACCGCTACCTGCGCAGCCGGGATTGGGCGGGCCGGGGCATACTTGCCATCGGGGCTGGCGAAATAGATGCGTTTCACCCCGTCCAGATAGATCAGGCTGGCGCTGGGGCTGGAGCACGCCGCGTCGACTTGCAGCAAAAAGCCGAACGGTGAGGTGTCGGTCTTGGGCTGCAGCAACATGAAGCTCAGGCGATCACCGTTGCGCAGCACACTCTGCGGCACGGGTGGCTGCGACATTGCCTCCTTGAACATGTCCTGCGCCTGTTCGTTGCCAAGGCTGCCGTCGTCAGGCCCCTTGCTGGAACAACTGGCCAGAGTGACGAGGGCTGCGAGCAATGCGATGCGCTTCATGATGAGTCCCGGGAATGGCGATCAGACGTCATGGTAAGCGGCGTATCGAAAGCGGCGCAATCCACCCGCCGCTGCTTCAACAGGCGTAGGCCGCCAACTTGTCTTGAATGAAGTCCAGAAAGCACTGAATCCGCAATGCCAGCTGTGAGTTGCGGTAGTACACCGCATTGATCGGCTGACGGTAACCGCTGTTGGCATCGGCAAGCACCACCTGCAAGCGCCCCTGGCGGATGTCTTCGTGGGTCATGAAATGCGACAGGCAGACGATCCCTTGCCCTTCCAGCGCCAGTTGCCGCAACGTTTCGCCACTGGACGCCGCCATGCGTGGCTGGATCTGCAGTCGATCGCCCTCGGCATGGCGCAACGGCCAGTGATTGAGCGTTTCGGTCTGGGTAAAGCCCAGCAGCACATGCTGACTCAAGGCCTCGACCGTTTCCGGCACGCCGTGACGCTCGAGGTAGGCGGGGCTGGCGAGGATGTTCAGCGGGCTGCAACCCAGCGACCGTGCGTGCAGGGTAGAGTCGGCCAACACCCCGATACGGATGGCGACATCGGTGCTGTGCTCGATCAGATCGATGATCAGATCGTTGCTGTTGAGCTCCAGCACAATGTCCGGGTAGCGCTGACGAAACTCCGCCACGTACGGCACGATCGCGTGCAGCATGAACGGTGACGCGGCATTGATGCGCAAGCGCCCGGCCGGCGTCTGGTGACGCAGCGACAAGCGCTCTTCCAACTCGTCCATGCGCGCCAGGATGTCCTTGGCCTGCTCGAAGAAAAACCGCCCCTCTTCGGTCAGATCCATGCGCCGCGTGGTGCGGTTGATCAAGGTGGTGTCCAGCTTGGCCTCGAGCTTGGACAAGGTGCGGCTGACCGCCGAAGGGGTCTGACCGAACTGCTCGGCGGCGGCAGAAATGGAGCCGCTCTGAATGACGGCGACGAAGACTTGCAGCTCATCGGATCGAGATTTCAACGCAGGCCTCATCGGATCTACCAGGACCTGCGAAACATACACCAATCCCCGCCCCTGGCGAGCGTGCCGTCAGCCCAGCACCTTGGACAGGTGCGCCTGATACCGCGCGACATCGTTGTCGATGTTCGGCATCTTCATCACGTCGACGCTGAGGAAGGTCGGCAAAGCGGTCATGTCGAGAAATTCGTTGGCCTTGTGGAACGGGAAGTACACCGCGTCCACGCCTTTGCCCTCGAAGAAGTCGGCCGGATCGTCGAACGCTTGCTGCGGCGCGTTCCAGGTGGCTGAAATCATGTACTGCTTGCCCTTGAGCAAGCCACCGCTGCCATATCGCTGCGATGCATCGGAACGGGTCCGGCCGTCATTGGCATACAAGCTGCCATGGCCTTCGGTGAACACCTCGTCGATGTATTTTTTCACGATCCACGGCGCCCCCATCCACCAGCCCGGCATCTGGTAGATGACCACGTCGGCCCAGAGGTATTTCTGCACTTCCTCGGCAATGTCGTAGCCACCGTCGATGAAGGTCTGCTTCACGTCGAAGCCGGCGCGGTCCAGGTAGGCCACGGCGGCGTCATGCAGGGTCTGGTTGTAGCGACCGTCGGAGTGGGCGAACTGCTTGCCGCCGTTGAGCAGGAGAATCTTTTTCATGAATGTGGCCTCGTTGACTGTGCGAGAAATGTCGATGGGCGCAGTCTAGAGGCCTTGTCAGTGAGGAGTAAGCAGGCGGCGCGCAAATCTCTCTTGCTTGAGAGTCACGAATGAATAGCCATTGTTGCGTAGTCGTCGGCAGCAACTCGCCCTGGCCCTACCGTCGCGGAGCAAGGCTGTGCGGTTGCCGCCAACGCTGTTGCTACTCCTTGGTCAGGTCCACCAGCGGCGTCTGCCGCACTTCGGTCTGGCGCTCGCCTTGAATCGCCTGGATGGTTTTCAGCGCCTTGTCCACGGCTGGCTTGTCCGCCAGCAGGCTGTAACTGATGCTGAAGTGCTTCTGCTGTTTGGGCTCGATGGTCGGGACCAGATTCAAAGGCCGTTGGTAACGGCGGTTATAGGAAAAGCTGGTGCCCGGCTCCAGCCCGGTCACATAGCCCTGGCCTTGCGTATCGGTGTTCTTCCACAACGAAAACACCGGCAACTGCTGGACGTTGAAACCCACCGCCACGCCCAGGCTGCCGGCCTTGTTGTGCAGCACGGTCAGGGTGTCGCCCTTGGCATCGCCATAGGGCACCACGTTGTACACGGTCTCGTCGTAGTCCTTGGTAGGTGAGCGATAGGTCTGCCAATCGCCCAGATCAGCCTTGGCCTTGTCGTTGAAAGGCGACACCTGCTTCACCGCCGCCGCAAAACGCGCGCCCTCTTCCAGGAACGGCGTGCTGAAGTTGCTGTGGTACAGCGCCTGGTATTCCTTAGGGTAGTCGCCGTTGTTGGTCAGGGTGTCGTTGAGCACGAAATGGGACGCCCCCGGCTCGGTCACCAGCTCGGTCTGCGCGGTGAAATCGACCTTCTTGAAAGCCTGCTCCTGCAGCTCGCCACGCACATGAATCGCATACGGCGGCGCTTCATCGATGTGCACCGTGACCTTGCTGGCCGGGATGTTCGCAGCGCGACCGTGCAGGGTCAGCAGCTCACCGTTGTCCATGCCCGGATGGCCGACCCATTCGTAGCCACAGCGTGTCACCAGTTCGTTGAAGCCCTCCAGCCAGCCGAGGCCTCCCCGGCCATTGAGCTCGATAAAGGCCGGATTGACCACTTCTTTCACGGGCGAATCCCAGCCCATGCGCGCATCGCCCACCTGGGCGTGAAGCACGTTCATGCCCCGTGTGGGCACCAGCGTCAGCTTCATGGTGCCGTTATCGATGTCGATCAGGCTGACACCTTCCTGGCGACCCCCGTGCAGGGTGCGCATCGTGATGGAGAATGGCTTGTCGAGCTTGACGCCCAATTGTTCGCTGGTGATGCGCTGGTTCTGCGCAGGCTTGTCGCTGTCCAGCAACACGAAGTCCCAGGCCAGAGCGTGGGAGCTGAGGGTGAATGCGGAGATGGCACAGGCGAGGGGAAGCAGTTTCATGAGGGGGGCCCTTTCTTGGAGTTATGGATCATGCGGTGAATCGATTCAGCTATCAGCTGAGTCTAGTCCCCTTGCGCCCATTTGGAAATCCGCGTGTAGCAGCGGCGCAAGCCGCGTCCGCTGCACCGCGTACCCTCCCCCGTTTGCTGTGTGACCGTGTTACTCAGCAGGACGCTGATACGCCTTCACGATCGCAGAAAAATCCAGCTGCCCCTCTCCCCGCAAGCTCATTGCCTGATACAGCTGCTGCGCCACGGCGCCCAGAATCACCGGCTGGCGTGCCTGCTTGGCCGCTTCGGTAGCCAGCCCCAAGTCCTTCAACATCAGCTCGGCGCCGAAACCCCCACTGTACCCGCGGGCCGCTGGCGCTGTTTCGATGACCCCTGGCCAGGGGTTATAGGTGTCCGAACTCCAGCAACGCCCGGTAGAGCTGTTGATGATGCCCGCCAGCACCTGTGTGTCGATGCCCAAGGCATTGCCCAATGCCATGGCTTCCGACACGCCGACCATGGAGATGCCCAGCAGCAGATTGTTGCAGATCTTGGCGATCTGCCCGGTGCCGACCTCGCCACAATGGACGATGTTGCGGCCCATCTGCGCCAGCACCGGCTGCAGCTGGCCGAACAATTGCGCCGACGCACCGACCATGAAGGTCAAGGTACCCGCCTGAGCGCCACCGGTGCCGCCCGACACAGGCGCATCGGCCAAATCAACGCCCTGCCTGGAAGCTGCAGCAGCGATATCGCGCGCAGTCTGCGGATCGATGGTGCTGCAATCCACCGCTGGAGTGCCTGGGCGAATGCCAGCCAGCACACCCTCCTCACCCAGGTAGACACTACGCACGTGCGCCGCTGCCGGCAGCATGGTGATCACCAGTTCGCCCTGGGTAGCGGCGTCCTTCGGCGAGGCGCTGACGTGGCCACCCAATTGTGCCAATTCCGCCAGTACGTCCTGGTTCAGATCGAACACATGCAGCGTGTGGCCTGCCTTGAGCAGGTTGCGCGCCATGGGCGCGCCCATGTTGCCCAAGCCTATGAAAGCAATGTTCATGGCAATGCCCTATTTCAAGTTGATGGTGGTGTTGACGCCGTCGTTTACGCTGTCATCGTCGAACCAGCGCGCTGTGACCGTCTTGGTCTGCGTATAGAACTGCACCACCTGCTTGCCGTAGGGCCCCAGGTCACCCAGTTTGGAGCCGCGTGACCCGGTGAAGCTGAACGACGGCACCGGTACGGGAATCGGGATGTTGATGCCTACCTGGCCCACGTCGATCTCGCTCTGGAACTTGCGCGCCGCAGCGCCGCTCTGGGTGAACAAACCCACGCCGTTGCCGAACGGGTTGGCATTGACCAAAGCGATGGCTTCATCGAGGGTATCCACCTCCAGGGTGATCAGCACCGGCCCGAAAATCTCCTGGGTGTAGATCTGCATGTCCGTGGTGACACCGCTGAACAAGGTCGGGCCAACGAAGTTGCCCTGCTCGTAGCCAGGCACCTGCACACCGCGACCATCGAGTTCCAGCGTCGCGCCTTCCTCGACGCCACTGTCGATCAAGGCGGTGACACGCTCCAGCGCACGGCGGGAAATCACCGGGCCGACGTCGGTGCCCGGTTCATTGCCAGCGTTGACCTTGAGCTTCTGCGCCAGCGCCTTCATATCGGGAATCCACTCGCGCGACTTGCCCACCAGTACGGCAACCGAGGTAGCCATGCAACGCTGCCCGGCCGCACCGAAAGCGGCCCCGACCAGTGCGTTGAGCGTTTGCTCGCGGTTGGCGTCCGGCAATATCACGGCGTGGTTCTTCGCGCCCATCATCGACTGCACACGCTTGCCATGCCGGCCGGCCAGGTCATACACATGAGTGCCGACAGCGGTCGAACCGACGAACGACACCGCCTTGATGTCGGCATGGGTGCACAGCGCATCGACGACGTCCTTGCCACCGTGCACCACGTTCAATACGCCCGGCGGCACGCCCGCCTCCAATGCCAGCTCCACCAGCTGCACCGTGGACAGCGGATCCTGCTCCGACGGCTTGAGCACGAAGGTGTTGCCGCAGACGATCGCCATGGGGAACATCCACAGCGGAATCATTGCCGGGAAGTTGAACGGCGTGATCCCCGCGCACACACCGATGGGCTGACGCAATGTGTAGGTATCGACGCCACCGGCGACGTTCTCGGCGAACTCGCCCATCTGCAGGCTGCCGATGGAGCAGGCATGCTCGACCACTTCCAGGCCGCGGAAGATATCGCCCTCGGCATCGGCAATGGTCTTGCCCTGCTCGGCACTCAAGGTCTGCGCAATGCGCTTGGAATGTTCCCGGATCAATGCCTGCAGCTTGAGCATGATGCGCATGCGCGCACCCAGTGGCGTCAGGCGCCAGGTCTTGAACGCACGCTGCGCGGCGGCTACTGCGGCATCGACCTCGTCGGTCGTGGCGAAGGGCACCCGGGCCAGCACTTGTTGGGTGGCCGGGTTGACGATGTCGCGCCATTCCTGGGTGGTCGAGGCGACCCACTGCCCATCGATCAGCAGTTTTACATCGTCGATCTTGCTGGCATTCGGTTGAACGGACACGTTCATGGATGACCTCCGCGTATTTATTGTTGTGGCGAGACGGTTCTGCGATGGAGTATAGATGCTGCAAACATCTAACAAGAACTCACAATAAAGCCGGTCCAACATGCAAAAAGACCTTAGCAGCCTGAACTGGGACGATCTCAAGTTCTTCCTCGAAGTGGCCCGCACCCGCAAGGCCAGTATCGCGGCCAAACGCCTGGGGGTGGACTACACCACCGTATCGCGGCGCATCGGCTCGCTTGAAAATGCCTTGGGTACCCTGCTGTTCGAGAAGTCGCGGACCACAGGCTTCGTCCTCACTGCCGAAGGGCAGCGCCTGCTCGCGTCGGCCGAGTCGATTGAAAGCACCCTGCACATGGCCTGCGAGCAGGTTTCCGGGTCCGGCGTGGCGCTGTCAGGGCATATCCGCATGGGCTGCACCGAAGGCTTCGGCAGCTTCTTCATCACGCCGCAGCTGAGCCATTTCGTCGACACCTACCCCGCCATCTCGGTCGATATCCTGCCGCTGCCGCACTTCATCAGCCTGTCCAAGCGCGAAGCCGATATCGTCATCGCCCTGGAGCGTCCCGAGCATGGTCCCTACGTCTGCTGCAAGCTCTGCGACTATCGGCTCAAGCTGTATGCCACGCGGACCTATCTGGATCGTCATCCCCCCATCGAAAGCAGCGCCCAACTCAGCGAGCACCGGTTCATCAGCTACGTCGACGACCTGGCCTTCAGCTCCGAGCTGCTGTACCTGAACAAACTGCTGCCCAACGTCAACGCCGGGCTGCGCAGCACCAGCGTGATCGCCCAGTACACCGCAGCGCTCCAGGGACATGGGCTGGTCATACTGCCGTGCTTCCTCGCCGCACAGGACGAACGCCTGGTGGAAGTCCTGCCCGAGGAAGTCGATATCACTCGGCAGTTCTGGATGTACTGCCGGGAGGACCTGCGCAAGCTCAAACGGATCATCCTGCTGTGGGATTACATCCGCAACGTCACCGACCGCAACGCTGCGCTATTGATGGGACACTCGCGCACCACCGAGCCCCTGTAGCAGCGGCGCAAGCCGCGTCACGCACGCTCACGACTTCCATTCGAGCATCAGCCCGCTGAGCCTTTTCACCCGGCGCCGCACAGCCTCTTCGAACACACCTTTACGGGATTCAACCAGGGTAAACCAGTGCTTGGCGCGAGTGATGCCGGTGTAGATCAGCTCCTTGGTCAACACCGGATTCAAGGCGTCGGGCAGGATCAGCGCCGTGTGCGCGAACTCCGACCCTTGAGATTTGTGCACCGTCATTGCATAGACCGTCTCGACGTCATTCAAGCGACTTGGCAGCACGAAGCGGATGCCCCCCTGCCCGTCGTTGCGGGGAAAGGCCACGCGCAGCACCATTCGATCGCGCTCGCCACCCTCGGGCAGCATCAGGGCAATGCCGATGTCGCCGTTCATCAAGCCCAGGCCATAGTCGTTGCGTGTCATCAATACAGGCCTGCCCTCATACCAGGGTTGGCCACCTTCGATGAGGTGCGCTTGGGTCAGGGCCTGGGTCGCGCGGGCGTTCAGGCTTTCCACACCCCAAGGCCCCTTGCGCACGGCGCACAGCAACTGGAACTCATCGAAAGCGTTCAGCAACCCACGGGCCCAGGTTGCCCAGGCTTCATCTTCCAGACGCGTGTCGGCCGGCGGGCGGGCGGCGTCGATCTGCTCCAGGTAACGCCGGTAGCCTTGCGGTCCGTCGGGGTTGCGACCATGCCCGTCCAGCAACAGGCGCAGCAACGCCACATCGTGCTCGCCCTTGAGAGGCAGCCAATGAACATCGGGATATTGGCCCTCCTGCAGCAAGGCACGGGCGCCGTCGGCGTCCTGCAGGTTGACCCTGGCTGCCAGCTGGCCAATGCCGCTGTCCTCGCCGAATCGGCGCGAGTGCCGCAGCATGACCACCTGCTGCGCCAGGGCGTGGTCATGCTCGTTGCCTTCGAGCAGCCCGCTGCGTGCCAGGTCCTCGCCGCTGACCTGCTCCAACCAGGCGCGCGTCGCCGGGCTGTAGTAGCCGGCCTCGGCCTGGCTGCACAGGTCGCCCAGCACCGCACCCGCCTCGACCGAGGCCAACTGGTCCTTGTCGCCCAGCAGCACCAGCCGGGCATGGGGCGGCAGCGCATCGAGCAGGTTGGCCATCATCTCGAGGTCGATCATCGAGGCTTCGTCCACCACCAGTACGTCCAGCGGCAAAGGGTTGGCTGCATCATGACGAAAATGCCGCGTGCCCGGACGGCTACCCAGCAGGCGATGAACCGTGGTCACTTCGGTCGGAATACGCGCCTTGATCGCAGCGTCCACCTGCAGGCTCTGGACCTGCAAGCTGATCGACTCGGTCAGCCGTGCCGCTGCCTTGCCGGTCGGTGCCGCCAGCCGAATACGCAGGGGTTTGTCCTGCGCCACCGCGGGCCCTTGCAGAAGTGCCAGCAGGCGCACCACCGTGGTGGTCTTGCCCGTTCCCGGGCCGCCCGTAACGATACTGAAAGCACCCCGCACGGCCAGCGCGCAAGCCAGTTTCTGCCAGTCGATCCGAGCCCCGTCGGTGGCCCCGAACAATTGCGTCAGACGTTGCGCAAGGTCCTCCGGTACCGGCTCCCGCGCGTCCAGCCTCTGACGCAGCGCATCACCGATGCGCCGCTCGTACGCCCAGTAACGACGCAGGTACAGGCGCTGGCTCGAAAGCACCAGAGGCGAGCTGCCTGTCGGGTCATCAGCGCTCCCCACCAAGGGGCTGTTGGCCAGGCTGGCCAGCCAGGCCTCGGCACCCAGGCCTTGAAGCAGCTGCGATGGCAGCAGGGCCACGCCCCCTTGCAAGTCGCCTTCGGGTGGCAGGGACAAGGCAAAATCCGGCGCCTGCAGCGTCGCCGCCAGATCCAGGCAGACATGCCCGTGCCCTAGCTGGTGGCTGGCGAGGGCGGCAGCGAGCAGTACCAGAGGGTCGCCCTGCGGGTCGAGGTCGGCAAGAAACGCTACGAAGGCTTTGTCCAGCGCACGCAACCAACCGCGCTCCACCCAGCGCTCGAGCAGCGCCAAGAGGTCGGCTGTATGTGTGCGGGGCTGCAATTGAGCAAGGCTGTGTGCATCCAGCGGGGTGGGCAGCAGATCGGCAAACGAGCGGGTCATGGTGCACTTTCCTCGAACAGGTCGGCCTGGACATCACGGCGTCCGCCTTTGAACAGCGCATCGAGTTCCTCGATGAGCTCACGGGGTGGCCGTGTGAAGTAAACGCCCTGACTGGGCGCCCCAAGGCCACGCAGAAACACGAACGCCGCACCGCCCACGTGTTCGTCGTAGTCGTACCCCGGCAGCCGCGCCTTCAATTGGCGGTGCAAGGCAAGCAGGTAAAGCACGTATTGCAGGTCGTAGCGGTTGGCCAGAATGGATTCGGTCATCGCAGCGTGGGTATAGGCGGCATCATCCGGACCCAGCCAGTTGGATTTGTAGTCGGCAACGTAATACTGCCCCTGATGCTCGAAGCACAAGTCGATGAAGCCCTTGAACATGCCGTTGAGCATGGCGCCTTCGGCTGGCATTCGAAGCACGCCGGGATGCGTGTACTGGCGCACCAGGGTATCGAGACGACTTACGTCGACCTTGTGGCTGGCGAACCAGAACTCCATTTCGATCTGGTATTGGTCGAGATCGGCCATGCGTACCGGGGCTCGTTCGGACCCAAGCTGCAATGGCTCGTCGATGAAGCGCCGTAACCAGTCGTCGAGGGTAGGGATCCAGCCGCTCCAGCCGCGTCGACTGCAACGCCGCGCGACGTTGTCGGCCAGCCGCTCCGGGGCCGCGGCAACGCTGGCGAAACCTTCGCGCCCTGCCCATTCCAGCAAGCCGTGCAGAAAAGTGCCTGGCCCGGGGCCACGGGGAAAACGGTGAATGTCGCCACTGGTGGCCGGCACCTCGCGCGGCACCTGCGCGTCCAGGCGCTCATCGTCCATCAGTTTCTGCTCGAGAGCGCTGTCGGGCGCCTGGTCATCATCCGCGCCCAACGTGTCGCTGATGCGCAACGCGCTGTAGGACGCTATCCACCAGTTCTCCCGGGCACTGCGCTTTGGCAGGCGCACCTTGAGCAGCGCGGCGTCGCTGCGCATCGGTACATAACGGGTATCGTCCGCCTCCGGCACTGGCACACTCACGATATCTGCGCACCCCGCACTCGACGCCTCCAACCAACTCGCAAGCTGGCTTGCATCGGCAAGCGGCTGCCCGCCGCCAAGCAGGTAACCGATGGCCGAGCGATGGAACACCGACTCCTTGGTCGTGCCACGCTTGAGGTCGGCGATGCCGAGCCAGCAGCCGTGCTGTGCCCGGGTCAAGGCCACGTAGAGCAGGCGCAAATCCTCGGCCAGACGCTCGTCATCCGCCAGCGCCACCTGTTCGGATGTAGGGCTCAGCGTCAATTGCGCGCGGTGGGTCGCGTCGTGGTAGATCAATGGCAATCGCTTGCCGTCGACCGGTTTGCAACTGCAGATGAAAGGCAGGAAGACCAACGCATACTCGAGCCCCTTGGACTTGTGGATGGTCACCACCTTGACCAACTGCTCGTCGCTTTCCAGGCGCAGGATATGCTCCTCCGCTGCGCTGCCGGACAGTGCCAGCTGTTCGCTCAGATGACGAATCAGCGCCTGCTCGCCGTCCAGCTCGCTGGACGCCTGCTGCAACAGTTCGTACAGGTGCAGCAGGTTGGTCAGGATACGCTCGCCATCGTCACGGCCGATCAGCGCCAATGGCAGGTCGAAATCGTGCAGCAGGCGGCGCAGCATCGGCAGCACGCCCTGGGTGCGCCAGATATGTCGATAGCCACGAAACTGCATGACTCGCGCTTCCCACTCCAGCTCGCTCAGATTCAACTGCTCCAACTCGTGCAAAGAGCGATTCAATGTCACGCTCGCCAACGCGGCGCGCAGCTGCCGCTCCGAGTCAGGCTCGGCGCACGCCTTCAGCCAGGCCAGCAAATCGTGGGCCTCCTGCGCGGCAAATACCGAGTCCTTGTCCGACAGGTACACACTGCGGACCCCGCGGTCGGTCAGCTCGGCACGCACGGCCTGGGCCTCCTTGCCATCGCGCACAAGAATGGCGATATCGGCCGGCAGAATACCGCTGACCCTGCGCTGCTCCACCTGAAAGCCTGCGTGCCCGGCTTGCCCCGCGTTCAACAGGCGCACGACTTCCGCTGCACAGGCACCGGCCAGCGCCTTGCGGTAGGCGACGCCGGAAACAGGCTGATCGCTGGGCAGATGCCAGAGCGTCAAGGCCGGTACGGCCTGCCCCTCCACGATCAACGACTCCTTGCGCCCTTGCGCCCGCACATCCAGAAACGGCACAGGGTTTTCATCGCCTTGTCGGAACAGGAATGCACCTCGCCCCTGCGCGCGCTGCTCGGCCTGCATGAACATGTGGTTGACGGCCCCGACCATGGCCTTGGTAGAGCGGAAGTTGGTACCCAACGTATGCAGCCTGCCCTCGGTCGCCCGACGTGCCTGCAGGTAGGTATGGATATCCGCACCCCGAAAGGCGTAGATCGCCTGCTTGGGGTCACCAATCAGGAACAGGCCGGTTTCCTGGTCGTTGCGCTCGATGTGATAGATACGTTCGAAAATGCGGTACTGAACCGGATCGGTATCCTGAAACTCATCGATCAGGGCTACGGGAAACTGTTCACGAATCAGCTCGGCCAACTGTTCGCCGCCGGCGCCCTGCAGGGCTCGATCCAGCCGCACCAGCATGTCGTCGAAGCCCATCTCTGCACGCCGGCGTTTTTCTTCCTCGAAGCGCGCGCCGATCCACTGCGCTGCATGCTTGAGAACCGCGCTCTCAGGCGTTGGCAGAGCCGCCAGTGCCGCAGGCAACTCGACCATCGCCTGCAAGCCGGCGTGCTCCGGCGCCTCACCTTTCCAGGCCTCGGCCATGCCATCGGGGGTCAAGCGGGTAAAACCGGTACCGATATCCAGGTCGTGTTGGTTTGGATCCGTAGCCCAGGCAGTGATCTTTTCAAACCAGGGTTCGAAGTAGCGTGCCTGCATCTTGCGACCATCGACCGCCTTGGCCGCCACCGCCTGCAGGCAAATTTCACGCAACTGGGTGGCCCACTGCGGCCAAGGTTCCTTGAGTTCGACCAAGGCTCGCTCACGCTCGGCCAGGCAGCGTTCGATCAACTCGCCGGGCTCATCGCCCGAGACATCTCCCTGCACATGTGCGAACAACCCCCGCACCCGGCCAAGCAATGCCGCAGGCCCGCCAAGATGAGCGCGTACCCAATCCAGCGCAGCGCCATGCATCGGGTAATAGAACCGCCGCCAATAGTCACGCACGACCTCGCCCAGCAGTTCGCTGTGATCGGTTTCCAGACTCTGGGTGAACAGGCTGCCGCTGTCGAACGCGTGTTCGCGCAGCATGCGCTGGCACCAACTGTGAATCGTGGAAACAGCGGCCTCATCCATCCACTGGGCAGCGATATCCAGTCGACTGGCACAGGCCGGCCACTGCGTCAGCTCGAATTCGTCGCGCAACTGCTCGACGAGTGCATCCGGTGCCGTTATTTCGTTTCGGAAAAACCGCGCGGCTTCGGCCAAACGGATCCGAATGCGCTCGCGCAGCTCCTTGGTTGCGGCATCGGTGAAGGTCACTACCAGGATCTGCGGGGGCAACAGTTCGCGCCCGAAGCCGTTGATATCCCCACCATGGCCAAGTATCAAACGCAGATAGAGCGCGGAGATGGTGAATGTCTTGCCGGTGCCGGCGCTGGCTTCGATCAGTTGGCTGCCACGCATTGGAAAAGCCAACGCCAGTGGACGTTCGAGCGATGTCATGAGCGCGCCTCTCCATCATCAACCGAGCGCCAGGGCGCCTCCAGCATGGGCTGGTACAAGGCTTGCGCCCAGCCTTCGAATTCCTCCCCATCCATCAAGGCATCGAAATCAGCGAACTGGCGCATCAGTGCCATCGCTTCCCTACGCTCGCCATTACTGGTCACGCCATCGCCCTCGTACGCCTTGCGTGCTGCCACCAAGGCCTTCTCTTCATCGGTATTCGAAAGCCAGGCCACGGCCGTCTTCACCGCTACAGGCAGCGGCCGGGTCATTCCTGCCTGCCAGGCCAGCAGCAGATCGCTCAGGGCGTTTCGAGCCTGGTCCAGGGGCAGTGGATCGAGCAGCAGGGTATCGTCACTGGCAACTACCGCCGTGGTCAGCGGCAAGCCAACGGCGCAGGACGCCAGGTGCAGCACCCACGGGCGTACCAGCCGATGCCACTTGCGCGAGCGCACGCCGCCAATGGCGTTGGCAATCGTTGAAACACTGAGGTAGTTGCCGTCTTCACGCTGGTAGACACCCGCCAGCCATCCCTCCAGCACGACGCCCTCGGCCTGGAAGGTGATCGGCAGGGCGCTGTCCAATCGCGACGGCCACATGACAAGCAACTGACGATACCGCTCGAGCAGATCGGGCAGCGGTTCGATCAACTCCTCGCGCAACCGCGTGCCGAACTCCGCCATAGGCAACATCCCGCTGCCCTGCAACTTTCGCGCATGGCTTTCCAGCGTCTCGGCGATTGCGTCGGCACTGGCCATGCCGGCACCGAGCAGGCTGTCACTGAGCGTGTAACGCTCCAGGGCATCGAGCACGAAGGGCTCAATGTCGGCTACGGGCTTTTCCGCCGACTCGAAGAAAACTTTCAGCCGGTAGCTGAAGAAATGCCTGACAGGATTGCGCAAAAAGTCCTGCAACTGAGCCACACTCAGTGGCTCATCCTGAAGATGAGCCTGCAGAGGCGACTCTGCATGGGGTGCGGCTACCTGCGCATGCAAGTGCTGCCACTCCCTTGCAAAGCTGAAAAGAGCTGGGTTGCCCTGATGAAAATACCGGGCGCTGAAAGGTTGGAGGGGATGCTCCAGCGTGAGCGCATGCAATAGCTTCTCCCCGCTTGCCGAGTTGTCCAGCGCCTCATCGCCCGCCAGCCTCCAGCCATTGGCCAAATGATCTCGCAGTTGCCCGACCAGTACCGATGGCGGCCGTTCGCTGTTGTCTCTGATACTGCGTCCAACCCAACTGATATACAGCTGTTCGCGGGCCGAGAGCAGCGCTTCCAGTAACAGATAGCGATCGTCCTCGCGCCGCGAACGGTCACCGGGGCGATAATCGCTGCCCATCAGGTCGAAATCGAGCGGTGGTTGCGCCCGAGGGTAATCGCCATCATTCATGCCCAACAGGCACACGATCTTGAATGGAATTGCACGCATCGGCATCAAGGTGCAGAAGTTGACGGAGCCAGCCAGAAAACGCTGGCTCAAGCGTCCCTGATCCAGGCCCGCAAGCCAGGCTTCACGCACCACCGTCAACGGCAAGGCTTCGACCAGCCCCACGGCCTCGCAGGTTTGCAGCCACTCTTCACGCAGCTCTTCTAGCTGGTTGAGCAGGTACTCGTCGTGCTCGGTGTCGGCAGTGAAGAACAACTGCAGCATTTGATGCAGGCGAACACCCCATTCTGCCGGGCTGGCCGTGCGGTCGAGTTGTTGACAAGCCACTTCCAGGGCATCAAGCAGCGCTGCCAGCGGACCAATGAGCGCTGCATCCAGGCCGCCGATCTCGTCATAGGGCTCGATATCGCTGCAGCCCACACCGGTTCCGACAGCATAGCCGAGCAACATTCGACGCAGACCAAAGCGCCAGGTGTTCTGTTCCAGCCCGATCGGCAAGCCCAAGTGCTGGCGGTGCGGCGCGTGGAGGCCCCAACGAATGCCCGCGCCTTCGATCCAGCGACGTAAGGTCGGTAGATCACGCTCCTGAATCGCGAACCGACGCCGCAGGGCAGGCACGTCCAGAAGATCGAGAATCTCGCTCACCGGGAATCGGCTGTCCGGCAGCTTGAGCAGGTGCTCGACCGCTATGAGCAGAGGATCTCGCCCACGCTGCCCCTGATCGGTCAGTGTAAAGGGAATGAATCGGCGGTCTTCCCGGTCCAGTTGGCCAAACACTGCGCGAATGTGCGGCGCATAGCTGTCGATGTCGGGCACCATCACGATCACGTCGCGTGGACGCAGTCCCGCATCGGCACTGAACCTTGCCAATAACTGATCGTGAAGGATTTCCACTTCGCGCTGTGCACCATGAGCGACATGGAAGCGGATGCTCTTGTCGGTCTTGATATCCACGCTTGGCCAGGTGGACTGCGTTTCACCCAGAGGGCGCAGCTCCAGAATGTCGTCTTGCAACTGAGCTAACAGATGCTGTGGTTCGCTTTCACTGAAGAGGTCGATGCGACCCTCTTGAAATGCCGACTGATAGCTGGCGGGATCGTCATAGCTGTCGAGCAGGTTGATGTAGTCACGGCCCTGCTTGCCCCAGGCAGCGAGCAATGGATGTGCATGCTGATGAAGGCTGTCGGCGTCCAGCACCGCTGGCATCCCTTGTTTGCGAGCCTGGCGCTTGTATTGATGACGCAGGAGGTCCTTGTCCGCCACGATATCCGTCCAATGATGCCGACAGGGGTTGTGCACACACAACAACACCTGGCTGAATCGACCCAGCGCCGCCAGGGCTTCCAGGCCTTGTGCAGGCAATGAAGAGATACCGAACACGATGACCCGCGAGGGTAGCGCTGACGGCGCTCGATCCAGCGCCGCTGCCGCCTCCATGAAACGCTGATGCACGCCTGCCCGGCTTTGCGCCATGCCTTCGGAGCCGACATCCTGAAGCAGTGCCCGCCACAGTTCCGCCTGCCAGCAGTTGCCCGCCGGCAGAGGCTTGCTCAGCCCCCTGCCATTGCGCAGCTGATGCTTGCCCTCCGCCCAGTCCTGCAGCCAATCCGCGCGGTAGACCTGGTATTGGTCGAACAGGTCCGCCAGACGCTCGGACAGCTGGTAGCGCTTGCGCAGGTCGTTGTCGTCGAGCAGGAAGCGCTGCAGGGGTTCGAAATGTGGCTGGTCAATCAGTTGCGGCAGAAGGCGCATCAAGCGCCAGGTAAGCGGCGCCTTGTCGAGTAGCGAGGAAGAGGGGATCTGGTCTTGCCCCAGTACGCTCCGATACAACTGCCACATGAAACTGCCCGGCAACTGCACGTCTACTGCCGCAGAAATGCCTACGCCGCCCTCGTCATCCGGACCTTCGTCCGCAGCAAGCGCGAGCTTGAGCCACTGGGCGATACCATTGCTCTGCACCAGGATGATTTCGTTTTCCAGCGGACGCAGTGGGTACAGGCGCATCCAGCTGACGACAAGACTGCGCAGTTCGTCCAGACGATTGCCGTGTACAACCATGAAACCGGGGATAAGAGGCGACACAGCCGACATGGGCGAAGTCCTTGAGATAAGCGTGAATCAAGGTTCAACCTTATCAGATGTGGCTTCGCGGTAAGCGTCCGGTAGATACACCTTGACCACACCATTTTCCCCTCGGTGACCTCGTAAGCCTAGGGTCGCTCATCGCCGCCTCGTACGTAAGGTGATTATGGCAAGCGGAGCATGCAGGCGCGGAGATGGAAGTCTGAAGGGTCAAGACACAAGCGAAGTAATGGTTTGGTTCACGACAGCCGTGCCGGGGCCGTGAGCGTCAACCTAGATTCCTAGAAGTATTTCAACCGCCGCCGTCACAACTTGATTTTTAGATAATCTCTGAGATCGGCCATCGCTTACAGTGCCATAGACAACAGCTACAACACCACTGCCTCGGCCATAGCCGAGGCTGATTGATCACCAAAATACAGCTCGCCTGCGACAGCAACGGCTTCCCGCTGACCGTCATGCTGTCGCTCGGTACAAGCTGGCGAACAGCTTCAAAGCCATAGTTGCACGAGCCTGAATCAAGAAATGCTTGCAGGCTGATTGTTTGGACGAAATCTAGCTCAAGAAGGTTTCCAACGATCTACCTCGCAGCTCGGCCCTGTAGCGGTTGGGATGGAGATCAATTCTATCAACGTGCCCCATGGCGCTCGGACATAATGCATAGAATTGCCTGTTCCTTTTTCGATACCAAAAAGTGCGTTCGGCCCGCGAAGCGGAGTACCTCCTGCAGCCAAGACACGATGGAGCACCTGGGCAAGATCATCACAGTAAACGGCGAAGTGCTGAAGCCCCATGGAGCCTATTCCATCGACGCCCGGTGCTGCACCTTCGATCTCAAACAATTCGATGTTGGCACCTTCACCGAGACGAATCATGCGAGTCGCCACGATTCTTTGCTCTTCTTTCAGCGCTACCGTTGCGGCAAGTTCTTCGGGGGGGCGACGCGGTTGGCCATCGACCACTGTGTCGTAGACGATAGCTGCATAGAAGGCCTCGTGAAAGAACCGGGTTGCTGCCTCGATGTCTGGAACCGTTATGCCTATATGATCTATGCCACGTACATTGCTAGACATTCAGCATTCCCACCTATGGTCGACCCAAGAAGGAGTTGATCAAAGGGTTCAACGCTGGAGCGCACTCCTCTGGAACCCAATGGCCGCAATCTGGCAACACGTGCGATTCAACGTTAGTGGCGTAGCGGCGGATGTTCTCAGGCTGCTGAGCACCGAACCCGCCGTTACCCCCACCGCCAACCGCGAGTACAGGCATTGTCAGCTTAGTAGCCACCAGCTTCTCGTTCTGCTTAATCGATTGGGGAAGCGCACGATAATATTCAAATGCGTGGTGGAAGGTCTGGGGCTTAGAGTATGACCGCACGTAACGGTCTACCAGTTCGTCAGTGAACACCGCTTGGTTGCTGGCATGGTGACGAATGAAATGCGTCAGAAACAATCGCTCGTTTCCTTTGACCATTGCGTCGGCCAGCTGACCGGAGGCTGCGAAGAAACTGTGATGCCATCCAGGTGCCTCCCCGGTCGCGACGAAGGCTGGCAGCGAATAGAGAGTGTCGTCAGGAATGGTCGCTTCGATGAACGCAGCCTTCACGATGTCCCCAGGATGGCGGGCAACCATTGGGTAGCTGTTCCAGATACCAATATCGTGGGCAACAAGGTAGAAGGGCTTGTCCGCACTGATCCGCTTGGCAAGCTTGTGCAGATACTCCGAAACATCCACTCCAGTGTAAGTAGTTTTCGGCGGCGCTGACAGGCCAAGACCTGGCAGGTCTACTGCTACGACCGTATAGCGTTCTGCGAGTTGCGGCATGAGGCTACTCCACTCATACCATGTCTGGCCGAAGCCGTGGACAAGCATCACAAGGGGGCCTTTGCCGCCACGTACGAAATGCAACTTCACACCGTCAACAGTCTCGTAGGCGCTGGTAAAACCTTCGGGTGTCGGAAACTCTGCCTGTTGGGCGCTGACAGCTGGAGGCGGTGCAGGATTGATCTGTGCTGCGTTGGCCTGAGTTACACCCATAGCGAGCGCAGCAACGGCTAGTGCAATTGCGTGGAGCTTCATATTTTTCACCTAGTGGGACGATAAATGATTGGGCGATCAGCGATCTTGTTGAGCGCGACTACCGGGAGGAAAGGCATAGCGACGTGCTGCCAGTGCTATCACAAAAGCTAGCAGTGCGAGAATGGCGACAGCGGGCGGCAGCATGGACGTACCACCTTGCGTAAGGAGAGCTCCGCCAACAGCTCCGCCGGCCGCGATTGCCAGGTTCCATGCAGTGGTTACCATGGCCTGGGCTAAGTCGACGCCATCGCGGGCGGCATCAGCTGACGCTGTCTGCATCATGGCGCCCGCTCCGCCAAAACCTAGGCCCCAGACGACGGCGCTCAAATAGACCGCGATGCTCTGCTCTCCAGCGATACTCAAGAGTACAGCGGTTAATGCGAACGAACCGATCGATGCAAGCACCATCATGCGGAGCATCCGGTCAACCCAACGCCCGACTACCCATATGCCAGCAAGCGAACTTATTCCGAACGCCAGCAGGACTAGATCGACCCGCGATTGCGAGGCAGTCGAGAACGGCGCGATGTAGGTATAGAGAATGTTGTGGGCAGTCATCCAGGCCAGAATGACAAGAAGGATCGGCAGGATGCCCTTAGTTCTGATGACGCCTATGAGCGAGGGGCGGTTGTCGCCTGTTCGGCCAGGAGCATCTGGAACCTTCACCATGATCCAACCGATCAACATGACAGCAAGTGCCGATAGAATGAGGAACGATCCACGCCACCCTACCAAGCTCCCCAGGAACGTCCCCAGCGGAACACCCAGTGATAGCGCCAGGGGCACACCTACCATCGCGACCGCCATTGCCGCCCCAGTCTGTTCGGGACGTACGATGCTGCGGGCGTACCCCGCAAGTATTCCCCACGCCAATCCTGCCGCACATCCTGCTATGAACCGTGCGATCAGCACGACACCGATTGACTCAGCCATCGCGGTCAACGTGTTGCCAACAACGAAGCAGATGATCGTTGCCAGCAAGACAGGCCTACGGCGCAAACCTTGGGTCAGACTGGTGAGTGGGATTGCCGCCAACAGCGATCCAAGTGCGTATATCGCGACAAGCTGCCCTGCAATAGCTTCAGAGATCTGAAGGCCAGAGGCGATGCTGGGCAACAAACCGGCGGGTAGTGTCTCAGTGACGATGCATAGAAAGCCTGCGGCGGCTAGGCCAGCCAGTGCCGCGATGGGTAGTCCGGAGTTCCTGGCAGTAGCCTCGTTGGACAGGCTTTGAGATGGGGAGGGCTGCATGATTTTCCTCGCGATTGGCGTAGTGGCTGCCGTGCAGAGCGCAACCTGACGGCATGGATATTTACGTTATCTCCCACTATAGTATTCATAAACCCCAGAGTAAACGGATTATGTAATGGTCATTAACGTAAATAAGCGAGCCCGTGGGCGACCGCGTGAATTCGTCCTTGAGGACGCCATCCAGGTCGGGCAGCATCTGTTCCACGAGCACGGCTATGAGAACGTCAGCGTCGCATCGCTGACAGAAGCGATAGGGATTACTCCGCCGAGCTTCTATACGGCTTTCGGCAGCAAGGGCGCGTTTTTCAACGATGCTTTGAGGCATTACTCCGCGACTGTTGTGCCACTCGACACCTTTTTGATCCCAGACAAATCACCGCAGACCGTACTGAGGGACATGCTTAGGGCTGCGGTGCATGCATACGCCGCCCACCCGAACCGCCGAGGTTGTTTTATTCTGGAGCATGCGAAGGCCGGAGCCACTGAGTCGGGAATAGCTGCTAAGCAAATCGCAGACGAGAATCGTGCAAAAGTGATGGCGTTTCTCGAAGCATCTGGCATCTCCGCTGCTAGCCAAGTTTTAGACTATGTCTCCGCGACCATGCTTGGCCTGTCGGCTGCGGCGAAGGAGGGTTGGGAGGAAGAGAGGCTGATTGCAGTTGTGGAGACCACCGCGGTAGGCCTAGGCCAAATAATAGGCAGCGCCAGCGATATACCTGAAGAATCTTCCTAATACTTCCACGCACGAGGATTTAACTCCTGAAATCATGACGGCGGCCTTGCTGGCGTCGTCCGACTATTGCCTGGTTTCTCCCTACACCTGCATGCTTCCTGGTCAACCCAATGTAGGTGTCTTGCGCGATTAAAGCGATTGCCACGTATGCGGCAGCAACTGATCGATTTCACTCGCCCGCTGCGTCGGCAGGCGCGTCAGCACATCTTTGAGATACGCATAGGGATCCTGCCCATTGATGCGGGCTGACTGGATCAAACTCATAATCGCTGCCGCCCTTTTGCCGCTACGAAGAGACCCTGCAAACAACCAGTTTGAGCGCCCCAGTGCCCATGGACGGATCTGGTTCTCCACTTGGTTGTTATCGATGGGCACAGCCCCATCGTCGAGGTAGCGCGTCAGCGCTAACCAACGTTTAAGGCTGTAATCCAAGGCTTTTGCCGTCGCAGATCCTTTGGGCACAAGATCGCGCTGGGTCAACATCCAGTTGCGCAAAGCTTTTGCCAACGGCGCCGCTTTTTCTTGTCGTATTCGCCAGCGATCTTCATCACTCATATCGTGCGCCTGGCGTTCGACCTCGTACAAGCCGTCAATCGAGTTGAGTGCCTTTTCGGCCAACTGACTTTTATTCGCCACGTGCAGATCAAAGAACTTGCGGCGGGCGTGAGCCATGCAGCCGATTTCGGTCATGCCTTTTTCGAACCCGGCTTTGTAGCCCGCGAAGTCGTCGCACACCAGTTTGCCGTTCCAGGAGCCGAGGAAATTGCGGGCATGTTCACCCGCGCGGCTTGGGCTGAAGTCGTAGACCACCGCTTTAACCGCCGTGAACGGCGTGGTGCAGTAAGCCCAGACATACGCGCGGTGAGTTTTCTTCTGGCCGGGCGCAAGCATTTGCACCGGCGTCTCATCAGCATGTACAACCCGCTGCGCCAGGACGACCTCTCGCAGGGCATCAACCAAAGGCTGAAGTTGCACGCCAGTTTGCCCGACCCACTGAGCCAGCGTGGAGCGCGCAATAGGCAAGCCGGCGCGGCCGAAGATTTTCTCCTGCCGGTACAGCGGTAAGTGGTCGGCGAACTTCGCCACCATCACGTGCGCGAGCAGGCCTGCAGTAGGTATGCCTTTGTCGATTACTTGGGCCGGTACCGGCGCCTGGATCAGTGCTTCGCATTGGCGGCAGGCCCACTTTCCACGCACATGCTGCTCGACCGTGAACACGCCCGGTGTGTAATCCAGCTTTTCGCTGACATCTTCGCCGATACGCTGAAGTTGGCAGCCGCAGGCGCACTTAGTGTTTTCCGGCTCATGGCGGATCACGGTACGTGGAAACTGCGATGGCAGGGGCGCGCGTTTGGGCTGCTGACGTGTCTTCCCTGGAGCCGGCTCCGGCGGGAGTGCGCTCAGCTCGGCGTCGATAGCCTCCAGATCCGTGTTGAGCAGATCGTCGAGCAAGTTGCCTTGGTCAGGGCTGATCTGCTCGCTACGCTTGGCAAACCGATGCCGCTTGAGGATGGCAATCTCGTGGGTCAGCTGCTCAATGATGGTCTGATCGCGATGGATCTTTCTGCCCATGGTGTCGACCTTCGACATCAACTGCGCCGCTAATGCACGTAGTTGGTGAGTGGTCATTTGGTCGAGGTTGGGCAAGGATGTCATCAATTGGATTTTACCAAAGCAGGTCGGTTGCGACAGCAAGCCCGGATGCTATTTACTGCTTTTTTAAAGCAATGTGATGGTGCCACCTATGCCAACCCGCTGCCAAGGCAACCCCAAAACCAAGGCCTGAAGTTGTTCGTTATCAAGTTCAATTTCCAGGCCATGGCGGATACCCGGCCAGTGAAACTTACCCTGATTGAGTCGCCGCGCTGCGAGCCAGACACCCACACCGTCATGCACCAGAACCTTCATCCGGTTAGCGCGGCGATTGGCGAAAAGATAAGCACAGTGCGGCTTCGCCGTACCGAACACCGCGATTACCCTAGCCAGCGCGGAATCGGTGCCCGCGCGCATATCCAGAGGTTCGGTGGCGAGCCAGATGGCGTCGATACGAATCACCGGGTCAGCCCGCGAATGAATCGAGCGCAACCATCAGGATCGGCTGAGGGCCATTTCACAATGATGATCTGCTGCCCGAAGGGGATTTCCAGATTAACCAGCAATGGCTGATCGGGCAGAGCTATGGGCTCCAGTTTTATTGGAACGAAGGCGGGCAAGGCCGGTGCCTGAAAATCTTGATGAAGAGGTATCCACTTGCGAACCAGATTGGCATTGATGCCGTGGCGCAGGGCAACGCTGGCCATTGACACGCCGGGTTGCAGGCATTCCTGGACTATCTGGGCTTTAAGAGGTTTGGGATAAGACGTTCTTCGGCGCATGGGAATCCTGACGATAAGAGTGATGGTGTCCACGTATTTTTAGGTGGAGAACATCGCCCTTATTGCTGGGATCGGGTAGGTGACTTTGCCGGACGGTTACGCTTCGCGAGTTGAGCCAGCCGGATCTGCCCTACCTGTAAGAGACAGCTGAGTGTTGAACTAATAAGTAGGAGGGGTCTTACAAAAAACGCTAAAAAGACAAAACCCCTACCTGCTCGCGCAGATAGGGGTTTCGGAATTCAATCTTGACGATGACCTACTCTCACATGGGGAAACCCCACACTACCATCGGCGATGCATCGTTTCACTGCTGAGTTCGGGATGGGATCAGGTGGTTCCAATGCTCTATGGTCGTCAAGAAATTCTGT
>UVIF01000015.1 GCA_900596015.1 Pseudomonas viridiflava | reverse complement strand
ATTTTTTTTTTAATTTCGCGGGCACCACCGAGATCTACAACTTGTTTCTGGGTGATGCCTTGGATGTTAGTGTCGCAGAACATTGTGGGAGCGGGCTCTGCCCGCGAAGGTGTTTGAATGAGCGGTGCACATTTCGGATGAGGCGGTGAATGTGCGGGCCTCTTCGCGGGCAGAGCCCGCTCCCACAGGGGGTGACGGGCATCGGCCGTTGCGTTACACCTGCAGGACGTCATCGGCGCGGCCGCCGGCTTCCTGGACGACGACGTGGATGAAGTGCAGCTTGGCGATCACGGCCGGTGGCAGCACGAAGGGGTAGAAGTCGGGCTGACCCATGGCGCGTGAGAGCTCGTTGAGCATGCCGGCCAGTTCGATCCAGGCGTTCACGAACGCGAGGAATGCCGGGCCGCTGGTGTGGTCCGGGTCATACAGGGTGGCCAGGGGAAACGGCGTGTAGTCGAGGTCCATTTCCTTGGCGCTCATGCCGAAGCCCAACGCGGTGTCCACCGCGTCCATCATGTGCAGGTAGTGGGCCCAGGTTTCCGCCCAGTCTTCCCATGGGTGCATGGTGGCGTAGGCACTGACGAAGTTCTGTTGCCAATCGGCCGGTGCGCCTTGGTCGTAATGGCGCTGCAGCGCCTCGGCGTAGCTTTGGCTTTCATCCCCGAACAGGCGGCGGTAGTCGGCCACCCAGTGGGTGTCGGCGATCAGCCGGTCCCAGTAGTAGTGCCCTACTTCATGCCGGAAGTGTCCGAGCAGCGTGCGGTAAGGTTCGCGCATCTGCACGCGGACCTTTTCCCGATGGGCGTCGTCGGCTTCCTTGATATCCAGGGTGACCAAGCCATTGGCGTGGCCAGTGGTGGGCGCGTTGCCGTTAAGGTCGGTGCCGATGAAGTCGAACGCCAGGCCGGTGGCTTCGTCTTCGGTCTTGGCGATGACCGGCAGGCCGAGGTTGATCAGTTGCGCGATCAGGCGGCGCTTGGCCGTTTCGACTTTGCGCCAGTGCTCCGGGTTTTCCAGAACGCTCAGGTCGGGGATGGTCCGGTTCAGGTTGCAGGCGGTGCACAGGGCGGCGGGCCCCTTCTCTGCCGGCACCAGCCAGTTGCACGCTGCGGGGGTGTCAAGGTTGGCGCAGCGGCGGAACAGGCCTGCGTCGGGCACGGCATGCAGGCGCCAGCTACCCGCTTCGGGGCCGGCGTCAAGGGTGGACAAGACATTCTTGGCGGGCCAGAAACCGAGCAAGGCATTGCACGCCAGGCACTGACTGTTGCGGAAGAAGATCGACTGCCCGCAGGTGCATTCCCAGACCTTGCTGTGACGATTTTCCGATTTGGCGAATGGAGCGGTGATTCGGGTGCTGAGTTGTTCGAAAAAACGATACATGGCGATCTCCGGTGGCCTGCCATGACTAGAGCTTGCCGGTGTGGCAAAGGTTTCATTTGCGGTGGAGGTTGGGTGGAAATGCGGATGGGAGGTTGAAGAAGGCCGTGTAGCATCGGCGCGAGCCGCGTTGGGGGGATGTCGCAGAACATTGTGGGAGCGGGCTCTGCCGGCGAAGGCGTCTGGATGGGCGGTGCACATTTCGGATGGGGCGGTGAATGTGCGGGCCTCTTCGCGGGCAGAGCCCGCTCCCACAAGGGGATCGTGGGTGATGCCTTGGATCGCAGTGTTGCAGGCCATTGTGGGAGCGGGCTCTGCCCGCGAAGGCGTCTGGATGGGCGGTGCACATTTCGGATGGGGCGTCTGGATGTGCGGGCCTCTTCGCGGGCAGAGCCCGCTCCCACAAGGGGATCGTGGGTGATGCCTTGGATCGTAGTGTTGCAGGCCATTGTGGGAGCGGGCTCTGCCCGCGAAGGTGTTTGAATGAGCGGTGCACATTTCGGATGGGGCGGTGAATGTGCGGGCGTCTTCGCGGGCAGAGCCCGCTCCCACAAGGGGATCGTGGGTGATGCCTTGGATCTTAGTGTCGCAGAACATTGTGGGAGCGGG
>UVIF01000014.1 GCA_900596015.1 Pseudomonas viridiflava | reverse complement strand
TTTTCGCGGGCAGAGCCCGCTCCCACAGGGGATTGGCACATCCTCCCCCCCCCCTTGTGGGAGCGGGTCTCTGCCCGCGAAGGGCTCACTGCGGTATGACTGTTCCATCGTGGCGTCCTTTTCGCGGGCAGAGCCCGCTCCCACAGGGGGGGCGCGAGGGTTCAGTCCTGATGCATGCCGTAGCGCTGGAACGACGAGCGTTTCGGCAGTCGGTAGCGAGCACGCCCCAGCAGTTGGTTGGCGATGGTGGCGTTGCGCGTCGGGGCGATGCCCAGGTCGGGTGAGCCGACGCCGTGCTGAAAGATTTCCGCGTTCTGGATAAAGATCTTGCCGGCGCCTTCGTCACGGCGGCGCGCGGTGAAATCCGCCTGCACCACGCAGTCACCATAGCTGTCGGTGTCCAGCAGTGTGTCCTTGAGCCGTTCGAACCACTGCGGCCAGGTATGCCGGTAGCCGGTCGCTGCAACGATGGCGTCTGCTTCGAGCGTGCCGGTCTGGTCCAGTTCGCGGTGTCGGTAGGCGATACGCAGCGCGCCGTGAACATCCTCCACACGCTGTACCTCGCAGTTCGACAGCAACGTCAGCCCCGGATCGCGCCCGCCGATGGAGCGTTCGTAGATCAGGTCGTACAGGGCGCCGATGGTAGAAAAGCTGATGCCCTTGTACAGCAACCCTTGCCCGGCAACGACTTCGCGCCGTCGCTCGGGCGCCAGACTATGGAAATAGTCCATATAGGCAGGGGTGAAGCATTCCTGGCCCAGCTTGGAGTATTCCATCGGATGGAAGCCCGGGGAGCGCGTGATCCAGCGGATCGAGGCGCCCGCCGCGACCCGCGCCGGAGTCAGTTCGCTGAACAGCGCCAGCACGCATTCCGCTGCGCTTTGCCCGGAACCGATGACGGTAACCTGACGGCACTCGGCCAGCTCCGCCTGGCGTTTGCCGAACTGCGCCGAGTGCATGATCGGCACGGTGCTCTTGACCTGTGCCCACTGGGGCAACAGGGGCTGGGTGCCGATGCCGACGGCCAGGTGTCGGCTGCGGTAATGACGCTTGAACCCCGAGATCGATTGGCTCTGGATCAGGAAGCGCTGGGTGTCGGCGTCATAAGTCACCTCGCAGACTTCTTCGTCGAAGCGGCAGGTACCCAGGCGCTGCGCGGCCCAGCGGCAGTAATGATCGTATTCCAGGCGAGGCACCTGGAAGTTGTCGTAGTAATAGAACGCGTGCAGCCGATCGTGATGATGCAGGTAATTAAGGTAGCTCAGAGGGTGGGTCGGATCGGCCATGGTCACCAGGTCTGCCAGAAAGGGCACCTGCAGGGTGGTGCCGGGAAGGAGCAGGCCCTCGTGCCAGCGAAACTCGCTCTTGCGTTCCAAAAACAGATGGCTCACCTCGGGGTGGCCATCGAGCAGCGCGGCCAGGCCCAGATTGAACGGGCCGATGCCTATGCCCGCAATGTCTATCGTCGTTACATCCGTCATCCCGTCTCTCCATGAGCATTGTCGGGTGGGCGCGGCGCCGTCGCGGGGCGCCGCATTCGATTCAGTGGGCCTGCGTGACCGCGTCTTTGGCGAGCAGGCGCTGCACGTCGTGGGCGTTACGGCACTGCAGCAGTTGGCCGGGCGACAGCGTCACCGCGAAACGCTCGCGCAGTCCGGCCGCAATGGCTTTCAGGTGCTGTGGTCGCAAGCCCAGGCTGATGAAGCCGGTGGCAGCGTCGTCGGCGTGCTGCGCCGGGCGGCCCAACACGTTCAGGTAGACCTGCAGCACGGACAGCGCCACCGTGTCCGCACCCGGCGCCGACTCGGTGGCCGGGACGGCGAGCAGCTCGCGTGCTCGCCGGCGGTCGACCTTGCCATTCTGCGACAGCGGCAGCTGGGTAACGGCCAGCAGGCGCGTCGGCAAGTGGGAAGGCTGCAGATGTTCGCGGGCGTAATTGCGCAACTGGGCGACACTGATGGCCTGCGTGCCGGCAGCGCTCACATACAGCGCGCCGAGATTGGTTTCGCCCTGGCTGGGGTCCTGGTAATCCACCACCAGCACCTGGCGCAGCGCGGGGTGGTGGCTCAGGACCTTCTCGACATCGGGCAGCGACACCCGCACGCCGCGCACCTTCACATAACCGTTGACCCGGCTGTCGAAGATCAGCGTGCCATCTGCGCGGTAGCGTCCGCGGTCGCCGCTGCGGAAGGCCCTGATCGGCTGGCCTTGTTCATCGTCGACTGTGATGAAATCGGTCTGCGCGTACTCGCCGCCGTCCAGGTATCCCAGCGCCAGGTTCACGCCCGCGGTATGGATACGGCCGACAACGCCCGGCGGGCAATGCCGGCCGTGCTCATCGAGCACCAGGTAGCGATTGCCCGGCAACGGCTGGCCGTAGGGAATCAGCGTGCGGTCGTCGCTGCCGATCTCGTGCCAGATGCTCCAGATGGTGGTCTCTGTGGGCCCGCCCAGGGAGATCAGGCGGGCCTGCGGCAGGCATTCGCGCAATTGCTCGATCACCACCGGCTTGATGTAGTCACCCCCCTGAGCGATCAGGCGCAGACTGCGCAGGTCGTGATCGCCGCGGCAGGCCAGAAGCATTTCCACGATCGCCGGCACCGAGCACCACAGGCTGACCCGATGCTCGGCGATCAGCTGGTTCCAGCGCACAGCGTCCTTGTCTTCGTGCGCTGCGGGCAGCACCAACGTGGCACCGGCGCTCAGGCTGCCGAACACGTCGAACAGCGACATGTCGTGGTGCAGCGGCGTCACTGACATGAGCACGTCGTTCTGGCTGACCTGCCACCGTGCCAGCGTGCTGCCGATGACGTTGGCGGTCGCGCGGTTGTTCAGCACGACGCATTTGGGCTGGCCCGTGGTGCCCGAGGTGTACAGGTAGTAGCCAGGTGCTTCACTCAGGGAAAAATCAGGCAACGACACGGGGAACGGCGCGTGCTGGGCGAGCAGCTCGGAGATGACGGCCACCGGCTGATCGATGGGTTCCAGCTCCGCCAGCACGACCAGATCAGGTTGGCAGTTGTCCAACAGGTAGCGGCGACGTTGCTCGGGTGCTTGAGCATCGATGGGCACCCAGATCACCCCCGTCAGCGCGCAGGCCAGGGTCAGCATCGTGTGCTCCGGGCTGCGCGGCAGACAGATCGCGACCACCTGACCGCGCGTGAGACCTCGGGCCTGCAAGGCGGCGATCACCCGTGCCACGCCGTCGCCCACTTCGGCATAACTCAGCCGCCGGGATCCGCAGATGAGCGCAGTGCGGGTGTTGTCGGCATCGAAAACATGCTCGGCAATGCGGGCCAGAAAGGGCGTCTGGCAGGCATCGCGTTCAGGGCTGTTGGAGCGGTAATGACCGGTGTCGAGCAGCGGCGCCGTGGCCAGGGTGAAGCTGTCGTAAGTGGCAACCTGGCTGAAGGCTTTGTCCAGCATGCGCAGGATGTCACCCACCTGCGCCGAATCCATCACCTCGTGCGCATAGTCGATATCGACCCGCAGCGAGCCTTCGGCGTCGGTCGACAGGCGAATGTCCACGGCCACCTGCGGCGTCTGGGTCAGCCCGGTATGCAGGCGCATGGGGCTGTCGGCAGGCGTGACCGGCCACGACAGGCCGCTGGTGATCACCACCGGCAGCACCGGCCCGGGGCCGTGTCGCTCGAACAGCAGTCGGGTCAGGTCGACAGCGGAATACGCCAGATGCTGCAACCCCTCCAACACATCGACCTGCAACGCCTTGGCGCGCTCGATGAACGGGCGCTCATCGACGGCCCAATTGATAGCGATGAAACTCGAGTGGTTGGCCAGGTCGGCGCCGCTGTTGGGGGCGACCGGCAGGGCAACGCACAGGTCGCCCTCGTCGAGCCAGTGCGAGAGCACTTCCAGAACCACCGCCATGAGTGCGGAGTTCTTGAACAGACGCTGTTGTGCGGCCCGCCGGCTCAGCGCTGCAAAGCGCGCTTGGGGCACCTGCAGACTCTGTCGCTGGTAGCGAGACGGGCCGGCCTTGGCAAGCGGTTGTTTCCACGGCAGGCAGGGCGGCCCGGTGACGGCCGCCAGCTTGTCGCGCCAGTAGGCCATGTCCGCCCTGCGTTGTTCGGTCGCGGCCGGGGCCGGTCGCGAGGCCGCTGTTTCCGAAGACTGCGCGGGCGTGCCGGTGAACAGCTCCACCAGCAAGGCGGCGATGGAGTGGCCGTCCAGGATCAAGGCGTCCATGCGCACGAACACGACGTACTGGTCCTGCGCCAGCGCGAACAGCGTGACGTTCCACGGCGCCGCGTGCAGACCGAACACGGCATGTGCGTAAGCTTCGCGGCGGTCGTCCACCTCACGCAGGCCATCGCTCAGGGGTAAGTGGCGCAGGTCGATTTCATCCAGATGGGACTCGACCACGTCGCTGACGTACTGCACGCAGTGCTGGGCATCGATGTGGGTACGCAGGCTTGGATGGCGCCGGACCATGTCGGCCAGGCGCGTACGCAGCAGGGCTGCGTCGATGTGCCCGCGGTATTCACGGAATTCCTGCATGGCCACGCCGCCCAGCGGCATGTGCTCGCCGCGCCCCAGCAGGTAGGCCTGCTGCAAAGCGTTCAACGGGCGTCGGGCCGGCGGCGACAGGGGTTGATCCAGGCGTGCTGGATCGGCGGCAACCGTTTGCACCAGCGCGACGAAGCGCTCGAACAGGCTGGACACCCAGGCCAGCGGCAGGGCGTCGACACGGATGTCCCAGTTGATCGAAAGCCCCTGGTCGATGTGAGCGACCTGAACGTCCAGGGCCACCTGCGGGCCTTGCGAGATCACCCAGTTCATCGGGCCGAATACCCGCCGCACACGTTCGGAAAACAACTCGCCCTGGCTGCGCTCCAAGGCAGCGGTGAAGACCACCGGCGCCAGTTGCGCCGAGCCCGTATGCCGCGACAGGTCGCGCATCAGGTCGACGCCGGAATAGGCGCAGTGCTCCAGGGCCTGGATCAAGCTGTCACCCAGCTGCCGGCACAGAGTTGCCGCGCTGCTGGCGCGGGCCATCTCCACGTCGACGATCAGCACGTTGGCGAACTCGCCGATGGTGCCCTGCACCTGCACCTGCGGCTGCACCGGCGTGCGCCAGAAGCTGGGGACATTGAGGCGAAAGCGCGGATCGCCGGTGCGCTCGCCCAGCACCGACGCGAACAGCCCCAGCATCAGGTTGGACAGGGTCAGTCGGCGCTCCCGCGCCAGCTTCTGCAGGGCCAGGTAGTGCCCGGCGTCGAGCCAGGTGTGCAGGCGCTGGCTGTGTGGCTGCGCTGCGCCTGATTCGAGCAGGGGCAGGGTTGGGGCGGGTGCGATGTGGTCCAGGCGCTGGCGCCACCAGTGGCGATCGCGGTCGCGGGCAGCCTTCACCGCGGGGTCTGCCCGCAAGGTGTCCAGCCACTGGAAAAACGTCGGCGGCGTCGAACACGGCTGCTCGGGTGCTTCGTAACCGGCGGCCAGGTCCTCCATCAGCGTGGGAAAACTGGACGGGTCGATGGCGATCATGTCGCTGTCGATGTGCAGGCGGAAGCGATTCTCGGGCAGCAGGCTGATGCCCACGCGCAGCCCGCCGACGTGGACCAGATCCAGCTGCTGATGGGTCCAGGCTTCGCGTTTGCGCTGCAGCGCCTGTTGCAATTGCAGGGCCGGCAGATCGCTCAAGTCGTCGACTTCAAGCGCTGGCCCGCGCGCCGTTGGCGGGGTGTGTTGCAAGCCCTCGGGGCTGACTCGCAGCCGCAACATCGGGTGCCGGCTACAGGCATCTTCAAGCGCCGAGCGCAGGCGTTCAAGGTCGATTCCCTGGCCATCGAATTCGGCGTACAGGTGAGCTGACACGTTCCCCAAGGCCGCATGAGCAGTGCGCCCGCTCCAGCAGGCGGCTTGCATCGAAGTTAACTCTCGCATGGCTCACTCGTCTCACGTGATTGACAACGTTCCGTTTATGTCGTCACCATTAGAAACAATAATCATTCACATTCGCAATTAAAACTTACATTTCAGGGCAGGGAGGCGACACCGAAGATGAGATCAGCCATCGTCAGGGCGACTGCGCCGCAAGACGTGCAACACGTTGTGAAAGATGACAATTTTTCGTTCATGTCGGGTCAGCGTGAGCTGCGTGCCCAAGGCCTCGCGCAACGCATCGAGGCGCCGGCAGTAGACGGGCAGGACGCGCATGGTCGCTTCCAGCACGCGGTCCAGCGCGCTTTCGAGCAGGCGCGAAAGGCCGGGCAGGCCGTGCCGATGATAGTCGGCGCCATTCCCTTCGACCCGTCCGAAGCGTCGTGCCTCTACGTTCCGGAGCAGGCGCAGTGGCACGATCTGCAGCCGGACGCGGCAGGCACACCGAGCCCCATGCCGTCACTGCTGGAGCAACGCAACCTGCCCGACGAGCACGCGTTCATGCGCTCGGTCGAGCACGCCGTGGCCAACTTCGGCTACAGCGACGTGCGCAAGGCGGTGCTGTCGGTGCAGCGCGAACTGGTCTTCAGCCAAGCCATCAACGTGAATGCCCTGGCCCATAACCTGCGGGTGCAGAACCCTGGCGGCTATCACTTCCGCGTGCCCATGGCCGACGGCGCCACCTTGCTGGGCGTGAGTCCCGAGTTGCTGGTGCGCAAGCACGGCGCCTCGTTCGTCTCCAACCCGCTGGCCGGTTCGGCCAAGCGAATGACCGATGCCGACGCCGATCGACGCAATGCCCAGTGGCTGTCCGAGTCGGACAAGGACCACTACGAGCATGGCTTCGTCACCTCGGATATCGCCGCGCGGGTCAGCGAGCTGTGTACCCGCCTCGACGTACCGCAACGGCCCTCGCTGATCAGCACCCCGACCCTCTGGCACCTGTCGACGCGCATCGAAGGCACCCTTGCCGACCCCTCGGTGTCGGCCCTGCAACTGGCCTGTCGCCTGCATCCCACGCCTGCCGTGTGCGGGTTCCCCACCGAATTGGCGCGGCGTCTGATTCGTTTCGTCGAGCCCACCGAGCGCGGTCTGTTCACCGGCATGGTCGGCTGGTGCGACGCCCAGGGCAACGGCGAATGGGTCGTGACCATTCGCTGCGGCACGGTTTCAGGCCCGCGGGTCAGGCTGTTCGCCGGCGCCGGTATCGTCGAAGCCTCGCAACCAGCGGCGGAATGGGCCGAGGTCCAGACCAAGCTGCGCACCATGCTCCAGGCGTGCGGACTGCACGCGTGATTCCCCCTTCCTCATGACGAGTGAAACCATGACTATCGAATTCACCCGCTGGCCGCAGGACCGCGCTCAGGCCTATCGCGACCTCGGCTACTGGCTCGACCAGCCACTGACGCGCATTCTCGATGAGCGCTGCCAGGCACAACCCGACGCGCCGGCGATCATCTGCGGCGAGCGCAGCTTCACCTACGCCGAGCTTGACCGTCTCTCGTCCAACCTGACCTCGCGCCTGGCTGCGTGCGGCCTGGGCCGTGGCGATGCGGCGCTGGTCCAGCTGCCCAACATTGCCGAGTTCTACGTCGTATTGTTTGCCTTGGTGAAAGCCGGCATCGCGCCGCTCAACGCGTTGTTCAGCCACCGCAAGCTGGAGCTGGGCGCTTACGTCAAGCAGCTGTCGCCGCAATTGTTGATCGCCTCGCGCGAGCACGAAGTGTTTCGCGATGACAGCTATGAAAGCCTGTTCGAGCAGGCCCCGGCTCAGCCTCGGGTAGCTCTGTTTCTGGGCGATTCGCGCAGCGAACACAGCCTTGCCGAATGGATCGAGACGCCGGCCACCGAACAGGTCACCTATGCACCCACGGCCGCTGATGAAGTGGCGCTGTTCCAGCTGTCCGGCGGCAGCACCGGTACGCCGAAATTGATCCCGCGCACCCACAACGACTACCACTACAACGCGCGAGCCTGCGCCGAGGTCTGCGCCCTTACCGCGCAGACGCGCTTTCTGTGTGCCTTGCCGGCTGCGCACAATTTCCTGCTCAGTTCGCCAGGCGCGCTGGGCGTGTTTCACGCCGGTGGCTGCGTGATCATGGCCGACAACCCCGAGCCGCTGGCGTGCTTCGCCCTCATCCAGCGGCATGCGGTCAATACCGTGGCCTTGGTGCCCAGTGCCGTTGCCCTGTGGTTGCAGGCCGCGCCCCAGCATCGCGCGCAGTTGCAATCGCTGCACTACCTGCAGGTGGGCGGCGCGGTGTTCGCCGACTCGTTGGCGCGCCAGGTGCCGGCGGTGCTGGGCTGCCAGTTGCAGCAGGTATTTGGCATGGCCGAAGGGTTGATCAACTACACCCGCCTGGACGACAGCGACGAGCAGGTGTTCACCACCCAGGGGCGTCCGGTCAGCCCCGGTGATGAAATCAAAATCGTCGACGAGCAGGGCGCCGAGGTGCCCAGCGGCCAGCCGGGAATGCTCGCTACCCGAGGTCCGTACACCTTCTGCGGCTACTACAACAGTCCGCAGCAGAACGCCCAGGCGTTCGACGAACAGGGCTATTACTATTCCGGCGACCTGGTGCAGCGTCTGCCCAGTGGGGATCTGCGCGTGGTCGGCCGTATCAAGGATCAGGTCAACCGTGGTGGCGAGAAGATCGCTTCCGAAGAGATCGAAAATCTCATCGTACTGCACCCGGACGTGACCCACGCCGGGCTGGTGGCAATGCCGGACCAGGCCTTGGGCGAGAAGAGCTGCGCGTTCGTGGTCAGCCGCGATCCGACGCTCAAGGCGCCCGCGCTGCGCCGTCACCTGCTGGCGCTGGGCATCGCCGAATACAAGTTGCCCGATCGGATTCGGATGATCCCGAGCATGCCGTTGACGGCCGTGGGCAAGATCGACAAGAAGCGGCTGCGCCAACTGCTGGCGGTGGAAGACAACCGCACTTGGCTGCAGACACGTCTGCTGCAGCTGATCGAGGACGGTGACGCCCTCGACCCTCAGGAAAACCTGATTTTCTACGGGCTGGATTCCCTCCAGGTGATGCGCCTGGCGGCCGAGCTCAAAGAGCGCGGCGTGGCCGTGAGCTTCGAGGAACTGGCCACCGAACCGACCCTGGCCAACTGGTGGGCGCTGGTCGAGAGCCGTCAGAAAGCCGCCTGATTCAAACGGCTAGCCGTGCCAGTGCAGTGCGGCTCGCCTGGTCATTCCAGAAAGGATCCACAATGACATTGTCTACTGCCGACACCGCCCGACTCGATGATTTCTGGCGACACTGCCTGGAGCATCAGTTCTTCAACATTGGCTACCCGGAAAATGCCGATTTCGACTACAGCGCACTTGAGCGCTTCCTGCGCTTTTCCATCAACAACTGCGGCGACTGGGGCGAACACAGCAACTACGTGCTCAACTCCTTCGACTTCGAAAAGGACGTCATGGCGTACTTCGCCGATCTGTTCGATATTCGCCGCGAGGACAGCTGGGGCTATGTCACCAACGGCGGCACCGAAGGCAACATGTTCGGCTGCTACCTGGCGCGAGAGCTGTTTCCCCATGGCACCTTGTACTATTCCAGGGATACCCACTATTCAGTGGCCAAGATCGTCAAGCTGCTGCGCATCAAGTGCCGCGCGGTGGACGCGCTGCCCAATGGCGAGATCGACTATGACGACTTGCTGGCGAAGATCGCGGCGGACGGGGAAAGGCACCCGATCATCTTTGCCAACATCGGCACTACCATGCGCGGCGCCGTCGACGACATCGCCATCATCCAGGCGCGCCTGCAACAGGCAGGTATTGCGCGGCGTGACTACTACCTGCATGCCGATGCCGCGCTGAGCGGGATGATTCTGCCGTTCGTGGATACGCCGCAGCCATTCACCTTTGCCGCGGGCATCGACTCCATCTGCGTATCCGGGCACAAGATGATCGGCTCACCGATCCCCTGCGGCATCGTCGTGGCCAAACGCAGGAACGTCGAGCGCATCTCGGTGGAGGTGGACTACATTTCGGCGAGCGACAAGACCATCAGCGGTTCGCGCAACGGCCACACGCCGATGATCATGTGGGCGGCGCTGCGCACTCATTCCCCAGCCCAGTGGCGCCGCCGGGTCGCGCACAGCCTGAAGAGTGCGCAATACGCGGTCAATCGGTTGCGTGCCGGCGGAATCGACGCGTGGCGCAACCCGAACTCCATCACTGTGGTGTTTCCCTGCCCTTCACCGGGGATTGCCCGCAAGTACGGTCTGGCCACCTCGGGCGCTACCGCGCACCTGATCACCACGCCGCATCACCGCGACACCCGGGTCATCGATGCGTTGATCGACGAGGTGATCGCCGAGGCGCGTCCGGAGGCCTGGCGCGCCACCTTGCAGCGCAGCTGGCATTCGAACACCCAGCCGCCACCGCGCAGCACGTCCTGGACTGGCGGGGCCGGCCTCGACCGTCCATGATGCCCGGCTCAATGGATACCACCTTGCCCATTCCACCTGAAGAACGAGAGCGACCATCTTGAATCAGCCACCTACACCCCAGGATTGTACCCACCTGGACGACATCCGTTGCGGCATCGATTGGCACGACCGGCAGATCTTCGACGCCCTGGTGCAGCGTTTGCAGTACGTCAAGGCCGCTGCGCAATTCAAACCCAGCGAGGAATCGATCCCGGCCCCCGAGCGAGTCGCGGCCATGCTCGAGCAACGCCTGGAATGGGCCAGTGCCGCCGGCTTCGATCCAGCGTTTACCGAAGCGCTGTTCGAACGGATCATCCACTGGAACATCCAGCAGCAAATCGCCCACTGGCGTGCTACCCGAGCACCCAACGTCTGATTAACCGCGGCGTCCCTTTCGCGGGCAGACCCCGCTCCCGCAGGTGATCGGTGCATGCTTCCCCTTGTGGGAGCGGGTCTCTGCCCGCGAAGGGCGCACCGCGGTATGACTGTTTTATCGCGGCGTCCTTTTCGCGGGCAGAGCCCGCTCCCACAGGGGATTAGCACATCCTTTCCCTTGTGGGAGCGGGTCTCTGCCCGCGAAGGGCACACTGCGGTATGACTGTTTTACCGCGGCGTCCTTTTCGCGGGCAGAGCCCGCTCCCACAGGGGGATTGGCGCATCCTTTCCCTTGTGGGAGCGGGTCTCTGCCCGCGAAGGGCTCAGCGCGGTCCGACTGATGTTCTACGGCAGCACGATGTATTCATTGCGCTGTTCGATGCCTTGATGAGGGCCCTCGACCAGGTGCACGTAACGACCGCCGACCTGGTCGATCGGCACGCAATCGTCCACGTCCAATACGGCGTCGGTGTGGGGCTGGCGCCAGTCTTCGAGGCACTGGCGGCGGGCGCGATTCTTGGCCTCCCTAGCCGTGTGCGCCACCACCAGCGAATAGTGGTGCGCTTCGCCGAACGAGCGCGCCTCGTAGCCGCCAAGGTTGATCACATACAGCCGCGGCATACCGGCGCCAGGCGCCAGCGGGCTGAATTCGACCTTCCACTGTTCGACACCGTCCACCGCCATCCAGGCATCGACGTGCAAACCTTTCTGACTGCCGAACCAGTCTGCCCTGAGTTGCGGATAGGTCGCTTCGAGCGAGTCGGCGACGACGCAGGCGATGTCGTGCACTTCGATGCGTGCCTTGGGGTGCTTGCCGCCAAGCAGAACGACGTAGAGCATGGATGGGGGTCCTTGGTGGGAGGTGCTGGTACGACAGCATCCTGCCACCTATTGCTCATACCGTCTCGCTCCGCGGCGCGTTCGGCAACGACCCCTCAACGAACGTTCTTGTCGAGAAACTCGCGGATGACCGGAATGATCTCCCGCCCATGGGTTTCCAGGGCGAAGTGGCCGGTGTCGTAGAAGCGGATGTCCGCCTGGGGCAGGTCGCGCTTCCAGGCCTGCGCACCGGCCGGAAGGAAGAACGGGTCATGCTCGCCCCACACTGCCAGCAGGGGCGGCTGGTACTGGCGGAAGTAGTCCTGAAAGGCCGGGTACATCGCCACGTTGGAGGCGTAATCCAGTACCAGGTCCAGTTGGATGTCGGCATTGCCGGGCCGCGAGATCTGCAGGCCTTCCAGGGTGTAGCCGTCCGGTGAAACCGCGCTCGGGTCGCTGACGCCTTCCAGGTACTGCCATTTGATCGAAGCCGGAGTCGGGAAGTCCCGCAAGGCATCGCGGTGCTCTTGGGTAGGCTCGCGCCAGTAGGTCTGGATGGGTGCCCAACCAGCGCCCAAACCTTCCTCATAGGCGTTGCCGTTCTGCGAAATGATCGCACTCACGCGCTCGGGGTGCGCCACGGCCAGGCGCCACCCTACTGGAGCACCATAGTCGTGGACCATCAGCGCGTAGCGGTCCAGCTCGAGCTGTTCGGTGAACTGGCCGATAGTCTGCGCCAGTTGGCTGAAGGTGTAGGCGTATTGGCCTCTGGCGGGTGCTTCGGTGAAGCCGAATGCAGGCAGATCCGGCGCGATCACATGGTAGCGGTCGGCCAGTTGCGGAATCAGGTCGCGAAACATGAATGAAGAGGCGGCAAAACCGTGCAGCAGCAACACCGTGGGCGCGCCCGGATCACCGGCTTCTCGGTAGAACACGTTGACATCGCCGACCTGCTCGTAACGGTAGTGCACCGTGCGGTCGGCATGGGCGTTCGGCGCGGCGCTGGTCAGCAGCGAAGCGGCAAGCGCGGCTGCGGATTTCGAAATGGTCATGATGGTTCCTGATGTAACCCTTGAATGGTGTGTTTGAAGGTTACGGAGTATTTTGGTAACCTGTCAAACTTATTTTATGAGTTACAGTTCGTCATGAACCTTACCTGCATCGCTCCCGACACGTTGTTCGTGGCCGACAACCTGGCTCTGGATTTCATCAATACCCAATACGGCGTAGGCGATCGGCAGCACGATTGCCTGCGCGACGACGAGGACGTACTGAAGTGGCTCGACGCTGCGGGCCTGCCTGCGCGGCACGATCAGGCGGACACTGCTCGCGGAATATTGACCCAGGCCCTTGCGCTGCGCGCATGTGCCAAAGGACTGGTGAACGCCGCCATGACCGGGGAAGAAGCCGACCCGGAAGTGGTCAACCAGATTCTCGAGGCCGGGCGCCCTGTCAGCGGCTTGCAGTGGAACGGCGCGGCCCCGGCGTTTCGCATCGCGGTCCAGCCCAGGGACGCTGGTCCGGCAAGCCTGCTGTGGCCGGTGGCCGACGCTCTGGCCAGACTGGTCACGGGGGACACATTCGAGTTCGTTCGGCAATGCGAAGCCCATGACTGCGTGCTGTTCTTTCACGACCTGAGCAAGTCCCATCGACGCCGCTGGTGCAGCATGGCGACCTGTGGCAATCGCATGAAAGTGGCGGCGTTTCGGTCCAGGCAGAAACCCCAATAGACTTGTTTCAGCGGATCCCCAGCGCCGGGAAATGCAGCGCAAAGCGGATGCGTCCGGGCTGCGGCTGGGTCACGCTGGCCTCGCCGGCATGCAGCTGCATGATCGCCGCGACAATGGCCAGCCCCAGGCCATTGGAGTCCGAATTATGCTGGCGCGAAGCGTCGCCTCGGTAGAAACGATCGAACAGGCTGGCCAGCGCCGAAGGCTCCAGGGCAGGGCCCTGATTCTCTACCACGATCACGCATTGCCCCTCTGCCGACTCGACGCTGATCAGTGCATCGCTGTGCGGGTCGGCGTAGCGAATCGCGTTGGCCACCAGGTTGCTCAATGCGCGCCGCAACAGCAGCGGATCGGCGTGAAGGGTGGCGTCGCCCGAGATCAGCAGGCGGATCTTTCGTTCTTCGGCGAGCCCTTCGAAATATTCGGTGACTCGCTCCAGTTCATCGTGCACCTGCAGCGGCTGGCGCTGCACCACCGCCTGGGCGTCGTCGGCGCGCGCCAGGAACAGGATGCTTTCGACGATGCGTGAAATACGCTCGAGCTCCTCCAGATTCGACGCCAGCAGTGCCTGGTATTCATCCGCACTGCGGCCCTGGCGCAGGGCGACCTGGCAGTGCCCCATCAACGAGCCCACCGGGGTGCGGATCTCGTGGGCGAGGTCGGCGGAGAACTGGGTCAGCCGCTGGTAGCCCTCGGCCAGGCGATCGAGCATGGCATTGTAGGCTTCGCTCAACTGTTGCAGTTCGACCGGCGTGTTGTCGCTGCTCATGCGGCTGTGCAGGCGTGCCGGGGAGATGTCGGTGGCGTGCGCTGCCATCTCGCGCAGCGGCCGCAAGCCGCGGCGCAGCAGCACGAAGCCGAGCAGCGCGGTGAGCAGGAACGCCATGCCCACGGCCAGGTAGATCCGTTGGCGGAACTCGCTGAGCATGGCCATTTCCTTGACCATGATGTGCGCGGCCGTCAGTTTCACTTCGCGGCCGCCGGAGGTGGTCAATACGCTCGCCGCCCGCAACGGTATGCCCGAAGGTGCCATTCCCGTGCGCAGGTCGGCGCTGCCGGGAGTTGCATCTTGGGCGACCGCAGGCAAAGAGGGCAGGGTCGCGTGCAGCGGGTTGACCTGAATCACCGGTGGCTGGCCGGTCTCGGCAATGACGAAGATGTCGTCTTCGCTGCCGAGCATGTTCTGGAAGATCTGCGGGCTGCTCGACAGCTTATCCAGGGTCAGGTCGTAGTGCAGCAGTTTGCGGAAGTGGTCGAGGCGCCCCAGCACGGCGTTGTCGCTGCGCTGCAGGACCGACGCTTTCATCGATTCGTACAGGTACCAGCCGGCGCCGGCCACGGTAAGCATGGCCACCAGAGAGAAGGCCAGGGTCGAGCGCAGGGTCAGGGAAGGTTGGCGTCGGCTTCGCATGCCCGCACCTCGCAGACGTAACCGATGCCGCGCACGGTGTGGATGAGCTTGACCGGGTAGGGATGGTCGACCTTGCTGCGCAGGCGTTTGACCGCAACGTCGACCACATTGGTATCGCTGTCGAAGTTCATGTCCCATACCTCCGAGGCGATCTGGGTGCGCGAGAGTACGTCGCCCTCGCGCCGCAGCAGCAGGTGCAGCAGGGCGAACTCCTTGTTGGTCAGGGTGATCACCTCCTGTTGCCGTGTCACCCGCCGCCGCAGCAGGTCCAGTTCGAGGTCGGCAAGGTGGAAGCGATCGGCCTCACGGGCGCTGCCACGGCGCAGGATGGTGCGGATGCGCAACAGCAGTTCGGTGAACGAAAAGGGCTTCACCAGGTAGTCGTCGGCGCCCAGTTCCAGGCCACGAATGCGGTCTTGCAGCTGGTCGCGGGCGGTCAGAAACAGTACCGGTACATTCTGCCGCGCGCGCAGCACCTCCATGATCTGGAAACCGTCGATGCCGGGCAGCATGACGTCGAGCACCAGCAGGTCGTAGGGGTTTTCCAGCGCCAGGTGCAGGCCATCGGCGCCATGCTGCGCCCAGTCGACGTTATAGCCGGATTCGCCGAGGCCCTTTTTCAGGTACTCGCCGGTCTTGGTGTCGTCTTCGATCAGGAGGATATGCATCGATCAGGCTCGCTCGGGCGTTCACGGTTGCCGTTGAGGGTTCGTGGCGGGTGGCTTCGCACAGGGCAGTCTAACCAAGCGGCGCGGCGCTGTCGGTTACATTACTGTCATCGAGACGTGCGCTGCGCGAATGACAGAAATGTCATCGAGCGGTCATGCGCATGTGCGGGTTGGTGGCCGAGGATGGTTGCACACCTACCGCAAGGAGTCGTACCGATGAAGATCAAAACTGCCCTGTCGACCACTCTCGGCACGTTGCTGCTCAGTGCCGCCGTGATGGCTTCGGCTGCAGACATGCCGGTGGTCAAGCCGATGCGTGGCACGGTCGATGGGCTGGACAACAACACCTTGTCTTTCACCACCCGCAGCGGCGCGCACCAGACCATCGGCCTCACCGACAAGACGGGCATCCGCCTGGTGTCCAAGGCCAACATTGACTCGATCAAGGCTGACAGCTTCATCGGTTCGGCGGCTACGCCCCAGGCAGACGGCACGCTGAAAGCGCTGGAAGTGACCGTGTTCGAACCTAGCCTGAAGGGCAGCGGGGAAGGGCACTACGGTTGGGAAAACGCTGACGGCACTACCGGCACCATGACCAACGGTACGGTGGGCAAGCTGGCCCAGACCAATGGCCGGACCCTGACCGTGAACTACAAGGGCGGCGAGAAGCAGGTCGTCGTGCCTGAAGATGTGCCGATTGCCTATGTCGAAGCGGGCAAGTCGGAGCAACTGGTCAAAGGCGCCAAGATCGTCGTGTTCCCTGCCGAAGACGGCAAGACCGCACGCGGCGTGGCCGTAGGCAAGGATGGCTTCCAGCCACCGATGTAACCTGTGTCTTGACCGTCCGTCGCCGCGCTCATGTGGGAGCGGGTCTCTGCCCGCGAAGGGCGCGGTGGTGTGTTTACTTGACATGGGAGGGCCATTCCATGGCCGTGCGTCGCATACATTCACTGACGGTACGCCTCACCCACTGGATCAATGCCTTCGGCATGACCTGCATGTTCATGAGTGGCTGGGGCATCTACAACGCCTCCCCACTGTTCGCGTTCCGTTTTCCGCCCTCGTTCACTCTGGGTGGTTGGCTGGGTGGGTCGATAGCTTGGCATTTCGCGGTGATGTGGCTATTGGTGATCAATGGCCTCATCTACGTCCTCTACGGATTGATCAGCCGCCACTTCAAGCGCGATTTGCTGCCGATCACCCCCAGCGCGGTCAAACGCGACCTGCGTGATGCGCTGCATCTGCGGCTCATCCATGAAAAAGGCGTCTACAACGCCGTACAGCGTTTGATGTACTGGCTGGTACTGGCGGCCGGCGTGCTGATCCTGGTATCCGGGGTAGCCATCTGGAAGCCCATCCAATTCCAGGAACTGGTAGCACTGTTGGGCGGATACGATTTCGCCCGCTATATCCATTTCGCCGCCATGTCTGCCATCGGCGCCTTCACTATCGTGCACCTGGCCCTGGTGCTGCTGGTGCCCAAGACGCTGCCGCCGATGATCACCGGCGGGGTTAGGCCTTCGACCACCGGGAAGAACGATCATGAATGAACCCAAACCGCGCCGGGTTGCCCCGATAACGCTGGAACCCGCCCAGCGCAGCCAGCTCGAAAGCCTGCAACGCCGACACTTTCTGCGCGGCGGCCTTACCGTCGGCGCCATGGCGATGCTCAGCGGCTGCAATCTGCAGGATGGCGATCAGGTCGACAAGGTGCTCTGGGCCATGTCGCGCTGGAATGATCGGGTGCAAGCCTGGCTGTTCAACGGCCAGCGTCTGGCGCCTACGTACAGCAAGGCGCAGATGACCCAACCCTTTCCGTTCAACGCTTTCTACAGCGAGGACGACATCCCGGACATCGACGTGCCGGGTTACGCCCTGGCGGTATCCGGCTTGGTTCGCGACAAGGCGTCGTGGACACTCGAAGGCCTGCGCAAGCTTCCGCAGCAAACGGACATCACCCGGCTGATCTGCGTCGAAGGCTGGAGCGCCATTGGCCAGTGGGGCGGGGTGCCGCTGAAAACCTTCCTCGAGCACATTGGCGCCGATACCACGGCCAAATTCGTCGGATTCAAGTGCGCCGATCGCTACTACTCGAGCCTGGACATGCCCACCGCGCTGCACCCACAGACGCTGCTTGCGCTGGACTACGCCGAAGTGGCGCTGCCCCCCGAATACGGCTATCCGTTACGAGTCCGCGTGCCGACCAAGCTGGGCTTCAAGAATCCCAAGCACATCGTCGAGATCTTCGTGAGCAACGACTACCCCGGCGGCTACTGGGAAGACCAGGGCTACAACTGGTTCAGCGGCATCTAGCAGCGCGCATCCCCCTGTAGCAGCGGCGCAAGCCGCGTCGGCGGCAAATGCGGTCCGCCTGACACACCGCAGTAAACCCGGACGCGGCTCGCGCCGCTGCTACAGTCGTCCAGCGCGCATCCCCTTGTAGCAGCGGCGCAAGCCGCGTCGGCGGCTAATGCGATTCGCCTGACACAACGCAGTGAACCCAGACGCGGCTCGCGCCGCTGCTACAGCTGTCCAGCGGCATCTAGACGCGCGCAGTGCCCCTGTAGCAGCGGCATCTAGCAGCGCGCATCCCCTGTAGCAGCGGCGCAAGCCGCGTCGGCGGCAGATGCGGTCCGCCTGACACAACGCAGTGAACCCGGACGCGGCTCGCGCCGCTGCTACAGGGCTTTGCAAGCCCATCGGAAGGTCAGGTTCTGGTGACGGTGAGGACCACGGCGGCGATTCGTTCGGCCTGGCGATACCCTGGGGTTTCCAGCTCTTCACCGAACACGTCCGGGTCCACCTCTTCGTAGGTCCATTGAAACCCTGGTACGTCCACCAGCGGCTGCACCTGGGTCAGAAACAAATCGACGCCTGCCACCGACGGTGCGCCGGTGTACAGCAGCAGACTGCCGCCAGGCGCCAATCGACCTAACGCCTCGCCAGCGATGCGTACCGACAAGGCCGACCCCAGTTCGCCGCCGCCATCACGGTAGGCCCGCGCCTGGGGATCCTGCATGTAGGGAGGGTTGGCAACGATCAGATCGAAGTCCCCGCTGGTGCCCTGCAGCACATCGCTGTGCCAGGCCGCTACATTGGTGACGCCCGCGAGTGCTGCATTGACCGCAGTGAAACGCAATGCTGTAGGGTTGATGTCGACCGCCTGAACCTGCGCCTCGCGGCACGCCAACGCAATCAGAATCGCACCCGCGCCGCTGCCGCAACCGATATCGACCGCACTACGGATCGGCCGCCTGACCTCGCGCAGGTGCTGCTCGATTGCCCGTGCGAAACGATAGGTATCGGGCCCGAAGAAAACCGAATCGTGGGCGACGGTCGGATAGGCCGAATGGACGAACAACTGCCCGCCCAGGCTGGACCAGCGCACCTCGCTGCGCAGCAGCCCCGAGTGCTCGCTGACGATGGCATTTTCCAGCAACGCCGCCGTCTCCACTTCAGGCAACAGGCCGGATTCGAACGGGCGACTCCACCCGAACACGTCACGCAGATCACGGGCGATCGAGTTGTCAGGCCGTTCGTTGTTGCGCTGATGGGTCAGCGGCGTCACCGTCACGAAGCGGTAGCCGTCTGCTTGCAAACGGCGCCCCAGTTGAAGCAGCACCTGGTCCAGTTCTGCAGCTTCGACTGCTGGGCGCGCATTCGCCTGAGTCATGTCAGAGCCTCGTACCTCAATATTCATGGCTCAGCACCCCATCGCTCAGCCGCTGTGTGAACGCGCGGGTCGCTTCCAGCCCTTCGGGCGATGCGTGCAGGGATGGCGACATCTTGCGGATCAGTGCCTGGGTCGACTCCGCGGGGCTGGTCACGCCAGTGGGATTTGCCACGAGGGGTGCGCGCCGACGGAATCGTGCCCTGAAGGGATTGCTGGCGCCGGACTGATCGTCCAGCCAATCGCCGGCGATCCAGTCCTTGAGCAACTGCCGTTCGTAACCGTTGAACACGCCGAACATGGGCGCTCCCGGCCCATCGAGCATCTGCCAGAAGCGGCTGGCCTCGGGGTCCTGGTGTCGCTTGATCCAGCCCTTGTTCTCCAATGCGGTCAAAAAATCGCCGCACTGGCTTGGCTTGGCCAGCCACTCGTTGACGGTCCTGCCTTCGAGGCGGCAGTAGTCCGAATGCATGTACTGACCAAAGCCGCGCTTGCGCTCCAGCATCTGCACCACTTCGTGGTTCAGATCGAAGCCGTCGATCACTGCGGCAGAACCGATACCCAAGTCATTGAGGCTGTAACCTGTCCGCAGCCTTTGCAGAAACGCGGCGTTGTCGGCACCACCGGGCAGCATATCGAGAACTGCCGCCACCGCCTTGTGCGCATGCCCGCTACCGGCGTTGTCGATGGTCACGTGCAAGGTGAAATAGTAAGGGTCGATGCCCAGCTCGTTCAGTTCGAACGCAGTGATCAGCAGGTGCAACGGTAGTTGCTCGTAGCCCAGGTTGTAGCCGATGACCTCGGGCAGGAAGTCCTCGCTGGCTTGCCCCAGGGCCAACTGAATGGCGCCTTGCAGGTACAGCTCGTCGGCCAGCTCGTGGGTCGCCAGGCAGTCGTGCTCGGCCAGCAGCGCGCGGTACAGCGTGACGTGGTTGAGCGAGGGATCACCGTCGCCCAACTCTTCCAGGTAGGTGCGGATCAGTCCGTGATAGCGCCAGTCCGCGGCATGCCTGACGGTGCCGAACAACCACGCGCCATCCACCAACTTGCTCGGCGCCACCTGCTGCAGAAAATACAGGGCGTGGGCCTTGTTGCTGAAAAACCGTCGGGGCGCACCGGCATGGCGCAGCTCCAGATACTCGGCATACTGGCGGCCCACCGCCGCGGCGTTGTCGGCCACCCACTGCAACAACTGCGCAGGGTCCGCGGGCATCGGGCAGGGCAACTCGGCCGCCAGCGCCAGTTGTTCTTCGAGAAACTGCTTCGCCAGGCCTGGCTCGGTGGCGTCGGGCTCGCCGAGCAGCGATCGGTAGAGCGGCAGGGCAGTGCGCTCGTGCCTGGCCCCTGAATGCGGATGGCCATTGGATTCAAGCGGGATCATGACAGCACCCATCGTTTTTTTGGTGTGTGGGTTCGAGTGGGGCTGCCTGCAGAAATTCACCCGGACCGACGAACCGCCCACACCGATCATGCCGCCTGGCTGTGGGTATGCCCATGGCGATGCAGCGCCACCCAGATCACTACGCTGAGAACCCCGATCAAGGTCGCCGCCGATCCCAGCACCAGGTTGTGCGAAGTGCTGAATGCAGCTTGGCCAGCGGCGACCAGCTCGGCAGCCTGTGGGCCACCCAGCGCTTGCGCGGCGCTCATGGTTTCGCCGATCGAATGCCGGGCCGTCTCCGCGATTGCCGAGGGCAACCCATCGGGCAGCTGGATGGAGCGAGTGTAGCCACTGCCCAGGACGATACCGAACCCGGTGATGCCCAGCCCTGTGCCCAGGTCATAGCTGGTGGCTTCGAGCGCGCCGGCCGAGCCGGCCTTGTGCGGCGGTGTACTGCTCATGATCGCCACCGACGATGCCGTCAGGCCAATGCTCAGGGACAGACCCAGCACCACCAGCAGGCCGATCACGGCCCATCCGCTGTGGTGCAGGTCAGCCATGGCCAGCCCTGCCAGGCTGGCACTGGCAGCAGCCAGCGACAGACTGCCGACCCAGCGCAGGCCAATGGCACGCAACAGCAGACCCGCCATGGGCCCGCCGACCGCCGAGGCGATCATCAACGGCAACAGAAACATGCCGGCCTGGAGCGGTGTCTGGCCCAGAACGAACTGCAGCTCCTGGGCCAGCATCAATTCGACCCCGGCCAGTGCACCCATTACCACCAACGCCATGACCACGCCTGCGCTGATCGCCGGTGAGCGGAACAGGCTGAGGTCCAGCATGGGTTGTGCGGCGTGCAGTTGCTTGTGCCCGAACCAGCCCAGCATAGTCAGGCCGATCAGCGCCGAAGCGGTAGTGAGGGACGCCGAACTACCGGGTTTGAACCCGGACTTGAGCGCATAGACAGTGGCCATGATACCCAGCATCAGGATCAATGCCTGAGCGATGGTCCAGTTGCCGTTTCCGGTAATGGAGGTGCGCGGGACATGCCTGAGCACCAGCGGCATCACCACCAGCATCACCGGCACATTGACCAGAAACACCGCACCCCACCAGAAATGCTCCAGCAGCGCACCGCCCACCAATGGCCCGATGGCTGCACCTGCCGAACCGGTAGAGCCCCAGATGCCCAGCGCCAGGGCGCGCTCGCGCTCGTCGTCGAAGGTTTGCCGGATGATCGCCAGGGTGCAGGGAATGATCATCGCCGAGCCGAAGGCCATGAACGCCCGGGCGGCGATCAGCGCCGCCACGCTGGGCGAGAAGGCCGCCAGCACCGAGCCGAGGCTGAAGATGCACAGCCCGGTGATCAACAGCTGGCGGTGGCCGATCCGATCGGCGAGGGTACCCATGGGGATCAGCAGGCTGGCCATGATCAACGGGTAGATATCGATGATCCACAGCACTTCGGTGCCAGTGGCCTGCAGCGCCAGGGTCAGCGAAGGGACCGCCACGTGGAGGATGGTCACGTCCAGCACCACGGGCAGAAACACCATCATGACCGCGACCAGCACCCACCAGCGTTTTGCAGATTGAGACGACGACACGGGACTTCCTTGAATTATCCAACGGGCCGCAGGTGCAGCGTCCCGGCACGCGCTGATACCATCACGGCATTGATCCTGAAGCAAGCTGAGGCACGCGGCACACCATGACGGCAAAGCAACCGGGCAGCAAGGGACGCAGTACCCGCGGCACCACCTTGGTGGATGTCGCGCGTCTGGCAGGTGTGGCGCCGATGACCGTCTCGCGCTACCTGAACGCGCCGGACGCGGTGCGCGAGCAAACCCGGCTGAAGATTCAGCAGGCCATCGTCCAGACCGGCTACGTGCAGAATCGCCTGGCCAGCTCCCTGGCGAGCAATCGCAGCCGCCTGGTCGCGGTGGTGTTGCCCATGGTGACCAACCCGCTGTTTTCCGACACCTTCCAGGCGATCAACGAACGCCTGACGCAGGCAGGCTACCAAGTGCTGCTCGGCGTTTCCGGTTACCAGAGCGAGCAGGAACAGCAGCTGCTCGATGTCATCCTCAGCCGCCGTCCCGACGGCATCATCCTCACTGGCACCCTGCATACCCAGGCCAGTCGTGAGCGCCTGCGCGCCGCGGCTGTACCCGTGGTCGAGACCTGGGACCTGTCCGACGATCCCATCGACATGCTGGTGGGCTTTTCCCACGAGCGCGTGGGCAGCGATGTTGCGCAACGCCTGCTGCGACTGGGCTACCGTCGATTTGCCTTGCTCGCGGTGGACGATCCGCGCGGATTGCGCCGCGCGCGCAGCTTGCTCGACGCCCTCGCGCAAGCAGGCATCGGCGATGTTCAGCAGCAGATCTTCGCGGGCTTGCCGACCCTGGAGCAGGGCCGGCGCGGGCTCGATACGCTGCTCGAGCACGACAGGCCAACTTCGCAGACGCCACCATTGATGGTGGTCTGTACCTCCGACACTCTCGCCCATGGCGTGCTCACCGAAGCGGCGGCGCGCGGATTGCCGGTGCCCGAGCGACTGGGCGTGATGGGCTTTGGCGACATGAATTTCGCCAGCCACACCTTTCCGGCCTTGTCCACGGTGCGCATCGACGGTGCACACCTGGGAGCCTGCGCGGCTGACCTGTTGCTGCGGCGTCTGCAGCAATTCGAACAGGTGGACGGGATCGTCGATATCGGCTTCTCCCTCATCGAGCGGCAGACCACTCGCGCGGTGCCCTGATGCAACACAGCTGCAAATCTTCTGGGTCTGCCGAAGCGACCGAAACCGACCTGAAGGGGTGGTTTCAGTGATGCACTCACGGCGCGTGGTCTTGGGACAGCGCTGCGCCCGCAGGTCAAGGCAGGTGCCGATGCACTGATTCAGGAGGCGCGGTGAGTCGGTTTACTGGCGGTTGTGCCTTCGCGAATGGCCTGGGTCCTACCAGTATGCCCGCAAACCTGTTTCGTGCGCGTTGCACAGTGTTTGGCGGACAATGGGTACAGCCCTCGGCCACTGGGGGCTGTAGCGTGTCGATCGTCGGGCGATGGGCAATTTCGCCAATGAACCGTCGCTTTGCGCTGGCGATTTGCCATACACTGTCGCCATCCGCTTCATTGACGCCAATAAATTTGACGAAATGGGCCTGCAGATATTTGGCGCCATCAATCCAGTTTATTTAAGTTATTGATTTAAAAGTAATTTATACAAAAATTCGGCTTTGATAATTTATTTACATGCGGGTGATAGCACTCGGCTTGCACTGCCGGACTTCTGCCACCTAGTATCACCTCGCCTTACCGATGCCGCCCCAGAGTCGGCACTGACAAACAGCGACCTTCTGGTCGCACGAGATCGCCAATGCCTCGGTCACACCGCCTCGTTCCAGCACCTTCGAGCTCGAAATGAGGCGTGTACCTGTTTTTTTTGCTCCGATGCTGCGTTTAAACGACGTCCGGACTGAACCTTGTCGCAATAGCTTGTCCAAGGTCAGCTTCGCAGGATGTGCTGTTGGCGTTGCACCGGTCGTTGTTGCTTACCAAAGACTCTGGAGATTTGCATGAAAGCGATTGTCACCGGTGTAACCGGCCAGGATGGAGCCTACCTGACGCAGCTTTTGCTGGAAAAAGGCTACACCGTCTACGGTACCTACCGACGCACCAGTTCGGTGAACTTCTGGCGCCTGGAAGAGCTGGGTGTCGCTACCCATGCCAACCTGCACCTGGTCGAGTACGACCTGACCGACCTGTCGGCCAGCATTCGCCTGCTGCAGAACACCGAAGCCACCGAGGTCTACAACCTTGCGGCGCAGAGTTTCGTCGGCGTGTCGTTCGACCAGCCGTTGACCACCGCCGAGATCACTGGGGTAGGGGTGGTCAACCTGCTCGAAGCGATCCGCATCGTCAATCCGAAGATCCGCTTCTACCAGGCGTCCACCTCGGAGATGTTCGGCAAGGTGCAGGCGATTCCGCAGATCGAGAGCACGCCGTTCTATCCGCGCAGCCCGTACGGTGTCGCCAAGCTCTACGCCCACTGGATGACCATCAATTACCGCGAGTCCTATGGGCTGTTCGCCACCAGCGGCATCCTCTTCAACCACGAGTCGCCACTGCGCGGCCGTGAGTTCGTGACCCGCAAGATCACCGACAGCGTGGCCAAGATCAAGCTGGGCAAACTCGACGTGCTCGAACTGGGCAACCTCGACGCCAAGCGCGACTGGGGTTTCGCCAAGGAATACGTGGAAGGCATGTGGCGCATGCTGCAGGCCGACGAACCCGACACGTTCGTGCTGGCGACCAACCGTACCGAAACCGTGCGCGATTTCGTCAGCATGGCGTTCAAGGCGGTGGACATCAGCCTGGACTGGTCGGGCAAGGATGATGCGGAATGCGGCACCTGTCGCGAGACCGGCAAGGTGCTGGTCAAGGTCAACCCGATGTTTCACCGTCCGGCCGAAGTCGATCTGTTGATCGGTGATCCGGCCAAGGCGCGTGAGATACTGGGCTGGCAGCCGCAGACCAGTCTCGAGGAGCTTTGCCGAATGATGGTCGAGGCAGATCTGCGACGCAACGAAATCGGCTTTTCTTTCTAGGCGCCCTTGGCGTCTACCCCGAATCACGGCAGTGGGAATGGATATGAATAAACAACAGTGGATGGCATGCCTGGCGCTGGCGCCTTGGCCCTTGAGCGCTTGGGCGTTGGAACCGGCAAAAGTCGAGCTTGGTCCCGTGAACTTCACTCCGACTCTGGAGATAAGCGAACGCTACGACGATAACTTTCGTGCAGTGGATCGCAATGAGGACGCATCGTGGATCACCTCGGTCAAGCCGACCCTGTTGTTTACCCGCGAAACCCGCAACACCGGCTACAAGTTCCAGTATTCGGCCGACAGCCAGACCTACCTGGACCACGCCGATGCCAGTCACATCGACCACGATGCCGAGCTGAGCGGTGTGTGGGCATTCGATTCGCGCAATCGTCTGGACGCCATTCTCGACTACAAGCGTGGTGAAGAAACCGTCGATTCCGCCGACGAGCGCGAAAACGACAAGTACACCCGTCAGGGCGGTCGCCTGAAGTACACCTTTGGCGCACTCAGTGCCATGAACCAGATCGAACTGGGCGGCGGCTACCGTCAGCAGCGCTATCGCAATGCCGAAGGCATCAACGATGACAAGGAATACGACGCTACCAGCGTCAGCGGTACCTGGTTCCATCGCCTGGGCGGCAGCACCCGCGCCCTGGTCGAGCTGAACCACGTCGACTACGACTACCTGGACTTCGATCGTCGCAACAGCAAGGGCAACCGCGTGCTGTTCGGTATCGACCGCGATGTCACCGCCAAGCTCAGCGGTACCGCCCGCCTGGGTTACGAGCGCAAGGATTTCGAAAGCTCGCAGAGCAACGACTACGGCAGCGGCACCTGGGAAGTGGGCATGGACTACAAGCCACGCACCTATTCCACCATCTCGGTCAACATGCGCCGCGCCTTCGACGAAGGTGACGACGGTGCCAACACCGTGCACGTGACCAGCAGCCGCCTGGGCTGGCGCCACAGCTGGTCGTCGTTCTTCGCCACCGACGTCAACTATCGCTACGCAGAGCGCGAGTACCTGGGCACGGGCGGTCGCGACGACACCCAGAACGCCGCCGGCGCCGAGATCATCTACACCGCCAGCCGCTGGGCCGAGGTTGGCCTGGGCTATAGCCGCGTCGACAACAACTCGAACGTGAACAGCGAAGACTACGTTCGCAACATCTACCTGCTCAGCCTCAAGCTGTCCCTGTGAACTCAACCCAAAGGGGAGAAGCCACCATGTTCAAGCATGCATTGATTGTCGTACTGGCACTGTTCAGCCTGGGAGCCCAGGCCGATGCCTACAAACTCGCTTCGGGCGATGTCATCCGGGTTTCCGTACTGGGTGAACCCGATCTGACCAACGAAGAAGTCCACCTCAACGATTCCGGTACCTTTTCCTATCCCTTTCTCGGCAACGTGAAAGCCCTGGGCAAGACCACCGACGAGATCGAACGCGTCATCACCAAGGGTCTGAGCGGTGATTACCTCAAAGATCCGAAAGTGACCGTGAGCGTGGTCGAATACCGCCCCTTCTATATTGGCGGCGAAGTCAAGGCGCCGGGTGGGTATCCCTACAAGCCGGGCCTGACCATGGACCGTGCCATCGCGCTGGCCGGCGGCCTGACCGAGCGTGCTTCGGTCAACCGCATCAACATCAATCGCGGCGGCAGTGCCAAAGCGGCCCAATTGGCAACACCGGTAGAACCGGGCGACACCATCACCATTGACCAGGGGTTCTTCTGACATGAGCCAGATTGCCGTAAGAAACAGCCAGGGCGTTGCTCCCTGGCAGGCTGTGCCCGCGTCAGAAGAACGCGATGCGCTGGATTCGCGCAAACTGTGGCGTACGCTGTGGCGTCGCCGCGGCATGATCCTCGGTGTGTTCGCGGTAGGCACCGCCGCCGCCGTGATCTACGCGCTGAACATGACCCCGACCTATCGCTCCGTCGCCACTCTGGTCATCGAGCCCAGCGGTAACCAGGTCATCACGTTCCAGCAGACGCCGGACCGTCCCGATCCCAACAGCGATTACCTGCAGACCCAGATGGGCTTGATCCAAAGCCGCGAAGTGGCCGAGCGCGCCGTGCGCGAGCTCGACCTGTCGCACCACGAGGAACTGGACCCACGGCAGAAGCAGTCGCGCCTGGCCAAGATCAAGGCCCAGCTGTCCAACTGGCACGCCGACTGGTTCCCGCAGAGCTGGCATCAGGAGCTCAACTACACCGAGCAGCAGGCATTCAACAGCGCCGTGATGGAACTGCGCCAGCGCACCAGCGTGACCGTCGTGGGCAAGAGCCACTTGGTCAGCATCGGCGTGACCATGGCCGATGCCGAAACCGGTGCGGCCACCGCCAACGCCTTGGCTCAGGGTTACCTGGCCAGCCGGCAGAACTCGCAGCAGCAGGAATCGCTGACCGCCAGCCGCTGGATGAACACCCGCATGGTCGAGCTGCGCACCCAGCTGCAGCAGGCTGAAAGCAAGTTGCAGGCCTATCGCGATGGCCAGGGCCTGGTCGATGTCGGCGGCGTGGCTACCATCACCGCCAACGAACTGGCCCGTACCAGCGACCGTCTGGTCGATGCGCGCCGCGAACGTGCCGATGCCCAGAGCCAGTACCGTCAGGTGCAGGGTCTGTTGGCCCGCGGTGGCAACCTGGACCTGTCCAGCGTGCCTGCGGTCATCAACAACCCGGTGATCCAGCAGTTCCAGGCCGTGGCCGCTACTGCCCAGGCGCGGGTCGACGAGTACAGCCAGCGCTACGGCGACAAGCATCCGCAGATGGTTGCCGCACGCTCCGAACTGCAAGCCGCCCAGGCCAGCCTGCGCAGCCAGGTCAGCCAGGTCGTCGCCGGCCTGCAGCACAACTATCAGTTGGCGCAGGACAACGAGAACTCGTTGCGCTCCTCGTTCAACACCAACAAGCAGGAAATCCAGGACATCTCCCGCAAGGAGTTCGCCCTGCGTGAACTGCAGCGCGATGTCGACAGCAACCGTGACGTGTACAACACGTTCATGACCAAGCTGCGCGAAACCATGGCGACTGCCGACCTGGTCTCGGGCAATGCCCGCGTGGTCGACCCTGCCATCGCGCCGCTGTTCCCGACCACGCCGCGCAAGGCCATTCTGGTGGTGCTGGCCGCGCTGCTGTCGCTGATCGCCGGTTGCGCCATTGCCCTGCTGCGTGAAGCCTTGAACAACAGCTTCAAGAACAGCGCCGACGTCGAGCGTGCCCTGCAGCTGCCGGTACTGAGCGTGGTGCCGTTGCTCAAGCGTCGCAACCGTTCGCGCATCCACCGCCAGTTCGAGCGCAACGACGACGCGGCATTCGCCGAAGCCGTACGTACCCTGCGCACCGGCGTGATGCTCAACGACGACGATGTCCGCCGCAAGACCCTGGTCCTGACCTCGACCACTCCGGGCGAAGGCAAGACCACCCTGGCGATCAACCTGGCCGGTGCCATGGCCCGCGTCGAACGCGTGCTGTTGGTGGAAGCCGACCTGCGCCGTCCGAAAGTGGCCACCAACCTGGGCCTGGACGCTCAGCACATCGGCCTGGCCGAGTTGCTGGCGGGCAAGGCGGGCGTCGATGACTGCCTGCAGACCATCGGTAGCCTGGACGTGATCTGCGCCGGTGAAATGCCGTACAACCCGCAGGAACTGCTGGCCAGCACGCGCATGCAGACCTTCCTGGAGTGGGCACGCCACCGCTACGACCGCGTGATTCTGGACACCCCGGCCAGCCAGTCGGTAAGCGACGCAGCACTGCTGTGCGGCATGGCCGATTCGGTGATCTACGTGATCAAGTCCGAAGCCACCAGCATGCCGCTCGTGCGCAAGAGCATCGGTCAGCTGTTGCAGACCGGCGCGCCGATCACTGGTGTGGTCCTCAACCAGGTGTCGCGTCCCGAACCCGGTCAGCGTCGCGACCACTACTATGACTACCTGCCGGCAGCCCCGGCCCAGTAAACCTTTCCGACCTTGCAGCCGCGCCGCTCTCCCTTCGGGGTGAGCCGTGCGCACGGCTGGTCGCGTTACGGAAAATGCCCAACCACGCCGCACTTGTCTGCAGAGGATACATCTATGATTGCGCCTCGCTTGCACCCGATGGTAAATCGTCGGGGCCTGACGTTCTGGACCATGTGGCTCGCGGGTGCCACCCTGGCATGCGCGCTGACATTCAGTGTCCTGTACGCACACTTCAACGAATTCCCGCCCCAGTATCGGGTCCTGATGATGATCGGGGTGCTCGCTTCGGTCCCCGTCTACAGTTTCCTGCACGTCTACCACAAGCGCCTGAACTACCTGAGTGGCCTGCTGCGCCTGCTCGGCGGCTGGCTGACCCTGGTCGCGGCCCTGGCCGTGGTCATCTGGCTCAGTGGCAGCCCGCAGGCGTTGGCGCCCGGCATGGCCGTCAAGCTGATCGTCTACGGCTTCCTGGCCCAGGCGGCAACGTTCATCCCGCTGCGCTTCCTGCTCAACCGTCACAACCAGCGCTTGAAGAACGAGCGCAAGGCCGTGATCATCGGCGCCGGTGAACTGGCCGGCAAGCTGGCGCGCCAGCTCAAGCCGCGCGTACCGGTGCTGGGCGTGATCGCGCCGGACGCCGAAGTCGATGCCGACTGGGTACCGGTGCCGGGCGTGCCGCATCTGGGCGGTTTCGACGAACTGCGCGACATCGTTCAGCGCGAGCAAGTGCGTCGGGTGTACATCGCCCTGCCACTGGATCGCATGGTGCAGATCGAATCGATCTACGTCGACCTGCTCGACCTGGCGGTGGACGTGGTCTGGGTGCCGGACTTCGGCAGCATGATGCTGCTCAACCAGTCGATCTCGCAGATCGAGCAGTTCCCGGCCATCTACCTCAACGAAACCCCGCTGAGTTCGCACCCTGCTGCGGCCATGGCCAAGGACCTGATCGACCGCAGCCTGGCGCTGCTGGCGATCATCGCCCTGGCACCGGTACTGATCAGCTGCGCAGTGGCGGTCAAGCTGTCCTCGCCAGGCCCGGTGTTTTTCCGCCAGGGTCGCGACGGTTGCAACGGCACCGTGATTCACGTCTACAAGTTCCGTTCGATGCGCATGCACGACGACCAGGAAGTGAAGCAGGCCACCCGCAACGATTCGCGCGTAACCCGTGTCGGTGCGTTCCTGCGTCGTTCTTCGCTCGACGAGCTGCCACAGCTGATCAACGTGCTGCGCGGCGAGATGGCCCTGGTCGGTCCGCGTCCCCACGCCATCGCCCACAACCATTACTACTGCGACAAGTTGATGGCCTACATGGCACGTCATCGCATCAAGCCCGGCATCACCGGCCTCGCCCAGGTCAGCGGCTTCCGTGGCGAAACCGATACCCTGGACAAGATGCAGGGGCGCCTGGAGCGTGACCTGGCCTACATCAATCACTGGTCGCTGTGGCTGGACATCAAGATCCTGATCAAGACCCCGTTCACCCTGTTCTCACGGAACATCTATTGAGCCCGGAGGCTGGGATGGAACACGATTTGAGCCAGGGGCCGGCACCGGCCCCCGGCCTCATTCAACAGCTGCGCCAGAACCGCATGGTGCGCAATCTGGCGACCGCGCTCGGCGGCTCCGCCGGCGCGCAGCTGATCAACCTCGCGCTGATCCCGGTGATCATGCGTATCTACGGCCCCGAAGCGTTCGGGGTGGTGGGTACCTTCCTCAGCCTGACGATCATTCTGATTCCGGCCTGCAGCCTGACCTGGTCGATGGCCATCGTTCTGCCGCAGACCCACCGCGACGCCAGCGGACTGGCCAAGCTGGCGACCGTGGTCGCCTTGCTGGTTTCCATACTGGTTGCCGGCGTGCTGTTGTGGTGGGGGCCGATGCTGGCCGAACGCTGGAACCTTTCACTGCTCACCCCGTACCTGATGCTGCTGCCGCTGGTAATGTTCAGCTCGGCGGTGCTCGAAGTGCTGCAGCAGTGGCTCTATCGCCATGGTCGCTATCGCCTGACCGCCCGTGCCGCCACCAGCCATGCGCTGGTGTACAACGGCATGCGCAGTGTCGGCGGCCTGTTCAACAACAGCGCAACCATGCTGGTGGTTACCAGCGCCCTGTACTACGTAGTGCACAGCCTGCTGATCCTGATCGGCATGGCCATGAGCAAACCGGCCCCGGCCGAGGTTGCCGAAACCGACGAAGCGCCGCGCAAGACCCTGCGCCAACTGGCCAGCGAATACCGCGACTTCCCACTTTTCCGTGCCCCGCAGGTGTTGATCAACGCCTTGTCGGTGCACATGCCCACACTGGTACTGGCCTCGTTGTTCGGCGCCATACCGGCCGGCTATTTCGCCCTGTGCCTGCAAGTGCTGGCAATGCCCAGCAACTTCATCGGCAAGGCCATGGGCAGCGTCTTCTACCCGCGCATCGCCGCCGCCGTCCATGCGCGCGAAGCGGTGGTCGGCCTGCTGCTCAAGGGCGTCGGCGCGATGACGGCGATCGGCTCGGCAGGTTTTCTGATCCTGGTCATTGCCGGGCCTTGGCTGTTCACCGTGGCCTTCGGTGCCCAGTGGCACGAAGCGGGCGAATACGCGCGCTGGCTGGCCCTGGCGGAATTGGCCCGGTTCGCGGCGATGCCGTGCGAAGTGGCCATCCCGGCCTTGCGCCTGCAAGCCTACTTCCTGGGCTTCGAAGTCTTCGCGACTTCGCTGCGCTTCGGCGCGGTGGCCCTGGGCGCCTTCTGGGGCGGCTCGGCCCTGGCGGTGGTGATGGCCATCGCGGCGGCAAACATTTTCATCTATCTGGCGATGCTGTCGATCGTCGTATTCAAGGCGCGTGCCTGGCAGAACCGCCAGCGTGGCACTCTACAGGAGGCTGAAGCATGACCAGATCCAATAATGACGTATGCGCGATCATCCTCAACTGGAATGGCGCCGATACCACCATCGACTGCATCCGTGCCCTGGACGCGCACTGCCGCGTTCCGGTCGTGGTGATCGACAACGATTCCAAGGACGACAGCGTGTCGCGCCTGCAGCAGTTCCTCAACGATTCGACCGGCCCGGACGTACGGGTGATCGACGAGCGCGCCGCCGGCAGCTATGACACGCCCCATGAGCGCGTACTGATCGTCAACGAAGGCAACCACGGCTACGCCGGCGGCAACAATGTGGGCATCGACTACGCGGTCCGTGCAGGCTATCGCTACATCTGGCTGCTCAACAACGACGTGACCGTCGAGGCCGGTGCGCTGGAAGCGCTGCGCGATACCCTGGAACAGTCGCCCAAATGCGGCTTCTCGGCGTCCGTGCTGGTGTATTCGGATCGCCCGCAGGTGGTCCAGTGCGTGGGTGGCGGAATGCTCTTCCCCTGGCTGGGCAAGACCAAGCTGATGGGCAAGAACCTCGACCGCACGCAACTGGCCACAGCGGGGCTGCCGGAGCCTGACTACCTGATGGGCGCCAGCCTGATGGTGCGTCGCGAGGTGATCGAAGAGGTCGGCATGATGGACCACCGCTACTTCATGTATTCCGAAGAAGTGGACTGGGAACGTCGCGCCGCCGCCGTGGGCTGGCATGGCCGTGTCGCTCTGAACAGCTTCGCTCGCCATGGCGACAGCGGCAGCACCCGCGGCCGCAGCCACATGTTCCACTTCTACCGCAACCGCGCGGCCATCATGTACAACAAGCGCTTTCATTCGACCGCGTGCACCTTCGTCTCGGCGATCGCGCTGGGCGCGATCACCGTGCTGCAGAACCGCGGCAGTGCCAAGAACATCAAGTTCGGCATCAAGGGCATCACCGAGGGCTTGGCGTTCAAATGGCGCTGAGTGATCTATCGTCCACGAGGTAACGGACATGCTCCAGGCTTTGTTCAATCCGCGCACGTTGCTGTGCCTGCTGGTGGTGGTCAACTCCGGCTTCGTTTTCCTGACCGACAACAAGCTGGCGGGGCTGCCATACCTGCGTGAGCTGTACCTGGCCGGTGTGGTGGGCGCAGCGGTGTTGTTGCTGGCCATGTGGCAACGCCCGTGGCAGTCACGGGCCAGTATGTGGATCCTGTTCATGGGCGTTGCCCTGCCGGTGATGTCCGCACTGTTCTCCTGGTATCACTTCGAGCAGCCGCTGTTCTACGGCCTGCTCGAAGAGCGCCGCAACTTCCTCTACCTGCTGTTCTTCCCGGCCTTGTACCTGATGTTGAAGGCGCAACCGACCCAGGAGCAGCTCGAACGCTATTTCCTGATCGGTGGCCTGGCGTGCGTAGCAGTGGGCTTTCTCTACTACTTCAAGATCGTCCCGGAAAACGCCGCTGTCGCGTTCAACGTCGATGAGAAGGACTACGGCCTCAACCCGTTGCGTCCGGACCGCTTCAGCATTGGCGGTTCCTATGTGTCGCTGTGCGCGATGATGCTGATGTACCGCCTGCGCCGTCGTATCGAACTGGTCCCGGTGCTGTTGCTCGGCCTGTTCGCCGCCTACCTGTGGCTGGTTCTGCAGACACGTAACACGATGCTGGTGTGGACCCTGGCGGCGTTGTGGATCTTCCGTGCGCACCTGCATGTGCTGGTCAAGCTGGGCCTGGCGATGATCGTGGTGGGCGGGATCGCCTACATGGTGATGCCGGCGCCGTTCGAAGCGCAGTACGAGCGACTGATGGCCCTGGTGCAGGAAGCGACCGAGCCGGGCGGGGTGCGTGCCGATACCACGGCGATCATTCTGCGTGATACCGCGGCTAACTGGTACGTAGGGATGGGGGCGTTGTCGCTGCAGTGGCAAGGCGGGTTCTCGCGCCTTTACAGCTCGTACTTCTACCTGTCGGACGTGGGCTTGCTGGGCGTGCTGTACCGCTACGGCTTCATCATGCCGCTGATCATTCTGGTGTACTTCGTCGGATTCTGGAGAATCAGCCGTCAGTGCCGCAACAAAGGCGACCTGCTGGCTGCCTTCGTTCTGGACATGTGCTTCAACCTGATCAATCTGTTCCTGTCGCCGGCCATGATGTACGACGGCAACATCGCGGCGCTCGCGGTTGCGGCATTCGTCTATTACGGTCAGGTGAGGGTGCCGGCGTCGCAACCGGCCGATCGTCCGTTGGAACGACCGGCCGGCCCTATGGGACTGCCGATCAGGTCGGGCCGATAGCCTTGCACTTCGGCTCTTTCAGGTACCTGCCCATGACCGACCATTGAGGACGGGCCTTGCCGTTGATCGGCTCGACCGCCATGAAGTAGCCACCCCAGTAAGGGCCGCTCGACCAGTAGGTGAGCGGCATGCACTGCAGGGCCAGATACTTGTGCAGCCGCTCGGCCGCGTCCAGCCAGCGGGGGTCATTGTCAGGGACGCCGAACTCGCCGATGTGGCCTTTCTTGCCGTTGCGCTTGAGCCACTCGACGAAGGGCTTGGCTCGGTTTACCCCGATATCCGGATCCCATTTGCCGGAAATTCGATTCTTGTAGTTACCACTGCCGTCGGGATCGATGTAGATATGCGCGGAAAAGATCAGCTTGTTCGACGGGTCCTTGAGTTTGAGCAGCTCGTCGTTATAGTGCGGCCAGCGTTCGGCACTGGCCCACGAGCGGCCCTCGACGTAGATCGGACGAGTCTTGTCGATGCTGCGTATGGCGTCGATCCCAGCCTGCGCTGCGGTCGGCCAGATGGCGTCGGATTCGTCGTGCGGCTCGTTCATCAGGTCGTAGCCGGCCAGCGCACTGTAGGGGCTCCAGCGGCGGGCCATCTGAGTCATGAGGTTCTTGTAGTGAGCCACGGTGACTTCCTTGGTGCCGATGATCTTGCCGCGGTAGCGCCCGTAGTTGTGCACGTCCAGGATCACTTGCATGTTCGCCTGTGCAGCCTGCACCAGCATCTTGTCGATCAACTTGGCATAGGTCGGGTCGAATGCCCCACCCAGCGTGGGTTGCAGGCGCTCCCACTTGAGCGGGAAACGCACGCTTTGAATGCCACGACGCTTCCAATTGGCAAAGAAACCTTCGCGCGGAAAGAAATAGTGCGTACCTTCCACGCCCGGAAACGCATTCTCGGAGAACTCTGCCCCCGATACGTTGATCTGAACCATCGGCACATCCGCGAATGCGGCGCCCGAGCCCAGCACCAGCGCCATCGCCGCACTCAACAGTGCACGACGAGGGCGAGATGGGTGGAGTTGAGGCACGAAAGGTACTGCGCGCCCGGAATCTGCACGTGAATACAACCTTTTGCTGTTCATTGGCTCAGCCTATGGATGGAAATCAGTCAATTACCATGCTTCAGACGAATAAGCCGAATCGTCCAAGCTCCCGCAGCCTTTCTATGGCGCTGCATTAACGCATTCTAGAACTGATAGGACGGCCTGGATGAAAGTTTTTGGAATAGATTTTTACAAAGGTGACCAAATGCACTTGATCCGTGCCATCAAGGGCGACGTGAACAAGCCGTTTGGCTACGTGGTTACCGCCAACGTGAACCACGTTGTGCTGCTTGAAAACGACTCGGTTTTTCGCAACGCCTACGACGCGGCGGCCTACCGGGTCTGCGACAGCCGGGTACTGATGCCCGTGCTGCGCAAGTTCGACGCCGGTGTACCGGAGGCCATTCCCGGCAGCACCCTGACCGTGTCGGTGATGGATGAAGCCCAGCGTGAAGGCTGGACAGTGACGGTCGTCGGCTCGACCACCGATGTGCTGCAGGTGCTGGCCCAGCGCTACCCGGCGGTGACGTTCCTGCACTACAACCCGCCGATGGGCTTCATCGACAACCCTGCAGAGGTGGAAGCCACCCTGCAGTTCGTCGAACAGCATCGGGCGCAGCTGGTGATCATGTCGGTCGGTTCGCCGCGCCAGGAACTGCTGTGCAAGATGATCGCCGACCGCGGCCTTGCCCACGGCGTGGGCCTGTGCACGGGCGCAGCGCTGAACTTCCTGTCGGGCAAGGTGCAACGCGCGCCAATGTGGGTGCAGAAGCTGTCGCTGGAGTGGCTGCACCGCATCCTCAGCGAGCCTCGTCGCCTGGCCGGGCGCTATTGGCACGACGGACGGCGCATCGTGCCGATCATCGCGCGGCAGTATTCTCAGCAGCGCCAGAAGCCCTGAAAACCACAAAGCCACCCTAGGGTGGCTTTGTCGTTCTGCATCACGGCGTTTTGCTTGCGGCGGGCGCCTCAGCGCTTGCCCATGGAGCGGCGCGTGCCGTTCGGCGCGCGGCCTGGGGTCTTGTCGTGGTTGGACTTGCCGGCGCCAGGGTAGCGTGCCGCTTCCTTGGCCGCGAAAGCACCGGGCTTGAACGGAAAGGTGAACGCCGGGACCGCTGCCTGGCTGTCGAGCTCGGCGTCCTGGACGATCGGATCGGCATCGGGGTGTTGACTGACAGGCATGGTGACTCCGGGGCAAGCACGTTGAAAGGGAGGGGCAGTATACCCGAGCCTCCCTCGCAACGCTTGGTGCCGCTCACACGACCCTGGCAGCGGTCAGGCCGGGCACGCCGTATGGCCGTTGTCCAGGCCCTGCTTGACGTTGCGCGAGAGCAGGCTGGCCTTGCCGTCGTGCCAGGTCAGGGTCAGCACGTAGAGTGAATCGAAATCGCCGGATTCCCAGTCGTCGGTGATGTTCATCTTCTGACCTACGGCGCGGCCGGCCACCTCGTTGATCAGCTCTGGCAGGTACCCATGCGACCAGGCCGTATAGATGACTGCATTATGGTACTTGTCGCGCATCAGCTCCTTGGCCAGGTCCTGGGTGTCGTTGGCGCCGTACTCGATGTTCACCGGCAGGCCGAGCTTGATGGCGCTGGGGCTGATGGTCATCAGCGGGCGCAGGTAGCTGTAGGATTCGTCGTCCTCGCCTTCCTCCACGTGCCGGCCAGGGTCGGCGGCGAACACGAAATCGGCGTTGCCGAACCTCTGGGGCAGCACCTCGGCCAGGTTCAGCGCGCGATTGAGGCCCTGGCAATTGAGTTGGCCAAGGCCACCGGCGGGTTTCTCGGCGTGGCGGAGGAACACCAGGGTCTGCGTGCCATCCACTGGAGCCGCACGGCTGTCGCTGATTTCGAAGGCGAGGAAAGAACAGGTGCCGGCCAGCAGCACGGCGGGCAATGCGTAGTAGTAGCGTTTCAACTGCCGGGCACAGTTGCTCAAAGTCTTCATAGGATGGGTCTTGAACTCTCTTTGGGTTAGCTGACACACCCGGCCAATGCGTGCTGCGTGCAGCCGCCTGGGTCTCCCTGTCTTTGTTTTTCCTGCCCGTTATCCTGTGGCAGGGGCGACTCTCTGAGTGTCATGTTGCCTTTAGGTTCGGCACTTGCGCCAATCAAGATAGTGGCATTTTGTTTCAAATTGACGACGTCTCGCCTGTGCGCAGACCTGCGCCCAGGGCACGCGTCAAAGCCTGGCGGGTCTCGAACAACGCCTGGCGAAACGCTTCATGCTGCGCCTCGACCCGCCATACCGGACCTACCAGCGCCAGGGCGTACTGACCTTGCGAGGTCTGCAGGGCCACTGCCATGGCACCAACGCCCATCATGTGCTCATTGGCGTCGCAGGCATAGTCCCGCGCGCGGACCTCGGCCAGTTGTTCAAGCAAGTGCGGCAGGTCCGGCGTGCTCGGCGTCAGCGGCTCGAGCACCGGGCCGAGCAGTTGCACCACGGCTGCATCGCTCATCTTGGCCAGCAATGCCTTGCCCCCTGACGTCGCGTAGACACTGAGAAAGCTGCCGGAGGAGGGCGCCACACGCAGCGGCTGCGGTGACACCACCGAGTGCAGCAGCATCAGGTGGGTGCCATTGCGGTTGACCAGCACCGAGGTTTCTCCGGTGCGCTCGGTCAGTGCCTCCATATAGGGACGGACCTGCTGGATGATGTCGACATGGCTGTTGGAGGCCAGGCGCATCAATGCCGGGCCCAGGCACACGCCGCCAGCGCCGTGCACCTTGAGCAGCTCTTCGTGGGCCAGGGCGTCGACCAGCCGCTGCACCGTGGAGCGGGGCAGGTCGATGCGCCTGGCGATCGCCCCCAGGCTCAGACCGTCGGGTTCGCTTTCGAGGCAGCGCAGGATAGCCGCTGCCCGGGAAATCACTTGAATACCGTTGCGATCATTGTCGCTGCTCATGCCATTTGCCTTTTGTATCGCTGTTCGGTACAGTGTATCGCATTAGTTGCCGAGCCAACAGTCAGTCAGTCAGCTAGTCAGTCAGCTAGTCAGCTAGTCAGCCAGCCTACAGTTGCATGCCGCCAGCAGGATTTTTTTGTGTCCCCACCTTCACCTCCAGCCCCGGCCCCTTTCGGCGGGCGTCTGGCACTCGGCCTGATCGGCGTATTGATCGCCGCGCTGACGTCCGGCATCAATGACCGTGTCACCGACATAACCCTGGCCGACCTGCTGGGCATCTACGGCTTTGGCCACGATGAAGGCAGCTGGATCAGTTCCGCCTACGCGGCAGCCGAGGTGTCGGCGATGCTGCTGGCGCCCTGGCTGGCGGTGACGTTTTCGCTGCGCCGCTTCGCCATCGTGGTCACCGTGGCCTTCGCCGGCTTCGGCGCACTGTGCCCGTTCGCGCCCAACCTGGAAAGTCTGCTGGTTTTGCGCGTGCTTCAAGGCCTCGCCGGCGGGGCGCTGCCGCCGCTGCTGATGACCGCCGCGCTGCGTTTTCTGCCTTGGCACATCAAGTTGTACGGTCTGTCGGCCTATGCGCTTACCGCCACCTTCGGGCCGAACCTGGCGATGCCGCTCGCCGCGCTGTGGACCGAGGGCGGTGACTGGCGCATGGTGTTCTGGCAGATCATTCCAGCGTGCCTCATCGGCGCCGCCTGCATTGCCTATGGCCTGCCTCAGGATCCCTTGCGCCTGGAGCGCTTCAAGCAGGCCGACTGGCGTGGTGCCTTGCTCGGCACCGCGGGCATCAGCATGCTGATCATCGGCCTGACCCAGGGCGAACGGCTGGACTGGCTCGACTCGCCATTGATCGCCTTGCTGCTGATCGGCGCCGGCGTCTGCCTGCCGCTGTTTCTGCTCAACGAGTGGTTCCACCCGCTGCCACTGTTCAAGCTGCAGTTGCTGGGCCGGCGCAACTTCGCCTTTGGCATCACCACGCTGTGCCTGTTCCTGTTCGTCGGCATGGCCGGCGGCGCGATTCCGGCAGGCTACCTGACCCACATCCAGGGCTACCGGCCGCTGCAGACCATGCCCACCGCGCTGTGCATCGCCTTGCCGCAACTGCTCGTCGCGCCACTGGTGGCGTTCGTCATCAACCGCAACTGGGTGGATTCGCGCTATGTGATGGCGGCCGGTTTCGGCCTGCTGACCCTGGCCCTGCTGGGTGGCTCGCAGATCACCGGTGAATGGATCCGCGACGACTTCTATCTGTTGCAGGCTCTGCACACGTTCGGCCAGCCGATGGTGGTGGTGCCGTTGCTGATGATCGCCACCGGCGTGATTCATCCGCTGGAGGGCCCGTTCGCCTCGTCCATGGTCAACACCCTGCGCGGGCTGTCTTCGGTGGTGGCCGGCGTGGTGCTGGAAAATTTCGTCACCGCCCGCGAGCACCTGCACTCCAACACCTTGCTCGACCAGCTCGGCAACAGCTATCAGAGCTTGATGCCGCTCTACGGCGAACCGGCCGCAGAGATGGCCGGTCGGGTGCGCGCGCAGGCGTTCGTGCTCAGCTACAGCGACGCGTTCCTGGCGCTGCTGGCCTTCATCGCCGTGCTGCTGGTGGTGTTGGTAAGCCTGCCCAAACGCGCCTATCCACCGCAACCCCCGGTACCGTCATGAAATCCGTTATGAACAACCGAACCGCTGTATCCCTCATTGGCGCCGCCATCCTCGTCTGCGCGGCCTATGGCCTTTATCACGTGCTGCACAGCGATGGTGTGCAGCGCACCGACGATGCCTACATCCGCGCCGACTCGGTGCTGGTGGCACCACGGGTAGCCGGGGTGGTCACCGAGGTGCTGGTGCAGGACAACCAATCGGTCCAGGCCGGGCAGTTGCTCGCGCGTCTGGACGAGCGCGACTACGCGGCATCGGTCGCGGCGGCACACGCCAGTGTCAGTGCCGCACAGGCACAGGTGAAGAATCTGCGCGCCAGCATCGAGCGTCAGGCGGCCGTGATCGACCAGGCCAGCGCCGCGACCCGTGCCACTGCCGCTTCGCTGAAGTTTGCCCAGGCCAACGCCCAGCGTTACCGCAACCTGTCCCAGGCCGGCGCCGGCACCCAGGAAGAGCGGCAAAAGGCCGAGGCCGAGCTGCAGGGCTGGGAGGCCTCGCGTGATCGCGATGCAGCCTCGCGGGTCGCGGCCCAGCGCACCCTGGACGTGCTCAAGGCCGAACTGGAAGTGGCCGAGGCAGCAGTGGACAAGGACCGCTCGGCGTTGCAGCAGGCCGAGCTGAACCTGTCGTACACGCAGATTCTGGCACCCGCCGATGGCATGATCGGCCAGCGTTCGGTGCGTGTGGGCGCCTACGTCGCACCCGGCCGACCCCTGCTGGCCCTGGTGCCGCTGCACCAGGCGTTCGTGGTCGCCAATTTCCGCGAAACCCAGTTGGCACACATGCACGCCAGGCAGCGTGTGGAGATTCGTGTCGACAGCATCCCCGACCAGGTTTTCCGCGGCCATATCGACAGCGTGGCACCGGCCACCGGCCTGTCGTTCGCACCGATCAGCCCGGACAACGCTACCGGCAACTTCACCAAGGTGGTGCAGCGCATCCCGGTGAAGGTGGTGTTCGAGGCCGACCAACCGCACCTTGACCGTCTGCGCGTGGGTCTGTCGGTGGTTGCGTCGGTCGATACCACCCAGGAGCCCTGAAATGAAACGTGCATTGCTGGTTTTAGCCTTGAGCAGCCTGGGCGCCTGCAGCGTCGGCCCGGACTTCCATCGTCCCCAGTCAGCGTTGCCAAGCCAGTGGCAGGACAGCGCCGGGACGCGCGCCGACGCGGCGCTGGACGCCGCCTGGTGGCAGCAGCTGGGCGATCCGCAACTGACCGCGCTGGTCACCCGCGCGGCCAAGGCCAACCTGGACATCCGCTCGGCGAGCAACCGCGTGCAGCAGAGCCAGGCCCTGCGCCAGGTCAGCGGCAGCCAGCAATTGCCCGGGCTCAGTGCGCGCGGTGGCTACCAGCGCGAGCGCAACAGCGGCGAAGGGTTGAACGATCCGTCCGGCCAGAACGGCCGGGCGCCATTCGAACTGTGGAGCGGGGCGCTCGACGCCAGCTGGGAAGTGGACCTGTGGGGCCATGTCCAGCGCAGCGTGGAGATGGCCGAGGCCGACGTCCAGTTCAGCCAGGCCGAGCACGATGCGGTCGGCTTGAGTATCGCGGCGCGCACCGCCACCGACTACATCCGCCTGCGTGGCGTGCAGGCACGTCTGGCGGTGGCGCGGCAGAACCTGGAAATAGCCCGGCAAAGCCAGCGCCTGACGCAGACCCGGTACGACAACGGCGTCACCACCAACCTGGACACCGCCAATGCCGCTGCACTGGTGGCAACCATCGAAGCCTCGCTGCCGATGCTGCAGGCGCAACAGGACCGCTTGATCAACGCCCTGAGCTACTTGCTGGCCGAGCCGCCTCGGGCCTTGGCCGAGGAACTGCGCACCCCGCAGGCCATTCCCAACCCCGCCCCGGACGTCCCCATGGGGGTGCCCTCGGAGCTGGCGCGGCGGCGGCCCGACATCCAGCGCAGCGAAGCTGCCCTGCACCGTGCCACGGCGGCCATCGGCGTGGCCAAGGCGGATTTCTATCCGCGGGTCAGCCTGGGCGCCAGCTTCGGTTCTCAGGCGCTGGCCGGCTCGGACCTGGGTGGCTGGGATTCGCGCAGTTGGTCGTTCGGCCCCAGCCTGTACTTGCCGATCTTCCAGGGCGGACGACTGACCGGCACCCTCGAGCTGCGCGAGCACCAGCAACAGCAAGCAGCGCTGGGCTACCAGCGGGTGGTGCTGGCGGCCTGGCACGAGGTCGACGATGCCATGAGCGACTATGCAGCCGAACAGCAGCACCATGCGGCGCTGGGCGAGGCAGTGCGGCAGAATACCGTGGCCTTGGGCACTGCCCGCGACCGCTACAATCAGGGCGCCACCGACTTCATCAACGTGCTGGGTGTACAGCGCGCGCTGCTGGCCACGCAAACCCAGTTGGTCGACAGTGCCACCGCGGCGGCGATCGACCGTGTACGTCTGTATCGGGCTCTCGGTGGGGGCTGGCCGAAAGACGCCTGAAGAAGCCGCGATGTGCCCGGCCAGCCGTGCTAGGGTAAGGTCTGTCAGCCAACAGGAGCCTGCCCATGCCCGACCTCGCCCCGCTCACGCTCAGCAACCCGCCCGGCCTTTTCGACCCGGCGCCTTATGGTTACTCCCATGTGGCCGAGGTCGCCGCTGGCAGCAAGTTGCTGTTCATCGCAGGCCAGGGCGGTGAAAGCCTGGACAGCAGCATCTCCCCGGACTTCCAGCTGCAGGCCGGGCAGGCCCTGGCCAACCTGCGCACCGCACTGGCCTCGGTCGGTGCCGATTATTGCCATGTCGCCAAGCTGACCGTGCTGGTGGTCGACCACGACCACGAGCGCCTGGCCCTCTGGAGCGACACCCTGCGCGAGGCGTGGGGCGACGAGATGACCCCTGCCTGCACATTGATCCCGGTGCCGCGCCTGGCCCTGGACGGCATGCTCATCGAAGTCGATGCCGTCGCGGTGGTGCCGCAATGAGCGAGTTGATCAGCGCCCTGCGCGGCATCGTCGGCGCTACCCACGTGCTGACCGAGTCGGCCGAGACCGAACGCTTCCGCCAGGGCTTTCGGTTTGGCAGCGGCAACGCGCTGGCCGTGGTCCGCCCCGGCTCGCTAGTAGAGCAGTGGCAGGTGGTCAAGGCCTGCGTGGCGGCAGACGTGATCGTCATCATGCAGGCGGCCAACACCGGCCTGACCGGGGGTTCCACGCCCGACGGCGGCTACGACCGCGAAGTGGTGATCATCAGTACCTTGCGCATGCGCACGGTGCACGTGATCGAAGAAGGCCGCCAGGTGATCTGCTTCCCCGGTTCCACCCTCGATCAGCTGGAAAAGGTCCTCAAGCCGCTGGGTCGCGAGCCCCATTCGGTGATCGGTTCTTCGTGCATCGGGGCCTCGGTGTTCGGCGGTGTCTGCAACAATTCCGGAGGCTCGCTGGTACGTCGCGGCCCGGCCTATACGCAGATGGCCGTGTATGCCCAGCTTGGCGCGGACGGCACCTTGCAGCTGGTCAACCACCTGGGCGTGGAGCTGGGCGATACGCCCGAGCAGATCCTCGGCAACCTCGACGCCCAGCGCTACACCGCTTCCGACATCAAGGCCGATGCCGGGCTCGGTTCCGACCATGGCTATGCCGCCTATGTGCGCGAGGTCGACGCGCCCACCCCGGCGCGCTTCAACGCCGATCACCAGCGCCTGCACGAGGCCAGCGGCAGTGCCGGCAAGCTGGCGGTGTTCGCCGTGCGCCTGGACACCTTCGCCGCCGAGCGCGACACCGCCGTGTTCTACATCGGCAGCAACGACACCGCCGACCTCACGCAGATTCGCCGGCACATGCTCGAGCAGTTCGACGAACTGCCGATCGCCGGCGAGTACATGCACCGCGACGCCTACGACGTGGCTGCCGAGTACGGCAAGGACACCTTCCTGATGATCCATCATCTGGGCACGCAGCGCCTGCCCAGAATGTTCGCCCTCAAGAGCCGCGCCGACACCTTTCTCAAACGCTTTCCCTGGCTGCGCGCGAACCTGGCCGACCGGGTCCTGCAGGTCGCCGCGCGCTGCTTCCCCGATCACCTGCCACCGCGCATCCGCGATTTCCGGCAGCGGTACGAGCATTACCTGATGCTCAAGGTGTCAGCCGGCTCGGTGGCGCCTACCCAGAAGATGCTGGATGAACTGTTTGCCGGGCGCGAGGGGGATTTCTTCCGTTGTACTGCAGAGGAGGGCAGCAAGGCCTTCCTGCATCGGTTCGCCGCTGCCGGCGCGGCGGTTCGCTACCGCGCGGTGCATGACCGCGAAGTAGAGGACATCGTGGCCCTGGACATCGCCCTGGCGCGCAACGATCGGCAGTGGTTCGAGACGCTGCCCGATGACATCGAGCAGCAGATGATCGTCAAGCTGTACTACGGGCATTTCTTCTGCCACGTGTTCCACCAGGACTACATCCTGCGCAAGGGCAGTGATTGCCTGGCGGTGGAACATCGCATGTGGGCACTGCTCGACGAGCGCGGTGCCGAGTATCCGGCAGAGCACAACGTCGGCCATCTGTACCCGGCCAAGCCGGCGCTCAAGGCGTTCTATCAGCAACTGGACCCGTGCAACGCGTTCAATCCGGGCGTCGGCCAGACCTCCAAGTGTCGCCACTGGCAGGAGTGATAGCACGGCAAATCCGAGCGTGCGCAGAAGCCTGTGGGAGCGGTCCGTGGCCGCGAAGGGTTGACGCGGTAGGCCTGGCACACCGCAGTGGCCTTTTCGCGGCCGATGACCGCTCCTACGGGGAACCGAAAACCGCGCACGACCTTGTAGT
>UVIF01000013.1 GCA_900596015.1 Pseudomonas viridiflava | reverse complement strand
TTGGCGGCAAGGACCTGGGCACTGCCCATTGGGGTGCCGGCATTGACCCGACCTCGGGCGATTTCAGCGGCAGCATCACCCCCGCCGAAACCGGCTACTACAGCCTCGACCTGTACCATCACAACCAGAACGGTCCCGGCTTCTACGACCTGAACCTGTCGGTCGACCAGGGTCCTGCGACCTCGATCGGTCAGAGCGGCGTGCCGCTGTACACCGACATCGCCGATCTGGTGAACCAGGGCATCAACGTCACCTCGCACGTCGACGCCAATGGCGACGGTTACTACGCCGGCTACGAACTGAACCACGGTGCCGAAAACACTGCGATCCAGTTGAGCACCATCAACGTGACTTTCGGCGACACCGCCGATAAATCCGAGCAGCATGTGCTGCAGATCAGCGGTATCCCGGAGGGCGCGGTGCTGCGCGACGGTGCCAACCATAGCTATGTTTCCGAAGCCGGTGGCAACGGCACGGCCGATATCACCCAGTGGGATCTGAAGACCCTCACCATCACGCCGCCGACCGACTTCATCGGCACTCTGGCCCTGACGGTCAAGGCCATCGCCACCGAGAACGCTGACCTGGCCAACCCTGCGTCGGTCAGCCAGCCGCTCAACGTCATCGTCGACGCCGTGAACACCGCGCCAGTGGTGGTCATGGACGAGCAGGTAGTCTTCAACGAAGGCTCGGCAGAATCGGTCAACCTGGTCTCGGGCCTTAGCATCAGCGACAAGGACAACAGCGCCGGCGATCAACTGCAGGGCGCGAAGATCGTCATCCAGAACACCATGGCCGGTGACACCCTGAGCTCGGCGTTCGAAACCGGCAATGGCACCACTGCCCAAGGCATTGGCTACAAGGTCGGTGGCGTTGCCAGCGATGGCACCATGACCATCACCCTGGAAGGCATGGCCAGCCGTGCCGCGTATCAGGAGCTGATCAACTCGATCAAGTTCCAGGCGACCGGCGAGCATCCGGAAAGCACCGTGCGCCAGGTGTCGGTCGAAGTGACCGATACTGGCGTGCAGAGCAATGGCGTGAACGGCGCGACTTCGGTGGTGGCCAACAGCATGCTGGCGGTCAAGCCGGCGGTGGTTGTGACCCTGTCCGCCGAACCGCAGGCAGTCGAAGGCGGTGTGATCAAATACACCGCGACCCTGACCGATCTGCACGGCAATACCGTCAACGCCCTGGAAACCGTCCGGGTCGACATCGGCAATGGCGACAGCATCAGCATTGCCAAAGGTGCCTCGGCAAGCGCCATCACGGTCGCTGCGCCGCTGGATGACGTCTACAAGGATGCCGACTCGGTCAGCCGCACTATCCAAAACGTGAGCGGTGGCGGTGACGTCACGCTGGTCCCAGGCACCACACCGGTCAATGTGCTGGTCAACGACACCATCGACGCCACCAAGGTCACCCTGAGCGCCACCTCGGCGGTCAACGACGGCGGCGTCATCACCTACACCGCCACGCTCGACCATGCCGCCGACAAGGCATTGAAACTGGTACTGTCGAACGGCCAGACCATCGACATCGCCGCCAATGCCAAGCAAGGCTTCGTCAACTACACGGTGGGCAACGATGCATCGCGCGCCGGTATCCTGACCGTTGCCATTGCCGGCATCGCCAGCGCTGCCGACGGCAAGCTGATCGACGGCAACTTCGAAAACCTGCAGTACCAGGGCGTCTCGGCCACCACCACCGTGACCGGTCCACAGACCACCATCGGTATCACGGGTGCCGAGCGGATCATCGAAGGTCAATCGGCGATCTACACCCTGACCCTGAGCAACGAAACCAAGAGCCAAGTCACCGTCACTCTGAACTACTCGGGCAAGGCCGCCAATGGCGCCGACTTCCAGGGTCAGACCACCGTGGTCATCGACGCCGACAAGTCCTCCGCGACCTTCCCCATCAGCGCCCTGAGCGATCAACTGCGCGAAGGCACCGAACAGCTGGTGGTGACCATCGACTCGGTCACCGGTGGCAACTTCCAGAGCCTGACCACGGATCCGGCCCACGCCAGTGTCGCCATCAACATCATCGACAACAACTTGGTGGTCGATACCGCCACGGTCGATGAAGGCGCCACACTGAACGGCAACGTGCTGACCAATGATCGCGACGGCGACAACAGCCTGACCGTGGCCAAGTTCAGCATCGGCGGCACCAGCTACGCGATGGACGCCAGCGGCCATGCCTCGGCGCCGGTCACCGCAACCGTCGGCAACCAGTCGGTAACGGTCGGCAACCTCACCATCGCCAGCGATGGCAGCTACACCTACACTCCGGTCAAGGCCTACGAGAACTGGAGCGGCAGCCTGCCGACGGTCACCTACACCACCGATACCGGTGCCGTGAGCACCTTGAACGTCACCGTGGCGCCCGTCAGCGATACTCCGCTGCTGAGCGTTGCCAATCCGACTTCGTGGACCCTGTCTGGCGACGCCAGCACCGTCACCAGCGGCCAAGTGAGTCAGTTGGGCGAAGCGTGGAAAAACAGCGATGCCAACGGCTACATCGAGGTCAATCCGTACAGCCTGTATAACGGCTCGGCAGACACCACCAAGGTCATCGAGCTGGAAAGCTACCTCGGCGCCCCCGGCGACCTCTATACCGTCGTTGGCAATGCCAAGGCGGGCTCGCTGTACACGCTGGAATTCGACTATTCGCCGCGTAAAGGCCATGAAGGCGATTCCGACATCAAGGTCATGTGGGGCGACAAGGTTGTGGCCGTGATCAACGGCACTACACCGGGCATGGTGCACTACAGCCTGCAGCTGCCGGTAGACAGCACCGCCAGCAAGACCTTGACCTTCGCTTCGGTGGACAAGAACTCGTACGGTGGCCTGCTGGACAACATCACGCTGGCCACCACCAGCAACACCGGCGTGGCCGGCAAGGCAATCGCGCTGTCAGCGATCTCTTCGGAACTGGTCGACCGTGACGGCTCCGAAACCCTGACCACGACGATCTCCAACATCCAGGCCGGTGCCACCCTCAGCGACGGTACCCACAGCTTCACGGCGAGCAGCACTGCCCAGACGGCGGATGTCAGCACCTGGAACCTGTCTGCCCTGACGCTCACCACCGCAGCCAACGCCCCGGTCGGCGACATCAACCTGAAGGTCAATGCCAGTGCCAAGGACGGCAGTGCCGAAGCCGCATCGGCTGCCGAGCAAACGCTGACCGTGCACGTCGTGGCGACCCAGCAGAGCTACAGTGTGATCACCGGCAACGCCGGCACCGAAACGCTGGACGGCACCACCGGCCGCGACATCATCGTCGGCGACGTCACCCCGACCCAGACCCAGAACGGCGCCAGCTACAACATCGCCTATATCCTGGATCGCTCGGGCAGCATGAAGGACACCCTGGCCAGTGCGAAGGACTCGGTCGCAACCGCGATCCAGCAGCTCTCGCAGAACCTGGGCGGCGGCACGGTCAAGGTGACCATCGTCGACTTCGGCACCGATTCCAAGCAAGGCGCCACGCTGACGCTGACGCCGAACATGTCGGTGGATGCCATCAAGGCAGGCCTGGGTCTCAATACGATCACGGCAACCGGTGGCACCAACTACGAGTCGGCGTTCTTCAAGGCAGCGACCTGGTTCAACGGCACCGAAGCCACCAGCAACACTGGCGCGGTGAAGCTCAGCTACCTGATCACCGACGGCGAACCGAACTACTACCTCGACGCTGCCGGCAATCGCCAGGGCAACGGCTCTACCACCACCAGTGCCGTCATCGATGGCTCCGCCGAAGGCTTCGCAGCCTTGGCCAAGGTGTCGACCGTGGAAGCCATCGGTGTTGGCAACAACGCCAACAGCGCCACCGTGGCAACCTTGCAGAAGTTCGACAGCGATGGCGAAGTACAAAGCAAGATCGACGTCACCAATATCGCTGCGGCGCTGAAAAACAGCCTCATCACTGCCGGTGGCGACACCATCAACGGCGGCGAGGGTCACGACATCCTGTTCGGCGACACCATCTCCTTCACCAAGGCCGGCGTGACCACCGAGGGCACGACGGCGCTGAGCGAGTACGTGAAGTCGGTCACCAACACCAGCTCCGTTACCTCCGAGCAGGTGCATGACTACATCACCAAGCACGCCAGCGAGTTCAATGTCGGCGCTGCCAGCTCAGACGGCCAGGCCGGCCTGTTCACCGTCGCCAAGGGGGGCAACGACTTCCTCAACGGTGGTGATGGCAACGACATCATCTATGGCCAGCGCGGCGATGACACCCTCCGCGGCGGCGCCGGCAACGACGTGCTCTTCGGCGGTGCCGGCAAGGATACGTTCGTGTGGAAAAGTGGTGACGTGGGTACCGACACCATCAAGGACTTCAGCCATGCCGAGGGCGACAAGCTTGACCTGTCCGACCTGCTGCCTTCGGATGCTGAAACCAACCTGGCGAACTACCTGAAGCTGAGCACCGACACGGCCGGTAACTCGACCCTGCAGATCAGCACCAAGGGCGGCATGACCTCGGCTTCGGCCACGGTCACGCCAGACGTCACCATCAAGGTAGACAATGCGCATTGGGGCAGCGGCACCGATGCCATCAAGTCGCTGATCTCCGGTGGCGACCTGCTGGTCAAGCACCACGACTGACGCAGTCGGCGGCCAGCCCATCAGGTTGGCCGCCGGCGGCATCCGCTGGTTCTGAATCCGTGTAATCTCTGCCGAGACTGCCCTGCAGTCTCGGCAGGTTTTTTTCGATGGGAGCGCTTCGATGTTCTACGTGCAACGCGATCGACAAGGTGCATTGGTCCGCGTGGAAGCGGCAGCCTATGCCGAAGCCACAGAAACCCTGCCGGCCGATCACCATGAGATACAGGCGTGGTACGCCAATGACGTGGTCGAAACCAGCCTGAAACAGCTCAAGCAGAGCGACCTGGACATGATTCGGGTACTCGATGACCTGATCCAGGTACTGACCAGCAAGGGCATCATCCGTGTGACCGATCTACCCGCAGCGGCCCAGGCCAAGCTCAAGGATCGTTCCAGCGCACGGGTGGCGCTTGGCGGCCTGAATCAATTGATCAACGACGACGAAACCGGCTTGATCTGAAGCCTGCATCTCCTCCACCACCGCGCCGGAAGCGGCACGGTGCGAAGGTAGACGAAGGCACGCGCAACAGCCCTAGCCAAGCTTCCAGGGCTGCGGCTCGCCCACGAGCTGCCCTTGCACGCCCGCAATGCCCATCTCGCGAATCACCTGCAACTCCCCTTCCGTCTCGACCCGCTCGGCAATCAGCGGCAAGTCGATACTGTGCGCTGCCCGCTGAATCGCTTCGATGAACAGGCGCTTGTGGCTTTCCTCGTTGATGGCGCGAATGTAGCTGCCGTCGATCTTCAGGTAACCAAGGCCCAGGTGGGCCAGGTTGCCGATCATGCTGAAACGCCCACCAAAGCGTTGCAGGCTAAGGCTGTAGCCCAGGCTGCGCAAACGCCGCGTGAGCTGCTCGAGCACGTTCTGCTCGGGAATCTGTTCCTCGCCTATCTCCAGGGTGAGGCGCGGGCCCAGGCCGGGATGCTGCGCCAGTCTCTCGAACAATCCGTCCAACGCCTGTGGATCGTTCAATGTGGCCGCCGACAGGTTCAAGGCGAGTGTGGCATCGTGCTTGCGCAGATGCTCCAGGACCAGCTCCAGCATCAGCCGATCCAGTCGCGCCGACCAGCCGAAGCGTTCCAGCCATGGCAGGAACCGCCCAGCGGCAACCGCCTGACCCTGCTCGTCGATCAGCCGTGACAGCACCTTGTGATGCAGCACGCGCGTGGTATCCAGGCTGCTCACCACCGGCTGGAAGTACAGCTGGAAGCGGCCTTTGGCCAAGGCATCGTCCAGCAGCGTGTGCCAGGCGTGGTGATCGTTCTCCACGGTCGCCAGCGCCCTATGCTCCAGACACACCCAATTGCACTCGCCCGCACCCTCGGCTTGCGCCAAGGCCTCATCCGCCAACTTGAGCAATGCCTGCGGGTCGTCACCCGGCGTGTAGGGCGCCAGCCCCAGGTGAGCCACCGGCAGCAGATCGGTAGCGCCGGTCTGAGCCAGACTGCGCAGGTTCGCGTCGAGCTCCTGAGCGAGCTGCTGAGCCTCTTCGCGCACCATGCCAGGTGCCAGTATGGAAAACTCGCCGCCCCGGCTACGGGTGATCAGGTTGTGCGTCTCAGGGTATCGCGCACAGGTGCGCAGCAACAGCTCGCCCACCGCCTGCAGCAACTGATCGGTTCGCTGTCCGCCCAGGCGCTGGTTGAGGCCTGCCAGATCATTGATACGCAACAGCACCAGATAGCCCGCACTGGCCTCCTCCAGATTGCTGACACGGGTGTGCAGCTGCATCTCGAAATAGCGTCGGTTGGCCAGCCCCGTCAGACTGTCCTGGTACGACTCGATACGCAGCCGTTCACTGCGCACGGTCTGCTCGTGGAACAGTGCCTTGAGCTTTTCCACCATCTGGTTCATCGCCTGCACCACCCGACGCAGCTCGGGAGTGCGCGGCAGATCCGGCAGGCTGAGAAATTCCCTGCGCGCAATGGCGTGCGATTGCTCGACCATGTAGTCCAGCGGCTTCAGCTGGCGACGCAACAGCAGCGCACCCAGCGCGGCACTGACCGCGCCGCACAGCAACAACCAGCCCAGGCTGCCCAACGCGCCCTGCCACAGCTTGGCCACGGCAAACATGGGATGGCTGACAACCTCGACCCGCGCCGCCTGCTCCCAGCCGCGACTGACGATCGCGTCACCGCCGGCCGGTGCCAGGTTGATCATCTTGACGAACCAGGCCGGCACACCGCTGCCGTCCGGCTCGGCCGCACGCTCGACGATGACACTGTCGTCCGCCAGGTTGACCACGCGAATGCTGGCGTAATAGCCGCTGTCGAAGATCGAGCTGACCATCAGTTCGACCATTGCCGGGTCATCGATATTGGGCGTGAGCGACAACGCCAGTGCCGTGGCCGCATCCTGGGCGTGCGAGCGCAGCTGGTTGACGTACTGAGTGCGCGAACTTTCCAGGCTGACCATGAAGCTGCCAGTGAAAGCCACCACCAGAAACAGGCATATCGCGATCAACAGTTGTTTGAACAGAGACATCGTTGCTCCACTTAATAATCCAGACTCGCCGGAAAGCCTTCTGCGGTCATTTTCTTCAGTACGTCCTGCCAACGCGACAGGCGCTTGGTATCCCCTACCTTCTTGTTGCCACCAGCGCCGGTGAGCCACAAACCTTCACCGTTGAAGGCGTAGACCGGCAGCAGGTCCTGACGCTGGCTGGCAGGCAGAATAGGGTCCATCAGACTGTCCAGCACCAAGGGCATGGCCGTGGGTGTGGCGTAATAGGTGAGTACCATGTGCGCACGGTTCTGTCGCAACGCCTTGACGTAAGTGATGCGCAATTTGTCCGCCGCGACACCCAGATGGCGCAGGCTGAAGTACTTGGCGATCGCGTAGTCCTCGCAGTCGCCGGCACCCTTGAGCAGCGACTGCACCGGCGTGGCCCAATAGTCGACTTCGCGCCACAGATCGAGATCTTCTCGATACCGCAGTTGATGATTGAAGAACTGGTTCACCACTTCCAGCTGCTCGCCCTCGCTCAGCGGCTTCTGGGTTGCCAACAACCGTTGCCACGCATCAATGCGCTGCGCACCTTCACCCAATGGCCCATACAGAGCCTCGGCACGGCGACTGATCTGATTGAAGTCCCAGTCGGCGCGAAGCCCGCCCAGCAACGTGCCTGCCAAGGCAAAGGCAATCGCAAGACAGCGCACCGTCTGTAGGTACTTCAGCCGTGTAACCAACGTGTTCGATCCGCCAGGGAGGCAATTCAGCCCACCATGGTGCGGGGGCGCATGACAAAAAACAATGGCACGATGAAATCACTTTCTCATGACCCTGTGCAGCCTGTTCGTCGCTTCGGCACTGCACTTCGTCTGGCTATCGGCTTGGCTGGGACGTTATTCAAACCTGCCATCTTTCAATGTGTAACTGGTTACGTCAGGATGGCGCAAATTGACTGAGGCTGTTTGGCGTGACTGAAAAATCCACTGTGCTGGCCAGCATCCTGGGCAGTGAACAGGTGCCCGCGCACTTGGCACGCTCGGTGATCGAAGAAAGGATTCGCGCAGCGATCTACGACGGGCGCTTGCCATGTGGCATGGCCATCCGGCAGCAAGAACTCGCCACCCTGTTCGGCGTCAGTCGAATGCCTGTGCGCGAAGCCCTGCGTCAACTCGAAGCACAAGGTCTGCTGAAAGTCGTGCATCACAAGGGCGCGGTGGTGGCCCCTCTGATCAATCACGACTCCACGGAAACCTACGCGCTGCGCATGCTTCTGGAGTGCGAAGCCCTGCGCCTGTCAGTGCCCTTGCTGGACGAGCCTGATTTCGCCTTCGCCCAGGACTGCATCGAACGCCTGGAACGGACTTCGGACTACGTCGAGATCAGTCGCCTCAACCGGGCCTTCCACAGGACGCTTTACGCACAGGCCGGTAACCGCCGGTTATTGCACTTGATAGATGAAGGACTCATCGAGGAAGAGCGCTTCCTGCGCTTCAATCTGGAAGCCATGGGATTGCGCAATATGGCTCAGGACGATCACCGCAACCTGTTGCAGGCTGCAAGGCAACGCGATGTGATGCTGGCTGTCGAGTTACTGCGAGAGCACTTGCAGCGCGGTGTGGACGCCATCGAGCGCTATCTGAACCAACGCTCGACGGTTTGAGATACAGCGTGCAATAGGGCCGCGAATCCCGGAAAGCAAAAACCCCTGTCTGCGTGAGCAGACAGGGGTTTTTTATTCAATCTTGACGATGACCTACTCTCACATGGGGAAACCCCACACTACCATCGGCGATGCATCGTTTCACTGCTGAGTTCGGGATGGGATCAGGTGGTTCCAATGCTCTATGGTCGTCAAGAA
>UVIF01000001.1 GCA_900596015.1 Pseudomonas viridiflava | reverse complement strand
ACAGAATTTCTTGACGACCATAGAGCATTGGAACCACCTGATCCCATCCCGAACTCAGCAGTGAAACGATGCATCGCCGATGGTAGTGTGGGGTTTCCCCATGTGAGAGTAGGTCATCGTCAAGATTCAATTCCGAAACCCCTATCTGCGCGAGCAGGTAGGGGTTTTGTCTTTTCCGACCCTGTTGTTCGCGCGTCCCCTGAAGCGTTGAACGCCAACAGCGGGCCATAAAAAAGCCCCGCAGCAGCGGGGCTTGGTGTGAACCGTTCGTTTATTGGCTTGCCTCGACTTCAAGTGCCGCAACAGCCTTGGTCAACTCGTCGTGGCGGCGGATGAATTTCCAGTCGGTTTCATCGATGTAGATACCATCGCTACTGCTGCCGCCTTCGAGGTCGATGGCGACATGGGCGGATACCTGCGGTTTTACGCTGGCCAGAATCGGGGTGAAGCCCAACTGCTGGCTGGTTTCGAGCAATGCCGCCTGATTGCGCTCGTCGATATCGGCGGCCTCGTCCAGGTAGTAGGGCAGACGAATCCGGCCGGCCTGATCGCGATCCATCAGGTGCAGCAGCAGGTACATGTTGGTGAGCGCCTTGATGGTCATGGTGGTGCCATTGGATGCTGCGCCATCGATGTCGGTGTGGATGACCGGCTGACCGTTGACCTTGGTGATTTCGAAAGCCAGTTCGAACAGGTCCTTGAGGCCGAGTTGATTGTGGTTGGCCGCCACCATGCGGGCCAGATACTCCTTGGCCTCTTCGTTCTTGCTGTCCTGCTCGGCGCTCTGGTTGAGGTCGAACACGGAAAGGGTTTCGCCTTCCTCGTATTGGCCTGCGCTGTGGATGATCTGGTCGATGTGCTTGAGGGCGTCCTTGTTGGGTGCCAGCACGATGCGGAAGCTTTGCAGATTGGACACCTGGCGTTTGTTGATCTCGCGGTTGAACAGCGCCAGCTGATGTTCGAGGCTGTCGTAGTCGCTGCGAATGTTGCGCAGGGTTCGGGCGATGTCAGTGACCGCGGCACGACGCGCCTTGCCCAGGGTCAGGGCCTCGTCGGTGCGATGGGCATAGGCGTTGATCAACAGCTGCAGGCGTCGCTCGACGTTGTCTTCGCTGTCGAACTTGGCCACGCCCTTGAGGCGCACCTGGGCGTACAGGGCCTCGATCTGTCCGTCGACACGTTGCAGCGCTTGCCAGCTGTCCTGATAGTCATTGAGCAGGGGCAGCAGGTTGTCCATCGAATCGTCGACCTGCTCCATGAAGGGTGTACCGAAGGGCAGGTCGGCGGGCAGCAGGTGGCGGCGGCGCAGGGCGTCGTCCAAGGTGCGCTGCTTGCTCTCCAGATCGGCAATCTGCCGGCCGACCAGTTGCAGCTTGGCCGACAGTTGTCGGACCCGTTCGGTAAAAGCGTCACTTGCCCGTGCCAGTTCATCCTGAGCGGCCTCGAGTTGGGCCAACTGCTCGAGCTTGTCCTGTTCCTCGACGCTCAGTGTTTGGGTACGGCGGTAGTCTTCCAGGGCCTTCTGTGCATCCAAAACCTGCTGGTACAGCGTCTCGGATCGAGATTTGCTGGCGGATAGGTCGGCCGCCACGTCTTGCTGGGTCTTAAGCTGTTGCAGCTCCTTTTCCAGACGTGCACTCTGCTCACGCAGTGCAGCGCGATCAGCCAAAGCCTGCAGCACTGGCGGCTCGATGGCTGAAAGGTCGATGGACATGCCCGGCAGTTCGAAGCGCTCGCCCTTGAAGCGGTCGAGCACGGTCTGCACGGTATCGACCCAGGCGTTGCTGTCATCCAGGTCCAGGCCTCGTGGGCCTGAGGGTAGGCTGAACAGGGCGCCATTGAACAGGCGCATCAATCGGTCGACATCCTGTTGCGAGAACTCTTCGCGCAGTCGCGCGTAGCTGTTGTTGTCGGCGTGTTCCAGTTGCTGGCGGATGGACTTGAGGCGTCGTTCGATATCGCCGACGCGCTCCTGCAGATCTTGTGCGCTGAACTGCCGGGAGTGGGCCAGGGCACCGGCCAGCTCGTCGTGGGCATCCTTGGCAGCCAGCAACTGCTTCTCCAGCATGCGCACGTCGGTGACCAGCGCGAAGCGGTTCTTGAGGACCGAGAGTTCGCCGAGCCAGCGTTGGATGGTCGAGATTTCGCGCTCCAGGCGCATGAGCTCCTGGGTGCTGCCGCGCTGATTCGTCTGTAGCACATCCTGTTCGTTGCGGTAGTGTTCGGACTGGATGACCAGCTCTTCCTTGCGTGCCCCGGCGTAGTCCTGCCAAGTACCGAGCAGGCCGTCGAGCAGGGGTGACAGGCGGTGCAGTTTGCCGCGCAGCACGTCACGCTGGGCGACGCCATTGGCCAGTGCCTCGACCAGCGGGCCGGCAGTGACCAGGGCGTTGTAGTCCTGCTCCATGCGGCGCACGTCGCGGAAGGCTTCTTCACAGGCGGCGATGTAGTCGACGCTACCTGAACGCAGGCTGTGCTCGAACGCATCGAGGAACAATTGCTTGAGTTTCGCCGCGGTGATTTCGCGCATGTGCAGCAGGTTGATGAACAGCGCGCGAAAGGTCTTGAGGCTCTGCTCGCTGGTCGAACGCAACGGAATCAGGGTCAGGTCGAGCGGTACGCTGGTGTGACCGCCCACCAGTAGGCGGCGCAGTTCCTCGGGCTTGAGCTCATAGGCTTTCAGTCCCTGGCGTTCCAGGTTGCCGAACAGCTCCTTCTGACGCAGGCAGGTTCCGTCCTGTTGATAGTGGGCAAGGTCCAGTTCACCCGCGTAGGCAAAGAACTGATGTCCGAAACCCCCGCCGGGGCCGCGACCGACCACGCCAATCACGTGGGGGCCGTGAGCCAGGACGACTTCGCAAAGGATGTAGCTGGTATCGGTCGCAAAATAGAAGCGTCGCGATTGTTCCAGCGTGTACTTGCCGAAGCTCATGTCGGACATGCGCGCCAGAATCGGAAACTGCAGCGCATTGATCGAGGCACTCTTGCCCAGGTTGTTGGCACCGTAGACCGACAGCGGCTGCTCCAGCGGAAACAGTCCGAGGCTGTAGCCTGCGGTATTGAGCAGGGCGAAGCGGCGGATGCCGTAGCGTTCCTGAGTCATGTGTCGAACTCCTCTCGTTCCTGGGCTATTGCACGGGCCAAGCCCTGTTCGTCGGTGCTGTCGTCGCTATCGTCGTCGACAAGCATCGGCACCGGCAGGGGCAAAGCGCTGTGCAGGCTGGCGGCAAGGTCGCGGTCCTGCTGCACGGAAAGGCACACGTCGAGAAACCGATGCATCGGCGCCAGGAAGCGGTAGATGCCGTTGTCTTCGGCGGTGAAGCCCAGTTGGGTCATGCGTCGGAGAATCTTCTCTTCCAGTTCTTCCTGGGTCTGCACTTCGGCCTGCAGGAACAGGTCGCGGTACTTGTCCAGAAGCGCCGGCAGCTCATCGCGGCCAAGGCTTCCGCCATCCAGCACAGCGATCGGATCACGGCCTTGGTCAGCCAGGTGCTCGACCAGGATGAAGGTAAACAGGGAAAGGCGCTGGGCAGTTTTGTTGACTGGCGCGGCGGCCTGCTCGGGCACGAAGTAGTAGAAGCCGCGGGTGTCGCACACCAGCTCGTAGCCCAGGGCCTTGAACAGGCCACGGTAGAGGTCCTGGAGATTGGACAACTGTGAGTACAACTCGGGATCGCGGCGGCTGATGTGGAAGCCTTTGAGCAGTTCGCGGAAAATCGGCGCCAGATGGGTCAGTTCGTTCAGGTCAAGATGCATGATCGGTGCTCGCGGAGTGTGCCGAGGCGGCCGCGATGGCGGGCTCGGCGCTGGAATGCAGGGCGAAGGAGCGCAGGCTGAGCTGATGCTCGCGGGTGTGGTAGTCGCGGCGTTCGAGGCGCTGTCGGGCAAAGCGTTTGTCACGCGAGAGGCGTGAGAACCAGTACAGCAGGTCGTCGGTGGCGCCATCGGGTTCCTGGTCGAGAAGCCAGAGCATCAGGTCGGGCATCGGCAGGGCATTTTCGCAGCGTTCGAGCATTTCCTTGACGGTACGGGGTGCGCGCTGGGTGCCTGCCGTGTCGCTCTTGTGCGCCTTGGGAAAGGGCGCCGGCTTGGCTTCGAAGCGGGCCAGGGCGTAGACGTAGGCCTCTACTTGGCTGGCGCTGCCCAGGAATGTGCTTTGCGGGCGGCTGAACAACGGCAGGGCGGCTTGCGGCACGGCGTCCAGGCCCTTGCGGCGGATGGCCGAAAGCGCGAGGGCCGCGCCACGGGTCACGGCGTTGTGCCGACGTGCTTCCTCGCGCAGCGGCAACAGCAGTTCGCGGGCATGGCGCAAGGTCAGCTGAGCGCAGGTCTGCATTTCCAGAATGCGCGCGTGGGTACGCAGCAGCATGTCGTCGTCGACCAGGTGGCCGAGGCGCTGCTGCTCCCCAAGCAGGCGCAGGAGGACGTTCTCGACCTTGCGCACGCCTTGCTCGAACGCGCCATCGGCGTTGACCAGCTGGATCATCGGCTCGACGTACTCGTCCCAGGTCGCGAGGACCTCGGCGTAGCGCTGGCGCAAGGCAACCTGGCGGTCGCGGGTCTTGGCCCGCTCGGCCACGGCGACCAGAGCCTGTTCGTCATTGCCCAGCTTCTTCAGGACATCGCGCACACGCATGTCGAGCAGCCGCAGTTGTCGCGCCAGGTCGTTGCCGTCGCGGATATCGAATGCATCCTGAATGTGTCCGGCCAGACGTTCGAGGTGGCGCAGGTAGGCTTCGATCTCCAGGCACAGACCCAACCGGTGCTCGCGCCGCAGATAGGCGAGAAAGTCGTGGATCTGCGCATTGAGCTCGAAGCGGTTGGGGCTTTTTGCGACCGGTACCAGGATGTCCAGCCGGATCCACGTGTCGAGCAGGCTGGTGATCTCCTGAGCAGTGCTTTCCAGGCGCTGGGCAGCCAGTTGCTGGCGCAGCTCGACGAGGCTCAGGGTGCCTTGGTCGAAGTGCTCGCACAGCGGCTCCAGGAGGGCCCAGTGGTCGGCGAGGGCGCGCAGCACGCGCTTGGGTTCGATCATCGGCTGGTCGACTCATGCCAGTAAAAGGGTCGCGATTGTACTGCATGACGAGGCGGGTATTTGCGCTGCGGGCGACGGCGTGCGCAAAACTTGGCGGCACATTGTGTCGAACACCGGTAGAATCCACCGCCTCGACTTACCCACAGATGGCTGACCTTTTGCTCAACGAGTCCCGTCGCCGCGCCTACCTTGACGCCATGCAGGTAGTGCACTGGCTGCCCCGCACCGAACTGCCGTTCGCAGCGCCATCGTGTGCCAGCGTGCTGGAGCACGTCGAGGCGTTGCTGCTTCCAGTGCAGGCCGTGGATCAAGGCGTGCCGGCGGTGGCGGTGGCCAGTGCGCCACCCGCGGTGGAGCCTGCCAGACCCGAGCCTGCCAAGGTTCAGCGGCCCAGGATCGAGGTGCCGCGGCCGGGCAGCACACGCCCGGCCGTGACTGCGGTGCCCGAGGTGGCCGTGGAGACGCCGGTCGCCAAGCCGGCGAATCTTCCGCCGCGCTTCGCCCTTCAGGTGTTGCGTGCCGGGCCTTGCCTGGTGCTGGTGGAACTGGCCACAGGGCAGGCATTCCAGAGTCGCGACCCATCCTATCTCCTGCTCAAGGATATGCTGCGTGCCGCCGGTTTGCCCGATGCGCCACAGATTCTGGGCGAACCGATCCGCTGGCCGCTGCTGCAGCGGGGTCAATTGGACCAGGGGCCGGATGCAGCCTGCGATTTCGTTCAGGGCTTCGTCATGGCTCAGCTCGAGCAGGCGCCGTGCACGTGCCTGTGGCTGGTCGGGCTGCCGGCGATTCGTTTTGCCGGGGGGGCCAATGCCGAAGACTACAATAGGGAGTTGCAGGTGGAGGGGCTTGGCGCCGCCTGGGCGCTGCCTGGCCTTGAGTTGTTGATGGATGAACCCGAGCGCAAGGCGGCCGTGTGGCAAGCCATGCGCCGTTTGATACCGCGTTGGAAAAATCGTGATGAGTGATGCCGTAAGCTTTCGGCGAATGACCGAGGCAGATCTGGATGCCGTACTGAAGATCGAATTCGCTGCCTATTCGCATCCATGGACGCGGGGCATCTTTCTCGACGGCCTGAAATCCTACGAGATCTGGCTGATGTTCGACGGGCAGCAGCAGGTCGGCCATGGCGTTCTCAATGTCATCATCGATGAGGCTCATCTGCTGAACATCACCGTGAAGCCGGAAAACCAAGGTCGTGGACTGGGTTTGAAGTTGCTTGAACGGCTGATGTCGCGAGCCTACGAGCTGGGCGGGCGTGAGTGCTTTCTGGAGCTGCGCGCCAGCAATCAGTCGGCGTACCGCCTGTACGAACGCTATGGCTTCAATGAGATCGGCAAGCGACGGGACTATTACCCCATGGCCGGTGGGCGCGAGGATGCGCTGGTCATGGCCTGTACGTTGTTCGAATGACTGCTTTGTTCAAGTAAGCGCCACCGATCACTGCCCTGCATGAGCCTGGGAAAGTGATCGGTGTGGACGCTGGCCTCAGCGTTTGCCGTCGAGCGGATCGATCAGGGCCAGTTCTTCTTCATCCAGGCCATCGCCGCCGCCAATGTCATCTTCATCGACGAAGCTCAGTTCCTGATCAGCGGGACCGCTTTCGCCTGGCTCGTTGGGCGAACGTGCGCCATCCTCGTGGATCAATGTTTCTGGGCTCAGGTCGTCGTCGGTCGGATTGTGATCATCCATCGAGGCGCCGGTCAGGCCTGCTTCGCGTACGCGCTCTTCAGGGACCAGATGCTCCAGCTCGTCGGCGGGAATGGTGTCGCCGATCCGGCCGGTGGGACCGTCCGTGTCATCGAAATCCAGCTCGCGGACTTGGCCCATGCGATCTTCGGTATCGTCGATCGGGTTGGGTTGTGGCGCATCGTAGGGGCGATGGGAGTCAGTCATTACGGCAATCCTCTGGTGTGTGTCTAGATAGGGTTGACCCTCGTGCGGATGGAAAGATTCAGCGTGATTTGTCGGGACCGACCGTGACCTTGTGCGGCGCTGGCCAGTCATAATCCAAATCATTCTTGAGGCTTGAACATGCATGATCTACAGGAACTGATCGACAACAACGCGCGTTGGGCCGAAGCGATCAAGGAAGAGGATCCGGAGTTCTTCGCCAAACTGGCACGCCAGCAGACTCCTGAATTTCTCTGGATCGGCTGCTCGGACGCGCGCGTGCCGGCCAACGAGATTGTCGGCATGTTGCCGGGCGATCTGTTCGTCCACCGCAACGTTGCCAATGTGGTGCTGCACACCGATCTGAACTGCATGTCGGTGATTCAGTACGCGGTCGACGTGCTCAAGGTCAAACACATTCTGGTCACCGGTCACTATGGCTGCGGCGGTGTGCGCGCGGCGATGCAGGATCGTCAGCTGGGGCTGATCGATGGCTGGCTGCGGACCATTCGCGACCTGTACTACGAGCACCGCAAAACGCTGGCGACCCTACCGACCGAAGAAGAGCAGGTCGACCGGCTGTGCGAACTTAACGTGATTCAGCAGGTGGCCAACGTGGGGCACACCAGTATTGTCCAGAACGCCTGGCATCGCGGCCAGGAGCTGTCGGTGCATGGCTGCATCTATGGCATCAAGGACGGCCGCTGGAAGAGCCTGGATGTGACCATCAGTGGCTTCGATCAGTTGCCACCACAGTACCGTTTGCGCGCGCTGGATTGATGGCCAGGAACGAGTGGGCCTCATTCGGGTTCTGAATCGAATGGGCGACGGCTTGGGTCGTGGCCTTTTCGGTAATCAAACGCGAAGCGAGGGAGGCACGATGAAGTCTTATGGCTGGCTGGCACTGATGGCAGCGATGTCGATCGGTAGCGCCAATGCGGCATCCAAGGAAGTCCAGATCAACCTGGTCAGTGCCGAGGGCGCACCCCAGCCGATCGGCACGGTGATGATCGAGGAAACGCCTTACGGCCTTGAATTCACGCCACAGCTCAAATCTTTGCCTGCGGGCGTGCATGGCTTCCACGTGCATGCCAACGGCAGCTGCGCGGCGGCGATGAAGGATGGCAAGATGTCGGCGGCGGAAGCGGCGGGCGGACACTTCGATCCACAGAAGACCGGCAAGCACCTGGGGCCTTACGATGCCAAGGGGCATTTGGGTGATTTGCCGGCGATCTACGTGAACGCCGACGGTACCGCAACGTATCCGGTGCTGGCGCCGCGTTTGAAAAAGCTCAGCGAAGTGGAAGGGCATGCACTGATGGTGCATGCCGGTGGTGACAACCACGCCGATTCACCGGCGCCGTTGGGCGGTGGTGCGGCGCGGATGGCCTGTGGGGTGATCTGATCGCTGTATGAGGCTGGGGAGCAGCGGGCTCGCCGCCCGCTACGCTCCCACACGTTTCAGAGCTGGACGGGTGTCAGCACAGGCTCGCCGGTGAAGAACGCGCTCAGGTTGCGTTCGACCATCTTGACCGTGTCTTGCGTGGCCTCCGGTGACAGGCCGGCCACGTGAGGCGTCAGGACCACGTTGCGCAGCGTTTTCAATGCATCGGGTACATTGGGCTCGTCGTCGAAGACGTCCAGCGCAGCACCTGCGATGGCCTGCCTCTGCAGAGCGTCCAATAGATCGGGCGTCGACACGACGCTGCCACGAGCGATATTGACCAGATAACCCTGAGGGCCGAGTGCTTCCAGTACGGCGGCGTCGACGATGGCGCGTGTCTGCGCGCCGCCGGGCGTGGCAATTATCAGGATGTCACTGACCGCAGCCAAGTCCGTTGGGTTTGCGCAATAGCCATAATCAACATCATCGCGCGGGCTGCGATTGTGGTACTGCACGCTCATGTCGAAACCCAATGCGGCGCGCTTGGCGATTGCCATGCCCACAGCGCCCAGCCCGATGATGCCCAGGCGCTTGCCGGCTATCGACGGACGCATGGTCTTGGCCCACTCACCTCGGCGTACCGATGCATCGGCGCCGGGGATGTCGCGCATCAGGGCCAGCAGCAGCGCCAAGGTGTGGTCGGCCACCGACGATGCATTCACGCCGGCCCCATTGGTTACGGTCAGTCCGTGCGCCTTGGCGGCGGGCAGGTCAACGTTCTCGTAACCCGCGCCGAGCACACAGATGATGCGCAGTTTGGGCAGCGCTGCCATTTCGTCTGCCGTCAGACCCAGTGGCCCGCGGGTGAGCACCGCATCGATGCGATCTGCGTGTTGCTCGATGGCCTCTGCGCGGGCTGCCGGTGAGGGCGCCATGATCAGCTCGTAGCCTTGATCTTCAAGAATCGACACGTAGTCGTTGATGGTTTCGACCAGCACCAGCACGGTTGCGCGCATGTAGACCTCCGGGGTGGGAAATGAAAGCCATGGTAGCAATTTAGAGATGGACCAAAGTGGGTGCGCGAAAAAAAGCGCACGCCTACCCTCAAGTAGTTAGGAGCGCTTTTATTCGCTAACAATAATGTTAATGCAAATCACTCTATGTTAATTTCCGCCCCGAGATATACCGTTACAAAATGGGCTGGCTTTCGCAGGATCTTCAGGGGAGGAGAAGGTAGATGGCTTGCAATAACAAGATGAGTCTCGGCATGAATTCTTTGGCTTTGGTTGTTGCCACATTCAGTTGGCACGCGATGGTCGCTGCCGAGGAAGCACCGGCCAGGCCTGTGAGCAAGGGCACAGCACTGCAATTGCAAGACTTGGTCATTTCCGAGCAAGCACCGGAAAGCCAGCAGACTGTGGGCTACCAGGTGCGCAACAGCACCGCGGGTACCAAAACCAGCACGCCTTTGTCCGAGACTCCGCGTTCGGTTTCGGTGGTAACGCGTCAACGCATCCAAGACCAGGGCTCGCAGACCCTTACCGACATTCTCGGCTACGTACCAGGCATCTTCGCCCCGCCTTTCGCTGTCGGTGACGGCCTGGCCGGTGATCTGTTTTCCATCAGAGGTTACAACGCCACCGACTATGGCTATGGTTTGCTGAAGGATGGTCTGCGCCTGCAAGGTAACCGCTACGACACCACGACCGAGCCCTATGGCCTGGAGCGTACCGAAGTCTTTCGAGGCCCGAGCTCGATTCTCTACGGTGAAAATGCGCCCGGCGGATTGGTCAATCTAGTGAGCAAGAAGCCAACCGAGACTGCGCGAGGCGAAGCCAAGTTCACCTATGGCAGCAATAACAGGCGCCAGCTCGGAATCGATGTATCAGGCCCGTTGACGGACGATAATCGTATTCTTGGAAGGATGGTGATGCTGGGCCGCAACGCCGATACGCAAGTTGACTCGGTGCCGGATGACCGCCTCTACATTGCGCCGTCGATGACGTTCAATTTCAACCAGGACACGGCACTGACCTTGCTGTCCAGCTATCAGCGCGACCGTACCAAACTGCTGCTGGGCTATCCAGCGGCAGGAACACTGCTCAATAACGTCAACGGCAAGATCTCCAGGGACCAGTTCAACGGCAACCCGAGCTGGGACGACTTCGAGCGCGAAACCTGGACTTTGGGTTATGAGTTCAGTCATCAGATAAACGAGGTATGGCAGTTCCGGCAGAACTCGCGCTACATGGAATCGCGCTTGAACCGTCATGAAACCTGGCCGAACAATCTGAATCAAGCCGGCTTCGGAAGCACGTTGAGCAGCACTGCGTATGATCGCGACAACAAGTCGATCACTTACTCGGTGGACAACCAATTCGAAGGACACTTCACTTCGGGAGCGCTGGATAACACGGTATTGCTGGGCGCAAGCTACGACCGTACCTCGTTCAATCAGGATTGGAACGCAGGCCTGGGCGGTACTTACAATGTGTTCAGGCCAGTGTTCTCGCCGGTGCAACCGAATGCCTCGCAATACGTGCAGAATTCCCAGCTCGATCAGCACATGTACGGTGCGTATGGGCAATTGCAAAGCAAGTACGAGAACTGGATTTTCCTGCTGGGCGGGCGTCAGGACTGGGTGCAGAGCCAATACCGCAACCGTGCCAGCGCGGCTCGTCCAGGCAGCGCGGCGATAGCGGCCACGGATCTTGACGGCTGGGATCATCGGTTCAGTTGGCAGACGGGTGTGATGTACCAGTTCGATAACGGCATCTCTCCCTATGTCAGCTATTCCACTGCATTCACGCCCGTGCAGCAATCGTCGCAGCCCAACGGGGATCTGCTCGATCCGATCCTCAGCGAACAATATGAAGTGGGCCTCAAGTATGAGCCTGCAGGTTGGAACACCACCTTCAGCGCTGCGGTGTTCGACTTGACCAAATCTCGCGACGTGGTGGCAGGCAGCAACGGTTTCAGCCAGCAGGTTGGCAAGAGCGAGTCCAAAGGCGTCGAGCTTGAGGTGAACAGTGATGTGACGCGCAATCTGAGCTTGGTCGCATCGTATACCTACACCGATGCGCGGGTTACCAAGGATGCGCCGGGGTCATTGTTCGAAGATCGTCAGCTCACGGGCATCCCGCGCAATCAGGCGTCGACCTGGATGACGTATCGCTTCCTGGAAGGTGCGCTGAGCGGTTTACGTCTGGGCGGCGGCGTGCGTTATTTCGACAACACCTTTGCCTACACGGCGCCGACACTGTACGGCAAGCTGAAGGCGGGCGATGTGACGCTGGTGGACGCGTTGGTCGGGTATGACATCGACAAGCACTGGTCGGTGGACGTGAACGCGAAGAACGTGTTCGACAAGGAATACGTGTCGGGCTGCAACAATGCCGGTCGCTGCTATTGGGGTGATGAGCGCACGGTGCTGGGGACCGTGGCGTATCGCTGGTAATCCGCTTGACCTGCGGGACAGCCAGAAACAAGAAAGCCCGCACGAGGCGGGCTTCTTGAGGTGACTCACAGACTGCTGTAGACATCTGTGGGTCGTACTTGATGGCTGAACTCGATCATCAATACCCTTGCGGTCACTGATATGTTCCGATGAGGTGCACCCCTGCTCAGTCTCTTCTGATAGGCGCCATGATTTCTTTGAGGTAACCGAGTACTAGCCCTCCAAAAGCACTGCTGAAGAGCATTTTGTCCATGGACTGAAGCTCGGTGTCAGTCAGCCACCGCACGCTCTCTCCGAAAATAGCGTTCGGTCCGGCCAGATGCCAGAACCGAATAATAATTAGAACAGCGAAAAGGATGGCGCCAAACCTTAAAGCAAAGATGGCTAGCGAGTGGACCTCTTTTTGGACCTTAACTTTGGGGTCCTCAAGAACGCTTTTTTCTTTTTCTGCTTTCTTCAGGTCTTGGGGAGTGGCGTTATGAGGTCCTGCCAATCCAATGGCGGCAAAGGGATCATCCTGCTGCATGCTGAGACGCTACCGCAATTTTGTGCTTGTAGTGTTCCTCGATCCAATCATTCGGAATGATGGCACCATGATATTGATCACCACCAGAAGCTTGCCATGTGCGATCCCATGGGGTGCCGTTCTGGTGAGTCATTGCCGAAAGCGCAACCCCATCGTAGTTGGCATAGGAATTCCAAACCCTATCCAAAAGAGGCAGCGTTTGAGGATTAGGAGGAGGATTCTGTGAGTCGCCAGCTACTCCATAACACTCGATGGGTGCGTAAATTTTATCTCGGCCATACTTCTTGACCTTCTGGTAGAGGTCAGGGATGACTGGACCGTACCGCCACGCTTGCACCGCATCGTTGATCAAATTCTGGGAAAAATACCCGCGGTGCCAGCCGTGAGCAATGTAAACGAGTTTGATCAGCTTCATGGGCGTAAGCGGGACACCCGTATCGAACGACTTCTGGATGAAGTAGTTGGCAACTGCTTCGCTGTCTAGCATGACCACTCCTCCCTAGGCTGGCTGATCGTCTGATGCTTGTAAAAATGGTGCGGAATTATGTAGATTTCAAGCAATATGTCAATGACCCATAGAAGTCAATACCTGTTCATTCATACAGTACGCTATGCGGTGCAGGTTATGTAGTCGACATTTGTATCTAAGTTTTGTAAGCCTTATCGTACGGTTCTCCTTGCATTGTCCGCAGCTTTAACGGAAGGGGCTATCGGTTTACCTGCCTGTAGATGCCGGAAACGGCGATACCCCTGCAAACCAAGACTGTATCCGAACGTCGACTGACTGAGAACAATCTGGTAAGAGACCTGCCAGGGTCTCGTAGGTTTGGTGACGCAGATTTGCGTCAGGACTGAAGGGCAATACCGGTCACGAAACGATCCGGATGATGCCGGAGATATCTGCATAGCAGATCGAGAAATTCGCCAATGCTCATCTATGGCCAATGTCGAAGCCGAAGTGTTGGCATGGAACGACACTCACTCGTCATACGGCGGGAAGGTACAGCGATAGATAGAATAGATATGAACAGCCAGAAACCCAGAAACAAGAAAGCCCGCACGAGGCGGGCTTCTTGAGGTGACTCACAGACTGCTGTAGACATCTGTGGGTCGTACTTGGTGGCTACACAGGGACTTGAACCCCGGACCCCAGCATTATGAATGCTATGCTCTAACCAACTGAGCTATGTAGCCAAGTGGCGCGCATTATTCGCCTGAAACGAAATTGTGTCAACACCCCTTTGCAAAATATTTATGCGTGCGATCAAACGCTTAGATAGCGCGTGGCGTGCGAGGGTGCGCGCCACGCGGCGATCAGCCACCGAACCAGCCCAGCTTGATGACGAAGATGATCGACAACACGACCAGTGCCGAATTGAGTTCGCGCCACCGGCCACTCAGCAGTTTCACTGCTGTCCAGGTAATGAAGCCGAAGGCGATGCCGTTGGCGATCGAGTAGGTCAGCGGCATGGCCAGTGCGGTGACGAGGACCGGGGCGGCGACGGTGATGTCGTCCCAGTCGACTTCTGCCAGCCCGGAGGCCATCAGCACGGCAACGAACAGCAGGGCGGGCGCGGTGGCGAATGCCGGGACGCTGCCGGCCAGGGGCGCGAAGAACAACGCCAGCAGGAAGAGCACGGCGACCACGATGGCGGTCAGGCCGGTCCGGCCGCCAGCGCTGACGCCGGCGGCCGATTCGATGTAGCTGGTGGTGGTCGAAGTGCCCAGCAGCGAGCCGGCCAGCGCCGCGGTGCTGTCGGCGATCAGGGCGCGGCCCATTTTAGGCATGTGGCCATCCTTGCCCATCAGGCCGGCGCGCTTGGCCACGCCGATCAAGGTACCGGAGTTGTCGAACAGATCGACGAACAGGAAGGCGAAGATCACGCTGATCAAGCCCACATCGAATGCGCCCTTGATATCGAGTTGCAGGAAGGTCGGTGCCAGTGACGGTGGCATCGATACCACACCCCCGAACGGGGTTACTCCAAGCAGGATCGACACCACGGTGATCAGCAGGATGCCGATCAGCACCGAGCCACGGACCTTGAGTGCCTCCAGTGCGACGATGATGAAGAAGCCGAGGATCGCCAGTACCGGTTCGGGTTTCGACAGATCACCCATGCCAACCAGAGTAGCCGGATTGGCAACCACGATCTTGGCGTTTTGCAGCGCGATCAGTGCGAGGAACAGACCGATGCCCGCAGCGATGGCCGACCGCAGCGGCAGGGGGATGCTGTTGATGATCCATTCACGGATGCGGAAGATCGACAGCAGAAAGAAACACACCGCCGAGATGAAGACTGCACCCAGTGCAACCTGCCAGCTATGGCCCAGGTGCAGGACCACGGTGTAGGTGAAGAACGCATTAAGGCCCATGCCCGGTGCCAGCGCAATCGGGTAGTTGGCGATCAGGCCCATGATCGCCGAGCCGATGGCGGCGGCCAGGCAGGTAGCAACGAACAGCGCGCCCTTGTCCATGCCGGTTTCGCCAAGGATGCTGGGGTTGACGAACAGGATGTAGGCCATGGCCAGGAAGGTAGTGACCCCGGCGAGGATTTCCGTGCGCACGGTGGTGTTGTGCGCCTTGAGCTTGAAGAATGAGTCCAGCATGTTGCTCCCCTGGGGCGATAGGCGCCGTGGATCGTGTGGCGACGGTGTGTGTAGCGAGCAAGCCCGATCGAGCGTTGGCCGTGTGCTGAAACATAACTGCCTGGTCAGCTTTTGCGTTTTGCCTGTAGCAGATTCCGGGCCATGTCGACAAAGCTGCTGCGCATGCGCCCTGGGTACTGCGTTGCGGTCCGTTTGCCACTTCCGGTTACACAACCGCTGCACTCATTGGAGGCGTACGTAGGTGGGCAGATGCACCAAAGCGAAGCCGCAGCCGATGGGGCGTAATCCGCGCTCCAGGCAACGGCGGAGAAAGTCTGTTGGTCTGAATCTTGCTGCAATGGCATTTTGCTGGCGCCACGTTTCCGTAGGTACCTGCAGTCTCCGTGGAGTTGTCGGACATGCATGCTTTGTTGTCGCCGGGTATCCGGTTGCTGGGCCGCTATGGTTTCGCTCGCAAGTTTCAGCTGCTGTTTCTCTTGTTCATGCTGCCCCTGGTCGGCAGCCTGTGGTTGCTGGGCGAGGATTTTCGCGACCGGCTGGCGGTGATCGATGCCGAGCGCAGCGGCGTGCATCAGTTACTGGCGCTCGACAGCCTGGATGCGCAGCTTTCTGCGCAACGCAATCGTGCCGCGCGCTGGAAGGCGGTGGATATCCAGCGTCAGCCGACACCCGAGGCCCAGGCCGCGATTGCGGCGTTGGAGGCAGCCGCGCCGGGAATTCAGACATCGCTCGATAAATTGGCCGCCGAGCTGGCGCACGAGAAAGCCCCAGCCGACACCCTGGAGCGAATGCAAGCGGTGCAGACGGCGGCCAAGGGCCTCGACCTGGCGAGCCTGCGCCAGGTGGGCTGGTGGCCCGATGGCTACGACCGTTTCACGGCGGCGCTGACGTCGGTGCAGGTGCTGCGCGAGCAGATCGCGATGGCCAGCGGATTGATCGTCGATCCGTGGCGCGAAAGCTATCTGTTGATGCAGATCGCCACTCAGCAAGCCCCTGACCTGATCGAGCGTGTGGGTCGCCTGGGCAGCATTGGCCAGTCCTCCCTGGTCGCCGGGCAATTCAGCCTGCAAAGTCGTTTGCAGATGCGTGACCTGCGCAGCCGTATCAATGATGCGCGCGAGCAACTGGTGAAAGCTGGTGGCTCGCTGCAGCAACGCCTGCCGCAACAACTGCGCGGCTGGGACGAGCAGTATCAGCAGGCGCTCGGTACATTGGACGGTGAGTTGAAGCGTTTGGACGACAATCTGTTCGGCGGCGACATCAAGCTGTCTGCGGCTCAGTTCGAAAGCAGTGTGGACAGCATGCTCGGCGCCTTGAACGGTTTGCGTCACGAGTCGCTGATGTCGTTGGAGTTGCGTCTGGATCACTATCATGACCAGGCCGTTCGCCAGCTGATTCCGGGCGCGGCAGTGTTCGCCCTGTTGCTGTTGGCGGCACTCTATCTGTTCGTGTGCCTGCAGGCGTCGATTCGCCGCAGCGCCAGCGGCATTACCACGCTGGCGCAGTCGTTGCGCGACGGTGATTTGAGTGTGCAGGTGGCGGTGCAGGGACGCGATGAACTGGCGGCGATCAGTACTGCGCTCAATGCCGCCGTAGTGCAGCTGCGCAACAGCCTGCTGGGCGTCAACCATGAAACCGTGCAGTTGAGCCAGGCGGTAGTGACGCTCAACACTCAATCCAGCGGCACACTTGACGAGGTCGAGGCGCAGCAGCAGCAGATCAGTCAGATCGCTGCGGCCGCCACCGAGCTTGCGGCCACTTCGCAGGGCGTGGCGCGCAGCTGCGAGCAGGCGTCGGGCAGTGCCCAACAGACCCGGCAGATCGCCGAGGACAGCAGCCGTGACAGCCAGCGCACGACGGCCAGTATTCAGCAGCTCAACCAGCGCTTGAACGACACGGCGCAGGCGCTTGGCCGGGTCAGCGAGCAGGGCCAGCAGATCCAGTCGGTGGTGGATGCGATTCGCGGCATTGCCGAGCAGACCAACCTGCTGGCGCTCAATGCGGCCATCGAGGCGGCGCGGGCAGGCGAGCAGGGTCGTGGTTTTGCAGTGGTGGCCGACGAGGTCCGCAGTCTGTCACAGCGCACCCAGGCTTCGACTGGGCAGATTGCCGGTACGGTTGAAAGCCTGCGCTCGACGGTCAAGCAGGCCGTGGAACTGATGCAGGCCGCGTGTGGGCAGGCGCAGGTCGATGCACAATCGGTCATGGGCCTGGGCGAGCGCCTGGGTGAGATTGCCGGGGCGGTGCAAGGGGTTACCGATACTCTGGCGCAGATCGCCACGGCAGTGGAGGAACAGGCGGCGACGGCCGACGAGGTGAGCAGCAACATTCAGCAGGTGGACCAGGCGGCGGTGCGTCTGCTCGATGGCGCGCGGGCGGTGAACCAGGCGGCGGATCGGCTGGGGCAGGGCAGCCGAGTGCTGAGCGAGAATACGGCGCGGTTCAATCTGGGGTAGGGCGAGGGTTTGCGGTGCGGCTTTCGCGGCCGCGGACCGCTCCTACGGGTGAGTGCGTGTGCAGTTCGTAGGAGCGGTCATCGGCCGCGAAGCATTCGGTGCGGTCTTTCTGATGGACCGCGGGGTGGCTTTCGCGGCCACAGACCGCTCCTACTCGAGGGTGCGCGTCAGGCCTGGGCGGTTTCGGCCGGGGAGACGATGCTGGTTTTCATGCCGCGCGAGCGGCCCGAACTGAGATAGGCGGCAATCGATTCCTGAGTCACTTCGCCGAGGAATACGTTCTCCGCATCCAGCACCGGCAACCACGAGCGGTTGAACTCGTACATGCGCGACAGCAGGATGCGCAGGTGCTCGTCATACGCAGCCGTCGCGTTGAACTCGCGCAGGAAGTCCACACAGTTTCCGGTCTGGCGATGCAGGTCGCGGCGGCGAACATAGCCCATGGCCTTGTTCTGCGCATCGGTCACCACGACGTAGCGGCGGTCGTGTTCGTCCATCAATTCCAGCGCATCGGCCACCGGCGTTTCCGGGCTCACCGAAGGCGCATTGTCGGCGGCGTCCTCGGCCTTGACCAGCAGCAGGCGCTTGAGCGTGCTGTCCTGGCCGACGAAGTTGCTGACGAAGTCGTCCACCGGATGGGCCAGCAGGGTGTCGGGATGGTCGATCTGCAGCAGTTTGCCGGCGCGGAAGATGGCGATCTTGTCACCCAGCTTGATGGCCTCGTCGATGTCATGGCTGACCATGATAACGGTCTTGTTCAAGGCCCGTTGCATCTCGAAGAACTCGTTCTGGATCATCTCGCGGTTGATCGGGTCGACCGCGCCGAACGGTTCGTCCATCAACAGCAGCGGCGCCTCCGCAGCCAGGGCGCGGATTACGCCGATGCGCTGTTGCTGGCCGCCCGAGAGTTCGCGCGGATAGCGGTGCAGGTACTGCTTGGGCTCCAGCTTGATCATGCTCATGAGCTCGCGGGCACGCTCGGCGCAGCGTTTCTTGTCCCAACCGAGCAGGCGCGGGACAACGGTGATGTTCTCCTCGATGGTCATGTTGGGGAACAGGCCGATCTGCTGGATGACATAGCCGATGTTGCGACGCAGGGTGACTTCGTCCAGGCCGGTGGTGTCCTCGCCGTTGATCAGGACCTTGCCGGAGGTTGGCATGATCAATCGGTTGATCATTTTCAGCGTGGTGCTCTTGCCGCAGCCCGACGGCCCGAGGAATACGCAGATCTCGCCTTCGTTGACGGTCAGGCCTACCGCGTCGACGGCTTTGACTTCCTTGCCGTTGCTGTGGAAGGTCTTGGTCAGGTTCTGAAGTTCGATCATTTCAATAATCCTTTGGGAGTCAGGGCGCGTTGCAGCCATTGCAGGAGCAGGTCGGCGATGATCGCCAGGACACTGACCAGCACGGCGCCGACGATGAGCATGGACATGTCGCTGCGGCTGATGGAAGTGAGGATGAGAACGCCCAGGCCGCCGGCGCCGATGGTGGCAGCAATGGTCATGACGCCGATGTTCATCACCACGGCGGTGCGCACGCCGGCGAGGATGACCGGTACCGCGATGGGCAACTCGACCATGCGCAGGCGCTGGCCGAAGGTCATGCCGATGCCTTTGGCGGCTTCACGGATGCCAGGCTCGACGCCTGTCAGTGCCAGGTAGGTGTTGCGCAGGATCGGCAACAGCGAATAGAGAAACACCGCAGTGATGGCCGGTAGCGGCCCCAGGCCTTGGCCAAACTTGGAGTAGAACGGCAGCAGCAGCCCGAACAGGGCAATCGAGGGGATGGTCAGCAGCACTGTGGCGCAGGCCTGCAGAGGCCCTGCCAGCGCTGGGAAACGGGTCATCAGGATACCGATCGGTACGCCGAAGACGATGGCCAGGCTGACCGCAATGCCGACCAGAGTGATGTGCTGCCAGGTCAGTTGCAGCACCAATGGCCAGTCGAGGTGGGAGAAGGTGTCGAGGAAACTCATGGCTTCTCCTGGGCTTGGACGTTGATCGGATGGGCCTTGAGAAACTCTGCCGCCACCACCGTCGGGCTGCGGTGCGCGACGTCGACCTGCGCGTTGAGTTCGCGCATGGTGGCATCGTCGAGCATCTCGGCCAGTGGCTTGAGTTGCGCGGCCAATTGCGGATGAGCATCGAGCAGTTGCTGACGGACCACCGGCGCGGCGGTGTAGTCGGGGAAGTACTTGAGATCGTCTTCGAGCAGCTTGAGCTTGAAGGCGTTCAGACGCCCGTCGGTGGTGTAGACCAGACCGGTGAACACCTGACCGTTGCGCAGCGCGGTATAGACCAGGCCAGCGTCCATCTGGCGAATGTCACGGCGGGTGAATTTCAGGTCGTAGGTTTGGGTCAGTCCAACCAGGCCGTCAGACCGGTTGGCGAACTCGGTGTCCAGGGCCAGGATGTGGCCTTTGTTCGGCTCGTCGATCAGCACCTGGTTCAGTTGGCTGATGGTGTTGACTTGGGGATACTCCTTTGCCACTTCTTCAGGTAACGCCAGGGCATAGGTGTTGCTGAACCGCGAGGGCGTCAGCCAGACCAGGCCTTTCTGGGCGTCCAGTTGCTTGACCCGTGCGTAGGTGGCTGCGCTGTCGAGTTTTTCGTCGATGTGGTTGTAGGACACCAGCGATACCCCGGTGTATTCCCAGAGCATGTCCAGCTGACCGCTTTCCTGGGCGCTGCGCGCCAGGTTGCTGCCCAGGCCACCAGTGACGCGCACGTCATAGCCTTTGCTGCCCAGGTATTGGGCAGTGATTGCTGCCAGTACGGTCTGCTCTGTGAACACCCGGGCGCCGAGGCGGATCACCGGTCTGTCTGCGGCGTGCACGACGCCTGCGCACAACAGGGCCAGGCCCAGTACGATGCTTAACTTCTTCATTGAATTCATTCCTTCGCTCAGCGAGTCAGCCCACGTTCGAACCACAGGCGGCTGACCAGGGTCACGATGCCGTCCAGGATCAATGCCAGCAGCGCGGTGCAGGCAGCGCCCAGCAGCAGTTGTGGCTGGTTGTTCAAGGCGATGCCGGGGAAGATCAGGCTGCCCAGGCTGTTGGCGCCGATCAGGAACGCCAGGGGCGCGGTACCGACGTTGATCGCCAGCGCCACGCGCACGCCACCGACCATGATCGGCACGGCGTTGGGCAACTCGACCTTGAACAGCACCTGGCGCGGCGTCATGCCGATGCCGGTGGCGGCTTCCTTGAGCGAGCCCTGGACGTTTTTCAGGCCCTCGTAGGTGTTGCGCACGATGGGCAACAGGGAGGCGAGAAACAGCGCGAAGATAGCGGGACCGCTGCCGATGCCCAGAATGCCCAGAGCAATGGCGAGTACCGCCAGGGGTGGAATGGTGTTGCCGATGTTGAAAATCTGCATGAAGCGTTCGGCGCGCTTGACCATGCTGGGGCGACTCAACGCGATACCTGCGGGGATGCCCACGAGCAGTGCGGCGAACATTGAAACCAGCACCAGGATCAGGTGCGCTTGCAGGTAGAAAAGCAGATCTTCGCGGTAGTGCTCGATAGTGCTTATGCCGATCCAATGGACCAGCAGGGCCAGGACGACAACGATAACCGCGCCCCCTAACAGCCCTTTGCCATAGCGATTAGCCACAGGCGGACTCCTTTTTTCAGTCGGCGCCTACCGGGCCTGCGGCGAGCGCTCGGGTGAGCGATCGGCCCAGGTAGGACGCGAATAGCAGCTCGCGTGGTGCGAGCCATAAGCGCAGCCTCGTCAGGCTAACTTGCTGATTTTGCAGCCCCTGACGATAGCGCGAATCAGGGAATGGACGTCTCCGTGCCGCGAGAGGTTCCCACAGTGAGGCAGCATTTGGCCACCTTTTATGACCATAAAGCTTGCATGGGATGGCGTTCGCGGGGGGGTACCCAAGGCATTTGACGCGGCTTGCGCCGCTGCTACAGGGGTTTGCGGTGCCTGTAGCAGCGGCGCGAGCCGCGTCGGCGTTGCATGCGATCTGTCTGAGTCACCGCAGTGAGGCCTTCGCGGGCAGAGCCCGCTCCCACATGGATCGTGCGGCCTTCGCGGGCAGAGCCCGCTCCCACAGGGTTCGTGCGGCCTTCGCGGGCAGAGCCCGCTCCCACAGGGTTCGCGGTGCCTGTAGCAGCGGCGCGAGCCGCGTCAGGGGGTTGTGCGATTTCCCAGGCGATAGATCAACAGCGTCACCGAATCGGCATTCTTCAACAGAATCTGCGCGCGAATGTCAGCGTCGGTCTGGAAGCGCCGACGTGCATCGTCCAGATCGGGTGAACCCGCCAGACGCAGGATCAGAGCGCGCCCTTTGCGGTCTTCGTTGCGGATGTCGCGCACCCGTCCGGTAGCGCCATCGCGGACGACGAACAACTGACGCGCAGGCGTGAGGTGGGAGAACGACACGTCGTGCTGACGCACCAACCATGCTCGTCTCACGCCAGGGCGCAGCCGATCGGTATAGGGTGTCGCGGCTTCGATGTAGCGCATGTCCCGGGTGTCGCAGGCGATATGGCTGAACTCATGCAGCAGGATCATCGCCTTGCTCACGGCGTCGGTTTGCGTTGGGGTATAGGGCGGTTTGAGGGGCAACAGGCGGGCCGTTTCGAAATCGAAGAATTCGTCCATCAGAAACACCTGTCCCTGTGGATCCTGTACAGACACGAAGGCAATACCCACCGAGGATTGCTCACTCAGGCGACTTGCCATGACGTAGCGTTTCGAGCTTGTCGGCGAATAGGCGCGCGACGCCATGACCCTGGCCAGTTTCTCCAGCACTTTCTGAACCCGTTCGATCAACAGGGTCGTGACCTGGACGACGCCGAAGAAGTGCTTGAACACTTTCAAGGTATGGGCATCTGCACTGCCGACGGTCCGCGCTGTTCGCAGGCTGACCAGCGCATTGCCCAGATAATCCAAGGCATCGCGATGAGCGCGGTAGAGGATGTTGGCGCGCTGTGGACGCAATCGGCGGATCTGCTGGCAGCCCACGGCATGAATGATGATCTCGTCACGGCTCAGTGACCAGCGTACCAGGCGGCTGCCCAGGCTGCTGGGAACACCACCTGCACTGATGGCGAGGTCCTGATCGGGATCGATGACCCACGTTTGCTCGGCGTCCAGCGACAACCTGGGGCCCAGGTCATCATCAGGCTGCCCGGCCAGGTACCAGCGGCCCTGCTCCTGTCGGGTGCGATAGACCTTGCCGTTGAGGCTGATGAAGTGGGTCTGGTCGCTTGTGTTCAGGTAGGTGCGCGTTGGCGGCTGAAACGTCAATGACCGCAGGGTTTGGGTGGGCGCCTCGTAGCGCATGAGCGCAAGGCCGTACTCCGGAGCGCTGAGCACGGTTTGCCAGAAGTGCTCACGGGCGCTGCCCCGAAGCTCAGGCTGCGCCATCGCCTGACTGATCGCCAGCCCCTGCACCAGGGCGCAGGTCAACTGCGCCAGGGTTTGCCCCCAGCTGTTTTGCTGCACGTTCTGGGTGATGTCCAGCAGCGCCAGCTCGGTTTGCCAGGCGGCTACGGCCAGCCCGACCTTGCCCGGCAGGAACATGCTCAACTGCTCCCAGGCCAGGCTCAATACATCGACCAACGCTTGCCAGCGCACCTGTTCTGCGGTGACCCATTGAGCGGCGGCAAGGGCCTGCAGATACAGGCCGTTCTCCACGAACAGGTAGCGCAGTGCGTTACCGGCGATGGGGTTGCAGGCCAATGCCGGGCCGGTCCGGGGGCTTTGCGTCAGGTTGAAGTCGTTGTCCCCGGCCCGGCCCAGATGCGGCTCGCTGAAGCCGCCATGGGCATAGCGCGGACGCAGGCTTTCGGGCATGCGCGCGAGCAGTCGCGTCTGCAGGGCCGGATCGGCGGCGAGGGCGGTGAGCAAGGCGGTGCCACTGTCGAAGGCCCGAAAGGTGTACGTGGCTTCATAAGGCAGGTAGAGCACCAGTGGACCCTCTTCACCAGCCCTGAACAGATAGCAACCGGGCACTGTGTCCGGTTTCATTCCCGGCTTGGCAATCAGCTGCAGCGCGGTCAACAACACGGTGTGGCCGTTGAGTGGCTGTCGCACAGTGGGGTCGGGCATGCAGGCCACGCGAGTGATCAGCTCGACCGCCTGCAGGGGCAGGTCTTGCTTGAGCCGGGTTCGCCAGGCGCATTCCAGCAACTGCCCCGGTAGCTGACGGGCGTAGAGCGTCAGTCGGCGAGGGTAATCTAGATCCGTAGGGTCGAAGGTCTGCTTGAGCAGCGCCTGGTAGTGCGCGCTTACATCGGCCTCTCGCACCAATCGGCGGCAGTAGTCGGCGTCCAGCACGGCGGGCGCCACATGCCCTTCACCCAGCTCGATGCGAGTGACGGCGGCGTCCCAGTCGCGATAGTGGTTCAAGGCGTATTCGATCAGGGTTTGCCGTCGCATGACCGAAGCTGCAGGAATGCCGGAAGGAATGTCTCCCGACGCTACCGGGGCCGGCACGTATCGCGCCGTGGTGATGAAGATCGCCTTGGGGTTGAAACGACCTTGCGTGAAGTCCTGGTTCAGCCGGCGTTGCAGCACGCCGTGTGTGTAAGTGCCGATATCGGGAACGCCAAACAGATAGTCGTCCTCGGCCGGGCTGGCCAGCAGGTTCAACCCCAGTGCGCGTAGGTAGTTTTGCTGATCGTCGACGGCCGCCTGCTGCAACCAGGCAGGCAGGGCCGCCTTTGCCACCAGGCCGCGGGCCATGTCTTCGAGGCGATACAACTGTTGCTGCAGGCTGTCGACGGCCACGGCTTCGCGTAGCAGATCGGGTAAGGATTCAGCGGGCCAGCCCTGGTTGCGCAGTTGATCATAGGCTTGCAGCGCAGTTCGTTGCCGGTCCTGGCTGTCCAGGCTGTTCAAGGTGTTCAGTGCGTCGCCGCGCAGGGCGGTCCAGTTGCTCAGCCCAGGGCTGAGCTCGGCCGGCCGCGGCGACCATTGCGTGGCGTTACGATGCGCGGCATCGAGAGACTCGAACAGTTGGAAGCCGGCATCGCGCGACCAGATCACAACGGCCCCGCTGGCATCGGTGGACTGGCTCAACATCAGCGCGTCGGCATTGGCGTGCGCGGGATGGCCGGTCTTGTGCTGCCACGCTTGTACCGGGTCGCCGCGCAGTAACGCTTCCACCAGCGGCGAGGCGACTGATCGACTCCGCTTGAACAGTGCCCATTCGAAGCCGAACAGCGAGCGCCGCAACGAACGCTGATAGGCCTGCGCAGTGGCTTCACGGTGACCCAGGGCGATTTTCAGTTCGCGGTACAGGCTGCGTCGCGCTTGCCCGGTGATGTGCTCGATCAGCAAACTCGGCAGCTGCTGCAGCACCTGGCGTGCGCCTTCGGCTAGCACCGTGCCGGCCTGCCAGGACGTGCCAGCAAGGAGGGGCTCGTCTGTCCAGAGGCTATCGACCCAAGGCGTCGCCGCAGCGGGCTGTTTGGTGTCGATGAGGTAAAGCGAACGGGCGGGCGGTCCGTTTGGCAGAATGCTCGCCAGTTGCAACTCCAGGGCTTGAAGCGCGACCCAGCGCAAATCGGGACCGCGTTCGAGGTAGCTGGTGTACTGGATTTGCAGTTCGGTCAGAGCGTTCACCACCTGCTGCGGCTGCTGCGGGGCATCCTGTATCGCACCGGTGAAGTGCATCAGGCTGTCACGTGGGTCGGCAGCGAAGGGCGGGGCGAGCCTCTGAAGGCTTGGGGCCAGGCGCTGCTGCAGGGCCAGCGCTTGCTCGCAGAGCTCATGAAGATCTCGCGTGGCAGCAGCAGGCGAGCTGTCCAAGAATACCGAGTGCTGTACTTGAAGCAGGCGTCGGGTGTAGCTGTGCAAACCGCCTGAGGAGCCAGGCTCGGCTACCAGTTCGATGCCGGTGATGGGCTGTACCTTGAAGGCTGGCTGTTGTGCGTTCGGTACACAGGGCAGCCATCGAGCACGCTGCTGCAGATCGGTGAGTGCTGCCAGAAGTGCTGAACGGTCGGCGTAACGCACCAGCCCGGTTGCGGCGTTGAACAGATAGCACGCAGCGGCGGTGCTATCACCGGTCAGTACCAGGCTGTTTGTCAAAGGCTGCTGGCGCCCTTCGGCAGTCGATCCTTGCAGGATGAAGCAGGAAACAGGCGATGGCTGTACCTGACCCTGGAGCCAGGCCCAGAGTTGATCATGCTCGACGGCCGGCAGCGTGCCGTCCCACTGCAAACGGGTAAGCTCAGTGATCAGTTGCGTACGCAACTGGCGGGTCAGCTGTTCGGCGGGCAGCGCTGGTTGGTCGGCTCCCTCACGCCAGTAGTGGGCGAGCCGGTTGACCATGACCGTGGCTGATCCGCGGGTCACCCGCTCATCGGGAATGGGCTGATCCAGCAACAACTGGCGCAACTCGCGCAACTGCTCGCTCAGGCGATGCTGGATGTCCAGCATCAGGGTATCGAACACCGAACCCTCCATGAGCGTGACCTGCACCTCGTCGAGCCCGTCGAGGTGCAGCTGTCGATTTTCCTCCAGCGTGTGCAGGTAGCTCAGCGTCAGATCGCCATCGGGGCCCGTCAGACGCTCGAGCAGATAGTGCTTCAGGTGACGTCGGTCGTCGAACAGCTGCAAGCCGCTGATCGGGTGGTAGTGGGCCACCCATGGGTGCTGGCTCGTGCTGATCATCATGCTCAAGGGCAATTCGACGGCATGCCCTTGCGCGGTGATCACGCTCAAGCCATCCACGCGTATTTCGTCGTGTGCCTGGTGATCGCGCTCGGGTTGGGCAAGCTGGCGCAACCATTGCGCCGCTTCAGGCGTCAGGAATGGGTGGGACACAGCGTTCAGGTGGCGCAGGAAGCGCTGTTCCAGCGCGCGGCTGTGAAACCAGGGCAGTGGTAGGGTCGTCATTGGTAGCTCCGGGGCAAGAGGCACCGCTGCGGGCTTCATGGAATCGAGCCCTGCGATGGGGGCGCCACGTTGCCTGGGGTGCGGAGCTGCGCGGTGGTAGCTATTGCGCGGCCAGGGCAGAACCTGGGTGAAGGCGGTGTCGCACGCAGTGGCCCCCACCGTTGGAACTGGGCTATAATCCGCGCCCATTTTCTATCCCTCGCCAGGCGATCCCCCATGACCCAACAGGCCGCCGAAGTCGCGAAACGCCGCACTTTCGCCATCATTTCCCACCCGGATGCGGGTAAGACCACCATCACCGAGAAGCTCTTGCTGATGGGCAAGGCGATTGCCGTGGCCGGTACGGTGAAGTCGCGCAAGTCCGACCGTCACGCGACCTCCGACTGGATGGAAATGGAGAAGCAGCGCGGGATCTCCATCACGACTTCCGTGATGCAGTTTCCCTACCGCGAGCACATGGTTAATCTGCTCGACACCCCGGGCCACGAAGACTTCTCGGAAGATACCTACCGCACCCTGACGGCGGTGGACTCGGCGCTGATGGTGCTCGATGGCGGTAAAGGTGTCGAACCGCGCACCATTGCCCTGATGGATGTCTGCCGCCTGCGCGACACCCCCATCGTCAGTTTCATCAACAAGCTGGACCGTGACATTCGCGACCCGATCGAGCTGCTCGACGAGATCGAGGCGGTGCTCAAGATCAAGGCCGCGCCGATCACCTGGCCGATTGGCTGCTATCGCGACTTCAAGGGCGTCTATCACCTGGCGGACGACTACATCATCGTTTACACGCCGGGCCATGGCCACGAGCGCACCGATGTGAAAATCATCGAGAAGCTGGATTCGGACGAGGCGCGCGCGCACCTGGCCGACGAATACGACCGCTTCGTGGAGCAGTTGGAACTGGTGCAGGGTGCCTGCCATGAGTTCAATCAGGACGAGTTTCTGAACGGTCAGCTGACGCCGGTCTTCTTCGGTACGGCGCTGGGCAACTTTGGCGTCGACCATGTGCTCGACGCCGTCGTGAACTGGGCGCCACGGCCCTTGCCGCGAGTGGCGAACGAGCGGACCGTGGAGCCGGTGGAAGAAAAATTCACCGGCTTCGTGTTCAAGATCCAGGCGAACATGGACCCCAAGCACCGCGACCGTATCGCCTTCATGCGCATCTGCTCGGGCCGCTACGAGAAGGGCATGAAGATGCGCCATGTGCGCACGGGCAAGGACCTGCGCATCGGCGACGCCCTGACGTTCTTCTCCTCCGAGCGCGAGCAGTTGGAAGAAGCGTTCGCCGGCGACATCATCGGCTTGCACAACCACGGCACCATCCAGATCGGCGACACCTTCAGCGAGGGTGAAAGCCTGGGCTTCACCGGTATCCCGCACTTCGCCCCGGAGCTGTTCCGTCGGGTGCGCCTCAAGGATCCGCTCAAGTCCAAGCAGTTGCGTCAGGGCTTGCAGCAGCTGGCCGAGGAGGGCGCCACCCAGGTGTTCTTCCCCGAGCGCAGCAACGACATCATCCTGGGGGCGGTGGGCGTGCTGCAGTTCGACGTGGTCGCCAGCCGCCTGAAAGAGGAATACAAGGTGGAATGTGCCTACGAGCCGATCACCGTATGGTCCGCCCGCTGGATCGAGTGCGCCGACAAGAAGAAACTCGAGGAATTCAGCAACAAGGCTGCGGAAAACCTGGCCCTCGACGGCGGTGGGCACCTGACCTACCTGGCGCCGACTCGGGTCAACCTGGCGCTGATGGAAGAACGCTGGCCAGATGTGAAATTCCGCGCCACCCGCGAGCATCATTGATTGATCCCATGCTCGCCTCAGTGACGGATCTGGTTCCAGGTGCGGGTGCGTAGCTGCTCGATATCGGCGGGCATGGGTTGCAGCAGGAACAGCTTGCTCATGACCTCGGCGCTCGGGTAGATGCGTCGGTCACCCTTGAGTGCAGGGTTGACCCACTCATCGGCGCCTTCGTTGCCATTGGCGTAGTGCACGCTGTTGGTGATGCCGGCCATGACCTTGGGTTCGAGCAGGTAGTTGAGAAAGGTGTACGCGGCGTCTTCGTTCGGTGCGTTGGCGGGGATGGCGACCATGTCGAACCACATGGTCGAGCCCTCGCGCGGCAACGTGAACTCGATCTCAACGCCCTGGCCCTCCTGTCTGGCCTGGGTCTGTGCCTGCAGCACGTCCCCGGAAAAGCCGACCACCGCGCACAGCTTGCCTTCGGCCAGTTCGTGGCTGTACTCCACCGAATCGAAATAGCGTACGTAGGGCTTGATGCTCAGCAACAGCGCGCGTGCCTTGTCGTAGTCGGCAGGGTTGCGGCTGTGCGAGGGCAGGCCCAGGTAGTTGAGGGCCATGGGCAGCAACTCGGGCCCGATGTCGAGGATGGCGACCCCGCATTTCTGCAGGCGAGCGATGTTTTCCGGCTTGAACACCAGGTCCCAGGAATCCACCGGAGCATCGTCGCCGAGTGCTGCCTTGACCTGCTTCACGTTGTAGCCGATGCCGCTGACGCCCCACAGGTACGGAAAGCCGTAGCGGTTGCCGGGGTCGTTGGTTTCCAGGGCGCGCAGCAGAACGGGGTTCAGGTACTTCCAGTTCGGTAGACGGCTGCGGTCCAGCGGCGTGAGGTTGCCGGCGCTGATGTGGCGGGTCATGAAGTGGTTGGAAGGGAAGATCACGTCGTACTTGCCGGGCGATTCGCGCAGGCGCTTCTCCAGGGTTTCGTTGCTGTCGAAGAAGGCGTACTGGGTTTCGATGCCGGTCTGGCGCTCGAAGTTGGGCAAGGTATCGGGGGCGATGTAGTCGGGCCAGTTGTAGATGCTGAGCTTGCCAGCGGCGAACGCCATGGGCGTGACGAGCGTCAGTGCGGCGAGGGCCAAGCGAAGCATGTGGTGATTCCTGAGCCGCCGTTGATTGCCTACTGTAATCATAGAAACGAAGTGGGGGAAGGCCCGGGGCTGCATAGAGCTGCGCGCTGTCACGCGACAGCGGTATAGTGCCCGGCGCACCCTGTCATCGAGGAGATCGCCGTTGCGTTGGGTATCATGGATGCTGGCCACCTTTGTATGCGCCGCACAGGCCGCCGTCGCTGCGCCGCCGGTGGCGACACTCGACCGCAGTCACTGGCCCGAACGCATCGATTCGCCGGTGTTGTTCGACGTCGCCTCACGTGCGCACATCCTCCTGTTCGCCCGCTCGTTGCTGGCCAGTGAAAGCCAGGACGAAGCACAGCTGACCGCGCGCCTGGGCCTGCGCCAGATCAACATGCTGGCGATCAACGATTTGCGCCAGCGGCTCTGGCAGCGGCTCTGGGGCAACTTTGACCTTGCCCAGCAAAGCTGTGAACAGGATGCCTCGTTCTGCTATGCCATCGACAGCGAAGGGGACCTGCGTACCCAGGCGGCCGACCTGGGAATCGATCCCGAATCCTTCTACTCCGGGTTCGCCGTACCCGGCCAGGTGTTCAGCGAGGCCTATCTCAACGAACTGCTGCGCCTGGCTGCGGTGTCACCGCAAACCACCAGCGAAGTCCAGTTGTTGTCGGAGCAGGAATTTGATGGCAACGGTTTTGCCGACCGGACGTTCCTGCTGACCTTCGATGGCGGACCGAGCCCGGTCGATGGCTCTACCGATGCGTTGACCGGGTACCTGCGAGCGCAGGATTGGAGCGCCACCTTCTTCGTGCCCGGGCAAAGCCTGCAGGCGCGGGCCGAAAAGACCTCGGTGGCCCAGTTGCAGGCGCTGTATGCCGGGCAGTGCGTGGCGACCCTGGGTTGGCAATACGTGTCCCATGGGCAATGGGACAAATGGCAGGACTCGATCTTGCGCAGCATCGCCCTGTTGCAGACCGACCTGCCCGACAGCTACGTGCCCTGGTTTCGCCCGCCGTACGGTCAGCGTCGCGCCGACAGCGCTGCATTCTTCGCCGGAGCGGGGCTGAAAGTGGCGCTGTGGAACATCGATTCGATGGACGATGACAGCCGCCTGACGGCCATGCAGGCTGGCGAGCGGGCGCTGAGCCTGATGCTGCTGTGGCGGCGCGGAATCGTGGTGTTTCACGACAACCTGGCCAAGGCACAGACCGCGCTGCCCTGGCTGATGCAGGAAACCGTCCAGACCGGTATCAACTGGCAGGCCTGTGCGGACGTGCAATAGGCCCAGGCAGCAAATGCCAGCATTTACGGGGGGTTGGCGGGTTTTTGGGAAAAATTGCGCAGGTGAGGCGGGGCAGGGCAACTTCTGACTCTAACGGCGTCCGCGCCACCCGCCAAGCGTTATTCGCACCGCTGAAAAATAAACTTCAAAAAACCGTAAAGAGCTTTTTTCCTTCATGGGTTTTGCGGTATTACGAAGACAGACCGCCGAACCCTGCATCACAGGTGGCGTCTTCGACAGACTCTCCACCTGTGCGCAGGTCCTGCTCCTTGATGTGGGAATCCGGCGGCCTTTTCGCGGCGCAGCACCGTCCAGGTATTGCGTTGTCAGGCTCCCAAAAAGGTGACCGAGTATGGATGAACAAGGACGCAGTACCTCTTCCAATCAGCCAATCCTTTATGTGCTCGATACCAACGTACTGATCCACGATCCAAACGCCCTGCTGAATTTCGAAGAACACCGTGTCGCCATTCCCATGACCGTGCTGGAGGAACTGGACAAACTCAAGGATGGCAAGCAGACCGTCGCTGCCGAATGCCGGCAGGCCATCCGGCTGATCGACAAGACCCTGGGCGATGCGTCGCCGGCCGTGGTCGAATCGGGCGTGCCGATCATGCGCGTCAGCGGCAACACCAAGGGTTTTCTGTCCATTCTGATGGACAAGCGGCCCGAGCCCTCGAACCTGCTGCCGCAGAACCTCAACGACAACATCATCATCAACCAGTTGATCGACCTGCACACGCGTCACCCCGACCTGAGCGTGATTCTGGTCACCAAAGACATCAACATGCGCCTCAAGGCGCGCGCCTGCGGGATTGCCGCCGAGGACTACAGCACCGACCAGTTGGTGGACGACGTATCGCTGCTTTCGCGTGGCTATCACAACGTGACCGGCTCGTTCTGGGACCGCGTGAGCAAGGTCGAGACGCGCCAGGACCATGGCCGCACCTGGCACCGGGTGCAGTTGAGCGAAGTACTGCCATCGGTGCACATGAACGAATTCATCATCGACGAACAGGGTTTCGTCGGCTGGATCAAGGGCATCAAGGACGACGAGCTGATGATCCTCGACCTGCACCAGGAGCCTTTGTTGCATCAGGAAGCCTGGGGCCTCAAACCGCGTGACATCTATCAGGGGCTGGCCCTGTTCGCTTTGCTGGATCCGGACATCCATCTGGTCAACCTGACCGGCGCGGCGGGTTCGGGCAAGACCATCCTGGCCCTTGCTGCGGCCATCGAGCAGACCATGGTGACCAAGCGCTACCGGCGCATCATTGCCACCCGCAGCGTGCAGGGGCTCGATCAGGAGATCGGCTTCCTGCCCGGTACCGAGGCCGAAAAGATGGAGCCTTGGCTGGGAGCGATCACCGACAACCTCGAAGCCCTGCACATGGAGGACGAAAACACCCACGGCAGCGTCGACTACATTCTGAGCAAGGTGCCCTTGCAGTTCAAATCCCTCAACTACATCCGAGGCCGCAGCTTCCAGCAAAGCCTGATCCTGATCGACGAATGCCAGAACCTGACTCCGCATCAGATGAAAACCATCATCACCCGTGCCGGTGCTGGTTCCAAAGTCATCTGCCTGGGCAACCTGGCGCAGATCGATACACCCTATCTGTCAGCCCCAAGCTCCGGGTTGACGTATCTGACGGAGCGCTTCAAGGACTTCCCACAAGGCGTGCACATCACCCTGCAGGGTGTACCGCGGTCGATCCTGGCCGAATACGCCGAAAGTCATCTGTAAGTCGGCCACTTCCTCCGACCGGCGTCGCCTCGGTGCCCAGGCACCGATGGCGGGCCTAGCCTCCGAATTACTCGTGGCGCAGCTGGTGCTCTTCATGGTCGGTTGTTCGCGAATCGGCTCAAGAGTGCCGTCCACCTTGTGCAACCCACCGGCTCCGGGTCTACAATCGCCTCTTCTGGAACAGGAGTAAGGCTGTGCTGACCCATCTCGATTCACAAGGCCGCGCCCATATGGTGGATGTCACCGAAAAGGCCGTGACCTTTCGCGAAGCCGTGGCCCAGGCGCGCGTGCGCATGCTGCCGGCGACCTTGCGCATGATCGTCGAGGGCGAACATCCCAAGGGCGATGTGTTCGCGGTGGCGCGTATCGCCGGCATTCAGGCGGCGAAGAAAACCAGTGATCTCATTCCCCTGTGCCATCCGCTGATGCTGACCGGTGTGAAGGTCGAGCTGGCAGCTGACGGCGAAGACAGCGTCTTGATCACCGCCCGCTGCAAGCTGGCGGGGCAGACCGGGGTCGAAATGGAGGCACTGACGGCGGCCAGCGTTGCCGCCTTGACCGTCTATGACATGTGCAAGGCGGTCGATCGCGGCATGCTCATCGAGCAAGTGCGCTTGCTGGAGAAACAGGGCGGCAAGACTGGGCACTTCAAGGCGGACGTGTCATGAAGTACACCGTGCTGTATTTCGCTCGCTACCGCGAATTGCTGGGCACCGGTGAGGAAGAGGTCACGGGTGAGTTCGCCAGTGTCGATGCGTTGCGCGAATTTCTCATCCTGCGTGGCGATCGGGAGGTGCTTGGAGAAAAGGGTCTGATGTGCGCTCGCAATCAGGAAATGTGCGGGCTCACCGAGCCGCTGTTCGATGGCGATGAGGTCGCTTTCTTTCCCACCGTGACCGGAGGTTGAAATGAGCGTCCGCGTGCAACACGAGCCGTTCGACCCCGGGGCTGAACTCAATGCCCTGCATCAGGCCAACACCGGTGTGGGTGCGGTGGTGAGCTTTGTCGGCTACGTGCGCGATTTCAACGACGGGTTGGAAGTGCGTGGGATGCTGCTGGAGCATTATCCGGGCATGACCGAAAAAGCCCTGGACAAGATCGTCTTCGAAGCGGCTCAGCGCTGGCCGTTGCTCAAGCTCGAGATACTGCACAGGGTAGGCGCACTGGCGCCAGGCGAGCCGATCGTGTTCGTCGGCGTCGCCAGCGCCCATCGTCAGGCGGCGTTCCAGGCGTGTGATTTCGTCATGGACTATCTCAAGACCCGGGCGCCGTTCTGGAAAAAGGAGAGCACCGAAGATGGCCCGCGCTGGGTCCAGGAGCGCGAAAGCGACGAGACAGCAGCCCAGCGCTGGGAGTGATGGTCCGCACACGCGATGAGGCAGTAGAACGCGGTGCGGCTTTCGCGGCCACGGACCGCTCCCACAGCGGTCAAGAGTGCTTGCGTTCGACGGGTTTCAGCAGCTCGGCCGACGGCATTTCGAAGTTGATCTTGCGACCCAGCAACGCCTCGATCGAAGGCAGTTGGTAGGAGTCGTCTTCGCCGGCGAAACTGATCGACACTCCGCTGCTGCCGGCTCGGCCGGTACGCCCGATGCGGTGAACATAGTCATCCGGCACTTCGGGCAAGGTGAAATTGATCACATGGCTGATGCCATCGATATGGATTCCGCGGCCTGCCACATCGGTGGCCACCAGCACTCGGATCTTGCCCTCGCGAAAGCCCTCTAGCGTTTTGATGCGCTTGTGCTGCGGCACATCGCCGGACAGCTGCGCGGCATTCACGCCATCGCGCACCAAACGCTCTTCGATGCGGCGCACCTCGTCCTTGCGGTTGGCAAACACGATGACGCGCTCCCAGTCGTTGCTGGTGACCAAATTGTAGAGCAGTTTGTATTTGTCGCTGCCGGCCACTGCATACACGTGTTGCTCGACGGTCTCGCTGGCCACGTTCTCCGGTTCGATCTCGACGATGGCCGGGTCGGTGGTCCACTGCTGGGCGAGGTTCATCACGTCAGCGGTGAAGGTGGCGGAGAACAGCAAGGTCTGGCGTTCCTGCTTGGGCGGCGTCTGGCGAATGATCTGCCGTACCTGGGGAATGAAGCCCATGTCGAGCATGCGGTCGGCTTCATCGAGCACCATCACCTCGACCATGTCCAGATGCACTTCGCCGCGCTGGTTGAAGTCCAGCAAGCGGCCGGGGGTGGCAACCAGAATGTCGCAATGGCGTGCTTCGAGCTGCTTGAGCTGCTTGTCGAAATCCATGCCGCCGACGAACGTCATCACGTTCAGGCCGGTGTATTTGGTCAGGCCTGCGGCATCCTTGGCAATCTGCACCACCAACTCACGGGTCGGCGCGATGATCAGCGCGCGCGGCTCGCCCATGAAGCGCTCCTTGGGCGGAGGGGTCTGCTGCAACTGGGAGATGATCGACACGAGGAAGGCCGCGGTCTTGCCGGTGCCGGTCTGCGCACGGCCGATGGCGTCGCGGCCCTTTAGCGTATAGCCCAGCACCTGGGCCTGGATCGGTGTGCAGTACGGAAATCCCAGGTCGTGGATAGCGTGCATCAGCTCGTCGGTGAGCGCGAAATCGTGGAAGCGGGTCTTGCCTTCCTGCGCCTCGACTTGAAAATCGGCACGGCTCCAGGCGACAGCGACGGGCTTGGGCAGGCGGGCACGCGCAGGCTTTTCAGCGGCGATCACGGCCGGTGCGGGCGCTTCGGGTTCGGGGCTGACGCTGGGGGCTGGCGCAGCAACGACCGGCTGGGTCGATTCGTGGGTGTCGACGGGTAGGACGCGGGTGGCGCCAGTGTCGGCTGCAAGGGGTTGCGCCTCGCTTTTGCCGAACATCTTCTTGAGTGCTTTGAGCACAGGCTTCTCATCGATTGGTTGAGGAATGAACGTCAGGCAGTGTAATGCAAGAATCGAGCACGACGATAGAAGAGTGGTGGGGGCGTACGCTGACCGCTGTGTGGCTGATACTGCGCGGCGTCTGCTTCGCGGCCACAGACCGCTCCTACGAGTCGACCGCGAACCTATGTAGGAGCGGTCCGTGGCCGCGAAGGGCGCGCTGCGGTTGGCCGGATACCCCGCGGCGTCTGCTTCGCGGCCACAGACCGCTCCCACGGATGGGCCAGGTGTCAGTGCAACCGTTCGGCCAGCCAGTCGCCGATGTCGGCGATCTCCTGCGGTAACACTTGGTGACCCATGGGGTATTCCTGCCACGCTGCGTCAACGCCCCAGCGTTTGAGGTATTCATAGGCACTGCGGCCCATGGCGTTGATCACGACTTCGTCATTCTGTCCATGCAGACACAGTGCCGGAGTGCGCTGCTGACTGGCAGCCAGTTCGATCCGATCGTCGAAGGTGGGCGCATAGGTCGACAGCGCCAGTACGCCCCCAAGCGGACCTTGCCAGGTGATATAGGCCGTATGCAGTGCCACAGCGCCCCCCTGGGAAAAGCCTGCAATGAAGATCCTCTCCGGCGGTATGCCGCTCGCCTGCTGCTCCTCGATCAGCCCGCAAAGCATCTGCGCAGACGCCTCCAGCTGGCTTTGGTCGATGGCCCGTGCCGGACTCATGGCAATGATGTTGTACCAGCTGGGCATGGCGTAGCCGCCATTGATGGTCACGGCGCGGGTGGGCGCCTGCGGCAGTACGAAACGCGTTCCCTGCAGCCGTTGCTGCAAGGCTTCCGCCACGGGCAGGAAGTCATAGCGGTCAGCGCCCAGGCCATGCAGCCAGATGACACAGGCGTCGACGCTGTTGTCGGGTTCGATGATCAAGGGGTCGGTCATGGTTGCTCCGTTGTGGGGCGCCCGCTCTGTTTGAGTGCAGTGCGACGAGGCGCGATGGTGCGATCTCTGAAGAAGATGTCGCAAGGCTACAAGTTTTTCTATTGACGTGCATTTAAACGCTGATGCGATTCACTATGGTACGACGCTTGCTATGTAACTGGCGTAATACCAGCATCGGTATCGGCGGTAACACTATAGAACCGTTATCGACTGACGCAGAGCAGTCAACGACGATGCAGAAAAAATTTGCCGATGGTCACCAGAGACGCCGCAGACCACTGCGTCGAACCTTGCGGGGAGCGGGGGCAAGCGTTGCATATCCCGGTCGCGCCATCCGGTCGATCGGGTTCATCACTTGTATTGCGATTGATGCTTGACCCAACAACTAGCCAACACGGGTCGATACCGCCTCATAAAGGTGCAGCGCAATTCAAGCTCGGACACAACAAGAGCAACTGGAGGTTTTGAATGAAGATGTTGAAATCCACCCTGGCAGTACTGACCGCTGCGACCGTCCTGGGCGTAAGCAGCTTCGCTCAGGCGGGTGCCACTCTGGACGCCATCCAGAAGAAAGGTTTCGTACAGTGCGGCGTCTCCGACGGCCTGCCTGGTTTCTCCGTTCCTGATGCTTCGGGCAAGATCGTCGGCATCGACGCCGACGTCTGCCGCGCAGTCGCCGCTGCCGTGTTCGGTGACGCCACCAAGGTCAAGTTCAGCCAGCTGAACGCCAAGGAGCGCTTCACCGCGCTGCAGTCCGGCGAAATCGACATTCTGTCGCGTAACACCACCTGGACCAGCTCCCGTGATGCGGGCATGGGCATGGTCTTCGCCGGCGTTACCTACTATGACGGCATCGGCTTTCTGGTGAACAACAAGCTGGGCGTGAAAAGCGCCAAGGAACTGGACGGCGCCACCATCTGCATCCAGGCCGGTACCACCACCGAGCTGAACGTGTCCGACTACTTCCGTGGCAACGGCCTTAAGTACACCCCGATCACCTTCGACACCTCCGACGAAAGCGCCAAGTCCCTGGAAGGCGGTCGTTGCGACGTGCTGACCTCCGACAAGTCGCAGCTGTTCGCCCAGCGCAGCAAGCTGGCCGCGCCGAACGACTACGTCGTGTTGCCGGAAACCATCTCCAAGGAGCCGCTGGGCCCAGTGGTACGCCGCGGTGATGAAGACTGGCTGGCGATCGTCAAGTGGACCCTGTTCGCCCAGCTCAACGCTGAAGAGGCAGGCGTGACTTCGAAGAACGTCGAAGCCGAAGCCAAGGCCACCAAGAACCCTGACGTGGCACGCCTGCTGGGCGCCGATGGCGAATACGGCAAGGACCTGAAACTGCCGAAGGATTGGGTCGTGCAGATCGTCAAGCAGGTCGGCAACTACGGCGAGATGTTCGAGCGCAACCTGGGTGCGAACACTCCGCTGAAGATCGACCGTGGCCAGAACGCTCTCTGGAACGCTGGCGGTATCCAGTACGCACCTCCGGTGCGCTGATCGGCCCGGCGCCTGACGGCACGTTGCCGTCGGGCGCTGTTCTCCATCTCTCCTGGGGCTTTCCATGCAAAATCAAATCGGCGCACCCAAGCAGGGGTTATCCCTGACTGATCCACGTGTGCGTGCGTGGCTTTTCCAGATCATCACCATTGTGGCGGTGGTCGGTATGGGCTGGTTTCTGTTCGACAACACACAGACCAACCTGCAACACCGGGGCATCACTTCCGGCTTCGACTTCCTTGAACGCAGTGCCGGCTTCGGCATTGCCCAACACCTGATCGACTACACCGAATCGGACAGCTACGCGCGCGTGTTCCTGATCGGCCTGCTCAATACCCTGCTGGTGTCGATCATCGGCATCATCCTGGCGACCGTGCTGGGCTTCGTGATCGGTGTGGCGCGACTGTCGCCCAACTTCATGATCAACAAGCTGGCGACTGTCTACATCGAGGTGTTCCGCAACATCCCGCCGCTGCTGCAGATTCTGTTCTGGTATTTCGCGGTGTTCCTGACCCTGCCGGGTCCGCGCGCGGCGCATGGTTTCATGGACAGCTTCTACGTCAGCAGCCGCGGCCTGAACATGCCGGCCGCGCTGGCGGCGCCAGGCTTCTGGCCATTCGTGATCAGCGTGGTGATAGCCATTGTTGGCGTCGTGCTGATGTCCAAGTGGGCCACCAAGCGCTTCGAGGCCACCGGCCAGCCGTTCCACAAGTTCTGGGTGGGCCTGGCGATCATCATCGTATTGCCGGCCCTGTGCGCGCTGATCTTCGGCACGCCGGTGCATTGGGAAAAACCCGAGCTCAAGGGCTTCAACTTCGTCGGTGGCTGGGTACTGATCCCGGAACTGCTGGCCTTGACCCTGGCGTTGACCGTGTACACCGCGGCGTTCATCGCCGAGATCGTGCGCTCGGGCATCAAGTCGGTCAGCCACGGCCAGACCGAAGCGGCCCACTCGCTGGGACTGCGCAATGGCCCAACGTTGCGCAAGGTGATCATCCCGCAGGCTCTGCGCGTGATCATTCCGCCATTAACCAGCCAATACCTGAACCTGGCGAAGAACTCTTCCCTGGCCGCCGGTATCGGTTACCCGGAAATGGTTTCGCTGTTCGCCGGTACCGTGCTCAACCAGACGGGGCAGGCGATCGAAGTCATTGCCATCACCATGAGCGTGTACCTGGCAATCAGTATCAGCATTTCCCTGCTGATGAACTGGTACAACAAGCGCATTGCGCTGATCGAACGGTGAGGATGAGCGCATGACGACCCATATTTTCAAACCCGACCAGCCGCCACCCGGCAAAGTCTTCGGACCTGTCGCGTGGATGCGCCGGAACCTGTTCTCCAGCTGGCTCAACACCCTGTTGACCCTGCTGTCGCTGTACTTGATCTGGCTGATCGTTCCGCCACTGTTGAGCTGGTCGATCTTCGACGCGAACTGGGTGGGTACCACCCGTGCCGACTGCACCAAGGAAGGCGCCTGCTGGGTGTTCATCCAACAGCGTTTCGGCCAGTTCATGTACGGCTATTACCCGCCCGAGCTGCGCTGGCGCGTCGACCTGACCGTGTGGCTGGCAGTGCTGGGTGTGGCGCCGCTGTTCATGTCACGGTTCAAGCGCAAGGCGGTCTATGGCATCGGCTTTCTGGTGCTGTACCCGATCATCGCCTACTTCCTGCTGCATGGCGGCGCGTTCGGCATGCCGACCGTGGCAACCAGCCAATGGGGCGGCCTGATGCTGACCCTGGTGATCGCCACCGTGGGCATCGCGGGCGCCTTGCCGCTGGGGATCCTGCTGGCGTTGGGCCGGCGTTCGAAAATGCCGGCGGTGAAGGTGGTCTGCGTGACCTTCATCGAGTTCTGGCGTGGCGTACCGCTGATCACCGTGCTGTTCATGTCCTCGGTGATGCTGCCGTTGTTCCTGCCTGAAGGCATGAACTTCGACAAGCTGCTGCGCGCGCTGATAGGCGTGATCCTGTTCCAGTCCGCGTATGTGGCGGAAGTGGTGCGCGGTGGCATGCAGGCGATTCCCAAGGGGCAGTACGAAGCTGCCTCGGCCATGGCGCTGGGCTACTGGCGCAGCATGGGCCTGGTGATCCTGCCGCAGGCCTTGAAAATGGTGATCCCCGGCATCGTCAACACCTTCATTGCATTGTTCAAGGACACCAGCCTGGTGATCATCATCGGCCTGTTCGACCTGCTCAACAGCGTCAAGCAGGCGGCAGCCGACCCGGCATGGCTGGGCATGGCAACGGAGGGCTACGTGTTCGCGGCCCTTGTGTTCTGGATCTTCTGTTTCGGTATGTCCCGCTACTCCATGCATCTGGAGCGCAAGCTGGACACTGGCCACAAGCGTTAGGAGCTTAATCATGAGTGAAGCGATCAAGAAACCGGCGGGCGCACCGGGCATCATCCAGATGCAAGGCGTGAACAAGTGGTACGGCCAGTTCCACGTGCTCAAGGACATCAACCTGAACGTGGCCCAGGGCGAGCGCATCGTCCTGTGCGGGCCTTCGGGTTCGGGCAAGTCGACCACCATCCGTTGTTTGAATCGGCTGGAAGAGCATCAGAAGGGCACCATCATCGTCGACGGCGTGGAGCTGACCAACGATCTCAAGCAGATCGAAACGGTACGTCGCGAAGTGGGCATGGTGTTCCAGCACTTCAACCTGTTTCCTCATCTGACCATCCTGCAGAACTGCACGCTGGCGCCGATGTGGGTGCGCAAGATGCCCAAGCGCCAGGCCGAGGAAATCGCCATGCATTACCTGGAGCGCGTGCGTATCCCGGAACAGGCGCACAAGTTTCCCGGTCAGTTGTCCGGTGGCCAGCAACAGCGTGTGGCCATTGCGCGGGCGTTGTGCATGAAGCCCAAGATCATGCTGTTCGATGAACCGACGTCGGCGCTCGATCCGGAAATGGTCAAGGAAGTACTCGACACCATGATCGGCCTGGCCGAAGACGGCATGACCATGCTCTGCGTCACTCACGAAATGGGCTTCGCCCGCACCGTGGCGAACCGGGTGATCTTCATGGACAAGGGCGAAATCGTCGAACAGGCCGCGCCGAACGACTTCTTCGACAACCCGCAGAGCGACCGGACACGGATGTTCCTGAGCCAGATCCTGCACTGATTGCCTTTTGCGGCACACAAAAAACCCGGGCCTGTGCCCGGGTTTTTTCGTTAGTGGCCTGACACACCGCGGCGCCTGCTTCGCGGGCAGAGCCCGCTCCCACAGGGGGTCCGCGCCTGTTGTGAGATCCTGTTGTGGGAGCGGGCTCTGCCCGCGAAGGGCGCGCTGCGGTGTGAAGGGCACACTGCCAGCCAGGTATTTGCCATTGCTGGCAATACGCTCTACGCTTCCTCGCTCAAAGTCGTATCCAAGAGACCACCAGGCATTCGTGTCCTGGCAATGGTCCGCACCTTCGTTTCTGGACCTTTATGCCTACTGCCAACTGTACCCCTTCGAGTCGCGATATTGTCACGCCGCTGCATAAACCCTGGCTGCTGATCCTTGGCCTGGTGCTGGTAGCGCTCAACCTGCGTCCGGCCTTGTCGAGCATGGCGCCGTTGCTTGCGCAGGTCTCTGCCAGCCTTGGCCTGAGCGGCTCGACGGCCGGCCTGCTGACCACGCTTCCGGTGCTGTGCCTGGGTCTGTTCGCGCCCTTGGCGCCTCTGCTGGCACGGCGTTTCGACAGCGAGCGCGTGGTCTTGGGTGTATTGCTGGTGCTCGCATCAGGCATCGCTCTGCGCAGCCAGTTGGGCATCTGGGGCCTGTTCATCGGCAGCCTGGTGGCCGGTGGCAGTATCGGGATCATCGGTGTGCTGCTGCCCGGCATCGTCAAACGTGACTTCGCCCGACAGGCCGGCACGATGACGGGTGTCTACACCATGGCATTGTGTCTGGGAGCTGCACTGGCTGCCGGTTCCAGCGTTCCGCTGAGCCAGTATTTCGATGACAGCTGGCGCATCGGCCTAGCGTTCTGGATGGTGCCTGCATTGCTGGCGGCCGTGTTCTGGCTGCCGCAGACGCGGCAAAAGCACGGCGTCCAGCGGGCCCGCTATCGTGTCAGTGGCTTGTTCCGCGACCCCCTGGCCTGGCAGGTCACGCTGTTCATGGGCTTGCAGTCGTCGCTGGCCTACATTGTCTTCGGCTGGCTACCGTCGATTCTGATCGGTCGGGGCTTGTCGGCAGCCGAAGCTGGGCTGGTCATGTCGTTCTCGATCATCGTGCAACTGCCCAGCGCGCTGACCGTGCCATGGCTGGCCACCCGGGGTCGTGATCAGCGTGTGCCGATCCTTGCGGTGATGGCACTGAGCCTGGCCGGTTTGTTTGGCCTGCTCTATGCACCGTTGAGCGGCATGTGGGGCTGGGCAATCGTGCTTGGTCTGGGGCAGGGCGGTGTGTTTGCGTTGGCGCTGACCTTGATCGTGCTGCGTTCACGAGACGCCCATGTGGCGGCCAACTTGTCGAGCATGGCCCAGGGTGTGGGCTACACCATCGCCTCGATGGGACCCTTCGCGGTGGGATTGGTGCATGACATGACGGGCGGCTGGAGCGCAGTAGGCTGGGTGTTTGCCGTGATAGGCATCGCTGCCACGGCAGCGGGTATGGGGGCCGGGCGTACGCTGCATGTGCGTGCGCTGGCGACGAAGGTGGAATGATGCCGCGGGTTTGCATACAGATGCTGCAGAATCGATGACCGACATCACGCCACCCAAACCCTGGTATGTCTACTTGGTGCGCGCGGCGAATGGCTCGCTCTACTGCGGCATCAGCGACGATCCGCACCGACGCTTCGCCAAACATCAGAGCGGCAAGGGCGCGCGTTTTTTTCTTTCCAGCCCGGCAGTGGCGCTGGTGTACTACGAAACCTGGCCCAGCAAGGGTGAAGCGCTGCGCCACGAGCGGCTGATCAAGCGCCTGCGCAAAGTTGCCAAGGAACACCTGGTAGCGTCTTTCCGCCCTCTGTAGCAGCGGCGCGCGCCGCGTCCGGTGGCACCGCGTTCATTCAGGCGCACCGCATACGCCGCCGACGCGGCTTGCGCCGCTGCTACAGAGCACGCAATCCGTGTAGCAGCGGCGCGAGCCGCGTCTGGTGGCACCGCGTTCATTCAGGCACACCGCACACACCGCCGACGCGGCTTGCGCCGCTGCTACGGACCACGCAATCCCTGTAGCAGCGGCGCGAGCCGCGTCCGGTGGCACCGCGTTCATTCAGGCACACCGCACACACCGCCGACGCGGCTTGCGCCGCTGCTACAGGGGTATGTGCTCTGCGCGCGGGCGAGTAAGCTGTGAGCTTTCCCATTCTGCTGGAGCCGATATGTCCGAGTTGATCCTGCATCACTATCCGACCTCGCCGTTCGCCGAGAAGGCCCGCCTGATGCTCGGCTTCAAAGGGCTCGCATGGCGTTCGGTACTGATCTCGCCGATCATGCCCAAACCTGACTTGACCGCGTTGACCGGTGGCTACCGCAAGACCCCGGTGTTGCAGGTAGGCGCCGATGTGTATTGCGACACGGCCCTGATCGCTCGCCGTCTGGACCAGGAAAAAGCCTATCCATCGCTGTTGCCCCAAGGTCAGGAACTGACTGTCGCCACGTTCGCCGCCTGGGCCGATTCGGTGCTGTTCCAGCATGCGGTCAGCCTGGTGTTTCAACCCGAGTCCATCAGTGCTCGCCTGGCGCGCCTGCCGGAAGACGCCGCCAAGGCGTTCATCGCCGATCGCATGGCGCTGTTCCAGGGTGGTACGGCCACTCGTTTGTCAGTGGAGCAGGCCAAGCATCAGTGGCCTACGTTCATGGCGCGGCTTGAACAGCAGCTGCAGGACGCAGAAGGCGACTACCTGTTTGGCGAACCTACCCTGGCAGATTTCTCCCTGGCCCACCTGTTGTGGTTTCTCAAGGGCACGCCGGTCACTGCACCGCTGGTGGATATCTATCCCGCCATTCATGCCTGGCTGGGCCGCGTGCTGGGCTTTGGCCATGGTACCTACAGCGACCTGAGCGCCGATGAGGCACTGGCGATAGCCAAGGCGGCTACTCCGGCAGCCTTGCCTACAGAAACGTTCGAAGACCCCAATGGCTTCAAGGTCGGCGATCAGGTGAGCGTGGCGGCAGTGGACTACGGCGTCGACCCGGTGCGTGGAGAGTTGTTGTTTGCCGGTGCCGAGGAATTGATCATCAGGCGCGAAGACGAGCGCGCCGGGATGGTGCATGTGCATTTCCCACGCATAGGTTTCGCGCTCGCGAAGCAGTAACTGCTCTGCGTTCGATTGGATACACCGCGGCGCCTGCTTCGCGGCCGCTGACCGCTGATACGGATGGGTTCGAGCTCCGCAGGCTCAGCTCAATCCTTGCGGCGTTTGAGTTGATCGGTCAGTTGGGAGGGCAGGCCCTTGATGATCAAGGTGCCTGCTTCTTCATCGTATTCGATCTTGGAGCCGAGCAAATGGGCTTCGAAACTGATCGACAACCCCTCGGCACGCCCGGTGAAGCGGCGAAACTGGTTGAGGGTACGCTTGTCCGCCGGGATTTCCGGTGACAGACCATAATCCTTGTTGCGGATATGGTCGTAGAACGCCTGCGGGCGCTCTTCATCGATCAAGCCCGACAACTCCTTCAAGGTCACCGGCTCGCCCATCTTGCTCTGGCTGGTGGCGTACTCCACCAGGGTTTGGGTTTTTTCCCGCGCAGACTCTTCGGGCATGTCCTCGCTCTCGACGAAGTCGCTGAAGGCCTTGAGCAATGTCCGCGTTTCGCCCGGGCCGTCGACGCCCTCCTGGCAGCCGATGAAGTCGCGGAAATACTCCGAGACCTTCTTGCCGTTCTTGCCTTTGATGAACGAGATGTACTGCTTGGACTGCTTGTTGTTCTGCCACTCCGACAGGTTGATGCGTGCCGCCAGGTGCAACTGCCCCAGGTCCAGGTGCCGCGACGGGGTGACGTCGAGCTCTGATGTCACTGCCACGCCTTCGCTGTGGTGCAGCAGGGCAATGGCCAGGTAATCGGTCATGCCCTGCTGGTAGTGCGCGAACAGGACGTGCCCGCCTGTGGACAGATTCGATTCTTCCATCAGTTTCTGCAAATGCTCGACGGCCGTGCGGCTGAACTGGGTGAAGTCGCGACCCTCGTCCAGATAGTCCTTGAGCCAGCCACTGAAGGGGTGTGCCCCGGACTCGGCATGGAAGAAGCCCCAGGCCTTGCCCTGCTTGGCGTTGTAGCTTTCATTGAGGTCGGCAAGCAGATACTCGATGGCGCTGGACTCGGCCAGCTCGCTGTCGCGCGCGTGAAGCACGGCGGGGGTACCGTCGGGTTTCTTGTCGATCAAGTGGACGATGCAGTGACGGATCGGCATGGGCTTCTCGGCTGGTCTGTTTGACGGGCACGGTGGACGTGGCGAGCCGTGCGGCAAAGGGGCGAAGTGTAACGTAGATAGGGGTTTTACGGATTGCTGGTGACGGGTGCATGCGCTGAAACGACGAAATCGTCTACTTTTCGGCCAAACCCATGATAAAGCTGAATAAAAGGCCCGCTAGTGGCGGATATTTGTCTGGCTCTGTGCTAGTTTTGCCCGGTCTTGCGGCCCACAAGGCCGTGAAGCCCCGCAGAGAGCGGCTTTCGAGTCGAACCAAACGCCATTCTGGGTATCTACAATGGCGATTGGCATGACCGAAACGTGAGCCCCGGCGGACGTCGCACGCCCGGCTCCGACTTACGCTGCACTTTGCAATCCAATTGAATTTGATAGGGAAGGTACACCACCATGGCATTAACCAAAGACCAACTGATCGCCGATATCGCTGAAGCTATCGACGCGCCGAAAACCACCGCGCGCAACGCTATCGAGCAGCTGGGCCAGATCGTTGCCGATCAATTGGAAAATGGCAACGAGATCACCTTGCCTGGTATCGGCAAGCTGAAGATCACCGAGCGTCCTGCCCGTACCGGCCGTAACCCTTCGACCGGCGCTGCCATCGAAATCGCTGCCAAGAAAGTCGTCAAGTTCGTCCCAGCCAAAGTGCTGACCGATTCCGTCAACAAGTAATTGTAACGGCTCGACGAACCGTGCCGCGGGTCAACCCGGGCGCGGTTTTTTTGTGCCCGCGAAATGTACCCGACCCTGTGGGAGCGGGCTCTGCCCGCGAAGGGCGCGCCGCGGTACGCCTGATCCACCGCAGCGTCTGTTTCGCGGCCGATGACCGCTCCTACGAGGTTTGTAGTGAGCTGAACCAGGTAGTGCGTGCCTGCTCGGGCTGAAAGGTCCAGGCGACGAAGCGGCTTTGCTTCTGGCCCTGACCCATTTCCACCACCCGTACCTGGGCCGCCTGGACCTTGCTCAAGCTTGCCTGGATGGCCGCCAGGTTGGAAGCCTTGGACACCAGAGTGGAAAACCACAGCACCTGCTTGCCCAGCGCCACGCTTTCGTTGATCAACTGCGTCACGAAGCGAATCTCGCCCCCCTCGCACCACAGCTCGGTGTTCTGCCCACCGAAGTTCAGCACCGGCAGCTTGCGCTTGGGATCGGCCTTGCCCAGGGCACGCCACTTGCGCTGGCTACCACGCGTCGCCTCCTCCAGCGAAGCATGGAATGGTGGGTTGCACAGGGTCACGGCGAACCGTTCACCGGCGCCTATCAGGCCCTGAAGAATCTGCCGTGGCTGGCTTTGCAGGCGCAGGGTGATGGCCTTGCCCAGCTTGTTGGCCTGGACGATGGTGTTGGCCGAGGCCAACGCCACCGGATCTATGTCGGACCCCACGAACTGCCAGCGATAGTCACTGTGCCCCAGCAATGGATAGATGCAGTTGGCGCCCACACCTACATCCAGTGCCTTCACCGCAGTGCCTCTCGGAATCTCTGCGCCGTTGCTTTCGGCCAGCAGGTCCGCCAGGCAGTGCAGATAGTCGGCGCGCCCCGGGATGGGGGGGCACAGGTAGCCGTCCGGGATATCCCAGTGGCGGATGCCGTACAACGCTCCGAGCAGGGCCCGGTTGAATACCTTCACCGCCGCCGGGTCGGCGAAGTCGATGCTTTGCTTGCCGTACGGGTTGAGGATGACGAACCGGGCAAGGTCCGGATGGGCCTTGATCAGCTGCGGGAAGTCGTAGCGGCCCTGATGGCGGTTGCGCGGGTGCAGGGTGGGTTTTTGCGGGGTGGACATGGGGAGGTTACCGGTGGGGCTGCTGGCCTCTTTGCGGGCAGAGCCGGCTCCCACAAGGATCTACAGGGTTGCATAGATCTCTGTGGGGGCGAGCAGCGCCCGCGATGAGGCCCGCGAGACGGATTACAGGCTGGCGATCCGCGCGTGCTGTTCGGCCAGCTTGGTCAAGGCTTGTTCGGCTTCGGCCAGTTTGGCGCGCTCTTTGTCGATAACGGCGGGAGGCGCCTTGTCGACGAAGGCTGCATTGGACAACTTGCCGCCCACGCGTGCCACTTCACCGTTCAGACGCTGGATCTCCTTGTCCAGGCGCGCCAGCTCGGCATCCTTGTCGATCAGGCCGGCCATGGGCACCAGCACTTCCATCTCGCCGACCAGCGCAGTGGCACTCAAAGGCGCCTCCTGGCCATCGGCGAGCACGGTGATGGATTCCAGCTTGGCGAGCTTGCGCAGCAAGGCATCGTTCTCCTGCAGGCGACGCTGGTCCTGGCTGCCGGTGTTCTTGAGGAACAGCGCCAGCGGCTTGCCTGGACCGATGTTCATCTCGCCACGGATGTTGCGCACGCCCAGCATCAGGCCCTTGAGCCACTCGATGTCATCTTCGGCTGCGGTATCGATGCGGCTTTCGTTGGCCACCGGCCAAGGCTGCAGCATGATCGTCTTGCCCTGCACGCCGGCGAGCGGCGCGAGGCGCTGCCAGATTTCTTCGGTGATGAACGGCATGAACGGATGCGCCAGGCGCAGCGCCACTTCGAGCACGCGTACCAAGGTGCGGCGAGTACCGCGCTGACGCTCGATCGGCGCGTTTTCGTCCCACAGCACAGGCTTGGACAGCTCCAGGTACCAGTCGCAATACTGGTTCCAGATGAACTCGTAGAGCGCCTGGGCGGCCAGGTCGAAACGGAACTGGTCGAGGTGGCGGGTCACCTCGGCTTCGGTGCGCTGCAGTTGCGAGATGATCCAGCGATCGGCCAGCGACAGCTCGTAGGCTTCGCCGTTCTGGCCACAATCCTCGCCCTTGTCGAGCACGTAGCGCGCGGCGTTCCAGATCTTGTTGCAGAAGTTGCGATAGCCTTCGACGCGGCCCATGTCGAACTTGATGTCGCGACCGGTGGACGCCAGCGAACAGAAGGTGAAGCGCAAGGCGTCGGTGCCGTAGCTGGCGATGCCGCCTTCGAACTCGTCGCGGGTTTGCTTTTCGATCTTCTTCGCGAGCTTGGGCTGCATCAGGCCGCTGGTGCGTTTTTCCACCAGGGCTTCGAGCTCGATACCGTCGATGATGTCCAGCGGGTCAAGCACGTTGCCCTTGGACTTGGACATCTTCTGGCCCTGGCCGTCACGCACCAGGCCATGCACGTAGACGGTCTTGAACGGCACCTGCGGGGTACCGTTCTCGTCCTTGACCAGGTGCATGGTCAACATGATCATCCGGGCGACCCAGAAGAAGATGATGTCGAAGCCGGTGACCAGCACGTCGGTGCTGTGGAATTTCTTCAGGAATTCGGTCTGTTCCGGCCAGCCCAGGGTGGAGAAGGTCCACAGGCCCGAGCTGAACCAGGTGTCCAGTACGTCGTTGTCCTGGTTGAGCGTCACGTCGGCGCTCAAGCCGTGCTTGCTGCGCACTTCCTCTTCGCTACGGCCGACATAGACCTTGCCGGACTCGTCGTACCAGGCCGGAATGCGGTGGCCCCACCAGAGCTGGCGGCTGATGCACCAGTCCTGGATGTCACGCATCCAGGAGAAGTACATGTTTTCGTACTGCTTGGGCACGAACTGGATGCGCCCGTCTTCGACGGCAGCGATGGCTGGCTCCGCCAAAGGTTTGGTGGACACGTACCACTGGTCCGTCAGCCAAGGCTCGATGACCGTACCGGAGCGATCGCCCTTCGGCACTTTCAAGGCATGGTCGTCGACGCTGACCAGCAGGCCGGCGGCGTCGAACGCGGCGACGATCTGCTTGCGTGCCTCAAAGCGGTCCAGGCCGGCGTATTCGCCGGGCAAGGTGCCGTCCACGCTGTCGTTCAGGGTCCCGTCAAGGTTGAACACCTGGGCACTGGCCAGCACCTGGGCATTCTTGTCGAAGATGTTGAGCAGCGGCAGGTTATGGCGCTTGCCGACTTCGTAGTCGTTGAAATCGTGGGCCGGGGTGATTTTCACGCAACCGGTACCGAACTCAGGGTCGCAATAGTCGTCGGCGATGATCGGAATCCGGCGGCCTACCAGTGGCAGTTCGACGAATTTGCCGATCAAGGCCTGGTAGCGCTCGTCGTTCGGGTTCACCGCGACGGCGGCGTCACCGAGCATGGTTTCCGGGCGCGTGGTGGCAACGATCAGGAAGTCATTGCCTTCGGCGGTTTTCGCGCCGTCTGCCAGCGGGTACTTGAGGTTCCAGAGGAAACCCTTTTCGTCGTGGTTTTCCACTTCCAGGTCGGAGATGGCCGTGTGCAGCTTGGTATCCCAGTTGACCAGGCGCTTGCCGCGGTAGATCAGACCGTCTTCGTGCAGGCGCACGAAGGCTTCCTTGACCGCTTCGGAGAGGCCGTCATCCATGGTGAAACGTTCGCGGCTCCAGTCGACCGACGAGCCCAGGCGGCGGATCTGGCGGCTGATGTTGCCACCAGATTGGTCTTTCCATTCCCAGATCTTTTCCAGGAATTTTTCCCGGCCCAGGTCATGGCGATTCAGACCCTGAGCTTCGATCTGACGCTCGACCAGCATCTGCGTGGCGATCCCGGCGTGGTCGGTACCCGGCTGCCACAGGGTGTTGCGACCCTGCATGCGACGAAAACGGATCAGCGCGTCCATGATGGCGTTGTTGAAACCGTGGCCCATGTGCAGGCTGCCGGTGACGTTCGGCGGCGGAATCATGATGGTGTAGGAGTCGCCGGCACCTTGCGGGGCGAAATAGTTCTCGGCCTCCCAGGTCTGGTACCAGGAAGTTTCGATAGCGTGCGGCTGGTAGGTCTTATCCATGCGCGGCGGGACCCTATAAGGCATTTATTCAAAGAAAGCCGGGAAGTATAGCGGGGATACGGCGGCTATGGGAGGGAGGCGGGCTGCGTAGGAGCGGTCCGTGGCCGCAATGGGCGCGATTCGGTATGGCTGACGCACCGTAGCGCCTGTTTCGCGACCGATGACCGCTCCTACGGTAGTAGGCGAGCGGTCCGTGGCTGCGAAGGGCGGGGGAAGGGGATCAGGGCTGGTTCAGCAACCTTTCCATGCGGGCCTCGAGGCGGCGCTTGATCTCGGTTTCGATGTGAGGCGCGAAGTCGTCGATCACGTCCTGCATGATCAACTGAGCGGCGGCGCGCAGTTCGGCGTCCAGGTGCAGCAAGGTATCCTGGCGATTCTGCGCTGGGCTGGGTGCCGCCGCCGGTTCCGACGGCAGGGCCGCCGGTGCAGTGGTCACGGGTTCGTCATGCAGTTCGAACAGCAATGGCACCTCGGGCTCGCTGCGAACCACGGCGTCGGTCAGCAACGGTGGTTGCAGAGTGTCGTCGCCGAGCAGCTTGCGGATCGACTCGAGGTCGTCCAGCAGGTGTACGGATTTAGGCAAGGGCTTGGTGTTGTTGTCCATCTTGGGCTCAAAGTCGCGATAAGCGGTGGTCTTGCAGAGGATAGCCTTGTTCACGGTAGAAACGAAAACTCTCCCGGGCGGCCTGACGAATAGCAGGGTCTTCAACAACGATTTCGGCAACGCGTGCGAACTGGCTGGCAAAGCCTGGAACGTTCAAGGCCAGGTTGATCAGGAGATCGTCATGGCCTGCCGCCTGCGCTGCGATGCCCAATGTGACGGGCGCGTGAGGGTCGTCCTCTTCGAGGCTGTGAGGCACGAAGCTTTCACCCTTGAAACTCCACAGGCGCGCGTCCAGTGCCTCGCGCTGGGCGGCGTCGGTGCAATGAATGTACACCCGGTGACCCAACCGCCAGGCTTTTTCAGCCAACTTGCAGGCGAAATCCAGGCGTGCGGCGGGCAGGGGAGTAGGCAGGACATAGAAGTCGACTTGGGGCATGGCGTGTTCCTGGTGCTTGAGACCGAGTCGCCCTCTTCGCGGGCAGAGCCCCCTCCCACAGGAAGCATGCTTGTGTGGGAGCGGGGCTCTGCCCGCGAAAAGACCGACGCGGACTTGAGGCATTACACCCCGGCGCGGTCCAGCAGGTACTGGGTGAGCAGAGGCACCGGACGACCGGTGGCGCCCTTGTCCTTGCCGCCACTGACCCACGCCGTGCCGGCGATGTCCAGGTGCGCCCACTCGTAGGCCTTGGTGAAGCGGGACAGGAAGCAGCCTGCGGTGATGGCGCCACCCTTCGGCCCGCCGATGTTGGCGATGTCGGCGAACGGGCTGTCCAGTTGCTCCTGATACTCTTCGAACAGCGGAAGCTGCCAGCAACGATCATCGGCTTGCTTGCCGGCTTCCAGCAATTGGCCGACCAGGGCATCGTTGTTGCTCATCAGGCCCGTGGTATGGCCACCCAGAGCCACAACGCAAGCACCGGTCAGGGTGGCGATGTCGATCACCGCGCGCGGGTTGAAGCGCTCTGCGTAGGTCAGCGCATCGCACAGCACCAGGCGGCCTTCGGCGTCGGTGTTGAGAATTTCCACGGTCTGCCCGCTCATGGTCTCGACGATGTCGCCAGGACGCGTCGCGCGGTCACTGGGCATGTTCTCGGCGCAGGCCATCAGGCACACCAGGTTGATCGGCAGCTCCAGCTCCAGCACGGCGCGCAGGGTGCCGAACACGCTGGCAGCGCCACACATGTCGTACTTCATCTCGTCCATGCCGGCGGCCGGCTTGATGCTGATGCCGCCGGTGTCGAAGGTGATGCCCTTGCCGACCAGCACGTACGGCTGCTCGGATTTCTTCGCGCCCTGATAGTTGAGCACGATCAACCGTGGCGGCTGCGCGCTGCCCTGGGCGACGGCCAGGAACGCACCCATGCCCAGTTCCTTGAGCTTCTTCTCGTCGTGGATCTCGACCTTGAGGTTCTTGTGCGCCTTGCTCAGGCTCTTGGCGGCCTCGGCGAGGAAGCTGGGGTGGCACAGGTTGGGCGGCAGGTTGCCCAGGTCCTTGGTGAAGCTCATGCCGCTGGCGATGGCCTTGGCGTGGGCAACGGCGCGTTCGACGTCGGCCTGGCTGGATTTCTGGGTCAGCAGGGTGATCTTCTGCAACGCGCGTGGATCGGCCTTCTTGCTCTTGAAACGATCGAACACGTACTCGCCGTCGAGCAGGGTTTCGGCCAGCAGGCGCGTTCTGCCGTAGGCGTCGCGGCCCTTGACGGTCAGCTCGTCGAAGGCAAACACGGCATCGCTGCCGCCCAGGTTCTTCAGCACGCCGTAGGCAGCGCTGGCCAGTTTGCGCCACGGGCGGTCGGCCAATTCCTCATCCTTGCCGCTGCCTACCAGCAGCAGGCGCTCGGCCTTGAGCGCAGGTACGCCCGGCAGCAACAGGGTCTGGCCCGCACGCCCGGCGATGTCGCCACGCTTGAGCGCAGCGCTGATCAAGCCGCCGCTCAGGCCGTCGATCTTGCTGGCAATGGCGCCCAAGGCACGTTCTTCGCCGATGGCGACGACCAGGGTCGCGGTTTTAACTGATTCGGCAGCAACGCTCTTTACAACCAATTCCATATCCAGAACCCCTGATTCTAGGTCGATGCTTGCGCAAGACGGTTCGCGCGAAAGCAGCCAGTTTGACCCCAGCCCCAGCCCGCTCGCAACCTTTGCATGGCGGTAATTGTCCACCCGATGCCGCTGTTAAGTGACAGGCACAGCCTTTCACAGGATAATGCGGCGACTTTTTACCTGGCCCGCTCAAGCGGACCGGCCCCTGTCCTGGCTGCTACGTTCCCCTGTCGGGCTGCCTGCGCGCGACGACCCTGGAGTGTCTGGTTTGATCGTTTTCCGTTATCTGTCCCGTGAGGTCATGATCACAATGAGCGCCGTGAGTGCCGTGCTCCTGGTGATCATCATGAGCGGGCGCTTCATCAAGTATCTGGCCCAGGCGGCGTCCGGCATCCTGGACCCTGGCGTGCTGTTCATGATCATGGGTTTCCGCCTGCCGGGCTTCCTGCAACTGATCCTGCCGCTGGGCCTGTTCCTGGGTATCCTGCTGGCGTACGGACGCCTGTACCTGGAAAGCGAGATGACCGTGCTTTCCGCCACCGGCATGAGCCAGCAGCGCCTGTTGGCCATTACCCTGGCTCCGGCGGCACTGGTCGCCCTGCTGGTGGCCTGGCTGAGCCTGAGCCTTGCCCCGCAGGGCGTTGCTCAGGTCGCCACGATCATCAACCAGCAGGACGCCATGACCGAGTTCGACACCCTGGTGCCGGGTCGCTTCCAGGCGTTGCGCGATGGCACACGGGTCACCTACACCCAGAGCCTTTCGGAGAACCGCGTCGATCTCAGCGGCGTGTTCATTTCCGAGAAGCGCATGTCCCAGGACAAAGCCAAGGACCGCGGGATTTCCGTGTTGGTGGCTGAAAAGGGCCGCCAGGAAGTGCGCGCCGACGGCAACCGCTACCTGATCCTGGAAAACGGCTTCCGCTACGACGGCAATCCGGGCGAGGCCAACTACCGCGCCATCCAGTACGACACCTATGGCGTGCTCCTGCCCAAGCCGGATGTGAGCAGCGACATCACCGATCGCGAAGCCATCCCCACCGGCGAGCTGTGGGGCAGCACCGATCCACGGCCGCGGGCCGAACTGCAGTGGCGTCTGTCGCTGCCGGTGCTGGTATTCATCGTGACCCTGATGGCGGTCCCGTTGTCGCGGGTCAACCCGCGCCAGGGCCGCTTCCTCAAATTGCTGCCGGCGATCCTCCTGTACATGGCCTACCTGACTCTGCTCATCGCCGCGCGTAGCGCCATGGAAAAAGGCCGCCTGCCTGCAGCGCTGGGCATGTGGTGGGTGCACGTGCTGTTCCTGGCCATCGGCCTGCTGCTGATGTATTGGGAACCGATGAAGCTGGCCCGTGCCAGCCGTCGTGCCAAGGGGGTGACCCATGGTCAAGCTTGATCGCTACATCGGCATGAGCGTGGCGGTTGCCATCCTCGCGGTGCTGGGCATCATTCTCGGGCTGGCTTCGCTGTTCGCCTTCATCGATGAAATGGGCGACGTCAGCGACAGCTATACCTTGTTCGATGCTGGCAAGTACGTTGCCCTGACTGCGCCGCGGCGGGTCTACGACATGCTGCCGATGGCAGCTTTGATCGGCTGCCTGATCGGCCTCGGCAGTCTGGCCAGCAGCAGCGAGTTGACCATCATGCGCGCCGCGGGCGTTTCGGTCGGGCGCATTGTCTGGGCCGTGATGAAGCCGATGCTGGTGCTGATGGTGGTAGGCGTGCTGGTAGGCGAATACGTCGCTCCGCCGGCAGAGAACAAGGCTCAGGCCGAGCGCTCGCTGGCCCTGGGCAGTGGCGATGCGCAAAGCGGCAAGCACGGCATGTGGCACCGCCAGGGTGACGAGTTCATCCACATCAACACGGTGCAGCCACGCGGCCTGCTGTATGGGGTGACGCGCTACCGTTTCGATGATCAGCGCCACATGCTCAGCGCCAGCTTTGCCCGCAAGGCGCAATACGACGGCGATCACTGGCAGTTGAGCGAGGTCACCACCACGCTGTTTCACGCCGATCGCAGTGAAGTGGTCAAAGCTGCCGAGGAGCGCTGGGACGTTTCCCTGACACCCCAGTTGCTCAGCACGGTCATCGTCGCACCCGAAGCATTGTCCATCTCCGGGCTGTGGGGGTACATCCACTACCTGGCCGACCAGGGCCTCAACAACGGTCAGTACTGGCTCGCGTTCTGGGTCAAGGTCCTTCAGCCGCTGGTAACGGCGGCACTTGTATTGATGGCCATCTCCTTCATCTTCGGTCCCTTGCGCTCGGTCACCTTGGGCCAGCGTGTGTTCACCGGGGTGCTGGTGGGCTTCGTGTTCCGCATTGCCCAGGACTTGCTGGGGCCTTCGAGCCTGGTATTTGGCTTTCCGCCACTACTGGCGGTGGTACTGCCTGCGGCAATCTGCGCGGTGGCAGGACTGTGGCTGTTGCGACGCGCGGGTTAGCGATTGGCGACAACCTTCGAACCGGCCCTCAGTGGCCGGTTTTTTCTTTGCCAATCCGCACGACCTGGCTGCGTGAACCCAGGTCGTGCCAGGTGCGCTGGCGGCGCTCGACCAGCATCCACCACCAACCCAGCCCCAGGCATAGCCAGGACACCATTGCCAGCGTGAAACGCAGCAGCGCCTGGCCGAGGCTGATGGTGCTGCCGTCAGTGTTCTGCACGCGAATGCCCCAGGCCTGCATGCCCAGGGTTTGTCCGGCGCGGGTCCAGAAGCGTGCAAAGAAAGCGAACGACAGACTCGTCAGCAGCAGCGACAGCCATGGATCGTGATCCAGTGCACCTGCCTCGGAAAGGGCGCGCAGGCGGGCCTCACCGTACCAGCCCACCTGCGCCAGCTTGTACAGCGCGACGGCAGCCATCAGCAGCGCCAGACACAGGATCAGGTCATAGGTCGCCGCAGCCAGGCGTCGAGCCAGGCTTGCCGGTATCGGCTGCACGTTGTCCGCTGCAATGGGCGCCATTGAAGATCCTTGGGCAGAGTAGGCCGGTCACGTCTGCCGAGCGGCCACAAAAAAGCCCCAGGCTATCAGCGCTGGGGCTTTTCGGCGACGCTCGAATCAAGCCTCGGCTTGAACCTCGTCCGCCTGCAGGCCTTTCTGGCCCTGCACGGCAACGAAGGTGACCTTCTGGCCTTCTTTCAGGCTTTTGAAACCATTGCCCTGAATGGCGCGGAAGTGTACGAACAGGTCCGGGCCGCTCTCAGGCGTGATGAAACCGAAACCTTTTTCGTCGTTGAACCACTTGACGGTACCGCTTTGACGATTCGACATAGCTTAATTTCCTTGAAACCTAGAATTATTAACAGCGTCTTTCACATGAAAGAGTACTGGGCTGATTTGCAGGAAAGTAAGAGACGTCGAACGGGTTGTAGCAATGATCAGAGCTACTGCCCAGGTCACGATCCAAGCGACCCATGCAAACACAGTGGAGAAACTTTACGCTAACTTCAGCGACAAAAACAAGCCCTCGAAACCCCTGTGTCTTGACCTTTTCATGCCGCATTTCAGGCCGTATCCGGGACGTTGCCCCACGATCGTGCATGACCTGCATATCGTTGACGTCAGCGCCTACGAACGCCTCGAAGAATGGCCGAAGGCGTGTTGGTACTATGACGCTTTCTCCACCGGTCATAGTTTTTATCTACCAAAGCACTTAGATTGCCAAGTGGCGTTGATGCAATCGGCGAGTTGCACTCATCCGCGATAATAGCGTTGCGGGACGAAGGGCATCTTGGCAACTTTCAGCGCTACGGGCTTGCCGCGCACGATGGCACTGAGCGTGCTGTCCAGCGCCGCAGAGCTGATCGCCACATAGCCCATGGCAACCGGAGCATCCATTGTCGGGCCGAAACCACCGCTGCATACGCGGCCGACTTCGACGCCCTGGGCATCGATGATCGGCGCGCCCTCGCGCACCGGTGTGCGCTCCAGGGGCAGCAGGCCGACTCGCTTGCGCGCGACCCCATCGCGTTGCTGGGCAAAGATGATCTCGGCACCCGGGAAGCCACCGGCACGCGCGCCGTCGGCACGGCGCGCCTTGGAGATGGCCCACAGCAAGCTGGCCGCGATCGGCGAGGTCTCGCTGTCCATGTCATGGCCATACAGACACAGGCCTGCTTCCAGGCGCAGCGAATCGCGTGCACCCAGGCCGATCGGTTCCACTTCAGGCTCGGCCAGCAAGGCACGCGCAAGCGCTTCTGCCGCGCCGCTGGGCACGGAAATCTCGAAGCCGTCTTCGCCGGTATAGCCTGAGCGACTCACATAGCAGTCCACGCCCAGCAGCTTCACGCTGGCGAACTGCATGAAGGTCATGTCGGCAACTTCCGGCGCCAGACGCGACAGCACCGTTACCGCTGCTGGCCCCTGCAGCGCCAGCAGCGCACGTGCGTCGAACAAAGCTTCGATTTCGCAGTGCCCGTGCAGATGGCGTTGAAGATGGGCAAGGTCCTGATCCTTGCAGGCGGCGTTGACCACCAGCAGCAAGGTGTCGTTGCCCAGGTTCGCCACCATCAGATCGTCGAGAATGCCGCCCTGTTCATTGGTGAACATGGCATAGCGCTGCATGCCCACCGGCAGGTCGATGATGTCCACCGGAACCAGCGTCTCCAGTGCCTTGGCGGCATTGGCGCCGGTCAGGCGAATCTGACCCATGTGCGACACGTCGAACAGCCCGGCCTGGGCACGGGTGTGGCGGTGCTCCTTCATCACGCCCAGCGGATACTGTACCGGCATGTCGTAGCCGGCGAACGGCACCATGCGCGCGCCCAGTTCCAGGTGCAGCGCGTGCAGGGGTGTTTTTTGCAAAGTGGCATCGGACATTTTTCGTTCCTTGCGAGGCGGGGCGCGCAGCGATCAACGCTGCGCGCCGCAGTTGTCACGCTTGCTGATAGGCTTCGATGGAAGGGCAGGCGCACACCAGGTTGCGATCCCCGAAAACATTGTCGACCCGACCCACAGGCGGCCAGTACTTGTTTTCCTGCAGCGTCGGCAGCGGGTAGACCGCCTGTTCGCGGCTGTAGGCGTGGGTCCACTCACCGACCAGTTCGGCGGCGGTGTGCGGCGCGTTTTTCAGCGGGTTGTCTTCGCGATCCAGACGGCCTTCCTCGACGGCGCGAATCTCTTCGCGGATCTGGATCATGGCGTTGCAGAACCGATCGAGTTCTTCCAGCGACTCGCTTTCGGTCGGTTCGATCATCAAGGTACCTGCCACCGGGAACGACATGGTCGGGGCATGGAAGCCGAAGTCGATCAGGCGCTTGGCGACGTCGTCGACGCTGATGCCGCTGCTGTCCTTGAGTGGGCGTACGTCGAGGATGCACTCGTGAGCCACCAGGCCGTTGCTGCCGGCATAGAGGATCGGGTAGTGCTGTTCCAGGCGCCGGGCAATGTAGTTGGCGTTGAGGATGGCCACCTGGGACGCGCGCTTGAGACCATCGCCGCCCATCATGCGAATGTACATCCAGGTGATCGGCAGGATGCTGGCGCTGCCGAACGGCGCTGCGCAGACCGCGCCCTGTTTGCGCTCCAGCGCGGCATGGCCGGGCAGAAACGGCGCCAGGTGCGCTTTCACGCCAATCGGGCCGACACCTGGGCCGCCACCGCCATGGGGAATGCAGAAGGTCTTGTGCAGGTTCAGGTGGGACACGTCGCCGCCGAACTTGCCCGGTGCACACAGGCCGACCATGGCGTTCATGTTGGCGCCATCGATGTACACCTGGCCGCCGTGGTCATGGATGATCGCGCAGATCTCGCGGATGCCTTCCTCGAACACGCCATGGGTGGACGGGTAGGTGATCATCAGTGCGGCGAGCTTGTCACCGTGCTCGATGGCCTTGGCGCGCAGGTCTTCGATGTCGACGTTGCCGCGTGCATCGCAGGCGGTGACCACGACGCGCATCCCGGCCATGTGCGCGGTCGCCGGATTGGTACCGTGCGCCGAGGATGGAATCAGGCAGATGTCGCGGTGCGCTTCGCCGCGGCTCTGGTGGTAGGCCCGAATGGCCAGCAAGCCGGCGTATTCACCTTGGGAGCCGGCGTTGGGCTGCAGTGACACGGAATCGTAGCCGGTGGCCGCGCACAGCATGCTCTCCAATTCGTCGGTCAGCAGTTGGTAGCCCTGGCTCTGCGCAGCCGGCGCGAAGGGGTGCAACTGACCGAACTCGGCCCAGGTCACCGGGATCATTTCGCTGGCGGCATTGAGCTTCATGGTGCAGGAGCCCAGCGGGATCATGGTGCGATCCAGGGCCAGGTCCTTGTCGGCCAGGCGGCGCAGGTAGCGCATCAGCTCGGTTTCCGAGTGATAGCGGTTGAACACCGGATGCTGCAGGATCGCCGACTGGCGCAGCAGCGGTTCGGGCAGTTGATCGCTGACCTCATCGGCCAGGGTCTGGAATACCACCTGCGTGCTTGCGTTGTGGAACAGCTGCCACAAGGCTTCGACATCGGCCTGGCGGGTGGTTTCGTCCAGCGAGATACCCACGCGCTGCGCGTCGACTTCGCGCAGGTTGATACCCGCTGCACGGGCCTGCTCATGCAGGCGCTCGGTCGCACTGCCGGTGGCCAGGGTCAGCGTGTCGAAGAAATGCTGCTGTTCGACGCGCACGCCCAATTGCGTCAGGCCGCGCGCCAGGATGGCGGTCAACTGATGGGTGCGCCGAGCGATCTGGATCAGACCGGCCGGGCCGTGGTAGACCGCGTACATGCTGGCGATGTTGGCCAGCAGGACCTGCGCCGTGCAGATGTTACTGGTGGCCTTCTCGCGACGGATGTGCTGCTCGCGGGTCTGCATGGCCAGGCGCAGGGCGCTCTTGCCGTGGCGGTCCACGGACACGCCGACCAGACGGCCCGGCATGTCGCGCTTGAAGCTGTCACGGGTGGAAAAGTACGCGGCGTGTGGACCGCCGAAACCCAGTGGCACGCCGAAACGCTGGGCGCTGCCGATGGCGACGTCGGCACCGAACTCGCCCGGTGGGCTGAGCAGCGTCAGGGCAAGCAGGTCGGCCGCTACGGCGACCAGTGCGTTGCCGGCATGGAAGCGCTCCACCAGTTCACGGTAGTCGAAAATGTCGCCGTTGCTGGCGGGATACTGCAGCAGGGCGCCGAAGAAGCCGTCGGTGTCGGCAAGCTCGTGCTCGTCGCCAATGACCACCTCGATACCCAGCGGCTCGGCGCGGGTAATCAGCACGGCCAGGGTCTGCGGATGGCAATGGCTGGAGGCGAAAAAGCGCTGGCTGCTCTTGTTCTTGCTCAACCGTTTGCAGAAGGTCATGGCTTCGGCGGCGGCGGTCGCTTCGTCAAGCAGCGAGGCATTGGCGATAGGCAAGCCGGTCAGGTCGCTGATCAAGGTCTGGAAGTTGAGCAGCGCTTCCAGACGACCCTGGGAGATTTCCGGCTGATACGGCGTGTAGGCCGTGTACCACGCGGGGTTTTCCAGCAGGTTGCGCAGAATCGGCGCGGGGGTGTGGGTGTTGTAGTAGCCCTGGCCGATGTAGTTCTTGAACAGTTGGTTCTGCTGGGCGATGGCCTTGATCGCGGCCAGGGCATCGGCTTCGCTTTGCCCGGCCGAAAGGCCCAGCACGCTGGTGCCCTTGATGCTTTCGGGGATGACGCTGGCGCTCAGGGCATCGAGGCTGTCGAAGCCCAGGAAGTCGAGCATGGCCTGCTCGTCGGCCGGGCCCGGGCCGATGTGGCGGGCGATGAATTCGTTGTCGGTGTGCAATGCAATGGCGCGAGTCATGGTCGGTCCTCAGCCTTGGGCGGCGATCAGGTTGTCGTAGGCGGTCTGGTCGAGCAAGGCGCGAACCTGTTCGAGGTCGTCGGGGATGAACCGGAAGAACCAGCCTTGTGCCAGTGGGTCTTGGTTGACGAGCTCCGGAGCTGCATCGAGCGCCGGGTTGACTTCGACGATCTCGCCATCCAGCGGCATGTTGATGCTGCTGGCGGCCTTCACCGATTCCAGCACCGAAACCTCGGCATCGCGCGCATGACGCGCGAGCTCGGGCAACTGCACGAACACCACGTCGCCCAAGGCATTCTGGGCGAAAGGGGTGATACCGACCGTGACGCTACCGTCGGCTTCGAGGCGTAGCCATTCGTGTTCGACGGTGAAACGCAACTCGCTCATGGAAACTCCGCAGTGATTTGGGGTTCAGCAATGGCGGTTACTTAGCAAGATGGTTGCCAGATTTCCCAAAGTCACAGGCTGCAAGGGCTTCAGGTAGATCACACCATTCAAACATCGCAGCCCCTGTAACGAAAACGCTACGCAACCCCCAGATCACCAAACATGCTGATTCCCCTGTGGCAGCGGCGCAAGCCGCGTCGGCAGTAGACGCGGTCTATTGCATGGTCCCAGACGAGCCCTGACACGGCTTGCGCCGCTGCTACAAGAGTCGTCTGACGCCTCACTGCCAAGCCGTATCGAATTACGTACGATGTATTGAAAATGATACAGTCCGGTTCATCTTTTGTATCAGTTCACGCCACCGATCCCATACTTGCGCAGCCGATTGGCAATGGCCGTGTGGGATGTCAGTAGACGGCTGGCCAGTTGCCGGCTGGATGGATAGCTGGGGTACAGCTTTTCCAGAAGCGCTTTTTCGTAAGCCCCAACGGCCTGTTCCAGGCTGACGACTTCACCGTCATTGCGGCGAGTCACGCTGGTACCGGCAATATCCAGATCGCCGATGTCCACCGTATTGCTTTCACAGACGGCGGCTGCGCGAAAGATCACGTTCTGCAACTGCCGAACATTGCCCGGCCAGCGGTTGCCCAGCAGGGCCGGATAGGTGCTCGCTGTCAGTCGGCATATCGGTCGCTGAATCTGCGTGCAAGCCTGCTGCATGAAATAACGGGCCAACAGCAGGATATCTTCGCCGCGCTCGCGCAGGGGTGGCACGTTCAGGTTGAGCACGTTCAGGCGGTAGAACAGATCTTCGCGGAAGGCGCCTTCGGCCACCATCTGCTCCAGGTTGCGGTGGGTGGCGCTGAGGATGCGCACGTTGACCTTGACCTCACGGTCGCCGCCTACCCGGCGAAAGCTGCCATCGTTGAGGAACCGCAGCAGCTTGGCCTGCAGGTACGGCGACATTTCGCCGATTTCGTCGAGAAACACCGTGCCTTGGTGGGCCAGCTCCATCAAGCCAGGCTTGCCGCCGCGCTGGGCGCCGGTGAATGCGCCGGGGGCATAGCCGAACAGCTCGCTTTCGGCGAGATTTTCCGGCAGGGCGGCACAGTTGAGCGCCAGGAACGGCGCGCTGTGGCGCGCGCTGACGGCATGGCAGGCCCGTGCCACCAGCTCTTTGCCCGTGCCGGTTTCACCCTGGATCAACAGCGGTGCATCCAGGGCCGCAACACGTTGCGCCCGGGCCTTGAGCGCACGAATCGGTGCGGAGTCGCCCAGTAGCGAATCGAACCCTTCGGCGTGGTCGTGGTGCAGGGCGGCCAGCCGCTCACCCATGCGGTTGGGCGGGTACAGCGTCAGCAGAGCGCCGGCGTCGGTGATCGGTGTGGCATCGAGCAACAGCGTCTGGCCATTCAGGTTGACCTCGCGCAGCGGCAGGCGGAACCCCTGTTCGAGCAGGGCGCCGAGCAAGGCAGGATCGGCGAACAGGTCCGCTACCGACTGTCCGGCCGGCTCGCGGCCGTAGAGCTCGACCAAAGCCGGGTTGGCCAACAGCACATTGCCGGCGCTGTCCAGTGCCAGCACCGGATCGGCCATGGCGGCCAGCAAGGCTTCGAGCTGCAGGTGCCGCCGTTGTCCCGGAAGAATGTCGACCACGCGCACGTCCTCCACGCCCCGTACCCGGAACAGCGCATCGTGCAGCTCTTCCAGTACCAGCGGACTGAGGGTCGGCGCGTCGATATAGACGTTGGGCGGGACCATTTCGACTGCGTCGAGGTTGAGGTTGCGCGCCCCCAACAGGGCCAGCACTTCCTGGGTGATGCCGACACGGTCGATGAAGCTGACGTGGATACGCATGGGGTCTCGAGCATTCCGGGCAGCGGAGGGACGCAGTATGCCTTGCCATCGCGCAAAGCTGTAGCACCGACGCCGGCTTGCTCAGCGCTGGGGGTTGATGCGTTCGGGCCGCGACCAGATCCACAGGTTGACCAGCACCATGCCGGAGATTGCCGCGTATACCGGCCAGTGCTGCTTGAGGGTGAACCACATGAGCACGGAACAGAGCACCATGCTGACGGTTGCGCTGACCTTGGTTCGGCGGGTTATCACCTTGCCGTTGCGCCAGTTGCGCAGCATGGGCCCGAACAACTTGTGGTTTTCCAGCCAGGCGCTCAGCCGCGGCGAGCTTTTAGTCGCCGCCCACGCGGCCAGCAGAATGAACTCGGTGGTGGGCAACCCCGGCACCACGATGGCGATCAGCCCGATAATCAGGCTGGTATAGGCCAGCAGGCCGTAAAGCACGCGGGCCAGTTTCGAGGGAAGCGGGCTAGGGTTGTCCATGAGTTCCATACAGTGGGGTCAGGCCGGCGCCGTTTCCTTGTGGTCGGCGTAGGTGTGTTGCAGCAGCACCTGCAAGCGCGCAAAAGCATCGTTGGCCGCCTGATCGGCTTGCGCTTCTTCAGCCGCGCTGAACGGCAGGGCGTCGAAGATCGCGTTGAAGGCTTTCCAACCCTTGCCGCGTCCGCCCTCGGGTTCGGCCAAATGGCGAGCACCGAAACTTGCGGTGTAGCCCAGGGCGTTAGCCCGTTTGATCAGGATGGCGGCGCCGAGTTTAGACCCTTCGGAGACGCGAATCCAGGTGAGCGCCGTGGCCTGACTGGGCTCGCTGAGGGCGCCCGGCACAGGTTGCGGAATGGCCACGCCCAGATCGAGCAGGTCGGCCTTGGCCGCCTCTGCGCGGCAGCGCTCGGGCAGATCGGGAAACAAGGCGATCAGGGCCGGGTCGTTGTACAGGTGTTGCAGCTCGGATTGGAACAGGTACTGCATCTGCAGAAAACGCGCATAGCTTTGCGGCGTATCGAAGGGCGCGTAGCGCGCCACGGTGTGTTCCAGTCTGTCGTGCAACGCCTGGCTGATCGCGCGCAAGCGGGCAGAGCGCAGTGGGGCATGGTCCTGAGTGTGCTCGGTGACGGTCATTGCGAGTTCCTTGAAAAATGCGGTGCTGTGTAGACGAGACGAGTCAGCTCACAGCGGACCGTAAAAAAATCTCACCACAGGGACAGCGGTTATCTGCCCCTACAGTGCCATTGTCAGATGTCCCAAACCAGATTGATCGCGAAATTACGACCGGGAGCAGTGAGGCGGTCGAGATTGGCGGGTGATGTCACCGCCGCTTCGCCCACGCCGTCATAACTGCGCACGTCGTCCCATAGCCAGTATTTCTTGTCGGTGAGGTTGTACAGGCCGGCGTTGACTGTGACGTCGTCGGTGACCTTGTAGTAACCGGCCAGGTCGAGGATGCCGAAGCCAGGTGTTTTGAACACACCGCTGCCGTCCGGCGACTTGAACGCGCTGCTGTCCACCCGGTTCTGACGCTTGACCAGTGTCCAACTGAGCAGGCCGCCATACTGCTGCTGCTCGTAGCCCAGGCCGAATACGCCCTTGAGCGGATTGACGCTGTTGATCGGTTGGCCGTTGTCTTCGTTCTTGCCATGGGCGTACGCGATGGAGCCTTGGCTGTAGAGACCTTGCGGTGCACCGAAGCTGTCCAGGTTCAAGCGGCCCTTGAGCTCGACGCCCTCGATGGTGGCATGCTTGATATTGTTGCTTTGGAACACCGCGGACGTCGCTCCGGGGGTGACCGCATCCTCGTTGATGAAGTCGCGGTACTGGTTGTAGAACGCCGCGATATCGAAGGTGCCTGCCTCGAAGTTGCCGCGTAGGCCGGTTTCATAGCTTCTGCTTTTTTCGGGTTCCAGATTCGGATTGGGCTGGACCGTATAGCCTGCGCCAAGGTTTTCGAAGCGGCCGTACAGTGCCTTCGCCGATGGCGTGCGGAAGCCTTCGGCGTACTGCCCATACCAGGTGTAGTGGTCATCGAAGTCGTAGGTCACGCCCATCGTGGGTGACAACCGGTGCCAGTTTCGATCGCTGTCGGTCACGGTGTACTGGCCAGTGGGGTTGACCGTGCGCAGGAATTCATCGGTCAGGCGGGGCTTGAGCTGGGTGTAGTCATAGCGGGCGCTGGGTCGCAAGGTCCACTGATTCCAGCGAATCTCGTCCTGAGCGAACAGGCTGTAGGTGTTGATGGTCGGGTCGGGGAAGTCGCTGGATTTGACCAGGCGATCGGTCGAGCTGTCGGCGCCGATGGCTCGGCAACTGCCCATCACGGTCAGGCAGGTCCCGTAGCCGCTGCGTGAGCCGGTAACCTTCTGCTGGCGTATGTTGGTGCCGTAGGTCAGCAGGTGATCGATTTCACCCACCTGGAAGGCCTTGTCCAATTGCAGGTCGAACACCCACTGGCGCTCTTTGTAAACAGTGTCACGCGCCCGCAGCACATCGCGTGCGCGCGGAACGACATAGTGCTCCTCGGTGTGCTGGTCGGTCTTGGCGATCTGGTAGTTCAGGCTCCACTTGATGTGATCGGCCACGACGCTGTCCAGGCCGAAGTCGTGGTTCAAGCCGAAGCGCTCGCGGGTGATCGTGTCATTGCCACCGCGGGAACGATAGAAATTCAGCGGGCTGCCATTTGCATACGGGCCGCCATAGGCGCTTTTCAGGTCAACGTCTCGGTCGTCCTTGTATTTTTCGTAGGTGAGCCCGAATCGAGCATCGTCGGCGTAGTTCCAGCCCAACTTGGCCAGGACATTGGTCGAGCGCACGTCCTTGGGGTCGGCTGCGGTGCGGCTCAGCCCTGTGCTGGTATGGTCGCCGTAGGATTCGGTCTCGTGGCCATTGCGCTGGCTCAGGTGCAAGAGGGCATCGACGTCACCCGAACGGCCGGCCACGGTGGCGGAGTTCAGCCAGCTTTCGTCTGCCGAACTGTAACCAGTCTTCAGGCGTGCGCCGACATCCTTGCCGGGCTTGATGATGTCTTCCGGGTCCAGGGTGTAGTAGCTCACCACCCCACCGATGGCACTGCTGCCGTATAACGACGACGCCGGCCCGCGCAGGATTTCAACGCGCTTGACGATTTCCGGGTCGACGTAATTGCGCTCGGTTTGCGCGTAGGGGCCGTTGAAGAAGCTGTCCGGCACTTCGACGCCATCGACCTGGGTGAGCACACGATCGCCGTCGATACCGCGAATGTTGTAGCCGGTAAGGCCGCTGCGCAAACCGGTGCCGCCTGCGGAGACGCCCGGTTCGTAACGCACCAGCTCCTGGAGGGTGTTGACGTTGTCACGGTCCAGCTGCGTGCGGCTCTGTACGCTGACGGTGCTCGGGACGCTGTCGGCGCTTTGTTCCTGGCGTGTGGCGCTGACGGTCATCTGTTGCAGGGCGATCACGGCACCCGGCGAGCTGCGCTCGAGTACAACGTTGTTGGCACTGATTTTCCGGTAGCGCAAGGGTGTCCCCGCGAGCAGCCGATCCAGTGCCTGTTCCGGCGTCAGATTACCGCGCGCACCAGGTGAAATGACGTCCTGGGCAAGCTCGGCGGGCAGTCCGACCTGCCACCCCGTCGTGGTGCTGAAGCCGTTCAAGGCCGACGCCAGAGGCTGCCGAGCGATGCTGAAGGAGTGATTGACGCTGTTGCGGGCGCTGTTCGGTGTCGGCTCCGCAGCGCTGCCTACGGCAGGCACGGCGGCCAGCAGCAGGGCGGCGGTGAGCACCGAGTGGTGAAACTGTGGACGAGTGAAACCTTTGGACATCGAAAGCGCTCCCTGTCGCGTGTCGTTATAGTGTCACCGATTCGAATGCGAATCAGTTGCATTGGCTATGACTAGACGGATGGGGAATCGCTACAGCGTAAAAATAATTCTGCGGGGTGTCGGTTCATGACAATGACGTATCTGTCAGTTCAGGATGACCAGCGCCGGAAACTCCCGCACCTGTGCCGACGTCACCTGAGCCAACGAGCGAACCACTTCGAGCGGATTGTCCAGCCGGTAATTGCCGGTCACCGCCACCTGCTCGAGCTTCTTGTCGGTATTGATGATCCACCCTGGGTAATAGCGCCGCAGTTCGGCGAGTACCTCGCCCATGGGGCAATTCTCGAAGATCAGTCGGCCCTGGACCCAGGCCAGATCCTTTTGTGGATCAAGCCGCTCACGCCTGCCGAACCCCTTGGGGCCGATGCGAATGCTGTCACCGGCGTTCAGGCGCACCGTCTCGTCATGGCTGGCGCTGAGGTCGACATTGCCGCGCTGCACCCGCACTTGCGCCTGGCCATCGTGGTAGCTCACGGCGAAGGCGCTGTCGAGCACATCGGCACGCACCGGGCCGGCTTGCACCTGCAAGGGTTGCCGACGGCTGGCAGGCACCTCGAAAAACGCCTCGCCTTGGTATAGGCGCGCGCTGCGTTGCCGGGTGTCGATTCGGCTGGAGAAGGCCGAATCGGTGTTGAGCAGCACCTTGGAACCGTCTTCCAGTTGCAGGTGTTGCCGTTCGCCGACCTGGGTCAGATGAGCGGCCTGTACGCGCAGCGGCAGGTGGGTAAGATTCAATACGCCCACCACCAGCATTGCAGCGGTGGCCAGGGGTTTCCAATGTCGACGCCAGGCTGGCGGTCGGCGCCGCGTTTGCAGGGCGACGGCGGCCTGGTGAACCGGCGCACCGTGCCACACCGCGCGGGCCTGCTCGAATGCCGCGGCATGTTCGGGGTCGGCCAGCAGCCAGGCTTCGAATGCCCTTTGCTCGGTGGGGTCGGTGCAAGGCTGGGCGATCAACCAATCGATGGCTTGCTCCATGGCAGGCGTCGGTGGCGCTCGCTCTGGTAGATGCTGCCGACTCACGAATGCTCCTCCAGGCGCTGCGCGACGCCGACGCAGATCGCCATGATCAATTTCAATTCCTTCTGTACGGTGCTCGCCGAAATGTTCAGCTCCTCGGCAATCTCTACATAGCTGCTGCCATGCACCCGGCTCAGGATGAAAATCCGCTGCTGGCGCGGCGTCAGTCGAGCCAGGCTCACGGTCAGCCTGGCCAGAAGGCGCTCCGCATGGGCGACCTCGTCCGGACTACTGGCCACTGCTGCAATGCTTTGTAGCACGTTGAGAGGCACATCTTCGACCATGGTTCGCTCGTGCACCCGGCGTGAGCGCAGATAATCCAGGGCCAGATTGCGTGCTGTCTGAAATACGAAGGGTTCGAGGTGCTCGATGCGTCGCTCACCCAGGGCACGATTCACCCTCAGGTAGGTTTCCTGAAGCAGGTCTTCGGCAGTGCTGGGGTTGCGTACCATGCGCTGGAGGGTGCGCAGCAGACTCAAGCGTTGGGAGAGGAAAACGGAATTGAAGCGTGATTGACTCACGGAATTGCCCGGCCAGAAAGCATAAGATGATAATGCTTCTCATCTGTGCGCGCGGTCAAGTCCCGATCATTGCAGGAAGTATTGCGGCTGGAGACGGTATGTACCGTATCCAGCCGCTATGGGGCCTTACTTGGCGTTGATCAGCGCCAGGCAGTTGTCCAGCATGCGGTTGGAAAAGCCCCATTCGTTGTCATACCAGGCCATCACCTTGACCAGCTTGCCGTTGACCTTGGTGTGGTTGGCGTCGAAGATCGACGACAGCGGGTTGTGGTTGAAGTCGGTGGAAACCAGCGGCAGGGTATTGTAGCCCAGTACCTTGGACTGCTCGGCAGCGGCGTGCATCAGCGCATTGATCTCGTCGCGGCTGGCTTCGCGCGAAAGGTTCAAGGTCAGGTCGACCAGCGAGACGTTGATCACCGGTACGCGCACGGCCATGCCGGTCAACTTGCCGGCCAGCTCCGGCAGTACCAGGCCAACGGCTTCGGCGGCGCCGGTCTTGCTGGGGATCATCGACTGGGTCGCCGAGCGGGCGCGGTAGGGGTCGCTGTGGTACACGTCGATCAGGTTCTGGTCGTTGGTGTAGGCGTGGATGGTGGTCATCAGGCCCTGCTCGATGCCCAGCTCGCGGTGCAGCACCTGGGCCACCGGGGCCAGGCAGTTGGTGGTGCACGAGGCGTTCGAGATCACTTCGTGAGACTGGCGCAGCACGTCGTGGTTGACGCCATACACCACGGTGGCATCGGCACCCTTGGCCGGTGCCGAGATGATCACCTTGCGCGCGCCGGCCGTCAGGTGCGCGGCAGCCTTTTCACGGTCGGTGAACAGGCCGGTGCACTCGAACACCACATCGATGTTCTCGGCCTTCCACGGCAGCTCGGCCGGGTTGCGGATGGCACTGACCGAGATGCGGTCGCCATTCACCGTCAGGCCTTCCTTGTCGTGCTCCACCGTGCCATCGAAGGTGCCATGCACCGTGTCGTACTTGAGCAGATGGGCGTTGATCGCGCTGTCACCCAGGTCGTTGATGGCGACGACCTGCAGGTCCTGGCGGTAGCCTTGGGTATAGAGTGCCCGCAGGACATTGCGGCCGATGCGGCCAAAACCGTTGATTGCTATGCGAATGGTCATGAGTGATTCCTGTGATCAGATTGGGTGATTCCCCTTGGATCAGGTCCGGGCAAGCAGGTCACGTAATCTGTTTTGTTGTTGGAATTACAAGATTATTCGCATAGAAATAGAAAACAAGCCTTTTTAGTGGCAATATTTTGTTCTATCTACAACGAGTGACCGGTACAACCCTTCCTTCACATCGATTCTTGCCTGCAGGGCTTTGAGCCCTGACATGGGTCGTAGTTCGGACAGAGTGTTGCAGAGGTCGCCCCCAAAGCCTGGAGTTCTTCACATGCATCCCCGCGTCCTTGAGGTCACCCAACGGCTGATTGCGCGTAGCCAAGCTACCCGCAAGCACTACCTGCAACTGATCGACAGCGCTGCCAGCGACGGGCCCATGCGCGGCAAGCTGCAGTGTGCGAACTTTGCCCACGGAGTGGCGGGGTGCGGCACCGAAGACAAGCACCAACTGCGCATGATGAACGCGACCAACATCGCAATCGTTTCGTCATATAACGACATGCTCTCGGCGCACCAGCCTTACGAGACCTATCCCGAGCAGCTCAAGCAGGCGTTGCGCGAGATCGGTTCGGTCGGCCAGTTCGCCGGGGGCGTGCCGGCCATGTGCGATGGCGTGACGCAGGGCGAGGCCGGCATGGAGCTGAGCCTGGCCAGTCGTGAAACCATCGCGCTGTCCACGGCCGTGGCTTTGTCTCACAACATGTTCGACGGTGCCCTGATGCTCGGCATCTGCGACAAGATCGTCCCGGGCCTGATGATGGGCGCGCTGCGCTTCGGCCATCTGCCGATGGTCTTCGTTCCCGGCGGGCCGATGCCGTCGGGCATCTCCAACAAGGAGAAGGCCGATGTCCGCCAGCGTTATGCCGAGGGCAAGGCGAGCCGTGAAGAATTGCTCGAATCGGAGATGAAGTCCTACCACAGTCCGGGCACCTGCACGTTCTACGGCACGGCCAACACCAACCAGTTGCTCATGGAGGTGCTGGGGTTGCACCTTCCGGGGGCTTCTTTCGTCAATCCCAACACACCGCTGCGCGATGCGCTGACCCATGAAGCGGCCCATCAGGTGACACGCCTGACCAAAGCCAACGGCGAGTTCACCCCCATCGGCCGCATCGTCGATGAAAAATCGCTGGTGAATTCGATCGTCGCCCTGCACGCAACGGGCGGCTCGACCAACCACACCCTGCACATGCCGGCGATCGCCATGGCAGCGGGCATCATTCTGACCTGGCAAGACATGGCCGACTTGTCCGAAGTGGTGCCAACCCTGTCCAACGTCTATCCAAACGGCAAGGCTGACATCAACCATTTCCAGGCAGCTGGCGGCATGGCTTTCCTGATTCGCGAGCTGCTCGCAGCAGGGCTGTTGCACGAGGACGTGAACACGGTGGCTGGTCACGGCCTGAGCCGCTATACCCGCGAACCATTTTTGCAAGAAGGTCGACTGGTGTGGCGCGAAGGTCCGGAGGCGAGCCTTGACGAAACCATCCTGCGCCCCGTGGCACGGCCTTTTTCGGCCGAGGGTGGACTGCGTGTGATGGAAGGTAATCTGGGTCGTGGCGTCATGAAAGTGTCTGCCGTGGCTTTGGCGAACCAGGTTGTAGAGGCGCCTTGCCGCGTGTTCCAGGACCAGCAGGAGCTGGCCGATGCGTTCAAGGCCGGCGAACTGGAAAAGGATTTCGTCGCCGTCATGCGCTTCCAGGGGCCGCGCTCCAACGGCATGCCGGAACTGCACAAGATGACGCCTTTTCTCGGCGTGCTGCAGGATCGCGGCTTCAAGGTCGCACTGGTCACCGACGGGCGCATGTCCGGTGCGTCCGGCAAGATTCCCGCCGCGATCCACGTCAGTCCCGAGGCGGCTAGCGGTGGCCCGTTGGCCTTGGTGCGCGATGGCGATATCATCCGGGTCGACGGTGTCGAAGGTACCTTGCAGGTACGCGTCGATGCCCAGACGCTGGCCAGCCGTACCCCGGCGGTCGGCACCTTGGCCAATGGCGTAGGGTGCGGGCGTGAACTGTTCGGGTTCATGCGCCAAGCCTTCAGCTCGGCCGAGCAAGGCGCCAGTGCCTTCACTTCGGGGTTGGAGATTTTGCGATGACACTCGCCCTTATCGGCGACATCGGCGGTACCAACGCACGTTTCGCCCTCTGGGAAAACGATGCACTGCATTCGGTTCGGGTCTTCCCCACGGCAGACTACACCAGCCCCGAGCACGCCATCGGTGTGTACATGGCCGATCTCAAGCTGCAGAAGGGCGACATCGGCGCCGCGTGCCTGGCGGTAGCAGGCCCGGTGGACGGTGACGAGTTCCGCTTCACCAACAGCCATTGGCGCCTGAGCCGCAAGGCATTCTGCGCAAGCCTGCAGATCGGGCACCTGCTGCTGATCAATGACTTTACCGCCATGGCGTTGGGCATGACCCGTCTGCAGCCCGATGAATACCAGTTGGTCTGCGAGGGCAAAGCGGATCCCGCGCGTCCGGCAGTGGTCATCGGCCCAGGCACCGGGCTCGGCGTGGGCACGTTGATCGGCCTGCGCAACGGTTGGATGGCATTGCCCGGTGAGGGCGGCCATGTCGACCTGCCCGTCGGCAGCCCGCGCGAAGCCCAACTGCGCGCGCACATCGAAGCGCAGATCGGTCACGTCAGTGCCGAAACAATTCTCAGCGGTGGTGGATTGTTACGCTTGTATCAAACTGTGTGCGAAGTAGACGGCCACACGCCTTCCTGCACCTCGCCTGCGGAAGTCACCGACGCCGGCCTTGCCGGCGACCCCGTCGCGCGGGAAACCCTGGAGCAATTCTGCCGTTTCCTGGGCAGAGTGGCGGGCAACAACGTACTGACCGTGGGCGGTCGGGGCGGCGTGTACATCGTCGGTGGCGTGATCCCGCGCTTTCTCGACATCTTCATGCAGAGCGGTTTCGCCGAGAGCTTCGCCGACAAGGGCTGCATGAGCGATTACTTCGAGGGCATCCCGGTGTGGGTGGTCACGGCCGAGTTCTCCGGGCTGTTGGGCGCAGGCGTGGCCTTGCAACAGGCGCGGGCTTGAGCGTTTAATCAGCCTTGAAAAAAGCCGGGCGTATCGACCCGGCAATGACAACAAGGACGCCCACTTGAGCACTGTCGGCAAATCGATCCTGCTGGTCGATGACGATCAGGACATCCGCGAACTGCTGGACACCTACCTGAGCCGCGCCGGCTTTGCCGTGCGCACCACGGCCGATGGCGCGGGCTTTCGCGAAGCCCTCGGCGCCGAGGTCGGCACCGATCTGGTGATTCTCGACGTCATGCTGCCCGACGAAGACGGCTTCAGCCTGTGCCGCTGGATCCGCCAGCATCCGCGCATGGCCCAGGTGCCGATCATCATGCTGACCGCCAGTTCCGACGAAGCCGACCGTGTGATCGGCCTCGAACTGGGGGCCGATGACTACCTGGGCAAGCCGTTCAGCCCGCGCGAGCTGCAGGCGCGCATCAAGGCGTTGCTGCGGCGCAGCCAGTTCGCCAGCGAGCGCAGTGGCGAGGTACTCGGCTTCGACGACTGGCGGCTGGATACCGTCAGCCACCGGTTGTTTCACACCGATGGTGAGGAGGTGTTCCTTTCCGGTGCCGACTTTGCCTTGCTCAAGCTGTTCCTCGATCATCCCCAGCAGATTCTCGACCGCGACACCATCGGCAACGCCACCCGCGGGCGCGAGCCCATGCCGTTGGATCGCATCGTCGACATGGCGGTCAGCCGCCTGCGCCAGCGCCTGCGCGACAATGACAAACCCTCGCGGCTGATCCGCACGGTGCGCGGTAGCGGCTACCTGCTGGCGGCCCACGTTGCGCCTGTTTAAGCCACGCTCACTGCTGGGTCGCATGCTGTTGCTGACACTGCTGGCAGTGCTGCTGGCGCAGGGCTTGTCCAGCATCATCTGGCTGTCGCAGCTGCGGGCCACGCAGCTCGAAGGGCTGGTGACCAGCGCCCGCAGCCTGGCCCACTCGATGGCGGCCAGCGTCAGCTATTTCCGTTCGTTGCCACTGGCCTATCGGCCACTGGTACTGGACCAACTGCGCAGCATGGGCGGTACGCGCTTTTTCGTTTCACTCAACGACAAGCCTTTGGGCATGCAACTGCTCGAGCCGACTGCGCGCAAGACTGCGGTGATCGACGCGGTTTCAGTTGTGCTCAGAACCCAACTGGGCAGCGACGCGGACATCTCGGTGGCCTTCGTCAGCCCCGACGATCTGCGCATCTTCAACAGCGGCCTCAAGCTCGACGAGTTGCCGCGCTCCTGGGCGCACTACGCCTTGACCCTGGAACCGGTGAACCCACCGGTGCTGGTCACCCAGATTCGCCTGGGGCCCACTGAATGGCTGTACATTGCTTCGCTGTTGCCCGAACCCTATACCACGCTTGAGGAAGAAGGCCTGCCTGCCCAGCAGATCTGGTTCATCGCCCTCACCAGCGGGTTCCTGCTGCTGTTCATTGGCGTGCTCGTGCACTGGCAAAGTCGGCCCCTGAAACGCCTGGCCCGCGCCGCACGCGAGTTGTCGCTGGGCGAGGTGAGCAACGAACCGCCCATGGACGGTGGCGGCAGCGAGGTGGTGGAAGTGGCCCGGGCGCTGAATGCCATGCGCGAGCGAATCAGCCGTTACCTGACCGAGCGCAGCCAGCTGTTCAGTGCGATTTCCCACGACTTGCGCACGCCCATCACACGCCTGCGTCTGCGTGTCGAACTGCTTGAGGATCCGATCCTGGAGGCGAAGTTCGGCCGTGATCTGGATGAGCTGGAATTGTTGGTCAAGGGTGCGCTGCAATGTGTCAAAGACACCGACATCCACGAAAATATCGAGCGGGTCGATCTCGATCAGGTGCTCGATTGCCTGGTGGAACCCTATCTGGCGCCGCACGGCAATGGCCGGGTGACCCTGGAAGGCAAGGCGCGCCGGGCTTACACCGGCAAGCCGCTGGCGATCAAGCGCTGCATCGGCAATCTGATCGACAACGCACTCAAGTACGGCGACCGCGCGCACTTGTCCATCCATGACGACGCCGAGGCCTTCGTGCTCTACGTCGACGACGAAGGCCCCGGCGTGCCGGAGCAGCGGCTACAGAAAGTCTTCGAGCCGCACTTCCGTCTTGCCGGCACTCAGCAGGGCTACGGGCTGGGCCTGGGCATCGCGCGCAACATCGCCCATAGCCATGGTGGCGAGGTGACGTTGCAGAATCTTTCGGCAGGCGGTTTGCGCGTGACGTTGATGCTGCCGCGCAAGGCGGTGTGAAAATCCGATTCCGTCATCGAGTTGAAGGATTGAGACAAGGCTGGGTTGGTACGAAACCCTCTTGATATAGACCTTTTGAATACCCTGGTTTTTAGTTTGCTCACGCTAAGTGAGTGCTATGGAAGATACGCCGTTCATCGTGTTATATAAGTTACTGATGCGATGAGACTGAAAAATTATTTTTTGGGATCTCATGTTTTTCTCCATGAATCCGAGAGTTACTGGTTGAGCTCAGATTCAGATCGGCGCGCCGCACCTGTCTATCGACGAGGGCGATATTTTTGTCTGGGTTTGCATGGACTATATTCTGTCGAAGGCGTGTAGGGTTTCGTTTCTGACGATGCGCTGAGGTGGATTAATCATTCAGTCGAGGAATAAAACATGCATGCTCCGGATAGGGTGCTGACTATCAATTTTGATGGTAGCGTCTATGCAAGTGTCTACACAGGCAATCAATATCAGAGCCTGCTCTTCGTTGAAGACTCGGGTGGTGCCTGGACTATAAAAAACACGTACAGCGGTTTGATACTGTCCACAGATGGATGCACGTTGTGGGCACAGCGGGACATCAATCCGCCTTATCAGAGGTTTGGTTTGGAGTTGCTAAGCGATGGTAGCTACATAATAAGCTCCAGGCACTTCAATAAAATCTTGACGCTGGTGTACGACGCATTCGAATTGATTCCGTTTCACCCGCAAAATCGAAATCAATCGTTTTTGAAATTAATCCAAGGCGATGGGTCCTGGGGGGTTCGTAAAGCTCACAGAAGTCTGTTCAGGGGAACGGTCGATCCCTTTGAAAGCATCAAGCGCGTAGGCAATTGGTTTTTCAATAGCAATCGACAGCCTACAGCACTTCATGCTTGGAAAGGAGGGGAATTTAACGTAAAAGCGCAATTGGTTGAGGGGGGCTCATTTCAAGTCACATTGTGGGTCGGGGCCCAATATGCCGACCCGGACACTGCATATGCAACGCCTCGTAGTTACGTTTTGACGGAGGGGAACAACACCATCACTGACCCTGGCGGCGGCATGGTCTACGTAGTGGTTGAAGGTGAGGATAATATCGTCAATTTGATGGTTACTGGCCAGGTCAGGGCCGCCGCTCATTTTGAGCATCACGTTACCGATGCCTCCGCGTATCGTCGCATGGTGAGTGACAGTGATCCTCATTGTGCTGTGGAACTGATCAGCGACCGTACTACTGTAACGGTTACGTCTGCGTCGGCGTTGGCTTATATAGACTCTGATATGACGCAGGTGCTGAATACCCACGAGCAAATCATCGGTAAGCAGGAAGCGATGATCGGCCTCGATGGCTCGACACCTCTGCATACGCGCGCCCCGCTGCATTATCATTTGGTGTTAGGTAATCACGGCGGCCGCGGTTATGCACATGCGTCCCACGGGTACACCGCCTATCACATGGACTTCGCGCGCGCATTGCTAGTGGTTGATGCACTGAAAGACGATTGGGGTATTGCGCATGAGCTTGCGCATCAGAATCAAATGCTCGCCTATAAGCCCGCTGACTTCACCGAGGTCTCGAATAATATAGTGGCACTGGCGACACGTCGCATGTTCAACCGGCCTTCGACGTTGCTCGAAAAGGACGACAGCGGTCGTGATACATGGGATCGGGCACTTGCAAAACGAGAGCAGCCTGACTTCAGATTCGAGCAACTCGATGGCTCCGACCTCTTGGCCGTTCTCGAACAGCTTACACTGGCCTTCGGCGAGGCATTCTGGCCCCGCATGAACAAAATAGTACGCGAGCAATGGGCATCGACAGGCTGGGAGCCTGATCGCGAAACCGCTTTCAGCCATCTGGCCTGGTTCGGTAGTATGGCCGCGGGACAGGATTTAACCTCCTATATGGCAGCGTGGAATATGCCACTCACTGATGCGTTCAAGCAGAGGATTGAGCAGCTTGGTTTGGAAGCCCCGATGCCTCCGCTCCATACATTGAGAGAAGCGGCGGGAACGAATACCCAAGCCCCTGTATCGTTCCCGAATTTCTGTTGTGGAACAGAGCCTGCAACTGTCTTTCCCCCGAGTTGACACAGGTATCGCGCCCTGCCTGAATGCTGCGCTGCGACCCGACAAGTAAGTCGGGCCAGCCTGGGGTGGGGCGTTCGCCTCTCAAGCATCCGTTGGCTGGAATGGTACAGCGGCTCGACTGCCCTTATCGGGTCCAGTGCGTAGCACCTGCCACCAATCCTTATGTCACCATTCCGTGACATTTCCCCATCCCTTCGTTACCTGCGCCCCTGCGGCGATGTTTACACTCTCATGCAACGCAAGCATCAGACTTGCCTCTGCATAACAACAAAAAAGGAAGTCTCATGAACACGCGCTCTCGTCTCGCCCTCGTCGTTTCCCTCGCCTCCCTGTTCCCGCTCAGTGCCATGGCTGCCGATTCCAAACGTTCGGTGGAAGTTGTCCATTGGTGGACGTCAGGCGGTGAAAAAGCAGCGGTCGATGTGCTCAGGGCGCAGGTCGAGAAAGATGGCTTCACTTGGAAAGACGGGGCTGTAGCCGGTGGTGGCGGTGCCACTGCCATGACCGTGCTGAAAAGCCGTGCGGTCGCCGGCAACCCGCCTGGCGTTGCCCAGATCAAAGGCCCGGACATCCAGGAGTGGGCATCCACTGGCCTGCTCGACACCGACGTGTTGAAAGACGTCGCCAAGGCGGAAAATTGGGACGGCCTGCTCGACAAGAAAGTCTCCGATACCGTGAAGTACGACGGTGATTACGTGGCCGTGCCGGTGAACATTCACCGCGTGAACTGGCTGTGGATCAACCCGGAAGTGTTCAAGAAAGCCGGTATCGAAAAGCCCCCGACCACCCTCGAAGAATTCTACGCAGCCGGCGACAAGCTGAAAGCGGCGGGCTTCATCCCGCTGGCTCACGGCGGTCAACCTTGGCAGGACAGCACCGTGTTCGAAGCCGTGGTGCTCTCGGTCATGGGCGTTGATGGCTACAAGAAAGCCTTGGTCGACCTCGACAACAAAGCGCTGACCGGTCCGGAAATGGTCAAGGCGCTGACCGAACTGAAGAAAGTCGCGACCTATATGGACGCCGACGGCAAGGGCCAGGACTGGAATCTGGAAGCGGCCAAAGTCATCAACGGCAAGGCCGGCATGCAGATCATGGGCGACTGGGCCAAGTCCGAATGGACTGCCGCGAAGAAAATCGCTGGCAAGGATTACCAGTGCGTCGCCTTCCCGGGCACCGACAAAGCGTTCACCTACAACATCGACTCGCTGGCCGTGTTCAAGCAGAAGGACGCAGGCACTGCGGCCGGTCAGCAGGACATCGCCAAAGTCGTGCTGGGTGAGAACTTCCAGAAAGTCTTCAGCATCAACAAAGGTTCGATCCCGGTTCGCAACGACATGTTGAACAACATGGAATCGCTGGGCTTCGACTCCTGCGCACAGACTGCTGCGAAAGACTTCCTCGTGGATGCCAAGTCCGGTGGCCTGCAACCAAGCATGGCGCACAACATGGCGACCACGCTGGCCGTGCAAGGCGCGTTCTTTGATGTCGTGACCAACTACATCAACGACCCGAAAGCCGATCCGGCCGATGCTGCGAAAAAACTCGGCGCGGCAGTGCGGTCAGCTGAATAAGCATCAGCACCGCAGCCCCCTGTAGGAGCGAGCTCGCTCGCGAAAGCGGAGTGTCAGGCAATCGAAGCATCTACTGACAGGACGCCTTCGCGAGCAAGCTCGCTCCCACAAGGGGAAAGCGTGTGAATTTTCCACTCTCGTACTGGATTTCCCCATGAGCTCTGTTGCTGTGTTCAGCAAAGCTTCGCCGTTCGATGCATTGCAACGCTGGCTGCCAAAACTTGTGCTGGCGCCGAGCATGTTCATCGTGCTGGTGGGCTTCTATGGCTACATCCTGTGGACGTTCGTGCTGTCGTTCACCACTTCGACGTTCCTGCCGACCTACAAGTGGGCGGGCCTTGCGCAGTACGCGCGGTTGTTCGACAACGACCGTTGGTGGGTCGCGAGCAAAAACCTCGCCGTGTTCGGCGGCATGTTCATCGGTATCACTTTAGTGATCGGTGTATTGCTGGCGGTGTTCCTCGACCAGCGCATCCGTCGCGAAGGCTTTATCCGCACCATTTACCTGTACCCGATGGCACTTTCGATGATCGTCACCGGTACCGCATGGAAATGGCTGCTCAATCCGGGCATGGGCCTGGACAAATTGTTGCGTGACTGGGGTTGGGAAGGCTTCCGTCTCGACTGGCTTATCGACCCCGATCGCGTGGTCTATTGCCTTGTGATCGCGGCAGTGTGGCAAGCCTCGGGCTTCATCATGGCGATGTTCCTCGCTGGCCTGCGTGGTGTCGATCAATCGATCATTCGTGCCGCGCAGATCGATGGCGCGAGCATGCCGACAATCTATTGGAAGGTGGTGCTGCCAAGTCTGCGTCCGGTGTTCTTCAGTGCGGTGATGATTCTGGCGCACATCGCGATCAAGAGTTTCGACCTGGTCGCGGCGATGACCGCCGGTGGCCCGGGTTATTCATCCGACCTGCCGGCGATGTTCATGTATTCCTTCACCTTCAGTCGCGGCCAGATGGGCATGGGCTCGGCCAGTGCGATTCTGATGCTCGGTGCGATCCTCGCGATCATCCTGCCTTACCTGTATTCCGAGCTGAGGACCAAGCGCAATGACTGATCTCGCTGCCAAACCCGCCATCAGCCTGAGTCGCATCGCGATCTACGCAGTGCTGATCCTCGCCGTAGTGCTCTATCTGGTGCCGCTGGTGGTCATGTTGCTGACCAGCTTCAAGACCCCGGAAGACATCAGCACCGGCAACCTGCTGAGCTGGCCGACCGTGGTCAGCGGCATCGGCTGGGTCAAGGCCTGGGCCACGGTTGACGGGTATTTCTGGAACTCGATCAAGATCACCGTACCGGCCGTGATCATCTCCACCGCCATCGGGGCACTGAACGGCTACGTGCTGTCGATGTGGCGCTTCCGTGGTTCGCAGTTGTTCTTCGGTCTGCTGTTGTTCGGCTGCTTCCTGCCGTTCCAGACTGTGCTGCTGCCGGCCTCGTTTACGCTCGGCAAGATCGGGCTGGCGAACACTACCACCGGCCTGGTGTTTGTCCACGTGGTTTACGGTCTGGCGTTCACCACGCTGTTTTTCCGTAACTACTACGTGAGCATTCCCGATGCGCTGGTAAAAGCCGCACGTCTGGACGGCGCGGGTTTCTTCACGATTTTCCGCCGCATCATTCTGCCGATGTCGACGCCGATCATCATGGTTTGCCTGATCTGGCAATTCACCCAGATCTGGAACGACTTCCTGTTCGGTGTGGTGTTCTCCAGCGGGGATTCGCAACCGATCACGGTGGCGCTGAACAACCTGGTCAACACCAGCACCGGCGCCAAGGAATACAACGTGGACATGGCGGCGGCGATGATCGCCGGTTTGCCGACCCTGCTGGTCTATGTGGTCGCAGGCAAGTATTTCGTGCGCGGGCTGACAGCCGGCGCCGTCAAGGGGTAATCATGGCTACGCTCGAACTTCGCAACGTCAACAAGACCTACGGTCCCGGCCTGCCGGACACGCTGAAGAACATCGAACTGTCGATCAAGGACGGGGAATTCCTGATCCTCGTCGGCCCGTCGGGATGCGGCAAGTCGACCCTGATGAACTGCATCGCCGGTCTGGAAAGCATCACTGGCGGCGCGATCATGATTGGTGATCAGGACGTCAGCGGCATGAGCCCGAAGGATCGTGACATCGCCATGGTGTTCCAGTCCTATGCGCTGTACCCGACCATGAGCGTGCGCGAGAACATCGAATTCGGCTTGAAGATCCGCAAGATGGCGCAGTCGGCGATCGACGAAGAAGTCGCGCGCGTCGCCAAGCTGCTGCAGATCGAACACCTGCTCAACCGCAAGCCGGGTCAGCTCTCCGGTGGTCAGCAACAGCGTGTGGCGATGGGCCGTGCCCTGGCGCGTCGGCCGAAGATTTATCTGTTCGACGAACCGCTCTCCAACCTCGACGCCAAGCTGCGCGTCGAGATGCGCACTGAAATGAAACTGATGCACCAGCGACTTAAAACCACCACGGTCTACGTGACCCATGACCAGATCGAAGCGATGACTCTGGGCGACAAAGTGGCGGTCATGAAGGATGGCATCATCCAGCAGTTCGGCACGCCGAAAGAGATCTACAACGACCCGGCCAACCTGTTCGTGGCGAGCTTCATCGGTTCGCCACCAATGAACTTCATCCCGTTGCGTCTGCAACGCAAGGACGGCCGTCTGGTGGCGCTGCTCGACAGCGGCCAGGCACGTTGCGAGCTGCCGCTGGGCATTGCCGACGCGGGGCTGGAGGATCGCGAGATTATCCTCGGCATCCGCCCCGAGCAGATCACCCTGGCCAACGAGCAGGTCACAGGCTTGCCCACCCTGCGCGCCGAAGTGCAGATCACCGAGCCGACCGGGCCGGACACCCTGGTGTTCGTCACGGTGAACCAGACCAAGGTGTGCTGTCGCCTGGCGCCGGACGCTGCGCCTGCCATAGGCGCGACCTTGAACCTGCTGCTGGACCCGAGCAAGGTCCTGATTTTCGATGCGGCCAGCGGTGAGCGCCTCGGCGCAACGCGAACCGTGCAGGAAGCTGCACCCTTGGGCAACGTGACCCAATTCAAAGGACGCTGAATAGCGATATCGGCGGGCGGCCTGTCGCCTGTCATTGGCAAGACTGTACAACACGTCAATAACAATAAAAGAGGAAGAGGGATGAACAGCAGACTTATCACTAAACCCAGACTGATCGGCCAGTTGTCGATGCTCGGCGCCTTGAGTCTGGCTGGCAGTGTGCATGCCGCTGGGGCTTTTACCGAAGAGTCGCCGTGGATGACCGGTGATTGGGGTGGGGCGCGTACGGAGTTGCTGGAAAAGGGCTACGATTTTTCGTTGGAGTATGTAGGGGAGGTAGGCAGCAATCTCGACGGTGGCTACAACGACGACACTACCGCACGCTACAGCGACCAGTTCGCCCTGGGCGTGAAGATGGATCTGGAAAAGATCCTGGGTTGGAAGGACGCCGAGTTCAAGCTGGCCATCACCGAGCGTAGCGGCCGCAACATCTCCAATGACCGGATCGGCGATCCGCGTGCTGGCACCCTGAGTTCGTCCCAGGAAGTCTGGGGCAGGGGCCAGACCTGGCGGCTTACCCAGATGTGGTACAAGCAGGGTTATTTCGACGACAAACTCAACGTCAAGATTGGCCGCTTCGGCCCTGGCGAAGACTTCAACAGCTTCCCGTGCGACTTCCAGAACCTGGCGTTCTGCGGTTCGCAGGTCGGCAACTGGGTTGGCAATATCTGGTACAACTGGCCGGTCAGCCAGTGGGCTCTGCGTATCAAGTACAACATCACCCCGGAAGTGTACGCGCAGGTGGGCGTGTTCGAGCAGAACCCCTCGTACCTGGAAACCGGCAATGGCTTCAAGCTCAGCGGCAGTGGCACCAAGGGTATGATTCTGCCGGTTGAACTGGTGTGGACGCCCAAGCTCAACGACCTGCCGGGCGAGTATCGCCTGGGCTACTACTACAGCACGGCCAAGGCCGACGATGTGTATGAAGATGGCAATGGTCAGGCGGCCGCGGTTTCCGGTGCCAGCTACAAGTCCCACAGCAGCAAGCACGGCGCCTGGATCGTCGCCCAGCAGCAGCTGACCAGCCATAACGGCAGCGCCGCGCGTGGCCTGAGCATCTTTGCCAACGCCACCGTGCACGACAAGGACACCAACGTCGTCGACAACTACCAGCAGATCGGCCTGACCTACATGGGGCCCTTCGACGCCCGGCCCAAGGACGACATCGGTGTGGGCATCGCGCGCATCCATGTCAACGACGACGTGCGCAAGAATCGCCGTCTGGTCAACGATCTGAACAACATCCAAGACTACGACAATCCGTCATACCTGCCGATTCAGGACACCGAGTACAACGCCGAGATCTACTACGGCTTCCACGTGACCAACTGGCTGACGGTGCGCCCCAACGTGCAGTACATCAAGCATCCTGGCGGCGTGAACCAGGTGGATGACGCGCTGGTGGCCGGGCTGAAAATCCAGTCCAAGTTCTGATTTGTGGTGTGCTCTTTGCGGGCGACTTCGGTCGCCCTTTTTTTCGACCCAGTAACGGGCTCACCGTAGGAGCGGTCATCGGCCGCGAACGCCGCGCCGCGGTGCATCTGATCCACCGCGGCGTTTTTTCGCGGCCACTGACCGCTCCTGCAGATCCATGTCCTTTACCTGCATTCAGTCCAGGCCATCCCCTGCCGGATAGCGACTCACGTTGAGGCTTTCCTTGATCTTCCTCAGGTGCGGCTGGAAATCCACGCCGCGTCGTAGCGTCATACCCGTGGCCAGCACGTCGAGCACGGTCAGTTGCACGATGCGCGATGTCATTGGCATGTAAATATCCGTGTCTTCGGGCAGGGGTATGTTCAGACTCACGCTGCTGGCCTTGGCCAGGGGCGAGCCTGCCGCCGTCAGCCCCAGCACCGATGCACCGTTTTCCCGTGCCAGACGAGCGACTTCAACCAGTTCGCGCGTGCGCCCGGTGTAGGAGATGATGACGAACAACTCACCGGTATGGGCAACCGACGCCAACATTCGCTGCATGAGGACATCGGCATGCGCCGACACCGCCAGGTTGAAGCGGAAGAACTTGTGCTGGGCATCGAGCGCCACCGGCGCCGACGCGCCGAGACCGAAGAAGTGGATCTGCCGCGCCTGGATCAGCATGTCCACGGCACGGCTGACCAGCGCCGGATCGAGTTGCTGGCAGGCGCTGTCCAACGAAGCGATGGCGCTGCCGAAAATCTTCTGGGTATAGGCAGCAGGATCGTCGTCGGCTTCCACCGCGCGACTGACGTAGGCGGCGCCGCTTGCCAGACTTTGCGCCAGTTGCAGCTTGAGCTCGGGGTAGCCACTGACGCCAAAGGAACGGCAAAAGCGGTTCACCGTCGGCTCGCTGACCTTGGCGGCCTGCGCCAGCGCGGCAATACTGAAGCGGGTCGCCTGCTGCGGATTGAGCAGAATGACCTCGGCCACCTTGCGCTCGGCCTTGTTCAGCTCATCGAGGCGGCTCTGGATCTGTTCCAGAAGATTTCGCACACGGTCCATGGTATGTCCTTGGGTCTACTGCAGCGCCAGCGAGCGTGTCTGGCCAGGCTGTCTTCACGGGTGGCTTATCCTACTGGGGGGCGCAGTGCGCCACCACCCGTATCTGTCTGAATGGGTAAATGTTGTGGTTATTACTACATTCTGCCTTGAATCGTACCCTGAAAAAGGGTATTTCTACGTCAACTTGATAGAAGAACAAACATCATGCCCTCAATGACCGCAGGATCATGCACCTTTGCCCTTTTCGGCGCCCTGGGCGACCTGGCATTGCGCAAGCTGTTTCCAGCTCTATATCAACTCGATCGCGCACAGTTGCTGCACGCCGATACACGCATTCTCGCCTTGGCCCGCGAGCCGGGTGACGAAGCCCACCACCTGGGTGTCATCGAGGCCGGACTGCGCAAGTTCGTCTCCGATGCACAGCTCGAGCCCGACGCTGTGCAGCGCTTTCTCGCGCGCCTGAGCTATGTGCACGTGGACTTTCTGGATGCCGACACCTATGTCGCACTGGCCGAGAAAGTCGGTGACGCCGAACAACTGATCGCCTACTTCGCCACGCCTGCGGCGGTCTACGGCGCCATCTGCGAAAACCTGCACAAGGTCGGTCTGACCGAGCGCACCCGCGCCGTACTGGAAAAGCCGATCGGCCACGACCTGGAATCCTCGCGCCGGGTCAACGACGCCGTCGCGCAGTATTTCCCGGAAAACCGGGTCTACCGCATCGACCATTATCTGGGCAAGGAGACGGTGCAGAACCTCATTGCCCTGCGCTTCGCCAACAGCCTGTTCGAAACCCAGTGGAACCAGAACTACATTTCCCACGTTGAAATCACCGTGGCGGAAAAAGTGGGTATCGAAGGGCGCTGGGGTTACTTCGACCAGGCCGGCCAGCTGCGCGACATGATCCAGAACCACCTGTTGCAGCTGCTCTGCCTGATCGCCATGGACCCACCGGCCGACCTGTCCGCCGACAGCATTCGCGACGAGAAGGTCAAGGTGCTCAAGGCGCTCGCACCATTCACCGCCGACGGCTTGACCCAGCAGGTCGTGCGTGGCCAGTACATCGCGGGCTACAGCGAAGGCCGTCCGGTGCCGGGTTACCTGGAAGAAGAAAACTCCAACACCCAGAGCGATACCGAGACCTTCGTCGCGCTGCGTGCCGATATCCGCAACTGGCGTTGGGCCGGCGTGCCGTTCTACCTGCGCACTGGCAAGCGCATGCCGCAGAAGCTGTCGCAGATCGTCATCCATTTCAAGGAACCGCCGCACTATATCTTCGCGCCCGAGCAGCGCCTGCAGATCAGCAACAAGCTGATCATCCGCCTGCAACCGGACGAAGGCATATCGCTGCGCGTGATGACCAAAGAGCAAGGCCTGGACAAAGGCATGCAACTGCGCAGCGGGCCGCTGCAACTGAATTTTTCCGACACCTATCGCAGTGCGCGTATTCCAGATGCGTACGAGCGATTGCTGCTGGAAGTGATGCAGGGCAATCAGAACCTGTTTGTCCGTAAAGATGAAATTGAATATGCGTGGACATGGTGCGATCAGCTCATCGCCGGCTGGAAAAAATCCGGCGATGCTCCCAAGCCGTACGCGGCGGGCTCATGGGGGCCGATGAGCTCGATTGCCCTGATCACACGCGATGGGAGATCCTGGTATGGCGATATCTGATTTGCAGTTCCCCGAGGGGGTGAAGGTTCATGACTGCGTGAGCGCGCCGCTGTTGGCCGAAGCACTGGCCGGCAAGGTCGCCGAGCAACTGCGCGAAGCGATCGAGCGGCAGAACGTGGCAACCCTGGTGGTTTCCGGCGGGCGCAGCCCAGTGGCTTTTCTGCAGTGCCTGGCGCGCCAGAGCCTGGATTGGTCACGGGTAGTGATTTCCCTGGCCGATGAGCGTTGGGTGCCCATCGAGCATGCCGACAGCAACGCCGGTCTGCTCAAGCGTCACCTGTTGGTCGGCGCGGTCGAGCAGGCTCGTTTCGTCAGCCTGTACCACACCACGTCCAGCCAGGAGGAGGCCGCCGCAGTTGCCGATGATCTGCTCGGCCAATTGCCGCCGATCGACGTGCTGGTACTGGGCATGGGTGATGACGGGCACACCGCTTCGTTGTTTCCCGATAGTCCCAACCTCGAACAGGCTCTGGCGCTGGACAGCGAGCGCCGCTGCTGGCCGATGCTGGCGCCGAGCGTGCCGCATCAACGCCTGAGCATGAGCCGTGCGTTGCTGGCCTCGGCCCGCTTCAAGGTGCTGTCGGTGCAGGGCGAAAGCAAGTTGACCACGCTGCGCACTGCACTGGCCGGCGATGACGTGGCGCAGATGCCTATCCGCGCCTTCCTGCACTCCGCGCTGGATATCTACTGGTGTCAATGAATCAAGGAACCGCCGCTATGATCACCACCGAACAACAGCAACGCATGGTCGACAAGGTTGCCCGGATCGACGCCCTGGCGGCGCGTGCGCGAATTCTGCCGGTCATTACCATTGCCCGTGAAGAAGACATTCTGCCGCTGGCCGATGCTTTGGCGGCCGGCGGCCTGACTGTGCTGGAAGTGACCCTGCGCTCGGCCTTGGGGCTCAGGGCGATTCAAGTGCTGCGCGAGCAACGCCCTGAACTGCTTGTCGGCGCTGGCACGGTGCTGACCCGCGAAATGCTCGCCGCAACGGAGCAGGCCGGTTCGCAGTTCACCGTCACTCCCGGCGTGACCCAGGACATGCTCGAGGCCGGTGTGGAAAGCTCGTTGCCATTGCTGCCAGGCATCAGCAGTCCGTCCGAACTGATGATGGGTTATGCACTGGGCTATCGACGCTTCAAGTTGTTTCCGGCCGAGGTAAGCGGTGGCGTAGCTGCCATCAAGGCGCTCGGCGGCCCTTTCCCGGAGGTGCGTTTCTGCCCTACGGGCGGTGTCGGCCCGGGCAATATCAACAGCTACATGGCTCAATCCAATGTGATGTGCGTGGGCGGCTCATGGATGCTCGACAGCCAGTGGATTGAAAACCGCGATTGGGCACGTATTCAGGAGTGCAGCGCCCAGGCGCTGGCTTTGCTCGACTGATTCGACTTCGTTAGGCGCTTCACGGTTGTCTTTCAGTGCGCTTGGTCGGCGCACTTTTTTTTGCCTGGACAAAAGTTGCCAGGCGCTTCAGCGGCCATCGGCAATGCGTGGCTTGCCATGTTTGACCCGCAACGGATCGAGCAGATCGGACAGGCCGTTGTGATCGATTTCCTGCATCAGCGCCAGCAAGCCGCCAAGTGCCCCCTTGGGGAAGCCTTCGCGGGCAAACCAGTTCAGGTAGTGCCCTGGCAGGTCGGCAATCACCCGGCCCTTGTACTTGCCGAAGGGCATTGCAAACGTCACTAACGATTCGAGTTTTTCAGGATTCATGACTGAATATTCACAAGGGTGTGGGTCTGCGAGAACGGCTTGGGGCAAGGTTACATGCATTCTGCACGGTTCCAAAGCCGTCCATCATGCATAAAGACAGCTTCGGAAAATCACAGGTCGCGCTAACTGTTTGATATACATACTTTTTCTCTGAAATTAAAGCTGGCACGAAGGCTGCTATATCGACAGCATCCCAACGCGGTTTCCGATTTTCACAGGAATTCAAAAAGATGAATGATTCTGCCAAGACGGTTGTTTCCATCCTGAACAAGCTTATCGAGACCTGCAAGGACGGCGAGGAAGGCTTCAAGACCTGTGCCGAAGACATCAAGAATCCCGAACTCAAGGCGTTGTTCACCAAACATTCGCAGGAATGCGCCGAAGCGGCCGGTGAACTGCAGGCCGAGGTCATCGCACTGGGTGGTACTCCGGAAGACTCCACCAGCGTGAGCGGTGATCTGCATCGTCGCTGGGTCGACGTCAAATCGATCTTCACCGGCAAGGATGAAGAAGCGGTGCTGAACGAAGCCGAACGCGGCGAAGATGTGGCTTTGAAAGCCTACAAGGAAGCCTTGACCGAGGCGCTGCCTGCCAACATCTTCACCATCGTCGAGCGTCAGCTTGCCGGTGTGCAACGCAATCACGATCAGGTCAAAGCCCTGCGCAACATAGCTCGCGCCAGCAGCTGAGCAGTCACGCTGTCGCTGTAAAAAAAACGCCCGCATCGGGCGTTTTTTCATGGTTTTTCCATGGTCGACGTTCAGTGGCTGGCCGGCAATGCGGGCGTTCTGGACCCGTCGGTGCGATGGAACAACCGCTCCAACTGCAGATAGATCACTGGAGTGGTGAACAGCGTCAGCATCTGGCTGATCAGCAGGCCTCCCACCACAGCGATGCCCAGCGGCTGGCGCAGTTCCGCGCCGGCGCCATAGCCGAACATCAGAGGTAACGCGCCCAGCAGTGCCGCCAGTGTGGTCATGATGATCGGGCGGAAGCGCGTCAGGCAGGCCTTGTGAATCGCTTCGCGCGCGTCCAGGCCTTCGATGCGCTGCGCATGCAGGGCGAAGTCGATCATCAGAATGCCGTTCTTCTTGACGATACCGATCAGCAAGACCAGGCCGATCAGGCCCATGATGGAAAAATCCTGCCCCCATAGCCATAGCAGCAACAAGGCGCCCAGCCCAGCCGATGGCAGGGTCGAGATAATTGTCAGTGGGTGAACGAAGCTTTCGTACAGCACGCCCAGAATGATGTAGACCGCCACCAGTGCGGCCAGAATCAGCCAGGGCTGGCTGGCCAGCGAACTCTGGAAAGCCTGGGCAGCGCCTTGGAAGCTGCCGGCGATGGAGGTGGGCATGGCCAATTCGGCTTGCGTGCGTTCAAGCAGGACCACGGCTTCGCCCAAGGCCACGCCGGGCGCCAGATTGAACGACAGGTTGGCCGCCGGAAACAGGCCGTCGTGGCTGATCGACAGCGGGCCCTGAGTGGGCGCCTCGACTTTGGCCACGGCCGACAGCGGCACCATTTCGTTGGTCAGCGGAGAGCGCAAATAGAAGTACTGCAGGCTCTGCGCCTTGCCGCGCTGGTCCGTCTTGAGTTCGAGGATGACTTTGTACTGGTTGGTCTCGGTCTGGAATTCGTTGATCTGGCGTTGACCGAATGCATCGTACAGCGCCTGGTCGATGTCGCTGGTGGTCAGGCCGAAACGCGACGCCGCCACCCGATCGATGCTGATGTGGGTCACACTGCCGCCCAACTGCAGGTCGTTGGACAGATCGCGAAAGGCCGGGTTGGCGCGCAGTCGTTCGGTCAGGCGCTCGGTCCACAGGTTCAGGCTCGGCCCGTCGTTGCTCTTGAGCACGTACTGGTACTGGCTGCGGCTTGGCCCGGCGCTCAGGTTGATGTCCTGTCCGGCGCGCAGGTAAAGCACCACGCCAGGCACCTGGGCGAGCTGGGGCCGCAAGCGGTCGATGAATGCGCTGGCCGACACGTCGCGTTCGCTCTGTTCCTTGAGGCCGATCCAGAATCGCCCGGTGGCGATGGTCTGGTTGCTGCCGGTTACGCCCACGGCGTGGGAATAGGCCCTGACCGCTGGATCTGCACCGACGATACGGGCCAGGGCAAGGTGTTTTTCCTGCATGTCTTTGTAGGAAATGTCGGCGGCCGCTTCGGTCGTGCCGAGGACGAAGCCGGTGTCCTGCACCGGGAAAAAACCCTTGGGGATGAGCACGTAGCCCGCCACCGACAAGGCAACGGTCAAGCCGAACACGGCTAGGGTGATGCCCTGGTGAGCCAGTGCGCGGATCAGACCCTTGTCGTACCAGGCCAGCAGGCGCTCACTGAAGCCTGCGCGTGCGGCGTGTGCGGGTCGGCGCATGAACAGCGCGCACAGCGTCGGTGCCAGGGTCAGGGAAACCACCACCGAAATGAGGATGGTAGAGGTGGCCGTCAGCGCGAACTCCTTGAACAGCCGGCCGACCACGCCGCCCATGAACAGCAGCGGAATGAACGCGGCAATCAGCGAAAAGCTGATCGAGACCACCGTGAAGCTGATCTCGCTGGCGCCCTTGATCGCCGCTTCACGCATGCCATCACCGGCCTCCAGATGGCGATGGATGTTCTCCACCACCACGATTGCGTCGTCGACCACGAAACCGACACTGATGACGATGGCCACCAGGGTCAGGTTGTTCAGGCTGAAACCCATCAGGTACATAGCGGCGAAGGTTGCGATCAGCGAAACGCCCAGCACGCTGGACACGATCAGCGTGGCCGACAACTGGCGCAGGAACAGCGCCATGACGGCCACCACCAGCAGCACGGCGATCAGCAGCGTCAGTTCGACTTCGTGCAGTGATGCACGAATGGTCTGGGTGCGGTCGTTGAGTACGGTGACATCCACGCTTGCCGGCAGCATCTCCTGCAGGCGTGGCATGGCGGCCAGTATGCGGTCGACCGTGTCGACGATGTTCGCACCGGGCTGGCGGAAGATCGTCAGGTTCAATCCTGGCTGATCACCGGACCAGGATTGCACATAGGCGTTCTCCGCACCCTTGATCACGGTCGCGACATCCTTGAGTTGTACCGGTGCGCCATTCCGGTATGCCACCACCAACTGTGCGTATTCGGGGGCTTCGAAGAGCTGGTCGTTGGTGGCCAAGGTCGACATGCTGGTGTCACCGTACAAAGCGCCCTTGGCCAGGTTCAGGCTGGTCTGCTGAATAGCACCGCGCAGGTCGGCGAGCGTCAGTTGCAATGCGGCCAGGCGCTCGGGGGCAGCCTGGACACGGATCGCCGGGCGTTGCTGGCCAGTGATGTAGACCTGGCCAACGCCCTCGATCTGGCTCAGTTGCCTGGCCAGCAGGGTTTCGGTGTAGTCGCTCAACACGTGAGTGGGCATTTGCGCCGAGCTGACGCTGAGGATCAGCACCGGGCTGTCACCCGGATTGACCTTGCGCCAGGTCGGCAGGTTGGGCATGTCCTGCGGCAAGCGCCCGGCGGCCGTGTTGATCGCCGCCTGGACCTCCTGGGCGGCGGTGTCGATGCTTTTGCTCAGGCTGAACTGCAGGATCAGGTTGGTCGAGCCCAGGGCGCTGCTGGAAGTCATCTGGGTCATGCCGGGAATGGCGCTGAATTGCACTTCCAGCGGCGTGGCCACCGAAGAGGCCATGGTCTGCGGACTGGCGCCGGGCAGTTGCGCGTTGACCTGGATGGTCGGGAAGTCCGCTTCGGGCAGTGGCGCGATCGCCAGCCGGGTGAAAGCCAGGCCACCGAGCAACACCAGCGCCAGGGTCAACAGGATGGTGGCGACCGGATGGTCGATGCACCAGGCGCTGATCGAGCGCCCGTTGCTCATCGCAGGGTCGCTGCGTTGTCTGCCGGTGGCTCGAGCACCTGTACCCGGGCTCCAGGCCTCAGCCGCGATTGCCCGTCACTGACCAGCACGTCACCTGCGGCCACGCCGTCTATCAAGCTTTGGGTCGAGGTCTGGTAGCGCACCTGCACGGGAACCTGTTCGACCTTGGCGTCCGTCACGCGGTACACGTAATGGCCCTCGATACCGCGCTGCACCACGGCCAACGGTACCACCAGGGCGTTGCGTTCGACGCCGACCTGCAAGCCGACACTGACCAGTTGGCCGGGCCACAGGGTGTGTCGGCCGTTGTGAAACTCGGCCTTGGCGCGGATGGTCCCGGTGCTTGCGGCAATCTGATTGTCGAGCAGCGTCAGATGACCCTCGCCGACCAGCTTGCCCGTTTCGGTATCGCCATCGACGTAGGCGCGCACCACTGCCGGCTGCGGCCGGTCGAGCAAGGACTGCAACGTCGCCAGCTCCTGCTGCGGCAGCGAGAATTCCACGGCGATGGGGTCGATCTGGGTCACCGTGAACAAGCCTTCGGCATCGCTGACACGCAGGAAGTTGCCCGGATCCACACGGCGGATACCGACTCGGCCGGTCACCGGAGAATGAATCTGGGTGTAGGACAACTGCACCTGAGCGGCAGCGATGGCGGCCTGGTTGCCTTGCAGGGTGGCGGTGAGCTGGTCGAACAGGGCTTGTTGTTCGTCGAGCGACTGACGCGAAATACCGTTGTCGCGGCTCAGGTCCTTGTAGCGGCGCAGATTGACGCCTGCCACCTGCAACTGCGCCTGGCTCTGACTGGCTTGGGCCCGCGCTTGGGCAAGGCTGGCGCGAATGGCACGATCGTCGATGCTGGCCAGCGCATCGCCCTTGTTCACCCACTGGCCTTCCTTCACGGCTACCTGCGCCAGAATCCCATCGACCTGGGCGCGCACCGTCACGCTGTGCAGGGAAAGCACCGAGCCGATACCGGTGAGATAACGCGGCACATCGGCCTGCACCACGCTGACTACGCGCACTGGGATGGCCATTGCCGGCGCCGGCTTGTTCGCTGCAATGCGATTGAGCAGCAGCCAGGCTGCGCCAGACACGATGACAAGCAGCAGGCCTGCCAGTAACAGCGGTCGGATGGCTATGCGCATGCGTATCGGACACCGGCGGGGGGAAGAGCTGGCAGTTTGACCCTAGTCGCGCCGCCTTGCCAAGCCCAAGCCCCTGGACGATGGGTCTTGGACCGCGTATGCCTGCGGCGCACTGCTGATTCGGAAAGGGGAAAAATCGTTTGCTACAGAGGAAATACGCCAGCAGTGTCTATCAGGCTTTTCCTACAAGGTGCGCTGAATAGACCTATAGCGCCGCCCAGTTGATCACCAGAGACTTTCTTCCTTACAACAAGTCGATAAGTGAAGGAAGGCCAGTGATCGTTATGGACTGTGTGAAGTATGGCAAAGGATTGCTGCTGGCGAGTCTGATTCCCGTGATGCTGGCGTTGCTGTACGTCAGCACGCTGCCGGCGGCGATCAAATGCTGCGCGTTTCAATTCGCCCTTGCCCTGGGCATGCTGTTGCTGCTGTCGACGCGCGTGCCGTGGGTGAGAGTGCTGGTGGTCGTGTCGTTCATGCTCAAGTTCGCGGCCCTGGAGGCCCTCGACGAGAAAGCCGGCAACATGCCGTTCATCAGTATTCTCTACGCATTCATCCTGCTGTGACGCTACTTGCCTTGAACCGAGTCCCATTGGGTCACGAACGCCTTGCGGCTCTGTTTGTGGTACAGGCAAAGCTCCGCGCCCGGCTGGTTCTTCATGTGCGCCTGCGGATAGCGGCCTTGAACCAGTACTGCGGTGTAGCCCACGCGGTCTTCGAACTCGGCGGGAGCACTGGCCACCCGGGCCTGTTTCAGTGTGGTGGCTTTCAGGCAGGCACTGGCGACGCGCTTGTCGTGTTCGGCCCAGGCCTGGTCGGTCGATGCCATGGCGTGGGTGCTGGCGCCGCCAAGTGCAAGCAACAGGGTCAGGTAGATTTTCATGGTCGTGGCTCCTGCGCCTTGTGAACGGACCGCCATTATGCCCAAGTGCTGTTCATCCGCGTACCCGGATGCACGGCCTGCGCCAGGCCAAGGCTGTTTCAGTGTGCCCGTTCCGCGACGAAACGCGCTGCGGTGATCAGGCAGCCTGTGAGTTCCGGAGAAGAAAACTTGGTCAGCACCGCATTGGCACCGGCCAGGCGCGCCTTCTCGCTGTTCATCGTACTGTCCAGCGAGGTATGCAACAGGACATAGAGGTCCTTGAAGTCGGGCGTGTCGCGCAACGTGCGGGTCAGCGCATAGCCGTCCATTTCCGACATCTCGATATCCGACACCAGCACATTGATCTGCGCATCGGTGCCCTGCAGCTCCAGCAGGCAATCGATCGCCTCGCGGGCGCTGCGCGCAGTGCGGCATTCGATGCCCAGGGTGCGCAGGGTGATGAGCGACTGCTGCAGCGCCACATGGCTGTCATCCACGACCAGAATGTTGGCGTTGGCCAGGCAGCGCGCGTCGGCATCGCTCAAGCGCTGCGCGTCGCCCTGCAGCCGCGCCGGGGCGATACCGTGGATGACTTTCTCGATATCCAGCACCTGCACCAAGGCACCGTCCACCTGGGTAACGCCAGTGATGAACGATTTGGTGCCAGAGCCGTAGGGAGGCGGGCGGATATCGGTGCTCAGGCAATGAACGATCCGGCTGACCGCCTGCACGTGCAGGCCTTGCTTGGAGCGGCTGACGTCGGTGACGATCAGGCAGCCGCCGGAAGGATCGAGCAAGGGCTGCTCACCGATCGCCCGGCTCAGGTCGATGACGGACAACGCCTGGCCACGCAGGGTTGCCACACCCTTGACGTGCGGGTGCGCTTCAGGGAGCCGGGTCAGGGCAGGGCAGGGGATGATCTCGCTGACCTTGAGCAGGTTGATGGCCATCAACTTGCCGCTGCGCAAGGTGAACAGCAACAGCGAAAGGGAATCTGCGCGGGCGTTCTGGGATGCCATGTGAACCTTCTTGATGAAACCGATGCAGGGCCACCAACAGCCGGCCCAACGAGTGCGTTGCCTATGTATCGACTCGACGTGCGCAGGCTTTAACGCGATCGTCGCCAGGCCGCGAGCAGCGTGTTAACGCCGGTTTAATCGCGAGAGCATTACTTTAGCAATGCTCGCAGAAATCTCTGGTTACACCCTATTAACGGAGTTTTCCTACAGTCGAGCGCACGAGTCAGCGTGTAGACTGGCGCCCATCGAAAACCCGCCCGTTTTGGCCTGTGAAGGGAAAGCTGCAATGAACGAAGTCAACTTGCGCCTCAACCGCGAACGCCGTTTCCTGGTGCTGCTGGGGGTGATCTGCCTGGCCCTGATCGGCGGCGCGCTGTACATGCAGATCGTGTTGGGCGAGGCGCCTTGTCCGCTGTGCATCCTGCAGCGCTACGCCCTGTTGTTCATCGCCTTGTTCGCGTTCATTGGCGCAGCGATGCGTGGCCGTACCGGCGTGACCGTGTGCGAAGGGCTGGTGGTGCTCAGTGCAGTGGGTGGCATCGCAGCCGCCGGCCGCCATGCGTGGGTGCTGGCCAATCCAGCGGTCAGCTGCGGCATCGACACATTGCAACCCATTGTCGACGGCCTGCCTCTGGCCAATCTGATGCCCAGCGTGTTCCAGGTGCAGGGGTTCTGCTCCACGCCCTATCCACCGGTATTGGGCCTGTCCCTCGCGCAATGGGCGCTGGTAGCTTTCGTGATGACGGCTATTCTTGTACCTCTGGGCATCTATCGCAATCGGACCCGCCGCTGAGTCGCCAAGGCACCTGCGCCGGTCATTATTCGTGCCGGAATGCGATCCTACGCTCCAGGTGTCATGGCGCAAGTGTGGCAACGTGCCGCCCTTGAATTTGCGAAGACCTTGTAAATACGGGCCTTTGCAAGGGTTTTCAAGGGTGCGACATCGTGTCGCAAGGCTTTGAAAGTGCGTCGGATTGTTGCATAATTTGGAAATACCTGTTGCTGGATTAGTCGTAGTCAATGGGTAATAGGCTCACTACAATCGCGGAAATTTCAGTAGGTCAGTGCCTCAAAAAGGGCAGGTCAGGTGCTCGCATGCACCAATGACAGGCACTTTTCGTACCGTTGGCACTGCCTGGCTGAACCCTTGGGTGGTCCGTGCACTCAAGGGAAAGAGTCTGCAACCCCTTCGGGCTGCGCACGTCATGACAGCTGCACCGCTCCAGACCGGTCTTGTCACCCCGCAGCAACTGCGAGCCTGGCATGTCCGTATTCAATCCCGATATAAATGCTGGCGCTTGGCAGGTCGAAGTGTTGGCTACCAAAACACAATTGCATTGAAGCAAGCTGCTCTAGAGGTCGTGAGATGAGTAAAAAGCGTTACCCCAGACTGTTTGGCATACTGCCCTTTTTAGGCATGCTTTTTCTCGGCGGGTGCAAGTGGACCCTGATCGACTCGAAAGGGCAGGTGGGCATCGACGAACGCAACCTGATCTACATCGCCACCGGGCTGATGTTGCTGGTGGTGATCCCGGTCATCGTCATGGCACTCGCGTTCGCCTGGAAGTACCGTGCCTCCAACAAGGAAGCGACCTACACGCCTGAATGGGCGCACTCCACCAAGATCGAACTGGTGGTGTGGGGCATCCCGTTGCTGATCATCATCGCGCTGGGTTACGTGACCTATGTGTCGACTCATCACCTCGATCCTTACCGTCCGCTGGAATCCGAGCACAAGCCGGTCACCATCCAGGTCGTGGCGCTGGACTGGAAGTGGCTGTTCATCTATCCGGAGCAAGGCATCGCCACGGTCAACAAGATCGTCTTCCCGGCGAATGTACCGGTCAACTTCCGCATCACTTCCGACTCGGTCATGAACTCGTTCTTCATTCCGCAGCTGGGCGGCCAGATCTACGCGATGGCCGGCATGCAGACGCAGCTGCACCTGATCGCCAATGAAAATGGCGAGTTCGACGGCATTTCCGCGAACTACAGCGGTGCAGGTTTCACCGGCATGAAGTTCAAAGCAGTCGCTACGACCCAGGCCGATTTCGATGCGTGGGTCAGTGAAGTGAAGAGCGCACCTAAGCAGCTCGATGCAGCTACCTACGAAGCGCTGGCCAAACCTAGCGAGAAAAACCCGGTCGAGCTGTATTCCTCGTACGTTCCGAACCTGTTCCAGACCATCATCGACAAGTATGAAGGGATGAACCCAGGCAAAGGCGTCAGCCACGAGGGGAAACAGGCCTCGAACGAAGGGATGGACATGGGCAAGAATTCAGCTGCTGGGGCAGAGGAGTAAAAGATGTTCGGTAAACTTAGTCTGGAAGCGGTGCCCTTCCACGAGCCGATAGTGATGGTGACACTTGCCGTCGTTGCGCTGCTCGGGGCGGTGGTGTTCGGTCTGATCACCTATCACAAGAAGTGGACGTACCTGTGGACCGAGTGGTTCACGTCGGTCGACCACAAGAAAATCGGCGTCATGTACATTGCCGTTGCCCTGGTCATGCTGTTGCGGGGCTTTGCCGACGCCATCATGATGCGCTCGCAACAGGCTGTGGCCACTGCTGGCTCGACGGGCTTCCTGCCGCCTGAGCACTATGACCAGATCTTCACCGCTCACGGTGTGATCATGATCATCTTCATGGCCATGCCATTCATGATCGGTCTGATGAACATCGTCGTGCCGCTGCAGATCGGCGCACGCGACGTGGCCTTTCCGTTCCTGAACTCGGTCAGCTTCTGGCTGTTCGTGGTCGGCGCGCTGCTGGTCAACATCTCCCTGGGGGTCGGCGAGTTCGGCAAGACGGGTTGGGTCGCGTATCCACCGCTTGCGGGCATCCAATACAGTCCCGGAGTCGGTGTCGACTACTATATCTGGGCATTGCAGATATCCGGTCTGGGTACATTGCTGACGGGCGTCAACTTCATCGTCACCATTTTGAAGATGCGTGCGCCCGGCATGACCCTGATGAAAATGCCGGTGTTCACCTGGAACTGCCTGTGCACCGCTGTACTGATCGCTGCATCGTTCCCGATCCTCACCGCCGTACTGTTCATGCTGACGCTTGACCGTTATCTGGGCTTCCACTTCTTCACCAACGAGCTTGGTGGGAACCCGATGATGTACGTCAACCTGTTCTGGGCCTGGGGTCACCCCGAGGTGTACATCCTTATCCTGCCGGCATTCGGTGTGTTCTCGGAAGTCACTTCAACGTTCTGTCGCAAGCGCCTGTTCGGTTACGTGTCTCTGGTATGGGCAACCATCGCCATCACCGTGCTGTCGTTCATCGTCTGGCTGCACCACTTCTTCACCATGGGTTCGGGTGCCAACGTCAACGCCTTCTTCGGCATCATGACGATGGTGATCGCGATCCCGACGGGTGTGAAGATCTTCACCTGGCTGTTCACCATGTACCGCGGCCGCATCGAGTTCACCACTCCGATGCTGTGGACCATAGGCTTCATCGTGACCTTCAGCATCGGCGGCATGACCGGCGTTCTGCTGGCGGTGCCTGGTGCTGACTTCGTGCTGCACAACAGTCTGTTCCTGATCGCTCACTTCCATAACGTGATCATCGGCGGTGCGGTATTCGGTTACCTGGCCGGCTTCACCTTCTGGTTCCCGAAAGCCTTCGGCTTCAAGCTCAACGAGCGCCTGGGCAAGTACTCTTTCTGGTGCTGGCTGGTAGGTTTCTACCTCGCGTTCATGCCGCTGTACGTGCTGGGCTTCATGGGCATGACCCGTCGCCTGAACCACACCGACAACCCAGACTGGACGCCGTGGCTGTACGTGGCTTTCGTCGGCGCGCTGTTCGTGGCTGCCGGTATCGGCTTCATGCTGCTGCAACTCTATGTCTCGATCCGCGACCGTCATCTGAACCAGGACGTCTCGGGCGACCCATGGGATGGCCGTACTCTGGAGTGGTCGACTTCGTCGCCACCACCGTTCTACAACTTCGCCGAGCAACCAGTGGTTTCCGATCTGGACGCTTACTGGGGCATGAAGGAACGTGGTGAAGCCACTGCCAACGCTGCGGACTACAAACAGATCCACATGCCGCGCAACACCGGTATGGGCGTGCTGATGTCGTTCTTCGGTCTGATCCTGGGCTTCGCTGCCATCTGGCACATCTGGTGGGCGGCTGCGATCGGTCTGGCCGGCATGGTCATCACTTTGATCGTGCGCAGCTATGACGATGACATCGACTACTACGTACCGGCTGAAGAAGTCGCACGTATCGAAGGTGAACGCATGGCTCGCCTGGCAAACGCCGCACGAGTTGATTCTCGTCTGAACTCCACGGTGGAGAAGGCTTAAACAATGTCTAACGCAACCTTAAACGCGGAAGTGGCTCACGAGCACGAGCACGGTCACGACGATCACGATCATCACGATTCCGGGGGCATGACTGTCTTCGGTTTCTGGATCTACCTGATGACCGACTGCATCCTGTTCGCGTCGATCTTCGCCGCCTATGCAGTACTGGTTAACAACGTTGCCGGTGGCCCCTCGGGCCACGACATCTTCGAGTTGCCCTTCGTGGCAGCCGAAACCGCACTGCTGCTGTTCAGCTCCATTACCTATGGCTTCGCCATGCTGGCGCTGCACAGCAACGACAAAAGCGGTGTGATGAAGTGGCTGTTCGTCACTTTCCTGCTGGGCGCAGGCTTCATCGCGATGGAGATCTACGAGTTCCACAAGCTGATCGAAGAGGGCTTCGGCCCGCAGCGCAGCGGCTTCCTGACCGGGTTTTTCACCCTGGTCGGTACCCACGGCCTGCACGTGACCAGCGGCTTGATCTGGATGGCGGTGCTGATCGCCCAGGTCAAATCCAAAGGCCTGACCGCAACCAATAACACGCGCATGAGCTGCCTCAGCCTGTTCTGGCACTTCCTGGACGTGGTCTGGATCTGCGTGTTCACCGTCGTCTATCTGATGGGAGCTCTGTAAATGGCAAACCCTCATACCACTTCGGCCGGTAGCAGCCACGGTAGCTACAAGTCTTACATGATCGGTTTCGTGCTGTCGGTCATCCTGACCGCGATTCCGTTCGGCCTGGTGATGTTTCCGAGCATGTCCAAGGAAGCCACCCTGTGGATCGTGATGATCTTCGCGGTGATTCAGGTGCTGGTTCACTTGGTGTACTTCCTGCACCTGGACCGCACGTCCGAACAGCGCTGGAACGTGATCGCCTTCGTGTTCTCGGCGTTGATCATCGCGTTCCTGGTTGGCCTGTCGCTGTGGATCATGTTCAGCATCCATCACTTCATGATGGCGAAGTAAGGAACCCGGACATGTCCGTAAAGCACTTTATCCAAATCACCAAACCGGGGATCATTTTCGGTAACGTGCTTTCTGTGGCAGGTGGGTTCTTCCTGGCCTCTCAAGGTCATGTCGACATCGGGCTGTTCCTGGCCACGGTGATCGGTACATCGCTGGTCGTTGCATCGGGCTGTGCATTCAACAATTGCATCGACCGTGACATCGACGTGAAGATGGAGCGCACCAAGAATCGCGCGCTGGTTCAGGGGCAGATTTCGGTGAAGGTCGCACTGGCCTTCGCCACGCTGCTGGGGGTTGCCGGGATGGTCATGCTGTACGCATTGGCCAACCCGCTGGCTGCCCTGTTTGGCTTGATCGGCTTCGTTATTTACGTGGGCTTCTATAGCCTCTATCTGAAGCGCAAGTCGGTGCACGGCACCCTGGTGGGCAGCCTGTCCGGTGCCATGCCTCCGGTGATCGGTTACGTGGCGGTGAGCAACAGCTTCGATCTGGCGGCATTGACGTTGCTGGTGATGTTCAGCCTGTGGCAGATGCCCCATTCGTACGCGATCGCGATCTTCCGCTTCAACGATTACCTGGCGGCTTCGATTCCGGTACTCCCGGTCAAGCGCGGTATCGTGGTGGCGAAGAAGCACATCCTTATCTACATCCTGGCTTTCCTTCTGGCGACGCTGATGCTGACCCTGGGTGGCTATGCCGGCATGAGCTACCTTGCAGTCGCCGCTGCCATGGGCATGTACTGGTTGTACATGGCCTGGACGGGCTACAAGGCGGTGGATGACAAGGTCTGGGCGCGCAAGCTGTTCGTGTTCTCGATCTTCACCATCACCGCCCTGAGCGTGATGATGTCCCTGGATTTCAAGGCGCCGGGCGAGCTCTTGCTGACCTACGCGCACTGATCCTGCTGCAGCGATAAAAACGCCCCGGACCGAACAGTTCCGGGGCTTTTTTTTGGGGCAAAGGTTGGGTCCGCAGTGCGGCCTTCGCGGGCAGAGCCCGCTCCCACAGATGGGGCGCGCGCCGCATATTGCGCTTTACATCTCCACCCCGGCCCCTTTATCTTTCGGACTGGCCACCGCAGTGGCCAACGTCGCTCGGACGGTTCCGGGCGCTTACGTATCCGAGGAAGTCATGGCCGAACCTGTTCGCCCGCGCCGCTTTGCGCGCATCGATCGTCTCCCCCCCTATGTGTTCAATATCACCGCCGAGTTGAAGATGGCTGCGCGTCGGCGCGGCGAAGACATCATCGACCTGAGCATGGGCAATCCCGACGGCGCCACGCCACCCCATATCGTCGACAAGCTGGTGACCGTTGCCCAGCGCGAAGACACTCATGGCTACTCCACCTCCCGCGGTATACCGCGGCTGCGCCGGGCCATTTCGCGCTGGTACAAGGACCGCTATCAGGTCGATATCGACCCTGAAGACGAAGCCATCGTTACCATTGGCTCGAAAGAGGGCCTGGCGCACCTGATGCTGGCCACGCTCGATCAGGGTGATACCGTACTGGTGCCCAATCCCAGCTACCCGATCCATATCTACGGTGCGGTGATCGCCGGCGCCCAGGTGCGCTCGGTCCCGCTGGTGCCGGGTGTGGACTTCTTCAACGAGCTGGAGCGGGCGATCCGCGAATCCATTCCCAAGCCGAAGATGATGATTCTGGGCTTCCCGTCCAACCCGACCGCACAGTGTGTGGAGCTGGATTTCTTCGAGCGGGTGGTGGCCCTCGCCAAGCGCTACGACGTGTTGGTGGTGCACGACCTGGCCTATGCCGATATCGTCTACGACGGCTGGAAAGCCCCTTCGATCATGCAGGTGCCTGGCGCCAAGGACATTGCCGTCGAGTTCTTCACGCTGTCCAAAAGCTACAACATGGCCGGATGGCGAATCGGCTTCATGGTCGGCAATCCCGAGCTGGTCAATGCTTTGGCACGCATCAAGAGCTACCACGACTACGGCACGTTCACCCCGTTGCAGGTCGCAGCCATCGCTGCGCTCGAAGGTGATCAGCAGTGTGTGAAGGACATCGCCGAGCAGTACCGTCAACGCCGCAACGTGCTGGTCAAAGGCTTGCACGAACTGGGCTGGATGGTCGAGAACCCCAAGGCCTCGATGTACGTCTGGGCCAAGATTCCCGAGGCCTATGCGCATATGGGCTCGCTCGAGTTCGCCAAGAAGCTGCTGGCCGAAGCCAAGGTCTGCGTCTCGCCCGGCATCGGCTTCGGTGACTATGGCGATGACCACGTACGCTTTGCGCTGATCGAAAACCAGGATCGCATTCGGCAGGCCGTGCGTGGCATTCGCCAGATGTTCCGGGCCGACAAGGGCTGAGGTTCTAGCCTGGCGTGTCGTGCCATTCATACTGCATCTGGCGGGCGGTGATACGCGCCGCATCGGCACCGAGCAGGCGTGCCACCAGGTGCAGGCTCATGTCGATGCCGGCCGAAATCCCGGCACTGGTGACCACGCTGCCAGCGTCGACATAGGGCACATTCTCCCGCACATCGAGGTCCGGGTAGCTGTCGCGCAGCTCCTGGATATCGGCCCAATGGGTGGTGACGCTCTGCCCCTCCAGCAACCCCGCCTTGGCCAGGATCAACGCGCCGCTGCACACCGAGGTGAGCAATCCTGTCGTCGCTGCCATCCGACGTAGCCAGGCGAGCGTATTCGCGTCGTTGACGGGTTGGTCGATCACGCCCCCCGGCACGATCAGCACATCGCAGTGCAGTTCTTCATCGAACTGGGCGTCGGGCTGCACTCGCAGCTCGTAGCGGGCAGTGAGCAATTCGCGACTGGCTGCGACCGTGCTGACCACGAATGGAGCATGCTCACTCAGGCCGTCGCGCAGCGCAACACGGGTGGCAACACTGAACACTTCGTAGGGCCCGGCGAAGTCGAGAATCTCGATGCCGGGGTAGAGCAGGATGACGACTTGCAAAGGGCGGTCGAAAATCTGCAGTTCGGGGGGCAAGGCCTTGGACATAGGGTGACTCCAGTCTGGAGCACGCATCATCGAGCTGAACAGTAAAAGGGTAAATGACAGTTACCCCACAGATCCTGCCAAAATGTCGTTAGTGCCTTTATCGTCGTTCGAGCCAGGAAGGCTGAAATTGTTTCTCTACGTTGCAATTGCCGAACATCACCTTTTTAAATGGCAACCTGATCCTGGCTTTTGGCCGATTGCGCGTAAACTGATCATTCTTCGCGAGGCGGTCTACCATCACCGCATTCGTCCGCTGTGCCTCTGGCCAGTCACCGGCCAGACTTCATCTTCACTTTCAGGATCATATCGTCATGACCAAACGGCTCACCAGCGCACTGCTGGCTTGTGTATTGCTCGGCTCCAGCGCCGCCCACGCACAGAAGGCGCCACCACCGGTGCAGTTGTCCCTGCTCGGGTCCGGCGGCGTGGTCAGTGCCATGCAGACCATCGTCGTCGAATACGAAAAAGCCACCGGCATCAAGGTCACCGTGCTGCCTTCGCCTGCCATCGGCGACAACCCGATGGCCATCTCCAGCCGGCTGGAGCGCGGTGAGCGAGCCGATCTGGTGCTCACCGAAGACGCCGCGTTGAACAAACTCATTCAATTGGGTGAAGTGCAACGCGAACCTCGCGTGGATGTCGGCAAGTCTTTCATCGCCATGGCCGTCCGCCAGGGTGAAGCCAAGCCCGACATCGGCAGTGTCGACGCCTTCCGCAAGACCCTGCTCGACGCCCGCTCGCTGGCCTACTCCAACAGCACCAGCGGCCTGTACCTGTCGCACCTGCTGTTTCCGCGCATGAAACTGGCCGAACAGCTTCGCGACAAAAGCAGCCTGGTGGACAGCGAACCCGTGGGGGCCGTGGTCGCTCGAGGCGATGTGCAGCTGGGTTTCCAGCAGTTGAGCGAGCTCAAGGCAGTACCGGGCATCGACATCGTCGGCCTGATTCCCGATGCGGTACAGAAGATGACCCTGTATTCAGGTGGTGTCACGCGTACCAGCGCCCACCCTGAAGAGGCCGCTGCCTTGCTGCAGTACCTGAGCACACCGGCAGCCCGTCTCGCCATTCAGGAAAGCGGGCTTACGCCAGTGCATTGAGCCCGCTGAGGGCCAGGAGGGGTCTAGAGAATCTTCACGGTATGAAAGGCCACGGTGTCGTAGGGCACGGTGATCTCCTGCTTGTCCTTGAGCTGGGGGTGGGTGGCAATGATCTCGCGGACTTTCTGGAAAATCGGCTCCTGCTGTTCAGGGGAGAGGGTGGAGATGAAGCTGATGGAGCGCACCCGGTTGAGAATCACGTCTTCCGGCGTGCCGGTGTGAGAATGGGTGAAGTGCTTTTCCACCAGCGGATGCGCGAAGCCCTTGTGCGGGAACATTTCGCGCCACTTTTGGGTGTAGAACCGCGGGCTGTCACCGGCCACTGCGCTGACCACGTCAGCCACCTGACGCACCCAGTCCTCACGGGTATCGCGCAGGTTCCAGATCATTCCCAGGCGTCCGCCGCGCTTGAGCACCCGGTGGATTTCCTTCATGGCCTCGGGTTTGGCGAACCAGTGGAACGAATGCGCGCAGATCACCGCATCCACTGATTCGTTCTTCAACGGGATCTCTTCGGCAGCACCCTCGAGTATTTTCACGTAGGGCTTGTCGCCCCAGTTGAGTTCCAGCTTCTCGCGCATGGCCGCAACCGGTTCCACCGCGAATACCTCGGCGCCGATGTCGACCAGCCGCGGAATGAACTTGCCAGTGCCCGAGCCCAGGTCGAGCACCGTTGTATGGGGTGGGTCCCATTTGCTGTGCGGCTTGATCTGCATGATCTCGCGCAGCCAGTTGTCTAGTTCCCTTGGGTAATCAGGGCGGCCCTTGTCGAATGAGCTGGCACCCTGCAGATAGCCTTTCACGGCCGTGGTTGGAAGGAAAGTCAGAAGTCTTTCGGTCAAGCTCTTGATGTTCTTGGAGCCACTGCCTTCGTCGAAATTACTCATGTTCGCCCTCGCACGCTTGCTAGCGCGGTTGTTGTCGCCAGGCTGATTGCACAGCGCAACGCCCAACCAGCCGCGGCGGGCGTTATCAGACAAAGCGTAGCCCAAGGTCGTCGAGGTCACCTTTAATTCATGCAGGGTGGGGTGAAATCCGGATCAGCGTCTGTCGGAATTTGCCTTTGTGTGTGCGGTGCACTGGGTCAAACCGGCTGCAGCTTCTTCTCGAACACCACCACGCCATCCAGATCACGCAGTTGCACGGTCATTTCTCCGCTCTGGCCCTCGATCTGTACTTCACCGAAAAACTGGAAACCGGCGAACGGTGAGGTGTTCTGGGCCGGCGGCGCTTTCTGGAACACCACCTGCGGACCAAAGGTGGCATCCAGTGGGTTGGGGCCGAAGCTGCCGGCGTTCAGTGGCCCGGCGACGAATTCCCAGAACGGTTCGAAGTCCTGGAAGGCGGCGCGGTCGGGGTGGTAGTGATGCGCGGCGCAGTAGTGCACGTCGGCAGTCAGCCAGACCGTATTGACAACTTTTTGCTGGCGCACGAAGCCGAGCAGCTCGGCGATCTCCAGCTCGCGCCCCTTGGCGGCGCGATCATCGCCATTGGCGATCGCCTCCCAGCGCCCGACCCCCGGGCTCATTTCTCCATCCGGGACACCCAAGCCGATGGGCATATCGGCGGCAATGACTTTCCATTGAGCCTGCGACCCTTTGAGTCCGGACTTCAGCCAGTCCAGTTGCGCCTGTCCAAGAAACGCCGTCCGGGCCTCGGGGGTGGCCGCCAGATTGTCATCGTTGCCACTGCGGTAGCTGCGCATGTCCAATACGAAGATATCCAGCATCGGACCGTAGCTGAGCTTGCGGTAGATACGCCCGCCGTTGTCGGCGCGCTGCAGGCGCATGGGCGCGTACTCGAGCCACGCCTGACGCGCGTTGCCGACCAGATGGCGAATGTCGCGGTTCTGGTAGCGCGCGTCGAGTTGCTTGCTGGGTGACCAGTTATTGGTCACCTCGTGGTCGTCCCACTGCCAGATCTGCGGCACCTCGGCATTGAAGCGCCGCACGTTTTCATCCATCAGGTTGTAGCGGTAGTTGCCGCGGTACTCGTCCAGAGTTTCCGCCACCTTGCTCTTGGCTTCGGTGGTGATGTTGCGCCATACGCGGCCATTCTCGGTGGTCACCGTGGCGGGCACCGGCCCGTCGGCGTAGATGGTATCGCCGCTGTGGATGAAGAAATCCGGCAGGCGTAGACGCATGGCTTCGTAGATGCGCATGCCGCCGATATCAGGGTTGATACCGAAGCCCTGGCCCACGGTGTCGCCGCTCCACACGAAACGGATGTCGCGACGCTGCGAAGGCTCGCTGCGCAGATGGCCGAACCACGGTTCGCTGCTCACACCAGTCTGGGCGTCTTCGAACTGCACGCGATAGAAAATCGCCTGGTCCACCGGCAGGCCGCTGAGTTCGACGCGCGCGGTGAAATCGCTGCCAGCGTCGGCCAGTGGCGATACCAGGCGGCGCGGGTTGGTGAACATGCTGCGCGTATCCCATTCCACCACCATGCGTGCCGGGCGGTCGCAGCGGCTCCAGACCATGGCCCTGTCGCCCATCAGGTCGCCGGACTGCACACCGTCAGTCAGTTGTGGCCGGTCCTTGACCGAGGCGATCACCGCTGGCGCCAGCCCAGGCAACAGGAAGCCTGCCCCCACGGCTTGCACGAGGCGACGGCGCTTGAGATCGAACATGGTCATGGCATAGCCCTTGGAAAGTGAAAGGGCTATGTAAGCGTGGGGATGTGACAGGGGCGTGTCAGCCAGGCACGATAACTTCGCTCGCCGAAGTTGCCTGCAGCGTACGCAGCCCTGTGAGCACGGCGGTCAGCATTAACAGCCCGGCACCGATGGCAACGGCGAATCCGGCGCGAGTACCGAAGTGGTCGATGACCATACCGGCGACTGCCCCACCCATCGCGATGCCGACACTGATCCCTGTACTCAGCCAGGTCAGCCCTTCGGTGATCTTGCCGGGCGGCAGGATTTTCGTGCCGATGTTCATCACCACGATCAGCGTCGGTGCGAACGACATGCCGGTGATGAACAGCAATCCAGTGAGCCAATAGACATTGGACGCGAAAATCGGCAACGTCGTCGCCACGGCAGTGAATACCGCGCCGATCAGCAGCTGAGTTTCGTACGCCAGCCCACTTCTCACTGTCCCGAACGTGATCCCGGCAACCATCGACCCTGCAGCGAACCCCGCGAGAATAAAGCTGGCGGCCGCTGCCCAGCCTTGCTCCTTGGCAAAAGCCACTACCGCCACATCGACCGAGCCGCCGAGCAACCCCAGCGCCAGCATCGCCACCACGATGATCCGCAAGGCAGGAATGCGCAGCGGGGAAGTGGAGGGACCCTTGACCACCGGCACCGGCGGCGGCTCGGTTTCATGCTGGCGCAGAAAGGCAACCACACCCACGGCCAACAACACGGCGGCTACCAGCGGGCCGGCTTGTGGAAACAGACCGCTGCTCAAGGCGATGGACAGCGGTGGACCGACGATGAAGGTGAACTCCACCAGCACTGTATCCAGGGAGTACGCGGCGTGCAGTTGGGGTTTTCCGCGAAACAGGTAGGCCCAGCGTGCACGGATCATTGCTCCGAAACTGGGGAGTACGCCTGCCAGGGCGGCCAGCACGAACAACACCGGCAGCGGCGCATGCCAATGCACGGCGCCAATCAGGGCCAGGAGCATGCCGATACTGAACGCCGCGACGGGCGCCAGCACCTTGCGCTGGCCGCGCTGATCGACCAGCTTTGAAATCATCGGCCCGAGTACGGCGCTGGTCAGGGTAAAAGTACCCGCCACCGCGCCTGCGACCCAATAACGCCCGGTTTCGTGCACGAGCATGGTGATGAGGCCCAGCCCGATCATGGTCTGTGGAAGCCGGGCCATCGAACCCGCCAGTAACAGAGCCACGACGCCCGGGGTTGCGAAGAATGTACGGTAGGCATTGCTCATGTGAAGGGCGGAACTCCTTGTTCGCGGGGGGTGAGTCGGGCAGGCAGCTATAGAGCCAGTTGATCGGCCTTGATACCAAATGCTGCGGCAATCTTCTCACGAGTGAGCTTGCGTGGCCTGGCGGAGGTTTCCTGCTGAGCATAAGCCGATTGGGTGATTCCAAGGCGTTGAGAAACTTCCTCCTGGGTTAGATCCAGGTACTCACGCCACGCTTTGATCGCGGATGCACCATCAACCATACGACTCACGACTTCGTGGGGAATCAGGCCGTTGCTCGCGTTGTGTTGCGCTACGTATTGGGCGTAGGGAATGACCACAAAGGCTGGCTTCCCGTCCGGGCCATTGATGACCTGAATTTCAGTAGGTGTGTTCATCGCGCTTCTTGACCTCTTGAATGCTGACAATCTCGATGGCACCGTCCCAGTCGAACAGGATGCGATAATTGCCAACGCGCAAACGGTAGCCGTAACCATGTGAAGTCAGAGCTTTCACATTTGTAACGTGTGGCATATTGGCGAGAAGTCCTGCTGCATCGCGAACCTGTTGCTGGTGCCGATGCTGAAGTTTCATGAGCTGTTTCACTGCTTTACGAGACCACGCAACCGAATTGACAGGCATTCTATAAGCCTTTTATAAGTAATATCCATAGATTTACTTATCAAGGACTTGTCCGCAACCTTCGCGTTGTGGCCGCATGTGTAGACCGATGAGAATCATATCGGCCGCTCAAGAAACAGAAGTCGTGCTGCCAGTGCCGTCATCACGCTCGCGAAGCCATAATTGGCCCAGCGCCGAGGCATGCTGTTCAAGCGTCCGCGCAGCGTTCCGGCGCACATTGCGAGCACACTGTGAAAAACCAGGGAGATCAGCATAACCAGCACACCCAGCATGACCAGTTGAACCGTCACACTGGCGTTGCCGACAGTGATGAATTGCGGCAGAAACACCATGAAGAACAGCAGGCCTTTGGGGTTCAGCAAGCTGTTGAGCGTGGCGCGAACGAAGATCTTGCGGATCGAACCCAGGGGGCGGGGTGCAGCGCTTTCGCCAGTCGGCGCCGTCAGCGCTTGCCAGGCCAGCCACAACAGATAGCACGCACCGGCCAGCCGTAACAAGTCGAAGGCAGGCGCCCAACTCATGACGACAGCGCCCATGCCGGCGCTGACCAGCAGCGTCAGCAGCAAGTCTGCCAGCGAAATCCCCAACGCCGCCGCTACCCCGGCCCGCCAACCGTGGGCCAGCGCGTGGCTGGTAACGAAGGCCATGTTGGGTCCGGGAACGACCAACAGGAGCATCGCGGCGATAACGAACAGGTAGAGGTTGGCTGCATCCGGCATGACGAACGCTCCTGTGGATTGAGTTCACAGGGTAGGCGCATCGAGCGAGCGGCGGGAGGTACAGTTCAAGAGAAGGTGGGGGCAACAGTGGTCGCGGGGCGGGGCCTGTCGGGCGACGGATGGCTGCGGAAGTGGCAGCGATTGGGCTGGCGCCTTCGCGGCCACTGGCTGCGCCTACAGGGGAGTGGGGAAAAATCGCAGACGAAAAAAAAGACCTTCGCGAAGGTCTTTTTTCTGATTTGGTGCCCCGAGGGAGACTCGAACTCCCACTCCTTTCGAAAACGGATTTTGAATCCGCCGCGTCTACCAATTCCGCCATCAGGGCTTACAGGCGGCGAAGTATAGAGACGGCGCGACCACTGGTCAATCAGCTTTCATGGTCAATTTTGCAGATTTTTGCTAGAATTTTCAGCCCTATACAGCCGAACCCTATCATGCGTGTCGCCGATTTCTCTTTCGAGCTTCCTGATTCCCTGATCGCTCGCCATCCGTTGGCGGAGCGCCAAGGCAGCCGCCTGTTGGTCCTCGATGGGCCATCCGGCGCGCTGGATCATCGTCAATTCACCGATCTGCCCGGTTTTCTCAGGCCGGGCGACCTGATGGTGTTCAACAATACCCGAGTGATTCCGGCGCGGGTGTTTGGCCAGAAGGCATCGGGCGGCAAGCTGGAAATTCTGGTCGAGCGTGTGCTGGACAGCCATCGCGTGCTGGCCCACGTGCGCTCCAGCAAGTCGCCCAAGCCGGGTTCGAAGATCTTGATCGACGGCGGCGGCGAGGCCGAGATGGTCGCGCGGCACGATGCGCTGTTCGAGCTGCGCTTCAATGAAGAGGTGCTGCCACTGCTCGATCGAGTGGGGCACATGCCGTTGCCGCCTTATATCGACCGGCCCGACGACAGCGCCGACCGCGAGCGCTATCAGACCGTGTACGCCGAGAAGGCCGGTGCGGTGGCGGCGCCGACGGCGGGGCTGCATTTCGACAAGGCGCTGCTGGCGCAGATCGAGGCGATGGGGGTCCAGACCGCTTTCGTGACGTTGCATGTCGGCGCCGGCACCTTTCAGCCGGTGCGGGTCGAGAAGCTCGAAGATCACCACATGCATAAAGAATGGCTGGAGGTCAGCCAGCAGGTGGTCGATGCGGTGCAGGCGTGCAAGGCCCGCGGTGGTCGTGTGGTGGCGGTAGGCACCACCAGCGTGCGCTCGCTGGAAAGCGCGGCGCGTGACGGCGTATTGAAGCCGTTCAGTGGCGACACCGATATCTTCATCTTTCCGGGGCGGCCGTTCCATGTGGTCGATGCCCTGGTCACCAACTTTCACTTGCCAGAGTCCACGCTGTTGATGCTGGTCTCGGCGTTCGCGGGTTATCCCGAAGCCATGGCGGCCTATGCGGCGGCGGTGGCCAACGAGTACCGCTTCTTCAGTTACGGTGATGCCATGTTCATCACCCGCAATCCGGCGCCTCGCGGTCCCAGCGAAGCCGCGCCAGGGGATCAAGCATGAGTCGCACCTGTCGTATGTCGTTCGAATTGCTGGCCACCGATGGCAAGGCCCGTCGTGGCCGCCTGACCTTCCCCCGTGGCGTGGTGGAGACCCCGGCGTTCATGCCGGTGGGCACCTATGGCACGGTCAAGGGCATGTTGCCGCGCGACATCGAGGCGATCGGCGCGCAAATGATTCTGGGCAATACCTTCCACCTGTGGTTGCGCCCGGGCACTGCGGTGATCAAGGCGCACGGCGACCTGCACGATTTCATGCAGTGGAAAGGGCCGATCCTGACCGACTCCGGTGGTTTCCAGGTGTTCAGCCTGGGCGCCATGCGCAAGATCAAGGAGGAGGGCGTTTATTTTGCGTCTCCCGTCGACGGTTCCAAGGTGTTCATGGGCCCGGAAGAGTCGATGCAGGTCCAGCGCGACCTGGGCTCGGACGTGGTGATGATTTTCGACGAGTGCACGCCTTATCCGGCCGATGAGCACACCGCGCGTACCTCCATGGAGCTGTCGCTGCGCTGGGCGCAACGGTCCAAGGACGCGCATGGCGAAAGCACCGCGGCGCTGTTCGGCATCGTTCAGGGCGGCATGCACGAGAACCTGCGCATGCGTTCGCTCGAAGGCCTGGACAAGATCGGTTTCGATGGCCTGGCCATCGGCGGCCTGTCGGTGGGCGAGCCCAAGCATGAAATGATCAAGGTGCTCGACTACCTGCCGGGCCTGATGCCGGCTGACAAACCTCGTTACCTTATGGGGGTAGGCAAACCCGAAGACTTGGTCGAGGGTGTGCGCCGCGGCGTCGACATGTTCGACTGCGTGATGCCGACGCGCAATGCGCGCAACGGGCATCTGTTCATCGACACGGGCGTGCTGAAGATCCGCAATGCGTTCCATCGCCACGATGATTCGCCGCTGGACCCTACCTGCGATTGCTATACCTGCCGCAACTTCTCGCGCGCTTATCTGCATCACCTGGACAAGTGTGGCGAAATGCTCGGTAGCATGTTGAATACCATCCACAATTTGCGTCATTACCAGCTGCTGATGGCTGGTTTGCGCGAGGCTATTCAACAGGGTACATTGGCCGCCTTTGTCGATGCCTTCTATGCCAAGCGCGGGCTGCCCGTGCCGCCCTTGGACTGACCGTTTTATAAAGACTTTAAGTCAATAACTTCTAAGTAACTGGAGCGTTGAATGAGCTTTTTGATCCCCGCCGCTTTCGCGGACGCCGCTGCACCGGCTGCTGGCCCTGCCGGCTCTGGCTTCGAGTGGATTTTCCTGGTCGGTTTCCTGGTCATCTTCTACATGATGATCTGGCGTCCGCAGGCCAAGCGTGCCAAGGAACAGAAAAACCTGCTGGGCAACCTGCAGAAAGGTGACGAAGTGGTCACCAGTGGCGGCATCGCCGGCAAGATCAACAAGGTCACCGACGACTTCGTGGTCATCGAAGTGTCCGACACCGTCGAGCTGAAAATCCAGAAGGGCGCCATCGCCGCGACCCTGCCCAAAGGCACGCTCAAAGCGATCTAAGCTGCAGACTTTTACCCATGTCGGGGCGCGCAAGGCGCCCCGCGTCTTGAACGGGCGGCGTGATGCTGAACAAATACCCTCTGTGGAAATATGTACTGATCCTGGCGGTGCTGGCGATCGGTTTTATCTATTCCGCACCTAATCTCTATCCTGATGACGCGGCCATCCAGGTCAGCGGCGCGAGCACTTCGCTGCAGGTCAATCAGGCCGATCTGGATCGCGTCGGCACGGCACTCAATGCCGCTGGCATCCAGGTCAAATCCGCGACCCTGGCCGAAAACGGCAAGGGCGGTCTGCTGCGCCTGACCAAGGCCGAAGACCAGTTGCCGGCCAAGGATGTCGTGCGCAAGGCGCTGGGCGATGACTACGTAGTGGCCCTGAACCTGGCCCCGACCACGCCGCCGTGGTTGCGCAGCCTGGGTGCAAGCCCGATGAAGCTGGGCCTCGACCTGTCCGGTGGCGTGCACTTCCTGCTCGAAGTCGACATGGACAAGGCGCTCGACGCCCGCATGAAAGTCTACGAAGGCGAAGTCAAGACGCTGCTGCGCAAGGAGCGCGTGCGTTACCGCAGCTTGCCGCAGCAGGATGGCGCCATTCAGCTGGGCTTCAGCGACACCGCTACCCGCGACCAGGCACAAGCCCTTATCCGCAAGAGTTTCACCGATTTCGACCTGACTGCCAGCGAGCGCAGCGAGTTGTCGGTGCTGCGCCTGGCCATGACCCAGGCCAAGGTCGCGGAAATCCGCGAATACTCCATCAAGCAGAACCTGACCACGGTGCGTAACCGGGTCAACGAGCTGGGTGTGGCCGAGCCGCTGGTCCAGCGCCAGGGTGCCAACCGCATCGTGGTCGAGCTGCCGGGCGTGCAGGACACTGCCGAAGCCAAGCGTATCCTGGGCAAGACCGCCAACCTCGAGTTCCGTCTCGGTGCCGGTCCGGATGATTCCAAGGCGACTACCGAAACCTTTGAGTTCCGCGAGGGCAACCGTGCTCCCGCGGCAGTCGAGCGTGGCCTGATCATCACCGGTGACCAGGTTACCGATGCCCAGGCCAGCTTCGACGAACACGGCCAGCCGCAGGTGAACATCAAGCTCGATGGCCACGGCGGCGACCTCATGAGCCGCGCCACGCGCAGCAACGTTGGCCGCAGCATGGCGGTGATCTTCATCGAGCAGCGCCCGACCACGCGCTACGTCAAGCAGACGGTCAATGGTGTCGAGAAGGACGTTGCGGTACAGACCTTCACCGAAGAGAAGAAGATCATCAGCCTGGCGACCATCCAGTCGCCGCTGGGCAGCCAGTTCCGCATCACCGGCCTCAATGGCCAGGGTGAATCCTCGGAATTGGCGCTGCTGTTGCGTGCCGGTGGTCTGGCTGCACCGATGTACTTCGCCGAAGAACGTACCATCGGCCCGAGCCTGGGCGCCGACAACATCACCAAGGGTGTCGATGCATCGCTGTGGGGCATGCTGTTCGTCTCGCTGTTCATCATCGCCATCTACCGCTTCTTCGGCGTGATCGCCACCGTGGCACTGGCCTTGAACATGGTCATGCTGCTGGCGCTGATGTCGTTGCTGGGGGCAACCCTGACGCTGCCGGGCATTGCCGGTATCGTGCTGACGATGGGTATGGCGGTGGACGCCAACGTGCTGATCTTCTCGCGCATACGCGAGGAAATCGCCAATGGCATGAGCATCCAGCGCGCCATTCACGAAGGTTTCGATCGCGCTTACACCGCGATCATCGACGCCAACCTGACGACGCTGCTGGTCGGCGGCATTCTCTTCGCCATGGGCACCGGCCCGGTCAAGGGCTTCGCCGTCACCATGTCCCTCGGGATCTTTACCTCGATGTTCACGGCCATCATGGTGACCCGCGCAATGGTCAACCTGATCTACGGCGGTCGGGACTTCAAGAAGTTGTGGATTTAAGGGGCTGCCATGTTACGTACCATCAACTTCATGGGCGTTCGCAATATTGCGTTCGCCATCACCGTGCTCCTTACCGTGCTGGCGCTGTTCAGCATGTTTCACAAGGGCATGAACTACGGGCTGGACTTCACCGGCGGTACGCTCATCGAGCTGACCTACGAAAAGCCGGCCGACCTGGGCCTGGTGCGTGAAGAGCTGGTGAAAGCCGGTTATCACGATGCCGTGGTGCAGAACTTCGGTGCTACCACCGACCTGCTGGTGCGCATGCCGGGTGAAGACCCGCAATTGGGCAACCAGGTCGCGGCGGCGCTGCAGACGGTCGGTGGCGACAACCCTGCCACGGTCAAGCGTGTCGAGTTCGTCGGTCCGCAGGTGGGTGAAGAACTGCGCGACCAAGGCGGCCTCGGCATGTTACTGGCGCTGGGCGGCGTGCTCATCTATCTGGCGTTCCGCTTCCAGTGGAAGTTCGCAGTCGGCGCGATCCTGTCGTTGATCCACGACGTGATCGTCACCGTGGGCCTGCTGTCGTTCTTCCAGATCACCTTCGACCTGACGGTGCTGGCGGCGGTACTGGCCATCATCGGTTACTCGCTCAACGACACCATCGTGGTATTCGACCGGGTTCGCGAGAACTTCCGGGTGATGCGCAAGGCGTCCTTGATCGAGAACATCAACGTGTCCACCACCCAGACACTGCTGCGAACCGTGGCGACCTCGGTGTCGACCTTGCTGGCCATCGCCGCCTTGATGTTCTTCGGTGGCGACAACCTGTGGGGCTTCTCGCTGGCGCTGTTCATCGGCGTGATGGCCGGTACCTACTCGTCGATCTACATCGCCAACGTGGTACTGATCTGGCTGAACCTGAGCAGCGAGGATTTGATTCCTCCAGTGGCCAAGGACCAGGTCGACGACCGTCCATAAGACGTTCGACTGTCCCGGCGGCAAGGCCCGAAAGGCGCGAGTATTGAACTCGCGCCTTTTTTTATGCTCCAAGGCAGGGAAGCGTGGCTTCGTGCCATGATTGTAGTCAGGAGGTTCAAAGTGAATAAATCGTTGCTGATTGGTGCAGTGCTCGGTGCAGTCGGTGTTACCGCCGGAGGCGCCGTTGCAACCTACAGCCTCGTGAACAAGGGCCCCGAGTACGCTGACGTATTGGCCGCAGAGCCAATCAAACAGCAGATCAAGACGCCTCGCGAAGTGTGCAAGGACGTCACCGTGACTCGGCAGAAGGCGGTTCAGGACCAACATCAGATCGTTGGCAGCGTCCTTGGTGCAGTGGCAGGTGGTCTGCTCGGCAACCAGGTCGGCGGTGGCAACGGCAAGAAGATCGCGACCGTGGCCGGTGCCGTTGGCGGTGGCTATGCGGGCAACAAGGTGCAGGAAGGCATGCAAGGCCGCGACACCTACACCACCACCCAGACGCGCTGCAACACCGTCAACGACATCAGCGACAAGGTCGTCGGCTACAACGTGAAGTACCAGCTCGATGGCAAGGTTGGCCAGGTGCGCATGGATCGCGATCCCGGTTCGCAGATCCCTGTGAACAAGCAGGGTCAGTTGATCCTGGGCGAAAATCAGGCTGGGCAGTAAGCCTCTCGTTCTGCCTGGATTGCAGACGCCGCCGCCCCGGGCGGCGTCAGCTCCACACTCGAACAGTACTCCATGAACAGCCGGGTCGCCCGACTTGGCTGGTTGTTGCGCAGGTGCGCCATCACCAAGGTCGAGGCCGGCATGTCGTCTTCGATCTCCAGGTGAGCCAGCAGCTTGCCGTCGTATGTCATCTGCGTACACGGCCGCGTTACCAGCACCGAAAACCCCAGACCTTGCCCTACCATGCAGCGCACCATTTCAATGGAAGGGGAGCTGTAGGCGACCACTGGCGCATAGCCCTTCTCGGTGAAGATATCCATGAAGTAACTCCGGCTGGGCACGGCATCGAGCAGGATCATCGGCTCGTGGCTCAGGGCCTGCAAGGTCACGGACGCCTGCTGCGCCAGGGGATGCTCGGCAGGCAGCAGGGCGTAGGGCTTGTGCGGTGCGTTGAGGGCCTGTTTGTGTATGGTCGTGCCCAGCTCCAGATCATAGAGAAAAGCCAGGTCGAAACGGCCCCGATGCAGGCCATGCATCAGTTCATGCTGTTCGCCGTCATACAGCTGAATGGAAACTTCCGGGTACAGGCTTTTGAATCCGGCTACCAACTTGGGCATATACAAAGGCGCTGCCGATTCGAAACAGCCAATGGCAATAGTGCCTGAAACATTGCCATTCTCGGCACGTGAATCCTGTTCCAACTCTTGCGACAGCCTCAGCAACTCCTTGGCTTTTTCATAGATCCGGCCGCCGCCAGCGGTGAGTGAAACACCTTGGGCATGATGACGGACGAACAAAGGCTGATTGAATGCTTCTTCCAGGTTCTTGATGGCGACGGAGATCGACGGCTGCGATATATGCAGTTGTCTGGAGGCTTCGGCAATGCTGTCTTGTTCGACGGCTGCCACGAAGTATTTGAGTTGCCGAAGGGTGAAGTGCATCAAGTTCAGCTCCTCGGCAGCGCCGTTCAGTCAGGCGCCGCCTGAATAGGTTTTGCCTATGTGTGCGAAGACCATGCCAGTGCGCAGCTGAGCCGGGACAACAAAGACTGGCGGGGCCCCCGAGCCCACGCTGCGCCTGACCCCGGCGGCCCGATGAAATGGACTCTTGCAGTGCGGCATTCCGGCACACCCAATGAATCAAGGCATGAAAGGTGTTTCGCACCAAAAGGTCTCGTACCCGACAAGACCGCAAACAGGTTGCGCTAAAAGCGTGCAGCTGTTTTCAGCGCTTTGCAGCAATGCCACCGAATGACGCGAAGGCGCCGCGTATGAAGTTCTCTGGAATGAAGACTGCTTAGTTTTTTCCTATGCAAGGGGCCCGAATTTACTAATTTCGGCACGACCTGGCATCAATCATGATGGTTTCAAGACGGGCAGAACGGGCAACGTTCGAAGTTCAGATCCGACAGGAAGTCACCCATCACTATTGACCTTGCCGAGCGAGCCGACGATGACGTTTGACTGGAAATACATGTTTGGTCTGCTCAGCGATACCGAGTTCTGGATGGCGGCCTGGACCGTGATTCAACTCAGCGTATTGACCTGGGTCATCAGTATCGTGCTGGGCTTTGTTCTGGCCCTGGCGAAGCAGTCCACCCGTCCATTGATCAATCTGCCAGCGCGCGGTTATATCTGGCTGTTTCGCAGTCTGCCGCTGTTGGTGCTGCTGATATTCGTCTACAACCTGCCGCAAGCAATGCCGTCCACATCGGCCGTGCTGGCCAACCCGTTCTGGGCCGGCCTGATCGCGCTGGTGCTCAGTGAAACCGCCTACGTCGCGGAGATCCATCGCGGCGGCCTGCTGTCCATCGCCAAGGGCCAGAGCGAGGCCGCGCGGGCCTTGGGCCTGCGCTTTGCGGGCACGCAATGGCGCATCGTCATTCCCCAGGCGTTGCGGGTGGCACTGCCTTCGCTCACCAATGAATTCATCTCCATCGTCAAGCTCAGCTCGCTGGTGTCGGTGATCTCGTTGACCGAGATCCTCATGGTGGGGCAGCGCCTGTACTCGCAGAACTTTCTGGTCATGGAAACCATGGCCGGGGTGGCGTTCTTCTACGTGCTGATCGTGACCGTGTTCGACTTTCTGCTCAAGCGCCTGGAGCGCTATCTGGACGTGACCCAGACCAAGGCCGCGCGCCTGCCCGATGCCGAAGTGCTGCGGCTGGCCACCGAGCACAAGGCTGCCCTGGCGCGGCCCAACAGCGATTCGACTGGCCCCGCGCTGCAGGCGACCAAGCTGCACAAGGCCTATAACGACGTCGAAGTACTGGGCGCGGTGAGCTTGCAGATCCAGCCGGGTGAAGTGGTGTCGGTCATCGGCCCTTCGGGCTCGGGCAAGACCACGCTGATTCGCCTGCTCAACGGGCTGGAGCAGATCGACAACGGTGACATCAAGATCAACGGCCAGCCGTTCATTCACCTGGACCGACAGGGCGCACAGCCGCAGCGTTATGTGGAACACGCCGAGCATCGCCTGAACATCGGCATGGTGTTCCAGAGCTTCAACCTGTTCCCGCACATGACCGTGCTCAACAACCTGCTCATGGCCCCGCGTTATCACCGCCTGGCGCCGCTGGCCGATCTCCGGCAGCAGGCCTACGCGCTGCTGCACAAGGTCGGCATGCTCGACCATGCCTGGAAGTACCCGCATCAATTGTCCGGCGGCCAACAGCAACGCGTGGCGATTGCCCGTGCACTGATGATGCGCCCGCAGATCATGCTCTTCGACGAACCCACCTCGGCGCTCGACCCGGAGAAGGTCAACGAGGTGTTGCAGGTCATCGAAGCGCTGGCCAGCGAAGGCATCACCATGATCATCGTGACCCACGAAATGAATTTCGCCTTCAAGGTTTCCGATCGCATCGTCTTCATGGAGAAGGGCCGCGTGGTCTGCGATGACAGCCCGCAGGCGCTGCGTAGCGGGCATAACCCGCGGGTGGAAGCGTTCCTCAAAGATGTCTCGTTGGCCTGAATCCAACCTAACTGGTGCGAGTAGCAAACATGATCGAGCAATGGCAGATAGACCGGTTTCATCAAGATGGCTTTCTGGTCGTGGAGGACGTGCTGGCTGCGCCGGAAGTCGCCGCGCTGCAACAGGACTTCGACCAGTGGGTTCAGGACAGCCGCAGCCAGTCCCTGGCCTGGGGTGAAACGCTGGATGGACGACCACGTTTCGATGTGGAAAGCGATCACCGCGCGGACCATCCTTCGCTGCGCCGCGTGGCCTCGCCCACCGAGATTTCGCCGGCGTATCGCCAGGCCGCCTTCGCATCGCGCATGGCCGAGATTGCCGGGCAACTCATCGGCGGTACCGGCACGCGCTTCCACCACAGCAAGATCAACTCCAAGCTGCCGCACACCGCCACCCAGGTGAAATGGCACCAGGATTTCCTGTTCACCCCGCACAGCAACGATGACCTGGTGACGGCGCTGTTGATGGTCAGCGAAGTGACCCCGCAGAACGGCCCGCTCAAGGTCATACCCGGCAGCCACACAGGCCCGCTGTGGTCGCACTGGCACGACGAGCGTTTTACCGGTGCGGTGGCCGATGCCGTGGTCGATGAGCACTGCCAGGCGCCGGTGGCGTGCTTCGGTCCGCCCGGTTCGGTGTGCTTCATGCACACCCGCCTGCTGCATGCCTCAAGCCCCAACCACACCGAAGATCCGCGAACCCTGTTCATCAGCGTCTACGCCGCCGAGGACGCTTTGCCGCTGGCCGACAACCCGCTGCCCAGCGAGCACGCCGGGCGCCTGGTGACCGGGCGCGAGAGCGGCCTGGTGCGCAGCACCGATCACCACGTTCGCCTGCCCCAGAAACCCAAGGGTGCATCGTTTTTCGTCCAGCAGGCCGGTACCGACCTGACGACAGCCTGACTCCATTGACTGCGAGGAATACCCCATGAAATTGCCAAGCCTGATCGTCCGTCCCGTTGCCATGGCCGTGTTCGGCGCCGTCCTGGCTGCCAGTTCGTTGAGCGCTTCGGCGTTCCAGCAGCCCGGCAAGATCGTCGCCGGTTCCGACATGACGTTCTTCCCCTACGAGTACATGGAGAAGAACAAACCCGCCGGCTTCGATATCGAATTTCTCGACGGTCTGGCCAAGGTCATGGGCATGACTGCGGAAAACATCGACACGCGCTTTCCCAACCTGATCAGCGGACTGCAGGCCGGACGGTTCGATATCACCAACTCGTCGATGTACATCACCGCCGACCGCCTGAAAGTGATCGACATGGTCCCCTACCTAAAAAGCGGCGAGTCGATTCTTGCGGTGAAGGGCAGTGACTATCAGCCCAAGACGCCTGAAGAGTTCTGCGGCCACAAGATCGGCTCCATGGGTGCCACGTCCTGGTTGCAGCAGTTGCAGAAGCTGTCTGCCGAGTACTGCGTGAAAAACGGTCTGCAACCGATCGCCATCAGCGAGTACGGCACCGATCCACAGGCCACCCAGGCCATGCTGGCGCACGCGGTCGAGGCGCAGATCACTGACGCGGCGGTCGCCCGTGGTGTGGTCGACAAGCTGGGCAATCGCGTAGTGATTTCCTCGCAGACCCTGATCTACCCGGTGCTCAACGGCTTTGGCGTGAAGAAGGGCAACGATGCGGTCAGGAATGCGCTGGTCGAAGGCCTGGACAAGTACAGCAAGACGCCGGAGTACGCCGCCTTGCTGGCCAAGTACAAATTCCAGGCGCCGACCGCCGATGACATCGCCACATTGATGCCCAAGCCCTGATATCGCGCATCAAGATCAGCCAACAGTGCCCGTGGATCGTCGCGGGTACGTGCCAACGGAGTGCCCAGCGCCATGGCCCTGAGTTTCGAAGAACAGACGCGCGTCGACCTGGCGGCGACGTTCCGTATCATCGCCCACCTGGGCATGCATGAGGCGGTCGCCAACCATTTCAGTGCGGCCATCAGCGCCGACGGCAAGCAGTTTCTGCTCAACCCCAAATGGGTGCATTTTTCCCGCCTGCGGGCCAGCGATCTGTTGCTGCTCGATGCCGACGATGCCGAAGCCGCGCAGCGCCCGGACGTGGATGCCACCGCCTGGTCGATCCATGGTCAGGTTCATCAGCGTCTACCCGATGCCCGTGTGGTGCTGCATCTGCACCCGGTCTACACCACCGCCGTGGCCTGCCTGGCGCAGCCCAGGATCGTGCCGGTCGACCAGAACACGGCGCGCTATTTCAACCGCGTCGCGGTGGATGAACTCTATGGCGGCATGGCCGATACCAGCGCCGAGGGCGCGCGCCTGGCCAGCCTGCTGCAGGACAAGAGCCGGCTGCTGATGGGCAACCATGGTGTCATCGTCACTGCCCCCACGGTGGGCGAGGCGTTCGATGACATCTGGACCCTGGAGCGTGCCTGCCAGATTCTGGTGACAGCCTGGTCGACCGGTCAGCCGCTCAAGGTGCTGGCCGACGACGTGGCGGAAAAGACCGCGCGGGACTGGGAGAAGATCAGCGATTTTTCCCAGCGCCATTTCGAAGAAATGAAGCACCTGATGATTCAGGCGGATCCCTCGCTGGTGGACTGAGCACCCGACATCCACTGAGCGCTCTGCACAGCCTCGCGGGTGCCGCAGGACGCCGTGCGCCCGGCTTTCGAATTTTCATGAAGACAGCGGCAAGCCTCGACGGCCTGCCGAAGGATGCCAAGATGAACCAACAGATCACCGAAATAGACACCCTGGTAGTGGGTGCTGGCCAGGCCGGGGTGGCCATGAGCGAGCACCTGAGCCGTCTGGGCATCCCTCATCTGGTACTGGAGCGGGCTCGCATCGCCGAAGCCTGGCGCTCGGGCCGTTGGGACTCATTGGTGGCCAACGGCCCGGCCTGGCACGATCGGTTCCCCGGCCTGGAGTTCGACATGGACCCGGACGGCTTCGCCGGCAAGGAGCAGGTCGCCGATTATTTCGAAGCCTATGCGCGCACATTCGATGCGCCGATCAAGACCGGTGTGGAGGTCAAGCGAGTGACGCGCAACGTCGGTCGCGCCGGGTTCACCGTGGAAACCAGCACAGGTACCTATTCGGTCAAGCATCTGGTATCGGCCACCGGGCCGTTCCAGAAACCGGTCATCCCAGCCATCGCGCCCACTGATTCAACCCTCCACCAGATCCATTCGGCACACTATTTCAACCCCGAGCAATTGCCCGCAGGCGCGGTGCTGGTGGTCGGTGCGGGGTCATCCGGGGTGCAGATCGCCGAGGAACTGCTGCGCGCAGGGCGCAAGGTCTACCTGTCGGTTGGCCCGCACGATCGGCCACCGCGCGCTTACCGCGGACGGGATTTCTGCTGGTGGCTGGGTGTGCTTGGGCTGTGGGACAGCGAGACCGTGCAGGCGGGCCGCGAGCACGTCACCATAGCCGTCAGTGGCGCCCGTGGCGGGCATACCGTGGACTTTCGTCGGTTGGCGCAAGCCGGGATGGTGCTGGTCGGCCTGACCGAGCGTTTTGCCGATGGCACCGTCACCTTTGCCCAGGACCTGAACGACAACCTCGACCGGGGTGACGAGAACTATCTGGCCCTGCTCGATGCGGCCGATGCCTATGCCGAGCGCAACGGCCTGGACTTGCCCCTGGAGCCGACTGCCCGCGAGCGCGTAGCCGACGCGGCCTGCATCGCCCAGCCGCTGCAGGCGCTGGATCTGGCCGAGGCGGGCGTGTCCACGATCATCTGGGCCACCGGATACTCGCAAGACTACAGCTGGCTGCAGGTGGACGCCTTCCACGCCAACGGCAAGCCGCGTCACCAGCGTGGTGTGAGCAGCGAGCAGGGCATCTATTTCGTCGGCCTGCCTTGGCTGTCACGGCGCGGTTCGGCCTTTATCTGGGGGGTATGGCACGACGCCCGGCATGTCGCCGACCAGATCGCCACCCAACGCAAGTACCGCGCCTACGACGAGTCCAGGTCGGCCGCCGAGATGCCTACCCCAGTGCGCGCCAACGCTTGATCGAGGCTGTTGATTACCACTGTGTCGCGTCCGCTCGACGCACACGCCAAGGAGTTTTGTTCATGGTTACCCATACCCGTATTCGGATGTTCAACACCAAGGATACCTACCCCAATCAGAGCCTGGACAATGACCTGTGCCAGGCTGTGCGGGCCGGCAATACCGTCTATGTGCGTGGCCAGGTGGGCACCGATTTCGACGGCAACCTGGTGGGGCTCGGTGACCCGGCCGCGCAGGCCGAGCAGGCCATGAAAAACGTCAAGCAGTTGTTGGAAGAGGCGGGCAGCGACCTGTCGCACATCGTCAAGACCACCACCTACATCATTGACCCGCGCTATCGCGAGCCGGTCTATCACGTCGTTGGCCGCTGGCTGAAAGGTGTCTTTCCGATCTCCACGGGCCTGGTAGTCTCGGCCTTGGGCCAGCCGCAATGGTTGATGGAAATCGACGTGATCGCCGTTATTCCGGAATGAGGAGCGTTCTGCCATGACCTTTTCCATCGCAGCGCGTTGCGCCGAAACCGGCCAGTTGGGCATCGCCATCAGTTCTTCGAGTATCGCGGTGGGCGCCCGCTGCCCTTGGCTGCTGGCCGGTGTGGGGGCTGTGTCGTCGCAGAACATCACTCTGCCTGCCCTCGGCCCGCAGACACTTGTGCTGCTCGAACAGCAGGTGTCGCCTGCCGAGGCGTTGCAGCAGGTGCTGGGCCGCGACGGTTTCGGTGAGTACCGGCAGATCATCGCCATCGATGCGCAGGGGCGCAGCGCCCATGTCAGTGGTAGCCAGACCTTGGGCATTCACCATGCGCGCAGCGGTGAACAATGCGTAGCGGCAGGCAACATGCTGGCCGCCACCACGGTGGTCGACGCTGTGGTCGAGGCGTTCGAAAAAGCCTCCGGGCACCTGGCCGAGCGCCTGCTGCAAGCCATGCTGGCCGGTCTGGCCGCCGGTGGCGAAGCCGGGCCGGTGCACTCTGCGGCGCTGAAAGTAGTGGGTGAGCTGCCGTGGCCCATCGTCGACCTGCGAGTGGACTGGGCCGAGCACGATCCCTTGGGCGAGTTGCAGCAACTGTGGCAGGCTTATCGACCGCAGATGCAGGACTATCTCGAGCGCGCTCTGAATCCGGCGGTGGCGCCGGGTTACGGCGTGCCGGGAGACGCACGATGAGCGCCAGCCGTGATCTGCTGGCGCAGTTGGTGGCCTTCGACACCACCAGCCGCGAGTCGAACCTGGCGCTGATCGAATTCGTTCAGGGCTACCTGGCAGAGTACGGCGTGAGCAGCGAGCTGATCTACAACGAGGCTCGCAGCAAAGCCAATCTGTTCGCCAGTATCGGTCCCGAGGATGTGCCGGGCATCGTCCTGTCAGGCCATACCGATGTGGTGCCGGTAGACGGCCAGGCCTGGACGTATCCGCCGTTCCAGTTGAGCGAAGCGGGCGGCCGGTTGTACGGCCGCGGCACCGCCGACATGAAAGGCTACATCGCCTGCGTATTGGCGCAGGTGCCGGCATGGGTCGAGGCACCACTGCGCAGGCCGCTGCACATCGCGCTGTCCTACGATGAGGAAGTCGGCTGCCTGGGCGTGCGCTCGCTGCTCGAAGCGTTGCGTCATCGGCCAGTGCAGCCAATGTTGTGCGTGATCGGCGAACCGACCGAACTGGCGCCCGTGCTCGGCCACAAGGGCAAGCTGGCGATGCGCTGCGAGATGGAGGGGCTGGCTTGTCACTCGGCCCATGCGCCCAGCGGGGTCAATGCCATCGAGTACGCCGCGCGGCTGATCGCCGAACTGGGCCGGCTGGGCGATGCGCTGCAAACCCCGGATGCACGCAACGAGCGCTTCGATCCGCCGTTTTCCACGGTGCAGGTGGGGGTGATCGCGGGCGGTACGGCGCTCAACATCGTGCCCCAGCATTGTCGCTTCGATTTCGAGGTGCGCTCGCTGCCCGCCGAGGATCCGCGACAGTTGACCCAGGCCCTGCAACATTACGCCGAGCACACGCTGCTGCCGGCCATGCGTGCGGTCGGTGGCCAGAGCGCCATTCGCTTCAGCGAGTTGTCCAGCTATCCGGGCCTGGACGTGAGCCATGCCAGCGAGGCCGCTGGCTGGATCGCACGGTTCAGCGGTTCGCGGGCGTTCTCCACAGTGGCGTTCGGCACCGAAGGCGGGCTGTTCGATCAGGCAGGTATCGCCACGGTGGTGTGCGGGCCGGGCAGCATGGCGCAGGGGCACAAGCCCGATGAGTTCGTCAGCGTCGCGCAGTTGGCCGGATGCGACGAGATGTTGGGTCGAATACTGACTTTTTCCTGCGAAGGTTAGCCGGCGCTGGCGCCTGAATCTGCGGCATGAAAAAAGCACCCCTTGGGGTGCTTTTCTCGTTGCGGCTCTTGTCGCGTCAGGACTCAGCGCTTGAGCGAAGCCGGCAGGTGCGGCTGGATGGCAGTCAGCACCGCCTTGAAGCACTTGGTGTTGCCGGCAACGATGTGGCCGTTTTCCAGGAAGTTGTGACCGCCGGTGAAATCGCTCACCAGACCGCCTGCTTCCTGAATCAGCAGCACGCCCGCAGCCATGTCCCATTCCGACAGGCCCGACTCCCAGAATGCGTCGAAGCGGCCCGCGGCGACGTAGGCCAGATCCAGGCTGGCGGAGCCGGCGCGGCGGATGCCGGCGGTCTGGCCCACCAGGCTGCGGAACATGCCCAGGTAGTTGTCGAGGTTGTCAATCTGGTTGTCGCGAAACGGGAAGCCGGTGCCCAGCAGGGCACCGTCCAGGCTGGTGCGACCGCTGACGCGCAGGCGGCGACCGTTGAGCTGGGCACCGCGGCCACGGCTGGCGGTGAATTCTTCCTGGCGCACCGGGTCCAGAACCACCGCGTGCTCCAGGCGGCCGCGGTATTTGCAGGCGATGCTGACGGCGAAATGCGGGACGCCGCGCAGGAAGTTGGTGGTGCCGTCCAGTGGGTCGATGATCCACAGGTAGTCTTCGCCTTCGCCGCTGCCGGCGTGGAAGCCGGTTTCTTCGCCACGGATGCCGTGGGTCGGATAGGCCTTGCGCAGGGCATCGATGATTTTCTGTTCGGCAGCGCGATCGACTTCGGACACGTAGTCCTTGGCATCTTTCTCGTCGACCTTGATGGTATCCAGGCGCTCGATGGAGCGGAAGATCAATTCACTGGCGCTGCGGGCGGCGCGCAGCGCGATATTCAGCATGGGCTGCATGGACGTTTCACCTAGGTCGTTAAAGAAAGCCGCGCATTCTAGCAGAAAAGTCGTGGACAAGAAGAGGGACATAGCCTTAGTTATAGGCCTTCTGTAATATTTGCCGCCCTTTCCCCGACACAGAGCCCTAGCCGTGCTGGATAACATCCGAGTCGTCCTGGTCAATACCAGCCATCCCGGCAACATCGGTGGAGCGGCGCGCGCCATGAAGAACATGGGTCTGTCGCGGCTGGTGCTGGTCGAGCCCCGCGATTTCCCCTCGCCCGAAGCCGAGGCGCGTGCCTCGGGTGCCAGTGACGTGCTGGAAAACGCCCAGGTGGTCGCCACCCTGGAAGAGGCACTGGTGGGCTGCACCGTCGTGCTGGGTACCAGTGCCCGCGACCGCAGCCTGCCCTGGCCTTTGGTGGATCCTCGCGAGTGCGGCGAGAAAGTCATCGACGAAGCGGGGCAGGGCAAGCAGATCGCGCTGGTGTTCGGCCGCGAGCATGCCGGCCTGACCAACGACGAGCTGCAGCGCTGTCATTTCCATGTGCACATCCCGTCCAACCCCGATTTCAGCTCGCTGAACCTGGCGGCGGCGGTGCAGGTGCTCGGCTATGAAGTGCGCATGGCCTGGCTGGCGGGCACGCGGCCTGCCGCAGCCATGGAGAAGGCCGAGGAACTGGCCACCAGCGACGAGATGGAGCGCTTCTATGGCCATCTGCAGGACACGCTGGTCGACATCGCCTTTCTCGACCCGGAAAAACCGCGGCATTTGATGGCGCGCCTGCGCCGGCTGTTTGGCCGCAGCGCCGTGAACAAGTCGGAAATGAGTATTTTGCGCGGCATTCTCACCGAGACCCAGAAGGTCGCTCGGGGCGAGCCGCATAAGCGCAAGGATCAGTAAATGTTCGAACGTCTGCGGGAAGATATCCAAAGTGTTTTTCATCGCGATCCGGCTGCGCGCAATGCGTTCGAGGTATTGACCTGCTACCCCGGCATGCACGCCATCTGGCTGCATCGGGCGGCCCATGCCTTGTGGAAGCGGGATCTGAAATGGCTGGCGCGGGTGGTGTCGAATTTCGGTCGCTGGATGACCGGGATCGAGATCCATCCCGGTGCCACGGTGGGCCGGCGCTTTTTCATCGACCACGGCATGGGCATCGTGATCGGCGAGACGGCCGAGATCGGCGATGATGTGACGATCTATCAGGGCGTGACCCTGGGCGGTACCAGCTGGAACAAGGGCAAGCGTCACCCGACCCTGGCCGACGGCGTGGTGGTAGGGGCGGGCGCCAAGGTGCTCGGGCCGTTCACCGTGGGCGCCGGGGCCAAGGTCGGCTCCAACGCAGTGGTGACCAAGGAAGTGCCGCCCGGCGCGACCGTCGTGGGGATCCCGGGCAAGATCATCGTCAAGAGCGACGACCAGCTCGATGCGCGGCGCAAGGCCATGGCCGAGAAGATCGGTTTCGATGCCTACGGTGTCGGTGGCGAAGACATGCCCGACCCGGTGGCGCGGGCCATCGGCCAACTGCTCGATCACCTGCATGCGGTGGATGGGCGCCTAGAGGGTATGTGCGGCGCGCTCAACCAGTTGGGCAGCGACTACCGTGCCAAGGACCTGCCGCCCCTGCGCGACGAAGACTTCGAATGCGTGCAAGGCGCGGAGCGCAAGACCAACCCCTGATCCAACGGATCCACCGCGGTGCCCGTTTCGCAGCCGATGACCGCTCCCGCGGGGCATAGCGCGCAGCGGGTGCTCCCTCCGGCATCATTAGTCTGCTATCATTGCGCCGCCGTTTTGCACTCAAGTCCTAGTAATTCAGTAGGACTTATAGTTGACAAATTTACTCGGAAATAGGATGATCGAACCTATTCCGAGAACCCGTGGTACTAGCCATGCGACTGACAACTAAAGGCCGATACGCCGTCACTGCCATGCTCGACCTGGCATTGCACGCGCAGCGTGGGCCGGTCTCATTGGCCGACATCTCCGAGCGCCAGGGCATTTCCCTGTCCTACCTGGAGCAACTGTTCGCCAAGCTGCGCCGGGGCAACCTGGTGTCCAGCGTGCGCGGCCCGGGCGGTGGTTACCAGCTTTCCCGCGAAATGGAAGGCATCCAGGTTGCACAGGTCATCGACGCGGTCAACGAATCGGTCGACGCCACCAAGTGCCAGGGCCTGGGTGATTGCCACGCCGGAGACACCTGCCTGACCCATCACCTGTGGTGCGACCTCAGCCAGCAGATCCATGAATTTTTGAGCGGCATCAGTCTGTCCGACCTTGTCACTCGCCGTGAAGTGCAAGAAGTCGCCCAGCGCCAGGACCTGCGTCGTTGCAACAGCAACGGCCGCACGCAACGCCTGGACAAGATCGAAACGTCTGCCGTCGAATGAGAAAGCCAGGTTAGCCGCCTGATAGGAGATACCAATGAAGTTGCCGATTTACCTCGATTACTCCGCGACCACGCCAGTGGATCCACGCGTTGCACAGAAGATGATCGAATGCCTGCAGATGGACGGGAACTTCGGTAACCCGGCCTCCCGTTCGCACGTGTTCGGCTGGAAGGCCGAAGAAGCCGTCGAAAACGCCCGTCGCCAAGTGGCCGACCTGGTCGGTGCCGACCCGCGCGAAATCGTCTGGACCAGCGGTGCCACCGAGTCCGACAACCTCGCGATCAAAGGTGTGGCGCATTTCTACCAGACCAAGGGCAAGCACATCATCACCACCAAGATCGAGCACAAGGCGGTGCTGGACACCACCCGCCAGCTCGAGCGTGAAGGTTTCGACGTTACCTACCTCGAACCCGGCACCGATGGCCTGGTCACCCCGGCCATGATCGAAGCGGTGATGCGCGACGACACCATTCTGGTTTCGGTCATCCACGTGAACAACGAAATCGGCGTGATCAACGACATCGCGGCCATCGGCGAACTGACCCGTTCGCGCGGCGTGCTCTTCCATGTCGATGCTGCCCAGTCCACCGGCAAGGTCGAGATCGACCTGGCCGCGCTCAAGGTCGACCTGATGTCGTTCTCGGCGCACAAGACCTACGGCCCCAAGGGTATCGGCGCGCTGTACGTCAGCCGCAAGCCGCGTGTTCGTCTGGAAGCTGCCATGCACGGCGGTGGTCACGAGCGCGGCATGCGTTCGGGCACCCTGGCCACGCACCAGATCGTCGGCATGGGCGAAGCCTTCCGTATCGCCAAGGAAACCATGGCGGACGAGAACGCACGCATCAAGGCCCTCAGCGACCGCTTCTACCAGCAGGTCGAAAACCTGGAAGAGCTGTACGTCAACGGCAGCCTGACCGCTCGCGTACCGCACAACCTGAACCTGTCCTTCAACTATGTCGAAGGCGAGTCGCTGATCATGGCCCTCAAGGACCTGGCAGTGTCTTCCGGTTCCGCGTGTACCTCGGCCTCGCTCGAGCCCTCGTACGTGCTGCGCGCCCTGGGCCGCAACGACGAGCTGGCACACAGCTCCATTCGTTTCACCTTCGGTCGCTTCACCACCGAAGAAGAAGTCGATTACGCCGCGCAGAAAGTCTGCGAGGCCGTCACCAAGCTGCGCGCGTTGTCGCCGCTGTGGGACATGTACAAAGACGGTGTCGATATCTCGAAGATCGAGTGGGCGGCGCACTAAGTAGCTGCCGGCAAGAGCGGCTTACCTGATGAGTTTCAGTAAGGATCAATATCATGGCTTACAGTGAAAAGGTCATCGACCACTACGAAAACCCACGTAACGTGGGCAAGATGGACGCCGAAGATGCCGACGTTGGCACTGGCATGGTCGGCGCTCCGGCGTGCGGCGATGTGATGCGTCTGCAGATCCGCGTCAACGAGCAGGGCATCATCGAAGATGCCAAGTTCAAGACCTACGGTTGCGGTTCGGCCATTGCTTCCAGCTCCCTCGCCACCGAGTGGATGAAGGGCAAGACCCTGGACGAAGCCGAAACCATCAAGAACACCCAGCTGGCCGAAGAACTGGCGTTGCCGCCGGTGAAGATCCACTGCTCGGTGCTCGCTGAGGACGCCATCAAGGCGGCCGTACGCGACTACAAGCAGAAGAAAGGTCTGCTCTGAGTCAGAGCGAAGCTGGACACAGTCGCAGGTTCGATACAGCGCGGTGCGGGTGACCGCTCGCGCGCAACCGTTTGCAGGTAAGGAGTCACGATGGCCATCAGCATGACAGAAGCCGCCGCCAACCACGTTCGCCGCTCCCTGGCAGGGCGTGGCAAGGGTGACGGCATTCGTTTGGGCGTACGCACCACCGGTTGCTCGGGGTTGGCCTACGTGCTGGAGTTCGTCGATGAGGCCGGCAGCGAAGACAAGGTCTTCGAGAACCATGGCGTCAAGGTGATCATCGATCCCAAGAGCCTGGTCTACCTGGACGGTACCGAACTCGATTTCGTCAAGGAAGGGTTGAACGAAGGCTTCAAGTTCAACAACCCCAACGTACGCGGCGAATGTGGCTGCGGCGAAAGCTTCAATATCTGAGGCTGACCGTGGGTACTCCTTGTCATTTCGCCCTGTTCGACCTCAAGCCCGGCTTTCGTCTGGACCTCGACCAACTGGCTAGCCGCTATCGCGAGTTGGCCCGTGAAGTCCATCCCGATCGCTTCGCCGACGCGTCCGAGCGCGAACAACGCCAGGCGCTGGAAAAATCGGCGGGTTTGAACGATGCCTACCAGACGCTGAAGGCTGCGCCCAAGCGTGCGCGTTACTTGTTGTCCATCGGTGGGCGAGAAGTACCGCAGGAAGTCACGGTCCACGACCCGGACTTTCTTCTGCAGCAGATGCAGTGGCGCGAAGAGCTCGAAGACCTGCAGGACAGTGCCGACTTGCCCGGTGTGGCCGTTTTCAAGCGCCGGGTCAAGGCCGCGCAGGCTGAACTCGAAGACAGCTTCGCTGCCTGTTGGGATGACGCGGCGCAACGCGAACAGGCCGAACGCCTGATGCGGCGCATGCAGTTTCTCGACAAGCTTTCCTATGAAGTGCGCCAGCTCGAAGAGCGCCTCGACGATTAACCCAGTGTCGCTACGGCCGCACGCCTGAATTCCTGACCTGATAAGCATGGCCCTACTGCAGATCGCCGAACCTGGCCAGAGTCCTCAACCACACCAGCGTCGTCTGGCCGTGGGGATCGACCTGGGCACTACCAATTCGCTGGTCGCTGCGCTGCGCAGCGGTCTATCCGAACCCCTGGCGGACGCAGACGGGCAGGTCATCCTGCCGTCTGCCGTTCGCTACCACGCCGATCGTGTCGAGGTCGGTGCGGCTGCCAAGGCCGCCGCCGCCAGTGACCCCTTCAATACCGTGCTCTCGGTCAAGCGCCTGATGGGCCGCGGCCTGGCCGACGTCAAGCAGTTGGGCGAGCAATTGCCCTACCGCTTCGTCGGTGGCGAGTCGCACATGCCGTTCATCGAGACCGTTCAAGGGCCGAAGAGCCCAGTGGAAGTGTCTGCCGATATCCTCAAGGCCCTGCGTCAGCGGGCCGAAGGTGTCCTGGGCGGCGACCTGGTCGGGGCGGTGATCACCGTTCCCGCCTATTTCGATGACGCCCAGCGGCAAGCCACCAAGGACGCCGCGCGTCTGGCCGGGCTGAACGTGCTGCGCCTGCTCAACGAGCCGACGGCCGCCGCCGTGGCCTATGGCCTGGATCAGCACGCCGAAGGGCTGGTGGCGATCTACGATCTGGGTGGCGGGACTTTCGATATCTCCATCCTGCGCCTGACCGGCGGGGTTTTCGAAGTGCTGGCCACCGGCGGCGACAGTGCACTGGGTGGCGACGACTTCGATCATGCCATCGCAGGCTGGATCGTCGAGCAGGCGGGCGTATCCGCCAACCTCGACCCTGGTGCGCAGCGCCAATTGCTGCAGGCGGCCTGCGCTGCCAAGGAAGCCCTGAGTCAGTCGTACAGCACCACCATCGAATACGGTAGCTGGAGCGCGGAGCTCACTCGCGACGCCTTCCAGGCGCTGATCGAACCCATGGTCGCGCGCAGCCTCAAGGCCTGCCGACGTGCGGTGCGTGACGCCAACATCGAAATCGACGAGATTCTCGCCGTGGTCATGGTCGGTGGCTCCACCCGCGTGCCGCGGGTACGTGAAGCGGTGGGCGAGCTGTTCGGGCGCCAGCCGCTGACCGACATCGACCCCGATCAGGTGGTGGCGATCGGTGCCGCCATCCAGGCCGATACCCTGGCCGGCAACAAGCGCGACGGCGGTGAGCTGTTGCTGCTGGACGTCATTCCGTTGTCGCTGGGGTTGGAAACCATGGGCGGGCTGATGGAGAAGGTGATTCCACGCAACACTACCATTCCCGTCGCCCGCGCCCAGGACTTCACCACTTACAAAGACGGCCAGTCGGCCTTGCTCGTGCATGTGCTGCAGGGTGAGCGCGAATTGATCAGCGACTGCCGGTCGCTGGCCCGCTTCGAGCTGCGTGGCATTCCTGCCATGGTGGCCGGCGCGGCAAAGATCCGCGTGACCTTTCAGGTCGATGCCGATGGCCTGCTCAGCGTGTCCGCCCGCGAGTTGGGCTCGGGCGTCGAGGCAAGCATTCAGGTCAAGCCATCCTATGGCCTGACCGACGGCGAGATCGCCAAAATGCTCACCGATTCCTTCCAGTATGCCGGTGACGACAAGGTCGCTCGCCAGCTGCGCGAGCATCAGGTCGACGGCGAGCGCCTGCTCGAAGCGGTACAAGCCGCGCTGGACGCCGATGGCGAGCGTCTGCTCGACGACGAAGAGCGCATGGTGATCGGCCTGCAGATGGACGAATTGCGCGCGCGGGTCAAAGGCGACGACGGTCCGGCCATCGAACAGCAGACCAAGCTGCTGTCGCAAGTGACCGATGCCTTCGCTGCGCGTCGCATGAACAATGCCGTGAAAGACGCCCTGTCGGGGCGCAACCTGAATGAAATTGAGGAATAACTGATGCCGAAGGTGACTTTTCTGCCCCACGCCGAGCATTGCCCGGACGGTATGGTGGTCGAAGCTGAAACTGGCCGGTCGCTGCTCGACGTCGCCCACGATCATCACATCGAGATCGAGAGTGCCTGTGGCGGCGTGTGCGCCTGCACCACCTGCCATTGCGTGATCCGTGCCGGTTTCGACACGCTGGAAGAAGCAGACGAGCTGGAAGAGGATTTCCTCGATCGCGCCTGGGGCCTGGAGCCGACGTCGCGCCTGAGTTGCCAGGCCAAGGTCGGCACCCAGGACATCACCGTCGAGATTCCCAAATACTCGCTCAATCACGCTGCCGAAGCGCCGCACTGACCGAGGGATCGTCATGAGCTATGGTTGGAATGATGTACAGCGCATTGCCGAGGAGCTGGAAGAACAGCATCCGCAACTCGATCCGTACTCGGTTGGCTTCACCCGCCTGCAGCAGATGATCAAGGCGCTGCCGGATTTCGACGACGCCTCCGGTCGCGTCGGCGAGAAGGTGCTCGAAGCGGTGCAGACCCTCTGGGCTGCCGAAAAGGATTGATCGATTTGCAGGTTAGGCAATACCCCGGAACCCGCGTATAATTCGCGGGTTTAATTTTTCGCTTCAATCACTGTTTCTGGAGTTTCACATGGCTGTTCAACGTACTTTCTCCATCATCAAGCCCGACGCCGTCGCCAAGAACGTCATCGGCGAGATCACCACTCGTTTCGAAAAAGCCGGCCTGCGCGTCGTTGCCTCGAAACTCAAGCAACTGTCCAAGGCCGAAGCCGAAGGCTTCTACGCCGAGCACAGCGCTCGTGGCTTCTTCGGTGAACTGGTTGCCTTCATGACTTCCGGCCCGGTCGTCGTTCAGGTTCTGGAAGGCGAAAACGCCATCGCTCTGAACCGCGAACTGATGGGTGCTACCAACCCTAAAGAAGCTGCTGCCGGTACCATCCGTGCCGACTTCGCCGAATCCATCGACGCCAACGCCGTCCACGGTTCGGACTCCGAAGCCGCTGCTGCCCGCGAAATCGCATACTTCTTCGCTACTACCGAAGTAACCACTCGCTAAGCTACGGCTCACGAGTGAAGGTGAATCCATGACTGATATGACTGGCAAGACGAACCTGTTGGGGCTGACTCAACCGGAAATGGAACAGTTCTTCGACTCGATCGGGGAGAAGCGCTTTCGTGCCGGTCAGGTCATGAAGTGGATTCACCATTTTGGCGTGGACGATTTCGATGCCATGACCAACGTCGGCAAGGCCCTGCGCGAGAAGCTCAAGGCCTGTGCCGAGATCCGCGGCCCCGAAGTGGTCAGCGAGGACATCTCCACCGACGGCACCCGCAAGTGGGTGGTGCGCGTGGCGTCCGGCAGCTGCGTCGAGACCGTCTACATCCCCCAGGGCAAGCGTGGCACCTTGTGTGTTTCGTCCCAGGCGGGCTGTGCCCTGGATTGCAGTTTCTGCTCCACCGGCAAGCAAGGCTTCAACAGCAACCTCACCGCCGCCGAAGTCATCGGCCAGGTGTGGATTGCCAACAAATCCTTCGGCAGCGTCCCGGCGACCGTCGACCGTGCCATCACCAACGTGGTGATGATGGGCATGGGCGAGCCGCTGCTGAACTTCGACAACGTCATCGCGGCCATGCGCCTGATGATGGATGACCTGGGCTACGGCATCTCCAAACGCCGGGTCACCCTGTCGACCTCGGGCGTGGTACCGATGATCGACGTGCTCGCCGATCACATCGACGTCTCCCTGGCCCTGTCGCTGCACGCGCCCAACGATGCGTTGCGCAACCAGTTGGTGCCGATCAACAAGAAGTATCCGCTCAAGATGCTGCTCGAGTCGTGCCAGCGCTACATGTCGCAGTTGGGCGAGAAGCGCGTGCTGACCATCGAATACACCCTGCTCAAGGACGTCAACGACCAGCTCGAGCATGCCGTGGAAATGGTCGAGTTGCTCAAGAACGTACCCTGCAAGGTCAACCTCATCCCGTTCAACCCGTTCCCGCATTCCGGTTACGAGCGCCCGAGTAACAATGCGATCCGTCGTTTCCAGGATCACCTGCATCAGGCGGGCTTCAACGTCACCGTACGCACCACCCGTGGCGAGGACATCGACGCGGCCTGTGGCCAGTTGGTGGGTCAGGTCATGGACCGCACGCGCCGCAGTGAACGCTACATCGCCGTACGCCAATTAGGCGCTGAGGCCGATATGCCGCAAACTGCCGCGAATCGGAACTGAACGAGAGGAACCCCATGACCCTGCGCGCTGCGCTGCTGATCGTATTCGCCTTGCTGACCGGCTGCGTCACCACGGGCAAGGTCAATCCGATGGACACCAGCAAGGGTCGGGACGAGGCGCGTCAGGCGTATGTGCAACTGGGCCTGGGCTACCTGCAGGAAGGCAGTACCGAACGGGCGAAGATTCCCTTGAAGAAAGCCCTGGAGCTGAACAGCTCCGACGCCGACGCCAATGCCGCACTGGCTTTGGTGTTCCAGGCAGAGATGGAACCGGAGCTCGCCGAGCAGCATTTTCGCAAGGCTTTGAACGCTCGCAGCGATGCCCGTATCCTGAACAACTACGGCAGTTTCCTGTACGAGCAGAAACGCTACAAGGAAGCCTATGAGCTGTTCGAGAAGGCCGCCGCCGATACGCTCTATCCAGAGCGTTCGCGGGTCTTCGAGAACCTGGGCATGACCGCCGTGGCCCTTGGGCAGCGCGAGGTGGCACAGCAGAACCTGGAGAAGGCCCTGCGGCTCAACCGTCAGCAGCCCCGTGCGTTGCTGGAAATGGCCGAGATGTCATACCAGGACATGCATTATGTGCCGGCCAAGGAGTATTTCGACCGGTTCACCCAGTTGAGCGAGCACACCGCGCGCAGCCTGCTGCTCGGCACGCGTCTGGCGAAGGTCTACGAAGACAAGAACAAGGCCGCCAGTTATGGCCTGCAACTCAAACGGCTTTATCCCGGTACGCCGGAATATCAGCAATACCTGTCGGAGCAAAGATGAAAGCGGCGCATCCCGAAGTAGCAGCAGGCTCTCGTGTAAACCCCGGCGATACCTTGCGTCAGGCCCGCGAAAGCAAAGAGTGGTCGTTGCCTGAGGTGGCCGCACGGCTCAATCTCACGCCCACCTCGCTGGCCAATCTGGAAGCGGGCGCGTTCGACAAGCTGCCTGGGCATACCTTTTCCCGTGGCTACATCCGCGCCTATGCCAAGTTGCTGGGTCTGGATCAAGCGGTGCTGGTGCAGGCATTCGACCAGTACACGGGCACCAATGCACAGGGCAGCAATGTGCATGGCCTGGGTCGCATCGAAGAGCCTTCGCGCCTGGCCCACAACCTGCTGCGCATCGTCAGCCTGATGCTGGTACTGGCGCTGGTCGGTGGCGGCTTCCTCTGGTGGCAGGACAAGACCACCGCACGGGGCACCGATCCGACCAACGTCGCGCTGGAGCACGTCGAAGTCGAGAGCGCCGATGGCACCACCCAGATCCATCCGCTGGACGAGCCTGAAGACCAGGCGGTCGTGGCTGCGCGCGAAGGCGAGCCGACTGCCTTGAGCCTGACCCAGGGCCAGGCCCCGGTCGACCCGGCCACCACCGGTACGCCCGCCGCCACGGCCGCGCAGCCGCCGGTTGCCGCGCAGACGCCAGCGGCCGCTGCCGCGCCGAGCCCGAGCAGCGCCCCGACCATCAGTGCTGCCGTCCCTGCGCCCATTGAAGCTCCAGTTGCCGGTCAAGGCCAGGTCGGGATCAATTTCGTCGCCGATTGCTGGACTCAGGTCAGTGATGCCACCGGCAAGGTCCTGTACAGCGGTCTCAAGCGTTCCGGCGAGAATCTTCAGGTCGGCGGCAAGCCGCCGTTCGCCATACGCCTGGGCGTGGCCAATGCCGCCCAGGTGACTTACAACGGTCAAGCGGTGGATGTCGCACCCTTTACCAAGGGCAATACTGCTCGCATGAAGCTGGGGCAATAACATGCACGGTGAATCTCCGATCAAGCGCCGCGAATCGCGCAAAATATGGGTTGGCTCGGTGCCGGTGGGGGGCGATGCGCCCATTGCCGTGCAGAGCATGACCAACACCGATACCAATGACGTCGATGCCACCGTTGGGCAGATCCAGCGTCTGGTCGATGCCGGTGCCGACATCGTGCGCGTGTCGGTGCCCGACATGGACGCCGCCGAGGCGTTCGGTCGCATCAAGCAGCGGGTCAGCGTGCCGCTGGTGGCCGATATCCACTTCGACTACAAGATCGCCCTGCGCGTGGCCGAACTGGGCGTGGACTGCCTGCGCATCAACCCCGGCAACATCGGTCGCGAAGACCGCGTGCGCGCCGTGGTCGATGCCGCTCGCGACCGCGGCATCCCGATCCGTATCGGTGTCAACGCAGGCTCGCTGGAAAAGGACCTGCAGAAGAAGTACGGCGAGCCGACGCCCGAAGCGCTGGTCGAGTCGGCGCTGCGTCACGTCGAGCATCTGGTGCGCCTGGATTTCCACGATTTCAAGGTCAGCGTGAAAGCGTCCGACGTGTTCATGGCCGTCGATGCCTATCGCCTGCTGGCCAAGCAGATCATCCAGCCCTTGCACCTGGGCATCACCGAGGCCGGTGGCCTGCGCTCCGGCACGGTCAAGTCGGCGGTCGGTCTGGGCATGCTGCTGGCCGACGGTATCGGCGACACCATCCGCATTTCGCTGGCAGCCGATCCGGTGGAGGAGGTCAAGGTTGGTTACGACATCCTCAAGTCGTTGCGCCTGCGTTCGCGCGGTATCAACTTCATTGCGTGCCCCAGCTGTTCGCGGCAGAACTTCGACGTGGTCAAGACCATGAACGAACTGGAAGGGCGTCTCGAAGACCTGCTGGTGCCGCTGGACGTCGCGGTCATCGGTTGCGTGGTCAACGGGCCGGGCGAGGCCAAGGAGGCCCATGTCGGCCTGACTGGCGGTACACCGAACCTGATCTACATCGACGGCAAGCCGTCACAGAAACTGACCAACGACAATCTGGTGGATGAGCTCGAGCGGCTGATCCGGCAGAAGGCAGCGGAAAAGGTCGAAGCCGACGCGGCATTGATCATCCGCGGCTAACCCGGATTTCTAAGGATATTTTGTGAGCAAGACTCTGCAAGCCATTCGTGGCATGAACGACATCCTGCCCGAGCAGACGCCACTGTGGCGCTACTTCGAAGGCGCCGTGGCCGGTTTGCTGGACGGCTACGGCTACCGCCAGATCCGCATGCCCATCGTCGAGTTCACCGACCTGTTCAAGCGTTCCATCGGCGAAGTCACCGATATCGTCGAGAAAGAGATGTACACCTTCGAGGATCGCAACGGCGATTCCCTCACCCTGCGCCCGGAAGGCACCGCAGCCTGTGTCCGCGCAGTGCTCGAGCATGGCTTGAGCGGTGGTGGCCAGGTGCAGAAGCTCTGGTACATGGGGCCGATGTTCCGTCATGAACGGCCGCAGAAAGGGCGCTATCGCCAGTTCCACCAGATCGGCCTGGAGGTGTTCAACCTCGACGGCCCGGACATCGATGCCGAGCTGATCGTGCTGACCTGGCGGCTGTGGAAGCTGCTGGGCATTCGCGACGCGGTCACCCTGGAACTCAACAGCCTGGGTACCAGCGAAGCGCGCGGTCGCTATCGCGAGGCGTTGGTGGAGTTTCTCACCGCGCACCTGGACCAGATCGACGAGGACAGTCAGCGCCGTCTGAAAACCAACCCGCTGCGCGTGCTCGATACCAAGCATCCGGAAACCCAGGCGGTGTTGGTCAACGCACCGAAGCTGGCAGATTATCTCGACGACGAGTCGCGCGTGCATTTCGACGGCCTGAAGGCGCGTCTGGACGCAGCCGGCATTCCCTACGTGATCAATCCCAAGCTGGTGCGTGGCCTGGACTACTACAGCAAGACCGTCTTCGAATGGGTCACCGACAAGCTGGGCGCGCAGGGCACTGTCTGTGCCGGCGGCCGCTATGACGGTCTGGTCGAACAGATGGGCGGCAAGCCGACACCTGGCGTGGGCTTTGCGATGGGCATCGAACGCCTGATACTGCTGCTCGAAACCCTGGAACAGGTGCCCGAGTCCATTTCCCGACAGGTCGATGTGTACCTGTGTGCATTCGGCGAGCAGGCCGAGCTGGCAGGTCTGACCCTGGCCGAGCGGCTGCGCGACGAGGTGCCTGGCCTGCGCCTGATGGTCAATGCCGGCGCCGGCAGCTTCAAGAGCCAGTTCAAGAAAGCCGACAAGAGCGGTGCGTTGCATGCCTTGATCCTGGGGGACGACGAACTGGCCCAACAAGTGGTAGGTTTCAAACCCCTGCGCGGCCAGGGCGAACAACAGAACATTGCCTGGTCGGCATTGGCCGGCCATCTGGCGACCTGCGTTGTGCAGGGCTGAATCAAGCAAGCATCAAGCATTTGCGCGAATAGGAGCATTGGGGTGTCGAGTACCGAAGACGAACAAATGGGCGAACTCAAGGACTGGTGGCAGCGTAACGGCAAGCCCTTGGTGACCGGTGGCCTGCTGGCCCTGGTCATCGTGTTCGGCTGGCAAGCCTGGACCCGATACCAGAGCAACCAGTCGCAGAGCGCTTCCAACCTGTACCAGCAGTTGCTGGAAGCCAGCCTGACCCCGACCGGCAAGCCTGATACCGCCCAAGTGGCGGATCTGGCCGGCAAGCTCAAGAACGAGTTCGGCGGTACTGCCTACGCGCAGTACGCCAGTCTGTTCCTGGCCAAGGCCGCCGTCGATGCCGGCAAGCTCGACGACGCTGCAGCCGAACTCAAGACGGTGGTCGACAAGCCAGCCGACACGACCTTGGGTGAGGTTGCGCGTCAGCGTCTGGCACAGGTCATGGCCGCGCAGAACAAGGCCGAAGAGGCCTTGAAGCTGCTCGACGGCGACACCGACAAGGCCTTCCTGGCGGCGCGCGAAGAGCTCAAGGGCGACCTGCTGGTGCAACTGGGCCGCAGCGACGACGCCTATGCCGCGTATCAAAAAGCCAAGGCTGCGCTGTCCGATGAAGCGGCGGTCGGTGGCCTTCAAATCAAGCTCGACGACCTGGCCAAAGGGGATGCGTGACGTGATCCGTTGGAAACATGCAGCATTGCTGGCCCTGGCCTTGATGGCCGTGGGTTGCAGCAGCAACAGCAAGAAGGAACTGCCACCGGCCGAGCTCACCGACTTCAAGGAAGAAGTGTCCTTGCAGAAGGTCTGGAGCCGCGGGATCGGTGATGGCCAGGGCAAGACCTACAACATGCTCGTGCCGGCCGTCGAGAACGACCGTATCTACGCCGCCGATGTAACTGGCGAAGTGGTCGCGATGAACCGCATGACCGGTGACGTGTTGTGGAAAAAGGATCTGGACCAGCCGGTTTCCGGTGCCGTCGGTGTGAGCTACGGCCTGCTGACCCTGGGCACCTTGCGCGGCGACGTAATTGCACTCGACGCCGACACTGGCGAACAGCGTTGGAAAAAGCGGGTGAACAGCGAAGTGCTGGCGCCACCGGCCAACAACGGCAACGTCGTGGTAGTGCAGACCCAGGACGATCGTCTGATCGGTCTGGACGCCAGCACCGGTGATCAGCGCTGGCTGTACGACAGCACGCCTGCGGTCCTGACCCTGCGTGGCACCGGCGCGCCGCTGGTGACCAACCAGCTGGCGATCGCCGGTCTCTCGACTGGCAAGGTCGTGGCACTCGACATCTCCAACGGCGTGCCGGTCTGGGAAGCGCGGGTTGCCGTGCCGCAGGGCCGTTCCGAGCTGGATCGCGTGGTCGATATCGACGGCGGCCTGCTGCTGTCCGGCGGTACGCTGTATGTGACTACCTACCAGGGCCGCATGGCCGGCCTGGATCTGGAAAGCGGGCGCGTGCTGTGGCAGCGCGATGCATCCAGCTACGCAGGTGTCGCGCAGGGCTTCGGCAACGTCTACACCAGCCTGGCCTCGGGAACCGTGGAGGGCGTCGACGAGCGTTCCACCACCGCCCTGTGGAGCAACGACCAGCTGGCCCGTCGTCAGCTGTCGGCGCCCGAAGTGTTTTCCAGCTACATCGCAGTGGGCGACCTGGAAGGTTATGTCCATCTGTTGAGCCAGGTAGACGGTCGTTTTGTCAGCCGCACCCGGGTCGACAGCGATGGCGTGCGGGCTCGCCCGCTGGTCGTCGGTGACATGCTTTATATTTTCGGCAACAGTGGCAAGCTGGAAGCCCTGACCGTCAAGCAGTGATTGACTATGCTTGCTGACACCCGCGGGTGTCGGGAAGCCGCTTCCTTTGAAGCGCCTCGAACTCCGGCCGCTGCCTGCAGCGGCCTTTGTATTTTCTGAATCAACGCAGTGGAGAGCCGCATGGTTCCCGTAATCGCCCTGGTGGGCCGACCCAACGTCGGCAAATCCACCATGTTCAACCGCCTGACCAAGAGCCGTGACGCCATTGTCGGCGACCTGTCTGGTCTTACCCGTGATCGCCAATACGGTGAGGCGCGCTGGCAAGGGCGTTCCTACATTCTGGTCGACACCGGTGGTATTTCCGGTGACGAGCACGGCATGGACGAGAAGATGGCCGAGCAGTCGCTGCTGGCCATCGAAGAAGCCGATGTCGTGATGTTCCTGGTCGACGCGCGCGCCGGTTTCACCGCCGCCGACCAGATGATTGCCGAACACTTGCGCAAGCGTAACAAGCGCTCGTTGCTGGTGGCCAACAAGGTCGACAACGTCGACCCGGAAATGGCCAAGGCCGAATTTGCCCCGTTGGGCATGGGCGACGCGATTCCCGTAGCCGGTGCTCAGGGCCGCGGCCTCAACACGTTGCTCGAAGCCGCCTTGGGCGAGTTTCCGCGCGACGATGACGAAGTCGACCTTGAAGCCGATGTGGCCGAAGGCGAGGAGGCCGTGCGTATCCCGGGCCCGAGCGAGAAGGATGGCATCAAGATCGCCATCATCGGTCGGCCTAACGTCGGCAAGTCGACCCTGGTCAACCGCATGCTCGGTGAAGACCGGGTCATCGTCTATGACCAGCCGGGCACTACCCGGGACAGCATCTACATTCCCTTCGAGCGCAACGAAGAGAAATACACGCTGATCGACACGGCCGGTGTGCGCAAGCGCGGCAAGATCCACGAGGAAGTCGAGAAGTTCTCGGTGGTCAAGACGTTGCAGGCGATCAAGGACGCCAACGTGGTGATCTTCGTCATGGACGCCCGCGAAGGTGTGGTCGACCATGACTTGAACCTGCTGGGCTTCGCTCTGGAAACCGGTCGCGCCATCGTCATCGCGCTGAACAAGTGGGATGGCATGCAGCCCAGCGAGCGCGACTATGTGAAAGTCGAGCTGGAGCGGCGGTTGTTCTTCGTCGACTTCGCCGACATCCACTTCATCTCGGCGCTGCATGGCACCGGCGTGGGTAACCTGTATGCGTCGGTGCAAGCGTCGTTCAAGTCGGCGATCACGCGTTGGCCAACCAGCCGCCTGACGCAGATCCTCGAGGATGCGGTGCAGGAGCACCAGCCGCCAATGGTCAACAGCCGCCGCATCAAGTTGCGCTACGCGCACTTGGGTGGTGCCAACCCACCGTTGATCGTGATCCACGGCAACCAGGTGGAGCGGGTGCCCAAGTCGTATGTGCGCTACCTGGAAAACACCTATCGCCGGGTGCTCAAGCTGGTCGGTACACCGATCCGTATCGAGTTCAAGGGTGGCGAGAACCCGTACGAGGGTAACAAGAACACCCTCACCGATCGCCAGGTCAACAAGAAGCGCCGCCTGATGTCGCACCACAAAAAGGCCGACAAGAAGCGCCGCGACAAGCGCTGATTGGTCTGACACGCTGCGGTGACGCCGGACGCGGCTCGCGCCGCTGCTACAGGGAAATGTGTAACCCGTAGCAGCGGTGCAAGCCGCGTCGGCGGTGGGTGCGGTCCGTCAGACACACCACGCCCCCCGTAGCAGCGGCGCAAGCCGCGTCGGCGGTGGATGCGGTCTGCCTGCTACACTGGAGGACGTTTTTCCAGGGAGCGGCACATGATCAGCAGCAAGCTGCCGAATGTCGGCACCACCATCTTCACCACCATGTCGCAACTTGCCGCCCAAACCGGCGCATTGAACCTGTCCCAGGGTTTTCCGGATTTCGACGGTCCGCCTGCCTTGCTCGAAGCCGTCGGGCGCCATGTGCTGGCCGGGCATAACCAATACTCGCCCATGACCGGTCTGCCCGCCCTGCGCGAACAGGTTGCGGCCAAGGTCGAGCGGTTGTATCGGCGTCGTGTGGATGCCGAAAGCGAAATCACCATCACCCCCGGCGCCACCCAGGCGATTTTCTGCGCGATCCAGGCGGTCATTCGCCACGGCGATGAAGTCATCGTGTTCGATCCCTGCTACGACAGCTACGAACCCTCGGTCGAGCTGGCTGGTGGCACGTGCGTGCATGTGCAGTTGGATGCCGGGAACTTCACGATCGACTGGCAGCGGTTGGACGATGCGATCACCTCGCGTACCCGCATGATCGTCATCAACTCTCCGCATAATCCCAGCGGTGCCTTGATCAGCGCTGCGGAACTGGACCAATTGGCGGCACTGATCGCCGACCGCGACATCTACATACTCAGCGACGAGGTCTACGAGCACCTGGTGTTCGATGGCGTCGCCCACGCCAGCGTGCTCGCCCATGAACGCTTGTACGAGCGCGCGTTCGTGGTCAGTTCGTTCGGCAAGACCTACCACGTCACGGGTTGGAAAACCGGCTATGTGATCGCACCGCCCGCCCTGACCCGGGAACTGCGCAAGGTGCACCAGTACGTCAGCTTCTGCGGAGTTACGCCGCTGCAATACGCCCTGGCCGACTACATGGCCCAACAGCCGGGGCACGTGGACGAGCTGCCGGCTTTCTATCAAGGCAAGCGTGATCTTCTCTGCGACCTGCTGGCGGATTCGCGATTCACCTTCACACCCACGCCTGGTACCTACTTCCAGCTGGTCGACTATGCAGCGATCCGGCCCGACCTGAACGACGTCGACATGGCGCAGTGGCTGACGCGCGAGCACGGGGTGGCGAGCATTCCGGTGTCGGTGTTCTATCGCACCCCGGTGGTGGAACAGCGCCTGATCCGATTGTGTTTCGCCAAACGCGAGGAGACGCTGCGCGAGGCAGCCCAAAAACTATGCCGAATCTGAGCGAAGCAACGCCCAATCCAAATGAAGCGACCTTGGCCGCACAGGCTCCCGAGCTCAGGATCGCGCTGGTACAAACCCAGTTGGCCTGGCACGACCGCGAAGCCAATCTCGAGCACTTCGATGCCTTGCTCGAGCAGGCGCGGGGTGCGGATCTGGTGGTTCTGCCGGAGATGTTCACCACCGGGTTTTCGATGGAATCCAAGAGCCTTTGCGAGCCGGAGAATGGGGTGACCCACGACTGGCTGTTGGCCTGGGCCGACAAGCTCGACGCCGTGGTGACCGGCAGCGTGATCGTCCAGGCTGCCGACGGCAGCTACCGCAATCGCCTGCTGTGGGCATGCCCGGATGGCCAGATGCTGCATTACGACAAGCGTCATTTGTTTCGCATGGCTGGAGAGCACGAGCACTACAGTGCTGGCGAGCTTCAGGCGGTGTTTTCCGTTAAGGGCTGGCGCGTACGTCCGTTGATCTGCTACGACCTGCGTTTTCCGGTGTGGAGCCGCGATGCCCAAGGCACCGATCTGCTGCTGTACACGGCCAATTGGCCAGGCGCGCGGCGCATTCACTGGAACCGCCTGCTGCCGGCCCGGGCGATCGAGAACCTCTGCTACGTGGCGGCGGTGAACCGCGTGGGCACCGATGGCAAGGGCTTTGCCTATACGGGTGACAGCCAGGTGCTGGACTTCCAGGGCGAATCCCTGCTCTGCGCAGGAGAAGCCGATGGGGTGTTTCACATAGCTCTGAATGCTCAGGCACTGCATGCCTACCGAAGCAAGTTTCCAGCCGATCTGGATGCCGATGAGTTCGAGCTCCGCTAAGCAGGATTCACCGCAGCGACTTATCCGCGGCCAGTGACCGCTCCTACGGAGGTCTGCGATCCCTTGTGGGAGCGGTCCGTGGCCGCGAAGGGTTCATGGCGTTGTGCCTGACACACTGCGGTGTGTTTTTCGCGGCCGATGACCGCTCCTACGGAGTAGCGCCGGCATAAAAAACCGGCCCTGAGGGGCCGGTTCTTGTGCCGCTGCCCGTATCAGGCCGCTTTCGCATCCTGCTGGCTCAGCGAGCGGTTCAGGGCGCTGAACAGCGCCTTGAAGCTGGCCGTGGTGATGTTTTCATCTACGCCCACGCCATGCACGGGACGACCGCCGGCCACGCGCAGTTCGATGTAGGCAGCCGCCTTGGCGTTGGTGCCTGCGCCGATGGCGTGTTCGTTGTAGTCCATGATTTCGACGGCGATTGGCATGGAGGCGACCAGCGCCTCCAGCGCGCCGTTGCCCTTGCCACGCCAGTGTTGGGTTTCGCCGTCACTGTGCACTTCGACGTCCACGGCGCTGTTGCCGTTCTCTTCCTGCAACCGATGACTGATCAGTGCATAAGGCGTGTTGGCCTGCAGATACTCTTTACGCAACAAGGCGTAGATCTGCTGGGCGGTCATCTCGAGGCCCAGGCGGTCGGTTTCGCCCTGTACCACTTGGCTGAACTCGATCTGCATGCGGCGCGGCAGGCTGATGCCGTATTCCTGTTCCAGCAGGTAGGTGATACCACCTTTGCCCGACTGACTGTTCACGCGGATGACCGCCTCGTAGCTGCGACCGATGTCGGCCGGGTCGATCGGCAGGTAAGGCACCTCCCACAACGTGCCTTCCTTCTGCTGGGTGAACCCCTTGCGGATGGCATCCTGGTGCGAGCCGGAGAACGCGGTGTGGACCAGATCGCCCACGTACGGATGACGAGGATGCACCGGCAACTGGTTGCACTCTTCGACCACTTTGCGGATACCGTCGATGTCGGAAAAATCCAGCTCGGGATCGACGCCCTGGGTGTACAGGTTCAAGCCGAGGGTCACCAGGTCGACGTTACCGGTACGTTCGCCATTGCCGAACAGGCAGCCTTCGACGCGATCCGCACCGGCCATCAGGCCCAGCTCGGTCGCGGCCACGCCGGTGCCACGGTCGTTGTGCGTGTGCAGGCTCAACAGCACACTGTCGCGGCGGTTGATATGGCGACCGAACCACTCGATCTGGTCGGCATAGATGTTAGGCGTGGACACCTCCACGGTGGCCGGCAGGTTGAGGATGACCTTGTTCTGCGGGCTGGGATTCCACACCTCGATCACCGCATCGCAGACTTCCTTGGCGAACTCGAGCTCGGTGGCGCTGAAGGTTTCCGGCGAGTACTGGAAAGTCCACTGGGTTTCAGGCTGCTGGGCGGCGTATTTGACGAACAGCTTGGCGGCATTTACCGCGATGTCCTTGACGCCCTGCTTGTCCTGGTTGAACACGATCTTGCGGAAAGACGGCGAGGTCGCGTTGTACAGGTGAACGATGGCCTTCTTGGCGCCCTTGAGCGATTCGAAGGTGCGCGCGATGAGATCTTCGCGGGCCTGGGTCAACACCTGAATGGTCGTGTCGTCCGGGATGTGGCCCTCTTCGATGAGGGTGCGCACAAAATCGAAATCGGTCTGCGAGGCGGAAGGGAAGGAGGCTTCGATTTCCTTCACGCCAACGGCGACCAGGGTTTTCCAGAAGCGCAGCTTCTTGGCTGCATCCATGGGCTCGATCAGCGACTGATTGCCGTCGCGCAGGTCGGAGCTGCACCAGATAGGGGCCGCGGTGATGGCTTTCGACGGCCAGGTGCGGTCGGGCAGGTCGATCGTCGGGAACGCACGGTACTTCTGCGACGGGTCTTTGAGCATGGACATGGTGAAAATCCTTGGTGAGCAGCCTGGGGAAAGGGCCTGCCGGTCATTCGAAAGGTGAAGGGGCGAGGCGACGCGTTTCAGCCAGGCAGTCGTGCACTGACCAGGCAGAGGCTGCGGTGTTGGCGGAGCTGGATGAGGGTGTGTGCAGTGTTCATGACCTCAACCCTAACCAGTGGGGTGAAAAATGGCAAGGTGTTGAGGAAAATGGTAGGAGAGTTGGGTATCTTGGAGCAGGCGAGATTTTATTGCTGAAGATTTGGAAAGGGGTGCCAGAGATTGCGTGGCTTTAAGGGGCAACGCAATGGGCTGGGTCGACGGTGCGGCCTTCGCGGGCAGAGCCCGCTCCCACAGGTCAAGCAGTGCTGAGAGGATTCCCGGTGGATCAAGGCTGGAAGGCGTTGATGAAGATCGCCGGATCGACTCGCGCATCGTTGAGGCTGACATTCCAGTGCATGTGCGGTCCGGTCGCGCGGCCGGTGGAGCCTACCTGGCCAACCACTGCACCGCGCACCAGGCTTTGCCCGACCTTCACGTCGATCTTGGACATGTGACAGAACATGCTGATGAAGCCCTGCCCATGGTCGACGAACACGGTGTTGCCATTGAAGAAGTAATTACCCACCAGAATCACCTTGCCATTGGCAGGGGTCTTGATGGGTGTGCCGGCCGGCACCGCGAAATCCAGCCCCGAGTGCGGATTGCGCTCCTCGCCGTTGAAGAAACGCCGCACGCCGAACTTGCTCGACAGCGGTCCGCTGACAGGTTTGTCCAGCAGCAGGTTGCTCGGCGTGCCAGCGCTGAAGCTGCGATAGGCCCGTAGCTGCTCGGCCAGCTCGCCGTCGATGCGTTTGAGATCGGCCGGGTTGGGGTTGACCTGCCGGGTGTTTTTCAGGGTGATGCGCTGTTCCGGGTACTGTTTGCTGCCCACCTGAAACGCGACAGTGCGCCCCGCCACGCTCAACTGCGCCGGGCCCGGCTTGACCGTCAATGGAATGCCAACGATAGCCCGCCAAGTGCCTTGCTCGTTGACCACCAGCACCTGCTTGCCATCGTAGGTGGCCTTGGGCGCCTGGCTGGCGCTGCCCAGATCGACCACCGCCACGCCGCCGGGCACCGGTTTGTTCAACAGCCGGGTGATGTAGCTGTCCGCCTGGGCGAACGAAGACAGGCACAGCAGCAGGGCGACAACGAGAAAACGCGGCATGGATCAGTCCAGTAGGGAAAGGGTAACGGGCGTGAGGTGATTGTCCTCGACGCGCACGGCAAGCTCGCCTTCGCCGAGCCTTGCGATCAGGCATTGACCGCGCTGGGTCTGTTCGGCGCTGCGGATGGCCTGGCCCCGCTCATCGAGCAGGATGCTGTAGCCGCGTCCGAGGGTCGCCAATGGGCTGACCACGTGCAGGGTCTGCACCTGGCTCTGCAGCAACAGACGACGCGCCTTGAGGGTGTCGCGCATGGCCCGCGGCAGACGCTCGGCCAGGCCATCCAGGCGCTGTTTGAGCAGCCGCAGGACTCGGTCCGGGTGCTGCCCCGCCAGTCGCGTCTGCAACTGTGCCAGGCGGTGCCCGCGCGCGGTCATCTGCCGCTCGAAGGCACGGCGCATGCGCATGTCCAGGTCATCCAGACGCTGTGCCTGCTGGCGCAGGCGCTCGCCGGGATGGCGCAGGCGACGAGTCAGTCCTTCCACACGCAGGCGTTCGTGGGCCAGGCGATTGTGCATGCGCAACACCAGGCGCCGCTGCAGGCTGTCGAGTCGGCGCTGCAGGTCGCCGGCATCCGGGGCCAGCAGTTCGGCGGCTGCCGAAGGTGTCGGGGCACGCACGTCGGCCACGAAGTCGCTGATGGACACATCGGTCTCGTGACCCACGGCGCTGACGATCGGCGTCACGCAGGCATCGACGGCGCGCGCCACGGCTTCTTCGTTGAAGCACCAGAGATCCTCCAGCGAACCGCCGCCACGGGCGAGGATGATCGCGTCGAACCCGCGCGCATCGGCCAGGCGCAGGGCGCGGACGATCTGCGCAGTGGCTTCGCGGCCCTGCACGGCGGTCGGGATCAGGGTCAGCTGGATCTGCGGGGCACGGCGACGGAACACGCTGATGATGTCGCGGATTACCGCGCCGGTCGGCGAGCTGACGATCCCGATACGTTGCGGGTGAGCCGGCAGCGCGATCTTGCGTTCGCTGCTGAACAGGCCTTCGGCATCGAGCTTGACCTTGAGCGCATCGAACGCCATGCGCAGCGCGCCGTCGCCGGCGGGCTCCACGGTGTCGAGGATCAGTTGATAGTCGCCACGGCCTTCGAACAGCGAGACCTTGCCACGCACCTTCACCGCTGCGCCGTCCTTGAGGACCTGGCGCACGCGTTGGGCGTTCTGCCTGAACAAGGCGCAGCGTACCTGCGCGCCGCTGTCCTTCAGGGTGAAATAGACGTGGCCGGACGCCGGACGCGCCAGGTTGGAAATTTCACCTTCGACCCAGATGTTGCTGAAGACGTCTTCGAGCAATACGCGGGCGCGGCCATTGAGCTGGCTGACGGTGATGACCTCGCGATCGAGGTTGAGGCGGGCGAAGGGGTCTTTGATCATGTTCGGCATCATAGAGACATTCGTCTGCGGATGCACTGGGGGGAGGGGGAGGGAAAAGGCCTCTTCGACAGCGAGCGAAGAGGCCTTGAAGCGTTACAGGAACTGTTCGGCGTAATGACACGCCACTTGCCGCGTATCCACCGGCCGGAACGCCGGTATTTCCGTGCTGCAGCGTTCGGTGGCGTACGGGCAGCGCTTGTGGAACGCACAGCCCGACGGCGGATTCAACGGGTTGGGCAATTCGCCGACGATCTTGATCTTGGGCTTGAGCGGATCGGGCTTGATGGTCGGCGTTGCCGACAGCAGGGCCTGGGTGTACGGGTGCAGAGGCCGGGTGTAGATGTCCTCCTTGGGCCCCATTTCCGCCGGCCGGCCCAGGTACATCACCAGCACCTGATCGGCCACGTGACGCACCACCGCCAGGTTGTGCGAGATGAACACGTAGGCCGTGTTGAACTCCTGCTGAAGGTCCATGAACAGGTTCAGCACCTGCGCCTGGATCGACACGTCGAGTGCCGAGGTCGGCTCATCGGCGACCAGTACCTTTGGCTGCAGCATCATGGCACGAGCCAGGGCAATACGCTGGCGCTGACCACCGGAGAACATGTGCGGGTAGCGCTGGTAGTGCTCGGGCCGCAGGCCGACCTGTTGCATCATGGCCTGGACCTTCTCGCGTCGCTCGGCCTTGCTCAGCGAGGTGTTGATCAGCAATGGCTCACCCAGCTGATCGCCGATCTTCTGCCGCGGATTGAGCGAGGCATAGGGGCTCTGGAAGACCATCTGCACGTCTTTGCGCAATTGCTTGCGCTCGGCCTTGCTGGCGCCGGCGACTTCCTGGCCGGCGATCTGCAGCGACCCGGACGAAGGCTCTTCGATCAGGGTCAGCGCGCGAGCCAGGGTCGACTTGCCACAGCCCGATTCACCGACCACGGCAAGGGTCTTGCCGGCTTCGAGCTCGAAGGACACGCCATTGAGGGCGCGCACCACGGCATCAGGCTTGAACAGCCCGGCCGAGACGTTGTAGTGGCGAGTAAGGTCGCGGGCGGTCAGTACGACGCTCATTACGCCACCTCCTGATTGAGTGGATAGAAACAGCGCGCCAGGCTCTGGGTTTTCTGATCCAGGGCAGGGCGTTGGGTGCGGCAGTTTTCACGCACGTACGGGCAGCGTGGCGAAAGCAGGCAGCCCTGCGGGCGGTCGTAGCGGCCCGGGACGATGCCAGGCAGGGTGGCCAGGCGTTCCGCTCCCTCGCTGTGCTCGGGGATGGCCATCAGCAGCGCTTCGCTGTAGGGGTGCGCAGGGATATCGAACAGTTGCGGAACATGGCCCACTTCCACTGCCTGGCCGGCGTACATCACGCACACGCGCTGGGCGGTTTCGGCCACCACGGCCAGGTCATGGGTGATCAGGATCAGGCCCATGTTCTGCTCTTGTTGCAGGTTGAGCAGCAATTCCATGATCTGCGCCTGAATGGTCACATCCAGGGCAGTGGTCGGTTCGTCGGCGATCAGCAGCTTGGGTTCGCCGGCAATCGCCATGGCGATTGCCACGCGCTGGCTCATGCCACCGGACAGTTGATGGGGGTAGGCATCCAGACGGCTTTCCGCCGCAGGAATTTCCACCTTCTTGAGCAGTTCCAGGGCCCGCTGGCGCGCGGCCTTGCCGGACATGCCCAGGTGCTGGCGCAAGACCTCCTCGATCTGGAAGCCCACGGTGTAGCTGGGGTTCAGGGCGGTCATCGGATCCTGGAAAATCATCGCCAGGTCCTTGCCGACCACCTTGCGCCGTTGCCGTGCGTTGAGTTTGAGCATGTCGTGGCCGTCGAACAGCAGCGAATCGGCCGTGACGATGCCGGGCGCGTCGATCAGGCCCATCAAGGCCATCATGGTCACCGACTTGCCCGAACCCGACTCGCCGACGATGGCCAGCACTTCGCCTTTGTCCACGCTGAGGTCCAGCCCGTCGACGACCGGCACAGCCTTGGCGTCGCCAAAGCGCACGTTGAGGTTGTTGATATTCAAAAGTGACATGGTCGGCTCCTCAGGCGGCGTTCTTGAGTTTGGGGTCCAGCGCATCGCGCAGCCCGTCGCCCATCAGGTTGATTGCCAGCACGCTGAGCAGAATGGTCAGGCCCGGCAGGCTCACCACCCACCAGGCGCGTTCGATGTAGTCCCGCGCCGAGGCCAGCATGGTGCCCCATTCCGGCGTCGGCGGTTGCACGCCCAGGCCCAGGAAGCCCAGCGCAGCGGCGTCGAGAATCGCCGAGGAGAAACTCAAGGTGGCCTGCACGATCAGCGGCGCCATGCAGTTGGGCAGCACGGTGATGAACATTAGGCGTGGCAGCGTTGCCCCGGCCAGCCGTGCGGCGGTCACGTAGTCGCGGTTCAGTTCACCCATCACCGCAGCGCGGGTCAGGCGCACGTAGGAAGGCAGCGACACCACGGCAATGGCGATCACGGTGTTGATCAGGCCAGGGCCGAGAATGGCGACGATCGCCACTGCCAGCAGCAGCGACGGCAGCGCCAGCATGACGTCCATCAGGCGCATGATCGACGGCCCCAGGATACGCGGGAAAAAGCCGGCCAGCAGACCCATGAGGATGCCCGGGATCAGCGACATCACCACCGACGACAGGCCGATCAACAGAGACAGCCGAGAACCCTGGATCAGGCGCGAAAGCAGATCACGGCCCAGTTCGTCGGTGCCCAGAATGAACTGCCATTGGCCGCCTTCCAGCCATACCGGTGGGGTCAGGAGAAAGTCGCGGTACTGCTCGCTGGGATTGTGCGGTGCCACCCAGGGCGCGAACAGCGCGCAGAAGACGATGATCAGCATGAACACCAGGCCGGCCACGGCGCCCTTGTTCTTGGCAAAAGCCTGCCAGAATTCCTTGTACGGGGAGGGATAGAGCAGGCTCTGATCCACCGCTACCGTTTCGATTTTCGTAGTCATGGATAGGGTCTCAGCGCTGATGACGGATGCGTGGGTTGGCCAGGCCGTAGAGGATGTCCACGACGAAGTTGACCAGGATCACCAGGCAGGCGATCAACAGGATGCCGTTCTGCACGACAGGGTAGTCACGGGCGCCGATGGCCTCGATCAGCCACTTGCCGATGCCCGGCCAGGAAAAGATGGTTTCGGTCAGTACCGCACCGGCCAGCAGCGTGCCGACCTGCAGGCCGAACACCGTGAGCACCGGAATCAGCGCATTGCGCAGGCCGTGCACGAATACCACGCGGGCCGGCGACAGGCCCTTGGCGCGCGCCGTGCGCACGTAATCCTCGCGCAGGACTTCGAGCATCGAGGAACGGGTCATGCGCGCGATCACCGCAAGCGGGATGGTGCCCAGTACGATGGCTGGCAGAATCAGGTGATGCAGGGCATCCCACCAGGCGCCTTCGTCTTCGCTGAACAGCGTGTCGATGAGCATGAAGCCGGTTTTCGGCTCGATGTCGTACAGCAGGTCGATGCGCCCGGAGACCGGTGTCCAGCCCAGGGTCACCGAGAAGAACATGATCAGGATCAGACCCCACCAGAAAATCGGCATGGAATAGCCGGCCAGGGATATGCCCATGACCCCGTGGTCGAACAGCGAGCCTCGCTTGAGTGCGGCGATCACCCCGGCGAGCAGGCCGAGAATGCCGGCGAAGATCAACGCGGCGATGGACAGCTCCAGGGTGGCCGGAAACAGTGCGGTGAACTCGGTCCACACGCTTTCCCGAGTCCGCAGCGACTCGCCCAGGTTGCCTTGGGCAAGGTTGCCGATGTAGTCCAGGTACTGAGCATACAGGGGCTTGTTCAGACCCAGGCGTTCCATCGCCTGTGCGTGCATTTCGGGGTCGACCCGACGCTCGCCCATCATCACTTCGACAGGGTCACCGGGAATCAGGCGTATCAACGCGAAGGTCAATAGCGTGATGCCGAAGAAAGTGGGGATCAGCAATCCCACACGTCGGGCAATAAAACTAAACATCGTGCGTAGTACCTCATCAGCCGGTTAGGCATGCCCCGCGTCCGCCCGGGTGGGCGCCGAAACGGGGCGTCTTTTTCTACTTCACCTGGGTGGTGGCGAAGTTATTATTGGTCATCGGGCTTATGTGGAAGCCTTCGACGTTCTTGCGCATGGCCGAGAACAGGCGTGGATACGCCAGGCTCAACCAGGGTTGCTCTTTGAGAAAAATGACCTGTGCCTGTTCGTAGAACGCCGCGCGCGCTGCCGGTTCAGTGGCTTCGCGAGCCTTGTTCACCAGGGCATCGAACTCCGGGTTGCACCAGCGGGCAGCGTTTTCGCCGTTCTTCGCCGCTTCACACGTCAGGTTCGGGCTGAGAAAGTTGTCCGGGTCGCCGTTGTCGCCGGCCCAACCGTAGAAAGCCAGGTCATGTTCGCCCAGTTTCAGGCGCTTGATCAACTCGCCCCACTCCAGCACACGAATATCCAGCTTGATGCCTACCTCGGCCAGGTCCGCCTGGAGCAGTTGCGCCGCCAGGCTTGAGTTGGGGTTGGTCGGGCTGCTGCCATTGCGCGCAAAAATGGTGAACGACGTACCTTCCGGAACGCCGGCTTCCTTGAGCAGCGTCCGGGCCTTGGCCGGATCGTAGGGCAAGTCCTTCAAGGAATGATTGTAGCCCAGCAGAGTGGTCGGGTAGGGGCCCACGCCCGGCGTTGCGTTGCCTTCGCCGAACAGCGTACGAACGAAGGTCTGCTTGTCGAAGGCCATCTGGATGGCCTGGCGCACGCGCACGTCGCTCAGGTACTTGTGGGTGGTGTTGATGGCCACGTAGCTGGTCATCAGGGCGTCCATTTCCGCGACCTTGAGTTGCGGGTCGGCCTTGATGCCAGGCACGTCGTCCGGCTTGGGGTACACCGCAAGCTGGCATTCGTTGGCGCGCAGCTTCTGCGCCCGCACGTTGTTGTCCACGGTGATGGCGAAGATCAGCGGGTCGGCCGGTGGCTTGCCTTTGTAATAGTCCGGGTTGGCCTTGTAGCGAACCTGCGCGTCCTTGCTGTAGCGCACGAATACGAAGGGCCCGGTGCCGATCGGCTTGCTGTTCAGCTCGGCGGTCTTGCCGGCCTTGAGCAACTGGTCGGCATATTCGGCGGAATAGATCGAGGTGAAGCCCATTGCCATGTCGCGCAGGAAGGGCGCCTCCGGGCGCTTGAGCACGAAACGCACGGTCAGCTCGTCGAGCTTGTCGATGCTCTGGATCAGTTCACCCATGCCCATCGATTCGAAGTACGGATAGCCCATGGTCGACTTGGCGTGCCAGGGGTGATTGGCATCGAACTGGCGCATGAAGCTCCACAGCACGTCGTCGGCGTTCAGGTTGCGGGTCGGCTTGAAGTAGTCCGTGGTATGGAACTTCACGCCTTCGCGCAGGTGGAAGGTGTAGGTCTTGCCGTCCTCGCTGATGTCCCAGCTTCGCGCCAGGCCGGGCTGTATATCGGTGCTGCCCGGCGCGAAGTCGACGAGGCGGTTGAATACCGTTTCGGCTGAGGCATCGGCAGTCACCGCACCGGTGTACTGAACGATATCGAAACCTTCGGGACTGGCTTCGGTGCAGACCACCAGCGGTTTGGCACTGGCGGCCAGGCTCATGCCGAGCAGGGCGGCGGCTACGGCAGCCTTGAGTGATAGCGTTTTCATCGTTGCCCTCGCAATCGCACGTAAGCGTAGCCGCTGCCCGTGATTCGTCGAACCACGGGCAGCGCTCGCCGATCAAAAAATCTGGAACGGAATGGTAGTGACGATGCGCAGCTCGTTGAGGCTGCCATCGACCTGATTGGCGCTGGCGCGGTGGGCACTGTAGGTCGCGCGAATGGTGCTGGCCTTCAGTGGCCCGCCCTGCACGGCGTACGAGGTGCCGAAGCCGTACTCGTAATGGCTTTCGCCGTCCTGAGCCTGAATGCCGTCATAGCCACCACCCTTGTAGCGCGTGCCATCGATGCCCCAGCCGCGCGCGGTGTAGACGCTGAACTTGAGCCCCGGTACGCCATAGCCGGCCATGTCCAGCCCGTAGCCGACCTGGAAGGATTTTTCGTTCGGCCCGTTGTAGTCCGAGAACAACGAGTTGGCCAGGAAGATGGCGTTGGTTTCATGCAGATAGTCGAAGTATTCGTCGCCGTTCACTTCCTGGAAGGCCAGGGTCAGGCTGTGCGCCTTGTGCGTCGCGGTCAACGACAGGCTGTAGGTGTCGTTGTCGATGGCACCCATCTTGGAGCTGCCCGCATCCTTGGTCTTGTAATAGTTGAACCCGGTGCTCAGGCTCAGTACCGAGGCATCCCCCAGTTCATGGGCTGCACCGAAGTAGTACTGGTTCCAGACATCCTTGACGTTGGACGCGTACAGGCTGGTGGTCAGGCTTTTCAGCGGCTGGTAGTTGAGGCCGAAGATGTTGACCTGATCGGTAGTGGTGCCGTTGCCGTACTCGGTCCTGAATTTGCTCAGGCTCTGCTCGGTGCGCGGCGACACCCGGCTGAACGTACCAAGGTCGAAATCGAGGTTGTCGAACTCGGCGCTGTGCACGCTGACACCCTCGAAGCTGGAGGGCAGGGCACGGTTGCCGATGAAGGCAAGAACGGGTGTGTTCAGCGATTGACGTCCGGCGGTCACCACCGTGTTTGAAACCCGTGCCTTGAGGTTGGCCAGGCCTGCCTTGGTCCACTGGTCGACCGCTTCGCCGTCGTGGTCGGTCAGGGTGCGGTTGCCGCCGCCAGCCACGCGGCCTTTGCCTTGCTCCAGAGCCACGGTGTTGTAGGCCGCCACTTCGGTGCTGAAACCTACCGTGCCCTGGGTGAAGCCCGAGGTGTAGTTGACGATGGTGCCCTGCACCCAGGTGTCGCGGCTGCCTGTGCGTTCGGTGGCGCCGTTGCCTTTGTTGATGCCCCAGGTCAGGCCGCGCTTGCCTTTTTCCTTGGCGAACCAGTTGCGCGTCGAGCCGGTCAGGCTCGAGTCCTCGATGAAGCCCTGGGCTTCATCCTGGGCGCTGCTGGTCTTGACGGTGAGAGGGACGAAAGCCTGGCTGACTTCTTCGGCCAGGGCCAGGGGCGTGAAACCGCTCAAGGACAACGTGAGTACTGCTCTCTTGGTGATTTTCAACTGAAGCTCCTTACATTTTTTGGTTTTATTGCCGCTTTATCGAGTGCGGCTTGTGCCCAGTCCATGGCGGGTGGTGACAGTTGCAAACGTTTGCTTGCTCTTTTTTGCCAAAAGATCCCCAAGCCCATGGCATGGCCATGGGGCGAGGGGAGGCTTGGCTTATCTAGTCGCGGACGCTCACGCCGCCGAAATCGTTACGCCCGAACGGGCTGACCTTGAAGCCGTCGACCTTGACGCTGACCGGCTGGTTGACGGTGGAGTGGGCGATCGGGGTGATCGGTACCTGCTGCTTGAGCAGCTGTTGGGCCTGGCGATAGAGCACGCTGCGCTCGTCGCGATCGGTCACGCGCTTGGCCTGCTGCACCAGCTTGTCGTAATCCTGGTTGCACCACATCGAGTAGTTGTTGCTGCCAATCGCATCGCAGCTGTACAGCGTGCCCAGCCAGTTGTCCGGATCACCGTTGTCGCCAGTCCAGCCAATCAGCGAAACGTCGTGTTCGCCGCGTTTGGTGCGGTCCAGATACTCACCCCATTCGTAGCTGACGATCTTGACCTTGAGGCCGATCTTGCCCCAGTCGGCCTGCAGCATTTCAGCCATCAGCTTGGCGTTGGGGTTGTACGGCCGCTGCACGGGCATGGCCCAGAGGGTGATCTCGGTGCCCTCCTTGACTCCGGCGGCCTGAAGCATCTGCTTGGCTTTCTCCGGGTCGAAAGGCGCGTCCTTGATGCTCTCGTCGTAGGACCACTGGGTCGGCGGCATGGCATTGACTGCTTTTTGCCCGGCACCCTGGTAGACAGCCTTGAGGATGGCGTCCTTGTTTACCGCCATGTCCATCGCCTGGCGCACTTCCAGCTGGTCGAACGGTTTGTGGCGAACGTTGTAGGTGATGTAGCCCAGGTTGTAGCCGGCCTGCTCCATGACCTTGAGCTTGGGGTCTGCCTTGAGGCCCGCGAGGTCGGCAGGGCGTGGGTAGGCAGTCACCTGGCACTCGTTCTTCTTGAGCTTCTGCATGCGCACCGAAGCATCGGTGTTGATGGCGAAGATCAGCTGGTCGACCTTCACCTGGCTCATGTCCCAGTACTGCGGGTTGGCCTTGTAGCGGATCTGCGAGTCCTTCTGGTAACGCTGGAAGGCGAACGGACCGGTGCCGATCGGCTTCTGGTTGATGTCGCGCATGTTGCCGCTCTTGAGCAGCTGATCGGCGTACTCGGCGGACTGGATAGAGGCGAAGTTCATGGCGATGTTCTGCACGAACGCGGCGTCCACCGCGTTGAGGGTGAACACCACGGTGTGGTCGTCGGCTTTCTCGACCTTGGCGATGTTCTTGTCCAGGCTCATGCTGACGAAGTAGGGAAACTCGGTGGGGTAGGCCTTGCGGAACGGCTGGTTGGGGTCGAGCATGCGGTTGAAGGTGAACAGCACGTCGTCGGCGTTGAAGTCACGGGTCGGCTTGAACGCCTCGTTGCTGTGGAACTTGACCCCTTCGCGCAGGTGGAAGGTGTAGGTCAGGCCGTCTTCTGAGATGTCCCATTTGGTGGCCAGTGCGGGAATGACACTGGTCCCGCCTTTTTCGAATTCGGTCAGGCGGTTGTAGATCGGTTGCGAAGCATCGTTGTCGGTGCCGCTGGTGTACTGGGCGATGTCGAAACCTGCGGGGCTGCCTTCGGAGCAGTACACCAGGCTGTTCGCGGCCTGGCTGAGGCCGACCTGGCCGAGCAGGCCCAGAGCGAGCATGGCGGAGCAAAGCTGTGTATGTCGCATGATAGTCCCTGTCTTGTTGTTTTCCGATCGTGGGTCGCCAGTCTTCTGGCAGGAATAGGACGGCCGTCGCCAAGGAAAGCTAGTTCCATTTGACTAAGGTGTATGTCGGCGTATTCCGGTAGTGCTGTGGGAAAAATCCTGGGGTTTGTGCAAGCGACGTGGACAACGGACCTTTCGGTCCGTCGTCCGCCTGCATCGGGAGAGATGCCCGGGGTCAGTCCTTCAGGCCTACGCCATAGAACGAGTTCAAGCCAAAGGGGCTGATCTTGAAGTCGGTGACCTTGGCGCTCATGGGCTGGTAGACCGTGGAGTGCGCGATCGGGGTGATCGGCACCTGTTCCTTGAGGCGCACCTGGGCCTGCTTGTACAGTTCGGTACGCTTGGCCTGGTCGGGCGTGGCCTTGGCGGTCTTGATCAACTGGTCGTAGTCCTTGTCGCACCACTTCGAGAAGTTGTTGCCGTTCACCGCGTCGCAGCCGTACAGGGTGCCCAGCCAGTTGTCCGGGTCACCGTTGTCGCCGCTCCAGCCGATGAGCATGGCATCGGTCTCGCCGGCCTTGGCCCGCTTGAGGTACTCACCCCATTCGTAACTGACGATCTTGGCCTTGATACCCACCTTGGCCCAGTCCGATTGCAGCATCTCGGCCATCAGCTTGGCGTTGGGGTTGTAGGGGCGCTGCACCGGCATCGCCCACAGGGTGATCTCGGTACCTTCCTTGACGCCGGCCTCCTTGAGCAGCTTCTTGGCCTCTTCGACATTGTAGCCGGCGTCCTTGATGCTTTCGTCGTAGGACCACTGGGTCGGCGGCATGGCGTTCACTGCCAACTGGCCGGCGCCCTGGTACACGGCTTCGATGATGCTTTTCTTGTTCACGGCCATGTCCAGCGCCTGGCGGACCTTGAGGTTGCCCAGCGGTTCATGGGTGACGTTGTAGGCGATGTAGCCCAGGTTGAAGCCGGCCTGGTCGGGCATCTGCAGCTTGTTGTCTTCCTTGAGCGGCTTGAGGTCGGCCGGGCGTGGGTAAACGCTGACCTGGCACTCATTCTTCTTGAGTTTCTGCATGCGCACCGATGCATCGGTGGTGATGGCGAAGATCAGGTTGTCGATCTTCACGTCATCCGGGTTCCAGTAGTCCTTGTTGCCCTTGTAGCGAATCTGCGCGTCTTTCTGGTAGCGGTTGAACACGAACGGGCCAGTGCCGATCGGCTTCTGGTTTATGTCGGCGGCCTTGCCCTGCTTGAGCAACTGGGCGGCGTATTCAGCGGACTGGATCGAGGCGAAGCTCATTGCCATGTTCTGGATGAACGCGGCGTCGACGGTCTTCAAGGTGAAGCGCACGGTGTGCTCGTCGAGCTTCTCGATGTTGGTGATGTTCTCGTCCATGCCCATGTCGGTGAAGTACGGGAACTCGGTCGGATAGGCTTTACGGAACGGCATGTTCTTGTCGATCATGCGGTTGAACGTGAACAGCACGTCGTCGGCGTTGAATTCGCGGGACGGCTTGAAGTAGTCGGTGGTGTGGAACTTGACCCCTTCACGCAGGTGGAAGGTATAGGTCAGCGCATCTTCTGAGATGTCCCAGCTCGTGGCCAGGCCAGGAGTGACTGCGGTGCCGCCACGCTCGAACTGGCTCAGACGGTTGAAGACGGTTTCTGCAGAAGCGTCGAAATCCGTACCACTGGTATACAGCGCCGGGTCAAAACCCGCCGGACTGCCTTCGGAGCAGAATACAAGGTTGCTCGCAGCATGGGCGAAAGGGGCGCTGGCAAGCAGGCCGGCCCCGACGATGAACGGAATGACCGCGGTTTTGAGCATGGTGGCCTCAGTTGTTGTCATTTTAAGAATGAGGGCGACCTTGTGGGCCGACCCGGCCGATACTTATGCAGGCGGCATACCCAAATCAACTGTTTGCATCGAATCGGGGTTGAAACGGTGGGACGGGCGTACACGAATGTCGCATCGATATAATTTTTTCGATAGTTGAACGCACGATCAATAACGTTTTGCAGCAGAACGCACGCTTATCGACCCCACTGCACCACGCTGGCGCACTGCAATGGGGCGTTAGGTATCACTGCGAGAGGCTGACACCGTAGAAGGGGGTCAGGCCGAAGGGGCTGATGCGGAAGTCCTGAACTTCCTTGCGCATGGGCTGAAACACCGTGGAGTTGGCGATCGGCGTGATCGGCACTTGTTGCTTGAGGATGTGCTGCGCCTGCTGGTACAGCTTCACACGCTCATTGCGATCGCTGCTCAGCTTGGCCTGCTGGATCAGCTTGTCGTAGGCCGGGTCGCACCATTTGGCGTAGTTGCTGCCCTTGACCGCCGCACAGCTGTAGAGCACGCCGAGCCAGTTGTCGGGGTCGCCGTTGTCGCCGGTCCAGCCGTAGATCATGGTGTCGTGCTCGCCATTCTTGGCGCGTTTGATGTATTCGCCCCATTCGTAACTGACGATGTTGGCCTTGATGCCGACCTTGGCCCAATCGCTCTGGATCATTTGCGCCGACATACGTGCGTTGGGGTTGGAAGCGCGCTGCACCGTCATGGCCCACAGGTCGATGGTCGTGCCTTCCTTGATCCCGGCTTCCTTGAGCAGAGCACGCGCCTTGGTGATGTCGTGGGGTGCGTCCTTGATGCTCGTGTCGTACGACCATTGCGCGGGCGGCAGGGCATTCTGCGCCAGTTGGCCGGCGCTCTGGTACACCGCCTTGATGATGGCGGGCTTGTCGATCGCCATGTCCAGTGCCTGACGCACCTTGAGTTGATCGAGCGGCGGATGGGTCACGTTGTAGGCGAGAAAGCCCAGGTTGAAGCCGGGCTGGCTGAGCACACGCAGGTTGGGGTCCTGTTTCATCACCTCGATGTCGGCGGGCCGCGGATAGCCGCTGACCTGGCATTCGCCGGCCTTGAGTTTCTGCAGGCGCACGGCAGCATCGGTGTTGATGGCGAAGATCAGGTTGTCGAGCTTGACGTCTTCGGGCTTCCAGTACGCCTTGTTGGCAGCGTAGCGGATCTGCGAATCCTTCTGGTAGCGCTTGAACACGAACGGGCCGGTGCCGATCGGTTTCTGATTGATGTCGGCGGCCTTGCCCTGCTTGAGCAGCTGCGCGGCATACTCGGCGGACTGCACCGAGGCGAAACTCATGGCCAGGTTCTGCACGAACGCGGCATCGACCGTGGCGAGGGTGAAGACGACGGTGTGCTCGTCCTGTTTGCTGACCGACTTGATGTTGGTGTTCAGGCCCATGTCGGTGAAGTAGGGCGATTCCGAAGGGTAGGCCTTGCGAAAGGGGTGCTCGGGATCGAGCAGGCGCTGGAAGGTGAACAGCACGTCATCGGCGTTGAAATCGCGGCTGGGCGTGAAGTAGTCGGTGCTGTGGAACTTGACCCCTTCGCGCAAGTGAAAGGTGTAGCTCAAACCGTCCGCCGATACGTCCCAGGAGGTGGCGAGGCCAGGCTCGACTTCGGTGCCGCCGCGCTTGAACTGGGTCAGGCGATTGAAGACGGTTTCCGCCGAAGCGTCGAAATCGGTGCCGCTGGTGTATTGGCTGGGGTCAAAGCCGGCGGGGCTGGCTTCGGAGCAGTACACCAGGGTACTCGCGGCCTGGGCCATGGGCATCCCGGCACACAGGGCAGCGGTCAGGAGCAGTGGCTTGAAGGCGGGGATGTGCATGGGGGCCTCGGCAGATGAATGGCAATGGGGGATAGGGCCGCCCGATCAAGGGCGGCAGGGCATCAAGGCATCACGACTTCGATAACACCGTCTGCGTTGATGCTGACCTCGCTGGTGCCGGCTTCCACGTCCGGAGTTACCGGGGCAGCGTCGGAACGGGCGGCTTTCATCATCATCGGGGCGGACGCGTAGGGCCGCGGATAGCCAGCGCTGTTGAGGTTGAGGTTGACCACCTTGTAGCTCTTGCCACCCAAGGCGTCGGTGGCCAGCTGAGCACGGGCCTTGAACGCAGCGACGGCTTCCTTGAGCAGGGCGTCTTCGCTCTGCTTGCGGGTCTTGTCGGCGATCGAGAAGTCCATGGCGCCCATTTTCAGGTTCTGCAGCAGTTCGCCGGTGAGTTTGGACAGCGCGGGGAAGTCAGCGCTTTCCAGGCGCACTTCCGCGCGCTCGCGCCAGCCGGTGATGGCCTGGCCTTTGTCGTCATAGATCGGGTAGCTGTTGCGGCTGCCCTGGCGCACGATCACGCCCTTGACTTCGCGCGCCTGGGCGAGGGCCTTGTTCAAGGTGTCGGTGATGCCGGCGGCGAGCTTGGCCGGGTCGGCGTTCTGCTCTTCGCTGTAGAGGGTCACGAGCATCAGGTCGCGGGGCACTTCCTGGCTGACCTCGGCGCGCAGGGAAATCTGGTTGTAGCGGGCTTCGTCGGCCAGCGCGGGAAGGCTGGCCAGCAGGCTCGCGCCAAGGACCAAAGCGGCGCTGCGGGTGATGACGGGCATGGAAAACTCCTTGTTGTAGGTGCTGGGTAAGACTGGCCAGGCCGGATGCGGTTCCTGAACGATGCCTGGTTCATGCGTTTCGCGCGGTCATTTGCCGCAGTTTCCGCTGTCGGCGTGTCGAGTTGGTTATACTTGCACCGATCCGCCTGCAGCGCTCACTGGAGAGCAAATGCTCGCCCATCCTATGCCTCTTTCCGCTTCACGCCAGAACCTCTGGCGCCTGACCTTCATCCGCACCCTGGTACTGGCCGCTCAGGCCGGCTCGGTTGGTTTCGCCTATCTGACGCATCTACTGCCTTTGCCTTGGCTGGCGTTGAGCACCACCCTGGCGGTGTCTGCCATACTCTGCGCGCTGACCGTCCTGCGCCTGCGCTTTTCGTTGCCGGTCACCGAGCTCGAGTACGCCCTGCAACTGGCCTGCGACCTGCTGATCCACAGCGTCCTGCTGTACTATTCCGGCGGCGGCGCCAACCCGTTCGTGTCCTATTATCTGGTGCCGCTGACGATTGCCGCCGTGACCCTGCCGTGGGTCTACTCCCTGGTGCTCTCAGGCATCGCGCTGGCTTGCTACACCTTCATGCTGGCGCACTTCTACCCCCTCGATACACTGCCGATCGGCCGTGAAAACCTGCAGATCTACGGCATGTGGCTGAGCTTCGCCCTGGCCGCCTCGGTGATTACCTTCTTCGCCGCCAAGATGGCCGAAGAGCTGCGGCGCCAGGAACAGTTGCGTGCCCAGCGCCGCGAAGAGGGCCTGCGTGACCAGCAACTGCTGGCCGTGGCCACCGAGGCGGCGGGCGCTGCCCATGAGCTGGGCACGCCGCTGGCCACCATGAGCGTGCTGCTCAAGGAAATGCGCCAGGATCATCCCCAGCCTGAACTGCAGGAAGACCTGCAGGTGCTGCAGGATCAGGTCAAGCTGTGCAAGGAAACCCTCCAGCAACTGGTGCGGGCTGCCGAAGCCAATCGCCGCATGGCCGTGGTCGATCAGCCGGTCACCGCCTGGCTCGACGAAGCCCTCAATCGCTGGCACCTGATGCGCCCCGAGTCCAGCTACCGTTTCCACCGCCTGGGCCAAGGCGAGGTGCCGCACCTGTCGCCGCCTCCGGACCTCACCCAGGCGCTGCTCAACCTGCTCAACAACGCCGCCGATGCCTGCCCCGACAACCTCGAGGTCAAGCTGGACTGGGACGGTGAAGACATCTTCATCGTCATCCGTGACCACGGCGCGGGTGTTCCCCTGGCCATTGCCGAGCAGATCGGCAAACCGTTCTTCACTACCAAGGGCAAGGGCTTCGGCCTTGGCCTGTTCTTGAGCAAGGCCAGCGTGACTCGCGCCGGCGGCTCGGTAAAACTCTATAGTCATGAAGAGGGCGGCACGCTCACCGAGCTGCGCCTGCCCCGTGGCGTCCCAGGAGATGATCGATGACTGACGAAAACCAAGTCGAAGGCGAAGAGCTGCCGCACCTGTTGCTGGTGGACGACGACGCCACGTTTACCCGCGTGATGGCCCGTGCCATGACCCGCCGAGGCTTTCGCGTAAGCACCGCAGGCAGCGCCGAGGAAGGCTTGAAACTGGCCCAGGACGATGTACCCGACTACGCCGCGCTGGACCTGAAGATGGAAGGCGATTCGGGGCTGGTGCTGCTGCCCAAGCTGCTCGAGCTGGATCCGGAAATGCGCGTGGTGATTCTCACCGGCTATTCGAGCATCGCCACGGCGGTGGAGGCGATCAAGCGTGGCGCCTGCAACTACCTGTGCAAGCCCGCCGACGCCGATGACGTACTGGCGGCGCTGTCGGCCGAGCACGCTGACCTCGACACGCTGGTGCCGGAAAACCCAATGTCGGTCGACCGCCTGCAATGGGAGCACATCCAGCGGGTGCTCACCGAGCATGCTGGCAACATTTCTGCCACGGCGCGAGCGCTAGGGATGCACCGGCGTACCCTGCAACGCAAATTGCAGAAACGCCCTGTGCGTCGGTGACCCCGCGTGGAGCGCTCTGGCTGGCGCCCTGCGCGCCTGGGCAGGCGGCATTCGCCCGCCCGCCGGGCCCTGTGGCAGCTCATGCCATGATCGTACAACCCGCTTTAGGCTATGATTGCTTCAATCACCGACCGTTTCGAGAATGACTTTCACTATGGATACTCAGAGCGCCGCCCCACGCGCCCGTCGCAAACCGCGCAGCCTGGCCCAGGAACTGGTCGCCGTGCTGACCCAGCGCATCCTCGATGGCGACCTCAAGCGTGGCGACAAGCTGCCTACCGAGTCGGCCATCATGGAAGAGCAGGGGGTCAGCCGGACCGTGGTGCGTGAAGCCATCTCCCGGCTGCAGGCGGCAGGTCAGGTCGAAACCCGCCACGGCATAGGCACCTTCGTGCTGGATACGCCCAGCCCGAGCGGTTTTCGCATCGATCCGGCGACCATCGTCACCTTGCGCGATGTGCTCGCCGTGCTCGAGCTGCGCATCAGCCTGGAAGTGGAGTCCGCCGGGTTGGCCGCCAGCCGCCGCTCGCCCGAGCAACTGGCAGCGATGCGCGCGGCCCTCGATGCGCTGAACGAAAGCGCGGCCCATGCCAGCGATGCCGTGGCGTCCGATTTCCAGTTCCATCTGCAGATTGCCTTGTCCACCGGCAACCGCTATTTCACCGACATCATGACGCACCTGGGCACCAGCATCATTCCTCGCACCCGCCTGAATTCGGCACGTCTGGCACATGACGACCAGCAGCACTACATGACCCGGCTCAGTCGCGAGCACGAGGAAATCTACGACGCCATCGCCCGCCAGGATTCCGATGCCGCGCGCGCAGCCATGCGCCTGCACCTGACCAACAGTCGCGAGCGCTTGCGCCAGGCGCACCAGGAAGCCGAAGCGGGCAGGGGCTGAACGCCCCGTAGCAGCGGCGCAAGCCGCGTCGGCGCACAAGGTGATCTATCTGATACCACGCAGTGAAGCCTGACGCGGCTTGCGCCGCTGCTACGGGGATTGCGTGTGTCGTGTCGGCGTTCGGTGACGCGCATTCTGGGCAATCTGAAAATACTTCGCTCCTCCTATTGAGGAACGCCATAAGTAGTTGTACGATGACGTACGACATCAGCCAGCCATGGCTGCTTGGTTGTTCAATTTTCCATGCGACTCAGGGTGTTCAAACAATGAATCCACAAGAACTAAAGTCCATCCTCAATCACGGCTTGCTGTCTTTTCCGGTAACCGACTTCACTGCCCAGGGCGACTTCCATCGCGAAGGCTACATCAAGCGCCTGGAATGGCTTGCCCCCTACGGCGCCAGCGCCCTGTTCGCTGCCGGCGGTACCGGTGAGTTCTTCTCCCTGGCTGCCAGCGAATACTCGCAAGTGATCAAGACTGCCGTCGACACCTGCGCTACCAGCGTGCCCATCCTCGCCGGCGTCGGTGGTTCCACTCGCCAGGCCATCGAGTATGCACAGGAAGCCGAGCGCCTCGGCGCCAAGGGTCTGCTGCTGCTGCCGCACTACCTGACCGAAGCCAGCCAGGACGGCGTAGCCGCCCACGTCGAGGCCGTGTGCAAATCCGTCAACATCGGCGTCATCGTCTACAACCGCAATGTCTGCCGTTTGAACGCGCCATTGCTGGAACGCCTGGCCGAAAGCTGCCCGAACCTGATCGGCTACAAGGACGGCCTGGGCGACATCGAACTGATGGTGTCGATCCGTCGCCGCCTGGGCGATCGCTTCAGCTACCTGGGCGGCCTGCCGACCGCCGAAGTCTATGCAGCGGCCTACAAGGCTCTGGGTGTGCCGGTGTATTCGTCCGCCGTGTTCAACTTCATTCCGAAGACCGCCATGGACTTCTACCGCGCAATCGCGGCTGAAGACCACGTCACCGTGGGCAAGCTGATCGACGACTTCTTCCTGCCTTACCTGGACATTCGCAACCGTAAATCCGGCTATGCCGTGAGCATCGTCAAGGCGGGCGCGAAGATTGCCGGCTACGACGCAGGTCCGGTGCGCACCCCGCTGACCGACCTGACCGGCGAAGAGTACGAAATGCTCGCTGCCCTGATGGACAAGATGGGTCCGCAGTAAGTCTCGAAACTGCAGTGAGGCTTTCGCGGTCGCTGACCGCTCCTACGGATCTCTGTGGGAGCGGGTCGGTCGGGAAGCCCTCTGCCCGCGAAGGGGCTCCCCCCCTTCCATACCTTTCCAGAATTTCCCCGCCTGACCCCCACATCCTCGCTATCATTGTCGCCTGACTCCAGGCAACAGGTTCCCCGGCATGCTCGCCCTATTTCTGCAGACCCTGAACGTGACCGCTCCGGTGTTCGCCATGCTGTTTCTCGGCTATGGGCTGAGGCGAATCGACTGGATCAACGACAACTTCATCAAGACCGCTTCGGCGCTGGTGTTCAACGTCTGCATGCCGTCGCTGCTGTTTCTGGGCATCTACCATGCCGACCTGCGCTCCGCACTCAAGCCGGGCCTGCTGGTGTACTTCGTGGTGGCCACGGTGGGCAGCTTCGCCATCGCCTGGTGGATCGCCACCAAGCGATGCCCGCAAGTCGACCGTGGCGTGTTCACCCAAGGCGCCTTTCGCGGCAACAACGGTGTTATCGGCCTGGCCCTGGCGGGCAGCATGTATGGCGACTACGGCATCTCCCTGGGCTCTATCCTCGCCGGTTTGGTGATCGTGCTCTACAACTCGCTGTCGGTGGTGGTGCTGGCGATCTACAGCCCGAACATCAAGTCCGATCCACTGAGCATCTGCAAGAGCATCCTGGTCAACCCGTTGATCATCAGCGTGGTGATGGCCGTGCCCTTCGCCTGGTTGCAGGTGCCCATTCCTAATTGGGTGCTGACCTCGGCCGACTACGTCGCGCAGATGAGCCTGCCGCTGGCGCTGATCTGCATCGGCGGGACCCTGTCGCTGGCCGCATTGCGCAGCAGTGGTTCGGTGGCGCTGAGTGCCAGCGCGGTGAAAATGATCCTGCTGCCCATCGTCGGTACCTTCGGTGCCTGGCTGTTGGGCTTTCGCGGGGCGGAACTGGGCATTCTGTTCCTGTATATTGGCGCTCCTTCGGCCTCGGTCGGTTATGTCATGGTGCGGGCCAGCGGCGGCAACTATTCGCTCGCCGCCGCCATCATTGTCATCACCACCCTGGCGGCAGCCATCACCACCAATATCGGAATATTCCTGTTGCAGTGGGGCGGCTGGATCTAGACGCTGCTTGCACACCCGCAAGCATTCACCCGCTAAGGAACCGCAATGGATGATCAATCCACCCCCGAAGGTCTGCATCGGGGTCTGAAAAACAGGCATATCCAGCTCATTGCCCTGGGCGGGGCGATCGGCACCGGCCTGTTCCTGGGCATCGCCCAGACCATCGGCATGGCCGGCCCGTCGGTCATCCTGGGTTACGCCATCGGCGGCCTGATCGCCTTCTTCATCATGCGCCAGCTGGGCGAAATGGTCGTTGAAGAGCCGGTCACCGGTACCTTCAGCCATTTCGCCAACCGCTACTGGAGCGGCCTGGCCGGCTTCATGTCCGGTTGGAACTATTGGGTGCTGTATGTGCTGGTAGGCATGGCCGAGTTGACCGCCGTGGGCATCTATATCAAGTACTGGTGGCCGGACGTGCCGACCTGGGCGTCGGCCGCGGTGTTCTTCGTACTGATCAACGCGATCAACATGTTCCAGGTGAAGATCTACGGCGAGATGGAGTTCTGGTTTTCGCTGATCAAGGTCGCCGCCATCGTCAGCATGATCGGCTTCGGTGCCTGGATGCTGGCCACCGGCAGCGGCGGGCCGGATGCCAGCATCGCCAACCTGTGGCAATACGGCGGCTTCTTCCCCAACGGCATCGGTGGATTGACCCTGGCCATGGCGGTCATCATGTTTTCTTTCGGTGGCCTGGAGCTGGTCGGCATTACGGCCGCCGAAGCCGATGACCCCAAGCGCAGCATCCCCAAGGCCACCAATCAGGTGATCTACCGGATCCTGCTGTTCTACGTGGGTGCCTTGACCATCCTGCTGTCGCTGTATCCGTGGCAGAAAGTGGTCGAGGGTGGCAGCCCGTTCGTGATGATCTTCCATGCGCTGGACAGCAACGTGGTCGCCACCGTGCTCAATGTGGTGGTGCTGACCGCGGCGCTGTCGGTGTACAACAGCTGCGTCTATTGCAACAGCCGCATGCTGTTCGGCCTGGCGGTGCAAGGCGATGCGCCCAAGACGCTGCTCAAGGTCAACCGTCGTGGCGTGCCCATGAAAGCGTTGGGGATTTCCGCCCTGGCGACCGGATTGAGCGTGCTCATCAACTACCTGATGCCGGGCGAAGCATTCGGCCTGCTGATGGCGTTGGCCGTGTCCGCACTGGTCATCAATTGGGGCATCATCAGCATCACTCACCTGAAGTTTCGCAAGGCCATGCGCGCCAACGGTCAGACGACGTTCTTCCCGAGCTGGGGCTACCCGATCACCAACTGGGTGTGCCTGCTGTTCCTGGCAGGCATTCTGGTGATCATGTACATGACGCCGGGAATCCGCATTTCGGTGCTGTTGATTCCCTTGTGGCTTGGGGTGCTGGCCGTGGCCTGGATGTTCAAGAAGCGTCGGGCGGGGTAAGCGGTCGCATCGTTCAGTGCTGTCGACGCCAGGCGCGCAGGGTGCCCCACAGCACCACCGCCGCCAGCACCGGCAGTACGTAGAACAGCATCAGCTCTTCCAGCCTGGCCGCCAATGGCATGCCCGTGGTGAACGCCACCACGTGCAGGCCGTACGCGACGTACAGGCCCAGCAGCACCAGCCCTTCGATCCGCGTGACCCGGTAGCCGGAATAGAACAGCGGCAGGCACAGCAGGGTGACGCCAAGCATCACCGGCAGGTCGAAGTCCAGCGCGTTGGGTGAAACGCTCAGGGGCGCGGGTGCCAGCACGGCGGTCAGGCCGAGTACACCGAGCAGGTTGAACAGGTTGCTGCCGATGACGTTGCCCACTGCGATCTCGCGGTGACCACGAAAGGCGGCGACCAACGATGTTGCCAGTTCCGGCAGTGAGGTGCCGACGGCCACGATGGTCAACCCGATCACCCGGTCCGACAAGCCGAAATCGGTGGCCAGCTCCAGCGCCGCTTCCAGTAGCCAGTGGCTGCCCGCGCCCAGCAGCAGCAAGCCGCCGAGCATCATGCCCAGGCACTTGAGCCAGGGCGCAGTGCCTTGGGCTGCCGCCACCCGCCCCGGGTGCCGCGACTGGCGCCACAGTATGCCCAGATAGCCGACCAGCCCCAGAAGCAGAACGCCGCCTTCCAGGCGCCCCAACTGCTCGTTCAGGGCCAGCCCGAACACCAGCGCACTGGCTGCGATCAACAACGGAATATCGAGCCGCAGCAGATGCCGCGAAACCCGTAGCGGAATGATCAGTGCGGACAGCCCCAGGGTCACCAGCAAACTGAAGATATTGCTGCCCACCAGGCTGCCGACGGCGATGTCAGGCGTACCGACGAACGTCGCCTGCAGGCTGACGGCCAGCTGCGGCACACTGCTGCCCAGCGCGACCACGCCCAGGCCCACTACCAGCGGCCTGATCTTGAGCGCGGCCGCCAGGCGCACGGCGCCTCGCACCAGCCATTCGGCGCCGGCAATCAGCAGCAGAAGCCCTGCGAACAGCTGCAGCAAGGTCGGGCCGGGCAGGGTGGCGAGATCGGGGATAACGGTGGCTCCAGGTCAGTCTTGCAGGGTTTGCACGCGCACTCGGGCCGTACCACTGCGCAGCATGCCCAGTTCTTCGGCAGCGCCTTTTGACACATCGATCAGGCGCCCGCGCGAGTGTGGACCGCGATCGTTGATCCGCACCACTACATTGCGCTTGTTGGACAGATTGGTCACCACTACCCGGGTACCGAATGGAAGCTGGCGATGGGCTGCGGTGAGACCCTGCTGATCGAAGCGTTCGCCACTGGCGGTGCGAGCGCCATGATGGCGTGCGCCGTAGTAGGAAGCGACCCCCTCGCGGTTGTAGCCGCGCGGGTCGATGATACCGTTCTGGCCGGCGCAGCCCGCCAGCACGGCAATCGCACCGACACAGCACACACGCAGCGCCTGTAGCAGCGGCGCAAGCCGCGTCGGCGGTATTCGCGGTCCGTTCGCTTCACCGCGTTGAAGCCGGACGCGGCTCGCGCCGCTGCTACAACTGCGCCGGACGCGGCTTGGGCCGCTGCTACAGGGGAGGCGTCGGCGCATCAACCGGCCAGCTTGCTCTTGAGCAGTTCGTTGACCTGCTGCGGGTTGGCCTTGCCCTTGGAGGCTTTCATCGCCTGGCCGACGAAGAATCCGAACATCTTGCCGCGCTTGGCTTCGTCTGCGGCGCGGTACTGTTCGACCTGCTCGGCGTTGGCAGCCAGCACTTCGTCGAGCACCTTCTCGATCGCCCCGCTGTCGGTGACCTGTTTCAGGCCACGCGCCTCGATGATCTGGTCGGCATCGCCTTCACCATTGGCCATGGCTTCGAAAACCATCTTGGCGATCTTGCCGGAGATGGTGTTGTCCTTGATGCGCTGCAGCATGCCACCCAGTTGTGCGGCGCTGACCGGCGAATCCTCGATTTCCAGCCCCTGCTTGTTCAACAGGCTGCCCAGCTCGACCATCACCCAGTTGGCGGCCAGCTTGGCATCGGCGCAGCCGGCCACGACCTGCTCGAAGAAGTCCGCCTGCTCGCGGCTCGAGGCCAGCACGCTGGCGTCGTAGGCAGACAGGCCGAACTCGCTCTTGAAGCGCTCACGCTTGGCAGGCGGCAACTCGGGCAGGGTGGCCCGGGTGGTTTCCAGGAACGAATCCTCGATCACCACCGGCAGTAGATCGGGGTCGGGGAAGTAACGGTAGTCGTTGGCTTCCTCCTTGCTGCGCATGGCGCGTGTCTCGTCCTTGTTCGGATCGTACAGGCGGGTCTGCTGGATCACCTTGCCGCCGTCTTCGATCAGTTCGATCTGGCGTGCGATCTCGCTGTTGATGGCGCGCTCGATGAAGCGGAACGAGTTGACGTTCTTGATCTCGCAGCGGGTGCCGAACTCGACCTGGCCCTTGGGCCGGATCGACACGTTGCAGTCACAGCGCAACGAGCCTTCGGCCATGTTGCCGTCACAGATCCCCAGGTAACGGACCAGCGAGTGCATGGCCTTGACGTAGGCCACCGCCTCCTTGGCACTGCGCATGTCGGGCTCGGAAACGATTTCCAGCAGCGGCGTACCGGCACGGTTGAGGTCGATGCCGGTGCTGCCGCTGAAGTCCTCGTGCAGGCTCTTGCCGGCGTCCTCTTCCAGGTGCGCGCGGGTCACGCCGATACGCTTGACCGTACCGTCTTCCAGGGTGATGTCCAGGTGGCCCTTGCCGACGATCGGCAGTTCCATCTGGCTGATCTGATAGCCCTTGGGCAGGTCGGGATAGAAGTAGTTCTTGCGCGCGAACACGTTGTGCTGGCCGATTTCGGCGTCGATCGCCAGGCCGAACATCACGGCCATGCGCACGGCTTCCTGGTTCAGCACCGGCAGTACGCCGGGCATGCCCAGATCGACCAGGCTGGCCTGGGTGTTCGGCTCGGAGCCGAAGGTGGTGGAGCTGCCGGAGAAAATCTTCGACTGGGTGGCGAGCTGGGTATGAATCTCCAGCCCGATCACGACTTCCCATTGCATGATGTTTCTCCTTAGAAGCCTTCAGGCGCGCGAGTGTGCCAGTCGGTGACTTGCTGGTACTGGTGCGCCGCATTGAGCAGGCGGCCTTCCTGGAAGTAGGGGGCCAGCAGCTGCACGCCGACCGGCAGGCCATCGACGAAACCGGCCGGCATCGACAGGCCGGGCAGGCCGGCGAGGTTGGCGGTGATCGTGTAGATGTCTTCGAGGTAGGCGGCAACCGGGTCGGCATTCTTGGCGCCCAGCTTCCAGGCCGGGTTCGGCGTGGTCGGGCTGAGGATCATGTCGACGTCTTCGAAGGCGGCCATGAAATCGTTCTTGATCAAGCGGCGGATCTTCTGCGCCTGCAGGTAATAGGCGTCGTAGTAGCCCGCCGAAAGAGCATAGGCGCCGACCATGATGCGGCGTTGCACTTCCGGGCCGAAACCCTCGGCGCGCGAACGCTTGTACAGGTCGGTGAGATCCTTGGGGTTTTCGCAGCGATAGCCGAAGCGTACGCCGTCGAAGCGCGACAGGTTCGAAGAGGCCTCGGCCGGCGCGATCACATAATAGGCGGCAATCGCCTGCTGCATGTTCGGCAGGCTGATGTCCTTGATGGTTGCGCCCAGCTTCTGCAGTTGCTCGATGCTGGCGTGAATCAGGTCGGCGATGCGCGGATCCAGGCCGGCGCCGAAATATTCCTTCGGCACGCCGATGCGCAGGCCTTGCAGCGAGCCGCCCAGGGTGGCGCTGTAGTCGGGGACGGGTTCATCGATGCTGGTGGAGTCCTGCGGGTCGAAGCCTGCCATGCCTTGCAGCAACAGGGCGCAGTCCTCGGCGTTGCGCGCCAGCACGCCGGCCTGGTCGAGGCTGGAAGCGTAGGCGATCATGCCCCAGCGTGACACCCGGCCATAGGTCGGCTTGATGCCGGTGAGGTTGGTGAAGGCCGCCGGTTGGCGGATCGAACCGCCAGTGTCGGTACCTGTTGCCACCGGCAACAAGCGCGCCGCCACGGCCGCCGCCGAGCCACCCGAGGAACCACCGGGCACGTGGTCCAGGTTCCAGGGGTTTTTCACCGGGCCGTAGTGGCTGTTCTCGTTGGCCGAACCCATGGCGAATTCGTCCATGTTCAGCTTGCCCAGGGTCACCGCGCCCGCTGCATTGAGCTTGGCCACCACGGTGGCGTCATAGGGCGCCTGGAAGTTGTCGAGCATCTTCGACCCGCAGCTGGTGCGGATGCCCTGGGTGCAGAACAGGTCCTTGTGGGCCAGCGGTGCACCCAGCAGGGCACCGCTTTCGCCATTGGCGCGCCGCGCATCGGCGGCCTGCGCCTGGGCGATGGCGTGTTCGGGGGTGACGGTGATGAAGCTGTTGAGTTGAGGATCCAGCTGGGCGATACGCGCCAGCAGGGTACGGGTCAGCTCTTCGGCGGAAAATTTCTTGTCGGCGAGTCCGCGGGCGATCTCGGCCAGTGTCATTTGATGCATGGCAGGCTCTTTCCCTTTACTCGATGACTTTCGGAACCAGATACAGGCCGTTTTCGACCGCCGGTGCGATGGCCTGGTAAGCGTCGCGCTGGTTGCGTTCGGTCACCTGGTCGGCGCGCAGCCGCTGGCTGGCTTCCAGTGGGTGGGCCAGGGGTTCGATGCCGCTGGTGTCGACCGCTTGCATCTGGTCGACAAGGCCCAGAATGCTGTTCAGTGCTTCGATGGTGCGTGGCATATCGGCTTCATTCAGGCCCAGACGGGCCAGGTGAGCGATTTTTTCCACGTCGCAGCGTTCAAGCGCCATGGGGATCTCCAGTGGAAAATGAAATACGGCAAAGCCGTGGTTTTGGGGAACACTATCGCACTTCTGTGGTCATATGGCCGCGATCGAGTGCAGGCGTGCCCGGAAAAACAGCCAATTTAACATATTGGCGCCTTGCCCAAAATCCCCGCCGTTGTTAGAGTTTGCCGCACTTTTTTACCCACGCGTTGCCTAGGGTCCTTTTCCCATGTTCAAGAAACTGCGTGGCATGTTTTCCAGCGATCTTTCCATTGACCTGGGCACTGCCAACACCCTTATTTACGTGCGTGAGCGCGGTATCGTCCTGAATGAGCCATCAGTTGTGGCCATTCGGACCCACGGTAATCAGAAAAGTGTCGTTGCGGTCGGTACCGAAGCCAAGCGCATGCTCGGCCGTACCCCCGGCAACATCGCCGCCATTCGCCCGATGAAGGACGGCGTGATCGCCGACTTCAGCGTCTGCGAAAAGATGCTGCAATATTTCATCAACAAGGTGCACGAGAACAGCTTCCTGCAGCCCAGCCCGCGCGTGCTGATCTGTGTGCCTTGCAAATCCACCCAGGTGGAACGCCGTGCCATCCGTGAATCGGCGCTGGGCGCCGGTGCCCGCGAAGTGTTCCTGATCGAAGAGCCCATGGCCGCCGCCATCGGCGCCGGCCTGCCGGTCGAGGAAGCCCGCGGTTCGATGGTCGTCGACATCGGCGGTGGTACCACCGAAATCGCCTTGATCTCGCTCAATGGCGTGGTCTATGCCGAATCCGTCCGTGTGGGCGGCGACCGCTTCGACGAAGCCATCGTCACCTACGTGCGTCGCAACTACGGCAGCCTGATCGGCGAATCCACCGCCGAGCGCATCAAGCAGGAAATCGGCACTGCCTACCCAGGCGGCGAAGTGCGCGAAGTCGACGTGCGTGGCCGCAACCTGGCCGAAGGCGTTCCACGTGCCTTCACCTTGAATTCCAACGAAGTGCTCGAAGCCCTGCAGGAGTCCCTCGCGACCATCGTGCAGGCCGTCAAGAGCGCGCTGGAACAGTCGCCCCCCGAGCTGGCCTCGGACATCGCCGAACGCGGCCTGGTGCTGACTGGCGGTGGCGCGCTGCTGCGCGACCTCGACAAGCTGCTGGCCCAGGAAACCGGCCTGCCGGTGATCGTCGCCGAAGACCCGCTCACGTGCGTGGCTCGGGGTGGCGGTCGCGCCCTGGAAATGATGGACAAGCACACCATGGATCTGCTCTCCAGCGAATAACTTCGCGGGAAAGATTCCTGGGGTCGTTTACAGGTAGCGTCTTCGATGCTACCTGTATGCGTCCTGTACTTTCGATCCGGGCCGGTTTGCCGTCACATGAATGACCACATGAACATTTGCCTGGGAGGAGCGGCCTATTAAACCGCTTTTCACCAAGGGCCCCTCACTGGGCGTGCGCCTGTTGGTGCTGGTCGTGCTGTCGGTCGCGCTGATGGTCGTCGACGCGCGCTTCACCCTGCTCAAACCCGTGCGCAGCGAAATGTCGCTGGTGCTGATGCGTGCCTATTGGGTCACCGACCTGCCGCAGCGCCTGTACGAAGGCGTTGCCAGCCAGTTCGGCAGCCGCACCGAGTTGCTGGCCGAAAACGAGAAACTCAAGACCGAAGGCCTGCTGCTGCAGGGTCGCCTGCAGAAGCTGGCGGCGCTGACCGAGCAGAACGTACGTCTGCGCGAGCTGCTCAATTCTTCGGCGCTGGTGAACGAAAAGGTCGAGGTAGCCGAGTTGATCGGCATGGACCCGAACCCGTTCACCCATCGCATCCTGATCAACAAGGGCGAACGCGATGGCGTGGTGCTCGGCCAGCCGGTGCTCGACGCACGTGGCCTTATGGGGCAGGTGGTCGAATTGATGCCCTACACCTCGCGCGTGCTGCTGCTTACCGACACCACCCACAGCATTCCAGTACAGGTCAACCGCAACGGGCTGCGCGCCATCGCCAGCGGCACGGGCAATCCCGAGCGGCTCGAACTGCGCCACGTCGCCGACACCGCCGACATCAAGGAAGGCGACCTGCTGGTCAGCTCTGGCCTGGGCCAGCGGTTCCCGGCGGGTTACCCGGTGGCCACGGTCAAGGAAGTCATCCACGATTCCGGTCAGCCCTTCGCCATCGTCCGCGCCGTGCCGACCGCCGCCCTGAACCGCAGCCGCTATCTGCTGCTGGTGTTCAGCGACAGCCGCTCGCCGGAGCAGCGCGCCACCGAAGCCGCGCAAGCCCAGGAGGCGGCTGACCGCCAAGGCGCCGCGCCACAGGACGGTACCCCGGCGACGCCGGTCCCTGCAGCAACCTCCGCGCCAGCCACTGCTGCGCCCGCTGCGGCACCGGCAACGCCTGCCCACACCACGACGCCGGCAGCCACCACCCCGGCGCGTGCCAGCTCGGCTCCGGCCGCCACCCCTGCGCGCACCCCGCCGGCAACACCTTCGCGCTCTGCGCCGGCCACCACACGGGAGAGGCAATAATGGTTGGTACGCGCTCGCGCAATGGCTGGGTCATCTGGCTGACCTTCGTCGTCGGCCTGCTGCTGTGCGTATCGCCCATGCCGCAGTTCATGGAAGTGTTGCGGCCGCTGTGGCTGGCCCTGCTGCTGGCCTACTGGACACTGTCGGTGCCGCACAAGGTGGGCATGACCACCGCCTGGATCCTCGGCCTGGCGCAAGACGTGCTGTTCGGCACCCTGCTAGGGCAGAACGCACTCATCCTCAGCCTCATCACCTTCCTCATCCTGTCCCTGGCCCAGCGCATGCGCATCTTTCCGATGTGGCAGCAGAGCCTGGTCATTCTGGTGGTCTTCGGTCTGGCGCAGCTGGTGCAGCTGTGGCTGAGCGCGCTGACCGGCAACCGCCAGCCCACTCTGGCCCTGCTGTTGCCCGCGCTGATGAGCGCCTTGCTCTGGCCGTGGGTCAGCTACCTGCTACGTGGCTTGCGCAAGCGCCTGGGCATCAACTGACGGGCCCGCGCGGCCCGACGCGGAGACGCCTTGCATGTCTACCCTGTACCTGGCTTCCAGCTCGCCCAGGCGTCGTGAACTGCTGACGCAGATCGGCGTACCCTTCACCGTGATCCGTGCTGCCATCGACGAAACACCCAGGCCCGGCGAAGAAAGCCGTGCGTACGTGCAGCGCATGGCCGAAGAAAAGGCCCGCGCCGGCTGGCAGTCGCGGTCGCAGCCGGGTGCCGCTCACGTGCTGGGCGCGGACACTGCAGTGATCGCGCACGGACGCATTCTCGGCAAGCCGCGCGACGAAGCCGATGCCTTGGCAATGCTGGCTCTGTTATCCGGCAGCACCCATGAGGTGATCACCACCGCAGCGCTGTTCGATGGCACGCAGATGGACATCGGCGCGGCCTCGGCACGGGTCACGTTCCGCCCGATCGACGAAACCGAAGCCCGGGCCTACTGGGCAAGCGGCGAACCGGCGGACAAGGCGGGCGGCTACGGGATCCAGGGTCTGGGCGCAATATTCGTAGAAAAGCTCGAAGGCAGTTATTCTGCCGTCGTCGGCCTGGGTTTGTACGAAACCGCGGCGCTGCTGCAACGCAATGGCATCGCCTGCTGGCAAGTGTCCTGAGAGGGGCCGGCCGGCAGTGCCATCGCCATTACAACAAAAGACACCAGGAACGAGACCCAGCCATGAGCGAAGAGATTCTGATCAACATCACGCCGATGGAATCGCGCGTGGCCGTGGTGGAAAACGGTGTCCTGCAAGAGGTCCACGTCGAGCGTACCCAGCGTCGCGGTATCGTCGGCAATATCTATAAAGGCAAGGTGGTGCGGGTGCTGCCCGGCATGCAGGCCGCCTTCATCGACATCGGCCTGGACCGCGCCGCGTTCATCCATGCGTCGGAAATCTCACTGCGTGAAGGCTCGACCCTGGAAACCATCAGCGCCCTGGTCCATGAAGGGCAAAGCCTGGTGGTGCAGGTCACCAAGGACCCGATCGGCTCCAAAGGCGCGCGCCTGACCACCCAGCTGTCGATCCCGTCGCGCTACCTGGTGTATATGCCGCGCACCCGGCACGTCGGCATCTCCCTGAAGATCGAGGACGAGGGCGAGCGTGAACGCCTGAAGAAGGTGGTGGCCGACTGCGTCGAGAAAGAGGGTATTCAGGAGGTCGGCGGGTTCATTCTGCGCACCGCCGCCGAAGGGGCGGGCGCCGAGGAAATCCTCATGGACATCCGCTATTTGCGGCGCCTGTGGGACCAGATCAACGCGCAGATCCAGACCGTCGGGGCGCCGACCGAAATCTACGAAGACCTGGGCCTGGCGCTGCGTACCCTGCGCGATCTGGTCAACCCGAAGATCGAGAAGATCCGCATCGACTCACGGGAGACGTTCCAGAAGACCACGCAGTTCGTGGCCGAACTGATGCCCGAAATCGCCGACCGCCTGGAGCATTACCCAGGCGAGCGGCCCATCTTCGATCTGTACGGTGTGGAAGACGAGATCCAGCGGGCGCTGGATCGCAAGGTGCCGCTCAAGTCCGGCGGCTATCTGGTGGTCGATCCGGCCGAAGCGATGACCACCATCGACGTCAATACCGGGGCCTTCGTCGGCCACCGCAACCTCGAAGAGACCATCTTCAAGACGAATCTGGAAGCGGCCACCGCCATTGCCCGGCAGCTGCGTCTGCGCAACATCGGTGGAATCATCATCATCGACTTCATCGACATGGAAGATGAGGAGCACCAGCGTCAGGTGCTGCGCACGCTGGAGAAGCAGCTCGAGCGCGACCACGCCAAGACCAACATCATCGGCATCACCGAGCTGGGCCTGGTACAGATGACCCGCAAGCGTACCCGCGAAAGTCTGGAACAGGTCCTGTGCGAGCCGTGCATCTGTTGCCAGGGCCGTGGCAAGCTGAAAACCCCGGAAACGGTGTGTTACGAGATTTTCCGCGAGATCCTGCGCGAGGCGCGTGCCTATCAGGCCGTGGGCTATCGTGTGCTGGCCAATCAAAAAGTGGTCGACCGGCTGCTCGATGAAGAATCCGGCAATGTGGCCGAACTGGAAGCGTTCATCGGACGAACCATTCGCTTCCAGGTCGAGTCCATGTATTCCCAGGAACAATATGATGTGGTGCTGCTCTGAAACGGCCAGTGAAACGATTGTCGAGTCCCCAGGCTTCGAGCTTTCAGGCTGACGCTGCCTGTGGCGGGAGCATGCCTGCATGGTCCGCTTGAATGCCGTGCTCGGTGGGGTGACGCGCTGGGCGCTGACGCTGTGTGCGGTACTGCTGGTGTTGCTGGCGCTGTACGTCAGCATGGGTCGGCAACTGGTGCCGCTGGTGGCCGAATACGACGCGCAGATCGAGGCCCGTGCCAGCGAGGCGCTGGGCATGCCGGTGCGCATCGGCAGTCTGGAGGGGCGCTGGAGTCGTCTGGCGCCGATACTGCTGATTCACGATGTGCAAGTGGGCGAGGGCAGCGACGCGCTGCGCCTGGATCAGGTCAGGGTGGTGCCGGATCTGTGGGGCAGTCTATTGGCGCGGTCGGTGCGCATTGCCCATCTCGAGCTGGGCGGCGTACAGCTCAGCGCGGTCGAGGACGCCGCCGGCAAGTGGTCGCTCAAGGGGCTGCCGCAGCAGCAGGATCAGGCCTTCGACCTGCAGCGCACGTTGCAGCAGATGCAACAGGTCGAGCGGCTGTCGGTGCTCGACAGCCAGCTGACCCTGCAACCGTTCGAGCACGACCCACTGACATTGACCTATGTCGAGCTAAGCCTGCGCACCGGTGAAGAGCACCAGCGTCTGGATCTGCGCCTGCATCTGCCTGACGGTCAGCCGCTGGCGCTGAACGTGCAAGCGCAAGTGCGCGCCGAACGATGGCGCCAAGGCCGCGCCCAGGTGTATCTGAACCTGCCGCAAAGCGACTGGGCGCAATGGTTGCCGAGTCGCTACACCCAGGCCTGGAAGCTTGCGCAACTCAAGGCGGGCGGCGAGTTCTGGCTGGACTGGGCGGATGCCGACGTTCAGCGAGCGGTGGTCAAGCTCGAAGCGCCATCGTTCAAAGGTGCCCGTGCCGAGCACAAGCCTTACACCATCGCCGATCTCAGGCTGCAGGCTTGGCTGCAACGCAGCGCCGAAGGCCTGGACGTCAACCTGGGGACTTTGGCCATGACCCTGGATGGCAAACCCTGGCAAACCCAGGTGGCGCTGCAGCAGCGCGTCGCCACGCCCTCGAGCCAGGAGCAGTGGCACATTCAGGCCGACCGTCTCGACCTGACGCCGATCACGCCGTTGCTCGACGCGCTGGTGCCCCTGCCCAAGCAAGTGGCGGACATCGCCAACGGCCTGAACCTCACCGGGGTGCTGCGCAATGTCTCGCTCGACATTCGACCCAAGGCTACCGGCGCCGATCGCCTCAGCTACGCGGCCAACCTCGAGAACGTCGGCTTCGATGCCTACTACGGCGCACCCGCAGCGGACAACGTCAGCGGCAGTCTGATCGGCGATATCGGCCAGGGTGAGCTGCGCCTGGACAGCGAAAAGTTCATGCTGCACCTGAGTCCGATCTTCGAGAAACCCTGGCATTACCTCAAGGCCAACGCTCGCCTGAATTTCAAGCTCGATGAACACGCGTTCACCCTGATCGCGCCGGCCATCAAGGTCCTGGGCGAAGAGGGCAATATTGCCGCCGACTTTCTCATTCGCCTGCCGTTGCACCACGAGGCCGAACCCTACATGGACCTGCGGGTCGGCCTGGTCGATGGTGATGGCGCCTACACCAGCAAATACCTGCCCAAGGTGCTCAGCCCGTCGATCGACCAGTGGCTGCGTACGGCAATCAAGCGCGGCGCGGTCGATCAGGGCTACTTCCAGTACCAGGGTTCGCTGGCCAGCGCGGCCGAGGCGCATTCGCGCAGTATCACGCTGTTCTTCAAGGTCCACGACGTGACGCTGGCGTTCCAGCCCGGTTGGCCGGAGGCACGCAAGGTCGCCGGCAATGTCTATGTCCAGGACGGTGACGTGCGTATCCTCGCCGATCGCGGGCAGATCCTCGACACCAAGGTCAGCGATGTTTCCGTCACTGTGCCCCACGTGCCGCTGGGCGAGGACAGCCACCTGTACGTGAAGGGCAACTTCGACGGTGGTCTGGCCGACGGTTTGAAGATCCTGCAGACCGCGCCCATCGGCACCGCCGATATCTTCGCCGGCTGGCAGGGTGAAGGCCCGCTCAAGGGCAGGCTCGACCTCGACATTCCACTGGTCAAAGGCCATGAGCCCAAAGTCGTGGTGGATTTCAGCACCCGCGCGGCGCGCCTGAAGATCAAGTCCCCGGAGCTTGCGCTCAGCCAGTTGGGCGGGACGTTTCGCTTCGACTTCGACAAGGGCCTGAGCGGCGAGGGCATCACTGCCCAGGCTTTCGATCAGCCGGTAACGGCGCAGATTTCTGCCGAAGGCAAGCCAGGCGCGCCGTTGACGCGCATCGTCGCGCACAGCCAGATCCCGGTGAAGCGCCTGGCTGACTGGTTGCAGGTCAAGCAGGCTGTACCGGCGTCCGGTGATATTGCCTACCAGTTGCAGCTCAAGCTGGGTGCCGACAGCCAGCTTCGCGTCGATTCCGACCTCAAGGGTGTCGACATCGATCTGCCCGCGCCCTTTGGCAAGACACGGGCTGTGGCGCGCCCGACAGTATTCGTGATGAACCTGCAGGGTCAGGAGCGCCGCTTCGACGTCACCTATGCCGATCTGGCCAGTTTTGCCTATGCAGCCGCGGCCAATGACCTGGCCAGTGGCCGAGGCGAGTTGCTGATCGGCTCTGGTACGCCGCAACTTCCCACCACACAAGGTCTACGGGTCCGCGGCGCGTTGCAGGCACTGGACCTGGAACCATGGCAGCAGCAGGCCGAGCAGTACACCGGCGGTGATCCGGGCGGCGCTGCCAGCCAGCTCGTCAATGCGGTCGACCTGCAGATTGGCACGCTCAAGGGCTTCGGTCAGCAACTCGACCAGGCGCATGTGCAGCTCAACCGCAGCCCCAGTGCCTGGCACCTTGCCCTGGCCAGCCAGCAGATCACCGGCAAGGTCGATGTGCCCGATGGCAAGGCGACTCCGATCAACGTCGACCTCGATACGGTGCGCCTGCCGCCGGTCGATCCGAACGCGGTCAAGGCCGACAATCCGGTGGAAGCGCCGGACCCCTTGGCCAATGTCGATCCGCGCAAGATACCGGCGGTCAATGTCAGGATCCGCCAGTTGTTGCAGGGCGACGAGCTGCTCGGCAGCTGGTCGCTGAAACTGCGCCCGACCGCCAAGGGTGTCGCCCTCAACGATCTCGACCTGGGGCTCAAAGGCTTGATGCTGCACGGCGCGGCGACGTGGGAGGGCGCGCCGGGTGCGTCCAGCACGTGGTTCCGCGGGCGCTTGCAAGGCAAGAACCTGGCTGATGTATTGCAGGCCTGGAAATTTGCCCCGACCGTGACCAGCGAGTCTTTCCACCTTGACGCCGATGGTCGTTGGCCGGGTTCGCCGGCCTGGGTCGGGCTCAAGCGCTTTTCCGGCAACCTCGACGCTACCTTGCGTGATGGCCAGTTCGTCGAAGTCGAGGGGGGCGCCCAGGCCCTGCGCGTGTTCGGCCTGCTCAACTTCAATGCCATCGGTCGTCGCCTGCGCCTGGATTTCTCCGATGTGCTGGGCAAGGGTTTGAGCTACGATCGAGTCAAAGGCCTGCTGGTGGCCAGCGAAGGGGTCTACGTGACGCGTACCCCGATCACCCTGCGCGGTCCCACCACCGACATCGATCTGGACGGTACCCTGGACATGGTCCGCGATGGCGTCAACGCCAAGGTGCAAGTTGCCTTGCCAATTACCAACAGCCTACCGCTGGCGGCGGTTCTGGTCGGCGCGCCGGTGGTGGGCGGCGCGTTGTTCGTGGTGAACAAGCTGCTGGGCGACCGCGTGGCGCGCTTCGCCAGCGTGCAGTACCGCATCGAGGGTTCCTGGAAAGATCCGCAGATGACCTTGGTCAAGCCATTCGGCGGCTGATCGCGCAGCGACCGTCGCTGGTTATCGGACTGTCGGCCGGGCTCCGGTATTGAAAAAGTGTCCGGGCGGACGCATGTATTGATCATCCGTCACCGACACCCGAATTGCGCGGGCCGCTTCCGGCCACCCGCGCGCACCTATTTACGCAGGCCGCCAAGCGTCCTGCGAGCATTTTCCCACGCAGTACGCCAAGCGTCCTGCGAGCACTTTCCCACGCAGTACGCCAAGCGTCCTGCGAACAGCGCGGAGTAAATATGAGCCAGATGTTATCCACCGTCAGCGAACACCTGCTGGCACCCGGCGGCCTCACGCTGGACAGTCTGCAGTCGGTGTTGGGCGAGTTGGCCGGCCCCGGCATAGATGCTGCCGATCTGTATTTCCAGGGTCAGATTTCCGAGTCCTGGGCGCTGGAAGACGGTATCGTCAAGGAAGGCAGCTTCAATCTCGATCAGGGCGTGGGCGTGCGTGCTCAATCCGGTGAGAAGACCGGATTCGCCTACAGCAACGCCATCACCCAGGACGCCCTGGTGCAGGCCGCGCGTGCGGCACGCTCGATTTCCCGCGCCGGCCAGAACGGCCGCGTGCAGGCGTTCAGCAGCCCGGTGGTCAGCCAGTTGTACGGTCCTGACAACCCATTGGAAGTGCTGACCCGCGCCGAGAAGGTCGACCTGCTCAAGCGCGTCGACGCCGCCACCCGCGCGCTGGACCCCCGTATCCAGCAAGTCACCGTGAGCATGGCCGGTGTCTGGGAAAGAATCCTCGTCGCCGCAGCCGATGGCAGCCTGGCTGCGGACGTGCGTCCACTGGTGCGTTTCAACGTCAGTGTAATCGTCGAGCACAACGGTCGTCGCGAGCGCGGGGGCCACGGTGGCGGTGGTCGCACCGACTACCGTTACTTCCTCGCCGAAGATCGCGCCATGGGCTACGCCCGCGAAGCGTTGCGCCAGGCCTTGGTCAACGTCGAGGCAGTGGCGGCACCGGCCGGTACCATGCCGGTGGTGATGGGCGCGGGTTGGTCCGGCGTGCTGTTGCACGAAGCGGTCGGGCATGGCCTGGAAGGCGATTTCAACCGCAAGGGCAGCTCGGCCTACAGCGGCCGCGTGGGCGAGAAAGTCGCCTCCAGCCTGTGCACCATCGTCGACGATGGCACTCTGGCCGGGCGTCGTGGCTCGCTGAGCGTCGACGACGAGGGCACGCCTACCCAGTGCACCACCCTGATCGAAAACGGTGTGCTCAAGGGCTACATGCAGGACAAGCTCAACGCGCGTCTGATGGGCGTGGCGGCCACCGGCAACGGTCGCCGCGAATCCTATGCGCACCTGCCCATGCCGCGGATGACCAACACCTACATGCTGGCGGGCGAAAGCGACCCGGCCGAAATCATCGCCTCGGTGAAGAAGGGTATCTATTGCGCCAACCTCGGTGGTGGGCAAGTGGACATCACCAGCGGCAAGTTCGTCTTTTCGACCAGCGAAGCCTACCTTATCGAAGACGGCAAGATCACCACGCCGGTCAAGGGCGCCACGCTGATTGGCAACGGCCCGGAGGCGATGAGCAGGGTTTCCATGGTCGGCAACGACCTGTCGCTCGACAGCGGCGTGGGTACCTGCGGCAAGGATGGGCAGTCACTGCCCGTAGGCGTGGGCCAGCCGACCTTGAAGATCGATGCGATCACCGTGGGCGGTACCGGCGCCTGAAAGGGATGACAGGCAGGCCGGGCGGCCTGCCTTCAGGCGTCTCAGCGCAAGCCGCGTTGAGTTTCGTCCAGCTCGCGGATGTACTTGAAGATCTTGCGCGTAGTAGCAGGCGGTTTGTTGTGCGCCGTCTCGTGCTGGGCCTGGCGAACCAGGTTGCGCAGGTGCTGGCGATCGGTTTCCGGGTACTCGGCGAAAAACGCCTCGAGCACCTGGTCCGGGCCGGCTACCAGCCGATCACGCCAGCGCTCCAGGTTGTGAAAGCGTTCGTTGTATTGCCGGGTGGAAGCGTCCACCTGGTCGAGCAGCACCAGAATGGCGTCGATGTCCTGATCGCGCATCAGTTTGCCGATGAACTGGATGTGGCGTTTGCGCGCGATGTTGGCAGTGTGCTTGGAGGCATCGGCCAGCGCCCGGCGCAGGCCATCGGTCAAGGGCAGGCGATTGAGCATGTCCGGCTTGAGCGTGATAAGGCGCTCGCCAAGATCGGTCAGCGCATGCAGCTCGCGTTTGACCTGAGTTTTGCTTTTTCCCTCATCGAGGGAGTCGTCGTAAGAATCAACCATGGGGGCAGTCCGCAAATAAACGCCGCCATGATAACCAGTCGGGGGCCGCTTGTCTGGCCCGGCCGCAGATCGGCCCGCCCCGAACCCGAATTTGATTGGAGAACACCATGAACGCACCCCAGAGCGTCGGCCCGCAGGCATTGCCAGTCCTGCAGGAGCAAGTGCAGCAGATCATCGATGAAGCCAAGCGTCAGGGGGCCAGCGCCTGTGAGGTGGCCGTGTCGCTGGAGCAGGGCTTGTCCACATCGGTGCGCCAGCGCGAAGTCGAGACCGTCGAATTCAACCGCGACCAGGGTTTCGGCATCACCTTGTACGTCGGTCAGCGCAAAGGCTCGGCCAGCACCTCGGCGAGCGGCCCCCAAGCCATTCGCGAAACCGTCGCTGCAGCCCTGGCGATCGCCAAGCACACCTCCGAGGATGAAAGCTCGGGCTTGGCCGACGCGGCCTTGATGGCCCGCGAGCAGCCCGATTTCGACCTGTATCATGCCTGGGACATCACGCCCGAGCAGGCCATCGAGAAGGCCCTGGCCTGCGAAGCCGCAGCCTTCGATGCCGAGCCCTTGATCAAGAACGCCGACGGCACCACGCTCAACACTCACCAGGGCTGCCGCGTGTATGGCAACAGCCACGGTTTCATCGGCGGCTATGCATCGACGCGGCACAGCTTGAGCTGCGTGATGATTGCCGAGGCCAATGGGCAGATGCAGCGCGACTACTGGTACGACGTAAGTCGCCAGGGCGAGTTGCTGGCCGATGCCGCCTCCATCGGTCAGCGGGCCGCGCAACGCGCTGCCGCTCGCCTGGGCGCACGACCGGTGCCGACCTGCGAGGTGCCGGTATTGTTCTCGGCGGAACTGGCCGGGGGGCTTTTCGGAAATTTCCTCGCAGCGATCTCCGGTGGCAACCTGTACCGCAAATCCTCTTTCCTGGAAGGGGCGATGGGCCAACGGCTGTTCCCCGAGTGGCTGACCCTGGACGAGCGTCCGCACCTGATGCGCGCCATGGGCAGCGCGGCATTCGACGGCGACGGTCTGGCGACCTATGCCAAGCCGTTCGTGGAGAATGGTGAACTGGTGTCCTACGTGTTGAGCACCTATTCGGGCCGCAAACTGGGCTTGCCCAGCACGGCCAATTCCGGCGGTGTGCACAACCTGTTCGTGACCCATGGCGACGAAGATCAGAACGCGCTGCTGCGGCGCATGGGCCGCGGCTTGCTGGTGACCGAGCTGATGGGCCATGGCCTGAACATGGTGACCGGGGACTACTCGCGTGGTGCCGCAGGGTTCTGGGTCGAGAATGGCGAGATCCAGTTTCCGGTCCAGGAAGTGACCATCGCCGGCAACATGCGCGACATGTTCAAGCAGATCGTTGCCGTGGGCAATGACTTGGAACTGCGCAGCAACATCCGCACTGGCTCGGTGCTGATCGAACGCATGACGGTCGCTGGGAGCTGATGTCGATGCCCGGCCCTCCGGGTCGGGCAATCTGAGCTGCGGCACTTGTGTTGATTCTCGATATCAATCAATAATGAAACTCATTCCGGCTATTGGGTGTGCCGATGAGTTCTGCTGTACACGAATCCGCCTATCTAGAGAATTGGCATTGGCTGGGCCTGCAGATTCGCTGCGCGCTGCTGCCCAACGAGCCGCGACTCATCGACCACTACCTGGCCGAGGGGCGCTACCTGGCGCGTTTCACCCCCACCTCCCCGAAATCCGTAGCACACGGCACCTTTCGCCTGCTGCTGGCGACCGCCCTCGACCAGGCGTTGCCCTTGCACTGGCGCAGCCTTTGCCTAGATCAGGCCTGGCGCCCCCTGCGCGACTTGCGTAACTGCGCGGCAGACCCTGCCCACATCCGCCAATGGCAGGACTGCGCCCATCAATTGGCGCGCTGCGAGTTGCTGCCTTCGATCCCACTCACTGATCTGCTGCAAGGATATTGCGATGAGTAACACCCGTATCGAGCGTGACAGCATGGGCGAGCTGCAAGTGCCGGAGGACGCCCTGTATGGCGCCCAGACCCAGCGTGCCGTCGACAACTTTCCCATCAGCCACCAACGCATGCCGACCCAGTTCATCCGCGCATTGGTTCTGGCCAAGGCGGCGGCGGCCAAGGCCAACGTTGAGCTTGAACAGTTGAGCGCGGCCCAGGGCGATGCCATCGTGCGTGCCTGCGAACAGTTGCTGGCGAGCGACTTCATGCAGCACTTCCCGGTCGACATCTACCAGACTGGCTCGGGCACCAGTTCCAACATGAATGCCAACGAGGTCATCGCAACCCTGGCCAGTCGGATTCTGAACGAGCCGATCAATCCCAACGATCATGTCAATTGTGGTCAGAGCAGCAACGACATCATCCCCACCAGCATTCACGTAAGCGCCGCGCTGGCCTTGCATGAGCACCTGCTGCCTGCGCTGCAGCACCTGGTGCAGGCCATCCAGGCCAAGGCCGAGCAGGTCCATGGGTTCGTCAAGACTGGCCGGACCCACCTGATGGACGCCATGCCGGTGCGCATGAGTCAGGTCCTCAATGGCTGGGCGGCCCAGGTCCAGGCCAATATCGGCCACCTGCAGGCTCTGCAACCAGCCTTGCAGGCCCTGGCACAAGGCGGCACCGCCGTGGGTACCGGAATCAACGCCCATCCCCAGTTTGCCCAGCGGTTCAGCGGGCATTTGGGCGAACTTACCGGCGTCGCCTTCAGGCCTGGTGACAACCTGTTTGCTCTGATCGGTTCGCAAGACACCGCTGTGGCGCTGTCCGGCCAACTCAAGGGCACTGCCGTCACGTTGATGAAAATCGCCAACGACTTGCGCTGGATGAACTCCGGGCCCTTGGCAGGCTTGGGCGAAATCGAGCTCGAAGCCCTGCAGCCGGGTTCCTCGATCATGCCGGGCAAGGTCAATCCGGTGATTCCCGAGGCGACTGCCATGGTGGCCGCGCAAGTCATCGGCAATGACGCAGCCATCGTGATAGCCGGTCAGTCGGGCAATTTCGAGCTCAATGTGATGCTGCCGATCATCGCCAACAACCTTCTTTCAAGCATCGAACTGATGGCCAATGCCAGCCGTCTACTGGGTGACAGGGCGATCGCGACGTTCAAGGTCAACGAAGCCAAGCTCAAGGAAGCGTTGGCGCGCAATCCGATTCTGGTGACCGCACTCAACCCGATCATCGGATATCAGCAGGCTGCCCAGATTGCCAAGCTAGCCTACAAGGAAGGTCGGCCAATCATCGATGTGGCACTGGAACACACAGACCTGAGTCGCGAACGGCTCAGCGACCTGCTCGACCCGGAAAAGCTCACTGCCGGCGGTATCTGACCGCTTGGCAACCGCTGGGAGACATCCGCCATGCAGCACTGGAAACGTATCACGGAGACGGCCAACGCCTGCTTTGTCCGGGGCGAGCTGATCGAGGCGCGCGAGCATTACCTGCAGGCCCTGGCATGGGCGCAGGTGTTGCTCGAGCGCTGGGCGGATGTCGACGAAGCGGTGGCCGCCTGTGTCATCTCCCACCACAACCTCGCCGACCTGCACCTGCAGTTGCATCAACCCGAAGAAAGCGCCGAGTACCTGTGCGCCATTCATGAACGCCTGCTGCGTGCGGCCGAGGATCCTCGGCTGTCGCCTGCGCTGCGCGATGCGGCCCTGCGCCACGCCAGCAAGACCTACGCCGAATTGCTCGGCTTCACTCGCCAGCATGGCGAATACCCCCGTACCCACCGGTTGCTGTGCGGCGCCGCCGATACCGACGTTGCGCCAGTCGTCACGCAACCCGATAACCTTCCCTACGGAGTTCACTGAAAATGCCCTATACCCTGCCTGCCTTGTCCTATGCCTACGATGCCCTGGAGCCGCACATCGATGCCGCGACCATGGAGATCCACCACACCAAGCACCACCAGACCTACATCACCAACGTCAACGCTGCCATCGAAGGCACCGAATACGCCGAATGGCCCGTGGAAAAGCTGGTCGCCTCGGTCAAGCAGCTGCCGGAGAACCTGCGCGGCGCCGTTACCAACCACGGTGGTGGCCATGCCAACCACAGCCTGTTCTGGGAAGTCATGTCGCCCAATGGTGGTGGCCAGCCACAGGGCAGCGTTGCCCAGGCTATCGAAACCGAGCTCGGCGGGTTCGAGGCGTTCAAGGAAGCATTCACCAAAGCCGCGCTGAGTCGTTTCGGCAGTGGTTGGGCCTGGCTCAGCGTCACGCCGGAAAAGAAGCTGGTGGTCGAAAGCAGCGGCAACCAGGACAGCCCCTTGATGACTGGCAACACGCCGATTCTGGGCCTCGACGTCTGGGAGCACGCGTACTACCTCAAGTACCAGAACCGTCGGCCTGAATACATCAACGCGTTCTACAACGTGGTCGATTGGGCCAATGTCGAGAAGCGCTACCAAGCCGCCGTGAACTGAGCCTCGCGCCATGGGATCGCAGACCTTCGCGCTGGTCAGTGTCCGCCGCTTTCGCCTGGCGCTGGGCACAGTGCTGCTGCTGGCAGGGGCGGCCTTGCTGGTGGGCGAGCTGCTGGCCTGGCTCGACCTCGAGCCACGCATCCTGCGCGCGCTCGAAGGCGGTGCCATCTGCGCGTTGGGCACGGCTCTGGGCGCGGTTCCCGTATTGGTCATCCGCAGCATGCCGGTCGCCGTGGCCGATACATTGCTGGGCTTCGGCGCGGGAGTGATGCTGGCGGCCACCGCGTTCTCGCTGATCATTCCCGGCCTGGATGCGGCAGCGGCCATCGGTTTCTCACGCTGGGGCGCTGGTGGCCTGATGAGCCTGGGCATCATGTCCGGAGCGTTCTGCCTGTATCTGGTGGACCGCAGGGTTTCCGGGGTCACTCCGGACTACTTGGTGGGCAGCACGCAGCAGCCTGTGATCCCTGCACGTATCTGGATCTTCGTGATCGCCATCATCGCTCACAATATTCCGGAGGGCATGGCCATCGGCGTGTCGGCGGGCGGCGGCATGCATGACGCCGATAGCCTGGCGATGGGCATTGCCCTGCAGGACGTACCCGAGGGTCTGGTGATCGCATTGGTTCTGGCAGGGGCGGGGATGGCCCGGTACAAGGCCTTCCTGATCGGCGCAGCATCCGGGTTGGTCGAGCCGGTGTTCGCAGTGCTCTGTGCCTGGCTGGTGCGTATGGGCGAACTGTTGCTACCGCTGGGCCTGGCCTTTGCAGCCGGTGCAATGCTGCTGGTGGTGACTCACGAGATCATTCCGGAATCACGCAGCAATGGTCATCACAAGTTGGCGAGCCTGGGCTTGTGCGTAGGGTTTTGCCTGATGATGGTCATGGACACTGCGTTGTCTTGACCCTTGACCCCTGAGCTCAGAAGCTGACCTGGCGCAGTACTGGATTGTCGCTACCAGGTTCTGTCTCTCGGCCGCTGGTTCGCTTCACTCGCCTTCGTCAAACTTGTCGTTGATCAGTTTGACGATGGCATCCAGTGCCTGCTGATCCTGCTCGCCTTCGGTGTGCAAATGAATGGTGGTGCCTTTTCCGGCCGCCAACATCATCACACCCATGATGCTCTTGCCATCGACCAGCGCTTCTGGTGTGCGGCCGACACGTACCTGGCAGGGAAAGCGTCCCGCCACGCCGACGAATTTCGCTGCGGCACGGGCGTGCAGGCCGAGCTTGTTGATGATTTCTACTTGGAGGGCGGGCATTGCGCGGGGGATCCTTTCAGCTGAGGTCGCGATGGCGAACCTGGACGTTCTTGAGCGACTGCTGCAGCAATCGGCCCAGGCGCTCGGTCAAGTATACCGAGCGATGATGCCCGCCTGTACAGCCGATGGCGATGGTGACATAGGCACGGCTGCTGGCGGCGAAGCGCGGCAACCATTTGAGCAGGTAGGAGGAGATGTCCTGATACATCTCCTCGACGTCCGGCTGGGCCGCCAGGTATTCGGCGACCGGGGCGTCGAGCCCGGACTGCTCTCGCAGTTCCGGCTTCCAGTAGGGGTTGGGCAGGCAGCGCACGTCGAACACCAGGTCGGCGTCTATCGGCATGCCGCGCTTGAACCCGAATGACTCCACCAGAAAGGCTGTACCCGGTTCAGGCTTGTTCAGCAGCCGGACCTTGATGGCATCGCGCAGTTGGTAAAGGTTCAGGTTGGTCGTGTTGATCTTGAGATCGGCCAGATCGACGATAGGCCCGAGCAGATCGCTCTCGACGCGGATGGCCTCGGCCAGCGAGCGGCTTTCATTGCTCAGCGGATGCCGGCGACGTGTTTCGGAAAAGCGCTTGAGCAGCGTTTCTTCGTCGGCGTCCAGATACAGCACATCGCAATTGATGTGCTTGGCACGTACTTCGGCCAGCAGTTGGGGGAAACGCGACAAGTGGCTGGGAAGGTTGCGCGCATCGATCGACACCGCCACCTGCGGCTGCGCCAGCTCGGTATGGATCAGCGCACGCTCGGCCAGTTCGGGCAGCAAACCGGCCGGCAAATTGTCGATGCAATAGAAACCGTTGTCTTCGAGAACATCCAGGGCAGTGCTCTTGCCTGAGCCTGAGCGGCCACTGACGATGATCAAACGCATGGTTAATGACCGCTCTGCTCGTCCAGTACCACTTGGTACAAGGCTTGATTGCTGGGCGCCGAACGCAGTCTTTCGCGCACTTCCTTGCGATCGAGCATGCTGGCGATCTGGCGAAGCAACTCCAGGTGCGCATCGGTGGCCGCTTCGGGCACCAGAAGCACGAACAGCAGATCCACGGGCGCGCCGTCGATGGCGTCGTAGTCGATCGGGGCGCTGAGGTGGATGAGGGCGCTGACGGGGGTGTCGCACCCCTTGAGGCGACAGTGCGGGATGGCAATGCCGTTGCCGAATCCGGTGGAGCCCAGTTTTTCACGGGCAATGAGCGCTTCGAACACGGTCTGGGTGTCGAGCGATGGCACTTCGCGATTGATCAGGTTGGCGATCTGTTCGAGTGCTTTCTTCTTGCTGCCGCCCGGCACGTTCACGCAGGAACGGCCGGGGGTCAGGATGGTTTCTAGTCGGATCATGGGTGGGGAGTGTCAGCGAGCAGTCGCGCCTTGCAGCAGACTTTGCTGTTTTTCCTTATGCTTTTTGAGTTGGCGATCCAGCTTGTCGGTAAGCAGGTCGATGGCCGCGTACATGTCGTCATGTTCGGCATTGGCGACCACCTCACCACCGGGTATGCGCAGGGTGGCTTCGATTTTCTGTTTGAGCTTCTCGACTTCCATAATCACCTGAACATTGGTGATCTTGTCGAAATGACGTTCGAGACGCTCGAGTTTTTCCCCGATGTAGGTTCGCAGGGGTTCGGTCACATCTAGTTGGTGTCCACTGATGTTGACTTGCATACCGCTTCTCCTTATTGCCATTGCATAAAGAAGCAGGCTTGGGTGCCTGCCACTGGAACGCTGTGGCACATCGCAGGGCTACATCAACCGCTTGCGTTCGCTGGACGGCGCAATCCCTAGGGATTCGCGATACTTGGCGACCGTTCGACGGGCTACCTGGATGCCTTGTGCCTCCAGTAAACCAGCGATCTTGCTGTCACTCAACGGCTTTTTCTGATTTTCGGCCGCAACCAGTTTCTTGATGATCGCGCGGATCGCCGTGGAGGAGCATTCACCACCTTCCGAGGTACTGACATGGCTCGAGAAAAAGTATTTCAGCTCGTATATGCCACGCGGTGTATGCATGTATTTCTGCGTGGTGACCCTTGATATGGTCGACTCGTGCATGCCCACCGCCTCGGCGATGTCGTGCAGCACCAGAGGCTTCATTGCCTCGTCGCCATAGTCGAGAAAGCCGCGCTGATGTTCGACGATCTGCGTCGCCACCTTCATCAGGGTTTCGTTGCGGCTCTGCAGGCTCTTGATGAACCAGCGCGCTTCCTGCAGCTGATTGCGCATGAAGGTGTTGTCGGCGCTGGTGTCGGCGCGCCGCACGAAGCCTGCGTACTGCGGATTGACCCGCAGGCGTGGCACGGACTCTTGATTGAGCTCGACCAGCCAGCGGTCGCTGTCCTTGCGCACGATGACATCAGGCACGACGTATTCCGGCTCGCTCGACTCGATCTGCGAACCGGGCCGCGGATTGAGGCTCTGCACCAGTTCGATAACCTGGCGCAGCTCGTCTTCCTTGAGCTTCATGCGGCGCATCAGCTGGCTGTAGTCGCGCGAGCCGAGCATGTCGATGAAGTCGCTGACCAGGCGCTGGGCTTCGGCCAGCCAGCGGGTCTTGGCCGGCAGCTGGCGCAGTTGCAGCATCAGGCATTCGCTCAGGTTGCGGGCGCCAATGCCGGCGGGCTCGAACTGCTGGATGCGGTGAAGCACCGCTTCGATCTCATCCAGTTCGATGTCCAGTTCAGGATCGAAAGACTCGCAGATTTCCTGCAGCGTCTCATCCAGGTAACCCTGATTATTGATGCAATCGATGATGGTCACGGCGATCAGCCGATCGGTGTCGGACATGGGCGCCAGGTTCAGCTGCCACAACAGGTGCGTCTGCAGGCTCTCGCCGACCGATGTGCGCGTGGTGAAGTCCCACTCGTCATCATCGTTGCTTGGCAGGCTGCTGGCGCTGGTCTGGTAGACGTCTTCCCAGGCGGTGTCCACGGGCAGTTCGCTGGGAATGCGCTCGTTCCAGTCGCCTTCCTCGAGGTTGTCGACCGTGGGCGCGGATTCCTGGAAGCTCGGCTCCTGGATTTCCTGGGGGGGTGTCTGCTCGATCTTGTCGGCCAGCGGGTCGCTGTTGTCGAAGTCGTCGCCTTCTTCCTGGCGTTCGAGCATGGGATTGGATTCCAGCGCTTCCTGAATCTCCTGTTGGAGGTCCAGGGTCGATAGCTGGAGAAGGCGGATGGCCTGTTGCAACTGCGGTGTCATCGTCAGTTGCTGGCCCATACGTAGGACGAGCGATGGTTTCATGGCAGGAACTTAACACCTTGGTCGCCGGCGCGAAGCGCCTTCTACTACGGGTACCGAAATACCCGGCTTATGTCGTAAGCAAATTATATGCCTGAAACCTGAGTGTTTGCCTAGGGCGCCATGAAAATTAATGCCCGCTGGAGGGCGCTGGCGCCCTCGGGCCTTACAAGCGGAACTCGTGGCCCAGATAGACTTCGCGCACCAGATCGTTGGCCAGGATAGTCTGGGCATCGCCCTCGGCGATCAGCTGACCGTCGTTGACGATGTAGGCCGTTTCGCAGATGTCCAGCGTCTCGCGGACGTTGTGGTCGGTGATCAGTACGCCGATGCCCTTGGTCTTGAGGTGATGGATGATCTGCTTGATGTCGCCGACCGAAATCGGGTCGACACCGGCGAAGGGTTCGTCGAGCAGAATGAACTTTGGCGCGGTGGCCAGTGCGCGGGCGATCTCCACGCGGCGGCGTTCACCCCCTGAAAGGCTCATGCCCAGGTTGTCGCGGATGTGCGTGATGTGGAACTCCTGCAGCAGGCCTTCGAGCTCGGCCAGTCGGGCCGTGGCATCGAGTTCCTTGCGGGTTTCCAGAATGGCCATGATGTTGTCGGCCACCGACAGCTTGCGGAAGATCGAGGCTTCCTGCGGCAGGTAACCGATACCGGAGCGGGCGCGGCCGTGCATCGGCTGGTGGCTGACGTCCAGGTCGTCGATGAGCACGCGGCCCTGATCGGCCTGCACCAGGCCGACAATCATGTAGAAACAGGTGGTCTTGCCCGCGCCGTTGGGGCCCAGCAGGCCAACGATCTGCCCGCTCTCGATGGACAGGCTGACGTCGCGGACGACTTGCCGGCTCTTGTAGCTCTTGGCCAGGTGCTGCGCTTTCAGAACTGCCATTACTGGGCCTTCTGCGGTGCGTCGGATTTCTTCTTCGGCTGGATCACCATGTCGATGCGCGGACGAGGCGTGGTGACCTTGCTGCCCGTGGCACGGCCGGCGTTCACCACCTGGCGCACGGTGTCGTAGACGATCTTTTCGCCTTCGGACGTGTTGCCGTCGTTGATGACCTTGGCTTTGTCGATCAGCACGATACGGTTCTGCGCCGCGAAGTACTGGATGGTCATGCCATAGGCCTGGACGATGGGCTTGTCGGCGGCAGGTTTCTGCTCGTAGTAGGCCAGGTTGCCGACCGCAGTGAAGACGTCCACGTCGCCCGTGGCATTGCGGGTGATGGTCACGGTGTTGCCGGTGATCTTCATCGACCCCTGGGTAATGATCACATTGCCCTTGTAGGTCGCCACGCCCTGTTTGTCGTCGAGCTGGGCATCGTCGGACTGGATATGAATGGGCTGATCGCGGTCAGTGGGCAGTGCCCAGGCGCTCGCGCTTCCCAGTGCTGCGCTCAGGCTGAGCAAAAAGGGGAGGGTTTTAACGAGCCTCATACTGTCCTCTTACGTTGGACAGCAAGTTGATCTTGCTGTCATTCAGATACGCTTTCATGCCCTTGGCCGTCGACACGCCACCGGCGCCGTCGATTCTAACGTCTTGGTCGGTCTGCGCATATTGCTTCTGTGGGAAAACGGTCATGCGCGAGCTGGTGATCAGCGTAGCGCGGCTTTTCTGATCGGTACGCGCGATGCGCACCGAATCGATCAGCTCGACTTCGCTGCCATCGGGATTGACTTCGCCGCGGTCGCTGGTTACGTGCCACGGATAGACGGTGCCGCGGTACAGCTGCATGTCGGGCTTGGTCAGCAAGGTGACCTGCGACGTCTTGACGTGCTCGACCTTGTCGGCGGTCATGTCGTACTGCACGCCGCCATCGGGCAGGTACTGCCGCGCCTTCGCGTTGATAGCGTAGTAATCGATCTGGCTTTCGTCGACGGCCGCCGTGGGCTGGTCGAGGAAGCGCTCCGGGCTGATGTCCCAGTAGCCGATGGCGGCGAACAGCAGCCCCAGCACACCCAGGATGACGATATTGCGGATTTTCTTGTTCAGCATGTCAGGCCCTACAGGTAGGCGGCGCGGGCCGCTTCGAGATTGCCTTGGGCATCGAGGATCAGCTCGCAGAACTCGCGTGCCGCGCCGAAGCCGCCACTGGCCTGGGTCACGCCGTCGGCATGCTGGCGCACGAAGGCATTGGCATTGGCCACTGCCATGCCCAGGCCCACACGACGGATCACTGGCAGGTCGGGCAGGTCGTCGCCCAGATAGGCCACTTGTTCATAGCTCAGGCCGAGTTCGGCGAGCAGTCCGTCGAGCACCACCAGTTTGTCCTCGCGGCCTTGGAAGAGGTGAGCGATACCCAGGTTCCTGGCGCGCCGCTCGACCACCGGGCTCTTGCGGCCGGTAATGATCGCCGTGGTCACGCCGCTGTTGATGAGCATCTTGATGCCCTGGCCATCCAGCGTGCTGAAGCTCTTGAATTCGCTGCCGTCCTCGAGGAAATAAAGACGGCCATCGGTCAGTACGCCGTCGACGTCGAATACGGCCAGCTTGATGGCCTTGCCTCGCTGCAGGAGGTCGTTGCTGCCAGTCTCGGGCATTGCACCATTCTCGGTCATTACATGACTCCCGCGCGCAGCAGGTCGCCAAGGTTGAAGGCGCCTACCGGACAGTCTTGATCGTCAACCACGATCAGTGAGTTGATCTTGTTGTCTTCCATGATCTTCAGCGCTTCGGCAGCCAGCATGTCGGCGCGAGCGGTCTTGCCGTGGGAAGTCATGACGTCTTCGATTCGAGTGCTGTGGACATCGATGGTGCGATCCAATGTGCGCCGCAGATCGCCATCGGTGAAGATCCCGGCGAGGCGGCCGTCGGCTTCCAGGATAGCGGTCATGCCCAGGCCCTTGCGGGTCATTTCCATCAGCGCATCGCGCAGCAGTGTACCGCGCGCCACCTGTGGCAGCGCGGTACCGGTGTGCATCACGTGCTCCACCTTGAGCAGCAGGCGTCGGCCCAGTGCTCCGCCGGGATGGGAGAAGGCGAAGTCTTCGGCCGTGAAGCCGCGCGCCTCGAGCAAGGCGATGGCCAGCGCGTCGCCCAGCACCAGGGTAGCGGTGGTGGAGGAGGTCGGCGCCAGGTTCAACGGGCAGGCCTCCTGGGCGACGCGCGCGTCGAGATTGACCTCGGCGGCCTGGGCCAGGGGTGAATCGGGGTTGCCGGTCATGCTGATCAGTGGAATGCCCATGCGCTTTATCAAAGGCAGCAAAGTGACGATCTCCGCTGTCGAACCGGAGTTGGACAGGGCCAGGATGACGTCCCGGCGAGTGATCATGCCCATGTCGCCATGGCTGGCCTCGGCAGGATGGACGAAGAACGCCGGAGTACCGGTGCTCGCCAGGGTCGCGGCGATCTTGTTGCCGATATGGCCGGACTTGCCCATGCCCAGCACGATCACGCGGCCGTCGCTTTCGAGGATCAATTCGCAGGCACGTACGAAATCGGCGTCGATATGGGCAAGCAGGCCCTCCACCGCTTCGATTTCGAGACGTATGGTGCGGTGCGCGGATTGGATCAGGTCGCTGGTCTGGCTCATGGCGAAAATCGGTAGGCCCGGTGAAAAGGCGGCGATTATAGCGGGAATGGACGTGCGACTCACCTGCCTATTTCGCTGTCCCGGCAAATCGACGGTACGCCACGCCAATGGATCAATCTTGGGCGGCGCGTGTCTGCAATGCTATAGTTCGCCGCTTGTTCGGCCTGTCCGCGCCAAGTGTCTTCGGTCAGAAGATGAGCGTCCGAGGGTAAGGTTGCACTGCAAGGAGTTTAAATGAGTGCCGATAGCGCCTACGCGGTCGAGCTGAAAGGGGTTTCCTTCAAGCGCGGTGCGCGGAGCATTTTCAACGACGTCGATATCCGCATTCCTCGCGGCAAGGTCACCGGTATCATGGGGCCTTCAGGTAGCGGCAAGACCACGCTCCTGCGTTTGATGGGCGCACAACTGCGGCCCACCGGCGGCGAAGTATGGGTCAACGGCCAGAACCTGCCCAAGCTCTCGCGCAGCGATCTGTTCGACGCGCGCAAGCACATGGGCGTGCTGTTTCAGAGCGGCGCCTTGTTCACCGACCTGGACGTGTTCGAAAACGTGGCCTTCCCGCTGCGGGTGCACACCGACCTGCCCGAGGACATGATCCGCGATATCGTTCTGATGAAGCTGCAGGCCGTTGGCCTTCGCGGTGCCATCGAATTGATGCCGGACGAGCTGTCCGGCGGTATGAAGCGCCGTGTCGCGCTGGCCCGTGCCATTGCCATGGACCCGCAGATATTGATGTACGACGAGCCGTTCGTCGGTCAGGACCCGATTGCCATGGGCGTGCTGGTCCGGTTGATCCGATTGCTCAACGACGCCCTGGGTATCACCAGCATCGTGGTGTCCCACGACCTGGCGGAAACCGCGAGCATCGCCGACTACATCTATGTGGTAGGTGACGGCCAGGTGCTTGGTCACGGTACGCCCGAAGCCTTGATGGGGTCGGACAATCCGCGCGTCCGCCAATTCATGAAAGGCGATCCCGACGGCCCCGTGCCTTTTCATTTTTCCGCGCCCGATTACCGCGCCGATCTGCTGGGGAAGCGTTGATGCGCAAGAAATCAATCATGGAGCGGGTGCGTCTGTTCGGTCGTTCGGCCATCGACATGGTCGGCATCCTGGGGCGTTCCGGGCTGTTCCTGGGCCATGCGCTGGTGGGCCGCGGTGGCATAGGTGGCGGCTTCCAGCTGCTGATCAAGCAATTGTATTCAGTGGGCGTCATGTCCCTGTTGATCATCGTCGTGTCCGGCGTGTTCATCGGCATGGTTCTGGCCCTGCAGGGCTTCAGCATCCTGGCCAAGTACGGTTCGGAGCAGGCGGTCGGGCAAATGGTCGCGCTGACGCTGCTGCGTGAACTCGGACCGGTGGTCACCGCTCTATTGTTCGCCGGCCGCGCCGGTTCGGCATTGACGGCCGAGATCGGCAACATGAAGTCGACCGAGCAACTGTCGAGTCTGGAGATGATCGGCGTCGACCCGCTCAAGTACATCGTTGCGCCAAGGCTGTGGGCCGGTTTCATTTCCCTGCCGTTGCTGGCGATGATTTTCAGCGTCGTCGGTATCTGGGGTGGCTCCTGGGTTGCCGTCGACTGGCTGGGCGTCTATGAAGGATCGTTCTGGGCCAACATGCAGAACAGCGTGAGCTTCACCGATGACGTGCTCAACGGTGTGATCAAGAGCCTGGTATTCGCTTTCGTCGTCACCTGGATCGCTGTGTTCCAGGGTTATGACTGTGAACCCACGTCCGAGGGCATCAGCCGCGCTACCACCAAGACCGTGGTCTACGCGTCGCTGGCCGTTCTGGGCCTGGACTTTATTCTGACCGCCCTCATGTTTGGAGATTTCTGATGCAAAACCGATCAATGGAAGTCGGAGTCGGCCTGTTCCTTCTGGCCGGCATCCTGGCTTTGCTGCTGTTGGCCTTGCGTGTCAGTGGTCTGTCCACCAGCGCGAACACTGAGAGCTACAAACTTTATGCCTATTTTGACAATATCGCCGGTTTGACTGTCAGAGCGAAGGTGACCATGGCCGGTGTGACCATCGGCAAGGTCACGGCTATCGATCTGGATCGCGACACCTTCATGGGCCGGGTGACCCTGCAGCTGGACAAGAAAGTGGACAATCTGCCCACTGACTCCACTGCTTCCATCCTGACCGCGGGCCTGCTGGGCGAGAAGTACATTGGTATCAGCGTGGGTGGCGAGGAAGCCTTGCTCACCGACGGCGGTACCATCCACGACACCCAGTCGTCCCTGGTGCTCGAAGACCTGATCGGCAAGTTCCTGCTCAACACAGTCAGCAAAGATGCCAAATAAGGAGTTATCCATGTTTTCGATCATGCGACGCAGCCTGCTGGTTCTGGTGGCTCTGCTACCGATGTGGGCCAACGCAGCCCCTGCGGTATCCGCACATCAGGTGGTACAGGGCGTCACCGACCGACTGCTGTCGGATCTGGAAAAGAACCGTGAAACCTACCGCAGCAACCCTCAGGCTTTCTACGACGCGTTGAATTCCATCGTCGGTCCAGTCGTCGATGCCGAAGGCATATCGCGCAGCATCATGACCGTGAAGTACGCGAACCGGGCAACACCGGCGCAAAAAGCGCGCTTCCAGGAAAACTTCAAGCGCAGCCTGATGCAGTTCTATGGCAACGCGCTGCTTGAATACAACAACCAGGGCATCACCGTCGGCCCGGCCAAGGATGAAAGCGGCACCCGTACCAGCGTCGACATGCAGGTCAAGGGCACCGGCGGAGCTGTGTATCCAGTCTCCTACACCCTGGAAAACCTGAACAACGAGTGGAAGGTGCGTAACGTCATCATCAATGGCATCAACATCGGCAAGCTGTTCCGCGACCAGTTCGCCGACAGCATGCAGCGCAACGGCAACGACCTGGACAAGACCATCGATGGTTGGGCAGGCGAAGTCGCCAAGGCCAAGGAAGTCACCGACAAAGCTGCTCCGACGAGCGCCCAGTGATGGATCAGGCTCGCGTCGAACTGGCCGGCGACCAGCTCAGCCTGGCCGGCGTGCTGGACTACCGCTCCGGCGCTGCCCTGCGCAAGCAGGGCCAGGCGTTGATCCAGTCCAGCCCGGCTACGGCGCTGGTCATCGACTGCACCGCAGTCGAGAAATCCAGCAGCGTTGGCTTGTCCCTGCTGCTGGGCTTCATGCGCGATGCCGAGGCGGCGGGCAAGACCGTCCGCGTTCAGGCACTGCCTCACGATATGCGTCAGATCGCTCAGGTCACCGGCATGAGCGAATTCTTTTCACAGATTTGAGCGGCCATCATCGAGGCCCTCTGGCCTGATCCCGTCGATACGGGGTTCGCAGCCGGAGGGCTTTTTTGTATGATGGCCGACCCGCGCGCACAGGGCGCCGATCGAGGTTGAGCATGCAGGCTGTAGAAGTGAAAGGTTTCCTGGAAGCCAAGCTGCCGGGAGTGCAGGTGGAAGTCGAAGGCGAAGGCTGCAATTTCCAGCTGAACGTGATCAGTGACGAGCTGACCGCACTCAGTCCGGTCAAGCGCCAGCAACAGATCTATGCTCATTTGAACCCATGGATCGCCGATGGCAGCATCCATGCGATCACCATGAAATTCTTCAGCAGCGCAGCCTGGGCTGAGCGTTCCTGAGCCATTCCGCGTCGAGACTCCAATGGACAAACTGATTATTACTGGCGGCGTTCGCCTTGATGGCGAAATCCGCATTTCCGGAGCGAAGAACTCCGCTCTGCCGATTCTGGCTGCCACCTTGCTGGCCGATGGGCCGGTGACGGTCGCCAACCTGCCGCACCTGCACGACATCACTACCATGATCGAGCTGTTCGGCCGCATGGGTATCGAGCCGGTGATCGACGAGAAGCTGGCAGTCGAGATCGATCCACGCACCATCAAGACACTGGTGGCGCCGTACGAGCTGGTCAAGACCATGCGCGCCTCGATCCTGGTGCTGGGCCCGATGGTCGCCCGTTTCGGCGAAGCCGAAGTGGCGTTGCCGGGCGGTTGCGCGATTGGTTCGCGTCCGGTCGACCTGCACATCCGCGGCCTCGAAGCCATGGGTGCGGTCATCGACGTGGAAGCCGGCTACATCAAGGCCAAGGCCCCCGAGGGTGGCTTGCGCGGGGCCAACTTCTTCTTCGATACCGTCAGTGTGACCGGTACCGAGAACATCATGATGGCCGCAGCCCTCGCCAACGGCCGCAGCGTGCTGCAGAACGCTGCGCGCGAGCCGGAAGTGGTCGATCTGGCCAACTTCATCAATGCCATGGGCGGCAATGTCCAGGGCGCCGGCACCGATACCATCACCATTGATGGGGTGAAGCGCCTGCACTCGGCGACCTACAAGGTCATGCCCGATCGCATCGAGACCGGCACCTACCTGGTGGCCGCCGCTTGCACAGGCGGCCGGGTCAAGGTCAAGGACACCGACCCGACCATTCTCGAAGCCGTGCTGGAAAAGCTTCGCGAGGCGGGCGCCGAGATCACCACCGGCGCCGACTGGATCGAACTGAACATGCATGGCAAGCGGCCCAAGGCGGTCAATGTGCGGACCGCGCCGTACCCGGCGTTCCCCACCGACATGCAGGCGCAGTTCATTTCGCTCAATGCCATTGCCGAAGGCACCGGCGCGGTCATCGAGACGATCTTCGAAAACCGTTTCATGCACGTCTACGAGATGCACCGCATGGGCGCGCAGATCCAGGTCGAAGGCAACACGGCGATCGTTACCGGTACCGAGAAGCTCAAGGGCGCACCGGTCATGGCCACTGACCTGCGGGCGTCGGCCAGCCTGGTCATTTCGGCTCTGACCGCCGAAGGCGACACCTTGATCGACCGCATCTACCACATTGACCGTGGCTACGAGTGCATCGAAGAAAAACTGCAGATGCTGGGCGCCAAGATCCGTCGCGTACCGGGCTGATGTGCGTGCAGGGCGCAGGGATGCGCCCGGTCGTTGCCAGAAACTTTCCTGTAAGGACTGACGTTTCCCATGTTGACCATTGCGCTGTCCAAAGGCCGCATTCTTGACGATACATTGCCGCTCCTGGCCGAGGCGGGCATCGTGCCCACCGAGAACCCGGACAAGAGCCGCAAGCTGATCATTCCCACGACCCAGGACGATGTGCGCCTGCTGATCGTGCGCGCCACCGATGTGCCGACCTATGTCGAACACGGTGCCGCCGACCTGGGCGTTGCCGGCAAGGACGTTCTGCTCGAATACAGTGGCCAGGGTCTGTACGAACCCCTCGATCTGCAGATTGCCCAGTGCAAGCTCATGACCGCCGGCGCCATCGGCGCGGCCGAGCCCACCGGTCGCCTGCGTGTGGCCACCAAGTTCGTCAACGTTGCCAAGCGCTACTACGCCGAGCAGGGCCGTCAGGTTGATATCATCAAGCTGTACGGTTCCATGGAGCTTGCCCCACTGGTGGGCTTGGCCGACAAGATCATCGACGTGGTCGACACCGGCAATACCCTGCGCGCCAATGGCCTGGAACCTCAGGAACTGATCGCCCACATCAGCTCCCGGCTGGTGGTGAACAAAGCCTCCATGAAAATGCAGCACGCCCGCATCCAGGCGTTGATCGACACCCTGCGCAAGGCAGTGGAGTCGCGACACCGCGGCTGATGCACCTGCGCAGGTCTGCAACCTGCGCCCATCTATCCGCATCATAGCCAAATAACTCAAGTGCCCATGCGGATCGATTGGTAATCTATCGGCGCTTGAGCAATTGCCATTATTTGAGGCCCGCCATGACCGTTTCCACTGCTATTCGCCGACTCGATGCCACTGATCCGGACTTCGCCCGCCATCTGGACCATCTGTTGAGCTGGGAAAGTGTGTCAGATGATTCGGTCAATCAGCGCGTGCTGGACATCATCAAGGCCGTGCGCGAGCGGGGCGACGCCGCACTGGTCGAATTCACCGAGCGCTTCGATGGCCTGCAGGTTGCCTCGATGGCTGATCTGATCCTGCCGCGCGAGCGACTCGAACTGGCACTTACGCGCATTACCGATGTGCAGCGCAGAGCTCTGGAAACCGCCGCCGAGCGGGTGCGGCTCTACCACGAGAAGCAGAAGCAGGATTCCTGGAGCTACACCGAAGCCGACGGCACGGTGCTCGGCCAGAAGGTTACCCCGCTGGACCGCGCCGGCCTGTACGTGCCCGGTGGCAAAGCGTCGTACCCGTCATCGGTGCTGATGAACGCCATTCCAGCGAAAGTGGCGGGCGTGACCGAGGTGGTCATGGTCGTGCCCACGCCGCGAGGCGAGGTAAACGAGCTGGTGTTGGCAGCGGCCTGCATTGCCGGCGTCGACCGAGTCTTCACTATCGGCGGCGCCCAGGCCGTTGCGGCCCTGGCCTATGGCACCGAAAGCGTACCGCGGGTAGACAAGGTCGTCGGCCCGGGCAACATCTACGTGGCGACTGCCAAGCGCCATGTATTCGGCCAGGTCGGCATCGACATGATTGCCGGTCCCTCGGAAATTCTCGTGGTCTGCGACGGTGGTACCGATCCCGACTGGATCGCCATGGACCTGTTTTCCCAGGCCGAACACGACGAAGACGCCCAGGCCATTCTGGTCAGCCCCGATGCCGAGTTCCTCGACAAGGTCGCGGCGAGTATCGACAAGCTGCTGCCGACCATGGAGCGCGCCGAGATCATCAATACCTCGATCAATGGCCGGGGTGCGCTGATCAAGGTCCGCGACATGCAACAGGCCATCGAAGTGGCCAACCGAATTGCTCCGGAACACCTGGAGTTGTCGGTCGAAGACCCGCAGGCCTGGCTGCCGCAGATCCGCCATGCGGGTGCCATCTTCATGGGGCGTCACACCAGCGAAGCGCTGGGCGATTACTGCGCCGGACCCAACCACGTGCTGCCGACTTCGGGTACCGCGCGTTTTTCCTCACCCTTGGGTGTCTACGATTTCCAGAAGCGTTCGTCGATCATCTTCTGCTCCGAGCAGGGCGCTTCCGAGCTGGGCAAGACCGCTTCCGTGCTGGCTCGCGGCGAGTCCCTGAGCGCCCATGCCCGCAGCGCCGAATACCGTATCCAACCTGACCTGGTAAAAGGGGAGTGAGCATGAGCAGATTCTGGAGCCCCTTCGTCAAGAACCTGGTGCCCTATGTGCCCGGCGAGCAGCCCAAGGTTGCCAACCTGGTCAAGCTCAACACCAACGAGAACCCCTACGGTCCATCGCCCAAGGCGATCGAGGCCATGCGCGCCGAGCTGGGTGACGCCCTGCGTCTGTACCCGGACCCCAACAGCGACCTGCTCAAGCAAGCCGTGGCGGACTATTACGGAGTGCAAACCAACCAGGTGTTCCTCGGCAACGGCTCGGACGAAGTGCTGGCGCACATCTTCCACGGCCTGTTCCAGCATGACCAGCCGCTCTTGTTCCCGGACATCAGCTACAGCTTCTATCCGGTCTATTGCGGCTTGTACGGTATTGCCTTCGAGGCCGTGCCGCTGGATGAGCAGTTCCAGATCCGCGCGCAGGACTATGCCAGGCCCAACGCCGGGATCATCTTCCCCAACCCGAACGCTCCCACTGGCTGCCTGTTGCCGCTCGAAGCGGTCGAGCAGATCGTCCAGGCCAGCCCGGACTCGGTGGTAGTGGTGGATGAAGCCTACGTCGATTTCGGCGGTGAAACCGCGATCACCCTGGTCGACCGCTATCCGAACCTGCTGGTCACCCAGACCGTGTCCAAATCCCGTTCGCTGGCCGGCCTGCGGGTAGGGCTCGCGGTAGGCCACCCGGATTTGATCGAAGCGTTGGAGCGTATCAAGAACAGCTTCAACTCCTATCCGATCGACCGAGTGGCGGTTGCCGGGGCTGCTGCGGCGTTTGCCGACAAGGCTTACTTCGAAGAGACCTGCGCCAAAGTGATCGCCAGTCGCGAGAAACTGGTGCAAGGGCTGAATGAAAGGGGATTCGAGGTACTGCCCTCGGCAGCCAACTTCATCTTCGCCCGCCATCCCGACCAGGACGCTGCAGCCATCGCCGCTCGCTTGCGCGAGAAGGGCGTGATCGTGCGGCACTTCAAGCAGGAACGCATCGCGCAATTCCTGCGCATCAGCATCGGCACGCCAGAACAGAACCAGGCGTTGCTCGACGCGCTGTAAGCCACGCAGGGGCTCTGCGTGGTCCCTGGCCCCCTCCGGAAAGGAGGGGCCATAGGACGGTAACGCGATCTCAGCGATCCGTTTTAATCTGACATCTATCTCCAGCCGACCCCGAAACCGGGATCTCTGTTCCTTGTCATTGTCCTTGGCCATGAGGCGTGGGTAGGGTACCTGTACCTTCGCATAAGGAAACAATTCAAAATTCCTCTTTGAGCCTGTGTTGTGCAAGCTGCACAACTTCTTGAGCGCTTTGCGGAGCACATCCAATGGATATACAACAACAAGAATCGCTAAAACTCACGTTCACAGCTGAGCAGCACAGGCTTGCCCGGTGCACGGTAGAGCAGTTTCTGAAAGCGGCTGTGCTCGAATGCATTGCTAAAGAAGATGCTGTTGAGATATTAAGGAGGCAAGATTTAGGTTTGGTTATACAAGCCGCCTATGAAGATTTGAAAGCGTTCGCGTCGAAAGATCCAGCCTGTCAAAGTAACCTTGAATTTATAGCGAGAACTTACACTTCTTACGCGGCAGTGTTGCACTACCGATTGGCAAATTATATTTATAAGCTGCCGTTAGCTTCAGCTGACTCAGCGAGTGCTGTTGTTTATGCAGGGTTGCTTAGTCGGCGAGGAAAGCTCTTGTCAGGGGCTGAAATTCACTTCATGTGTGAGATTGGTAATCGTTTTGTTCTTGATCATGGGTATGGCACAGTCATAGGAGAAACAACGAAAATCGGACATGACTGCTATATCTTGGGAGGCGTTGTTTTGGGAGCGCGGAGCATTAGTAATAATCCGCCCTGCTCGCGCCATCCGACGTTGGGGGATCGTGTTCAAGTAGGTGCGTTTGCAAGTGTCTTAGGTCCGGTTTCGATTGGGGATGATACGATGATTGGTGCACATTGCCTTATCTCGGAGGATGTCCCGGCTCAACACCGTGTAACGCTCGATGGTACCAAAAATAGAGTGAGGTCGATAAAGCGCAGCACTCGGTCTTGAGCTGACGACTGTATTACCAGAAAAGCCATAGACAAAATTATAAGAAAGGGAATACGTATGAGTTTTGATAGGCTTCCAGTAAAAACATATCTTTATTTCATAGCCCAGTCTGCCAATCTTACGGCCGCCGTTATGTCAGTGACAATGGCGGCCGTGATAGGCGCTCAACTCGCGCCCTCCCCGGCGTGGTCAACGTTACCCTATGGCATACAGTTTTTTTCTCTTATGTTAGCGACCTACCCTGCATCGAAATTTATGAGCGTCTACGGCCGCCGCGCTGGTTTTCATTTAGGCAGTTTGGCGCTGGCGGTGTCTGGAATCACTGGCTTTTATGCCCTGCAGACGGGTAGCTTTTATTGGCTCATGGTTGCTCACGCCGCACTAGGAGGGTACATTGCCTTCGCAAACTTCAATCGATTTGCCGCAACCGATGGTCTCAGTGCCGCACTGAAGGCAAAGGCTATTTCCTTGGTCGTTGCCGGAGGAGTTGTGGCAGCCTTTATTGGTCCATGGGTGGCGACTTCGCTTCGTTCCGTGGGCGACTTCAGCGACTTCGCCCTGTGCTACGGTTTTTTTGTGCTGCTGGCGGTCATATCCGCCACTATCAATCAGATGACGCCAATAGCTGAGATGAAACATTCAGCTAATAGCGCGATACCTGCGCCCCTTCGAAACAGTTTTGACTGGGATCTTGCGCCGCCTATCATTGTTGCGGCAATGGGGTATGGGCTCATGAATTTGCTCATGATCCAAGCCTCGTTGCAGATGGCGGCTATGCATACGCATTTTCAGGTCATCGGTGTAGCTGTGCAGTGGCACGTGTTCGCTATGTTTGCGCCTTCCTTCATCACTGGATATCTGATTGCCCGAATGGGTGTCAATCGGATGGTGTTGCTAGGACTAGTGCTATTGGCAACGTCCGCCATGATCAATTTTCTTTACCTATCGCAGGCTTCCATATTGATCGCATTGGTTGTGTTAGGTGTGGGTTGGAACTTTACCTATGTGGCAGGAGGCGCGATGCTTGCCCTTCGACTTGAAGGCAACAGAGAGGCCATCAAGGTCCAAGGTGTCAATGACCTGGTTATCGCCGTTATGGCGACTGCTGGGGCGTTTCTTCCAGGCCTGCTACTCGCCATGGTAGGGTGGAGCGGTACCAACGCTGGTGTGGCGATGCTCATGTTGGCACTCATCGCTTATTTTGTTACAGCTATACGTCGAACCGCGGCCAAGAAGCAGGTGGTGAGATGACGCTCAGCCAAAGTTTGATGATGTGTCCGGGGCTTCTCATGAAGTTGGAAATGAATAATCCGGGAGGAAGCCATAAATATAGAGCGGCGCGCCATATAGTCGAGTCTGCCATAGGTTCAGGCCGCATTGTACCTGGCCGGACAACCGTCATTGAAAAAACGGGCGGTAATTTCGGGTTCGGCCTCCTGGCAGCATGCCAGCGTTATGGGGTACAGGTAGAGTTGGCAATAGGGCTGGGTTATAGCGCAAGAAAAAAAGAACTGCTCGCTGGTCTCGGGGCAAAACTAATTGGTCATGATATGCTGGTGAATGGGGCAACGCCTGCTGAGGTAGTTGATCACTATCTCAGTCACCGAGACTGCGGCAGTAAACAATATTTTTATACCGATCAGTTTAGCAATGCTTTGGGCTTGGAGGCTCACCAGATAGAAACGGGACGAGAGCTTGCAGATCAGATTCGAGCTATCAGCAATGCTCAAAACATACTGTTCATCGGATGCGCTGGTACAGGGGCCAGCTTCACCGGCGTTTGTCGTGCGTTGTCTGGGAGCGGATTCACAATCCAGGCTCATTTGGTAGAGCCACAAGAGTGTGATACCCGTTTAGGTGAGTTTAGGGATCATCGGCTAGAAGGTATGTCGGTAGGTGTTGCTCCGCCCTTCCTGGACTGGAGGCTGGTGTATTCCGTTCAAAAAGTGACCATAGAAGAGATGATCGACACCCAGCGGTGGGCATATGCCCAGCGAGGGATTTACATCGGTAACAGCTCCGCGGGATGCCTGGCAGTGGCTCGGCGCTTGCATCGTAAAGTTGACCACAGAGACACGCTCGTTGCGTGCATCGCTTATGACGGGGGTTATTGGTATTCAGATATAACAGCCACATTTAGTAATCTGGCGTCGTAGAAGCCTATAGGCTCTCGTTGGAGCGCTTAGTGCTTTTCCAGAAGTGCCTGTTTTTCTATTGGAAATAGGGAGGCCGGTGCTGGTTCTATCCTATTTCTAGGTAGGCGAAGATCCGTGCTGACTGGGGCGCTTTATCCAGGCCCCTCTTTCTGAAGAAGGTTAGAAAGAGGAGCAGGTAAACACAGATCCTTGCTTCACCCCACAATCGTTAGTTCTCTTCCTTTTTCACCGCCGCCGGTGCCGGTGGCGGGCGCAGGCCCACTTCGGCGTTCAAGGTGATTTCCTTGCCCTTGCGCATCACCTGGATGGCGATCCGGTCGCCGGGCTTGGTGCGGGCGACCTGGTTCATCGAGCGGCGACCATCGCCGGCCGGCTCGCCATCGATGCTGAGAATGACATCGCCCAACTGCAGGCCGGCCTTGTACGCCGGGCCGCCCTGAAACACTCCGGCGACGACGATGCCTGGCCGGTCCTTGATGCCGAACGACTCTGCCAGTTCCTCGGTCATCGGCTGCACTTCGATGCCCAGCCAGCCGCGAATCACCTGGCCATGTTCGATGATCGACTTCATCACCTCCAGCGCCAGCTTGGTCGGGATGGCGAAGCCGATGCCCTGCGAACCGCCGGACTTGGAGAAGATCGCCGTGTTGATACCCGTCAGGTTGCCGTTGGCATCCACCAGCGCGCCGCCGGAGTTGCCGGGGTTGATCGCCGCATCGGTCTGGATGAAATCTTCGTAGGTATTGAGGCCCAGCTGGTTGCGGCCGGTGGCGCTGATGATGCCCATGGTCACGGTCTGGCCGACGCCGAACGGGTTGCCGATGGCCAGCGCGACGTCGCCGATGCGGATGCCGTCGGAGCGTCCGATGGTGATTGCCGGAACGTTCTTCAGATCGATCTTGAGCACCGCAAGGTCGGTCTCCGGATCGCTGCCGATTACCCGGGCGAGGGTCTCCCGGCCGTCTTTCAGGGCCACCACGATCTGGTCGGCGCCGGCGGTCACATGGTTGTTGGTGAGCAGGTAGCCTTCGGGGCTCATGATCACCGCCGAGCCCAGGCTCGACTCCCAGCGCCGCTGCTTGGGCAGGTTGTCGCCGAAGAAACGGCGGAACTGTGGATCTTCGAACAGCGGGTGGGCACCTTTGTTGACCGCCTTGGTGGTGTACAGGTTGGCCACGGCGGGCGCTGCGATGGCTACGGCGTCGGCGTAGGACACCGGACCCTGGATGACGCTGGCGCTTTGCGGCGCCTGCTGAAGGTTGACGTCCTGGCTGGGCAGGCCGACCCATTGCGGAAAGCGCAGGATCACCAGCAGGGCGATCAATATGCCGGTCAACAGTGGCCAACCGAAGAAGCGCAAGGCCTTGAACATGGGAACGATCCTGAAGGGTAGCGGGGGGCTGTTTCTTCGGCGCGCAGGGGCGCCATAATGGCCGGCATTATACGGGCGCTCGCGCCGCGCTGAACTGCCTTTGTGGAGACTTTCATGGCTGTGGCACTGAACACGTTGGTCGAAGAAGCCGACCGTTACCTGGGCAGCACGAAGATCCAGGATTACTGCCCCAATGGTTTGCAGGTGGAAGGCCGCCCGCAGGTCATGCGCATCGTCAGTGGCGTGACGGCGAGCCAGGCGTTGCTCGATGCTGCGGTGGACGCCAGGGCCGATCTGGTGCTGGTGCACCATGGTTATTTCTGGAAGGGCGAGAACCCCTGTGTGGTGGGCATGAAGCAGCGGCGCCTGAAGACTTTGCTCAAGCATGACATCAGCCTGTTGGCCTACCACCTGCCGCTGGATCTGCACGCCGAAGTGGGCAACAACGTGCAGCTGGCGCGGCAGTTGGAAATCACCGTGGAAGGGCCGCTGGATCCGGCGGACAGCCGCGTGGTGGGATTGATCGGTTCATTGCCCGAGCCGCTGCATCCGCGCGACTTCGCTCGTCGCGTGCAGGAAGTGCTGGGCCGCGAACCGTTGCTGATCGAGGGCAGCGAAAAGATCCGTCGCGTGGGCTGGTGCACCGGCGGTGGCCAGGGTTACATCGACCGGGCGATCGCGGCCGGTGTCGACCTGTACATCAGTGGCGAGGCGTCCGAACAGACGGTGCACAGTGCGCGCGAGAACGACATCAGCTTCATCGCCGCGGGCCATCACGCCACCGAACGCTACGGCGTGCAGGCGCTGGGCGAGTACCTGGCGCGGCGCTTCGCGCTCGAGCATGTGTTCATCGACTGTCCCAATCCGGTCTGATCGTTGGACCTTGGTGCCTGATTCGCGGGCAGAGCCCGCTCCCACACTCTGCCCGCGAGGCGGCCGAAAGTCATGCCGGAACCTCCAAACCGCAAGGCATATTGATATACCCCTTCGATCTAACCACCCCCGATGACCAAACCGGACGCCGTGTTAAAGTGCCCGGCTCGAACACGGCCCGCAGGCCGTCCATAAAGACTGTATTCCGTGAGTAGCCATGGTCGACAAACTGACGCATCTGAAACAGCTGGAGGCGGAAAGCATCCACATCATTCGTGAGGTGGCCGCTGAGTTCGATAACCCGGTGATGTTGTATTCCATCGGCAAGGACTCGGCCGTGATGCTGCATCTGGCGCGCAAGGCGTTCTTCCCGGGCAAGCTGCCGTTCCCGGTGATGCACGTCGACACCCAGTGGAAGTTCCAGGAGATGTACAAATTCCGCGACCGCATGGTCGAGGAGCTGGGCCTGGACCTGCTGGTACACGTCAACCCCGAAGGTGTGGCGCAGGGCATCAACCCCTTCACCCACGGCAGCTCCAAGCACACCGACATCATGAAGACCCAGGGCCTCAAGCAGGCGCTGGACAAGTATGGCTTCGACGCCGCCTTCGGTGGTGCTCGCCGCGACGAAGAAAAGTCGCGGGCCAAGGAGCGGGTCTACTCGTTCCGTGACAGCAAGCATCGCTGGGACCCGAAGAACCAGCGTCCGGAGTTGTGGAACGTCTACAACGGCAAGGTCAACAAGGGCGAATCGATCCGCGTATTCCCCTTGTCGAACTGGACCGAGCTCGACATCTGGCAGTACATCTACCTGGAAGGCATCCCGATCGTGCCGCTGTACTTCGCCGCCGAACGCGAAGTGATCGAGAAGAACGGCACACTGATCATGATCGACGACGAGCGCATTCTCGAGCACCTCAGCGAGGAAGAGAAAGCCAGCATCGTCAAGAAGAAGGTGCGTTTCCGTACCCTTGGCTGCTACCCGTTGACGGGCGCGGTGGAGTCCGAGGCGCAGAGCCTCACCGACATCATTCAGGAAATGCTCCTGACGCGAACGTCCGAACGCCAGGGCCGGGTCATCGATCATGATGGCGCCGGTTCCATGGAAGACAAGAAACGTCAGGGCTACTTCTAGAGCAGGGTCAGAACATGTCGCACCAATCCGAATTGATCAGCGAGGACATCCTCGCCTACCTGGCCCAGCACGAACGCAAGGAACTGCTGCGCTTCCTCACCTGTGGCAACGTCGACGACGGCAAGAGCACGCTGATCGGGCGCCTGCTGCACGACTCCAAGATGATCTACGAAGATCACCTGGAAGCCATCACCCGCGACTCGAAGAAATCCGGCACCACAGGCGAAGAAGTCGACCTGGCGTTGCTGGTCGACGGCCTGCAGGCCGAGCGCGAACAGGGCATCACCATCGATGTCGCCTACCGTTATTTTTCCACGGCCAAGCGCAAGTTCATCATTGCCGATACCCCGGGCCACGAGCAGTACACGCGCAACATGGCCACCGGTGCGTCCACCTGCGACCTGGCGATCATCCTCGTCGATGCCCGCTACGGTGTGCAGACCCAGACCCGTCGGCACAGCTACATCGCGTCCCTGCTGGGCATCAAGCACATCGTCGTGGCCATCAACAAGATGGACCTCAAGGGCTTCGATGAGGGTGTGTTCGAGCAGATCAAGGCCGACTACCTGAAGTTCGCCGAAGCCATCAGCCTGCAGCCGACCACATTGGCCTTCGTGCCGATGTCGGCGCTCAAGGGCGACAACGTGGTCAACCGCAGCGAGCAGTCGCCGTGGTACACCGGCCAGACGCTGATGGAAATCCTCGAAACCGTGGAAGTGGCAGCCGATCGCAATTTCAACGACCTGCGCTTCCCGGTGCAGTACGTCAACCGGCCGAACCTGAACTTCCGCGGCTTCGCCGGTACCCTGGCCAGCGGTATCGTGCACAAGGGCGATGAAGTGGTCGTCCTGCCATCGGGTAAAAGCAGCCGGGTGAAGTCCATCGTCACCTTCGAAGGTGAGCTGGAGCACGCCGGCCCCGGCCAGGCGGTCACCCTGACCATGGAAGACGAGATCGACATCTCCCGCGGCGATCTGCTGGTGCATGCCGCCAACGTGCCGACCGTCTCCGACAGCTTCGAAGCCATGCTGGTATGGATGGCCGAAGAGCCGATGCTGCCCGGCAAGAAATACGACATCAAGCGGGCCACCAGCTATGTGCCGGGCTCGATCGCCAGCATCGTCCACAAGGTCGACGTGAACACCTTGGCCGAAGGGCCGGGCAGTGCGCTGCAGCTCAACGAGATCGGCAAGGTCAAGGTGTCGCTGGACAGCGCCATCGCCCTGGACGGTTACGACAGCAACCGCACCACCGGCGCGTTCATCATCATCGACCGCCTCACCAACGGCACCGTCGGCGCGGGGATGATCATCGCTCCGGCAGCCGTCAGCCAGGGTGGCAAGGCGCACGGTCGTTTCGCCCACGTGACCACCGATGAACGCGCCCAGCGCTTCGGCCAGCAACCGGCGACCGTGCTGTTCAGCGGTCTTTCGGGTGCTGGCAAGAGCACCTTGGCCTACGCCGTGGAGCGCAAGCTGTTCGACATGGGCCGTGCGGTATTCGTGCTCGATGGGCAGAACCTGCGACATGATCTGAACAAGGGGCTGCCACAAGACCGCGCCGGGCGCACCGAGAACTGGCGCCGTGCCGCTCACGTCGCACGGCAGTTCAACGAAGCAGGCCTGGTGACCCTGGCCGCTTTCGTTGCACCGGATGCCGCCGGCCGCGAGCAGGCACGCGATCTGATCGGTGCCGATCGCCTGGTGACCGTCTACGTTCAGGCCTCGCCTCTGGTCTGCCGCGAACGTGATCCTCAGGGCCTGTACGCTGCAGATCAGGACAACATCCCTGGCGAGTCCTTCCCCTATGACGTGCCACTGAATGCCGATCTGGTGATCGACACCCAGGCCTCGTCGGTCGATGAGGGCGTCAAGCAGGTGCTCGATCTGCTGCGCAGCCGCGGGGCGATCTAAACCGCTGCAGGAGCGGGCCGAGTCCGCTCCTGCATAGGGGTCCCGGTAGTTTGACCTGCCCTATCTGTCTACCCCCCTTCGAGGCCAGAGATGGCGCCTGCTAGGCGCTCATTTTCCTCGAAGGACCCACCCATGTTTGAACTCCTTTCCCTGAGTGGCGAAGTGGCCAGGTCAGCGCCGCTGGCCAGCAGCGTCAGCAAGCATTTCTGCTCTCGCCCCACCTTGCGTCAAGTCGCGCGAAATATCCTTGCCAGCGAGCTGGCGACGCGGTACCCCACCCTGACGCTGGATGGCGATCACCTGCAGTTGCTCGAGCCGCTGTCAGCCCAAGGTGCCAACCATGGCCAGGCCACTCAAGATGCCCAGCGCTACCGTCGGCTGGCGCTGGTCGACGTACTGATCGACCGCTATATACATACCGATCCCATCCAGTTGGTTCAAGGCTATCACCTGCTCACCCAGGATCCGGCAGGCGCGTCTGCTGCGGCTTTGCCGGTGGCCATGGCGCAGTTGCAGGGCATCGTCAATGAATGGGGGCCTCAGATCATCACGGCCTACAGTCAGGCGCTTTGCGATTACTGGGATGAGGTTCAGGCCGACGGCAGCAACCGCTGGCAGTGGCTGGCGCAAGCGCTGCTATCGCGCTTCAAGGCGAGCATCGAACGCGAAAAAGCTGCAGGGCGCCTGGGCGCCGAGCCAGCGTCGATCGCCTCGTTGCTGGCATCGATGCCTACGGCCAGTCAGCGGGCAGTGCATGAGGGTGACCTGATCGAAGCCAGCCTGATCCGCGTGCAGGCAACAGGCGCACCTTTGCAGCGAAAGGCCGAACTGACCCATGCCTTGGTGATCCAGCGTCATCTCAGCGCGCAGGGGCGCGATGTGGTGTTGCTATACACCCCGGTCAACGGCCTGGAAAGCTTTGCCACGCCGCAGGCACTGGCGGATACCTTTGCGGCCCACATGGGCCGCGAAGTCACCGGCCCAGCCCTGGAATTGATGCTGTACGCGCCCGCCGGCAATGTCTTCGAAGCCCAGGCCCAAGCGATTCTGGAGCAGCAACTCAACGCACTGCAGACCATGGGCGCCTATTGCCAGAAGCACCGTCTGGGTACCCGAGCCTTGAGTGAAGGCTGCGAAAGCATCACCAGCCTGTTCGACCTCGACACCGCACAAGAGCGTGCCCGGCTACAGGCTCTTCGAAGCGCGCTGCCGCAGTGGCTACGCAGCGCCAGCCTGACCCAGCGTCGCGCCTTTTCCCTGTACCTGGCGGCGCTGGCACTGGTGCGCGAAGAACAGGCGGGCGCTTCCTTCCTCGACGGTATTCCCACGCTGACATCCTTCGCCCAGATGGCGTTGATCGAACAGATAGAGACCGATCATCCCGGTCAGCCGCTGGCTGATCTCAACGATCTCGAGGTCCATATTCTCACCGTGCCCAATGCGCAACTGAGTCTGGTCAATGCCGGTGACATGACGTTGGAAGATCAACAGATCAGCCTCGCCGACCTGGCTCTGTTCAATTTGTCGGGCCGTCCCCGAGGGCACTTGGTGGTCAAGCCGCGCCGCGGAGTGGTGCCCCCGGACTGGGTCGATACCGCGGCCATCGAAGCGTTGGTGACGCGCGCCGATGTAGGCGGGCGCTACCTGAAACTGCTTGACCAGCAATTGGTGCGCGATCCCGTGCAGGCACCCCGTCGTCAGCAGTTGTTCACCCGCCAACTGGGGTACCAATTGCCGTTGCTGGCCTTGGAAAACAGCATCCGCGGTCAGCACGGCTTTACCGAGCGGGGATGGCGGTATGTGGAACAGGTCATGAACGAGTTGGGTGATCGTGAAGTCGACGGACACCTTGTCGGTCTACGTGGCCTGGGGTTTCTCGCGGCACCGGGCAGGAAAGTCGACGCCGTGGGTAACATGTACGTGTTCGGCGCGCTGGACGGCAGCGGGGTACAAGTGCTCTATCGGCCACTGTTCCAACCGTGCCTGACCCAGTATCCCAGCGCCTCTGCACTTATGACGGCGATCACCGAGCAAGGCGATCTGCAGCGTAGCGTGCTGGACTGGCTGGACAAGGACGCACGTGCACGTTATGCCAATGGCGGCTTTCACGAACCGCATCTGCTGCGCTTCGGGCAGGGCTCGGACTTCGCCCCGATCAGTACCCCGGCGCCGGCAGCCCTGCAGTTCATCGATATCGGCGCGTCGCCGCTCGCGCACGTGTATCGTGCGAACGCACAGGCTTTGATCACCTTGGCGGACCGTCGATCGGTGTCCAGCGAAGAAAGCCGCTGGATCGGCTTTCAAGCCCTTGGCTGGACGCTGTTCAACGCCTTGCTGCCCATCCTCCCCGGGCCGCTGGCCACGGCAGGCTGGCTGCTGCAGGCGATGGCCGCGATGAAAGTCACGCTCACGGCGCAGGCCGCGGGCGATGCGGCGGTCGTGGACGATCAGATGTTCGACCTGCTGTTCAACATTGCTCTGGTCTTGCTGGCACATGACGCTGGATCGCTACCCGACAGCCATGGCTCCGGCCCCGCCTTGGCAGGCGGGCAGAATGATGCGCCGGTCCGCACTGTCTGGAACAAATCGCTCACCGCCATCGCCGATTCCGACGGCACGTTGAGCTTTTCCTGGACAAGCGCGCAACATCGCCTTGACCCTGATCAGCTCAAGGCTTTGGCCTCCTATCGCACCACGCCCGGACCGCGCATGACTGCGCCACTGGCAGATGGTCGCTTTCAAGGGCTTCAGCTGGACGGTGCGCGTTGGCTGCTATCGCTGGATGGTCACTTCTATGAAGTTGCAGCCGAGGAAGAACAGCTGCGCATCGTTGATGCCAAGCGCCCGGATGTGCCAGGGCCATGGCTGGCGCGGGACGAAGTGGGTCGCTGGCGCCTGGACCTGCGCCTGCGCTTGCGTGGCGGCGGACCCAAGCGTCGCATCGCGGCCCTGCGTGCCAGCAATCAGGCCCTGATGGTGTCGTACAACGAGGAAGTCGTGGCGTTCAACCAAAAGCGCCTGGCGCTGCACCAGCGCGTTGATCGGGTGCTCGGCAAGCTGGCACGTGCGATGCGCAGCGGAGATGAAGAGCGTCTTCCCGGTCTGCGCCAAGCGATGAGCGAGGCGACCGAAAGCTACCTGAGTGCGCTGCGCGCGGTGCTGCGCGCCAGCCGGAAGCTCAGTGACCTGGACCCCTATGCCGATCGCTCGAAGGAGCAGGCCAACGCGCTGTTTCAGCTGTGTGAAATATCTCAGGAAGAGATTATCAACCTGCGCTACAAAAGCATTGCTTACCGAGAGCAGGCAGATCGACTGCATTCACGAGGGGCCGCCTCCGAAGTCGATGTCGTGCAATCCGAAGCGTTCTTCGATTTCGTCGCCGACAGCGTTGCTGTGATGGACAAGCAGATACAGCTGAGCAAGGAGCTGGCTGAGTGGAAGCGTCAGCTTCAACGTATGCCGCTGGAAGGTGAAGCCGCGCTGAAAAAGCTCAAGGCGAACTGGATAGAGGAGTTGTCGATACAACGCTGGATTGGTCTGCTGGTCGACGGTTTGGCACTGACCTGTATCCGCAAGATCCCCACCCTGCAAGAGGCTGAGCAGATGATGGAATTGGTCGCTGAGCCGGTGCGCTTGGCGGCCCAGACCCATGCAGCTCTGGAAGAGAGCGCCAGCTACAACCTCAACGACCGAGTCGAAGTGCTCAACAGCCTGGATTTGCAGTATGAAGGGGCTCAGCAAGCCCTGCTGTTCCATGGCGAGCTCCTTGGGGAGCAATTGCATCGCCCGGCGTTCGATCGCTTGGTAAGCCTGATTGCCGAGCTTCGCGAGGACGCCCAGGCAGCGCTGGTACCACTGGTCCGCGAGCAGTTCAAGATGACACGCAAACAGCGCCAGCAGGTTCGGCACAAGAACCTGTACATGACTCACCGACGAGGCCTGGTGGTCGGCCAGCGACGGGCCAAGGCCGAGCCCTCGGATGGCGACATCATTGATGTCATCGACCCTATCGAGAAAACCGTCGTCGCCTCATTCGGCAAGGATCTGACCGAAGGGGGTTGGCGCCAGCTCGACGTCGTGCGATCCCCGAGACCGCGTCCCGAGCAGGGCTCGCTCAACGCTGTGGTCCGCCGTGGCAACCTGTTGCTGCAAGGTGCCGGCAGGGCCATGAAAGAGGCGTGGAAACAGGCCGCGAGGGACTATCTGCCGGGAGAGGTCGAGGATCAGTTGCGACTCTATGCTCGTCAACTGAACGAAAGCGCCGACGCCGTCGAAGAACAACTCACGCGCAGCAATGCGGTGGACCAGGCTACCAGCCAGCAGCTGTCTGCCCACGGCCGTGCTCAGTTGTTTCGCGATCAGGCTGGAAAACTCAGCGCAGAAGGTCGGCTGATTCGTATCCACATGATCAAGCGCCAGCCGCCCACGGCTGCGCGGGTCGACTACCTCTACCGCGAGCAGGCGGTGCGCATCAGCCGCGTGGGCGCGCGCAGCAAGCTCAAGCGATCTCCGGGCTATCTGGAGGAGTACCTGATTGCCGATACCACGGGAACGCCGTTGTGGTACGCGCACTTTCACTACCGAGAGCTTCGCTCGCCCCGCGATCAATACACCACGGCGCATCTGAAAACCGTGGAACAGCGCTTCGATGGCGTAGAGCGGCAGAAGGCCGACGAAGCCGCCGGGCGCGAGGTGATCGGCATTCTGCGCCGGGAAATCAAGGCGCCTTTCGACGAGGTGTACCTGAGTCTGTAGAAGCACATTGCCTCGGCACAGGCACAAAAAAAGCGGGACCTGAAAACAGGGCCCGCTTCTCGATCGGCGACAATAAAATTTACTTGCGCTTCAACCCATACTGCTCGTCCAGCATGCCAGGCGAGTTCGCTGCCTTGGGCGCGTAGTCGCGAGGCGGCTCCGCATCGCGTGGTGGCGTGAGGCGCTCGCGGTGAGGCTGCTGGGCGTCCGAGTGCAGGGCGGCCAGCAGGCGCTGGCGGGTCAGCTCGTCCAGGGCCAAGCGGTCGGCACCTTCGGCCAGGTGATCCTGCACTTCCTGATAGCTCTGGGTGAGTTTCTTGACCAGGATCGCGGTGCTGTTGAAGTGGGTGACCACTTCGTTCTGGTAGGTGTCGAAACGTTCCTGGATATCATCGAGCTGACGTTGTGTGCCATTGGGCACGGCGCGGGGCGCCAGACGCGCCACGGCAAAACCGATGACCACACCGACCACCAGGGCCAGGGTCGGCAACAACCAAACTAAGAGCGAGAGTTCCACGAGTCCTTCCTCTATAAACGGCTTTGCTTTACGTTAACGGCTCGGACCTGCGCTGTATACCGCGCGCTTGCGCAAATTCGCAGGACAGAATCTTTCCAGCTAGACGAGTCGACCCTTCTTGAGGTCACGGAGTTCATCACTTGCTCATCCGCGAAACCGCAGTTTTCATCGACGGCCCGCTGGGCCAACTCGAAGCGTTGTACCTCGACACCGCCGAAGCCACCGGCATCGCCTTGATCTGCCATCCCAATCCGGTGCAGGGCGGGACCATGCTCAACAAGGTGGTGTCCACCTTGCAGCGCACTGCCCGCGATGCCGGGCTGCTGACGTTGCGCTTCAACTACCGCGGCGTGGGCGCCAGCGCTGGGAGCCATGACATGGGCAGCGGTGAGGTCGACGACGCCTGGGCCGTGGCCCAATGGCTTCGAGCGAAACACCCCGAGCTGCCGCTGACGATTCTGGGCTTTTCCTTTGGCGGTTTCGTTGCAGCGACCCTGGCCGGTCGTCTGGAGGCCGAGAACATGACGGTGGCCCACCTGTTCATGGTGGCCCCGGCGGTCATGCGCTTGACCGAAAGCCTGCCGCAACGGGCGACGTTGACCGTGATCCAGCCGGACGCCGACGAAGTGGTTGATCCGCAGCTGGTCTACGACTGGTCCGACAACCTCGATCGCCCCCATGAGCTGCTGAAAGTGGCAGAATGCGGGCACTTTTTCCACGGCAAGCTGACCGACCTCAAGGATCTGCTGCTGCCGCGCCTTTCGAACTGATGCCTGTCCACGGCCCCTGAACAAGAACCGACCCATGACCACTCGTATCCTGACCGGTATCACCACCACCGGCACGCCTCACCTGGGCAACTATGCCGGGGCCATCCGCCCGGCGATCGTTGCCAGTCGTCAGAGTGACGCCGACTCGTTCTATTTCCTGGCCGACTATCATGCCCTGATCAAATGCGATGACCCGCTGCGCATTCAGCGCTCGCGTCTGGAAATCGCGGCCACCTGGCTGGCGTCGGGCCTGGACGTGGAACGGGTGACGTTCTACCGGCAGTCCGATATTCCGGAAATCCCAGAGCTGACCTGGCTGCTGACCTGCGTCGCTGCCAAGGGCCTGCTCAACCGCGCTCACGCCTACAAGGCTTCGGTCGACCACAACGTGGCAGCCGGGGAAGACCCGGATGCCGGCATTTCCATGGGCTTGTACAGCTATCCGGTACTGATGGCCGCCGACATTCTGATGTTCAACGCACACAAGGTGCCGGTCGGTCGCGACCAGATCCAGCATGTGGAAATGGCCCGCGACATCGGTCAGCGCTTCAACCACCTGTTCGGCAAAGGCCGCGAGTTCTTCGTCATGCCCCAGGCCTTGATCGAGGAGAGCGTCGCCACTCTGCCGGGCCTGGACGGGCGCAAGATGTCCAAGAGCTACGACAACACCATCCCGTTGTTCACCAGCGCCAAGGACATGAAAGACGCCATCTCGCGCATCGTCACCGACTCGCGTGCGCCGGGCGAAGCCAAGGATCCGGACAATTCGCACCTGTTCACCCTGTTTCAGGCGTTCGCAACGCCCGAGCAGAGCGCCGAGTTCCATGCCGCGCTGCGTGAAGGGCTGGGTTGGGGCGAGGCCAAGACGCGCCTGTTCAACCTGCTCGACGCAGAGCTGGGTGAGGCCCGCGAGCGTTATCACCACTTCATCGAACGTCCGGCCGAACTGGAGGACATTCTTCTGGCGGGCGCCGCGAAAGCGCGTGCCGTCGCTACGCCGTTCCTCGGTGAGCTGCGCGAGGCGGTGGGCCTGCGTTCCTTCCGCGAGCAGGTCCAGGTGACCACGGCAGGCAAGAAGAAAGCCGCCAAGACCGCACGTTTCGTCAGCTTTCGTGACGACGATGGCAGCTTCCGCTTCCGCCTGCTCGATGCCGGCGGCGAACAACTGCTGCTGTCCCGCAGCTTCCCCGACGGCAAGGCGGCCGGGCAGGTCAGCAAGCAATTGCAACAAGGCGGTGAACTGGACATCCGCAGCGATGCCGAAAGCTTCACGCTGTGGCTGGGCGACACCTGTGTGGCCGACGGTCCGTCGTTCACTACGGCAGAGGCTCGCGATACCGCCGTCCAGGCGTTGCGCCAGGCACTGCAACCTCAAGGGGAGTGATGCGACACCCTGTCGCAAAGCTCATTGCCATTATCCTGGGCCGTCGCTACAGTGACGGCCCGTTTTTGTTGCCTTGCTAACGAATATGACGCCCCTAGAACGATACCAAGCCGATCTCAAACGTCCCGAATTCTTCCACGACGCCGCCCAGGAAAATGCCGTCCGCCACCTGCAGCGTCTGTACGACGACCTGGTCGCTGCAGGCACCAGCAAGCCAGGCGTGTTCGGCAAGCTGTTCGGCAAGAAGGAACCCAAGCTGGTCAAGGGGATTTACTTCTGGGGCGGCGTGGGCCGTGGCAAGACCTATCTGGTCGACACCTTCTTCGATGCCTTGCCGTTCGAGCAGAAAGTGCGCACGCACTTCCATCGGTTCATGAAGCGCGTGCACGAGGAATTGAAAACCCTCAAGGACGTGAAGAATCCGCTGACGGTGATCGCCAAGCGCTTCTCCGACGAGGCGCGGGTGATCTGCTTCGATGAATTCTTCGTTTCCGACATCACCGATGCAATGATTCTCGGTACCTTGATGGAAGAGCTGTTCAAGAACGGCGTGACGCTGGTGGCAACCTCCAACATCGTGCCCGATGGCTTGTACAAGGATGGCCTGCAGCGAGCGCGTTTCCTGCCGGCGATCGCGCTGATCAAGGAACACACCGAGATCGTCAACGTCGACAGCGGCGTCGACTATCGCTTGCGCCATCTCGAACAGGCCGAGCTGTTCCATTCGCCGCTCGATGAGGCCGCTCAGGCCAGCATGCGCGAAAGCTTCAAGGCGCTGACGCACAACAGCACCAAGGTGGTCGAGAACGACCCTTTGATGATCGAGAACCGCGAGATCCGTGCACTGCGCACCTGCGATGACGTGGCCTGGTTCGAATTCCGCGAGTTGTGCGATGGCCCGCGCAGCCAGAACGACTACATCGAGTTGGGCAAGATCTTCAACGCGGTGCTGCTCAGCGGTGTCGAGCAGATGAGCGTGACCACCGACGATATCGCTCGCCGCTTCATCAACATGGTCGACGAGTTCTACGATCGCAACGTTAAGCTGATCATCTCGGCCGAAGTGGAACTCAAGGATCTGTACACCGGCGGGCGCCTGAACTTCGAGTTCCAGCGCACTTTGAGCCGGCTGTTGGAGATGCAGTCCCACGAGTTCCTGTCGCGCGCGCACAAGCCCTGATATCGGCGTCGCGCCCTTCGCGGCCACTGGCCGCTCCTACAAGATCTCTGCCTGGCACGGACTTGTGTGGGAGCGCCTTTCGCGGCCACTGGCCGCTCCTACAAGATCTCTGCCTGGCACGGACTTGTGTGGGAGCGCCCTTCGCGGCCACTGACCGCTCCTACAAGATCTCTGCCTGGCACGGACTTGTGTAGGAGCGGTCATCGGCCGCGAAGGGCGCGACGCGGTCGTTCAGGCCTCCTGCATGAATTGCCGGCGATAGCCGTTGGGCGACAGTTCGGTGTGCTGGCGGAACAACCGGGCAAAGAAACTCGCATCGTCATAGCCCACCTCGTAGCTGATGGTCTTGACGCTCTTGCGGGTACCCGACAACAGCCCCTTGGCGGTTTCGATGCGCAATCGCTGCAGGTAATGCAGCGGCTTGTCGCCGGTGGCGGCATGGAAGCGGCGCATGAAGTTGCGAATGCTCATGCCGCGCTCACGGGCAACGTCCTCGAAACGGAATTTCTCGGCGAAATGTTCCTCCAGCCATTGCTGGATATGCAGGATCGGCACGTCGCGATGCAGCTTCTGCCCGCCGAAGCCGATGCGCCCTGGCGTATAGCTGCGTTGCACTTCGTACAGCGTGTCGCGCGAAACTGCTTGGGCCACGTGGGCGCCACAGAACCGCTCGATCAGATGAATGTACAGGTCACAGGCCGATACCGGTCCGCCCGCGCAGAACAGATTGTCGGCGTCGGTCAAGTGCTTGTCCTGATTGAGCCGAACGCTTGGAAAGCGCTGTCTGAATTCCTCGAAGAAGCGCCAGTAGGTAGTCGCCTCCTTGCCATCGAGCAAGCCACTGGCGGCCAGCCAGAACACGCCGCTTGCCTCGCCGCACAGCACCGCCCCGCGCGCGTGCTGTGCACATAGCCAAGGCAACACCTGGGGGTAGCGCGCGGCAGCGCTGTCGAAGTCGCCCCAGCAGGCAGGCAGGATGATCAGGTCGGCATCTTCGAGGCCGCCGTCCACGGGCAGCATGACCTCACTGAAACTGCGCACTGGTAGCGCGTCCGGGCTGACCAGGCGTGTTTCGAACAGGGCATGGCGTTCCAGGCCCATCTGCTTGCCATAACGCAGGCTGGCCATGTGGAAGAAGTCCTTGGCCTGCATCAGGGTCGAGGCCATGACTTGGTCGGTGGCCAGAATGCAGACGCGCCGCAGCGCGGGCGTGTGGGGCGTGAAGATCATGATTTTATTCTTGTGGGGTGAAAGCGGTCAGGATATGGCCGAAGCGTCGTCGGGTTCAAGCGAGGTCGAGAATGGGGGATCGGCGTTGATGGTTTCGCGGCCGCTGACCGCTCCTACGAAAGATCCATACGATCCTGTAGGAGCGGCCAGTGGCCGCGAAGAGGTCATCAGGAACGGCAACGATCGAAAATCAGGGCGCCGGATTCGGCTGCGCCTTATGGATCGCCTCGATATCCGCCAGCACGTCTTCGGACAGCACCAGGTCGATGCTCGCCAGGTTGCTGTCCAGTTGCTCCAGCGAGGTCGCGCCAATGATGTTGCTGGTCACGAACGGCTGCGCAGTAACGAAGGCCAGTGCCATTTGCGCCGGGTCCAGGCCATGTTCGCGGGCCAGCTCTACGTAGCGGGTGGTGGCAGCGACCGCTTGCTCGTTGGCATAGCGGGTAAACCGGCTGAACAGCGCCAGACGACTGCCTGCCGGCCGCGCGCCATTCTCGAACTTGCCCGAGAGCATGCCGAACGCCAGGGGCGAGTAAGCCAGCAGCCCGCACTGCTCGCGGATTGCAACTTCGGCCAGGCCCACTTCGAATGTACGGTTGAGCAGGTTGTAGGGGTTCTGGATGGACACCGGGCGGGGCAGGTTGCCGCTGTCGGCCAGGCCCAGGAACTTCATCGTGCCCCAGGGCGTTTCGTTGGACAGCCCGACATGCCTGATCTTGCCGGCCTTGACCTGCTCGTCGAGCACCTGCAGGGTTTCCTGCAGCGGGGTATCGAGCTGATCCTGGGTGTGCTGGTAGCCCAGCTTGCCGAAGAAATTGGTGCTGCGCTCCGGCCAGTGCAACTGATAGAGATCGATCCAGTCGGTCTGCAGCCGCTGCAGGCTGGCGTCGAGCGCCGCAACGATATGCTCGCGGTTGAATTTGAGCTGGCCGTCGCGGATATGGCTGATGCCATTGCCGGGGCCGGCGATCTTGCTGGCCAGGATCCAGTCGGACCGGTCGCCCTGGCGCTTGAACCAGTTGCCGATCACCCGCTCGGTGGCCGCATAGGTTTCGGAGCGCGGGGGCACGGGGTACATTTCCGCCGTGTCGATGAAATTGATGCCGGCCGCCTTGGCTCTTTCTATCTGCGCGAAGCCTTGCTCCTCGGTGTTCTGCTCGCCCCAGGTCATGGTGCCCAGGCACAGCGCGCTCACGTTCAGATCGGTACGTCCCAGCTGGCGATAGTGCATCGGTGACTCCTCTTGGCAAAGGAATCATAAAAGCAGGTTGATATTTTTTTCGCAATCTGGATAATTCGGCCCCTCTCTGTGAAGTGGAAGTGATGCCCCGCATCCCGGAAGAATTTTGCCGTGTATGTGACGCGAAGACCCGAGCCCCCCAAAAGCGTCCTGTGCCCGGCTGCCTTTGACTTGTCAAAGTAAGCACTATTCAGTAAGATCCGCCGTCTCTTTTTGCTGGGCGGCCCCTGAGGCTATAAAGAATGAAAACTTTTACTGCTAAACCGGAAACAGTAAAGCGCGACTGGTTCGTCGTTGATGCTGCTGGTCAGACCCTGGGTCGTCTGGCTACAGAAATCGCGAGCCGTCTGCGTGGCAAGCACAAGCCTGAGTACACTCCTCACGTTGACACCGGCGACTACATCGTCGTCATCAACGCCGAGCAGGTGCGTGTCACTGGTGCCAAGACCACTGACAAGATCTACTACTCCCACTCCGGTTTCCCGGGCGGTATCAAGTCGATCAACTTTGAAAAGCTGATCGCCAAGGCGCCTGAGCGCGTGCTCGAGACCGCGGTCAAGGGCATGCTGCCCAAGAACCCGCTGGGTCGCGACATGTACCGTAAGCTGAAAGTCTATGCGGGCGCTGCTCACCCTCATACTGCTCAGCAGCCCCAAGAACTGAAGTTTTAACGGAATAGTTCATTATGTCGGCGACTCAAAATTACGGCACTGGCCGTCGCAAGACCGCAACCGCTCGCGTTTTCCTGCGTCCGGGCACCGGTAAGATCTCCATCAACAACCGCACTCTGGAAACCTTCTTCGGTCGCGAAACTGCCCGCATGGTAGTTCGTCAACCGCTGGAGCTGACCGAGAACACCGAAAAGTTCGACATCTACGTCACCGTTATCGGTGGTGGTGTCAGCGGTCAGGCCGGTGCGATCCGTCACGGTATCACTCGTGCACTGATGGACTACGACGAAGCACTGCGTCCGGCCCTGCGTAAAGCAGGCTTCGTGACTCGCGATGCTCGTGAAGTTGAACGTAAGAAAGTCGGTCTGCGTAAAGCGCGTAAGCGTCCGCAGTACTCGAAGCGTTAATTCGCGTCTTCGTTCCAGAAAAAACCCGGTTCTCGCGAGCCGGGTTTTTTTTCGCCCGTCAATCCTTGGGAGGCGCTGGTACACTGCCCGCAAGACAATGCAGACGCCTGTTGCAGCAGGCTAAGGTAAGTGATGGCAGAGGAGCAGGGCGGCGCGCGTGACATCGACCAGGGTCGCCGACGCTTTCTGGTCAGAACCACGGCGTTGGTGGGCGCTGCCGGCGCGGTGGGTGCGGCAGTGCCCTTCGTGGCGTCATGGCAGCCCAGTGCCAAGGCCCGCGCCGCAGCCGCTCCGGTAAAGGTGAACATCGCCAAGATCGAGCCGGGGCAGCAGCTGGTTGTGCAGTGGCGCGGCCAACCCGTTTTCATCTGCCGACGCACGCCGCAGATCCTCGAGCGCCTGGCCCATGACACCGAGCACCTGGCCGATCCTCGATCGCGGGATTCGGATCAACCAGGCTATGTCGACGCAGCGCTGCGAGCCATCAAGCCCGACGTGCTGGTGGTGGTTGGTCTCTGCACGCACCTGGGGTGCTCGCCGACCTTTCGTCCCGAGGTCGCCGCCGTCGATCTCGGTCCGGACTGGCAGGGCGGGTATTTTTGCCCGTGCCATGGCTCGCGCTACGATCTGGCCGGACGTGTGTACAAGGCGCAGCCCGCGCCCTCGAACCTTGCGGTCCCACCGCACTTTTACGAAAGTGCCGATGTGCTCGTATTGGGTATCGACGGGGAGGGTGCCTGATGCGTGGCCTGCTGCAGTGGATTGAGGCGCGTCTGCCGGTGGGCAGGGTATGGCGTGATCATCTGAGCCATTACTACGTCCCGAAGAACCTGAATTTTTTCTATATCTTCGGCTCGCTGGCGCTGTTGATGCTGCTCAACCAGTTGCTTACCGGCATCTGGTTGACCATGAACTATACCCCTACGGCCGAAGGCGCCTTCGCTTCCATCGAATACATCATGCGCGACGTCGAATACGGCTGGCTCCTGCGCTACCTGCATTCGACCGGCGCGTCGGCATTCTTCATCGTGATCTACCTGCACATGTTTCGCGGGCTGCTGTATGGCTCCTATCAAAAGCCGCGCGAGCTGGTGTGGGTCTTCGGCATGTCGATCTACCTGCTGCTGATGGCGGAAGCGTTCATGGGCTACCTGCTGCCGTGGGGGCAGATGTCGTATTGGGGCGCGCAGGTGATCATTTCCCTGTTCGGGGCGATTCCGATCGTGGGCGCCGACCTGGCCCAATGGATCCGCGGCGACTATCTGGTTTCGGGCGTTACCTTGAACCGCTTCTTCGCGCTGCATGTGGTGGCATTGCCGTTGCTGATCGTCGGACTGGTGGTGCTGCACATTCTGGCGTTGCACCAGGTAGGCTCGAACAATCCCGAAGGCATTGATATCAAGCGACACCTGGATGCCAAAGGCAAACCGTTGGATGGCATTGCCTTCCATCCCTACTACACGGTCAAGGACCTGCTCGGGGTGGCGATCTTTCTCTTCGTGTTCAGCGCCGTGGTGTTCTTCTTTCCGCAGATGGGCGGGTACTTTCTGGAGCCTGCCAATTTCGAGCCTGCCGACATGCTCAAGACGCCCGAACATATCGCGCCGGTCTGGTACTTCACCCCGTTCTACGCGATCCTGCGCGCCGTTCCCGACAAGCTCATGGGCGTGCTGGCCATGGCTTTCGCGATTGCCATCCTGTTCGTGCTGCCGTGGCTTGACCGCAGCCCGGTCAAGTCGATGCGCTACAAGGGCTGGCTCAGCCGCACAGCCCTGGCGCTGTTCTGCGTGGCGTTGGTGACGCTGGGCTACGTCGGTATGCAACCGGCCACGGCCATCACCACCTGGGTAGCGCGAGTATGCGTAGTGCTGTACTTCGGCTATTTCCTGGCCATGCCGCTGTACACGCGACGGGAGATCACGCGGCCGGTACCCGATCGGATCCCTCGCCGATGAAAGTGTGGATTGCAGTCTTGCTGTTGCTGGCCCTGCCGCTGGCCTGGGCGGACCCGGTGACGCCGCTGGTGCGCCCGGTGGCGATCGACGTGTCCGACAAGGCGGCCTTGCGAGACGGTGCGAGCACCTTCGTCGGCTATTGCATGGGCTGCCATGGGGCCAGGTTCCAGCGTTACCAGACGGTGGCCGACGACCTGGGCATACCCTATGAGCAGATGCTGCAAACCTTGGCTCCAGCCGGCGCAGCCATTGCCGATCACATGCAGACGCGTCTGCAGCCGGGCGATGCCAAGGCCTGGTTCGGCGCCGAGGTGCCCGACCTGACCCTGGTCGCGCGGGTGCGCGGCACCGATTGGCTGTACGCCTATCTGCAGGGCTTCCACGCCGACGCCGCCCGGCCCTGGGGAGTGAACAATATCGTCTACCCCAACGTCGGCATGCCCAATGTGCTGGAGAGTCTGCAGGGGCGTCAGGTGCTCGACTGCGCAGAGCCTGCGGCGCAGCCGTGCACCCGCCTACGCGTGATACCCGGTACCGGTAGCCTGGACGCGGCGCAATTCGCCGACAAGGTCAGGAATCTGGTGACGTTCCTGGCGTACTCGGCCGAGCCGGTCAAGGCACGGAGCCAACAGATCGGTCTGTACGTATTGCTCTATCTGGCGCTGCTGATCGTTCTCGCTTACTTGCTGAAACGCGAATACTGGAAGGACGTAGGTTGAAAGTGCGGTAAACTGCGCGGCTTGCTTGCGCCCCCTGTGGGTGGCGCTCGTTTTTGCATTCATACATACGCGAGGAGGACCGCCATGGGCGTGACCAATCGGTTGGCCTGTTACTCCGACCCCGCCGACCACTATTCTCATCGGGTGCGCATCGTTCTCGCCGAGAAAGGCGTCAGCGCAGAGATCATCAACGTGGAGGGCGGTCGCCTGCCACCCAGGCTGATCGAAGTGAACCCCTACGGCAGCACGCCAACGCTGGTCGACCGCGACCTGGCCCTGTTCGAATCGACCGTGGTGATGGAATACCTCGACGAACGCTATCCGCATCCGCCGCTGCTGCCGGTGTACCCGGTGGCGCGAGCCAACAGCCGGTTGCTGATCCATCGCATCCAGCGCGACTGGTGTGGCCTGGCCGACCTGATCCTCGACCCGCGCAGCAAGGAAGCCGCCCGCGTTCAGGCGCGCAAGGAATTGCGCGAAAGCCTGACCGGCGTTTCGGCACTGTTTGCCGACAAGCCCTGCTTTCTCAGTGATGAGCAAAGTCTGGTCGACTGCTGTCTACTGCCGATACTCTGGCGCTTGCCGATCATGGGTATCGAACTGCCGCGGCCTGCCAAGCCGCTGCTCGACTATATGGAACGTCAGTTCGCGCGGGAGGCCTTCAAGGCCAGCCTGTCCGCCGCTGAACGTGAAATGCGCTAGGTTTTGAGGAGCCGTTGATGAACTCCAGTCGTCCCTATTTGATCCGCGCCCTGTACGAGTGGATCGTCGACAATGACTGCACCCCGCACATGCTGGTCAATGCCGAGTATCCCTCGGTCCAGGTCCCGCAAGGTTTCGCCAGCGATGGCCAGATCGTTCTGAACGTGTCGCCCAGCGCCGTGCGCAACCTGCACATGGATAACGAGGCGGTCAGTTTCGACGGTCGCTTCGGCGGCGTATCGCACACGCTGTTCCTGCCTTCGGGTGCCATTCTCGGTATCTACGCCCGGGAGAATGGCCAGGGCATGGTCTTCGATCTGGAGTCGCCCGATCTGGACGAGGAAGAAGCCGAGTTCGAGGACATCGTCGAATCCGATGATGACGCTCCGCCACCGGGCAACCCGCCACCGCGGCCATCCGGGCGGCCAAGTCTGAAAGTGGTGAAATGAAAAAGGCGATCCGTAAGGATCGCCTTTTTCATTTGAAGGTAACGGTAAAATTCACCGTCGCGTCGGCGGTACCCCCCGTGGGCGCCGTGTCGCCCACCTGGACGTATCGGGCGTTGAACGCCAGGTTCGTGATCCCGTCGTTCACATGGGTGATCTGCACTTCTTCACCGAGTCGAACAGGTGTCATGTCCCGCTTGAGGATCTGTACACCTATCCCGGTTGCGGTGGACTCCGGCCTGAGCCCGACGATACCGGCCGGGCCGTCCAGCAGGGTGGAGCCGCGGGAGGGCTCAAAGCGTACATTGGCATAGTTGCCCTGAAAGTAGTTCCACGGATAGTAGGTGGAGTAATTGCCTTTCACGCAGCTCAGAAGTGGGATCGAGAACTCTTTGACCGGACCGCCGGAGCCATTCCCGTTGAAATTGCCGACGCTGCCGAAGAGTTCGACCTCCAGCGGATTGCTCCCTGTGGCTGGCATCGAGCAGCCGGCAACGATAACGGTGTGATTGAGGGTCAGGGAGGATTGCACGGCGCCGTTGAACAGCACTTGAAACCCCGGCTGATTCAAGGTGTGTGCACCGGCTGCAATGTCCCCGGTCTTGTAGAGGTAGTAGTACACCCGTGTCTGGTAGCGGCTGGAACAACTGACGGCGGAAAACGGAAAATGAAGCTGGTTGGCGGGTATCTCCGACCCGCCTGCGTCGCAAAGACGGCCATCGGTCTTGACCGCGCCGAACGCGATGCCCTGCACACCTGTCTGGTACAGATGCTGACCGATATCGGTCGTCCCGGGGCTGCCGCTGTTGGCCGCCGCGATCGCGGGTATACGCGGCCCCACAAGCATCTGGGCCACAACCGAACGGTTGGCGCAGGTGTGGTCGCGAGTGCTGTCGTAGTTCACCACGCCGGAGGCGATCAACGAACCGATGGGCGCATCGCGCGGGATGAAATAGGTTGTACTGTGCGTGGCCATGTCTACGGGAGGCGGGCAGGCCGCGTGGGCGGCCGTGCAGCCCAGCAACCATCCGAACGGGCCGAGCGACAACTTCACGAAAGGGCTCATGTCGAAGCCTCCTGAGCGGGGTGGGTCGATTCATCGGAGCGCTCGGCGGTCATCGGTTCGCAGAGCAACTGGTGGGTGGTGTAGCGGGTGGCCGGCGATGGTTCGGCCTCTGGCAGGCGCAATGCGCACTGTCCGTCCGGCCCGGTACCCCACGAGGTGGTCAGCAGCGTCTGCAGCTGCGCGACGCCCAGCAGTACTTGCCCGCCAGGGCCAACCACCCCCACCAGCGTGCCGTCGGCATCGGTCACCTGGCTGCCGAAGGGCGGCGCCTTACCGCCCGCCATGAGTAGATGGGCGATGATCTTGCGCGAGCGCGTTGCGTTGAAGCGTGCCTTGATGACCGCGCCTCGTCGAGGCACGACCAGCGCTACGCTGTTGTCGATATCGACTTCGGCACCCAAGTGATCGGTGTTGAGCACGATGCGGTTGGAGCGATAGGGCGTCAGGTAGGGCACCAGTGCATAGCCGTGCCGGTTGGTGCGCATGGTCGGTGTATTCTGCACGCCGACTTCGGCAACGCCGTTCACGTCTACCAGGGCGACGGTATCGCCCAGCACATGGCCCAACTCGATGCCATCGGCATGGGCCAGCAGGGCGCCGGCTGCAGTGGCAGTGATCTGACGGTAATCAGGACCGGCGGTGAGCGAGGTGCCCAGCATGGCAAAGGGGGCACGGTAGGTCGCCGACGCCGTTGCGCTCCTGTCGCCGTTATCCGTGCGACTGGCGTCCAGGCCATAGCGCCAGCGCTGATCGTCGGACAGCTGGCCCATCAGGCTGGCGCGATGGCCCACCCCCCCTTGACCGGTGCTCGAAGCCGAATAGGTCGCGCTGCTGCTGCTCCCCAATGGCGCCGACACGGTCAAGGTGATCTGCGTGTTCTGTCGATAGGCGTCGCTGAGACTGCGGCTGGCGTACAGGCCGTAGTTGACGCCACGGTAGTGGGTGTTGGCGCCGAATTGAACCTCGCGATCCTGCCGGTTGCTGTTCCAGTAGGTCTGCTGATGCACACTCATGTGCAGCGAGCCGAATGCCGTGGCCTGGGCCAGGTTGGCTTCGATGCGGTTGCGTTTGCTGCCGCGTGGCGCAGCGGTGGGTGTCTGTTGCCAGACCGCCTCGCCGAAATCGCGGTAGCCTTGGGTGGAATAGCGGTAGCCGGCAAAGCGCAACGACGTACCGATGTCGAAAGACTTGCCATAGCGCCAGCCAACGCTGCGCCCCTGGTCCTGACCACCCGCCGGGCGCGACGTGCGTGCATCGCTGAGGTCCAGTGAAACGGCACCCAGGACGCCGAGGCTGAGGCCAAGTCCGATCTGGCCCGCCTGATAGAAGCTGGCACTCTGCACGCCACCGTAGACGGTAAGGTCACGGGGCAAGCCGTAGGCCAGGGTGGCCTCGACGAAGGACGGCTGTTCGGCACCGTCGGCGGTGTTGTAGCGGCCAAGCGTCAAGCCATGCCGCCAGACACCGGGGCGCAGCATGTTGCTCAAGGTCGCGTAAGGCTGGATGGTACGGCGCTCTCGTCCGTCGGCCTCGGTCACGATGATTTCCAGCTCACCGCTGCCGCCGGCGGCAGTGAGGTCTTCGATCACGAACGGGCCTGCCGGTACATAGGTGGTGTAGAGCGAATAGCCGTTCTGGCGTACCTCGACCTTGGCCTGGGTCTCGGCGATGCCTCTGACCACCGGCGCGTAGCCTTGCAGAGAGTCGGGCAGCATGCCGATGTCGCTGGTGAGCTGGATACCTTGGTAGGGCACACTGCTGAAGACATTGCCAGAGGTGAAGTACTCGCCCAGCGTCAGTGTGCCCAAATGCCTGGACAGATCGCGCTGGGCGAAAGTGCTGCTGCGCTGCCAGCGCCCGGGGCTGTCCTGGCTGCGGCTGAACGAAGAGCTCGAGCGCAGGCGCCAGTCGGCGACGTTGACCCCGGCCTGCAGGTAAAGACTGGCTTGGGAACTGGAACCTGAGCCCTGGCGGTGACCCTGGCTGCCGGCGAACTGATAGTTCAAGGTAGCCGCGTCAATGCCGCTGTCCCATTGCTGCTCATCGATGAAATCGATGGGAGTGCGCCGCAGCGCGGCCTGGGGAATGTTCAACTCGAGTGTCAGGGTGTCTTCATGCAAGGTCTGCGCTGCACCGGGGATCGCGACGGCGAGGTCCACGCAGGTGTCGTCCGGCTTGCCCAGCGGCAATGTTCCTGCATCTTGCAGCCACTGCGCAGTCAGGCACGCGCTCAGTTGGCTGCTGCCTTCGAGCTGCTGGAACGTCAAGGTCTGTTTGCCCACGCTCGTGCCGTTGAGGTAGACATTGACAGGGTACTTGCCCGGTGCCCACTGCCGTTGGCCTTGCAATGCCTGCAAGCCATGCGGTGTGCGATGTTCGTCGCCGCCCAGGGTGCGGAAGAAGCTCTCATCGAAGCGCTCTGCGCCCGCGCGTGTCTGAGCAACCGATACTGCGCCGATCAACAGTACTGCGGCCTTGATCAGCTGAAGGCGTGCTTGCGGGTTGCGTGGGCTCATGGTCGACCGCGCGTCTCGTCCGAGGCTGGCAGGGATCGAGGTGAACCGTCGCCGTCGGCCGGCAGTTGAAACTGGATCGGCGTGGAATATCCACCGTAGTCGTTGATGATGGAGAACACCACGCTCGACGGCCGCACAGCGGCGCTGCCGAGGGCGTACAGTCGATTGCTGAACGGCTCGACCATCAATGGCGCGGCGATCTCTTCGCTGTGGTCGAAGGCTATGGCCTTGATGCCGATGAACGAAACATGGAACGGCGAAGGATTGTGCACGCGCAGTGCATGCCTGCCGTCCTGCCGCTCCAGCGTCCACATCAGGCGCTCGCCGCTGTCGTTGGCGTTGCCCAGTCCCGGCGGGCGGTAGAGCAGCTTGACCCGTGTGCGCAGGGCTACCTTCAGCACGTTCTCGGCAGTGTCGTTAGCGGTGGGTATTTCCTGAACATTGAAATAGAACAGCGATTCTCGGTCCCTGGGCAGGGCGTCGGTGGCCGTCGAAATGATCCTGACGGTCTGCGCCTTGCGGCTGTCCAGGCGAAAAAGCGGAGGTGTGGCGATGAAGGGGGCCAGGCGGGTGTCGTCGTCCGTGGCGTCGTTGACCCACGTCTGAATGGCATAGGCACGGCTGGTGGGGTTGTTGACGATCATTGAGCTCTCGCGCTTGCTGGCGTCGAACACCACGCGGGTGTTGTCCAGCACCACTGCCGCCTGCGCGGCGATGCTGGCGAGGGCTGCGAAGGGAATGATCAGCGCTGTCCATAGCCTGCGTCGGTGGGTTCTGCGGGTGATGTGCATGGCGATGTCGGTTCCGGCACGCGCGAGGCAGCGCCTCGCGCGCAGGGGCAGGTCAGTGGATGTCTACGGTGAAGGCAGCCTTGCCATTCGCCGGGCCGGCCGTAGCGCCACCCAGCGAGATGTAGTTGGCCGTGAACTCGAGCGGTTGCTTGGGGTTGAGATACTCGGCGGATGCCTGGCTCAGTGGTACTTCAGCGCCCGTGGCATCACGAATCTGAATGGCAACATTGGTGGCGTAGCCGGTGACGCTGCGGTCGATACCCAACCACTGCGCGCTGGCGCCGGCGGAGCCACTCAAGCCCAGGAAGGTGACCGAGGCGGCCTTGCCGGTGAGATCGCACTTGGAGTCGCTGTCATCGATGCGCAGCGAGAAGCGCCCGCCACCGGCTACCGCACCGGCGTTGCTCAGCGCGCTGGTGGGTACGGTGCCCAGGTAGGCCACGCCCGGTGCGCCGCCGGAAGTGTCACCAACCTCAATGACACAGGTGCTGGTCTTGATCTCGCCACGGAAATTGATTTCTCCGTCGGCGGCCATGGCGCTGCTGGCAAGCGTGGCCAGGCCGAGTGCGCCGATGAAGGGAATGAGACGAGCGGTTTTCATTGGATTTCCTTTTTGCGTTGTGGAATGTCATCTATCCGTTTGAATGCATGGATTGAATGGCCATGCCTTCGATAGGGAGTCGATTTTCCGCACCCGGCGCCGTCGCGCCTATAGGAAATTTCCTTCGGAAAAATGAAAACGCGGGCAAAAAAAACGGCCCATTAATGGGCCGCCTGTTGCTGCTGGGGAAGGTCAGTCGATGTACTCGAACAGCTTCACGATCTTCTGTACGCCGGAGACACCCTGCACCAGGTTGGTGGCACGGGTGGCCTCGGCCTGGGTCAGCAGGCCCAGCAGGTAGACGATGCCGTTCTCGGTCACGACTTTGATGCGCGAGCCGGGGATGGCGCTGTCGGCCAGCATCTGGGTCTTGATCTTGGTGGTCAGCCAGGCGTCGTTGTTGCGTGCCAGCAACGAGGAGGGCGCCAGCACCTGGATCTCGTTGTGGACCTTCTTGACGCGCTGCACTTCGCTGGCGGCCTGCTCGGCCAGGGCCTTGAGGTCGGCACGCGGTGTCTGCCCGGCGAGCAGGACCACACCGTTGTAGCTGGTCACGACCACATGGGAATTCTTGTCCAGGTCGATGTTGGCCTTGGCAATGTTCACCGATACCTTGGTTTCGATCAGCGAATCGTCGATCTTGCTGCCCAGGGTACGAGTGCCGCGGTCATCGTCGATGGGGTTGTCTCGCGTGGCGGTAAGGACCGAACTGCAGCCGGTGACGCTCAAGGCCAGGCTCAGGGCCACTAGGGCAAGGCGGTTACGCTTCATTCTTCACTCCCGAACAGTTGGCTGTCGATCAAGTCGCAGAGGCAGTGGATCGCCAGCAGGTGAACTTCCTGGATGCGTGCCGTGACATTGGCAGGCACGCGGATCTCGACGTCTTCGGGCAACAGCAGCGAGGCCATGCCGCCCCCGTCGCGGCCGGTCAGGGCCACCACGACCATGTCGCGGTCGTGGGCGGCCTGGATCGCCTGGATGATGTTGGCCGAGTTGCCGCTGGTGGAGATGGCCAGCAAGACATCGCCCGGCTGGCCCAGCGCGCGGATCTGCTTGGAGAATACCTCGTTGAAGCTGTAATCGTTGGCGATCGAGGTAATCGTCGAGCTGTCGGTGGTCAGTGCGATGGCAGGCAGGCTGGGACGTTCGCGTTCGAAGCGGTTGAGCAGCTCGGACGAGAAGTGCTGGGCATCGCCGGCCGAGCCGCCGTTGCCGCAAGAAAGCATCTTGCCATCGCTGAGCAAGGCACCCACCATGACTTGGCTGGCTTGTTCGATGTACGGTGCAAGGACTTCCATCGCCTGTTGCTTGGTATCGATACTGGCCTGGAAAAGCTGGCGAATTCGGGATTGCATGTCCATCAAGGTGACCTTAAGTAGGGCGGCTGGTCGGGCAAGACCGCAACGCGGCGGCGGTTCCCGGCACAAGAATGTGCAGCCCGCAAAGCAAAGAGCAAAAACCGGTGGCAAGGGTGTCGTGTGTCAGCTGTCGAAGGCATTGCGGATCCAGTTCAGGCGCGTGGCCCGAGTACCGGTGCCTTCCAGGGCAACCACGTCGAAACGGCATGGATGCTGGGCCCAGCGCGCTTCCTTGATGAGGAAATATTGCGCGGCCAACACCAGCTTTTCGCGCTTGCGGGCATCGATGCTGGCCAATGCTCCGCCCCATTGTGCGTGCAGGCGATAGCGGACTTCGACGAATACTACTGTATCGCCATCTAGCATGACCAGATCAAGCTCGCCCCGTTTGCACAGCCAGTTCTGCGCCAGCAGCGTCAAACCCTGAGCATACAAGTGCTCAAGGGCCTGCTGCTCGGCCTCGCGACCCGCCTGCTGGCGGGGACTGAGCGACATTACGGCGTGGTGTTGGGCAGGCGCTGGACCTGGCCACCGACGAACTGCGCCCATGGCAGTTGGCGTTCGATGCGTTGACTGGCGCTCATGCCGAGGTTGCCGGACAGACCTTCGATGCGGCTATCGGGCAGGGCCTTGAGCTGACCCAGGCGGGCGGCCAGGGTGTAGGCGTCGACGCCCATGGCGTACAACCGACCCATGCTGCCATTGGCCTGCGGCCACTGGCGCGTGACCTGCTGGCGCAATGGATTGCTGGTGTCGAGCAGCCAGGGCGTCTCGCAGAAGCGGATGCCGGTCATGTCGTTGTACTGGGCCTGATCGCCGCTGGCGCTGAACACGTGCGAGGTGGCATACACCGGCAGGTCGCCGGCGTACTGGAAGTTCAGGGTCGGCTTGATCTGCTGGGCCTGCTGCGGTGTGGCGGCGAGGAAGATGAAATCGATGTCCTGACGACGCGAGGCCTGCGCCCCGGTGCTGCTCTGCAGGCCGCTGCCGGGGTTGCGCACGTTGAGCATGTCGGCAATCTGTTGGGCCAGTTGTACCGGCTGGTCGACGCGTTCGGCTGCAACCAGCGTACCGCCGTTGGCTTCCCAGTCCTGACGGAAGGCATTGAGCACGCGGTCGCCCCACTCACCCTTGGGGATCATTGCCGCAGCGCTGTGCAGACCGTCGGCACGTGCGCGCCGGGACACTTCGCGCGCTTCGTCTTCGGCGGCCAGGCCGAACTGGAACAGCTGGGGTGGGCCGAGCTGGTTGTTGTCACTGTAGTTCAACGCCAGGGTTGGCAGGGGCAATTGGGTGCGTGCCGCCAGTTGCTTGACCAGAGGTTTCTCCAGCGGGCCGATCACCAGTTGCACACCTTGCGCCTGCGCCTGGCGGTAGAAGTCGTCGAGCGAGCTCAGGCGCGAGCTGTCGATAACGTCGATGACCGGTGGCTTTTGCCCGGCTTGCTGGGCTTGGTAGTACGCCGCCATGAAGCCTTCGCGCAAGGCGCGGGCCACGCCTGCCAACTGGCCTTCCTGAGGCAGCAGCAGGGCGATTCGGGTCAGCGGCTGGCTGGCCAGAGCCTTGAGTTTGACCAAGGGGGTCGGCAGCTGTCTGGCGGCAGGATGAGCCGCGTGCTGGGCCACCCAGGTATCGATGGCGGCCTGCTGTTGTTCCAGGGTGCCGGCCGATTTGACGGCCAGGGCAAGGCTCAGCCAGCCGGCGAAGTCATCGGTGCCCTGATTTTGCAGCTGCTCGACAGGCAGCGAACCCACCAGAGCCCAGATGGCCTCGTGATTCTGGCCGGCGACCTCGCCACTGAGCAGGGGTGCGACGAACACCCGCTCGCGCGCCGCAGCCAGGATCTGCCCGTCGGCTTCCAGGGCCCGGGCGCGAACCAGATGCGCGCGTACCTGCTGGTCCGCGGGCAGCTCGCCCAAGCGCTGCAGGCTCGGATGATCGAGGGCGGCAAGCGCGGCCTTGGCATCGTTGCGGGTCAGTGCGAGTTCTGCGCCCAGGGTGCTGGCCAATATCTGCAGGCCTGGCTTGAGCAGTTCGATTCGTACTTGCTGGAGGATCTGCGTCGCACGGGCTGCATCGCCCTGGCGGGCAGCCTGATCTGCAGCGCTCAAGCGCAAGGCTGCCGCTTCTTCCGGCGACTTGCTGGCGGTGGCACGTTCGAGCAACTGCTCGACGGTGGCGTCCGGCGTGCGCGGCAGCTCACCGAGATTGGATGAAGGCGAACTGGCGCACGCAGCCAGCAAGGCGGCGAGGCATAGGGCAGATAGAAGCCGCAGGCAGGCTGTCATGGATATCTTCCTGATTTACTCGATCAATAGACGGGCAAGTGTACCCAAGCATCGGCCGGGGTGCGACGAGGATGGCAAGCCTGTCCTTATATAGGACAAGCAAATGTTTCACGTCGGCCGTGCCGGATCGCTGGGCGAGCACTGGCTGGCCTGGAGCCTGTACAATGCGGGTTTGGCCGAACGACAAGGTGTGTGCTGTGACTGCTTCAAGCGCTTCTAATTCCACCCCAGGCACACTTTATGTAGTGGCTACGCCCATCGGCAATCTGGACGACATGAGCGCGCGCGCGTTGAAGATCCTAGGCGAAGTAGCGTTGATCGCGGCCGAGGATACGCGCCATTCGGTGCGCCTGATGCAGCACTTCGGGTTGAATACGCCACTGGCCGCCTGCCACGAGCACAACGAGCGGGACGAGGGCAGTCGTTTCATCCAGCGGCTGCTGGCAGGCGATGACATTGCGCTGATTTCCGATGCGGGCACACCGCTGATTTCCGACCCCGGCTATCACCTCGTGCGTCAGGCGCGTGCGGCAGGCGTGCAGGTAGTGCCGGTCCCCGGCCCCTGTGCCTTGATCACGGCGCTGTCGGCCGCTGGTCTGCCGTCGGACCGTTTCATCTTCGAAGGTTTCCTGCCCGCCAAGACCGCCGGTCGCTGTGCGCGTCTGGAGCAGGTCAGGGAAGAGCCGCGCACCTTGATCTTCTATGAAGCGCCGCACCGCATACTCGAATGCCTGCAGGACATGGAGAGGGTCTTCGGCGGCGAGCGCTCCGCACTGCTGGCGCGCGAATTGACGAAAACCTTTGAAACCCTCAAAGGCCTGCCGCTGTCCGAGTTGCGTGCGTTCGTGGAAGCCGACAGCAACCAGCAGCGCGGTGAGTGCGTGGTGCTGGTGGCGGGATGGACTGCGCCGGTCAGTGATGAAGCCGTCAGCACCGAAGTGATGCGCGTTCTGGACCTGTTGCTGGCAGAGATGCCGCTCAAGCGCGCCGCGGCGGTGGCGGCCGAGATCACCGGCGTGCGCAAGAACCTGCTCTACCAGGTGGCCCTGGAAAAGCAGAAGGTGTGAGATGGATTCGGCTCTCGGTCGATCGGTGAGATAAAAGCTTGTCCTGGCCGATGCATGTCGTTAACCTGCGCGCCGGAGAGTCGATCGGACAGTCGCTGCCTGTTTTTGTTCCGCAACCCAGGTTGCTGGGCAGAGCGGGGGGAGGAAAGTCCGGGCTCCATAGGGCAGAGTGCCAGGTAATGCCTGGGAGGCGCGAGCCTACGGAAAGTGCCACAGAAAATAACCGCCTAAGCGCGCAAGCGCCGGTAAGGGTGAAAAGGTGCGGTAAGAGCGCACCGCACGTCTGGCAACAGTTCGTGGCTAGGTAAACCCCACTCGGAGCAAGACCAAATAGGGTTCCATATGGCGCGGCCCGCGTTGGAACCGGGTAGGTTGCTAGAGGTGTCCAGCGATGGCCATCGTAGAGGAATGACTGTCCTCGACAAAACCCGGCTTACAGATCGACTCTCCACCTTTTTCCTTCGCGTCCCTTCGCTGTTCCTTGCGCTGTTTCGCAGAAAAAAACGGCTACCAAACCCCCTTTGGTAATGTCGAAAAAATCTTAGTCTTGAGACTCTACTTTAAGTTCAAGACGCAGATGGTTGAACTCAAACGGCTTTGTTTCTCCCTGACGTGTCTCAAATACCGTCTTCCCTTCATTTTGCGTTCTAAATCTCCGATCTATAAGGCTTTTCCCTACAGACGCGCCTTGACGGTGTGGTGGGGGGGTTCCTATAGTGTGCGCGAGTGGCGGGAAGTGGCGAAAAGTGGGTTTTTCGAGTGTAAAAATCTGAGTTCAGGGGAAGCGCGACGTGTTTCGTGGAGCAAATCCGATCAACCTCGATGCCAAAGGACGGCTCGCAATGCCGAGTCGGTATCGTGACGAGTTGGATTCCAAATGCTCCGGTCAACTGATCATCACGGTCGACACCATCGACCCCTGCCTGTGCGTCTACCCAATGGATGAATGGGAACTCATCGAGGCCAAGCTTCGCGCCTTGCCATCTTTGGTGGAAAGCAACCGGCGCCTGCAGCGTCTGCTGATCGGCAATGCCGTCGACCTCGAGCTCGACGGCAGCGGACGTTTTCTGGTGCCCCCGCGCTTGCGCGAGTACGCCCGGCTGGACAAGCACGCGATGCTGGTCGGCCAGCTGAACAAGTTTCAATTGTGGGACGAGGGTGCGTGGAACGCCGTAAGTGCGGCTGACCTTGCAGCTATACAACAACCGGGCGCCATGCCTGAAGAATTGCGTGATTTGATCTTGTGACTATTGATAGCGGCTTCAACCACATCACCGTGCTGCTCGACGAGGCTGTCGAGGCTCTGGCCGTGCGCGACGATGGTTGCTATCTGGACGGCACCTTCGGCCGTGGTGGCCATAGCCGCCTGATCCTGCGCCACCTGGGGGGCGATGGCCGCCTGTTGGGGTTCGACAAGGACCCTCAAGCGATTGCCACCGGGCAAGCGCTGGCGGCCGAAGACGGCCGCTTTGTCATTGTACAGCGCAGCTTTGCCGAGCTCGGTGCCGAAGTGCGCGAGCGCGGCATGCATGGCAAGGTCAGCGGCATTCTGCTCGACCTGGGCGTTTCCTCGCCGCAGCTCGACGACGCCGAGCGCGGCTTCAGTTTTCTTCATGACGGTCCGCTGGACATGCGCATGGACCCTTCGCGCGGCATGAGTGCAGCCCAGTTCATCGCAACCGCTGCAGAAGAGGAAATCGCCCGCGTCTTCAAGGAATACGGCGAGGAGCGCTTCGCCCGGCGCATGGCGCGTGCGGTGGTGCAGCGTCGCGAAGTACAGCCGTTCGAGCGTACCGCCGACCTGGCCGAGGTGCTCAAGGTCGCCAACCCTGCCTGGGAGAAGGGCAAGAACCCGGCGACTCGCGCCTTTCAGGGTCTGCGCATTCACGTCAACAATGAACTGGCCGACCTCGAGGCAGGCCTCGAAGCCGCGCTCGATGCGTTGGAAATCGGCGGCCGTCTGGTGGTGATCAGCTTTCATTCCCTGGAAGATCGCATCGTCAAACTGTTCATGCGCAAATTGACCAAGGGCGAAGCCGACAACCTGCCGCGCAACCTGCCGGTGCGTTTCGAAGCCTTCGTGCCCAAGGCCAAGCTGCACGGCAAGGCGCAGTTCGCCTCCGAAACCGAACTCAAGGCCAACCCGCGTTCGCGCAGCGCGGTCATGCGTGTTGCGGAGAAGCTGCGATGAGCAAGCTCCTCAACAAGCCGCTGCCGGGCGGCAGTTTCCTCATGCTGCTGCTGTTCATCGCCGTGCTGGTTTCGGCCATCGGCGTTTCCTACAGCGCACACATCAATCGGCAGTTGCTCAATACGCTGTACGGCGAGCTCAGCGACCGCGACAAGGCGCAGGCCGAGTGGGGGCGCCTGATCCTGGAGCAAAGCACCTGGACCGCGCACAGCCGTATTGAAACCCTGGCCGCCGAACAGCTGAAAATGCGCATCCCGGATGCCGCCGAAATTCGCATGGTGTCGCCATGATGAAGCTCGACGGGGCTCTGTTCCCGTGGCGGTTCCGCCTGATGGTCGGCCTGCTCTTGCTGTTGGTCGCCGGTATCGTTGCGCAGATCGTCTATCTGCAGGTCATCAACCGTGACTTCCTGATCGGTCAGGGCGATGCGCGCAGCATGCGCCACATCCCCATTCCGGCCCACCGCGGCCTGATCACCGACCGCAACGGCGAGCCTTTGGCCGTGAGCACGCCGGTGACCACCCTGTGGGCCAATCCCAAGGAAATGCAGCTGTCCAAGGACAAGTGGCCCGAACTGGCGCGGGCGCTTGGGCAGGAGCCAAAAGCCCTCGCCGCGCGTCTCGAGGCCCAGGCCAGCAAGGAATTCATCTACCTGGTGCGTGGCCTGACGCCTGAACAAGGCGCCTCGGTGCTCGACCTGAAAACCCCGGGTGTCTACGGCATCGAGGAATTCCGCCGGTTCTATCCGGCCGGCGATGTCACCGCGCACATGGTCGGTTTCACCGACCTCGACGATCACGGCCGTGAAGGCGTCGAGCTGGCCTATGACGAGTGGCTCGCCGGCGTGCCCGGCAAGCGTCAGGTCATCAAGGACCGGCGCGGCCGGCTGATCAAGGACGTGCAGGTGACCAAGAATGCCAAGGCCGGAAAGACCTTGGCATTGTCCATTGACCTGCGCCTGCAATACCTGGCCAGCCGCGAGCTGCGCAACGCCATCAACGAGAACGAAGCCAAGGCCGGCAGCATGGTCATCATGGACGTGAAGACCGGCGAAGTGCTGGCCATGGTCAACCAGCCCACCTACAACCCCAACAACCGCCGCACCATGCTGCCGGCGGCCATGCGCAACCGGGCGATCATCGACGTGTTCGAGCCGGGCTCGACCATGAAGCCGATCTCGATGAGTGCTGCGCTGGAAACCGGCCGCTGGAAACCCACCGACAAGGTGGACGTCTATCCCGGTACCTTGCAGATCGGTCGTTACACCATCAAGGACGTGACCAAGACCGAAGGCCCGGTGCTCGACCTGACTGGTATCCTGATCAACTCCAGTAACGTGGGCATGAGCAAGGTCGCCTTCGACATCGGCGGTGAAAGCATCTACCGCGTGATGTCGGCGGTCGGCCTGGGCCAGTACACCGGCCTGGGCTTCCCGGGCGAGCGCGTCGGCAACCTGCCCAACCATCGCGAATGGCGCAAGGCCGAGACCGCGACGCTGTCCTACGGCTACGGTCTGTCGGTGACGGCGCTGCAGCTGGTGCACGCCTATGCGGCGATTGCCAACAACGGCCGCATCGTGCCGCTGACCATCCTCAAGAGCGACCAGCCGCCGACTGCGGCGCAGGTCATCCCCGAGAAGGTCGCCAAGACCGTGCAGGGCATGCTCCAACAGGTCATCGAAGACACCCGCGGCGTGTACCGCGCACGGGTGCCCTCGTATCACGTGGCGGGCAAATCGGGTACTGCGCGCAAGGCCACCATTGGTTCGCGTGGGTATACCGAGAATGCCTATCGCTCGCTTTTTGCAGGCTTCGGTCCGATGAGCGACCCGCGCTACGCCATCGTGGTGGTGATCGACGAACCCAGCAAGGGTGGCTACTACGGTGGTCTGGTCAGCGCGCCGGTATTCAGCAAGGTAATGTCCGGCACGCTGCGGCTGATGAACGTGCAACCCGACAACCTGCCACCGCCCGTACCGCAACAGCAGGTGAACGCCGTACCGGCGACCCCATTGATAAAAGGAGGGCGCGGCTGATGACCATGCCCCTGAGCAAGCTTTTTCCCGAAGCCAGCCGCGATCCGCTGATTCGCGAGTTGACCCTGGACAGCCGCAACGTTCGCCCCGGCGACCTGTTCCTGGCTGTGCCTGGAAGCAAGGTCGATGGCCGCGCGCACATCGCCGACGCCCTCAAGCTGGGTGCCGCCGCCGTGGCCTACGAAGTGGATGGCAGTACCGTGCTGCCGCTCACCGATGTGCCGCTGATCCCCGTGAAAGGCCTGATCGCGCAACTGTCGAGCATCGCCGGGCGTTTCTATGGCGAGCCGAGCCGTCTGGTCAATCTGGTCGGCGTGACCGGCACCAACGGCAAGACCAGCATCACTCAACTGGTCGCCCAGGCACTCGATGCGCTGGGCGAGCACTGCGGCCTGATCGGCACCCTGGGCACCGGCTTCTACGGCGCCCTGCAGAGCGGCCGACTGACCACTCCCGACCCGATCGCCGTGCAGTCCACCCTGTATGACCTGAAGAAGGGCGGCGCCCACGCCGTGGCCATGGAAGTGTCGTCGCATGCGCTCGATCAAGGTCGCGTGGCCGCGCTGGATTTCGACATCGCGGTGCTGAGCAACCTGTCTCGCGACCATCTCGACTACCACGGCAGCATGCAGGCGTATGCGGCGGCCAAGGCGCGGCTGTTCGCCTGGCCGGGGCTCAAGTGCCGCGTGCTCAATCTGGACGACGAATTCGGTCGACAGTTGGCCGAGCAGGAACAGGACTCACGGCTGATCACCTATAGCCTCGCCGACAGCGCCGCGACGCTGTTCTGCCGCGACACTCGCTTCGACGATCATGGCGTACGTGCCACCCTGGTCACCGCACATGGCGAGTACAGCCTGAACAGCCGTCTGCTCGGGCGCTTCAACCTGAGCAACGTATTGGCGGCGGTGGGCGTGCTGATGGGCATGGCCTATCCGCTGGACGACATCCTCAAGGTCATGCGCAACGTCGAAGGGCCGGTTGGGCGCATGCAGCGCCTGGGCGGCGGAACCAAGCCGCTGGTGGTGGTCGACTATGCCCATACGCCCGATGCTCTTGAGCAGGTTCTGCAAGCGTTGCGTCCCCATGCCGAGGGCCGGTTGCTGTGCCTGTTCGGCTGCGGCGGTGATCGCGACAGTGGCAAGCGTCCACTGATGGCCGAAGTCGCCGAACGCCTCGCCGACCGTGTGCTGGTGACCGACGACAATCCTCGCAGCGAAGATCCACTGCGCATCTTCGACGACATTCGTGCCGGCTTCTCCAGTGCCGCCAACGCGACGTTCGTGGCTGGCCGTGGTGCGGCCATCGCTCAGTTGATCAATGCGGCATCGCTCAACGACGTCATCGTGCTGGCCGGCAAGGGCCACGAAGACTATCAAGAGATAAACGGTGAACGTCAGCCGTTCTCCGACCTGCAGCAAGCCGAACAGGCCCTGGCCGCATGGGAGGCTGTCGATGCTTGACGCCATGACCCTCAGCCAGCTGGCCGACGCCTTGCAAGGCCACGTGCGTGGCGCCGATGCGCGCTTCGCCGGCGTCAGCATCGACAGCCGCGCCATTGTTGCGGGCGACCTTTTCGTCGCGCTGGCCGGTCCTCGTTTCGATGGCCATGACTATCTCGACGAGGTAGCTGCCAAGGGAGCAGTGGCTGCGTTGGTGCAACGCGAAGTTGCAGGCGCGACGCTGCCCCAGCTGGTGGTGGCCGACACGCGCCTCGCGCTCGGGCAGCTCGGTGCACTGAACCGCGCGGCGTTCACCCGTCCCGTGGCGGCCATCACCGGCTCGAGCGGCAAGACCACGGTCAAGGAAATGCTCGCCAGCATTCTGCGTACGCAAGGCGAGGTGCTGGCCACCCGTGGCAATCTGAACAATGACCTGGGCGCGCCCCTGACGCTGCTCGAGCTGGCGCCGCGCCACACCGCCGCGGTGATCGAGCTGGGCGCGTCGCGCCTGGGCGAAATCGCCTACACCGTGGGCCTCACGCGTCCACAGGTGGCACTCATTACCAATGCGGGCACTGCCCACGTCGGCGAATTCGGCGGCCCGGAGAAAATCGTCGAAGCCAAGGGCGAGATTCTCGAAGGGCTGGGTGAGGGCGGTACGGCCGTTCTCAATCTCGACGACAAGGCATTTCCGATCTGGCAGGCACGGGCCGGCCAGCATGCCGTGCTGACCTTCTCGCTGGACAACGCCAAGGCCGACTTTCATTCCAGCGCCCGCCACAGCGATGCGCGCGGCTGTCCGTCCTTCACGCTGCACGGCCCTGACGGCGACGTCTCGGTCCAGCTCAACCTGCTGGGCACCCATAACGTGCTCAACGCCCTGGCGGCGGCAGCGGCGGCGCATGCCATGGGCGTGACGCTGGCCGGTATCCAGGCAGGCCTGAACGCAGTGCAGCCAGTCAAGGGCCGCACCGTAGCGCAGCTCGCCGTCAGCGGTGCGCGAGTGATCGACGATACCTACAACGCCAACCCGACCTCGATGTGTGCGGCAGTCGACATACTGGCCGGCTTCTGCGGGCGCACCGTCCTGGTTCTGGGCGATATCGGCGAACTGGGCGCCTGGGCCGAAGCGGGCCATCGTCAGGTCGGTGAGTACGCGGTCGGCAAGGTCGACGCGCTGTACGCGGTGGGTCCATTGATGAGCCACGCAGTCGCTGCGTTCGGTGCTCAAGGCCGACACTTCGCCAACCAGGCAGACCTGATTGCGGCGCTGGGCGCCGAGCAGGGTTCCACTACCACTATTTTGATCAAGGGATCACGCAGCGCGGCGATGGAAAACATCGTGGCGGCACTGTGCGGTCCTGGCGGGGAGAAACACTGATGCTGCTGCTGCTGGCGGAATTTCTGCAACAGTTCTACAAAGGCTTCGCGGTCTTTCAGTACCTGACCCTTCGCGGGATTCTGGGCGTACTGACCGCGCTGTCGCTGGCCCTCTGGTTGGGCCCCTGGATGATCCGCACCCTGCAGATTCGTCAGATTGGCCAAGCGGTCCGCAACGATGGCCCACAATCGCACCTGTCCAAATCCGGCACGCCGACCATGGGCGGCGCCCTGATTCTGTCGGCCATCGCCATCAGCACGCTGCTGTGGGCCGACCTGTCCAATCGCTACGTCTGGGTCGTGCTGATCGTCACCCTGTTGTTCGGCGGCATCGGCTGGGTGGACGACTACCGCAAGGTGATCGAGAAAAACTCGCGCGGCCTGCCCAGCCGCTGGAAGTATTTCTGGCAATCGGTATTCGGCCTGGGTGCCGCTGTGTTCCTGTTCATGACCGCGAACAGCCCGGTGGAAACCACCCTGATCATCCCGATGCTCAAGGACGCCAGCATTCCATTGGGTGCCGGCTTCATTGTGCTGACCTACTTCGTCATCGTCGGCTCCAGCAATGCGGTCAACCTCACCGACGGCCTCGACGGCCTGGCGATTCTGCCAACGGTGATGGTCGGCGGTGCGCTGGGGATCTTCTGCTACCTGTCGGGCAACATCAAGTTCGCTGAATACCTGTTGATTCCCTACGTGCCGGGCGCGGGCGAATTGATCGTCTTCTGCGGCGCGCTGATCGGTGCCGGGCTGGGCTTCCTGTGGTTCAACACCTATCCGGCCCAGGTGTTCATGGGCGACGTCGGTGCGCTGGCGCTGGGCGCCGCGCTGGGTACCATCGCGGTGATCGTGCGTCAGGAGATCGTCCTGTTCATCATGGGCGGCATCTTCGTCGTCGAGACGCTGTCGGTGGTGATCCAGGTCGCCTCGTTCAAGCTCACCGGTCGCCGCGTGTTCCGCATGGCACCGATCCATCACCATTTCGAACTCAAGGGCTGGCCCGAACCTCGGGTCATCGTGCGTTTCTGGATCATCACCGTGATTCTGGTGTTGATCGGCCTTGCCACCTTGAAGTTGAGGTAGAACGAGTGTCTCTGATCGCTTCTTCCCACTTCCGCATCGTTGTCGGCCTCGGCAAGAGCGGCATGTCGCTGGTGCGCTTCCTGGCGCGCCAGGGCGTGGCGTTTGCCGTGGCCGACACGCGAGAAGCGCCGCCGGAACTGGCGACGCTGCAGCGTGACTATCCTCAGGTGGAGGTGCGTTGCGGCGAGCTGGACGTGGAGTTCCTGTGCCGCGCCGACGAGCTCTACGTGAGCCCCGGCCTGGCGCTGGCGACCCCCGCGCTGCAACAGGCCGCAGCGCGGGGCGTGCACCTGTCCGGCGACATCGACCTGTTCGCCCGGCATGCCAAGGCGCCGATCGTGGCGATCACCGGCTCCAACGCCAAGAGCACCGTGACCACCCTGGTTGGCGAGATGGCGGTTGCGGCTGGCAAACGCGTAGCGGTGGGCGGCAACCTCGGCGAGCCGGCGCTCGATCTGCTCGCTGACGACGTCGAGCTGTACGTGCTGGAGTTGTCGAGCTTTCAGCTGGAAACCACCCATCAGCTCGATGCCGAAGTGGCCACCGTGCTCAACGTCAGTGAAGACCACATGGATCGCTACAGCGGCCTGCCGTCCTATCACCTGGCCAAACACCGGATTTTTCGGGGTGCGCGCAAGTTTGTCGTCAATCGGCAGGACGCCCTGAGCCGGCCGCTGATCGGCGAAGGCATGCCGTGCTGGACCTTCGGCTTGAACAAGCCGGACTTCAAGGCCTTCGGCCTGCGTGAGGAAGACGGGCAGAAGTACCTGGCCTACGAGTTCGAGAACCTGATGCCGGTCAGCGCGCTCAAGGTGCGTGGCGCGCACAATCAGGCCAATGCCCTGGCCGCGCTCGCCCTGGGGCACGCAGTGGGTCTGCCGTTCGACGCCATGCTGGCCAGCCTGCGTGAATTCACCGGGCTGACGCACCGTTGCCAGTGGCTGCGCGAGCGCGATGGCGTGGCCTGGTACGACGATTCCAAGGCCACCAACGTCGGCGCCGCCATTGCCGCCATCGAAGGTCTGGGCGCCGACATCGACGGCCAGTTGGTGCTGATCGCCGGTGGCGACGGCAAGGGAGCCGATTTCACCGCGCTCGGCCAGCCCATCCAGCGTCATTGCCGGGCGCTGGTGCTGCTGGGCCGCGATGCCGCGCGCATCGCCGCCGTGGCCGGGCCGGGCGTTCAACAAGTCACCGTCGCCTCGATCGAGGAAGCGGTTCAGCGGTGTGCCGAACTGGCGCAGCCCGGCGATGCCGTGCTGCTTTCACCGGCCTGCGCGAGTCTGGACATGTTCAAGAATTACGAAGAGCGCGGGCGTCGGTTCGCCCAGGCAGTGGAGGGCTTGTCATGATCTTTGGTGTCATCAAGCCATTTCCATCGCCGCTGATCAGTGGTCGCGGTATCGACATCGACTTCGCCATGCTCGCGGGCTGCCTGGCATTGCTCGGCCTGGGCCTGGTGATGATCACCTCGGCCTCCTCGGAAGTGGCGGCGGTCAATTCGGGCAACTCGCTGTCGATGATGATCCGGCACCTGGTCTACCTGGTGATCGGCATCGGCACCTGCATCGTCACCATGATGGTGCCCATCGCCACCTGGCAACGCCTGGGCGGTACGCTGTTGATCGCCGCCTTCGGCCTGCTGGTGATGGTGCTGTTGCCCGGCATTGGCCGCGAAGTGAACGGTTCGATGCGCTGGATCGGCTTCGGCATGTTCAACGTGCAGCCTTCGGAAATCGCCAAGGTGTTCGTGGTGATCTTCCTGGCCGGCTATCTGGTGCGTCGTCAACAGGAAGTCCGCGACAGCTGGATGGGCTTCTTCAAGCCCTTCTTCGTGCTGTTGCCGATGGCCGGGCTGCTGCTGATGGAGCCGGACTTCGGCGCCACGGTGGTGATGATGGGCGCAGCGGCGGCGATGCTGTTCCTCGGTGGGGTGGGCCTGTTCCGCTTCGCCCTGATGGTGGCCCTGGCGGTCGGTGCGGTGTTCGTGCTGGTCCAGGCCCAGCCGTACCGCATGGCGCGGCTGATCACCTTCACCGACCCGTGGAGCGACCAGTTCGGCTCCGGTTATCAATTGACCCAGGCCCTGATCGCCTTCGGCCGTGGCCAGTGGTTCGGTGTCGGCCTGGGCAACAGCGTGCAGAAGCAGTTCTACCTGCCCGAGGCGCACACCGACTTCGTGTTCTCGGTGCTGGCCGAGGAGCTGGGGGTGATCGGTTCACTGTGCACCGTGGCCCTGTTCGTATTCGTCTGTATCCGCGGCATGTACATCGGTTACTGGGCCGAGCGGGCCAAACAGTATTTCGCCGCGTACGTGGCCTATGGGCTGTCGTTCCTGTGGATCGGCCAGTTCCTGATCAACATCGGCGTGAACGTCGGCCTGCTGCCGACCAAGGGTCTGACCTTGCCGTTTCTCAGCTACGGCGGCAGCTCGCTGGTGATCTGCTGTGCCTGTCTGGGGCTGCTGCTGCGCATCGAATGGGAAAGCCGTTCGCACCTGGGCAGCGAAGAGGTGGAATTCAGCGAGAGCGATTTCGCCGAGGAGACGCCCCATGGCCGGTAAAGGCAACGTGCTGATCATGGCGGGCGGCACCGGGGGCCATGTGTTCCCGGCGCTGGCCTGCGCACGTGAATTCCAGGCGCGCGGTTTCAGCGTGCACTGGCTGGGTACGCCCCGCGGGATCGAGAACGAGCTGGTGCCGGCCAACGGCCTGCCATTGCACCTGATCGATGTCAGCGGTGTGCGCGGCAAGAGCCGGCTGGCCCTGCTCAAGGCGCCGTTCGCCATTTGCAAGGCGGTGTTCCAGGCGCGTCGCATCATTGCCCGGCTGCAGCCGGTGTGCGTGGTCGGCTTCGGTGGTTACCTGACCGGCCCCGGTGGCGTCGCCGCACGGCTGGCCGGCGTGCCGGTGATCGTGCACGAGCAGAACGCCGTGGCCGGTACCGCCAATCGCCTGTTGGTGCCTTTCGCCAGCCGGGTCTGCGAAGCTTTCCCCGACACCTTCGCGGCGTCCGCCAAGCGTCGGACCACCGGCAACCCGGTGCGCACCGAGCTGTTCATGGAAACGCCGCGTCAGGCCCTCATCGGTCGCCAGCCACGCCTGCTGGTACTGGGTGGCAGCCTGGGTGCCGAGCCGCTGAACAAGCTGCTGCCCGAAGCCCTGGCTCAGGTGCCTGCGCAGTACCGGCCAGAGGTGTTCCACCAGGCCGGCAAGCAACACGATGAAATCACCGCCGAGCGTTATCGCACCGCCGGTGTCGAGGCGCAGGTTGCCCCGTTCATCAAGGACATGGCCCAGGCGTATGGCTGGGCCGACCTGGTGGTCTGCCGCGCGGGTGCGTTGACCATCAGCGAGTTGGCGGCCGCCGGCCTGCCGTCGTTGCTGGTGCCGTTGCCCCACGCGATCGACGACCACCAGACTCGCAATGCCGATTATCTGGCTCGCGAAGGCGCTGCCTTCCTGATGCCACAAGCGACAACCGGCGCGGCACAGCTTGCCGAGCGCCTGAAAGAGGTTTTGATGCAACCCGAAAAACTCCTGAGCATGGCGAGCACTGCTCGCCGCCTGGCCAAACCCGATGCCACGCGCAATGTGGTCGACGTCTGCCTGGAGGTGGCCCATGGTTGAGAACCAGAGAGCCATTCCGCAACCGGAAATGCGCCGCATCCGTCGTATCCACTTCGTCGGTATCGGTGGCGTGGGCATGTGCGGCATCGCCGAGGTGTTGTTGAACCTGGGCTACGATGTGTCCGGTTCCGACCTCAAGGCTTCGCCCGTGACCGAGCGACTGACGTCGTTCGGCGCGCAGATTTTCATTGGCCACCGCGCCGAGAACGCTGCCAGTGCCGACGTGCTGGTGGTGTCGAGCGCCGTCAACACCAGCAACCCGGAAGTCGCCACTGCGCTGGAGCGGCGGATCCCGGTGGTGCCACGTGCCGAGATGCTGGCCGAGCTGATGCGCTATCGGCACGGCATCGCCGTGGCCGGCACCCATGGCAAGACCACCACCACCAGCCTGATTGCCTCGGTGTTCGCCGCCGGTGGCCTGGACCCGACATTCGTCATCGGCGGCCGGCTCAATGCGGCCGGTACCAACGCGCAGTTGGGCACCAGCCGCTACCTGATTGCCGAGGCCGACGAGTCCGATGCCAGCTTCCTGCACCTGCAGCCGCTGGTGGCCGTGGTCACCAACATCGACGCCGATCACATGGCGACCTACGGTAACGACTTCAACGTTCTGAAGAAAACCTTCGTCGAGTTCCTGCACAACCTGCCGTTCTACGGACTGGCCGTGGTGTGCCTGGATGACCCGGTGGTGCGCGAGATCCTCCCGCAGATCGCGCGCCCGACCTTGACCTACGGCATCAGCGAAGAGGCCGACGTGCGTGCAATCAATGTACGTCAGCAAGGCATGCTGACCCACTTCACGGTGCTGCGCCGCGACCGCGAGCCGCTCAACGTGTCGGTCAACATGCCGGGCAACCACAACGTGCTCAACGCCTTGGCGACGATCGCCATTGCCACCGACGAAGGCATCAGCGACAGCGCCATCGTCCAGGGCCTGTCCGGCTTCCAGGGCGTCGGTCGACGTTTCCAGGTGTATGGCGAATTGCCGGTCGAAGGCGGCAGCGTGATGCTGGTCGACGACTACGGTCATCACCCCCGCGAAGTGGCGGCAGTGATCAGCGCCGTGCGCGGTGGCTGGCCCGATAAACGTCTGGTGATGGTATATCAGCCGCACCGTTTCAGCCGCACGCGTGACCTGTACGACGATTTCGTACAGGTGCTCGCCGACGCCAATGTGCTGCTGCTGATGGAAGTCTACCCGGCAGGCGAAGAGCCCATCCCGGGCGCCGACAGCCGTCAGCTTTGCCACAGCATCCGCCAGCGTGGCCAGTTGGACCCTATCTACATCGAACGCGGCGTCGAGCTGGCGCCACTGGTCAAGCCGCTGCTGCGCGCAGGCGACATCCTGCTGTGCCAGGGTGCCGGTGACATCGGTGGTCTTGCCCCGCAGTTGCTCAAAAGCCCGCTGTTCGCGCAGGCCTCGGAGAAATCGCAATGAACATTCTGGATTCCAACACCCTGCGCTCGCAGATCATGCCCAGTGACTTCGGTCGCGTGGCCGTGCTCTACGGCGGCAAGAGCGCCGAGCGCGAGGTGTCGCTGAAATCGGGCGCCGCGTGCCTGCAGGCCTTGCAGAGCGCCGGGGTGGACGCGTTTGGCATCGACGTGGGCGACGACCTGCTGGCCCGCCTGCAAGCGGAGAAGATCGACCGGGCGTTCATCATTCTTCATGGCCGCGGCGGCGAAGACGGCAGCATGCAAGGGTTGCTCGAGTGCCTGGACATCCCGTATACCGGCAGCGGCATCCTTGCCAGCGCGTTGGCGATGGACAAATTGCGCACCAAGCAGGTGTGGCAGAGCCTCGGCCTGCCGACCCCGTCGCACGCGGTGCTGGCCAGCGAGCAGGATTGTATTTTTGCCGCTGGGGAACTGGGCTTCCCTTTGATCGTCAAACCCGCCCATGAAGGTTCAAGCATCGGGATGGCCAAGGTGAACAGCGTCGACGAACTGGTCGTCGCCTGGAAAGCCGCCAGCACCTACGATTCGCAAGTGCTGGTCGAACAATGGATCCAAGGTCCCGAGTTCACCGTCGCGACGCTGCGTGGCCAGATGCTGCCTGCGATTGCGCTGGGCACGCCCCACACGTTCTACGACTATGACGCCAAATACGTCGCCAACGATACCCAGTACCGCATCCCCTGCGGCCTTGCCCCCGCCAAGGAACAGGAACTCACCGAACTCTGCGCCCGCGCCTGCGATGCCATCGGCATCCAGGGTTGGGGGCGCGTGGATGTGATGCAGGACCAGCAGGGCCGTTTCTGGCTGCTGGAAGTCAACACCGCTCCAGGCATGACCGATCACAGCCTGGTGCCCATGGCGGCGAACGCGGCTGGCCTGGATTTCCAGCAGTTGGTGCTGGCGATTCTGGCCGCCAGTTGCAAGGCGCGAGGTTAAGACCATGCACGGCCCAATGATTCGCCATCAGTCACCCGCCATCGGCCGCAACAAGCCGGTGCCGCGTGGCGCCAGCCGCATGGTGGCCAAGGAGCCACTGTCGGTGCGCCTGCCCAAGGCCAATTTCAGCATCTTCAGAAAGCTGATGTGGCCGGTGCTGTTGGTGGGTCTGGGTTTCGGCACCTATGAAGGTGCCCAGTACCTGATGCCCTACGCCGATCGCCCGATCACCAAGGTGTCGGTACAGGGCGACCTGGCCTACATCAACCAGCAGTCGGTGCAGGAGCGCATCCAGCCTTATGTCGGCATGACGTTCTTCAGCATCGACCTGACCCGCATGCGCACCGAGCTGGAAACCATGCCCTGGATCGCCCATGCCGAAGTGCGTCGGGTGTGGCCTGACCAGGTGGTGATCCGCCTGGAAGAGCAACTGCCGGTCGCGCGCTGGGGCAACGAATCGCTGCTCAACAACCAGGGCCAGGCGTTCGCGCCTCGCGAACTGGGCAACTACGAACACTTGCCGCAGTTGTTCGGCCCGGTACGGGCCCAACAGCAGGTGATGCAGCAATACCAGGTGCTGAGTCAGATGTTGCGTCCACTGGGCTATTCGGTTGCCCGGCTGGAACTGACCGAACGCGGCAGCTGGTTTCTCACCACAGGCGCAGGAAGCGCCGGCCCGGGCATCGAGCTGTTGCTGGGACGTGACCACTTGCTGGAAAAAATGCGCCGCTTTATCGCCATTTACGACAAGACACTCAAAGACCAGATCACGAATATCGCGCGTATCGACCTGCGCTATGCCAACGGCCTGGCCGTGGGCTGGCGTGAACCGAGCGCCCCGACTGCGGACAAGCCCGCCGTCGCGAAGAATTGACAAGAGGCAGGACCATGGCAAACGTTCAAAGCGGCAAAATGATCGTCGGGCTGGACATCGGCACCTCCAAGGTGGTGGCGCTGGTGGGCGAGGTGGCAGCCGACGGTACGCTGGACATCGTCGGGATCGGTACCCACCCCTCGCGCGGCCTGAAGAAGGGCGTGGTGGTGAACATCGAGTCGACCGTGGCGTCGATCCAGCGCGCGGTCGAGGAAGCCCAGCTGATGGCCGGTTGCCGCATTCACTCGGCGTTCGTCGGCGTTGCCGGTAACCACATCCGCAGCCTGAACTCCCATGGTATCGTGGCCATTCGCGACCGCGAGGTCAGCACGGCTGACCTGGAGCGGGTTCTGGACGCGGCCCAGGCCGTGGCGATCCCCGCCGACCAGCGCGTGTTGCACACCCTGCCGCAGGACTACGTGATCGACAACCAGGAAGGCGTGCGCGAGCCTCTGGGCATGTCCGGCGTGCGCCTGGAAGCCAAGGTCCATGTGGTCACCTGCGCCGTCAACGCTGCGCAGAACATCGAGAAGTGCGTGCGCCGCTGCGGCCTGGAAATCGACGACATCATTCTCGAGCAGCTGGCCTCGGCCTATTCGGTGCTGACCGATGACGAGAAGGAGCTGGGCGTCTGCCTGGTCGACATCGGCGGCGGCACCACCGATATCGCCATCTTCACCGAAGGCGCCATTCGCCACACGGCGGTCATTCCCATCGCGGGCGATCAGGTCACCAACGACATCGCCATGGCCCTGCGCACACCGACGCAGTACGCCGAAGAAATCAAGATCCGTTACGCCTGCGCCCTGGCCAAGCTGGCCGGTGCCGGCGAAACCATCAAGGTGCCCAGTGTCGGCGATCGTCCTCCGCGCGAGCTGTCGCGCCAGGCGCTGGCCGAAGTCGTCGAGCCGCGCTACGACGAGCTGTTCACTCTGATTCAGGCCGAACTGCGTCGCAGCGGCTACGAAGACCTCATCCCGGCCGGCATCGTGCTGACCGGTGGTACGGCAAAAATGGAAGGCGCGGTCGAGTTGGCCGAAGAAATCTTCCACATGCCGGTGCGCCTGGGCGTACCGCATAGCGTGCGGGGGCTGAGCGACGTCATCAGCAACCCGATCTATTCCACCGGCGTGGGCCTGCTGATGTATGGCCTGCAGAAACAGTCCGATGGCTTGAACCTGTCAGGTATCAGCAACAGCGGCAATTACAGCGATGACACCAAGGCTCCGGTGCTGGAACGGCTGAAGCGTTGGGTGCAAGGCAATTTCTGATTCAAAACGGCAGTAGCGGTAGGCGCACACAAATAGAGAAAGGAGAGGGCACATGTTCGAACTCGTAGACAACATCCCGCAAAGCCCGGTAATCAAGGTTATCGGTGTCGGCGGTGGCGGCGGCAACGCCGTCAACCACATGGTCAAGAGCAACATCGAAGGCGTTGAGTTCATCTGCGCCAACACCGATGCTCAGGCACTCAAGAACATCGGCGCGCGCACCATCCTGCAACTGGGCACGGGCGTGACCAAGGGCCTGGGCGCAGGCGCGAACCCTGAAGTCGGCCGTCAGGCCGCGATGGAAGACCGCGAGCGTATCGCCGAAGTGCTGCAAGGCACCAACATGGTCTTCATCACCACTGGCATGGGCGGTGGTACCGGTACCGGTGCTGCCCCGATCATCGCCGAAGTGGCCAAGGAAATGGGCATCCTGACCGTTGCGGTCGTGACCCGTCCGTTCCCGTTCGAAGGCCGCAAGCGCATGCAGATCGCCGACGAGGGCATTCGCATGCTGTCCGAAAGCGTCGACTCGTTGATCACCATTCCCAACGAGAAGCTGCTGACCATCCTGGGCAAGGACGCCAGCCTGCTGTCGGCGTTCGCCAAGGCCGACGACGTGCTGGCCGGTGCCGTTCGCGGTATCTCCGACATCATCAAGCGTCCGGGCATGATCAACGTCGACTTCGCCGACGTACGTACCGTGATGAGCGAAATGGGCATGGCGATGATGGGTACTGGTTGCGCCAGTGGCCCGAACCGCGCACGCGAGGCCACCGAAGCGGCCATTCGCAACCCGCTGCTCGAAGACGTCAACCTGCAGGGCGCTCGCGGCATCCTGGTGAACATCACCGCAGGTCCCGATCTGTCGCTGGGTGAATACTCCGACGTGGGTAGCATCATCGAAGCGTTCGCTTCCGACCACGCGATGGTCAAGGTCGGCACCGTCATCGACCCGGACATGCGCGACGAACTGCACGTGACCGTCGTGGCCACCGGCCTGGGCGCGAAAATCGAGAAGCCTGTGAAGGTCATCGACAACACCATGCAGACCGCAGCGCAGACGCCTCCACCGTCGCAGCAGCCGGCTCGCCAGGACGCACCGTCGGTGAACTACCGCGACCTGGATCGTCCGACCGTGATGCGCAACCAGGCCCACGCCGGTGCTGCCGCCGCGGCCAAGTTGAACCCACAGGATGACCTGGATTATCTGGACATCCCGGCCTTCCTGCGTCGTCAGGCCGATTGATGCAATTTATCAGGGGTATTAGGGTGATTGGTGTTCAGCAAAGGTTCGGTCTGCTATCATCGCCAGCCTTTGTTGATACCAGTTCGCAATTTGCGCTGAAGCGGCCAATGCCATGATTAAACAACGCACCCTGAAGAATATTATCCGTGCCACAGGCGTCGGTCTGCACTCCGGTGAGAAGGTCTACCTGACTTTGAAGCCTGCGCCCGTGGATACCGGCATCGTGTTCTGTCGTGTCGACCTTGACCCGGTCGTGCAGATTCCTGCGCGCGCCCACAATGTCGGCGCCACCACGATGTCCACCACTTTGGTCAATGGCGATGTCAAGGTCGATACCGTAGAGCATCTACTGTCGGCCATGGCGGGCCTGGGAATCGATAACGCCTACGTCGAGCTCTCCGCGTCCGAAGTGCCGATCATGGATGGCAGCGCCGGACCCTTCGTATTCCTGATTCAATCGGCTGGCCTCGAAGAACAGGACGCGCCGAAGAAATTCATCCGCATCCTGCGTGAAGTGACAGTGACGGAGGGCGACAAGCGCGCCACCTTCCTGCCTTTCGAAGGTTTCAAGGTGAGCTTCGAGATAGACTTCGATCATCCTGTCTTCAAGGATCGCACCCAGAGTGCCAGTGTCGACTTCTCCAGCACGTCTTTCGTGAAGGAGGTCAGTCGCGCCCGCACGTTTGGTTTCATGAGCGACCTTGAGTACCTGCGCAAGCACAATCGTGCACTGGGCGGCAGCGTCGAGAACGCTATCGTGGTGGACGAGGCAGGCGTCATGAACGAGGACGGTCTTCGCTACGAAGACGAGTTCGTCAAGCACAAGATCCTCGATGCAATCGGCGATCTCTATCAGCTGGGCAACAGCCTGATTGGCGAATTCCGTGGCTACAAGTCTGGCCATGCACTGAACAACCAGCTTCTGCGTCGTCTGCTCGAGCAGGATGATGCCTGGGAAGTGGTCACGTTCGAAGATGCCAGCACGGTACCGATCTCCTACATGCGGCCAGCTGCGTTGGGTTGATACAACCTCTCTTTTCTGGTTACACATTTATAGGCCACCCCTTGGGTGGCTTTTTTTTGCGTGGCGTTCAGGGTGCCCAGGGCATGGCCGGCGGGTTCAGCGCACGCGCTTGGCGTGGGCTGCGAGACGCTCCAGCGCTGCGCGCAGATTCGGATCGCTGATGCCGTCGGCGGTCGCCTGAATGTTCTCGCCCGCGCTGATGGACAGATCGATGCTGCGCTCGCCCGCCTTGCTCTGCACCGTGGGCGGCTGCACCTTGAACGCGATGCGCGTCAGGCTGGCGAATTCCTCCAGGGCCTGCAGGTCGCGCTGCAGGCGCTTTTGCTGGTAGCGCAGGCGCGTGGCCCAGTGGCCGTCGGTGACGATCAGCAACAGGCTGCCCTCGCGCCACGAGGCAACGTAGCAATGCTCGCGCGCTGCAGGCTGCAGCTGGCTCTCGAGCAGGCGCTGCAGGTGCGACAGGCGCTGGGCATGGCTGAACAAGGCCTTGAGCGGCTTGGCTTCGCGCAGCAGCACCGCTGGTGCCCGGGCGGGCAGGGGGCGAAAGACCATGGGGATACACCTGAGGTTACAGAGTCGGCATCTTAACAGAATCCCTTGCCGTCACCCTTTTACGTGGGTACACCGGCGGGTCTGTGAACGTTCGAATGGATGACATCTGCACGTTGCGGGTTGAAGTTGGCGAAAAAGCCCTTATTGTAAAACCGCCCCGTCACAACGCTGTGCCAGCATCGTGGACATCGCGCCACTTTCCTCTCCATCGTTTCCGGGTAGAATGCTCGTTCGCATGCGGCCATGAGGGCTGCACGGGCGACTCACGGGGCCGCCCTCCATCCCTATGTGTGGAAGATCCTGCCAATATGTTTGCGCCTTTGTTAAAGAAACTTTTTGGAAGCAAGAACGAGCGTGAAGTACGACGCATGCTCAAGACGGTACAAGCCGTCAATGCCTTCGAAGAGCAGATGGTGGCCCTTTCGGACGAGCAGCTGCGCGCCAAGACCGCAGAGTTCAAGGCCCGCCTGGCAAAAGGCGAGACCCTCGACCAGCTGCTGCCAGAAGCGTTCGCCGTCTGCCGCGAAGCCGGCAAGCGCGTCATGGGCATGCGGCACTTCGATGTCCAGCTGATCGGCGGCCTTACCCTGCACGAAGGCATGATCGCCGAAATGCGTACAGGTGAAGGCAAGACCCTGGTGGCGACCCTGGGCGTCTACCTCAATGCGCTGTCCGGCAAGGGCGTGCATGTGGTCACGGTCAACGACTACCTGGCCCGTCGCGACGCCAACTGGATGCGTCCGCTGTACGAGTACCTGGGCCTGACCGTGGGCGTGGTCACGCCGTTCGCGCCGCCGGACGAGAAGCGTCTGGCCTATGCCGCCGACATCACCTACGGCACCAACAACGAATTCGGTTTCGACTACCTGCGCGACAACATGGCGTTCAGCATGGAAGAGAAATTCCAGCGCGAGCTGAATTTCGCCGTGATCGACGAAGTCGACTCCATCCTCATCGACGAAGCCCGCACGCCGCTGATCATTTCCGGCCAGGCCGAGGACAGCTCCAAGCTGTACACCGAAATCAACCGTCTGATCCCGCAGCTCGAGCAGCACATCGAGGAAGTCGAGGGTCAGGTCACCAAGGAGGGCCACTACAGCATCGACGAGAAGACCCGTCAGGTCGAACTCAACGAAGCCGGTCACCAGTACATCGAGGAAATGCTCACCCGCGCCGGTCTGCTGGCCGAGGGCGAGAGCCTTTATTCGGCGCACAACCTGGGGCTGCTGACCCACGTCTATGCCGGCCTGCGCGCGCACAAGCTGTTCAACCGCAACGTCGAGTACATCGTCCAGGACGGGCAGATCCTGTTGGTCGACGAACACACCGGTCGTACCATGCCGGGCCGTCGCCTGTCCGAGGGCCTGCACCAGGCCATCGAGGCCAAGGAAAACCTGAACATCCAGGCCGAAAGCCAGACGCTCGCCTCGACCACGTTCCAGAACTACTTCCGCCTGTACAACAAGCTGTCGGGCATGACCGGTACGGCCGACACCGAAGCGTTCGAGTTCGCCCAGATCTACCAGCTCAACGTGATGGTGATCCCGCCGAACAAGCCGCTGGCGCGTAAAGACTTCAACGACCTGGTGTACCTGACCGCGGACGAGAAGTACGCCGCCATCGTCACCGACATCAAGGAAAGCATGGCCCAGGGCCGGCCGGTGCTGGTGGGTACGGCAACCATCGAAACCTCCGAGCACATGTCGCGCCTGCTCAACCAGGAAGGCATCGAGCACAAGGTGCTCAACGCCAAGTTCCACGAGAAGGAAGCCGAGATCATCGCGCAGGCCGGTCGTCCCGGTGCGCTGACCATCGCCACCAACATGGCCGGCCGTGGTACCGACATCCTCCTGGGCGGCAACTGGGAGGTCGAGGTGGCTTCCCTCGAGGACCCATCGCCGGAGCAGATTGCCCAGATCAAGGCCGACTGGCAGAAGCGTCACCAGCAGGTGCTCGAATCCGGTGGTCTGCATGTGATCGCCTCCGAGCGTCACGAATCACGCCGCATCGACAACCAGCTGCGTGGCCGCGCCGGTCGCCAGGGTGACGCTGGCTCCAGCCGTTTCTACCTGTCGCTGGAAGACAGTCTGATGCGCATCTTCGCCTCCGACCGGGTGAAGAACTTCATGAAGGCGCTGGGCATGCAGTCCGGTGAAGCCATCGAACATCGCATGGTGACCAACGCCATCGAAAAGGCCCAGCGCAAGGTCGAAGGTCGCAACTTCGATATTCGCAAGCAATTGCTCGAGTTCGACGACGTCGCCAACGAGCAGCGCAAGGTCATCTACCACATGCGCAACAGTCTGCTGGCGTCCGATAACGTCGGTGACACCATTGCCGATTTCCGCCAGGAGGTGCTGGGCCAGCTGTTCGCCCAGCACATTCCGCCACAGTCGCTGCCCGAGCAGTGGGACGTGGCCGGGCTGGAAGCGGCACTGCAGACCGATTTCGGTGTGAGCCTGCCAATCCAGCAGTGGCTGGACGCCGACGACAAGCTGTACGAAGAAACCCTGCGCGAGAAAGTCATGGCCGAGCTGTTGGCGGCCTACACCGAGAAGGAAGACCAGGCCAGCGCCGATGCCCTGCGCACCTTCGAGAAGCAGATTCTGCTGCGTGTGCTCGACGACCTGTGGAAAGATCACCTGTCGACCATGGACCACCTGCGTCACGGTATTCACCTGCGCGGCTACGCGCAGAAAAACCCGAAGCAGGAATACAAGCGCGAGTCGTTCAGCCTGTTCCAGGAACTGCTGGATTCGATCAAGCGCGACACCATCCGTGTGCTTTCCCACGTTCAGGTGCGCCGCGAAGATCCGGTCGAGGAGGAGGCGCGTCTGCGTCGCGATGCCGAGGAATTGGCTGCGCGCATGCAGTTCGAACACGCTCCGGCCCCAGGCCTGGATCAGCCCGAAGCGTTGGTAGAGGGTGCCGAAGTCGTTGCCGCTACAGTGTCGGAGCCGGTGCGCAATGACCAGAAACTGGGTCGCAACGAGCTGTGCTGGTGTGGTTCGGGCAAGAAATTCAAGCATTGCCACGGCAAGATCGACTGATCGCGTTCCGATAGGCTCTGAAGCAACATCACGCCGCGACTGACGCCGGCTCCCCGTGGGAGCGATCAGTGGCCGCGAAAAGTACGACACGGTGTGGCAGGTTACCGCGTCGTCTGTTTCGCGGCCGCTGACCGCTGCTACGGCGGATTTCGGTGATCCGATCGCGGCGTTCGTCCATTCAATGGTGGCGTCGACGATACGCCGCACAGTCTTCAAAGGAGTGCTCACATGGCTGTTGGTCTTGGTCCACTGCCCACGCTGCATCCGGTTCCCGGTTTCGAGCTGGGCATTTCCAGCGCCGGCATCAAACGCCCCGGCCGCAAAGACGTGGTGGTGATGCGCTGCGCCGAGGGTTCCAGCGTCGCTGGCGTGTTCACCCTGAATGCGTTCTGTGCGGCACCGGTCATCATCTCCAGGCAGCGCGTGGGCGGCGACGTGCGTTACCTGCTGACCAACACCGGCAATGCCAACGCCGGTACCGGTGAACCCGGCCTGGCCGCCGCCGAGCGCACGACGGCGCGGCTTGCCGAATTGGCCGGGGTAGACGCCAGCGCCGTGCTGCCGTTTTCCACCGGAGTGATTGGCGAGCCATTGCCCGTGGAAAAGATCGAGGGCGCCTTGCAGGCCGCGCTCGATGACCTGTCGGTCGAGAACTGGGCAGCGGCTGCCACTGGCATCATGACCACCGATACCTTGCCCAAAGGCGCCAGCCGCCAGTTCCAGCACGAGGGCGTGACCGTCACCGTGACCGGAATCAGCAAGGGCGCGGGCATGATCCGGCCAAACATGGCGACCATGCTCGGCTACCTTGCCACCGACGCCAAGGTCGCGCCCCACGTATTGCAGGATCTGCTGCGCGACGGCGCCAACAAGTCGTTCAACCGCATCACCATCGACGGCGACACTTCGACCAACGACTGCTGCATGCTGGTAGCTACCGGGCAGGCGGCATTGCCAGAGATCAGCGAGGCCAGCGGCCCGTTGTTCGTGGCGCTCAAGCAGGCGGTCTTCGAGGTGTGCATGGAAGTGGCCCAGGCCATCGTGCGCGACGGTGAAGGGGCGACCAAGTTCGTCACCGTCCAGGTCAACGGCGGCAGCAACCAGCAGGAGTGCCTGGATGTGGCCTACACCGTGGCTCACTCGCCGCTGATCAAGACCGCCTTGTTCGCCTCCGATCCGAACTGGGGACGCATCCTGGCGGCCGTTGGCCGCGCAGGCGTGGCGGAACTGGATGTCAGCAAGATCGATGTGTTCCTGGGCGAGGTGTGCATTGCCAGTCGTGGGGCACGTGCGACCACCTACACCGAAGAGCAAGGCTCGGCGGTGATGGCACAGGCAGAGATCGGCATTCGTATCGAGCTGGGCCGCGGCGATTGCAGCGAGACCATCTGGACCACCGACCTGTCCCACGAATATGTGAAGATCAACGCCGAATACCGCACCTGACGGTCAGGCCCGGGTGTGCTCCATGGTGCACCTGGGCGTTGGCAGCTCAGTGCGGCCTGGAGAATGCGTGAAACGAGTGCATGTAGCCGCCGCGGTGATCCGTGGCGCAGATAACCGTATCCTGATTGCCCGGCGTGCCGATGCCCAGCACCAGGGCGGCTTGTGGGAGTTTCCCGGCGGCAAGGTCGAGGCCGGCGAGACAGTGCAGACGGCACTCGCGCGGGAGCTGCGCGAAGAACTGGGCATCGAGGTCGGCCAGGCTCGGCCATTGATCAAGGTGCAGCACGACTATGCCGACAAGCAGGTGCTGCTGGATGTCTGGGAAGTGACCGAGTTCACTGGCCAGCCGCATGGCGTCGAAGGTCAGCCCGTGGCCTGGGTCAAGGCACGCGAGCTGCCGGGCTATGAGTTCCCGGCAGCCAATCGTCCCATCGTCGCGGCAGCGAGCCTGCCCGGTGAGTATCTCATCACTCCGGATGGGCTGGATAACCCGACCTTGTTGCGCGGGATGCAGAAGGCGATTGCCGGTGGTATCAAGCTGCTGCAGCTGCGCGCACCCAATGGCTACGATCCGCAGTACCGCGACCTGGCGGTGGACGCAGTGGGGTTGTGCGCCGGCAAGGCCCAGTTGATGCTCAAGGGGCCGTTGGAATGGCTGGGCGATTTCCCTTCGGCCGGGTGGCATCTGACGTCTGCGCAGCTGCGCAAGTACGCCAGCAAGGGCCGGCCGTTTCCGCAAGAACGTTGGCTGGCGGCCTCCTGTCACGACGCCGAGGAGCTGGCGCTGGCGCAGCAGATGGGTGTGGATTTCGTCACGCTGTCGCCGGTGCAACCGACCCTTACTCATCCCGATGCCCAGCCGATAGGGTGGGATCGGGCGCGTGGTTTGATCGAGGGCTTCAACCAGCCGGTGTTTCTGCTGGGCGGGCTCGGTCCGCAGGATCAGCCGAAGGCCTGGGAGATCGGCGCGCAGGGCGTTGCAGGCATCCGCGCGTTCTGGCCAACCTTGTAGCCGCCCTTGGCCCCTGTAGCAGCGGCGCAAGCCGCGTCAGCGGTCCCTCAAGATCCATTGCCTGACGCGGTACTGGCAACCTGCGGCCTGCGCCCTCTCACGGCTTGGCAGGCTGCCAAAGGATCTCGGCAATAGCCTGACGTCGAGCGATGATCCGCGCCGCCACGAACAGCAGATCCGAAAGCCGATTGATGTACGCCAGGCTCACCACCGACAACGGCTCCACGGCATTGAGCTGCTGACAGCGACGTTCGGCACTGCGCGCCAGACTACGGCACACATGGGCCTGGGCGATCAGCATCGAACCGCCTGGCAGGATGAAATTCTCCAGCGCGCCGACTTCGTCGTTCCAGGTATCGATGGCCGTTTCCAGGCGCTCCACTTCGCCAGCATCGAGTGCCTGGTACGCGGGCATGGCCAACTCGCCACCCAGATCGAACAGCCGATGCTGGCAGGGCGCAAGCACCTCACTCACCTCGTTCAGGCGAGCATCCTCCGTCAGTCCCGCCAGCAGCACGCCCAGCTGACTGTTCAAGGTGTCCACTTCACCGATGGCCTCCACGCGGGGGTGGTCCTTGGGTACCCGACGTCCATCGCCAAGCCCGGTTTCGCCTTGGTCGCCGGTGCGCGTGTAAATCTTCGTCAGGCGAAAGCCCATGCTCATATCTCCGTGGTGGTGAGGGGCAGCGGATTGCCGGCCAACGGCAAGCGCAGGGTGAAGCAGGTGCCCTGGCCAGGGCTGGATTGCACTTCCATCTGGCCCTTGTGATTGTTGGTGATGATGAAGTAGGACACCGACAGGCCCAAGCCGGTGCCCTGGCCGATCTCCTTGGTGGTGAAGAAGGGCTCGAACGTACGCTTGCGTACGTTTTCGGGCATGCCTACGCCGTTGTCCTCGACCTGGATTTCCGCCCACGGCGGGCTCAGCCGTGTGCGCAGGATGATGCGTCCCGGCTCGTGCTCATCGTTGCGCTGATGAATGGCCTGCGCTGCGTTTTTCAACAGGTTGAGCAGCACTTGCTCCAGCTCGTTGGCAGTGCCCGGTACCGGGCCCAGCGCCGGGTCGAACTGGCGTACGATGTTTTGCCCCTTGAAGTCGAAGCCGATCGCCAGATCGAAGTCGTTGCCGGCGATCTCTACCGCCTGGTCGATCAGGGCGGGCAGGTCGCACGGCGCCATTTCCCGGGTGCTGCGGCGGCTGAAACTGAGCATGTGGGTGACGATCTTCGCAGCCCGTGCGCCGGCCTGTTGAATGCCGTCGAGCAGCTGCGGGATTTCCCGCCCTTGCAGGTAGGCGTTCACCGCTGCCAGATCGACACCGGCGTCGCTGGCCTGTTCGAGGTTCTTCGGCAGGTCTGCCGACAGGCGGCGCCTGACGTTCTGCACGTTGTGCAGAATCGCGCCCAAGGGGTTGTTGATTTCGTGGGCCATGCCGGCGGCCAGTCCCCCCACCGAGAGCATCTTTTCCGACTGCACCATCATCTCTTCCAGAGACAGGCGCTGGGTGATGTCGTCGATGCGGATCACTACGCCGCGACCGGCACCGCCCATCAGCGGATAGAAGGTCAGCGCGTAATGATGTGGCGTGTCGTCCTTGATCCAGGTGACCCGTTCGATCTTGGCCACCGTGTGCTGTTCGACCGTGGTCTTGAGCTGTGGCAGGAACGGTTTGAGCGGGGCGAATGCGAGGAAGATCGGTTGATTGAGCGCCTCGTCCAGCGGCGTTCCGGAAAGTGCGCTGGCTTCCTGGTTCCATTGGGTGACGTACAGCTGCTCGTCCAGGGCAATGAGTGCCGAAGGCATGGAGTCGATGATGCTGTTGAGGTAATTCTGGAAACCGGTGAGCTTCTTTTCGATCTTGCTGCGCACCTGGACTTCGAGTTCGAGCTTGCGGTTGGTGTGGCGAGTTTCTTCGGCCAGCCCCTGGGCCTGGTCATAGGCGGCCTGGGACTCGTCGCGGGCACGCTTGAGTTGCTGTTCGCGGGCCTCGATGCGCGAGAGCATGGTGTTGAAGGCTTCCGCCAGGCTGCCGATCTCGTCGTGATTGCCGCGCCCGGCACGCAGGGCGTAGTTTTCTTCGCGGGTGACCTGACGCGACAGCTCTTCCAAGCGGTAGATGGGTTGGGTGATCAGGCGTTTGATCTGCCGCGCGATGATCATCCACAACAGCACGCTGAACACCAGAATGCCGAGGCTGGCAGTCAAGGTGCCGGTGTAGAACGCCACGGGCAGTTCGCTGCTGGCCACCAGCAGCAGATGGCCGGCATCGGGGAGAGGCACCAACTGGGTGCTGCGGAATTCGGTGGAGCGCCAGGCTTCGATGCTGGCGAAGCGGGCTGGCATCTTCAGCCGGTCGCCGTGCTGCAGCTGGGCCAGACGCTCGCCCTGAGCGTCGTAGATGGCGGCGGCGCGCAGCGGGGAATAGCTGTTGAGCTCTTCGAGCAGCGCTTCGGCGTCCTGCGGCGAGCGTACCGCCCGCTGCGCAAGGCCAGGGTTGGCCAGCAGTCGGCCGATGGTCTGCAGGGCCTGGGGCGCCATGCTCTCCTGGGAAATCCAGTAGGCGGCACTGATGAACGTGAGGTTGGCGACCAGCAGCACCGTGGTCAACAGCACCAGCAGGGCGGCCAGCAGTTTCTGGCCAACCGGAAGGTTTTCAAGTCTCTGGCGCAAGGGCATTGGGGGGGATCGCTTCCACGACAGGGCAGAGCGTCAGTGTAGCAAACCTGCTTTGCAAATCCCGCGGTTCGCCTGATACACCGCGGCGCCTGTTTCGCGGCCGATGACCGCTCCTACGGAAATTGTGAGTCCCTCCGTAGGAGCGGTCCGTGGCCGCGAAGGGTGCGCTGCGCTCTCAGGTCTTGTTCAAAGCCCGCACCAGCCGCGCCTGCAACCCTTGCAAGTTGGGCACCTCGCAGTGCCGCTCCAGCGCGGCTTGGCAGGCGTAGCCCAGCAGATAGTCGATCTCGGTGCGGCGACCCTGCTCGACGTCCTGGTACATCGAAGAGTAATTGGCAGCGGTCGCCTGGATGACCCGTTGTACCTCTTGGTGCAGCCCCTGGGCCGCGTCCTCCTCCCCGCAGGCGCGCAGCAGCCGTGCCAGCTCGGCGCAGAGGATGGTCACTTCGTCGTGATGATCCGCCAGCCCACCATTGCGACAGCCGTACAGCACGGTCAGCGGGTTGATTGCGCAATTGAGCGCCAGCTTGCGCCACAGGCGCGAATGGACATTGGCTGTCCATTGATGAGCGATGCCGGCACGTTCCAGATCGGCAAGCAAGGCTGCGGGTTCGGCGAGTCCGATCGGGCCGGCATCGCCCAGCCAGGTAAAGCCCTGCCCAGCGAAAACCGCCTGGAAATCAGCGGGCCGGTACGCGCCCTCGGTGCTCGAGGCAAAGATGCAACGCGCCTGCGGCAGCATTTCGGCCACCGCCTGCTGACTGCCCATGCCATTCTGCAGAAGGATCACTTCGGCACCGGGTGCCAGCCGCGCGGCAACACTGGCAATGGCCGCTTGCGCATCGTAGGCCTTGCACGCCAGCAACAGGCGGGCGATCGGGCCGTCGGCGGCCACGTCTGTGGCCGGCAGGCAGTGAAGGCTGGCCTGGCCGTCTTCGATCAAGCGCAAGCCGCCGGCTTCGCGGTAGGCCTGCAGGCGTGCGGCATTTCGCAGCAGCAGGTGCACCGGCAAGCCCGCGCGGGCCAGGCGGCACGCCCACAACGTACCCAGGCTGCCCGCGCCCAGCACATGCCAGGATCCGGCTGCCGGTGGTTCTGCGACGACCCGCGCAGGTTCGTCGGCAGGCGCATTGCTAAAGGGGAGGTGGCGCATGTCAGGCTCGTGTGGAAAGTGATGACCCACGCCTGAATTCAAGCGGTGGGGTGGCGTTTCACGTTGCCGGCTCCCTTATAATGAGCGGGCATTTCAATCGTCAAGCCACGCGTGCTCCTTCTTTCAACGAGCCGCCGATCAATTCTGGAGGAAACACATGCCCTCGTTCGACGTAGTGTCCGAGTTGGACAAGCACGAAGTCACCAACGCGGTCGACAACGCCATCAAGGAGCTGGATCGCCGTTACGATCTCAAGGGAAAAGGCAGCTTTGCCTTCAAGGAACTGACGGTCACCCTGACCGCCGAAGCCGAGTACCAGCTGGAAGCCATGATCGAGATTCTCAAGCTGGCACTGGTCAAGCGCAAGATCGACGTGCAATGCCTCGAGGTCAAGGATGCCTACGCCTCGGGCAAGGAAATGAAGCAGGAAGCGATCCTGCGCGAAGGTATCGAGAAAGAACTGGCGAAAAAGATCGTTGCCCACGTCAAGGACGCCAAGCTCAAGGTGCAAGCCGCCATCCAGGGTGAGCAGGTGCGCATCACCGGCAAGAAGCGCGATGACTTGCAGGAGGCAATCGCTGCCCTGCGCGCCAAGGAATTCGGCATGCCACTGCAGTTCAACAACTTTCGCGATTGATGAAGAACGGCGGGCCAGGCTGAACCTTGCCAGGCGACCGGCGTCGGAGCATCAGTGCGGCGGGAGCCTCTGGCGCCGGGTTGGCCGAGGCCTTACAGGTCACGGGGCCGGTGCGCCAGCCTCGGTCTTTCCAGGTTGCCGCACGCTTTTCTTGAACGAAGCTTGAACGAAGGTGGTAGGAGAACCCCATGGATTTGAACGCGGAAGTCAATCATCTGGTCCAGGCCTCGCAGGCCTGGATTCCGATGGTCATGCAGTACGGCAGCAAGGTGATCCTCGCTTTGGTGGTGCTGTGCGTGGGTTGGTGGCTGATCAACCGAGTCACTGCCAACCTGCAGAAACTGCTGGCCCTGCGTCACATCGATCTGGCGCTGCAGAACTTCATCGGCACGATCGCCAACATCATTCTCAAGATCCTGCTGATGGTCAGCGTGGCCTCGATGATCGGCATCGAGACGACCTCGTTCGTTGCCGCCATCGGTGGTGCGACCCTGGCCATCGGCCTGGCCCTGCAAGGCAGCCTGGCGAACTTCGCCGGCGGCGTGCTGATTCTGCTGTTCCGGCCCTTTCGCATCGGCGACTGGATCGAAGCACAGGGCGTCAGCGGCACGGTCGACTCCATCCAGATCTTCCATACCGTGTTACGTACCGGCGACAACCGCACGGTGATCCTGCCCAACGGCAACCTGTCCAACGGCATCATCACCAACACCAACCGTCAGCCTACGCGCAAGATCACCTTCGATATCGGCGTGGACTACGACGCCGATCTGCAAAAGGCCCGCGAGATCCTGCTGGACCTGGCCAAGGACCCACGCGTGTTGCAGACCCCGGCACCCGAGGCCGTCGTGGCGGCGTTGGGCGACAGCTCGATCACCGTGTCCCTGCGGGCCTGGGTGAACACCGGCGACTTCGGCGGGGTGACCAACATGCTCAACGGCGAGATCCGCGATCGCCTGCGCGCCGAAGGCATCGACATTCCGTTCCCGCAGCGCGTGATTCGGGTGATGCAGGAAGGCGAAGCCAAGTAGGTTCGCAGCGTGCAACGAAAAAGCCCCGGTCGTCATGGCCGGGGCTTTTTTTGTCAGGCTGCTTCTTCGTCGGGCCCGTCGCGCGCAATGCGCGCGTTCTCCTGCTTCCAGTGCAGGGCGATCAGCAGCAGGGTCGGCACACCGAGCAGGGCGGTGATGAGGAAGAAGTTGTGGTAGCCGAACTTTTCGACCATGACCCCTGAGTAGCCCCCGATCAGGCGCGGCAGCAGGAGCATGATCGAGCTCAGCAGGGCGTATTGGGTCGCCGAGAACTTGAGGTTGGTCAGGCTCGACAGGTAGGCGACGAAGGCCGAGGTAGCCAGCCCGGAACTGAAGTTGTCCAGCGAGATGGTCAGCACCAGCATCTGCAGATTGGGCCCCATGTCGGCCAGCATCAGGAACAGCAGGTTGGTCCCCGCCGAGGTGATGCCACCGATGAACAGGATGGGCAGGATGCCGAAGCGCACGATCAGCAGGCCGCCGAAGCCAGCGCCGAGCAGGGTCATGATCAGGCCGAAGATCTTGCTGACGCTGGCGATCTGGTCCTTGGTGAAGCCCTGGTCGATATAGAAGACGTTGGCCATGACACCCATCACCGTATCGGACATGCGGTAGGTCGCGATCAGGCCCAGCAGCAACAGCGCCTGCCAGCGGTAGCGCAGGATGAAGTCGTTGATCGGCGTGAGCACGGGTGCCAGCCCGCGGCGACCGACCGAAGACAGGCACAGCGCAGTCAGAATGATATAGAGCAGGGCACGCAGGAATGCCCGGTCCTCGAGGAGCAGGTCGATCAGGCTCTGGGTGCCGAACAGTACGCTGGCAAAATCGGTGTTGTACAACTGGGTGAACATCGCCGGCACCGACACCAGCAGCACGATCAGCACGAACACCGACATCAGCTGGTGGCTGAAGCCGTAGCGCGCTGCCGACAATTGCGTGCGCAGCGCGACCGGAGGTTCACGCATGATCAGGGTAGTGATCAGTGCCGGCACCATCAGAACACCGAACAGCAGGTAGGTATTGGCCCAGGCCTGGTGCAGATAGGCGAACCCGGTGGAACCGAAACCCTCGGCGAAATACAGCGCACCGGCGGTGGCCAGCAGCGCGGCCACGCGGTAGCCGGCCATGTAGCTGGCGGCGAGGGCGGCCTGGCGCTGGTCCTCGGCGATTTCCAGGCGGTAGGCGTCGACCGCGATGTCCTGAGTGGCCGATGCGAACGCGACCACCACGGCAATTGCGATCAACCACGACAGATGCTTCTGCGGATCGCAGAAACTCATGCCCACCAGGCCGAGGATCACCAGGGCCTGTGCCAGCACCAGCCAGGAGCGACGCCGACCCAGCTTGCCGAGCAGCGGCAGCCGCCACTGGTCGAGCAGCGGCGACCATACCCATTTGAAGGCATAGGCCAGGCCGATGAGGCTGGCATAACCGATGGTTTCACGGGCGACGCCCGCTTCACGCAACCACACCGAAAGGGTTGAAAACACCAGCATGTACGGCAGGCCGGCAGCGAAACCGAGCAGCAGAAGCACAACGGTGGAAGGGCTGGCATAAGCGGCGAGCGCGGCGCGCCAGGTTTTACGGGGCATGGGCTGGAATCTGCCTCAGTTTGCGAAACAAAGCGCGCACTCTAACCGCATGCCTGCTCCGGACGCCAGCCATGGCGTGCCATATCCACGCGATTCTTCATGATCAGCACGCCTTCGCCCCGCAGGCGTGCGCGCTGTTCGGCCCCGCTGCACGTGCCTGCCGCGAGGCTCAGCCGCCCACCGGCGGCGACCACACGGTGCCAGGGCAGGCGGGTACCGTCCGGCAGTTGGCTCAGCGTGCGCCCGACCCAACGGGCTGCGCGGCCGAGCATGGCCAGTTCGGCCAACTGCCCATAGGTCACCACTTTGCCCTCCGGTACCTGGGCCAGCACGGTGTACAGCGCAGTGCGGCGAACGGCCGCGGGATTGTCCGGGCTATTTTGCAGTTGAGAATTGAACTCGTCTGTCATCTGGGGGTCAGTCCTTGCTCGGATCTTGTCCTACCGAATAATGCCGCATTTCCTACACTTCAGAGCACCCAGAATCCGCCTATGTTGCCTAGAACCCTGCTGTGCCTTGCCCTGGCTTCCACCTCCACCGTGACGTTTGCCGATACTGTCTGGTTGAAGAACGGCGACCGTATTTCCGGCAAGATTACCGTGTTCGACGGTGGCAAGTTGATGGTGAAGACTGAATACGGCGGTTCGATTCCCCTGGACTGGAAACAGATCAAGACCATGGAAAGCGACCAGGAATTGCTGGTTAAGCAGGATGACTATATCGGTGAGAAAACCAAGTCGTTCAAGGCCGCCGAGGACGGCAAGGTCATCCTGCAGAACGGTGAGGCGCCCAAGACCGTCGAGCTGGCCAGCATCCAGCAGATCATCAAGCCCAAGCCTGTAGTGACTGATCTGCAGATCAAGGGCAATGTCGACCTGGGCCTGGACTACAAGCGCGCCGAAACCGATACCGACGACTACAACGTCGCCTTTAAGACCACTGCCAGGCACGGCAAGTGGCGTCACATCGGCTCTGGCGAGTACAACCGCGAGTCCCAGGACAGCATCGTCACGACCGACAACTTCGACCTCGAATACTCCCTCGACCGCTTCCTCACCGATCAGTGGTTCTGGCAGGGCCGGGTGGACTACAAGCGTGACAAGATCGAGGACCTGGAGCGCCAGCGCACCGTGGGTACCGGTCCGGGCTACCAGTTCTGGGACGACGAGCTGGGTGCGTTCTCCCTCGGTGGCTTGATCAACCGCACCGACTACCAGTATGCCGACGGCGACAAGGACAACTTCTATTCGTTGGCCATGAAGTGGGACTACAACCGCTACCTGATCGGCAAGACAGTCGAGTTCTTCACCCGCGGCGAACTCGGCAAGCCAATCGGCAACGTCGCCGACTACAGCCTGGATGCCGAAATGGGGCTGCGCTACAAGGTCACCGAATGGGCGTCGTTGAACCTCAAGGCCGAGAAGGACCTGGTCAGCGGCACCAGCGGTGCGGACCTCGACACCACCCGCTACACCGCAGGTTTCGGTGTCGCCTGGTAACATTGCAATACGCCGATACATGTCCGTGAGGCCCGCCTGGCGCGGGTTTCGCGAGAGTGGACGAGGCGAGCGATTGTCCACCACCTTGAATTAACGATTTATTGACGTCATCTAGGGTCTACTGGAAGGCATTCTTCCGTAGAGGAAACCATTTGATGCGCGCTTTTCTATTGCTGTTCCTGTTGTTCCCCGTGCTGGAACTGTACGTCTTCTTCAAGGTGAGCACGGCGATCGGGTTCTTTCCCGCGCTGCTGCTCATCATCGCCGGCTCGGCATTGGGTGTGCTGGTCATGCGCGTCGCCGGGCTGGCCACCGTACTGCGTACCCGGGCCAGCCTGCAGCGTGGCGAGTTGCCCGCAGAGCAGATGTTCAATGGTCTGGTCACCGCGGTCGGCGGTGTGCTGCTGATCGTGCCCGGCTTCGTCAGCGACCTGCTGGGCGTGCTGTGCCTGCTGCCCTTCACCCGGCACTTCCTGATTCGCAAGGTGCGCGAGCGTGCCCAGGCGCAGGCGATGCGCCAGCGCGCGTTCGCCGACGACATGCCGCCACCGGGTGGACCGGCTCAGGCCTACCGTGCTCACGTCATCGAAGGCGAGGTGATCGAAGGCGAAGTGGTCGGTCGCGACACGCCGCGTCCGGACCGCTGAAAACCTGCTGCAACGTCTCGACGGCGCCCTCTGGCGCCGTTTCTTTTGCAGGTTCGCCTGCAAATTTTTTCGCCCCGGCCCTTGTAATCGCTCGCGCCGACCTCATGTATGGGTCACCGCAAGGTTTGTGGCATTTGCGCCACACATGTTCCCGCGTCTTGCGGTGCAAGACGCGACCGGTTACGCCGGAAGATCCACACCGCCGGTACACGCCGGCCGATGAAAACCATAATTAGGAGAGATCGACAATGAAGCTTCGTCCTCTGCATGACCGCGTCGTTATCCGTCGCAGCGAAGAAGAGTCCAAAACCGCTGGCGGTATCGTTCTGCCAGGTTCGGCCGCTGAAAAACCCAACCGTGGCGAAATCGTCGCAGTGGGCACCGGCAAGATCCTGGATAGCGGCGAAGTGCGTGCGCTGGCCGTCAAAGTGGGTGACAAGGTGGTATTCGGGCCTTACTCGGGCAGCAACACCGTCAAGGTCGACGGCGAAGACCTGCTGGTGATGAGCGAGAGCGAGATCCTCGCCGTCGTCGAAGGCTGAAACCACTGAACTCCCGTTACTACCCAGTATTCAAGGAAATCGATCATGGCTGCTAAAGAAGTTAAATTCGGCGACTCCGCCCGCAAGAAAATGCTGACTGGTGTCAACGTACTGGCTGACGCGGTAAAAGCAACCCTGGGCCCGAAAGGCCGTAACGTGATCATCGAGAAGAGCTTCGGCGCTCCGACCATCACCAAGGACGGCGTTTCCGTTGCCAAGGAAATCGAGCTCGAAGATCGTTTCGAAAACATGGGCGCGCAGCTGGTCAAAGACGTTGCCTCCCGTGCCAACGATGACGCAGGCGACGGCACCACTACCGCTACCGTTCTGGCCCAGGCCATCGTCAACGAGGGCTACAAGGCCGTCGCTGCCGGCATGAACCCGATGGACCTCAAGCGCGGCATCGACAAGGCGACCATCGCCGTCGTTGCAGAGCTGAAGAACCTGTCCAAGCCATGCGCCGATACCAAGGCCATCGCTCAGGTCGGTACCATCTCCGCCAACTCCGACAGCTCCATCGGCGACATCATTGCCGAAGCCATGGAAAAAGTCGGTAAAGAAGGCGTGATCACCGTTGAAGAAGGCAGCGGCCTGGAAAACGAACTGTCGGTTGTAGAAGGCATGCAGTTCGACCGTGGCTACCTGTCCCCGTACTTCGTCAACAAGCCTGAGACCATGGTCGCCGAGCTGGACAGCCCGCTGATCCTGCTGGTCGACAAGAAAATCTCCAACATCCGCGAAATGCTGCCGGTGCTGGAAGCTGTTGCCAAGGCCGGCCGCCCGCTGCTGATCGTTTCCGAAGACGTCGAAGGCGAAGCCTTGGCGACTCTGGTCGTGAACAACATGCGCGGTATCGTCAAAGTCGCCGCCGTCAAGGCGCCAGGCTTCGGCGATCGTCGCAAGTCCATGCTGCAGGACATCGCCGTATTGACCGGCGGTACCGTCATCTCCGAAGAGATCGGCCTGAGCCTGGAAAGTGCCACCCTGGAAAACCTGGGCAGCGCCAAGCGCGTGACCATTTCCAAGGAAAACACCATCATCGTCGACGGTGCTGGCGTTGAAGGCGACATCCAGTCCCGTATCAACCAGATCCGTGCCCAGGTTGCCGAAACTTCCTCGGACTACGACCGTGAAAAACTGCAGGAGCGTCTGGCCAAGCTGTCCGGCGGCGTTGCAGTGATCAAGGTTGGCGCTGGCTCCGAAGTTGAAATGAAAGAGAAGAAAGCCCGCGTTGAAGACGCCCTGCACGCAACCCGCGCAGCCGTCGAAGAAGGCGTGGTACCTGGCGGTGGCGTAGCGCTGATCCGTGCTCTGGAAGCGCTGACCAACCTGACCGGCGACAACGCCGACCAGAACGTAGGCATCGCTGTACTGCGTCGCGCAGTCGAAGCACCGCTGCGCCAGATCGCTGCCAACTCCGGCGACGAGCCAAGCGTTGTCGTCAACGAAGTCAAGAACGGCAATGGTAACTACGGTTACAACGCTGCAACTGGCGTCTACGGCGATATGATCGAAATGGGCATCCTGGATCCTACCAAGGTGACCCGTTCGGCATTGCAGGCAGCCGCTTCCATCGGTGGTCTGATCCTGACTACCGAAGCAGCCATTGCCGACAAGCCGAAAGCCGAAGGCTCGGCTGGCGGCGGTATGCCAGACATGGGCGGCATGGGTGGCATGGGCGGCATGATGTAAGCGAGCCCTGCGCTCTACCTGTCTTCAGGTAAGAAAAACCCCGGCCAGCCATGGCCGGGGTTTTTTTATGCCTGCCCAGCCTATAAGCTGCGCGAGCCCCGCCGGGGCGACAGCAGCACTCGGAGACCTGCCCATGCGCATCCTACTGGTTGAAGACAACCGCGATATCCTGGCCAACCTGGCCGATTACCTGGGTATGAAAGGCTACACCGTCGACTGCGCCCAGGACGGCCTGTCCGGACTGCACCTGGCGGCGACCGAGCACTACGACCTCATCGTGCTCGACATCATGCTTCCGGGCATCGATGGCTATACGCTGTGCAAGCGCCTGCGCGAAGACGCCCGGCGCGATACACCGGTGATCATGCTCACCGCCCGCGACCAACTGGACGATCGCCTGCAGGGCTTTCGTTCCGGTGCCGACGACTACCTGCTCAAGCCGTTCGCCCTGTCGGAGCTGGCGGCACGCATCGAAGCGGTCCTGCGCCGCGCCCAGGGCGGTGGTCGTCGCTCGCTGCAGGTGGGCGATCTGATCTACGACCTCGACACCCTCGAAGTCACCCGCGAGGGCCGTCTGCTCAAGCTCAACCCGGTAGGCCTCAAACTGCTCGCCGTGCTGATGCAGAAGAGCCCCCACGTGCTGCGTCGCGAAGTGCTCGAAGAAGCCTTGTGGGGCGACGATTGCCCCGACAGCGACAGCCTGCGCAGCCACGTCCATCAGCTGCGCCAGGTGATCGACAAGCCGTTCGAGAAGCCTTTGCTGCACACCGTGCACGGCGTCGGTTACCGTCTTGCCGAAGGCCGTGATGGAGTTTAAGCAGAGCCTTGCGCAACGCATCATCATCGCGTTTGCCTTGATGAGTGCCTTGGTCGCCGGAGCGTTCGCGGTCGGTATCGTGGCCACCGTGCACCTGGTGGAAGAGCGGTTGATATCCGCAGGCCTGGGCGGCGATCTGCAGCGCCTGTTGCTGATGGACAACGCTGCCGATTGGAGCCATCGCCCCGAACCCGATCAGCTGTTCTACTACGACGACGGTCCGGGCGACTTCGAGCTGACTGCCGACGTGAGGCATCTGCCACGCGGCTTCCACGAAGTGTTTCGCGGCAATCTGTCCTACCACGCGATGGTCGAAATAGTCGACGGTCGTCGTTACGCCTTGCTGCAGGATCAGAGCGATTTCGAAGAGCGCGAACGGGTGCTGTTCGCCGTGGTGCTGGTGGGCTTCGTGCTCAGCCTGGCGCTGGCGATCTTTCTTGGCTGGGTTCTGGCACGCAAGGTCATGGCACCTGTGGTGCGCCTGGCCCGCCAGGTGCGCCATCGTGACCAGATCCTCGGCCTGGCACCGCCACTGGCACCGGACTACACGGCCGACGAAGTCGGCGAGCTGGCCGTGGCCTTCGATGCCACCCTTGGCCGCCTGCGCGATGCCTTGACCCGCGAGCGGCTGTTTACCAGCGACGTGAGCCATGAACTGCGCACGCCGTTGATGGTACTGGCCAGCTCCTGTGAACTGCTGCTGGAAAATCCCGCGCTGCCGGAACGCTCGCGTGCACAGGTGCTGCGCATCGCCCGAGCCTGCGAAGACATGCGTGACCTGGTGCAGACCTTCCTGATGCTGGCGCGTGCCCAGCGTGACGACAGCGGCCGAGTCACGCCAGCCACTTTGGGGCAGGTGGCCGAAGCGCTGCTGACCCAGTGGCGGCCAGCCATCGAAAAGAAAGGTCTGACGCTGGAGTTCGTCGCCGGCGCGCCCTTGGCGCAGACCTACAACGGTACCTTTCTACACGCCGTGATGGGCAACCTGCTGCGCAATGCCCTGCACTACACCGATCAGGGTTTCATTCGTCTGACGCTGGGAGCCAGCAGCTTCCATGTGGAAGACAGCGGTGTAGGTATTCCCGAGGCCCAGCGCGAGGCCATGTTCCAGCCGTTCGTGCGTGGCCCGGAGAAGCGCGGAGAAGGGCTGGGCCTGGGTTTGTCGTTGGTCCAGCGGATCTGCGAGGACCAGGGTTGGCAGGTCCGTCTGGAGCCTGTCGAGCCTCATGGCTGTCGCTTCACCGTTGAGCTAGGCCTTGGCAAGCAACCCTCGGCGTGATGCTTGCTTCGCACCCCAGGTGCAATTACTGTAGGAAATATCCTGTATCACCTCGGAAATTTCTGACAAATTTTTCACAATGACATGACCTAGCCATGACGGTTGGATGAATAAGGTGTGCGCCACTGTCCTGGAGGCGTGCCCATGTCCGATCCCGTGAAGCTGGAATTTTCCGATAAATACGATCGCGCCCACGCGCAGAAGTACTTCGACAAACATCGCAACAGTTTTGCGCGACGCATGTCGCACCGACGCGACGAACAACTGGCCCGCAAAGCCCTGGCCCTGGTCGGCGAACCTGGATTGGTGCTGGACCTGCCGTGCGGAGCCGGTCGTTTCTGGCCGCTGCTGGCAGAGAAGCAGAACCGGGTGATCATCGGTGCGGACAACTCGGCGGCCATGGTGGAAACCGCCTGCGCTTCACAGCCGGCGCACATCGTGGGACGGGTGCAACCGCTGCAGACCTCGGCATTCGATGTCGCCCTGCCGGACAATTCGGTAGACAGCATTTTTTGCATGCGGTTGCTGCATCACATCGGTGAAGCCGAGCACCGCATGACGATTCTCAGGCAGTTTCATCGGGTGACGCGTGACAGCGTGGTGCTGTCGCTGTGGGTCGATGGCAACTTCAAGGCCTGGAAGCGTGAGCGGGCCGAGCAGCGTCGACGCCTGCACAACGAGCAGGATGGGTATCAGAACCGCTTCGTGTTGCCGGCGGCAACGGTTGAAGCGGAGTTCATTCAGGCAGGCTTCCGTATCCAGGAACGCCTGGATTTTTTGCCGATGTACGCCATGTGGCGAGTGTACGTTCTACGTAAGGGGTAAGCAGGATGGCGGTTGAGGGCATGGCAGCAGGTGCGGCGAGTGGGGATGCCGGCTTCGATCACTACTGGCAGCAGCAGGGTGCCTGGGTGGAAGAGCCCAATGTCAGGCGTGGCGGCGAAAGCGGCGTGCAACGCCTGTTCGCGACCGACGGTCAGATGATCTACGTCAAGCGTCAGGTCGGGCATATCTACCGCAGTTGGCTGCACCCGTTCGGTCGTCCCACGGTGCTGCGCGAACGTGATGCGTTGACCGCGCTCTACCAGCTCGACGTCAATGTGCCGAAAATGATTTTCTGCGGCACCCAGCGCGACGAGAACAATCAGTGGCGCGCACTGCTGGTGACCCGTTCGCTGGACGGTTTCGAGGAGTACGAGCACTGGCTGCAGGGCGGGGGCCGCGAACGCCATGGCGAAGCGGTCCACGAGCAGATTCTGCAGAGCCTGGCGACCAATCTGGCGCGCATGCACCGCGGGCGCTGGCAGCACAGCTGCATCTATATCAAGCATGTGTTCGTGCGCGTGACAGGCGAGGGCAGCAGTGCGCGCGGCGAAGTGGCGCTGCTGGATCTGGAGAAGTGCCGCCAACGCATGACCGCCCAGCAGGCTGCGTCTCACGACATGAAGCAGTTGCGTCGCCATTCGTCGTTCAGTGCTTCGGACTGGCAGAAGTTGATCTACCTTTATGAGGCGGCATTCGGCAGCTCCATCAAAGGTTTAGCGTAATGAAACTAGAAATGGCACGAGGTTTGTTTCTGGTGGCAGCCCTTGGGGTAGCCACCGCAGCGGCGGCGGCGTGGGAACAACCTCGCTCGGCCATTGTCAGTACGGCCCATGGCGAGGGCAATTGCCCGTTGCCGCGGTCGCAGAAAGCGCACATCGCAGTGACCCCGGACAAGGATTTCATCCTGTTCATGCTGGGCCTGAGCCAAGGCGTGCGCACCCAAGGTTGAGTTGTCGAGCCAGTCCGCTGGCTCACCTTGCACTGGCTCAAGCCAGGTACAGGTGGTTGTCCCAAAGCCCCGATGGCAATTGCAGCGGTGTGCCCACCGGCTGCGCAGCGCGGCAGTCGTAATGGCGGCAACGGCCTTGCCCCGAGGTCACCACGAAACCGTCGTCCACTGCCCCCACGCCCGCGCAATCGGGCAAGGTGCCGTCATGCCTGACTGCACCGCTGTCCATGTCCCAGATGAAGAAGCGGTTGGCCCTTGGCGCGGTCAGCGCCACCAACCTCAGTTCGCTGTGCACCGCAACGCTGGCCGTGTAGTGCCCCATGGATTGCAATTGCGCCACTGACACGGGAAAGGCCTCGAAGGGCTGGCCGGGACGCTTCACCGCCAACAGCGGTGCGCTTTCGTGGGTGGGGCCCATGAATTGCTGGCACGCGAACACAGTATCGTCGCTGCCAATGGCCAGGTGCCGCACGCTGTTCATCGGCTGCTCCAGGCACTCCTTGCTCAGCAAGGTGCCATCGCGCTGCATCATCACCAGGCTCGGCTGCATGGCATCCAGATTCATCTCGATCCGGCTTTCGGCCTCGGTACGGATACCACCGTTGGCCACTACCAGGGTTTCGCCGTCCGGCATCCACGAAACCTGATGAGGGCCAATGCCATGGGTGGACAGTTCGCCACTGTGCACCAGGCGGCCGTCGACGAAGCGGTAGACCCCCAGAACGCCACGGCCTGGATCGGTGGTGTCGTTCTCGGTGGCGTACAGCCACTCCCCCTCCTTGTGCACCACTGCGTGGCCGTAGAAGTGTCGGTCTGCCTGAGATACCAAGGTCTGCAGCAAGACGCCGTCGCGTAGATCGATCAGGTAACTTTCGGTGCCGGGACGGCGAGCCACGAACAGCGCCACGGGCAGCGTTGGGTGCGCAACGATGTCATGGCAGCGTTGGCCTACCTGCGTGGCGAACACCTCACGGCCGTCCAGCCGATAACCCACGGCGTAATGGCCGCCATCGGCATCATCGCGGGCAGACAACAGCAGCGATTCGCGCTGCGGATGCCGGGCCAGCGTCCAGTTGCCCAGGGTCAGCGCCTTGAGCAGTACGTGGGTCAGCTTCTGCGCCGAGCGTGCAATCATCGTCAGTCACCGTCGTTGGCATTGAAGCCCAGCTGGATGTTCAGGGCGCGGGCCAGTTCGCCTTCGTGCAGACGGTGGACCACGTTGAGGCTGTCGTAGAGGGTGTTGAGGAACTGTTTGCCGGCATCGTCGCCAAGCAGTTCGCCGAGGTTGCGGGTGTTGCCGTCGAGCAATTTCATGGACGCGGCGTAGGCGGCGTCGATCTTGTCGGCCAGCGGTTTCTGCTCGCTGGGCAACAGGCCGCGCAGCCCCTTGCCGTCGACGCCGACCCAGACGGTCTGCGCGGCCGCCAGGCTTGCCCGCACACTGTGCATCGACTGCGCGCTGCGCCAGGCCTCGGCCTGGTAAGGCTGGGCGATACCCTTGCTGAGGCGGCCCATGGGCGCGCCGAGCTTTTTCTTCAGCGTGTCGAGTGCGGTGACCTGAGCACGCAGCACGTCGGCAATGGCTTCGTGGGAGTCGGCATAGCGCTGGTTGGGAAACTTGGTCATCTGCGCAAGCATGCCGTCGGCGCTGTTCCAGCTGGCGAGGATTTCTTCGGCCAGCGCTTTCTGACGTTCGCCGATGGCGCTGAGCAGTGGGCAGTAACGCGCTTTCTGCGCGGCGTCGGCAATTTCCGGCTTGCTGTCGAACAGGATGTACTCGTAGGCCGACAGCCCCTGCACGACCACACTGGCCTTGGCCAGACCCTGTGCGTCGATGGGTTGCTCGGCGTTGGCCAACTGCTCGACCTGACGGCCGACCAGGTTCTTCTTGTCCGGCCAGAACTGCACCGACCAGGCTTTGTTGCCCTCGGCCAGAGGGCCGATCAGCAACGGTTGCAGCTCGGCCCAGGCTCTTTGTGCCTTGAGAAAGTCGGCGCGCGCGGCATCCAGTGGCTGCGTGCCCTGGCAGAACGCCAGGGCGCTGGCAGCCAGTTGCCGATCAGCCTCTACCCAGCGGCTATACGTCGGCAGGATGACCTGCTTGGCGATGGCCGCACTGGTAACGGCTTGCCGGTCTTGCGGCGAGCAGGCACCCAGTGCCAGGGCGGCCAGGCCGGTGAAGAGCAGCTTGGGACGGAACATGTAGGCTCCTGAAACGTGTGTTCATCTAGAGAGAGTTCAAGAACGCCAGCAGGGCAGCGCGCTGCTGGGCGTCGAATTGCAATACCTGTCGCCTGGCTGCTTCAGCCTCGCCGCCATGCCACAGCACGGCTTCGAGCAGGTTGCGCGCGCGACCGTCGTGGAGAAACTGGCTATGCCCGCTGACCGTTTCGCTCAGGCCGATGCCCCACAGCGGCGGCGTCCGCCAGTCCTGTGCGCGGGCCTTGAATTCGCTGCGCCCGTCGGCCAGGCCGGGGCCCATGTCGTGCAGCAGCAGGTCGGTGTAGGGGCGAATCACCTGGTTGCGCAACTCGGGCTCTGCCGCGTCGCTGGCCGTGGTGTATTGCGCCACATGGCAACCCTGGCAGCCGGCCTGATAGAACAGATTCTTGCCGGCCAGTACCTGCGGCGAGTCGACGTCGCGGCGCGCAGGCACACCCAGGTTGCGGGTGTAGAACAGCACCAGGCGCAGAATGTTATCACTGACTTCAGGTTCGCCGCCCGGGCCATTGCCGTTGACCGCTCGACGACATTCGGTTTGCGCCGCCGTACAGTCATCGAAGGGACGCAGCGAGGTGGTCAGCCCCATGTCGCCGGAAAAGGCGTGGACATTCTGCTGATTCAGGTTGGGCTGTCCGGCTTTCCAGCCGAAGCGGCCAGGCACGCTGCGGCCCTGGGCGTCGTCCCATACCTGATTGGGCCGACCTTTGATCGGCCCGGCGGTGGCGGCCTGGTTGCGGGCATTGGCGAGGATGTCCGCTTCGCTGATGGCTTCGAGCAGGCCCAGGCCGATCATCGGTGGTGCGACCCGCGCAGAGAAGCGTGTGTCGGGATGCAGCGCACCGTAGCCCAGCTGGCTGATCTGCAACTGCGGCTGGCGCAGCTCGACCAGGGTGCCGTCCTCGAAGCGCACCGGCACGCTTTGATAGGTGACCCTCACCTTGCCTTCGGGCACATGGCCGGGGATGGCCATGTCCTGCAATTGCGTGCCATAGACCGGCTCGGGCACCACGCCCAGCCGTTCGATCTCGCGCAGGTAGTGCGGGCTGTCGGGCAACGACAGTCGAACCAGCATGGAGACGGCGCTGAGTGCGTTGTCTTCGGGCGGATGGCCACGGCCGTCCTTGATGTGGCAGTTCTGGCAGGCGTTGGTGTTGAACAGCGGCCCCAGGCCGTCACGCGCCGTGGTGGTAGACGGTGCGATGACCCAGGGGCTGCGGAAGAAACTGTTGCCCACGCTGAAATCCAGGCGGCGGACCGGCGACAGGTTCGCCGAGGGCATGGAGTAGGCGTTGACATCGAATTTGCGCACGGTGGCCTGGCCTGCGCTCTGGGCTTCGCCCGGTTCTGCCTGGGTGAAACGCGGAGCGTCGTCGCACCCGACCAGGCCGCAGGCCAGGAGCAGGAAGACGATATGGAGCAGGGATGGGCGCATGGGTGAAAAGCTGTGATGAAGGAAGCGGATGTTCGGCCTACGCGCGGGGCTGCAACTGGTGTCGGCGTAGCCTTCTCCAGTGCAGCCCCGGTTGAATCAGAACTCGTGATCGGCGGTATCCGGGTTCAGATCGGTAATGCCCAGTTTGCCGGCGGCCTGTTCGATTGCGCCGGTCTGCTTGACCAGGGCGGCGATTGCATCGCGCACCACCTGCTGGCCGGCGGCGTTGTCGGCGCTGATCAGCTGGTCGAAGTGCTCGCCCTTGTTGGCGCGGTCGACGATGGCCTGCATCTTCGCTTCGGTGTCGGCCAGATCGGCCTTGAGCGCGGTATCGGCAGCCGGATCGGCCTTGGCCACCAGTGAGGACAGGCTGGCGCCGGTCAGCTTGGTGCCGTCGGTACGGGTGTACTCGCCCAGGTACACGTTGCGGATGCCCTTGGCATTGTAGAACGCGGAGTTGTGCGTGTTGTCGCTGAAGCAGTCGTGCTCGTCTTCCGGCGAGTTGGCTTCGAGTGCGACCTTCATGCGTTCGCCGGCCAGTTCGCCGAGCGACAGGCTGCCCATGCCGAAAAGCATCTTGCGCAGGCCACTGTCGACCGGTTCACCGACCAGCGTGGCGCGGTAGTTGTCGGCCACGTTGGGCTTCCAGTTGGCGAGCATCTCTTCGAGGTCGCTGACCAGCAGGTCGGTGACAGCCTTGAGGTAGGCGCGCCGGCGATCGTTGTGGCCGCCGGTGGCGCCTGCGCCGTCCAGGTAGTCGGAGGCAGGGCGGTTGCCGGCGCCAGGGCCGGTACCGTTGAGATCCTGGCCCCAGAGCAGGAATTCGATGGCGTGGTAGCCGGTGGCGACGTTGGCTTCCGAGCCGCCCAGTTCGTTCAGGCTGGCGAGCTTCTCGGGAGTGATTTCGCTGACGTCGACCTTGTCTTCACCGACCTGGATTTCCTTGTTGGCGATGATGTTGGCGGTCGCGCCCGGGTTGCCCAGAGCGTGCTCGTAGCTCTTGTCGGTGTAGTCGATCAGGCCTTCGTCCAGCGGCCAGGCATTGACCTGGCCTTCCCAATCGTCGATCAGGGTGTTGCCGAAGCGAAAGGTCTCGGTCTGCAGGTAGGCAGGGCGCGAGGCCACCCAGGCGTCGCGTGCGGCCTTCAGCGTGGCGTCGCTGGGGGCGGCGAGGAAGACGTCCACGGCTTTCTGCAGCGTCTGGGCAGTGCTCAGCGCGTCTTCGAAGGTGGCGTGCACGATGTCGGCGTAATGGGCAACCACGGCCTTGGCGGCCGCCTCGTCCAATGTCCCGGAGGCCGTGGGCACCGCAGCCGGTGCCGCCGGGGCGGATGCAGCCGGGGCTGGGGTCTGGGCAGCGGTGGTGGTTTGCTTGTCCTTGCTGTCGCAGCCGGCAAGAGCGATGGCGATGGCCAGCAGACTGGCGGTGGCCAGGGGCGTACGAATCATGGCGAAATCCTGCGTCAAGAGTGGCGAGCGGGCGCGCCTGCGGCGCGCAAAACTGCGCCATAATGCGAAAGATTTGCATTTTCTGTAAAGGGTTAATGTGAAAAAAGCTTCAGGCTGGCACGTTTGCCGCTAGGTTTGCGAAGGTGTCTGCGCCAGGCTGGTACGGCTGCGCTCGGATTGCTTGAGCAGGGCAGTCAGTTCGCGAGCCGCCAGCGGCTTGCTGTACAGGTAGCCCTGGCCTTCGTGACAGCCCTGGGCGACGATGTAGGCTTCCTGCTCCAGGGTTTCCACGCCTTCGGCAATCACCTGCATGTTCAGGCTCTTGCCCAGCTGGATGATCGCCCGAACGATGGTCGCGTCGTCCTCGTCGTTGAGCACGTCCTGCACGAAGCTCTTGTCGATCTTGATCTTGTCCAGTGGCAACGACTTCAGGTAACTGAGCGAAGAATAGCCCGTGCCGAAGTCATCGATGGCAATCAGCGCACCCGAGCGTCGCAGACTCAGCAGGTGCTGCGCTGCGGTGCTGATGTCCTCCATCAGGCCGGTTTCGGTCACTTCCAGTTCGAGGCTGCGCGGCGGCAGGCGGTACATTTGCAGGATGTTGCTCACTACCCGCGGCAATTCGTTGTGGTGCAACTGCACCGTCGACAGATTGACCGCCATGCGCAGCCCGCTGAAGCCCTGGTCGTGCCATTCGCGCAGTTGGCTGCAGGCTTCGTTGAGCACCCACTCGCCGATGGCGATGATGCTGCGGTTTTGCTCGGCCAGCGGAATGAACTGATCGGGCGGCACCAGGCCGTGTTCGGGATGCTGCCACCTCAGCAGTGCCTCGACGCCGACGATCCGGTGGTCGCGGTAGCTGATCTGCGGTTGATACACCAGATGCAGTTGATTGCGTACCAGTGCCTCGCGCAGGTCTTTCTCCAGCTCGCGACGCCGGCGCATCTCGGTGTCGACGCTGGCAATGTAGAACTGGTAGCGATTGCGCGAGCGAACCTTGGCCAGGGTCATGGTCTGCTCGGCTTTCTGCAGCAGGTTTTCGGTGCTGTCGCCGTCTTCGGGAAACAGGGTGATGCCGATGGTGGCGCGCAGGCGAATGGAGTGCGGGTCGAGCGGGAAGGCGGCATCGAGGTCGTCGAGGATGCGCTGGGCCAGTTCCGCCGCCTCGTAGGGTTGTTCGATGTCGGCCTGGACCAGCGCGAACTGATCGCCGCCCAGGCGTGCCAGGGTGCCGAACCTGCCGCTATGGGCCCGCAGGCGATCGGCCAGGGCGCGCAGCAACTGGTCACCGGTCTGGTAGCCGAACTGCTCGTTGATCCCCTTGAAGTCGTCGAGGCCGACACACAGCACGGCCACCCTTCGCTGCAGGCGGTGGGCGTCGAGCAGGACCTTGTCCAATTGCTGCTGCAATTGCACGCGGTTGGCTAGACCGGTCAGGAAATCGTGCTGGGCCATGTGCAGCATGCTGTCTTCGGCTTCGTGGCGCAGTTGGGTATTGCGCTCGATGGAGGCCAGGAGCTGGTTGGCGGTGTTCACCCACAGGCCCAGTTCGTTGTGTTCATGGCCGCGCGGCAATGGCAATTGGTACTCGCCGGGGCGGTCGGGATTGATCTGCAGCAGGTGTTCGATGATCCGCGACAACGGCTTGGTCAGCAGCCAGTGATAGATCAGATACAGCAACAGGCCCAGGGCGAGCGCGCGCAACGTTCCGGAGATGAAGATGATCACCGAGCTGACGATGAAATCCTCGCCATAGGTGGCGGTGTCCAGGGTGATGTGCAGGTCGCCGTAGTATTCGCTGTAGGGCCCGCGGCCGATCAGGCGCGTACTGAAGCTGCGCTCCTGGCCCAGAATGCGGTCGGTCAGCCAGCGGCTGGTCAGGTTCTGCAGCGGACGCGAACGTTCGGCGAGCATTGGTTCGTCGGGATGGCCGATGGAAGCCTGGCGCACGGCATCGTCCTGGAACAACCCTTCGATGACCTGCATGCCCATTTCCCGGTCCAGGCTGTAGACCGCCTGGGTCGACGGATCGCGGAACATGGCCAGGATCCGTTCGGCATCGGCGGAGATGGCCTGACGGGTCTTGTAGCCATCGAAGACGATCTGCGCACAGCTGAGCACCATGCCCACGACCAGTGCCGACATCAGTACCACGCGAAGCAACTTGACGGACAAGCTGTTCCTGACTTCCAGCTTCAATGGCAATTCCTTGTTTCGAACGCTTGGCATCAAGATGCCATGAGTATTGGCAACTTACCGTGAGCCGTAAAGCCACAAATGTACGCGAGCCATACCGATGGTCTTGAATACCGGGGGACGCGCCAGTGTATCGGCCGACCCGGACGCATTCTTGAGCGGCAATGTAGCGATAAGCCAAACCAGGCATGCCTTCGGCGTTTGCCGGCGGGCATAAAAAAGCCCGGCACGAAGGCCGGGCTTTCTACGCACGCTGTGGCTCAGGCCGTGAATGCCTTGCCTTCGTACTGCTGGGCAACGAAGTCCCAGTTCACCAGGTTCCAGAACGCCTCGACGTACTTGGGACGGACGTTGCGGTAGTCGATGTAGTAGGCGTGTTCCCAGACGTCGCAGGTCAGCAGCGGGGTATCGCCATTGGTCAGCGGGTTACCGGCGCCGATGGTGCTGGCCAGAGCCAGGGAGCCGTCGGCCTTCTTCACCAGCCAGCCCCAGCCGGAACCGAAGGTGCCGACCGACGTCTTGGTGAATTCTTCCTTGAAGGTATCGAACGAGCCGAATGCGGTGTTGATCGCTTCGGCCAAGGCACCGGTAGGCTGGCCACCGGCGTTGGGCGCCAGGCAGTTCCAGTAGAAGGTGTGGTTCCAGACCTGGGCGGCGTTGTTGAAGATGCCACCGGAAGACGACTTGACGATCTCTTCGAGGGTCTTGCCTTCGAACTCGGTGCCTGGCACCAGGTTGTTCAGGTTCACGACATAGGTGTTGTGGTGCTTGTCGTGGTGATACTCCAGGGTTTCCTTGGAGATGTGCGGCTGCAGGGCATCGTGGGCGTAGGGCAGCGGCGGCAATTCGAAAGCCATGGTGATTCTCCTAATCAGGTCTGTTGCGGTTTGCGCAAGGCCGATCACGGGCGGCCTGAGAAACGTCGGCGAGTTTTTACTCTTTGCGACGCAGTGCCGGATCATAGCATCGGCATAGTGGCTTAACCACGCAACAACTGTGTGGAATAGAGGTTCCAGAGCCTTTGCGCGGCCAGACTGACGGTTTCAGGCAAACACCAGCTGTGCCGCCACGGCGAACATCATGACCGCCACCATCAGATCGAGCAGGCGCCAGGTGTTGGGCCGCGCCAGCCAGGGTGCCAGCCATGCCGCCGCCAGGGCCAGGCCGAAGAACCACAGCAGCGACGCGCTGGTGGCGCCGGCAACATAGGCGGCAGGCACGCTTTGCTGAGCGCCGAGCGAGCCGATCAGCAGAACCGTGTCCAGATACACGTGAGGGTTGAGCAGGGTCACCGCCAGCGCGCTGAGCAGCACCGCCTTGCGCGAGCGCAACCCGGCGGTGCCGGCCTGTTCCAGGCTCTGCCGCGAGCAGGCACGGCGCAGGGCCTTGGCGCCGTACCAGAGCAGAAACAACGCGCCGCCCCAGCGCGCCACCGCCAGCAAGGTCGGATTGTGCGCCAGTACCGTGGCCAGGCCGAACACACCCGCAGCCACCAGCAGCGCATCGCATACCACGCACAGCAGCGCCACGGGCAGGTGATGCTCACGGCGCAGGCTCTGCGCCAGAACGAAAGCGTTCTGTGTGCCGATCGCCATGATCAGGCCGAACGCGACCAGCAAACCGTTCAAATAACTCTGCCACATCGCTGCATCTCCCATTTGATACTGGCCATTGTCAGTGTCTGTGCGCTATAAGAAAAAGCAATAGTGCTGATCACTCATTAGGAAATCTGATGTTCGATTACAAGTTGCTCGCCGCGCTGGCCGCCGTCGTGGAGCAGGCAGGCTTCGAGCGCGCTGCGCAGGTGCTGGGCTTGTCGCAGTCGGCCGTGTCGCAGCGGATCAAGCTGCTCGAGGCGCGGGTGGGTCAGCCCGTGCTGATTCGCGCCACGCCGCCGGCACCCACCGATATCGGCCGCCGCCTGCTCAACCATGTGCAGCAGGTGCGCTTGCTCGAACGTGACCTGCAGGGTCAGGTGCCGGCGCTGGACGAACAGGGCATGCCCGAGCGCCTGCGGATTGCCTTGAACGCGGACAGCCTGGGCACTTGGTGGGCCGGTGCGGTCGCGGATTTCTGCATTCGCGAGCAATTGCTGCTGGACCACGTGGTGGAGGATCAGGACGTCGGGCTCAAGCGCATGCGCGCCGGTGAAGTGGCCGCCTGCCTGTGTGCCAGCGAGCGGCCCCTGGCCGGGGCGCGCAGCCTGTTGCTGGGCGCCATGCGCTATCGCGCGCTGGCCAGTCCCGGCTTCATGGTCCGGCATTTTCCCGCAGGCTTCGAACCGGCCCATCTGCCCCGCACGCCCGCGCTGGTGTTCGGCCCCGACGACTATCTGCAACATCGCTTTCTGGCGTCGCTGGGGCTTGCGGAAGGTTTTCTCCATCACCTGTGCCCGTCGTCGGAAGGGTTCAACCGGTTGGCCAAGGCCGGGATGGGCTGGGGCATGGTTCCGGAGCTACAGGTCGAGGACGCACTGGCCGATGGCAGCCTGATCGAGATCGTCACCGGGCATCCGGTGGACGTACCGTTGTACTGGCATCACTGGCGCAACGGCGGGCAATTGCTCGAGCGCCTCACCCGGCATCTGCGCGAGGGCGCCGGAAGCTGGTTGGTGCCGCTGTGAGCCCTGCGTGCGTCTACCGCTAGCGGACCGGTCGCCCACAGCCAGGGTGCCGAGCAGAGAGTGACCTCGAAGAACGCTGCAGGACCTTCCCGAGGTCGTGCTGCGGTAACACATTGAACGATGCACAGCGGAGCAATTCATGAAGATTCTGGTTACCGGCGCAAGCGGCTTCATCGGCGGACGCTTCACGCGCCTGGCGTTGGAGCAGGGGCTTGAAGTGCGCATCAACGGTCGCCGGGCCGAAGGGGTGGAGCATCTGGTGCGACGCGGCGCCCAGTTCATGCAAGGTGACCTGCTCGACCCCGACCTGGCCAAGCGCCTGTGCATCGGCGTCGACGCCGTGGTCCATTGCGCCGGTGCCGCAGGTACCTGGGGTCGCGCTCAGCTGTTCCAGCAGGCCAATGTCGAGGTCACCGAGAACGTCGTCGAGGCCTGTCTCAAGGAGCACGTGCAGCGGCTGGTGTATCTGTCTTCGGCAGCGGTCTGTTTCGACGGTCGCAGCCACCTGGCAGTCAAGGAAGAGCAGGTACCGGGACGTCTGCGCGGGCATGCCGCGCGGAGCAAATGGCTGGCCGAACGCAAGGTGCTCGGCGCTGCCGAGTTCGGCCTGGAAACCGTTGTGCTGCGAGCACATCGGGTGACCGGTGCGGGCGACGGGCAGCAGTTCGCGCGGTTGATCGAGATGCAGCGCAAGAATCGCCTGCGGATCATCGGCGATGGCTTGAACAAGGTCGATTTCACCAGCGTGCAGAACCTCAATCAGGCACTGCTGGGCGCTCTGACGGCGGGCGATACCGCACTCAATCAGGTCTACAACATCAGCAATGGCGCGCCGATTCCGTTGTGGGACGTGATCAACTACGTGATGCGTCAGCTGGAGTTGCCCCAGGTGCGTCGCTACCGCGACTTCGGCCTGGCCCACGGCACCGCCGCGGCCTGCGAAGCGGCCTGCCTGCTCTGGCCCGGCCAACCCCGACCGCGCCTGTCGCGTCTGGAAGTGCAGGCCCTGCACGAGCATTTCACCCTGGATATCAATCGTGCCCGGCATTATCTGGGCTACGACCCATGCACGTCCTTGTGGGCATCGCTGGATGAATTCTGTGGCTGGTGGCGGGCCCAGGTCACGCCCGGCGGTTGAGCCAATCGCCTGGGTGGTGGGCCAGTGCCCGTCGTTGCAAGGGTATACTCGCGGTCCTGGCCATTACCCGTGACACAAAGGTTTCTCACATGCGCAAAGATGCTCCCGACGACTTCGACGACAATCTGCCCAGCCTGCGCGGCGATACCCGCGACGAGCACGAGTTTGCCCCTGTGGGCGGCGGGCGCGATCGCGAGGCGTTGTACTCGCGCAACACGCCGGTGGTGCGCGTCCGGGCGCCCAGCACGGGTGCGCTGTGGGCACTGATCGGTGCGTTGTTCATCGCCCTGGGCGGCCTGGGCTGGTGGAGTTTCCAGCAGATCAACCTGATGGAGCAGCAATTGGTCGCAACTCAGGAGAGTTTTGCGCGCATCAGCGAAGAAGCGGCGGGGCGTCTGCAGGACATCAGCGGCAAAGTGGCCAATACCCAGTCCACTGCCGTATCGGGTAGCGAAGCGATGCGGGCCGAAATCAAGCAGTTGCAGGACCAGCTGGCGCAGCAGACTCAGCAACAGAGTGGTGTGGCCGGCCAGCAGAGCACTTTGCAGACTCGTCTGGAACAGGCGGCGTCCCAGGTGGCCGCGCAACAGACGCTCAACGAGCAGTTGCAGGCGCAGTTGAAGGCCTTGGCGGCCGAGCTTGTGACGTTGAAGCAGGCGCAGCCGGACACCGGCAAGTTGCAGGCACGTCTGGACAGCGTCGACGGCGAGCTGGCCGCATTGAAGAAGAGCAATCCAGGCGCGCAGCTCGAGCGCCTGGAGCAGGACCTCATCGTGCTCAAGAGCGAGCAGGACAATCGCCCGGCGGCCACCAGCGGGCCGAGCGTCAGCGAGTTCGATGCCTTTCGCGGGCAGGCCACGCGCAGCTTGAACACGCTGCAGAATCAGGTGCAGAACCTGCAGCAGCAGATCAGCCAGCTGCGTCGCTGACCGGCCGGGCACGCCAGGCGGCGGCCCGGCCTGGCGCTTACATGCGCGGGTAGTCCAGGTAACCGGCAGCGCCCTTGGCGTAGAACGTTTCGGGGTGTGGCTCGTTCAATGGCGCGTCGGCCTGCAGGCGCTCCGGCAGGTCAGGGTTGGCGATGTAAGGCACGCCGAAGGCCACGGCGTCGGCGATGCCATTGGCCAGGGCGGCATTGGCCGACGCCTTGTCGAAGCGCTCGTTGACGATGTACGGACCGCCAAACGCATCACGCAATTGCGCGGCCAGGCTGTCCTCGCCTTCCTTCTCGCGGGCACAGATGAACGCGATGCCGCGCTTGCCCAGTTCGCGGGCAACATAGGTGAAGGTTTCGGCACGGTTGGCATCGCCCATGTCGTGCAGGTCGGCACGTGGCGACAGGTGCACGCCGACACGGTCGGCGCCCCAGACGTCGATGGCCGCATCGGTCACTTCCAGCAGCAGCCGTGCACGGTTTTCCAGCGAGCCGCCGTAGGCGTCGGTGCGCTGGTTGGTGCTGCTCTGCAGGAACTGGTCGAGCAGATAGCCGTTGGCGCCGTGGATTTCCACGCCATCGAAGCCCGCAGCCTTGGCGTTCTCTGCGCCCACTCGATAAGCCTCGACGATGTCGGCGATTTCAGCGGTTTCCAGCGCCCGTGGGGTTTCGAAACTGGTGATCGGACGTACCAGGCTGACGTGGCCGTCGGCGGCGATTGCGCTGGGGGCTACCGGCAACTCGCCGTCCAGGTATTGCGAATGCGAGATCCGGCCCACGTGCCACAGCTGCAGCATGATCCGGCCACCGGCGGCGTGCACGGCCTGGGTGACATTGGCCCAGCCGCGAACCTGATCGTTGGACCAGATGCCAGGGGTGTCCGGGTAGCCGACGCCCATGGGCGTCACCGAGGTCGCTTCGCTGAGGATCAGCCCGGCGCTGGCGCGTTGCACATAGTAGTCGGCCATCATCTGGTTGGGCACGCGGCCCTCGTCGGCGCGGCAACGGGTCAGCGGTGCCATGATGATGCGGTTCGGCAGTTGCAGTGCGCCGAGCTTGATTGGGTCGAAAAGTGTAGTCATGAAGAACAGCCTCTATCAGTGAGTGGCGGGTGCCAGGTCCGGCGTCCGGGTCTGGCGAAAAGTGATCAGGGTGACGATCAGGGCAAGCACGGCCAGCGCTGCTGCGGCCAGTGGCACGCTGGTCAGGCCGAGGCCGCCGGCGATGACGGCGCCGCCGATCCAGGCGCCCAGGGCATTGCCGACGTTGAAGGCACTGATGTTCAGGGTCGACACCAGGTTGGGCGCCGACTTGCCGAAGGTCACCACGTTGATCTGCAGCGCAGGTACGGCGGCGAATGCCGCGGCGGCCCAGAGGAATAACGTGATTTCGGTCGGGATGACGGCCACCGCGGTCCAGCTCAGCGCGGTAGACACCACGGCCATGGCCGCGAAGACCCCGATCAGGGTGGCGCCCAGGCGTCGATCGGCCAGTTTGCCGCCGATGATGTTGCCCACGGTCAGGCCCAGGCCGATCAGCAGCAGGGTGTAGGTGACCCCGCGCGGGGAGATGCCGGTGACGTCACCCAGCAGCGGCGCGATGTAGGTGAACAGGGTGAACATGGACGCGGCGAACAGCGCCGTCATGCTCAGCGACAGCCAGATCCCGGCGCCCTTGAGGGCCGACAGTTCGGCAATCATGTCCAGCTTGGCTTCGTCGCGATTGCCTGGCAGAAAACGCAGCAGACCGATCAGCGCGACAACGCCGATCAGCGTCACCACCCAGAAGGTCGAACGCCAGCCTGCGGCCTGGCCCAATGCGGTGCCCAGCGGCACGCCAAGCACGTTGGCCAGCGTCAGGCCGGTGAACATCAAGGCCACAGCCGAGGCACGCTTGTTGGGTGCTACCAGCCCGGCCGCCACCACCGAGCCGATGCCGAAAAAGGCACCGTGGGACAGCGCGGTGACCACCCGAGCGAGCATCAGCACGTTGTAGTCGCTGGCGATGGCGCAGAGCAGGTTGCCGACGATGAAGATGCCCATCAGCACCACCAGCGCCGCTTTTCGCGGCAGGCGTGCGGTGGCCAGGGCCATGAACGGTGCGCCGATGGCCACGCCCAGGGCGTAGCCGGTGACCAGCCAGCCGGCGCTGGGAATGCTGACGCCCAGGTCGCCCGCCACATCGGGCAGCAGGCCCATGATGACGAACTCGGTGGTGCCGATGGCGAAGGAACTCAGCGCCAGAATCAGCAGGGGTAAGGGCATGGAAAAATCCTTGTCAGAGCTGTGCGCTCATTTGCGCGAGAAACGCCTGGATGACGTCCTCGTTGCGTTTGAAAAAGTGCCACTGGCCAACCTTCTTGCTGCTGATCAGGCCGGCCCGTTGCAGGGTGGCCAGATGCGCCGAGACGGTCGACTGCGAGAGGCCGCAGCGTTGGTCGATCTGCCCGGCACATACACCGTTTTCGGTGCTGTGGTGCTGATCGGGAAACTGCCCCTGGGGATCCTTGAGCCACGCCAGGATTTCCCTGCGCACGGGGTGGGAGAGGGCTTTTATTATTTCGTCGAGATCGAGGGACATGACGTACTCGGCTTATATCGGGACGAGACGAAATATATATCTGTATTTCGCGATATACAAATATGAATGTGTGCTAACGGCGGATCGTTCGGCTATATCGGGTTATAACGATACAGTCGCAATGGTGCTAAGCTGCGCGGCATGAACTACCTGGCGCACCTTCATCTCGGCGGTCCTGCACCTGAGCAACTGCTCGGCAGCCTCTATGGCGATTTCGTCAAAGGCCCGCTGGCAGGGCGCTTCAGCGCACCCATGGAGGCCGGCATTCGACTGCATCGGCAGATCGATGCATTCACCGACAGTCACCCGCTGGTGCTGCGCGCTATCGGCCGCTTCCCGGCCGAACGGCGCCGCTATGCCGGGATCATCGTCGATGTGTTTTTCGATCATTGCCTGGCGCTGCACTGGGCGGATTATTCCCGGCAGTCACTGGCGGCGTTCACTGGCCATGTCTATCAGGTGTTGGAAGCCGAAGCCGAGCTGCCGGGGCGGCTGGCGAGCATGGCGCCGCACATGATCGCCGAGGATTGGTTGGGGTCGTACCGGGATTTCCAGATCATCGAGCGGGTGCTGCAGGGGATCTCACGGCGGCTGTCCAAGCCTGAAGGGCTGCTTGGGGGGTTCGAGGAAGTACGAGCCCTGTACGCGCCGCTGACCGAGGATTTCCGGGCGTTCTATCCGGTGGTGCAGGGGTTCGCTCGAGAGATGGGGTGATTGCGCCGACGTCTTCGCGAGCCCTCTGCCCGCGAATGACGCAACTCGGAACACCAGACTCACGCCGCCTGCCGTACTTCCTCCAGCTCCCCGAACAACGCGAACCGCACTGCCTCCTGCGCCTCATAGGCCAGCGCCGCGCGTTCCTTGCCCAGGCTGGCGATCGGCGCCAGCACCTGAATCAATACCTGCCCGCGAGGCTGAGCAAAAATGCGCAGCAAGTGCGACAACAGATCGTCATCGCCCACAAACGGCGCGATCGGATCCAGCTCGCCTTCACGCTGATAGCGGATCGCGATCGGCTGCACCGGCACGCCGGCGTCTATGGCGCTGGACATCAGCCGCCCATGGAACGTACGCAGGCTGTGGCCATCGGTAGTCGTGCCCTCGGGGAAGATCATCAGGTCCAGATCGTTGCGCAGGTGCTGGGTCATCTGCCGCCGGATCAACTGGCTGTCGCCCGCGCCGCGGCGGATGAACAACGTGCCGGCCTTGAGTGCCAGCCAGCCGGCCACCGGCCAGGTGCGAACTTCGGCCTTGGACAGGAACGAAAGCGGCGCCAGCATGCCGAGCAGGGGGATGTCGGTCCAGGAGACATGGTTGCCGACCCACAGCATGGGCTTGCGCGGCAACTCGCCCTGCACGGTCACCTCGAACGGCAGCGCGTTGCTCAGGCGCACCATGAACCAGCGCGACCAACGCTGGCGACGGCCCATGCAGTCGCGCATGCGCAGCCGTTCCAGCAGGCTGAACATCGCCGCCAGCGCCAGGCCCAGGCCGATCACCCAGAGCAGTCGCAGGATGCGCGCGTACACGCGCCAGCGCGGCATCACACGGCCGCCTTGAAGTGGCGGGCGTAGCGCGGGCAGAGATCGTCGCGCTTGAGCAGGATGAACACGTCGGCAACCTGGAAATCCGGGTCCCAGCACGGCTCGCCACAGATCTTCGCCCCCAGGCGCATGTAGGCCTTGAGCAGCGGCGGCATCTCGGCAATGACGTTGCCTGGAATGTCCAGGCTGGGCAGCGGCATCTTCGGCTCTGCGCGCAGGTGTTCGGTGCACAGGTAGCGCTCGCGCAGGCGCTGCATGATTGCCTGGGCCTGAATGCCGCCGTCCTGCATCGGAATGCTGGCACAGCCCATCAGGTAGTCGTAGCCACCCTCGTTGAGCACTTCCGCCAGTTCGCCCCAGAGCACCGCGATGGTTCCGCCGTTGCGGTAGGCGGGGGCCACGCAGGTGCGCCCGATTTCCAGGATCGAGCCTTGCAGGTGGCGCAGACCGTGCAGGCTGAACTCTTCTTCGCTGTAGAAGCGTCCCAGCCGGTTGGCGGCGCGGTGGTCGAGCAGGCGTGTGGTTGCTACCAGTCGCCCGGTGGCCAGGTCGCGAACCCCGATGTGCTGGCAATGGGCATCGTAGTCGTCGACGTCCAGACCCTGTTCGGCGCTCTTGAGTTTGGCGTTGAGCTCTGTGCTGAACACGGCGAAGCGCAGGGCCTGGGCCTCGTGCAGAGCTTGCGGGCCGACAAGTCGTTCGGCGTGCAGACGGCGTTCGGTACGGGTGTCGCCAGAGCGTGCGATCTGAGTCATTGCAAGTCTCCAAAAGCCGGCCGGTGAGTGCGGCAGGTCGATTTTGCTAGGCATGGCCAGCCTAGGAAGGCCCGGTGTCATCACCATGAAGCTTTGGTGATGCTTGCGTGACAGCCCTCGGCTGCCACATGCCACACAACTCTTGCAGCGAACGGCTGTCATACCCGCACTGCACACTCGCTCCAACCTCGATCACGAGCCTTCCCCGCATGCCGCGTCTGCTTATCCTGTCGATCTCCCTGCTGTGCGCGTTACCGGTGTGTGCGCAGAATTGGCCGTCCGAGCACTGGAGCCAGGCAGTGGCACCGGCGTCGCCGGCCATTGCCGACCTGGAGCAGTACGCGTTCGTCGCCCGCGATGACGTCGTGCGCCAAGGCGTGCGCACCGATGCGTTGCTGGTGGTGCGCGACGGCGAGATCGTCTACGAGCGCTACGCCGGCCCCGGTGCTGCCGACCGTGTGCATGCCACCTGGTCGATCAGCAAGAGCCTGCTGGCCACGGTAATGGGCGTGGCCTATGGCGAAGGGCGTTTCGCCCTGCAGGATGCCGCCGCCGACTACTTTCAGCCCCTCGCCCAGCACCGCGACATACGCGTGCAAGACCTGTTTCACTGGGCGTCGGGGCTGGACTGGCAGGAAGACTACGAATATGCGCCGCTCAATTCTTCGGTGGTGGCGATGCTCTACACCCGTGGTCATCGCGACATGGCCAGCTATGCCGCCAGTCACGGGCGTGCCTACGCGCCCGGCGAACACTTTCGCTACTCCAGTGGCGACAGCAATCTGCTCGCTGCAGCGCTGCGCAACATGGTCGGCCTGCACGAATACCCGGACTATCCCTGGCAGGCCTTGTTCACTCCTCTGGGCATCGACCAGGCGGTGTGGGAAACCGATGCCAGCGGCACATTCGTCGCCTCGTCCTATGCCTACCTGACCGCGCGCGATCTGGCCCGCGTGGGCCTGCTGATGCAGCGCGATGGCCAATGGCGTGGCCGGCAATTGCTGCCGCAGGCGTGGGTGGCCTTCAACCGCGCGCCGTTCGCGCCAAGTCAGGACGTTGCCGGAGAACCCGCTGCGGGTGCTCATTGGTGGCTCAACAGCAATATGGCCTGGCCCCATGCCCCGCGCAGCACGATGGCGGCTCTGGGGCACTGGGGGCAGGCGCTGTACGTGCTGCCCGAGCAACGCCTGGTGGTGGTGCGCTATGCCGACGACCGCGATGGCAGCTTCAGCCACGATGCGCTGTTGCAACGAATCGTGGCCGCCTTCGCCGCACCAGGTGGCCAATGAGCACTGGCCAGCGCGCCTGGGCGGCGCTCGGCCTGTTGCTCTCGCTGGCAGCGGCCACCTGGCTGTGGCACGAACGCACGCAGTTGCTGGCCTTTCCCGATATCCTCAGCGCCTTTTCGGCAAAGGAATACTGTTCGTGCCGCTATGTGCTGCAAAACAGTGCCGACTACTGTCAGAGCTACATCAAACAGTATCTGCCGCTCAGCAGCCTGAGCGAAGACGCTGGCCAGCGGCGCGTTCTGGCCAGCGGCCTGGGGCGCAGCAATACGGCCGCCTGGGTCGGACCCCGGCAAGGCTGCCGGTTGATTCCAGGAAACGACGGATGAACCGACCTGAACCCCGGCTGCTTGCGCCCGCCACCGGCCTCTTCATCCACTTGGTTACAGGACTGCCCATGCGCGAATTGAACGGCTTGCAAGCGACCTCATCTGTCATGCAGGGGCGCTGACATGGGCGGGCCGGTGTTTCAATGGCGCGAGAGCAGCGAATTCGAGTTGCTGATCGACGGGCCGCAGTTCTTCCCGCGCATGCTCGAACGCATCGGCCAGGCCGAGCACACGATCGATCTGGAACTGTACCTGGTGGAGGCCGGCGCCTGTGCCCAGGCCGTGGTCCAGGCGCTGCACGCGGCAGCTGCACGGGGCGTGCATGTGCGCTGCCTGTTCGACCACTACGGCTCGCTGGCCTTCACCGCAGAACTGCGCGCGCAGTTGACCGACGTCGGGGTGGAACTGCGTTTCTACAACCCGATCAGTTGGCGCCGGGGCGTGCGCAACCTCTACCGCGACCACCGTAAACTGTTGCTGGTGGACCAGCAATGGGCGATGGTCGGCGGCACTGGCGTTACCGATGAGTTCTGGCAGCCGAATGAAAGTGTCAGCGAATGGCATGAGGTGATGGTGGCCATGACCGGCACCTTGGTCGCCGACTGGCAGATGCTGTTCGACCGCCAATGGCGCGCCAACCTCAGGCGCACCGCGTGGCGTCCGCCGACCCACTTTGGCCTGGCACGCGTACCGCCCATGCCCGACGGCGGCCAGGGGCTGGGTCGGGTTGCCTACGCCGATGCCCGGCAACATCGAGACATCCTGCAGTCTCTGGTGCGCGCGCTGAACAGCGGGCAGCGTCGCATCTGGCTGGCGACACCGTATTTTCTGCCCACCTGGAAGGTCCGTCGCTCGCTGCGCCGCGCCGCCAGTCGCGGCATCGACGTCAGGCTGTTGCTCACCGGTCCGCGCACCGACCACCCATCGGTGCGGTACGCCGGGCACAACTACTACCCGAAGTTGCTCAAGGCGGGGGTCAAGATCTACGAGTACCAGCCCTGTTTTCTGCACTTGAAAATGGTCTTGATCGACGACTGGGTCAGTGTCGGCTCGTGCAACTTCGACCATTGGAACCTGCGCTTCAACCTGGAAGCCAACCTCGAAGCGCTGGACCCCAGCCTGACCGAGGCGGTGCAGCGCAGCTTCATCACCGACTTCGCCGCCAGCCATGAAGTCAGCCTGGCCGACTGGCGCCGTCGACCGTTCTGGGGGCGGGTCCAGCAACGCATTTTCGGCTGGATGGATCGCCTCAGCGTGGCGGTCTTTCGGCGCCGGGGCTGACGCTGCCCGACAACCGTGGCCTCATGCGGGGCAGGGCTCTACACTGTCGCGCAACTGCGCACAGGACACCTCAGTGACTTCCAGCATTTTCTGGTACGACTACGAAACCACCGGTATCAATCCGCGCTGCGATCGGCCCTTGCAGGTCGCCGGCATCCGCACCGATGCAGACCTTAACGAGATCGCGGCGCCGGTCAACCTGTACTGCCAGCCCAGTGACGACATTCTGCCGCATCCGGCAGCCTGCATGATCACCGGCATCACTCCGGAGCGCCTGGCCGATCGCGGCCTGAGCGAGGCCGATTTCATGACCCGGGTCCACGCCCAACTGGCGATGCCCGGTACCTGCGGGGCCGGCTACAACAGCTTGCGCTTCGATGATGAAATGACCCGCTACAGCCTCTATCGCAACTTCTTCGACCCTTACGGTCGCGAGTGGCAAGGTGGCAACAGTCGTTGGGACTTGATTGACGTGGTCCGCGCTGCCTATGCGCTGCGCCCCGAGGGCATCCACTGGCCGCAGGTGGACGGACGGGCGAGCATGCGCCTGGAGTTGCTCACGGCCGCCAACGGCATCGACCATGGCCAGGCGCATGACGCCTTGTCTGACGTTCGTGCCACCATTGCCCTGGCACGCTTGATCCGTCAGCGCCAACCCCGGCTCTACGACTGGCTGTTCCAATTGCGTGGCAAACAACGGGTGCAGGAAAATATCCAGTTGTTGCAGCCCCTGGTACATGTTTCCGGGCAATTCGGCGCAGCGCGACGCTATGCCGCAGTGGTGATGCCGTTGGCTTGGCATCCAAAGAATCGCAATGCCTTGATTGTCTATGACTTGGCTCACGATCCGCAGCCGTTGATCGAGCAAAGTATCGAAATATTGCAAGAGCGTCTGTACAAGCGCCGGCAGGACCTCGCTGAAGGCGAGGCGCCATTGCCTTTGAAACTTCTGCACATCAATCGCTGCCCGGTAATAGCCCCGCTCGGCGTATTGCGTGAGGAGGATTGGCAGCGCCTCAATCTCGACAAGTCGCTTTATCAAGCTCGGGCAATGCGCTTGTGCGATGCTCAACCGCACTGGCAATACAAATTGCCACCGTTGTATCAAGCGCAAGCGTTTTCCGAGAGTGTCGATCCAGAACAACAGTTGTACGACGGGTTCATCGGTGACCGCGACCGGTTATTGTGCGAACGGATTCGTACATTGGATCCAGAACAGTTGGCCACTGCGCATTGGATATTCGATGACGAGCGACTGCCTGAACTGTTGTTTCGCTACAGGGCGCGTAACTTTCCGCATACCCTGAATCCTCTTGAAACACAGCGTTGGTTGCAATTCTGTCAACAGCGCTTGAGTGATCCACAATTGGGCGCGCCCAATACTTTGCAAGGCTTCAATGTCGCGCTGGCCGAATGCATGGCCAAGGCCGATCCGCTGCAGACCCAGGTGTTGCGCCACTGGCAAGCCTACGCACAGGCGCTGGCGGCGCGCCTGGGCCTGCTGCCGACTTGAGTTGAAGTCGCGGCCATGAAAAACGCCAGTCGCAGGACTGGCGTTGTTTTATCTACAGGCTGTGATTGACAGACTGCGATCCAAACGATGTAGCGATCAGCCGAGGAAACTGGCCCAGCTCTCGACCACATCACCACCCCATTTGGCTTTCCATTCTTTCAGGGTCTTGTGGTTGCCGCCCTTGGTTTCGATGACTTCACCGTTGTGCGGGTTCTTGTATTGTTTGACCTTGCGCGCGCGCTTGGTACCGGTAACTTTGCCAGTGGTGGGGCGCGGTGCCTTGTTCAACTTGGCTTCCGGGTCCAGCAGCGCAATGATGTCGCGCAGCGATTTCTGGTATTCACCCATCAGGGTGCGCAATTTGCCTTCGAATTCCAATTCGGTCTGCAATTTGTCGTCTTCGGACAGGTTCTTCAAGCGTGCCTGGAGCTCTTTGATGGCTTCTTCGGTTGCGCGATATTCGTTGATCAGGGACATGGTCATACCTCGGTAATGCAAGTGTCAGTGGAAACAGTGTCGTGATAATAAGCATCCCCCGAGGCCAAGTAAACATTTAACGCAAACACTGCTTCGCTGCCGGCGTTGCCTGCAACATTCAGGTGAATGATTTTTCATGTCATTACTGGCGAGATCTATTTAATACCTGTGAACGCATCGACAGTGCGCTGGCGCTTCGCTGCGTCAAGCAAGGCGGGTTTGTGCCAGGCTTGAAAGGCTGCAATCAATACTGCAGGTTTGCCCGTCAGCCGCTAGAATGGCGCCCTTTGCGAAGTTTCTGGAGTTTGAATACATGCGCACTTTTCGGCTGGTGACCGCTTGCCCGGACCGCGTTGGCATCGTTGCCAAAGTCAGCCATTTCCTGGCGTCCCACAATGGCTGGATCACCGAATCGAACCACCACTCCGATGACCAGAACGGTTGGTTCTTCATGCGCCACGAAATTCGTGCCGACACCCTCCCGTTCGACATCGACGCCTTCCGCGAAGCCTTCGCGCCCATCGCCGAAGAGTTCGGCATGGAATGGCGAGTCACCGACACCGCACAGAAGAAGCGCGTGGTGCTCATGGCCAGCCGCGAATCCCACTGCCTGGCCGACCTGCTGCACCGCTGGCACAGCAACGAGCTGGACTGCGACATCGCCTGCGTGGTGTCCAACCACGACGACCTGCGCAGCATGGTCGAATGGCACGGCATTCCCTACTACCATGTGCCCGTCGACCCTCAGGACAAGCAGCCGGCGTTCGCGGAAGTCTCGCGCCTGGTCGATCAGCACCAGGCTGACGTGGTGGTGCTCGCGCGCTACATGCAGATTCTGCCGCCGCAGTTATGCCAGGCCTATGCCGGCAAGATCATCAACATCCATCACAGCTTCCTGCCGTCTTTCGTCGGTGCCAAGCCTTATCACCAGGCCTCGCTGCGCGGCGTGAAACTGATCGGTGCCACCTGTCACTATGTCACCGAAGAACTGGACGCCGGCCCGATCATCGAGCAGGACGTGGTTCGCGTCAGCCACAGCGACAGCATCGACGACATGGTGCGCTTCGGTCGCGATGTCGAGAAGATGGTCCTGGCCCGTGGCCTGCGCTATCACCTGGAAGACCGTGTAATGGTGCACGGCAACAAGACCGTGGTATTCAGCTGAGCATGGGCGAGCCGCGCGACAAGGCCAGTGCCAAGCCGTTGCCGGTGCTCGGTGCGGGCTGTGCGAGCCGCTACGATCCCGAGGCGCTGAGCGAGGAGCACGGCACCGATTTTCCCGGTGCCGAGGCGTTGTGGGCGCAGCAGTTGCGGGAGCAGCAGCAGGCCGAGCCTGCCAGCGACGTCGACACGCCCGCCGCGGTCAAGCCTGGCGGGCCCGCAGCAGCTTGTTGAGCAAGGGCTTGCCCAGCAGCGCGACGAACACCGGGCCGCCGGCGATCAGGTAGAAGTAGTAGGTGACCAGCCGCCAGATCAGAATGGCAGCGGCAGCGGTCGACTTGCCAACCATGGGCGCCAGCAGGGCAGCCGAGGCCAGCTCGGCGGCGCCCGCACCGCCGGGCAACAGGCTGAACTGGCCGGCGCTCAGGGCCAGCATCTGGATCAGGAAGCTCCATGCCCAGTCCACCTCGCTGCCCAGCCCCTGCAAAGTGAAATACAGCACGCTGTAGCGCAGCGTCCAGTGCACGCAGGTCAAGGCGAACACCTGGGCAAGCACGCGGCGCGGCAGGCGGAAGTTGTCAGCGAAGGCGTCAAGGAAATGCAGCAGCTTGCGCGCCAAGCGCCGCCGCGTGGCGGGCTTGATGCGCAGCAGTCGCAGGAACCGTCCGTTGATCTTGATCACCGGGCGGTGATAGCGCGCCAGTACCGCGCATGCTATCAACGCGCCCGTCATCAGAATCCCGCTGGCCAGCAGCATGCTTTCCAGTGCCTGGCTGAGGTTGTGAAACAGCGCGTAGACCAGAATGCACAGCAGGGCGAAGAAGAAGAACATCAGGTCGTTGAGCTGGTCCATGGCAAACACGGCACTGGTCTTGGCCGCGCCGATGCCCTGGCGTCCCAGCAAGGCCAGCAGGGTCAGTGGTGCGCCGCTGCCGCCTGGGGTCGCGCAATAGGCGAACTCGGCCGCCATCACTACGGCAACCGTCTTCAGCCGACCGATGCGTGCCGCCTGCTCGGCCAGCAGCAAGCGCAGGCGCATGGCATTCACCACCCAGCCGACGCAGATCATGCCGAACATGCCCAGCAGCAGGAGCAGCGAGAACCCACGCAGGCGCTGAAGCATTTCGCTGCCGCCCATGAGCACGGGAATCAGCACGGCTACGGCGATGATCAGAACCAGCCACAGCATTCGACTCATGGTTGGCGAGTCGTCGCGAGGTTCGCGAGAGGGGAAAGGCGATTGCACTGCATGGAAGAGTCCGTATGGGCCGGCGTCGGGCCGTCGTGGGCGAGATGATAGCCGCGTCGGGGCGATTCGTCAGCGACTTGGGTTCGCGGTTAGATCAGTGGGTCATGTGTGCACTCAGGGGCCTCTTCGCGGGCAGAGCCCCGCTCCCACAGGGAACACCTGCCATTCTTGTGACAGGGGCCTCTTCGCGGGCAGAGCCCCGCTCCCACAGGGAACACCTGCCATTCTTGTGACAGGGGCCTCTTCGCGGGCAGAGCACCGCTCCCACAAGGAACACTTGCCATTCTTGTGACAGGGGCCTCTTCGCGGGCAGAGCCCGCTCCCACAGGGAACACCCCTCTTGCCCTGTGGGAGCGGGCTCTGCCCGCGAAGAGGCCGGCACTGATTCACCCAGGATTTTTTCCTGCACACCGGCCGATTTGGCATTACGCTGGGCCATGCTTCATTGAATAACAGCAGAGGTGCAAGATGACGGATGCCCGACACGTATTGTTCGGTGCCGATTCCAGCGGTGAGCCAGTGGGCCTGGACCTGCGCCTGGCCAACCGCCACGGTTTGATTGCCGGCGCCACCGGAACCGGCAAGACGGTCACCCTGCAGCGCCTGGCCGAGGCTTTCAGCGAGGCCGGAGTGGCGGTGTTTGCCGCCGATATCAAAGGCGATCTGTGCGGCCTCGGCGCCAGCGGCAATCCGCAGGGCAAGATCGCCGAGCGGATTGCGCAGATGCCATGGCTGGATTACCGCGCTCAGGCCTGTCCGGTCACCCTCTGGGACATCCATGGGCAATCCGGCCATCCGTTGCGTACCACGCTGAGCGAAATGGGACCGCTGCTGCTGGGCAGCTTGCTGGAACTCACCGACAGCCAACAGTCCGCGCTGTACGCCGCCTTCAAGGTAGCCGACCGCGAAGGCTTGCTGCTGCTCGACCTCAAGGATCTCAAGGCGCTGCTCAACCACCTCCGGGACAACCCAGAGCTGCTCGGTGACGACAGCGCGCTGATGACCACGGGCTCGAGCCAGGCCCTGTTGCGCCGCCTTGCCACGCTGGAGCAGCAGGGCGCCGAGGCGCTGTTCGGTGAGCCGGCGTTGCGCCTGGAAGACATTCTGCACCCGGACGCCGACGGCCGTGGTCGCATCCATTTGCTCGACGCCAGCCGCCTGGTGCACGAGGCGCCGAAAGTCTACGCCACGTTCCTGCTGTGGCTGCTGGCTGAGCTGTTCGAGCAATTGCCCGAGCGCGGCGATGCCGACAAGCCGTTGCTGGCACTGTTTTTCGACGAAGCCCACCTGTTGTTCAACGGCACACCCAAGGCCCTGCAAGATCGCCTGGAGCAAGTGGTGCGACTGATCCGCTCCAAGGGCGTCGGCGTGTACTTCGTCACCCAGTCGCCCAGTGACCTGCCCGATGCGGTACTGGCCCAGCTCGGCTTGCGCATCCAGCACGGTCTGCGGGCGTTCACCGCTCGAGAGCAGAAAGCGCTCAAGGCGGTTGCCGAAGGTTTCCGCCCCAACCCCGCGTTCGACAGCCTGGCGGTGCTCACCGAGCTGGGCACCGGCGAGGCCTTGGTCGGAACGCTGGAAGAGAAAGGCACCCCGGCGATGGTCCGGCGTGTCTCGATCGCGCCGCCGCAGTCGCGTATCGGTCCGCTGACGGATGCCGAGCGGGCCGCCGTGGTTCGCGGCTCCGCACTGGCCGGGCGCTACGATCAGCCCGTGGATCGCGAGTCCGCCTATGAACTGCTGACCGCGCGCAAACTGGCGCCCGCCGCCGACCCCGTACAGCCGCTCGCGCCAAGCCTGGCCGACAAGGCCGGTGAGTTTCTCAGTGGCGCTGCGGGGCAGGCATTGAAGTCGGCGATGCGCCAGGCTGCCAACCAGTTCGGTCGCCAGTTGGTTCGCGGTTTGATGGGGTCTTTGCTCGGCGGCAGCAAGCGCAAATAGCGTAGAGGGTTTTGCCGGCCATGCAAAAAGGCGCCCGCGGGCGCCTTTTTTTGCAGCGGTCGCTCGGTGCTTACCCGACCAGTTGGCTCGCCAACCAGAACAGTCCAGCCGCCAGGCCCATGGAGGCGGGCAGAGTCAACACCCATGCCAGCATGATCGTGCGGACCGTGCCACCTTGCAGCCCACTCTTGTTGGCTACCATGGTGCCGGCCACGCCTGAAGACAGGATATGCGTGGTCGACACGGGCAGGCTGAACACGTTGGCCGCGCCGATGGCGCAAGCGGTAACGATCTGCGCCGACATGCCCTGGGCGTAGGTCATGCCCTGCTTGCCGATTTTTTCGCCGATGGTCAGCACTACGCGTTTCCAGCCGACCATGGTGCCGGTGCCCAAGGCCAGGGCCACCGCCAGGATTACCCAGAACGGCGAATATTCGGTAGTGGCGGTCAGGTCTTTGCGCAGCTTCTCGAGATCGGATTTCTCGCGAGGTTCCAGCGCTGGCAGCTTGCCAACCTTTTTCGCCGTGTCATCCAGGCAGAGCAGGTAGCGACGCACTTCGATGCGACGTTCGGCTGCCAGCGAATGGTAGTCGGCAACACCTTCAAGCGTGCTCAGCAGCGCTGCGATGGTAGGTTCGGTCTGCTGCGGGTTGCAGCTGAATTTCTCCGGCAGATCGCCTTGCTGAGCCTTGCCCAACGCCAGGAACTCACCCAGGGTGGCCTGGTTGCGCTGGTAGAACTGGCTCAGGTGCTGGGTAGCGTCGCGGGTACGCTCGATCTGGTAGGTGGTCGCGTTCAGGTCCAGCACGAACTGTTGCGGGACGATACCGATCAACACCAGCATGATCAGGCCAATGCCCTTCTGGCCATCGTTGGAACCGTGCACGAAACTCACGGCCATGGCCGACAACACCAGCACCAGCCGATTCCAGAACGGCGGATGCTTCTTGTCGTCCAGCTTGCGGCGCTGCTCCGGAGTCTTGTGCATCTTGGACGCCGGACGCCACCATTTCAGGCCGATCAGCACCAGGGCCGCGGCCACGAAGCCGGCGATGGGCGAGAACACCAGCGAGGCGCCGATATCGATTGCCTTCTGCCAGTTGACGCCATCGCCCAAGGGGATGTCGTTGATCAAGGCATTGGCCAGACCCACACCCAGGATCGAGCCGATCAGGGTGTGCGAACTCGAAGCTGGAATGCCGAAATACCAGGTGCCCAGGTTCCAGGTAATGGCCGCGGCCAGCAGCGAGAACACCATGGCCAGGCCATGCCCGGTGTTGACGTTGATCAGCAACTCCACCGGCAGCAGGTGGACGATCGCGTAGGCCACGCCGACGCCGCCCAGCAGCACGCCGAGGAAGTTGAAGATACCGGACAGGAACACGGCCAGGTGCGGCGGCATCGCCTTGGTGTAGATGACTGTGGCCACCGCATTGGCGGTGTCATGAAAGCCGTTGATGAATTCGAAGGTGAGAACAAACGCCAGCGCTAAGAACAGGCTGACCAACACCCACGCATCCAGTGCGCTGAATAATTCGATCATGAAGGTTTTGTGACCGGGCCATTGAGGGGGCGCGATTATGCCAGAAATCGACGCGTTATGACCCCCCAGGCGCTGACCGGTGGGTCCGCTTTTCCAATGCGCGGCAGGCAGTGGCAGAGGCTGGCGCCTTTGCAGCAGGGACCTTAGCCCCGAAAATTCGGGCTATCACTCAAGGGCAGGGTCTTGCACATTGCCCGGAATAATTCAAACAAGCGTATGAAATCTGTCGTCCAGTGACGCATTTTTGAAGGCAATTGACGTGGCCTGGCGTGCGCAGCGCACCAGGCCACGTCAGTGTCAGGCGTTCTGTTGTTGCAGGTCTTTTTCGATCTTCTGGATTTCTTCCTGAAACGCCAGGTCGACAATGCTGGCGCGTTTGCGCCATGGCTTGCGTTCGGGTTCCGGCTGAGCGGCGTAAGTGGTGATCTCGCCACCGTAGACTTCCTTGTAACGTTGTTCCTGGCGCTCCAGTTGCGCGCGCAGTTCGTCTTTCGTCACATTCAATACTCTGATAATTGGAAAATTGAAACCGCTGATAGGGCTTCATAAGCGACATGCCGGTCGGCGACCGCATTGTAGCGAGTCGCGGCGTCAACGGGGCACGCAGGCCTGTTCTCGAATAGGTATCGCGTCACTCGATACAGGGTTGAGAAAGCGAAAACAGCGATAAGTTTCAGCACGGCCCACTAAGCCCCCATGCTGCAGGTTTGCGATTATCGCCCGCTGGTTCGATAATCGCCCTCGATAGGTTCCGAAGCATCCAGAGGGCAGTACGATGAACGAACACACTCCACCGGCAGGCTCGACAGCGCCTCAGCGAACGGCGTTCAGCTCTCTGGCTCCGCCGATCGTCGCATCGCCGGCCAAGCGTATCCAGGCGTTTACCGGTGATCCCGACTTCATGACCTCGTTGGCCCGCGGGCTGGCGGTGGTGCAGGCGTTCCAGGAGCGCAAGCGACACCTGACCATTGCGCAGATCAGCCACCGCACCGAAATTCCGCGCGCCGCCGTAAGGCGCTGCCTGCATACGCTGATCAAGTTGGGCTACGCCACCACCGATGGGCGCACCTATTCGCTGCTGCCCAAGGTCCTGACCCTGGGGCATGCCTACCTGTCATCCACGCCCCTGGCGGTGTCGGCACAACCGTACCTGGATCGCATGAGCGAGCAGTTGCACGAAGCCTGCAACATGGCCACCCTCGAAGGCGACGACATTCTCTACATCGCACGCTCGGCCACGACCCAACGGCTGATCTCCGTGGACCTGTCGGTGGGCGGCCGGCTGCCGGCGTATTGCACCTCCATGGGCCGTATATTGCTCGCCGCGCTCGACGACGCCTCTTTGCACGAATACCTGCAGCACACCGACCTTGCACCCAAGACAAGCCGCACCTTGACCAGCAAGGTAACGCTTCTCGAATGTCTGGAGCGGGTCCGCCAGCAGGGGTGGTGCATCGTCGATCAGGAGCTGGAACAGGGCCTGCGTTCAATTGCCGTGCCGGTGTACGACGCATCGGGGCAGGTGCTGGCCGCGCTCAACGTCAGCACCCACGCCGGGCGGGTGACACGGGCGGAACTGGAGCAACGCTTCCTGCCGATCATGCTGGCGGCAAGTCGCGACTTGAGTGCGCAACTGTTCGCTTGAACCGTGCAGGCCCGCGCGGCATTGCAGTGTGCGGTGACCGCACACATCTGCAGGCGTCCGATTGACCGGGCCGGGGCGGGCTGACTAATGTCCATCGCATCGACTGCTCAGGCATGTGTCGATGTGCCCGTCTTTCCCCAATAACTACAATGACAAGAACAATAATGAACAGACCTGCCAACGCTGCAGGGGTGTGCCTGGATGTGCAGACCCTGATCAACGACCGACCGCTGTCGCGCTACCAATGGCGTGTGGTCATCCTGTGTTTCCTGATCGTCTTTCTGGATGGCCTGGACACCGCCGCCATGGGCTTCATCGCGCCGGCGCTGTCGCAGGAGTGGGGCATCGACCGGGCCAGCCTCGGGCCGGTGATGAGTGCCGCGCTCATTGGTATGGTGTTCGGCGCGCTGGGCTCCGGGCCCTTGGCCGACCGCTTCGGGCGCAAGCTGGTGCTGGTTGGGGCAGTGCTGGTGTTTGGCGGGTTCAGCCTGGCATCGGCCTACAGCAGCAACGTCGATCAACTGCTGATCCTGCGCTTTCTCACCGGGTTGGGACTAGGTGCGGGTATGCCCAACGCCACCACATTGTTGTCCGAATACACCCCTGAACGCTTTCGCTCGCTGCTGGTGACCAGCATGTTCTGCGGTTTCAACCTGGGCATGGCCGGTGGCGGGTTCATGTCCGCCAAGCTGATTCCTGCCTTCGGTTGGCACAGCCTGCTGTTGCTCGGCGGGGTGTTGCCGCTGTTGCTGGCGGTGGTGCTGATGGTCTGGCTGCCCGAGTCGGCGCGGTACCTGGTGGTACGCAACAAAAGCGTGGAAAAAATCCGTCGCACCCTTGCACCGATCGACCCTGAGCAAGTGGCGCGGGCCGAGCGTTTCAGCGTGCCCGAACAGAAAACCGTCAAAGCGAGCAACGTCCTGGCGGTGATCTTTTCGGGCACCTACCGTGCCGGCACCTTGCTGCTCTGGCTGACTTACTTCATGGGCCTGGTGATCGTCTACCTGTTGACCAGCTGGCTGCCGACGCTGATGCGCGACAGCGGCGCGAGCCTCGAGCAGGCCGCCTTCATCGGCGCGCTGTTCCAGTTCGGCGGCGTACTGAGTGCCGTGGGCGTGGGCTGGGCGATGGACCGTTTCAACCCGCACAAAGTCATTGCCACGTTCTACCTGCTGGCTGGCGTATTCGCCTACGCAGTGGGGCAAAGCCTGGGCAACATCACAGTGCTGGCGACGTTGGTGCTGATCGCCGGGATGTGCGTCAACGGTGCGCAGTCGGCGATGCCGTCGCTGGCCGCGCGGTTCTACCCGACGCAGGGGCGCGCCACTGGTGTGTCGTGGATGCTGGGCATCGGTCGTTTCGGCGCGATCCTGGGCGCCTGGATGGGCGCGACACTGCTCGGCCTGGGCTGGAATTTCGAGCAGGTACTGACTGCGCTGGTCGTCCCTGCCGTGCTGGCCACCGTGGCCTTGTTGATCAAGAGCCGGGTCAGCCACGCCGACGCTACCTGAAGCATGCCGCTGAACAGTTCGATTATCGAACGAATAGTCGATAATCGGATTGTTCGTGAGGGGCTGGCGTCCTAACCTGTATGCCAGCTTCATTCAAACAAGATGGCTCACAGTATCGAGGAGTCCTGCCCACATGGCTGCAATCCTGTCGCTTACCGATGCGGTGAAGCAATTCGTCAACGATGGCGACACCATCGCGCTCGAAGGCTTCACCCACCTGATTCCAACCGCTGCAGGTCACGAGATCATTCGTCAAGGCAAGAAAGACCTGACGCTGGTCCGCATGACCCCCGACCTGATCTACGATCAGTTGATCGGCGCCGGTTGCGCTCGCAAGTTGATCTTCTCGTGGGGCGGCAACCCCGGTGTCGGTTCGCTGCATCGGCTGCGCGATGCCGTCGAGAAGCAGTGGCCCCAGCCGCTGGAGATCGAAGAACACAGCCATGCCGACCTGGCCAATGCCTACGTGGCGGGTGCCTCGGGTCTTCCGTTCGCGGTCCTGCGGGCCTACGCCGGCTCCGATCTGCCCAAGGTCAACCCGCTGATCAAGACAGTTACCTGCCCCTTCACCGGCGAAGTGCTGGCAGCGGTGCCGTCGGTGCGCCCCGATGTCACGGTGATCCATGCGCAGAAAGCCGACCGCAAGGGCAACGTACTGCTGTGGGGCATCCTCGGCGTGCAGAAGGAGGCCGCCTTGGCCGCCAAGCGCTGCATCGTCACGGTGGAGGAAATCGTCGACGACCTGCAGGCCCCCATGAACGCCTGTGTACTGCCAACCTGGGCACTGACTGCGGTCTGCCACGTACCGGGTGGGGCACATCCGTCCTACGCCCACGGCTACACCGAGCGCGACAACGTGTTCTACCAGGCCTGGGACCCTATCGCGCGAGACCGGCAGACCTTTACCGCCTGGATCGACACCTACATCCGCGGCACCCAGGACTTCAGCGAATACCGGGCCAAACTGGCCAGCGCAGCGCAGGTGACCCCATGACTTACTCCACCAATGAAATGATGACCGTCGCCGCCGCGCGGCGCCTGCGCAACGGTGCGGTCTGCTTCGTCGGCATCGGCTTGCCGTCCAAGGCCGCCAACCTGGCCCGTCTGACCTCCTCGCCGGACGTGGTGCTCATCTACGAATCCGGTCCGATTGGCGCTAAACCCACTGTGCTGCCCTTGTCCATCGGCGATGGCGAGCTGGCGGAAACCGCCGACACCGTCGTGCCCACCGGTGAAATCTTTCGCTACTGGCTGCAAGGCGGACGCATCGATGTCGGCTTCCTCGGCGCCGCCCAGGTCGACCGTTTCGGCAACATCAACACCACGGTGGTGGGCGACTACCACCAGCCCAAGGTCCGCCTTCCGGGCGCTGGTGGGGCGCCGGAAATCGCCGGTTCCGCCAAGAGCGTGTTGATCATTCTCAAGCAGTCGCACCGCAGCTTCGTCGAGAAGCTCGATTTTGTCACCTCGGTCGGCCACGGTGAAGGCGGCGAGTCACGCAAGCGCCTGGGCCTGCCGGGACAGGGGCCGGTGGGGATCATCACCGACCTGTGCATCATGGAACCTGAAGCCGGTTCCAACGAATTCGTGGTCACCTCCATTCACCCCGGCGTGACCCGCGAGCAGATCAGCGCGGCCACTGGCTGGCCGGTCCGCTTCGCCGACGACGTGCAGACCACGGCCGAGCCCGACGCCACCGAACTGGACGCCCTGCGCGCATTGGAGGCCCGCACTGCGGCCGCCCACGGCCAGGCACCGGGAGAAGCATGATGCGTGACGTATTCATTTGCGATGCGGTGCGTACACCGATTGGTCGCTTTGGTGGCAGCCTGGCCAACGTTCGTGCCGATGACCTCGCCGCCGTACCGATCAAGGCGTTGCTCGAGCGCAACCCGACGGTGGATTGGGCGCAGGTCGACGAAGTGTTCATGGGGTGTGCCAACCAGGCGGGCGAAGACAACCGCAACGTGGCGCGCATGGCACTGCTGCTGGCCGGGTTGCCCGAGGGCGTGCCCGGCGTGACCCTCAACCGCTTGTGCGCCTCGGGCATGGACGCGGTGGGCACAGCGTTCCGCGCCATCGCCAGTGGTGAAATGGAGCTGGCGATTGCCGGTGGCGTTGAATCGATGTCACGCGCGCCTTTCGTCATGGGCAAGGCCGATGCCGGGTTCTCCCGCAACATGAAGCTGGAAGACACCACCATCGGTTGGCGCTTCATCAACCCGCTGATGAAAGCCCACTATGGCGTGGATGCGATGCCGCAGACGGCCGATAACGTGGCCGACGATTACCGGGTCTCCCGTGAGGACCAGGACGCCTTCGCCGTGCGCAGTCAGCAGCGCACCGCTGCTGCCCAGGCAGCGGGCTTCTTCGCCGAAGAAATCGTACCGGTGCGCATTCCGGGCAAGAAGGGCGAAACCGTGGTCGAGCAGGACGAGCATCCACGTGCCGATACCACCCTGGAAACCCTGGCCAGGCTCAAGCCGGTCAACGGCGCCGACAAGAGCGTGACCGCAGGCAATGCTTCGGGTGTCAACGACGGCGCCGCCGCAATGATTCTCGCCAGTGCCGAGGCAGTGCAGAAGCATGGCCTGACGGCGCGTGGCCGGGTGCTGGGCATGGCCAGTGCCGGCGTAGCACCGCGGGTCATGGGCGTCGGTCCGGTACCGGCGGTGCGCAAATTGCTCGAACGCCTGAACCTGACCGTCGAGGACTTCGACGTGATCGAGCTCAACGAAGCGTTCGCCAGCCAGGGCCTGGCCGTGCTGCGCGAGCTGGGGCTGGCGGACGACGCGGCGCAGGTCAATCCCAACGGTGGGGCGATTGCCTTGGGCCACCCGCTGGGCATGAGCGGCGCGCGGCTGGTGCTGACCGCGCTGCACCAGTTGGAAAAAAGTGGCGGCAAGCGCGGGCTGGCGACGATGTGTGTGGGGGTAGGGCAGGGGCTGGCGTTGGCGATCGAGCGGGTTTGAGGGGCTTCACCGGCCTCTTCGCGGGCAGAGGGCTCGCCGCCCGCCCCGCTCCCACAGAAGTGTGGAGTCACTTGGAGACTTTGTGGGAGCGGGCTCTGCCCGCGAAGAGGCCCTAAAGCCAACCCTCAACCTCCCAGACAGCCAATCACCTTGTGCCTGGGGTTGTAACAGGTTATGTCTAGCCTTTACCGACCTCAATGAGAACTAAAACATGACAACAGTTCATTACACCGGTGAGGAGCGCAAGAAGCGCATATTTGCCATCGTCGGCGCTTCATCGGGCAACCTGGTGGAGTGGTTCGACTTTTATGTCTACGCCTTCTGCGCCATCTATTTCGCGCCAGCCTTCTTTCCTTCCGACGATCCAACCGTGCAACTGGTCAACACCGCCGGGGTGTTCGCCGCAGGCTTTCTGATGCGGCCGATCGGTGGCTGGCTGTTTGGCCGCGTCGCCGACAAGCACGGCCGCAAGAACTCCATGATGATCTCGGTGCTGATGATGTGCGCCGGCTCGCTGGTGATCGCCTGCCTGCCGACCTACGCCACCATCGGCGTCTGGGCGCCGATCATCCTGCTGCTGGCCCGGCTGTTCCAGGGGCTGTCGGTAGGCGGTGAATACGGCACCACGGCGACCTACATGTCCGAAGTCGCCCTGCGCGGTCAGCGTGGTTTCTTCGCGTCGTTCCAGTACGTGACGTTGATCGGCGGGCAACTGCTGGCCGTGCTGACCGTGGTCATTCTTCAGCAGTTTCTCGACGAGCATGAACTGCGGGCCTGGGGCTGGCGCATTCCGTTTTTCGTCGGTGCCGTGGCCGCGATCATCTCGCTGTTGTTGCGCCGTACGCTGAAGGAAACCAGCACCGCCGAAACACGCAACGACAAGGACGCCGGCAGCATCGCCGGGCTGTTCAAGAACCACAGCGCGGCCTTCATCACCGTATTGGGCTACACCGCCGGCGGCTCGCTGATTTTCTACACCTTCACCACCTACATGCAGAAATACCTGGTCAACACGGCGGGCATGCACGCCAAGACCGCCAGCCTGATCATGACCGGCGCGCTGTTCCTCTACATGTGCATGCAGCCGCTGTTCGGCATGCTCGCCGACCGCATCGGCCGGCGCACCTCGATGCTCTGGTTCGCCGGGCTCGGCACCTTGTGCACCCTGCCGATCCTCATGGCATTGAAAACCGTTACCAGCCCGTTCCTGGCCTTCGTGCTGATCACCCTGGCCCTGGCCATCGTCAGCTTCTACACCTCGATCAGTGGCCTGGTCAAAGCCGAGATGTTCCCGCCGCAAGTGCGCGCCCTGGGCGTCGGCCTGGCCTACGCGGTGGCCAACGCGGTGTTTGGCGGATCGGCGGAGTTCGTCGCCTTGAACCTGAAGAACATGGGCAACGAAAACGCGTTCTACTGGTACGTCACGGTGATGATGGCCATCGCGTTCCTGTTCAGCCTGCGTTTGCCCAAGCAGCCCAAGTACCTGCATACCGACCATTAAGCCCAAGGGTGCGCCATCGCTGGCGCGCCCTTGCAGGGGAGTTCCATGAGCCAACCGCCGAACAATCAGTTGTTCGATGTCTATTTCACCGCACCGGCCATGCGCCAGATCTTCTGCGACCACGGTCGGGTGCAGGGCATGCTCGATTTCGAAGCCGCGCTGGCCCGCGCTCAGGCCCGGGTCGGCGTGATCCCCGGCACGGCAGTCGCCTCCATAGAGGCCGCGTGCAAGGCCCAGCTATACGACTTCCAGGCCTTGGCGCAGGCCATTGCCAGCGCTGGTAATTCAGCCATTCCCTTGGTCAAGATGCTCGGCAAGGCCATCGCCGCCAACGACGCCGATGCCGAGCGCTACGTGCACCTGGGTGCGACCAGCCAGGATGTGATGGACACCGGGCTGGTCCTGCAGCTGTTGGCGGCAGTCGATCTGATCGAAGCCGACTTGCAGCGTCTGGGTGACGCCCTGAGCCAGCAGGCCCGTCGCCACTCGGCCACGGTGATGCCCGGACGGACCTGGCTGCAACACGCCACGCCCGTCACCCTGGGGATGAAGATCTCTGGCTGGCTCGGCGCCCTGACCCGCAGCCGTCAACGCCTGCGCGAGCTCAGGCCGCGGCTTGCCTGCCTGCAGTTCGGCGGTGCCTCGGGCACCCTGGCCGCCCTCGGCGATCGAGCCATGCCGGTGGCCCAGGCGCTGGCCGAGGAACTGCACCTGAACCTGCCCGACCAGCCCTGGCATACCCAGCGCGACCGACTGGTGGAACTGGCCTCGGTGCTGGGTCTGTTGGCCGGCAGCCTAGGCAAGCTGGGCCGGGACATCAGCCTGCTGATGCAGACCGAGGCGGCGGAAGTGTTCGAACCGTCCGCACCGGGCAAGGGCGGTTCCTCGACCATGCCGCACAAGCGCAACCCGGTCGGTGCGGCGGTGCTCATCGGCGCCGCCACCCGGGTGCCGGGCCTGCTGGCCACGCTGTTCAGCGCCATGCCGCAGGAACACGAGCGCAGCCTGGGGCTGTGGCATGCCGAATGGGAGACCCTGCCGGAAATCTGCTGCCTGGTGTCCGGCGCGCTGCAGCAGGCCCTGGCCATTGCCGATGGCATGCAGGTCGACGCTGAGCGCATGCGGGCAAACCTGGACCTGACCCAGGGCCTGGTGCTGGCAGAAGCCGTCAGCATCGTGCTGGCCCAGCGGATCGGTCGCGACCGCGCACATCATGTGCTGGAACAGTGCTGCAAGCAGGCGGTCGCCCAGGGCCGGCATCTGCGCGCGGTGCTCGGCGACGAGCCGCAGGTCACCGAGCACTTGGACGCCAATGAACTGGACCGTCTGCTCGACCCCTCGCACTACCTGGGTCAGGCCCAGGTCTGGGTCGAGCGGGCGGTGGCCGAACACGATCTTTTGAATGCGTGAGGAGATGAGCGTGGCACAGGTAAAACTCGCCGACGGCGAACTCGATTACAGTCTGGAAGGCCCCGAGGACAAGCCCGTACTGGTGCTGTCCAACTCGCTGGGCACCGACCGACACATGTGGGACGGCCAAGTGGCCGCCTTTACCGAACATTTCCGGGTACTGCGCTACGACACCCGCGGCCATGGCCGATCCCTGGTGACCCCGGGCACCTACACCATCGAGCAGTTGGGTGGCGACGTGCTCGCGCTGCTCGATGCCCTGCAACTGGACAAGGTGCACTTCTGCGGCCTGTCCATGGGCGGCCTGATCGGCCAATGGCTGGGGATCAACGCTGGCGAGCGCCTGCACAAGCTGGTGATCTGCAACACGGCGGCGAAAATCGGTACCCAGGACGTCTGGAACCCTCGGATCGAAATGGTCCTTGGGCAGGGCGAGGCGGCCATGCAGTCGTTGCGCGACGCCTCCATCGCGCGCTGGTTCACCCCGGCGTTCGCCGACGCCAACCCGGACGAAACCCGGCGGGTCACCGACATGCTCGCCGCCACCTCGCCCCAAGGCTACGCCGCCAACTGCGCGGCCGTGCGCGACGCCGATTTCCGCGAGCAGTTGGGCGCTATCGAGGTACCACTGCTGGTGATTGCAGGCACCGAGGACGCTGTAACCACGCCCGCCGACGCGCAATTCATCGTCGAGCAGGTGGCCGGTGCGCAGTACGCCGAGTTTGCCGCGGCGCACCTGTCCAATGTCGAAATCGGTGCGCCGTTCAGCCACCGGGTCGTCGAATTTCTATTGCGCTGAAGGAGCACGCCTGTGGACGAAAAAGAACGCTACAACGAAGGGCTCAAAGTCAGGCGAGCGGTATTGGGCGAGGCGCACGTGGAGCGCAGCCTGAACAACCTGACCGAGTTCAACAGCGAGTTCCAGGAGATGATCACCCGCCATGCGTGGGGCGATATCTGGACCCGTCCGGGCCTGCCGCGGCATACCCGCAGCCTGGTCACCATCGCCATGCTGATCGGCATGAACCGCAACGACGAGCTCAAGCTGCACTTGCGTGCGGCGGCCAGCAATGGCGTTACCCGTGAAGAGATCAAGGAGGTGTTGATGCAGAGCGCCATCTATTGTGGCATTCCCGCGGCCAACGCAACGTTTCACCTGGCCGAATCGGTCTGGGATGAGCTGGGTGTCGAATCGCGCCAGTGACGCCCGAGCAGGCCGGTGCGGGCGGCATGCCCGTCACCGGCGCGTGGGTTACAGAATGCTCAACGGATAGCTGACGATCACGCGGTTTTCGTCGAACTCGCTGGTGCTGTAGTCGCGACGCATGGTCGAGTTGCGCCAGCGCATGTTCAGGCTCTTGAAGGTGCCCGACTGCACGGTGTAGGCCAGTTCGGTTTCGCGGCCCCATTCCTTGCCGTCGGTGACGGTGGCGGTGTGCACGTTGTCGCCACTGATGTAGCGGTTCATCAGGGTCAGCCCCGGTACACCGACGCCGGCGAAGTTGAAGTCATGGCGCAACTGCCAGGATTTCTCCTTGGCGTTCTCGTAGCTGGAGTTGTAGCTGTCGTTGGCAAGGGTGCCGCCACTGGTGCCGTTGACGCGCATCCAGCCGTTGTCGCCGGTGACTTTCTGCAGACCGACATAGAAGGTGTTGCTGCCGTACTTGGCCGACAGCAGCGCCGACCAGGTCTTGTTGTCCAGATCGCCGGCGCGTGCGCTGCCGTCCTCCTTGCCATGGAAGAAGCCCAGGTTGGCACCCAGGGTCCAGTCGCCCAAGGGCTGGCTGTGGAGAATCTGCAGGTACTGCTGCTGGTAGATGTCCTTGAGCTCGGCGTTCCACAGGCCGACCAAGGTGTTCTTGTCGTTGAAGGTGTATTCGCCACCGACGAAGTTGAAGCGGTCGGAGGTGATGCCGGCGCGCCCCTGCAGGAACATGTCCTCCATGCTGGCATCGTTGCGCGGGCTGTTCTTGCGGAACTGGCCGCCGTACAGGGTCAGGCCGTCGATTTCCTGGGAGGTGACCTGTCCGCCCTGGAAAGTCTGCGGCAGCGAGCGCCCGTCATCCGAGCGCAGGATAGGCAGCACCGGCATCCATTCACCGACCTTGAGCACGGTCTTGGATATCTTGGCCTTGGCGGCCACACCCAACCGACCGAAGTCGTCGGCCGGGTCATTGCCGTCATGCACAGGCAACAACTGCGTGCCATAGGTACCACGGCCACCATCGAGCTTGACCGAGTACATGCCCAGCACGTCCACACCGAAGCCGACCATGCCTTGGGTATAGCCGGACTTGGCGTCGAGAATGAAGCTCTGGGTCCATTCCTCGGACTTGCTCTGCGGGAAAGCCGGGTTGGTGTGATTGCGGTTGAAGTAGAAGTTGCGCAGATTCAGACCTACCTTGGCGTCTTCCAGGAAGCCGGATTCGGCTGCAAAGGAGGGCAGGGCGGCCGTGGCAACGGTCAACGCAATCAGGTTGGGCAACAGACGGGGTGAACGACGGAAGTGCTGGCGCATGGGGTAAACCTATTGTTATTGATTTTATGATTGACGCACGCTTGTACGAGCTGGTCATGCATGTTTCCAAGTGTTGCGCGGATGGTGCGTTGGGGTGACGCCCGATTCAACCGACCGCGCGGGAATACGTGCGATAACCGAACACTAACTAACTGGTTAATAACAAGTCAGTTATCTGGTCATCAGACCACTATTGCTCAAGATTGAACTTTCGGCCAGTCCCGTGTGACATTTTCTTCAGGGGCATCCATGTTCCTCTCGCGTCGCCGCCTGACCTGCATAAAAAAACCACCGCAGGCGGTGGTTTTTTTATGCAACGTTGCGCTTCAGCTTTTCGGCGCCTGTGCTGGCTGGGCCAACTGGGCCTGGCCTGTACGCTCATACCAGCCGCCACCCAAAGCCTTGTACAGATTGACTTCGCTGGTCAGCTGCGAAAGCCTGTCGGTGATCAGCGATTGCTGGGCACTGAACAGCGAGCGCTGCGCATCGAGGAAGGTCAGGTTGCTGTCGATGCCGATCCGATAGCGACGTTCTGCCAAGCGGTAGTAATCCTGGTTGGCCTGCACCGAGTCACGCTGTGCCTGCAACTGCTCGTTGTAGGTCTTGCGTGCAGCGAGGCCGTCGGACACTTCCTGGAAGGCCGTTTGAATGACCTTCTCGTAATTGGCCACGTTGATGTCTTTCTGGATCTTCGAGTAGTCCAGGCTCGCACGCAGCGCACCGGCGTTGAAGATCGGCAAACTGATGCTGGGCGAGAACAACCAGCTGCCCGAGCCGGCGTCGAACAGACCGGACAGCTGGCGGCTCGACGTGCCGGCGTTGGCGGTCAGGCTGATGCTGGGGAAGAACGCCGCGCGAGCCGCGCCGATGTTGGCGTTGGCAGCGAGCAAGGCGTGCTCGGCTTCGAGGATGTCCGGGCGCCGGGTCAGCAGCTGGGACGGCATGCCTGCAGGTACTTCGCTGAGCAGGTCGGCATCCAGGCCACGGCCCTCGGGCAGGTCCACTGGAATGCGCGTGCCCAGCAGCATGGTCAGGCTGTTGCGGTCCTGAGCCACCTGGCGCTGGTAACGGGCCAGGCTGACACGTGCGGTTTCCACCGCGGTGCGCGCCTGGCTCAGGTCCAGGGCCGAGGACACGCCCACTTCGGTGCTGCGGCTGGTCAGCTTGAGGCTCTGTTCGAAGGCGCCCAGGGTGTCCTGGGTCAGCTTCAGCAGCGCCTGGTCGGCTTGCCAGGTCAGGTAGGCATTGGCCACGTTGGCCACCAGGCTGATCTGCGTGGAACGACGTGCCTCTTCGCTGGACAGGTAGGTTTGCAGCGCCTGTTCGTTGAGGCTGCGGATGCGGCCCCACAGGTCCAGTTCATAGGCGCTGACGCCCAGGGTCACCCCGTACTGGCTGGAGATGCCCGACTCGCCAAGCTGTGACAGGTCGGCCGGCGTGCGCTGACGCGTACCGGTGCCGTCGGCGTTGATGGCCGGGAACAGATCGGCGCGCTGGATGCGGTACTGCGCCCGGTAGGCCTCGATGTTCAGGGCCGCCACGCGCAGGTCGCGGTTGTTCTGCAGCGCCACCTGCACCAGGCGCTCGAGCGCCGGGTCGGTGAAGAACTGTCGCCAGCCTTGTTCGGCCGCAGCCACCTCGGCCGCATCGGCGGGCGCATAGGCCTCGCCTTGCGGGAACTGCTCGGCCACTGGCAGGGCAGGCTGCTGGTACTCGGGGATCATCGAGCAGCCGCCGAGCACGAAGGCGGCGACAGCGATGGATATCAGTGACTTGCTCATTGGCCAGCCTCTTCGTGTGTGATGGCTTTGTCGTTGCCCTTGTCCTTCTCGTGTTCCTTGTCGTATTTGCTCTTGAACATCGACGACACGGCCACGTAGAACATCGGCACCCAGAAGATTGCCAGGACGGTAGCGGTGATCATACCGCCGATCACCCCGGTACCGATGGCATGTTGGCTGCCTGAACCTGCGCCGCTGGAAATCGCCAGCGGAACAACGCCGAGGATGAACGCCAGGGACGTCATGATGATCGGCCGCAGACGCATGCGGCACGCTTCGGCCGCTGCATCGACCAGGCTCTTGCCCTGTTCGTGCAGTTCCTTGGCGAACTCGACGATCAGAATGGCGTTCTTCGCCGCCAACCCCACCGTCACCAACAGGCCTACCTGGAAGAACACGTCATTGGACAAGCCACGCATGCTCGTGGCAATCAACGCACCGATGACACCGAGCGGCACCACCAGAAGCACTGCGATCGGGATCGACCAGCTTTCATACAGGGCTGCCAGACAGAGGAAGACGAACAGCAGCGAGATCGCATAGAGCGCTGGGGCCTGAGAGCCGGACAGACGTTCTTCGTACGACAGACCGGTGAACGAATAGCCGATACCATCCGGCAGCTTCTTCGCCAGCGCCTCGACCTCGGCCATGGCGTCACCCGAACTGTAGCCCGGTGCCGGCGTACCCAGGATTTCCATCGCCGCCACGCCGTTGTAGCGCGACAGTTTAGGCGAACCGTAGATCCACTCGCCGGTGGCGATGGCCGACAGCGGCACCATGGTGCCGGAGTCGTTGCGCACGTACCACTTGTTCAAGTCTTCAGGGGTCATCCGCGCTGCCGCTTCGCCCTGTACATAGACTTTCTTCACCCGACCGCGGTCGATGAAGTCGTTGACGTAGCTACCGCCCAAAGCGATGGACAGGGTCTGGTTGATGGTCGACAAGGTGATGCCCAGGGCACTGGCCTTCTCGTCATCCACGGTGAGCTGGTACTGCGGCTCGTCGTTCAGACCGTTGGGACGCACGCCAGCCAGGATCTTGCTCTGGGCAGCCATGCCGAGGAACTGGTTGCGTGCCTCGAGCAGTTTTTCGTGGCCAACCCCGCCCTGATCCTGCAGGTAGAAGTCGAAGCCCGATGCGTTACCCAGTTCCAATACCGAAGGCGGAACTACGGCGAAGACCATGGCATCGCGGAAGCTGGCGAAATGTTTCTGCGCACGCTCGGCGATCTTGAACACGGTCGTTTCGGCGTCGCGCTCACCCCAGGGTTTGAGCATGACGAACGCCAGGCCCGAACTCTGGCCGCGGCCGGCGAAGTTGAAGCCGTTGACACTGAACACCGACTTCACACCCGCGCCTTCGCCGTTTTCCCCATCGAGCAGGAAGGTGCGCATCTCGTCGATGACCTTCTGCGTCCGCTCGGCCGAGGAGCCTGCAGGCGTCTGCACCTGGGCGAAAATGACGCCCTGGTCTTCTTCAGGCAGGAACGCCGAAGGGATGCGGGTGAACAGGAAGATCATGCCAGCGAAAATGATCAGATAAACGATGAACGCCGGCAGCTTGTGCGTGACCATGCGCTTCACGCCGTTCTCGTAGCTGACCACGCTGCGGTCGAAGGTTCGGTTGAACCAGCCGAAGAACCCGCGCTTGGGCTGGCCGTGTTTTTCCGGATCGATCGGCTTGAGCATGGTGGCGCACAATGCCGGGGTGAAGATCAGCGCGACCAGTACCGATAGCGCCATGGCCGAAACGATGGTGATCGAGAACTGTTTGTAGATCACACCGGTGGAGCCGCCGAAGAAAGCCATCGGCAGCAATACCGCCGAGAGCACCATGGCGATACCGACCAGCGCGCCCTGGATCTGCTCCATCGACTTCTTGGTCGCCTCCTTGGGCGACAAGTGCTCCTCCGCCATGACCCGCTCGACGTTCTCCACCACCACGATCGCATCGTCCACCAATAGCCCGATGGCCAGGATCATGCCGAACATGGTCAAGGTATTGATGGTGAAACCGAACGCGGCGAGGATGCCGAAAGTGCCGAGCAGTACCACCGGTACCGTCATGGTCGTGATGACCGTGGCGCGGAAGTTCTGCAGGAACAGGTACATCACCAGGAACACCAGCACGATCGCTTCGATCAGCGTGTGCACGACGCCGGAAATCGACTCGGTCACGGTCGGCGTGGTGTCGTACGGGTAAACCACTTTCATGCCAGGCGGAAAGAACGGCTCCAGGTTGGCCACGGTGGCACGAATCGCCTTGGCCGTGTCCAGCGCGTTGGCGCCCGAGGCCAGCTTGATCGCCATGCCCGAGGCCGGCTTGCCGTTGAACTGGGCGTCGATGCTGTAGCTCTGGCCGCCCAGGGCGATGCGCGCAACGTCCTTGAGACGTACCTGTGAACCGTCAGCGTCGACCTTGAGCAGAATGTTGCCGAACTGCTCGGCGGTCTGCAGGCGGGTCTTGCCGATGATGGTGGCGTTGAGCTGGGTGCCAGGCACGGCTGGCAAGCCGCCGAGCTGACCGGTGGCGATCTGCACGTTCTGCGCGCTGATCGCGGCGCTGATTTCTACCGGAGTCAGTTGATACTTGTTCAACTTGGCCGGGTCCAGCCAGATGCGCATGGCGTACTGCGAACCGAACACCTGGAAGTCGCCCACGCCCGAGGTCCGCGAGATCGGGTCCTGGATGTTGGAGACGATGTAGTTGGACAAGTCTTCACGGGTCAGCGTGTCGTCTTCGGCCACCAGGCCGATCACCAACAGGAAGTTCTTCACCGACTTGGTGACGCGCAGGCCCTGTTGCTGCACTTCCTGCGGCAACAGTGGGGTGGCCAGGTTGAGCTTGTTCTGCACCTGCACCTGGGCAATATCGGGGTTGGTGCCCTGGTTGAAGGTGACGCTGATGGTCATGCTGCCGTCGGAGTTGCTTTCCGAGGAAACGTAACGCAGGTTGTCGATACCGTTGAGCTGCTGCTCGATGATCTGTACCACGGTGTCCTGCACGGTCTGTGCGGACGCACCTGGGTAGGTGACCTGGATGTCGATGGCGGTCGGCGCGATGGCCGGGTATTGGTTGATGGGCAGCTTGAGAATGGCCAGCCCACCCACCAGCATGATCACCAGGGCAAGAACCCAGGCGAAAATGGGGCGGTCGATAAAGAATTTAGACATCGATCATTCACCTTTGCCGTTGGCGGCAGGGGCGGACTGTTCAGGAGTCAGGTTGCCAGCATCCTTGACGGTCACATCGGCACCCGGCTTGACGTATTGCAGACCTTCGGTGATCAAGCGATCGCCGGCGTTCAGGCCTTTCTCGATCACCCAATAGGCGCCATCGGTGCGATTGGCCACCAGTTGACGCTGCTCGACCTTGTTGTCCTTGTTGACGATCAAGGCGGTCGGGGTGCCCTTCAGGTCGCGCGTCACGCCTTGCTGAGGCGCCAGGATGGCTTCGCTGCGCACACCGGCCTGCAGCTTGGCGTGCACGAACATGCCGGGCAGCAGCACGTGTTCCGGGTTGGGGAACACGGCGCGCAGGGTGACCGAGCCGGTAGCCTGATCGACCGAGACTTCGGAGAATTCCAGCTTGCCGGCTTGGGCGTACTCGCTGCCATCTTCCAGGGTCAGCTTGACCGAGGCGGCGTTGTCGCCGGCCTTTTGCAGCTTGCCGCTGTCCAGGTCGCGACGCAGCCGCAGCATTTCGGCGGACGACTGCGTTACGTCGACGTAGATCGGGTCCAGTTGCTGGATGGTCGCCAGGGCGTTGGTCTGGCCATTGGTCACCAGTGCGCCTTCGGTCACGTCGGAACGGCCGATGCGGCCCGAGATCGGCGCCATCACCTTGGTGTAGCGCAAGTCGATCTGCGCGCTCTTCACCGACGCCTCTGCCTGCAGCTGCTGGGAGCGTGCGTTGTCGTATTCCTGGCGGCTGACGGCCTGCTCGTCGATCAACTGTTTGTAGCGCCCGGCCAGTGACTTGGCCGATTCCAGCGTCGCCTGGGAGCTGCCCAGCGTCGCCTCGTACACCGACGGGTCGATCTGGTAGAGCTGCTGCCCGGCCTTGACCTCGGTACCTTCCTTGAACAGACGCTTGAGGATGATCCCGTTGACCTGCGGCCGCACTTCGGCCACGCGGTACGCGGTGGTCCGACCCGGCAGTTCGCTGGTCAAGGTATAGGGTTGGGTTTTCAGGGTAACCACGCCGACCTGAGGAGCTTGCTGAGCCTGTTGCGGGGCTGCTTCTTCCTTCTTGTCACAGCCGCTGAGCAGGGTGGCCAGGGCGACGGCGGATACCAGAGCGGTAACAACTGGCTTGAATTGCATGAAGATCCTCGGGTCGTGAGCGCGGGGGAGGGCTCAAGAATAGTGGAAAGGTAAAAAAATGTTACGACTGGATTAATAGCTTACTAACGAATATACTTACATTCGTGGTTGTTTGTAAACAACTTGATGGCCTGATGCCCGCGACGTTGCGGCGCACCCATCGACATTCGGGACAAGCCCAGCACAAAAGGGATTTCCGGCCTGAGCTCGCGCTGCGTTACGCATTGCGCGTGCATTGAAGATTGAGGTTCTACTGCCATGGTTCGCCGTACCAAAGAGGAAGCCCAGGAAACCCGCAGCCAGATTCTCGAGGCGGCCGAGCAGGCGTTCTACGAGCGTGGCGTGGCACGCACGACCCTGGCCGACATCGCGACCCTGGCAGGCGTGACGCGCGGCGCCATCTATTGGCACTTCAGCAACAAGGCCGATCTGGTGCAGGCCATGCTCGACAGCCTGCAGGAGCCGCTCGAGGAGCTTGCCCAGGCCAGCGAAAGCGAGGATGAGCCCGACCCGCTGGGTTGCATGCGTCAGTTGCTGATCCGCCTCTTTCAGCAGATTGCCGTGGACCCCAAGACCCGCCGCCTCAACGAAATTCTGCACCATAAATGCGAGTTCACCGATGAAATGTGTGACATGCGCCGCCAGCGCCAGTCGGTCAGCATCGACTGCAATGTGCGCATCGAACGGTCGTTGCGCAACGCGGTGAACCGCGAGCAGTTGCCGCACGATCTGGACACCGTCAGGGCGGCCATCGCCTTGCACGCCTATATAGATGGCATGATTGGCCAATGGTTGCTCGTCCCCGACAGTTTCGATCTGTACCAGGAAGCGGAGCGTTGGGTGGACCTGAGCCTGCAGACGCTGAGCCTGACACCGGCGTTGCGCAAATAAAGTTCTGAATCAAGTTGTAACAGCGCCCTTGCTCGCGCCATCATCGACCCGACACCATCCCGCCGCTGCCCGAATACCTGCGTGCGGCGGACAGGTCACGGCCGGTACCCTTTCATCATCCTGTTGCGAGCGTGTGAATGAGCGTGCAAAACCCGTTGCTCTCTGGGACCAACCAGCCGCTGCGCGGTATCGCGCTGATTTGTCTGGCGACGTTGCTGTTCGCCAGTCACGATGCTTTGTCCAAGTACCTCTCCGGGCTGTTCCCCATCGTCGTGGTGGTATGGGCGCGCTACGTGGTGCACACCCTGTTGATGCTGGTCATATTCGTGCCGCAGACCGGGCTGTCCACGGTAATCCGCACCAAGCGGCCGGGGTTGCAGTTGTTGCGCGCGCTGTGCCTGATCGCCACCAGCCTGTTCTTCACCACCAGCCTGCGCTACATACCGCTGGCCGAAGCCACGGCGGTCAACTTCCTGGCGCCGCTGCTGGTGACGGCGCTGTCGGTGCCGTTGCTCAAGGAAGTGGTGACCCGCGCGCAATGGGCTGCGGTGATCACCGGCTTCATTGGTGTGCTTATCGTGATCCGCCCTGGCGGTGCCCTGTTCACACCGGCCATTCTGCTGCCGTTGATATCGGCGTTCTTCTTCGGCCTGTACCAATTGCTGACGCGCAAGCTCAGCAGCATTGATAGCCCGACCACCAGCAATTTTCTCGCGGGTATCTTCAATACGCTGATCATGAGTGCTGCGCTGCCGTTCTTCTGGCAGGCGCCGGGGTGGATCGATGCATTGTTCATGGTCGGTTTGGGTACCTGCGGGATGCTCGGGCATCTGTTGCTGACCCAGGCCTTTCGCCATGCCGCGCCGGCGCTGCTGGCACCGTTCAGTTACGGGCAGATCCTGTTCGCCGGGATGTACGGCTACCTGATCTTCGACCACACCCCTGATATCTTCGGGGTGGTGGGCATCAGCGTGATCTGCCTCAGCGGCCTGGCCGTAGCCTGGGCCCAGCGCAAGAAGCGCCCGGCTGTCTGATCAGGCCCCTTCGCGGGTAGAACCCGCTCCCACAGTTCCCGCGAAGAGGCCAAACCCGCCCCCCACACAAGCCACTTCTCCAACTCCCCTGTGGGAGCAAGTTCTACCCGCGAAGCGGTCGGACCTGCCCGGCACCCAAGCCATTTCCCCCTAAAACCCTGTGGGAGCGGGTTCTACCCGCGAAGCGGTCGGACCTGCCCGGCGCCCAAGCCATTTCCCCCTAAAACCCTGTGGGAGCGGGTTCTACCCGCGAAGCGGTCGGACCTGCCTTGCGCCCAAGCCATTTCCCCCTAAAACCCTGTGGGAGCGGGTTCTACCCGCGAAGAGGCCAGGCCTGCCTTGCGCCCAAGCTACTTCTCACCATGCCCACGGCCGCGCAATTCCAGGTTAGGCAGCGCCAATGCCACCGCCAGTCCCAGCAGCGAAATACCGGCACTGGCCCACAGCAGGTGCTGGAAGGTCTGCGCCAGTTCCATGCGCAAGGCATCGCGGGCGGGGCCTGCCGTAGCGTTGAGCCCGGTCAGCAGCACGTTGTCGGTCATTACCTCGAGCCCATGGCCGTTCAAGGCACCGTCTGCCAGTTGCACGCCGTGCAGCATGGCCAACAGCAACGCCGACAAACAAGCCACTCCAACAGCGCCGCCCAATGAACGAAACAACGCCAGGGTACTGGTGGCCACGCCGATGTCCCTGGCCTGCACCGAGTTCTGCGCGCCGACCAGCGAGGTGGGAAACTGCAGGCCGCAGGCGAAGCCCGTCAACAGCATGAAGGCCACGCTCAGCGGCAGATTGTCCGGCGGACTGAACGCCATGCCCAGAATGCCCAGCGGCGCGAGCAACGCCCCGGTCAGAATGATCGGTTTGTAGCGCCCGGTCTGCGACGTGCGACGCCCGCCCAGGAAAGCCCCGATCGGCAGCCCCAACGCGAGCGGCAACAGATACAGCGCCGCCTGGTCCGCGCCGGCACCGGTGACGGTCTGGAAGCGCAGTGGCATCATCACGCTCAAGCCGATGGCCTGGAAGCTGGTGAAGAACACCGTGCACCAGCACAGCACCGCTGCGCGGTTGGCAAACAGATGCATCGGCAGCAGCGGTTCGCGAAAGCGTCGTTCATGCCAGACAAAGCCCAGCAGCGCTGCCGCGGCAATCACCAGCAGGGCCCAGACCTGCGTGTCGTCCAGTCCATGTCCCTGGCCGATGCGGGTGATGCTCATGAGCAAGGTGCTCAAGCCGATGATCATCAGCGCCGTCCCCAGGTAATCGATGATCGGCGTACGCTGCGGTATGGGCAGCCCCGCCAGCTTGCGGTGGGCGTACCAGCAAGCGAACGTGCCCAGCGGCAGGTTGATCAGAAACACCCAGCGCCACGACAGGTACTGGGTCATGTAGCCGCCCAGCACCGGGCCCAGCACACTGGCGGCAGCGTACATGCTGCTGAAGTAGCCCTGGTAGCGGCCACGTTCGCGCGGTGGCACGACATCGCCGATGATTGCCTGGCTGACTGAAACCATACCGCCGGCGCCCACCCCTTGCAGCAGGCGGGCCAGCACCAGTTGCTCCATGCTTTGCGCCATGCCACAGAACAGCGACGCCAGGGTAAACAATCCCGTGCCGATCAGGATCATGCGTCGGCGTCCGTACAGGTCGCCCAGCTTGCCGTAGATCGGCGTGGCCACGGTCATGGCCACCATGTACCCGGAGATTACCCACGCCAGGCGGTCGACGTCGTTGAACTGGGCCGAGATCGCCGGCAGCGAGACCGCGACGATGGTCTGGTCCAGGGCCCCCAGGAAAATGGCCAGCATCAAGGCCACCAGAATGCTCTTGATGGCCGGTGGGGAGTGGCTGAGATCGGTCACAGGTAGGCCTGCAGAGAGACGCCCAGGCAAGATGGCCGCGGGCTGCTGTCTTCGAGTGTACTTGATAGCTAGCTATCGGTTCTATTAGTGACCTCGGGTTTTTTTGCCAACCCTGCCGGGGTGAGATCAGAGGCTGATGCGCAGCCGAGCCAGGTCACGCACCGGCGGTGCGCCGAAATGCCGGCTGTATTCGCGGCTGAACTGCGAAGGACTCTCGTAGCCCACGCGATACCCGGCGGCCGACGCATCGAGATCTTCGCTGAGCATCAGTCGACGAGCCTCCTGCAAGCGCAGCTGTTTCTGGTACTGCAACGGGCTCATGGACGTCACGGCTTTGAAGCGGTGATGCAGCGTCGACACGCTCAGGTTGACTTCGCGAGCCAGGTCTTCGATGCGCAGGCTGCGCTGGAAATGCCGATTGATCCAGGCGATGGCCTGGCTGACCCGGTGGGTCTGGCTGTGGGCTACGGCGATTTCATACAGGCGGTGACCCTGTTGCCCGCCCAGCAGGCGATAGAGGATCTCCCGCCGCACCAGTGGCGCCAGCACGGCAATGTCCTTCGGTGTTTCCAGCAGCCGTACCAGGCGCAGCACGGCGTCGAGAAACGCGGTGTCCATCTGCTCCACGTACAGGCCGCGCTGGGTCGAGCGCGAAGGCACGCCGAGCGGCCCGGCGTCGGCGATCACCGCGTTGATTTCGTCGGGGTCGATGTCCAGCCGCAAAGACAGACTGGGGTCGCCGGGGCTGGCATCCAGGATCCGTCCCGAGATCGGCATGGCCACCGACACCACCATGAAATTCAGCGGGTCGTAGATATAGCGCTCTTCTCCCAGGCGCACCTCCTTGCTGCCATGGGCAAGGATGCACAGCGCCGGTTGCACCAACGCAGGGAACGACTGCACGCATTCTTCATAGCGCACCAGATGCAAGCCGCTGATCGCGGTGCCATGGCAGCCGGGTGCCTGCGCGCCGCGGGCAATGCGCTCGGCAAGTTCGCAGCGGCTTCGTTCCAGGGCAGGGTGCAGGGGCAGGGCAGCAGGTGCGGCGGGTTTCATGCAGGCTCCATGATCTGTGCATCACATGACCACGAGGATAATCCGCGCTTAATGCCAAGGGTAGACAATAGCTGCAGGATGCTTGCCCAATCCTGCCGAGTTGCGTGCAGGTCTTGTCCGAACCGGTGCACCCATTCTGCGCGTGGGCATGAAAACCGCCGCACAAGGCCACATGGATTGATCGAAACTGCAACCCTGCAGGATCGGGCAAGACCTTGACAGGAAACGGCTAACCCCTGTGGTCCGGGGTTGCGTAACGTTGTCCTGCAACCTTGTTCACCGCAGACCGTTCAATCAGGGAGAGTCGAGCATGAACTCATTTTCTACCGTCAGCCTTTCTACTGTCAGTCACTGTGCCTTGGTCACCGCCCGGCACGGGCATTCCGAACAGGTCGGGCTGGGCTTGTCGGCACTGGTACGGCCTGCGCTGGGCATGCCCGGCTGCCTGCACTTCGCCGTCCAGCGCAGCCATGGCGACGAGCGACTCTGGCAGGTGGCCGGCGTCTGGCGCGATCACGCCGCGATGACTGCCTGGTTCAAGTCGCCCGGCATGCAGGTGTTCTCCGACCTGGTCCAGGGCCTGCTGGTCACCAGCCTCGATCTGCACACTTTCGAGGATGCCGCGATCGAACAGGCCAGCGCGGCCTGAGCTGCGTACAATCGTGGCTTTTGCATAGCTGCGAGGTGCGTCATGGCACGCAAGGTATTCGAACATCACGAAGCGGTTTCAGCGGTAGTGCCGAATGAAGGCAGTTACCACGCCGCCATCGCCATCAAGGCCCTGCAGGGCGGTGGTGCCCCGCGGTTCCACAAGGTGCTCGAGGGGCAGTCGTTCGGCACTGCGCACGAGGCCGATAGCGCCGCCGCCGAGGTGTTGTCGACACTGGGCAATGTCGACGACGACGGCGAACCCGTCTTCGACCTTACTTGACCTGTGGCCGGTGCATCTTGAACAGTGCCTGCGGACCGATCTCGAAGTAATCGGCCGGACCGCCACCGCGCAGGATCGGACCGGCAGCCGCCGTGTCGTAGATCCCGTCCTTGAGCAATGACTTGGCGATGTGCACCGCCACCACTTCACCCAGGATCAGCCAGGTGGGCACTTCCTGCTGGTCGACGCCCTTGAGTTGAATGATCTGGGTCACCTTGCACTCGAACGACACTGGCGCTTCGAGCACCCGCGGCACGCTGACGACTGTCGACGGTGCATGGTGCAGGCCACTGAGTTCGAACTCGTCGACTTCGGGGCCGACTGCGGCACAACTCTGGTTCATCTGTTCGGCCAGGGCACGGGTAGACAGGTTCCAGACGAATTCGCCGGTCTGTTCGATGTTGTTCAGGCTGTCCTTGCGTCCCACACTGGCGAAACCGATGATCGGCGGGGTGTAGTTGAAGGCGTTGAAGAAGCTGTAGGGCGCCAGGTTCAGGCGACCTTCACGGTCGTGGGAAGAGATCCAACCAATGGGCCGCGGGCCGACGATGGCGTTGAACGGATCGTGGGGCAAACCGTGGCCCTTGGCGGGCTCGTAGTAGTAGGTGTCATCCGACATCAGGGGCAATCCTCAGCGTTCAGGTACCCCCAGTGTGCGTCGGTGGTGGCGGCCAGTGCAACTGCCCCCGCCGCGGCGGCAGGGGCATGCGCAGGCTCAGTCCGTTTCGATCCGTGAGTGTGTCTTGGTGTCCTTCATGAACACGTACACCAGCAGCGAGCAGGCGATGCAGGCGGTCACGTACCAGTAGTAACCGGTCTCCATGCCGATCTGCTTGAACCACAAGGCGATCAGTTCGGCGGTTCCGCCGAAGATCGACACGGTCAGTGCATAGGGCAGGCCCACGCCCAGCGCGCGGATCTCGGTGGGGAACAACTCCGCTTTCACCACGGCGTTGATCGAGGTGTAGCCGCTGACGATGATCAGTGCCGCCATGATCAGGAAGAACGCCCCCCACCAGGTTTGAATGGTGTGCAGCGTGGTCAGGATGGGAACGGTACACACCGTGCCCAGCACCCCGAACGCGATCAGGATGGGGCGTCGGCCGATCTTGTCGGAGAGGGCGCCGACCACCGGTTGCAGGCACATGAACAGGAACAGCGTGGCCGCCGAGATGGCCGTCGAGTCCGCCTTGCTGAAGCCCACCGTGTTGACCAGGTATTTCTGCATGTAGGTGGTGTAGGTATAGAAGGCCAGGGTGCCGCCCATGGTCAGGCCGACCACCGTCAACAGTTCCTTGGGATGGCGCAGCAGGGTGCGCATCGTGCTTTCCTTGGATTCCTTTTTCTGGGTGAAGGAGTCGGTCTCTTCCATGCCACGGCGCAACCACAGCGCCACCACTGCGCACAGCGCGCCGATCACGAACGGTACACGCCAGCCCCAGCTGAGCAGCTGTTCTTCGGTGAGTGTCTGCTGCAGCACGATCAGCACCGCCAGCGCGATCAACTGGCCAGAGATCAGGGTCACGTACTGGAAGCTGGAGAAGAAGCCGCGCCGTTCCTTGGTGGCCATCTCGCTCAGGTAAGTGGCGGACGTGCCGTACTCGCCACCGACCGAGAGGCCCTGCATCAGCCGCGCCAGCACCAGCAGCACGGGCGCCCAGATGCCGATGGTTTCGTAGCTCGGCGTCAGCGCAATGACCAGCGAGCCAAAGCACATCAGCAACACCGACGCCATCAGCGCTGCCTTGCGACCCTTGCGGTCGGCATACAGGCCCATCAGCCAGCCGCCGATGGGCCGCATCAGAAAGCCGACGGCGAAGATCGCGGCGGTGTTGAGCAGTTGCGCGTTGAGACTGTCCTTGGGAAAGAATACCTGGGCGAAATACAGCGAGAATGCCGCGTAGACGTACCAGTCGTACCATTCGACCATGTTGCCGACCGAGCCACTGAAGATCGACTTGACGCGGCTGGCGGTGGTGCGAGGCGGGGCGGTTGCAGCGGTTGCCCCGGCGGGCAGGGTGTTGGAGTTATCCATGATGGATCCTTCTCATTATTGTTGGTAGCGCGTTGGTTCGCGCTTGCCAAGGCAATAGCAGGAGCCGTGCCAGCCGCTGCGTCCCCGCTTTTAGAGGGGCACGCGCAAAAAACCGGCGGATTCTTGCCGATACGAGAAGTGGAGTGAGCGGATTCTTGCCTAGTCGCGAAAATCTTCACGGGCCAGGCCGTGACGCTGCATCTTTTCGTTGAGGGTGCGCCGGGGCAGTTGCAGTTCCTCCATCACCGACTTGATGTCGCCCCGGTGACGCGCAAGCGCGGCGCGCAGGCACTGGGCTTCGAAGGCTTCCTGTTGTGCCGCCAGGGACAGCCGGGCGCTGGCCGTTTCAGCCGCAGGCGCGGCCAGCCCCAGCACATGGCGTTCGGCAGCATTGGCCAGCTCGCGGACATTGCCCGGCCAGTCGTGGCTGAGCAATTGGGCCAGTTGGGCCGAATTGAGCGGCGGCGCCTGTCGCGCCAGACGCTTCGCGGTTGCCGCGGTGAAGTGATCGAACAGCCGCACGATGTCTTCGCGCCGCTCGCGCAATGGCGGCAGGCGCAGTTCGGCGACATTCAGCCGATAGGCCAGGTCTTCGCGAAACAGCCCGGCCCGTGCCTGCTCCAGCAGATCGGGCTTGCTCGCCGCGACCAGCCGCAGGTCCACCGCAATGCTCTGGTTGGAGCCCAGGCGCTCGAGCTTCTGCTCCTGCAGCACACGCAGCAGCTTGGCCTGTTGAGCCATGGGCAGGCTTTCCACTTCATCGAGAAACAGGGTCCCGCCGTGGGCGTACTCCAATTTGCCGATACGCTTGCCCTGGGCGCCGGTGAACGCACCGCTCTCGTGGCCGAACAGTTCGGCCTCGAACAATGCCTCGGGAATGGCGGCACAGTTGAGCGCCACGAACGGTTTGCCAGCCCGTGGGCCGAAGTCGTGCAGGCAGCGCGCAACCAGCTCCTTGCCACTGCCGGTTTCGCCACGAATCACCACGTTGACCGGCAGCTGCGCCAGATCCAGTACCTGGCGCCGCAGCTGGGCGATGGCGGGCGCAGCGCCAAGCAGGGTCGCCTGCAATTGCTCGCTGAAATCGGCCCGGCTGTGCAGGCGCCGGTTTTCCAGGACCAGCCGACGCTTGTCCTGGGCGCGCCGCAGGCTGGTCAACAGGCTCTGTGGGCTGAAAGGTTTCTCGAGAAAATCGTAGGCACCCTCGCGCATGGCCTGCACTGCCATCGGCACGTCACCGTGCCCGGTCAGCAGAATCACCGGCAGCTCGGGGTCGCGAGCCTGGACCTGTGCCAGCAGGCCGAGCCCGCCCATGCCCGGCATGCGCACATCGCTGAGTATGACCCCGGCGAAGTCTGCCGGCAGCTGCGCCAGGCAGTCTTCGGCCTGGCTGAAGCGCTGCACCGAAAAGCCGCTGAGGCCCAGCCACTGTTCGACGGCGTCGCGAATACTCGCTTCGTCGTCGATGACCATTACTTGGTTGCTCATGCAGGCTCCGTATCGATGGGCAGGGCAAGGGTGAAACGTGCGCCGCGTGCCAGGTTTTCCGCGCGCAACTGGCCGCCGTGTTCGTGAGCGATCGCCAGGGAAACGGCCAACCCCAGGCCGAGGCCTTCGCCGATGGGCTTGGTGGTGAAGAACGGGTCGAACAAGTGTTCGATGTGCTCGCTGGCAATGCCGCCACCGCTGTCGGCAATATCCAGCTGCCACTGCTCGCCATGGAGCTGCAGGCTGATGTGCATATCCTTGGCCGGCACACCGGTCATGGCGTCCAGCGCATTGCGCAACAGGTTGATCAGCACCTGTTCGAGGCGAATCACGTCGCCGCGAACATAAGCCGGCCGCCGGACCTGCAAGTGCAGGCGTACATCCGCCACCTGCAGAGGCGTTTCCAGCAATTGCAGGGCTTGATCGAGTACCTGCGCCAGGTCGAGTCGTTCACGCACGCCGGCCGGGCTCTTGCGCGCGAAGGTTTTCAAATGGGTGGTCAGCGCCGCCATGCGCGCCACCATCTGTTCCAGCGGCGCCAGGGCCTGGCGCGCCGCGTCGATGCGATCCTGATCGAGCAACAGCCGCAGGCTCGCCAGCTGCATGCGCTGCGCAGTAAGCGGCTGGCTGATCTCGTGGGCCAGGGCCGCCGACATCTGCCCCAATGCCGCCAGTTTGGCCGCCTGGACCAGTCCCTCCTGGGCATCGCGCAACTCCCGGGTGCGTGCCCTGACCAGTGATTCCAATTGCTCGCGACCACGCTGGCGCAGGGCGGCCAGGCGCCGCCGCTGATTCAGCCAGAGGCCGCCGAAGACCAGGCTCAGCCACAAACCGGCCGCTGCCAGCGCGGCATTGCGGCTGTCCTCGGTACTCGCCATGGGAGGCTTGAGCAGGTGCAGGGTCCAGCCTTCGCTGGCCATCGGCAACGATGCCCACAGGTAGTCGGCCGTGCCTTGAGGGCCGTTGACACGCACGTGCCGGGCCGCTCCATCGAGGTTGCCCAGCACCTGGTGGTCCAGCGGCTGCAAGGCTTGATCGTGATACTGACGGGTGCGCTGCAGTTCGGCGCGGTCGGCCTCGCTCAAGGGGTGCAAGGTGCGATACCGCCATCCCGGTCGGTTGGCGATGAACACCACCCCGCGCGCGTCGCTGACCAGCAAGGTATCGGGCCCCTGCGCCCATTCCTGCTCCAGTTCTGGCAGCTCGAGCTTGACCACCATGGCACCGAGAAAGCCGTCCCGAGCGTCCTTGATCGCGCTGGACAAGAAGTAGCCGGGAATGCCGCTGGTCACGCCTACCGCATAGAAGCGCCCGCTGCCCTGGCTGATCGATTGGCTGAAATAGGGGCGAAAGGCGTAGTTGTGGCCTACATAGCTGGTCGGCAGACGCCAGTTGCTGGCCGCCACCGCCAGGCCCTGGCGGTCGAGCAGTTCCAGGGTCGACGACCGCGCCGCCGCGTTGATGCGTTCAAGTTTGCGGTTGAGCATGTTCTGAGTGGCGGGATCGATAGGCTCGCGCAGCGACTGCTGCAGTTCGGGGTCCAGCGCCAGTACGGCAGGCAGGGTGCGATAGCGCTCGATCAGGGTGTGCAGGCTGTTGGCGTACAGCGCCAACTGGCCATTGCTGCGCGCCGCCTCTTCATTCTGTGCCAACTGCTGTGCGTGGCGGCCTGCCCAGACGCCGGACAGCAACGTGCCGGCCACGATGACCAGCACGATGACGGCCAGGCGCAGGGCGCGCGAACCGATCACGGGCGCTATCTAACCGTTGCCGGCCTACAACAGCTCGAAATTCGCCTCTTTGACGTCCTCGGAGTCCAGCCCGATCATCACGGTGAACTGCCCGGCCTCGGCGGCCCGAACCAGTTGCTGGTTATAGAACTTCAGATCACCCTCGACGATATCGAATGTCAGGGTCTGGCTTTCGCCCGGCTTGAGCATCACCTTGCGGAAATGCTTGAGTTCCTTGACCGGTCGGGCCATGGAGGCAGCGACATCGCGCAGGTACAGCTGAACCACGGTCTCGCCGGCGACTTTGCCGACGTTGCGCACGTTGATGCTGGCTGTCACCTTGCCGTCACGGCTCAGACGCTTGCTCGACAGGCTGACGTCCGACAAGCTGAAATCGGTGTAGCTCAAGCCGTAGCCGAACGGGTACAACGGGCCCTGCTCGCTGTCGAAATACTGCGAGCTGTAGTTGCCTGGATGCCCCGGCGTGAACGGTCGACCGATGCTCAAATGGCTGTAGTACAGCGGAACTTGGCCGACCGAGCGCGGGAAAGTGACCGGCAGTTTGCCGGACGGGTTGTAGTCGCCGAACAACACGTCGGCAATGGCATTGCCGCCTTCGGTGCCGCTGTACCAGGTTTCGAGCACGGCATCGGCCTGGCGCTGTTGTTCGCCAATGGTCAGCGGGCGGCCATTCATGAGCACCAGCACCAACGGTTTGCCCGTGGCGCGCAGCGCGGTGATCAGGGCTTGCTGGGTACGCGGCAGGTCGAGGGCGACACGGCTGGCCGATTCATGGCTCATGGCGCGCCATTCGCCCACTGCGGCAACGATCACATCGGCGTCGCGTGCGGCTGCCAGCGCTTCGTCGATCAACGCCTGGCCGGAGCGTGGATCGATTGCCTGCTTGATGTGCTCGGGGTTGAAATGGGCGATGAAGTCGAGCGTCGCACGGTCGTCGGTCAGATTCGCGCCCTTGGCGTAAGTCACTTTTGCAGGGTCGGCCACGGCACTGCGCAGCCCGCTGAGCAATGTCACCGATTGCCCGGCGACGCCGGCCGCCGACCAACTGCCGAGCATGTCGTCCGGCGCGTCCGCCAGGGGGCCGACCAAGGCAATGCGGGCGTCTTTTTTCAACGGCAGCGTCTGCTTCTGGTTCTTCAGCAACACCAGCGTCTTGCGCGCAACATCACGCGCCTCGGCGCGATGCAGACGGCTTTCCGCATTGACATCGGCGGGGTCGTCCTGGGCCTTGCCGATGCGCAGGTACGGGTTGGCGAACAGGCCCATGTCGTACTTGGCGCCAAGCACCTCGCGCACCGCATTGTCGATGTCCGCCTGGCTGATCTGGCCGCTCTTGAGCAGCCCCGGCAGCTGTTCGCCGTAGGCCTGGTCGTTCATGCTCATGTCGACGCCGGCCTTGATGGCCAGCTTGGCCGCCTCACGGTCGTCGCTGGCCACGCCATGCTTGATCAATTCATGAATGGCGCCGTGGTCGCTGATGGTGACGCCGTTGAACCCCCACTGCTTGCGCAGCACATCCTGCATCAACCAGGTGTTGGAAGTCGCCGGCACACCGTTGATGGAACTCAGCGCGACCATCATGCCACCCGCGCCCGCTTCGACCGTGGCGCGATAGGGGGGCAGGTAGTCCTGAAACATGCGTTGCGGACTCATGTCGACGGTGTTGTAGTCGCGCCCGCCCTCGATCGCGCCATACATAGCGAAGTGCTTGGCGCTGGCCATCATTCGGTCCGGGTTGGCCGGGCTGGGGCCCTGTATGTTTTCCACCATCACCCGGGCAATCTTCGATACCAGGTGGGTGTCTTCGCCAAACCCTTCGCTGATGCGGCCCCAGCGCGGATCGCGAGAGATGTCGACCATCGGCCCGAAGGTCATGTCGATACCGTCGGCCGCCGCTTCGGCGGTCGAGGTCCGGGCACTCAAGGCAATGGCTTCCATGTCCCAGCTCGCGGCCAGGCCCAGGCTGATCGGAAACTGTGTCCGGTGTCCGTGGATCACGTCGTAGGCGAAAAACATGGGAATCTTCAAGCGACTGCGCTGCGCGGCATCCTGCATGGGCCGGTTTTCCGCACGAGTGACCGAATTGAAAGTGCCGCCGATGCGCCCCGCGGCGATCTCCGCTTCGATGCGCTGGTGAGTCATTTCCCCACCGATGGCGATCAGGCGCAGTTGGCCGATCTTTTCGTCCAGGGTCATGCGTGCGATCAGGTCGGCAACCAATGCATCCTTGTTTTGCGGACCTTGGGAAGGGCTATCGGCATACGCGGTTTGCATGGCCAGGCCGACGACGACACCCAGCAGACACAGCTTGTTCATTGAGTTCTTCTCTCTGGCCTACCGCAGGGATGCCGCAGCCGATTACGGGTGACAGTGTTTTTATAGTTTGCCGGAGGTGTTTTAACGTATCGGAGCGCTTCAATCCAGTCGGGTGCCGGGATTGATACAAATGCATCCGCGCAAGCAGCATCCAATCAAATCCCCCAAGTCGATCCACAGCCACTAAAATGCCCGCCTGAATAGACCCGAGATCCGTTTCGCCATGCCCGTCACCGACCCACGCGCCGAATTCCTTGCCCTGCTCGACACCAGCCTGGCGCAGAACGCTTTCATCAAGCTGGTGCTGGCTCGCCACGTCGGCCAGGAGCTGGACCTGCAGCGGCTGATCGTCAAGTTGGCGACCATCAAGGGCGAAGCGTGCCTGTCGTTCGTGTACCGCTACAAGACGCGTGACATCACCAAGAACTTCAGCTTGGTCGATGGCCAGCAGTTCATTGCCGACGCCTTGCCCGACACCTTCAAGAACGCCCACCTGCTGACCTTGACCGACGAGTTGCAGCTTGAATTCAGCAAGAAGAACAAGGCCAGCCTGCACCGCAACAAGCAACAGCAGGAGCGGGCCGCGCCGGAGTTGGGTCACGATCGGGAAAAGAAGCGCTACCTGGAGCTGAGCCGGCCGTTTCTGCAGGACCTGGGTGTGACCGACAAGCAGCAGCAACTGATCCCGGCGATGTCGCGCAAGTGGAAACAGATCAACAAGTTCATCGAGGTGTTTTCCCACGCCTTCGCTTCGTCGGTGCTGGCCAGGACGACTGTTCCCGTACGGGTCGCCGATTTCGGCTCGGGCAAGGGCTATCTGACCTTCGCCATCCATGACTATCTGGCCAACTCGCTGCAGCGTCAGGCCCAGGTCACCGGCGTCGAGCTGCGTCCAGACATGGTCGAGTTGTGCAACGCGGCTGCCACCTCCTTGGAACATCCGGGACTGGTGTTCGAGTGCGGCGACGTGCGTTCGGTGGTGCCCAGCGAGATCGACGTGATGATCGCCCTGCATGCCTGCGACATCGCCACCGACTACGCCATTCACACCGGTATCCGCTGTGGCGCGGCGATCATCATGTGCTCACCGTGCTGCCACAAGGAAATCCGCCTGCAGATCCAGAGCCCGGGCCTGCTCAAGCCCATGCTGCAATATGGCCTGCATCTGGGCCAGCAGGCCGAGATGGTCACCGACAGCCTGCGCGCCCTGCTGCTGGACGCCTGTGGCTACGAGACCAAGGTGTTCGAGTTCATTTCCCTGGAGCACACCAACAAGAACAAGATGATTCTCGCGGTCAAGCGCGACACGTCCGGCCCGTCTTCCGAAGCGCTGGCGAAGATCGAGGAACTGAAAGCCTTCTACGGCATTCGCGAACAGCGTCTGCAGACCCTGCTGCAGGAAGACGGCCTTCTGAGCTAGGCGCTGTGAGGCATCGGGACTACAAGTCGCCGGCATTGTTACCCATCCTTGGCGAGCGCCACCATGAGCGCTCAAGTCAAGGGTTGGAGTGTGCAGTGACGTTCGACATCAAGCTGACGCCCCGTGAGCAGGAAGTGCTCGTCTGGAGTGGCAGAGGCAAGTCCTCGTGGGAAATCTCGCGCATACTGGCCTGCTCCGAGGCCACGGTGAATTTCCATTTCGCCAACATTCGTCGCAAATTCGCCGTGGGCTCACGCAGCGTGGCTGTGCTGCTGGCACTGGAGAAAGGGTTGATATCGCTGTGGTGAGCGCCTGGTTGCGCTCCCGTCTTCAACGACGCTTCTTCAACACCGCAGGCACGGCCACGTTCAATTGCGCACTGCCCAGGCCATGGCTGGTCGCGTCGAAGAAATACAGTGCCTTGCCGCAGCCGGCGAACAGTTCTTCGAAGCGCTGTTTCTGGCTGATGATCCAGGCATCGCTGAGCGGGAAGATCGACACATACAGGGTCTGTGCAGGCGCCTGACGCAGTGCCTGAAGAATGTGCGCATCATCGCTGTCCAGGTTGTGGCCGAAGATGCACACAGTGCCGTCTTGCCGGCTCAACTCGCCGTGGCACCAGCTCAGGTAGTCCGAATCGCGGATGGTGCGCAGCTTCTGCGCACTGGGGCCTTCGTTGACCAGCAACGGCACATCGCCAGGCGTGTTGATCGCAAACCCGTCGAGCAAGGCTTCGCCCTCGGCGGTGCGTTGCCGGGTCGTGCCGTCGCTGTTCTTGATCAGCTGCAGACCGCCGTGCAGGTACAGCACGCGGCAGCCTGTGGCGGCGGTCTGGCGAATATCGAAACCGGTGTCCACGTCCATCAGCTCGGCAAAACCCTGCGGGTCGTGCTGCACGGCCCAGGGGCAGAGCAGGTCATAGTTGCTGCTGTACACCGTATCGAACGCGCGCAGTGCAAGGTTGAGCGCGGTCATGCGCTGTTCATCGAGCAGGCGAAAGGGAATGTGCACGCTGCGCACCGCATGGATCAACGCTTCCTTGATCGCATAGTAGCGATTGAGCGGGGCGGTGGAACTGATCGCCAGGGCGGCATTGACCCGAACGGTGCTGTTGAGCACCGCCAGCACCTGCTCGAAGCTGTGGGTCTGCAGCGATTTGAACAACGCCAGGTCGGTCAGGCTCAAGGGTTTGTTGCGCACCTTTTGCGCGCGCTCGAACAACCCATCGTAGGCGAAGCTGCGCCATACCGCGCGGCTGGCGCCGTTGCCCAGCAACAGGCTTTGCGCAGGCTGACGGCTATGCAGGGCTTGCCAATCGTCGAGGTGGGCGTCGAAGGTGTCATGTGCCATGGTGATGATTCGTTCTACTCGTGTCTTGGGCAAGGGCGCGACTCTATCACGCCATGTCCTGTCATCCGACGCCGTCTATGCTGGGTCGGTTCACCGGCATCAAGCCGCGCCGTTTTCGATCATCCGTGGAAGGACTACACATGTTGGCACACCTGTACAAGACGCTCTGCCTCACCGCTGCCATGGGCGCAGCTGCCTCGGCCCATGGGCAAACCCCCGATCAGTTGGCTCACGCCGCCAACATTCCCCACCCTGCGGTCATTGCCCATCGAGGTGCTTCGTTCGATGCGCCGGAATCGACACTGCCGGCCTACCTGCTGGCCCGTGACCTGGGCGCCGACTATCTGGAGCTCGATGTGCAGCGCACTCGCGACGGGCAACTGATCGCACTGCACGACGATACCTTGCTGCGCACCACCGACATCGCCAGCAAGTTTCCCGAGCGCAAGGACAAGCCGGCCAGCGACTTCACCCTGGCGGAGCTGAAAACCCTGGATGCCGGCAGCTGGTTCAACGCAGCGCACCCCGAGCGCGCCCGTGACAGTTACAAAGGCTTGAAGATTCTCACCCTGGATGAGGTACTCGACCTGGCGCAAGGCGGTACGCACAAGCCTGGGGTGTACATCGAAACCAAGGTGCCGCAGCAGTTTCCTGGTATCGAGCGTGACCTCAAGGCCAAACTCGAGCAGCGTGGCTGGCTCGACGGTCAGCACCGGGTCGTGTTGCAGACGTTCGAAAAGGGCAGCCTGGAACTGCTGGCCAAGGAAATGCCGCAGGTACCCAAGGTGCTGCTGCTATGGGTCGGCGAGGGCAGCATCGAACCCGAATCCAAGGTGACGTTCGCAGCGTCCGGCATGAAGGACAAAGCGGCTTACTACGCCCAGCAACGGCCCCGCGACCGTGCCGAGTTCGAGCGCTGGCTGGACATTGCCAAAGCCAACGGTGCGGTGGGCACCGGCCCTTCGGCCGCTTTGAGCGAGGGAGGAGAGCAGAGCTACATGGACCTGGTTCAGCCGTGGATGAACAAGCTGACCCACGACAAAGGCCTGTTGGTGCACGTGTATACAGTGGACGAGGCGGTCGACTTCAAGAAAGTCAGTGACGCCGGCGTGGACGGCATCTTTACCAATCGTACGAGCGAGCTGCTGAAGTTCTACAAGCGTCCTGCGGCTGAATCCGTGATCGAGGTTCTTCAACGCAACGGTTACTGACCTGCAGAAACGCCAACGGCGCGAATCCGGTTGACCTCCCAACTGCATGTGGCAATTGAAAGGACGGAATTCGCGCCGCTGCAGAGGGTGCAGTGGGCTTATTTGCCAGCGCCGCTGCCGTTACCGCCACTGTTGCCCGAGCTGCCATCACCTTTGGTCGCGCCCATCGGGGTAGGGCCACCATCGGTGGTGCCGGCGTCTGCGCCTTGGCTCATGGACCCGGTCTTGCCGTCGATACCGGTGGCGTTGCCATTGTCGGGCGACTTGTCAGTGCCTGGAATGACCTGCTTGCCCGATGGTGCTTCCGGCGTGGCAGTAGGGTTGCTGTCGTTGGATGCCGCAATCGCCGCGAACGACGAGGCCGACAGAAGACCGGCCAGAGCCAGCGAGGCAAGCTTTTTGCTAATCATCATGGTGCATCTCCGCAGTGATTGGGGTACAAGCTTTGGGCCAGCGTCTCGCGCGCAAGGTGCCGTCGAGGCGACGAGCGGCACGTCGCCGTGGCACCTGATCTCAGCGGTACTGGCGATGAAATCCCGGTGGATGGCTTCGGGCCGAATCGATGGAAACCGGCTGCCCGCGCTTCAGCCAGGCATCCAGGGTCTGGCCAAAGGTGTGATCACTGCAGTCGCGCAGCAGCATCAGTGGAATGTCCAGATGGCGCGCCACCGCTCGCGCGCTGTTACGCTCCTGGTGCTGGAACACCTCGACCTCGGTCGGCGAAGCGTGGCTGGCCGGCAACCGCTTCAACACCGTCCACGGATCGCTCTCCAGCAACACAATCGCCCCCAGGGAAAGCCGCTCGAACGCTGTCAGATCAATGCCCGGCGACCGCGGCCGCTTGCCCATCAACGCAGCGTTTCCCTCCAGCAGCAGTGACTTGCCGCTGGCGGCAATACTGGTGACAGCCAGTTCGAGCGCCTGGCGGTTGCGGTCTCGATTGGTCGCGTAGCGATCGTCGCTCCATTTCACACAGGCGAGCACCTGCCTGACCAAGCCCGTCACACTGCTGTGCAACACGCCCCGACGGTGTGCGTAATGCTCGCAATGCCAGGTTTTTCCCACGCCATGAATACCGGCTACCAGGATGATCATGATGGATGTCCTTATCAAGTAGGAGGGTATTACTTGAAAGGATGGGTGACTGGATCGTCAACGTCAGTGTCAGAAATTTCTTAGCAATGCTGGGTGGTTTTCTGATTGAGTTGGCGTAACCGGCTGTTTGATCGAGAAATGAGGGGCGCCAGACTGGGGGCTTTCTAAGGTCGCGGGCAACGAATCTGTGCTGATAACTGCGCCGTGTCTGCATCTTGTTTATCTGTATAGCTGGTGCTAATGGAACGGTTTGCACACTATGCGTTGCCGCCCGGACGCTACCTGTCCTTGAAACCTGCGAGCTGTTGCAGATACCCCTGTTTGAAGCGTTCAACCCAGCACCAGGCCTGCTACGTGAGATGACAACGTGTTCGAACTGACCAGCTATGCGAGCCTTTTCATCGTCGCGTTCGGTGCCGCCACGCTTCTGCCTTTGCAATCGGAAGCGGTATTGGTGGGCATGCTTGTTTCGCAACACTACGCAACGGTGTCGCTCGTACTGATCGCCACGGCGGGCAACGTGCTGGGTTCTGTCGTGAACTGGTACCTGGGCCGCTCTATCGAGCGTTTTCGGCACCGCCGTTGGTTTCCCATCAGTGAGCGCCACTTGGATAAAGCACAACATGCCTACCTGCGCTACGGACGCTGGGCGCTCTTGTTCAGCTGGGTACCGATCATAGGTGACCCCATCACTATGATCGCTGGCGTCATGCGTGAGCCGCTCTGGCGTTTTCTGATCGTTGTTACGCTGGCCAAGGCGTTTCGCTATCTGGCACTGACCGCGATCACGCTTGGCTGGGCGATATGAATACCCTCAGCCGAATGCCTGGGAATGTTGAATTAAATACATGCCAGTCAACGAGTATCAGGTTGGTAGGGTCGGCATCAGCCTTTGCTGTGTTTATCCGATGTTGGCGCAATGGCAACACCTCTCGGCCCCGCGATGCCCCAGATAGCAAGTCCGACAAGGGGCAATACAAAGATCAGCACCGTCCAGCCCAGCTTCGTGCCGGAGCTTTTGGTGCTTCGCCAGACGCTGGTCAGTACCCAAGCGTCCAGCAACAGAACGATCACGGCGGACGCCGCCCAGAAAATCGAGGTTTCCATGGTTTATCACTCTTGACTAATCACCTACAGGAGAGGGATACCGGTCTGCGCAAGTTCCCGATCATTTCCAGCTGGCGATCGACCGTACGCTTCCGTGCTCGATTTGCATGATGTAGCAGGGGGGCAAATCGGCGCCTGTGCATTGGCTGATGATATCCATGAGCTGTCAAAGCAGATGGCTCGAGATCGTTACGCCGGAGGCAGTGTTCTGCGGAGTATGGCGAACGAGGTTCGGCGGATAAGAGGCTGAGCGGGGAGAGGGGGGGAAATGAAAATACCGACTGAAACATGGAGCGGGTAGAGGGAATCGAACCCTCAACTAAAGCTTGGGAAGCTTTCGTTTTACCACTAAACTATACCCGCATAACTATACCCGCATAACGCATTGTTTCCGTGCCGCTGGCAGTTCATTGCGAACTAGATTGCCAGCTTGGCGACCTCGGTGCACTGCGTCTTTCGACACCTGCTCCGGGCGGCTGACTTTGTACCAGAAGCGCCTGGCAATTTGAAGCGATAATTTTCGTTTCTCTGCTCGATCCCCCTCAAACCAGACCGATCTCTTCCGCGCTCAAGCTGCGGTACTGGCCGGGTTGCAGGCTGTCATCGAGCATCAGCGCGCCCATGCGCTCGCGGTGCAGCGTGAGCACCTTGTTCTGGAAGTGGCCGAACATCCGCTTCACCTGGTGGTAGCGCCCTTCGACGATGCTCAGGCGCGCCAGGCGCGGGCCGAGAATGTCGAGTTGGGCGGGCAGGGTGGTGAGGTCTTCGAAGGCGAAGTAGATGCCCCTGGCGAACGTCTCGACGTAATGGGGTTCGATGACCTGCTCGGTCTCGACCAGATACACCTTGGGCAGCTTGGTGGCCGGCTGGGTCAGGCGGCGTGACCATTGCCCATCGTTGGTCAGGATCATCAGCCCGGTGGTGTTGAAATCCAGTCGCCCGGCAATGTGCAACTGGTGCTTGTCGGGCACCTCGAGCAGGTCAAGGACGGTGCGATGCTGCGGATCCTGCGTGGCGCTGACGCAACCAGGTGGTTTGTGCAGCATCAGGTAGCGAGCAAGATAGCCGGCCTGCAACAACGCCTGGTCAAGCCGTACTTCGCTGAACTCTGAGACAGCGTGCAGCGGGTCGCGGACCATGCTGCCATCCACCTGTACTCGTCCTGCGATCAAGGCCAGGCGCACCTGCTGCCGGTTGAAACGTTCGAAATTGGAAAGGAATCTGTCCAGACGCATCGCTGCGCTATGCCCCCGGCTCAGACAGTTGCTCATTCACCCGCGCGCAGCGCGGACACAGGCAGGCGGCGTTGCGCAGATGCTCGGGCAAAGCCCGCAGCACGGCGGGGTCGATGCTGACCGTGTAGCACCAGCACGGCTGCGCGGCTGTCTTGGCATCGGCCAGTGTGCAGTCGTTGCGGCCTCCGCAGGCTGGGCAAAGGTAGCTGTGAGTCAGCGCAGGCGTGGTCATGAGCGATCCGTGAAGGTATGAACGTGGCATTCTACTTCAGCCCCCTGCAAGTCGGCGAAAAGCGTCGATGCAGAACGCTTTGTATCAATTTATTGCCGAGTGAAATGCAGTATCTTTCCTGCTGTCTGAGTTATGCCCAGAACCACTGTTCCGGGTAACGACCAGTCGTGCTGGTTCGATCCCTCTCGCGGTCCAGGAGGCCGCTTATGTCCCCTAGAGCTCTTTTGATCGTGGTATTGGGCTTGTTGACAAGTGCCTGTGTGCCCTATGGAGGGGGAGGTTACTACCGCACCGAAGTCTATTCCGTGGACAGTTCGCCCAGAGGCGGCTACTACCCTTACAGCCAGCCCTACGGCAGCGGTTACTACGTGACGCCAGCGCCGCGCTATTACGAGGGGCCGCGCTACTTTTCGGCGCCACGGTATTACGCGGTGCCGCCACCACGCTACTATGGTCCGCCGGCGCCGCACTATCGGCCGGGGTTCAGGCCAGGACGCGGCCCCGACCCACGCTGGCGCGACGGGCCGGCGCGGCATTACGGCCAGGATTGGAACCGGGGTCGAGGCTCCGACCGCGGCCCGGGCCGTGGCGGTCGGCACTAGCCAGCAACGGCGCCCTCAGGGGCGCCGTTTTCGTTTTTCACCTGTGATTCAGTAATCGCAAAGGTCGGCCAGCGGATGACGGCCTTCCCAGGCCTTGCTGAAATGCGCCTCGACCACCGCCTGCGGCACATGGTCGACGTCGGGCCAATGCCAGTGTGGCTGGTTGTCCTTGTCGATCAGGCGTGCACGCACGCCTTCGCTGAATTCGGGATGGCGGCAGCAGTTCAGGCTCAGGCTGTATTCCATCTGGAACACCTGGGCCAGCGACAAGTGCCGAGCGCGGGCCAGTTGCGCCCAGATCAAGTGCGCGGTCAGCGGACAGCCCTTGGCGAGGTTGCCGGCGGCCTTGGCCAGCAAGGGGTCGTCGTGCCGTTGCCATTGCACCAGTGCATGCCAGGCCCCCGGCGCATCGCTGACGTCCAGCTGGGCGTCGATGGCGGCACGCCGCGGCAGCCATTGCGCTGCTGGGGCACTGTCGCGCGCATCGTGTTCGAGGGCCTTGAGCAAGCTGTTCAACTGCATGGCTGTCTGCTCCTGCCAGTTCAGCTGCAGCAGGCCGTCGAGCAGGTCCTCGTATTGGTCGTCGCGCAGACAACGGTCGGCCAGGCCCAGGTCGAGGGCATCGCGGGCGTTGATCTGCGCGCCCGTCATGCCCAGGAACAGACCGAGTTTGCCGGGCATGCGCGAGAGGAATCCGCTGGCGCCAACATCCGGGTACAGGCCGATGGTGATTTCGGGCATGGCCAGGCGGCTGCTCGGCGTGACGATGCGAATGCTCGACGCCTGCAGCAAGCCCATGCCACCGCCCAGTACGTAGCCGTGGCCCCAGCAGATCACTGGTTTGGGGTAGGTGTGCAGGCGGTAGTCGAAGCGGTATTCGGCGGCGAAGAATCGGGCGGCCAGCGGCGGAACTTCACCTGGGTGGGCGCGACAGGCCTGGACCAGGCTGCGTACGTCGCCACCGGCGCAAAAGGCTTTCTCGCCTTCGCCGCGCAAGACCACACAGACCACCCGATCATCCTGCGCCCACTCATCGAATTTTCCCGCGAGCGCTTCGAGCATCGGCAAGGTCAGAGCATTGAGGGTTTTCTCCGCATTGAGGGAGGCGACGCCGATCCGCGCGCCATTGCCGGCGCTGAGTTCTTCGAAATTCAAATCCATCCTGACCTCGCATCAAAAGGGGCGGTCGCTGCGCAGCGATGACCGCGAAGGGCCGGTGTAGGGTTGCAGTGCGCTATCCAGTCTGGATTTGACATTCCGTGTCCGCATTCCTACCGTCCGCCCACTGATTTCCGGTGCCTACTGTTTTCGGGGTGCCTGCTTCTTTTTGGGGAACATATGAGCACAGACGACCGCATCAAACTCGAGCCTAGCTGGAAAGCTGCATTGCGTGAGGAATTCGACAAGCCTTACATGGCCCAGTTGCGCGAATTCCTGCGCCAGGAGCACGCGCTGGGCAAAGAAATCTATCCGCCCGGGCCGATGATCTTCAACGCGCTTAACACCACGCCTTTGGATCAGGTGAAAGTCGTGATTCTCGGTCAGGACCCCTACCACGGTCCGGGCCAGGCGCATGGCTTGTGTTTCTCGGTGCAGCCAGGCATCCCCACGCCGCCTTCGCTGGTTAACATCTACAAGGAGCTCAAGCGCGACCTCAACATCGACATCCCCAAGCATGGCTATCTGCAGAGCTGGGCGGAGCAGGGTGTATTGCTGCTCAACACTACCATGACGGTGGAGAGGGCAAACGCCGCTGCCCATGCCAAGAAAGGCTGGCAGCCGTTCACCGACCGCATCATCGAAGTGGTCAGCGAGCAGCAGTCCAGCGTGGTGTTCATGCTGTGGGGCGCGCATGCGCAGAGCAAGCAGAAGCTGATCGACAACAGCAAGCACCTGGTGCTGACGTCCGTGCACCCCTCGCCGTTGTCGGCGCACAAGGGCTTCATCGGCAACGGCCACTTCAGCCGCGCCAACAAGTTTCTCGAACAGAACGGTCTGGCCGCCATCGACTGGCGCCTGCCCTAAGGCACCGGTCGACGCTTCTGCCATTGGCGAAACAGCGGTTCGGCCAGAAACAGCACGAACAGCAGGCGCATCACCTGCATCGCTGTCACCAGCGGTACCGACAGCTGCAGCACCTCGGCGGTCAGGCTCATCTCGGCAATGCCACCGGGCATCATGCCCAGGGTCAGCGAACGCAGGTCGAGGTTGGTCAGGGCGCTCAGGGCCAGTGCGCAGCCGCCGGCAATGGCCATGGTCAGGGCGGTGCTGACCAGCGTACGCGCGAGAAACGATGGCGCGCGGCGGAAAAATGCGCGATTGAAGTGGCAGCCCAGGCCGCTGCCGATCAGCCACTGACCGATCTGGCTGCCACCGTCCGGCAGGCCGATGTGCAGATCGAAGCTGACGCTCATGGCAGCGCTGACCAGCAGGGGGCCGAACAGCCAGGGGTTGGGCTGGTCCAGTCGCTGCCAGATCCAGGCCGCCACCCCGGCGAGAGGGAAGATCAACGCCAGCCAGGCCCAGTCGACGCCGCCTTCATGGCTGATCGGTGTGCCGTCGCCCATCAGGAATTTGAACAGCGCCGGCACACACAGCACCACGGCCAGCACCCGCAGGCTCTGCCCTGCAGCGACGCGGCTGAGGTCGGCGCCATTGCGTGCGCCCAGGTTGACCATTTCGCCGGAACCGCCCGGCATGCTGGAAAAAAAAGCCGTGGCCCGGTCTTCACCGGTGCGCAGCATCAGCCACACGCCCACGGCACTGGAAACGCTGGTGATCAGCGCTCCGAAAAAAATCAGGCCGAAATGGCCGCCAACCTGCTCCATCACCAAGGGGGTGAAGTGCAGGCCAATCCCTATGCCGACAATCCACTGGCCCAGCTTGCGGCCATTGGGTATTTCCGCCAATTGCCAGGGCGTCAGGCAGCGCACCAGGATGATCGCCAGCAACGAGCCGATCATCCAGGGCAGCGGCCAGCCGATCAGGCTGGCGAGGTAGCCGCCAGCCAGACCGACAAAGGGTGTACCCCACCAGCTGTGCAGGAACCGATCAAACATCGGCAGCGGCACGACGCATGGCAGCACGCTTGCGCCAGATACGAACCACCGGCAGCAGCAGCATCAGAATGGTCAGGATCCAGACACCTGCGGTGATCGGGCTGCCCCAGAGAATCTGCAGCTCGCCGTTGGAAATCGACAGCGCGCGACGCAGGTTCTGCTCCATCAGGCCGCCCAGGATGAAACCGAGCAGGACGGGCGACAGCGGGAAATCCAGCTTGCGCAGGATGTAGCCGAAGATACCGATACCGATCATCAGGAACAGGTCGAAGGTGGTCGCGTGGACTGCGTAGACGCCGATGCCGGTGATGATGGCGATGACCGGTACCAGTGCCCAGTTCGGCACGGCGAGGATCTTGGTGAAGATGCGGATCATCGGGATGTTCAGGATCACCAGCATGATGTTGGCGATGAACAGCGAGGCGATCAGGCCCCAGACGATATCCGGTTGCTGTTGGAACAGCAGCGGGCCTGGAGTGATGTTGTACAGCGACAGGGCGCCGATCATCACTGCAGTGGTACCCGAACCCGGTACGCCAAGGGTCAGCATCGGTACCAAAGCGCCGCAGGCGGTGGCGCCGATGGCGGTTTCCGGCGCGGCCAGGCCACGCTTGTCACCTTGGCCGAACTTGCCGCTGGCACCCGCCAGGCGCTTCTCGGTGGTGTAGGCCACGGCGCTGGCCAGGGTGGCGCCGGCACCGGGCAATACGCCCATGATGAAGCCCAGCACGCCGCAGCGGATGTTCACCCAGAACACCGAAGCGGCTTCCTTGAGGTTGAACATCATGCGCCCGGTGGCCGTGACGGCCACGCTGCCGTGGTGAGTCTTTTCCAGCAGCAGGAGGATTTCACTGATCGAGAACAGGCCCAGCACCAGCACCACGAACTGGATACCGTCGGCCAGATGGATGTTGTCGCCGGTGAACCGGTACACGCCGCTGTTGGCGTCGATGCCGACGCTGGACAGGAACAGGCCGATCAGCGCCGCGATGAACGTCTTCAACGGCCTGTCGCCGGCCATGCCGCCCAGGCAGACGATGGCGAACACCATCAGCACGAAATATTCCGCAGGGCCGAAGGCAATCGCCCATTTGGCCAGGATCGGGGCAAACATGACCATGCCGCAGGTGGCGATGAATGCACCGATGAACGAGCTCCACGCGGACAACGACAGCGCAACGCCGGCCAGACCCTGGCGGGCCATCGGGTAGCCGTCCAGAGTGGTCATCACGGTCGATGCTTCGCCAGGGATGTTGAGCAGGATCGAGCTGATGCGACCGCCGTATTCGCAGCCCAGGTACACCGCCGCCAGCAGGATCAGTGCCGATTCCGGCGGCAGGCCCAAGGCGAAGGCGATCGGGATGAGCAGGGCGACACCGTTGATCGGTCCCAGGCCCGGCAGCAGGCCGACCACGGTGCCGATCAGGGTGCCCGACAGCGCGGTGATCAGGTTGTAAGGGGTCAGTGCAACGCCGAAGCCCTGACCCAGGTAGCCAAGAGTATCCATGTCAGTTCTCCAGAACGCTGAGCAGGCCCAGGGGCAGCGGCACGTCCATGACTTTATCGAAGAGCACGTACAGGCCGATGCTCATCAAGGTGATGATGATCACGCTGGGCACTGCGCGGCCGCCGTACAGCAGCGCCATCGGAATGCCGATCAGGATGCTGCTGAGAATGAAGCCCAGGGGTTCGAACATCCCGGCGAACACCAGCAACAGGCCGATGCACATGGCGATCTTCTTCAGGGTCGGACGGTCCAGCGGCGGTTCTTCCTCGCTGTGCACGATCGGAGTGGGACGAAACACTAGGTACAGCAAGGCCAGGCTCATCAGGCCCAGCATTAGCAACGGGTAGGCGCGCGGGCCTACCGGCTCATAGGAAAAGGGTGCCTGATAGGGCCAGGCCATCAGTGCCAGACCGGCACAGACAAGCAGCAACAGCAGGGCGAATAGCCGTTGAACGATCATGATCATGGTCATGTTCCTTCGTGAAGGAGGACGATGGTGGTGTCGGCAGGGAAGCCTTCGCGGGCAGAGATCCGCTTTCACAGTGGACGTGTATATCCAGCCCTGTGAGAGCGGGTCTCTGCCCGCGAATGGCCCCCCGCGGACCCAGGCCGATTACTGAACCAGCCCGAATTCCTTGGCCAGGGTCTTGTACTCGGCGACCTGTTTCTTCACGTAGGTGTCCAGCTCCTGCCCGGTCATGGCGAACGGGAACAGCTCGCGCTGGTCGCGCAGCTTGGCGAACTCTTCGGATGCCAGCAGCTTGTCGAACGCCGCTTTCCACCAGTCGTATTCGGCGTCGGTCACCTTCGGCCCCAGGTAGAAGCCGCGCACCACAGGCCAGACGATGTCGTAGCCCTGCTCCTTGGCAGTGGGGATGTCCTTCATTTCCGGCTCGTCCAGACGCTTGTCGGAGAACACCGCGAGCAGACGCATGTCACCGCTGAGGATGTGCGGCATGGAGTCGGAGATGTCGGTGCTGCCGACCTGGATGTGGCCGCCGAGCAGGGCCGTGGCGATTTCGCCGCCACCTTCCAGGGCGACATAGCGCAGGTCACGCGGGTTGATCCCGGCGGCCTTGGCGATCAGCGCGGTCTGCATCCAGTCCTGGCTGCCAACGGTGCCGCCTGAGCCGATCACGACTTTGCTCGGGTCGGCCTTGAGTGCCTTGACCAGGTCATCCAGGGTCTTGTAGGGCGAGTCGCTCTTGACCGCGATGGCACCATAGCTGGTGCCTACCGCGGCCAGCCAGCGTACGGCGCTTTCGTCGAAACGGCCGAACTTGCCTTGCGCCAGGTTGAGCAGCGAGCCGCTGGACCATGCCACCAGGGTGCCTGCGTCGGCTGGACGCTGGGCGACCACCGCGTTGTAGGCCACCGCGCCGACACCGCCGGGCATGTAGGTGACGCGCATGGGTTTGGACAGCAGTTTCTCGTTGACCAGTGCGCTTTGGGCAAGTTTGCAGGTCAGGTCGAAGCCACCGCCAGGCGAGGCTGGGGCAATGCATTCAGGACGTTTGGGTTCTTCCTGGGCAAGCAGCGGGGCACTGATGAACAGGCAGCTGACAGCCAGGGCAAGCGGACGCATGGCGCGGATCATGGGTATTTCTCCATTGTTGTTCTTGTTATCGAAAACGTATCGTGACGTTTGCGTGGCAGGTCTCTACGGACTCGCCTTGCTGAAACCTTATGTTGCGAACCTTTCACCAAGCTTTCAGTGGCGGTCAATCTGCCAAGACTGCTTCACAGTCCGGCACGGGCCTGTAAACTCGGGCACATAAAGCGGTTGATGAGCCTTTCGCAGCTGGCGCTGACAGCAGCGAATACCGTACTACGGCAACATCATCCCGACATGGAAAAGATTGGCCGTGAGGAATACCGATGCGTGTCCTGCTTGTAGAAGATCACCTGCAGTTGGCCGAAAGTGTCGCCCAGGCGCTGAAGGCCACCGGCTTGACCGTCGATGTGCTGCACGATGGGGTGGCGGCAGATCTGGCCCTGGCCAGCGAGGAATATGCCGCCGCGATACTCGATGTCGGCCTGCCCAGGCTTGATGGTTTCGAGGTGCTGGCGCGCCTGCGAGCGCGAGGCAAGAACCTGCCGGTGCTGATGCTCACGGCGCGCAGCGACGTCAAGGACCGCGTCCATGGCTTGAACCTGGGCGCCGACGACTACCTGGCCAAGCCGTTCGAACTCACCGAGCTGGAAGCCCGGGTCAAGGCCCTGCTGCGGCGCACCGTGCTCGGTGGCGAGCGCCAGCAGCGCTGTGGTCCGCTGGCCTATGACCTGGATACGCGACGCTTCACCCTGGGCAAGGAGCTGCTGACCCTGACCTCGCGCGAACAGGCCGTGCTCGAGGCGCTGATTGCCCGTCCGGGTCGGGTGATGAGCAAGGAGCAGTTGGCAGCCCAGGTATTCGGCCTGGACGAGGAGGCCAGCGCCGACGCCATCGAGATCTATGTGCACCGCCTGCGCAAGAAGCTCGACAAGCAACCGATCGCCATCGTCACCTTCCGCGGTCTGGGCTACCTGCTGGAAAGCCGCGATGCGTGAAGTCAGCAGCCTGCGTTGGCGGCTGCTGTGGAACCTCGCCATGCTGCTGGTCTTCCTCATGCTGGCCAGCGGCTTGAGTGCCTACTGGAATGGCCGCGAAGCAGCCGACACGGCTTATGACCGGACCCTGCTGGCCTCGGCGCGCACCATCGCCGCCGGGCTTTCCCAGCGCGACGGCACGCTCAGTGCCGACGTGCCCTACGTGGCCCTGGATACCTTCGCCTACGACAGCGCGGGGCGCATCTACTATCAGGTCAACGACATCGACCACAAGCTGATCTCCGGCTACGAAAACCTGCCCGCGCCGCCGCGCGGCACTCCGCGCACGGACGACTACCCGGCCCTGGCCACGTTCTACAGCGGCCGTTATCTGGGGCAGGACGTACGCGTGGTGAGCCTGCTCAAGGCGGTCAGCGAACCGAACATGATCGGCATGGCGGAGATTCGCGTGGCCGAGACCGAAGAGGCGCGGGTGTCGATGGCGCGCAGCCTGATGGCCGACACCTTGTTGCGCCTGGGCATGCTCGGCGGCGGCGCCTTGTTGCTGGTGTGGGTCACGGTCAGCGCTGCCCTGCGGCCCCTGGAGCGTCTGCGCGACGAAGTCGAAGACCGTCAGCCCGACGACCTGCGGCCCCTGCCGCTGGTCGAGGTCCAGCGCGAACTGTGGCCACTGGTGCAGGCCCTCAACCATTTCACCGAGCGCCTGCGCGTCCAGTTCGAGCGTCAGGCGCAGTTCATTGCCGATGCTGCCCACGAGCTGCGCACGCCGCTGGCAGCGCTCAAGGCGCGGGTGGAGTTGGGCCTGCGCGCCGAACAGCCGGAAGTCTGGCGCACCACCCTGCAGCAGGCGGTGGAAGGCACCGACAAACTCACCCACCTGGCCAATCAGTTACTGTCGCTGGCCAGGGTCGAGAACGGTGCACGGGCCATTGCCGAGGGCGGTGCCAAGCGCCTGGACCTGAGCCAGCTGGCCCGCGAACTGGGTATGGCCATGGCCCCTCTGGCCCATGGCCGAGGTGTGGCGCTGGCGCTGGAGGCCGACGAGCCCATCTGGCTGCGCGGCGAGCCGACGCTGCTCAACGAGCTGCTCAGCAACCTGGTGGACAACGCCCTCGCGCATACCCCGGCGGGCGGCAATGTCATTCTGCGCGTGCTGGCCCCCGGCGTCCTTGAGGTCGAGGACGACGGGCCAGGCATTCCGGCGGACGAACGCGATCGAGTCTTCGAGCGCTTCTACCGGCGCAATGCGCAGAGCAGCGGAACCGGGTTGGGGCTGGCCATCGTCGGTGAAATCTGCCGCGCACACATGGCGCGCATCAGCCTGCACGATGGCGCCAGGGGCGGCTTGAAAGTGCGCGTCGACTTCGCGCTCTAGTTCAGCAGCGACTGTGCCTGCAGCAGATCGCTGGCCAGCAGCACCGGGCTTTGCTTGATTTCCAGGCGTTGATACGCCGGATGCTCGACCAGGGTCGGCAGGCCCGCATTGTGCGGCAGGCGCAACAGCGTGACGATCATCACCAGATCGCCATAATCGGTTTCCGTGTTGTGCCGGTTCAGGTCCAGGAACTGACCGGGCACCTGCGCGAGCATGGCTGGAAAGTCCCACTTGTGCAGAATGTGGTCGCCTATCTGCGGATGGATATGCTCGATCACATGGGTGAGGCTCACCGGGTCGGCCAGCAGCTCGTTGTGCTCCTGGGCGTAGGTCAGGATCGGCAATACGCCGATCTGGTGCACCAGGCCGGCGAGGGCGGCGCGGTCGGGCTTGAGCGTGGTGAATCGCCGCGCCAGCTCGGTGCACATGCCGGCCACCTCCAGGCTGGTCCGCCAGGCCTCGCGCATGCGGCTCTGCACAGCAGGCGCGCGGGCGTGGAAGATCTGTTCGATGACCAGGCCGATGGCCAGATTGCTGCTGTAGTTGACGCCCAGCCGATTGATCGCCGTACGCACGTCGGTGACCTCGAAACTGGCGCGCAGCAGTGGGCTGTTGACCACCTTGAGCAGGCGCGCCGACAGCGCTGCGTCCTGAGCGATGACCTGACTCAGACGATTGACGCTGACGTTGTCGTCCTCGGCCGCTTCACGAATTTTCAGGGCGACTTCCGGCATGGTCGGCAAGACCAGCTCGTCACGGTCGATGGCGGCCAGCAAATCCCTTTGTACTGTATCGGCCAGCTGGTTCATTCGACGCCTCGGCATAGCGGGAGAGGGGTGCGCAGGCCCTGCGGCGGGCGATGTCAGCGCTGTATTTCACGGTCTCGATCAAGTGTATAGGGCAAGGTCAGAAGCGCCAGCGCTGGACCTTCGAGACTGCCCAGATGAATGCGACCATCCTCGACCGCGTTGTCCTGCAATACGGCCAGAGCCTCGTAGCCCTCGGCCGTCGGTGCGGCCAGGGCAATCTCGCCGATGGCGCTGCCATGCACCGGCGAGAACAGCGCGGTACCCGGTTCGGGGCGTGTCGGGCCGGCCAGTTGCACGTGGTAGAGACGTCGCTTGAGTTTGCCCAGGTACTGCATGCGCGCCACGATTTCCTGGCCGGTGTAGCAACCCTTCTTGAAACTCACGCCGCCCACCGCCTGCAGGTTGAGCATCTGCGGGATGAACAGCTCGCGAGTCGGCTCCAGCACCTGGCCGATGCCGGCGCGTATCTGCCCCAGCAGCCAGTCGTCGAGCGAGCCCTGAGCCAGCTGTTCGGCCAGCCGGGCGGCCAGGTTCTCGGCTTGTTCGGCAGGCGCCCACAGCTCGGCCCGCGCCGGCGAGACGCGCACCGCGATCAGCGCGCCATGACGCACCACGGCATCGGTGTCCAGGGGCAGGTCCAGGCCCAGCGCGTTCAGCGCGCCATCGCCATGCTGCACGCCGAAGCGCACCCAGGCGTCGCTCTCGTCGGTGAGTTTGGACTTGGAGAACACCGCGTACTTCTTCAAGTCCGCCAGTTGTGCTTCGAGCAGGCCGCAGGCCATGGCCAGAACACAGCCATCGCCCTGCAAAAGAATGCGAAAGCTGGACTGCATGCGGCCTTTCTGCGTGCAGCGCGCGCCGAGACTGGCCGTGTGCTCGTCCAGGTAGTTGAGGTTGCAGGTGAGCTGGCCCTGCAGGAACTTGCCGGCGTCCGAGCCGCGAACGGCGAGGACGCCCTCGTGGGTCAGGGTGCAGAACATAGCGCTATCGGACATGGGTCATCGCTGAGTTGAAGGGACTGGACATCATCATAGAGCCCCGCGCCGGGGGAATGCTATCCCCGCCGCCCTGACACCCCACCGACGCCTCTGTATACTGCGCGCCTATTCAAGGAGCCCCCCATGGTCGAAAACGTTGAACTCAACCGGCTTTACTGGCACAGCCGCCGCGGCATGCTGGAGCTGGACGTGTTGCTGGTGCCTTTCGTCAAGGAAGTCTATCCCCACTTGAATCAGGTGGATCGCGACGTCTACGTACGCCTGCTCGAATGTGAAGATCAGGACATGTTCGGCTGGTTCATGGAGCGCAACGAGTCCGATGACCCCGAGTTACAGCGCATGGTTCGGATGATCCTGGATCGTGTCCAGCCCAAGTAACCGCTTCGAATGCCGTTGGCAGCCCTCGCGGCGGCTGCTGGCCGTCTACGTGCTGGCGCAGGCCACGGCGTGGCTGGCAAACCTGCTGATGGATGCACCGACTCTCGTGCACCTGGCGGCCGCCGCGCTGTGCATCGCGCACGCGCTCCACGTATTGCCGCGGCACGTGTTGCTCGCCAGCCCCCACGCCGTGACCGGCCTGCGCCGCAACCGCAGCGGCTGGTCAGTGTGGACCGAGGCAGATGGCTGGCAAGCGGTGCAGCTGCGCCCCGACAGCATGGCGCTGCCGCAGGTGGTCGTGCTGCGCTTCCGTCTGGTTGGTCAGCGACGGGTGCGCAGCGCCTGTGTCCTGCCTGACTGCCTGGATGCAGACACCCATCGGCGCCTGCGGCTGCGCCTCAAGTTCAGTCGGCGAAGGTGGGCGGTTCCAGGATAGTGTCGTGCGCCTCTGGCAGCAGGTCTGGATAGTCGAGCGTGTAGTGCAGGCCTCGGCTTTCCTTGCGCTGCATGGCTGAAGCGATCATCAGCTCGGCCACCTGCGCCAGGTTGCGCAGTTCGATCAGGTCGCGGCTCACCTTGTAGTTGCTGTAGAACTCGTCGATCTCGTCGAGCAGCAGGCGCACTCGGTGCTGTGCGCGCTGCAGGCGCTTGGTAGTGCGCACGATGCCCACGTAGTCCCACATGAAACGCCGCAGTTCGTCCCAGTTGTGGGCGATGATCACGTCTTCGTCCGAATCGGTCACCTGGCTGGCGTCCCACTGCGGCAACGCTCCGGGCATTGCGACGTCGGCCAGGCACGAAACGATGTGCTCGGCGGCGGAGCGCGCGTAGACGATGCACTCGAGCAGTGAATTGCTGGCCATGCGGTTGGCACCGTGCAGGCCAGTGCAACTGGTTTCGCCAATGGCATACAGGCAGGGGACGTCGGTGCGGCCGTGCCGGTCCACCTGCACGCCGCCACAGGTGTAGTGGGCGGCTGGCACCACGGGAATCGGCTGGCGGGTGATGTCGATGCCGAATGTCAGGCAGCGTTGGTACACCGTCGGGAAATGGCTGCGGATGAAGTCCGCCGGTTTGTGGCTGATGTCCAGGTACACACACTCGGCGCCCAGCCGCTTCATTTCGTGGTCGATGGCGCGTGCCACGATATCGCGCGGGGCAAGCTCGGCACGCGAGTCGAAGCGGGGCATGAAACGCTCGCCGTTGGCCAGCTTGAGCAGGGCGCCCTCGCCACGCAGCGCTTCGGTGATGAGAAAACTCTTGGCCTGGGGGTGATACAGGCAGGTCGGGTGGAACTGGTTGAATTCCAGATTGGCGACCCGGCAGCCCGCGCGCCACGCCATGGCAATGCCATCGCCGCAGGCACCGTCGGGGTTGCTGGTGTACAGGTAGACCTTGGCGGCGCCACCGGTTGCCAGCACGGTGAAGCGCGCCGCGTGAGTGTTCACCGCGCCGCTGCGATGATCCAGCACGTAGGCACCGAGACAGCGGTCCTCCACGCGGCCCAGGCGCCGTTCGGTAATCAGGTCGATGGCCGCGCACTGCTCCATGAGTTCGATGTTGGGCCGCAGGCGCGCTGCTGCCAACAGCGTGTCGAACATCGCCGCGCCGGTGGCATCCGCCGCATGAATGATGCGGCGCTGGCTGTGGCCGCCTTCACGGGTCAGGTGAAAGGGGAAGCCGGTGTGCTCGGGATCCGATTCGTGTTCACGGGTAAACGGCACGCCCAACTCGACCAACCACTGAATCGCCGCCCGGCTGTGCTCTACGGTGAAGCGCACGGCCTCTTCAGCGCACAGGCCGGCGCCCGCTTCGAGAGTGTCCTGAACGTGAGCCTCGACGGTATCGGTGTCGGCCAGTACGGCCGCCACGCCGCCTTGTGCCCAAGGCGTCGAGCCATCGCCCAGCCCACCTTTGCTGATGACCGCAATGCGCAGCGTGTCGGGCAACGCTAGCGCAAGGCTCAAGCCTGCGGCTCCGCTACCGATCACCAGAACATCGTGTTGCAGTTGCTTGCCCATTCGAAGGTCGTCCGCAGGTCGAAAGTAAAGTTGCGTGAAGCGCTATCCAGCGTGCCGTTCGTGCCTGTTGTGCACGTCCCGCTGGTATATCCAAGGGGGTAGCGGCACAATAGCGGCACCTTCGACGCACGGAAACCGGCATTTCCCGCTGCTACAGCGCGGCATTTATAGCAGCCGTATCGACGCTTGCGCTATGTGAACAGGCAGCTCGAACAGAGCAGCGAAAGCTGAATCACTTCAGTTTTGGGAACGAGCAAGCCGTGCGTGTAGGCCAAGACCTCCTTTTTTGTGGGAACTTTCCAAGAAAGCCTGCAATCAATAGAAGGTTGCCTATAAGAAGGAAACAGTGTCGATCAATGGTTGCACCAGCAATGCCTGGATGCGGCGATCGGCGGAAAGATTATCGGCGCAGCCCGGCATGTTCGGGCTGCGCTTTCCGTGCAGGCTTGATCCGGGCCTGCGGGAAACTTGCCTGGAGGGGAGAACTTTTGCGAATAGCCCGAGTCTATGGTTGCAAGCCTGAACGATGGCCTGAGCAGCGCTCCTTCCGGACCCATGAGGAGTGTTCATGCTAACCCAGGAAGAGGATCAGCAGCTGGTCGAGCGTGTACAACGCGGTGATCGGCGAGCGTTTGATCTGTTGGTGCTGAAGTATCAGCACAAGATTCTCGGGTTGATCGTGCGGTTCGTGCACGACACCCATGAAGCCCAGGACGTGGCGCAGGAAGCCTTTATCAAGGCTTACCGTGCGTTGGGCAATTTTCGCGGAGACAGCGCGTTCTATACGTGGCTGTACCGCATCGCCATCAACACGGCGAAAAACTATCTGGTGTCCCGCGGACGCAGGCCACCAGACAGCGACGTAAGTTCCGAGGACGCGGAGTTCTATGACGGCGATCATGGCCTGAAGGATCTCGAGTCACCGGAACGTTCATTGCTGCGCGATGAGATCGAAGGCACCGTCCATCGAACCATTCAGCAGCTGCCCGAAGATCTGCGCACGGCGTTGACCCTGCGCGAGTTCGACGGCTTGAGTTACGAAGACATTGCCAGTGTCATGCAGTGTCCGGTGGGGACCGTGCGGTCGCGGATTTTTCGTGCCCGGGAAGCCATCGACAAAGCCCTGCAGCCGTTGTTGCAGGAATCCTGAGACAGCGGCGATAGCCAAGAGAGGAACGCCATGAGTCGTGAAGCCCTGCAGGAATCGCTGTCCGCAGTGATGGATAACGAAGCGGACGAATTGGAACTGCGTCGGGTACTGACCGCGTTGGACGATGCTGAAACCCGTGCCACCTGGGCGCGTTTTCAGGTTGCCCGCGCTGTCATGCACAAGGACCTTCTGGATCCGCGCCTGGATCTGTCGGCTGCAGTGTCGGCAGCCATTGCCGAAGACGTTGCGCCTGCAGCGGCTGCTCGCAGCCCATGGCGCAGCCTCGGTCGTCTGGCCGTGGCCGCTTCGGTGACGGTCGCAGTGCTGGCCGGTGTACGCCTGTACAACCAGGACGACATCACCGGTACCCAACTGGCGCAGCAGCAGCCTGCACAGCAGGCACCGTCGACGCCGATGGTACAAGGTCCGGCCGTGCTGGCGGGCTACACGCCAGACAGCTCCGACGCTCCAGGGCCAATGGCCAGTGGCGTGCTGAAGGGTGAGGAAGGCTTGAACGACCAGCGTCTGCCGGGCTACCTGCGTCAGCACTCGCAGGAAGCGGCCGCCAAGGGTTCCGAAAGCGCTCTGCCCTATGCCCGCTCCGCGAGCATGGAAAACCGCTAATCCCGATCATGCGTGCGGCTCTATTCCTGCCATTTCTCATTGGCTTGGCCGCACCGGCCGCTGCGGCTCCCGATGCAGCGCAGTGGCTTGAGAGCATGACGCGTGCCGAGCGCACGCAGAATTTCGAAGGCACGTTCGTCTACGAACGCGACGGCGATTTCTCCACCTATCAGGTTTGGCACCGTGTCGATGACGGCGGTGTGCACGAGCGTGTACTCAAGCTCGACGGCATCGCTTCCGAACGCGTCCAGGTTGCTGGTCGTACGTCCTGTGCGACGGGTAACCCAGTGCTCGGCCCAGTGCTTGGCGTAGTGCAGGGGCCCGCCGGAAGCGATGGCGTTGTCGATCCGCTCAAACTGATGTCGTGGTACGAGCTGCGCGTTGCCGGAGCTTCCAGGGTCGCCGGACGCGATGCGGTGGTGGTGACTCTGGTTCCCAAGGATCGCGACCGTTATGCTTTCGAAATGCATCTGGATACACGCACCGGCCTGTTGCTCAAGTCTTTGCTGATTGATGCACAGGGGCGATTGCTCGAACGCTTGCAATACACACGTCTGGCAGCGGGAGCCCCTGCGCCGGCTGACTTGAAAGCGACACCAAATTGTAAGCCTGTATTGCATACGATGGCCGGGCCCGCAGGGCGCGAGATGTCCGTCTGGCGCTCCAAATGGATCCCGGCTGGCTTCGAGCTAGCGCAGACGGGCCTGCGCAAATCCTCTGCCAGCAATGCCAGTGTGACCAGCCTGCTGTATGCCGATGGCCTCGCGCATTTTTCTGTATTTCTCGAGCCGCTCAATGGCGCTTCGGCGCGTGATACCCGCGTCCAGCTTGGCCCGACGGCGGCAGTGTCGCGGCGACTGAAGACTGCGGACGGTGAAGTGATGATCACGGTGGTGGGTGAAATTCCGTTGGGTACCGCAGAGCGGATAGCCCTGTCGATGCAACGGCAGGATGTTCATGCTCGGCGTTGAACCGCGCGCTCCCAGCGGCGCCGTCCATGCTTCGCGACAGCCCTTCATGCTCGTTTAATCATCGCGACGTAACGTGAAAGCTGTTTCATGCAGGTTGCAAACCGCCGGTTTTTTTCTTATAGGTCTGTGCTTCGGGGGCGAGTCATTTCTGCAGTCACAGGCTCGCTGCCGTGCGCCACAGCAAAACGCGGGATCGCCAGAGGGCTGAATCCCGGTTTTGTCGGCCGCACAACCCTATTGCTCAACCACGCTCGTTACGAACGGGAGCCGTATGTCGATAACACGTTTCAACCCCTTTCTTTCACTGTTCGCGGCAGTGCTGATGCTGGGCAACGTTGCCAGCGTCCAGGCTGAAGCGTTACCTGATTTCACCACGCTGGTCGAACAGGCTTCGCCCGCCGTGGTGAACATCAGCACCACGCAGAAGCTGCCGGATCGCGGGGTGGCTGCCAGCCAGATGCCAGATCTGGAAGGCTTGCCGCCGATGTTTCGCGAGTTCTTCGAGCGCAACATGCCGCGCGGTGGGCCGCGGTCCCCGCAACGCGGAGATCGTCAGCGCGAAGCGCAGTCACTGGGCTCGGGCTTCATCGTGTCCGCTGATGGCTATGTGCTCACCAACAACCACGTGATTGCCGACGCCGACGAAATCATCGTGCGTCTGTCCGATCGCAGTGAGCTGAAGGCCAAGCTGGTCGGTACCGATCCGCGAACCGACGTAGCGCTGTTGAAAATCGACGGCAAGAACCTGCCTACGGTGAAACTGGGCGATTCGGCCAAGTTGAAAGTAGGCGAGTGGGTATTGGCCATCGGTTCGCCGTTCGGCTTCGACCATTCCGTCACCAAGGGTATCGTCAGTGCCAAGGGCCGTACGCTGCCCAATGACGCCTACGTACCGTTCATTCAAACGGATGTGGCCATCAACCCGGGCAACTCGGGTGGCCCGTTGTTCAACATGAACGGTGAAGTGGTAGGTATCAACTCGCAGATCTTCACCCGTTCAGGCGGCTTCATGGGCTTGTCCTTCGCGATTCCGATCGACGTTGCCCTGGACGTGTCGGACCAGCTCAAGAAGGACGGCAAGGTCAGTCGCGGCTGGCTGGGTGTGGTCATTCAAGAGGTCAACAAGGACCTGGCCGAGTCGTTCGGCCTGGACAAGCCGGCCGGTGCGCTGGTTGCACAGGTGCTCGAAGAGGGCCCGGCAGCCAAGGGCGGCCTGCAGGTGGGTGATGTGATCCTGAGCATGAATGGCCAGCCGATCGATATGTCGGCCGACCTGCCGCATCTGGTCGGGGGACTCAAGGCCGGCGCCAAGGCCAGCCTGGAAGTGATTCGGGAAGGCAAGCGCCGTACGGTCGACGTAACCGTGGGTGCGATGCCGGATGACGATCAGGACCTGGATGCAGGTGCCAAGGCCCAGACCGAGCGCAGCAGCAATCGTTTGGGTGTGTCGGTGGCAGAGCTGACCACCGAGCAGAAAAAGGCACTGGAGCTCAAGGGCGGTGTGGTCATCAAGGAAGTGCAGGACGGTCCGGCGGCGCTGATCGGCCTGCAGCCAGGGGACGTCATCACTCACCTGAACAACCAGGCCATCGAGTCGTCGAAGCAGTTCGCCGATATCGCCAAGGGCCTGCCGAAGAATCGTTCGGTGTCCATGCGCGTGCTGCGTCAGGGCAGGGCGAGCTTCATCACCTTCAAGCTGGCTGAGTAAGCAGGTTGGGTGGGTGAGCGAAAGGCGGCCTTCGGGTCGCCTTTTTTGTGAGCGGCGGTGTCGCCTTCGCGGGCAGAGGGCTCGCCGCCCGCCCCGCTCCCACAGTTCATGTGATCGCGCGGTTCCTCGTGGGAGCGGCGCGGGCGGCGAGCCCTGCGCCCGCGAAGACGTCCGTACAGCCACCCCTCGACCCACCGCTCCCACACCCGAACGTTATTCAGGTACAATTCCCGGCTATTTTTCGTTGGGCGTCCGGCCCGCAGCCTTTTTGAGTGTTGACCCGTGAGTGATTTGAGTCATATCCGCAATTTCTCCATCATCGCCCACATCGATCACGGCAAGTCGACCCTCGCCGATCGGTTCATCCAGATGTGCGGCGGCCTGGCCGACCGCGAAATGGAGGCCCAGGTGCTGGACTCCATGGACCTGGAGCGTGAGCGCGGGATCACCATCAAGGCGCACAGCGTCACCCTGCACTACAAGGCGCAGGACGGCAAAACCTATCAGCTGAACTTCATCGACACCCCGGGTCATGTCGACTTCACCTACGAAGTCAGCCGTTCGCTGGCGGCCTGCGAAGGCGCGTTGCTGGTGGTGGATGCGGGGCAGGGCGTCGAAGCCCAGTCCGTGGCCAACTGCTACACGGCCATCGAGCAAGGCCTGGAAGTGATGCCGGTGCTGAACAAGATGGACCTGCCCCAGGCCGATCCGGACAAGGTCAAGGACGAGATCGAGAAGATCATCGGTATCGACGCCACCGACGCCGTGGCCTGCAGCGCCAAGAGCGGCATGGGCGTGATCGACGTGCTCGAGCGCCTGGTGCAGACCATTCCAGCCCCTACCGGCGATATCGAAGCGCCGTTGCAGGCGTTGATCATCGACTCCTGGTTCGACAACTACCTGGGCGTTGTCTCGCTGGTACGCGTGCGCCATGGCCGGGTGAAGAAGGGCGACAAGATTCTGGTCAAGTCCACCGGCAAGGTGCACCTGGTCGACAGCGTCGGCGTCTTCACGCCCAAGCACACCGCCACTGCCGACCTCAAGGCGGGCGAGGTGGGCTTCATCATCGGCAGCATCAAGGACATTCACGGCGCGCCGGTCGGCGACACCCTGACCTTGAGCAGCACGCCGGATGTCGCCGTGCTGCCTGGCTTCAAGCGCATTCAGCCGCAGGTCTACGCCGGGCTGTTCCCGGTAAGTTCGGAAGACTTCGAGGATTTCCGCGATGCTCTGCAGAAGCTGACCCTCAACGATTCCTCGCTGCAATACCTGCCGGAAAGCTCCGATGCCCTGGGCTTCGGTTTCCGCTGCGGATTCCTCGGCATGCTGCACATGGAGATCATCCAGGAGCGCCTGGAGCGCGAGTACGACCTGGACCTGATCACCACCGCGCCGAGCGTGATCTTCGAAGTGGTCATGAAGACCGGTGAAACCATTTATGTCGACAACCCGTCGAAGCTTCCGGATGCTTCATCCGTCGAAGACTTCCGCGAGCCGATCGTGTCGGCGACGATTCTTGTGCCTCAAGAGCACCTGGGCAACGTCATTACCCTGTGCATCGAGAAGCGCGGCGTGCAGCGCGACATGCAATTCCTCGGCAGCCAGGTTCAGGTTCGCTACGACCTGCCGATGAATGAAGTGGTGCTGGACTTCTTCGACCGCCTGAAATCCACCAGCCGTGGCTATGCCTCGCTGGACTACCATTTCGAGCGTTACCAGTCGGCCAACCTGGTCAAGCTGGATGTGTTGATCAACGGTGACAAGGTCGACGCCCTGGCACTGATCGTGCACCGCGACAACGCGGCCTACAAGGGCCGTGCATTGACCGAAAAAATGAAGGAGCTGATCCCTCGGCAGATGTTCGATGTGGCAATCCAGGCCGCCATTGGCGGACAGGTCATTGCCCGGACCACTGTCAAGGCGCTCAGAAAGAACGTACTGGCTAAATGCTACGGTGGCGACGTGAGTCGTAAACGCAAGCTGTTGGAGAAACAGAAGGCCGGTAAAAAACGCATGAAGCAGGTCGGCAACGTGGAAATTCCACAGGAAGCCTTCCTTGCTGTGCTCAGGTTGGAATAGTCGAGTCCTATGTCACTAAATTTCCCGCTGTTGCTGGTCATCGCCGTAGCCGTTTGCGGTCTGCTGGCCTTGCTTGATCTGGTCGTCCTGGCGCCGCGACGACGGGCTGCGATCGCCACCTACGAGGGCAGCGTCAGCCAGCCCGAGCCGGCGGTGGTCGAGCGCCTGGACAAGGAACCGTTGCTGGTCGAGTACGGCAAGTCGTTCTTTCCGGTGTTGTTCATCGTGCTGGTATTGCGCTCGTTTCTGGTCGAGCCGTTCCAGATTCCTTCGGGCTCGATGATCCCGACTCTGGAAGTGGGCGATTTCATCCTCGTGAACAAGTTCTCCTATGGCATTCGCTTGCCGGTGGTGGACAAGAAGGTCATCGAGGTCAACGATCCCAAGCGCGGCGACGTCATGGTGTTCCGCTACCCCAGCGATCCCAACGTCAATTACATCAAGCGCGTGATCGGCTTGCCGGGCGACCAGATTCGCTACACCTCGGACAAGCAGCTGTACGTCAACGGCGAATTGATCGCCCGGCAACTGGTCGGCAGCGAGCCGGGCAGCCTGGGCAGCGCCGAGTTGTACAAGGAAAAGCTGGGCGAAGTCGAGCACGTGATTCGCCAGGAGATGTCTCGCTATCGCGCGCCGCCCGACAGCCAGTGGACGGTGCCTGCCGGGCACTACTTCATGATGGGCGACAACCGTGACAACTCGAACGACAGCCGCTACTGGGACGACCCGTCGATTCCCAAGGAACTGCTGGGCATGGTCCCCGACCAGAACATCGTCGGCAAGGCCTTTGCCATCTGGATGAGCTGGCCCGAACCCAAGCTCAGCCACCTGCCCAACTTCTCGCGAGTCGGGCTGATCAAGTAGCGCCGCCGGCGCCGTCCACGGACGGCGCCGACCGTTTTCCGAGGTGTCCAGCATGAACGCAGTGAAGTCTCAGCAAGGCATGTCCATCGTTGGCTGGTTGCTGACTTTGGCGGTGATCGCGTTCGTGGCCAGCACGGCTTTCAAGCTGGTGCCGCACTACATGGACTACCGGACGCTGAGCCAGGCCATCGAGTCGGCGGGCGCGGACAAGTCCACCCGGGTCGATACGGTGGGTGAATTCTATGGCCACGTCAGCCGGGCCATGCAGGTCAACAATATTCAGGATCTGGATTTGAACAAGGTTTTAAGCATCACCGAGGCGGGCAACGCATTCAAGGCGCACCTCAAGTACGAAAAGCGTGAGCCATTGATCCAGAATCTGGACGTGGTGGTGAAGTTCGATCGTGAGTTCAGCGTGGTCAAGCCGTGACCGCTTCCCTGGGCCGCCTCGAACGGCAGTTGGGCTACACTTTCAAGGACCAGGACCTGATGGTGCTGGCGCTGACTCATCGCAGCTTCGCCGGACGCAATAACGAGCGCCTCGAGTTTCTCGGCGATGCCATCCTCAATTTCGTCGCTGGCGAGGCGCTTTTCGAGCGCTTTCCGCAAGCCCGTGAAGGCCAGCTTTCACGCTTGCGCGCACGCCTGGTCAAGGGTGAAACCCTGGCCATACTGGCCCGCGGCTTCGATCTAGGCGATTACCTGCGCCTGGGCTCGGGCGAATTGAAGAGTGGTGGTTTCCGCCGCGAATCGATCCTGGCCGATGCCCTCGAAGCACTGATCGGGGCCATCTACCTGGACACCGGCATGGATGCAGCCCGTGATCGCGTGCTGGCCTGGCTGGAAGGGCAGTTCGAAGGGCTGACGCTGGTCGATACCAACAAAGATCCCAAGACCCGCCTGCAGGAGTTCCTGCAGTCGCGCGGTGCTGAACTGCCGCGCTATGAAGTGGTGGATATCCAGGGCGACCCGCACTGTCGGCAGTTTTTCGTCGAGTGTGAAGTCGTTCTTCTGAATGAGAAAAGCCGGGGCCAGGGCGTCAGCCGTCGCATCGCCGAACAGGTGGCCGCCGCGTCTGCCCTGATCGCCCTGGGCGTGGAGAATGGCAATGACTGATGCACCCGTTACCCGTTGTGGCTATGTAGCTATCGTCGGCCGCCCGAATGTCGGCAAGTCGACGTTGCTCAACCACATTCTGGGGCAGAAGCTGGCGATCACGTCGCGCAAGCCGCAGACCACTCGCCACAACATGCTGGGCATCAAGACCGAGGGCGAGATCCAGGCCGTCTATGTCGACACCCCGGGCATGCACAAGGGCAATGAAAAAGCCCTGAACCGCTACATGAACAAGACCGCCTCGGCGGCGTTGAAAGACGTCGACGTGGTGATTTTCGTGGTCGACCGCACCAAGTGGACGGACGAAGATCAACTGGTTCTGGAGCGAGTGCAGTACGTCCAGGGGCCGCTGATCCTGGCCATCAACAAGACCGACCGCATCGAGGACAAGGCTGAGCTGATGCCGCACCTGGCGTGGCTGCAGGAGCAGCTGCCGAACGCCGAGATCGTGCCGATTTCCGCGCAGCACGGGCACAACCTGGAAGCGCTGGAAAAAGTCATTGCCGGGCATCTGCCGGAGAATGAGCACTTCTTCCCCGAAGACCAGATCACCGACCGCAGCAGCCGCTTCCTGGCCGCCGAACTGGTGCGCGAGAAGATCATGCGCCAGCTGGGTGCCGAGCTGCCGTACCAGATCACCGTCGAGATCGAGGAATTCAAGCAGCAGGGCAAGACGCTGCACATTCATGCCTTGATCCTCGTCGAGCGTGATGGCCAGAAGAAAATCATCATTGGCGACAAGGGCGAGCGTATCAAGCGCATCGGTATGGAAGCGCGCAAGGACATGGAGGTGCTGTTCGACTCCAAGGTCATGCTCAATCTGTGGGTGAAAGTGAAGGGCGGCTGGTCCGATGACGAGCGGGCGTTGCGTTCGCTGGGGTATAACGACCAATAGTCTTTTGGTGTTTGTGCGGACCTCTTCGCCGCCCTACGCGCAAGCCCGCTCCCACAGAAAACCTAAACCGTTCCTTGTGGGAGCGGGCTCTGCCCGCGAAGAGGCCCGTCCAGATACCTGCCAATCCCGAGTCGCCCACATGTCGACCACCCCAACGCCACAACCCGCCTACGTCCTGCACTCGCGTGCCTATCGCGAAACCAGTGCCCTCGTCGATTTCCTCACCCCCCAGGGCCGCCTGCGCGCCGTGTTGCGTAACGCGCGCGGCAAGGCGGGCACCCTGGCGCGTCCGTTCGTGCCGCTGGAGGTCGAGTTTCGCGGCAAGGGCGAACTCAAGAACGTTTCGCGCATGGAGTCCGCCGGGGTGGCGGTGTGGATGCTCGGTGACGCGCTGTTCAGCGGCCTGTACCTCAACGAGCTGATCATCCGTCTGTTGCCCAGTGAAGACCCCCACCCCCAGCTGTTCGATCATTATGCCGCCACCCTTCAGGCACTTGGCGCAGGGCGGGCCCTGGAGCCTTTGCTGCGCTCCTTCGAGTGGCGTCTGCTGGATCAGCTCGGTTATGGCTTTGCCTTGGACGTTGACGTCAATGGTGAGCCTGTGGCGGTCGACGGCTTGTACCGCTTGCTGGTGGACGCTGGCCTGGAACGGGTCGAGCTGTTGCAGCCAGGGCTGTTCCAGGGCGCCGAGTTGTTGGCAATGGCCCAGGCCAGTTGGGAAACACCAGGTGCGCTGGCCGCAGCCAAGCGCCTGATGCGCCAGGCCCTGGCCGTGCACCTGGGCGGCCGCCCGCTGGTCAGCCGCGAGCTGTTTCGCAAGCCCTGACCAACACGTATGCTGTGGGCCTGGATTTATCGGAGAGTTCTCGTGAATACCTGTAACCGCATTCTGCTGGGCGTCAACATCGACCACGTGGCGACCCTGCGTCAGGCCCGTGGCACGCGCTACCCCGATCCGGTCAAGGCCGCGCTCGACGCCGAGGAAGCCGGGGCTGACGGCATCACCGTGCACCTGCGCGAAGACCGTCGGCACATCCAGCCGCGCGACGTGCTGCTGCTCAAGGACGTGTTGCAGACGCGGATGAATTTCGAAATGGGCGTCACCGAGGCCATGCTGACCTTTGCCGAGCAGATTCGCCCCGCTCATGTCTGCCTGGTGCCCGAAACCCGCGAGGAGCTGACCACCGAGGGTGGTCTGGACGTCGCCGGTCAGGAAGCCAAGATCAAGGCCGCAGTCGAGCGGTTGAGCAAGCTGGGCTGCGAGGTGTCGCTGTTCATCGATGCCGACGAGCGCCAGATCGAGGCTTCGAAGCGCATCGGTGCGCCGGCGATCGAACTGCATACCGGCCGCTACGCCGACGCCCAGACCCCGACCGATGTCGCCGATGAACTGCAGCGCATCGTCGATGGCGTCGGCTTCGGTCTGGGCCACGGGCTGATCGTCAATGCCGGCCATGGTCTGCACTATCACAACGTCGAGCCGGTGGCCGCGATTCGCGGCGTCAACGAGCTGAACATCGGTCACGCGCTGGTGGCCCACGCGTTGTTCGTGGGCTTCAAGGCCGCGGTGGCAGAGATGAAGGCGTTGATTCAGGCGGCAAGCAAGCGCTAGTCGCCCAGTGGTTGCAGATAGTCTTCCACCAGCCTCGCCCAACACGCGGCGCCCAAGGGAATCACGGCGTCGTTGAAGTCATAGTGGTCGTTGTGCACCGAGCAGCCATTGAACGACCCGGTGCCGTTCCCGAGGACGAAATAGCAGCCTGGACGCTGATTCAGCATCCAGGCGAAGTCTTCGCTGCCCATCAGGCGCACCGGCATCTGTTCCAGCACATTGTCCGCACCCAGCACCGCGCAGGCTGCGGCATGCATACGTGCGGTTTCTTCGGGCGCATTGACCAGCACGGGTGCCAGCAACCGGTATTCGATGGCTGCGGTGACGCCGAAGCTGGCTGCCTGCCCCTGCACGATTTCGCGGATACGCTGCTCCACCTTCTCGCGTACGGCAGGCGTTGCGGTACGCACACCCAGCATCAAGGTGGCGGTCTCTGGAATGATGTTGTAGACGGTGCCGGCGCGGACTTTACCGACACTCACCACCGCAGCGTCGCTGGTCGAAAGGTTGCGCGAAACGACCGTTTGCAATGCGCTGATGATGCCTGCCAGGGCCGGTATCGGATCGATGGCTCGTTCCGGCATGGCGCCGTGGCCACCCCTGCCTGTCAGGGTAATCCGCACTTCTTCCGAAGACGCCATGAAGGCGCCGGGCTGAACCACGGCCACGCCGACCGGCAAGCCGGGCATGTTGTGAAAGGCATAGACGGCGTCGCACGCAAACCTGTCGAACAGACCTGCATCCAGCATCATCCGCGCGCCCGTCAATCCTTCCTCGTCAGGCTGGAAAATCAAGTTCAAGGTGCCGTCGAATCGACCCTGGGTCGCCAAGTGCTCTGCCGCCGCCAGCAGGGTGGCGGTGTGGCCATCGTGCCCGCACGCATGCATGCGACCCGGCCGCTCGCTCGCCCACGGCAGGCCGTTGCGCTCCATGATGGGCAATGCATCCATGTCCGCTCGGATGCCCAACGTACGTGCTGATCGCCCGCGCCTGAGTACGCCCACGACGCCTTTACCCACGTCGGTATGGACTTCATAACCCCATGCGACGAGCCGCTCGGCCACTATTGCCGCCGTGCGACAGGTGTCGATTCCCAGCTCGGGGTGGCGGTGAATGTCCTGGCGCAGTGCCGCAAACCGTATGGCAGTGTCGAGCAGGTGCGGGTGAACGGTGGGCTCGCTCATGGGCATTTTCCTCTGTGGTGCAGTGTATTGAGCGGTCAGTCGCGGCCGGGGTGCTCTGGCAGCAGACGCAGGGCGCACAGGCTGAGCGCTACGGTGGCCACCAGGTACAGCGCCGGGGTCAGTGGGTTGCCGGTGACGTTGATCAGCCAGGTCACCAGCAGCGGAGAAAATCCGCCGAACAGCGTCACGCTGACGCTGTAGATGATCGACATTCCGGTCACCCGCTGTTGCCGTGGGAATGCTTCGAGCAGCATGGCCATGCTCGGCGCCAGTCCGATTGCCATCGGCAGAATCAACAGGATGATGGCCACGATGCAAAGCAGAATGTTCTCGTGGCTCAAGAGCATGAATGCCGGGTAAACCGTCAGCAGTGCCATCCAGGAAATTCCATAAAGCAACGGCTTGCGACGGATGAAACCGTCGGCATAACGGCCGGCGATCGGCGTGATCACGACGAGCAGGGCGCTGGCCAGGCCGACCAGCGCAAACCCCAGGCTCTGCGGGCGGCCAAGTGTCTGGGTCAGGTAGGTGGGCATGTAATAGACCACCATGTACATGGTCACGGTGGTCGCCGACATCCAGGCAATACCCAGCAGCAGGGTGCGGCTCTGCCCCTTGAGCAATTGCCCCAGCGAGGGTGTATCGGCGGTGGCGGTATGGGTTTCATCCAGGTGCTGACGGATGAACCAGCCGACCGGGCCGATCAGCAGGCCGATCACGAAGGGGACTCGCCAGCCCCAATCGAGCAACGACTCCTCGCTGAGACTACTGGTCAGCAGCAAGCCCGTGCCCGCACCCAGCAGTGCCGCAGCGCCTTGACTGGCGCCCTGCCAACTGACCACGAAGCAACGGTTGTCGGTTCGGCCCGACTCCATCATGAACGCCGACGCGCAACCCACTTCACCGCCGACCGACAGCCCCTGCAGCAGTCGGGCGATCACCAGCAAGACACTGGCACTGATGCCGATACTGGCGTAGGTCGGTGTGAAGGCAATGATTCCGGTACCTACCGTCATCAGGGCAATGGTCAGCGACAGCGCGGCCTTGCGCCCTCGGCGGTCAGCGACTCGACCGATGAGCAACGCACCCAAGGGCCGCATGACGAAGCCGACGGCAAATGTCGCCAGAGACATGAGCAGCGAGGCCATGGGTGAGGAGCCAGGAAAGAACAACTGACCGATGATGACGGCGAAAAAGCTGTACACCGTGAAGTCATAGATCTCCAAGCCATTACCCAGAGAAGACGCGATGATGACCCGGCGCATCTTGTTTGGCCGCGGCGTGGTCGTTGCATCGCTGGCGGTGAGAAGGGAGTCGCTGGAAAGAGTGCTCTTCATGGCTGAGGCCTGTACCCGGAATCGTGGTGCGGGCCAGTGTCGGGGATGGGCTCACCCACTGCACATCACATTTAATCAAGGGCTTATCGGTTGGTTTCGATGGGGTTGGCTGTCGATATCGAGGCCAGGGGCGAATGGGGAAGGACTGACCCAGAACAATCCGAATGAGTGACACGAGATGGGAATGTGAGTAACCCTTGACGGTCGTCAAGAAGATGCTCAGACCGTCTGGTCAATCAGGTAAAGGCTCTGGCTCGGGCTTCGAGCGATATCGAGCAATTCAGAGCGATATCGATTGCACGCTTTGCAAGGGGTTGAGCATCGCTCAAGTCCGGGGGTCGAAAAAAGTCTTTTTGGACGCTCGCCGAGTGTGGCTTTGGCACTGATTGCCGTTCATGCAAAGCTGGCCTGCAGTTGACTGAACAGCACGCTCGCGGTCCTCGTCAGGTAGGCCTGGTTCACACACACGACATTGACCGAGAAATCGGGGACCGATTCCTGCAGTTGCAGGGTGTGCAGGTAGTGGCCCATGTCGGTCATGCCGGCCCAGCACGGTCCGAGCGCGCTTTCGCTCACCACCATCACTGCATCGCTTTCGATCAGCATCTTCAGCGCCAGATTCATTGCGGTGCACTCGAACACCTTGGGCGGGCGGCCAAGCGCACTTGCGGTGAACAGTTGATTGAACTGGGATTGGCTGTCTGCGAGCGGGTCGACACTGATCCATTGGGCTTGCTGCAACAGCCGCAGCGATTTGACATTGCGTAGCGGGTGATCCTTGCGCACTGCCACACTGCCGGGAATGCGACACAGCGGCTGCCAGTCCAGCCCTACGGCATGGCTCGGCACTTGGGAAGTCAGGGCAAAGTCCAGCAGGCCGTCGCGCAGATGCTGCAGCAGCTGGGCGGGGCGCATTTCCAGTACCTTCAGCGCGGTGTCTGGACAGGTTTGCTGGAAGCGCAGGAGGGTCTGTTGCAGCGGCGGCAGCAAGGCCGTGACGGGCGTCACGCCCAAGGTGACCTCACTCACCGTCAGACCCTTCATGTCTTCGATTTCCTGACGCGCTCGCCGTACGCTTTCCAGCGCCTGGCGGGCGTGGGTCAGCATGCGCTGGCCATGCTCGGTCAGGCTCATGCCTTTGTTGGAACGAACCAGAAGCGTCACTCCCAGTTCATGTTCCAGTTCCTTCATCGCCCGGCTCAATGCCGATTGCGTCAGGTGCAGTACGTGCGAGGCGTCTTGCAGGCTCCCGGTTTCATGAATACAGACCAGTGCGCGCAGTTGATGCAATTTCATTGTGGGTTGATCTCCCTGACCTGCTCGGATGATCGACCGCACATTGAAGGGAAATCAAGGCGAAAACGGCAGCACACGTTTGTGATGCGTCTGGTCGTACGCCTTGACGATAATCGCGTAGGCTTCGTCGCCCACCGGCTCGCCGTGCAGGAACGCATCGATCTGCTGGTAGCTCACGCCATGGGCGTCTTCGTCCGGCTTGCCGGGCCGCAGTTCTTCGAGGTCGGCCGTTGGCACTTTCATCACCAGATTGTCCGGTGCCCCGAGGCGGCGGGCGATGGCGCGCACCTGGTTTTTCACCAGCCCGCTGAGCGGCGCGAGGTCGCACGCCCCGTCACCGAATTTGGTGAAGAAGCCCATGACGGCCTCGGCGGCGTGGTCGGTGCCGATCACCAGGCCATTGTTGGCATTGGCAATGGTGTACTGCGCAACCATGCGGATCCGCGCCTTGACGTTGCCCATGACGAAATCGCGGCGAGCGTCGCTCAGCTCATGCAGCTGGGTGGTCTGCTGAGCCAGGCCCTGCACGGCACTGGCGATGTTGACGGTTTCTTCGACATCCGCCTTGATGAAGCGCAACGAGGCGGCGGCGTCGTCCTCGTCGTGCTGGACGTTGTAGGGCAGGCGCACTGCGATGAATCGGTAGTCGGTTTCACCCGTGCTCTCGCGCAGTTCTTCGATGGCCAGCTGTGCCAGGCGTCCGGCCGTGAGCGAATCGACCCCGCCGCTGATGCCCAGCACCAGGACCTTCAAGCCGGCCGTAGTCAGGCACTGCTTGATGAACGCCTTGCGGCGTTCTATTTCCTGGTCGATGGCGTGGTCGTCGGCGAACGGGGGGACCACGGCCAGGGCGGCGGCGATCTCGCTTTGGCGGTTGCTCATGGGCGGACTCCTTGAAGATGGGGTTCGAGCGGGGAGGATTGAAAGCTTACATCGAAATGGCCGGCGCTACCGGCCGAGCTTTCGAATCACTTCTGATGCTTCTTGACCCATGTCTCCATCTGATCGATTTCCGCCTGCTGGGCCTTGATGATGTCTTCGGCCAGCTTGCGCATTTCCGCATCCTTGCCGTATTTCAACTCGATCCTGGCCATGTCCAGTGCGGCCTTGTGGTGGGCCAGCATGCCTTTGGCGAACGCCACGTCGGCGTCGGTTTCCATGCCGCCTTCGTGCATGGATTTCTGCATGGTCTCCATGCTCATCATGTATTCGTGCTGCATCGGCGTCATCTCGCTGTTGCTGTGCGACATTTCGGCGGCAAAGGCTGGGGCGGCCATACAGGCCAGGAGCAGGGCAACGGTGGTTTTCATGGTGGTGACCAATCCGAGAGTGGGTTCGAGGGGTTGACGGGTAACCGTTGGGAAGGTTCCGCGTGCGGTGTTTCGGGATGTGCGAACAGCATTCACGCGCCGAGCACAAAAAAGCCCGCTTCACGTTACCGTGAGGCGGGCTTCAGGGTCTAGCCGTCAGCGCTTACTGGCAAGCTTCGCAATCCGGCTCGTCAATCGCACACGCCTTGGGCACGGGGGCCGGGCCTGCTGGCGCGGCCTGAATCGGGGCGCTGTTGCCACCGCTCGACACTGCATTGAGGTTGCTGGTGCTGATGGTCGACTTCTCGGTGCTGGTCGCGGCCAGGGCACGGAGGTAGTAGGTGGTCTTCAGGCCACGGTACCAAGCCATGCGGTAGGTCACGTCGAGCTTCTTGCCCGAAGCGCCGGCGATGTACAGGTTCAGCGACTGGGCCTGGTCGATCCACTTCTGGCGACGGCTGGCTGCGTCGACGATCCACTTGGTATCCACTTCGAACGCGGTCGCATAGAGGTCTTTCAATTCCTGCGGGATGCGCTCGATCTGCTGCACCGAACCATCGTAGTACTTCAGGTCGTTGATCATGACCGAGTCCCACAGGCCGCGCGCTTTCAGGTCGCGAACCAGGTAGGGGTTGATCACGGTGAATTCGCCCGACAGGTTCGATTTCACGTACAGGTTCTGGTAGGTCGGTTCGATCGACTGCGAAACGCCGGTGATGTTGGCGATGGTCGCGGTCGGCGCGATGGCCATGATGTTCGAGTTGCGAATGCCTTTCTGCACGCGGGCGCGGACCGGCGCCCAGTCCAGCGATTCGTTGAGGTCGACATCGATGTACTTCTGGCCACGGGCTTCGATCAGGATCTGTTGCGAATCCAGCGGCAGGATGCCCTTGGACCACAGCGAACCCTGGAACGTCTCGTAGGCGCCACGCTCGTCGGCCAGGTCGCAGGACGCCTGGATGGCGTAGTAGCTGACCGCTTCCATCGACTTGTCGGCGAACTCAACGGCGGCATCGGAACCGTACGGGATGTGCTGTTTGTACAGCGCATCCTGGAAGCCCATGATGCCCAGGCCGACCGGGCGGTGCTTGAAGTTGGAGTTGCGTGCCTGCGGCACCGAGTAGTAGTTGATATCGATCACGTTGTCGAGCATGCGCACGGCGGTGTTGATGGTGCGCGCAAGCTTGACGGTGTCCAGCTTGCCGTCATTGATGTGGTTCGGCAGGTTGATCGAGCCCAGGTTGCAGACCGCGATTTCATCCTTGTTGGTGTTCAGGGTGATCTCGGTGCACAGGTTCGAGCTGTGGACCACGCCCACGTGCTGCTGCGGCGAGCGCAGGTTGCACGGATCCTTGAAGGTCAGCCATGGGTGACCGGTTTCGAACAGCATCGACAGCATCTTGCGCCACAGGTCTTTGGCCTGGACGGTCTTGAACACCTTGATCTTGTTGTACTCGGTCAGCGCTTCGTAATACTCGTAGCGCTCCTCGAAGGCCTTGCCGGTCAGGTCGTGCAGGTCCGGCACTTCGTTGGGCGAGAACAGGGTCCACTTGCCGTCGTCGAAGACGCGCTTCATGAACAGGTCGGGGATCCAGTTGGCGGTGTTCATGTCGTGGGTACGACGACGGTCATCACCGGTGTTCTTGCGCAGCTCGATGAACTCTTCGATGTCCAGGTGCCAGGTTTCCAGGTACGCGCAGACCGCGCCCTTGCGCTTGCCGCCCTGGTTCACCGCCACGGCGGTGTCGTTGACTACCTTCAGGAAAGGTACGACGCCTTGGGATTTACCGTTGGTGCCCTTGATGTACGAGCCCAGCGCGCGCACGGGGGTCCAGTCGTTGCCCAGGCCGCCGGCGAATTTGGACAACATGGCGTTGTCGTGGATCGCGCCGTAGATGCCCGACAGGTCGTCCGGTACGGTGGTCAGGTAGCAGCTCGACAGCTGCGGACGCAGGGTGCCGGCGTTGAACAGGGTCGGGGTCGAGGCCATGTAGTCGAAGGACGACAACAGGTTGTAGAACTCGATCGCACGGTCTTCCTTGTTCTTCTCTTCGATCGCCAGGCCCATGGCCACACGCATGAAGAATATCTGCGGCAGTTCGAAACGCACGCCGTCCTTGTGGATGAAGTAACGGTCGTACAGGGTCTGCAGGCCCAGGTAGGTGAATTGCTGATCGCGCTCGTGGTTGATCGCCCGGCCCAGTTTTTCCAGGTCGAAGGTGGCCAGCACGGGGTTCAGCAGTTCGAACTCGATACCCTTGGCGATGTAGGAAGGCAGCGCTTTGGCGTACAGGTCGACCATCTCGTGGTGAGTGGCGCTTTCGGCCACTTCCAGAAAGCTCAGGCCTTCGGCGCGCAGGGTGTCCATCAGCAGGCGGGCGGTGACGAACGAGTAGTTCGGCTCGCGCTCGACCAGGGTACGCGAGGTCATCACCAAGGCGGTGTTGACGTCGGTGAGGGCTACGCCGTCGTACAGGTTCTTCAGGGTTTCCTTCTGGATCAGGCCACCGTCGACTTCGGCCAGGCCTTCGCAGGCTTCGTTGATGATGGTGTTCAGGCGGCCCATGTCCAGCGGCGCCAGGCTGCCGTCGGCCTTGGTGATGCGGATGCTGGGGTGCGCTTCGACCGGTGCGTCGGCGGGCGTACGGGTGGCGCGCTCCTTGGAGCGCTCGTTGCGGTAGATCACGTAGTCGCGCGCGACCTTCTGCTCGCCGGCGCGCATCAGGGCCAGTTCGACCTGGTCCTGGATCTCTTCGATATGGATGGTGCCACCCGATGGCATGCGCCGCTTGAAGGTGGCGGTGACCTGTTCGGTCAGACGCGCGACGGTGTCGTGGATGCGCGACGAGGCGGCAGCGTTGCCGCCTTCAACTGCAAGGAACGCCTTGGTGATGGCCACGGTGATCTTGTCGTCGGTGTAGCCGACCACGGTACCGTTGCGCTTGATCACGCGCAGTTGGCCTGGAGCGGTCGCGGCCAGATCCAGATTGGCATCGTTGGCCTGCGGCGCCTTGGCCGGCGAGTTCTCGCGAGTTGTGTCGGTCTGCATGGGGTGAGTATCTCCACGTTCATAAAATTGACGGCGCTCCAATCATTGGGTCCGTCATTGAAAACTGTCCGCGGAAGGCTGTGGCCTCCAACGCTGGAATGTAGGAAAGAGCAGAAATTTTTGGTCGTCGGTTGATGACGGTAGACCAAAAATTCGCAAGCGAAAAACACAGAAAAAGCACGCCGCAGGGACTTGAGTTCCTGCATAGACTTGTGGTTGGTTTTTTGGTCAAAACGCTACATGTAGTGTTTTACGGCGCCGGCCATACAAGATAATGCGGTCGTGATGCGGATTGCAAGTTGCTTGCTGTGGATAAGTTGTGGGTAATGTGCAGTTAGCTGCCTGAGCCCGCGCAGCGTCTGGACTGGAGGCACAATGACCGTTTGTCTCCGGACTTTTGAGTAACATCACGACGCGCCCGGTGGCGAAGAATCGCTCACCGGGCGCCGCGCGCGACGCCCTTATTGCGAGTCTGACAGGTTATTGAGATGCCGCTCCCGGGAGGGGGCGGCCGCCGGGCTAGCGGCGGCAGGTATCAAACGTTGGCAGCGCGCATTGCCAGCACCTCCTCGGCCGTGTCGTTCTCGTCTTCGCTGATGCTGTACCAAGGGTTATGGCGCTGGCGGCGCAACCAGCCGGCCGCAGTCCAGGTTTCGGTCGGCCGTCCCAGGGCGTCATAGCGCTGCAGGTCGTGATAGCTGTGCTCGGCATCGCGATGGCTGGCGTCATCGATATAGCGATCACTGTTGGCGAAGTACGGCCGGTACACACGAATCACCTGTCCCTTGGTGTCGTACTCCACGCGCTGGCTGACCCGCCAGCGCGGATCGGCATGGGCATCATTGGCCAGCAGCATGCCGTCATCGTCCACTTGGTGAGCCATGCCGGGCTCGACCCGCTGCTTGCTTTGCAGGTTGCGCCCGAAGCCGTCGAAACTCTCGATGCTCATGCGCACCTGGCGCTCGGGGTCGCCGGGGTAGCGATCGGCCTGGAACACGGCCACGCGCACCGGCTGGCGAGGGTAGCTGGCCAGTGGCGCCAGGGTCTCGGCGACTGCGTCGGCCAGCAGGCCCTGCTGCCATCCCTGGCGAGCGCAGGCACGCAACTGCCCACTCAGGGTCACGCGACCGGCTGCTACCTGCTCGCCCAGCGCATAGCTGTCGGTCACGCCAAAGGCGGGCAGCTCGCCCATCCAGGTATCGCTTTCATGGATATAGGCCATGGCCCAGTCGCCCAGGCCGGCGGCGTTGTCGGCAATCGCTTCGGCAATGCTGCCGGCCATGGTCTGGCCCTGCAACGGTGCAAAGCCCACCGGCTCGCCCATCTCGGTGCCGAAGAAGCTGCTCAGCGACAAGCGCCCGAAGGCGTCGTAACTGGCTTGCTGGCGGTTGTCGTTGGGGTCGATCACCTGCAGCGGCTGCAGGTGCCGGTAGTCGTACAGCGCCTGGGTGGTGCAGCCATCGGCGGCAATCACCTTCACCGGCAGCAACTGGTAGGCATCGTATTGCACCCGTGTTTCACCCACCGCCGGGCTCTGCCGATAGGCCTGGACCTTGTAGAACGCCTGGGCATCACCGTAGGTGGCATACCCCTGGCGCACCGACCACAGCACGCGGCCCGGCTCGTCGGGCAGAAACGCCGGCATGGTTTGATAACCCAGTTCCACCAGCTTGGCGTCCAGCGCCTGCGGTTCCAACACCTCTGCATAGGCTTGCAGCGCCGCTTCATCCAGCTCGGCCGCCTCGGCGAAGTCGGGCAGGGCGAGAAAACTGGCGCTGCCGTCGCTGCACCCTTGATAGCGTTGCATGCTCAAGGCGGTCAGGGTCCGAGGCGCCGCGTTACCCAGCAAACCATCTTCGCGCAGCAGCGCTTCGTAGCTGAGCTGGGCCAGTGTCACGTCGGCCTTGGGCAGCGACCAGGCATTGCCACGCGCTCGGTAGGGCAGGTGCAAGCGCCGGTACTGCGGGTCATCGGCCAGGTGAATGGCCTGGGCGCGGCTTTCGCTGAAGTAATAGCGATGCTGGGCCGGGTCGAATGCGTCTCGCCACCAGGTCCGCTCGTGTTCATCGCTGTAGGGTGGGGTGTCGATCTCGTGCTTGCGCCGGGCATAGGCGATGCTGACCGCGTGGGTCACTGCGCCGAACGCATCGGCGCGCAGTTGCACGGCGTGGCTGCATTGCGGGTCGTCGGCGATACGCTCGTACTGGTAGCTCAGGGTTTCCAGCGTCATGGGCAGCAGGGTGGCGTAACGCTGCTGGGCGCTGCGCGGCTGCAGCAGGCGCAGGGCAGGGCGCTGTATTTGCACCGAATAAGGCACCGCCGCGCAGGCTTGACCGTCCAGGCCGAACACTTCGGTGCGCAGCACCTGACCGCTGAGCGCCCGGGCCATGTCATGGTGCAAGTCTTCGTCCCGCTCTGTGACGATGCTGTCATTACCGGTCTGGGCGTCGTGGCGCAGCAGCAGGATCGGACCCAGCGTCCTCGCCTGCGGGTCATGCTCGGCGATGCCATGCAGGGCTTCATCCACCGCTCGGCCAGTGTGGTACCAAGTCTTGGTCAACAGGCCTGGCGAGGTCGACTCGGCACTGGCCGAAGCAGCTTCGGAGTCCGTGGCGATCACCAGGCCGAAGCCACGCATCTCGCGCTCGCGGCCATCGTAATGGCCGCGGCGATACTGCACACGTTGGCTCAAGGTATTGCCGGTGATCTCGTCGTGCTGGGTTTGGCACACCACCACATGCACCGCAAACGGCAGCTCGGCAACCGGCGCGAGCCCTGCGGCCAGCTGTTCGGCTTTTTCATCCAGCCATTCCTGTGCCGAACTGCGGTAGCGGGCCTGGGTGTCGGCGCCCATGTTGTTGTTCGAACCCAGCAGCAGGTAGGGCTTGCGACCCGAGGTGAAATCCAGCCGCCAATGCTGCCCCGGCAGGTGCGGCACGCTGATCACCAGGCTCGAACAGCCCAGCCCTTGCAGGTCGGCGACACTGACCTGCCAGCTGTTGTCGTAGCGCAGGCCCTGGGGCCAGGCCTGCACCACCGGTTCGGCGAAGCCATTGCCGCTCTGGTTCAGGAACACCTGCGCATGCTCGCTGCTCAGGTAGATCAAGTCCGCGGCGCCGGAGCCATCCAGGTCGGCCAGGCGTACCCGCGAAGCATCGAACTCACCGAAGACAAACGGCAGGCTGGCCATCTTGAAACTCTTGCCGAACATGCCGCGGCCCAGGTTGGGCCAGCAGCGCAGCTCGTCGTGACGAATACGGATCAAGTGTTGTTGACCACTGCCCAGTACGTCGCTGAACGCCACCAACTCATGCTGGCTGTTGCTGGCCAATGGCAGCGCGTCGTCTGCGTGGGCAATGTCACGGGGCAGGGCAAAGCCTTTGTCGCGCGCGCTGGGGTACAGCCGCACGCTGCGGCTGCCGATCATCGCGAAGTCGCGCAGGCCATCGCCAACGAGGTCGGCCATCTGCCCTTCGGCATTGAAGAACTCCAATGGAAAGGCATCGAACGGATGGAAATTGGACCAGGCTCGATCGTTGCCCAAGGTGAAGAAACCGCTGTACCCAGGCTGGGCGACGATCCAATCCAGGCGGCCGTCGCCGGTCAGGTCGCTGAGGAACTGGCGAGCGGGTTTGCGCGCATCGGCCACCGGTTGCCTGGGCAGTTGCTGCCACGCTGCGTAGGTCACTGCATCGGGGTCTTGCTGGGAGGGGGCGCGTACCGGTTCCCGGTAGAGCCAGCTGTCATCCTGGCGGTAGAGCACGCCAGGCAGGCCCTCGCCGTAGAGGTCGACCAACTGATAGGCCTGGCCATCATCGAGGCCCGGCATCGGCTCGAACTCGCGGTAACGGCCATCTTCGAAGCTGAAGTGCTCGTAGCGAAATTCCAGCGGCGGCTGTTCGACCATTTCAGTGCCTTCACAGGCCTGAGCGATGGCGGCTGTGAGCAGGCTGTAACCGTGACACTGGCGATATTCCAGCCACAAGCGGTTGACCAGCACGGGCGCGCTGCCCAGTTCGTCGAACCGATGGAACATCAGCACCTGATGGCATCGGCGCAACGTGCGCAGTTCGAAACCGTAGGCGAAGTTGGCAATGGGGTCGGGCCGCAGCGGCCAAGGCTGGCTGGCGGCGTAGGTGGGGACGCTGCCTTGCTCGACGGCGCGTTCGCCATAGTCCAGCACCAGATCGAAATGCCAATGCTCTGGCAGGCTGTTTTCATCCCACAGGTAAAGCGCTGCATGGGCACTGAGGTTGCCGTAACGCACGCGGCTCAGGTAGCGCTGGGCGCTGTGGTCGCGGTCATCGTCCACAGCAAGGCCGATACCGTCTTCGGCGCGGTACTCATAGAGGATGTGATCGCCGCTGGGGGTGACTGATTCTTCCAGCAGCCATTCTGCGACCTGCTGCGGCGCGTGGGCTGGGAAGACGCGTGCACGGGCGCGTTTGCCATAAAGATGCAGACCGCCATCGCCGCCATGCACCAGCCAGAAGCCGGCGTCGGCATCGTCCAGCTGCCAGCGTTCGATACGCGCGAAGCTGCCTTCGACCCTGGGGAAGTGTCGAGTCACTCGGTAACTGGCGCCCAGCGCCTGGCCGCGAAAGGTATGAACGGTGGTGCTGACGATGGCACCCTGGGCATTGCGCTCGGGCAGCAGGACATCGCCGCCGGGGCCGACCATCTCGTCATCGGCGGTGTAGCCCGGTACGCCTTTTTGCGTGCGCCGGGCGATGCTCTCGCGGCTCAGGCCCCAGCCCATGCCGCAGGAGCCGTTACCGGCGCCGCTGCTGTAGTTCAGGCCCAGTTGTGGGGTGGCGCCGCGGCCCGGTGACAGCGGCAGCGCGATGCTGAACGAAGCAGCGCCGCTGGCGCCCACCGAGCCCCAGCCCTTGCCGATGCTCTGGATGGCGCCGCCACCCTTGGGAAGTAAAGGCGTGTTGATCGCCAGTGGGGTGTCGTGGTGTGTATTCATGAGTAGGTATCACCGAAAATGGCACAGAGACCGGGCGCCAGGCCCGGTCGTTGAATGCTGAGTCGCCTTTGTCGCGGGCAGAGGGCTCTGCCCGCGAAAGCGGCCGCCCGACCTACGCCGACTTGGCGGTGTAGCTCACTCGCACGATCACATCGCTCAACGCCGCCAACAGCTCGGGCGTGGAACGGGTGAAGCGCAGGTTCCAGGTCGATACCGCCCCAGTGCCTTCGAACGGCAGATAACGCTCGTCGTCGAAGTTCAACGTGAACATGCCGTCGTCATCGACCCCGCTGGACAGGGCGATCTGCTGGCTGGCACGCATGTTTTCCCAGACATTGGCACCCACTGTGTCGCCCATTTCGACCTTGCTGTAGGTCTGGGTAAGCATGGCCGCCAGGTCTTCGTACGGGCCAAGCACTGCGGGCAAGGTCACGCTCACACGCTTGATGCGGCGCAGGTACTGGCCGGGGTAGTCGCGGTCGAACAGGTCTTGGTCCAGACTGATCTGCAACCCGCTGGGCTTGCCCAGGTCTTCGACGATCGTTGCCCATTGCCTGTCATCGGTTTCCTGCAGACGGCGCACCGACACGGTCTTGGTGATTTCCAGCGAACGGGCATTGCGCTGCAGGTACGCCGCTTCCATCTTCATCAGATTCAGCTTGAGCGACTCACCGGCGGTGAGGCCGCGGTAGCTGTCCTTCCAGGCACCCGGCTGGATGAAGCGGGTCCTCAGGTCGGCGATCTCGTACTGCCAGCAGGCCTCAGCCGCCAGGCACAGAGACAGGGTGGCGTCGTAGGCCTGGTAGTAGAAGGTGGCGAACTGGCCGTTGAGCCACTGGTAGAGCTGGGCATTGGTGAAACGCTTGTTGAGGAACTGGAAGGTGGTAGCCGCTTGGTCAACCATCAGCTCGGTCTGGCGCAGTTGCTCGGCGGTGACCTTGGCCTGCTCGTCGTGCACCGCCAGTTGCGCGTCGATCTGCTCGATCTCGCGCTTGGCCTGGTCTTCGGCGTGCATCCATTCCTGATGGCGACGACGGTATTGCTCGGTGCGGTCCAAGGCTTCAGCTGCGCCATGGAAAGCGGTGGCCATGCCCTGGGCCACGGCGGTGGCAATGCCGGTGACGCCTTCCAGGCGCCAGCCGCCAGTGGTGGCGCCGACGATTGCGCCACCGGCCATACCGGCGATCACACCGCCCACGGCACCGACCTGGTTGGGCGCCACCTTGAGGCCCTCGCCAATGGCCTGGGAGACGAAGCCCACCCCTTCGGCGACTCGACCTTGCAGGTGCAGGGCACCGGCGGACACTTCTCCGGCACTCACGACTTCAGAAGCCAGGGTGGTGTAATGGCTCAAACGGTTTTCAGCGATTGCACGGCTGGCCAGCAGCGCCTTGCGGCCTTCGGCCTCCACACCCTGAACCAGTTGCTGCAACACGATGGCCTGCTTGGCCATGTCCCACGCTTGTTGCTGTTGCATTTCCTGCAGTTGAGCGTTGTCCTTGCGTTCGAGCAACGAGAGCAGGGTACTGCCGAACTGGATCAGGTTTTCCACTGCGGCGCTGGCACGGTTGTGCATGACGCTGAAGCGGTAGTGCGGAATTTCCTGGCCCAGCAGGCGACCCGCGCCACCACCGGCGGCACCGGTGCCGAATGCCGACATCAAGGCGCGCGGGTCCAGCGGCGCGGCAAACAACGGCAACTGCAGCGGCTTGCCGTCCAGGGTGCGGTTGTGGCGCAGGTTGCGCAGGCGCGCCTCGGCGGTGTCCCAGTTCTGCACCAGTTCGCGGTTCAGAGCCACGCGGAAATGCGGGCTGTCCAGCTCCGGTATGGTGGGGTCGTTGGCGAACGGCATCAGTGCCAGTGGCGGCTGCTGGAAGATGATCAGTGACTGCCCGTCGTTCTCGGCGGCGCTCTCGGCCACCAGGCGCTCCTGCTCGATCAGGCGCTGCTCGAAGGCGCGCAGCCGGCCGTTGACCGAGTCGGACAGTGTCTGCAGCGTAAGCGGGTTCCAGCCACTGACCAGGCGTTTGTCCGGTCGTGGGCCCAGCAGGTCCAGCACGCGCACATACCACAGCTTTGCTTCGTTCAAGGCATCCGGAGTCAGCTGGCGATACGCCGCATCGCCGCGATCCAGCAGGTTCTTGATGAAGTGGCTGTACACCGCCTTGCGGTAATGCACCGGGTTATCGCTGGCGATGCCGTCGGGGTCGATCGGTGCGCGGGTCGAGCGTTCGCGGCGCAGTTGGTCGACCAAGGGGCGCACGTTCCAGTAGTCCGGCCGGCCGCTGCTGTCCGCGCGTCGGCTGGGGTCGAAGATAAAGCTGAGCCAGTATTCGGCTTCGCTGAACTGTTGCTCGGTGTTCAGGCGGTGGCTGATGAGAAAGGGCAGGTGGAAGAACAGTTCCCAGAAATACAGGCCGTTGGCGCCTTTGAAGTCCATGTACGGATCTTCCCCACCACTGCTCAATGCCGGTTCTGGCTGGCATTGGGTTTCCCAGGACAAAAGGTTTTCCAAAGCAATGTTGGCACGCTCGATCAGATTACGAGCGAACAGGGTGTTCATCCGGATCGGTTGGCGGTTGGCGTTGTCGTTGTCGTTCTTGACGATGGTCGAGCCGGTGAAGTCGATGTACTCGGCGGTGCCGAGGGTGGGGTTGGTGTGCACGGATATTTTTGGGGAGCGCAGAGCATCACTGGCGCCGACGGCTTGCAGTTCGATCCTGGTTGCTTTGCAGCAATGCCCGATACCGGTGTGGGCCGACCCAATGTGCTCGGTGACCCAGACACCATGGATCACGGTGAAGCTATTGTCAGGCCAACTGGTGGACCAGTCCGGACGTAGGGTTTCCGGATTGATGGAAATGGTAACGGTGTGCTTATGCTGCCTGGGCAACAGTTCGAGGCTGCTACTTCCCACGCTTAGATTGACCTTGTCGGTCATGCCCGCAGGGTTGGGGGTGTGCATTGATGAGGGGCGGCTAAGGAAAGGCCAATAGCGGGTGACCCGTAACGCTGAGGTTGTGCACTGGGCTTGGTGGAAGACCGGCAATACTAAATACAGAGGCTGCGTTACGATTAGCGCCACATTGCTATTGGACAGAGAGATCAGGTGCCGGAGCATTTCGATTCTTACGTACTTGCCTACCAGGTCAGCGCTGCCGCCAGCGGCATTCACCGTCACACACCCGTCACTGGCAGTGTCGCTGAGCAGCGGGGTTGATCCCAAATTCCCGGAAAGCCAGAAGTAGGATTCAGCGTTGCGCTTGTAAGCACCTGTGGACGAAAAGCTGGAACCCTCAGTGAGCCGTACCCAGCCCGAGGTAGCATTGGTCGCTGGCAGAGTAAGAGACAAGACAAAGTTGCCTTCGCCCGTAACCGTCAGCACGACTTGTGTAGGGCTGCTGTAGCTAGTGAAGGCTTGCGCTACGTCGGTGCTAAAGGTGACCTTGTTATTAGCGGGATTGAATGTCACCGAGCTCCCACTCTGACTCTGGGCGATCCTGCTCTGCCATCCTGCATGGTTCCAGCCTGAGGCACCTGCCGTATTGTCGGCATGGGGGGAGGAGGAGGTGACCGATTTGATCGAGATCGCTGCGCCGGCTATCGGGAACTGAAAACGACTGGCATTCGCATGCCCCATCAACCTGCACGCGCGCAACACCAACGAACGCATGTTGCCGGTGTCGCCGACATCGTTGTCCACCTTGCCGCGGGCGGGGAAAAGTGCCATCGCATTGAAGTTCTTGTCGAGCTTCAGGGTCTTGAGCATTTTGTAGGTATCGGCACTGCCATCGCCGCTGGTACCAGGGGTATAGCCGCCATACATGGCCAGGAACAGAGCTTCTGGCGAAGTGGAGGTGTCCACCACCGCGACCACATTCACGTCCGGCGAGCCATCGCCCAGGACGACGGCGTTCTGGTCCGCCTCAACTTCCAGATAGCAGAGCGGAGCACTCCAGCTGTCGTCGTATTTCTTGTACGTCAGGTGCAGTCGAAGGGCCGAGGTGGTTCTGGGTTTGGCCAGTGCTTGAGGTGGGTACTTGCCTGTGGCGTCTGGCTCAGTTGCCTCCAGCGCTGAGGAACCTCCCGAATCGACATTGTCGGCCCGTTCCACCCACACTACAAACAGGCGATTGTTGAAATAGATCGGGCGGATGGACTTTTCGATTGCCGTGTCGGAGATCGGCAAGCTGGCGCGCTTCCAATCCGACCAGGCCCCGGGGTTGGGGTTGTCTACCTTCGGCCCTTGGGTGCCACTTACATAGGTGCGTTCAGCCATGTTGACCGAGCGCCAGTAGTAGGCGCCCTCGGCGCGGGACTTGCCGATAAAGTAGTAGGTGGACTCCTTGAAATCGGTGCCGGCGATATAGCCGTTGATGATGCTCAGATTGGCCACTTCCTCGAAGCTGGCCAGGTAGTTCTGCACGGCCTCCTGGGTAGTGTCCAAACTGATGCGGTTTTGGTTGATATCGTTTTCCAGCTGCTGGAAGTATGCGGATTTCTTCATCCGCAGCGACGGATCAATGTAAAGCGACGGGTACCAGGCCAGTTGCTGGTTGGCTGCCCACAAGGGGTACTGGCTGCGCTGGTCGCGCCATTCGCTGAGCAGTCCTTCGCTGAAGCGCACGTCGTCGTAACCCGGCTCCATGCCCAGCAGGGCGCCGTTGACATACTGCTGCAGGCTGGCGATGGCGCTGGCCACCGGGCTGGTTTCCACGGCCTGGGTGACCTGGGTGTCCAGCAGCAGGTATTCGTAGAGGTCGTTTTCGGTTTTCAGTTTGCTGGTCAGGCCAAGGTCGGCCAACTTGGCATCATTGGGTACGACTTCGCCCAGGTAGTAGGCCACGAGGGCGTCGCGGAAGCTTTCGTTGAGTGTGGCTGCAATGGTCATGCAGGTATTCCTTTGGATGAGTAATGGAGGTGGGCCAGTGCTGGCCTCTTCGCGGGCAGAGCCCGCTCCCACAAGAGGCCGGAGTGCAGCGACGAGCCCTGTGGGAGCGGGTTCTACCCGCGAAGGCGTAAGCCCAGGCACACCTGATGAATCAGCGGCTCACGGCCGCCATGGCGGCCTGGCCCACCGTCTGCCAATCAGCCTCGGGGCTGTCGGCATTCAGGGAGCAGGCTTTGAGCAGGGTCGCGGCGTCGAGGCCGGTCTCCAGCGAAAGGGCCTGTGCGCGGCGCATCCAGTCGATATGGGCAACGGTCTTGGCCGTCTGCTGGGGCAGCAGCGCGGTGAGCACCGCCACCTCGCTTTCGCTCCAGCCCAGCAAGCTCGCCAGTGCGGCATTGCAGGTTTGCGACTGCACCGCCAGTTGGCGTTTGCCAGGGCGTCTGGAGACCTGTGCATTGGCCTGCTGCAAGTAGCCGAGCAGGCGCTCTTCTGGCTGACCCAGCGTGTTGAACAGGCTGTCGTAGGCTTTGAGCAGGTGCAGGGTGGGCAGGGTGTGCGGCCAGAGGCTGGCAGTGCCCAGCCAGGTGGGGTTGACCACGAAGGTGCGCAGGGCGGTGGACCCCGTATTGGCCCATGTGATGGCGCGAGCGCAGGTGCGGATGTCTCTCAGGTCGCCCAGTACGTCGTTCACCTTGGCCTGATCCGCCTGGCCGCTTGCTGGCCAGGCCTGGGCGACGCGTTCGAGCAATTGATACGGCGAAACCCCGGCGCTGTACGCGACCCACACGGCCAGTTCCGGCAGCAGGGCGGTATGTTCCTGCAGCAGGCCCTCGACCAGCCGTTGCTGGCGGCTCAGCGCATCGGTGAGGAAGTCGGTGAGCGTGGCTTCGGCCGCGGCTACCCGATCGGCCGCCAACGCTTGGCTGGCAACCAGGGTGCGTACCTTGGCGTAAAGCTGCTCGCGATCGGTATCGGTCAGCGTCGGTTGCAGCCCTTTGACCAGCCCGGCGGTACTGATCAGGCCTTGGGTACCTCGGCCCAACTCGGTGAACCAATCAATGGCGGTACCCGTAGCGTTGTCAGGGAGAGCCAGACCGGTCACGGCGGTATGAGTCACGGCCGAGGCTCGGCTGTCGGTAGCCAGCTGTTGCAGGCGCTCGAGCAGGACTGCGGTTGAGGCGGTTTCAGCGTCCAGCGCGAGAAGCGTCCGCAAGCCCATTACGCTCAACTTGTTGCTCTTCATCCAGGCGACTACCGAATCCAGCTGCATGAGGATATCCAGCACATCTGTCTGCGTTTCGTCACCTTGCAGCAGGGTACCCAGAGTGCAGTGGCGCATGAATGTGCTACCGCCCAGGCATTCGATCAGATAGAGAAAATCCTCTACTTCGAGGCTGAACAAGCGTGCCATTCGCGTCAAACGGTACAGCGCCGACACGGTAGGTAGCGCCCGCTTGAGGGGGCCGACATGCTCGCTGACCTGAACCGCAATCGTGGCGAATGCTTCAGGTGTCAAGCCAAGTCCCGCGCACAGCTGATTGACGGTGGTTCGGTGGGCAACGTTGCCGCCGGTGTGGCTGAATGAGCCGTGGTCCAGAACCATCGGCGTGCCGAACAATACCGGGCTGTTGAATACCTGATCGAACAACGGTGTGCGAGTGCCGCCGGCGAATGGAGATATGTCATGGACGAACGCGGCGAACTCTTCGGCGCCGATGCCGTAGCGGCGATCGAGATAGCGATACGCCCCCAGCATGCGTAACGTATTGCGATTTATGGTCAAGTCAGGGTTTGCATCGCCTTCCGCGCGCATGGCCGACACGATCAGGGTATCCAACTCGGCGAAAGGCAGTCCTGTCCAACGTTGCAGGCGGATCATGCGCTGCAGGCGGTCGAATCGATCCAGCGAGGTGTAGGCCAGGTAGAGTGTATGTCCATTGCCCAGCGTTTCTTCATGCAGTGAGATAGCGTTGTTGTATTGATAGCTGTTGTCGCTGGGTTGGAAACGATCGACAGCGCCATTGCCATTGACGAAGACAGCTCCATAGTTCATTGGTGTGGGAAAACGTCGTGACGGATTACTGTTACCGGTCCGATTGCTGATGGGGCAGTTGGGGGATACGTGGGGACGATGGTCTTTCTGCCCGAGCAACTCGGTCAGCTGCTTGGCGTTGATACCCGTCTTCTCGAAAAACACTTTGGCTTGGCTCAATACTGAATCGCCCAGGCTGGGCTGATTGATTGCAAAGTGCTCTTGCACATATCGATGTTCGGCTTCGGTCAGACCTCGACCTGTCATGGAGTCGGAAAGCGTGCAGACATCCAACACCATCTGGCGTCCAACGCGCGATTGTCCCGCAACAGTCACCATGACGTTCAAAACTAACTTGGCATCGAGTTGGTTTGTCAGTTCGATACCAGGGTTGTCTTCGGCGTTGTATTCGAACCGCAAACAAAGCCCTGAGTCTGAGTCTGTATGCTGCTGGCTCAGTTTCCAACTTCCACCCAAGCCTTCTCGACGCCCGCAACCACGAACTTTTACCGTCTGGGTGAGGCTATTTCCGATCACACGCATTTCTATCAGAGTGTAGGTGCCGGTCTCCGAAACGCTTATGACTGAGCTCTGGTCGGGTATTTCGACATGGGTCTTACTTGCGTCCCAGAGATGGAGGTTGGAGATAATAGGGGTATACCAAAAGGGCCCTTGCAGCGAAAAGTTGAAAGCGGGGAAGCGGTTGTCGGATGTCAATAGATGCTGCTGCGCGGGGCTCAAGCCGGACAGCAGTGTCAAAGCGTTACCTTGATCCATCGCTCGGCCAGATGCCTGCGGACCCATGCTCAATGCCAGGTTCAACTCCCCCAGCCGCGGCTTCTCCCCTGCCAGCGCCAAACTCACCTGCTGATGCGCAAAGTGATACGGAAACACGAACGGATGCTTCTTTTCCGCCAGCAGCTGATGAATCGGCCGCGCGTCGCCTTTCTCCGTCTGGTATTTGGCAATGCCCTGGCTCAACACAGTGTTCACCAGGTCCAGCATCGGCACGCTCTGGTAGGTGCTCTGCTCATCGATCACCAGTGTGTCCAGGTCGGGCCGGCGCACGGCCAACGGGATGCGCAGCGGCGACGTGGACGCGCCTTCGATTTTCTCGGCGGCAAAGCGGCGCAGCGAGCCCAGGTAGGCCACCGGCCCATCCATGGCTTCGATGGCGCCGACCTTGCAGAACTGATCCCAGTTTTCCTTGAACAGGTTGGGGTAGCTCGGGCCGATGTCGACCAGTGCGCGCACACCGGTCTGCGGGGCGATCAGCGGCAGGTCGCGGCCGGAGGACACGACGTCTTCGCGGTAGGATCGGGCGATCTGGGTGGCGTAGCACAGGGCGTTGTCGTAGGCCAGGTCACCGTCGGCGTCGCTGAGGGTGCGTAGCTGACGGGTGAACTCGGCCTTGGGCTGGCGGATGATGTCGAACACCGAGCTCATGCCCATGCGCGGTATGGCCTGGGCGAAGCTCGTTTTGTTCAGTGCGCGAGTGTGCGGGGTGGCCGGTACCAGGTTGTCGAACAACGGGTTCGGCGTGGTGTCCGGTTGCACCGGTAGCGTGTTCTCGGTAGGCGGCTGGTTGCCGTGTTCAAAAATTGGATCTGGACGTTCAGGGATGGTCATCAGGTATCTCGCTCATCGGAGTGATCAGGGCCGACTTTTTAGCCGGCATGCCGAGAGCGGGGTATCCACAGAACTGATAGGTAGGCAAAGCCAGACAACGCCGCTATGGTCGCGGGATGCGGCTCGGAAAAGCAAAAAGCCCGGCACTGGGCCGGGCTTTTCAACGTAACGCAACGACCGTTACTGCACTTCCACCGCCAGGCTTTCGGCGATCCTGGCTTGCCAGATGGCCGGCCCGGTGATGTGTACCGATTCGCCTTTGCTGTCCACGGCTACGGTGACCGGCATGTCCTTCACGTCGAACTCGTAGATGGCTTCCATACCCAGTTCTTCGAAGGCCACCACGCGCGACTTCTTGATGGCCTGAGCCACCAGGTAGGCGGCGCCACCGACGGCCATCAGGTACACGGCCTTGTGGTCCTTGATCGCCTCGATGGCGGTAGGGCCACGCTCGGACTTGCCGATCATGCCCAGCAGGCCGGTCTGGTCGAGGATCTGCCGGGTGAACTTGTCCATCCGCGTGGCGGTGGTCGGGCCCGCTGGGCCGACCACTTCTTCGCGCACCGGGTCGACCGGGCCGACGTAGTAGATGAAACGGCCCTTGAGGTCCACCGGCAGGGTTTCACCCCTGTTGAGCATCTCGACCATGCGCTTGTGCGCAGCATCGCGGCCGGTGAGCATCTTGCCATTGAGCAGGATGGTCTCGCCGGGCTGCCAGCTTTGCACCTCTTCAGGCGTCAGCGTGTCGAGGTTCACGCGGCGAGCCGATGGGCCGGCTTCCCAGACGATTTCCGGGTAGGCGTCCAGGTCCGGCGCTTCCAGCTGTGCCGGGCCGGAGCCGTCGAGCACGAAGTGGGCGTGGCGAGTGGCGGCGCAGTTGGGGATCATGCACACCGGCAGCGAGGCGGCGTGGGTCGGGTAGTCCATGATCTTGACGTCGAGCACGGTGGTCAGGCCGCCCAGGCCCTGGGCACCGATGCCCAACTGGTTGACCTTGTCGAACAGCTCCAGACGGATCTCCTCGATACGGTTCTGTGGGCCGCGTGCCTTGAGTTCGTGGATGTCGATGGACTCCATCAACACTTCCTTGGCCATTACCGCAGCCTTCTCGGCCGTGCCGCCGATACCGATGCCGAGCATGCCGGGCGGGCACCAGCCCGCGCCCATGGTCGGCACGGTCTTGAGTACCCAGTCGACGATCGAATCGGACGGGTTGAGCATGGCCATCTTCGACTTGTTCTCGGAGCCGCCACCCTTGGCCGCCACGTCCACTTCCACGGTGTTGCCGGGAACGATGGAGTAGTGGATCACGGCCGGCGTGTTGTCCTTGGTGTTTCGGCGAGCGCCTGCCGGGTCGGCCAGGATGGACGCGCGCAGCACGTTTTCCGGCAGGTTGTAGGCGCGCCGCACGCCCTCGTTGATCATATCGTCCAAGCCCATTGTGGCGCCGTCCCAACGTACATCCATGCCTACGCGCACGAATACGGTGACGATGCCGGTGTCCTGGCAGATCGGCCGGTGGCCGGTGGCGCACATGCGCGAGTTGATCAGGATCTGGGCAATGGAGTCGCGCGCTGCCGGGGATTCTTCACGCAGGTAGGCCTGGTGCATGGCCTGAATGAAATCCACGGGGTGGTAATAGGAAATGAATTGCAGGGCGTCGGCGACGCTCTGAATCAGGTCGTCTTGTTTGATCACGGTCATGGGGCGCGCTCCTCTTGTTGGGGAACATTCGTTGAAAAAGCGGGTCAGGTCTTGCCTGGCGCGTGGCTTTCGAGGTGCGTCAACTTGTAGCAGGTTGGCGCGAAAAAGGCGCGGCAGTATAGCGCGGCTGGATCGAGCTGACACTCTGGATTGGCGGGTTTGCGTGGTGTCGAGGCGGATGCGCCGTTGGTCCGGTAGCCAGTAGACTTCGTCGAGCAATCCAAATTTGAATAGTTATTTCACCCCTTGGCCATTACTATGGCATCACGCCTTTGCACTATTACGGTGCAATCAGGGGAGGGATTCCCATTCAGCACAGCGAGCCTGCGAGTGACCGAGTCCACCCTGCAACATTTACTGATCAAGCGTTTCTCACTGGCCGCCGGCACTTACGCTTTGGTAGTGGCGCTGGTGTGGGTGGCGGTCCTGACGCAGTATTGCCGTGTGTCCCTGGTTACGGCGGTAAGCACCACCTGCCTGGTTGCGATCAGCCAGGGCGCGCTGTACTGGGTTTTCCGCAGCGGTGCCAATCAACGCTTCAGCGATCCCAGCCTCACCGAGTTTCAGGTGTTGCTTGCCGTGGCCTGGCACACCTGGTTGATCGGCAACCTGGAAGTGGCGCGCGGCACTTTCATGGTGGTGTATGTGTTGATCCTGCTGTTCGGTGTTTTCCACCTGCCGCGTCTAGCTTTCGTGCGCTGTGCGCTGGTGGTGTTCGTCGCTTTCGTCGGGGTCAACCTGTGGGAGGCCTACCGCATGGCCTTGCCGGACCCGGGCCTGGCTACCCTGCAGATCTGCGCCATGCTGGTAGTGCTGCTGTGGTTGTGCATGTATGCAAGCTATGTACAGACCTCGCGCCAACGCATGCGCCAACGCCGTTATGCCTTGCAGGCCCACCAGGACACCCTGCGGGGCATGATGCGCCAGCTCGAAGACCTGGTCGCCACCGACGAGCTGACAGGCTTGTTCAACCGTCGACACTTCCTGCGCCTGGCCTCGCGCGAACTGGCCACACTCAAGCCCGGTGTCGAGCATGGCCTGGCGCTGATCGACCTCGATCATTTCAAGCGCATAAACGATATCCACGGCCACGCGGCCGGTGACCAGGTGCTGCAGGCGTTTGCGGCCTTGACCCAAAACTGCCTGCGCGACGGCGACGTACTGGCGCGGTACGGCGGTGAAGAATTCGTGCTGCTCATGCCCGAAGTCGACGCAGACCAGCTGGTGCGTTGTTGCGAGCGGCTGCGCAGCGCCTTTGCCGACGCCGATCCGCAAGGGCTGGGCGCAGCCAATCTGAGTCTGTCGGTGGGCATGACGATGCTGGTGCCGGGCGACGACCTGGATGACGCGCTGCAGCGTGCCGACCAGGCGCTGTATCGCGCCAAGGGCGAGGGCCGCAATCGTTGCGCGGCTGCGTGGGACATGGCCGATGCCTGAGCTGGACGTCGGTGGCAGGCGCTGGACGGTGGCGGCAGGCAGCAACCTGCTCGACGCACTCAACCAGGCCGGCCTGCAGGTGCCCTTCAGTTGTCGCGCCGGCAGTTGCCACGCTTGCCTGGTGCGCTGCGTTGGCGGCGAACCACAGGACCGCAAGCCCGATGCCTTGAATGCCACCAAGCGTGAGCAGGGCTGGCGCCTGGCCTGTCAGTGTCACGTTGTCGAGGATTTGCAGGTGGCGGTGTTCGATCCACAGGGCGACGGTGTGACAGCGCAAGTGATCGGCTGTGACTGGCCTTCGACGAACGTGCTGCGCCTGCGGCTACGCGCGGAACGCCCGCTGCGCTATCACGCTGGCCAGCATATGGTGCTGTGGACGGCCGCACCCGATGGGGGGCAAATTGCGCGGCCCTATTCCATTGCGAGCATCGCCCAGGGCGATGACTTTCTGGAGTTTCATCTGGACTGTCGACGCGCCGGTGCCTTCATCGACCAGGCTCGTCGTTTCAAGGTTGGCGATGCCCTGCAGCTGGGCGAGGTGCGCGGTGGAGCCTTGCACTACGACCCTGAATGGCAGGCTCGGCCATTGTGGTTGTTCGCCGCCGGTACGGGTCTGGCACCCTTGTGGGCGGTACTGCGCGAGGCGTTGCGGCAAGATCATCACGGCCCCATCCGGTTGTTGCACATGGCCAACGAGCATTACCTGGATGAACCTCTGCGCGCACTTGCCCAGCTTCATCCCAACCTTGCGGTAGAACAGTTCCCGGCAGGCGAGCCACCGCCGTTGCGCCTGCTGTCGCGCCAGACCATCGCCCTGGTGTGCGGCTCGCCGATCAGCGTGGAAGAGTTTTCCCGACGGCTGTTCCTGGCCGGCCTGCCCAGAAGTCAGCTTTACAGCGATGTCTTCGTCGGCCGCGGCTGAGTCGTAACACGCATTCGCGGGCAGAGCCCGCTCCCACAGGGGCAACGGGATGACCACTGTGGGATCACCACTGTGGAATCACCACTGTGGAATCACTACTGTGGAATCACCACTGTGGAATCATTACTGTGGGATCACCACTGTGGAATCACCACTGTGGAATCACCACTGTGGAATCACTACTGTGGGATCACTACTGTGGGATCACTACTGTGGGATCACCACTGTGGAATCACTACTGTGGGATCACTACTGTGGGATCACTACTGTGGGATCACTACTGTGGGAGCGGGCTCTGCCCGCGAAAGGGTTTGGATGATGCATCTGACCCACCGCAGCGGAAACGACAAAGGCCCCGAGGTGTTCACCCCGGGGCCTTTGGTCTTGCAGTCAACGGCTATCAGTCGACCAGCGGGTCACCCACGTGCAGGATTTTCATCCCGTTCGTGCCACCCGTTTGCGCGTAGCTATCACCCTTGGTCAGGATGACCCAGTCGCCCTGTTGCACGATGCCCATCTCGAGCAGCTTGTCGATGGCAGCCTTGCTCACTTCGCTCGGCGGCAGAACGGCCGGATCGAAGTTCACCGGGTAGACCCCACGGAACATCGCGGCACGGGCCTGGGTGGCCCGCTGTGGCGAGAAGGCGAAGATCGGCACCGAAGAACGCAGGCGCGACATGATCAGCGAGGTGTAGCCGGTTTCCGTGAGCGCGATGATTGCCTTCACACCCGGGAAATGGTTCGCGGTGTACATGGCGGCCAGCGCGATGCTTTCGTCGCACCGCTGGAACTGCGTGTACAGACGATGGCTGGACTTCTTGCTGGTCGGATGCTTTTCCGCGCCGACGATGATCCGCGCCATGGCCTGCACGGCTTCGATCGGGTAGGAGCCGGCAGCACTTTCGGCAGACAGCATCACGGCATCGGTGTAGTCGAGCACGGCGTTGGCCACGTCGGACACTTCGGCGCGGGTCGGCATCGGGTTCTGGATCATCGACTCCATCATCTGGGTCGCCACGATCACCGCTTTGTTGTTGCGGCGAGCGTGCTGGATGATCTTTTTCTGAATGCCGATCAGCTCGGCGTCGCCGATCTCCACACCCAGGTCGCCGCGGGCCACCATGACAGCGTCGCTGGCGCGGATCAGACCGTCGAGGGTCTCGTCGTCGGCGACTGCTTCGGCGCGTTCGATCTTGGCCACCAGCCAGGCGGTGCCGCCCGACTCGTCGCGCAACTGGCGCGCGTATTCCATGTCCGACGCATCACGCGGGAAAGACACGGCCAGATAGTCCAGGTCCATCTCGGCGGCGAGCTTGATGTCCGCCTTGTCTTTCTCGGTCAGGGCCGGTGCGGTCAGGCCACCACCGCGGCGGTTGATGCCCTTGTGGTCGGACAGCGGACCGCCGATCAGTACCGAGCAGTGCAGCGAGTCGGCGGTGGCGGTTTCCACGCGCATGACCACGCGGCCATCGTCGAGCAACAGTTCGTCGCCCACGCCGCAATCCTTGACCAGGTCCGGGTAGTCGATACCCACGACCTCCTGGTTGCCGTCGGTGAGCGGATGGCTGGTAGAGAAGGTGAAGCGGTCGCCGACCTTCAGTTCGATGCGTTTGTTGGTGAACTTGGCGATGCGGATCTTCGGACCTTGCAGGTCGCCGAGCAGGGCGACGTGACGCCCCAGGCGCGCAGCGATCTCGCGGATCAGACGGGCGCGAGCCTTGTGCTCATCCGGTGTACCGTGGGAAAAGTTCAGGCGAGCGACATCCAGACCGGCCTTGATCAGTTGTTCGATCACTTCCGGCGAGTTGGAGGCGGGGCCCAGGGTGGCAACGATTTTGGTACGGCGAACGGTCATGCACTGACTCCTTTATTGAAGCGCTGCCAAAGGCTACTCCTCAATTGCGCTGTAGTCATCGTTCCTCTGCACAACATGAAGAGGAATCGGCCGGGAGGATTTGCGTACACCGGCATCCGACGCTTGGGTATTGAAGATTCCCGGCGACGGGTCGATAAACCCTGATACCCCCCCTGCGGCAGGAGAATCCCATGCGCGCGCTTGTATTGATTGCCCTGGCCATCGCCGTGTCAGGCTGCACCCGCTGGTCGATGGACCAGCATTTGAACAGTGCCTACCGCGCCTACGACGACGGCAACTGCGAGAAGGTCGTGCTGGAACTGTCCCAGGTCGACCGCAAGAGCCGGTCGCGGCCCTACGTGCAGCCGGAAGTCTCGATGCTGCGCGGCCAGTGCCTGGAGCGCCAGAAGCTGTACGTCGACGCCGCCCAGACCTACCAGTACATCATCAACCGCTATCCTTCCAGCGAGTATGCCTACCGCGCCCAGGCGCGTCTGCAGACACTCGATCAACTGGGCCACGTGCGTCCGGGTGTGCCCGCGCAGCCACGGCCGGCGGCATTCTGAGGTAAATTTCCTGTACCCTGAAACGGCCTTGCAGAAGGCCTGGGCTACGCTGGACGAGTGGACCTACGAAACGACAGAGGATGAACACGACACATATGCCGGATATCTACAGCAGGCCCATCATGTACACCGAGCGTCGGATCGAGCGGCATCAACTGCCGTACTACCTCAAGGTCTACAACCGTCACACCGGTCGTGCCATGGGCTACATGGGCAACGTTTCGGATGTAGGGCTGATGCTGATCAGCGAGCTGCCGCTGCTGGTCGGGCCGGTGTTCGAGCTGCAGGTGAAAATCCCGTCGGTCGAAGGCGAGCTCAAGCTCATAGACCTTTCCGCTCATTGCCTGTGGTGCCATGAAGACGCCACGCCGGGGCACTACGATTCAGGCTTCGAACTGCAGGGCCAGGCGCCCACCGAGTTTCTCAAGCTGGTCGACGCCCTGCGCCACTATTTCACCTTCCATCCCCATGGCACGTCGGCCTGAGGGGGCTTTCGCGGTTCAGGTGCGCGGCTGCCGCAGGCTTCGATAACGCATCAGTAACTCCGCGGCGATCTCCCCAGGCCATGCGTCCACGACATTGACGCCGCCTGCGGCTAGCCGATCGTGCAGGCGCTGACGCAACAGCAGGTGTTGCATTGCGCCACAGTAGAGCAGAGCGTCGCGGTGGTTGCGGACCGGCTGTTGACGCAGCCGTTCGAGCGCCTCATCGCGCAGGCTGGCCAGCACCACCGGGTGGTGCGATGTGACCCTGCTCAGTGCATGGGGCAGCGTCGACTCGATGCCGGCATGAAAGCCGGTCACCATCACCGTCAGCGCGCAGTCGTACCCCTCGCCGTGCAAGGCATGCATGATCACGGCAGGATCGCCGGTTACCGAGCAAGGCTCGAGTTGCGCGAGCGCTTCACCCATGCGCTGCAACTGCTCGGCGCCGGATTGCGGCATCAGGTGCACGGGCGGTTCGCTGGAAGATACGTACAGGCCGACGGCGAATCCGTCAGCCAGTACCGCTTCACCCAGTTGCAAGCACGCGTGCACGGCATGCTTCAGGTCGCTGGAATGCGCCCCTCGGTGACCGGACCAGGCGCCGCACTCGAGGAGGATCATCACCGCTCGGCCGGCCGGACCCCCTGACGGCTCGACTGCCTCTGCTGCAGCACCGATGGAGTGGCCGGTACGTGCTGCCGCCGAAATCGGGCCCAGGCTGTCGCGCAGGCTCTGCAGTTGCGCCACCGTACCGGTGAACACTCGAGCGGGCATCCGCCGACCGCGCACGGGCATCAGCGCGGCACCAATGCTGCGGGTCGATTGCTGCGAAAGTTGAGCCAGCACCTGCCATTGCTCGGCCACCGCGAGCGTCTCGAAGCCCGGATGATGCAGGCAGGCACGCTGCAACAGGTCTCGCTGCAGGGCGCCCAGTACTTCCCCCGGCCCCAACTCGCGCAGGGACCGGCGTCCCCGCTCACGAACGACCCGCAGCTGACCCCGGTCCAGCAGAGTCGGCGCACGATGTGGACGCTGTCGCGTCCTGATCCACCACAGGCCCGGCACGGCTGCCAGCAGCAGCGCGGCAAACACCCACGGCGCGTATCGTCGACGCGGCTCAGGCACCGGCTCGAACAGCCAGGTCACCTCGCTGCCCTGATTCAGGTACCACAGCAACCAGGCGTTGTCGTAGCGTTGGATCTGCTCGTCGGTCCACAACCGCGCATCGCTGACCAGCGTGATGAGGCCCTCGCCATAGGTCATCTGCATCAAATGCGTGGCGCCGTTGCTGTTGGCCCAGGACTGAACCTTGCCGGTCGGGTCATCGAGATGGCGTTGCGTGTCGAAACCCATGTAGGCAGGCGCCGATTCGTCTTCCAGATAAAGCTTGGTCAGCGAGGGGTAGTCGTCGCCCGCGGCCGGCGGCAATTGTGGCAACTGCGAGCTCGACTGCACGCGAATCTGCAGACGGTCGAGCAGCGCATCCCCACTGCTGGCGTTGGCCTCGTTCCACAAGGCGTCGGCGACCGCCAGCACGCGGCCGCCACGCTGCACCCAGTCCAGCAGTCGGTCGACTTGCTGGGCCGACATCGGCGTCTTCCGGTCCAGCAGCATCAAGCTGTGGCCGCGTGCAGGCAGCGTATCCAGTTCGTCCCAAGAGGTTGTCGTATGGCTGGCCAGCCCTTGTCCCTGCAGGAAGTCCTGGGCGCGTTGATAGGGCCTGGTCAGCGACGGATGCGAGGCGAGAATTTGCGCGATGGAGTGCCGGGAGTCCTGGCTGTTCAGCGTCTGATCCAGCAGGCGCGGGCTGTCGAGATCAACGGCGGCGGTCAGACTGACCCACAGCCCCAGCGCGATGAGCAAGGCCGCAGGACGCCGAGCACGCTGCCATCGGGGTGGCCTCAACGGACCGCCACCAGGCTCAACAGATGCCCATCGAGCCAGGCGAACTGCCCGTCGACTTCGAATCCGCTGCCGAACTGCGGCGACAGGTCGGTCAGCAGGCGCAAGCGTGCCTGTCCCTGGGCAGACCAATGCAGCACTTCGGCATGTTCGAAATAGAAGCGCTTGCCTACCAGCGGATACAGCGCCTTGAACAAGCTTTCCTTGAGCGAGAACGTCAGGGTCACCACTGTGTCCACCTGGTTCGGGTCCATCCGGGCCTGTTCGGCCGGGGTCAGTATTTCCGCGCGCAGCCGTTCGGCGCGTGCCGGTGGCAGCAGACTCTCGATATCCAGGCCCAGGCCCTGGCAGTGATCGCGGCTGGCGACCACGGCCACGGCCCGGCCGCTGCCATGGGTAATCGATCCTACGGTCTGTGCTGGCCAGATTGGCGCGCGGTCGGCACCGATCACCGGTACCTGCGCTTCGCCGGTGAGGGCCAGCAGTGCGCCGCGTGCACAGACACGTCCAGCCAGATACTCGGCCTGCCGCTTGGCCACCGAACGCTGGATCGACGCTGGCGGCACGATGCCGCACCGCGCGAAATCCTCGGTCGTGAACGCACTGTGGTCGAAACGGTTGCTGAACAACTGTGCGCCGGGCACGCACTCAGGCAGTGGCCAGTGCTGGCGCAGATCGCTCAGGCAAGCGGGGAGGGCTGTATTCATGTGCGCATTCTGCCCAGCCTCGTCGTGCAAGGGAATGACGATCATTGCACGCGCGTTTCACCGCTGAACACCAGGGTCTGGCGGCATCGCCGGCACAGGTAGCGGCGGCCTCTGCTGACCATGCCGTGGCGCTGGGCAGAAAAGGCGAAGTCGCTGTCGGGGCAGGGGCATTTGTAGAGGTAACGGATGACCTGGCGACGTTTCACCGCATAGCTGTGGCAACGGTGCGGTGTCAGCTCGTAGACACCGCGCATGATCAGTTGCCATTCCTCGCCATGGGGCGCTATACGGTCGCCGAACAACTGATGGGCGACCAGGTGCGCGACCTCGTGGGGCACGGTCTGGTGGAGGAAGTCCTCGCTGTTCTCGCGGTAGAGCTGTGGATTGAAGCGCAGCAGGTTTTCATGCAGGTGCGCGACGCCGGCTTTCTGCCCGCGCAGCTTGGTGCTGACCACCGGGCGCCGAAAAGGCCGTTTGAAAAACAGTTCGGCCTGGCGGAAACAGGCTTCGACGCGTTGATTGAGTTGCTCGGGCATTCTTTGACACACTCCAGGTGCACCGATTATGCCGCAACGTTCAGGCATTGCCGAGCCACCCGTCGGTGCCACGCGCAGGGATCACTTGCAGCGACGGTACACCCAACGCATCAAAGCGCGTAAAATGCCCGGCTTTTGTCACACACCTCGCGGATCCTGTCGCCATGGGCACTCTTTCGGTCAACCAGAACAAACTGCAGAAACGCCTTCGCCGGCTGGCGGGTGAAGCCGTCGCCGACTACAACATGATCGAGGACGGCGACAAGGTCATGGTCTGTCTTTCGGGAGGCAAGGACAGCTACACGATGCTCGACGTGCTCCTGCACCTGCAGAAGGTGGCACCCATCGCGTTCAGCATCGTGGCCGTGAACATGGACCAGAAGCAGCCCGGTTTTCCCGAGCACGTATTGCCGGCCTACCTGGAACAACTGGGCGTGGAGTACCACATCGTCGAGAAGGACACCTATTCGGTGGTCAAGGAGCTGATCCCGGAAGGCAAGACCACCTGCTCGCTGTGCTCGCGCCTGCGTCGCGGTACCCTGTACAACTTCGCCGACCAGATCGGCGCGACCAAGATGGCTTTGGGGCACCACCGCGACGATATCGTCGAGACGTTTTTTCTCAACATGTTCTTCAACGGCTCGCTCAAGGCCATGCCGCCCAAACTGCTTGCCGACGATGGGCGCAACGTGGTGATTCGGCCGCTGGCTTACTGCCATGAGAAGGACATCCAGGCCTACTCCAACTTCAAGCAGTTCCCGATCATTCCCTGCAATCTGTGCGGCTCTCAGGAAAACCTGCAGCGCCAGGTGGTCAAGGACATGCTGGTTGACTGGGAACGCAAGACACCCGGCCGGACCGACAGCATCTTCCGCAGCCTGCAGAACGTGATGCCATCGCAGCTGGCCGATCGCAACCTGTTCGACTTCCACAACCTGCGCATCGACGACAGCGCGCCGGTGCGGATCGCCAATGTGGTGAATCTTTAACACCGCGGCGCCCCTTTCGCGGCCGATGACCGCTCCTACGGGAGATCTGGATCGCTGTAGGAGCGGTCAGTGGCCGCGAAAGACTCCCACTGCTTTTACAGACCCCTGTGAGAGCGGGCTCTGCCCGCGAAGGGCACCCCAGCGATCACTGTGGGAGCGGGCTCTGCCCGCGAAGGGCGCCCCACTATTTCTCGCCAGCCGCGCCTGCCGTGATCACCTGCACACTCAATCTCGGCGTCGCCAGGTCCAGCCCGGCCTCGTCCATCTGCCGCTTGAGCGCCAGGTTGAAGGCCCGCGACACCTCCCACTGCTTGATCGGCCCGGTCTTGAACCGCGCCCGCAGGATCGCCGTGCCCGACTCGAAGCTCTCCACGCCCTGAAACTCCAGCGGCGACCAGATATCGCGCCGATGCAACGGATCGCTGCGCATCTTCTGGCCCACTTCGCGCATCATCTTGATGGCGTCGTCGATGCCCATGCTGTACGGCACCGCCACGCGAAAGATGGCATAGCCGAATTCGCGCGAGTAGTTCTTGATGCTCTTGATTTCGCTGAACGGAATGGTGTGCACGATGCCGTCGATGTCGCGCAGGCGCACGGTACGGATGGTCAGGCCCTCGACGGTGCCCAGGTGCCCGCCGACATCCACATAGTCGTCGATGGCCAGTGAGTCCTCGATGATGATGAACAGCCCGGTGATCAGATCCGCCACCAGCGACTGCGCACCGAAACCGATCGCCAGGCCGATCACGCCCGCACCGGCCAGCAGCGGGGTCACGTTCATGCCCATGTTGGCCAGGGCAATGATCGCGGCAATGATGAAAATGGTCACGAACAGCACATTGCGGATCAACGGCATCATGGTCTGCGCACGCGCGTTGGCCATGCCCTTGCGTGAGCGCGTAAGAGCATGGTGGATACCGGTGTCTGCCAGAATCCACACCAGCCAGGCGAAGATCAGGGTGCCCACCAGGCTGGCCAGGCGCACCGAGATCTCGTGGCCATCGCCTTCGGTGAAGCCGATCAGCGACATGCCCCACACGCGCAGGCCCAGATCGACGAAAACCACCCAGATCAGCAGGTGCATCAAGGTGTAGGCAAAGTGACTCAAGCGCTCTGAATACAAGGCATGACGCCGTGGGCCCTTGGGCGGGCGCAGGGCGTGACGACGGATAAGGCCATTGATGACCATGCACAGGATCAACAGCACCGCGCACATCAACGACTGGCGCAGGGCCGTGCTGGTGTCACCGGCCGAGAAGAACGTGGCGAACAGCGAGATGCCCACCAACACCAGCGCCGGCAGGTACCAGAAGCTGCCGAGGATCTCGATGGTGTCGCTCAAGGCTCGTCGGGTCAGGCGTCGCGACAGCGGCTGGTTGCGGATCAGGTGGGCGATGGGTCGGCGAAAGCGCAGGATGAACAGCCCGGTGGACAGTGCCGCCAGCACATTGGCCAGGGTCGCCGCGCTGTGTGCCAGGTGCTGGCCGAGCGCTGCGACCATACGGGGGTCGCTCAGCGCCTCGCCGAAGGCGGCGAAACTGCCGATCAGCCACAGTGGCCGAAACGCACGGTGACGCAGGATGTTCAGCGCGCGGTGTCGATGCGGCCCGTCGAGCAGGGAAAACGCGATCACGCAAATCGCGGAAAACAGTGTGCCGACTACCAGCGCGTAGGCCATCACCATCGCCAGGCTCTTGCCCAATGAAGAGGGCAGGGCGTAGCCCACGTAAACGGTAATGACCAGCGCCACCAGCCAGGGGCCGAGCTTGCGCAAGGCAAAGCGCAGCAGGTCGAGGGTACGCGGATGCTGCGGCAACTCTTCCGACAGACCGAAGCGAACACGCACGCGATGGCCGATCCAGATCAGGCTGTAGGCAAGCAGGCTCCACACCAGAATGATCAGCAGAAACGCGCCGATGATCGGCGGCCATTCGGCCATCGGCAGGGCCAGCGCCTGCAGTTCCTCATGGGCCTGGGCGACTTCCGCGCCCCAGCGCTGGAACGGGCTGTTATCGCCGGAAAACTGCTGGTCGACGTGCGCCAGGGCACTGCCAATCATGCCCAGCACGCCCTGCTCGGCGGCGGGTTGGGCTTGCCGGGTACTGTCCCGCAGCTTTTTCAGGTCGCTCAACAGTTTGGTGCGTTGCTGGTCATTTTCCAGGGTCTGGATCACCTGATCCAGGGACTGACCCAGGGGTTGGGCAGGTTGCTCGGCGGGTTTCTCCGAACTCCCCCCCAGCAACCCAGGCAAAGCGACGGCTTGGGCGGTGATCGGCAGTAGCAACAGGACTGCAAGCGCCAGGCGCAGGAAAAGGGCCATCAGTGGAATCACCTGTAGATCGGTGTTTGCGTGGTCCGCCCTGGGCCCGCCGAGGGCCGGCCACGAAGAATGGAACCGTGAGCGTCCCCCACGTGCGCGCGGCTAGGGCAGCTCGTTGCTGGCGTAGAACGCCCCGAGCACCTTGACCAGATGCGCCAGGTCATGGCTGCCGGCAAGCTCGCGAATCGAATGCATGGCAAACGTCGGCAGGCCGATGTCGACGGTCCTGACCCCCAGGTGGCTGGCGGTGATCGGACCGATGGTCGAGCCGCAACCCATGTCGCTGCGTACCACGAAGCTTTGTACCGGCACTTCCACCGCCATGCACAGGTGGCGGAAAAACCCCGCCGTCTCGCTGTTGGTGGCGTAGCGCTGGTTGCTGTTGACCTTGATCACCGGCCCGGCATTGAGCTTGGGCCCGTGGTTGGCGTCGTGCTTGTCGGCATAGTTGGGATGTACGCCATGGGCATTGTCGGCCGACACCAGCAGCGAACGCTGGATGCTGCGCACATATTCGTCGCCCTCGGGCAACAGCCGCTGCAAGACCTGTTCGAGCATCGGCCCATCGGCGCCGCAGGCAGAGCTGGAGCCAATCTCTTCGTGGTCGGTGCACACCAGCACGCAGCTTTCATCGCCCTGGACATCGAGCAGGGCCTGCAGGCCTGCATAACAGGACAGCAGGTTGTCGAGCCGCGCGCCGGCGATGAAATCGCCGTGCAGGCCGATCACCGCGGCGCTTTGCGTGTCGTAGAAACTGAGTTCGTAATCGAGCACCACATCGGCGTTCAGCCCGTGTTCGCGTGCCAATTGCTCGGTCAGCAGCGCGCGGAAATCGACCCGCTCGTCGCCGGCCACCTGGGCCAGCACCGGCGGCAGTTCGTTCTGTGCGTTGATTGCCCAGCCCAGGTTGGCCTCGCGATTGAGATGAATGGCCAGATTGGGCACCACGGCAATCGGCACGCGGAAATCGATCAGCTGGCTTTCGACCTTGCCGTCACGGCGAAAGGTGACCCGACCGGCCAGCGACAGATCGCGGTCGAACCAGGGCGCCAGCAGCGCACCGCCATAGACTTCGACGCCCAACTGGAAGAAGCCCTGGCGCTGCAATTCGGGTTGCGGCTTCACGCGCAGGCAGGGGCTGTCGGTGTGAGCGCCCACCAGGCGCAGCCCGTTGATCAGCGGTGAATGCTTGCCGAGCTTGACGGCGATGATCGAAGAATCATTGCGCGTTACGTAGTAGCGCCCACCGGGCACCGTGTTCCAGCTTTCGCGCTCGTCCAGCCGCTGGTAACCGGCTGCTTCGAGGCGGCGAGCCAGCGTCGCAGTGGCGTGGAATGGGGTAGGGGAGGCCTTGAGAAAATCGATCAGGCCTTGGTTCAAAGCTTCACGCATAGAAAACTCCAGACAGCAATGCCACCGAGTTTACCCGATTGCCCATCAATATGGCTGCGGATCCCGCACAGGACCTGGCATACCTGTTGGAGCGGTCACCCGGCCGCGAAAGCCTCGTCGCTGTTCAGAAGGGTGCGGCGCACTCGAATTTCATCCGCTCGCCCGTCACCGGATGGGTAAACGCCAACATGCTGGCATGCAGGCAAAGCCGCTCGTGTGCCTGCAGCGCCTCGGGGTGGGCATACAGCCGGTCACCCAGCAGCGGATGACCGATCGACAACAGGTGCACGCGCAATTGATGCGAACGCCCGGTGATCGGCGTCAGCTCCACGCGACACCACTCCCCGCAGCGCTCAAGCACCTTCCAGAACGTCAGCGCATGCTTGCCGTGCTCGTGATCCACCACATGACGTGGCTTGGTGGGCGGATCGTAACGCAGCGGCAGATCGACACTGCCACTGTCCAGCGCAGGCTGGCCCCAGGCCAGGGCGGTATAGGCTTTTTCCGTCTCGCGGTCGTGAAACTGACGGGACAGCTCGCGATGGCTGTCGGCATCGCGTGCCAGAAGGATGATGCCGCTGGTTTCCCAGTCCAGGCGATGCACGATGCGCGCCTCGGGAAAGCCGTTTTCCTGCAGGCGGGTGATCAGGCAGTCCTTGTTGTCGTCGGCGCGCCCGGGCACCGACAACAACAGGGTCGGCTTGTCGATGACCAGCACGGCGGCGTCCTGGTGGATGATGCGAATGTTCGACAACGGCATGAAAGGTCTATCTCTCAGAAACGCCAACGGCGGCGCGTCGACCCTTTTCAGCAAAGGGCCGGCGGGCCGCCGTGGAGCCGAGCGTGAGGCTCAGCGATCAGGCAGGGTAATGTTCAATTCCAGAATCGAGCAGCTACCCTGATTCTCGAGAGCAACCTGTACCTGGTCGCTCTCGATATTCACATACTTGCGAATCACTTCTACCAGCTCTTTCTGCAGAGCCGGCAGGTAGTCAGGGGTAGTGCGTTGGCCGCGTTCATGCGCCACGATGATCTGTAGACGCTCTTTCGCGACCGACGCGGTGTTGCCTTTCTTGCGGTCACGAAAGAAGTCGAAAATATTCATTAGCGACCTCCAAACAGGCGCTCGACCCAGTTCTTCTTCTTGAAATCAAGGAAGCGGTGGGGCTTTTCCTTGCCCAGCAAACGGTCGACGGCATCGCTGTACGCCTGGCCGGCGTCGCTCTGGTCGTCGAAAATCACCGGCGTACCCGAGTTGGACGCCTTGAGCACTGCTTCGGATTCCGGAATCACCCCCAGCAGGCGGATCGCCAGGATTTCCTCGACGTCTTCCACGCCCAGCATCTCGCCACGGCTGACGCGCTCGGGGCTGTAGCGGGTGATCAGCAGGTGTTCCTTGATCGGATCCTCGCCGTTCTCGGCGCGTCGCGACTTGCTCGCCAACAGGCCAAGCATGCGGTCCGAGTCGCGTACCGAGGACACTTCCGGGTTGGTCACCACGATCGCCTCATCGGCGAAATACATGGCCAGGTGAGCACCTTTCTCGATGCCTGCCGGGGAGTCGCACAGAATGTAGTCGTGGGTCTTCGACAGCTCGGTGATGATTTTCTCGACGCCTTCCTTGGTCAGGGCGTCCTTGTCGCGCGTCTGGCTGGCAGCCAGGATGAAGAGGTTCTCGACGCGCTTGTCCTTGATCAGGGCCTGCTGCAGGGTCGCTTCACCGTTCACCACGTTGACGAAGTCGTACACCACGCGGCGTTCGCAGCCCATGATGAGGTCAAGGTTACGCAGGCCGACGTCGAAGTCGATGATGACGGTTTTGTGGCCGCGCAGTGCGAGGCCGGTGCCGATGGCGGCGCTGGTGGTGGTCTTGCCCACACCACCCTTGCCGGATGTAACCACTAGAATCTTGGCCAAGGTGTATCACCCCTACTTAAAAAGGGACTGTTAATCCCCGAAAAAACATGACTTCAAAACATCGGCGGACTACATGAGCCTGCGGTACCGGAAGCGTACCGCTCGACAACCGCGCTATTTGAAAGTTGCGCTGAAAATGGCGGCAGTATCCGTTAAAGACGGGTGATGTTCAACACATCCCCCGATAAGCTCACCTGAACGGGCGCACCCCACAACGGGTCGCGACGCAGGTCTTCGGAGACCTTGTACTGTCCGGCAATGGAAAGCAGTTCGGCGCCCAGCTGCTGACAGAAGATCCGCGCCTTGCGGTCGCCCTTGATGCCCGCCAGGGCGCGGCCACGCATCGGGCCGTAGACATGGATGTTGCCATCGGCCAGCAGTTCTGCACCCGAGCTCACCGAGCTGATCACCACCAGGTCGCAGCCCTGGGCGTAGATCTGCTGGCCGCCACGGATCGGCGTAGTGATCACGCGAGTCGGCTGGATCAAAGGCTCTGGAGGCTTTTCCGGAGGCTTCTCGGGCTTGCGTTCTTCGATTTCCAACGGTCGTTCGCGGGCACCCGAGGGTGGCAGCACCGGCAAGTCGATGGCGATTGCCGCCGCGATGTCTTCGATGCGGCTGGCACGCAGCGCCAGGGTCCGCAAACCATGGTGACGGCAGATGCGCATCAGGCCCGGCAGGTCGATGCTGCCCTGATTGGCGGGCAGTTTGTCCAGCGCCAGCACCAGCGGCGTGTTGCTGAAGAAGTTCGGGGCCTGCGCCACCTTGGCCGCCAACTGGCGGTCGAGGCCGGCAAGATCGTTCTTCGCCAACTCGAGCACGGTGATGGCGAGCATGCTGCCCTTGAGTTGGAACACAGGTTCCTGGTCTAGCTGATCGGTCTGGCTCATGGTCGGCAAAACGCGCCTTGTAACTAAAAAAAGTGCCGAGACTTATAGCGAGAACCACCTTCCCCTGCAAGCCGCGACGCAGCGACGTAGGGTCAACCCATGTAGAATGCCCCGCCTTGTTGCCTGTTCGGAATCGTCAATGGACCGCCCGCGTTTTCGCCGATCTTTTCTTCATCCGCGCTTCTGGCCCCTGTGGCTGGGGCTCGGCGCGTTGTGGCTGGTCGTGCAATTGCCGTATCGCGCCTTGCTCCGGCTGGGTCGCTGGCTGGGGATGGGCATGTACCGTGTGGCCAGCGAACGTCGACGTGTGGCGGCGCGCAACCTTGAGTTGTGCTTCCCGCAGATGCCGCCCGTCGAAAGAAAACGCCTGCTCAAGGAAAACTTCGCGTCCACCGGCATTGCATTCTTCGAGATGGCCATGAGCTGGTGGTGGCCACAGGCGCGTCTGGCCAGGCTGGCGCACATCGAGGGGCTCGAACATCTGCAGGCGGCGCAGCGCGAGGGCGAGGGCGCAATTCTGATGGCGCTGCATTTCACCACCTTGGAGATCGGTGCGGCGTTACTGGGCCAGCGCCACACCATCGACGGCATGTACCGCGAGCATCGCAATGCGCTGTTCGATTTCGTCCAGCGCCAGGGCCGCGAACGGCACAATCCCGATTCGCTGGCGGTAGAACGCGAGGACGTGCGCGGGATGATCAAACTGCTGCGCAAGGGCCGCGCGATCTGGTATGCACCCGATCAGGACTACGGCGCCAAGCAGAGCATCTTCGTGCCGTTGTTCGGCATCGAGGCGGCCACGGTGACGGCCACCACGCATTTCGCCCGGCTGGGCAAGGCACGGGTCATCCCGTTCACGCAACGGCGGCTGGAAGATGGTTCTGGCTATCGGCTGGTCTTGCATCCACCGCTGCAGGGGTTCCCCGGCGAGAGCGAAGCGGCCGATGCCTTGCGCATCAACCAGTGGGTGGAACAGGCCGTGACCGAATGCCCCGAGCAGTACCTGTGGGCCCATCGGCGCTTCAAGTCACGGCCGGTCGGCGCACCGAAGCTGTACGAGAAGCGCTGAGCGGGGTGGGGTAGGCCAACCTGCGCCCGCGCCGCTCTCACAATCGCCTGCAGCGCAGCGTTTGTGGGAGCGGGTGCTGCCCGTGACGAGGCCCGTGCGCGATGCGCTTACTCGGCGATCTGCAGCTTGCGCGACTCGGTGTACACGTAGCGCACCTTCTCGTACTCGAACGGCGAGTTCAGCTGACCGTAGCGGAAGCTGTTGCTGTAGCGCCGATCCACGGCACGCAACGCCCACAACTCTGGATGATTGCTGCTGACCTCGGACACATTGAGGAAGTTGATCTGGTTCTCGACGGCAAAGTCGAACACCAGGCCGGTGGTGTCGCGCAGGTTGGACGGACCCAGGATCGGCAAGATCAGGTAGGCGCCGTTCGGCACACCGTAGAAGCCCAGGGTCTGGCCGAAGTCTTCGGCCTGCTTCTGCAGGCCGAACCAGGTGGCCGGATCCCATAGCCCCGCCACGCCCAGCGTCGTGTTCACCAGCAACCGTCCGGATGTATCCAGAGCACGTTTGCCTTTGAACTGCAGCAGGCTGTTGACCAGGCTCGGCACTTCGCCCAGGTTGCTGAAGAAGTTGCTCACCCCGGTGCGCAGGAACGACGGCGTGATGTACGTATAGCCGTTGACGACCGGCAGGAATACCCACTCGTCGAAGCGATAGTTGAAGTGATACAGGCGTCGGTTCAGGTTTTCCAGCGGGTCGTAGACGTTCAACGCCGTGAGCGTGGAGCGCTCGAACTCGCGCTGGTCCAGGCCCGGGTTGAACTTGAGTACCTGCAACGGTTGCTTGAAGCCGTCGCTGTCGACCTTCTGTACGGTGCTGTCGTCGGCCTGGGCAACGCCTGCGCACAGCAGCGTTGCCATCAACAGGAATGTTCTAGCCACGGAAGAACTCCAGCATAGCGTCGCTGTTGACGCGGTAATTGAGGTTGCCGCAATGGCCGCCATAAGGGTAAACGGTCAGGCGATCGCCAAAGGTCTTGCGCAGGAAGCCCAGATCGCCAGGGCCCAGGATCACATCGTCGGCATTGTGCATCACGCTGATCTTGGTGCTGTTCTGCAGGTAGTCCTTGATGCCATACAGGCTCACCTGATCCACCAACTGCAGCAGGCTGCCACCGTCGGTGCGGGCGCGCCACATCGGAATCACCTGCTCGGTCAGGTAGCAGTCGAAGTCGCACTGCAGCGCCCGGCGCAGGAACGGCGTGAGGCTGGTGCCTTCGCTGATCGGATACTTGGGTGGCGTGATCAGCCCGCGGCGGTTGATCAGGTCGGAGGTGAAGGCGATGTCGGCAGCCGAGAATCGGAACGAGGTGCCGATCAGCATGGCCATCTGCTCGTTGGACAGGTGCTGCTTGGACTGCTGGAAATCGTAGAGCAGCGCGTCGTTGAGGTCGATATAGCCCTTCTGCTGGAAGTAACGCGTCAGCTTGTTGAGGACCAGCTCGTAGAACGTCGTGCTGTTGTTGATGCCCTTGACCTGGGTCTGCACCAACTTGTCGAGGTTGGTGATCGAGGTGTACAGATTGACCGGCGGGTTGAGCAGCAGCACTTTCTTGAAGTTGAAACTGCGGCGGGTTTCATCCAACTGGCTGACGAACGCGGCGTCCAGCGCACCGAGGCTGTAGCCGGTCAGGTAGAAATCGGTGATCGGCAACTTCGGATGCTGGGCGCGCACGCCCTGCATGACCCGGTACAGGTCTTCGGCATCTTCGCGGGTCACGCCCGGAGTGGCGAAGCGCGACGCAGCGCTGATGAAGTCGAAGCTGGTGGGTGAGGACAACTGCACCACGTGGTAGCCGGCCTGGTAATACAACTTTTTCAGGTATTCGTTGAGCGAACTGCTGTAGGGCGCACCGGTGCCGGCAATCAGGAAGATCAGCGGCGCGGCATGGTCCTGCTGGGCCAGGCGATAGCGCAGCTTTTTCACGGCCCAGAAGTTGTCCGGCAGGATGAACTCTCGCTCCGGGCGCACGTTGAGGCTGTAGTCGGCCTGGTCGATGTCTTCGTCCAGGGGCAGCTTGGGCCGCAGCTCCGGCGGTGTCGAAGCGATCGTGGCCTCGAACGGGTTGGTGAGCGGATAGCCATAGGTGGCGGGGTCGATATCCTTCGCCAACGCGGACGCACTCATGATGAGGCCGCCAAGCAGGGCAGCGAAGCGCAATGATCGGAGCATGACGGAGTCCCTAGAGGAGAATGCTGTGTTGACGTTCGAGGCTAGGACAAGCGCACTGGTGGCAAGTTGCCAAGCCGCTGGGTTTTTAACACAACAACTCGTCCTGACCGGCGGCAAGATACACTGAATTCACCCCTCGATGCGCGTGCCCCGACCTGCTGCACGCCACAGTGAGCAATGCTACCGACGTTGCTTGCGTCGCCGCCACTGGCGACTCACCCACCAGCGCCAGTAAAGCATCGTCAGGAAGTATGCCAAGGCTCCCAGTACCACGCCGGTCACCACCGACCCGAGCAGGAACGGCTGCCAGAGCGTGGACATCTGGCTCATCACCCAGTCCCAGCTGTAGGAGTCGGGTAGCTGCCGCGGTGGCTGACCCAGCAACCATGACCCCACCTTGTACGTGCAGTAGAACACCGGTGGCATGGTGATCGGGTTGGTCAGCCACACCAGGCTGACCGCGATGGGCATGTTGCCGCGCACCACGATCGCCAGGGCCGCCGCCAGCAGCATCTGCAGGGGGATGGGCATGAACGCGGCGAACAAGCCGACCGCCATCGCCCTTGCCACGGAATGACGGTTCAGATGCCAGAGGTTGGCGTCATGCAGGAGGCGACCGAGGAATCGCAGCGACTTGTGTTCGCGAATCGTCTCTGGGTCCGGCATGTAGCGCTTGAACAGGCGACGCGGCATAGCGGTCTCGCACGTATCTGTCTGGATGTGTCCGGCAGTATGCACAAGTTGCCTGAAGTCCGAGCTCAGACTTTGTGACATTTGATAAGGCGCGACGCGGCCCGTTTGCCCTTAGCCTTGGCCGGCGGTTTTTCCAGGGAGGAAGGTATGCGCACAGCGATGTTGGCGCTGGCGACAGGGATGGTGTGTCTGCGCTGGCTGCCGGCGCTTCCGTCACTGGGCTGGCTGGTGGGCATGAGCACAGGTGCAGTGTTGTTGCTGGCAGTGCGCCGCTGGCATTGCGGGCTGTTCCTGCTGGGTCTGTGCTGGGCCTGCCTGCACGCGCATTGGGCGACGAACGGCCAGTTGGTGGCGGCGCTGGACGGACGAACCCTGTGGCTCGAAGGGGAGGTGGTGGGCCTGCCGGCAACCAACGGCAACACGGTGCGCTTCGAACTGGCCGAGGCCTGGTCGCGCCGCGCGCAACTGCCGTCGCACCTGCGCCTGGCCTGGTATGGCGGCCCGCGGGTCGCCAGCGGCGAGCGTTGGCGGCTGGCCGTGAAGCTCAAGCGGCCGCGGGCATTGGTCAACCCGGGCGGTTTCGACGCCCAGGCCTGGGCCCTGGCCAAGGGCATCGGTGCCACCGGCAGCGTCAAGGCCGGCCAGCGGGTGCGTGGCGCCCGTCTGGCCTGGCGCGATGGCGTGCGTCAGCGGCTGCTGGCGGTCGATAGCCAGCAACAGGGCGGCATACTCGCCGCCTTGCTGCTGGGCGACGGTTCGGGCGTGTCACGCCAGCAGTGGGACGTCCTCCAGGCCACGGGGACCGTGCATCTGTTGGTCATCTCCGGCCAGCACGTCGGCCTGCTTGCGGGGTTGCTGTATGGGCTGGTCGCCCTGCTGGCAAAACTCGGCGTCTGGCCGGCACGCTGGCCCTGGTTGCCCTGTGCCTGCGCATTGGCGTTCAGCGGCGCGTTGGCCTACGGGCTGTTGGCGGGCTTCCAGGTGCCGGTACGCCGGGCCTGCATCATGATCGGCCTGGTGCTGTTATGGCGGCTGCGCTTTCGCCATCTGGGCGTATGGTGGCCGCTGCTGCTGGCATTCACCATGGTCTTGCTGGTCGACCCGCTGGTCAGCCTGCAGCCCGGATTCTGGTTGTCGTTTTGCGCGGTGACAGTACTGCTGCTGACGTTTTCCGGGCGTCTGGGTGGTTGGCGCTGGTGGCAGGCCTGGACCCGCGCACAGTGCTGTGTGGCTGTCGGTCTGCTGCCGGTAATGGTGGCCCTGGCGTTGCCGGTGAGTGTCAGCGGGCCGCTGGTGAACCTGCTGGCCGTCCCCTGGATCAGTCTGCTGGTCCTGCCGGTGGCCATGGCCGGTGCCGTGCTGTTGCCTGTGCCGTGGGTGGGCGAAACCCTGCTGTGGCTGGCCGGTGGCGCATTGCGATGGCTGTTCGAATGGCTGGCCTGGACCGCCGAGTGGGGACCCTCCTGGCTACCGCCGGGGCTCTCGCCCGGGGTATGGCTGGTGCTGGCGATCGGCGTCTTGCTGCTGTTGCTGCCGGCCGGTATTGCGTTGCGCTGGCTGGGGGTGCCGATGGTCGGGCTGCTGTTGTTCAGCCCGCGTCAGGCACCGCCCGTGGGCCAGGCCGACATCTGGGTGCTGGATGTCGGCCAGGGGCTGGGTGTACTCGTGCGCACGGCCCAGCACCAATTGCTCTACGACACCGGTCCCGGACTGGGCGAAATCGACGCCGGCGCCAGCGTAGTGGTGCCCAGTCTGGTCGCCCTGGGTGTACGGCGCCTGGATGCGATGATCATCAGTCACGCCCACCTCGATCATTCCGGAGGTGCTGGCACCGTACGGCGACGCCTGCCGGTTGCCCAGACCCTGGCCGGTGAGCCCGACCTGTTGCCCGCCGCGTGGCAGGCACAGCCTTGCGAGCCTGGTCGCAGTTGGGAGTGGGACGCGGTGAAGTTCGTCTTGTGGCGCTGGCCGTCGGCAGTGCCCGGCAATCCCGCCTCGTGCGTACTCTGGGTGGAAGCCAATGGCGAGCGCCTGTTGCTCAGCGGCGACATCGACGCGGCGGCCGAAGAGGCCCTGGTCGCGAGCGGTTTGCCAGTTCAGGCGCACTGGTTGCAGGTGCCACACCATGGCAGCCGGACGTCATCGAGCAAGCCATTCCTGGACGCGGTGCGCCCCCGGGCGGCGTTGATCTCGCGGGGCCATGGCAATACCTTCGGCCATCCCCATCCATCCGTGCTGGCGCGTTTCAAGGCATTGGGCATCGCTGCCCACGACACAGCCGAAGACGGCGCGTTGCGGGTGCGCCTGGGTACCTTCGGCCCGGTGCAGCGGCAGCGCTCCCTGCGCCGTTTCTGGCGCGAGGCACCGGCCGACCCCTGAGCTTTCCAACGGTCATCGCACGCTTCGACCCGCCTCACCCCTATGGTAGAGTGGCGAACTTTTTCGAGGGGATCGTACCTGTGTGGGAATTGGTTAAGTCTGGCGGCTGGATGATGTTGCCAATCATAGTGAGCTCCATCGTCGCCCTGGCCATCATCGCCGAGCGTTTGTGGACCTTGCGTGCCAGCCGAGTTGCACCTGCCCATCTGGTCGGCCAGGTCTGGCGCTGGAAGAAAGACAAGCAACTGAGCAAGGAGAAGCTCAAGGAGTTGCGTGCCCATTCGCCGCTTGGCGAGATCCTCGCGGCTGGCCTGGCCAACTCGCGCCACGGCCGCGAAATCATGAAGGAAAGCATCGAGGAGGCGGCCAGCCGGGTCATCCACGAGCTGGAACGCTACATCAGTACGCTGGGCACCATCGCCGCCATGGCGCCGCTGCTGGGTCTGCTGGGCACCGTGATCGGCATGATCGAGATCTTCGGCTCGTTCACCGGAGGCGCCGTCAGCGGCAACCCCGGTGTCATGGCAGGCGGTATTTCCAAAGCGCTGGTCACTACGGCGTCAGGTCTCATCGTCGCGATCCCGGCGCTGTTCTTCCATCGCCTGCTGCAACGCCGCATCGACGAGCTGGTGGTCGGCATGGAGCAGGAAGCCATCAAGCTGGTGGAAGTCGTGCAGGGTGATCGCGAGGTCGACCTGGCCGAGGAAAAAGCGTGAAGTTTCGTCGTCGCAGTCGGGAAAACATCGAGCTCAACCTGATCTCGCTGATAGACGTCGTGTTCGTGCTGCTGCTGTTCTTCGTCATCACCACCACGTTCACCCGCGAAACCCAGCTGCGTGTCGAGCTGCCCGAGGCAGTGAACGGCGCGCCGGAACAATCCAGCAACCTCAAGCGCATCGACATCGCCATCAGCGCCGAAGGCGTCTATGCGGTGAACAACCAGTTGCTGCCCAAAAGCGACTTGCCGACCCTGCTCGACGCGCTGCGTACCGCATCGGCGGGAGACAGCTCGCTGCCACTGTCGATCAGCGCTGACGGCAAGACGCCTCATCAAGCCGTGATCAGTGCCATGGACGCGGCCGGCAAGCTGGGTTTCAGCCAGATCAGCATGATCACCGTCGAGGCGCAGGCGAATCCCTGATGAGCCTCGCCGACCGATTGTCCGCTGCCTGGTATGCCGGTCATCGTGCACTGTGGCTGTTGCGCCCGCTGGAATGCCTGTATCGCAGCGTCGTGGCGCGAAAACGGCGGCGATTCGAGGCCGGGCAGGGCGAGATCTACCGCGCCCCGGTGCCGGTGCTGGTGGTCGGCAACATCACCGTCGGTGGCACCGGCAAGACACCGATGATTCTCTGGCTGATCGAGCACTGCCAGGCCCGCGGCCTGCGGGTTGGCGTGGTCAGCCGCGGCTACGGCGCCAGGCCACCGAGCCTGCCATGGCGGGTCCGCGCCGATCAGGAGGCTGCCCAGGCGGGCGATGAGCCGCTGCTGATCGTGCGGCGCAGCGGCGTGCCGCTGGTGATCGACCCCGACCGTGGCCGCGCCGTACGTGCACTGCTCGAAGCCGAGCCCGTGGACCTCGTGCTCAGCGACGATGGCTTGCAACACTACCGCCTGGCGCGCGACATCGAACTGGTGCTGATCGACGCGGCGCGGGGGCTGGGCAATGGCCGCTGCCTGCCTGCCGGTCCGTTGCGCGAGCCCGCCGAGCGCCTGCAGTCGGTCGATGCCGTGCTGCTCAACGGTGCCGCTGATGATTCGCCGCGTGGCTACGGCCTGACCCTGCAAGCCCGAGCGTTGATCAACGTGCGCAGCGGCGAGCGCCGGCCATTGAGCCACTTCCCGCCAGGGCAGGCAGTGCACGCCGTGGCCGGGATCGGCAACCCACAACGTTTCTTCGACACCCTGCAGGCGCTACACTGGCAGCCTGTCGCCCACCCTTTCGCCGATCATGCCCGGTTCACGCCCCAGGCCCTGTGTTTCGAACCACCGTTGCCAGTGGTCATGACCGAAAAAGATGCCGTGAAGTGCCGCGAGTTCGCCGCTGCGGATTGGTGGTACCTGGCCGTCGACGCCCAGCCTTCGCCCCATTTCATCGGTTGGCTCGACCAGCGTCTGACCAGCCTTTTGCCCTGATCCCCTTGCCTTGAAGGATTTTTCCATGGACACCAAACTGCTCGATATCCTCGCTTGCCCGATCACCAAGGGCCCGCTCAAGCTCAGCGCCGACAAGCGCGAGCTGATCAGCAAGGGCGCCGGCCTGGCCTATCCCATTCGCGACGGCATTCCGGTGATGCTGGAAACCGAAGCGCGGACCCTGACCGACGACGAGCGCCTGGATAAATGAGCACGGCCTTCACCGTGGTGATACCCGCGCGGTACCAGTCGACTCGCCTGCCGGGCAAGCCACTGCAGATGATCGCCGGCAAACCGATGATCCAGCATGTCTGGGAACAGGCCTGCAAGAGCACGGCAACGCGAGTCGTGGTTGCCACCGATGATGTGCGCATCGAGTCCGCCTGCCGAGCGTTCGGCGCGGAGGTGGTGATGACCCGGCCCGATCACGAATCCGGTACCGACCGTTTGGCCGAGGTATGCCAGGCTTTGGGTCTGGATGCCGAGTCCATCGTGGTCAACGTGCAGGGCGACGAGCCGTTGATTCCGCCCGTAGTCATCGACCAGGTGGCGGCCAATCTCGCTGCCAGCCACGAGGCCGCCATGGCAACCCTGGCCGAGCCGATCACGGACGTGGAAGCGTTGTTCAACCCCAACGTGGTCAAGGTGGTCACCGACCTGAACGGCCTGGCGCTGACCTTCAGCCGAGCACCCCTGCCGTGGGCGCGCGACGATTTCGCCAACGATCGCGATGCCCTCCCGGCGCAGGTGCCCTACCGTCGTCATATCGGTATCTATGCCTACCGTGCCGGCTTCCTCCAGGATTTCGTGCAGTGGGGCCCTTGCTGGCTGGAGAACACCGAACGTCTCGAGCAGCTGCGTGCGCTCTGGCACGGGGTGCGTATCCATGTGGCCGATGCCGTGCAGGCGCCGCCCGCCGGTGTCGACACCGCGCAAGACCTGGAGCGCGTGCGGCGCCTGCTGGAGGCTTGATGGCAGCCCATGGCAACGTTCCGCCAGCTGAGTCCATGAGTCTGGACATTCGCGCCAACCAGTCGCTCAAACCCTACAACACCTTCGGTATCGAGGTGAAGGCAGCGTTTCTGGTCTCGGTGCATGACGATGCCGAGCTGATCCAGGCACTGGCCTGGGCCAGGGCGAGCGGCCTGCGTGCGCTGGTGATCGGTGGTGGCAGCAATCTGTTGCTGACCGCCGACCTCTCCGACGTGCTGGTGGTGCGCATGGCCAGCCGCGGCGTGCGCGTGCTCGCAGAGGCCGGTGATCAGGTGGTGCTGGAAGCCGAAGCCGGCGAGCCGTGGCACCCTTTCGTATTGCAGACGCTTGAACAAGGTCTGGCAGGTCTGGAAAACCTCAGTCTGATTCCTGGAACCGTGGGTGCAGCGCCCATGCAGAACATCGGTGCCTACGGCGTCGAGATCAAGGACGTGTTCGCCGGCCTCACTGCGCTTGACCGGGACACGTTGCAGAAACGCGACTTCAGCGCCGCCGAGTGCGCGTTCGGTTATCGCGACAGCCTGTTCAAGCGCCAGCCCGGCCGCTGGGTGATCCTGCGCGTGCGCTTCACGCTTTCACGTTCGGCACCGGTGCATCTGGACTACGGCCCGGTGCGTCAGCGGCTGGCCGAACAGGGGATCGTGCATCCGACGCCCACCGACGTCAGCGCCGCCATCTGCAGCATCCGGCGAGAAAAGCTTCCCGACCCTGCCGAGCTGGGCAATGCCGGCAGCTTCTTCAAGAACCCGGTCGTCCCCGCCGCGGTGCTGGACGCCATTCGCCGCGAGCATCCCGATGTGGTCGCCTATCCCCAGGCCGATGGCCTGTACAAACTGGCGGCGGGTTGGCTGATCGAGCGGGCCGGCTGGAAGGGCCATCGCGAGGGTGACGCCGGCGTGCACCGCTTGCAGTCACTGGTGCTGGTCAACCACGGCAACGCATCGGGCAAGCAGTTGCATGCCCTGGCCCGGCGGATTCAGGACGATATCCAGTCACGCTTCGGTGTGGCGCTGGAGATGGAACCCAATCTGTATTGAGCGTCCGTACGGCGCATCGTGACTATCGGAGCCTACCGCCATGTCAGCCATCACCGCTCCCTGCGCCTTGATCCTCGCCGCAGGGCAAGGGCGCCGTTTTCAGGAAGCCGCAGGGCAGGGTGCTGACAAACTGCTTGCACCCTGCAGCGGGTTGGACGGCATCGAGCGCAGCGTCGTCGAACAGGTCCTGCACAACCTCGGTGACACGGTCGAGCGCCGTGTGCTGGTCACCCGTGCGCACAAGAAGCAAGTGATACAGCTGGCCGAAGTCTACGGCTGTGAGGTGGTATTGCTCGACTCCGCAGGCATGGGCGACAGCCTGCGCACGGGGGTCGAAGCCAGCCTGGATGCCGATGGCTGGTTGGTGTGTCTGGGCGACATGCCCTTCGTGAGCCCTGGAGCATTCGCCAGGGTTCGCCAGTGCATGGCACCGGAGCGCATCAGCATTGCCCATGGCGCTCGAGGTCACGGGCACCCGGTAGGCTTCGGCCGTACCTTTCGCGAGCAGTTGCTGTCGCTGCAGGGCGATCAGGGTGCTCGACGATTGTTCGCCGAGGCGCACATGCACCTGGTGGTGTGCGACGACCCAGGGATCTACCGCGACGTGGATCGGCCAGACGACCTCGTCGGCTAACAGGTCGGCGAACAAATTGCAGGCAACAAAAAAAGCCACTTTTTCAAGTGGCCTTCTTCGTTGTTTGGTTGCGGGAGCCGGATTTGAACCGACGACCTTCGGGTTATGAGCCCGACGAGCTACCAGACTGCTCCATCCCGCGTCTGTGTGGGCTATTCTACAGCGCAGCGCCTGCTTGTCAAACCCTGATTTCAAGAAAACTCTTTTCCATCAATCGCTTAGCCTTGCCGATTGCGCCACGAGCCAGGCGGGACGGGGCTTTCAGGGGGATTGGGGCGATTTGTCGATGAGCAAAAGAATGTGCACCGGGCTTTGGCCATGGCGCTTATCGCTGTGAGTGAGATAATACCGTTGTTTTTGTACGATCTTTTACCAGCTTGGTACCCCGCCCCGACCATGACGCAGCGCAAGATCATCCATGTCGACTGTGACTGCTTCTATGCCGCCATCGAAATGCGTGACGACCCCCGGCTGGCCGGCAAGCCACTGGCCGTCGGCGGCTCGGCGGAGCGTCGCGGGGTGATCGCCACCTGCAACTATGAAGCCCGCGCCTATGGCGTGCGTTCAGCCATGAGCTCGCGGCACGCGATCAAACTGTGCCCCGACCTGACCATCGTCAAACCGCGCATGGATGCCTATAAAGAAGCGTCGCGGGAGATTCAGGGGATTTTTCGCGAGTACACCGACCTGATCGAGCCACTGTCGCTGGACGAAGCCTACCTCGACGTTTCCGACTGCCCGCATTTTTCCGGCAGCGCCACGCGAATTGCCCAGGACATCCGACGCAAGGTATCCAAGCGCCTGCACATCACCGTTTCGGCGGGGGTGGCGCCAAACAAGTTCCTCGCCAAGATCGCCAGCGACTGGCGCAAGCCAGACGGCCTGTTCGTCATTACCCCTGCCCAGATCGAAGACTTCGTCGCCGCCTTGCCGGTCACCAAGCTACACGGCGTCGGCAAGGTCACCGCCGACAAGCTGGCCCGCCTCGGCATCGACAGCTGCCTGGAGCTGCGTGAATGGACCAAGCTGGCGCTGGTGCGCGAATTCGGCAGCTTTGGCGAGCGCCTCTACAGCCTGGCACGCGGCATCGACGAGCGTGTGGTGCAGAACGACAGTCGGCGGCAGTCCATCAGCGTGGAAAACACCTACGAGGCGGACCTGCCGGATCTGGCCAGTTGCCTGGACAAGCTCCCAGAATTGATGCAGACCCTGACCGAGCGCATCGACCGGATCGACAGCAGCTATCGTCCGGGCAAGCCGTTCGTCAAAGTGAAGTTTCACGACTTTACCCAGACCACCCTGGAACAGGCAGGGGCGGGCAGGGATCTGGACAGCTACCGGCAGCTGCTGGGTCAGGCCTTCGCCCGTGGCGGCAAGCCGGTGCGCCTGTTGGGCATCGGCGTGCGCCTGCTGGACCTGCGTGGGGCCCACGAGCAGCTGGAACTGTTCAGCGACAGCTGACCGGCTGGCTCAGGTCCCGGGATCGGCGACCAGTCGGCCGGTATCCCGGCGCAGCGACTTGAGGAAATCCTGCTGCAATTCGGGATCGTTGCGGGTCAGTTCGATCAGGCTCTGTTCCAGTTCGCTGGCTTCGTCTTCCAGGCCCAGTTCGGCCAGGCGCTTGACCCGATACACCCACTGGCCGACCTCGTCACCTTCCAGGTCATCGAAGATCAGCGTGTGTGCTTCGGCCAGTTTTCCGCGCAGGTCCGGGCTCACCGGCAGCAGGGCGCTGGCCCTAGTCTGGCTTTCCTCGTCCACTACACTCAGTTGCAGGCGTGTGACGTGGGTCAGATCCTGTTCCGCAAACGGGTTGTCGAGCAGGTTGATGCGCAACACACCGTTGGCATCGGTTTCCAGGTCATAGGTCTTGCGGCCGGTGCCTACTTGCACCGGGCGTTCACTCCATGGCGTGCTGTCGTGCTCCACGCGCCTGTCGGTCTGCACCTCGTCGATACCGGCAAGGTTCTGCTCGGCACGGCCGTTGGACTGCACGTTCATGAACGGATTAAGTCCGGCGAAACCATAGCTGACCCAGTCCTTGGTCACGCTGTCGGGCAGGCTACCAAAGGTCGCCACGTTCACCACGTTGGCGCCGACGCCGGCTACCACGGCCACTGCCCCTAGTGGAATCTCGTAGACTTCACGCCAGGGTTGATAGGGTGTGTAGCGGTCGTAGTGACGTGTGGTCTCGAACGCCGTGACCTCGAAATCCTTGAGTTCACGAATGCGCACGCGGCGTTGCGGCGTCTGCAGCACCTCTGGCTTGCCCAGGTCGATCTGCACGCTGTGTTCGAGCAGCTTGCGCTCGATGCGCTCTTCGTGTTCGTTGCGCTGCGACATCTGGTTGGCACAGCCACTGACCAGCAGGGTGCTGCACAGGGCAGCACCACCGAAGGCCAAGGTAGTTCGCTTGAACATGGTTTCTCGAATCTGTCAGCGGCGCACGCGAGCCTGGATGAAAGACAGGACGTCGTCGACAGGCAAGGCCTGTGCGGCGTCCTCGGTACGGCTCTTGTATTCCAGGTTGCCTTCGGCCAGGCCACGGTCGCTGATGACGATCCGATGGGGAATGCCGATCAGCTCCATGTCGGCGAACTTGATCCCGGGGCTGGTTTTCTTGTCGCGGTCGTCCAGCAGCACTTCGAAGCCCGCTTCGGTCAGTTCCGCGTACAGCCGGTCGGTGGCTTCGCGCACCTGCTCGGTTTCGTAGCGCAGCGGCACCAGAGCGACCTGGAAGGGCGCCAGGGTATCGCTCCAGATGATGCCGCCAGCATCGTTGTTCTGCTCGATGGCAGCAGCCACCACACGCGACACACCGATGCCGTAGCAGCCCATGGCCAAGGTCACCGGCTTGCCGTTCTCACCCAGTACCTGGCATTTCATGGCTTCGCTGTACTTGGTGCCCAGCTGGAAGATGTGACCCACCTCGATACCGCGCTTGATGGTCAGCGTGCCCTGGCCGTCCGGGCTGGTGTCGCCGTCTACCACGTTGCGCAGATCGGCAATTTCGGGCAGCGGCAGATCACGCTCCCAATTGACGCCGAAGTAGTGCTTGTCGTCGATGTTGGCGCCCACGGCGAAGTCGCTCATGAAAGCCACCGAGCGATCGATGATGCAGGTCAGGGGCAGGTTCATCGGGCCCAGGGAACCTGCGCCCGCGCCGATGGCATCACGCAGTTCCGCTTCGCTGGCCATGACCAGCGGATTGGCAACCAGCGGTTGGTTGGCGGCCTTGATCTCGTTCAACTCGTGATCGCCACGGATGATCAAGGCAATCAATTTGCCTTCTTCGGCAGCGTGGACCACCAGCGTCTTCACGGTCTTCTCGATCGGCAGGCCGAAGTTTTCCACCAGTTGGGCGATGGTCTTGGCGTTAGGCGTGTCGACCAGGCGCAGTTCCTCGAGTGCGGCGCCGCGCTCGGTTTCGCGCGGAATCGCCTCGGCCTTCTCGATATTGGCCGCGTAGTCGGACGTATCGCTGAACACGATGTCGTCTTCACCCGACTCTGCCAGCACATGGAATTCGTGGGAGCCGGCGCCGCCGATGGAGCCGTTGTCGGCTTCCACCGCGCGAAACTTCAGGCCCAGGCGAGTGAAGATGTTGCTGTAGGCCAGGTGCATGCGGTCATAGGTGGCCTGCAGCGAAGGCTGGTCGGCGTGGAAGGAGTACGCATCCTTCATGATGAACTCGCGACCGCGCATCAGGCCGAAGCGCGGACGGATCTCGTCACGGAACTTGGTCTGGATCTGGTAGAGATTGATGGGCAACTGCTTGTAGCTGTTGAGCTCGTTGCGCATCAGGTCGGTGATGACTTCTTCGTGGGTAGGGCCGGCGCAGAAGTCACGGTCGTGGCGGTCCTTGAGGCGCAGCAGCTCGGGACCGTACTGCTCCCAGCGCCCCGACTCCTGCCACAGTTCGGCCGGCTGGATGCCGGGCATCAGCACTTCGAGGGCGCCGGCGGCGTCCATTTCCTCGCGCACGATCCGCTCAACCTTGCGCATCACCCGAAGACCCATCGGCAACCATGTGTACAGGCCCGAAGCGAGCTTGCGGATCATGCCGGCGCGCAGCATCAGCTGATGGCTGATCACGACCGCATCGGAAGGGGTTTCTTTCTGTGTGGCGAGCAGATATTGACTGGTGCGCATGGTTGACCGTTGTCTTCGCGAAATTTTATCGAGGTCTGGCATTGTACGGGGGTGATTGGGCGACGTACAGGCGTAGGGCCGGGCTTTGCCGGGCGCCGCCGTCCAGACGCAGAAAAGCCCGGCAGGGCCGGGCTTTTCGAGGTGAAGCGACCTGCTGGGCTGTTACATGATGCTCAGAGGATACTCGACGATGAAACGCAGGTCGTTGTTCGACGGGCCGTAGTCGGCATCGTAGGCGTTGTTGGCGCGGTAGATGGCGCTACGCAGGCGGAAGGACATGTCCTTGATCGGGCCTTGCTGAACCACGTACTTGGTTTCGAAGTCCCACTCGTGCTCTTTGCCTTCTTCGCCGTTGCTGGCTTCGATGTTGTCGCCAGTGATGTAGCGAGTCATGAAGCTCAGGCCGGGTACGCCGTAGGTTGCCATGTTGATGTCGTAGCGAACCTGCCACGATTTCTCTTCGGCGCCGACGAAGTCGGAGTACTGAACGGAGTTGTTCAGGAACACGGTGCCGCCGCCGTCCACGCCGTAGGCGTAGCCGGTGTCGCCGGAACTGCGCTGGTAACCCAGGGTGAACTTGTGCGCGCCCAGGCTATAGGCAACCGCGGTGCTCCAGATCTTGTTGTCGACGTCGCCGCCCAGATCTTCGCCCTGGCTCTTGGTGCGATAGGCGTTGAAGTCGAAGTTGAGCGACTGCAGGTCGTCGATCGGCAGGGTGTAGTTCAGGTTGACGTACTGACGCTTCCAGTAATCTTCCACGTCGGACGCAGCGACCGTACCGGTGAAGTTCTTGGTGAAGGCGTAGGTGGCGCCGGCGATGTCGGCGGACTTCAGGCCCAGGGAGTCGTGACCCATGCCGGTCTGCGCGCTCATCGAGGTGAAGCGACCGATGTTCAGGGTCAGGTTGTCGATTTCGTTGCTGGTGATCGACGTGCCGGTGGCGACTTCAGGCAACAGACGGCCGTCATCGGTCGCGAAGACCGGGCTGGCAACGATCTGCTGGCCGTATTTGAGTACGGTATTGGAGAAGCGGAACTTGACGGCTGCGCCGCCCTTGGTCTGGCTGTGCTCCAGGTTGCCTTCTTCGTCGGCTGCGAACAGGCCGTTGCTGCGGCGACCGGTACCGCCGTCCAGGCGCACCGAACCGAAGCCCATTGCATCGACACCGGCACCGATGGTGCCCTGGGTGAAGCCCGACTCGTAGAACAGCTGGGCGCCAAGGCCAGTGTCTTCACGATAGCCCTTGTCGCTGCCAGCGGTAGGGTTGCCTGCGCCGTGCTTGTAGTCACGGTTCATGTACAGGGCGCGCAGCTTGAGGTTCAAGGTGCTGTCTTCCACAAAACCCTTGGACTCGTCCTGGGCTGAGGCCAAAGCCAACTGCGAGGTGCCGGCTGTTACAGCCAGTGCGATCATGCTCCACTTCATCACGCGCATCGTGATTTGCTCCTTTGGTTTTTAAGAAGAGTAACCACTGCCTCACCTGTTTTTTTATCTGAGGCAGTTCTTTCTTTTTATGACGGCGCGGAACATATACCACGCCGGTCATGTTGGCGATACTTCAAGTCCGCTGTTGCATGTCCACGCTTACAACCACACTTGGGTTGCATTAATGCACGGGCGTCGCTTCATTGATTCACTGTTTCCGTTTGTTCCGGTTTCGTCTTCCCACGTCCCCGGTGACCGTGCTGGGATGAATGCAACAAGCGTGCACAAACGTGCCAGCAGTTCACATATTTTTCACTTTTCTTCCAGTGGTTCGGCCAAGCCCACGTAAAACCGGCTCATCGACCCATTCCTGCTTTCCCCGGTAACGATCCTCTGCATGCGAGTGAATCCTGTTTCGCGATGCAAACGTTACCGCTGGGTGACACGAGTGGGTAGATTACGAGGTCTTCATGCACCGAGACCTTCCCTGGTGGACCTTTTTGGTGCGAAAGGTGACGTCCTGAATGGCAAGGCTAGCCCAGCGACAGGAATTGGCAACGCTGCGCCTGCGTAAAGAAGGACCACTTGTCAGACAGTTACACGCGGTATCGCATAAAGCGGGTGAACCGCTGCGAAAAAGTGGTCTGTACGGTTCGGTGCTGCGGGCGATCCTGGGGCGGGCGGCACCAAAACCGTGCCTTGCCTCGGGTACGGCCCCAGGTGCGCCGCCTTCCGTCGTGTCGAGTAAATAGTGGCTCACCCGGAAAAAACCGATCAGGCACGCTATCCTTGCCGCTCGATGATTCGCGGCCATGCCTCGATCACCCATTCCTTCCTGTGGAGAACGCCCGTGTTCAGCCTGGATGCCCGACTTGCCGGAGACGCTCATGTCATCGGTGATTTCGCACTTTGTCGCCTGCTGCTCAGTAATGACGCCAGGTATCCCTGGTTCATCCTGGTGCCGCGACGTCCGGATATCACCGAGGTCTTCGAACTCGATGACGCAGACCGTGAAGTGCTGTGGAGCGAAACCAATGCATTGGCGAAGTTGCTTCACCAGGAATATGGCGCCGACAAGATCAATGTCGCCACATTGGGCAATGTCGTGAGCCAACTGCATATGCACGTGATCGTTCGCTATCGCACGGACGCGGCCTGGCCTGCCCCTGTGTGGGGCAAGCTGCCCGCAATGCCCTATACCGCCGAGCAACTGGCGACGGTTCGCCAGAGGCTGGCAGGCGTGCTGGGCACCGATTTCGTTTTCACGGAGGGCAGGGCATGAGTCTGGAAGATCGCGTGATGGAACTGGAAACGCGTCTGGCGTTTCAGGATGACACCCTGTCTTCGCTCAGCGACGAACTGATCCTGCAGCAGCGGGCGATCGAGCGCCTGCAGATGCAGCTCGCCGCGCTGCTCAAGCGTCAGGAGGAAATGGTCGGTCAGTTCGAAACGGCTACCCAGGAGGCGCCGCCGCCGCATTACTGAAACCTTTTTTGCGGCAATGAAAAACGCGGGCAGTGCCCGCGTTTTTTTATTGCCGCAGTGGAGTCAGCGACGCGGCGATGCCGCAATCACGTCTTCGGCCTGCAGTCCTTTGTCGCGGTTCATGACCGAGAACTCGACCCGTTGGCCTTCGACCAGCACACGATGGCCTTCGCCACGAATGGCGCGAAAATGCACAAAGATGTCGTCGCCCGAATCACGCGAAATGAAGCCGAAGCCCTTCGACGTATTGAACCACTTGACCGTGCCGGTATCGCGGTTGGTCATGTCGTACTGCACGGCGCTGGGTGCGGGTGACGCGCGGTAGAAACTGATCGACAGGTGCGCCAGGCACGCGAGCAGTGCGCACAGCAGGCCTGGCAGGATGCCGATGGCCGGCAGCGGCACCAGCAACGTCAGGGTCTGGGTGATCACCGAGGCAACCAGCAGCACACTGACCAGATTTTGCAACAGATGACGTGGGCCTTTGTTCCAGCGCGGTATCACCGGAGCCAAAAGCAGGTTGAGCAGACCGAACAGCGCCAGGTAGATTGCGTCGGGTTGTTGCAGGTAAGGCGCTACATCGGCCCGCAGGCTTGGTATGAACGACAGCAGCACGGCCGCTGCGCCCGTCAGGAGGTGGACGATTTTCAACATTTGATTGGCTCACTCTAAGAATCAGGCATCAGGAAGAGCTGATACCGCAACAAGCACAGCGTTGGGGTGACAATAATTGCCGAGCATCTGCAGGGATCAGCCTATGCGCCACGGCTTGATTAATTGCCCCGGCTCACGCGGCCTATTTAACAGCAAAGCCCGACCCTTCTCAAATCGGCCGGAGCGCCGCTCGACGCCGTCGAGCGGATAGCCCGCGCAACTTGCCCCAGGCAAGGGCTGCGTGGGCCGAAGGGTCTTGGTAAAGTGGGCGTCCACCCGTGGTGGTATACATTCATCGTCATCAAGGACATTACATGGCAATCGATATCGGCATCAGCGAAGAAGATCGCAAATCGATCGTGGACGGCCTGTCCCGTCTGCTCTCCGACACCTACGTCCTGTACCTCAAGACGCACAACTTCCACTGGAACGTCACCGGCCCGGCTTTCCGTACCCTGCACCTGATGTTCGAAGAGCAGTACACCGAACTGGCGCTGGCCGTGGACTCCATTGCCGAGCGCATCCGCGCCCTCGGCTTTCCCGCGCCCGGCGCCTATTCGGTGTATGCCCGTCTGTCTTCGATCAAGGAAGAGGAAGGGGTGCCCTCGGCCCAGGACATGATCAAGCAACTGGTCGAAGGTCAGGAAGCCGTTACCCGTACCGCCCGCGGCATCTTTCCGCTGCTGGACAAGGTCAGCGACGAGCCGACCGCCGACCTGCTGACCCAGCGCATGCAGGTGCACGAGAAGACTGCCTGGATGTTGCGTTCGCTGCTCGAAGGTTGATCCCTGGCGATGCGGCGGCGCCTTCGCCAGCGCGAGGTCCGCCGTGTCGATCCAGCCTTTCGCCGCCCACTGCACGCGTTGCCGCGGCGGTTTCCTCTTACTTAACGACGCCGCGCTTCCTACGTATGCACTTCCGTATTCCTCTGTCGTCATCGTTCGCCGATACGCTTCCATAGATCCGTCAGCACACCTCCAGGGTTGGAGGGGCGATCATCTAGGAAGCACTGATCCATGGAACGGAACATCGTCGTTACCCGCGCACGCCAGCTCGACCGATCGAGCAAGCTTGTCATCGACCCCTATTCGGAAAACTTCGACATGGGCCTGGCCAGGCCCGTCTCGCGCTCGGTGCGCCTGAACGGTTTCGCCACCTGCCTGCGCCTGGAGCGGGTCTACTGGGAAATTCTGGAACGCATTGCCCTGGTCAATGAATGCACGGTGAACGCGTTGCTTTCCTACGTCGACCGCGAGGTCCACCTGCGCCATGGCGGCGTCAAGAACTTCAGTGGATTGGTACGGGTAGTCTGCGTCACCTACCTGATGGGGCGTGATCGAACGTCGTCTGTTACCTTGGACGGCTGCGCAGCGTCGATTAACCGGATATAATCCCGCGTTTCGCCCTGGCGCTGCTTGCGCTGCGGTCATTTGGTTGCCGAGACACTACCCATGCCGATGTACGACTATCAATGTGCTTCCTGCGGTCATCAGATGGAAGTCATTCAGAAGATCAGCGCAGAGCCTTTGACCGATTGCCCTGCCTGCCAGGCGCCGCAACTGAAAAAGGTGCTTTCCATGCCGGGCTTCCGCCTCAGCGGCACCGGCTGGTACGAAACCGATTTCAAGACCGGCAACAAGAAGAATCTGGCAGGCGGCGACAAGGCCGAGTGAGTCGTCCGGCTCCCGCCCGCTCCAGCACGATGTCCAGGGTGCCGCGTGTCAGCTACACGCCGTCATCGAATCATGAATTACGAGAAGTGAAACCACTACTATGATGCGCAGCCACTATTGCGGCCAACTGAACGAGACCCTGGAAGGTCAGGAAATCACCCTGTGCGGCTGGGTCCATCGCCGTCGCGACCATGGCGGGGTGATCTTCCTCGACATTCGGGATCGTGAAGGCATGGCCCAGGTGGTCTTCGACCCCGATCGCGCCGACAGCTTCGCCGCCGCCGATCGCGTGCGCAGCGAGTACGTGGTCAAGGTCACCGGCAAGGTCCGTGCGCGGCCCGCCGGCGCAGTCAATCCGAACATGGCGTCTGGCGCCATCGAAGTGCTGGGCTACGAGCTCGAAGTGCTGAACGAAGCCGAGACCCCGCCGTTTCCGCTCAACGAATACTCTGACGTGGGTGAGGAAACGCGCCTGCGCTACCGCTTCATCGACCTGCGCCGTCCCGAGATGGCCGAGAAACTGCGCCTGCGCTCGCGCATCACCACCAGCATTCGCCGCTACCTCGACGAAAACGGCTTCCTCGACGTCGAAACGCCGATCCTGACCCGTGCCACGCCTGAAGGCGCTCGCGACTACCTGGTGCCCAGCCGTACCCACCCCGGCAGCTTCTTCGCCCTGCCGCAGTCGCCTCAGCTGTTCAAGCAGTTGCTGATGGTGGCCGGTTTCGACCGTTACTACCAGATCGCCAAGTGCTTCCGCGATGAAGACCTGCGTGCCGATCGTCAGCCCGAGTTCACTCAGATCGACATCGAGACAAGTTTCCTCGACGAGAGCGAAATCATCGGCATCACCGAAACCATGGTGCGCAAGCTGTTCAAGGAAGTGCTGGACGTCGAGTTCGGCGAGTTCCCGCACATGACCTTCGAAGAAGCCATGCGCCGCTACGGCTCGGACAAGCCCGACCTGCGCAACCCGATGGAACTGGTCGACGTCGCCGATCAGCTCAAGGACGTCGAGTTCAAGGTCTTCAGTGGTCCGGCCAACGATGCCAAGTGCCGCGTTGCAGCACTGCGCGTTCCAGGCGGGGCGAGCATGCCGCGCAAGCAGATCGACGACTACACCAAGTTCGTCGGCATCTACGGTGCCAAGGGCCTGGCCTACATCAAGGTCAACGAGCGCGCCAAGGGCGTCGAGGGCCTGCAGTCGCCGATCGTCAAGAACATCCCGGAAGCCAACCTCAATGTGATCCTCGATCGCGTTGGTGCGGTCGATGGCGACATCGTGTTCTTCGGCGCCGACAAGGCCAAGATCGTCAGCGAAGCACTGGGTGCACTGCGCATCAAGCTGGGCAACGATCTCGACCTGCTGACCTGCGAATGGGCACCGATGTGGGTCGTCGACTTCCCGATGTTCGAAGAGAACGACGACGGCAGCTTCAGCGCGCTGCACCATCCGTTCACCGCGCCCAAGTGCACGCCTGCCGAGCTGGAAGCCAATCCCGCCACTGCGTTGTCGCGCGCCTATGACATGGTGCTCAACGGTACCGAACTGGGTGGCGGTTCGATCCGTATCCACCGCAAGGACATGCAGCAGGCCGTGTTCCGCCTGCTCGGTATCGAGGCGGCGGAACAGGAAGAGAAGTTCGGCTTCCTGCTCGACGCGCTGAAATACGGTGCACCACCCCATGGTGGCCTGGCCTTCGGCCTGGACCGCCTGGTCATGCTGATGACCGGTGCGCAGTCGATTCGTGAAGTCATCGCCTTCCCGAAAACCCAGAGTGCCGCCGACGTCATGACCCAGGCCCCTGGCGTGGTCGATGCCAAGGCGCTGCGCGAATTGCACATTCGCCTGCGCGAACAGCCCAAGGCCGAGTAACTGCTGACAGGGCGCATCTTCGGATGCGCCCTTGCGTTGGGCGACGGAAAAACCTTGCCGGGGGCAGGGGTCGTTTGGGTAACACACAGAAATCGGAGTTGCGTTATGGCTGGTCATTCCAAGTGGGCGAACATCAAGCACCGCAAAGAGCGCCAGGATGCCAAGAGGGGCAAGATCTTCACCAAGTGGATTCGTGAGCTGACCGTGGCAGCCCGGCAGGGCGGTGGTGAGCCTGGGTCCAATCCGCGCTTGCGGCTGGCTCTGGACAAGGCGCTGAGCGCCAACATGAGCCGTGACATCATCGATCGCGCGATTGCGCGGGGCACCGGTGCGGCCGGCAGCGACGACGTGGTCGAGCTGAGCTACGAGGGCTACGGGCCTGGTGGCGTTGCCGTGCTGGTCGAATGCATGACCGACAACCGCAATCGAACCGCTGCCGCGGTGCGCCATGCGTTCAGCAAATGCGGCGGCAATCTGGGTACCGATGGTTCGGTCGCGTATCTGTTCGAGCGCAAGGGGCAGTTGTCGTTCGCCCCGGGCGTCGATGAGGATGCGTTGATGGAGGCGGCCATGGAGGCCGATGCCGACGACATCGTCACCCATGGCGACGGCTCGATGGACGTGTTCACCTCGTTCGCCAGTTTCTACTCGGTGGGCAATGCACTGCAGGCAGCCGGTTTCAATGCCGATGAAGCGGAGATCGTCATGGCGCCTACGACCAGTGCCGAACTCGATGCGGAAGGTGCCGAGAAGGTACTGAAGCTGATCGACATGCTCGAGGACCTCGATGACGTGCAGAACGTCTATTCCAATGCCGAAATATCCGACGCCGTGATGGAGCAACTTGGCTGATCGGCCTGTGTGTTTCATCGAAGCCATGCTTCAGCAGGGCGAGCCATCTACCCGCGAAGGCGTCAGCCGTGTTTCTCACTACTGCAGGCTTTATGACATTAATTCTTGGAATCGACCCAGGCTCGCGCATCACCGGGTTTGGCGTCGTGCGTGAAACCGGCCGCGGGTGCGAATACGTGGCTTCGGGTTGTATTCGTACCGGCGGCGGACTGCTGCATGATCGTCTGCAGATCGTTTTTCGTGGGGTGCGCGAGGTGATCCAGACCTACGGTCCGGTGACCATGGGCATCGAGCGGGTGTTCATGGCGCGCAACGCCGACTCGGCCCTGAAACTGGGCCAGGCGCGTGGCGCTGCCATCGTCGCGGCGGCGGAGGAGGGGCTGGAGATCGCCGAGTACAGTGCCACCCAGGTCAAGCAGGCCATCGTCGGCACCGGCGCGGCCAACAAGGAACAGGTACAGATGATGGTCATGCACCTGCTCAAACTGACCCAGAAACCCCAGATCGATGCCTCGGACGCCCTGGCCATCGCACTCACCCACGCGCACACCCGATCCAGCCTCATGCCCCACGGCCTGAGCGCGGCCCGCAGTCGCGGTGGGCGTCTGCGCCTGTAGCGGCTTACATCGTTTCAAACTTTTTTGCTTGCAGCTCACCTCAGTCCTGTAATGATGGCCCTTGAACTGGCCCGCATGAACAGGGCGTGACTGCGCCTTCCGACAAAGGATTCATACGTGATTGGACGCCTGCGCGGTACCTTGGCTGAAAAGCAGCCGCCGCACCTGATTCTCGACGTCAACGGGCTGGGCTATGAGCTCGAAGTGCCGATGACCACGCTTTATCGCCTGCCGCCGGTCGGCGAAACCGTGACCCTGCACACCCATCTGGTGGTGCGCGAAGACGCTCAGTTACTCTATGGCTTCTATGAAAAGCGCGAGCGCGAGCTGTTCCGCGAGCTGATCCGCCTGAACGGCGTCGGCCCCAAACTGGCACTGGCACTGATGTCGGGGTTGGACGTCGATGAGCTGGTGCGCTGCGTGCAGGCCCAGGACACCTCGGCGCTGGTGAAGATACCCGGCGTGGGGAAGAAGACCGCCGAGCGGCTTCTGGTCGAACTCAAGGATCGCTTCAAGGCCTGGCAGACCACGCCGAGCATGTTCGAGCTGGTGCCGAGCGGGCCGCAGGGGCCGGCGCCGGTCAACAGCGCCGAAGCCGATGCCGTCAGTGCGCTCATCTCGCTGGGCTACAAGCCCCAGGAAGCCAGCCGCGCCGTGGCGGCCATCGACGCCAAGGGTCTGAGCAGCGAAGAATTGATCCGCCGCTCGTTGAAGGGAATGATCTAAGTGATCGAAGCCGACCGTCTGATCGCCGCCACCGGCCGCGATCGAGAAGAAGTACAGGACCGGGCCATCCGCCCGCTCAGCCTGGCCGACTACATTGGCCAGCCCACCGTGCGCGAGCAGATGGAGCTGTTCATCCAGGCCGCGCGCGGGCGCAGTGAATCCCTGGATCACACCTTGATCTTCGGCCCGCCCGGACTGGGCAAGACAACCCTGGCCAATATCATTGCCCAGGAAATGGGCGTGTCGATCAAGAGCACGTCGGGACCGGTGCTGGAGCGGCCGGGCGATCTGGCTGCCTTGCTGACCAACCTGGAACCCCACGACGTGCTGTTCATCGACGAGATCCATCGGTTGTCGCCCATCGTCGAGGAAGTCCTGTATCCGGCCATGGAGGATTTCCAGCTCGACATCATGATCGGCGAAGGTCCCGCGGCACGTTCCATCAAGCTCGATCTGCCACCGTTCACCCTGGTTGGGGCCACCACCAGGGCGGGCATGCTGACCAATCCGCTGCGCGACCGCTTCGGTATCGTCCAGCGCCTGGAGTTCTACAGCACCGCGGACCTGGCAACCATCGTCAGTCGTTCGGGCAATATCCTCAACCTGGAGATCGAGGACGAAGGTGCCTTCGAGATTGCCCGCCGTGCCCGCGGCACCCCGCGAATCGCCAATCGCCTGCTGCGTCGTGTGCGCGACTTCGCCCAGGTGCGTGGCAAAGGGCACATCACCAAGCCCATCGCCGACCTGGCGCTGAACATGCTCGACGTCGACGAGCGCGGCTTCGACCACCAGGATCGCCGGCTGCTGCTGACCATGATCGAGAAGTTCGACGGTGGCCCGGTGGGCGTCGACAGTCTTGCCGCAGCGATCAGCGAAGAGCGCCACACCATCGAGGACGTCCTGGAACCTTATCTCATTCAGCAGGGCTACATCATGCGTACCCCGCGCGGCCGGGTCGTGACTCGCCACGCCTACCTGCATTTCGGTCTGAACATTCCCAACCGGCTGGGTGACATGCCGGGCAGCGATGCCTTGTCCGAAGAAATCGACGCATGAAAGGCGCATCGCGCAGCGACCTAATTCGGCTTTGCGTGGTCCTAGGGGCTGACGCAGCTTTTGCATGGGCTTTGCCTGCACACGCGACGAAAAAACAGTTGCCTGGGCGGATTGGCAACCTGAGGAGTAAGCACTAGAGTATGCGCGCGCAAAACGGGGTTCAGGCGTTCGCCCATCCGTGTCGGGTCTATTACGAAGACACCGATGCCGGCGGCGTCGTCTACTACGTCAATTACCTGAAATTCATGGAGCGGGCTCGTACCGAGCACCTGCGTGCGCTGGGTTTCGTCCAGTCGCAGCTGGCAGGTGAGAACCTGCTGTTCGTCGTGCATTCGGCAGAGGCGCGCTACCATGCGCCGGCGCGGTTGGACGACGAGCTGACGGTGACCGCCGAAATAACCGAATTGAATCGCGCCAGCCTGCGTTTCAAACAGCAGGTCTGGCGTGTGAAAGATACAACGCTGCTCTGCGAAGGGCAGTTCATGGTGGCCTGTGTGCGCGCCGATAACTTCAGACCCCGGGCCATTCCCCCAGCCTTGCGTGCGGCCCTTGCCGACGCGGGCGGCCTGGGCAAACAATCCAATGCAGGAGATTAAGCGTGGAAGCTAACGTCGTCGACCATACCTCCATGTGGAGTTTGGTCAGCAATGCCAGTGTCGTGGTGCAGTTGGTAATGCTTATTCTGGTGGCCGCCTCGGTCACCTCGTGGGTCATGATCTTTCAGCGCAGCTCGATGCTGCGCGCCGGTCGTCGTGCCCTGGACAGCTTCGAGGAACGCTTCTGGTCGGGCATCGACCTGTCCAAGCTGTACCGTCAGGCTGGCAGCAATCCCGACCCGGATTCGGGTGTCGAGCAGATCTTTCGCGCCGGCTTCAAGGAGTTTTCCCGTCTGCGCCAGCAGCAGGGTGTGGATCCCGATGCCGTGATGGAGGGGGTGGGGCGCGCCATGCGCGTGGCGATTTCGCGCGAGGAAGAGAAGCTCGAACAGGGCCTGCCATTCCTGGCAACCGTCGGTTCCACCAGCCCTTACGTGGGCCTGTTCGGTACCGTATGGGGCATCATGAACTCGTTCCGCGGCCTCGCCTCGGCCCAGCAGGCGACTCTGGCCACCGTTGCGCCAGGTATTGCCGAAGCACTGATTGCCACGGCCATCGGCCTGTTCGCAGCGATTCCGGCCGTCATCGCCTACAACCGTTTCGCTGCCCGCAGCGAAACCCTGATCAACCGCTACTACACGTTCGCTGACGAGTTCCAGGCCATCCTGCACCGTAAAGTGCACACCAGCGAAGAGTGAGCAGGGATAACCCAATGACTCGAGGTCGTCGCCCAAAACGCAAGCCGGTCGCCGAGATGAACGTGGTGCCCTACATCGACGTGATGTTGGTACTGCTGGTCATCTTCATGGTTACCGCTCCGATGATCAACCAAGGTGTGAAGGTCGATCTGCCCAAGGTTTCCAGCGAAGCGTTGCCGCAGGACAACAACACTCAGGTGCTCACCATTTCCATCAAGGCCGACAAGACCTACTACTGGAACGTCGGCAAGGAAGTAGACACTGAAAAGCAGCAGGACAAGGCCATGACGCTGGCGCAGATGACCCAGGCCGCCACCGCGATCATCAACCAGGGCAATGCCAGCGGCAAGAAGACCCAGGTCTTCATTCGCGGTGACAAGACCGTGGATTACGGGGCTGTCATGGGCGCCATGGGTGGTTTGCAGCAGGCAGGTGTCGGTAACGTTGGCTTGATTACCGAGGCCCCCTGATGCGAAAGCGAGAGCATTCAGCCTCGGAAAGCTTCTTCTGGCCCACGGTCTGGGCGGTAGCCCTGCACGTGCTGATCTTCGGGATGCTGTTCGTCAGTTTCGCCATGACGCCCGAACTGCCTGAAGCGCGACCCATCGTGCAGGCTACGCTCTATCAGCTCAAGTCCAAGAGCCAGGCCACTACCCAGACCAACCAGAAACTGGCAGGCGAGGCGAAGAAGTCTGCTGCGCGGCAGACCGAAGTCGAGCAGATGGAGACCAAGAAGCTGGAACAGGAAGCCATCAAGGCTGCGGAACAAAAGAAAGAGGAAACCGCTCAAAAGGCCGAAGCGGCGAAGAAGGCCGACGAAGCCAAAAAGGCCGATGCTGCCGCCAAGGCGGATGCTGCCTCTGCAGCAGCGGCCAAGGCTGAGGCGGCCAAGGCCGAAGCTGCTGAAAAAGCGGCCGAAGCCAAGAAGAGCGAGCTGGCCGACATCGCCAAGAAGAAGGCCGAGCAGGAAGAGGCCAAGAAGGAAGCGGCCGAGGACGCCAAGAAGAAGGCTGCCGAGGACGCCAAGAAAAAGGCCGCCGAAGACGCCAAGAAGAAAGCCGAAGACGACGCCAAGAAGGCCACTGCGGCCGAGGAAGCGAAGAAGAAAGCCGCCGAGGACGCGAAGAAGAAAGCTGCGGCCGATGCCGCGAAGAAGAAGGCTCAGGATGCAGCTCGCAAGGCAGCGGAGGACAAGAAGGCGCAGGCACTGGCCGATCTGCTTTCCGACAAGCCCGAACGCCAGCAGGCACTCGCCGATGAGCAGGGGGATGAAGTCGCAGGCAACTTCGACGATCTGATCCGCTCGCGAGCAGCCGAAGGGTGGGCGCGACCGCCTTCGGCACGCAAGAACATGACCGTGGTATTGCAGATCAACATGTTGCCCGATGGCACCGTTACCAATGTCAGCGTTTCACGCTCCAGCGGCGATGGTCCCTTCGACAGTTCGGCGGTTGCCGCGGTCAAGAACATTGGCCGTTTAACGGAAATGCAGGGTTTGAAACCAGCTGACTTCAACCCCTATCGTTCCTTCAAGATGACATTTACACCTGAGGATCTTGCCTTGTGATTAACCTTCTTCGAGGACTGCTCGTCGTCCTTTGCTGCGCAGCCGGTATGGCCTCTGCGGACGAAAAGAACATTCTGGTCACCAGCGGTGCCGACCGCGCCACGCCGATTGCCGTCGTGCCGTTCGGTTTCCAGGGCGGCAGCGTATTGCCTGACAACATTGCCGAGATCGTCGGCAACGACTTGCGCAACTCGGGCTACTACGCACCCATTCCACCGCAGAACATGATCAGCCAGCCGTCCCAGGCCAGCGAAGTCATCTACCGCGACTGGCAGGCGCTGGGTGCCCAGTACGTCATGGTCGGCAGCATCACGCCGGCCGGTGGCCGCTTGCAGGTGCAATACGCGCTGCTCAACGTCAACACGCAGCAACAAGTATTGACCGGCAGCGTTTCCGGCACCACCGACCAGCTGCGCGACATGGCTCACTTCATCTCCGACCAGTCGTTCGAGAAGCTGACCGGGATCAAGGGTGCGTTCTCCACGCGCATGCTCTACGTGACTGCCGAACGGGCCGGCACCAATGCCACTCGCTACACCCTGCAGCGTTCGGACTACGACGGCGCCCGTGCGGTGACCCTGTTGCAGTCGCGCGAGCCGATCCTGTCGCCGCGCTACTCGCCCAACGGCCGCAACATCGCCTATGTATCGTTCGAACAGCGCCGTCCGCGGATCTTCCTACAGAATGTCGACACCGGTCGCCGCGAGCAGTTGACCAACTTCGAAGGCCTGAACGGCGCACCGGCGTTCTCACCGGACGGCAATCGCCTGGCACTGGTGCTGTCCAAGGACGGCAACCCGGAGATCTACGTGATGAACCTGGCGTCGCGCGCGCTGACCCGCGTGACCAACAGCCCGGCCATCGATACCGAACCCTTCTGGGGCAAGGACGGTTCGACCCTGTACTTCACCTCGGACCGTGGCGGCAAGCCACAGATCTACAAGACCAGCACATCCGGTGGCGCCAATGCCGAGCGTGTGACGTTCGTGGGCAACTACAATGCCAACCCGAAACTTTCGGCTGACGAAAAGACCCTTGTAATGATCCATCGGCAAGATGGTTTCACCAATTTCAAGGTGGCGGCGCAGGACTTGGAGCGCGGAAGCGTAAAGATCCTCACAGATTCAACTCTTGATGAGTCGCCTACTGTTGCGCCCAACGGCACCATGGTAATCTACGCCACCCGCCAGCAGGGCCGGGGAGTCTTGATGCTCGTGTCGCTAAACGGCCGCGTGAGGCTCCCGCTTCCTACCGCTCAAGGCGAAGTCAGAGAACCGTCCTGGTCCCCTTACCTGAACTGACGCGGCGTAATACGTTGTACTTAACACATTGGGGTTCATTAGGAGTTTCACGATGGAAATGCTGAAGTTTGGTAAGTTCGCTGCGCTGGCCCTGGCCTTGTCCGTAGCTGTAGGTTGCTCGTCCAAAGGCGGCGAAGATGCTGGTCAAGGCGGCGCTGCTGTCGACCCTAACGCTGGTTACGGCGCAAACACCGGTGCCGTTGACGGTTCCCTGAGCGAAGAAGCTGCTCTGCGCGCAATCACCACCTTCTACTTCGAATACGACAGCTCGGACCTGAAGCCAGAAGCCATGCGCGCTCTGGACGTTCATGCCAAGGACCTGAAAGCCAACGGCGCTCGCGTCGTTCTGGAAGGTAACACCGACGAGCGTGGTACTCGTGAGTACAACCTGGCACTGGGCGAGCGTCGCGCCAAGGCCGTTCAGCGTTACCTGGTACTGCAGGGCGTTTCGCCAGCTCAGCTGGAACTGGTTTCCTACGGTGAAGAGCGTCCAGTGGCTACTGGCAACGACGAGCAGTCGTGGGCTCAGAACCGTCGCGTCGAACTGCGTAAGTAATTCGTCATGCGAACGTGCCGTCGTGCTGTAACTGTTCTGGCTTTCGCCCTGCCTGTAATGGCTTGGGGCGCGGTGCCTGTGGTCGATAGCAACAACAATGGAGGCTACGGTAACAGTGGCGCCGTTGGTGGCAGCTATCCGCCCTCAGGTTACGGTACGAACGGCGCCTCGGCCGGGACAGTCGCGCAAGCGCCTGTCTCGGCTCAGGGCGAGCTGTTCATGCAACTGCAGCAAATGCAGGAAGACATCGCACGTCTGCGAGGTCAGGTCGAAGTCCAGCAGAACGATATCCAGCGCCTGAAACAGGAAGGGCTCGAGCGGTATCAGGAACTCGATCGTCGGATTGGCTCGGGGGTTGCACCTGCACCCGCTGCCCAACCGGATAATTCTTCAGCCAGCGGCGCCTCGAGCGGCGCTGGTGCTTCATCGGCTGCCGGCCAGTCGTCCGCAGGCGCCGAGCCTGGCGATCCGGCCAAGGAGAAGCTGTATTACGATGCAGCCTTCGACCTGATCAAGGCCAAGGATTTCGACAAGGCCAGCCAGGCCTTCGCCGCGTTCCTGCGCAAATACCCGAACAGCCAGTATGCGGGCAACGCCCAGTACTGGCTGGGCGAGGTCAACCTTGCCAAGGGTGACCTGCAGGGCGCAGGCCAGGCTTTCGCCAAGGTCAGCCAGCTCTATCCGAAGCACAACAAGGTGCCGGATTCGCTCTACAAGCTGGCCGACGTCGAGCGCCGCCTGGGCCACACCGACCGGGTGAAGGGCATTCTGCAGCAGGTAGTCACCCAATATCCGGGTACGTCCGCTGCGCAATTGGCGCAGAAAGACCTGCAAAGATTGTGAAGCTTGCCGTGTGATTCGAAGAAACCCGCGCCTGTCGCGGGTTTTTTCGTTAGAATTTGCCGCCATTTTATGAACACGCTTCCTGAGGCCACGCGATCGCGGGCCGCCTGAAGTGCCCAACGGAGGCGGTCAGCCTGTTTCGCTGTCACGCCCGTGGACCCTATGCAAGACACACTACGTATTACCGAAGTCTTCTACTCGTTGCAGGGTGAGACGCGGACCGCTGGCTTGCCCACGGTTTTCGTACGCCTGACCGGCTGCCCTTTGCGCTGCCAATATTGCGACAGCGCGTATGCGTTCAGCGGGGGAACCCAACGCACGCTCGATTCGATCATGGAACAGGTGGCCAGCTACAAGCCTCGCTATGTATGCGTCACCGGAGGTGAACCATTGGCTCAGCCCAATGCCATCCCATTGATGCAGCGGCTCTGCGATGCCGGCTATGAAGTTTCCGTGGAAACCAGCGGCGCGCTCGACATCAGCGCAGTCGATACTCGGGTCAGTCGCGTGCTCGACCTGAAGACACCGGGTTCCCTCGAAGTCCATCGAAACCGTTACGAGAACATCGAGCTGCTGACCCGCAACGACCAGGTGAAGTTTGTCCTGTGCTCGCGCGAGGACTATGACTGGGCCGTGTCCAAGCTGATTCAGTACGGGCTGGACGGTCGTGCCGGCGAAGTGTTGTTCTCGCCGAGCAAGGATCAACTGCGCGCTACCGATCTGGCCGACTGGATCGTGGCCGACAACCTGCCGGTGCGCCTGCAGATGCAGCTGCACAAACTTCTTTGGAACGACGAGCCGGGGCGCTGACATGAACCATACCCAACACGAGAAAAAGGCAGTCATTCTGCTCTCCGGCGGCCTGGATTCCGCCACTGTCGTGGCGATGGCCAAGGCCCAGGGCTACGCCTGCTATACCATGAGCTTCGACTATGGCCAGCGCCATCGGGCCGAGCTCGATGCCGCAGCACGCGTGGCTCGGGACCTGGGCGTAATACAGCACAAGGTCATAGGGCTCGACCTGGATGGCATGGGTGGCTCGGCACTGACCGACACCTCGATCGACGTTCCGGAAACCCTGGGTGAGGGTATTCCGGTCACCTACGTTCCAGCCCGCAACACGGTGTTTCTGTCATTGGCCCTGGGTTGGGCCGAGGTGCTCGAAGCGCGTGACATCTTCATCGGCGTCAATGCGGTGGACTATTCGGGCTATCCGGATTGTCGGCCCGAGTTCATCGAGGCCTTCGAGCGCCTGGCCAACCTCGCGACCAAGGCGGGTGTGGAGGGCCATGGCTTCACCATACAGGCGCCGCTGCAGAACATGAGCAAGGCCGATATCGTCAAGGCAGGCGTGGCGCTGGGTGTCGACTATGGCTTGACGGTATCGTGCTACCAGGCTGATGACCAAGGTCAGGCCTGTGGCAAGTGTGACAGCTGCCGCCTGCGCGCCGAAGGCTTCGCCACGGCAGGCGTGAGTGACCCCACGCGCTATTTTTGATTTATTTTCTGTAGGGTGTTGAATTACCGAAAGAATTCGGTATTATACGCCCCACGAAACGGGTCGTTAGCTCAGTTGGTAGAGCAGTTGGCTTTTAACCAATTGGTCGTAGGTTCGAATCCCACACGACCCACCATTTCGAAACCCGCAGCTTGCAAAGGCTGCGGGTTTTTTTATGCCTGTGATTCGGTGGTTGTGGCTGCACCGTCTATAAGCCTTTCTATAAGGCTTTGCTAACGGCTTGTTTCTCTGTAGCCTGCGCCAGCCCTCAAAAACCTCACGAAATCCAGGGCATATACTCCCAGGCCGTCGCCGGCCCGGCCTATACTCGACTTTCGCGCATCAGCGCCCGCAGGTCTTGCCCCATGACGCAGATATCCGAACGCCTTCTGGTCCAGGCTCACCTGGATGCCAAGCAGCCCCGGCCACTGACACCGGAACAGGAGGCTGACTACCGTGCCGCCATCGCCGCCGAGCTGAAGGCTCAGGATGCGGTTCTGGTTGCCCATTACTACTGTGATCCGGTGATCCAGGCATTGGCAGAGGAAACCGGTGGCTGTGTTTCCGATTCGCTGGAAATGGCGCGCTTTGGCAATCAGCACTCGGCGCGAACGGTGCTGGTGGCAGGTGTCAGGTTCATGGGTGAAACGGCAAAGATCCTCAACCCGGAAAAGCGGGTGCTCATGCCGACCCTGGAAGCGACCTGTTCGCTGGACCTGGGCTGTCCGGTGGATGCGTTCTCGGCATTCTGCGACCAGCATCCCGAACGCACCGTGGTGGTCTATGCCAACACCTCGGCTGCCGTGAAAGCCCGTGCCGATTGGGTGGTGACCTCGAGTTGCGCGCTGGAAATCGTCGAAAGCCTGATGGACAACGGCGAGAAGATCATCTGGGCGCCCGACAAGCACCTGGGCAACTATATCCAGACCCACACTGGCGCGGACATGTTGATGTGGGACGGTGCCTGCATCGTTCACGAAGAGTTCAAGGCGCGGCAGTTGGCCGACATGCGTGCGCTGTATCCCGACGCGGCGATTCTGGTGCATCCCGAGTCGCCGGCCGAAGTGATCGCCCTGGCGGACGCCGTGGGCTCGACCAGTCAGTTGATTGCCGCCGCCCGCACCTTGCCGCAGCAGACCCTGATCGTCGCCACCGACCGCGGTATCTTCTACAAGATGCAGCAGGCCGTGCCCGGCAAGACGCTGATCGAGGCCCCTACGGCTGGCAACGGTGCCGCCTGTCGCAGTTGTGCGCATTGCCCGTGGATGGCCATGAACACCCTGGAGCGCACCCTGGAGTGCCTGCGCGAGGGCAGCAACGAAATCACCGTGGATGCAGCGCTGATCCCCCAGGCCATCCGGCCGCTCAAGCGCATGCTGGACTTTACCCAGGCCGCGCGCCTGAAGCTGGCCGGCAACGCCTGATCAGAGGCCTTTGCCCAGCGCGACCACGGGCCGTTCGGACTTCGCCAACTCAAGCTTCGGTAACTCCGGGCGCGGACGGCCCAGTCGTTTGTTCAGTTCCAGCCATTCGGCCAGGGCCAGCATCAGGCCCGCGCCCACTAGCGCACTGGCAATCTGCATCGCCAGCCCGTCGTCGGCCAGGGCATTGGCCATGTCGGCCAACGGTGCCAGCACCACGCTGAGGCAGAAGACCTCGAGCGAATAACGTCCCATCAGCGCGACCTTGCGTGCCAGCAGCTGATTCACCCATTCGCCTCGAGGTATCAGCTTGGCCACGCAATAGGCCAGGGCCACGAAATGCAAAAGGCGTGACGGCGAGAGGTTGGTCTTGTCGATGGGGTAGAGCAGCTCGCCAAACCAGCCGGGTACCAGCGCCTCGTGCAGTACCGGCCAGCGCCAGCCCAGAGCGACCAGGGCGCTGAATGTCACCAGTGCGGCGCACGCGAGAAACAGCGGCTGGCGGCCCAACGGGCGAGCCGCCGCGACTGGCGCGCGTGCCGAATGCAGCGCCGTGGCGCCACCCAGCACGAACAGCATCTGCCAGGCCAGGGGGTTGAAGTACCACAGGCCGTTGTCGTGAGCCGGAATGTTCCAGCCCAGCCACTGCACCGCCAGGTACAGCAGCAATGACAGACCGATGGCCTGCGTCGGTCGCTTGATCAGCAGTGGCAGGACGATCGGCAGGCCGAGCAGCAACACGATGTACAGCGGCAGAGGGTCCATCAGATTGGGTTTGAAGCGCAGCAGCAGTTCGTCGACCATGGCCTGTTGCGGGTTGGAAATGAAATAGGTGAGGTTCATTTCCTGGATCATGTCGCGCGTTTCGACATGATTGTTGGCGACGAAGATGATGCCCATCAGCACCGCCAGGAGGAAGATGTGCACCACGTACAACACCCAGGCGCGGCGCAGTATGCGTACGGTGGCGACCAGGTAGCCGTCGCGCAGCGCGATCTTGCCGTAGGCCAGCACGGCCGCGTAGCCGGCGAGGAACACGAACACTTCTGCGGCGTCGCTGAATCCGAAGTTGCGCAGCGTGAAGCTGGCCAAGGGGTTTTGCGGTATGTGATCCCAAAAAATGAAGATCAACGCCAAACCCCGATAGAAATCGATCCGATGGTCTCGATCGTTAGTCATGGCGACAGGCTCTTGCGAAAAGAAAGGATGTAGTAGGGAGTGAACGCCGGGGTTGCGGTTCCGCGTCGTCGGCCATTATCGATCAGCGGCGCGGAGGTTGGCGGGTTTCGCAATGAATTGCAAAAGTTTGGCTATTACGGAATGTCACAAGGCCGACTTGACGCAGCCCTTGTGGCCGCGGCGCAAGCGGTGTCCGGCCTCACTGCTTTCAGGCTCACCGTGCGCACCCATGACGCGGCTTGCACCGCTGCTACAGGGATGGGTGGATCAGTTGCCGGCGCATCTCCGTGGTCTCTTCGCTCCAGTACACCGGTTTGCCTGCGATCAATGCCGCCACGGGCAGCCCGTCGCGGAACAGCACGCGGTTGCCGGGTAGCGCTGGCACGGTTTTCTGAATCTGCAGGGGGTCGGCTCCGGGCAATGGCAGCAGGGTGCCGACCAGATTCAAAGGGTCGCTGGCCGTGATCGATACCAGGGTGCCGTCGACCGGTCGCTTGCGCACCTCGCGCAGGGCTGGAATGGCCTCGGGCAGGGCGAACTGTTCACCGGACAAACCCTCGATGAAACGCCCCCCGCGGACCTGCCCACGCGCCTCCAGGCGCTGCAGTGCGCGCAACAGGTCGCGCCAGCTGGGCAGCCAGTCGGCTTCGCGTTGCAGCAGACGCCAGAACACCACGCCGTAGCGGCGCAGCAGGACCAGTGCGATCTGTTCCACGGCTTCATCGGGCGCGCGATCGGGCGCCTGCAGCAGGGCCCAGCGGCCGGCATCGTCCATGCCGCCGATGAACGCACCGCGACCGCGGCGACTGCTGCGCGCCTGGCGCTTGCCAGCCGGGGTGATCAGCGCGCGCAGTCCGGCAAAGCTGTCGGCGTTCACGCGACCTGCGGCGACCAGCTCCTGCAAGGCGTTCTCGGCTTCCGTGCGCAACAGGCGCGTCTGGTGGACCAGATCATCGAAAAACATGGCGCCTTGCGCGACCAGAGTCTGTTCGACCTTCTGCGCACGCATGGACAGTTCCAGCGGCTGGACTGTCGAAGCCAGGCTGCGCCACAACGGCAGGCGCGCGCGCGGCAGCAGCACGATTGGCGTGTTGCGCAGGGTCGCGCCCTTGCCGCTACTGGCCAGCCGCGCCCAGACCGTCTTGCCGCTGCGGCTGGCGCGGTCCAGCCAAGACGGATCGTATCCGCGCAGACGAGCCGGCAGCAGGTCGTTTTCCCAGGCGCTGGCCGGCGCGCTGTAGCCTTCGAGCTGGTCGAGCAGTCGGCTCATTGCCGCTTCGCCTTGCAGTCGCGTCGCGGGCGCAAGGCACTGCCAGTCAAGGAGGAAGCGCATGAACACCTGCAGGCTGACCGGTTCGATCTCACGCCGCAGACGCTTCACCGTATACCGATGGATACGCGCCAGCAGGTGCCGTTCGCACCACTGGGTTTCCTCGATGTGTGCGAGAAACCGGCCACGCATGACGTAGCCTTGGGTTTCCAAGGCGAGCAGGGCTTGTTCGACGAGTGCGGGATGCAGGTTCAGTGGGGCGGCAATCTCACCTAGCCGCTGCGGGCCGAACCCGCTCAAGCGGGCGCGGATCAGTTCCAGTGTCGCTTCTTGCTTCGTCCACGTCTGCGCCAGGTGTGCGGGCATCTGTAGTGCCGGCGACAGCTCGGCGCCCGCATAGATGGCTTGCAGGCAGGCCACTCGTTCCAGGGCCAGCCACACGTGGCCGCCGTCGCCCAGGGTCAGGCGCGCTGCGCGACCTGTACGGGCCAGGGCCTTGAGCAGCGGTAGCTCGCTGGCCCCAACCTCGCGTTCAGCCCACGCCCCCAGGCTCATCAACGCCTCATGCATCTCGTCGCTGGTGACAGGGGAGGGCCATGCCTCGGCGGCCACCGCCTTGATGGCATCCTCGTCCAGTTCGCCCATGTCGTCTGCTGTGCGGGGTTCGTCCCAGCGCCTGTTGAGTACCGCCTGGGTACGTCGCTCTTCCAGGGGGGCGTCGTCGAGAAACGTATAGGGCCTGGCATTGAGGATCGCTGCCGCCAGCGGCGAAGGGCGGGGCAGATCACGCTGGATGAGGCTGATCCGACCGGTTTCGATGCGCCTCAGCACGGCCAGCCAACCTTCGCTGTCCATGGCGTCATGCAGGCAGTCGTCCAGGGTTTGCGTAACCAGCGGGTGATCGGGAATCTCCCGTTCGCCGACGATGTTTTCCAGGCAGGCGATCTGGTCCGGGAATACCGTGGCAATCAGGTCCTCGCTTTTCATTCGCTGGAGTTGCGGGGCGACCTTGCGTCCGCCGCTGTAGCGGGGAAGGGCCAGGGCCGTGGCGGCGTTCCAGCGCCAGCGCACGCCGAACAGCGGCGCGTCGAGCAGCGCCTGGGTCAATATCGATTCGGCGCTGTTGCTGTGCAGGTAGTGCCAGACATCCTCCAAGGCGAAGCTGTGGCTGGTCGACAGCGACAGCACGATGGCGTCTTCGCTGGCCGCTGCTTGCAGCTCGAAATTGAACGTGCGACAGAAGCGCTTGCGCAGGGCCAGACCCCAGGCCCGGTTGATGCGGCTGCCGAATGGCGTGTGGATGACCAGCTGCGTCGCGCCCGAGGCATCGAAGAAACGCTCCATGATCAACGTGTCCTGAGAGGGCAGCGCGCCAAGCGCCTCGCGCGTGCGCGCCAGATAGTCGAGCAGTTGCTCGGCGCTGTCGCGCCCCAGGCCGAGCGTGTCCTGCAGCCAGGGCAGCACGGCCTCGGGTAGCCCGTCACCGAGCGCCAGGCGCTGGTCTATCGAAGCCTGCAAGCGCGCCACGCCGGCAGACAGCTCGGCGCTGCGTCCGGGCATTTCCCCCAGCCAGAAGGGGATGTTCGGCGCCTGACCGTGGGCATCTTCGACCCGCACCTTGCCGCCTTCGATGCGCAGGATGCGGTAGGAGCGATTGCCCAGCTGGAATATGTCGCCGGCCAGGCTTTCCACGGCAAAATCCTCGTTGACGCTGCCTATGCTCAACGCCTGGGGCTCCAGCAGTACCGCGTAGTCGGCGTTGTCGGCAATGGCGCCTCCGCTGGTGACCGCAGTCAACTTGCTGCCGCGCCGGCCGCGCAGGCTCTGGGTAAGTGCATCACGGTGCAGATAGGCGGCGCGCACGCCCTGACGCCCGCTGTAACCTTCGGCCAGCATGCGCAGCAACGCTTCATAGCGCGTGGCGTCCAAGTCCGCATAGGGCGTTGCCTGGCGGAACATCTGCAGCAGCGCCTGCTCCGGCCATTCCTGGCAGCTGACCTCGGCGATGATCTGCTGGGCCAATACGTCCAGCGGCGCCTGAGGAATGCGCAGGATATCCAGTTCGCCGCGGCGCACGCAGTCCAGCAACGCCACGCATTCGATCAGGTCGTCCCGAGAGGTTGCAAACAGGCGGCCTTTGGGAACGCCGCCGACGTGGTGGCCGGAACGACCTACCCGTTGCAGAAACGCTGAAATGGAGCCGGGCGAGCCGATCTGGCAAACCAGGTCGACGTCACCGATGTCGATGCCCAGCTCCAGCGACGCGGTGGCGACCAGCACTTGCAGGTCGCCACGCTTGAGCCTTTGTTCGGCATCCAGACGCTGCTCTTTCGCCAGGCTGCCGTGGTGGGCCGCCACCTGCTCGCGCCCGAGTCGCTCGCTCAGATGGCGCGCCAGGCGCTCGGCCAGGCGTCGGGTATTGACGAACACCAGGGTGGTCCGATGCGCCTGGGCAAGCTCGGCCAGGCGGTTGTAGACCAACTCCCAGACGTCATTGGGCATGACCGCCGCAAGCGGTACCGCGGGCACTTCGATGGCCAGGTCGCGGGGGCGGGCATGACCGATGTCGACGATGGAACACAGCCGCTGCGCTCCGACCAGAAATTGCGCCACCTGAGCGATCGGCTTTTGCGTGGCGGACAGGCCGATACGTCGCAGTGGCTTGCTGCACAGTGCCTGCAGGCGCTCCAGGCTCAAGGACAGATGGCTGCCGCGCTTGCTGCCGGCCACTGCATGGATCTCATCGACGATCACCGTGCCGACATCCGTGAGCATGCGGCGGCCGGAGTCGGATCCGAGCAGCACATAGAGCGATTCGGGCGTGGTGACCAGGATGTGCGGAGGGTGCCGGCGCATGACGGCACGCTCTTTCTGCGGCGTATCGCCGGTACGAACCCCGGCGACGATGGTCAGCGCAGGCAGATTCATGCCGGCCAGTTGCTCGGCAATGCCATGCAGCGGGCGTTGCAGGTTCAGCTGGATGTCGTTGGACAAGGCCTTGAGCGGTGAGACGTACAGCACCAGGGTGCGTCGCGGCAGCTCGCCTCCTTGTGCGAGCCCCAGTTGCACCAGCTCGTCGAGAACCGCCAGGAAGGCCGTCAGGGTCTTGCCCGAGCCGGTGGGTGCGGCGATCAGGGTCGAGTGGCCCTGCTGGATCAACGGCCAGGCCTGGGCCTGGGCGGGAGTGACGGCAGCAAATTGCTGGCGGAACCAGGCGCTTACCGCCGGATGGAAGTTGGCCAGTGCCGAATCGAGCTGTGCAGGTAGGTTCATGATCTATTGATGAGGAACGTGCAGCGAAGTTGCAACCGGCATTGGGCTGAAAGTGCGTAGCCGCCGCCCACAAAAAAGGGCGACTCGCGTCGCCCTCTATCAAGCCTGTTGCATTCAACCGCGACGGCGCAGCGCCTCGATACGGTCTTCCAGTGGCGGGTGGGTCATGAGCAAGCCGGCCAGGCCATGCTTGAGGCCACCGTTGATGCCGAAGGCATTCAGCGAGTCGGGCATCTGCACGGGAACGCCTTGCTCGGAGCGCAGGCGCTGCAGTGCACCGATCATCGCGTTGGTCCCGGCCAGCCGGGCACCGGCTTCGTCGGCGCGGAATTCGCGGCGACGCGAGAACCACATGACGATGACACTGGCCAGGATGCCCAGCACCAGCTCGGCGACGATGGTCGCGATGTAGTAGGCGATGCCCTGGCCTTGCTCGTTCTTGAAGATCACCTTGTCGACGAAGTTGCCGATGATTCGGGCGAAGAACATCACGAAGGTGTTCACCACGCCCTGCACCAGCGCCAGGGTGACCATGTCGCCGTTGGCAACGTGGCCGATCTCGTGGGCCAGCACCGCCTTGACCTCATCGGGCGAGAAACGCTCGAGCAGGCCCTGGCTGACGGCCACCAGCGCGTCGTTCTTGTTCCAGCCGGTGGCGAAGGCGTTGGCCTCGTACGCCGGGAAGATGCCGACCTCGGGCATCTTGATGCCTGCCTCGCGCGACAGCTCCTCGACGGTCTGCAGCAGCCATTGTTCGTGACGGGTGCGCGGTTGGGTGATGATCTGCGTGCCGGTGCTCATCTTCGCCATCCACTTGGAGATGAACAGCGAGAACAGCGAGCCGGCGAAGCCGAACACGGCGCAGAAGATCAGCAGCTGATTGAGGTTCAGATCCACCCCGTTGGCCGCCATGAACCCATTGAAGCCAAACAGGCTCAGGGTAATGCTGGCAATCAGCACAACCGCAAGGTTAGTGGCCAGAAACAGCAAGATGCGCATCATGGTTGTAACGTTCTCCTGACGGATAGAAGTGTTGCGTATGCGCTATATAAGGCCCGAGCCCGGTCGATTCAACCGGGGGACTATTTCAAACTGTGTATATGCGCACGGACACTTGAATACGTTCGGTTTTTACTGGCGATAATTCTTCAGGAAGCGACCGATGCGACGGATGGCCTGCTCGAGGTCGTCGACGCGCGGCAGCGTCACCACCCGGAAATGGTCCGGGTTGGGCCAGTTGAACGCAGTGCCCTGGACCACCAGCAGCTTTTCCGACAACAGCAGGTCGAGCACGAACTTCTCGTCGTTGAGGATCGGGCAGACCTTGGGATCGATGCGCGGGAAGGCGTAAAGCGCGCCCATGGGCTTGACGCAACTGACGCCGGGGATGTCGTTGAGCAGCTCCCAGGTGCGGTTGCGCTGTTCCAGCAGGCGACCGTTGGGCAGGACCAGGTCGTTGATGCTCTGGTAGCCGCCCAGCGCGGTCTGGATCGCGTGCTGGCTTGGCACGTTGGCGCACAGGCGCATGTTGGCGAGGATGTCGATGCCTTCGATGTAGCTTTGGGCGTTGTGTTTGGGCCCCGAGATGGCGATCCAGCCGGAGCGGAAACCGGCCACGCGGTAGGATTTGGACAGGCCGTTGAAGGTCAGGCACAACAGGTCCGGGGCCAGCGAGGCGGTACAGATGTGTACGGCATCGTCGTAGAGGATCTTGTCGTAGATCTCGTCGGAGAACACCACCAGATTGTGCTGGCGAGCGATTTCCAGCATGCCCAGCAGCACTTCCCTGGAATACACGGCGCCGGTGGGGTTGTTCGGATTGATGATCACCATGGCCTTGGTGTTGGGGGTGATCTTGGCCTTGATGTCGTCCAGGTCTGGCCACCAGTTGGCCTGCTCGTCGCACAGGTAGTGCACGGCATGGCCACCGGCGAGGCTGACCGAGGCTGTCCAGAGTGGGTAGTCGGGCGCCGGGATCAGCACTTCGTCGCCGTTGTTGAGCAAGGCCTGCAGCGACATGACGATCAGTTCGGAGACGCCGTTGCCCAGGTAGATGTCCTCGATGCCGACCCCTTCCACCTGCTTCTGCTGGTAGTACTGCATGACCGCCTTGCGCGCACTGAACAGGCCCTTGGAGTCGCTGTAGCCCTGGGCGGTGGGCAGGTTGCGGATGACATCCTGAAGGATTTCCACGGGGGCCTCGAAACCGAACGGCGCCGGGTTGCCGATGTTCAGCTTGAGGATGCGGTGGCCTTCCTCTTCCAGGCGCTTGGCGTGCTTGAGCACCGGCCCGCGGATGTCATAGCAGACGTTGGCGAGCTTGTTCGATTTGCTGAACTGCATGGTGAGGTCCCGAAAGATGGCAAGGCCCGCGCCGGCCCTGATGATGAAAAAAACGAATCGCTGCAACGCGGGTGACAGATTGCTGTCCAAAGGCGCAATCATACGTGCCGCCTGATCGTTGCAAAAGATACAGATCGGGCTTTTTGAACTGCCGAGGTGTACCGATGGGCAAGCTCACTCGAAGCGAAGAAGAATGGAAGAAAATGCTCGATCCCGAGCAGTACAATGTCTGTCGCCTGAGCGCGACCGAGCGGCCCTTCACGGGCAAGTACAACGACTTCAAGGGTGACGGCATCTTCACCTGCGTCGGCTGCGAAGAGCCGTTGTTCGACTCGCGCAGCAAATTCGATTCCGGCTGCGGCTGGCCGAGTTTTTCTGCACCGATCGGCGAGCAGGCGATGGTCGAGATCCGCGATACCACCCACGGCATGGTCCGTACCGAGGTCAAGTGCGCCACCTGCGACTCGCACCTGGGTCACGTGTTTCCCGACGGCCCGGCCCCGACCGGCCTGCGCTACTGCATCAATTCGGTGTGCCTGGACTTCCAGCCGCGAGCCGACCAGCCGGCATGACCTCTGACAAGAAAGCGACCATGAGCAAAGACCTTCTTTCCATCCCGTGCATCACTCTGGACGGCCAGCACAAGACCATCGGCGATTTTGCCGGCAAGGTCCTGCTGGTGGTCAACACGGCCAGCCAGTGTGGCTTCACGCCACAGTACAAGGGGTTGGAGGAGCTGTGGCAGACGTATCGCAAGCAGGGCCTGGTGGTGCTGGGATTCCCCTGCAACCAGTTCGGCAATCAGGAGCCCGGCGATACCCTGGACATCGTGCAGTTCTGCGAGAAGAACTTCGGCGTGAGCTTCCCGATGTTTCGCAAGATCGACGTCAATGGCGACCTGACCCATCCGCTGTTCGTGCAACTGAAGAAGCGCGCACCGGGGCTGTTCGGGTCGGAGAAGGTGAAATGGAACTTCACCAAGTTTCTGGTGGCGGCCGACGGCAGTGTCAAACGCTTCGCACCGCTGACCAAACCCGCCGCTCTGGCCCACGAGATCGAAATGGCGCTGCGCTGAACCTGGTTGCTATTCAGGTACCCACTGGTCGATCAGCATGACCAGTTCTTCTCGGCGGAACGGCTTGGCCAGATAGTCGCTCATGCCCGCCGCGCGGCAGCGCTCGCGTTCTTCGGGCATGGCATTGGCTGTCAACGCAACGATCGGCAGCTGCGGCCAGCGCCCGCTTCGACGAATCTGCCGACTGGCTTCGTAGCCATCCATGACCGGCATGTTGCAGTCCATCAGCACCAGGTCGAACTCGTGTTTTTCCAGCTCGCCGAGTGCTTCGCCGCCGTGAGCGGCTACGGTGACCTCGCACCCCAGCTTGCTCAGCATGCCTTTGGCCACCAGCTGATTTACCGGATTGTCCTCCACCAGCAGGATGCGTGCACGACGCTGCGCGCTGCGCCGGTTGGCCAAGTGGTCGAGCGCAGTGGGTTCATCACCCACCAGGCTACGCCGCAATGCCTGGTACAGCGCATTGCGTGCCAGCGGCCGGGCCTGTTGCTGCAGCGGCATCAGCGCATTGGCCTGCTCGGTAGGCAGGAAGTTGCCATAGGCGGTCACCAGCAGAATCGGCGCCTGGATGCCGGGACGCAGGCCGAACAGGCAGTCCAGGCTGTCGGTGACGACCAGGTCTGGGGTGATGCCGGTGAGGTCCGCGCCCAGGTCGTAGCGCTGATAATCGATGCCCCATAGCGGCAGCAGATCGTGCAACAGTTCTGCCAGGCCGCTGCCGGCGTGCCCGACCAGCAGCACCTGGCCACGCAGCAACGGCGGAACGTAGGCCGGACTGTGCGCCATGAGCGGCAGGTCGGCATAGAACTGGCTACCGAAGCCGGCTTCCGAGCTGATGCTCAAGCGGCCCTGCATGGCTTCGCAAAGATTGTTGGTCAGCGCCAGGCCCAGGCCGGTGCCGCCGAACTGGCGGGTGATGCCGGCACCGGCCTGGGTGAAGGGCTGGAAAATCTTGACCTGCGCTTCCTGGGCGATCCCGATCCCGGTGTCACTGACTTCGATGCGCACGCCTCCCGGGCGGGTGTAGAGGCGCACGTCGACACGGCCGAAGCGGGTGAACTTCAGCGCATTGGACAACAGGTTGCTGACGATCTGCCGTACCCGGGTCGGGTCGCCCAGGACCAGCGCGGGAAAATGCGGATCGATCAGGCAGGTCAGCTCGACGCTGGGCGCCGCGTTCTGCGACAGCAGGTTGGCGGTGTCTTCGATCAGTGCGCCGAGGTCGAAGGGGATGCGCTCCAGCTCCAACTGCCCGGCGTCGAACTTGGACAGGTCGAGGATATCGTTGAGCAACTCGACCAGCACCTTGCCCGAATCGTGCGCGATGGACAGCTGCTGACGCTGCTCGGCGTTGAGCGGGCTGTCCAGCGACAGCGCAATCATGCCCAGCAGGCCGTTGAGCGGGGTACGAATCTCATGACTCATGTTGGCCAGGAACGAGGCGCGCGCCTGGGCCATGTCCAGCGCCGTGCGGCGGGCCTTTTCCAATTCTTCGTTGGACATGCTCAGTCGGGTGTTGCTGGCCTTGAGCTCGGTGGTCCGCGCCGACACGATGTTTTCCAGCTCGCCCAGGTACTCGGTCAAGCGATTCTCGGCACTGCGCCGCTGCTGGATCTCCGTGGCCATGCTGATGAACTGCTGGTTGGCGACCTTCACCAGCACGCCGATCTCGTCGTGCTCGTGGCCCGGCGGGTAGTCCAGGCGCGCGGGCTTGGGCTGGTGCGGATCGCTGCTGCTCAAGGCGCGGATGACCCGGTTGAGGGGCTTGGTCAGCATCAGGTAGAAAAACCCCAGCAGCATGCCGGTGAGCAGCGCCGTGCGCAGGAAGCCGCTGGCCAGGGTGATTTCGGCGCGGCGCAGGAAGCGGTTGCCGATGGCGAAGGTGTCGACGCTCAATTGCAGGGTGCCGAGGCGATCGTTGGGCATGTGCGACAGAAACAGGGGGTCTTCGTACTGGCGCTGGGCGTCGAAAAGTATGTCACTGAGGAAGCGGTAGCTGCTTTCCAGGCGCGGTCGCTGCACGCTGGCCAGCACATTGCCGTTGTTGTCCGTCAGCCGCGCGCCGGTGATCGACTCCGACTGCAGCAGGCCCAGGGTGAGTTCCTTGGCGAGCTCGGCATCGATGTTGTAGGCGATGCGCGAGGCCGGGTTGTGGCTGATTTCGAGCAGCGAGCGCATCTGCCGATCGATGGCTTCGTTGACATTGGAATAATCGATGCCGATCTGGATAACACTGAGCAAAGCCCCCAGAATGAAGCCGACCAGTACCGTCAGGCGTGCTTGTTTATAGGACAGCCGCTGGGTGAATTTTATATCCATGGGTACTGGGCCAATTTCCATTCCGTGCGCAGGGCCAAAGCATGGATCATGTGTGTGCGCCGCAGCGTGCGACGGCATGTCCGCCTTGCCGAACCTTTTACACGCAACTTGCCTTGAGGAAAAGTCGTGGACTCTCGTTTGAATGCCTTTCTTGAGCGCGCCGAATCCGTGCTGGCGCGGCTCGAGCCGTTGCTGCCCGCGCTTCGCAGCGAAATCGACTGGAATCAGTGCCTGGCGGCACGCTGGCAGCGTGAAGGCCGCAGCGGCTACCTGTTGCCGCTGGAGGTCAGCCTGGACATGCGTCTGAGCGACCTCATCGGTGTCGACCAGCAGCGCCAGCAGCTGGCGCGCAATACCCAGCAGTTTCTCGATGGCCACCCAGCCAACCATGCTTTGCTGTGGGGATCGCGCGGCACCGGCAAGTCATCGCTGGTGCGCGCGCTGCTTGCCGAACACGCGGCCGCGGGGCTGCGCCTGATCGAGATCGAGCGCGATCATCTGGCCGACCTGCCGCGGGTGGTCGAGCAGTTGCAGAAGCTGCCGCAGCGTTTCGTGCTGTTTTGCGACGACCTGTCGTTCGAGGCGGGCGAGGGCGACTACCGGGTGCTCAAGAGCGTGCTCGACGGCTCCCTCGAGCAGGCACCTGACAATGTGCTGCTGTATGCGACCTCCAACCGTCGCCATCTGGTCCCCGAGCATCAGAGCGACAACGAGAACTGGTCCCGGGTCGACGGCGAGTTGCACCCCAGCGAAGCGGTCGAAGACAAGATCGCCCTGTCCGACCGGTTTGGCCTGTGGCTGTCGTTCTATCCGTTCACTCAGGAGCACTTCCTGCGTGTGGTGGAGCACTGGATCGGCGAACTCGCTCGCGACAGCGGCCTGCAATGGTCGCGTGACGAGCAACTGGATATCCTTGCCGTGCGCTGGGCGACCGGACGGGGTAACCGCAACGGCCGCTGCGCCTATCAATTCGCCCGTTACTGGGTAGGCCTCAAACTGCTGGAGCAACAAGCATGATCGATTTGCACGCCGCAGGCGCGGGGCTGGAAGGCTACCGCATGCTGTGCGCTCAACTGCAATCGCTGTTGGCCGACGAGCGTGATTTCGTCGCCAATGCGGCGCAATTCTCGGCGTTTCTGTTCAACCAGGTCGACGACCTGAACTGGGCGGGCCTCTACCTCAACCGCAACGAGGAGCTGGTACTGGGGCCTTTCCAGGGGCAGGTGGCGTGCGTGCGCATTGCGTTTGGCCGTGGCGTGTGTGGGGCCGCTGCGGCGACTCGGCAGACCCAGCGGGTCGAGGATGTGCATGCGTTTCCTGGACACATCGCCTGCGACAGCGCATCGAACAGCGAGCTGGTGATTCCGCTGGTCAAGGACGGCGCGCTGATCGGCGTACTGGATCTGGACAGTCCGCGCACTGCACGCTTCAGCGAGGCCGACCAGCAAGGCCTGGAGCAACTGGCGGCGATCTTCCTCGAAGCGACCGACTGCAGCCGCTACTGAAGCGCCAGCGTGTTCAGTCGTAGTTGGTCTTCTTCTGGAACGGGTCTTCCTTCTCGTCGGCCTTCAAGCCGTCGGTGAGTTCGTTGACTTCGTTCCCGGTCGGCTCCATCTGGCTGAGCACCATGGCATTGGTGCGCTTGAGCATCTTCTGCAAGTACTCCAGCTGCTCTTGGTAGAGCGCAGCGTCGGGCTGCCCCTTGAGGTATTGCACACCCCGCTCGAATGCCAGGCGAGCGCGGCCCGGCTGGCCTTCTCCCAGCAGTTGCTGGCCCAGGTTGTTGAAGAATTCGATGTGCAGCAGCACCAGAATGCTGCGGATCTCCCGCGCCCAGTGCTTGGTCTCGGCCGCGTTGAGAAAGCCCTCTTGGGCGGCACGCGTGACCTGCGCATGCAAAGCTTCGAGCAGAAAGCGGACTTCCTTGGCCTGGTCTTCGGTCAAGATCGGGAAGGGCGGATTGCCGATTGCAATGTCATCGCCCTTGGCGATCTCACCTTGCAACTCTTCAAGGCGAGTCTTGAGCGGCGCGTTCTGCCTGTCGAGCAGCAACAGGCGCTGGCTGATATTCAGTTCGAGCCGGGTGAGCAGTTGCTTGAGGGCAGGGGTCATCAGTTGACCAGGGAACGTCTCGCCAATGCGGCCGCAGCGGCGCAGGCGGTCGGTGAGCTCGAGCTTGTCGCGCGCCTTGGCCAGCTTGTTGCTCTCGACCATATTGTTGAGCAGGCCGATGACGATAAGGATGGCGATCCCCGTTACGATGAACAGGGTGATCATGAGTGGAGTCACCGGGGAGCTCTCGAGGTTGAGTGAGGTTGAAGTGTAGGGCCGGTCTGCCGACACCGATAGCACAACACGCTGCAACGCATTTATAGAGACACCAGCGGTGCCTCTCGCAACTATGGCGTTGTGCTATTACTGGTGTCAAAAGCTTATTCATGTCCACTTGTCTCGCTGCTTCATCGAGCATGGCCGGATGACCCGGAAAGCACGGTGAAGTCATTGATTTAAATAAATTTATAACAGGGGGTTGACGACCCTCGAAAGCATCCATAGAATGCGCGCCACTTGCAGCGTAAAGCACACAGCGAAGCGCGGCAGGGAGTGAAGTTGTAGCGTGTCCCCTTCGTCTAGTGGCCTAGGACACCGCCCTTTCACGGCGGTAACAGGGGTTCGAGTCCCCTAGGGGACGCCATTGCGGGAATAGCTCAGTTGGTAGAGCACGACCTTGCCAAGGTCGGGGTCGCGAGTTCGAGTCTCGTTTCCCGCTCCAGTTTAAGCAGTGTGGCCTTCGGGCGGCACTGAGTGAAACCAGCATCCAGTCTTCGGATATGGGTCTGGGCGCCGGAATACACACCATGTGTTTCGGTCAGCGTGTCCCCTTCGTCTAGTGGCCTAGGACACCGCCCTTTCACGGCGGTAACAGGGGTTCGAGTCCCCTAGGGGACGCCATTTGCGGGAATAGCTCAGTTGGTAGAGCACGACCTTGCCAAGGTCGGGGTCGCGAGTTCGAGTCTCGTTTCCCGCTCCAAATTCAATGAAAACGCCGCTCAGATATGAGCGGCGTTTTTGTTCGTGTGTGATTTATGAGTCATGCACCGTGGCGTGCCTTTCGCGGCCGATGACCGCTCCTACGCAGTAGAGCCGACCGTAGGAGCGGTCAGCGGCCGCGAAGGGTTCAGCGCGATTTATCCGGATCAGCCCGGCGCCGATGGGGAATGTCGTCGTCGGCAATCAATACCCGTTCCATTGCCCGCGGGAAATCACCGTAGTTGTACACCGGGTAATGCAATGCCCCACGGTTGTCCCAGAACGCTACATCTCCGGCTTGCCACTTGAAGCGCACCTGGTACTCGGGGTTGCTCACTTCTTTGAGCAACAGGCCGACGATCTCGCGGCTTTCCTCCAGTGACAGACCCAGAATCAGCGGTGACATTGAAAAGTTGATGAACAACGCATCTTCGCCCGTTTCCGGATGCGTACGCACCAGTGGGTGCGCGAGGATCGGGTAGTTGTAGCCGACCTTGTCCAGCGCGGGTTTGAAGTTGTGGGTGACGAAGGCATTGTCGATGCGCTCGCGCAGTGCCTTCGGCAGGCTGCGGTACACCAGGCCGGTGTCGGCCCAGAGCGTATCGCCACCGCATTCGGGCAGTGACACCGCTCGCAGCACCGCGCCGAAGGTCGGTTTGAGCATCCAGCTGGTATCGGTATGCCAGCGGCCCTTGCGTGCATCGCCATAACGGTCACGGGCTTCACTTCCCAGAATCAGGTGGGCGTTGGGACGCTCGTGGTCCTGCTTCTGGGTGGTCGGATGCTGGTACAGCTCGCCGAACTGGCGGGCGAACGCCAGTTGCTGGGCGGTATCGATGTGCTGGTCACGGAAGAACAACACTTTGTGCTTGAGCAGCAAGGCACGTATTTCATCACGGGCGTGCGCGTCGAGTGGGCGTCGCAGATCCACGCCCTCGATCTGCGCGCCGATGGTCGGCTCCAGCGCAGTGGCTCGGATCGCCGTGGCAGGGCGCGGTATTTTTTCGGCAAACATGGCAGATGTCCTTTGCAATCGAGTGCCGGAGCCCACGGCCACGGCGGGTGGGGAAAGGGAATTCAGGCCACTTCTTCGTTGCGGCGCGGGGTTGCGTTGCGATTGGCCGGCACCTCCAGGCCGAGGTTGTCGCGCAGGGTCAGGCCGGGGTACTCGGTGCGCAGCAGGCCGCGTTGCTGAAGGATCGGCACCACGTAGCGGGTGAAGTATTCGAGGCCGTCGGGCAACAGCGAGTTGATGATGAAGCCATCGGCGGCGTGACCTTCGAACCAGGCTTGCACGGCGTCGGCGACTTCTTCGGGCAGGCCGACGAAATCCCGGTCGGGCTTGGCAAAGCGCAGCGCCACTTCGCGCAAGGTCAGGTTCTCCTCACGGGCAACGTGCTTGATACGCTCGGACGTGCCCTTGTGGCTGTTGGCGCCCAGGTCGCCCAGATCGGGGAAGGCCGCGTCCAGATCGTGGCCGGTGAAGTTGTAGTCGTTGAACGGACGGCCGAGGGCGACGATGGCGTCTTCGATGCCCACCAGGTCTGCAGCTTCCTGATAGCGGCGCTCGACCTCGTCGCGGTCACGCCCCACGATCGGGCTGATGCCGGGCAGGATGAACAGTTTGTCCGGGTTGCGACCGGCCTTCGCCGCACGTTGCTTGAGGTCCTGGTAATAGGCGTGCGACTCGGTGAACGACTCGTGCCGGCAGAAGATCGCATCGGCATTCTGCGCGGCGAAGTTGCGGCCGTCCTCGGAAACGCCGGCCTGGAAAATCACCGGTTGACCCTGGCGCGAGCGGGCGATGTTCAGCGGTCCCTTGACCTGGAAGAATTCGCCCTGGTGGTTCAGCGCGTGCAGCTTGCTGCGGTCGAAAAACTCGCCGGTGGCCTTGTTGCGGGTGAAGGCGTCGTCTTCCCAGGAATCCCACAGCCCCTTGACCACATCCACGTGCTCCCTGGCGATCTGGTAGCGCACGGCATGGGGCGGATGTTCGGCCTTGCTGAAATTGTCGGCGGTGCCGGACAGCCAGGAGGTGACCACGTTCCAGCCGGCGCGGCCGCCACTGATGTGGTCGAGCGACGCGAGCTGCCGCGCCACTTGGTAGGGTTCGGTGTAGCTGACCGTGATGGTGGCGACCAGGCCGATGTGCTCGGTGGTGGCGGCCAGCGCCGAGAGCAGGGTCAGGGGCTCGAAGCGATTGAGGTAATGCGGGCTTGAGCGTTCGTGGATATGCAGGCTGTCGGCGATGAAGGCGAAGTCGAAGCGGGCGTCTTCGGCCAGGCGGGCCTGCTGTTGGTAGTAGCGCAGGTTGGTACTGGCGTCGGCCAGTGCCTGAGGATGGCGCCACTCGCCCCAGCCGTGCCCCACACCGTGGATCATGGCGCCCAGTTTCAGTTGTCGTGTGCTCATGGAAATCTCCTGTTATGGCGCGCTGGCCAGCGGGGTTTGGGTGGGTGCGCGGAAGTCGTTGAAGTGCTTGTCGAAGCCTGGGGCGACCTTGACTGGCTGGGCCAGCACACCTTCCTCCAGATAGATGTCGGCGGTGTGCTGCAGGTCGGCGATCACTGCGTCGGTGATCTCGGCGCGGGTGTAGCGGGTCTCGTTGACCGAGGCCAGGTGCACCGCCAAGGGCAGGCGGGTAACTTGGGCCTGGGCTGCGGCGAACTCGTCGTGGTGAGTGTTGGCCCATTGATAGGCGCGTTCCAGGCGCACGACGAAATCCTCGACCTGCGCGCGCTTGGTTTCAGTGGCTTGCTGGGTGGCGACCAGGTAGGTGTTGTTGGTCAACAGGTCGGTGCCCTTGCGCAGGATGCGGGCGTTGCCCTGGTTCAGCGCAATGGTGGTGTAGGGGTCCCATGTCGACCAGGCGTCGGCGTCGCCGGACTGCAGGGCGCCTTGCGCATCGCTGGGCAGCAGGTTGACGAAGGTGATGTCGGCGGTCTTCAAGCCTGCGTCGCGCAGCGCCTTGATCACAAGGAAGTGCCCGATGGAGCCACGGTTGGTGACGACGCGCTTGCCCTTGAGGTCGGCGACCGATTGCAGGGGCGAGTCTTTGGGTACCAGAATGGACGTGGTGTAGCGGCCTTCGAAATGGGTGATGCTGACGGCCTTGAGCGGCGCACCTGAACCCAGCGCGAAGACGTATGGCGCATCGCCCAGATAGCCCACGTCCACCGCGCCGGCGTTCAGCGCTTCGCCCAGCGGCGCGGCGGCTGCGAATTCCGAGAACTCGATGGGGTAGGGAACGTTCTTGAGCTCTCCGGCGGCGGTGAGCAGCAGCTTCAGGGTGGATTTCTGATTGGCAACGCGCAGGGGTTCGAGCTTGTCGGCCCAGGCCATGGGCCCGGTGGCCAGCAGCCCCACGGCCAGGACGAAAGTAAGGACACGGGAACGGGTCATGGACAGCGACTCCTGAAGAGGGATTGAGTTACCTCCACCAGGCGAGGGGTCGGTCTGCATTCAAGCTAAAGCTCTAACGAGGCGCTGTGAAATGACATTTAGTTCTATGGTAATTATTCTTTTTATGAATTCTGTTGTCGGTTGAATATGCGTGGCTAGCATATTCCAGTGTAGGCGTCTCGCGTAGGAGCGGTCCGTGGCCGCGAAGGGGCGCTGCGGTGGGTCAGGCAGACCGCGGTGTCTTCTTCGCGGCCGATGACCGCTCCTACGGGGACTGAGATGCGTGGATCAGGCCAGGGCGCGTTGGCGCTTGCCGGGGACGGCGTCCAGCAGCGCCTGGGTGTAGGCGTTCCCCGGATGGTTGAACAGCTGCGCAGTGGGGCCTTGGTCGACGATGCGGCCCTGGCGCATCACCAGCACCTCATCGGCCACATTGGCGATCACTGCCAGGTCATGGGAGACGATGACGTAGGCGATGCCCAGCTCGCGTTGCAGCTCGTCGAGCAGATCGAGGATCTGCCGCTGCACCGAGACGTCCAGCGCCGACACCGGCTCGTCCAGCAGCAGAAGATCGGGCTGCAGCGCCAGGGCCCGGGCGATGGCCACCCGCTGGCGCTGGCCGCCGGACAGCTCCCTGGGCAAGCGGTCGAGGAAGTGGGCCGGCAGATGCACTCGTTCGATCAATTCACGCGCAGCCCGATCGAGCTCCGCCCCTCGGGCCAGGCCGAACGACACCAGAGGTTCGACGATGCTGTCGAAGATCGACAGGCGCGGGTCCAGCGCTGCGAACGGGTTCTGCTGCACCAGTTGCATACGCCGACGCAACGGTCGGAATTGACGCCAGCCGAAGTCGGTCACGTCCTGCTCGGCAAACTCGATGCGGCCGCTGTCGGCCTTCTCCAGCCCCAAGGCAATGCGCAACGCTGTGCTCTTGCCCGAGCCCGATTCGCCGACGATACCCAGGGTCTGCCCGGCGCAGACCTTGAAGCTGACATCGGCCAGCGCCTGGAAGCTGTCGGCCTGGCCACGCATCCGCGGCAGCCGGTAATGCTTGTTCACCGCAGTCAGCGCCAGCAGCGGCGGTTGCCCTGGCGCAGCCGCAGTACGCGGTGCGCGGGGCTCGGCGAAGGCCGGCGCGGCGGCGATCAAAGCGCGGGTGTAAGGCTGGGTCGGATTGGCCAGCACCTGGTGTGGCGTGCCGTGCTCGACCAGCTTCCCGGACTTCATCACCAGCACCCGGTCGGCGCGGTCGGCGGCAACACCCAGGTCATGGGTGATGATCAGCAACGAGATGCCACGCTCGCGCACCAGCCCCTCGAGATGATCGAGAATCCGCTGCTGCACGGTCACATCCAGCGCACTGGTCGGCTCATCGGCGATGATCAGTCGCGGGTTGCCGGCCAGTGCGATGGCGATCAGCACGCGCTGGCGCATGCCGCCTGACAGCTCGTGAGGGTACTGCCGGGCGCGCAGCGTCGGGTTGTCCAGACCGACCTGGGCGAGCAGCTCGCTGACATCGTTGTCTACCCCCCGGTAGCGTCCACCTCTGGCCAGCACCAGTGCTTCGGCGATCTGCCCGCCGATGCGCTGGGTGGGGTTGAGGCTGACCATCGGGTCTTGTGGTACCAGACCGATGGTGCGGCCGCGCAGTTGGCGCTTGGCACGTTCGCTGGCCTGGCTCAGGTCCTGTCCGGCCACCAACAGCCGACCGGCGGTGAGCACGGCGCTGTCGGGCAGCAAGCCGAGGATAGCGTTGGCCACAGTGGTCTTGCCCGAGCCCGATTCTCCGACGATGGCCAGGGTCTCGCCCTGGGCCAGGCTGAACGATACATCGGTCACCGCTTGGGTTTGCTGCGAACCTTGGCGGTAGGCGATGCCCAGGTTGTGGACTTCAATGAGCGCGTTCATCGCTTGATCTCTTCAAGGGTGCGGGCCAGGTGATTGAGGCTGAACACCACCGCCACGACAAAGGCGCCGGGCAACAACGCTACCCATGGCGCGGTGATCAGAAAATGCCGGCCGGTGGCGATCAGCGTGCCCCATTCCGGCGCCGGTGGCGCGGCGCCGAAACCCAGGAAGCTGAGGCCTGCGGTGGCCAGAATGGCGGCGCCGAAGTCCAGGGTGGCGAGCACGGCCACGGGCCCCCAGGCGTTGGGCAGGATGTGCCGCCACAACGTCTGCAACCAGCTCGCGCCGCCCAAGCGGGCGGCTTCCACGTAAGGCAGGGTCTTCACGCGCAGCACCTCGGCGCGGGTGGTGCGGGCAAAACCGGGAATGATCCCCACACCCACGGCGAGGGCTACCGGCAAGGTGCCGAAGCCGATGGCGGTGACGATGGCCAGGGCCAGCAACAAGCCGGGCAGGGCCAGCAGCACGTCGATGACGCGCATGATCAGCGCATCCACGCGGCCCCCGGCGAACCCCGACAGCACGCCCAGGCTCAAGCCACCAAGCAGGGCCAGGCCAACCGCCAGCAGTGCTGCCTGAATCGATAGGCTGGCGCCGTGGATCACGCGGGTATAAAGATCGCGGCCCAGCTCGTCGGTGCCGAACCAATGGGTGGCGTTGGGCGCGGTGAGCTTGGCCAGCGGCGCCGTGGCATTGGGATCGAACCCGCTCAGCACACCCGGTGCCAGCGCAGCCAGCAAGGCGAAAGCGACTACCAGCGCGGCCAGCATGAAGCCGGGCCGGCGCAACAGAGGACGTGAAGCGCTGAGCAGGCGTGACCAGCGACTGCGTCGTCGCCATGGCGTCGCGGTCGCGGCTGGCGATGGCGCGGATGGCGTTGTGGCCGGCAAGCGTTGTATCGACGGCGAGGCGAACCGACGGTCGAGGTTGCGCACGGCGTTGGATGAAGGCATGAGCGGAATCCTTTGCAGGCCTAGGCCGCACTGGGCGCGCGGGGCGCGTGGGTGATACGGGGGTCGAGCATCGGGTAGAGCAGGTCTACCAGCAGGTTCACCACCACGAAAGCGGCCGCCGAGATCGCAACGATTGCCAGCACCACTGGAATGTCCTGGCGCAGCACGGCTTCCTGCGCCAGGCGCCCGACACCGTTGCGGCTGAAGATGGTTTCCACCAGCACCGCACCCGACACGGTGTTGCCGACCTGCAGGCCGAACAGCGTGAGAATCGGCAATGCCGCGTTCTTCAGGCCGTGGCGGTACTGCACCTGGGCGCGGCTCAGACCTTTGGCGTAGGCCGTGGTGATGTAGGGCTCGCGCCACACGTGCTGAAATCCGCGTTGCAGCACCTGGGCATACACCGCTGCGCTGGGGATCGCCAGGGTGATGGCCGGCAGCACCAGGCTGTCCAGGCCCTGACTGCCGGTGGCGGGGAACCAGCCCAGGCCGAAGGCGAACACCTGGATCAGTAGCAGGCCCAGCCAGAACACCGGCACCGAGAACCCCAGCGACGGCAGGCGCGCCATGGCCGATTGCAGGGGTTGCCAGCGCACGTAGGCGGTCAGGTAGGCCAGGCCAATGCCGCCGATCAACGACAGCACGATGGCGGTGCCCGCCAGGGTAAGGGTTTGTGGCAGGCGCTCGGCCAGCAGCGCAGTCACCGGGCGGTTGAGCGACAGCGACTGGCCGAAGTCACCGTGCAGGGCCTGCCAGAGCAGATGCACGTACTGCTCGAACAGCCCGCGATCCAGCCCGTAGTAGGCACGCGCCTTGGCCAGGTCCGCCGGTGACAGCGCATCGACTTCCAGGCCCGAGGCGCTGAGCATGATCGACAGCGTGTCGCCGGGCAGCAGGTAGAGGATGAAGTAGGTGATGGTATAGGCGCCCCACAGCACTAGCAGCGCCTGGCCGACACGCCCCAGCAGGTAACGGTTCATGGCGTGCCGACCTCGATGTCACCGAGGAAGGCGAAGCCCTCTGCAGTCCAGTGGAAGTTCTTCACCCGAGCAGCCGTGGCCGCCTGCCAGACACGCTCGTAGATCGGGATGGCCGAGGCCTCGTCTACCAGCAAGTCCTGCAGGTCGCCGTACGCCTTGGCCCGCTGCTCGGCCGCAGTCGCAGTGATGCCAGCGTCGAACAGCGCGGTGGCCCGGTTCAGGGTCGCCGGCTCGTAGGTATTGGTGGCCAGGGTCGAGCTGTTGGCGCTGCGCGGATCGAGAATGGTCTGCAGGATGATCGGGTCGGCGCGGGTCATGTAGGTGGACGTCAGGTCGTAGTTGCCCTGGGCATTGGCGGCGGTCCATTCGGCGCGGGTCACCACATTGAGTTTCAGGTCGATACCGACCTTGCGCAGTTGATCCTGCACCAGCACATCGCCGGCCGTTTCACTGCCGTTGATGTTGTAGGCCAGGCTCAGGCGCTTGCCGTCCTTGTGTCGATAGCCATCAGCAGCCGGTGCCCAGCCTGCCTCGTCCAGCAAGCGTGCGGCGCCGACAGCGTCGTAGCCAAGCTTGGCGCCCTGGGCCTTGAAGTACGGCGTGGTGCTGTCGTACACACCGTTGACGACGGGGAAATCGGCGTTGTACACGGTGCTGGCGTAGCTCTTGCGGTCGATGGCCTTGAGCAGCGCCTGGCGCACTTTCCTGTCGGCCAGTACACGGCCGTTGCGGGTGTTGGGGTAGAGGTTCAGCGCGGGGCCGGGCAAGGCGCGGCTCTGAATGGTAGCGCCCTTGCTCTGGTACAGCTTGAGGTCGACTTCCGAGAACGGATTGCGCGGCCACAGTACATCGACCTTGCCCTGCAGGAACAATCCATTGCGCACGCTTTCCTCGGCGATGTAGCTGATTTCCACGGCCTCCAGATGGGCGTCGGCCTTGTTCTTCATGTTCGCCGACGCCCAGTGGTAACCCGGTCGACGGGTCAGTCGGGCGCCGCTCTCCGGCGTGTAGTGCTCGAGCACGAACGGCCCGGTGCCGATGATCTGGCCAAGCGAGCGCTGCTTGGCCGTCAACTGGTAGGAGGCCGGCGCGAGGATCGCCAGGTTGGTGGTGGAGGTGGCCTGCAGGAAACCTGCGTTGGGTCGCGACAGCACCAGTTTGACGGTGAAGTCGTCGAGCACTTCGGCGTGGTCGTAGCCCGCCAGGTAGGTCGCACCGAAGGTCGCCGGCAGCTCCTTGGCGAATGCCTTGTCGCTGTCGAAGGCGGCCTTCACGGCGTTGGCGTCGAAGCGCTCGCCATTGCTGAAGGTGACGTCGTCACGCAGCTGGAAGGTGTAGCTCAGGGCGTCGTCGCTGATGTCCCAGCTCTTGGCCAACCAGGGAATGATCTTGCCACTGTCCGGGTCCTGGTCGGTCAGTGATTCGGCGACGTTGCGCAGCAGCACGCGGTGTTCGAGCCAATAGACCTGGAAAGGGTCGACACTGACCAGGGTGGTGTTGTCGCCGAAGAAGGCGATCTTCAAAGTCTTGTCGGCCTGCTCGGGGGCCGAGGGGGAGCAGCCCACAAGTGTTGCGAGCAGTACGCCGAGCGCCAGCAGGCGGGGGCGTGTAGGTGGGTTCGAAGCCGATGAGGGGGCTGGGTGGGGCATGGGTGAGGGTCCTTTTCAGTGCTGTGATCGGCTTGGGTTTGGGGTGGGGGCCTTCGCGGGCAGAGCCCCGCTCCCACAGGGTTGGTGGTGCCCGAATGTCTGCTGCACTCCTTGTGGGAGCGGGGCTCTGCCCGCGAATGGCCCCACCTCGATTCAGGTCGCGAGCGCTCTTGGTCTGCTGGCCAGCGGCAAGGGCCCATCGGCCACCTGAGGCGGGCCGGCTTCCACGCCCAGCAGCCCCAGCAGGCGTCGGCGAATGGCATTGAAGGCCGGGGTACCTTTTTCTCGAGGGCGATCCAGCCCGATGGGCAGTGCTTCGGCAATCCGCCCCTGCTTGAGCACGATGATGCGATCGGCCAGCAGGATCGCTTCCTCGACATCGTGGGTGACCAGCAGCACCGCAGGCCCGTGGGCACGCCACAGATCGATGATCAACTGATGCATGCGAATGCGGGTAAGGGCATCGAGGGCCGCGAAGGGTTCGTCGAGCAACAGCAGGCGAGGCTCGCGCACCAGGCTGCGTGCCAATGCCACGCGCTGGGCTTCACCGCCGGACAAGGTGGCGGGAAAGGCGTCCAACCGGTGCGCCAGGCCCACTTCGGTCAGCGCCTTGACCGCACGCTCGCGGGCCTGGGGGTCGCGCACGCCCAGGGTGACGTTCTTCCACACGCGCTTCCACGGCATCAGGCGCGGTTCTTGAAACACCGCCGAGCGTGCCGCGGGCACCAGCAGGCGGCCGCCCTCGATCGGGTCGAGCCCGGCCAGCGAGCGCAGCAGGGTAGTCTTGCCCGAGCCGCTGGCGCCCAGCAGGGCAACGAACTCGCCGGGTGCGATGTCCAGGTCCAGGCCGTCGATGACACGGCTGGTGCCGAACTGGCGCACCACGTTCTGCAGGCTGACGGCGGGTTGAGGGTGCAATGGGCGGGTCAGGGTGTGTGCGGTCATGGGATCAGCTCTTCACGAAGGAGGGGCGCCAGGCCAGGGCATAGTGCTCCAGGGCGCGGATGATGCCGTCGATCACCAGCCCCAGCAGGCTGTACACCAGCAGGCAGATGACGATGATGTCGGTGCGCATGAAGTCGCGTGCGTCGCTGGCCAGGAAGCCGATGCCGGAGGTGGCGTTGATCTGCTCGACGAACACCAGCGCCAGCCAGGAAATCGCCAGCGAATAGCGCAGGCCGACGAAGAACGAAGGCAGCGCACCGGGCAATATCACGTGCCACACCAGTTCGCGACGGTTCAGCCCCAGGGTGTTGCCGGCTTCGATCAGCTTGGGGTCGATGCTGCGGATGCCGGCGAACAGGTTCAGGTACACCGGAAAGGTGGTGCCCATGACGATCAGCGCGACCTTGGTGAATTCGCCGATGCCGAACCACAGAATGAACAGTGGTACCAGCGCCAGCGACGGTACGGTGCGCAGCATCTGCATGGGCGAGTCGAGCAGCACCTCGCCACGTCGCGACAACCCGGTGAACAAAGCGGCGACGGTGCCGATCACCACCCCGATGGCCAGCCCCGACACCGCCCGCTGCAGGGAGATCAGCAGGTGCATGGGCAGTTCGCCGCTGACCGTCAGGGCCCAGAATGTCACGGCAATGCTCGACGGCGCGGCGATGATGCGCGGTGGAATCAGCCCGGCCCGGGAAGCCAGCTCCCACAGCACCAGGATCGCCAGCGGGCTCAGCAGCCTGAGCACGAAGCCCGGCACGCGCACGCCGCGGCGGGCTGCGCTGGGCGTGACTTCGAGCATGTGAATGGGTGCTCTGGCGATCGGTGCAGAGGCGATTTCAGGTGGCATAGTCTTGGCCCTCGCGGTCCAGCTGACGGATCAGGGCGTCCCAGTGCAGTTGGATCTTGGGGTTGTCGCCGCTGGCTGCACTGGCGGACTGCTGGTGCACTTTGTCGATGGCCGCCTGCGGCGCCAGCAGCAGGTCGGCATTGCCGCCGGCCTGGGCGGCGATCTGGATGTTGCAGGCCCGTTCCAGCCCATGCAGTTCGCGGAAGGCGTGCTCGACACTGACGCCTCCGGTCAACAGGCCGTGGTTGCGCAGGATGAGGATGTTGCTGTCACCCAGGTTGCGGACCAGGCGCGTCTGTTCGTCCAGATCCAGCGCTATGCCTTCATAACCGTGGTAGGCCACGCGGCTGTAGTAGAGCAGCGCGTGCTGGGACAACGGCAGCAAGCCGTTGCGCTGGGCCGACACTGCCGCACCATCGCGGGTATGAGTGTGCAGCACCGCTTTGAGGTCGGGGCGTGCGCGGTGGATGGCGCTGTGGATCACGTAGCCTGCGTGGTTGATGCCCAGCCCCAGCGGATCGTCGATCAGCTCACCGTCGATATCCACCTTGACCAGATTGGACGCGGTGATTTCATCGAACAGCAGGCCGAAGGCGTTGATCAGGAAGTGTTCCTGATCGCCCGGCACGCGGGCCGAGAAATGCGTATAGATATGATCGGTCCAGCGCAGCTGCGCGGCCAGGCGATAGGCAGCCGCAAGCTTTACGCGCACCTCCCATTCCTGCGGCGTGACACGCTGGCGCAGCGTGGGCGTGGAATCGTGCAGAACGGACAACGAAGTCATCGGGTCTCTCCTGAAAAACGTGCAGACCGGCGGCGACGGCACATGAGTGCGATCGCCGCTCGGTCCGGTTTCATCAGGTCCCGAGCAGCCAGTGAGGTAAGGGGTACGGCGGTGTCAGATCACCTTGAAGCCGTGGGTGCCGTCGTTGGCCAGTTGTTCGACCAGACCGAACTCCCAATCCAGATAGCCTTGCATGGCCTGGCGGGGGTTGTCGGTGCCCTCGTAGGGCCGCCGGTAGCGGTCGCTGCGGGGCACGGCCAGATGGCGCTCGCCTGTTTCCACCGGCAGGCCTTGCTCTACCCAGGCGGCATTGCCACCTTCGAGAAGAAATACCGGCTTGCCGGTCAACGCCTGCAGATCGGCCACGGCGAAGCGCGCCAGCAGCCCGCTGCCGCAGGTCACCACGTAGCGTTCGGCCACGGGCACGTTCTCCAGGGCCTGGGGCAACTGCGCGCGCAGGGCCCAGTGGGCACCGGCAATATGGCGCTGCACATGGTTGGCGCTGCTGGTGAAATCGAATACCTGGGTATCACCGTCAGCTTGCCACTGGGCAAGTGTTGCGGGGCTGACTGTCTCGGCATCGGGCAGGGTCGGCAGCGGCGGCTGCCAGGCGCCGGTGGCCGTGAAATCGCTGGATTGCGCATCGTCCAGCACGGACACGTCCCAGCCCATCTGGGCCAGCCACGAGGCGCTCATGTTGGCGCGTACGCCGTCGTCGTCCACCAGCACCAGCCGTGCACCGCGCACGCTGGCGAAATGATCGGTCTCCTGCACCAGTTGACCGCCCGGTGTGCAGCGCGCCGCAGGCAGGTGCCCGGCCGCGTATTCTTCCGGGGTGCGCACGTCGAACACATAGGTGGTGCGGCTCTGTTCGGTTTGCCAACGGGCCAGCGCTGCAAGCGTCGCGCGTTGCACGCCGGCCCTGTCTGCCACGACGCGTGCCGACTGCGCCGCTGCCGCGCGGGTGTGCTCGGCCACTTCGCCGAAGCGACGCTGTTGGCCGTGCTCCAGTGTCTGACCTGCCAGTGTCCAGCCGATGGTGCCGTTGCGCAGTGCCGACACCGGGTTGGGAATGCCCGCATTGACCAGCGACTGCGTGCCGATGATGCTGCGGGTGCGACCGGCGCAGTTGACGATTACCCGGGTTTGCGGATCGGGCGCCAGTTCGCCGATGCGCAGCACCAGTTCGGCGCCCGGCACACTGATGCCGCCCGGAATGCTCATGGTCTGGTATTCGTCGAAACGGCGTGCGTCGACCACCACCACATCGGCCTGGCTTTGCAGCAGTGCCTGCACTTGCTCGGCGGTCAGTGAAGGCGTATGTCGCAGGCTTTCGACCAGTTCGCCGAAAGCCTTGCTCGGGACGTTGACGTCGCGAAACAGCTCGCCGCCCGCATCGCGCCAACCGGCAAGCCCGCCTTGCAGCAGCGCCACATCGGTATAACCGAGCGCTTGCAAGCGTTGCGCGGCCACGGCGGCAAGGCCCTCGCCGTCGTCATAGACGGTGATCGCCGTATCGCGGCGCGGTACCCGCGCGTAGATGTCCAGCTCCAGCCGGGACAGCGGTATGTTGGCAGCGAACAGTGGGTGAGCCTCGGCGAAAGGCGCCTCTTCGCGTACATCAATCAATGCCACTTCCTGGCCGTCCAGCAGTGCCTGGCGCAGGGTGGAGTAGGGGCGTACGGCAATCTGGCTCATGCGGGTGAACTCTCTTTAGGCGGGCTCTCTTTGGACAAGTCCCAGAAGTTGGGAATGCCCACATTGGAATAACCGGAAATGAAGGGCTTTTCTTCGCCGCTTTCGCTGTACACGGCGCGCGCTACGGCGCCGATATTGGCGCCGTAGACATGAATGCTGATGGACACACGGTCGTCGAAGGCATTGCTCACCTGATGGATGTCGCCGATGCTGGGCGATACCGCTTCGACCTGGCCTGGCCCCAGGCGGATCGGCGCGCCGTCGGGCAACAGGCGACCATCGCTGGCACGGCTGAACCCCTGGGAGTATTCGGCGCCGCGCAACATGCCGATCAATCCCCAGACGCGATGGTCGTGGATCGGTGTGCTCTGGCCTGGGCCCCAGATGAAGCTCACCACCGAAAAGCGCTGGCGCGCATCGGCGTGCAGCAGGAATTGTTGATAGCGCTGCGGATCGGGCTGGGCCGCGATGGTCGGCAACCAGTCGTCGTGGCTGACCAGCCGCTGCAGCAAAACCGCGCCCTGTTCCAGCACCGCAGGCTCGCTCGAGTCGCGATCGAGCAGCTCGGCCAGGTCGCCGACGAACTGGCGAAAGCGGTCATAGCGCAGTGGATGAGTCATTTCAGTAGCCCTCGAACAGATTCGTTATTACCCTAGCAAAGGGATTAAGCTTCCCGAAATTCAATTTGTTCATAAGCTAATATGCGAAAAGCGAATGAAGATAGATGACATCCAAGCGTTCCTGGCAGTGGTGCGCCTGCAGTCACTGAGCGTGGCCGCCGAATCTCTGCAGCTGACCCAGTCCGCCGTCACCCGGCGTCTGCAGAGTCTTGAAGAGTCGCTGGGCGCGATTCTGCTCGACCGCCACACCAAGCCGATGAAACCCACCGCTATCGGCCTGCGCGTGTACGAACGCTGCCAAGGCGTGATGCGCGAGGTCGATTCGCTGCACGAGCTGGTGGCCGAAGACGCAGCGCCCTCCGGCACTCTGCGCCTGGGCGTACCGCAGACGGTCGGCGACGCCGTGCTGCTTGATGCCCTGCACGCCTTGAAGCAGCGCTTCGTCGATTTGCACGTGCAGGTCGCCCACGGCTGGGGTGGACAGCTGGTCCAGCGTATCCAGCACCGTGAGCTGGATGCGGCGGCGGCGTTGTTCCCGGCAGGCAAGGTGTTCCCCGACGGCGTGGTGGGCCACTCGCTGGCACGCATGCCGCTGCTGGTGGTCGGGGCCAAGGGCCTGGACTTCGGCAAACGCTGCAGGCTGGCCGACTGCCAAGGCGAGGGTTGGGTGCTGAATCCCGATGGCTGCGGCTTTCGCGCTGGCCTCTCGCACGCTTTGGCCGAGCAAGGCCTGAGTCTGAAACTCAATCTGGAGACTTTCGGCACCGACCTGCAACTGGGTCTGGCGGCCAGCGGCATGGGCTTGGGTCTGGTCCCGGCACCGCTGTTGCAGCACAGCCGCCACCGCGACGAACTGCAGGTTCTGCAGGTGTCGGATTTCAAACCCATGGTCGATCTGTGGCTGGTGCATGCGGCTTTCGTAGGCAACCTGCAAGGCGCGATTCGCTTGTTCGGGGAAACCGTGGCGCGCGGCATGAATACGGACTGATGTGGCGAGCTAAGTGCGCTTTTCGCATATTAGGATATGCCTAAAATGAGCTTTACTCATGTAACGGCGATTAGGTAGATTGGCTCGAATCAATGTGCCGTGCGGTGAGTCGTGCCGTCGGCGGCCTGCCGTTATCGAACCGCACGACGGAGTTTTCCCATGACCCCACTCGACCCCATCGCCCTGGCCGCGCTTACCGAGCGAATGGCTCTGCACGCCGAGCGCTACGACCGCAGTGGCGAGTTTCCCCAAGACAACATCGACCACCTGCACAGCCTCGGCCTGCTCGCGCTGACCGTGCCCACGGCCTATGGTGGCGGTGGGGCCGACCTGGCCACAGCGCAGAAAGTGGTGGCCGCAGTCGCCAAGGGCGAGCCGGCCACGGCGTTGATTCTGGTCATGCAGTACCTGCAGCAAGCCCGCTTGCATCAGAGCGAGCGTTGGCCTCAGGGGTGGAAGCAGCGCCTGGCGCTGGACGCCGTGGAAAGCGGGGCGCTGATCAACTCGCTGCGGGTCGAGCCCGAACTGGGCACGCCGGCCCGCGGCGGCCTGCCCAACACCGTGGCGCGACGTTCCGCCGAGGGCTGGCGACTGGGCGGCCGCAAGATCTATTCCACCGGCAGCCACGGCCTGACCTGGCTGCTGGTGTGGGCGCGCAGCGACGATGACGATCCGTTGGTGGGTTCTTGGCTGGTGCATCGAGACACTCCTGGAATCACCATCGAAGACACCTGGGACCACCTGGGGATGCGTGCCACGTGCGGCCACGACGTGGTCTTCGATGACGTGCTGGTACCGTTCGACCAAGCGGTCAGCGTAAGTCCGGCCAGCACGCCGCAGGCGGAACTGGACGGCGAAGGCCTGCTGTGGATGGCGGTGCTGATGTCCAGTGTCTACGACGGTGTCGCCCAAGCCGCTCGGGATTCGTTCATTGCCTGGCTGCAGCACCGCGTGCCGGCCAATCTCGGTGCCGCCCTGGCGACGCTGCCGCGCTTCCAGGAGCGGGTCGGCGAGATCGACAGCCTGCTGCTGGCCAACCAGGCCCTGTTGCAATCGGCCGCCGAAGGCCGCCTGCCTACCGAGCGCTGGCCCGCCGTCAAGTACCTGGTGTGCAATCAGGCCATCCGCGCCGTGACCCTGGCCATCGAAGCCGGCGGCAACCCGGCATTGGACCGTCGCAACGCCCTGGAACGGCACTACCGCAACGTGCTCTGTGCGCGCATTCACACCCCTCAGGATGACAGCGCACTGATTTCGATAGGCCGTCAGGCGCTGTCGCTCTGACCCCTGTAGACGGGCTCACGAAATTTTCATGTGCCGCTGCTTACAGTGGCGTCCCTTGTTGGGGAGTAGCCTGCTCTGGACCTCGGTTCAGCGCGTTCGTGTCAACATTCTCGGCGGTCAGCCGTGGCACGAACACCTTCGGGTTGGTGAGACCAACGATGCATCCATGCCTAAAGCCGGGCGTGTGTTTGCGTCGTTGACTCATAGCCCGGCTGGATGTTCGACCGTGAATCCCATCTCCATCATTTTCGTCGCTTTGGCCATGTCCACCGACGCCTTCGCAGCCGCCATCGGCAAAGGCGCTACCCTTCACAAGCCGCGATTCGCCGAGGCACTTCGTACCGGTGTCATCTTCGGCGCGATAGAAACCATTACCCCGTTGATAGGGTGGTTCATAGGTCAGGCGGCAACACAGTACGTTCAGGACTTCGACCACTGGATCGCCTTCGTGCTGCTGGTGGCACTAGGGCTGCACATGATCTACAACGGCGTCAAAGCCGAAGCCCCGGAAGAAGACAAGCCGCAACAGCATTCCTTCGCCATTCTGGCCGTCACTGCCTTTGCCACCAGCATCGATGCCCTGGCGGTCGGCGTAGGGTTGGCGTTCGTCGACGTGAACATCTGGATCGCAGCCGGCGCCATCGGCGTGGCGACCACGGTCATGGTCACGATCGGCGTGATGCTGGGTCGGGTACTGGGCGTCGTGGTGGGCAAGCGCGCGGAAATCGTGGGCGGCATCGTGTTGATGCTGGTCGGTGCGGTCATTCTCTACGAGCATCTGTCTGCTGCGTAATCGGGGCAGTCAACTGCTCCTGGGCTGCGTTTTCCGGCCCGGTTGGCGGCGGCAGGTGAGGGGCCGCCGCACAGATCCAGGACGTTCGCCGATCGATTACTCGCTCGGCGCCCACACCTCCACGTTCACCGCATCGATCCGCTTGGGAATCAGCTTTTCTTCATGAAAAGCATCGGCGATCTTCTGCTGCTCGGCCAATCCTTCGCGGGTGACAGGCTGCACGTCGTAGCTGCGGCGGGCGTTGGCTTGCTGCACCACCGCCGGGTCAAGGTTGCCCCACAGGGGTCCGAGAATAGCGGCGGCATCGGCGGGGTTCGCCTTGACCCATTTGCCAGTTTCGGCCAAGTCGTCGAACACCGTTTTCAGGATCGTCGGGTTGGCCTTCGCATAAGGCGTGCCTGCCAGGTAGTAGCGCTTGTACGCCGCCAGGCCTTCGCTGCCCGCCAGTACGCGGGTGGGTTGGTGCTGCTGCGCGGCACTGAGGAACGGTTCCCACGCCACCCAGGCATTCACCTTCTGGTTTTCGAAGGCGGCGCGGCCGTCGGCGATGGTCAGGTAGGCCGGCTTGATGTCAGTGAACTTCAGATCACCCTTGCGCAAGGCCGCCAGCAGCAGGTAGTGAGCCCCTGCCGCCTTGGTGACTGCTACGGTATGGCCACGCAGGTCTGCCAGGGATTTGAGCGGCGAGTCCTGCCGAACCAGAATCGCCTGGGCCTGCGGCGAAGCCGATTCGGACGCGTAATAGGTGAGCTTGCCGCCGGCGGCTTGAGCGAACACCGGTACCGTGTCGGCAACGTCTGCCGACAGGTCGACGTTGCCGACGTTGAGCGCTTCGAGCAGCGGCTGGCCACTGGCGAACTCGTGCCAGCTGACGCGCACGCCTTTGTCTGCCAGTTGCTTCTCCAGCGTACCTTGCTGCTTGAGCAGCACCATCAGCGTCGAGGACTTCTGGTAACCGATGCGCAGCTGGGTTTCGGCGTGGGCCGAAAAGCTGAAGGCAACGCCGAGCGCAACGCTGAGGCTGGCGGCAAGCAGGTGCCGCGGGGTGAAGAGGGTGGACATGGTTTCAAGTCTCGTCTCCGACGCATCCGCGGGGCGCGGTCGGCTCGAAGAGAACGGGGAAGGGCATGGCCGGTGTTCCGGTGGGGCGACTATAGAAGAGTGGCGGCGAAGAGGGTAATGGCGTTTGGTTATCAGCTTATGCATGCCAGCCTTCGCCGTCATTGCGACGGCGAAGTGACGCGGGATCAGTGGTGACTTTGTGGCCCCGACATCGCCATCAGCTGCTTCTCCTGATTCCAGTCGAACGGTTCGTCGTTCTCCTCGGCTTCGAAGCGGCGCTCTTCAAGCGCCTGGTACAGCTCGATTTCTTCGTCGGGCATGTAGTGCAGGCAGTCACCGGCGAAGAACCACAGCAGGTCGCGCGGCACCAGGTGGGCGATCTGCGGGTAGCGGGTGATGACCTGGCACATGATGTCCTGGCCCAGGTACTGGCTTTCTACCGGGTCGACCGGCAGTTGCGCACGCAGCTCATCGAAGCGCTCCAGAAACAGCGCGTGGCTTTCCTCGGGCACCTGCTCCGCCTCGCCCAAGGCCACGAGGATGCTGCGCAGGTGGTCCAGCAGGACAAGGTGGTGTTCGAGATGGTGAATGGCCATGGTGGGGTCCTCATGAGCGAAACGGGCGCGGGAGTATAAAGCTCCACGCGCCCGCTGTCTTTTCGCAGATCCTCAGCGGACCTTGCCAGCGGTGGGCAGCAGCTCTTCCTTGCCGAAGTCGTCGACGTCGATCACCTTGCGTCGGGCTGCTTCAGCCTGTTGCAACGTCTGCGCCTCGGCGGGTTGCAAGATGCCAGCTTCCAAGGCTGCGTCGATCAGCGATTGCCCGGGTGTGGCGCTGAACTGGCGAGCCTTGTAGGCCTGTTGCAGTTTCCTGTGCAGCGGCTGGCTTTCGCGCAGCAGGTCAAAGGCAACCTGGAGCGCGCCGACCGGATCGTCCGCGCCCTGTGGGCGGTAACAGCCGGCGAGCAGCTCTTCCAGCGCCGGGTCACCCTTGTGGCGGCCGGTGATGGCAGCCACTTCGGCCTCCAGCTTGTCGGAAGGCCCAGTGTGTCGACGACCGAACGGGAAGACTACGCCACGCAACAGATACCCGAGTGCCTTGCTGGGGAAGTTCTTCAAGATGCCATCCAGCGCGTGCTCGGCCTGGCCCAGGCTTTCTTCCATGGCCCAGCACAGCAGGGGCCGCAGGTGCTCGGGCGAGTTCTGGTCGTGATAGCGCTTGAGCGCTGCAGAACTCAGGTACAGGTAGCTGAGCACATCGCCCAGGCGCGCCGACAGCCGCTCGCGACGCTTCAGCTCGCCACCGAGCAGCATCATGCTCAGGTCCGCCAGCAGGGCAAAGGCAGCTGCCTGCCGGTTCAAGGCCCGGAAATAGCCTTGGGCAAGACGGTCGCCAGGCGCTTGTTCGAAGTGGCCCAAGCCCAGGTTCAAGACAAAGGTACTGGCCGCGTTTCCGACGGCGAAGCCGATGTGCTTGAGCAGTAGCGCATCGAATTCCAGCAGTGCCTGATCCTGGTCTTCGCGGCCAGCCAGGGCCATTTCCTTGAGCACGAACGGATGGCAGCGGATGGCACCCTGGCCGAAGATCATCAGGTTGCGCGACAGAATGTTCGCGCCCTCCACGGTGATGAAGATCGGTGCACCCTGCCAGTTGCGCCCCAGGTAGTTGTTGGGGCCCATGATGATGCCCTTGCCCCCGTGGACATCCATGGCATGAGTGATGCAGTCGCGGCCACGCTCGGTCAGGTGATACTTGAGGATGGCCGAAAGCACCGAGGGTTTTTCCCCCAGGTCCACCGCATTGGCCGTCAGCATGCGGGCGCTGTCCATCAGCCAGGCGTTGCCACCAATCCTGGCGAGGGATTCCTGGATACCTTCGAAGGCCGCCAGCGGGACGTTGAACTGCTCGCGAATCTGCGCGTATTGGCCTGTGACCAGGCTGGTGTACTTTGCGGCACCCGTACCGACTGCCGGCAAGGAGATCGAGCGACCCACCGACAGGCAATTCATCAGCATCATCCAGCCCTTGCCCAGCATCGGCTGGCCACCGATCAGGTAGTCGAGGGGAATGAACACGTCCTTGCCTGAATTCGGCCCGTTCATGAACGCAGCGCCGAGTGGCAAATGGCGACGACCGATTTCCACGCCCGGCGTGTCGGTTGGAATCAGCGCCAGGCTGATGCCCAGGTTTTCCTTGTCGCCCAGCAAGTGCTCGGGGTCGTGGGCCTTGAACGCCAGACCGAGCAGGGTCGCGATCGGACCCAGGGTGATGTAGCGCTTTTCCCAGGTCAGGCGGATGCCGATGACTTCTTCACCTTGCCACTGGCCTTTGCAGATGACCCCGACGTCGGGCATCGCGCCAGCATCCGAGCCTGCCAGGGGCCCAGTCAAGGCGAAGCAGGGGATGTCGTCGCCGCGGGCCAGGCGAGGCAGGTAGTGATTGCGCTGCTCGTCGGTGCCGTAGTGCAGCAGCAGTTCGGCAGGGCCGAGCGAATTGGGCACCATGACGGTGGACGCAAGGTCGCCGCTGCGGGTGGCCAGCTTCATTGCCACCTGGGAGTGGGCGTAGGCCGAAAAGCCCTTGCCGCCATATTCCTTGGGAATGATCAGGGCGAAGAAGCCATGCTCTTTGATGTGGGCCCAGGCGGCCGGCGGCAGGTCCATGTCCTGGCCGATCTGCCAATCGCTGACCATGGCGCAGAGCTGCTCGGTCGGGCCGTCAATGAACGCTTGTTCCTCTGCGCTCAACTGCACCTTGGGGTAGGCCAGCAACGTGTTCCAGTCAGGCCGGCCGCTGAACAACTCGCCGTCCCACCAGACCGTGCCGGCGTCGATGGCATCGCGCTCGGTGTCGGACATCGGCGGCAGGGTCTTCTTGAACCAGCGAAACAAGGGTGCGCTGAAATGCTTGCGGCGCAGCTCCGGCAGCAGCAATGGCAGCGCGCTGGCAATCAGCAACAGCCAGAACAGCGTCAGCAACCAGCCGGGCGCGTGACTGGCCGCGCCCATGATCACAAGAAACACGGCGACGATACCCATGGCCGGCAGGGCGGCGATGCGGCGATGGGCCAGCCAGGCGATGCCGACCACGAGGGCGACGATCCACAACAACAGCATAGTGTTTTCTCCGTGAAAGCCAGGCGAGACGAACCACCTGCGGTTGCCGTCGATACAGCGGCGGCAGACGGGAAAACGGTGGTCAGGCACGTAAGCTTCGGTGTGGGACAGATCCGGGACTTGCCTGGATAGTGACCGTTGCAGGGTAGGGGAGTTCGCGGCGCCGAGGGCCAGAGGCAGTTGCCTGGAACGTTCGCTGGCCACTGTGGCCCTATCTGCATGGGCGGTCGCGGCACGCGTGGGACTGATGTCCACTATCGACAGCAGTCACTTTACGAGGGCGGTCACCGCGCCCATCATGGTGTCAGTTGTTACACATCTGGTTGCAAATCATCGCAGTCGCCCTTACTTCATCACCACTCTCAACACGGCGTATAGACCCCTTATGAGTTCTGCTCTGTCCATTCGACAGTTGACCAAGACCTACGGCAACGGGTTTCAGGCCCTCAGCGGCATTGATCTCGACGTAGCGGAAGGCGACTTCTTCGCACTGCTGGGCCCCAACGGCGCAGGCAAATCGACCACCATCGGGATTCTTTCCACGCTGGTCAACAAGACCAGCGGCACCGTCAACATCTTCGGCAACGACCTGGACCGCCAGCCGGCTGCGCTCAAGCGCAGCATCGGCGTAGTGCCCCAGGAGTTCAACTTCAACCAGTTCGAAAAGACCTTCGACATCGTCGTGACCCAGGCCGGCTATTACGGCATTCCAGCCAAGATCGCCAAGCAGCGTGCCGAACAGTACCTGACCCAACTGGGTTTGTGGGACAAGCGCGATACGCCGTCGCGGTCTCTGTCGGGCGGCATGAAGCGGCGCCTGATGATCGCTCGGGCGCTGATCCACGAACCGCGCCTGCTGATTCTCGATGAGCCCACTGCCGGCGTCGACATCGAACTGCGGCGCTCGATGTGGGGCTTTCTTACCGAGCTGAACGAAAAAGGCATCACCATCATCCTCACCACTCATTACCTGGAAGAGGCCGAACAGCTGTGCCGCAACATCGGCATCATCGACCACGGCACCATCGTCCAGAACACCAGCATGCGTGAACTGCTCGGCACCCTGCACGTGGAGACCTTTCTGCTCGATCTGGGCCAGCCGCTGAACGCAGCGCCGCAACTGCAAGGCTACCCCTGCACGCTGGTCAATCCGCAGACGCTGGAAGTGCAGGTCGACAAGGAAATCGGCATCACCTCGCTGTTCGGCCAGCTGGCGCTGTTGAACATTCCGGTGCTGAGCCTGCGCAACAAGACCAATCGCCTGGAGGAGTTGTTCGTGTCTCTGGTGGAGAAGAATCTGAGGAAGGTCGCGGTATGAGTTCCGAATTCCAGGCCAATGTGGTCGCTCTCAACACCATCGTCTACCGCGAAGTGCGGCGCTTCACGCGGATCTGGCCGCAGACCCTGCTGCCGCCAGCCATCACCATGGTGCTGTACTTCGTCATCTTCGGTAACCTGATCGGCAAGCAGATCGGTGGCATGGGTGGCTTCAGCTACATGGAGTACATCGTGCCGGGGCTGATCATGATGTCGGTGATCACCAACTCCTACGGCAACGTGGTCTCGAGTTTCTTCGGCGCCAAGTTCCAGCGCTCCATCGAGGAACTGATGGTCTCGCCCTTATCACCGCACACCATTCTGATCGGCTATGTTGCAGGAGGGGTGTTGCGCGGCTTGATGGTCGGGGTCATCGTCACCGCGCTGTCGTTGTTCTTCACCGATCTGCAGGTGCATCACCTGGGCATCACCGTGCTGGTGGTGCTGCTGACCGCCACGATTTTCTCGATGCTGGGCTTCATCAACGCGGTATTCGCGCGCAACTTCGACGACATTTCCATCGTACCGACCTTCGTCCTCACGCCTTTGACCTACCTGGGCGGGGTGTTCTATTCGATCAGCCTGCTGCCGCCGTTCTGGCAGACCGTGTCCCTGGCCAATCCGGTGCTGCACATGGTCAACGCCTTCCGCTACGGCATCCTTGGCGTCTCGGACATCAGCATCGGCGTAGCGGTGGCATTCATGCTGGTGGCCACGGTGGTGCTGTACTTCGCCTGCGTGAAGTTGCTGGTCAGTGGTCGCGGCATGCGCAGCTGAGTTCCCCCGGCCGGACCGCAAGGCCCGGCCATGTCGTTTCTCGACGGTTCAAGGTCGTAGGTGGAGCATGATCATCGGCGCGCGAAGTCGATGATCAGGACGCCAACATATGCCGTGCGGCATTCGTCGCGCGCAGCCTTATCGGGGAAGCAGAATGAACATGAAGAAAGTTCTCGGAGCCAGTGCTGCTCTGGTTCTGGCCATGGGATGTAGCTGGGCCAGCGCTGCCGCCAAGGAAGTCACCATCGGCTACGTCGACGGATGGTCGGACAGCGTCGCCACCACCCATGTCGCCGCCGAAGTCATCAAGCAGAAACTGGGCTATGACGTGAAGCTGCAGGCAGTGGCCACCGGGATCATGTGGCAAGGTGTGGCCACCGGCAAACTCGATGCGATGCTTTCTGCCTGGCTGCCGGTGACCCACGGCGAGTATTGGGCCAAGAACAACGACAAGGTGGTCGACTACGGTCCCAACTTCAAGGACGCCAAGATCGGCCTGATCGTGCCTGAATACGTCAAGGCCAAGACCATCGACGACCTCAAGACCGACGACACCTTCAAGAACCGCATCGTGGGTATCGACGCGGGCTCGGGCGTGATGCTCAAGACCGAACAGGCGATCAAGGACTACGGGCTGTCGAACTACAAACTGCAGGCCAGTTCCGGTGCCGGCATGATCGCGGAACTGACCCGGGCCGAAAACGTCCAGCAATCCATTGCCGTGACCGGTTGGGTGCCGCACTGGATGTTCGCCAAGTGGAAACTGCGCTTCCTGGAAGACCCGAAAGGTGTGTACGGCGCGGCCGAAACCGTCAACAGTATCGGCAGCAAGGGCCTGGACAAGAAAGCGCCCGAGGTGGCTGCCTTCCTGAAGAAATTCCAGTGGTCGTCCAAGGACGAGATCGGCGAAGTCATGCTGGCCATTCAGGACGGTGCCAAGCCTGATGCCGCCGCCAAGGCCTGGGTCGCCAAACATCCTGAGCGTGTCGCCGAGTGGGTTTCCAAATAACCCCAAAAGGCTGCCTGTAGGAGCGGTCATCGGCCGCGAACCCGGCGCGGCGGTGCACCAGACACACCGCGGTGCAGCCTTCGCGGCCACGGACCGCTCCTACGTCGAATCGTGAAAAGGTCGCCCATGGGCGACCTTTTTTCATTTACGGACCACGATCTACTACTAAGGTCGTCTGGAGTGCGTCCCAGAGCAGCCTAAAGTGGAATACGTTCTATCCATCTATGCTGCGAGGACAAAAACAATGAACGACAGCATTTACCTCTCGATTCAAAACAGCCCACGCTTCAAGGAGCTGGTGAGAAAAAGGGAGAAGTTTGCCTGGATACTTTCGGCGATCATGCTTGGACTGTATTCGGCCTTCATCCTCTTGATTGCCTACGGCCCGCACATCCTGGGCGCCAAGCTCAGCCCCGGATCGTCGATTACCTGGGGCATTCCCATCGGTGTCGGCCTGATTCTCTCCGCCTTCGTGTTGACCGGTATCTACGTCAAGCGCGCCAATGGCGAGTTCGATGACCTGAATCGCCTGATCCTGCAGGAGGCCAAGCAATGATGCGGCGTCTATTGGCAACAATGGGCGCACTCGCCCTGGCTCCAAGCGTGATGGCTGCCGACGCACTGACCGGCGCGGTGCAGAAGCAGCCTCTCAACGTGGCGGCGATCATCATGTTCGTGCTGTTCGTGGGCGCTACCCTGTGCATCACCTACTGGGCTTCCAAGCGCAACAAGTCAGCGGCGGACTACTACGCGGCCGGCGGCAAGATCACCGGCTTTCAGAACGGCCTGGCAATTGCCGGCGACTACATGTCGGCGGCGTCCTTCCTGGGGATTTCCGCGCTGGTGTTCACCTCCGGCTACGATGGCCTGATCTACTCCATCGGCTTCCTCGTGGGCTGGCCGATCATCCTGTTCCTGATCGCCGAGCGTCTGCGCAACCTGGGCAAGTACACCTTTGCCGACGTGGCGTCCTACCGCTTGAAACAAAAAGAAATCCGCACCCTGTCGGCCTGTGGTTCGCTGGTGGTGGTGGCGTTCTACCTGATCGCGCAGATGGTAGGTGCCGGCAAGCTGATCCAGCTGCTGTTCGGCCTCGACTACGCCGTCGCCGTGGTTCTGGTGGGTATCCTGATGTGCCTGTACGTGCTGTTCGGCGGCATGCTGGCGACCACCTGGGTACAGATCATCAAGGCGGTATTGCTGCTGTCCGGTGCGTCCTTCATGGCCCTTATGGTGATGAAACACGTCAACTTCGACTTCAACGTGCTGTTCTCCGAAGCCATCAAGGTGCATGCCAAGGGTGAGGCCATCATGAGCCCCGGCGGGCTGGTGAAGGATCCGATCTCGGCCTTCTCGCTGGGCCTGGCGCTGATGTTCGGTACGGCCGGCCTGCCGCACATTCTCATGCGTTTCTTCACCGTTTCCGATGCCAAGGAAGCCCGCAAGTCGGTGCTCTACGCAACGGGCTTCATCGGCTACTTCTACATCCTGACCTTCATCATCGGCTTTGGCGCGATTCTGCTGGTCAGCACCAATCCGGCGTTCAAGGACGCTGCCGGTGCCTTGCTCGGTGGTAACAACATGGCCGCGGTGCACCTTGCCGATGCGGTCGGTGGCAGCATCTTCCTCGGCTTCATCTCGGCCGTGGCCTTCGCCACCATCCTGGCTGTGGTGGCCGGCCTGACCCTGGCCGGTGCTTCGGCGGTGTCCCACGACCTGTACGCCAGCGTCATCAAGAAAGGCAAGACCAACGACAAGGACGAGATCCGCGTTTCCAAGATCACCACCGTCTGCCTCGGTGTCCTGGCGATCGGCCTGGGTATCGCGTTCGAAAGCCAGAACATCGCGTTCATGGTGGGCCTGGCGTTCTCGATCGCGGCCAGCTGCAACTTCCCGGTCCTGCTGCTCTCGATGTACTGGAAGAACCTGACCACTCGCGGCGCCATGATCGGTGGCTGGATGGGCTTGATCAGCGCAGTGACGCTGATGATTCTCGGCCCGACCATCTGGGTGCAGATTCTGCATCACGACAAACCGATCTATCCATACGAGTACCCAGCACTGTTCTCGATGGCCATCGCCTTCATCGGTATCTGGTTCTTCTCGATCACCGACAAGTCGGCCGCGGCTGACGAAGAGCGTGCGCTGTTCTACCCGCAGTTCGTACGTTCGCAAACCGGTCTGGGTTCCAGTGGGGCAGTCTCCCACTGATACTTGCACCAGGCTGCAAGCAAAAAAAATCCGATGCCCGCAAGGACATCGGATTTTTTCATTTCTGCTGCGCTGCCTGGTGCAGGCTGCGCACCCGCAGGACTATATCTTGCCGAGCAATACCAGAATCAGCAGGATGACCAGTACGGTACCGATGATACCCGACGGGCCATAGCCCCAACTTCTGGAGTGCGGGAATACTGGCAATCCGCCAATCAACAGCAGAATCAGGACGATGATCAGTATGGTGCCCATGGCGATTTCCTTATTTGGACAATGAGAAGATTCGTCAGCGAGCCAGTAGCACTCGTCCGCCTAATAGCTCGGACTATGACCTGCCGTAAAAAGTCCCAAAGATTTAAAAATGTTTCCGAGCCGGGTCTGGGCTGGCGTATTCTCGCGGGCTGATATTGGCTCTGGAGAGTTCGAGTGCTCAATTATGCGTGGTTCCTGCTGGCCGCCCTTTTCGAAATCGCCGGCTGCTATGCCTTCTACCTCTGGCTGCGGATGGGCAAGAGCGCGCTGTGGGCATTGGCTGGCGTTCTGAGCCTGACCTGTTTCGCGCTACTGCTCACGCGCGTGGAAGCCGCCTATGCCGGCCGTGCGTATGCGGCCTACGGTGGCATCTACATCGTCGCTTCGCTGGGATGGCTGGCGGTGGTCGAGAAAGTTCGGCCGCAGACCTTCGACTGGCTGGGCGCAACGTTGTGCGTGCTGGGGGCGAGCCTCATTCTGTGGGGGCCGAAGCTGCAGCACGGATAGGGCGGGTCAATGTAGACAAGCATGTAAATATCCGTACAACGATGGATTAAAGTGTATGGATCGGTACAACTAACCAACGGCTTGCCCGCTACAAGTGCGAAATATCTGACAGAGAATTTACTAACTTTCGTAGGCTTAAACTGTATTACTCCGCTTGCCTTGTGATGGTCGAAAACAGGGTCCACCCTCAAGAAGCATTCATTTGAGGGAACAAAGCCATGCTGGTATTGACGCGACATGTAGGCGAGCTGATCTCGATCGGCGATGACGTCTGGATCAAGGTGCTGGACGTGCGGGGCAACACCGTGCGCTTCGGCATCCAGGCGCCCAAGGACGTGGAAGTGCACCGTGCCGAGGTCTATCGGCGAATCCAGGAGAAGCACGGCAAGCATGCCAAGGAGGTGCCGGTGGTGTGATGCTCAGTCGAACAGCTCGGGCGCTATGTCGTGCTTGAGCATCAGCGTGCACTGCTGGCTTTCCGGATCGAAAACGATGAACGCCTGTTTCTTGCTCAGCGCATGACGCACGCGTTCGACCCGCGTCTGCAAAGGTGTTTCATCGCCGTTGTCGGTTCCGTCGCGGGTCACGAAATCTTCGATGAGGCGGGTCAGGGTGTCGGCTTCGAGGTGGTCGTAGGGAATCAGCATGTTCGGCGCTCGCAGGGTAGGCCGGCAGTGTAACAGCGTCGCGCGTGCCCAAGGCCCCGAGCCGGGCAGTGGCAAGGGGCAGGGCGGGCGTGCTCTGGTTGTATCAGGTCGGTCAGTTGCTGGATTTCTGTCCCAGCACGTCTTCGACCGCCGGAACGCGGGTATCCGATTCCATCTGCGCGTCGTGCTCCAGCTGATGACTGAAACGCTCGAGCGAGCCGTTGTTCGGCTTGGCATCGCTGGCGAACACCGGCGGGCTCAACATGTAGGCCGTGAGAATGCGGCTCAACGCGCTCAGGCTGTCGATGTGGGTGCGTTCATAGCCATGGGTTGCGTCGCAACCGAACGCGAGAAGCGCGGTGCGGATGTCGTGTCCGGCCGTGACGGCCGAGTGGGCGTCACTGAAGTAATAACGAAACAGGTCACGCCGCACCGGCAGTTCGTTTTCATCGGCCAGCCGCAATAGATGCCGCGACAGGTGATAATCGTAGGGCCCACCGGAGTCCATCATGGCCACGCTCACGGCGTGCTCGCTCGAATGCTGGCCGGGTGCAACGGGTGCGATGTCGATGCCGACGAACTCGCTGACGTCCCACGGCAAAGCCGCCGCCGCGCCAGAGCCGGTCTCCTCGGTAATGGTGAACAATGGATGGCAATCGATCAAAGGCTCGTAGTCACTCTCGACGATGGCCTTGAGCGATGCCAGCAGCGCGGCAACACCTGCCTTGTCGTCCAGATGGCGGGCACTGATGTGGCCACTGTCGGTGAATTCGGGCAGTGGATCGAACGCCACATAGTCACCGATGTTCACCCCCAGCGACTCGCAGTCGGCACGCGTCGCGCAGTAGGCATCCAGGCGCAACTCGACATGGTCCCAGGTCACCGGCATCTGGTCGACGGCGGTATTGAACGCATGCCCGGAGGCCATCAGTGGCAGCACGCTGCCGCGGATCACGCCGCTGTCGGTGAAGACGCTCACCCGGCTGCCTTCGGCAAAGCGGCTCGACCAGCAGCCCACCGGCGCCAGCGACAGGCGACCGTTGTCCTGCACCGCCCGTACGCTGGCGCCAATGGTGTCCAGGTGCGCAGACACAGCGCGGTCCGGTGAATTCTGCTTGCCCTTGAGAGTCGCGCGAATGGTACCGCGGCGTGTCATTTCAAAAGGAATGCCCAGCTCTTCGAGACGTTCGGCGACGTAGCGCACGATGGTATCGGTGAACCCGGTAGGGCTGGGAATGGCGAGCATTTCCAGCAGCACTTTCTGCAAGTACTGGATATCCGGTTCGGGAATTTTGGCTGTCATGGAAACTCCTGAGGTGGATAGGGTTATGGGGACCGCTTCGTCACGGTCCCGGTAGCGTTTCAGCGCGGAGCCTGTGCGGGTCACCCCGGCAGGCTGCATGCAGGCTGGTTACCTGGGGCGGCTGTGCGGGAACAGCAGATCGACGAAACGCTCTGCAGTCGGCTGCGGTTCGTGGTTGGCCAGGCCCACGCGTTCGTTGGCTTCGATGAACACGTACTCCGGTTGGTCGGCGGCCGGAACCAACAGGTCCAGACCCACCACCGGTATGTCCAGCGCGCGAGCGGCACGTACCGCTGCGTCGGCCAGTACCGGGTGGAGAATCTGCGTGACGTCCTCCAGATGCCCGCCGGTGTGCAAATTGGCCGCCTTGCGCACCGTCAGCGTCTGGCCGCTGGGCAGAATGCTGTGCATGTCGAAACCAGCGGCCTGCACCGTGCGCAGGGTTTCCTGGTCCAGCGGAATCCGGCTCTCTCCGCCAGTCGCCGCCTGGCGACGGCGGCTCTGCACATCGATCAGCGTGCCAATGTCGGTGTGCCCGTCACCGATGATCTGCGCCGGCCGGCGAATAGCGGCCGCAACCACTTCGTAGCCGATGACCACGATGCGCAGGTCGACCCCTTCATGGAAGCTTTCGAGCAGGACCCGGCTGTCGAACTGGCGAGCGTGCTCGATGGCCTGCTGCACCTCGTCGAGAGTGCTCAGGTCCACGGCCACACCGTTGCCTTGCTCACCGTCGAGCGGCTTGACCACCACTCGGCCATGTTCGTCGAGGAAATCCTGATTGTCGTCGGCACTGCCCGCCAGCTGTTGAGCCGGCAGGCTCAGGCCAGCGGCCCTGAGCACCTTGTGGGTCAGGCTCTTGTCCTGGCACAGGGTCATGCTCACCGAGCTGGTCAGGTCGCACAGTGATTCGCGGCAACGAATGCGCCTGCCACCGTGCACCAGGGTGAACAGACCCGCCTCGGCATCGTCCACCTGCACATCGATACCTCGGCGAAACGCTTCGTCGACGATGATCCGCGCGTAGGGATTGAAATCGGCCTGCGGACCGGGGCCCAGGAACAGTTTCTGGTTGATGCCGTTCTTGCGCTTGATGGCGAAGGTCGGCAGGTTGCGAAAGCCCAGCTTGGCGTAGAGGTTCTTGGCCAGGCGGTTGTCGTGCATCACGGACAGATCGAGGTAGGCCAGGCCGCGGCTCATGAAGTGCTCGACCAAGTGACGCACCAGCACTTCGCCCACACCTGGGCGTGTGCAACGTGGGTCGACGGCCAGGCACCACAGGCTGCTGCCTTTTTCCGGATCGCGAAAGGCCTTGGCATGGTTGAGGCCCATGACACTGCCGATCACCTGGCCGGTGTCTTCGTCCTCGGCCAGCCAGTACACCGGCCCGCCCTGATGACGCGGGGTCAGCAGACTCTGGTCGATGGGCAGCATCTTGCGCTTGAGGTAAAGCTGGTTGATGGCCTGCCAATCGCCATCGCTTTGCGCCCGGCGAATCCGGAACCCGCGGAACACCCGCTGCGCGGGTCGGTAATCGCTGAACCACAGCCGCAGCGTATCGGACGGGTCGAGAAACAGCTGTTGCGGCGCATGGGCCAATACCTGCTGCGGCGCGGCAACGTACAGGGCGATGTCGCGCTCACCCGGTTGTTCGTTGAGCAGTTCGGCAGCCAGCGCTTGCGGATCGGGGTAGGTATGCCCGATCAGCACACGGCCCCAGCCGCAGTGCAACGGTCGTTGTTGCAGGTCGTCGCTGTGGCCTTCTTCGGCGAGCCGCGCCTGCAAACGCTCGTAGGACGGCGACTGGCCGCGCTGCAAGCGCTGGTTGAATGCCGTGGCATGAGCTTTCATCGATCAGAGTCCTTGTTCGCTGAGCCACAGGTTCAACGCCGCCAGCTGCCAGAGCTTGGAGCCGCGTAGCGGCGTGAGCTGGCCTTGCGGATCGGTCAGCAGACGGTCGAGCATGGTCGGGTTGAACAAGCCGCGGTCCTGGCTGGGGTCCAGCAGCAGGTCGCGCACCCAGTTGAGTGTGTCGCCTTCGAGATGCTTGAGGCCGGGCACTGGGAAATAGCCTTTCTTGCGGTCGATGACTTCGCTCGGAATCACCAGGCGCGCCGCTTCCTTGAGCACTTGCTTGCCACCATCGGGCAGCTTGAACTTGCCCGGTACCCGCGCGGAGAGCTCGACCAGGCGATAGTCCAGGAACGGCGTGCGCGCTTCCAGGCCCCAGGCCATGGTCATGTTGTCGACGCGTTTGACCGGGTCGTCGACCAGCATCACCGTGCTGTCCAGACGCAAGGCCTTGTCCACCGCCGCATCGGCGCCAGGCATGGCGAAATGCTCGCGCACGAAGTCGCCCGCCGCATCGTTGGCGGTCAGCCATTTGGGTGCCACTGTTGCGGCGTAGTCGTCATAGCTGCGGTCGAAGAATGCATCGCGATAGGCCTGATAGGGGTCGCTGGCGCCGTCCACTTGTGGGTACCAGTGATACCCGGCGAACAGTTCGTCGGCGCCCTGGCCGCTCTGCACCACTTTGCAATGCTTGGCAACTTCCCGAGACAGCAGATAGAAAGCAATGCAGTCGTGGCTGACCATTGGCTCGCTCATCGCGCGGAACGCGGCGGGCAGTTGCTCGATGATCTCCCGCTCCTGGATGCGCAACTGGTGATGCTGCGTGCCGTAATGCTTGGCGATCAGGTCGGAATACTGGAACTCGTCGCCACGTTCGCCGCCCGCGTCCTGGAAGCCGATGGAGAAGGTCGACAGATCATTCACGCCCACTTCGCGCAACAGACCTACCAGCATGCTCGAATCGACGCCACCGGACAGCAGCACGCCCACATCCACGGCGGCACGCTGGCGAATGGCAACCGCTTCGCGGGTGCTTTCCAGTACACGGTCACGCCAGTCCTCAAGCGTCAGGTTGGCTTCGTCGGCATGCGGCCCGTAGGGCAAGGTCCACCACGTTTGCTGTTCGGTCTTGCCGTTGGCATCGATGCGCATCCAGGTCGCTGGCGGCAGCTTTTCGATGCCCGCGATCAACGTCCGTGGCGCAGGCACCACGGCGTGGAAGTTCAAGTAGTGGTTCAATGCCACGGGATCGAGAATCGGGCTGATGTCACCACCCTTGAGCAGCGCCGGCAGGGCCGAAGCGAAGCGCAGGCGCTTGTCGGTGCGCGACAGGTACAAAGGCTTGACGCCCAGACGGTCGCGGGCAATGAACAGGCGTTGCGTGTCGCGCTCCCAAACGGCAAAGGCGAACATGCCGTTGAGCTTGGGCAGCAGTTTTTCGCCCCAGGCATGGTAGCCCTTGAGCAAGACCTCGGTGTCGCCACCGGAATAGAAGCTGTAGCCCAGGGCCTCCAGCTCGCTGCGCAGTTCGGGAAAGTTGTAGATGGCACCGTTGAACGCCAGGCTCAGGCCCAGCTGGGCGTCGGTCATCGGCTGCGCGGAGCCGTCCGACAGGTCCATGATCTTCAGGCGGCGATGGCCCAGGGCAATCGGCCCTTGCGCCTGAAAACCCCAGGCGTCCGGCCCGCGTGGGGCCAGTTCATGGGTAATGCGTTCCACGGCCGCAAGGTCCGCAGGTTGAAGGTCGAAGCGCAACTCACCAGCTAATCCGCACATAAGTCCTTACCGGTTTTTCCGTTGGGGAACGGCCGAGTGAAGTTCGGCCAGGTATGAAACTGACCGGAGCGGGTAGCGAGAGTTTTAGAACGATCGGTTATAAGGAGGAGAAGTGTGCGAAGACGCATTCGCGGGTAGAACCCGCTCCCACAGGTATGCGGTGTCTGATGACTATTTAAGATTTCCGCTGAGAAACTGCCGCAGGCGCTCGCTTTTCGGGCTTCCCAGCACTTGTGCAGGCGGGCCTTCTTCCTCCACCAGCCCCTGATGCAGGAACAACACCTGGCTCGAGACTTCGCGGGCGAAGCTCATTTCGTGGGTAACCATGATCATGGTACGGCCTTCCTCGGCCAGGCCCTTGATCACCTTCAACACCTCACCCACCAGCTCCGGGTCCAAGGCCGAGGTCGGTTCGTCGAACAGCATGACTTCCGGTTCCATGGCCAGGGCGCGGGCGATAGCCACGCGTTGCTGCTGGCCACCGGAGAGAAAGGCCGGATACTGGCTGGCAACCCGCTCGGGCAAGCCGACCTTGTCCAGATAGCGCAACGCGCGCGCCTGCGCTTCGTCCTTGTCGATGCCCAGCACCCGGCGCGGCGCCATGGTGATGTTGTCGAGCACGGTCATGTGGCTCCACAGGTTGAAGTGCTGGAACACCATGGCCAGACGCGTGCGCAGGCGCTGCAATTCGTCGGCGTCGGCGACCCGCATGCCGCCGTGGTCGCTGGTCATCCGGATCGGCTTGCCATCCAGGCTCATGGCGCCGTCGTCGGGCTGCTCGAGAAAATTGATGCAGCGCAGGAAGGTGCTCTTGCCCGAGCCGCTGGCGCCGATCAGGCTGATCACGTCACCCGTGCTGGCCTTGAGCGAGACGCCCTTGAGTACCTTGTTGTCGCCATAGCTCTTGTGCAGGCCGTCGATGGTCAGTTTGTACATGCGCAACACGTCCTCAAGGTTGAAGTAGATAACCGCTGCGGCAGGCCTGGGTACCCGCGACATGGGCCACCAGCATGCCGGTGGTGGCCATGCGGCGCAGCGAGCGGGCGTACATGAGGCCCGGCTGACGATTGCGCACCGGGGTGACCGTATTGGTCAGCGGATCGATGATCTCGGCGATCAGCTGGTCGGCTTCCAGGTATTGTCCGGGCACCGCGCTGTACACCAGCAGCCCACCCAGAGGCGCTGTAACCGGTTCTACGGCAGCCAGCGGAGTTGCCGCGGCGAGCAACGCCGGCAGCGCGGCTGGCTGGCGGTCGATGGCACCGACGCTGGCCAAATAGTCGAGAATGGCCTGGCAGTCGCCGCTCGCCATCGGATGGTTGACGTCGCCCTGGCCACGCAACTCGACGGTGACCGAAAAGCTGCCCATGGCGATCGGGAAACGCTCGCCAAAGCGTTGCTGCAGCTGCCACCACAACAGGCTGAAGCACTCGTCGAACGATTGCCCGCCCGAATCGGTGGCCAACAGGCTGGCCTGGGCGCCCAGATAGCGCGCCAGCGGCTCCACCTGCGGCCAGGCCTCGGGCGTGGTGTACAGATGCTGCACGGCTTCGAAATCGCAGTGCAGGTCCAGCACCATGTCGGCGTCGCACGCCAGGCGCTGCAGGGTCAGGCGCTGAGACTGCAGGGCAGTGGCAGGCTGCAGCTGGTTCAACCCATCGCGTAGATGCGTGCGGATCAGCGCGGTATTGCGCGCAACGTCATCGCCCAGCAGGCTTTCGACGGCGCACCCGACCTGATCGGCCAGGTCGACGAAACGGCGATTGAAGTTCTCGCCGGTTTCCAGCTCGTAGCGGCCCATGGGGGTGTCCATGACGATCTGGTCGAGCCCGGCCGGGTTCGCGATGGGCACCACCACTACCTGCCAGCGCAGTTGCCCGGCGCTTTCCAGTTCCGCCAGACGCTGGCGCAGGTGCCAGGCGACGAGCATGCCCGGCAGCTCGTCGGCATGCAGCGAGGCCTGGATATAGACCTTGCCGGCACCGGTCGGGCCGTAGCTGAAGCTGTGGATCTGGCGCGCGGTGCCCGGCAGCGGGGCCAGCAGTTCATGAATGTCGTGTTGCATGTTCAGGTCCTAGTGCGTCGGGCCGAGAAAGGCCAGCCAGCGGCGTTCGGCCAGGCGAAACAGTCCGACCAGAGCGAAGGTGACGGTCAGGTAGATCAGCGCGGCGATGCCGAAGGATTGGAAGGTCAGGAAGGTCGCCGAATTGGCGTCACGCGCGACCTTGAGAATGTCCGGAATGGTGGCGGTGAACGCCACCGTGGTCGAGTGCAGCATGAGGATCACTTCGTTGCTGTAGTAGGGCAACGACCGGCGCAAGGCCGACGGCATGATCACATAGGCGTACAGCTTCCAGCCGCTGAGGCCGTAGGCCTTGGCCGCCTCGACCTCGCCGTGGTTCATGCTGCGGATGGCCCCGGCGAAGATTTCCGTGGTGTACGCGCAGGTGTTCAGCGCGAATGCCAGTACCGTGCAGTTCATCGCGTCGCGGAAGAAGTCGTTGAGAAGGGGCTGCCCACGCACCGCCTCCAGGCTGTAGATGCCGGTGTAGCAGATCAGCAGCTGGATATACAGCGGGGTGCCGCGGAACAGGTACGTGTAGAACTGCACCGGCCAGCGTACCCAGCGCCGATTCGAGACCCGCGCGATCGACAGCGGCACCGAGAACACGAAGCCGATCACCAGGGCGGCAGTGAGCAGCCACAGGGTCATCGCCAGGCCGGTGATGTTCTGCCCGTCGGAGTAGAGGAACGGTCGCCAGTATTCTTGCAGAAGCTCGATCATCGCAGGGCCTCCCGGGTGCCCGCGCTGTAGCGTCGTTCAAGCCAGCGCAGGGCGATATTGGAAGCACTGGTGATCAGCAGATAGATGAGCGCGGCGAGCACCAGGAAGTAGAACAGTTGATAGGTGCTCTTGCCGGCGTCCTGGGCGGCCTTGACCAGATCGGCCAGGCCGATGATCGACACCAGCGCCGTGGCCTTGAGCATGACCATCCAGTTATTGCCGATACCGGGCAGGGCGTAGCGCATCATCTGCGGAAACACCACATAGCGAAAGCGCTGCGAGCGCTTGAGACCATAGGCCGTAGCCGCTTCGAGTTGTCCGCGCGGTACTGCCAGCATGGCGCCGCGAAAGGTTTCGGTGAAATAGGCGCCGTAGATGAAGCCCAGGGTGATGACCCCAGCAGCGAAAGGATCGATTTCGATGTAGTCCCATTCCAGCGCTTCGGTAATACCGGTCAGCCAGGTCTGCAGGCTGTAGAAAATCAGCAGCATCAGCACCAGGTCGGGCACGCCGCGGATCAGGGTGGTGTAGAGCTGCGCCGGCACGCGCAGCGCCGCCGCGCCGGACAGCTTGGCGCTGGCGCCGATCAGGCCAAGCACCACGCTGACCAGCAGCGAGAGCAGGGACAGCTTGATGGTCATCCAGGTGCCTTCGAGCAGCAACGGGCCGAAGCCCTTCAAGCTGAACGCAGACAACCCGAGGTACTGCAAAAGGTCATCGAACATGAATCTGGCCTTTGCCGATCAAAAAAACGCCCATCCCCGAGTGGGAATGGGCGCTGTCACCGCGGCGGTTTACTTGCCGCTGTACAGGTTCAGCTCACCGAAGTGTTTCTTCTGGATTTCGCTGTAGGTGCCATCATCGTGTAACGCTTTGATACCTTTATCGATCAACGCCTTGAGTTCCTTGTTACCTTTGGCGATACCCACGGCCGTCTTGGCCGGCAACAATTCGCTGTCGATCGGCTCGCTGACTTCATAGCCAGCACCTTGTGGCGATTTCAGAAAGCCCAGCTCGGCCTGCAGCATGTCCTGGATGGACGCGTCGAGACGACCCGAGATCAAGTCGGCGTAAACCTGGTCCTGATTCTGATAGGCCTGGGTCTTTACGCCAGCCTTGTCGAGCACGGCCTTGGCGTAGGCTTCCTGAATGGTGCCTTGCTCGTAGCCCACGGTCTTGCCCTTGAGCGAGGCCAGGTCTGTGCTCAGGCCTGCACCTTTCTTGAACACCAACGAAGTCGGGCCCGAGAACAATTCGTTGGAGAAGTCGATGACTTTTTCCCGCGCCGGGGTGACAGTCATCGAGGAAATCACGCCATCGAATTTCTTCGCCTTGAGGCCCGGAATCATGCCGTCGAAATCGCTTTCGACCCACTTGCACGTCACTTTCAGTTCCTTGCAGATGGCATTGCCCAGATCGATGTCGAAACCCACCAGACTGCCGTCGGCGGCCTTGGATTCGAACGGTGCGTAGGAAGGATCGACCCCGAAGCGCAACTCCTTGTATTCCTTGGCCATTGCGCTGCCGGCCGAAAACGCCAGGGCCAGAGCAGAAAGGGTCAGCAATGCTTTTTTCATCGTGCAGTCCTTAAAACCAGTTGAATGCGTTGGTGAGGGCGATGTGCGTTACCGGCGAGTGCCAGACATCATTTTGATAGCAATTTCCGCACCATAGTCCCAGTGCAGACCGCTCTGAGCAAGGTTGTGTCGCGTGGCAGCAAGTTTCGCCATGGCCTGACTCCGGGTGGATGTCCGTGCCGCGCGTCATTGGTACAGCAATGCCCTGAAATAATCCACGGCAAAAAAATGCACCTCGGCGGTGCATTCAGAACGGTCAGGCCAGCAGGTCCTGGAGGGTCGCCAGGCTGTCGGCTTCAGCCACCGGTTTGTCGTGACGCCAGCGCAACATGCGCGGGAAGCGCACCGCAATACCGCTTTTGTGGCGCTTGGACAGGGCAATGCCCTCGAAGCCCAACTCGAAGACCAGCGTCGGGGTCACGCTGCGTACCGGGCCGAATTTTTCCACGGTGGTCTTGCGAACGATCGCGTCGACCTTGCGCATCTCTTCGTCGGTCAATCCGGAATAGGCCTTGGCGAACGGCACCAGCGATCGCTCGGACGCTTCGGGTGGGCCATCCCACACAGCGAAGGTGTAGTCGCTGTACAGGCTCGCCCGACGCCCATGGCCGGCCTGGGCATAGATCAACACCGCGTCGACGCTGAACGGATCCACCTTCCATTTCCACCAGGTGCCCATGTCCTTGGTGCGGCCAACGCCATACAGCGAGTCGCGCGCCTTGAGCATCATGCCTTCCACACCCAGCGCACGCGACGCTTCACGCTGGCGGCCCAGGTCTTGCCAATCGTCGCCGGTCAAGACTGGCGAAGGACGCAGTACGGGGTCGGCGGCCTGCGCGATGACCTGTTCCATCTGGGTGCGACGTTGGTGCTGCGGGCGGTTGCGCCAGTCTTCCCCTGCCCATTCGAGCAGGTCATAGGCGAGCACCACCACCGGAATCTCTTCAAGGATTTTCTTGCTCAAGGTTTTACGGCCGATGCGCTGCTGCAGCAGGGCGAACGGCTGCACGGCGGGCGCATCGGCCGACGCGCTCGATGCGTCGTCCAGGCTGAAATCTTCCGGTGCCACATCGGCCGGTGGCGGCGTCTTCCAGACCACGATCTCGCCGTCGATGACCGTGCCATCGGGCAGGCTTGCGGTCAGCGAGTGCAGTTCCGGGAAGCGATCCGAGACCAGCTCCTCGCCGCGCGACCAGATCCACAGACGCCCGTCGCGCTTGACCAGTTGGGCGCGGATCCCATCCCACTTCCATTCCACCTGCCAGCCGCTGCTGGGGCCCAACAAGGTGTCGAACTGATCGACCGACTGTTGCAGCGAGTGGGCGAGGAAAAACGGGTAGGGCTGGCCACCCCTTTGGGCATGTTCGTCCGCCGATTCCTGGGCGATGAGCTTGAGGTAACTTTCGGCGACCGGACGGTGCGACAGATCGGTGTAGCCCACCAGGCGCTGGGCCACGCGTTTGCTGTCGATACCGGCCATCTGCGCCAGCGCGCGGGTGACCAACAGCTTCGACACACCGACGCGAAAGCTGCCGGTGATCAGCTTCAGGCAGAGCATCAGGCTGGCCCGATCCAGCTGCGCCCACAGCGGCGGCAAGCGCGCGTGGAGCTCCTCGGGTGGCAGCCCGCGCAGTGGCAACAGGGCGTTTTCCAGCCACCAGGCCAGGCCTTCGTCACTGCTTTGCTCGGCTTCGGGCAACAACAGCGAGAAGGTTTCGGCCAGGTCACCGACGGCCTGATAGCTTTCTTCGAACAGCCATTCGGGCACGTTCGCCAGTTTGATCGCCAGCTCGCGGAGGATCTTGGTCGGCACCAGCTGTCGAGGACGGCCGCCGGAAAGGAAGTACACCGCCCAGGCAGCATCGGCCGGTTGCGCCTCACGGAAGTAATCTTCCAGGAACTGGCGCTTGGCATTGGTCGAGGTGGTTTCGTCGAGATTGGCATACAACTGCGCGAACGCTTTCAAGACGCGGCCTCCTGAGGTTCCTCTTCGTTGCCGTACTCGGTGGTGAACCCTTGTGCGTCCAGACCGATGTCGCGCAGATAGCGCACCAGCACCTCTACCGAGCCGTGGGTGACCATGACCCGCTCGGCCCCGGTCTGCTCGATGGCCCACAGCAGGCCCGGCCAGTCGGCGTGGTCGGACAGCACGAAGCCGCGATCCACGCCGCGGCGGCGGCGGGTGCCGCGCAGGCGCATCCAGCCACTGGCGAAGGCATCGCTGTACTCCCCAAAGCGGCGCATCCAGGTGCTGCCCCCAGCCGAGGGCGGGGCGATGATCAACGCATTGCGCAATGCCGGGTCGGTTTTCTTGATGTCCCCGGCGTATTGGGTTTGCGGAATATAGACGCCGGCATCGCGGTAGACGCGGTTCAGCGGTTCTACCGAACCGTGCGCCAGAATCGGTCCGATGCTGGCGTCGATGCCATGCAGCAGGCGCTGGGCCTTGCCGAAGGCGTAGGCGAACAACACGCTGGCCTTGCCTTGCTCGGCGTTGGCTCGCCACCACTGGTTCACTTCCGCGAAGATCTCGGCCTGTGGCTGCCAGCGATAGATCGGCAGGCCGAAGGTCGATTCGGTGATGAAGGTGTGGCAGCGCACTGGCTCGAAGGGCGCGCACGTACCGTCCGGCTCGACCTTGTAGTCGCCCGAGGCTACCCACACCTCACCTTTGTATTCCAGGCGGACCTGGGCAGAGCCCAGTACGTGCCCAGCCGGATGGAAACTCAAGGTCACACCGTTGTGCTGCAGGACTTCGCCGTACTCGAGCAATTGCAGATTTATATCCTGGCCCAGGCGAGTGCGCAGGATGCCTTCGCCTGGTGCTGCGGCCAGATAGTGCTCGTTGCCCGTACGCGCATGGTCGCCGTGACCATGGGTGATCACCGAGCGCTCGACGGGCTTCCACGGATCGATATAGAAATCCCCGGCGGTGCAATACAGGCCTTCGGGACGAGCGACGACAAGATCCATGGCAGGTCGGCCAGGTGATGGGTGTGTTGTTATGAGGGGGTAGGGCGGGGGAAAGTTCGAAGGCAAACGCTTAGGCGGCTGCGGCGAGAAGGCCAGCGTCCGGGCAAAAAAAAGCCCCTGCGATGAGGGGCTTCTTTTTCAGCGTTTGGCTCCACGACCTGGACTCGAACCAGGGACCCAATGATTAACAGTCATTTGCTCTACCAACTGAGCTATCGCGGAATCTGCTGCGTATGTTACTGATTGCTAAGGGGAAGTCAAGCCTTCCCCTTAGCAGGGATGCTACAGCACCTTGACGATGGCCTTGATCACGCCATCGATGTTGCTCTGGTTCAACGCAGCCACGCAGATGCGCCCGGTATCCAGCGCGTAGATGCCGAACTCGCTGCGCAGGCGCCCGACCTGCTCGGCGCTCAACCCCGAATACGAGAACATGCCAGCCTGGCGAGCGACGAAGGCGAAGTCACGGTTGGCACCCTGTGCAGCCAGGCCTTCGACCATTTGCAGGCGCATGCCGCGAATGCGCTGGCGCATCTCGCCCAGTTCGGCTTCCCACATGGCTCGCAGTTCGGCGCTGTTGAGCACGTTGGCGACGATCATGGCGCCATGGGTCGGCGGGTTCGAGTAGTTGGTACGAATGACCCGCTTGATCTGCGAGAGTACACGCGCGCTTTCATCGCGCGACTGGGTGACGATCGACAGCGCACCGACCCGCTCGCCATACAGCGAGAACGACTTGGAAAACGAACTGGAGACGAAGAAGCTCAAGCCCGACTCGGCGAACAGGCGCACGGCCGCTGCGTCTTCCTGGATGCCGTCGCCAAAGCCCTGGTAAGCCATGTCGAGGAACGGCACGTGGCCCTTGCGCTTGACCACATCCAGCACGTTGACCCAGTCCGCCGCGTTGAGGTCGACCCCGGTGGGGTTGTGGCAGCATGCGTGCAGCACGACGATGGAGCCTGCGGGCAGGGCGTCGAGGTCTTCGAGCATGCCTGAACGGTTAACGTCGTTGCTGGTCGCATCATAGTAACGGTAGTTGCGGACGCCGAAGCCTGCGGCTTCGAACAGCGCACGGTGGTTTTCCCAGCTCGGATCGCTGATCGCGACGACCGCATCGGGCGATAGCTGCTTGAGGAAATCTGCACCGATCTTCAGGGCGCCGGTACCGCCAACGGCCTGCGTGGTGACCACACGGCCCGCTGCCAGCAGCGGCGACTGGGCACCGAACATCAAGGTCTGTACGGCCTTGTCGTAGGCGGCGATGCCGTCGATAGGCAGATAGCCACGCGCGGCGTGCTGTGCAACGCGCTGGGTCTCGGCTTCGATCACCGCGCGCAGCAGGGGAATTCGCCCCTCTTCGTTGCAGTACACGCCCACGCCCAGGTTCACCTTGTCGGTGCGGGTGTCGGCGTTGAATGCTTCGTTGAGGCCCAGGATAGGATCGCGGGGTGCCAATTCGACAGCGGAAAACAGGCTCATTTTTACCGTAGCTCTGATCGGGAGTGAGAAAGGATGCACGCTTCATTCATGCTGCGCGAAGCGGTGCACGAGTGGGAAGTCAGTATAAAGACGCTTGACTGACGGGGCGACAGGTTGCACCTGGTTTTACCTGTTTTTGCCGATTTATTTTTGACCATTGGTCCTGCGATTACTGGGGGGCTTGGGCCTTGCCCTTGAAACTCGTAGGAACAGGCGCAAACTAGGGTTAAGTACTGTCTATAAATACAGTCGGAAATGTCCGGCTGGTGCGACTCATGAGGTGTGGCATGTCCGAGTTTCAACTCGTTACCCGTTTCGAACCTGCTGGCGATCAGCCAGAAGCCATTCGCTTGATGGTGGAGGGTATCGAGGCGGGCCTGGCGCACCAGACATTGCTGGGGGTAACCGGGTCGGGCAAGACGTTCAGCATTGCCAACGTGATTGCCCAGGTGCAGCGGCCAACACTGGTGCTGGCGCCCAACAAGACCCTGGCGGCTCAGCTGTACGGTGAGTTCAAGGCGTTCTTTCCAAACAACGCCGTCGAGTATTTCGTCTCCTACTACGACTACTATCAGCCCGAAGCCTACGTGCCGTCGTCGGACACCTTCATCGAGAAGGATTCCTCGATCAACGATCACATCGAGCAGATGCGCCTGTCCGCCACCAAGGCACTGCTCGAGCGCAAGGACGCCATCATCGTTACCACGGTGTCGTGCATCTACGGCCTGGGCAGCCCTGAAACCTATCTGAAAATGGTCCTGCACGTGGACCGTGGCGACAAGCTCGACCAGCGCGCGCTGCTGCGCCGTCTGGCCGACCTGCAATACACCCGCAATGAGATGGACTTCGCCCGCGCCACGTTCCGTGTGCGCGGCGACGTGATCGACGTGTTCCCGGCCGAATCCGATCTTGAAGCCATCCGCATCGAGCTGTTCGATGACGAAGTCGAGAACATTGCCGCCTTCGACCCGCTGACCGGCGAGGTCACGCGCAAACTGCCGCGCTTCACTTTCTACCCCAAGAGCCACTACGTGACCCCGCGCGAAACCCTGCTCGGCGCCGTGGAAGGCATCAAGGAAGAGCTCAAGGAGCGCCTTGACTACTTTCGCGACAAGAACAAGCTGGTGGAAGCCCAGCGGCTGGAGCAACGCACCCGCTTCGATCTCGAGATGATCCTCGAGCTGGGCTATTGCAACGGCATCGAAAACTATTCGCGCTACCTCTCCGGCCGCCCTTCAGGCGCCGCTCCGCCCACGTTGTACGACTATTTGCCAGCCGACGCCTTGCTGGTCATCGACGAGTCCCACGTCAGCGTTCCGCAGGTGGGTGCGATGTACAAGGGCGACCGCTCGCGCAAGGAAACGCTGGTCGAGTACGGCTTCCGCCTGCCGTCGGCGCTGGACAACCGACCCATGCGTTTCGACGAGTGGGAAGGTGTGAGCCCGCAGACCATTTTCGTCTCCGCTACCCCCGGCAACTACGAGGCCGAGCACGCCGGCCGCATCATCGAGCAGGTAGTGCGCCCGACCGGTCTGGTCGACCCCCAGGTGGAAGTGCGGCCCGCGTTGACCCAGGTGGACGACTTGCTATCTGAGATCCGCAAGCGTGTGGCCACTGACGACCGCATTCTGGTCACCGTGCTGACCAAGCGCATGGCCGAGGATCTGACCGACTATCTGGCGGACCACGACGTGCGTGTGCGCTATCTGCACTCGGACATCGACACCGTCGAACGGGTCGAGATCATCCGCGACTTGCGCCTGGGCGCGTTCGACGTGATCGTGGGGATCAACCTGCTGCGCGAAGGCCTGGACATGCCCGAGGTCTCGCTGGTGGCGATTCTGGATGCCGACAAGGAAGGTTTTCTGCGCTCCGACCGCTCGCTGATCCAGACCATTGGCCGTGCCGCGCGAAATCTCAATGGGCGTGCCATTTTGTACGCCGACCGCATGACCGGTTCGATGGAGCGTGCCATCGGCGAAACCGAGCGCCGCCGCGAGAAACAGATCGCCTTCAACGAGGCCAATGGCATCGTGCCCAAGGGCGTGGTCAAGGACGTCGCCGATATCATGGAAGGTGCCACCGTGCCGGGTTCGCGCAGCAAGAAGCGCAAGGGCATGGCCAAGGCTGCCGAGGAGAACGCACGCTACGAGAACGAGCTGCGCTCGCCGAGCGAGATCACCAAGCGCATCAAGCAGCTGGAAGAGAAGATGTACCAGCTGGCGCGGGACCTGGAGTTCGAAGCCGCCGCGCAGATGCGCGACGAAATCGGCAAGCTGCGCGAGCGCCTGCTCAAGGTCTGACAGCGCGTCGTTCCCTTCGCGGGTAGAACCCGCTCCCACAGAAAAGCACCAACCAGCCCGCCCCCTTGTGGGAGCGGGGCAGGCGGCCCAGCCCTCTGCCCGCGAAGGCCGCACTGCGTTCTTGAAGGTTGCACCCCGTTCTTGTGGGAGCGGGGCGGGCGGCCTAGCCCTCTGCCCGCGAAGGCCGCACTGCGTTCCCAGCCAAGCACCCATACCCGCCGCCACACGATTCTGGAGCCTTGCCCCCAAGCCCTGCTAACATCGGCGTTTCGATTCAACCTGCTCGAGACCCCCCATGACCGTTCGTACGCGTATCGCCCCATCGCCCACCGGCGACCCTCATGTCGGCACGGCCTACATCGCCCTGTTCAACTATTGCTTTGCCAAACAGCATGGCGGCGAATTTATCCTGCGCATCGAAGACACCGACCAGTTGCGCTCGACCCGCGAATCCGAGCAGCAGATCTTCGACGCCCTGCGCTGGCTGGGTATCGAGTGGAGCGAAGGCCCGGACGTAGGCGGCCCCCACGGCCCGTACCGGCAGAGCGAGCGGGGCGAGATCTACAAGCAGTACGCCCAGCAACTGGTCGACATGGGTCATGCATTCCCCTGTTTCTGCACGGCCGAAGAACTCGACCAGATGCGCGCCGAACAAACCGCTCGCGGCGAAACCCCGCGCTACGACGGTCGCGCCCTGTTGCTGTCGGCCGAGGAAGTCCAGCGTCGCCTGGCGGCAGGCGAGCCCCACGTCATCCGCATGAAGGTCCCCACCGAAGGCGTCTGCGTGGTCCCCGACATGCTGCGCGGCGACGTCGAAATCCCGTGGGACCGCATGGACATGCAGGTCCTGATGAAAACCGACGGTCTGCCCACCTACTTTCTGGCCAACGTGGTCGATGATCACCTGATGGGCATCACCCACGTGCTGCGCGGTGAAGAATGGTTGCCCTCGGCGCCCAAGCTGATGAAGCTCTACGAATACTTCGGCTGGGAGCAACCAGCACTGTGCTACATGCCGCTGCTGCGCAATCCGGACAAGAGCAAGCTGTCCAAGCGCAAGAATCCGACCTCGGTCACGTTCTACGAGCGCATGGGCTTCATGCCAGAAGCCATGCTCAATTATCTGGGCCGCATGGGCTGGTCGATGCCCGACGAACGCGAAAAGTTCTCCCTGGCTGAAATGGTCGAGCACTTCGATCTTTCCCGCGTATCCCTGGGCGGTCCGATCTTCGATATCGAGAAACTCTCGTGGCTCAATGGCCAGTGGCTGCGCGAGTTACCGGTGCAGGAGTTTGCCGCACGGGTGCAGCAGTGGGCCTTCAACCCTGACTACATGATGAAGATCGCGCCTCATGTGCAGGGCAGGGTGGAAACCTTCAGTCAGATAGTTCCGCTGGGCGGCTTCTTCTTTGCCGGTGGCCTGCAATTGGATGCGCGCCTGTTCGAAAGCAAGAAACTCTCCGCGGACCAGGTGCGGCAACTGATGCAGTTGATCCTGTGGAAGCTGGAAAGCCTGCGGCAGTGGGACAAGGAACGCATCACCGCAACCATCCAGGCCGTGGTCGAGTCGCTTGGCTTGAAGCTGCGCGACGCCATGCCGCTGATGTTCGCCGCGATCACCGGGCAGGCCAGCTCGGTGTCGGTCCTCGATGCCATGGAAATCCTCGGCCCGGACCTGACCCGCTTCCGCCTGCGCCAGGCCCTCGACCTGCTCGGCGGCGTCTCCAAGAAAGAAAACAAGGAATGGGAAAAGCTCCTGGCTGCAATCGCCTGACCGCAGCTATCCGCCACCCCAAACGACGCGGCTCGCGCCGCTGCTACACCACACCCTGTAGCAGCGGCGCAAGCCGCGTCCTGCCACACCACCCGTACATCAGGCTCCCCACACCCCCTGTAGCAGCGGCGCAAGCCGCGTCGCCTTTGGCACCAACCGCGCGAATCCGGTAAGTCCCTGTAATCGCGATAAAAAACTTCAGAATAATTCTGAAAATAAGTTTGACACCCTGGCGAGGTCGTCTTAATATGCGCCCCGTCCACACAGCAACACACTGTTTGGGGCTATAGCTCAGCTGGGAGAGCGCTTGCATGGCATGCAAGAGGTCAACGGTTCGATCCCGTTTAGCTCCACCAAATTCCAGGCTCGATGTCATACGTTGACAACGAGCCGATCAGTTCCAAACTGATCTTGGTAGAAGGTATGTCCCCTTCGTCTAGTGGCCTAGGACACCGCCCTTTCACGGCGGTAACAGGGGTTCGAGTCCCCTAGGGGACGCCAGTTGTACAGAAATGCCGAGTGAAGTCGGCATTCCGCCGCAGGGCGATAAATTCGGGGCTATAGCTCAGCTGGGAGAGCGCTTGCATGGCATGCAAGAGGTCAACGGTTCGATCCCGTTTAGCTCCACCAATTTGCCGGAGCCTGCGTCAGCGGGCTTGACTGAAGGTTTTGCGTCCCCTTCGTCTAGTGGCCTAGGACACCGCCCTTTCACGGCGGTAACAGGGGTTCGAGTCCCCTAGGGGACGCCACGATTACCCGCTCTGCGGGACTTATAAGGCTCATTCGATTATTGAATGAGCCTTTTGTTTTTCTGCCCCCGCCATATCCGCCTGTTCCTAATTCTTCAGGAGCGCCCATGAACTGGGATCGGCCCGCCCCCTTCGTCATTGCCCTCACAGTCCAGCCCGACGACATCGACGGCCTGGGACATGCGAACAACGCCGTGTACGTAACCTGGCTCGAGCGCTGTGCCTGGCAGCATTCCCAGCACCTGGGTCTGGATCTTGCGACCTATCGACAACTGGACCGCGCCATGGCTGTGGTTCGTCATGAAATCGACTACCTGGCCAGCGCCCATGAAGGCGATGAGCTGGAATTGGGTACCTGGATACTCGACTGGGACCGGCGCTTGAAGATGACTCGCCAGTTCCAACTGCTGCGTCCAAGCGACGGTGCGGTCCTGCTCAGGGCCCGCACCACCTTCGTCTGCATCGAGCTGTCCAGCGGCAAGCCCAAACGCATGCCGCCGCCGTTCCTGGAAGGGTACGGCTCGGCGATAGCTATCGAGCCTTAGAAACCTCAGGCTTCACGGCCACTGGGTTCCAGCGCTACCGTCGGTGTGCGGCCTTTCTGCTAGAATCCGCTCCCTTTCACGCCCCTGCCCGAGAAACACCTCATGCAATTAGCCTTGGCGCCCATGGAAGGGTTGGTCGACGATATTCTGCGCGACGTCCTGACCCAGGTCGGCGGCATCGACTGGTGCGTCACCGAGTTCATCCGCGTCAACGAGCGCGTGCTCACCGCCGCCTACTATCACAAATTCGGCCCCGAACTGCTCACCGGCGCCCAGACCCGTGCCGGGGTGCCGCTACGCGTGCAACTGCTCGGCTCCGACCCCTCGGCCCTCGCCGACAACGCCGCGTTCGCCTGTACCCTCGGCGCGCCGGTGATCGATCTGAATTTCGGCTGCCCGGCCAAGACGGTGAACAAATCCCGCGGTGGCGCGGTGCTGCTCAAGGAGCCGGAGTTGCTCCACCGCATCCTGCGCGAAGTGCGCGCCACGGTACCCGCGCACATTCCCGTCACGGCCAAGATGCGCCTGGGTTTCGACACCCCGGACAGCGCCATCGAATGCGCCACTGCCTTGGCCGAAGGTGGCGCCGATGTGCTGGTGGTGCACGCGCGGACCAAAGTCGATGGCTACAAGCCGCCGGCGCACTGGGAATGGGTCGCCAAGGTTCAGGACGTGGTGAAGGTGCCGGTCTATGCCAATGGCGACATCTGGACCGTCGCTGACTGGCGGCGCTGTCGCGAGGTCAGCGGCGCCAAGGACTTCATGCTCGGGCGTGGCCTGGTGTCCAGGCCCGACCTGGCGCGGCAGATCGCTGCGGCCCATGAGGGCATCGAGCTGCCCGACATGACCTGGTCCGAGCTGTTGCCACTGATCCGCGAGTTCTGGCGCCAGGCCCGTGCGCAACTCACACCGCGCCAGGCGCCGGGCCGGCTCAAGCAGTGGCTGGCCATGCTGACTCGCACCTACCCCGAAGCAACCGAGCTGTTCACCCTCGTGCGTCGCGAACAGGATTGCGATGCCGTGGAGCGCCTGCTGCAGCCAGGCTAGCGAGCCGCCTGACCGTACGACAACATACTCGGGTCGCTGAAATTTTTTGCGTGGGAGCTCTTGAAAGCGTTTGGGTGGTCCCTATCTATGGGTTACGCGATGCCGAATTCGGGTCGCGGAGACAACCACTCGCTGAAATTCAGGAGAAACACATGGCTACTGCATTTTCCCTTGCTCCGCTGTTCCGCCACTCCGTGGGCTTTGATCGTTTCAACGATCTGTTCGAGTCTGCCGCGCGCAACGAGTCGGCCAGCAGCTACCCACCCTACAACGTCGAAAAGCATGCCGATGATCAGTACCGTATCGTCATCGCTGCCGCAGGCTTCCAGGAAGAAGACCTGGAACTGCAGGTCGAGAAGGGCGTACTGACCGTCAGTGGTGGCAAGCGCGACGCCGATACCAGTGCAGTGACCTACCTGCACCAGGGCATCGCCCAGCGCGCGTTCAAGCTGTCGTTCCGCCTGGCCGACCATATCGAGGTCAAGGCCGCAGCGTTGAACAACGGGCTGCTCAATATCGACCTGCTGCGTGTCGTGCCTGAAGAGGCCAAGGCCAAGCGGATTCCCATCAATGGATCCGCGCAGACTCGTCTGCAGTAACGCTTGAAGCCGTAGAAGAAAGGGCGCCTGGTGGGGCGCCCTTTTTTATTGGCTGAAATTTCTTCGGGTTGTCAGGCCTGTCGGCGCGTGCCGGCCAGCACCGGCACACTGCCTGCTGCAGGAAACAACACCAGATGATCAGCGGCGACCTGAATGCCCACCTCGGTGCCTGGCGGGTAATCCAGGTGGCTGGGAAATACGGCCTCGAGCTGGCTGCCGGTTGGCAGCTGCAGGCGATACAAAGTGGCGGCACCCTGGAAGCTCTTGCCGACGATGCGCCCTTTGAGAGGGCTGTCGGGGGCGTGGACGATGTCGTCGGGGCGCAGCAGTACGTCAACCGCACTGCCGGTCGGCCAGGTGTAGGCACGATTGCCGCGCAGTGCGCCCAGCTCCGTGGTCACCGTGTCCGGATCCTGCATCTGGCCGCGAATGAAATAGCCCTGGCCGATGAAGCTGGCCACGAACGGCGTGGCGGGTTCATGGTACAGGTTGTAGGGGGTATCCCACTGCTCGAGCCGACCCTCTTTGAACACGCCAACATGGTCACTGACGGCAAAAGCTTCTTCCTGGTCGTGGGTCACCAGGATGGCACTGGTGCCGCGAAGCTTGAGAATGTCCCGTACTTCATGGCTCAGGCGACGGCGCAGCTCGACGTCGAGGTTGGAGAAGGGTTCGTCCAGCAACAGCAGCTGCGGCTCCGGCGCCAATGCTCGCGCCAACGCGACACGTTGTTGCTGGCCACCCGACAGTTCATGGGGGTAGCGCGCATCCAGGCCACCCAGGTTGACCAGTTCGAGCATGTCGCCGATGACCTGTGCCTGACGCGGGTGCTTGCGAATGCCGAAAGCGATGTTCTGGGCCACGGTCAGATGGGGAAACAGCGCGTAGTCCTGAAAGACCATGCCGATCCGGCGTTTCTCCGGGGCCAGGGTGTGCCCGGCCTTGGAAATGACCTCGCCATCGAGGGTGATCTCGCCCTCATGAACCGGCTCGAACCCGGCAATGGCACGCAGGGTAGTGGTCTTGCCGCATCCGGAGGAGCCGAGCAGACAACCGATATCGCCGGCATTAAGGTGCAGATTGAGGTTCTGCACCACGCGTTGGGCGCCATAGCCGCAGGCCAGGTTGCGCAGTTCGAGCAGCAGTGCGGTGCTCATTCAGGGCGATACCCTGGAGCGACCAGGAATTCCAGCAGCGCTTTCTGCGCATGCAGGCGGTTCTCGGCCTGGTCCCAGGCCACGGCGCGTGGGTCGTCGAGTACGTCGTGGCTGATTTCTTCGCCGCGATGGGCAGGCAGGCAATGCATGAACAATGCGTCGTCGGCCGCCAGGTCGAGCAGCTCGCGATTGACCTGATAGGGCTTGAAAAGCTTCAGGCGGCGGGCGGTTTCTTCTTCCTGGCCCATGGAGGTCCAGACATCGGTGCTGACCAGGTGGGCGCCACGCACGGCTTCGCGCGGATCACGAACCACGCTGACGCGGTCCGGGGCCATGGCGAGGAAGCGAGGGTCGGGCTCGAAGCCCTCCGGGCAGGCAATGCGCAGTTGGAAGTCGAACTGGATGGCCGCTTCTATATAGCTGTGGCACATGTTGTTGCCATCGCCGATCCAGGCCACTGTCTTGCCCTGAATCGCACCGCGGTGTTCGAGAAACGTCTGCATGTCGGCCAGCAGCTGGCACGGATGCAGGTCATCGGACAGGCCATTGATCACAGGTACCCGCGAATTGGCGGCGAACTCGGTGAGTGTCTGATGGGCGTAGGTGCGGATCATTACCGCATCGAGCATGCGCGACATGACGATGGCGCAGTCGCCGATCGACTCGCCCCGGCCCAGCTGTGTATCGCGCGGGGACAGGAAAATCGCCTGGCCGCCGAGCTGGATCATGCCGGCTTCGAAGGAAAGGCGGGTACGCGTCGACGACTTCTCGAAGATCATGCCCAGTACGCGGTTCTTCAAGGGTTCGAAAAGCACGCTGCGCTGACGCAGGTCCTTGAGCTCGATGCCTCGACGAATGATGCTGATTAGCTCTTCGGGCGTGCAATCCATAAGGGAGAGAAAGTGCCTTGCGCTCATCATTGACTACCTTTTGCAACGGACCGCAGGTACTCGAAAACAGGTTTTTCGGAAAAACGAGTGAGACCTGCGGCGAAAGCCGCACGGGGCGACGAAATAAGGGAAGGCGCCATCCTATAAGGAACTGTCGCCTTTTACCAACAGCCACTGCAGTTTTAACCGGGGCCAACAAGTTTCACAGGGTTTCGATAGCTGGATGTTTCGCCCGACCATCTGGCGTTTCCTAAACATCGGGCGTAGGTTATAAATGCGTCTTGAGAAACACACGGAGTTTGCGGAATGGAATCGAAAGAACAACAACTGCTGGAGCTGCTCGGCCTGACCGCGCGCACCCTGACCCACCTGACGGCGTCCATGACCTCGATGTCGTTCGAACTGCTGCGCAGCTCCGACGAGGTCACACGCTCGGCCGGCAAGCACATGATCGATCGCATGGCGACCATCAGCACCGGCCTGGATGACCATTGGCGTCTCATCGGCGAACTGACCGGGGTGCATGTTGCCCAGGAAGAAGTCGAAACGGTCCTGGAAATCCAGTTGCAGGCTCTACCGCCTTCGCTGCCACTGAACTAGTTTGGCACCCCGGCAACGCCTTCGCTCCGAGCGACGGTCAGCGTAAGAGCCCGAGCGTAGCGCTCGGCTTTCCGTTACAATGCCTCACCGTGCCGACGACTGAGTCGGATAGACAAGCCGAGCGAGGTGCTCCATGGATATTATCGAAACGATCAAAGAGCAGATTGCCAATAATACAATCCTGCTTTACATGAAAGGCTCGCCGAATGCGCCGCAGTGTGGTTTCTCGGCCAAGGCTTCGCAGGCGATCATGGCCTGTGGCGAGAAGTTCGCCTACGTCGACATTCTGCAGAACCCGGAAATCCGCGCGAACCTGCCCAAGTACGCCAACTGGCCGACGTTCCCGCAGCTGTGGGTAGCCGGTGAACTGGTAGGCGGTAGCGACATCGTGGCCGAAATGGCCGCCAACGGTGAATTGCAGACGCTGGTCAAGGATGCTTCGGCCAAGGCCGCACAGCCCAAAGCCGACGCCTGATCCGGTCGTTGGCTGGCCTGGGTGCCAGCCAGCCACGAAAAAGCCCCGCCTGTTCACACAGTGCGGGGCTTTTTCATGGTGTTGCGCAAGCGTTGCGAAGACTCAGCTTTCCTCGCCCATGCTCGACTGCAGGTAGTTCTCGATCCCGACCTTGTCGATCAGGCTCAGTTGAGTCTCCAGCCAGTCGATCTGCTCTTCCTTGCCTTCGAGGATGTCTTCGAGCATTTCGCGGCTACCGAAGTCGCCAGCGGTTTCGCAATGAGCGATGGCGCCTTTCAGATCGCCCAGACCCTTGTATTCGATCTTGAGATCACAGGCGAGCATTTCACCGGCGTGTTCACCGATCAGAATCTTGCCCAGTTCCTGCAGGTTCGGGATGCCTTCGAGGAAAAGAACGCGCTTGATCAGCTTGTCGGCGTACTTCATCGCGTCGATCGACGCCTTGTATTCATGCTTGCCCAGCTTGTTCAGGCCCCAGTCCTCGTACATGCGAGCATGCAGGAAATACTGGTTGATGGCGACCAGCTCGTTTCCGAGGATCCTGTTGAGATGCTGGATGACGCTGATATCGCCTTTCATGATCAGAGAGCCTGCGCGGGTATAGGAGTAATGGCGTGAAGTTTGGCCTCAGGAACTAAGCATGTCAAACCTAAGTTATTGAATACTATATGAAAATTAATCGGAATAAGAATGACTGAGTTCCGCGTTTGTGGCTAAGTCGTTGTATTCCAGACATAAAAAAACCGGGCGGGGCCCGGTTTCTTCAAAGACGGTGGTTTTACGCGGGTGTAAATTCCACCGGATAGGGCAGGGCAGAGGCTTGAGCGGTCTGGATTTGAGTCAGGGTATCGCGTACCACTTCCTTGGCAAGGCAGGCACACTTACCGCACTGCGTGGCTACGCCGAGGGTTTCACGCACGTCACGAAAGCTGCAGCAGCCCTCGTAGATCGCATCGCGAATCTGGCCATCGGTGACACCCTGGCAAAGACAGACATACATACGTAAGAACCGCCGCTGTGTTGGTTTCAGTGCGGACGATCCTAATGTTAATGAGAATGCTTGTCAAAGCAACTCGCGACTACGTTTGGCGCAAGCGATGAACGGTTGCAGCAGGGCCCGTCGATCATTCTCGACGTTCCCTGCTGCACCGGTTCAATCGTTGAAATCCTGCCAGCCGCCCATCTGCTTCCAGCGGTTGACGATGCCGCAGAACAGCTCGGCAGTCTTCTCCGTGTCGTAGCGCGCGGAATGAGCTTCGCGACCATCGAAGTCGATGTCGGCGGCCTGGCACGCCTTGGCCAGGACGGTTTGACCGTAGGCGAGCCCCGCCAGGGTAGCGGTGTCGAAGCTGGAAAAGGGATGGAACGGGTTGCGCTTCATCTCGGTGCGCGCGACTGCAGCATTGAGAAAGCCGAGGTCGAAACTGCTGTTGTGGCCCACCAGGATCGCGCGCTTGCAACCGTTGGCCTTCAGCGCCTTGCGAATGCCGCGGAAGATGTCGGTCAACGCTGTCTCTTCACTGACGGCCATGCGCAGCGGATGGTCCAGCTTGATCCCAGTGAACTCCAGCGCAGCGGCCTCGACGTTGGCCCCCTCGAATGGTTCGACGCGGAAGAAGTAAGTGTGATCGGCAAACACGAAGCCTTTCTCGTCCATGCCGATGGTCGTAGCGGCAATTTCCAGCAGGGCGTCGGTGGCGCAGTTGAAGCCGCCCGTTTCCACGTCCACGACTACCGGCAGGTAGCCGCGAAAACGTGCGGCCATGGGGTGGCGCGAGCCTGTGCCCGAACCGCCCGTGTCTTCGTCGTCGTAGTTGTCTTCACTCACGCATCTTTCTCCAGCAGGCGCCAGCGCAGTTTTTCACCGGCGCGCAGCGGGATGACTACCTGCTCGCCGAATGGCAGGCTGGTTGGGGCGGTCCACTCGTCGCGGACCAGGGTAATGGTGTCGGTGTTGCGCGGCAGGCCGTAGAAGTCCGGGCCGTGCAGGCTGGCGAAGCCTTCGAGCTTGTCCAGCGCATCGCGTTGCTCGAACGCCTCGGCGTACAACTCGATACCGGCGTAGGCGCTGTAGCAGCCGGCGCAGCCACAGGCGGCCTCTTTGGCATGCTGCGCATGGGGCGCCGAATCGGTGCCCAGGAAGAACTTGGCGCTGCCGCTGGTGGCGGCGTCGAGCAAGGCAACCTGGTGTGTATTGCGCTTGAGGATCGGCAGGCAATAGAAATGCGGCCGGATTCCGCCTACCAGCATGTGGTTGCGGTTGTACAGCAGGTGCTGCGGGGTGATGGTCGCGGCGACATTGGCCGGCGCGGCCTTGACGAACTCGGCGGCCTCGGCCGTGGTGATGTGCTCGAACACCACCTTGAGCGCGGGGAAACGCTCCACCAATCGACGCATGTGTTCGTCGATGAAGATCTTCTCGCGGTCGAACACGTCGACATCACCGCGGGTGACCTCGCCGTGGATCAGCAGGGGCATCCCGGCGTCGCTGAGGGCTTCGAGCGCCTCGGTGATGTTGTCCAGGCTGGTCACTCCGGAATCGGAGTTGGTAGTGGCACCTGCCGGGTACATCTTGGCCGCCTTGACGAAGCCACTGGCCTTGGCGGCGCGAATGTTGGCAGCGCTGGTGCGGTCGGTCAGGTACAAGGTCATCAGCGGTTCGAAGGCGCTGCCTGCGGGGCGTGCGGCAAGGATGCGCTGGCGATAGGCATCGGCTTCGGCGGCAGTGCGCACCGGCGGTACCAGGTTGGGCATGACGATGGCTCGGGCGAAGATTCGCGATACATCGGCCACGGTATGCGGCAGCACGGCACCATCACGAAGATGGATGTGCCAGTCGTCGGGACGCAGAAGGGTCAGGCGGTCGGACATTGGGGATTCCAGGCGGTTCGAACTCGTCGCGGATGCTACCGGAAAACGCCGTGCACGGCATCCGCTATCAAGTTTTGCAGGCCATGTCCGATACCTTGGAAGTACCCCGTTCGAACCCGTGGAGCCTGTCGTGCGCCAGCGTTATATTGCCCTGCTCAGTGTGTTTGCCAGCCTTCCGGCCCTGGCGATGAATTTCCAGACCCGTCTGGAGAACGTCGAGTGGAAGGTCGCGGGTGACCAGTTCGAGTGCCGACTGGGTCAGCCGGTGAGCAATTTCGGTTCGGCCGAGTTCGTGCGCCGTGCAGGCGAGCAGGCCGTGTTCCGCCTGACGTCCGCCAGCCGCCTGCTGGGTACGGGCTCTGCCACGCTGATCGCGGCTGCGGCACCGTGGCAGCCGGGTCGTGGCGACATCAATCTGGGCAGCGTGCGCCTGGGCCATGGCGAAGCCCTGCTCACCAGCTCGCAAAGCCAGGCCAGTGGCTTGATCAATGGCCTGCTGGAGGGCCGCATGACCCTGGTACGCACCCAGTCCGGCGGCGGCCAGCCGGTCGAGATCCGCCTGCTGTCGGCGCGCTTCGGCCAGGCTTTCGACGAGTACCAGGCGTGCGCGGCAAAGCTGCTGCCGATGAACTATGACCAGATCCGCCTGAGTGAAGTAGGCTTTCCCCGCAACCTCGAGCTCGATGCGTCGGCCAAGGCGCGCCTGGACAAGCTGCTGACCTTCATGAAAGCCGATCCGAGTGTCAATCACGTGCAACTCGACGGGCATTCGGACAACAGCGGCAACCGGCTGGTCAATCGCGACCTCTCCAGGCGTCGGGCCATGGCCGTGCAGGAATACCTCCTCGCCCATGGCTTGAGCGACAGCCAGATCACCGTGCGCTTTCATGGCGAAAGCTACCCGCTGGTGACCAACAACACGGCTGCCAATCGGGCGCGCAACCGCCGCGTGAGCATCGAGTTGACCCGAGCCGAGGCGGCACCGAGCGTGACGCCCGCCGCCGAATCACCCGCCGTTCTGGCCACGGAAAAACCGCCCGCCAAGCCCTTGTGACTGTCGCCTGTTCAACCAAAGCTGTCGCGCCCCTGTAAATTCGCAGCCTTGGGCGGTAGAATCGACGGCTTTCCGTAGAACCCCGTGGAGTGATGGCATGGCGGACGTAAACAAGGTCGTTCTGGCGTATTCCGGCGGCCTGGACACTTCGGTGATCCTCAAGTGGCTGCAGGATACTTATAACTGTGAAGTGGTGACCTTCACTGCCGACCTGGGTCAGGGCGAAGAGGTCGAACCGGCCCGCGCCAAGGCGCAGGCCATGGGCGTGAAAGAAATCTACATCGACGATCTGCGCGAAGAATTCGTGCGTGACTTCGTGTTCCCGATGTTCCGCGCCAACACCGTTTACGAAGGCGAGTACCTGTTGGGTACGTCCATCGCTCGTCCGCTGATCGCCAAGCGCCTGATCGAGATCGCCAATGAAACCGGTGCCGACGCCATTTCCCACGGCGCCACCGGCAAAGGCAACGACCAGGTACGTTTCGAGCTGGGTGCCTATGCACTCAAGCCCGGCGTCAAGGTCATCGCACCATGGCGTGAGTGGGATCTGCTCTCCCGTGAAAAGCTGATGGACTACGCCGAAAAGCACAACATTCCGATCGAGCGCCACGGCAAGAAGAAATCGCCGTACTCGATGGACGCCAACCTGCTGCACATTTCCTACGAGGGCGGTGTGCTGGAAGACACCTGGACCGAGCACGAAGAAGACATGTGGCGTTGGACCGTCTCGCCGGAGAATGCCCCGGACACCCCACAGTACCTGGAGCTGACCTTCCGCAATGGTGACATCGTCGCGCTGGACGGCGTCGACATGACCCCCGCGACCGTGCTGGCGACGCTGAACCGCATCGGCGGCGAGCACGGCATCGGCCGCCTCGATATCGTCGAAAACCGCTACGTGGGGATGAAGTCCCGTGGTTGCTACGAAACCCCGGGCGGTACCATCATGCTGCGCGCCCACCGTGCGATCGAATCCATCACCCTGGATCGCGAAGTGGCCCACCTCAAGGACGAGCTGATGCCCAAGTACGCCAGCTTGATCTACACCGGCTACTGGTGGAGTCCGGAGCGTCTGATGCTGCAACAGATGATCGACGCCTCCCAGGTCAACGTGAACGGTGTGGTCCGACTCAAGTTGTACAAGGGCAATGTGATCGTTACTGGTCGCAAGTCCGACGACTCGCTGTTCGACGCCAACATCGCGACCTTCGAGGAAGATGGCGGCGCCTACAATCAGGCTGATGCCGCAGGCTTCATCAAGCTCAACGCGCTGCGCATGCGTATTGCCGCAAACAAGGGCCGCACGCTGTTCTGATACAGCGCACTGCTCTTATGCAGAGTGCCCCGACACGCGCAAGGCGTGCCTGAAACCCCGGTCTCGGCCGGGGTTTTTTTATCCGTCAGCCCAGCAGCACTGTCCACTTCAGGCGCCCGGGCTGCAGCGCCGCCACGTGGCAATGCAGCCCGCTCAGACGCGCAACCAGTGCACTGGGCAACGGTGGTGGCGCCGCCTGGCCCACCAGTACGATCAGTAGCGGTCGGATGTGCTTGCGCGTTTCCAGAACGTCGACCAGCCGTTCCAGATGTGCTGCGATGCGGGCGCGTGTCTGCAACGTGCTGGTATCGATGATGTGCAAGTCGTTGTTCGCCAGGCGTACCCGGTTGTCGGCTCGGTATTTGTAAGCGTCCACTTCGATGTCGAGGCTTTCGAGAAAGTACGCTGAACTCTCGAAGTCCGAGGGTGAGTAAAGTGCACGTCGATTGAAGTTGAGCGTTGCAAAGAAAAGTATGGCCAGGAAAGTTGGGAAACCTACCAGGAACCATATATAGATCGTCTGACTGGTTTCGTCGAGGAATGGCAGGCTCGCCAGGGCTGATGCCTCGACCATGGCCGTGAACAGCGCGATGACGCCCAGCGGGTTGGGACGGGTGATCTTTTTGTTAGCCACGTGTGCCTCGCAGGGCCGTGTCCGGCCGGTAGTTGCTTGGCCAACGATAGTAGTAGGCTGGCCGGGCCGCGCAGGATGCATAGTTATCTGCCTGCCGCTGTCGTGGTGCCCGCGGGCATGCGCCGCTGTACCAGGTCGCCAAGGCTCTGGCCCGGTGTTTTCCGGCTGAAGTTGTGTAGATTGATGGCCGGTATTTATCCTGCAACAGCTTGGCCGGTTCGAGGCGCACGGCTCAATTGAAGCGGCTGGTCAATTATGCAATGCTCCTGCTCCTTGGTTTTATAAGCAGAGCTCGATGCCGCCAAACACTGTACAAAAATTTTCACCGGCTCAATATGTAGGAATATTCGTCGGATGTTGTAGGAAGTGTCTTAGTTATTGCCTGCCCAGATTCTCTATCGTCCAAGGCGGCAGTTGTCTGGGGTAATGTGCGGGCTCTAGAATTCGAACAGCGAAAATTGGATCTTCCCATGAATAAAGTGCTGATCGTGGACGACCATCCGGTCATCCGCCTCGCCGTGCGGTTGCTGATGGAGCGCCACGGCTACGAGGTAGTGGCCGAGACCGACAACGGTGTCGACGCGTTGCAACTGGCCCGTGACCACGCCCCGGACATCGTCATTCTCGATATCGGTATTCCCAAGCTCGACGGGCTGGAAGTCATCGGTCGGCTCACGGTCAGCGAGCCTCAGCTCAAGGTGCTGGTGCTGACTTCGCAGGCACCGGGGCATTTCTCCATGCGTTGCATGCAGGCAGGTGCGGCGGGTTATGTGTGCAAACAGCAGGATCTCACCGAGCTGCTCAGTGCGATCAAGGCCGTGCTGTCCGGCTACAGCTATTTCCCCAACCAGGCGTTGCACTCGGTGCGAGCGAGCCTGGGCAACGCCTCGGAAGCCGATATGGTGGATCGCCTGTCCGGGCGGGAAATGATGGTGTTGCAGCAATTGGCCAAGGGCAAGTCGAACAAGCAGATCGCCGACGGCATGTTCCTCAGCAACAAGACCGTGAGTACCTACAAGACTCGCCTGCTGCAGAAACTCAATGCCCGCTCGCTCGTCGACCTGATCGAACTGGCCCAGCGCAACGGTCTGGCCTGAGGGCAGCAGAATACCGTGCGCACTGTGCGCTAGAGATCGAAGTCGTAGTCGGCCAGCTGGCGCTGCAACCGCCGTTCTTCGAGCAGGTTGTCGATCGTGCGCCGCTTGCTCAGATTGCTCTTGGCAGGTTCGACGACAGGCTCCGTCTCATCATCGTCCACACTGATGATGTCGTCTTCCGTTTCCAGCGGTTCTTTTTCGGTACTCATGAAGTCAGCTCCAGGCATGTGCAGCCGTTGGCGGACCTTATAGCGGCATTCGAAGACGGCGTAAAAAAGATTTTCTCAATCGAGCGGCAAGGTTCTACAGATCGTCTCAATCGTCGCTGGTCTTGTGCTTGTATTCACACAGGTCTTCGATACGACAACTGCCACAGCGGGGCTTTCGCGCCTGACAAACGTAGCGCCCGTGCAGGATCAGCCAATGGTGAGAGTCGAGCAGGTACGCGCGGGGCACGAACTTCATCAGTTTCTGCTCGACCTCGACCACGTTTTTCCCCGGCGCGATCCCGGTGCGGTTGCTGACACGAAATATGTGAGTGTCGACGGCCATGGTCAGTTGCCGAAACGCCGTGTTGAGCACCACGTTGGCGGTCTTGCGTCCAACGCCAGGCAGCGCTTCGAGAGCTTCGCGGGTCTGCGGCACCTGGCCGTCGTGCCGTTCCACGAGCAGGCGGCAGGTTTCGATGACATTGCGCGCCTTGCTGTTGTACAGGCCAATGGTCTTGATGTAGCTCGACAGCCCTTCGACTCCGAGCGCATGCATCGCCTGGGGGGTCGGCGCGACGGGGAACAATTTTGCCGTGGCCTTGTTCACGCCAACGTCAGTGGATTGTGCGGAAAGAATGACCGCAATCAGCAACTGGAAGGCAGACCCATAGGCCAGCTCCGTCTTGGGCTCTGGATTGTCTTCATGCAGCCGACGGAAGATTTCCTGGCGTTTCGTCGCGTTCATCGGGCGGATGGATCCTTGGCAGGCGGGGCTAGAGTGTTTGCAGTGCAGCGAGATGACGTTCGGCAGCCTCATGCTCGCGGCCCAGGGCATCGAGTATGAGGTAGTGCTCGAACGTTGGCGGGGTCACGAAAGCCTTTCGGGTTTTCACCAGTTGTGCGCGAGTCATGGCCACGGCGATCTTCGCCTGTTTCAGGGTGGTGTCGCCGTCGCTCGCCTTGGCGGCCTTCGCCGCCTTGATCCGTTCGATTGCCGACAGGGCCGGGCGCACAGGTAGCGCAACGGTCGCCGAGCGCGCAGGCTTTGCCGATCGCTCGGCGTTCCGTGCCGCCTGGATCCGTTGCAAGCGACCGTTGCGAGCTTCGTAACGCTGCCTGGCATGATCGCGCTTGCGCAGCCGAGCGCGTTGCTGCTCGGGACTGCATGAAGGGTCACTCGCCAGCGACGTGAACGGCGATGTCGGTGCCGGATGCATCTCGATGCAGTCGACGGGGCAGGGCGCCACGCACAGGTCGCAACCGGTACATTCGTCGGCCAGTACGCTGTGCATCAACTTTGCCGCGCCGAGAATGGCGTCCACCGGGCAGGCCTGAATGCATTTGGTACAGCCGATGCATTCCGCTTCGCGTATGTAGGCGATCTGGGCAGGTGCCGCGCTGCGTTCCGGGTCCAGCGGCAGCACCGGCAATTGCAGCAGCTTGGCCAGGGCGGCGATGGTCGCATCACCCCCCGGCGGGCAACGGTTGATCGGTTCACCGGCTGCGATACCGGCCGCGTAGGGCTTGCAGCCGGCATGGCCACATTTGCCGCATTGAGTCTGCGGCAGCAATGCGTCGATGCGTTGGATCAGGGTCATGGGCCGGCCGTAGTGCGCAAGTGGGCAGGTTGCAGGGATGAGGTCGGCAGCAGCCTTGCCCGTCGACTTGCACTGAAGATGACGGGCAGGGTGCGTGAGCCGCGAACCTATTTGATGCGCTGGCCCGGCTTGGCGCCGCTGTCAGGGCTGAGCAGGTAGATCTCTTCGCCGCCAGGGCCCGCTGCCATGACCATGCCCTCGGAGATGCCGAAGCGCATCTTGCGAGGCTTGAGGTTGGCGATCATCATGGTCAATCGACCTTCCAGTGCGGCCGGGTCCGGATAGGCGCTCTTGATCCCGGAGAAGACGTTGCGCTGTTCATCACCGATGTCGAGGGTCAGGCGCAGCAGTTTGTCCGCACCTTCCACCGCTTCGGCCTTGAGGATCAGCGCGACACGCAGGTCGACCGCAGCGAAGGCGTCGAAGTCGATCTCGGCGGCCAGCGGCTCCTTGGTCAGCTCACCGTTGCCAATGGCGGGCGCAGGCGCGACAGGGTCCTGGGCAGCGGCGAGGTCTTGCTTGGAGGCATCGGTCATCGCCTGCACCTTGACCGGGTCGATACGGGTCATCAACGCCTGGAACGGGTTGAGCTGATGGTCGGCGAGCCAGGTGGCGTGGTCGTTCCAGCTCAGGGGTTCGACGTTGAGGAAGCGTTCGGCTTCACGGGCCAGCTCGGGCAATACCGGCTTGAGGAAGATGATCAGCTGACGGAACAGGTTGATGCCCACCGCACAGACGGCCTGCACCTCGTCGCCGCGGCCTTCCTGCTTGGCCAGCGACCAGGGCGCTTTCTCGGCGATCCAGGCGTTGGCGCGGTCGGCCAATGCCATGATTTCGCGCATGGCGCGGGCGAAGTCACGCACTTCATAGGCTTCGGCAATGCTCGGCGTCGCGTCCAGGAACGCCTGGGTCAGCTCCGGCGCGGCATTGGCGGCAACCAATACGCCGTCGTTGCCCTTGTGGACGAAACCGGCGCAGCGGCTGGCGATGTTGACCACCTTGCCCACCAGGTCGGAGTTGACCTTCTGCACGAAGTCGTCGAGGTTGACGTCCAGGTCGTCAACGCCGCGGCCCAGCTTCGATGCGAAGTAGTAGCGCAGGTATTCGGGTGCCAGGTGATCCAGGTAGGTACGGGCCTTGATGAACGTGCCACGTGACTTGGACATCTTCTCGCCGTTGACCGTGAGAAAACCATGCACGTTCAGCGCGGTGGGCTTGCGGTAGCCGGCGCCTTCGAGCATGGCGGGCCAGAACAGCGCATGGAAGTTGATGATGTCCTTGCCGATGAAATGGTACAGCTCGGCCGTCGAATCCTTGCCCCAGTACGCGTCGAAGTCGAGTTCGGGGCGGCGGGCGCAAAGGTTCTTGAAGCTGGCCATATAGCCGATCGGCGCATCCAGCCATACGTAGAAGTACTTGCCCGGCTCACCGGGAATCTCGAAGCCGAAATAGGGCGCGTCGCGGGAAATGTCCCACTCCTGCAACCCGGCATCCAGCCACTCGGCGATCTTGTTGGCCACGGCGTCCTGCAAGGTGCCGCTGCGGGTCCAGCCTTCGAGCATCTGCTGGAAGTCGGGCAGCTTGAAGAAGAAGTGCTGGGAATCCTTGAGTACGGGCGTGGCGCCCGAGATCGCCGATTTTGGATCGAGGAGTTCGGTGGGCGCATAGGTGGCGCCGCACTTTTCGCAGTTGTCGCCGTACTGGTCGGTTGCCGCGCACTTGGGGCAGGTGCCCTTGATGAAGCGGTCGGCCAGGAACATCTGTTTCTGCGGGTCGAAGTACTGAGTGACCGAACGCTGGGCAATGTGACCGGCCTCGCGCAGTTTCAGGTAGATCTCGCTCGACAGCTCGCGGTTTTCTTCGCAGTGGGTGGAGTGGAAATTGTCGAAGTCCACCAGGAAGTCGGCGAAATCGGCGCTGTGCTCGGCCTTGACGTTGGCGATCAGCTGTTCCGGCGTGATGCCTTCCTTTTCCGCCCGCAGCATGATGGCCGAGCCATGGGCGTCATCTGCACAGACATAGACGCACTGATTGCCGCGATGCTTCTGGAAGCGCACCCACATATCGGTCTGGATGTACTCCAGCATGTGGCCAAGGTGGATGGAACCGTTGGCATAGGGCAGGGCGCTGGTGACGAGAATCTTGCGTGGCTCGGACATGGGGCTCGGCTACTGGAAGTGAAACGAAGACCGAACACTATAAAGGGGCCAGGGGATTTTTTCACCTGTTGTCAGGGGCCGGGGCGTAGCGCCCGACAACCAGGGCGTGGCGCTGCGGCCCCTGCCATTGCGACAAAACGTCTCAAGTTGCCGAAGTGGCGGCCGACAACCTGGGATTAGGAGACTTCCCTCATGATTCCGCCCCTGATTCCGATCAGCGTCGTGCCGGTGACTTCGCAACTGGACCCGGTCAAGTCCACGCCCAGCATTGCGCCGGTCGCGCCGGCCCAGCCGGGTTCGAATGAAACCGCCATCGACCTGCGCCATCACGATGCCGACCAGACGGCGCTGCTGCTGCGCGAGGAGCAGCGCCGGCGCCAGCGCGAAGGCCGGCAGCAGGACCCCGACGAGCACGCGCCGGTGCCGGGCGACTCGCTCAACGCCGACAACACCGTCCCGGTGGCGCCCTTGGTCGAGGACCCGCCGCGCCAGGGGCTGTGGGTCGACATCCAGGTCTAGTCAGGGCTGTTCGCGCGCTGCATCATGAACGATCCTTTCTGACAGCCGACTCGACACTGCCATGAGCCAAGACGACAACCTGATCGATTTCGCCAGCGAACGCGGCAAGCGTATCCATGACCTCAAGGACAAGCGCCTCAACGAGATGCGTCAGGCATTCGAGCAGGCGCTGCCCCTGGATCCGGCCAAGTCCAGGAAAAAAGCGAAGAAGCCGAAGAAGCGCTGACGCCGGTCAGCCGATGCTGATGGGTGGCGGGCTGACCAGGGTCACGGTCTGCTGCTTGCGTGGCGCGAGGATTTCCGCCTCGCCGTCGACCACGAGTTCGTCGCGCTGATTGAACACGCGAGTGGCAATGCGGACGCGGAACTTGGGCAGTTTTTCGAGGATTTCCAGGCGCACGGTCAGGGTATCGCCCAATTTCACCGGTTTCTGGAAACTCATCTGCTGGCCCAGATAGATGGTGCCGGGCCCTGGCAGCTCGCAGGCCACTGCGGCGCTGATCAGCGCACCGCTGAACATGCCATGGGCAATGCGTTCCTTGAACATGCTGTTGGCGGCGAATTCCGCGTCCAGGTGCACGGGGTTGTGATCGCCCGACATGGCGGCGAACAGCTGGATGTCGCGTTCCTGCACGGTCTTGCTGAAGCTGGCGGTCTGGCCAACCTCGAGCGCTTCGTACGGGGTATTGGTGACTTGGGTCATGGGCGGTGGGTCCTTGGCTTGGCGACGGTCATGGCCGCGTCAAATAGATTCACGATGTTAACAGCGGGGTCGTGCGCATTTGCGTCGCAGGCGGCAGCTGCTAACGTCGGCAGCATACCGCAGGCGCAATGGCCGGGCGGGCTTCGAATCAGAGGACAATAATAATGCATCCTGATTTCTGGAACGACAAGCGCCCACCGGGTGTGCCCCACACCCTTCCTGTCGATGAGTTCACGTCCATTGTCGATGTGTTCGACCGCTCCTGCAGTACCTTTGCCGATCGCCCGGCATTCAGCAACATGGGCGTGACCCTGACCTATGCCGAGCTCGACCGGCACTGCAGCGCGTTTGCCAGTTGGCTGCAGCAGCACACCGATCTGGTCCCCGGCGACCGCATCGCCGTGCAGTTGCCCAACGTCCTGCAGTACCCGATCGCAGTGTTCGGCGCACTGCGCGCCGGCCTGGTCGTGGTCAACACCAACCCTTTATACACCGCGCGCGAAATGCGCCATCAGTTCTGCGATTCCGGCGCGCGGGCGCTGGTCTACCTCAACCTGTTTGGGGACAAGGTCGAGCAGGTGCTGCAGGAAACACAGCTGGAATACCTGATCGAAGCCCGTCTGGGCGATCTGATGCCCGCTGCCAAGGGTTGGCTGGTCAACACGCTGGTGAGCAAGGTCAAGAAGCGCGTGCCGGCGTACCATTTGCCCCAGGCAACCGCGTTCAAGACGGTTCTGGCGCAGGGGGCGGCCTCGTCGCCACGCCCGGTAGCGCCCACGCTCGAAGACCTCGCGGTGCTGCAGTACACCGGCGGTACCACTGGCCTTGCCAAGGGCGCCATGCTCACCCATGGCAATCTGGTCGCCAACATGCAGCAGGTACGGGCCTGTTTCCATCAGCTCGACGAGCAGGGGCAGACCATCCTGCAGCAAGGTCATGAGGTGATGATCGCGCCCCTGCCGCTGTACCACGTGTATGCGTTCACTGCGAACTGCCTGTGCATGATGGTCACCGGCAACCATAACGTGCTGATCACCAACCCGCGCGATATCGGCGCTTTCATCAAGGAACTGAAAAAGTGGCAGTTCACCGCGCTGCTGGGCCTGAACACCCTGTTCGTGGCGTTGATGGAGCACCCGCAGTTCCGTTCGCTGGACTTCTCTCGCCTCAAGGTGACCAACTCCGGTGGCACGGCACTGGTCAAGGCCACGGCCGAGCGCTGGGAGAGCCTGACCGGCTGCCGCATCGTCGAAGGCTATGGGCTGACCGAGACGTCGCCGGTGGCGTGTACCAATCCCTATGGCCTGCGCGCGCGCATCGGCAGCGTAGGTATTCCGGTGGTCGGCACGGCGCTGAAGGTGATCGACGAGCAGGGCGACGAGTTACCGCTGGGCGAGCGGGGCGAGTTGTGCATCCAGGGGCCGCAGGTAATGCGCGGCTACTGGCAGCAGCCCGAGGCAACCGCGGAGGCCCTGGACGCGCAAGGCTGGTTCAAGACCGGCGACATCGCTGTGATTGATCCCGACGGCTACGTGTGCATCGTCGACCGCAAGAAAGACCTGATCATCGTTTCCGGTTTCAACGTCTATCCCAACGAGATCGAGGATGTGGTCATGGCTCATCCGCAAGTGGCCAATTGCGCAGCCATCGGTGTGGCAGACGAGCGTTCCGGCGAGGCGGTCAAGCTGTTCGTGGTGGCTCGGGATCCGCAACTGACCACGGCCGAACTCATGGCCTACTGCAAGGCCAATTTCACCGGCTACAAGTTGCCCCGCGAAATAGTCCTGCGCGATGCCCTGCCGATGACGCCCGTAGGCAAGATCCTGCGGCGTGAGCTGCGCGACGGGTGACCCGCGATGAGGGTGTTTGGCCTAGGTGGCATGGGTCATTCAGCGCGCAGGTCTGTGGGCTTGCGCCCTAGGTAAGCAGGTGTGACCGAAACCGACGATCCGGTCACAATGGTTACCGGCGAGCCACCTTCGGCCTCTAGTCGCCTCATGGCAAAGCTGCTACTCTCGGCGCGCTTTTCGGCATTCGGACCCGTATCGGTCGTGCTGACATATCAATAATAATCGCATCGAATGCGGTGAAGATTCGCTGGCGCTGGAGGAGTGGGCTTCCATGATCGAAAATTTCTGGAAGGATAAGTATCCGGCTGGAATCGCGGCTGATATCGATCCAGACATGTACCCCAATATCCAGGCGGTGCTCAAGCAGTCCTGCCAGCGCTTCGCCGACAAGCCGGCGTTCACCAATCTGGGCAAGACCCTTAGCTACGGCGAGCTCTATGAGCTGTCCGGTGCCTTTGCCGCGTACCTGCAGCAGCACACCGACCTGGTGCCGGGTGACCGCATTGCGGTGCAGTTGCCCAATGTCCTGCAGTATCCGGTGGCGGTCTTCGGTGCCATTCGCGCAGGCCTGGTGGTGGTCAATACCAACCCGCTGTACACCGCGCGGGAAATGGAGCACCAGTTCAAGGACTCCGGCGCCAAGGCTCTGGTCTGTCTGGCCAACATGGCGCACCTGGCAGAAAAGGTCGTGCCCAAAACGGCCGTGCGGCATGTCATCGTCACCGAGGTCGCCGACCTGCTGCCACCGCTCAAGCGACTGCTGGTCAACAGCGTGATCAGGTACGTGAAGAAAATGGTCCCGGCCTATCACCTGCCGCGTGCGGTGAAGTTCAACGACGTGTTGAGCAAGGGTCGCGGCCAGGCCGTCACCGAGGCCAATCCGGCCAGCTCGGAAGTGGCCGTGCTGCAATACACCGGCGGCACCACCGGGGTGGCCAAGGGGGCGATGCTCACCCACCGCAACCTGGTCGCCAACATGCTGCAGTGCAAGGCCTTGATGGGCGCCAACCTCGATGAAGGCTGCGAAGTACTTATCACACCGCTGCCGCTCTACCACATCTATGCCTTCACCTTTCATTGCATGGCGATGATGCTGATCGGCAACCACAACGTGCTGATCAGCAATCCGCGCGATCTGCAGGCGATGGTCAAGGAGCTTTCCAAGTGGAAGTTCAGCGGCTTCGTCGGGCTCAACACGCTGTTCGTGGCCCTGTGCAACAACGATGCGTTCCGCAAGCTCGACTTTTCTGCCCTGAAAGTCACCCTGTCGGGGGGCATGGCCTTGCAACTGGCCGCCGCCGAGCGCTGGAAAGAAGTGACCGGCTGCGCCATCTGCGAAGGCTACGGCATGACCGAGACCAGCCCGGTGGCCACAGTCAACCCCAACCAGCGCATCCAGATCGGCACCATCGGCATTCCGGTGCCGTCCACCCTGGCCAAGATCATCAACGATGCAGGTGAAGAGCTGCCGCTGGGGGAAATCGGCGAGTTGTGCATCAAGGGCCCGCAGGTCATGAAGGGCTACTGGCAGCGCCAGGACGCCACGGCCGAGATCCTCGATGCCCAGGGCTGGCTGAAGACCGGCGACATCGCGCTGATCCAGCCCGACGGCTACATGCGCATCGTCGATCGCAAGAAGGACATGATCCTGGTTTCGGGTTTCAACGTGTACCCCAACGAGCTGGAGGATGTCCTCGCGACCCTGCCGGGCGTGCTGCAGTGCGCTGCCATCGGCATACCGGACGAGAAGTCCGGGGAGTCGATCAAGATGTTCGTCGTGGTCAAGCCCGGGGTTACCCTGACCCGGGAAAAGGTCATGGAACATATGCGTGCAAACGTTACCGGCTACAAGGTGCCGCGCACGGTGGAATTCCGCGATGTACTGCCGACCACCAACGTGGGCAAGATCCTGCGGCGGGAGCTGCGCGACGAAGAACTGAAGAAATTGGGCATCAAGAAATCGGCTTGATCGCTGCCCAGGTCCGGGGGCTGCCGACACAACCCCCGCAAATCTGCGACAATCGCGGGGTGTAACCTTCGACGTACCCCACCAAGACCTCTGCGTACCTGATGACCGACCAAACCGCTTCGATTGACCAGCTGCTGAAAAACCTCGACCAGGCCATGATCGGCGACCGTCACCGTCTGCGCCGGCAGTTGCACGAACTGCGCAAGCGTCCCGACGAGGCGAAGCTTGGCCAGTGGGTCGAGAAAGTCCAGGCCTCGTTCGCCCGCGTCGAGGCGCGGCGGCGCAGCGTGCCAAGCGTGCGCTACGACGACAGCCTGCCGATTGCCGCCAAGCGCGACGAGATCAAGAAAATCCTCGCCGAGCACCAGGTGCTGATCATTGCCGGCGAAACGGGCTCGGGCAAGACCACTCAGTTACCCAAGATCTGCCTGGAAATGGGTCGCGGCCAGCACGGCCTGATCGCCCACACTCAGCCGCGTCGCATTGCCGCGCGCAGCGTGGCCAGCCGGGTCGCCGAAGAACTGGCCACGCCGTTGGGTGGGTTGGTCGGCTATCAAGTGCGCTTCGAGGACCAGAGCGATGCCAATACCCTGGTCAAGCTGATGACCGATGGCATCCTCCTGGCCGAGACCCAGCACGACCGCTTCCTCGAACGCTACGACACCATCATCGTCGACGAAGCGCACGAGCGCAGTCTCAACATCGATTTTCTGCTGGGGTACCTTAAGACCCTGCTGCCACGGCGTCCCGACCTCAAGGTCATCATCACTTCGGCCACCATCGATCTGCAGCGTTTCTCCGAGCACTTCGACGACGCGCCGATCATCGAAGTGTCCGGGCGGACCTTTCCGGTGGACACCTGGTATCGACCGCTCACCGCCGAGCAGGACGAGGAAGGCAATCAGATCGAGAACGACCTGACCGTCGACCAGGCGATTCTGGCGACGCTCGACGAAATCGCCGCTTTCGAGCGCAGCGAGCGCAAGACGCCGGGCGACGTGCTGGTGTTCCTGCCCGGCGAACGCGAGATTCGCGATGCCGCCGACATGCTGCGCAAGGCGCAGCTGCGGCACACGGAAATCCTGCCGCTGTACGCACGCCTGTCGCCAGCCGAGCAGCAGCGTATCTTTCAGTCCCACCCCGGGCGGCGCGTGGTCTTGGCCACCAACGTGGCGGAAACGTCGCTGACCGTGCCAGGCATTCGCTACGTGATCGACAGCGGCACCGCGCGCATCAGTCGCTACAGCTACCGCGCCAAGGTCCAGCGCCTGCCGATCGAGGCGGTGTCCCAGGCCAGCGCCAACCAGCGCAAGGGTCGCTGTGGCCGGGTCGAGCCGGGTATCTGTATCCGCCTGTACAGCGAAGAGGACTTTCTCTCGCGCCCCGAATTCACCGATCCGGAAATCCTGCGCACCAACCTGGCGGCGGTGATTCTGCAGATGCTGCACCTGCGCCTGGGCGAAATCGACCAGTTCCCGTTCATCGAGCCCCCCGATGGCAAGGCCATCAGCGATGGCTTCAACTTGCTGCAGGAGCTGTCTGCGGTCAACCGCGAGAACCAGCTCACGCCCATGGGTCGCCAGCTGGCCCGGTTGCCGATCGACCCCCGGCTGGGCCGCATGCTGCTCGAGGGTGCGCGCCAGGGCAGCCTGCAGGAAGTCTTGATCATTGCCAGCGTGCTCTCGGTGCAGGACCCGCGCGAGCGTCCGCCCGAGCGCCAGCAGGCGGCCGACCAGGCCCATGCGCAATGGAAAGACGCCGATTCGGATTTCGCCGCGCTGGTCAATCTGTGGCGCGGTTTCGAAACCCAACGCCAGGAGTTGGGCGCAAGCGCGTTGCGCAACTGGTGCCGCAAACAGTTCCTCAATTACCTGCGCCTGCGCGAATGGCGCGATGCGCATCGGCAGTTGAGCCTGATCTGCCGTGACCTGCAGCTGGAGGTGAACAAGGACGCTGCGGACTATCCCAGGTTCCACAAGGCGGTGTTGTCCGGTCTGCTCAGCCAGATCGGCCAGAAGACCGAAGACGGCGACTACCTGGGCGCACGCCAGCGTCGCTTCTGGGTCCACCCGTCCTCGGGCATGGGGCGCAAGAAGCCTCAGTGGCTGATGGCCGCCGAGCTGGTCGAAACGACCAAGCTGTATGCGCGCATGGTCGCCAAGATCGAACCTGACTGGATCGAGCCGCTGGCCGGGCACCTGATCAAGAAAAACCATTTCGAGCCGCATTGGGAAAAGAAGCGCGGCCAGGTGGTGGCGTTCGAGCAGATCACGCTCTACGGCATGATCGTGGTCGGCCGGCGCCCGGTGCATTTCGGCCCCATCGACCCGGTGACGTCACGCGAGCTGTTCATTCGCGAAGGCTTGGTGCGTGGCGAGATCCACTCGCGAGCCAAGTGCCTGACGGCCAATCGCCTGCTGCTCGAGCAACTCGACGAGCTGGAGGCCAAGGCCCGGCGTCGCGACATTCTGGCCGATGAAGAAACCCTCTACGGCTTCTATGAAGCGCGCCTTCCTGCCGAGATTCATCAGACCGCCACCTTCGACAGCTGGTACAAGGTCAACAGCCAGAAACAACCCGATCTACTGATCATGCGCGAAGAAGACGTACTGGCCCGCGAGGCGAGCGAAGTCACAGCGGCGCAGTACCCGGATACCCTGCGGCTTGGCGACCTGAGCCTGCAGCTGAGCTACCACTTCGAGCCCAATCATCCGCGCGATGGCGTGACGTTGTGCGTGCCCGCGCCGCTGCTGCCCGCTTTGCCGGGTGAGCGTCTGGAGTGGCTGGTGCCGGGGTTGCTGGAAGCCAAATGCATCTCGCTGGTGCGCAACCTGCCCAAGGCCTTGCGCAAGAACTTCGTGCCGGTGCCGGACTTCGTTCGTGCAGCGCTCGCACGCCTGACGTTCGGCGCAGGCTCGCTGCCCCAGGCGCTGGGGGGCGAATTGCTGCGCATGACCGGCGCGCGCGTCAGTGACGAGGCGTGGGCCGAGGCTGCCCAGCAGGTCGACAGCCATTTGCGCATGAACATCGAAGTACTCGACGGCCAGGGCAAGTTTCTTGGGGAAGGGCGTGACCTGGCCGAGTTGACCTCGCGCTTCGCCGAGGCCAGCAGCGCCGCGTTGGCCGTGCCGAGCACGGCCAAGAGCCAGCAACCGGTGCAGGCCAAGGCGTTCGCCAAGGTCGAGCAGACTACCCAGCAGAACATCGCCGGACTGTCGATGACGGTGTATCCCGCATTGGTCGAAGAGGGTGGTACGGTCAAGGAAGGGCGCTTCTCGACGGCGGCCGAAGCCGAGTATCAGCATCGCCGCGCCTTGCAGCGCTTGTTGCTGCAGCAATTGGCCGAGCCTGCCAAGTTTCTGCGTGGCAAGTTGCCGGGCCAGACCGAGTTGGGCCTGTTGTACCGCGAACTGGGCCGTGTCGAAGCGCTGGTCGAGGATATTCTGCTGGCCAGCCTCGACAGCTGCGTGCTCGAGGGCGAGGCCAGCCTGCCGCGCGACGGTGTGGCACTGGCAGCACTGGCCGAACGCAAGCGTGGTGCCTGGACGGAGCATGCCGAGCGTCTGGCGCGCCTGACCCTGGATATTCTCAAGTTGTGGCACGGTTTGCAGAAGCGCTTCAAGGGCAAGATCGATCTGACCCATGCCGTGGCGTTGAACGATATCAAGCAGCAACTGGGCAATCTGGTCTATCCCGGTTTCGTGCGCGACACCCCCGCGGCGTGGCTCAAGGAAATGCCGCGCCTGCTCAAGGCTGTCGAGCTACGCTTGGAGAAACTGCCGAGCCAGGTGCAGAAAGACCGGGTCTGGAGCGGCGAGCTGTCCGGTCTCTGGAGCCAGTATCAGGCGCGCCTGAACAAGCATGGCCAGGAAGGCAAGCGTGATCCACAGTTGGCGGCTTACCGCTGGCTGCTGGAGGAATATCGAGTGTCGCTGTTCGCGCAGCAGTTGGGCACCAAGGTGCCGGTATCGGACAAGCGCTTGAGCAAGCAGTGGAGCGCGGTGGACGCCTGAATCTGCCCCGGTCGATTGACCTGGGCCTGCGTGGCGTCCACGTGAATGAGTTGCCCCTAACAATAGAGGAACGAGCGTGCATAACGTCGTCATCAGCGGCACCGGCCTGTACACGCCGGCCCAGAGCATCTCCAACGAAGAGCTGGTCGAGTCTTTCAACCGCTACGTCGAAGCGTTCAATGCAGACAACGCCGCTGCCATCGAGCGTGGCGACGAGCAGGCGCTGGCGCCTTCCAGCGCTGCTTTCATCGAGAAGGCCAGCGGCATCAAGAGCCGCTTCGTCATGGACAAGGCGGGAATTCTCGATCCGCAGCGGATGAAGCCGCACCTGCCCGAACGCAGCAATGACGAGCAGTCGATTCTGTGCCAGATGGCGGTCGCTGCGGCAGAGCAGGCGCTGCAACGGGCTGGTCGCAGCGCCGCCGATGTCGACGCGGTGATCGTTGCCTGTTCCAACCTGCAACGTCCCTATCCGGCGGTGGCCATCGAGGTGCAGCAGGCGCTGGGTATTCAGGGTTTCGGCTTCGATATGAACGTGGCCTGTTCCTCGGCCACCTTCGGCATTCAGCAGGCGAGCAACAGCGTGCAACTGGGGCAGGCGCGCGCGGTACTGGTGGTGAGCCCGGAGATCTGCACCGGGCACCTGAATTTCCGCGACCGCGACAGCCACTTCATCTTCGGCGATGCAGCGACGGCCGTGCTCGTGGAACGTGCGGACCTGGCCACTTCGGCGAACCAGTTCGACATCGTCAGCACCCGTCTGCAGACTCAGTTTTCCAACAATATCCGCAACAACTTCGGTTTCCTCAATCGGGCGGAAGCTTTGGGGGCGGGTGGCGACGACAAACTGTTCGTGCAGGAAGGCCGCAAGGTGTTCAAGGAAGTCTGCCCAATGGTGGCCGAACTGATCGCCGCCCATCTGGCGCAGAACGACATTGCCGTGCAAAGCGTCAGGCGCTTCTGGCTGCATCAGGCCAACCTGAGCATGAATCACTTGATCGTGAAGAGGCTGCTCGGCCGCGACGCCAGCGTCGACGAGGCGCCGGTGATTCTTGACCGGTACGCCAATACCAGTTCGGCAGGATCGGTGATTGCCTTGCACACCCATCAGGATGATCTGGCGGCAGGCTCGCTCGGGGTGTTGAGCTCGTTCGGCGCAGGCTACTCCATCGGCAGCGTGATTCTGCGCAAGCGCTGATCGACGGCCGCAATGCCAATAAAAAAGGCGCAACCTGCGATGAACTCGCACGTTGCGCCTTTTTGATTGTGGCGATGGGGACTTAGAACTTGGCTTCCAGGTCCAGTTGCAGGGTGTTCACGTCGGCATCGGTGCGGGTCCGGCTGGCAACGTCGGATTCGGCCAGGAAGTAGGTGGCACCCACGGCGAAGTTCTTGTCGATTTCGTAGCCCAGCTTGACCTTGTGGCCGCGCGAGCCGGTGAAGCCGTTGGCGAAGTCGGAATCGGTGAAAGCCCCTACCACGGCGTTGCGCTGCACGTCGCGGTAGTTGTAGTCCAGGCCGAAGCCGGCGAACTTGGTCTTTACGCCGGCCAGCCAGGCAGTGTCCTGCTTGCCGACCAGAGCGGTGGCTTCGGCATCACCGTTGACCACGTACTGACCATAGACCGACAGCGGCAACGGCAGACCGGTGATGTCCAGTTGACCAAAACCTTCGTACAGGGTGAATTCGGTCGAGGCGTTGCCGTTGACGGCCAGCACGGCGGCAGCGTTGGTGGCGTTGTCATTGTCATAGGAGTAGACGCTGCCGCCCAGGGTCATCTTGACGTTGTCGCCCAGCGCAAAGCGCGCGCCGGCCTGACCGGTGTACATGCGCAGGTCGTGCTCGAACTGACGACCTTCGCCGTCGATGTTGTCGGTCAGTACGTAGTAGCCCGTGCTGCCGAACAGCTCGGCGCCGCCCAGGGGCAGCTTGTAGGTGGCGGCTACGCCTTCGGGGTTGATGTCGCCGTCCCAGATCACGTCGCCCATGCTGACCCAGGGTTGGCTCATCTTGCCGCCGATCAGGTGCAGGTCCTTGATGGCGGTAGGGTGCCAGTCCAGGTAGGCCTGGTCGAGCCAGATGGATTTCTTGCTGAAGGCGCCGTCCAGGCTCTGGTTGGTAGAGCGCGCGTCAGCGCTGCTGCCGGTGGCGACGCGGATGCCGGCGTCGACCTGCGGGTTGATTTCACTGTAGACGCCAATGCGGGCGCGGATGCGCTGGCGGTCCTGGTTGCGGTCACCGCTGGAACCGTCACGTTCGCCATCGACGTTGATGCTTTCGTGGCGCAGGCGCACATCGCCCTTGATCTGCGTCTTGGCGGCCCAGGCGACTTTCTGGTCGAACGCGCTCATCTTCTTCGATTGTTCGGCGGCGGCCGTTTGCTGGGCCTGTTTCTCACCGTCGAGCTCGGTCTTCAATTCGGCGTATTGCGCAGCGTTGATCGAGCCGTTGGCGCGCAGCATGTCGAGCAGCTTGGCATCGACTGCGGCACTGGCCTGGGTGCTGATGGCCATCAGGACAGTGGCGCTCAGGCTGACCTTGGTGAGTGTTGAAACACGACGCATGACATTCTCCCTATCGCAAAAAAGGCCGGCAAGCGCCGAGCCTGAAAGTACTTCCGGACGCGCCTGGCAGACGGCGTGGCTGACCCCGGAAAACTGGCGCAAGTATTGCGAGGGGTGATGACAAAACGATGTCAGAACAATGGCTTGGCGATGACACTGAAATGACTGAATGGCTTGATCCAGAGCCTTCTTTGAATGATGGCACTGTATTGACGGGTGACCGCGACGAGAGCCTGCGCGATACTGGGCAGCACGTCCCGTCAATTGGAGCCCTACCGATGCCGCTGCATGTAGCTGCCAGCTTGTCCGCCATCGACGCCGCGCAGTGGGACGCGCTGTTGCCTGAACCGCAGCCATTTGTGCGGCATGCTTTTCTCAGTGCGCTGGAGGACAGCGGCAGCCTGGGCGAGCGCTCGGGCTGGGCCCCCGAACATCTGTTGCAGATCGAAGACGGGCAGCTAGTGGCGGCCTTGCCCAGCTACCGCAAGTGGCATTCCTATGGGGAGTACGTGTTCGATCACGGCTGGGCCGACGCCTGCGAACGTGCCGGTATCGACTATTACCCCAAGCTGCTTGGCGCGGTGCCCTTCAGTCCGGTGAGCGGCCCGCGATTGCTTGCCCGCCGCCCTCGGGATGGGGTGGAGCTGCTGCGCTGTGTGCCGGGCTATCTGGAGCTGGAAGGCCTCAGTGGTGCCCACGTCAATTTCACCGACTCTACTCTCGATGAACTGCTGAGGGCCGAGCAGGACTGGATGGAGCGGCTGGGTTGCCAGTATCACTGGCACAACCGGGGCTATCGCGACTTCGATGATTTTCTCGACGCACTGAGCTCGCGCAAGCGCAAGCAGATGCGCAAGGAGCGCGAGCAGGTGCGGGCCCAGGGTATCGAGTTCGAGTGGCGCGAAGGCGCGCAGGTGAGCGAAGCCGAATGGGATTTCGTCTATGCGTGCTATGCCAATACGTACTTGGTACGCGGGCGTTCGCCGTACCTGACCCGGGATTTTTTCAGCCTTTTGGCCGAACGGATGCCCGAGGCAATACGTCTGGTGCTGGCGACTCATGAGCGGCGCCCGGTGGCTATGGCCTTCAGCCTGGTAGGCGGTGACAGTTTCTACGGGCGTTATTGGGGCTGCCTGGCCGAGTATGACCGCTTGCACTTCGAAACCTGCTTCTATCAGGGCATGGACTATGCCATCGCCCACGGCATGAAACGTTTCGATGCGGGGGCGCAAGGCGAACACAAGCTGATTCGGGGTTTCGAGCCGGTGATCACGCGCTCATGGCACTACCTGCGCCATCCTGGGTTGCGCGATGCGGTGGAAAATTTCCTGCAGGCCGAGCGGGCTGGGGTCCTGGCCTACGCCGAGCAGGCACGGGAAGCCTTGCCGTACCGGCAGGTCTGAACATTCCATGGGTATGCCTGACGCATCGCGGCGAGCCTTTCGCGGCCGATGACCGCTCCTACAAGGGTGTGGGTGTGACATGCGGTCATGCGATCAACTGTGGGAGCGGGCAGAGCCCGCTCCCACAGGGGTGATCAGTCCATGCCTACGAAGCCACCGGTCTGGTGGTGCCATAGCCTTGCATACAGGCCATGCTGCGCCAGCAGCTCGGTATGGCTGCCGATTTCAACCACTTTGCCTTTCTGCAGCACTACCAGGCGATCCATCTTGGCGATGGTGGACAGACGGTGAGCAATCGCAATCACGGTCTTGCCTTTCATCAGGGTTTCCAGGCTTTCCTGAATCGCCGCCTCGACCTCGGAATCGAGCGCCGAAGTCGCTTCGTCCATGATCAGGATCGGCGCATTCTTCAACAGGACACGGGCGATCGAGATGCGCTGGCGCTGGCCACCGGAGAGCTTCACGCCGCGTTCGCCGACATGCGCGTCGAAACCACGTCGGCCTTCGCTGTCGGACAGCAGCGGCAGGAAGTCATCGGCGCGGGCCTTGCGTACAGCTTCCCAGACCTGCTCCTCGGTGGCATTGGGCTTGCCATAACGCAGGTTGTCGAGGATCGAACGGTGCAGCAGAGAAGTGTCCTGAGTGATCAAACCGATCTGTTCGCGCAGACTCTCCTGGGTCACTTCGGCGATGTCCTGGCCATCGATCAGGATGCGGCCGCTGGGCAGGTCGTACAAGCGCAGCAGCAAGTTGACCAACGTCGACTTACCCGCCCCTGAGGGGCCGATCAGGCCGATCTTCTCACCCGGACGGATATCCAGGGTCAAGCCCTCGATGATGCTGTCGCCCTTGGGATAATGGAAATGCACGTCTTCGAAGCGCACGTTGCCGCGGTCGACCTTGAGCCGTGGAGCGCCCTTCTTGTCGGTCACGCTGACAGGCTGGGCAATGGTCTGCAAACCATCCTGCACCATGCCGATGTTTTCGAAGATGCCGTTGACCACCCACATGATCCAGCCGGACATGTTGACGATACGGATCACCAGGCCGGTTGCCAGGGCAATGGCGCCTACCGAGATGAGCGACTGGGTCCATAGCCACAGGGCCAGCCCCGTGGTGGCGACGATCAGCAGGCCGTTGATGGTGGTGATGGCGAAGTCCATGGCAGTGATCACGCGGCTTGCCAGTTGGGTTTTCTCGGTCTGCTCGCTGATCGCATCACGTGCGTACTGCTGCTCCATGCTGGTATGGGCAAACAGCTTGAGAGTGGCGATGTTGGAATAGCCATCGACAATGCGCCCCATCAGTTTCGAACGTGCGTCGGAGGACACCACCGAGCGTTCCTTGACCCGTGGGACGAAGTAATACAACGCGATCACATAGGCGACGATCCACAGGATCAGCGGAATCATCAGCCGCCAGTCGGCTTCGGCGAACAGCACCAGTGCGCTGATCGCGTAGATCAGCACATGCCACAGGGCATCGACTGCGGCGACCGCCGAGTCGCGCAACGAGTTGCCGGTCTGCATGATGCGCTGGGCAATGCGCCCGGCGAAGTCGCTGTGGAAGAAGTTCATGCTCTGCTTGAGCACGTAGTTGTGGTTCTGCCAGCGAATCAGGCTGGTCATGCCGGGGCTGATCGCCTGATGTACCAGAAGATCGTGCAGGCCGATGAAAATAGGCCTGAACACCAGTGCGACCACTACCATCCAGGTGAGCTCCAGCGCGTTGTCGCTGAAGAAGTGCACGTTGGGTGTGCCCTGGGCCATGTCGATGATGCGACTGAGGTAACGGAACAGGGCGACTTCGATCAATGCGCCGATCAAACCCACCACCAACAGGGTGGCGAAGCTGGGCCATACCTGCTTGAGGTAGTAGATGTAGAAGGCCAGGACTTTGTTGGGGGGCGTTTCTGTAGGCGCTTCGCGGAAGATATCGATCCATTGTTCGAAGCGGCGATAAATGCTCAAGCGTGCTCTCCTGTGCGGGTTGACGGTCCTGGCCGGGGCCGGCGGGGCGTGCGGTTCAGTCCACGCGTTTCGCCGATTTGATCATCACCGGATCACGGGGCACGTTCTGCATGCCGCCTTTGGTGATCGTTGGAGCATTGGCGATGTTATCGACCACTTCCATACCCTTGACCACTTTGCCGAAGACCGCATAGCCAAAATCGCGGCCACCATGGTCGAGAAAGTCGTTGTCCTTCTGGTTGATGAAGAACTGGCTGGTGGCCGAGTCCTTTACTTGAGTGCGCGCCATCGCGAGGGTTCCCCGGACGTTGTGCAAACCATTGTCGGCCTCGTTCTTGATCGGACCCTGGGTTGCCTTTTCACGCATGTCTTCGGTGAAGCCGCCCGCCTGGACCATGAAACCTGGGATCACGCGGTGGAATAGGGTGTTGTTGTAGTGGCCTTTGTCGACGTAGGCGAGGAAGTTCGCGGTACTGATCGGTGCCTTGGCAGCGTCCAGTTCGACTTCGATCGTGCCCATGCTGGTATCGAGCAACACGTGCGGGTGCTGGGCGTCAGCAGCCATCAGGTGGCTCGCCAGGGAGAGAGAACAGGCAGCCAGAAGGATTTTTTTCAGCATGGATACGAAGTCCTTGAAGAGGGGAAGGCAAATGCTTTGAGCCAAAAGCGGCGCAAGCGTTCGGGGCAATGTGTGGCAAGCGTGCCGCCAAAGGACGGTCAGGGCGAGCCGCAGGGGTAAAATGAATGTTACCTAATGTTCACAGCGCGCAGTTCAGGCGTCTTCGCTCAGGACCGCCTGCTCCATGGCCAGGATCGGCACGTCCAACGGCGCCGTGTCGAAGGTGCGTAGCAGTTCGACGAGAATCTGCGTGGCCGGACCCAGCGGCTTGTCCTTGTTCGAATACAGATAGAAAGTGGGGTGCCGACTGCCGCCCTGTTCCAGGGGCAGGGCGGCGAGAGTGCCCTCGCGCAGCTCGCGTTCGATCATGTGCCGGGGCAACCAGGCGAAGCCCAGGCCACTGCCGACGAAGCTGGCGGCGGTGGCCAGGCTGCCGACGGTCCAGCGCTGCTCGGCGCCCAGCCAGCCGACGTCGCGCGGTTGCTGGCGGCCCGAGTCACGGATCACCACTTGCATGTGGCCCTGCAGGTCCTGCACGCTCAACGCCCGGCCCATGCCCAACAGGGCGTGTTCGGGGTGCGCAACCGCGATGAACTCGATGGCGCTCATTTCGTTGCCCAGGTAGCCCGGAATACTGTAGCTGCTGATCGCCAGGTCGGCGACGCCTTCCTGCAGCACTTCCTCGACCCCCGACAGCACTTCTTCGCGCAACCGCACTCGACAGCCGCGGCTCTGCGGCATGAACGCGGTCAGGGCACGAATCAGCCGTGCATTGGGGTAGGCTGCGTCGACCACCAGGCGCACTTCGGCTTCCCAGCCCTGCTCCATGTGGTGCGCCAGGTCTTCCAGCTGGCTGGCCTGCTTGACCAGTTGCCGGGAGCGGCGCAACAGCACGCCACCGGCGTCGGTGAGCACGGCCTTGCGCCCGTCGATGCGCAACAGGGGCACGCCGAGCTGGTCTTGCATGCGGGCCACGGTGTAGCTGATCGAAGACTGCGAGCGGTGCAGGGCTTCGGCCGCCTGGGCGAAGCCACCATGGTCGACCACGGCCTGCAGGGTTCGCCATTGATCTAGGGTGACGCGGGGCGCTTTCATCTTCGACTCCTGGTGTCCTGAGCTGGCAGCCCGCCCGAGGGTGTAGCGATCTGTTCCGATGCGACACAGGGTAGAGGAATGATCGGACAAGACAACTTATTTGAGGGGTCGAGGCAGGTATCCAGGCGTCTTCAATCGCGCTCACGCTTGCTTCACTGGCCTGACCTGCCCCAGATGCGCTAAGGTCCGCGCCTCGCAAATTCGGGACGCACCATGCAATACCTTCTGATCGTCACCCTTATCCAGGCCTTCTCTTTCAGCTTGATCGGCGAATACCTCGCCGGGCATGTAGACAGCTATTTTGCCGTCCTCGCCCGGGTCCTGCTCGCTGGGCTGGTGTTCCTGCCGCTGACCCGCTGGCGCCAGGTCGAACCGCGCTTTCTGCGCGCCATGCTGCTGATCGGCGCGCTGCAGTTCGGCATTACCTACGTCTGTCTTTACCTCAGTTTTCGGGTGCTGAGCGTGCCGGAAGTGCTGCTGTTCACCATACTGACGCCTGTACATGTGACCTTGATCGAGGATGCGCTGAATCGCCGCTTCAACCGTTGGGCGCTGGTGGCGGCCCTGGTCGCGGTGGCAGGTGCCGCAGTGATCCGCTTCGACCGCGTCAGCCCGGACTTTTTCATCGGCTTTCTGCTGCTGCAACTCGCCAACTTCACCTATGCTGCCGGCCAGGTCCTGTACAAGCATCTGCTCGCGCGCCACCCCAGCGACCAGCCGCAATACCGACGCTTCGGCTATTTCTACGTGGGTGCCTTGCTCGTGGTGCTTCCGGCATTCCTGCTGTTCGGCAACCCCGACCACCTGCCGCAGGCGCCCTTGCAGTGGGGCGTGCTGGCGTTTCTCGGGCTGGTGTCGACGGCGCTCGGCATGTATTGGTGGAACAAGGGCGCAAGCCTCGTGCCGGGGGCGACGCTGGCGGTGATGAACAACCTCCACGTACCGGTCGGTTTGCTGCTGAACCTGTTGATCTGGAATCAGGACGAACCACTGGGGCGGTTGTTCCTGGGCGGCGGGGTGATCCTTTTCTCGGTGTGGTTGAGCCGTCTGGGCGTGCGTGACAGCAAGGGGCGAGCATGATGAAAACAGGATCCATGGAAACATCCACAGGCAGTTGGGCCAGCGTCATCGCGCTGGCACTGGCGGCATTCATCTTCAATACCACGGAGTTCGCGCCGGTCGGGCTGCTGACTTCGATCGGTCTGAGCTTCGCCATGCCGACGGCGCAGGTGGGGCTGATGTTGACGGTGTATGCCTGGGTGGTGTCGCTGATGTCGCTGCCAATCATGCTGCTCACCCGCAATATCGAACGTCGCCGGTTGCTGATCGGGGTGTTCATGCTGTTCGTGGTCAGCCATGTGGTGTCCAGCGTCGCCTGGAGCTACGGAGTGTTGCTGGCCAGCCGCATCGGGATCGCCTTTGCCCACGCCCTGTTCTGGTCGATCACGGCATCGCTGGCGGTGCGGCTGGCGCCGCCGGGCAAACACACCCAGGCGCTGGGGCTGCTGGCCACCGGCACGTGCCTGGCCATGGTGCTGGGCGTTCCATTGGGCCGGGTGGTGGGAGAAGCACTCGGCTGGCGCACCACGTTCGTCGGGATCGGTGTGGTGGCGACGGCGGTGGGGTTGTGGCTGGCAAAAAGCCTGCCGGCGCTGCCGAGTCAGAACTCGGGTTCGTTGCGCAGCCTGCCCATGTTGCTCAAGCGTCCAGTGCTGGTCGCGCTGTATGTGACCACGGCGCTGGTGATCACCGCGCAGTACACGGCCTACAGCTACATCGAACCGTTCGTGCAGGCGGCGGCAGGCATGAGCGGGGAGATGACCACGACCCTGCTGTTGCTGTTCGGCGGGGCGGGGGTGATCGGCTCGCTGGTGTTCAGCCGCTACAGCGGACGCTATCCGCGCAGCTTCATGGTGGTGTCGATCGCCCTGCTTGGCCTGTGCCTGATGCTGCTGTTGCCGCTGGCGCGCCACGCCACCTACCTGAGTGCAGTGAGCGTGGTCTGGGGCATTTCGATCATGTGCTTCAGCCTGGCGATGCAGTCCAAGGTGCTCGAACTGGCGCCGGATGCCACGGACGTGGCCATGGCGCTGCATTCGGGTATCTATAACGTCGGTATTGGCGGTGGCGCGTTGCTGGGCAGTGTGGTGATCACCCAGCTGGGGGTAGCGAACATTGGCGGCGTCGGCGCGCTGATGGCGGGGGCGGGCTTGCTGCTGTGCTGGCACACGACGTATCGGCGCAGTCATCCTGCGCCGACCTCTGAGTGAGTCCTCTGTCATACCGCGTCGCTCGCTGACGCGGCTTGCGCCGCTGCTACAGGGGAGCGCGATGTTTCTGGGGGAACGCGTTCAGGCCGGATGCAGGGGAATGCGGGGTTTCGGGGGGAACGCGTTCAGGCCGGATGCAGGGGAATGCGGTCTCTGTAGCAGCGGCGCGAGCCGCGTCGGCGGCGCATGCGGTTTGCCTGGGTGACCGCGCTGTGGGCGGATGCAGCGTCAAGCGCGCAAGTAACGGTTCCGCTTCCAAGCCTTTTTAAAATACAATCGATCTCATTTACATCTGATAGGGTGCCGAAGATGGTCGATCTTGCGGGGGCTGACGTTCGGGCGTTCGAAACGCTCTACCGTGACAATCGCAGTTGGCTGGAGCAATGGCTCAGTCGGCGCCTGGGCAGTGCCTGGGATGCAGCCGACCTCAGCCAGGATACGTTCATCCGGGTCCTGGCCAGCCCCCAGTCGGTGGCCGACCTGCAGGAACCTCGCGCCTATCTCAAGACCGTCGGCAAACGACTGCTGGTCAATTTCTACAAACGGCGCAGCCTTGAGCAAGCCTATCTGGATGCTCTCGCGACCTTGCCTGCAGACGTCGCACCCTCGCCGGAACAGCGCTGGCAGGTGCTGGAAACCCTGCACGCGCTGGATCAGTTGCTCGATGGTCTGCCCACCGCAGTTCGCCGGGCCTTTCTGCTCAGCCAGCTCGAGGGACTGGGGTACCGGGAAATCGCCGAGCGGTTGCAGGTCAGCGAGCGCAGCGTCAAGCGCTACATGGCCCAGGCCTACGAGCACTGCTTGTTGGCTGAACTGTGCTGAGCCCCGAGCCCAGCGACGAAGCGCGCCGGATCGCCCGGTCGGCGGCACGCTGGTGGGTGTGCATCGAGTCTGGCAAGGTCAGCGAGCAGGACCTCGCCCGCCTGCAACGCTGGCGTGAAGCCAGCGACGCCCACGAGTCGGCCTGGCGCCGGGTATCGGCGCTCAAGGGTCGCTTCCAGATTCTGCCGCCGGCGCTGGCCATGGCCAGCCTGGATCGTCCAGCGCCAGGCCGTCGCGACATGCTCAAGGGTTTGCTGGGCTTGGCCGTGGTGGTGCCCGCCGGCTGGTGGCTGACGCGCGAGCTGCCCCTCGACGCCTGGCGCGCCGATGAGGCCACTGGGACCGGCGAGCGACGTCGACTGACACTGGCCGATGGCAGCGTGTTGCATATCAACACCTTGACGGCGGTCGATATCGACGCGGAACGACGCCAACTCACGCTGCAGCGTGGAGAAATCATGCTACGTCTGGCCGATGCCACGCCGTTCCGCATCCGCACGGCACTCGCCGACGTAAGGCTCGACCAAGGTGAAATCAACGTGTGCGAAGGCAGCGGCATCTGCCGGCTGTCGGTGCTTGCCGGGCAGGCAGAGGTTCGGCCCACAGGCTTTGCGCCGTTTACCCTGCGCGCGGGGCAGCATGTACAGCTGTCCAACGCAGGGCCTGGCCCGATCACCGGTTTCGACCCTCGCCAACCGGGTTGGCGCGAAGGCGTGATCGTTGCTCTCAACCAGCCCCTGGGGGAGTTTCTGCGCGAGCTGGACCGTTATCGCTCCGGCATTTTGCGCTGGCAGCCCGAACTGGAAGCCCTGCGCGTCACCGGCAGTTTCCGCCTGGACGATCCAGATCAGGTGTTGAACCTGCTTGCCGTCAGCCTGCCGCTGCGCGTGCAGTGGCGCACGCGCTATTGGGCCACCTTGGTGCCACAGGAAAAAACCGCGTAGCGCCTGTCCCCTTTTGCGCGCTCGCTTGTCATGGAAAGGTAAGCACACTCAAAGAGCCTTCAGCCATGCCCGCACGGCCCCCTCGTTCGTTTCCCCGGTCCACCCGCAAGCCACCGACGCACTATGCGCGTGCGCTGCATCTCAGCGTGCTGCTCGGCCTGGCGCCGATGCCGTTGCAAATGGCCCTTGCCGATGGCGGCGCTCGCATCTACAGCGTGCCGCAGGGCGATCTCGCCGCTTCGTTGACACGCTTTGCCAGCCAGGCGGGTGTCAGCCTGTCGGTAGCGCCCGCGTTGGTCGACGGGAAGCGCAGCGCCGGGCTGACCGGTGAGTACAGCGTGGAAAGCGGCTTCGCCCAGTTGTTGGCCGGTAGCGGTCTGCGTCTGCAGGCGGCAGGGCAGAATGCCTACATCCTGGTGGCTGCGCCCCAAGGCTCGGACGTCGTGGAGATCACGCCCACCACGGTGACCGGTGCCGCGCAAGGCAGCGTTGCGGGCGATCCGTATGCCGGTGGACAGGTGGCGCGGCGTGGCTCGCAAGGCCTTTTAGGTGCGCGAGACTTCATGGACACGCCGTTCAGCATGACCACCTACACCAGCGAGACCAGCAAGAACCAGCAGGCCCGCACCCTGGGCGATCTGGTGGCCAGCGACCCGGCAGTGCGTACCACCAACCCGGCAGGCGGGCGTTTCGAACAGTTCACCATTCGTGGCTTCAGCCTGTTCAACAGCGATGTGTCGTACAACGGGTTGTACGGAATACTGCCCACGTATTCCATCGACATGGAAATGGCCGACCGAGTGGACATCCTCCGCGGGCCCAGCCAGTTGATCAATGGCATTTCCCCGCGGGGCAGTGTCGGTGGCGGCATCAACGTGGTGCCCAAGCGCGCCACCGATACGCCGATCAGCGAGTTCACCGCCAGCTACGCTTCCGACAACCAGGCTGGCGGCGCGGTGGATATCGGTCGACGCTTTGGTGAAGATGACCGCTTTGGTGTCCGCCTCAATGCGGTGAAGCAGGCGGGCGATACCACGTGGGACCAGCAGAGCGTAGACCGCGAGATGGCCGTTATCGGGCTGGATTTTCGCGGCGAGCGCCTGCGCCTTTCCACTGACCTGGGCCATACCGAACGCAATACCGATGCGCCTCAGGAGCGTGTCCAGGTCGGTGTCAACGCGCGCGTACCGGGTGCCAACCATGTGCGCGACAACTACGCGCAACGCTGGAGCAAGGCGCGTACCGAGGATACGTTCGGGGCGTTCAATGGCGAATACGATTTGAATGATTCGACCCTGCTGTACGGCAGCATCGGTGCACGCGAAAGCAACCACGATTTCCTCCGGCACAACGTGTCCGTCACCAACGATGCCGGTGACTTCGAGGTACTGCCCCGCGACTTCACCCGTGACGAGAGCGTGCGCACGGCCACGGTGGGCGTGCGCAACTGGTTCCAGACCGGCCCGGTCAGTCATGAAGTGAATCTGGCCGCCAGTCATTTCTACATGGACTTCACCAATGGCGGCGCGCGCTACGCCAGGGGGCGCAGCAACCTTTACAACCCGATAGCCACACCAACGCCGACCAACCCCACGCGGCAGGACGCGAAGGTCTATACCGAGAACCGGTTCGACGGCGTGGCGCTGTCCGACACGCTCGGTTTCTTCGACGATCGGGTGCTGCTGACCCTGGGCGGGCGCTGGCAGCGGGTCAAAGTGGACGACTGGAGCGACGGGGTGAAAGGCGATACGGGCTATGACGAGGAAAAGTTCTCGCCGTCGGCGGGGGTGCTCTACAAGCTCACCGACGAGCTGTCGCTGTACGCCAACTACCTGGAAGGTCTGAGCCAGGGCAAGATCGCACCTTCCACCTCGATCAACGAAGACGAGATATTTCCGCCTTTCATCAGCCGTCAGGTGGAGGTGGGCGCCAAGTATGATCTGGGCAGCTTGGCTATCACCGCTGCGGCGTTTCGCATCAAGCAACCGGCGTACGAAACCAATGCCGTCACCCGTACCTTCGGGCCCAATGGCAAACGTGAGAACAACGGCGTGGAATTGAGCGTGTTCGGTGAGCCGCTCACGGGCGTGCGCCTGCTGGGTGGGGTGATGTACATCGACAGTGAGCTGAGCGGTACCACTGCAGGTGCCTTCGATGGCAACCGGGCACCGGCCACGCCCGAGCTCAATGTCAACCTGGGGGCGGAGTGGGATGTGCCGGCGTTGCCGGGTTTGACGCTCAGCGGGCGCGGGATCTACTCCAGCGCGCAGTACCTGGATCAGGCCAACAGCAAGGAAATCGACAGCTGGGAACGGTTCGACGTGGGTGCGCGTTACGCGTTCAAGGTGCAGGGCAAAGCCGTCACGCTGCGCGCCAATGTCGAGAACGTACTGGACAAGCGCTACTGGGCGTCGGCCGGTGCTTCGGACGACAGCGAGCCAGGGTTGACGCTGGCCACCCCGAGAACCTACCTGGTCTCCGCCACGGTTGGCTTCTGACTGCCTGTGGGACCCGCCGAAGCCTTCGCGGGCAGAGCCCGCTCCCACAGGTTGAACCGGGACCCTGTGGGAGTGGGCTCTGCCCGCGAAAAAGACACTGCGGTGTATCGGCTTAAACTTTGAAGCGTCCGACCAGGCCCTTGAGGTGGCCGGAGATGTCCGTCAGCCGCCCCGATCCCGACTGTGCGGTGTGCGCGTAGCCTTCAACCAGTTGGGCATCGGCATGGATCTGCGCAATGTGCCGGTTGATTTCCTCGGCCACCTGATGCTGTTCCTCTGCCGCCGTGGCGATCTGGTTGTTCTGGTCGCGGATCGAGTCGACCGACGTGCGGATCCTGTCGAAGCTGTCCCGTGCCTGCTGGATGCATTCGACGCTGTCCTGGGACACCTGCAGGCTGCCCTGCATTTGCTGGGTGATGACCTGGGTCCGGCGCGCAAGATTGCCCAACAGGCCATCGATTTCTCCCGTCGAGTCGGCGGTACGACGCGCCAACGCCCGCACCTCGTCGGCGACTACGGCGAAACCACGACCCTGGTCGCCGGCCCGCGCTGCCTCGATAGCGGCGTTCAGGGCCAGCAGGTTGGTCTGCTCGGCGATGGAACGAATGGTGTCCAGAATGCTGTTGATGTTCTTGCTGTCCTGCTGCAGCAGCTGCATGGTTTCGGTCGACTGCTGCAGTTCCGAGCTCAGTTTGAGCACGCAGGTAGTCGCCTCGCCAATGCGCTGCTGGCCGTCGCTGACCTGTTGATAGCCAGCGTCTGCGCTGGTGGCGGCCTCGCCGCAGGAACGCGCCACTTCGTTGGCCGTCGCGACCATTTCGTTGAATGCCGTGCTGACCAGCTCCACCGCTTCGCGCTGGCGCCCGGCCACCTCATCCATATTGCGCGCGACCTCGCGCGTGTCGGCGGCCGCCACCTGCAGGTCGGACGATGCGGTGCCGATCCGTTGCACCAGTTGGGCAATCATCCCGATGAACTGGTTGAACCATCCCGCCAGAGCCGCCGTTTCGTCCTTGCCCTGAACCTTGAGCTGACGCGTCAGGTCGCCTTCACCTTCGGCAATTTCCTGCAGGCCATTGGCGACGCCACGGATCGGCCGCACGATGACGCCGGCGAAGCTTGCACCGACGATAGCGAACACCACGGCCAGGGCTGCCGCGATAGCCGCGATCAGCCAAGTCAGGTTCGATGCCCGGGCCATCACCTCTTCGCGCTCGATCAGGCCGATGAAGCGCCAGCCAAGCCCGGCCGAGCTGACGATGTTGGCCATGTAGACCTTGCCGTCGATCTCGATCTGGGTCGAACCATCGCCATGCCTGGCCAGCTCGGCATAGTTGCTGCCCAGCTCGGCCAACGGTTTGAAGTTGTGCTGTGCATCGCTGGGGTCCACCAGAACGTTGCCGTTGGCTTCGATCAGCATCAGGTAGCCACTGTTGCCCAGCTTGATGTTCTTCACCAGCTCGGTCATCTGCTTGAGCGACACATCCAGGCCGACCACGCCGACCACCTTGCCCGCAGGGTCGGTGACGCTGCGCACCGTGCCGATCAACGACACGTCGTCCGCCGCCCAATAGTAGGCGCCGGTACGCACGGTGGTGCCGGGCGCGGCCATCGCCGCCTTGTACCAGGGCCGCTGCCGCGGGTCGTAGTTGGCGATCTTCGGATCGTTGGGCCAACTGGCGTAGCCGCCATCACTGAGCCCCAGGGACAGGTAGGCCGTGCTCGGATGGCTCTTGGCGAAGCCGTCGAAGATCTCCAGCAGGCGTTGATTGTTTTCGGTCAGGGGGATCTGTGCGGCGTCTGCGCCCGAGTAGTTCTTCAGATTCGTGGCGGCGACGATGCGAGGATCCTTGGCCAGGTACTCCACGTTCTGGCTGATGCCATCGAAGAATTGCTTCATGCCATTGTCGATCTGACGGATCTCCCGGCCGCTGCTGTCGGCGAAGTCGGCCCTGGCGGCTTCGCGCAAGTTGAAGACGACGAGTACGGCGACCACGATCACCGGCAGGCAGGCGATGATCGCGAACCCCCAGGTCAGTTTTTGCTTGATGTTCATGGCGTATTCCGCTGGTTTTATAGGTGTTGGTCGGCAGAAGGGAAGGCGGTGTACGGCGTGCAGTCTCGGGAATTGTTCTTCGCATCGCTTTCAACCTATCGGCGACGAAAGGTCAAGCTGAACCGCGTCCATCGCGCGCCGGACAGGCGGTCGCATCGGCACGCAAAACGGTGATGGGCTGGCAGGCAGCTCGCGGTACTTTTTCAGTCGTGCAGAGTCTACACAGTGACTTTTCTGACAGAGCTTTCGCGCATGCTTACCGTATCTCGTCTTCCACTGTTCGCCTTCGCGCTGGTCGCGGTCATCCAGCCAAGCGTGGCGGCACCGCGCAGCGTGCCTTCCATTGACACCGAAGACGCCGCACTGGGCAGTGTCGAGATCGGCGAGGAATCAGGCCGCTTTCACCCGCAACTGAGTGTGGATGTGCGTAATGGCGATTTCGCCCGCGGCAACTACGATGATGACGCGGCGAGCCTGGGTCGCGTGCCGTTGCATGCCCAGGCCGGTTTTGCCCTCGACCTGCACCAGGCTGTCGACGGTCGTGCCAATGCTTGGTTGGTGTTCAGCACCAGCAACGGTTTTCATGATCCATCGAGCGATGAAACGGTAAGCCCGCGGCGCTGGTACGAAAGCAACAACCTGCTGGGCCTGGTGGTATCGCCGGTCGAAGGGCTGAGGCTAGGGTTTGTCTATACGGTAAAGACCAGCCCGAACGATGTCGCCGACACCACCCAGGAGGCAAGCTTTACTCTGGCCTACCAGGCTGAGTCGGGGTTTGGCGCATGGCGGCCGGGCTTGGCGGTCACCAGCCGTACGCAAGGGGACAGTGGCCTGTATACCCAAGGCAGCGTGGAGCCGGGCGTGGACCTGAGCGATGCCGGTCTGCGCTTGAGTTTTCCCAGCACGGTGGGGATCGGCTGGAATGGATTCTATGGTCCCGATTCCGGCGACCGGCTCTATGCCCGCACCGGACTGGCGCTCGAGCAGCCTTTCAAATGGGGGGAGACCCGTTGGAGTGCCCGCGCCGAGGCCTTGGCAATCTACCGCGATGGCACCCTGCGCGAACTCAGCGGCCCGGACGGCGAAACCGACAGCGTTGTGCCCCAGGTGACCATGAGCCTGTCCATGGCGTACTGAAAATTGCCTGTGGGAGCGGTCACCGGCCGCGAAAGCTTCACCGCGCAGTATCTGTAACAGCCCGAAACTCCAGTTCGGCGGCCAAGACACACCTTGATTCAGAATCCCCACTTCGGCAAAAAATGGTAACGGTATGATCTGGCGCATTCCCATCCTTGCAGAGGTTTCCATGCAGTCCAGACTGATCGTTTACCCGGCCGTCGTCGCGCTGACCGTTCTTCTCGCTGGCTGTGACGCCGCCGAGACTGCCGCGAACAAAGTCATCGAAACCTCCAAGACGCAGCTGGCCGAAGCGGCGCGCGACACCTTCAGCGAATCGGCCAAGCAGATCAACGAGACGATCGACAAGGCGCAGCAGAGCGCCAAGCCGTGGATGCAGAACAGCGACGACAAGGCTGAAACTCAACACTCTGCAGCCGAACGAGAGAACAAGGCCAAGTCCGAGGGTTGAGTCCGGCCCGCGCTTGCACACCTCAACATGCGTCAGTCCGGAAGATCAGCGAGCAGGGCCCACTACTCGCTGCGGCCGACGCGGCTAGATCTTGAAGCTGTCCACCAACTGCTTCAAACGGCTGGCCTGCTGGGAAAGCGCATCGCAATTTCGCAGTGTTTCGGTGAGATTGGTTACGCCCTGCTGATTCAGCATGTTGATCTGGCTGATGTCCACATTGAGCGCCTCCACCACTGAAGTCTGCTCCTCGGTCGCCGCAGCAACGGATTGGTTCATGCCGTCGATCTCGCCGATTCGCTGGGTCACGATGGCCAGACGATCCCCAGCCTGGTTGGCCACCGTCATGCTTTCCTGACTCGACGCCTGGCTGGTATTCATCGTCACCACCGCTTCGCGCGAACCCACTTGAAGCGCCGTGATCATCTTGTGGATCTCTTCGGCAGACTCCTGGGTGCGGTGCGCCAGGTTTCGCACCTCATCGGCCACGACTGCAAAACCACGGCCCGCTTCACCTGCCCGCGCCGCCTCGATGGCAGCGTTCAAGGCCAACAGATTGGTCTGTTGGGAAATACCCTTGATCACGTCGAGGATGTGGCCGATGTTGTCGGTACCCGCGTTCAGGGTTTCGATCTGCTCGCACGACAGGCTTATCTTCTCGGATAACGTACTGATGGCCTCGATGGTCCGCGTCATCACCTGCCGACCATCGTCGGCCTGACCGCTGGCATCGCTGGCCTGACGCGACGCTTGCGCGGCGTTGCGCGCAATCTCCTGAGCTGCAGCGCCCAGTTCGTTGATTGCCGCCGCAACGCTTTCAGTGCGAGCGCTTTGTTCGTCAGAGCCTGCGATGGATTGGTTGGAAGAGTGCATGACCCGTTGAGCCAGCGCATGCACTTCACGGGTGGCCGAGGACACCTCGCCGATGGACGCATGGATACGCTCGACGAATTGGTTGAACGAAGTACCGAGTTCGCCGAATTCATCACGGCTTTCAACCACCAGACGACGCGTCAGATCGCCTTCGCCCTGCGCAATGTCACGCATCGCCCGACCCATGGTCACCAATGGACGCATCAATACGTTGATGAGCAGGGTCAGCAGCAAGGCAATGGCGAGCACGGCAACGATCATGGCGATCACGGCCGACGTACGGAACTGGCGCAGTGGGGCGTAGGCCTTGTCCTTGTCGATCGACAGACCCACGTACCAGTCTGCCGAAGGCAGCCCTGTGACCGGCGTGAACGACAGTAGCCTCGACTGGCCACCGAGGGTGACCTCCTGCAGATTCTTCTCGATTCGCGGCGTGCTGCCGGAGTAGATGTCTTTCAGGTTTTTCATGACCTGACCCTTGTCCGGCGACACCAACACCTGACCGTCCGCGCTGACGAGAAACGCCTCGCCGATCCCGCCAAAATCCACCGAGTTGATGATCTGCACCAACGTGTCCAGGCTCAGGTCGCCGCCGACCACACCCATCAATTGACCTTGGTGTTTGACAGGTGCTGCCACGGTGACGACCAGGCCGCCTACCGATGCCAGATAGGGCGGCGTCAGCATGACTTGATCCGCTGTCACCGCAGCTTTGTACCAAGGCCGCTGACGCGGATCGTACCCATCAGGCATCTTGGTGTCGGGACGTTGGATGAAGGTGCCGTCTGCCTCACCCATGTAGGTGAATTGAAAGTTTGTGGTGATCACGGGCTGGTCCAGCAGCCCTGGGTAGTCAGCCTTGTCGCCCTGATAGGCGATGTTCTGGCGCAGGTTTTCAATCACCAGAATCCGGCCGCTGAGCCAGTTCTTGACGCTGCTCGCGGTCAGCTCGCCCGACTGCTTGACCGATGCGCTGAGGTTTTGCTGGATGGCACTGCGCTGCAGGTAGTCGTTGTAGAGCGTGAACAGTGCGAACGCCAGGATGACGATGCTGCACCCGGCGATCAGGATTTTATGGCTGAATTTCAAGTTCATGGACGCTAGAGGTTCCGGGGCATGATGAAGCGAAAGCCGGGCGCAGTGCTGGGGATGCAGCAGCGCTGTCAGGCAGCAGGTCGGACTGGGGGCGAGCACCGGATGGCGGCCATCGAGTTGCGCCGATAACGGTGGTCTCAAGCGTTTCGGCTGCGGGCGCGCGAACATGAGAACTGATCGTGGTTTTCCGCCACATGGTCACCGGCCGAGGAGGGCGCGCTGTGCGGTGCTCGGTACACCGCGGCGGCCCATTCGCGGGCAGAGCCCACTCCCACAGAAAAAACTGACCCACCTGGGGGAAATATCGCCCCAATTGTGGGAGCAGGCTCTGCCCACTCCCACAGAAAAAACGGACCCACCTGGGGGAAATATCGTCCCAATTGTGGGAGCGGGCTCTGCCCACTCCCACAGAAAAAACTGACCCACCTGGGGAAATATCGCCCCAATTGTGGGAGCAGGCTCTGCCCGCTCCCACAGAAAAAACTGACGCACCTGGGGGGAATGTCGTCCCAATTGTGGGAGCGGGCTCTGCCCGCGAAGGGCGCGCCGCGTAGTTCCTGATCCACCGCGGCGGCTCATTCGCGGGCAGAGCCCGCTCCCACAGGGGGTGCGGCATCTCGTAGGAGCGGTCAGTGGCCGCGAAGGGCGCGCCGCGTGGTACCTGACACACCGCGGCGCTTGTTTCGCGGCCACGGACCGCTCCTGCGAAGGGAGTTGCTTTCAGTGCGGACCGGTCACTGCGGTCAACCCACCGCGCAAATCCGCGCCGCTGGGCTTCTGGTAGACGCTCAACCCAAACTCGGGCAGCACGGCCAGCAGGTAATCGAAGATATCGCCCTGAATCCGCTCGTACTCGGCCCAGGCCGTGGTGCGGGTGAAGCAGTAGATTTCCAGCGGCACGCCCTCGGCGGTGGCTTCCATCTGGCGGACCATGCAGGTCATGTTCGGTTGGATGTCCGGGTGGGCGTTGAGGTACGCCAGCGCATAGGCGCGGAAGGTCCCCAGGTTGGTCATGCGGCGCTGGTTGGCGGACAGTTCTGCCACTTCGCCCTGGGCTGCGTTCCACGCCTTGAGTTCGGCCTGCTTGCTGCTGACGTAGCCGCTGAGCAGATGCACCTGGGTCAGGCGTAGCTGTTCCTGCTCATCGAGAAAACGCACGCCGCTGGCATCGATGTTCAGGGCGCGCTTGATGCGCCGGCCGCCGGACTGCTGCATGCCCCGCCAGTTCTTGAACGACTCGCTCATCAGCCGCCAGGTGGGAATGGAGACGATGGTCTTGTCGAAATTCTGGATCTTCACCGTGTGCAGGGTGATGTCGACGACGTCGCCGTCGGCGCCCACCTGGGGCATCTCGATCCAGTCGCCGACGCGCAGCATGTCGTTGCTGGTCAACTGCACGCTGGCCACGAACGACAGCAGGGTGTCTTTGTAGACCAGCAGGATGACGGCCGACATGGCACCCAGCCCGGACAGCAGCAACAGCGGCGAGCGGTCGATCAACGTGGCGACGATGATGATGGCACCGAAGATGTACAGGATCATCTTGGCCAGTTGCACGTAGCCCTTGATCGAGCGCGTACGGGCGTGCTCGGTGCGCGCATAGATGTCGATCAGTGCATTGAGCAGGGCCCCCAGGGCCAGCACCAGGAACAGGATGGTGAAACCCAGCGCGATGTTGCCGATGACGTGCTTGCTGTTGTCGCTCAGCACCGGGATCAGCCCCAGGCTGAATTGCACTACCAGCGACGGCGTCATCTGCGCCAGGCGATGGAAGACCTTGTTGTGCAGGAAGTCGTTGAGCCAGTGCAGCGACGGTCGGCGACTGAGCAGCTTGACCGCGTGCAGGGTAAGGAAGCGCGCCAATCGGCCCAGGGCGAAGGCGGCAATCAGCAGCAGGAACAGCGACACACCGGCCTGCAGGACCGGCTGGTCGTCCAGGCCAGTGATGAACGTGACGGTTTGGTGCCAGAGCGATTCGATGTTCATGGGGTGGCGTGCAGCTCCCGGATTGAAAAGGGGCGGGGATTAAAGCCCATCGCGTGGGGCAATCGCCACGCCTGGAAAGATTTGCATGCAATTTACCGACTTACGGGTAAAGAAATTCGGCTAATCGTGCGCAAACCGGTACCCTATGCAGTCGAATTTATGTACTCCGTCGAGGTAACACCCGTGTTTTCCCAATTCGCCCTGCATGAACGCCTGCTCAAAGCCGTCGCCGAGTTGAAATTTGTCGAGCCGACGCCGGTGCAGCTGGCCGCCATTCCCCTGGCATTGCAAGGGCGCGACCTGCGGGTGACGGCGCAAACCGGCAGCGGCAAGACTGCCGCATTCGTCCTGCCGATTCTCAACCGCCTGATGGGCCCGGCCAAGGTGCGCGTCGACATTCGCGTGGTGATCCTGTTGCCCACCCGCGAACTGGCCCAGCAAACCCTGAAGGAAGTGGAGCGCTTCAGCCAGTTCACCTTCATCAAGGCGGGCCTGATCACCGGCGGTGAAGACTTCAAGGTGCAGGCCGCCATGCTGCGCAAGGTACCGGATATCCTCATCGGCACCCCTGGCCGCCTGCTGGAACAGCTCAACGCCGGCAACCTGGACCTCAAGAAGGTCGAGGTGCTGGTGCTCGACGAAGCCGACCGCATGCTCGACATGGGCTTCTCCGAAGATGTGACGCGCCTGAGCGACGAGTGCGGTCAGCGCGAACAGACCCTGCTGTTTTCGGCCACCACCGGCGGTGCCGGGCTGCGTGACATGATCGGCAAGGTGTTGAAGGACCCCGAGCATCTGCTGATCAACAACGTCAGCCAGCTGGCCGAAGGCACTCGCCAGCAGATCGTCACCGCCGACCACAATGTGCACAAAGAGCAGATCCTGAACTGGCTGCTGGCCAACGAGACGTACCAGAAGGCAATCGTCTTCACCAACACTCGGGCCATGGCCGACCGTATCTACGGGCGTCTGGTGGCGCAGGAATACAAGGCGTTCGTGCTGCACGGCGACAAGGACCAGAAGGATCGCAAGCTGGCCATCGATCGCCTCAAGCAGGGCGGCGTGAAGATCCTCGTGGCCACCGACGTAGCGGCCCGCGGCCTGGATGTCGATGGCCTGGACCTGGTGGTCAACTTCGACATGCCGCGCAGCGGCGATGACTACGTGCACCGCATTGGCCGTACTGGCCGCGCTGGCAACGAGGGTCTGGCGATTTCCCTGATCTGCCACGGTGACTGGAACCTGATGTCCAGCATCGAGCGCTACCTCAAGCAGACCTTCGAGCGCCGCGTGATCAAGGAGGTCAAGGGGACCTACGGCGGACCGAAGAAGGTCAAGGCGTCGGGCAAGGCGGTCGGCGTGAAGAAGAAAAAGACCGACAAGGACAAGAAGGGCGACAAGAAAAGCGTTGCCAAGGGCCCGACCAAGCGCAAGAGCGTCAACCGTCCCAAGGCCGATGCACCGGCGCTGGTAAGCCAGGACGGTCTGGCGCCGCTCAAGCGTCGCAAGCCGGCTGTCAGCGAGTAACCTGCGCCAGTCAGGTCGGCCTCCCCCCGGAGGCCAGACCTGCCAAAACACCCCGCAAAGCCGTCTTCGCGCAACTCCCCCGCACCCACCCGGTCCCATGCCTGGCAAGCCCTTTCACTCATGTGTTGGAGGTTCTTCCGGATGACCACTTACGACTGGCAGTTGATCGAGCGGCTTTTGCACGAAGTGCAGAACGGCGCCAATCAGGATTTCACTGCGCACCGCTATGCCCAGGACCACGCCGATGCAACCGCCGCGCAGGGTGACACGCCTGCTGCCGTCGACCAGCTGCAAACCCAAGCGAGCGACTATCAAAAGCTGTTGTTGGCGCGCGGGTTCATCGAGCAGCGTCCTGACAGCGAAGGTGGCACGGGCCGCAATTTTCAGTTGACCATGCGTGGCTCCAGCCTGTTGAGCCTGCTCGACAGCAGCATTCCCGACAACGATCACGGGCTGGAAGTGCTCGACGAGCAGGACGATGCGCTGGACCCGGCTACCTTCGACGAGTTGGCCAGTAAACCGCAGATTGTTTGAGCCTTGGCATGGCTTGAAACCGTGTTGCTCCCTTCGCGGCCAATGACCGCTCCTACAAGGGGGGGTGCGGTGTGCCCATGTGGGAACGGTCAGTGGCCGCGAAAGCCTTGTTACGCGTGGCTTGTTACACTGGCGCTTCCTTTTTGCCTGAAGGCATCGTCATGTTGTGGTCAATTCGTCAATGAGCATCGAACGCCGTCAACCCGATGGGTTCGCACTCAAGGTCATGCTCGGGTTGTGCCTGATCTGGGGTATCCAGCAGGTCACCATAAAATGGGCCGCGCCTGATATCGCCCCGGTGATGCAGGCGGCCATGCGCTCGGGCATTTCCGCGGTCCTGGTGGCCGCACTGATGTGCTGGCGCGGGGGCTGGGCGCACATGCCCTACACTTGGCGTGCCGGGCTGCTGGCCGGATCGCTGTTTGGTCTGGAGTTTTTATTCATAGCCGAGGGTCTGAAACTGACCTCCGCGGCGCATATGTCGGTCTTTCTCTACACCGCCCCGGTCTTCACTGCGCTTGGCCTGCATGCGCTGCTACCCGCAGAGCGCCTGCGGCCCCTGCAATGGCTCGGCATTGCCTTGGCATTCAGCGGTATCGCCTTCGCTTTCGCCGGGGGAATTTCCTGGCAACATCTGGACCGGCGCATGCTGCTGGGTGATGCCCTGGGCGTGATGGCGGGCTTGTGCTGGGGCGCGACCACGGTGGTGGTGCGCACCTCGCGACTCTCCGAGGCACCCGTTACGCTGACGCTGTTCTACCAGTTGATCGTCTGCGTGGTCGGGTTGTTGATCATCGCTGTGGCTACGGGCCAGTTCACTCAGGTCAGCTTTACCCCGGTCGGTATTGCCAGCGTACTGTTCCAGGGGGTGGTGGTGTCTTTCGCCAGCTTCCTGATCTGGTTTTGGCTGCTGCGCCGCTACCTGGCGTCCAACCTGGCGGTGTTCTCGTTCATGACCCCGGTGTTCGGCGTGACGTTCGGTGTACTGTTGCTGGGCGAACCGCTGAGCGTGAATTTCATCCTGGGCGCGCTGCTCGTGCTGCTGGGCATTACCTTGGTCAGCGCCGAGCAGTGGGTGCGCCGACGATTGAGAAGGTGGATAAGCTAATGAATTACTTGCCTGGCAGATGATCAATACGTAGGACTGCGACTTTTCGACACAAGTGCGTGAATGCATCCTACGTCGCTTAGCGCTATGATCGAATACAAGCGACGGATCATGACCGTCGTTCGGGCTTTTCCCTGAAGGGGGGCGATATGAACGGTAACTTGTACAACTGGCTCCATGATCTGGCTGTCGCACTGGGGCTGGTGCCGCCACCACCACAGCCTGTGCCTATCCCGGCCGACAACCACCGGCCTCGGCAGCGTCCCCGGCGCTGAGCCCTCCGGGCCCGCCGCGCGCCATGCAAAACGCCCCTTACGGGGCGTTTTTCGTTGCTGACAGCGCTCAAGCCGCTTGGGTGTTGGCCCGGCTGGCGTCGACTTTCGCCAGGTACGCATCCAGGCGAGCCGAGGCCGCCTCGTCGACGAACAGCCCCAGCTTGCTGCGACGCCACAACACGTCGTCGCTGCGAGTGGCCCATTCCTGCTCGTACAGATAATCGACTTCGCGGCGGAACAGCCCCGTGCCCAGTTCCTCGCCCAGATCGGCAACCGACTGAGCACCTTCGATCAAGCGCCAGCTGCGGCTGCCGTAGCTGACCGCCCAACGCTCGGCCAGACCGTTTGGCAGCCAAGGGGCTTTTACCCGCATGTCCTGCGCCAGGACCTGCGGTGTGGTCATGTCTTCGCCGCCGGGCAGGGCACTGGTCGCCGTCCAGCTACCACGCATCTGCGCGAAGAATGGCTTCAACTGGGCCATGGCCGACTCGGCCAGCTTGCGGTACGTGGTCAACTTGCCGCCGAACACCGAAAGGATTGGCGCCTCGCCCTGGCCGCCGCTGAGCGACAGGGTGTAGTCGCGGGTAATGGCCGATGGATTGTCCGATTCGTCGTTGCACAGTGGGCGAACACCGGAATACGTGCGTACCACGTCGCTGCGGCTGACCTGCTTCTTGAAGTGGGCGTTCACCACCTTGAGGATGTAGTCGGCCTCGGCGTCGGTGATCTCCACCTTGGACGGGTCGCCTGTGTATTCCCGGTCGGTGGTACCCAGGATGGTGAAGCGATCCAGGTACGGGATGGTGAACACGATGCGCTGGTCTTCGTTCTGCAGGATGTGCGCCTGCTCGCCTTCGTACAGGCGTGGCACGATCAGGTGGCTGCCCTGGATCAGGCGGATGCCATATGGGGACTGCAACTGCAGGTCATCACGAATGAACTTCGCTACCCAGGGCCCGGCGGCGTTGACCAGCGCGCGCGCCTTGAGGGTGAACGTGCTGCCGTCCTCGCGCTGCAGATTGACCTGCCACACACCGTCTGCACGCTTCGCGTCGACACAGCGGGTGCGCGTGTGGATGTGCGCGCCTTTTTCCCGCGCTGCCATGGCGTTCAGTACCACCAGGCGGGCATCGTCGACCCAGCAGTCGGAATATTCGAAACCGCGGGTGATTTCCGGCTTCAACGCACTGTCGGCGCCGAAACGCAGGCTGCGCGAGCCCGGCAGCTTTTCGCGCTTGCCCAGGTTGTCATAGAGAAACAGCCCGGCACGGATCATCCAGGCAGGGCGCAGATGGGGCCGGTGCGGCAGCACGAAACGCATCGGCTTGACGATGTGCGGGGCCTTGGCCAACAGCACTTCGCGCTCGGCCAAGGCTTCGCGGACCAGACGGAATTCGTGATGCTCCAGATAACGCAGGCCGCCGTGGATCAGCTTGCTACTGGCGGACGAAGTGTGGCTGGCCAGGTCGTCCTTCTCGCAGAGAAACACGGAAAGCCCACGCCCGGCAGCGTCGGCGGCGATCCCCACGCCATTGATGCCACCACCGATCACGGCGACGTCGTAGATTTCAGCCAGCGGTTGGCGGGGCAAGGTCGAATGGGGCATGGCAGCCTCCTGCGTTTATCAAGGAGCGTTCGAATGAGTGCTTTGAATTCGAACATCAATGTTCAATTCCGAAAATACTAGCCCAATACGAAGGGGTTAGCCAGTCGAAGATGATTGAAATTGTTGATCGAAGGGCGCCAAAGCGAAGAAATACGAACATCAGGCACTATGGTGAGGTGCCGTCGGCGTTGCCAGGTGGGGATTGTGGACGGGCAGGGCGGCGTGCGCCGCTGCCACAGGGTCAGACGATCTCGAGGCGGATCTTGTGTTGTTGCAGCAATTGCAGCAAGGCGGGCACGGGTGGCTGATCGGTGACCAGGCAGTCGATCAGGCTGATCGGGCCCAGGCGAACCATGGCATTGCGGCCGAACTTGCTCGAGTCGGCGGCCAGAATGACCTGGCGCGCATTGGCGATGATCGCCTGGCTGACGCGAACCTCTTGATAGTCGAAGTCCAGCAGGCTGCCGTCCTCGTCGATGCCGCTGATACCGACCAGCGCGAAGTCGACCTTGAACTGGGTGATGAAGTCGATACTGGCCTGGCCCACCACACCGCCGTCACGACGTACGTTGCCGCCGGCCAGCAGCACGTCGAAGTCGTCCTTGCCACTGAGGATCGAGGCCACGTGCAGGTTGTTGGTGATGATCTTCAGGTGGCTGTGGTTGAGCAGGGCGCGGGCGATGGATTCGGTGGTGGTGCCGATATTGATGAACAGCGAGGCGTGGTCGGGGATCTGTGCGGCGATCGCCTCGGCGATGCGCTGCTTTTCGTCGCGCATCTGGTCGGCACGCATGGCGTAGGCCGTGTTCTCGATGCTTGAATCATAGGCGGCGCCACCGTGGTAACGGCGCAGCAGGTTGACTTCGGCCAGCTGGTTGATGTCACGCCGAATGGTTTGCGGCGTCACGACGAACAGTTGGGCCATTTCCTCGATGCTGACATAGCCGCGTTCGCGTACCAGTTCGAGGATCTGCTGTTGGCGGGGAGGCAGGTTCATGGGGCTTCCTTTGGCTGCCATGCAAAAGCATGCATGATGCCGCAGGAACCGGCCCCATCGCCAGAAGTGATTCCATGGACTGCAATTGCACAGGCCGGAATTGCCCGGCCCGTGCGCTTACCTGATCACTGCTCTTCGTGCGGTTCCCAGTCACGGGTGCGTTCGACGGCCTTCTTCCAGCCGGCGTAGAGCTTTTCCTTGCCGGTTTCGTCGAGCAGAGGCTCGAAGGTGCGTTCGATCACGGCCTTGCCGCGCAATTCATCCAGGCTGCTCCAGAAGCCGCACGCCAGACCCGCCAGGTAGGCAGCGCCCAGCGCCGTGGTTTCGCGCATCTGCGGACGCTCCACCGGTGTGCCGAGAATGTCGGCCTGGAACTGCATGAGGAAGTTGTTGGCCACCGCGCCGCCATCCACGCGCAGGGCGCTCAGGCGCTCGCCGGAATCCTGTTGCATGGCGTCGAGCACGTCGCGGGTCTGGTAGGCAATCGACTCAAGCGCCGCGCGAATGATGTGGTCGACGCGCACGCCGCGGGTCAGGCCGAACAGCGCGCCACGGGCATAGGGGTCCCAGTAGGGCGCGCCCAGGCCGGTGAATGCCGGGACCAGATAGACACCGTTGGTGTTCTTCACCTTGCTGGCGAAATATTCGGTGTCGTAGGCGTCGTTGACGATCTTCAGTTCGTCACGCAGCCACTGCACGGTCGAGCCACCGTTGAACACGGCCCCTTCCAGGGCATAGGCCACTTCGCCACGCGGGCCGCAGCCGATGGTGGTGAGCATGCCGTGCTGCGACGTCACGGCCTTCTTGCCGGTGTTCATCAGCAGGAAGCAACCGGTGCCATAGGTGTTCTTGGCCTGACCAGGCTCGACGCACATCTGGCCGAACAGGGCGGCTTGCTGATCGCCGGCGATCCCGGCAATGGCGATGCCGCTCTTGGTATGGCCATAGATTTCCGAGGACGACTTGACCTCTGGAAGCATCTCGCGCGGGATGTCCAGGGTCTGCAGCATCTTCTCGTCCCACTCCAGGGTGTGGATGTTGAAGAGCATGGTGCGCGAGGCGTTGGTGTAGTCGGTGACGTGCACCTTGCCGCCGGTGAATTTCCAGATCAGCCAGCTATCGACGGTGCCGAACAGCAGCTCGCCGTTGCGTGCGCGCTCGCGGCTGCCTTCGACGTTGTCGAGGATCCACTTGAGCTTGGTGCCGGAAAAGTACGGGTCGACCACCAGGCCGGTGGTCTGCTTGATGTAGTCTTCCAGGCCATCGCGCTTGAGCTGCTGGCAGATCTCGGTGCTGCGTCGGCACTGCCATACCACGGCATTGTAGATGGGGCGGCCGCTGTTCTTGTCCCACACCACGGTGGTTTCACGCTGGTTGGTGATGCCGATCGCCGCCACCTGGGCGTGGCTCAGGCCCGCCTGGGCCAGGGCTTCGACCATGGTCGCACTCTGGGTGGCGAAGATCTCCATCGGGTCGTGCTCGACCCAGCCGGCCTGCGGATAGTGCTGGACGAATTCGCGCTGCGAGGTGCCGACGACATTGGCGTCGCGGTCGAAAATGATGGCCCGGGAGCTGGTGGTGCCTTGGTCCAGGGCAATGATGTAGTTCTTGTTGTCGGTATCGGTCATGTCGATGGCCTTGCGCAAGTGTGCAATAAATGCGGAATGTGGTGTTTGCGCAGGCTCAGGAGGCCTGCACCTTCGCTGCGGACGCTTCGGCCGACTCGTTGGCCGAGCTTGGCAAATGGCGTGCGATCAGTACCCGGTAGGCGCCGGCGCCCAGGCAGGCACCTACGATCGGCGCCACGATGGGAACGATGAAATAGGGAATCGTGCGGCCACCGGTGAAGGCTATTTCACCCCACCCGGCGATGAACGTCATCAGCTTTGGACCGAAATCCCTGGCCGGGTTCATGGCAAAGCCGGTCAGCGGGCCCATGGCACTGCCGATCACGGCGATCAGCAAGCCCACCAGCAGGGGCGCCATGGCCCCGCGCGGAAGACCGTTGTGCTCGTCGCCCAGGGCCATGATCACAGCCATCAGGATGGCGGTGATGACCATCTCGACCAGGAAGGCCTGACCGACGGAAAGCGCCGCATGGGGGTAGGTGGAGAAGATACTGGCCGTTTCAAGGCTCGCTTGCGTACCCCTGACGATGCCGTGGGTCTGTTCGTAATCGAAGAACAGGCTGCTGTACAGAGTGTAGACCAGCGCCGCGGAGCAGAACGCGCCGGCCACTTGAGCCAGGATGTAGAAAGGCAGTTTGCGTTTCTCGAAGCCGCCGAACAGGCACAGGGCGATGCTGACTGCCGGGTTCAGATGGGCCCCGGACACGCCGGCCGTGAGGTAGATCGCCATGCTCACGCCGATGCCCCAGATGATGCTGATCTCCCAGAGCCCCAGGCTGGCACCTGCGACCTTGAGCGCCGCGACGCAGCCTGTGCCGAAGAAGATAAGCAGTGCGGTGCCGAGAAACTCGGCAGTGCACTGGCCCGACAGGGTCGGTTGTTGCTGTGCGGTCATCGTGTATTACCCCAATTGTTTTTTTTGTCTGACGCGTTTTTCGGCGCCTGGAATCTGCCGTCGTGCGATCCCCATCGCACGCCGGAGTACAGCCTTCTTGCACATTGTACTATCGTGCCTATCTTCACAAACGAAAAAATATAGACAAGAAACGCCGCTGTCAAAGGTCGAAAGCGAACGAGTTCGTTCACTGTGGGCGAACTTTTCCGCGCATTTCCAGCAAAGCCGCGGTTGGCGTGGCTTGCCTGCCTGTGTCCTAATGCCGGGCATGTTTTTTATTTGTCTGGAGTCCCTGCATGACACCCGCCCTGGACCTCTTGAAGAAGCACCGCGCCGAGCATCGGGTGCATGCCTATGAACACGATCCCAAGGCGGCTTCGTATGGGCTGGAAGCGGTGGAAAAGCTCGGTCTGGCCGCCGCGCAGGTATTCAAGACGCTGCTTGCGGCGACTGAAAGGAGCGAGCTGCTGGTGGCGGTGGTGCCCGTGACCGGCACGTTGGATCTCAAGGCGCTGGCACAGGCCGCGGGCGTGAAGAAGTGCGAGATGGCCGATCCGCAGGCGGCGCAGCGGGCCACGGGGTATCTGCTGGGCGGGATCAGCCCGCTGGGGCAGAAGAAGCGTTTGCGGACCTTCATCGATCAAACCGCCGAGGCATTGCCCAGCATGTTCGTCAGCGCTGGCCGGCGCGGGCTGGAAGTCGAGCTGGCGCCGCAGTTGCTGGCCGAGCATACCCAGGGACGCTTCGCCGATATCGGCCGTGCCTGATGAACCAAGGAAATTATTCATCGACTTGACCAGTCGAACGCCGATAGCCAGACGGCTTGGCCACCACCCCCTTTCCGCAACAGCGAGGATTGCCATGCAACTGGATTTCCATCAGGTCGATGCGTTTACCCAACATCCCTTTGCTGGCAACCCGGCGATGGTCTACCGCCTCGATAGCTGGCTGGCCGATGAGCTGATGCAGAAGATCGCCGCCGAGCACAACCTGGCGGAGACCGCATTCATGGTTCGCGAAGCGCAGGGCTGGCACATCCGCTGGTTCACCCCGCGCACCGAGGTGCCTTTGTGTGGCCATGCCACCCTGGCCAGCGCCTACGTGCTGTTTCATGTCTATGGGGAGACAGCGTCGAGCCTGTCGTTCGCCAGCCGTTCGGGCAACCTGACCGTCAGCCGCGAGGGCGACCGCCTATGGCTCGACTTCCCGGCGATGATGCCCGAGGAGCAGTTGGGCCTGACCCTGGATGTGGAACGTGCCTTGGGTTGCGAAGCGGTCGATGTCATGGCGGCGGCATCGCTGTTCGTCCTGCTGGAGTCGGAGCAGGCGGTGCGCCAATGTCGTCCGAACATGGCGGCCCTGGCACGCTTGCCGTGGCCTGGGGTGATCATTACCGCCCGGGGCGACCATCAGGACTTCGTTTCGCGCTACTTCGCCCCAGCCATCGGCATCGACGAAGACGCGGTCACCGGTTCCACCCATTGCAGCCTAATCCCGTACTGGTCGAGGCGTCTGGTCAAGACCAGCCTCACCGCTTATCAATGCTCGGCCCGTGGTGGCGAGCTGTTTTGCCGGATGGAAGGCGGGCGGGTGAAGATCGGCGGCTATGCCACCTTGATCAGCAGCGGCCGCCTATTGCTCGGCCCCCAGCTCTGATTCAGCCGCAGCCAATGTGCCGGCCTGGTCGTCGAGCAGCGCCATGAACGCCCGTGCCGCGTTCGACAGGGTCCGTTCGGTGTGCAGGATATAGCCTAGCTGGCGGCTCAGCTGCACGCCGGGTAGTTGGAAGCGTGCCACCTGCTCATCAAGCATGGTGCGCGGCAGCACGCTCCACGCCAGGCCTATCGACACCATCATCTTGATGGTTTCCAGGTAGTTGGTACTCATGGCGATGTTCGGGCTCAGGCCTTGCGCCTCGAACAGGCGGCTGACGATGTGGTGGGTGAAGGTATTGCCGCCCGGAAACACCGCCGGATGTTCGGCGATATCGCTGAGCGTCACCTGCGCCTGCAGGGCCAGTGGGTGCTCGGGGGCGGCGACGAAATCCAGCGGGTCGTGCCACACCGGTACCGAGCGCACCAGGTGATGCGGCTCGGGCGCCAGGGTGATCACCGCCAGCTCTGCGCGCCCGTGCAGGATCTCTTCATAGGCCACTTCCGAGTCGAGAAACTGGATGTCCAGGGCAACCTTGGGGTACATCCGCGTGTAGGTGCGCAGCAGCGAGGGCAATCGGTGCAGACCGATGTGGTGGCTGGTGGCAAGGGTCAAACGGCCTGTCACGTCGCCGCTCAGGTTGGTCAGGGCGCGGCGGGTGTCTTCCAGCACATCGAGAATCTGGTAGGCGCGCGGCAGCAGGGCCCGGCCGGCCTCGGTCAGATTGACTTCACGGCCCAGGCGATCGAACAAGCGCACGCCCAACTGCGATTCCAGCCCGGCGATGCGTTTGCTGATTGCCGGCTGAGTCAGGTGCAGGCGATCCCCGGCCCTGGAAAAACTGCCCACTTCGGCGATGGCTATAAAGGCATTGAGACTGGCCAAGTCCATGCGCGGATTCCTTTTGGTTATCCAAAGTATGAAAATTATGAATTTGAGTTATTCAAGATAACCTCATAGCATCACCCCTACAAGCCAAGCGGTTATTGGCATAGAAAAGACAGCAAGACTGATGAGGAAACGTCTGATGGCCGGCAAAACGCTCTACGACAAGCTCTGGGATTCGCACTTGGTCAAGCAGCGCGACGATGGCTCGGCGCTGATCTACATTGACCGTCACATCATCCATGAAGTGACCTCGCCCCAAGCGTTCGAGGGCTTGCGCCTGGCCGGCCGTAAACCGTGGCGCATCGACGCCAACATTGCCACCCCCGACCACAACGTACCGACCACCCCGGAACGCAAGGGCGGCATTGACGCGATTGCCGACCAGGTGTCGCGTCTGCAGGTGCAGACCCTGGACGACAACTGCGATGAGTACGGCATCACCGAATTCAAGATGAACGACGTACGCCAGGGCATCGTCCACGTGATCGGTCCGGAGCAGGGCGCGACCTTGCCCGGCATGACCGTGGTCTGCGGCGATTCGCACACTTCGACCCATGGCGCATTCGGTGCCCTGGCCCATGGCATCGGTACCTCGGAGGTCGAGCACGTGCTCGCCACGCAGTGCCTGGTGGCCAAGAAGATGAAGAACATGCAGGTGTTGGTCGAAGGGACCTTGCCGTTTGGCGTGACCGCCAAGGACATCGTGCTGGCCGTGATCGGCAAGATCGGCACCGCCGGCGGCAATGGCCATGCCATCGAGTTTGCCGGCAGCGCCATTCGCGACCTGTCGGTTGAAGGCCGCATGACCATCTGCAACATGTCCATCGAGGCCGGTGCACGCGTGGGCCTGGTGGCTGCCGATGAAAAGACCGTCGCCTACGTCAAGGGCCGGCCGTTCGCGCCCAGTGGCGCCGATTGGGACAAGGCGGTGGAGTCGTGGAAAGGGCTGGTGTCCGACGCCGATGCACACTTTGACACCGTGGTACGCCTGGATGCGGCGCAGATCAAGCCGCAGGTCAGTTGGGGAACCTCACCGGAAATGGTCCTGGCCGTCGACCAGAACGTGCCGGACCCGGCGCGCGAGTCGGATCTGGTCAAGCGCGGCTCCATCGAGCGTGCCCTGAAATACATGGGCCTGACCGCCAACCAGGCGATCACCGACATTCAGCTCGACCGCGTATTCATCGGCTCGTGTACCAATTCTCGCATCGAAGACCTGCGCGCCGCTGCGGTGATCGCCAAGGGCCGCAAGGTGGCCTCGACCATCAAGCAGGCGATCGTCGTGCCAGGCTCGGGCCTGGTCAAGGCGCAGGCCGAGCGCGAGGGTCTGGACAAGATTTTCCTCGAGGCGGGCTTCGAATGGCGTGAGCCGGGCTGCTCCATGTGCCTGGCGATGAACCCGGACCGGCTGGAGTCGGGCGAGCACTGCGCATCGACCTCCAACCGCAACTTCGAGGGCCGCCAGGGCGCCGGTGGGCGTACCCACCTGGTCAGCCCGGCCATGGCCGCCGCAGCCGCCGTCGTCGGCCGATTCGTCGACGTTCGTGAATTGATCCAGGGGAACGCAGCATGAAAGCCTTCACTCGACACACCGGTCTGGTCGCTCCGTTGGATCGTGCCAACGTCGACACCGACCAGATCATTCCCAAGCAGTTCTTGAAGTCGATCAAGCGCACCGGCTTTGGCCCGAACCTGTTCGACGAATGGCGCTACCTGGATGTCGGCCAGCCTTATCAGGACAATTCCAAGCGTCCGCTGAACAAGGATTTCGTCCTCAATCACCAGCGCTACCAAGGTGCCAGCGTGCTGCTGGCGCGGGAGAACTTCGGTTGCGGTTCCAGCCGCGAGCATGCGCCCTGGGCGTTGGACGAGTACGGCTTTCGCGCCGTGATCGCGCCGAGCTATGCGGATATCTTCTTCAACAACAGCTTCAAGAACGGCTTGTTGCCGATCATCCTCAGCGATGAGCAAGTGGATGAGTTGTTCCAGGAAGTCGAGGCCGCGCCGGGTTACCAGTTGACCGTGGACCTGGCGACCCAGAGCGTGACCAGCCCGAGCGGCAAGGTCTACAGCTTCGAGATTGACGAGTTTCGCAAGCATTGCCTGCTGAATGGGTTGGACGATATTGGCCTGACCTTGCAGGACGGCGAGGCGATTGCGACGTTCGAGGCCAAGCATCGGGCGAGCCAGCCTTGGTTGTTTCGTGATTGATTGATTGATGTAGGCAGGTTTGGCCTCTTCGCGGGTAGAACCCGCTCCCACAGGGTCTCCACCCATTTGTTATGAAGGGAACGGGTGGGAGCGGGGCGGGCGGCTGAGCCCTCTGCCCGCGAAGAGGCCGGCAAGGCCACCACCAACCCAGGCACAAGGAAGCCCAGCCCATGACCCAGCACACCCAAGTCGTGCAGAAACAGTTCGGCGAACAGGCCTCGGCCTATCTGAGCAGCACCGTTCACGCCCAGGGCGCGGAATTCGCGCTGCTCCAGGCGGAACTGGCGGGCCAGTCCCAGGCCCGGCTGCTGGACCTGGGATGTGGCGCCGGCCACGTCAGCTTCCATTGCGCGCCACTGGTCAAGCAGGTGGTGGCCTATGATCTGTCGCAACAGATGCTCGACGTGGTCGCCAGCGCCGCTCGCGAGCGAGGGCTGGGCAATGTCAGCACCCAACTCGGCCCGGCCGAGCGGCTGCCGTTCGCCGATGGCGAGTTCGACTATGTGTTCAGTCGCTATTCGGCGCACCACTGGAGCGACCTCGGCCTGGCCCTGCGCGAAGTGCGCCGCGTGCTCAAGCCCGGTGGCGTGGCCTGCTTCATCGACGTGATGTCGCCGGGCAGCCCGCTGCTCGATACCTACCTGCAGAGCGTGGAAGTGCTGCGCGACACCAGCCACGTGCGCGACTACAGTGCCGGCGAATGGCTCAGCCAAGTCAATGAAGCGGGTCTGCAGGTACGCGGGCACACTCGCCAGCGCCTGCGCCTGGAATACGCCTCGTGGGTCGAGCGCATGCGCACGCCCGAGGTCATGCGCGCGGCCATCCGCACCTTGCAGCAAGCTGTGGGCGCCGAGGTGCGCGAGTATTACCAGATCGACGACAATGGCTCGTTCAGCACCGACGTGCTGGTGTTGTGGGCCCAGCGTTGAGCATTCATTCACGGCCTGCCCGAGGGCCTGCCGTATCACCGGAATTAACGAGGAACGCATGAGCAAGCAGATTCTGATTCTCCCAGGCGACGGCATCGGCCCGGAAATCATGGCCGAAGCGGTCAAGGTGCTGGAACTGGCCAACGACAAGTTCCAGCTGGGCTTCGAGCTCGCCCACGACGTGATCGGCGGCGCTGCCATCGACAAGCATGGCGTGCCGCTGGCCGACGAGACCCTGGAACGTGCCCGTGCCGCCGACGCGGTGCTGCTGGGCGCGGTGGGCGGGCCGAAATGGGACAAGATCGAACGCGATATTCGCCCGGAACGCGGTCTGCTGAAGATTCGCTCGCAGCTGGGTCTGTTCGCCAACCTGCGTCCGGCCATCCTTTATCCGCAACTGGCCGACGCTTCCAGCCTGAAGCCGGAAATCGTTGCCGGGCTGGATATCCTCATCGTGCGTGAGCTGACTGGCGGGATCTACTTCGGCGCGCCGCGTGGTGTCCGCGAACTCGACGGCGGCGAGCGTCAGGCCTACGACACCCTGCCCTACAGCGAAAGTGAGATCCGCCGCATCGTGCGCGTCGGCTTCGACATGGCCCAGGTGCGTGGCAAGAAGCTGTGCTCGGTGGACAAGGCCAACGTGTTGGCGTCGAGCCAGCTGTGGCGCGAAGTTGCCGAGGAGATCGGCAAGGATTATCCCGACGTCGAGTTGAGCCACATGTACGTCGACAACGCCGCGATGCAGTTGGTGCGCGCGCCGAAACAGTTCGATGTGATGGTCACCGACAACCTGTTCGGCGACATTCTTTCCGATGAGGCGTCGATGCTCACCGGCTCCATCGGCATGTTGCCTTCGGCGTCCCTGGACGCGCACAACAAGGGCATGTACGAGCCGTGCCATGGCTCGGCGCCGGACATCGCCGGCCAAGGCATCGCCAACCCGCTGGCGACCATCCTTTCGGTATCGATGATGCTGCGTTACAGCTTCAACCAGCATGACGCGGCCGCTGCCATCGAGCAGGCGGTCAGCCTGGTTCTGGACCAGGGCTTGCGCACCGGCGATATCTGGTCTGAAGGCAACGCACGGGTCGGTACGCAGGAAATGGGCGATGCAGTAGTCGCCGCGCTGCGGAATCTGTAATCTCTTGGGCCCGCTGCGACTTTCAATCGAAAGCAGCGGCCCACTTTTCAAGAAGGTGTAGTTGCGATGAAACGTGTAGGTCTGATCGGTTGGCGCGGTATGGTCGGTTCCGTGCTTATGCAGCGGATGCTGGAAGAGCAGGACTTCGATCTGATCGAGCCGGTGTTTTTCACCACTTCCAATGTAGGCGGCCAGGGCCCTGCGGTCGGCAAGGACATTGCCCCGCTCAAGGATGCCTACAGCATTGAAGAGCTGAAGACGCTTGACGTGATTCTGACCTGCCAGGGCGGCGACTACACCAGTGAGGTATTCCCCAAGCTGCGCGAGGCCGGCTGGCAGGGTTACTGGATCGACGCCGCTTCCAGCCTGCGCATGCAGGATGACGCGGTGATCGTGCTCGACCCGGTCAACCGCCGGGTGATCGACCAGCAACTGGATGCCGGCACCAAGAACTACATCGGTGGCAACTGCACTGTAAGCCTGATGCTGATGGGCCTGGGCGGGCTGTTCGAGGCCGGTCTGGTGGAGTGGATGAGTGCCATGACCTACCAGGCGGCTTCGGGCGCCGGTGCGCAGAACATGCGCGAGCTGATCAAGCAGATGGGCAGCACCCATGCCTCGGTGGCCGATGACCTGGCCAACCCGGCCAGTGCCATTCTCGACATCGATCGCAAGGTTGCCGAAGCCATGCGTGGCGAGGGTTTTCCGACCGAGAACTTCGGTGTGCCGCTGGCCGGCAGTCTGATCCCCTACATCGACAAGGAACTGCCGAATGGGCAGAGCCGTGAAGAGTGGAAGGCCCAGGCCGAGACGAACAAGATTCTGGGTCGCTTCAAGAGCCCGATTCCGGTGGATGGCATCTGCGTGCGCATCGGCGCCATGCGCTGCCACAGCCAGGCGCTGACCATCAAGTTGAACAAGGACGTGCCGATGGCGGACATCGAAGGGCTGATCAGCCAGCACAACCCGTGGGTCAAGCTGGTGCAGAACAGCCGCGAAGCGAGCATGCAGGAACTGACACCCACTCAAGTTACCGGCACGCTGAACATCCCGGTCGGGCGCCTGCGCAAGTTGAACATGGGCTCACAGTACCTGGGCGCGTTCACGGTCGGCGACCAGCTGTTGTGGGGCGCCGCCGAACCGCTGCGCCGCATGCTGCGGATCCTGCTGGAGCGCTGATTCCTCCAGCGTGACCGCACCCACCGCCGACGCGGCTTGCGCCGCTGCTACGGGGGGGTGCAAGGAGTGGGGCGAGATCCCTGTAGCAGCGGCGCGAGCCGCGTCCGGGTTCAACGCGTTATTTCAGGAATACCGCACCCACCGCCGACGCGGCTTGCGCCGCTGCTACAGGGTTGCGGTGTGGGGGGATTATTGGGCTGGCAAGGTTTCAAGCGCGTGCTGCAGGCTGGCTTTCGACAATTCGCCTATATGACTGCCCAGCAGTTTTCCTTCGCTGCTGTAGAACAGCGTGGTCGGCAGCGCGACTGAACCCAGCGCGCGGCCCAGTTCGCCCTGGGCGTCGAATAGCACCTGAGTCAAATCCAGCCCCGTCGTTCCGGCGAAACTCGCCACGATCTGCGCGGTTTCGCCATGGTTCACGAACAGAAAAAGCACCTCAGGGTGAAGTTTCTGCATGTCCAGCAGCACAGGCATTTCTCGTCTGCAGGGCGGGCACCAGCTTGCCCAGAGGTTGACTACCATAGGCTTGCCACCGTAGCTGCGCAGCGCTACGGATTGGCCTGTGGCAGTGTGCAAGGTGACCTGGGGCAACTGTGAGTGTCGCGCCTGCTGATACCAGTGGCTGCCGACGTTGGCGACCGTCCAGAACAACAGACCGCTGGCCAGGCTCCAGCCCAGCGTGCGGCGCATTGAGGGGCGCCGCCAGGCATACACCAACGCCGTCAGGCCGCTGAACGCCAGCCCGGGCCACACCAGGAAGCCACCGTCGCGGATATCGGGAATCTGCCAGAGATCCTGCCGATACTGGGCCCAATAGCGCAGCACGAAAGCTGCGCGCGCGACCACCAGGCACAGCAGAAACAGGCGGAATATCAGCGCCTCGGGATTGCTGCCGACCCCCCTGCGAGCCATCTGCCAGCCCACGACACTGGCCAGGCCCAGGGCCAGCAGTATCAGCAGGTGATGCAGGGAAAGCGCGAATGGCCCCAAGGATAGACTGAGCATGGAGATGGGTCCTGATGAAATGATCCAGCGAGTATTGCGGCGGCAGGGTTAACCGATGGTTAACCAGATCCAGGCCATTGTCACTGTGCGCACCCGATATCCCCCTGTAGGAGCGGTCCGTGGCCGCGAAGGGGCGGCGCGGTGTATCAGACAGACCGCAGCGCCTGTTTCGCGGCCGATGACCGTTCCTGTGGGTGTGGAGGCATAATGTTGTGTTAATCACGGCCTGTCACTGTGGGGCCTTCATTCTTCGAGCGCTGTCATGCACGTATTGCTTTGCGAAGACGACGACCTGATCGCCAGCGGCATCGTCGCCGGGCTCAATGCCCAGGGTCTGAACGTCGACCGGGTGGCCACTGCCTCGGCCGCCCAGGCCATGCTGCAGGCAGCCAGCTTCGATGTGATGGTGCTGGATCTGGGCCTGCCCGACGAAGACGGCATCAAATTGCTTCACCGCCTGCGCCAGCGTGGCGAGGCCCTGCCGGTGCTGGTATTGACCGCCCGCGACAGCGTCAGCGACCGTGTCGCCGGGCTGCAGGCCGGTGCCGATGACTACCTGCTCAAACCCTTCGATCTGCGCGAACTGTGCGCGCGCCTGCACACCCTGCAGCGCCGCGTGGCCGGCCGGGCCCTCAACCTGATCGAACATGGCCCTCTGCGGCATGATCCCAGCACCCGCCAGACCTGGCTCGGTGGCCAGGCCATCGACCTGTCCCGCCGCGAGCAGGCGCTGTTGTACGCCCTTTTGCAGAACCGCGGCCGCGTGCTCTCCGGCGAGCAGCTCAAGGACAGCGTCTACGGCTTCAGTGACGAGGTGGAGAGCAACGCATTGAACGTGCACATTCACCACCTGCGCCGAAAGCTGGGTAACGGCATCGTCGAAACCGTCCGCGGGCTGGGCTACCGCCTGGGCCCGGCCCACGCCGAAACCAAAGGGGTCCCATGAGCCTGCGACTGCGTTTGAGTCTGATCCTGGGCGCGGCCTTCGTGCTCATCTGGGCGCTCGCCGCCACCTGGATGTTCCGCGATCTGCGCAGCCAGATGATGTTCTCTCTGGACCAGCGTCTGGTGGCCTCGGCACGCATGGTCGCCGGCATGGTCGACCGTTTGCCGCAACCGCTCGCGACACAGGGCGAAGGCACCCGCTTCAGTGCCGACCAATGGAGCATTCCCGATGGCATCGCCTGCCAGATCAGCTCGTTGCGCGGCGAGATCCTCGCTCGCAGCCACAGCAATGCCGATCAGGTGCTGGACGATGAGCGCACCGGTTTTCATGATCAGGAAATCGACGGTGAACACTGGCGCAGTTTCACCCTGGCCCGGGACGACGTGCGAATCACCACCGCCGACCGCGAACTGGAGCGCGAAGCCTTGAACCGTTCGGTCATGCTGGCTGCCTCCGCGCCGGTGCTGATGGCCCTGCTCGGCAGCATCGCGATGCTCTGGCTGGGCATCGGCAAGGGCCTGGCGCCTCTCAACCGGATGTGTGAGGCGCTGCGCAAGCGTGATGTCGATGCCCTCGACCCGTTGGTGCTGAAGTCATTGCCGAGCGAACTGCGACCGTTGCTGGACACACAGAACCAGTTGTTCCTGCGTATCGGCCGTACCCTCGAGCGCGAGCGGCAACTGACGGGTGACGCGGCGCATGAATTGCGCAGCCCGCTGACCGCGATCAAGACCCACTTGCAGGTGGCCCGCATGACCGCCGGCCTGGCCCATGAACAGGCGCTGGCCCATGCCGAGGAAGGTGCCGACCGGCTGCAGCGCACTCTCGAGCAGTTGTTGCTGCTGGCCCGGGTCGAAGGCAGTCTGTCGTTCGACGACGGTGCACCGTGCAGCGCCGAACATGTGGCGCGTCTGGCCATCGGCGATGCCAGTCAGGCGGATCGGTGGCGGGTCGAGTTGCACATGCCGCCGCGGCTGCCGTCGATCGCGCTGGGCATGCCATCGACCCTCGCGGTACAGGCGCTGCGCAACCTGATCGACAATGCGCTGCGGCACAGCCCCGACCGGGCGCCGGTATGGCTGACGCTGGCCGCCGAGCCTGGCTGGGTCTGCTTCACGGTGCGCGACTTCGGCCCTGGTATCGGTGCCCAAGACCTGCAACACCTCACCCAGCGGTTCTGGCGCAGCCGCGCCAGTGCCGGTTGCGGGCTGGGCCTGGCGATCGTTCAGGCCATCGCCCAACGTTGCGGGTGTACCCTGGACTTCGACAGTGGCCAAGACGGTCTGCGCGCCAGTTTCAGGATTCCGGTCCGGGCGGTGTGAGCGGCAGTGGCTCAGCGCGCCGAGAGCGCGCTGGCCAGTTGCTGCGGGTCATTGAAGGTCTTGATGTCCACCACCACGCCATCCTTGAGTTCCAGCCACTGCACGGTTTCGCGATCACCGTTGTAGCGCGGCGCCACCCGGCCTTCTTCGTCCAGCAGGATGCGGTAGTTGAGCTTCTTCATGCCTGGAATGGCGATCCACTTGGCCACCGAGGGCATGCGCTCGATATCCGCGATGTAGGCCGCATGCCGCGATTCGAGAAAGTCCTTGGGCCGCTTCTCCATGGCAGTGCCCATCAGCTGGGCGGCGTCCATGCTGCGCGCGACGATGATCAACTGGGTCTGGTCGCTGAGCGAGTAGGGTTGTTCGAATTGGTCGAGCAGGGTCCAGGGGCCCAGGCGTTCACCGATTTCCGTGGCCTGGGCAGTAAGGGACAGCAAGCTGAGAAGTAATGCGCAGCAGTATTTCATTGCGGCAAGGTCCTGGGACAGTGGGGTTTACATTAGAGCGGATTGGCCAGGTGGGTACAAAGGTTTAGCGGCGTCGCGGGTGACTTTTTCCGTGCTGGTCGATCGACCGAAGTGTTGCCGGAGCGCGGTGCCGTGGCACAATTGCGCATGTCCAGACCCCAATGCCCTCGCTGCCATCGCCCCCTTGCACAGTGCCTGTGCGCCCTGATCCCGAACCTGCCCAGCCATACGCGGGTGCTGATTCTGCAGCACCCCAGCGAGGTCGATCACGCCCTCAACACAGCGCGCCTGGCTGCGTTGGGCCTGCAGCAGTGCGAAATCAGGGTCGGCGAAATCTTCGAAGACCTGCCCCAGTGGCTGGCCCAGCCGGGATATCAGCCCTGCCTGCTGTTTCCCGGCGAACACAGCGAAGCATTGAGCGTCTACGCGCCCGCCGCCAGGCCAAGGCTGCTGGTGGTACCGGATGGTACCTGGCGCAAGGCACGCAAACTGCTGCACCTCAATCCGCCACTGGCCGCCTTGCCCAGGGTTCAGTTGGCAACCGCCGAGCCTTCGCGCTATCGCTTGCGCAAGGCACCCGGGCCCGGCGCATTATCGACCCTCGAAGCCATCACCCAGGCGCTGGAAGTGCTCGAATCACCGGCATCCTTTCAGGCTTTGCTCAAGCCCTTCGACGCGCTCATCGAAGGTCAGATCGCTGCCATGGGCGAGGACGTCTATCGGCGCAACCATCAGCGCCATTGATGGATCGGCCAGCCGGCCTGTTCGGCATGCTCGCGCAGCACCGGGTCGGGATTGACCGCATGAGGCGACGCTACTTCCAGCAGCAGCGGCAGGTCGTTGCGTGAATCCGAATAGAAGCTTGCGCCTTCCAGGGTTTCATCCTCGTCGTGCATCCATTCGCGCAGGCGCTTGATCTTGCCCTCGCGGTAGGTCAGTACGCCCACCGTATTGCCGCTGTAGGTACCGTGCTTGAGCTCGAGCTCGATGGCCAGCACATCGTCGACGCCAAGGCGCGCCGCGATGGGCCCGACCAGGTGAACGCCCGAGGCGGAGATGATCAGGATGCGATCACCGGCGGCGCGGTGGGCGGCTATGGTGCGCGTGGCGTCGCTGAAAATGATCGGCTCGATGAAATCTTCCACCCACGGCTCGACCAGGTGTTCGACCTCTTCCGGCGTGCGCCCGAGCATCGGCTCCAGGCTGAACGCCATGTAGTCTTCCATGGCCAGCCGGCCCTCGTTGTAGGCCTGCATCAGCTCGTGATCGCGGCGCATGAAGGACTCGGGGTCGACCCAGCCCAGGCGACCCATCTGTTCGCTCCAGAGCGAAGCACAGTCACCGTGGATCAGGGTTTCGTCGAGATCGAAAATCGCTAGAGCCATATGAAACCTCCCTTGGAAAGACGCTCAGGCTACCTCACAAAGTGCGTCGGGCCCAATCGTCAGGGACACCTTGTGGCCGTCGGGCAGCAGGTCGGCGGCGGTACGGTTGAGCACGTCCACCAGCAACTGCACGCCATGGGCTTGCACACGGTAGCGGATCACGTTGCCCAGCAGGCTATGGCTGCGGATCTCGCCGTCCAGTACACCGTCAGTCCCCAGCTCGATGGCTTCGGGGCGGATCGCCACGCGGGTGTGAATCGGTCGCTGCAGCAGGGCGCTGGCCTGGGTGGCATCGAGCAGGTTGTAGTTGCCGATGAAACCGGCAGCGAACGCATCGACCGGCGCCGTGTACAGGCTCTGCGCATCCCCGCTCTGGACGATGCGGCCCTTGTTCATCAGGAAGATGCGGTCGCTCATGGTCAACGCCTCTTCCTGGTCGTGGGTGACGAAAATCGTGGTCAGGCCGAGCTCGCGCTGGATCTGCCGGATCTGCTCGCGCAGGTGCTTGCGGATACGCGCATCCAGCGCCGACAGGGGCTCGTCGAGCAGCAACAGGCGCGGGCGGGTGACCAGCGAGCGGGCCAGGGCCACCCGTTGGCACTGGCCGCCGGACAACTGATGGGGATAACGCCCGGCGAACTCGCCCAGCTCCACCAGTGCCAGGACCTCGCCTACGCGGCGGGTACTTTCGCCGCCCTTGACCTTTTGCATGCGCAAGCCGAACGCGACGTTCTGCTCCACGGTCATGTTGGGAAACAGCGCATAGCTCTGGAAGACCATGCCGATGTCGCGCTTTTGCGGGCCGAGCGGAGCAAGGTTTTGGCCATCGAGCAGGATCGTGCCGGCATTGATCGGGGTCAGCCCGGCAATGGCGCGCAACAGGGTCGACTTGCCGCAGCCCGAGGGCCCGAGCAGCGTGATGAATTCGCCACGCTCGACCGTGAAGCTGATATCGCTGAATACCTCGGTGTTGCCGTAGCGCTTATCCAGTCTTTCGACGCTGACGAAGCTCATATCAGTCTTTGTCCTTGTTCAAGCGATTGGCACCCCAGGTGAGCAGCAACACGAAGAGAAAATAGGAGATCACCAGCGCACTGTTGAAATGGCCACTGCTGTTACGCATGTTGTTCAGGTAGACCTGCAGGGTTTCGTAGCGGGTGCCCACCAGCAGGTTGGCGAACACGAATTCGCCGAACAGGAACGAGAACGAGAGCAGCAGGGCTATCATCAGGCCTTTGCGCAGGTTGGGCAGGACCACCAGAACAGCCGCCTGGAACGTGCTGGCGCCCAACAGCTGCGCCGCGTCCATCAGGTCGCGCAGGTTGATCGCCTGCAGGTTGTTGGTGATGGCCCGGTACATGAACGGCAGGGCCACGGTGAAATAGCAGCCGATCAGGATCCAGGGTGTGCCCACCATGGCCAGCGGTCCCGAGCCGTACAGGTTCAACAGGCCCACCGAGGACACTACCGGGGGCACGGCGAAGGGCAGCAGAATGAGAATGTTCATCAGCGCATCCAGCCGCGGAAAGTGGTAGTGCACCACGAACAGCAGCGGCAGGATCACCAGCACCGACAGCACCAGCGCACCGACGCAGACCACCAGCGACTGACCAAAGGCCTGGAGGAATCGCGGGTCGCCCCACAGCTGCAGGTACCACTTGAAGGTCAGCCCGCTGGGCAGGATCGACGCCGACCAACTGGTGGCGAACGAATACAGCAGGGTGCCGGCCAGCGGCAGCAGGAGAATCAGGAACAGCAGCCAGACCACGGTCTTGTGGTAGAGGCCGGGGGCGTCGAGTTCAGCGCGCGACATGGTAGCTCCTGCGCAACAGCCATTGATGGGCCAGGGTGACCAGAGTCATCAGCCCCACCAGAATCATCGCCAACGCGCTGGCCAGGTTGGGGTCCAGACTGATGTCGCCGGCGACCATGGCGGCGATGCGGATCGGCAGCACGTTGAAATTGCCGGTGGTGAGCGCGTACACCGTGGCATACGCGCCCAGGGCATTGGCCAGCAGGATGACGAAGGTGCCCAGCAGTGCCGGTGTCAGCACCGGCAGGCCGATGTAGCGCCAGTAGGCCCAGCCGTTGGCACCGAGCAGGGCGGCGGATTCGCGCCAGTCTTCGCGCAGGGCGTCGAAAGCGGGATAGAGCAGCAGCACGCCCAGCGGGATCTGGAAATAGGTGTAGGTGATGATCAGGCCGGTCTTGGAGTACAGGTTGAAATCGTCGATCAGGCCGCTCTGCTTGAGCATCATGGTGATCGCGCCATTGAAACCCAGCAGGATGATGAAGGCGAAGGCCAGCGGCACGCCGGAGAAGTTGCTGGTCATGTTGGCGAAGGCGCTGACGAAGTCCCGCAGCCGCGAGTCGACCCGGCGCAGGGAGCTGGCGCCGATGACGGCGATGATGATGCCGAACAGGCTCGACCAGAAGCTGATTTCCAGGCTGAACTGGATGGCCTGGCGATAGAACCGCGAGCCGAAGGCCTTGCTGAAGTTGTCCAGGCTCCAGCCCGCGTCGGTCTGCACGCTGTGGATCGCCACCCAGGCCAGGGGGGCGATCTGGAAGATGAAAAAGAACAGGGCGAAGGGCACCAGCAGAAGCAGGGCCAGGGTTCTGCCACGGGTGGGGGTGGTCACTGCTGGAAGGCTCCGGGGTGGGGGGTGTCAGGGGATTGGTGGTGGGCCCTTCGCGGGCAGAGACCCGCTCCCACAGGAGTTGGCGCTCCTGCCCCTGTGGGAGCGGGGCGGGCGGCCGAGCCCTCTGCCCGCGAACAGGCCCTACCTGATGCACCGCAGGCAATCACTGCATCTCGAAAATCACCTGTTCCTGCCACTGCTGGGGCAGAGCCTTGGAGCTCGCTTCCCAGACGTCCGGATTCTTGATTGGCGTGACATGGCGATACTGCTCGGCTGGCAGCAGCTTGGCCGCGACATCATCCGGCAGCTTGATGTGGTCCGCACGGATCGGTCGGGCGTAGCCGCGTGCCAGGTTGATCTGCCCGGCATCGCTGAGGATGTACTCGCGGGCCAGCTTCGCAGCATTCGGGTGCTTGGCGTACTTGTTGATGATGGTGGTGTAGCCGGAAATCACCGACCCGTCCGAAGGAATCAGCACATCGAAGCGTTTCGGATCGATCTGGTCGCGATAGCTCAGGCCATTGAAGTCCCAGACCACACCCACTTCGATTTCGCCTTTTTCCAGGGTCTGGATGGTTGGGTTGGCCAGGGACAGGCGTTTCTGCTTGGCCAGTTCGGTGAACAGTTGCAGGCCCGGCGCCAGGTTGCTTTCATCGCCCTTGAAGGCGATCGCTGCCGCCAGCACGCCGTTGGCTGCCTGTGCTGCGGTGCTGACATCCCCAATGGCCACCTTGTACTTGCCGTTCTTCAGGTCTGCCCAGCTCTTTGGGGCATCTTCGGGTTTGACCAGCTGCTTGTTGACGATGAAAGCGATGGTGCCGGTGTAGGCCAGCATCCAGTGGCCATCGGCATCCTTGGCCCAGTCGGGTATCTGCGCCCAGGTGGACGGCTTGTAGGCCTGGGTCACGCCCTGTTTGGTGGCGATGGGGCCGAACGCTGCACCGACATCGCCAATATCGGCACTGGCGTTGTCTTTCTCGGCGGCGAACTTGGCCACTTCTTGCGCCGAGCTCATGTCGGTGTCCATGTGCTTGAGGCCGTACTTGTTGGCCAGGTCGTCCCAGGTGCCCTTCCAGTTGGCCCAGGCGTCGGGCATGCCGACGCTGTTGACCATGCCTTCGGTCTTGGCCGCGGCTTCAAGGGTTTGCAGATCGGTATCCGCGGCCGAGGCCACGTTGCACAACGCGATGCTCGAACCTAACAGTGTGGCCAGGAAAAGCTTTTTCATCCGGTGCTCCTATGGGCGCCTATCAAAACGAGGGGGCGGTCGACGACTGGATTGATCTGGGTTCAGCAATACCCGAGCCAACGTAGGTGACGCGCATGACATTTTGACGTCGAGCGCGTCGGCCACAGGCATGCCCAAGGCAGTCGTTCCCCTGGAGGCTAAGCGTAGACGAGATTTTCCGCTTCGATCGGTGCTACGGCGGGGCAGTTGCAAGCAGGCATGTACGGGTAAGCCCGCACATGCAGGGAACTGCTGCAGGACCGCGAGCCGGGCCCTGCAACCAAACGGATGCATCAGTGCATCAGTGCAATCAGTGCATCAGTGGTTCACGGTAAAGGCGAGCATCGCCGACAGTTGGCACATCGGCCGACCGCTTTCGGCATGCCACTGATTGAAGGCCGCCTGGACCGCCGCCTGATCGCGCTTGGAGCTGGGCACCTTGTCGACGATCTCCTGCGCGTTGAGCGCAGCCACCACGTCCCAGCTGGGAATGAAGGTGTCTTTGCCGATCATGCGCAGGAAACGGGGTGCCGACAGCCCGCCCATCTGGTTGCCGTGCTTGGCGATGTACTGCCATAGCCCAGTGATGTCCTCGACCGGCCAGTCGGCGATGAAATCACCGAAACTACCATGCTCCATGGCCACGTCGAGAATCATCTGTGCATTGCGCGGGACGCTCTTGAGCTTGCCGAAATGGCGGATGATGCGCGTGTCCTGCATCAGCCGTTCCAGGCGCTCGGCGCCCATGAGCACGATCTTCTCCGGGTCGAAGCCGAAGAACACCTCTTCGAAGGCGGGCCATTTCGAGTCGACCAGGCTGTGCTTCAGGCCTGCCCGAAAGACCCGCAGGGCCATGGTCGACAGGTAGCGGTCGGCGCTGATCGTGCGCAGTTGCGCCGCAGACTTGGCCGTCGGCAGACGCGCCTCCAGCGCTTTCTGCGAGCCGAAGCGATTAAGGCAGTATTCGTTCAGCCACTTGTAGTCTTGCATGGAGCCGGTGTCCTCAACTGCTGGATGAATGCACGGGCAGGTCGCCTTCGCGCAGCCAGACCTCGTCGATGCGGTGGTCCGGTGCCTTGTGCAGAACCATCTGCGCCCGATCGCGGGTCACCAGGATGTTTTCCGTGAGGTTCTTCAGGTTGACCTCTTCCCACAAATAGTCGGCGCGCGCCTGTGCAGCGTCGCCCGATAGAGTGGTCAGGCTCATGAAGCGTTCCATGTACCAATGACGAATGTCGGCGGTAGGCGCATCCAGATAGATGGAGAAGTCGTGGGCGTGGTCCAGTTGGAGGATGTTGAGCCCCTCCAGAATGAGGATGTCCGGCTGGTCGATCAGGTGGAAGTGCTCGTCGATGTCCTTGATCGCCTGGGAATAGACCGGCACCTGCAAACCGCGCGCACCTTGCCTGAGGTCGTGCAGGAACGCCTTCAAGTCGTCGGTGCGGTAGCTTTCCGGGAAGCCCTTGCGCGGCATCAACTGGCGCTGTTCCAGAATCCGGTTGGGATACAGAAAGCCATCGGTGCTGACCACCTCGACCCGCGGTGCTTCCGGCCAGCCCTCGAACCGCTCCTTGAGCAGCGTGGACAGGGTGCTCTTGCCCACGGCGACGCTGCCGGCAATGGCCACCACGAAGGTGTGCCGATGGCCTTGATAATGCTTGCGGATGTGTTCGCTGATCCAGGCCAGTGGCGACTCTTCGCCGAGCGCCGTGGCGGGGTACTTGGTGTAGGTGTGGATGCTCAAGCGTGACCCGCCATCGTGCGATTCAACCTGCGATTCAACCTGAGATTCAACTTAGCCACGCGGTGTGCTCAACAGTTGTGCGGTCTGGCCCAGACGCTTGCCCAGCGCTCGGCAAAGGGTTTTCTCGTGCTCGTCGAGCAGACGCTTGCCGTCGGCGCCTGCGTGGTGGCTGGCGCCATAGGGGGTGCCGCCGCCCTGGGTTTCCACCAGTGCCGACTCGCTATAGGGCAGCCCGGTGATGAGCATGCCGTGGTGCAGCAGGGGCAGCAGCATCGACAGCAGGGTGGTTTCCTGACCGCCGTGCAGGCTGGCAGTGGAGGTGAACACGCCGGCCGGCTTGCCGACCAGGTCGCCACTGAGCCACAGGCTGCTGGTGCCGTCGAGGAAGTACTTGAGCGGCGCGGCCATGTTGCCGAAGCGCGTCGGGCTGCCCAGGGCCAGGCCGGCGCAGTTCTTCAGGTCGTCGAGGCTGGCGTATACCGCGCCTTGCTCGGGAATTGACGGTGCGACAGCCTCGCACTCGGTGGAGATCGCCGGCACGCAGCGCAGACGTGCTTCCAGCCCGCTGGATTCGACACCGCGGGCGATCTGTCGGGCCATCTCGGCAGTGGCGCCGTGGCGGCTGTAATAGAGCACCAGGATGTAAGGTGTGTTCACGACAGAATCTCCAGTACGTTTTCCGGTGGACGGCCGATCACCGCGCGCTCGCCGTTGACCAGAATAGGCCGTTCGATCAGTTTCGGGTGCGCGGCCATGGCGTTCACCAGATCGTCCTCGCCCAATGTCGCGTCGGCCAGGTCCAGGGTCTTGTATTCTTCTTCACCAGTACGCAACAGGGCACGGGCACTGATGCCCAGCTTGCCCAGCAGGGCGTGCAGGGTGACTGCATCGGGAGGCGTTTCCAGGTAGAGCACGATGACCGGCGCAAGCCCGCGGGCCTGCAGCAATTCCAGCGTCGCGCGCGATTTGGAGCAGCGTGGGTTGTGGTAAAGAGTGAGTTGGGTCATGGGGAAAAGTCGCCTCCGGCAGCCAGTGGCGCGTATTCTAACCACGTGGCGGTATTCGGTCGCCTTTTTCGCATGGCCGCATGAGTAAGGAAGGGTAGACCCATGAACTGGCGTATCAAGAGCAACCTCGTGCCGTTGGCAGGGCTGCTGCTGGCTGCGGCACTGCTGGGCGGTTGCGGGGGCGACTACGGGCCCGATCAGCATGGCACGCAGGTCAGCGCCAAGACGCTGGACAAACAATGGCTGGTGGTCAACTACTGGGCCGTTTGGTGCGGACCGTGCCGTCGCGAGATCCCCGAACTCAATGCGCTGTCGCAGAGCCTGCAAGGGCAGGGCGTGCGCGTGCTCGGCGTGAATTTCGACAACCTCCAGGGTGACGAATTGAGTGCCGCCGCCCAGACCCTGGGAATCGACTTCACGGTGCTGGCCCAGGACCCGGCACCGCGCTTCGAGCTGCCACGCAGCCAGGCCTTGCCCGTCACCTACCTCATCGATGCCCAAGGCAAGGTGCGCGACCAGTTGCTGGGTGAGCAGACCGCCGCCGGCATCAAGGCGCGCCTGACAGCCCTGCAGCGCGGCGATGGCTGAGAAGCCGCAGGTAGGGGATTTACCTGATGTTGCACTCCGGCTGTAAGGGGCTGGCTGACTCATACGCGGCTTCGCACAGCTGATGGATGCTGCCTGCGTGCGTTGAGCCTGGGCATGCGGCTGCTAGTATTCACAGATGCCGCCGCGAGGGGGAAATCGATCACGAAGATCGAGTCCGTCCATGGATGTAATGACCGATTAAGGATGATCATTTTGAAGGATCGAAGCATAGAAGTTACTTATGAGAAAATGTATGCCTATGAAGAGGAGATAAAGAACAGTATTTCCATCAAGACCCAATTGATATTCACTGCCATCTTCGCGCTCTTGTCCGTATCTGCGTATTTGGCCAGATTTCTGGACTTTACTGAACGTCTTAGCGTTGACTTATATGATCGCTTCTTTGATTCTGTTGGTGATTGTCATTATCTCGGTTTCTGTTTATTTCAACTGCAGGGCATTCAGTGGGTCTGAGTTCAATCGAATGCCCTATGCCGCTGAGGTAAAAAAATACCATGACGACCAACTAAGCTATAACAGTGAGGTCAAGAAATATAATTTCCAGGTCAGCCATGCCGAACAACTTGATCTCGTAGACCCCATACATGAAACCGAGTCTTATATTTCCCAAACCTACGTGCGGTGCGCCACTCATAACGCATTGGTCAACGAGCAACGTTCAAGATGGGTCTTCAAATCGGTTGCAGCCTTCCTGATCGCGTGCATACCTCTCGTGTTGGCAAGCTTGCTGTTCGTTGTCTTTGACATGGATACATCGTCTCCGAGAAAAAACCTGTCTATCAGGGACAGCTATGTAGGAGATGAGATCTCGTCGTTAAAGAATCAGCTCCTTGCTGGTCCCGGACGTGATCAGATAGCAGATTTGGAAAAAAGGACTATAATTCTGGAAAATGCCGTGCTTGCAATGAGGTCGAAAACATTGAGTGACTCTGAGAAAGCCACTGCTGAACAGCAGCCAAAGCCTCCAGCTCCAGTCAAACCTGCAGCCCCTGCTCGTCGCATGACCTTTGATGAGGCGCCACCAGGAGAAAGAAAATGAAGCCCGACCACGAGCAATCCAAGCCGAATGGCTATATCAAGCCGATTCCGCCGAAGAAACCTTCTGTCCCGGTGGTACGGCGCGTGGTCAATGAAAAGGTGATCAACAGGAGCGAAATTGCTTTAGGTGGCTGAAGCGCTGATCAATGATCATTGATTGGCCGCAGACTCACTGCACCAGGTAGATGATGCCTGGGTGCGCTCATCATCAACTGGAAGGCCTGGCGCCTTTTTTTACGTTGTCCATCTTGCTGAGTCGCTGAGCACCCACGGTGCGTAGCGCGCTTCAACGGTGCACCGCACCTGAAAATTCCTGACCCACTCAATCGCGCTGACCCTCGTTTAACGTGATCCGCTCGATCCGATGGGGTTGGCGCACGGATTGCAAGCACCCTCGCACACAATGCAATCGATGCCGATTGCCTCCCACACGACAACGGTGCCGTGCTGCCCGCTCTGATGAGCGAAGGCAGCCGGCGCCGTTTTTGTTTTGCAGCCAGCAGCGAGGAACGCCGATGACCCGCACTTCTGTCCGTAGCGTGTGCCCGTACTGCGGCGTCGGCTGCGGGATCGTCATGACCGTCGAGAATGATCGGGTGGTCAAGGTCAGCGGTGACAAGCAGCATCCGGCCAACGCCGGGCGCCTGTGCACCAAGGGCAGCACCTGCGCCCAGCCGCTGACTGATCCGGGCCGGATGCAGCACGCCTACGTGCGCCACGGGCGCGATCACGAGCCGGTGCAATCGAGCATGGACGCAGCCATCGCGGACGCCGGTGGCCGTTTGCGGCAGATCCTCGATGAGCATGGCCCGGACGCACTTGCCTTCTACGTCTCCGGGCAGATGTCGCTGGAAGCCCAGTACCTGGTCAACAAACTGGCCAAGGGCTACGTTCGCACCCGGCACATCGAGTCCAACTCGCGGTTGTGCATGGCCAGTGCGGCCAGCGGCTACAAGCTGTCGTTGGGCGCCGACGGCCCGCCCGGTTCCTATGATGATTTCGATCACGCCGACGTGTTCCTGGTAATCGGCGCGAACATGGCCGATTGTCATCCGATCCTGTTCCTGCGCCTGCTGGACCGGCTCAAGGCGGGGGCCAGGTTGATCGTGGTCGATCCGCGGCGCACGGCCACCGCCGACAAGGCCGACCTGTTCCTGCAGATCGAGCCGGGCACCGATCTGGCCTTGCTCAACGGCTTGCTGCACCTGCTGCATGCGAACGACGCTACCGACTCGTCTTTCATCGCAGCGCACACCGAGGGTTGGGAAGAACTACCGGCTTTTCTGGCCGACTACACGCCGGCCCGGGTAGCCGAGGTGACCGGCCTCGACGAACAGGCGATCCGACAGGCTGCACAGTGGATCGGTGGCGCCGCGAACTGGATGAGTTGCTGGACCATGGGGCTGAACCAGAGCACTCAGGGCACCTGGAATAGCAATGCGCTGTGCAACCTGCACCTGGCAACTGGCGCCATCTGCCGTCCGGGCAGCGGGCCGTTTTCCCTGACCGGCCAGCCCAATGCCATGGGCGGGCGCGAAATGGGCTACATGGGCCCTGGCCTGCCCGGCCAGCGTTCGTTGCTGGCGGAAGCGGACCGAGCCCATGTCGAGCGGCTCTGGAACATCCCTTCCGGCAGCCTGCGCAAGGAAGGCAACGCCGGTACCATCGACCTGTTCCGGCAGATGGGCGAGGGCGCGATCAAGGCCTGCTGGATCATCTGCACCAACCCGGTGGCCAGTGTCGCCAACCGCCAGCAAGTGATCGAGGGCTTGCAGGCCGCCGAACTGGTGATCACCCAGGACGCGTTTCTCGATACCGAAACCAACCGCTACGCCGACGTTCTGCTGCCGGCCGCGCTGTGGGCCGAGGCGGAAGGGGTGATGATCAACTCCGAGCGCAACATGACCCTGATGCCCAAGGCTGTGAATGCACCGGGTCAGGCCTTGGCCGACTGGCAGATCATCGCCCGGGTGGCCTGCGCCATGGGCTTCACTGAAGGCTTCGACTACGCCAGCGCCGAGCAGGTCTACCAGGAGCTGCAACGGTTCGACAACCCGCAAAGCGGCTACGACATTCGTGGCGCAGGCTATGCGCAACTGCGCCAGCAGCCGCGGCAATGGCCCTCTGCGCCCGACCAGAACGATCCGCGCAGCCCGATTCGCTACCTGACCGACGCCGGGCCGCGTTTTCCGACCGCCAGCGGCCGCGGTCGCTTTTTCGCCCGTCCGCACCTGCCGCCCGCCGACCTGCCCGACGGACAGTTCGCAATGGTGCTCAACACCGGTCGTCTGCAGCACCAGTGGCATACCCTGACCAAGACCGGCAAGGTCGCTGCGTTGAACAAGCTCGATCCTGGCCCGTTCATCGAGATTCACCCCGACGATGCCGAGCGTCTGGGCATCGGCGAGTCCGATCAAGTGCAGGTCCGCTCGCGGCGCGGCCAGGCGGTATTGCCGGCACGCATCAGCGACCGCGTGCGGCCAGGCAACTGCTTCGTGCCATTTCACTGGAACGATGTGTACGGCAGCGACCTGGCCATCAATGCGTTGACCAGCGACGCCGCCGATCCACTGTCGCAACAGCCGGCGTTCAAGTACGCCGCCGTGGCCCTGCAACGGGTCGGCTCGCCGAAGATCAGCTTGCACAACCTCGATCCAGAGCGGGCTCACGCCGTTGCGCCGCTCGCCGGACAAGCGGGGACCCTGGTGCTCTGGGCATCGCAGACGGGCAACGCGCAGGCCATTGCCGAGCGCTGCGCGCAGACCCTGCGCGAACGCGGTGCTCTGGTGCTGCTGCGCGGCATGGACGCGATCACCCCCGCTGACCTGCTGGCCGCGCGCGACGTATTGCTGGTGACCAGTACCTTCGGCGACGGCGACGCACCGGACAACGCCGTGCGCTTGTGGGCGCAGCTGCAGGCCGAGGGCATCGAGCCCTGTTCGGGCCTGCGCTACGCTGTGCTGGCACTGGGCGACTCAAGTTACGGACAGTTCTGTGGCTTCGCCCGTAAGCTGGACGAACGCCTGCAGCAACTGGGTGGGCAGCGCCTGCTTGCCCGTGTCGAGTGCGAGCCCGACGATCAGGAACTCGCCGAGCAGTGGACGCAGGCCGTTGGCCTGCTGCTGGCTGGCGCAGCGACTGGCAGCACGCCTTCGTTGGCGACCCAGGACCCGCCGCTGTACTCCCGCAAGCGGCCATGGCTGGCGCGGGTCCTGCACAATCAAGTGCTCAATGCGGCAGGTACCGAGAAAGAAGTTCGCCATGTGGTGTTCGACCTCAAGGACAGCGGACTGGTGTACGAGGCCGGCGATGCGCTCGGGGTATGGCCGAGCAACTGCATGAGCCTGGTCGAAGAGCTGCTGGCGTGTCTGGGCCTGGACAGCAGCGAGCGGGTAATGCTCAAGGGGCAGGGCGAACAGCCGCTTGCGGTGGCGCTGCACAAGCATCTGGACATCACCCGCATCACCCCGCAGTGGCTGGCGTTCATTTCCCAGCGTTGCGCCGACCCGCTGCTGGCCACGCTGCTCGCGCCGGAGCTCGCCGGCGAATTGCAGCAATGGCTGTGGGGTCGGCAACTGATCGACCTGCTCGAAGCCTTTCCCATCACGCTCACCACGCCGGAACTGCTCGGCTTGCTCAAGCCACTGCAGCCGCGGCTGTATTCCATCAGCTCCAGTGCCCGCACCGACCCGCAGCAGGTGCACATCACCCTGTCGACGGTGCGCTATCACTGCAACGAGCGCGTGCGCAGCGGGGTGTGTTCGGGTTTTCTGGCGGATCGCTCGGCCGCCGCGCTGGTACCGATCTTCGTGCACAAGGCCACCGGGTTTCGCGTACCCAGCCAAGCCGACACGCCGATGATCATGGTCGGGCCGGGGACAGGCATAGCGCCGTTTCGCGCCTTCCTCCACGAACGGCAGGCGCTCGGCCACAGCGGACGCAATTGGCTGCTGTTCGGCGAGCAGCGTGAGCTCAGCGACTTCTACTACCGCGACGAGCTGCACACCTGGCTGCGCAGTGGCCATCTGCACCGGCTGGACACTGCGTTCTCCAGGGATCAGGCGGAAAAGATCTACGTGCAGGACCGCCTGCGCCAGCACGGCGCTCAGGTCTGGCAATGGTTGCAGCAAGGTGGCCATTTCTATGTGTGCGGCGATGCCAGCCGGATGGCCAAGGATGTCGATGCGGTGCTGCGGCAGGTAGTAGCCGAGCACGGCGGTATGAGCGAGGTACAGACCGAGGCCTATATGGCGCAGCTCAGTCGCGACAAGCGCTACGTGCGGGATGTGTACTGAAACGGTGCGTGGTGCACTGGGATGGGTCTTGTTGTCAGTGATGGCCTTTTCGCGGGCAGAGGGCTCGCCGCCCGCTACTCGCGAGGAGGCCCTGTCTGACACGCCAGCAGACAACCCTGGCACGCAACCTGCTACAACTCTGGACAAGTCCCGGTGATCAACGACGATCACCTCACCGGACAACCTCAATTCGACCATCAGGCAAAGGCGCCTGGAGCATTCGCTCCAGGCGTTTTTTTTTGCCCGATGGTCAAGACACCGTGACCCGCTTGGAGATACCTATGAATGCGCTCGTGAACCTCAGGCCCCGGCAGAAGCTCATCGTTATCGGCAACGGCATGGTGGGTCATCATTGCGTCGAGCAACTGATCGAGCGCAGCGCGGTCGATCGCTACGAGATCCATGTCTTCGGCGAAGAACGCCAGCGCGCCTACGATCGGGTGCACCTGTCCGAATACTTCGGCGGCTCGTGCGCCGAAACCCTGGCCCTGGGCGACGCCCAGCTGTATGGCCTGCACGGTGTCACCCTGCACTTGGGGCAGCCGGTACTCGAGATCGACCGCCAGGCTCGCGAAGTGGTCACCGCCACTGGGCGGCATGGCTACGATGTGCTGGTACTGGCCACTGGCTCCTTCCCCTTCGTGCCGCCGATCCCAGGTTGCGAAGGCAGCGCACGGCTGGTCTATCGCACGCTGGATGACCTGGATGCCATTCGCGCAGCGGCAGCCGGTGCGCGCCGTGGTGTGGTGGTCGGCGGCGGGCTGCTCGGCCTGGAAGCGGCGAATGCATTGAAGTCGCTCGGTCTGGAAGCTCATGTAGTCGAATTCGCTCCGCGTCTGATGCCTGTGCAACTGGACGTCGACGGCGGCGCTGCCTTGCGTGCGCGCATCGAGGCATTGGGTGTGGGCGTGCACACCTCCCGCGCCACACAGAACGTCGAGGCCGGCGAGACCCATCGCTACCGGATGAACTTCGACGGTGGCGAGTTTCTGGAAACCGACCTGATCGTGTTCTCCGCCGGCATTCGTCCCCAGGATGCGCTGGGCCGCGCCTGCGGCCTGGAGATCGCCGCCCGCGGCGGGATCGTCATCGACCCACACTGCCGCAGCAGCGACCCGGCAGTGTATGCGATCGGCGAATGCGCTTCATGGAACGGCAGCGTCTTCGGCCTGGTAGCACCGGGCTACAGCATGGCCCGCAACGTCGCCTGTGAGCTGGCCGGCGAGGCGCCGGTGGCGTTCAGCGGGGCCGACATGTCGACCAAACTCAAGCTGCTGGGCGTCGACGTCGGCTCCATTGGTGATGCCCATGCCACTACGCCGGGCGCCAAGAGCTACCGTTTCATCGACGAAGCCAACGCCAGCTACCGTCGCCTGGTGGTGGACGCCAGCGGCAAGCAGGTGCTGGGCGCTGTGCTGGTCGGTGACAACAGTTACTACGACACCTTGCTGCAATATGCCCAGAACGGCATCGCCTTGCCGGCCGACCCTTCGACGCTGATCCTGCCGTTGTCCGACGGCGCACCGACCCTGGGCGCCGATGCGTTGCCAGACACCGCCATGATCTGCTCCTGCCACAACGTCAGCAAAGGTGCGATCTGTTCTGCCATCGATGGAGGCTGTGGCGACCTGTCGGCGCTCAAGTCGCAGACCAAGGCCTGCACCGGTTGCGGCGGCTGCGCCGCGCTGCTCAAGCAAGTGTTCGAGCACGAGCTGATTGCCCGCGGCGTCAGCGTTGACAAGAGCCTGTGCGAACACTTCGCCTACACCCGCGCCGAGCTCTATGCCCTGGCCCGTGTCGAGGGCATCGCCAGCTTCGAGGACATGCTTGCCCGCCACGGCCGTGGCGCAGTGGGGTGCGACGTATGCAAGCCCACCGTCGGCAACATTCTCGCTTCCTGCTGGAACCAGCCGATCATGGACCCCTCGCTGGTGCCGCTGCAGGACACCAACGACACATTCATGGCCAACATGCAGAAGAACGGTACCTATTCGGTGGTACCGCGCATTCCAGGCGGTGAGATTACCCCGGACAAGCTGATCGCCATCGGCGTGGTGGCGAAGAAGTACGATCTGTACACCAAGATCACCGGTGGCCAGCGCATCGACCTGTTCGGCGCCCAGTTGCACGAGTTGCCGGAGATCTGGAGCGAATTGATCGAAGCCGGCTTCGAGACCGGTCATGCCTACGGCAAGTCGACCCGCACCGTGAAATCCTGCGTGGGCAGTACGTGGTGCCGCTACGGCGTGCAGGACAGCGTCGCCATGGCCCTGCGCATCGAGGATCGCTACAAGGGCCTGCGTTCGCCGCACAAGCTCAAGTTCGCCGTCTCCGGCTGCACCCGCGAGTGCGCCGAGGCGCAGAGCAAGGACATCGGTGTGATTGCCACCGAGAAGGGCTGGAACCTGTATGTGTGCGGCAACGGCGGCATGCGTCCGCGGCACGCCGAGCTGTTCGCCACCGACCTGGACGATGAACAGTTGATCCGCTACATCGACCGTATCCTGATGTTCTACATCCGTACCGCCGACAAGCTGCAGCGCACCTCGGTGTGGCGCGAAAACCTCGAGGGCGGTCTGGAGTTTCTCAAGCAGGTCGTGCTGGAGGACAGCCTGGCCCTGGGCGCCGAACTCGAAGCGCAGATGCAACGGGTGGTCGATCACTATGAATGCGAATGGGCCAATGCCTTGAAGGATCCGGAAAAGCTCAAGCGCTTCCGCACCTTCGTCAACGACAAGCGTGCGGACCCCGGTGTGCAGTTCGTCAAGGAACGTGGCCAGCGTCGTCCCGCTCAGGCGGGCGATGCGGTCACGTTGATCCCGGTGATGGAGGAGGTGTTGTGATGCAGGCGGCCAAGGCGGTGCAAGCGATGGACTGGCAAGCAGTCTGCGATCGAGCGGACTTGATCGCCAATTCCGGTGTAGTGGTATGGCTGGACGGCGACCAGGTGGCCGTGTTCTACCTCCCCGACGCGGGCGAGGGCAGGGTGCTGCACGCCATCGACAACCACGACCCGCGCTCGGGCGCCAATGTGCTGGGGCGTGGCATCGTCGGGTATCTGCAGGGCGAGCTGGTGGTGGCTGCGCCGCTGTACAAGCAGCATTACTGTTTCAGCGACGGGCGTTGTCTGGAGGCGCCGGAGCAGGGCATCAGGGTGTGGCCGGTGCGTTTCAACGGTGATCGGGTGGAGATTGGCAGGGTGTAGGGTGGTCTTGCGGGCCTCTGCCCGCGAAGAGGCCCTTACTACCAAAGCAAACCCCATGGCCCAATGCTACGATTGGCGCCATGAACCTCGACAGCCGTATCAAATTCCGCCATTTGCTGTGCTTTCTCGAAATTGCCCGCCAGGGCAGCTTCGCCAAGGCCGCCGATGGCCTGTCCATCAGCCAGCCGGCGATTTCCAAGACGCTCAAGGAACTCGAAGACCTGTTGCAGACACGCTTGTTCGACCGGGACAAGAGCGGGGTCGAACTGACCGCCGCCGGCGTGCGCTTCATGCGCTATGCCGGGCCTTGCGTGCAGGCCTTGCGCGATGGCGTCAGCAGTCTGCGCGGCGAGCCCGACGAAGCCCCGCAGGTGCGTATCGGCGTGCTGTCGACCGTGGAAAGCCAGCTGTTGCCCGAAGTACTCTGCAGCCTGCACGAACGCCACGCCGCATTGGTGGTCAGCGTGGCGACCGGGCCGGGGGCCTACCTGCTGGCGCAACTGCACGTCGGCGAGCTGGACCTGGTGATCGGCCGCATGACCGATAGCCCGCAGATTCAGGGCCTGTCGTTCGAACACCTGTACAGCGAATCCATGACGCTGGTGGTGCGCCCGGCGCATCCGCTGCTGGAGATGCGTCCGCCGAGCGCCGAGCAGGTCGGCCGTTACCCCTGGGTGCTGCCGCTGGCCGGCACGACCATCCGCAAGCATGCGGACAGTTTGTTCGTGCAGTGCGCCATCACTCCCTCGGCGCAACGTCTGGAAACGCTTTCACCGACCCTCAGCCGACGCTACGTCGCCAGCAGTGACGCCATCTGGGTGGCCCCGCGCGATGCGGTGCAGCGCGATATCGTCACCGGCCAACTGTGCGAGCTCGATCTGGGCGTGCACGAGCCGGGCGGGTCGGTCGGCATTTGCCGCAACGCCGCGTTGCCGCTGGCGTTGCCGGCCCAGTGGCTGTGTGAAGTGGTGCGTGAAGTGGCTGCGCACTACGGGCAGGCGCCCAGCACTGCGTGACACATGTTTCATCCAGCCGCTGCCGAGCCACTTTCCTTTTGCTGGCCTGAACTTATCGTCTTTTTGCCTCTCTCATGCCGGTAGCCATTGGTCGTGGCCGCCTGATAAGCTCGCGGCCTCATTCGATTGCCCTTATGGCGCATGAACAAGGAAATAGCATGAAACAGCATCGGTTGGCGGCGGCAGTTGCCTTGGTCACCCTGGTCCTCGCAGGTTGCGATTCCCAGACCAGCGTCGAGCTCAAAACCCCGGCGCAGAAAGCTTCCTACGGTATCGGCCTGAACATGGGCAAGAGCCTGGCTCAGGAAGGTATGGACGATCTCGATTCCAAGGCCGTTGCCCTGGGTATCGAAGACGCCGTCGGCAAGAAAGAGCAGAAGATCAAGGACGACGACCTGGTCGCAGCCTTTGCCGACCTGCAGAAACGCGCCGAAGAACGCATGACCAAGATGAACGCCGAAGCGCAGACCGCCGGCAAGAAGTTCCTCGAGGACAATGCCAAGAAAGACGGCGTCGTCACTACCGCATCCGGCCTGCAGTACCAGGTCATCAAGAAAGCCGAGGGCGCCCAGCCCAAGCCGACCGATGTGGTCACCGTCCACTACGAAGGCAAGCTGATCGACGGCAAGGTCTTCGACAGCTCCATCGAGCGCGGCGCGCCCATCGATCTGCCGGTCAGCGGCGTGATCCCGGGTTGGGTCGAAGGCTTGCAACTGATGCACGTGGGCGAGAAGGTCAAGCTGTTCATCCCGGCTGACCTGGCCTACGGCGCCCAGAGCCCGAGCCCGACCATTCCAGCCAACTCGGTGCTGGTGTTCGATCTCGAGCTGATCGCTATCAAGGACGCTGCCAAGGCTGCCGCTGACGCCGCGGCCGAAACCGACGACGCTGAAGTCGAAGAAGCCGCTCCCGCCAAGTAAGCCGCTGCGTTGCCCTGAACGCCCCGTCTCGACGGGGCGTTTTCGTTTGAACCGGGCCTGTACCAAAGAGTCTTAAAGGAAGCGGCATTAGCTGTTTTCGGAACACTGCGTCAAGGATTTTCGTGGCTTTTTTGTGTGAGTAAAAAACGCCCGATTTGACCTCAGCCCTTGAAAACCGGGCAGGTCAGGCATGAAAAGCAGCTCTGTTCACAAGGTTATCCACAAATACTGTGGATAACCTCAAACTGTCATTCGGCACCGGAGGGCTCATGAAAGCACCGTGGAATTTCACCCGTTTCCTGCCCATTGCCGAGCGCGTCCTGAGTCGAGGCCGCCTGCCGGCCCTTATCTTCGCCGTGGCACGCAAGGGCAAGGGCTACCGGCTGGGCGCCCTCAAAGAAGACGTGCAACTGTTGCAGGCCCTGTGCCTGGCCTACTGGCGCGGCGAGTACCGCAGCATCAGCCCCAAGGCATTGGTGTCCATCGTTGCCGGCCTGGTCTACTTCGTCAGCCCCATCGACGCAATTCCCGATTTCCTGATCGGTGTTGGCATGCTCGACGACATCGCCGTGCTGGCTTGGGTGATGAAGACCCTGTCCGGCGAGCTCGACGCGTTCCGCGCCTGGCGTCAGCGCCAGTCACCGGAAAAACTGCGAGTGCTCGAACGTCTCCCGGCTTCGGAGAAAGACCTGGAACTGGAAAAGTCCCATCGCTGAATTCTCCCGCGTAACTTGCTCGCCGACTTCGACGCGCAGTTAACGCCCCGAAGTCGGCAATCCCCTGTTAACATTCCGCCATTACGCTCGCATCGTCCGATGTGCGCGCTTATCGGGCGGGAGGATGCAATGGGGGTTCAGGTGATAAGCCGCGACGGCCAGCCGGAGTATGCGGTAGTGCCATGGGCCGAGTACCAGCGGCTGCTGGCTGCAGCTGCCGGTACCCCGGTCAGCGCCTCTGCAGATGCCGTCACGAACGCGCAGTCCGCTGCCGACCCTGTGGGCGCTGCAGCACTCGCACCACCACCCAGTTTCGAGCGCTTGCGTGAACTTCGCGAGGCCCGCGGCGTGCCGCTCGAAAGTCTGGCCCGCGCCGTAGGCATCAGCCCCTCCTACCTGTCGATGATCGAAACCGGCGAGCGCGAACCGGACGCCGCCATACGCCGCAGTCTCGCCTGGGAACTGGGGGTGCCGGGCTGGAGCAGCAGCTCGTGAGCCTGCGCATCAGTCGCCTGCAATGGGAGGGCCTGCTCGGCGAGCTGGATCACGCTCGGCGCCAGCGGCACCTGCTCACCTATCGCGCGCTGCTCGAGCGCCTGGAACTGCCCACACCCGCCATGCAGACGCTCACGGCAGCACTCGAATACCTGGCCATGATCGACGCCCGCGCCGATCAGCCACTGCGCAGCTCCTTGGTGATAAGCCAGGGTGCCAGCCGCCTGCCGCGCACCGGTTTTTTCGAATGCGCGGAAAAACTCGGACGCTTCTGCGGTCCGTCGGACGGTATCGCAGCCGCTTCCTGGCACGCCTCGGAAGTGGCACGCGTGTTCGAATACGCCTATCCGCCGACTACCGCGGCCTGAGCCGCTAGGCCGACTCGGCGAGCTGCGTGTCGATCACGTGCACGCTGGACCCCAGGACTTCCTTGGCCAGGTGCTTGGCCTGCGAAGCCATTTCCGCCAGTTGGCCGCCATCCATGAGAGCGCAGGCCTCGGCCCGCAAGTGAACCACGCCGATGGACAGCGACAGCAGGGCAAACCGTTGCTGCTCGCCGCGACGATCCTTGGCCAAAAAACAGCCCGCGTGCAGATGCTCGGGGCGGTAGAAGCGCCGGCACTGGTGCTGGAAATCTTCCTGTAACTGGCTCAGCCGACGGCACCAATCGGCCGGGCTGATGACCAGGATGAAATCGTCTCCGCCGATGTGACCGACGAAGTCCCGACTGGGGTCCACGCGTTCGCTCAGGCACTGGGCCAGGCACAGCAGCACTTCGTCGCCACGCGCGTAGCCGTAGATGTCGTTGAAGGGCTTGAAATTGTCGATGTCGACATAGCAGATGATCGCCTCGCGGCCCTGTTCCAGCACACGGGTCAGGCACTGCTGGATCGGCACGTTGCCAGGCAGCAGGGTCAAGGGGTTGGCATGCCGGGCCTGCTGGATTTTCAGCTCGGTGATCAGCTTGAGCACGTCGATGACCCGCCCCAGTCCCAGGTATTGTCCACTCTGGATGACAATGAAGTCTTCCTCGATCCGCTGCCGTGCACGCCCGGTCAGCAACCGGCTGACCTGCTGCAGCGACTGCTTGCTGTCCACTGCGAGAAAATCGTTGCTCATCAGCCGGCTGATCGGCTTGCGCGCGAACAGCTCGGTGGCGAATGGCTTGAGCAACGCGTCGGACAGCGAGTGTCGATGGACGATGCCGCAGGGGCGCCGGTCGCTGTCGACGACAGCGAGGGTGTTCAGGTTGGCCTGCAGGCGAAAGGCTTCCAGAACCTGCTGCGTTGGGGTATCGCGGTGCACCGCGGCCTGCTCGATGATCAACGGTGCGAGATCGCTGCCTTGGCCGCCAAGGGGTGGATTACCGTCCTCGAGCCGCGGGATCAGCCCACGCACGTCCCGCGGCGGCTGCTCTTGAGGGCGGCAAAGCAGATAGCCCTGGACCAGGTCGACACCCATTTCGATCAATACCAGCAACTCCTCGACCAACTCGATGCCTTCGGCGATCACCTGGGCTCGAGAAGCCTTGGCGATCTGCAGGATGGAACCGACGAATTCGCGCTTGAGTGCATCCTGGTGAATGCCGTCGATGAAGTGTCGGTCGATCTTCACATAGTCCGGACGCAACTCGGACCACAGGCGCAGGCTTGAATAGCCTGCGCCCAGATCGTCCAGGGCAATCGAAAAGCCCATGGCGCGGTAATGATGCAGCGCGTTGAACAGCAGTTGGAAATCGTCGGTAGGAGTCTGCTCGGTGAGTTCGATGACCACCTGGCTGGGGCTGATGCCGTAGCGCTGCAACAACTGCAATGTTCGGCCGTCCTCGTGCAGGGGTTCGAGCAGCGACTCGGGCGAGACGTTGAGAAACAGCTTGCCGTCCAGGCGCTGTTCGCTGAAGCGGCGGCAGGCGGTTTCCCGGCACATCACTTCCAGCTCGTTGAGCCGACCGGCCTGGCGCGCCACTGCGAACAGATTGATGGGCGAATGCAGCGGGCTGTTCGAGGGCCCTCGACTCAATGCCTCGAAGCCCAGGATCTGCCGTTGCGACAGTGACACGATCGGCTGGAACAAGCAGTGCACACCGCCTTGGGCAAGAATGGTGTCCAGGGCGCTGAGCTGTTCTATGACGGTCATCGGTTCCTACCTTGCTGAATGTCGTGCTGGCCGGTCGCGCGAACGGGTCGAAAGCCGCGGGCCAGACGCAAAAAAAGACCCGCTGCAGACGCAGCGGGTCCCTATTTCACGACAGCTTCATGTCGGTTTGATGACCGTCCTGTCACCTATCCGTCAATGCAGGGCCAAGCCCTGGTCAATGCTTGGCCACCGATGTGTTGAGCTTCAGGTAGTCGAGCAGGATACGCCCGGTTTCCGCCAGGTAGGCGTCATCTTCCGGCTTGGTCTTGTCCGGATCGGCGCCCAGGGCATCCTCGTCTTCCTTCTTCAACTCTTTCAGCGGCTCCTCGCCCTTGGCCTTGCGCCGAGTGTTTTCCAGGGCCAGTTGCTTGGCTTCGATATCGCTGTGCTGAGCGCGACGGTCGGCCTCGTTCAGGCTGACGGTCTTCTCTTTCATCAACTGCTCGGCCAAGGCCAGGCGATCGCGGATGTAGATGAACTCCGGGTCCTTGACGGTGCGGGCGTCGTGGTCGGCGGTCAGCTTGGCCAGGTACGGCTTGAACGGATCGCTGGCCGGCTTGATGGCCGGGCGGATAGTGTCCCAGGGCATGGCTTCGGGCAGGGCGCTTTCACCGATTTCCTTGGTGTCGATGATCGACGGGTAGGCGATATCAGGCAGTACACCCTGATGCTGCGTGCTCTGCCCCGATACACGGTAGAACTTCGCCAGGGTCAGCTTGAGCTCGCCGTGGTTGAGCGGCTGGATGGTCTGCACCGTGCCCTTGCCGAAGGTCTGGCCGCCGACGATCAAGGCGCGGTGGTAGTCCTGCATGGCACCGGCGAAGATTTCCGACGCCGAAGCCGACAGGCGATTCACCAGCAGCGCCAGTGGGCCCTTGTAGAACGCACCGGGATTTTCATCTTCAAGCACGTCGACACGGCCATCGGCGTTGCGCACCAGCACGGTCGGCCCTTTCTCGATGAACAGGCTGGTCAGTTCGGTCGCTTCCTGCAGGGAGCCGCCGCCGTTGTTGCGCAGGTCGATGACCACGCCGTCGACTTTCTCTTTCTGCAATTCGGTGAGCAGCTTGCGTACATCGCGGGTGGTCGACTTGTAGTCCGGGTCACCGGCGCGGAACGCCTTGAAGTCCAGGTAGAACGCAGGAATCTCGATCACGCCCAGCTTGTAGTCGCGGCCGTTTTCCTTGAGGTTGAGAATCGACTTCTTGGCCGCCTGCTCCTCGAGCTTGACCGCTTCGCGGGTGATCGAGACGATCTTGCTGGTCTGGTCGTTGGGCGCATTGGTGTGCGGAATCACTTCCAGGCGGACGGTGGAGCCTTTCGGGCCACGGATCAGCTTGACCACTTCATCCAGACGCCAGCCGACCACGTCGACCATTTCCTTGTCGCCCTGGGCAACACCGATGATCTTGTCGGCGGGGGCAACCTGCTTGGTCTTGTCGGCCGGGCCCGCGGGTACCAGGCGGACGATCTTGACCTGATCGTTGTCGCTTTGCAGGACCGCGCCGATGCCTTCGAGCGACAGGCTCATGTTGATGTCGAAGTTTTCCGCGTTGTCCGGAGACAAATAGTTGGTGTGCGGATCGTAGGACTGGGCGAAGGTATTGATGTAGGCCTGGAAGATGTCTTCGGCGCGGGTCTGGTCCAGGCGCGCGAGCTGGTTCTTGTAGCGCTTGGACAGGGTGTCCTGGATCTGCGCTGCGTCCTTCCCGGCGATCTTCTGGCGCAGCACTTCATCTTTCACGCGCTTGCGCCACAGGTCGTCGAGCTCGGCCTCGTTTTTCAGCCAAGGAGCATCCTTGCGGTCTACCAGCAGGGTTTCCTTGGTGGTGAAGTCGAACTTGTCGACGCCCTTGTTCAGTTCGGCCAGGGCGAAGTCCAAGCGTGCCTTGACCCGGTCCAGATAGCGTTTGTAGATGACGAAACCGGGATCCAGGTTGCCGTTCTTCAGGAAGTCGTCGAACTGCGTCTTCCACTTGTCGAACTCGGCGATGTCGGCCGCAGTGAAATAACTGCGCGAGGGATCGAGCAGCTTGATGTAGCTGTCGTAGATGATGACCGAGCGCGCATCGTTGAGCGGCGGCTTGCTGTAATGATGACGCTTGAGCAGTTCGACGACATTGAGGCTGGCCACCACTTCGTCGCGATCGGGCTGAAGTTTGTCCCAGCTGTTGGCGGCGAAGGTATTGGCGGACATCGACAAGCTGCCGAGGCCGATACACAGCGCCAGGGCACTGCCGGGAATGAAATGCTTCATGCTGATTCGACGTGGGGGCAATTGATCACGCATATTAGGCCGTCTTTGAATTCGCCGGTTCCGTTGAAGCCGGACGCATAATGCGAAAAGCCCGACGCCAAGGCGTCGGGCTCAGTCATGACTCAACTATGGAGGCACCGTGAAGGCATTGCAAGGCGTGGAAGGACATGTGGAGTGGCTCGAGCAACCGAGCCCGACGTGTGACGTAGGTCAAGTGAAGATTCGGGTGGCCGCGGCCGGCCTGAATCGGGCCGACCTGATGCAGCGCGCAGGCTTGTACCCGCCGCCACCAGGCGCGAGCGATATCCTCGGCCTGGAATGCGCAGGCGTGATCAGCGAGGTCGGCGTGGGTTCGTCATGGCAGGTCGGCGACCGGGTCTGCACCTTGCTGGCCGGGGGTGGCATGGCCGAAGAAGTGGTGGTCGATGGCCGCCATGTGCTGCCTGTGCCCGAGGGGCTGAGCCTGCACGAAGCGGCGGGCATCGTCGAGGTCTACGCGACGGTGTGGCTGAACCTGTTCCAGCTGGCCGACCTGCAGCCGGGCGAGAAGGTCCTGCTGCACGCCGGTGCCAGCGGCATCGGCTCGGCGGCGATCCAACTGTGCAAGGCGTTCGGCAACCCGACCTGGGTCAGCGTCGGTTCCGCCGAGCGCCTGGCCTATTGCGAAGCGCTTGGTGCCCAAGGCGGTGTGGTGCGGGGCGACGGGCTTGAAGCGTTGAAGGACCTGGGGCCCTTCAATGTGATCCTCGACCCGGTCGGCGCTAACTACAGCGAGCTGAACCTGGAGGTGGTGGCCCTCGACGGGCGCTGGGTGATGATCGGCCTGATGGGCGGTCGTGAAGCACAGTTCGACCTGGCCAAGGTCTTGGCCAAGCGTGTGCGGTTGCAGGGTTCGACCTTGCGCAGCCGTGACGATCAGTTCAAGGCCGACCTGCTCAGTGACCTGGGCCAGCATGTATGGCCATTGTTCACCGAAGGACGCTTGAAGTCGCAGTTAGCCAAGACGTTTCCGATCGCCGACGCCGAAGCGGCATTCGAAGCGCTGGCAAGCAACCAGATTTCGGGAAAGGTGGTACTGGTGATCGACGAAACCCTGAGCTGAGCCCAGGGCTTGCGTCATGCGAACCCCGCGACCGGCTGCGAACGAGCGGGCACGGGGTTCGGCGTCGCGGCAATCAGCGCATTTCTGGCAGGCGCGCTTCGCTTTTCACTTCGGTCAGGGCAACGGCTTCGGCTGGCAGCACGACGCGGGTCTTGGCCAGCAGCTCACCCATGCTCGAGAACACGCGGTACATCGAGTATTCCTCGGTGTAGCGCACTTCGGCGTAGCGGGTGTTGGCGGTGTACAGCTCGTTCTCACTGTCGAGTACGTCGAGCAGGGTACGCTGGCCCAGGCCGAACTGGTCCTGATAGGCAGCCCGCACGCGGGTGGTGGTCTCGGCGTATTCACGGGCGTACGGAATCTGCGTAGCTGCGTTCTTCATCGCGTTCCACGACAGCGCCATGTTCTCGTTCAACTGACGCAGGGCATTGTTGCGAATGTCCATGGCCTGGTTGATGCGATGTGCGTCGCCCTGCAGGCGGGCCTTGTCGCTGCCGCCACGGTACAGGTTGTAGCTCATGCTCACACCGGCACGCCAATCGGTGTTGTTGTGGCCACGCTCGCCCGACAGGTTGTTGTTGGCACCGGTCGCCACTTCAGCGTCGATCCGCGGGTAGAACGCGGACTTGGCGCCTGCGTACTGGCTTTCGGCAGCCTGGACGTCGGCCTGGGCCGATTTGAGGTACGGATTGTTTTCCATCATCGACTGGCGGGCGGCGTTCAGGTCGGCCGGCAGTTCGCCACGCATCGAGGGCAGGGGTTCCAGTTCGTCGGGCATGCGGCCCACGGCGCTGAAGAAGGCCGCTTCAGCATCGGCCAGGTTGACCTGAGCGGTGTTGTAGTTGTTTTCGGCCAGAGCGCGACGAGCACGCGATTGGTCGACGTCGGCGGTGCTGCCCACGCCGCGCTCGCTGCGCAGGCCGATCTGGTCGTTGACGCGCAGGTGCGCCTGCAGGTTGTTCTTGGCCAGGGTTACCAGTTCACGGTTGCGCAGTACGTCGAGGTACACCTGCACGGCGCGCAGGGCCAGGTCCTGGGCGGTGGCCTGGACATAGTAGGCACGCGACGTGGCGGTCGAGCGGGTCCGGCTGACTTCACTGGAGGCGCTGGAACCGTCGAACAGCATCTGGCGCAGGCGCAACTCTGACTGGGTGTAGTTCAGTGTTTCCTTGTTGTGGTTGCCGCGCGCGCGGGTATTCAGGTTGTCCGAGCGCTCGCGGCCGTAGCCTGCAACGAAATCGACGCTGGGGCGGTAGGCACCCTGGGCGATCTTCGCGTCCTCATCCGCGGCGAGGCGACTGTTGATGTTGGATGCCAACTCAGGGTGGTTATCCACGGTGCTCTGGATCGCCTCGGTGAGCGACATGGCTTGCGCGTGCGAGCACGCCATGGCCAACAAAATCGCGCTGCAGATGGGGGTGAAAACGCGCATTCGGGTGCTTCTCCGTGATGTGTGAAGTCGTGCAGACGCCAGAATGTTGGCGAATAACTCGTTTAAAAGTCCGTTTTGGGGTTGTAACAAGCGCAATCGAGGCGCCGAAAGCAGCGCGTTCAACGGAATTTTCACATGATATAGAGCAAAAAACAGTTATGCCATCATTCCTTTCGATGCTGGCAAATAGATTTCACTGCTCTTGAGGTGCGCGGTGTGAGCGGGGTTCAGTGCAATAGGAGGCGCAAGGCCAGCGTTTTGGGGGGTGGCGCGGCACAGGCGAATCAAGACAGAAAAATGCGGTCGCATAGTGACGGAAAATTGTCACTTGGAATGAGGGGTGTATCAACCCTGATCCATCCTGACGGACGAGATTAGTCAGTTGATTTCATTCAGGTTTTATCAGGAATCGACCGTTCGTCGACATCCTCGGTCACTGACGGGTGACTTTTTGCGGCACCTGACCTGGGGAATCGAGCATCGGCCTCCGCTTCAGGCACGTGTCTTCAGGCGAGCGAGATAGACAGTCACTGCGATCGCGATGCCAACGAGCAGCACACGCAGCCACGGCCAGGGCGCCAGCCAGCAGGACACAACGATGCTGACCCACAATGAACCGATTGCCAACACCTTGGCTTTGCGGGGAATGCCTTCGCCATTGAGGTAGGCACTGAGCAACGGGCCCAGTTGCGGATGGCCAAGCAGCCACCCGTGGAAGCGCGGCGAGCTTCGCGCAAAGCAGGCCGCGGCAAGGAGCAGGAAAGGGGTAGTGGGCATCACCGGCAGGACGATACCGATGACGCCGAGACACACGCTGGTACAGCCAATGCCCAGAAGCAGATAGCGTAGCCACGCTGGCCGGGGTTTACCCACGGCCTGTGCTTCAGTGATGGCGGGGCTTGAGAATGGCCGGTTTCTCGTCCGGGGCGTTGCACAGCAGGTAGAGGGCCGTCAACGCTTCGGGAATCTGCACGATCATGTCGTCCATGAGATTAGCATCGGCGGCGATGTCGGAAAACTCAGGCTGCTCGTCGAACAGTCCGGAACCGACCATGATCGGCAGGAGCATCTCGCTGACTTCGTCTTCGGCGGTTTCGAACCAGGCGGACTCGCGCAGGAACACCCCTTCCATGAAGCCGATGCACCAGCCGCGCAGGTCGGAGTCATCCGGTTCGTCGCCGAGGTCGAGGTCGCATGGCAGCTCGAATTCCTCGTCGCTGGCCAGTTGGCGCGCGATATGCGCCTTGAGCTGGATCAGCGTGCCTTCGATCTCTTCGCGCTGGGCATCGTCGCTGTAGTGCGGCGGCTCGGCGAACAGGGCGTCGATCCACTCGCGCTCGGGAACTTCTTCGGAGCAGATGGAGAGGGCGGTCAGGTAGCCATGGGCGGCGACGTAGTCCAGCGCCTCGTCATGCAGCTCATCGGCGTCGAGGAAGGCTTGCAGGCGGGTCAGTTGCTCGGCGAAGGACATTAACAGGTTACCTTGGAAGACTATGCGGATACTGAATTCTAGGCCTTGTTAGGCCCTGTGCGCCACCCAAGGGGTGAAATGGCAGGATGTGCGGCTGCTGCGCCGCGGTGCTGGCACTGGGGTATACTGCCGCGGTCTTTCGCTCAGGCCCCGAGTTCACGGGGCGGTAACCCCCGCTTACGCAAAGGCGGATGCGGCAAAAGCGCTTTTCATCCAGCCTGTGCGGCCCGGGTGGTTTTACGATTTCTGGAGTGACCCATGCTCGAACAGGCTCAACGCGTTCTTAAGGACATCTTCGGCTACGACAGCTTCCGCGGTCGCCAGGGTGCCATTATCGAACGTGTGGCCCGCGGTGGCGATGCCTTGGTATTGATGCCCACCGGCGGTGGCAAATCGCTGTGCTTTCAAGTGCCGGCCCTGTTGCGCGACGGCCTGGCGGTGGTGGTGTCGCCGCTCATCGCCCTGATGGACGACCAGGTCGCCACGCTCGAGGAACTCGGCGTGGCAGCCGCGGCGCTGAACTCCACGCTCAGTTCCGATGAACAGCGCGAGTTGGCCGCGCGGATTCGTCGCGGCGAAATCAAGATGCTGTACCTGGCGCCTGAGCGCCTGGTGCAGCCGCGCATGCTGGATTTCCTGCGCGGTCTGGACATTGCCCTGTTCGCCATCGACGAGGCTCACTGCGTTTCGCAATGGGGCCACGATTTCCGTCCCGAGTACCTGCAGCTGGGCCAGTTGGCCGAACAGTTTCCCCACGTGCCGCGCATCGCCCTGACCGCCACTGCCGACAAGCGCACGCGCGAGGAGATCGTCACTCGTCTGCACCTGCAGGACGCCGAGCGTTTCCTGTCCAGTTTCGACCGGCCCAACATTTTCTACCGCATCGTGCCCAAGGAAAGCCCGCGCAAACAGCTGCTGGCATTCCTTGCCGAGCGCCGCAGCGATGCCGGCATCGTTTACTGCCTGTCGCGCAAGAAAGTCGATGAAGTCGCCGCGTTCCTGTGTGAAAACAACTTTCCGGCGTTGCCCTACCACGCCGGTCTGCCTGCTGCCACGCGGGCCGCGAACCAGAAGCGCTTCCTCAACGAGGAAGGCCTGATCATGGTGGCTACCATCGCCTTCGGCATGGGCATCGACAAGCCCAACGTGCGTTTCGTGGCGCACATGGATCTGCCCAAGTCGCTGGAAGCCTACTACCAGGAAACCGGCCGGGCCGGCCGTGATGGCCTGCCGGCGGATGCCTGGATGGCCTACGGCCTGCAGGATGTGCTGATGCTCAAGCAGATGTTGCAGAATTCCGAAGGCGACGAGCGCCACAAGCGGCTCGAACAGCACAAGCTCGACGCCATGCTGGCACTGTGCGAGGAAACCCGCTGCCGTCGTCAATCGCTGCTGGCCTATTTCGATGAAGAGATGCCCAATCCCTGCGGTCACTGCGACAACTGCGTCGACGGCGTGCAGACCTGGGATGCCACCGAGCCGGCGCGCCAGGCGCTGTCGGCCATCTACCGCACCGGGCAACGCTACGGCGTCGGTCATCTGGTGGACGTGCTGCTGGGCAAGGACACTGAAAAGTTGCGCAGTTTCGGCCACGACAAACTGGCGGTATTCGGTGTCGGCAAGGATCGCTCGGAAGGCGAGTGGCGTTCGTTGTATCGCCAGGTGGTCGCACGCGGTCTGGCCGATATCGATCTTGAAGGCTACGGCGGCCTGCGTCTGAGCGACACCTGCCGGCCGCTGCTGCGCGGCGAGGTGACGCTTGCGCTGCGCAAGGAAATCAAGCCGCAGACCTCTGCTCGCGGCAGTGGCTCGGCCAGCCCCGCCAGCCAGCTTGTGCGCGGCGAGGAGCGCGAACAGTGGGAAGCGCTGCGCACCCTGCGGCGCAACCTGGCGCAGGAACATGCGGTGCCGCCGTACGTCATCTTCCCCGACTCGACCCTGCTTGAAATGCTGCGCAGCCAGCCGACCAGCATGGCCGATATGGGGCGGGTCAGTGGCGTCGGCGCACGCAAGCTGGAGCGTTACGGTGAAGCGTTCCTGCAGGTATTGGCCGGCTCGGGCGGCGCAGAGGCGCCACGCGAGGTGGCCGATATCCGTCACGAGCTCATCAGCCTTGCCCGTGCTGGCATGACGCCGCTGCAGATCGCTGGCCAGTTACAGTGCAGTGAGAAGAATGTCTACAGCCTGCTGGCCGAAGCGATCGGCCAGCAGCAGCTGTCACTGGAGCAGGCGCTGGATCTTCCCGAGGAACTGCTCAGTGAAATCCAGGACGCCTTTCTCGACGGTGAAGGTGAATTGCCCGGCGTCGCCGAGATTGCGGGGCAGTTCACCGGCCGCGTGCCCGAAGGCGTGCTGTATTGCCTACGTGCGGCGTTGCAGTCCGAATTCGAGGTGTGAACGAGGCTGTCACTCGGCATGAGTCTTGCCTGTGGGCTAAGGTCATGATTAGCTGACTAATCATCAGCTCCGACCTTCACGCACGCGCTGCTTGTGCAAGGCTGTTTTTTCAAGAGAGATCTATGCCGTTAACTGATCAACATCGCTTCGGAATGCAGCTGGCGCATATGTCCCGTGGTTGGCGCGCCGAACTGGACCGTCGGCTGGCGGGTCTGGGATTGTCGCAGGCGCGTTGGCTGGTCCTGCTGCACCTGGCGCGGTTCGGCGAAGCGCCGACCCAGCGCGAGCTGGCGCAGAGCGTGGGTGTCGAAGGCCCGACCCTGGCACGCTTGCTGGACAGCCTCGAAGCCCAGGGCCTGGTCGAGCGTCAGGCCGTGGTTGAAGACCGTCGGGCCAAGAAGATCACGCTGTGCCCGCCCGCACGGCCGCTGATCGAGCAGATCGAAACCATCGCCAACGCCCTGCGTGCCGAGCTGTTCATGGGTGTCGACGAAGACGAACTGAGCACCGCCATGCGGGTACACAGCCGCATCCTGGCGAATCTGGAAAAGAAATCCTGAAGTCAACGGGCCGTCACCCGCTTGGAGCAAGTGGGCCGTACGGGCTATAAAGTTATTGGATGTCGGTCTTCAAGGGATTCCCATGCAAGTGCGTATACCGTCGCGTTCAAGGTTTGCTTCACGTCGTCTGCTGGCATCGGTATGGGCCATTGCGCTGTGCTACTCCACGGCCGCGTCCGCGCTGGGCCTTGGCGAGCTTACCCTGCGCTCGTCGCTCAACCAGCCGTTTCGTGCCGATATCGCCTTGCTCGACACCGCAGGGCTGGAGCAGGACGACATCAGTGCCAGCCTGGCGACGGCCGAAGAGTTCGCCAGGGCGGGGGTGGAACGCAGTTTCTTCCTCAACGACCTGAAGTTCTCGCCCGATTTCAGCGGCGGGCGCAAGGTCATTCATGTCAGCTCCAGCAAAGTGGTTACCGAACCCTTCATGAGTTTCGTGATTCAGGTCGGTCGGCCGAATGGGCAGTTGCTCCGCGCCTTCACCGTGTTGCTCGACCCACCGGGGATGGGGCCGGGCCTCGCGGACCGTGCGCCCCAGCGCATGCAGCCAGTGCAGGCAAGTGCCCAGCCGCCGGCAGCAGCGCCGACCAAACCCAGGGCCACGAGTGCCGCTGCGCCGGCCGCCAGCGAACCTGCCAAACAGGGGCCTGCCAGGGCCGCTGCGCAGGACGCTGCGCAACTGGCCGCCGCCGCCCTGGAAAACCAGCAACTGCAGAAGAGCTTCGACGAAGTGCAGGCGCGCCTGCAGAGCCTGGAGGCGCAGGTAGCCGACAAGGACAAGCAGGTCGCCCAACTGCAGGCACGCATGGCCGAAACCCCTGCGGCCGAGGCCGACTCGTCCGCTGCTCCCGCAACGACTCCCGCAACGGCACCCGCTGCGCCTGCGGCAACGCCGACGCCTGCGCCTGCATCTGCCCCACCCGCAGCGGTTGCCATGCCGGCACCGGCACCGGCACTGGTGGAGGATGGCAGTGGCTGGTTGAACATCCTGGCCCTGGTTGCGGCACTGCTGCTGATCATTGCCCTGTTGCTGCTGTTGCGCCGCCAACGACAGCGCAAGTCGAGCGCGCTGCAGGACGCGTTCGAGCCGGTCGTCACCCAGCCGGCCCGGGCGGCGTCGCCCGTCGGCGTGCCGGCAACTGCGCAGGTGGCCGCCACGGCGCCGACGCGCGCCGAGCCTGCGCCGGTGGTACGCCGTGAAACACCGACGGCCACCGACGCCCTCGACGGTGCGAGCATTTACATTGCCTACGGCCGCTTCAACGAAGCGCTGGGCATTCTGCGTGACGGGCTGGCCAAGCAGCCGGAACGTACCGACCTGCGCGTGCGCATGCTTGAAGTGCTGGGCCAGCAAGGCAATGCCAAGGGCTTCGCCGAGCAGGAAAGCCTGTTGCTGGCTGCAGGATTCAGCGCAGCGACGCTGGCCGAGATACGCAGCCGCTTTCCCAGCCTCGAACCTGCGCCTGCGCAGGCACCGTCAACGGCAACCAATGGTCTGCCACCGGCAGCGGCAGCGGCAGCAACTGCACTGGCAACCCCTGCGGCGGTTGCGGCATTGGTGCCGCCCGCTCCGAAAGCTGAGCATGAGCCCGAGCCGGAACCCGAGCTGGAATTCGAGCTGCCCGATCTCGATCTGGCCCCGCCTGAAACATCAGCTCGGGCAGCTCAGCTGCGCGAACAGGACGACGAATTCCAGCTCAATCTCGATGACTTGTCGATGGACGCCGATTGGGCGTTGGTCAGCCCGTTCGGTGATGCGCCGGCTCCCAAGGGCAAGCCTGCGGTCATCGAGACGCCGCCCGAGGCCGAAATGGACCTGGCGTTCACCAGCAATCTGAAGGAACTGCCGGAAGTCTTCGAGATGCCCGAAGAGCAGTTTCTCAGCGACTTCGCCGATGTCGAGGACGAGCCGTTCCTTCAGCAGGATGACGCACCGGCTGGAAAGACCCAGGATGATATCGACAACGATTTCCTCGACAGCTTCATCGCCGACAGCGACCTGCCGGAGCTCGATGCCCTGACCGTGGATTTCGACGATCTGGAGCTGCAGCACGCTTCGGCGCAGAAGCTCGATCAAGCCCAGCAGTTGCTCGACGAGGGCGACACCAGCGAAGCCAGCGCACTCCTGCACGAACTGCTGCGCGAGGGCGATGACTCCTGCAAGCAGGCGGCACGGCAGTTGCTGAATCGGATGGATGAAGCGTGAACGATGCGACCGCACACAAGCCTCAGGTGGTGATCACCTACTGCACGCAATGCCAATGGTTGCTGCGCGCCGCGTGGCTGGCCCAGGAGCTGCTCAGCACCTTTGGCGAGGACCTGGGGCAGGTGGCGTTGGCGCCCGCCAGCGGCGGCAGTTTTCACATCACCTGTGACGGTGTGCAGGTCTGGGAGCGCAAGGCCGATGGCGGCTTTCCCGAGGCCAAGGTGCTCAAGCAGCGCATCCGTGACCTGATCGACCCCGCACGCGACCTGGGTCACAACGAAACCCGGCGCGCAACACCGGAGTAGACTTCAGCCGGTCTGGATCAGTGTCGCCAGAACGCCGGCATGCACAGGATCAGCACGGTGATGATTTCCAGTCGGCCCAGCAGCATGCCCAGCGCCAGAATCCACTTCGCCGCATCGGGCAGCGTGGCGAAGTTGCCGGCCGGCCCTATCACCTCGCCCAGCCCGGGCCCCACACCGGAAACCGTGCTGGCGGCGCCGGTCAGCGCAGTCATCCAATCCAGCCCCAGCAGTGACAATGCCAGGGCGATGATGCCGACGGTAAAGCCGAAGAAGAACGAGAACGTCAGGATCGACCTGACGATTTCCTCATCGAGGCGATGGCCGTTGTATTTCTGTTTGATCACTGCGCGCGGATGAATCAGTTGGTTGAGGTTGGACTTGAGCAGGATATAGGCCACCTGGAAGCGGAATATCTTGATTCCGCCGGCGGTCGAGCCCGAGCAGCCGCCGATGAAGCCCAGGTAGAAAAACAGCATCAGCGAGAAATTGCCCCACAGGCTGTAGTCGCCCAAGGCGAAGCCCGTGGTGGTCACCACCGAGGTGACGTTCAGGGCCACGTGGCGGAATGCCGTCCACCATGGCAGCTCGGTGGTGGCCCAGTACCAGGTACCCAGCACCAGCCAGGTGGCAATCAACAAAATCAGCATGCCCTGCACCTGCTGGTCGCGCAGCAGCGCCTGGCGGTTGCCGCGCAAGGTCGAGACGTAGAGCGCGAACGGCAGGCTGCCCAGAATCATCACCACGATGGCCACCCAGTGCACAGCCGGTTGCTGCCACTTGCCCAGGGACAGGTCGGACGTCGAGAAACCACCGGTGGAAATGGCTGACATGGCGTGGTTGACCGCATCGAATGGGCTCATCCCTGCCAACCAGAAGCCCAGGGTGCCCAAGGCGGTGAAGCCGACATACACCAGCACGATGAATTTGGCGACCATGTGCGAGCGCGGCATGACTTTTTCAGAGCGGTCGCTGGATTCGGTCTGGAACAGACGCATGCCACCAATGCGCAACAGCGGCAGAATGGCCACGGCCATGCCGATGAAGCCGATGCCGCCCAGCCAGTGCAGCATCGAGCGCCACATGAGGATGCCCGGTGACATCTCGTCCAGATGACTGAGCACCGTCGAGCCGGTGGCAGTAATGCCCGACATGCTTTCGAAAAAAGCGTCGGTGTAGCTGATGTGCTGAGTCAGCAGAAAGGGCAGGGCGGCGAACACGCACACTACTACCCAGCTGCTGACCGTGAGCAGGTACATGTCGCGCGGCCGCAGGTTGACGTTGTCGGGGCGGCCCGGCAGCACCAGCATCAGGCCGGCGACGAAGGTGATCAGGCTGGCCCACAGGAACGACTGGATGTCTTCGGTGCGCTCGAACACCACCAGCGTGCCCATGGGCACGACCATGCTCACGGCCAGGGTGATCAGGAAGATGCCGATAATGAAACCGATGATGCGCAGGGTCGGCAACGCCATGGGGTCAGCTCTGGCCATGAAGGAAAGGGCCGCCATTCTACCTGCGGGCCGCAGCATGTAAACCCGGCAGGCGAAGGCCGCTTGGGTCTAGAATAGCGGCTTATCGTTCGACAGGAGGTTGCCCATGGAGGCGCTCGAGGTTTTGCTCAATCGTGTTTCAGCTCCCCGGCTCATGGCGCCCGCGCCGACGGCCGCGCAACGTGAAGTGCTGTTCCAGGCCGCGCTGCGCGCACCCGACCACGGCCAGCTGCGGCCGTGGCGTTTTCTCACCGTCGAAGGAGAAGGCTTGCAGCAGCTTGGCGAAGTACTGGCCGAGGCCACTGCGCTCAACCCCGAGGCGGGCGAAGCGGCGTTGGAAAAAGCCCGCAACATGCCGTTGCGCGCGCCCCTGGTGGTGGTAGTGATTGCCCGCTTGCAGGAGCACCGCAAGGTGCCGCAGAGCGAGCAACTGCTGGCGGCGGGCTGCGCCGCCCATGGCATTCTGCTGGCGGCCAACGCGCAAGGGCTGGGTGGAGTGTGGCGCACCGGTGAGCTGTCCTATGCGCCTTATGTGGCCGGCAAACTGGGCCTGATCGAAGGCGAACAGATCATCGGCTTCCTGTACCTGGGCACGCCGGCGCGAGAGTTGCGCGAAGCACCAGCGCTGGCTACCGCCGACTTCGTTCAAGCCTGGGGCGTCGAGGCCTGAAGCGTTCAGGCCCGAAACCAATGAGCGCGGCGGTCTAGGCCACTACCACCGGCACCGGCGGCAGGTCCAGGGTCGCGATCAAGCCGCCTTGGGGGTGGTTTTCCAGGTGCAGGCTGCCGCCATGTCGCTCGGCGGCGCGGCGCGCGATGGCCAGTCCCAGGCCATGACCAGCGGCGCTCTGCCCTGGCGCGCGAAAGAACGGCTCGCTCAGGCGCGCCAGGTGTTCCTCCGCCACGCCCGGACCGTAATCGCGAACGCTGATGCGCACGCGCCCTTCCACCTGTTGCGCCGACAGCACGACCGGTGCGGGCCCGGGGTTGAAGCGCAGGGCGTTGCGCAACAGGTTGTCCACGGCCCGTTCGATCATGGTTGGCCAGCCCTGCAGCGCAAGGTGCGCGGCAATGTCCAGTTCGATGGCCTGCTCCGGGACCGCGATCAAGGCATCCTTGCGTACGGCCTGCAGGAGTGCTGGCAGGTCCACATCCTCGGCCGTGGCCTGTTCCGCGTCGACCCGCGCCAGCACCAGGATCTCGCTGATCAAGGCTTCAAGCCGATCGCATTCACGGGTCAGGCGCGGCCACAACAGGTCGCGCTGGGCGGGCTCGGCCCGTTCCGCGAGGGCCAAGGCGATGCGTAGCCGCGCCAGCGGCGAGCGCAACTCATGGGATACGTCGCGCAACAGCTGTCGCTGGCTACCGATCAAGCTCTGCAGGCGTGCGCCCATGCGGTTGAAATCGCGGGCCAGCACGCCGAATTCATCGCGACGGCTGGCCAGTTGCGCCAGGCTGTTCTGCTGATAGGTGGTCTGCCCCAACTCGTGCACGGCACCGCGCAGCCGGCTCAGGGGGCGCGTGATGGACAACGTCACCATCAGGCTGAACAGCGTCAGCACGACCAGGGCGATCACCAGCGCGCTGATCGGCATGAGCAGGGAGTCGCGGTGCCACGAGTCGAGTTCGGGGTGGGGAATGCGGTAGATCAGCAGGTAGGTGTCGCCCGTGGTGGGGCTGGTGTAGTCCGCCGTCAGCCGACGCCACGGCAGGTCGCGATCGGCTTCGTTGTGGCGCGCCTCGAAGGCTTCGGCGCGGCGCGGGAAGGTCCCCGGCACCACCGCCTCGCCGGCTTCGTTGAGGACCTGGGTGTCGATGCGATAGCGACGCTTGCGCTGTTCGAGCAGTTCCTGGGCCGCCTCGGCGCCTTTGCTTTCGTACCGCTCCACCCAGTCCTGGGCGAAATGCTTCACCGCCGGGTGCCGACTGAGGATCCAGGTGTCCTGGTTCAACATGTGGCCTAGCAGCACCGAGAGGCCGGCTACCAGGGCGATGGCCAGCCAGAAGCTGGCCAGGATGCGCCAGAACAGTGAACGCAAGGCAAATTCCTCAATGAAAGAAGCCCGGTACGCATGCGCGGACCGGGCTGGGGGCTTGCGCCGATATTACTGGGTTTTCTTGCCTTGCTGGGCTTTCCAGGCCTGGAATTCGGCCCATTCGGCGCGGCGCTCGTCCTGCTTCTTTTTCATTTCGTCGAACTGCTTCTGCTGTTCGGGCTTGAGCACCGCACGTACGTCGGCCTGGGCCTTGTCGTGGTTGGCCTTGATTTCATCTTCCATGGCCTTGCGATCGGCCGCCGGCAGCTTGTCCAGGTACTTCTTGGTGATGTCGCGCTGCTGATGGCGTTCTTCGCCCATCAGTTTGCCCACCTGGGTGCGTTGCTCGTGGGTCAGGTCGAGCTGGGCGAACGGCTCGCCGCCACGAGGGCCTGGGCCGCCCTTGCCAGGGCCTGGGCCTGGGCCGAAACCGTCAGGGCCGCCCTGCGGCATGGCCATCGCCAGGGTCGGCAGGGTAGCGGCGAACAGCATTGCGAGTGTGGTCTTGCGCATGGTGAATCTCCTGTCTGGTTCCCGGTGTTTACCGGATGTGCCCAGTTTATGGAGATCAAGGTCAGGCGCGGTCAATGCCGCGTAAGGCTTGTGTAAAGACATGACGCGGGTGGCATTTACAAACCCCACCGTTTGCGCCGCACGCAGCGGCAGCTACTGCGCGTAGAAATAGCCACGGCTGCGCAGGGCCATGATCCGCGGGCGGCCGTCGGCATGCGGGCCGATCTTCTTGCGCAGATTGCTGACGTGCATGTCCAGGCTGCGGTCGTAGAGGGTGAGCTTGCGGCCCAGCGCGATCTGCGCCAGCTCCTGTTTCTCCAGTGGCTCGCCCGGCTGGCGCATCAGTGCCTCGAGCAGGCGGCTTTCGGACACGGTCAGGTTGATGTCGTGCTGATCGATGCTGACCACGCCGCGGGCCGGACTGAAGCACAGGTCGCCCAGCTCCATCTGCCCCGCCACCGCAACCGGATGACTGCGACGCAGTACCGCGCGCAGACGCGCCGTCAGCTCGCGCGGATCGCAGGGTTTGGCCAGGTAGTCGTCTGCGCCCAGTTCCAGGCCCAGGATGCGATCCAGCGGCTCGCCCCGCGCCGAGAGCATCAGCACTGGCAACTCGGCGTGTTCGCTGCGCAGCTGCTTGAGCAGTTCCAGGCCGCTGCCGTCGGGCAGCATGACGTCGAGCACCACGGCCGCCGGTGCCAGCTCGGCCAGGGCCTTGCGCGCGCTGCTGCCGTCGTGGCAGGCGCGAACCTGAAAACCTTCCTGGCTCAACCAGCTGTTCAGCAGTTCACACAGCTCGACGTCATCGTCGATCAGTAGCAGATCGCTCATTTAAATGTTCATTCAGGCGCAGGCAAGGTCTGCCGGAAAGGTTTGACCAGCACGTCCTTGTAGACCCCGGCGGCAACGAACGGGTCGGCGCCGGCCCAGGCCTGGGCTTCGTCCAGGGACTCGAAGCGGGCCACGATGAGGCTGCCGCTGAAACCGCTTTCGCCGGGGTCATTGCTGTCGATGGCGGGGTGAGGCCCGGCCAGTACCAGTTGCCCGGCGGCTTCCAGCTGTTTCAAGCGCTCCAGGTGCTCAGGCCGTGCGGCCATGCGCTTTTCCAGGGAGTTGGGCGTGTCGGTGGCAATGATGGCGTAGAGCATGTCAATCCTCGGTTTTAGGTGTTGTACGATCGGAATCATGCAGGTGACGGGACAGGTAGATACCCTGGCCCACCAGGAACAGCAAGGTCATGGCCAGGCTGCCGAACACTTTGAAGTCGACCCAGAACTGCTCGAACGTAAAGGCCACGAACAAGTTGGCGGCACCGCAGAACAAGAAGAAGACCACCCACGCAACGTTGAGTTTCGCCCAGATCGGGTCGGGCAGGGTCAGCGCGTGGCCCATCATGCGCTTGATCAGCAGTTGCTTGCCGATGAAATGGCTGCCGGCGAACGCCAGCGCGAACAGCCAGTTGACCACCGGCGCCTTCCACTTGAGGAAGGTCTCGCTATGGAAGGCCAGGGTCAGGCTGCCAAACACCAGGCAGGCGATCAGGGTCAGCCACTGGCCCTTTTCCAGTTTGCGCTGCTTGAGGAACAGCAGGCCATAGACGATCACCGAACTGGCGATGAGCACCTTGGTAGCGCTGAAAATGCCGCCCAGTTCGAAGCTGTGGCCCGCCAGGTCGACCATGTGCGGGTCGGTCTTGTAGACGATGAGGAACAGGAGCAGCGGGATGAAATCGATCAATTGTTTCACAGTGGCAGCCAGAAGCAGGATGTGGCGGCATAATAACAAACATCAATGACTGCGAAAGCGCCACTATGAATGTTGACCTGCACTGCCACAGCACCGCCTCCGACGGTGCCCTCGCGCCTGCCGTTCTGGTGCAGCGAGCCTTCGATCACGGCGTGCAGACCCTGGCCCTGACCGACCATGACACCCTGGAAGGCCTGCCAGAGGCCCGCGCGGCGGCCACAGCACTGAACATGCAGTGGGTCAGTGGTGTCGAAATGTCGTGCACCTGGGGCGGTGCGACCATCCACGTGCTCGGTTACAATTTTGCTCTGGATGCACCGCCGCTGGTGGCCGCACTCGACAGCCTGCACCATGGTCGCTGGCTGCGCGCCGAAGAAATCGATCGACGTCTGGCGCTCAAGGGCATGCCCGGTGCACTGGAGGGGGCTCGGGCCATCCAGAAGGGTCTGGGCGACAGCGGCAATGCACCGGCGCGCCCGCACTTCGCCGATTTCCTCGTACAGCAGGGCCACGTCAAGGATCGCCAGGAAGCGTTCCGCAAGTGGCTGGGGGCGGGCAAACTGGGTGACGTCAAGCAGCACTGGCCCACGCTTGAGGACACCGTGCGCACATTGCGCGAGGCGAAGGCGTGGATCAGCCTGGCTCACCCGCTGCACTACGACTTCACGCGCAGTAAGCGGCGCAAGCTGATCGGCGACTATATCCAGGCCGGTGGCCATGCGATCGAGGTGGTCAACGGCATGCAGGCCGCCGAGCAGGTCGGCACGCTGTCCATCCTGGCTCGCGAGTTCGGCCTGATGGTCAGTGCCGGCAGCGACTTCCACGGTCCGGGCACGTGGGGTGAAATCGGTGTCTATCGCCCATTGCCCGTCGACCTGCCGCCGTTGTCCGCGCGGTTCAAGCACGACCCGTCAACTTCCGCCTGAACAGGATGCCAACGTGAGTCAATTCTTTCAGATCCATCCGCAGAACCCGCAGCCGCGGCTGATCAAGCAAGCGGTCGAGATCATTCGCGGCGGTGGCATCGTGATCTACCCCACCGATTCCTCCTACGCCATCGGTTGCCAGATCGGCGACAAGAACGCCGTGGAACGGGTGCGCCGTCTGCGGCAACTGGACGACAAGCACAACTTCGCGATCATCTGCTGTGACCTGTCGCAGCTGGGGCTGTTCGCCAAGGTCGATACGGCGGCGTTCCGCCTGCTCAAGGCGCACACACCTGGGCCCTATACGTTCATCCTCAGTGCCACGCGTGAAGTGCCGCGCCTGCTGCTGCATCCCAAGCGCCGCACCATCGGCCTGCGCGTGCCCAGCCATCCGATCGCCCTGGCCTTGCTGGAAGAGCTGGGTGAACCGCTGATGAGCGTGAGCCTGATCATGCCCGGCGCCAAGGAGCCGCTCAGCGATCCTTACGAAATGCGCCAGTTGCTGGAAAAGCAGGTCGACCTGATCATCGACGGTGGTTTCGGCGGCACCGAGGCGTCGACCGTGATCAATCTGGCCGATGGCGATCCGCAGGTGGTGCGCGTGGGCTGTGGTGATCCGGCACCGTTTGCGGCCATGGCGTGAGTGATCTGGGCGCGGTCGAAGATCCGCCGATGAATCTTGCCCAAGGCTCGCCCGAGCAGCTGCAACTGGCGCTGGTCTACGGTCAGGCGTTCACCCAGATGCCCCAGGACCTGTACATCCCGCCGGATGCGCTGGAGGTGTTCCTTGAAGCGTTCGAAGGCCCGCTCGACCTGCTGCTGTATCTGATCCGCAAGCAGAACATCGACATTCTCGACATTCCCGTCGCGGAAATCACCCGTCAGTACATGGGCTACGTCGAGCTGATGAAAACCGTGCGCCTGGAGTTGGCCGCCGAATATCTGGTGATGGCCGCCATGCTTGCGGAGATCAAATCGCGCATGCTGCTGCCGCGCAGCGCCGTGGTCGAAGATGACGAGCACGACCCCCGAGCCGAGCTGATTCGCCGCCTGCAGGAGTATGAGCGCTTCAAGGCTGCCGCCGAAGGCATCGACACCCTCAAGCGGGTAGGGCGCGACCTTTACGTGCCCAGGCTCGATGCACCTCAGGCCAAGGTGCGCAAGCTGCTGCCCGAGGTCAGCCTGGAAGAGCTGCTGATGTCGATGGCCGATGTGTTGCGCCGCAGCGACATGTTCGAAAGCCATCAGGTCAGCCGCGAGACGCTGTCGACTCGCGAACGCATGAGCCAGGTGCTCGAACGCCTGCGCGGCGGCGGCTTCGTACCCTTCGTCGAGCTGTTCGGTGCCGAGGAAGGCAAGCTCGGTGTGGTGGTGACTTTCATGGCCATCCTCGAGCTGGTCAAGGAGCAGTTGATCGAACTGGTGCAGAATGACGCCTTTGCCGCTATCCATGTGCGTGCCCGAGCCGAACAATGAATTTGACTGACCCGCGCGATCTGGCGCCGCTGCTCGAAGCCTTCCTGCTGGCCTCCGGAAAACCCCAGTCTCTGGAACGCCTCCATGAGCTGTTCGAGGAGGCCGAGCGGCCGGAGCCGGCGGTGTTCAAGAAGGCGCTTGAAGTCCTGAGCAAATCCTGCGAAAAGCGCGCGTTCGAACTGGTCGAGGTCGCATCCGGCTACCGCCTGCAGATCCGCGAGAAGTACGCGCCTTGGGTGGGCCGGCTCTGGGAAGAAAGGCCGCAGCGCTATTCCCGTGCGCTGCTGGAAACCATGGCCCTGATTGCCTATCGCCAGCCCATCACCCGCGGCGAGATCGAAGACGTGCGCGGCGTGGCGGTGAACAGCAATATCGTCAAGACGCTGGTGGAGCGTGAGTGGATCCGCGTGGTGGGTTACCGCGACGTGCCGGGTCGGCCGGCGATGTTCGCCACCACCAAGGCGTTTCTCGATCACTTCAACCTCAAGAGTCTCGACGAATTGCCGCCGCTGGCGGTTCTGCGCGAGATGGAACCTGAGTCGGTCCTCGACGACCACGATGAAGACGCGCCGGTGCCCGCCCATCTGCAGGCGTTGGCCGATGCCAGTGCCGAGGGTGAGGGCGAGGCACCCCCTAAAGACGAGACCAGCTTCCGCTCGTTGCTAGTGGAACTCGACTCGATGGAGCAGGGGCTCAAGATCGACTTCGACGATCTGCTCGAAGATCCTGCGCCGAGCGACGAAGACCGCTGATTGCAAGGTAGACCTGTGGGAGCGGGCTCTGCCCGCGAAGAGGGTGGCGCGGTGGGTCAGGTGGACCGCGGTGAGGCTTTCGCAGCCACTGACTGCTCCTACGGGGGAGGGAGTGAACATGCCCCTCCAAGGTGCGCCCTTGGCCTGTGTGCCGCATCCGGCAGCCGCCATAGCGTACGCTTCCTGCGTTTGCCAGATGCACCAATGCGGGCAAGTACCGCCCTCCAATGGAGCATTTAATTCATTAAATTTAGTTCTTGAAGTATTTGATTCTTGGCTCTAGTCTCGTTCTCGACAGGCCTGCGCTAGCACCCAGGCCGCCATTGGCACTGACGTGAATCGGGGAACTGGACATGAGCGTGAAAGTACTTTTGAGCATGGCTGTAGCCACTGCGTTTTCGGCCTCGGCACTGGCTGCCGATTGGACCGTGGGTGCCAATGTCGGCAACGTGCCCTGGGAGTTCCAGGATGCCAAGGGCGACATCGTCGGCTTTGAAGTCGATGTAGTGAAGGAAGTCGCCAAGCGCGCCGGCAAGACCGTGGAGTTCGTCAACATCCCGTTCAATGGCCTGTTCAGCGCCGTGCAGTCCAAGCGCGCCGACATCGCCATTTCTTCGATCACCATCACCCCCAAACGCCTGGAATCGGTCGGGTTCGCCCAGCCGTACTACGACAGCGACCAGTCGCTGTCGGTGCTGACCAAGTCCGGCATCAAGGGCCTGGATGACATGAGCGGCAAGGTGGTCGGCGTCGACACCGGTTCGACCGGTGACATGTGGGCCGCCAAGCATCAGGGCGAATACAAGTTCAAGGACATCTCGCGCTACGAAGGGCTGTCGCCGGCCATGCTCGACCTGGCGTCCGGGCGCATGGATGGCTACATCAGCGACATTCCCGCCGTGCTCTATTACATCAAGGACAAGCCGCAGTATGCCGTGGTCGCGCGCATCCCCACCGGCGAGAAGTACTCGCTGATGCACGCCAAAGGCTGGGCCGAAGGCGCACGAGTGAACACGATCATCAGCGAGATGAAAAAAGACGGCGTGATCGCCGACCTGCACAAGAAGTGGTTCGGTGCGGCCGCCGCAGACGACTCCAGCACCGTGAAAGTCGTCGACGTTCCGCAATAAGCACCGCGCTTCGACCCGCCCGCTACCGGCCCACGACCAAGGTAACCGTTCATGGAGTTGCTACAGACTTTCTTCAACTGGGACGTGTTCGTCGACGCGCTGCCTTTGATGCTGCGCGGCCTTGGCGTGACCATATTGCTCGGCGTGGTGAGTATCGTACTGGGCCTGGCCGGCGGTCTGCTGCTGGCCATGCTCAGATTGTATGGCTACACCCCCGTGCGCTGGCTGGCACGGGTGTACATCGATGTGCTGCGGTCCATCCCGCTGCTGGTCCTGCTGGTGTTGATCTACTACGCCTTGCCCTTCGTCGGCATTCGCCTGTCGTCCTTCGCTGCCGCCACGGCCGCGCTGTCGCTGGTGTCGTGCGCCTATTCGGCGGAGATCTTCCGCTCCGGCATCGAGGCCATTCCCAAGGGGCAGTTCGAAGCGGCGGCTTCGCAGGGCATGAGCTTCTTCAACACCATGCGCGATGTGATCCTGCCCCAGGCCATGCGCATCGTTCTGCCGCCCATGACCAGCAACTGCATCAACGTCATGAAGGACACCGCCCTGGCCTCGGTGGTGGCCATGCCCGACCTGCTCAAGCAAGCCACCCAGGCCCAGGCGCTGTCGGCCAATCCAACGCCGCTTGTAGGGGCGGCGATCATGTACCTGTTGTTGCTGCTGCCACTGGTGCAGTTGGTCAGCTGGGTAGAGCGTCGCAACGGCAGCGGAGGCAAGCGCGCATGAGCAACGTCATCGAAATCGAACGGCTGGACAAATTCTACGGGCCATTCCAGGCCCTCAGCGACATCAACCTGACCGTCGCCCAGGGCGAAGTGGTGGTGATCCTGGGGCCTTCCGGGTCGGGGAAATCCACGCTGATTCGCTGCATCAACCTGCTCGAGCCCTACCAGGGTGGCGACATCCGGGTGTCCGGGCAGCGCGTGGAAACCGGCCCCAAGCTCGCCGGCATCCGCTGCGAAGTGGGCATGGTGTTTCAGAACTTCAATCTCTATCCCCACCTGACCGTGCTGGCCAATGTGGCCCTGGCGCCGGTGCGCGTGCGCGGTATGAACCGACGCGATGCCCAGGAGCGCGCGCGGCTGTTGCTGGAAAAGGTCGGCATGTCTGCGCATGCCGACAAGTACCCCAGCCAGTTGTCCGGAGGCCAGCAGCAACGGGTCGCGATCGCCCGGACCATGGCCATGGAACCGCGGGTGATCCTGTTCGACGAGCCGACCTCGGCGCTGGACCCGGAAATGGTCGGCGAAGTGCTCGACGTGATGCAGAACCTCGCCCGCTCCGGCGTGACCATGATCGTGGTGACCCATGAGATGGGCTTCGCCCGCAAGGTCGCCGACCGGGTGATCTTCATGGAAACCGGTCGCATCATCGAACAGAACCATCCCCAGGCCTTCTTCACCGCGCCCCAGGAACCCCGTACCCAGGCATTCCTGCAGGCCATCCTGCACCACTGACAGGCTCTACCCCTAACAAGCAAACGGGAGACTCACTTTGACTGCCCTCGATATCGACTACGTCCGTCGCCAATTTCCCGCACTCGCCGACGGCTACGGCTACCTGGACAACGCTGGCGGCTCGGCGGTACTCAAGCCGGTGGCCGAGCGCATCAGCCAGTACCTGCTCAACCACGCCGTGCAGTTGGGCGCTTCGTACGAGCCGTCGGTGCAAGCCGGTGCCAAGGTGCTGGAAGCACGGGCCTCGGTGGCCCAGTTGATCAACGCTCGCCACTCTGAAGAGTGTGTGATGGGCGGTTCGACCACTTTGTTGCTGCAGTTGCTGGCGCGGGCGATTGCGTCGTCGATTGGCGCGGGCGACGAGATCATCGTCACGCACAGCGACCACGAAGCCAACATCGGCCCCTGGCAGCGGCTGTGCGAAGAGCGCGGGGCCACCCTGCGCGTATGGTCGGTGGATCGGTCCAGCCTGGAGCTGGAGCTGCGCGACCTGGAGCAACTTCTCGGACCGCGCACGCGTTACGTGGCGATGACCCACGCGTCGAACATTCTGGGCAGCGTCAACCCGGTCGCGCAGGTCGCCGAGCGCGTGCACGCCTGCGGTGCCAAGCTGGTGGTGGACGCGGTGGCGTACGCGCCGCACCGTCTGGTCGATGTGCAGGCCAGCGGCGCCGACTATTACGTGTTCAGCTTCTACAAAGTGTTCGGGCCGCATTTCGCGGTGCTGTGGGGCAAGCGCGAACTGCTGCTGGAACTGCCCAGCCTCAACCATTTCTTCATCGGCCAGGACGTCCTGCCGTACAAGCTGCAGCCGGGCAACGTCAACTACGAACTGTCCTACGGCTGCGTAGGCATCAGTGACTACCTGCTGGACATCGGCCGGCGCCTGGGTACCGAAGGCAGCGAACGACAGATCATGCAGGCGGCCTTCGATGCGTTCGAGGTACAGGAAAACCTCCTGGCCGAGATTCTGCTGGGCTATCTGCGCGAGGCCGACGGCGTGCGCATCATCGGCAAAACACGAGTGACGGCGGGCGATCGGGTACCGACCATCAGCTTCGTCGTCGAGGGCGTGCAGTCCGAGGCCATCGTGCGACAGGTGGACGCGGCGCGCATCGGCATTCGTTTTGGTGACTTCTATGCCCGTCACTTGATCGAAGAACTGGGCCTGGCACCTCAGGGAGGGGTGGTGCGCGTTTCCATCGCGCACTACAACACCGTCGATGAAATGACGCGACTGGTGGAATGCCTGGCCCGAGCCATCGCAGACCTGCGTCCCAGCTGACCGCCATCGAGCCACTGAACCATGCCATTACCGCACACCCTTGAAGAACTGCGCAGCGCCATTGCGGTGGGGCAGGACAAACTTACTGCGCGCATGCGCGATGCCGCCCAGTACGTGATCGAGCACCCCCATGATGTGGCGCTCAATACGGTCGCCGCCCTGGCCGCGCGTTCGCAGATTCCCGCTTCGGCGTTCATTCGCCTGGCCCAGGCCCTGGGCTATGGCGGCTTCAGCGATCTGCAGCGGGTGTGCAAGGCGCCGTTGGAAAAGGCCGGGCAGGGCAGCTTCAAGGAGCGTATTCGCCACTATCGGGGCGAACAATTGCTGGACGACCCGAGCGATGTGGGCGCCATGCTCGGCGCCTTCAGCCGGGCCAACATCGTCTCCCTCGAACATCTCGCCGAAGGGCAGCAGGTGCAAGCGCTGGAACAGGCCATTGCTCTGCTGCAACAGGCGCGCACCACGTTCGTGGTGGGCATGCGTCGTTCGTTTCCGATGGCCGCCTACCTCAGCTATGCCTTGAGCCGGGTCGGCCGCCGTGCCGTGCACATCAGCGGCCTGGGCGGCAGCCTGCGCGAGCAGGTCGGCGCGCTGCACGGTGACGACGTGCTGGTGGCAGTGAGCTTCCCCCCGTATGCCCAGGAAACCATCGACGCTTGCAACCAGGCGGTGGCGGCCGGGACGCCGATCGTTGCCATCACCGACAGCCTGCTCAGCCCGATCGGCCAATGCGCCTCGGTGATGATCGAAGTCGACGACGCCGAACTGCTTGGCTTTCGCTCATTGACCGCCGCGTTCTGCGTGGCCCAGACACTGGCCATGGGCCTGGCCTTCGCCGCAGGTGAAACCTTTGGCGGCATCGACCACGACGCTTTGAAAGATATCGACTGCTGAGGCCCCAGGCCCGGCACTTTGCCCAACCTGCTGGAGAGCCGTACCGTGACATCACCCCTAAGAGATCTGGTCGGCTATGGCCAGCAACGTCCCCAGGGTACCTGGCCCAATGGCGCCCGGCTGGCGATCAGCCTGGTCATCAACTACGAGGAAGGCTCCGAACGGTCCCTGGCCATGGGCGATCCCGATCAGGAAAGCATGACCGAGTGGGGCAGCTATCAGTTTCCCGATGGCGTACGCAACCTGGCCATGGAGTCGATGTACGAATATGGCTCGCGGGTCGGCATCTGGCGCATCCTGCAGATTCTGCAGAAGGCCAGCGTGCCGGCCACGTTCCATGCCTGCGCGGTGGCCTTCGAGCAGAACCCCGACGTGGCGCGGGCGGCGGTCGAGCTGGGCCACGAAGTGTGCAGCCATGGCTACCGCTGGGAGGAAGTGTTCCGCCTGACCGAGGAGCAGGAGCGCGAGCACATCCGCCTGGCCATCGAGTCCTTCCAGCGCACCTGCGGCAAGCGCCCGGTAGGCTGGTACTGCCGCTATGGCGCCAGCGTGCGCACCCGTCGCCTGGTGGCTGAGGAGGGCGGGTTCCTCTATGACTCCGATGCCTACAACGATGACGTGCCGTACTTCGTCGACGTGGAAGGCAAACGCCACCTGGTGGTGCCGTACACCAGTGATGTGAATGATTTCCGCTACTGGAATTCGCCGGGCCTGTCCCAGGCTTCCGACTTTCTTGAATACATGAAGGAAAGCTTCGAGGTGCTGCACGAAGAATCTGCAGACGGCCTGCGCATGATGTCCGTCGGCCTGCACCCGCGCATGGTCGGACGCCCGGGCCGGGTGCGTGCCCTGCAGAAGTTCATCGAGTACGCGCAGGGCCATGAAGGTGTGTGGTTCGCCACCCGCGAGCAGATTGCCCAGGCGTGGCTGGAGCGTGACGCCGCCGCAGTGTGAAAGCGGCTCTCTTTACCCGAAGACACTCTCCCACCTGATCGCGCTGTGCTGTTCCTGGCTCAGGTCCAGCACGCTTTCCACGTGGGCAAGGTGATGCAGCATCAGGGCAATGGCGCGTTTCTCGTCCTGCGCTTCGATGGCGGCAACGATTGCACCGTGCTCGTCCTCCGGGCAGGCGTGCATCTGCGGACCATCGTAGAGTGCATGCATCAGTGAGGTGACCGGACACAACTGGCGCATGATGCGGGTAATGAAGCTGTTGCCGGCGATCTCGGCCAGCAGGCTGTGGAAGTCGCCGGACAGCTTGATCAGCGCGCGGCGGTCCTGGTTCTTGCGCGCCATGGCCTCCTTTTTCAGGTGTGCATGCAGTGGCTTGCGTTGGGCCTTGGTCGAGCGATGGATGACGTTGCGAATGATCTCCGGTTCCAGCAGCCGGCGGGTGGCGAACAGGTCGCGGGTTTCCTGCACGGTGGGGCTGGTGACGAACGCGCCGCGGTTGGGGTGGAGCTTGACCAGACCTTCCTTGGCGAGCGCCATCAAGGCCTGGCGGATCTTGTTGCGACCCACGCCGAAAGCGATCGCCAGCTTCTCCTCGGCCAGCTTGATACCCGGCGGCAGGCGGTGCTCCATGATGGCGATGGTGATGTGTTCGGCGATGCCGTCGGCATCCTGTGGTGTGCTCAGATCCATATCCGTTTCCTGACGTACCCTTGCCCGCGGTCACCCGCGGATGCGTCGGCTGATGCCGGTCAATTTTTCCATCACGATCATCATCACCAGGGTGACGATGACCAGCACGCTGGACAGAGCGGCGATGGTGACGTCCAGCTTGCTCTCCAGGTCCTGCCACATGCGGATCGGCAGCATGTCGGTGCGCGCGTCGCGCAGAAACAGCGAGACGGCAGTGTTATCGAACGACGACATGAACGCAATGAATGCCCCGGCCGCGATGCCCGGCGCAATCAACGGCAAGGTAATGCGCCGCAATGCGTGAGCTCTCGAGGATCCCAGGCTGGCCGCGCTTTCCAGCAGCGCCGGCGGCAATTGCATCAGCGCCGAAGAGGTGGTCCGGATGACGTAGGGTACGCAGACCACGGTGTGACCGATCACCAGCGTGGTCATCGACACCGGCACGCCCAGCTCGCTGAAAAAGATCAGCGCCGACAAGCCGAACGCCAGCCCCGGCAGAATCAACGGCGACATGAACAGCGCGTCGAGGCAGCGCGCTGTCTTGCTTGTGGAGCGGGCGATTGCCAGCGAGGCGGCAGTGCCCATGACCACACACAAGAGCGTGGTCATCGACGCCACCAGAAAACTGTTCCACGCCGCGAAATGCAGGGTGAACGCCTTGAACAGGGCGACATACCAGCGTGTCGAGAAGCCCTGGGGCGGAAAGCGCAGTGAATAGCTGTCGGTGAACGAGACGATCAGCACGATAAGCGTAGGCGCCAACAGCAGAATCACGGCGGCCCAGGCCACCAGATAGAGTGTGGCCTTGAGGACGATATCAGACAGGTCGTTGCGACGTCCCATGCTCATGTGGTTGCGTACCCCTTGCTGAGGCGGCCCAGGTAGCTCAACAGCGTCACGCAGCCGATCACGGCCACCAGAAACACCAGTGAGATGGCCGCCGCGTATGGCCAGTTCTGCAGGGCCGACGCCTGCTGGTAGATGTACATCGGCATGAACAGCATCTGCCCGCCGCCCACCAGAGACTGGGTGATGAAGGCGGTGATGGTCGCCGAGAAGGTCAGCAGGCTGCCGGCGATGATGCCCGGCAGCGACAGCGGCACGGTGATCCGCCGGAAGGTGCGCCAGGCATTGGCGCCCAAGGCGGCGGAGGCATCCTCAAGATTGCTTTCCAGGCGTTGCAAGGTAGTGATCAGCGGCAGGGTCATCAGCGGCAACTGCACATTGGCCAGCGCCCAGATCAACCCTTCTCGGGAGTAGAGCAGGCGCAGCGGCTTGTCGATCCATGCCCAGCCCAGCAGCAGTTCGTTGACGATGCCCTGGCGCCCGAGGATCACCACCCAGGCGAAGGTGCGCACCACCACGCTGGTCAGCAGAGGCATGACGATGATCATCATCAGCACCTTCTGGGTGGTCGGCGAGCTGCGCACGTAAGCCCAGGCCAGAGCGTAGCCCAGGCCCAGGCACAGCACGGTAACCTGCACGCCGAGCCACAAGGTATCGCCAAGCACGCGCAGCGCCAGGCCTTCGCCGAAGATCTTCGCGTATTGCGCTACGCCCCAGACGCTGACGGCGGTGTCGTCGTGCAGGCTGACCAGTACCAGCAACAACAGCGGCGTGATGAAGAACAGCACGAAGAATGCTGCCAACGGCAGGCCGTAGCGCAGGCTGTACACGGTGACGTCATGGTTTCGGGCGCTCACGTGCCGGACTCCTCACAGCGGGAAGGGATGGCTCCAGGCATGGCTCAGACCTGGATGTCCTTGTTGAAGCGCTCGATCCAGGCCGCCCGGTTCGGATTGATCACCTTCCAGTCCTGAAAGCGAAACCGGGATTTCATTTCTGCCTGGTCCTTGGCCAGTGATTCGGCTATCTCGCCAGACATCTTTACCTGCATGTTGGTCGGCACTACCAGGTAAGGCGCTTCCATCAGCTGCGATTGCACCTGGGGCGACATCGACGCTTCGATCAAGGCGAAAGCCAGATCGCGATTCGGTGAGTTCTTGACGATATGGATACTGGTCTTGAACGCGATCGCGCCTTCCTTGGGCGCCACCCATTCCACCGGTACGCCACGGGCCTTGAGGATCTGGATGGCGTTGAAGTTGCCCGGGCTGATGTCGATCTGGCCTTGCTGGAACAGCGAAGCCAGTTGACCGGGGTTGGCGGCAACCGCGGCCAGGTTGGGCTTGAGTTTGGTCAGCAGTTCAAAGGCCGGCTCGATGTTGTTGTCCGAGCCGCCATGCAGTTTGGCCAGCTCGACCATGAAGCCGGTGCCCAGGGAGGAGTTCATGTTGGTGATGCCTACCCGGCCCTTGTACTCGGGCTTCCACAAGTCCATCCAGGAGTCGGGAGGGGTCTGGATGGTGTCCGGGTTATAGGTCAGGCCAACGATCTGATAGAAGATGCTCGGCCCCATCGGGTCTTGGGCTTCGGGCATCAACTGCTGGTAGTAGGCGCTGTCCGCCACCGGGTAGGGCTCGATCAAGCCCTGTTCGATGGCGGTCAGGGCAGGGCCCGGATCGTGCAGCATGACGTCGATGGGCGGATGTTCACGGGAGGCCATGACCTTGGAGATCTGGTCGACTGAGATCATCGGGTCGAGAATGATGTTCGCGTCTTTCATGTGTTCCAGCGCGGCAGGCACCAGCACAGCCTTGTGGGCTTCTTCCCAGCTGCCGGTAAACGTCGCGAACACCAGATTGCGCGCTTGAGCCATGGTCAGCTGCGGGAACAGCTGCAGTGCGCCCAAGGCCAGGGCGGATTGCATGATGCGTCTGCGGGAAATATCCATCGTCGATTCCTCGTGCGGGTCAGTTCAGGGCTACAGGCTGGGCGCGGTAAACGTGGTGATCGCGTGGGCGCTGATAGGCCGCAGGCCCACCTGAGTGCCGGGCTTCAATGGCTCGGCACCCAGGCCGCGTGGCGAAGCGATCTTGATCCGCTGTCCGCCGGGCGTGAGCATTTCGTGGACGATCGAAGGGCCCAGTGGCAGCCCCAGTTCGACCTGGGCGGGAAACCCGTCGCCTGCGGTGGTCAGTTCCAGGTTCTCGGGGCGGATGCATGCCACTACGGCGCTTCCGGGCCGAGCGTCCTGCGGGGTGCGGCAGGCCAGCAGGCTGCCGTCGGCCAGGCGTACCCGAGCCGATTCCCCGGCGTAGCTTTCCAGGGTCCCGGGCAGCACGTTGGCGTTGCCGACGAAGGTATTGACGAACAGGCTGCTGGGCGAATCGTAGATCTTCGAAGGCGCGGCGAACTGCTCCAGGCGGCCGGCGTTCAGCACCGCCACACGGTCGGCCATCGACAGTGCTTCTTCCTGATCGTGGGTGACCATCACGCAGGTCACGCCCGACTGGCGCTGGAGCCGCTTGATCTCGATCTGCATGTCCATGCGCAGGCTTTTGTCCAAGGCCGAGAACGGCTCGTCGAGCAACAGGATTCGCGGTTCCACGGCCAATGCCCGGGCCAGTGCCACGCGCTGCTGCTGACCGCCGGAGAGCTGACGCGGATAGCGATCGGCCAGATGGCCGAGCTGGATCATGTCGAGCATTTCATCGATGCGCGGCTTGCGGCGGGCGCGTGGAACGCGGCGAGCGTCCAGGCCGTAGGCAATGTTTTCGGCCACGCTCAAGTGAGGAAACAAGGCGTAGTTCTGGAACACGATGCCGATGTCGCGATGATGCGCAGGCAAGTGGTCGACGAGCTTGCCACCGATCACTACCTTGCCGGAGGTTTGCGGCTGGAAGCCGCCGATGATGCGCAGCAGGGTGGTCTTGCCACAGCCGGACGGCCCCAGCAGCGCGACCAACTCGCCGGCAGCCACTTCCAGGGTGATGTGGTCGACCGCCGGTGTGGCGCCGGCGTACTGGTGGAAGATGTCGTCCAGGGTAAGGTCGAAACCGGCGGTGGCAGTCTTCATGCGGGGGCTCGCAGTGCTGAACTAGGTTATCTGGCTCGAAGCAATGCATGTGCCAAGCGAGCGCGTCCCAGTGTCAATGCAACCTAACCCCTTGTTTTGCAATCACTCCAAGGTTGGATTCGACTCTAGGTAAATTCAGATTGTGCACAATATGGTTAACTAAGTAGTGCACTTAATCGGTGCTCATTATTCTCGTCTTCACCACAATGTTGCCATTTTCCGGCGCAGCACCACAGCGAAGGTCAGTCATCCCGGAACCCGCGTGCAGCGGCGCGCTTCTTGCTGGGGCAGCGTCATCGATAGTGTTCAAGGAGACACTGAATGGATATTCATCGTTTGAAGGCGCAACAGATCGCGCATTTGGTCAATACGCGCGAGCTAAGCGCGGTCGAGGTGGCGACAGCGGTGTGCGATCGTCTCGAGCGGTTGAATCCGTCGCTCAATGCGTTCATCGATTATCAGCGGGCCGACGTGCTGGCTCGAGCGCGTAGCAGCGACCAGCGGGTCGCCGCCAAGGAATATCTGCCTTTGGCCGGCGTACCGTTCAGCGTCAAAGACAACCTCTGGTTGGGCGGTCGACCGGCGACTTTCGGTTCCAGCGTGTTTGCCGACTTCGTGGCGCCGCGCGACTCCTGGTGCGTGCAACGCCTGAACGAGCTGGGCGGGGTGGCGCTGGGGATGACCAACTGTTCCGAGTTTGCCTGCAAGGGCATCACCACCAACCCGTTGCACGGCACCACCCGCAACCCGTGGAATCTGTCACTGACTCCGGGTGGATCGTCAGGGGGCGCGGTGGCTGCGGTGGCGGCCGGGTTGGGGCCGTTGGCCCTGGCGACCGACGCGGGTGGCTCCACGCGGCGTCCCGCCGCGCACACCGGGCTGGTCGGCTTCAAACCGAGCCTGGGCGCCGTACCCAATCCCTGGGGGTTCGCCGACCCCAACCATCTGCTCTCGGTGATCGGCCAGCTGGGGCGCGATGTCGAGGACGTTACCCTCATGGCTCGCAGTCTGTTCGCCTGGTACGCCGCCGACCCCTTGTCGCAGCCGCATTTCAGTGCCCAGTCGCTGGCTCGACAGTCGCGGGACCAGCGGTCGCTGCGGGTCGCCTGGTCGCCGGACCTGGGCCTGGGCATGGCGCTGGACAGCGATGTGGCCATGGCCATGGCGGCCGCATTGGCGACACTGGAACGCGATGGCTGGTCCATCGAGCTCGCCAGTCCGCGCTGGCCAGGCGCCCTGGAAGGTTATGCGTTGCTGGGCTTGCAGCATACGGCTTTGGCCGCACAGTTCGGGGGGCTTGCAGATGATCAGTTGCAGCGCCTGGACCCAGACATCCTGGCGCAGATTGAAACAGGTCGGGCGCTTTCCGGCGTACACACGGCCCGCTTGCTGGAATTGCGCAACGGACTGTCGCTGAGCCTGGCCACATTCTTCGACGACTATGATCTGCTGCTGTGTCCGACCGCGCCGGTGGAAGCCTGGGCCGTGGGGCAATTGGGCCCCGCGACCATTGGCGGTCAGCCCGCCGGGCCGCGCGGACATGCCGGTTATACCCCGGTGTTCAACTACTGCGGGGTGCCCGCACTGTCGTTGCCTTGTGGCTTCGGCAAGCACGGGCTGCCGGTGGGGCTGCAGGTGGTTGCCGCGCGCTACATGGACGGGCGCGTGCTTCAGGCCGCCGCGGAAATGGAGCGGGTGCTGGGCCTGTCGTTCGAGGCGCCCATGCTGCGCAACCAAGGCATCCCCCAACCCCTGTAGCAGCGGCGCAAGCCGCGTCGGCGGTACATGCAGTTTGGCAGGCACACCGCGGTGAACCCGGACGCGGCTTGCGCCGCTGCTACAGGAGGGCCTGTAGCCCCGCTGGCAAGCCTTGGTTGGGTTTGGCCGGTGGGCGGGCGAAGCTGCCGTGGGTGGCCCTACCGGCCTGCAGGCGGTGCAACAACTGCGCCTGGGCCACGCCGCACGACACGCCGTCCACCACCGGAACCGGCAACCGACCGGCCAACCCCCGTGCCAGCCCAGCCAGTGGGGCGCCGGCGAGGATCAGCACGTCGGCGCCATCTTCGTTCACCGCCAGGTGGCTGAGCTCCAGTAGGCGCTCGGCATGATCTTCCTGAACGCTGCCGGCGTCGCGCAACGGGCGGTCCAGATGGCGAATACTGGCCAGGCGGTCGAGCATGCCGTTCTGTGCCACGCACTCACGGTACCAACTGGTGATACGCCGGGAGATGGCGATGATCGAGATCCTCTGGCCCAGTTGGGCGGCCGTCATCAATGCCGCTTCGGTCATGCCCACCACCGGCACGTCCAGTACCTCCTTGAGCGCAAGCAGCCCGGGATCACCGAATGCCGCCACCAGCACTGCGTCGTAGCTGCCCAGGCGCTCCCCGGCGATCACCGTCGCTGCGTGGGCGCCGAGCAGGGCTTCGAAGCGGGTCTCGATGTAAGCCACACCGCTCGCCGCGGTCGCCATCTGGATCTGCGTATCCGCAGCCGCAGTGCGGTGCGCTTCTGCCTCGATCAGGTCGGTGACACTGTGGGAGATATTGGGATTGATGATCAGCAGTCTCATGGCGGTTCCTGGCGGTCAGGTTGCGTGGGGCGTCAGCCGAAAATTGCCTGCAGGTCGACTTCGGCTTCTTCTTCCACCGATAGGTCCAGCGTCGCCTCGATGTGGTCCAGGTGCCCCAGCATCAGGGCGATGGCTGCCTCGACCTGGCCTTGCTCCATGGCTTCGACGATTTCGGTGTGCTCATGGTTGGGGCAGGCAGGCACGTTCGGCGAGTCGTACAGCAGAATGATCAGGCAAGTCAGCGAGGACAGCTCGCGCATCAGTTTGACCAGGGGCGGGCTGTCGACCATCTGCGCGATCAGCAGATGAAACTCGCCGGACAGACGAATGACCGCGCGCTTGTCGCCTGTCTCGCGAGCGGCGCGTTCTTCAGCCACGTGGGCGTGCAGGCGACTGAACTGCTGGCTGTCGGCCTTGGCCACCAGGCTACGGATCAGCGCCGGCTCCAGAATGCGCCGGGCCTGGAAGACATGCCGGGCTTCCTCCACCGACGGGCTGGCGATGAACGCACCCCGATTGGGAATGGTGGTGACGACTCCCTCATGGGCCAGGCGCGCCAGCACCTCGCGGATGCGGGTGCGATTGACCTGGAACACCCCGGCCAGCTTCTCCTCCACCAGCTTGGTACCGGGGATCAGGCGGTGTTCCATCACGGCGTTGAGGATGCGTTCGTAGATGCCATCGCGGGTGCTGCCGGTGCCCAGGATCTGCCCGGTACTGCGAACACGACGCGGGCGGGGGGAGAATGTTTGTTGATCGAGCACGTAAAGGCTCCTCGTAAGCTTCGTTACTGTCAGATGGCGGATTGTCACAAAATGGTGTGTGGTTGTCCAAACATGCACCACGGCGACCCATAGGCGCGCAGCGATCGCTTTCCTGGCCATGATCAGCCCGTACTCACGGGCGCAGTCTGCGACCGCGAAAACCGCTGCGTGCGGTCAGCGAGGCCCCGCTGTGCAGCCCCTGAGCTCCATGGGCACGCTTTGAAACCAGCGCGGTTTCCAGCCACTGCCACAAACATGGCATAACGGTTGCAAACTCTTTGCCACAAAGCCTCAGCCTTTAGTGACAATTGGAGAAGCCCGATGCCAGCTATTCGTTCGTCCACTACCTTGCTCAAGCGTGCCTTTTCGGCCTTGGTGTTGAGCCTCGGCATGATGGCCATGTCCCATGCCGACGAAGCCAAACCGGTCAAACTCGGTTACGCCAAGTGCGCCCACTGCACGCCGTTGTCGCTGACGCCGCAAAACGCCACCGGGGTGAAACTCGACGCCATTGCCTTCAACACCGGCAACGACGTGCTCACGGCGCTGCTTTCCAAGAGCATCGACGTGGCGCAGGTCACCTACCTGCATTACGCCACCGCGCTGGACAAGGGGTTCGACGTGGTGGCCGTGTCCGGGCAGATCAACGGCGGCTCACAGATTCTGGTGGGCAACGACCTGCCGCTGCAGCCTGGCGACTGGGTCGGCTTGAAGGCGCTCATCGACAAGTACAAGGCCGAAGACAAGCCTTTCCGTGTCGCCGCTTCGCGCGGCAACGCCCAGGATATCCATATGCGTGGGGCGTTCCTCAAGCACGGCATCGATATCAACAAGGATGTGCAATTCATCAACATCCCCAACCCGTCTGACCACGTGCAGGCACTGCGCCGCGGCGAAGTGGAGCTGATCACTTCGGTGGACCCGTTCGCCACGCAGATCCGCGAGGTCAAGGCGGCCAAGTTCTTCGACTTTCCCTACGACCAGGCGGCTGGCAAGTTGACCAACCTGATCGTTACCCGCTCCGATGTGATCGAGGACAACCGCAAGGGCGTCGAGGAAACAGTGCGTTCCATCGTCAAGGTCAATGACCTGATGGCCAACGACAAGCCGCTGTTCATCGATACCATCCAGAAAGTCACCGGGCTGGACAAGGCCATCGCCACCGGCGCGGTCGACAACCTCTACCCCGACTACGCCATGCACCGCGCATCGGCCGTAGCCATTGCGCAAATGATGCGTGACCTCAAGTACATCAGCACCGATGTCAGCGAGCAGGTAGAGAAGAACCTGGACTACAGCTTTCTGGAAGCGGTGACCGGCAAGCCGAAAACCGAGCTGGGGTACTGAGATGAAAAGTACCGCCATCAAGGCGCACGGGGTCGGGCGAGGGCATGGCCCATCCCTGGGCCGGCGCCTGTACAAACGCATCGAGCGCGGCATCGTGCCGGTGCTGCTGCTGGTGGGCTGGGAGATCTTTTCCCGCTCCGGCATCTTGCCGCGCGCGCTGCTGCCGGCCCCGTCCCAGGTCATGATCGCCTGGGCCGACTGGGTCTTCGCCACCGATGGCAACACGCAGAGCTACAGCGGCCACTGGATCCTCGATGTGGCCGCCAGCTCGTTCCGGGTGTTCGCAGGCTTCGCTATCGCGGCCTTGCTCGGCGTCGGCGCAGGCATGGCCATCGGCTGGTCGCGCACCGCAGAAAACCTGTTCGAGCCGGTGCTGCAGATTCTGCGCCCGATCCCGCCGGTGTCCTGGATTCCCCTGGCGATCATCTGGTTCGGCATCGCCGACAAACCGGCGATCTTCCTGGTGTTCATGGGGTCGTTCTTTCCAGTGCTGTTGAGCACCATTCACGGTGTCAAGAACTGCGACCGCAACCTGTTGCGCGCAGGCGCCATGACCGGTGGTACGCCAAGCAAACTATTGCTTTACATCGTCTTCCCGGCGGCACTGCCGAGCATCTTCTCGGGCCTGCGCATCGCCATCGGCTCGGCGTGGATGCTCACGGTCACAGCGGAAATGGTCGCGGTGAAAAGCGGCGTCGGCTATGTGCTGTGGGATTCCTATTATTTCCTGCGTTACGACATCGTCATCGCCTCCATGGTCAGCATCGGCCTGCTGGGTTTTCTCAGTGACTATGCGATCAAGCGGGTGGGCGCATACCTGTTGCGCTGGCAGCGCGGTTCCACGTTGCAGAAGGAGGGCTGAGGCATGGCACTGATCACCATCGACCGCGTCTCGCGCGTGTTCGACGACCCCAAGCGACCCACCGGCATCGTTGCCCTGGACGACGTCAGCCTGACGGTGGCGCGCAACGAATTTCTCTGCCTGCTGGGCCCCAGCGGCTGCGGCAAGTCGACCCTGCTGAACATGATCGCCGGCTTCGATCACCCTACCCAGGGCACGGTCAGCGTGGGCGGGCAATCGATTACCGCGCCGGGGGCCGATCGTGGCGTGGTGTTTCAGCAAGCCAACCTGATGCCGTGGTTGCCGGTCTGGGAGAACGTCGCCTTTCACCTGAAGATGCGCGGCGTGGGCAAGGACATACGTCGTGAGAAAGCGCAGAAATTCATCGAAATGGTGGGCCTGACCGGCTTCGAGAACCACTTTCCCAGCGAACTTTCCGGTGGCATGAATCAGCGCGTGGGCATCGCCCGCGCATTGCTCATGAACCCTGAAGTGATCCTCATGGATGAGCCGTTCGGTGCGTTGGACGAACAGACCAAGATGGACATGCACGCCGAGCTGATCCGGATCTGGCGCGAGAGCCAGAGCACGATCGTATTCGTCACCCACGGCATCGATGAGTCCTTGGCACTGGGTACCCATGTGGCGGTGATGTCGGCCCGCCCAGGGCGCATCCGCGAGTTGCTGCCGATCGAGCTGGAACGTCCGCGCGACCCGACCAGCAAGGCCTTCAACGACTACAAGCGGCATATCCTGGCGCTGCTGCGCCCGGAACCGCTGCGGGAAAATGCCTGAGATGAAGACGCTGATCACCGGCAGCAGTGGCTTCGTCGGCCTGGCCTTGAGCGAGCACCTGCTGACGGCGGGTGAAGAAGTGATCGGTTTCGACCTGGGGCCGATTCCGGACGCCGCGCGAGCGGTTTTCGCCAAATTGCCGGGACGTTTCATCGAGCATCAGGGCGATGTGCGGGATGCGAGCGACCTGCGCACGCTCATGGGTCGCCATCGTCCCCAGCGGGTGGTGACCCTGGCGGCCATCACCGCCGACGCCGAGCGCGAGCTTCTGGCGCCACAGGCGATCTTCGAAGTGAACGTGGGCGGGGTACTCGCGGCCATTGGCGCGAGCGCCGAGTGCGGTGTGTCGCGGCTGGTGCACATCAGCTCGGGCTCGGTCTACGGCAGCACCGGGCGTCACGCGCCGTTGCTCGACGAAGCCCGTTCCGCCTTGGCTCCCGAGGGCCTCTACGGCCAATCCAAGCGCAGCGCCGAGGATGCGGCGCGGCGCCTTGCCCAACTGCATGGGTTGCCCTTGGTCATCGGCCGCCTGGGCACTTGCTTCGGGCCCTGGGAAGCCGACAGCGGCGTGCGCGACACCCTCAGCGCGCCCCTGCAACTGTTGCAAGTGGCCCGCCGTGGCGGCATGGCGATCCTGGCGCGCGACAGCCTGCGCGACTGGCTGTATGTCCGCGACGCCGCGCAGGCCATCGGCTGCCTGCTGGACCAGCCGCAGTGGCGATATCCCCTCTATAACCTGGCGGCTGGTTTCCAATGGCCGCTCAGCCAATGGTGCGCTCGTCTGGCCACCCGTTTCCCGGACTTCCGCTGGCGTCTGGCGGCGCCGGGGGAAACACCGAACATCGAGCTGTACGCCGACTATGACCGGGCGAGCATGGCGGTCGACCGTCTGCGCGAAGACTGCGGCTTCGCTCCGCGATTCGACATCGACGCTGCCGATCACGATTTTCATCACTGGCTTGCCCAGGTGGCAGGCCCCCAGACAAGAGTGAACCCATGACTTCCACCCCTTTGGCGAACTCGTCGAGCATGGCGGGCCAGGTATGCATCGTCACCGGTGCGGCATCCGGCATCGGCCGCGCCATTGCCTGGCACCTGGCAAGCCACGGTGCCTGCGTGGTCATCGCCGATGTCACCACGGCTGTCATCGAGGGCGGCGAGCCAACCGCCGACCTGATTCGCGCCGCTGGCCATCAGGCCCTGTTCGTGCAGACCGACGTTGCCGACAGCGCTCAGGTCGAGGCCTTGGTCGAGACCACGGTAGCGCGCTTCGGGCGCCTCGATGTGCTGGTCAATAACGCCTGCATCCGTCACGCGCGGCCCTTGCTCGAGCTTGACGAGGCCGACTGGCAGCGTGTCCTGGACGTCAATCTCGGGGGTGTCTACCGCTGTTGCCGGGCTGCCGTGCGGCAAATGGTCGGCCAGGCGATAGTCGGTGAAACCCGCGGACGCATCGTCAACCTGTCCTCGCAACACGGCATGATTGCCGCGCCCCACGACTTGGCCTATGGCGTGAGCAAAGCGGCTGTGGATTACCTCACCCGGCAGGTTGCGGGCGACTATGCCGAGCAGCGCATCGTCTGCAACGCGGTGGCGCCCGGCAAGATCCAGACCGGCGCCGGTGGCCGGGCGGTAGACCCGGCGGTGATGGCGCGGGCCACGCAGCGTACCCCCTGGCCGCGGTTGGGCCATCCCGACGATGTCGCCAAGGCCGTGCTGTTTCTGGCCAGCGCCGAGGCCAGCTTCATCACTGGCACCACGTTGATGGTGGACGGCGGGTGGATGGCCGCATGATCGACAATCCACTGGATCTACTGATTACCGGCGCGGTGCTGCTGGACCCGGTCGACGGCCGTGCGCAGTCCGCGAGCCTGGGCATCCGTGGCCAACGCATCGCCCACGTCGGGCCAGCCGACCAGGCTGCGCCCAAAGCCGTGCGGCATCTGCACCTGCCGGGCCGGGTGGTGGTGCCCGGCTTCGTCAATACCCATTACCATGCCGGCCTGAATTTCGTCCGTGGAGTGGCGCCGGACTGCGGCTTCGCGCCGTCCTACACCCCCGGCCTGCCACAGGCTTCATGGCTCAGCCCGGAAGAAGCACTGGCGTTGTCCCGCCTCGGTGCACTGGAAGCGCTGCGGGCGGGTTGCACGACGCTTGTGGACAGCTTCGTGCATGCCGAGCACACAGTGGCAGGCATGGCCGAAACAGGTGTGCGCCTGTTCGCCAGCCAACGTCTGGCCGATGTCGATTTCGCCTCGGTGCTGCAAGGCACGCGGCGCTTCGACCTGAAGCGTGGCCTGGCCCAGCTGGACCACGCCGAGGCCTTCGTCGAACGCTGGGCAGGGCAAGCCGACGGACGTATCCAGGCCCACCTGACCGCTCACGCGCCCGATACCTGCTCGCTGGACTTCCTGCGCCAGATCGATGCCTTGGCCCGCCGGCATGGTCTGCAGATCAGCACGCACCTGGCGCAGAGCCAGGACGAACTGGATTGGGTGCGCGCTACCCACGGCCGCTCGCCGGTGCAACTGCTCGATGAGCTGGGCATGCTCGATTCGCGCCTGCTGGCCGGTCACTGCATTCACGTGGATGACGAGGACATCGCCCGCATCGGCGCCTCGGGTGCTCATGTCGTGCACATCCCGGTCGGCAACGCCATGTCCGGACGGGTGGCGCCGACGCGTCGCCTGCTGCAGGCCGGCGCGCGCCTGTGCCTGGCTACCGACACCATGCACGGCGACATGATCGAGGTCATGCGCTGGGCGCTGGCGGTAGGGCGATTGAGTGCCGGGCGGGTGGCCGACGATTGGCAACCACGCGACGTGCTGCGCATGGCCACCGTCAACGGCGCCGCGGCGCTGGGTTGGGGCGAACACCTGGGTCGATTGGCGGTCGGCCAGTTGGCTGACCTGGCCATCCTCGACTATCGACAACTCCACCTCACTCCCTGCATCGATGCGCTGGGCAGTTTGGTGCACAACGCCACCGGGGCCGACGTCGAAACGGTGATCGTCGACGGTCGGGTGGTGATCGACCAAGGCCGCTCGACCCAGGTCGACGAAGCCTGTGTACGTGCCGCAGCCGACACCGTGTGCCGCGACCTGTGGCAACGTTGCGAAAAGCCTTTGCGCGCCTATCCTTCCTCGCACGCGATCACTGGAGGTCCAGCATGACCCGCCGTATTCGCCTGGGCGTGCTTACGCCTTCCTCGAACACCGCACTGGAGCCACTGACCCAGGCGTTGATAGCCGGCCTGCCGGAAGTCAGCGTGCATTTCTCACGCTTCAGTGTCACTCAGATCGCCCTCAGCGCCGACGCGCTGGGCCAGTTCCAGCGCGAGCGGATTCTGGACGCGGCGCGCTTGCTGGCCGATGCCCATGTCGATGTAATCGGCTGGAGCGGCACCTCTGCCGGATGGCTGGGTTTCGAGACCGACGTTGCGCTATGCCAGGCCATTACCGAGGCCACGGCGATACCGGCGACGACCTCGGTGCTGGCACTGAACAAGGCGCTGCAGCGCTTCGGCATTCGCCGCCTGGGCCTGGTCTCGCCGTATCTGGCGGAGGTACAGGCGAAGATCGTTGCCAACTATGCCGCGCTGGGCATCGATGCCAGCGCCGAAAGCCACCTGTCGCTGCAGGACAATTTCTCCTTTGCCGAAGTGGACGAAGCCACCCTGGATCGTCAGGTGGCCGAGGTGGTCGCGGCCGGTGCCGAGGCCATCACCACCTTCTGCACCAACCTGCACGCCGCCCACCGTGCCGAACCCTGGGAGCGCCAGCACGGGGTACCGGTGTTCGACACGGTGACGACGGTGCTCTGGGACATGTTGAACATGACCGGCGTGGACACACGTCGCTTGACCGGCTGGGGCCGGCTACTGCTTGAAGAGGCTTGATATGCAACCTTTCGATACGGTTATTCGCAACGCTCGCGTAGTCACTGCCGCAGACACCTTCACCAGTGACATCGGCATTCGCGACGGGCGCATCGTCGCCCTGGCCCTGGAGCTGCCCCCAGGCCTTGCGGAAATCGACGCGGCCGGCCGGCACGTGACCCCTGGCGGCATCGACAGCCATGTGCACCTGGACCAGCCCACCGGCGACGGCTCGGTGATGGCCGATGATTTTTTCAGTGGCACGGTGTCGGCGGCCTGCGGCGGGACCACCACAGTGATTCCTTTCGCCTGTCAGCAGAAGGGTGAAACCCTGCGTGCAGCAGTGGATGACTACCATCGCCGGGCAGGCAACAAGCCGGTCATCGACTACGCGTTCCACCTGATCGTCACCGACCCGACCCCGCAGGTCTTGCGTGAAGAATTGCCGGCACTGATTGCCGAGGGCTATACCTCGTTCAAGATCTACATGACCTACGACGCGCTGAAACTGGGCGATCGAGAGATTCTCGAAACCCTGTCCGTGGCCCGCCGCGAAGGGGCCATGGTCATGCTGCATGCCGAGAACAGCGATTGCATCGCCTGGCTCACCGAGCGGCTGCTGGCGGCCGGGCTCAGCGCGCCGCGCTACCACGCCAGCTCGCGACCGATGCTGGTGGAACGCGAGGCCACGCACCGCGCCATTGCCTTGGCCGAACTGGTGGATGTGCCCATCCTCATCGTCCACGTATCGGGTCGCGAGGCCGTCGAGCAGATTCGCTGGGCGCAGAACCACGGCTTGAAGGTGTATGCCGAAACCTGCCCGCAATACCTGTTTCTGACCGCCGACTCGCTGGGCTGCGACGACAGCTTCGAAGGCGCCAAATGCATCTGCAGCCCACCACCTCGGGACGCCGCAAACCAGCAGGTGATCTGGGACGGGCTGGAAAACGGTTCGTTCGAGATCTTCTCGTCCGACCACGCGCCGTTTCGTTACGACGGCCCCGATGGCAAGAAGGCCCACGGCGAAGACGTGTCGTTCGACCAGATCGCCAACGGCATTCCCGGTGTCGAAACCCGCATGGCGCTGTTGTGGTCCGAAGGCGTGCGCACCGGGCGCATCACGGCGCAAAGCTTCGTCGCACTGACGTCGACCAACGCTGCAAAGATGTACGGGCTGTACCCGCGCAAGGGCAGTATCGCCATCGGCGCCGATGCCGATCTGGTGATCTGGGACGAAGGGCAGCCGGTGTCGATCAGCAACGAAATGCTGCACCACAACGTTGACTACACCCCTTACGCCGGCATGCAATTGAGCGCCTGGCCGGCCATCACGCTGTCGCGCGGCGAGGTGGTATGGGACGGTGAGCCTCGGGGCGAAGCGGGGCGGGGCCAGTTCTTGCCCTGCGAGCGTCCGGCACCGGCGCAGGTGCGTCGGCGCAAGACCGAGTTGCCGGTATGAGCGCGGTCGAGCAGGTGGCCGAGCGGCTGATCCGCGCCTGGCGCGAGCAGCGGCGGCAGCCGGTCGACGGTGTGCACCTGGACACCCAAGCGCAGGCGTATGAGGTGCAGCAGCGGGTGGCCGAGGCAATGGGCTGGTTCGCCCATGCGCCCGCACGGGCGTGGAAGCTGGGCGGTGCGCCCGCAGGTTTCATCAGCGCCGCCGGCGTGCCGGCCAGCGCGGTGCAGGCGTCCGGTTGGCAGGTGCCACCGGGCCACTGCCACGGGTTCGGTATCGAGGGCGAACTGTTCGTGCGGCTGTCCAGGGATCTGGATGAACACACCGACCTGGCTGGGGCGTATGCAGCCATCGACGCGTGGATGCCTGGCATCGAGTTGTGCGACACGCGCTGGGAGAACGGCGCCCAGGCCGATGCCTTGCTGCGACTGGCGGACCAGCAACTGAACCGGGGGCTGATTGTGGGCATGCCGGTGGCTTTGGCGTCCATCCCCGACTGGTCGGGCCAGGCCGCAACGCTGCGCATCGACGGCGAACAAGTGGTGCGTGGCCTGGGTAGCCACCCGTTCCGCGAACCGTTGAACTCCCTGCCATGGCTGGCGCGACACGCTGTCGCACTGGGCAACCCCCTGCGCGCGGGCGATCTGATCGCCACCGGAAGCTGGACCGGCATCCACTGGGCGCCCCCAGGCGCCAGCATCGAAGTCGACTTCCCCGGCATCGGCAGCGTAACCCTCGCCACCTGACCGCCTGCGCCGGCCCCTTCGCGGCCACGGACCGCTCCTACAGTGGTCATGCGCTGCCATGAGGATCGGGCGCCATCTCCCGTAGGAGCGGTCCGTGGCCGCGAAGGGACCACCGCAGTGCCCTTGACCCAACGCGTTGCGCCCTTCGCGGCTACGGACCCTCCCACTGGAGGGGTGGGTGTGGCGCTGGTCACTGGCCCCGCGCATTCGCCGGGAAAAAAGAGTAGAGTGGCGCGCTTTTCCGATCTGCCCAAAGTTTTGTCATGAAAAGTTCCGCACCCGCCGCACCCAAGCGTTTCACCCTCAAGGTTGCCCTCTGGCTGCTCGACAGCCCTCGCCTGGGCCACAAGGTCAACGTCAAGCACCTGGCCGGACGCATGCTCAAGCAACCCGCGCGCGAAGGCGTAGTGGTCGCGCAGAGCCGACTTGGCCAGTTGATGTGCCGCGATTGCGGCAACGCCCGCGACCAGCGCATCGGTCAGGAACTCCTGCGTCAGGCTGCCCGTGCCGGCGATGCAGGCGCCCAGACCGCCTTGAGCGATCTGCGCCGCGGCTGACAGGCGGTTTGCCCCTGGCGGCCGATGGCCTCAGACTGCCGCTCATCGAATCCGCATGAGAGCACACCATGGCCCTGGACGTGACCAGCCTGTTGATTGGCCTGCTGGCGGCCGCCTTGCCCTGCCTGGCGCTGGCCTGGCAGCTGCAGCGCAAAAGCAACGCCGCCCTGGCCCAGGTCGCTTTGCTCGACGAGCGCCTGAGTAACGCCCAATTGGCTCAGGACGGCCTGAGCGCGCAACTCGATGCCTGCCGCGACGAGGTCAGCGACCTCAGCCAGGCCAACTCGGCCAAGCAAGCCGAACTGGCCGGCCTGCGCCGCGAGGTCGAACTGCTGCAGAACGAACGCGACAATGCCCGCGATGCCGCCCACGCCTGGAGCATCGAGCGCAGCACCCGGGAAACCGAGTTGCGTCGCCTCGATGCCCAGTGCGCCGGGCTATCAGCCGAATTGCGCGAACAGCAGGACAGCCACCAGCAACGCCTGAACGACCTGCAGGGTTCGCGGGACGAACTGCGCGCGCAGTTCGCCGAACTGGCGGGCAAGATCTTCGACGAGCGCGAGCAACGGTTCGCCGAAAACAGCCAGCAACGCCTGGGGCAACTGCTTGACCCGCTCAAGGAGCGTATCCAGTCGTTCGAAAAGCGCGTTGAAGAGAGCTACCAGAACGAGGCCCGCGAGCGCTTCTCCCTGGGCAAGGAACTGGAGCGCCTGCAACAGCTCAACCAGCGCCTGAGCACCGAAGCCACCAACCTGACCCAGGCCCTCAAGGGCCAGAAAACCCAGGGCAACTGGGGCGAGCTGATTCTGGAGCGGGTGCTGGAGCATGCCGGCCTGGAAAAGGGCCGCGAGTACCAGACCCAGGTCAGCCTCAAGGGGCCGGATGGCGAGCGCTTCCAGCCCGACGTGCTGATCATGCTACCCGGCGACAAGCAAGTGGTGGTCGATTCCAAGGTCAGCCTCACTGCCTATCAGCAATACATCGCCGCCGAAGACGGCGCCATCGCCCAGGCGGCTCTGAAGCAGCACGTGCTGTCGCTGCGCAATCACGTCAAGGGCCTTTCCGGCAAGGATTACAGTCGCCTTGATGGCTTGCACAGCCTGGATTTCGTCCTGCTCTTCGTGCCCATCGAGGCGGCATTCTCGGCGGCGTTGCAGGCCGAGCCCAACCTGTTCCAGGAGGCCTTCGACCGGCAGATCGTCATCGTCAGCCCGACCACCCTGCTGGCCACCCTGCGCGTCATCGACAGCCTGTGGAAGCAGGAACGGCAAAGCCAGAACGCGCGCGAGATCGCCGAGCGCGCCGGGTGGCTGTATGACAAGTTCGTGCTGTTCATCCAGGACCTCGACGAAGTCGGCAACCGCCTGCAGCAGTTGGACAAGGCCTACGGCGCGGCGCGCAACAAGCTCACCGAAGGACGTGGCAACCTGGTCAGCCGCAGCGAACAGCTCAAGCTGCTGGGCGCCCGTGCCAGCAAGAGCCTGCCGCCCGACCTGCTCGAGCGCGCCATGACCGAGGCCCACCAGGACAGCGGCGCCGAGGCCGATGCCGACGGCGTGTCAGTGCCGGCCCAGGTGCCGGTTGAGTAGCGCCCGCAAGGCCGCAGGCTTCACGGGTTTGGCCAGGTAGTCCAGCCCGGCCGCGTGCACCAGGGCGACGGTTTCGGGGCGCGCGTCGGCGCTGATCACCACGCCCGGCACCGGCTCGGCCAGCGCGGTGCGCAGCCAGGCCATCAGTTGCGTACCGGTTTCGCCCGCGTCCAGGTGGTAATCCACCAACGCCAATTGCGGCCGCTTGCCGGCGGCCAGCAGCGCTGCGCAGTCCTGGCGATTGCGCGCGGTCCACACCTCGCACCCCCAGCGGCTGAGCAAGCTGTGCATGCCCAGCAGAATGCTGTCTTCGTTGTCGACGCAGAGCACCCGGACGCCACCCAGCGGCTGGCTGATGGGCAGCGGCGCGGGCAGGGCGCTTGCAGTGTCTGCGCCGGCCAGTGGCACGGTCACACTGAACACGCTGCCATGGCTGGGCCATGAGCGCACCTGCAGAGGGTGGCCGAGCACCCGGCACAGGCCGTCGGCAATCGCCAGGCCCAGCCCCAGGCCTTTCTCGGCACGGGTCTGGTGACTGTCCAGGCGCTTGAATTCTTCGAAGATCATTTCCAGCTTGTCGCGGGCAATGCCCGGGCCTCGGTCCCACACCTCCAGACTCAGCGCAGCGGGCTTGCGCCGCACACCCAGCAGGATCGGGCCACGCCCATAGCGAAAGGCATTGGTGAGGAAGTTCTGCAGCACACGCCGCAACAGCTTGATGTCGCTGTCGACGCGCAGGTTGCTGCCCCTGAGGCGAAAATCCAGGCCCTGCTCCCGCGCCTGAGCCTTGAACTCCGGCCCTAGCGCGTCGAACAGTTCATTGAGCGCGAACCCCTTGCGGTCCGGGCTGATCTTGCCGTTCTCCAGACGGGAAATATCCAGCAGGTCGCTGATCAGGTCTTCGGCCGAGCGCAAGGAGTTGTCCATGTGCTGCACCAGCTGGCTGGCTTCGGCCGACAGGCCCGGCTGATGGGACAGCGCCGCAGAGAACAGCCGTGCCGCGTTGAGCGGCTGCATCAGGTCGTGGCTGACCGCCGCCAGGAAGCGCGTCTTGGACTGGTTCGCCGACTCGGCATGGCCCTTGGCTTCGGTCAGCGCCTGGTTCAGCTGGGACAGCTCGTGGGTGCGGGCGGTCACCCGTTGTTCCAGGCCCTCGTTGGCGTCCTTGAGGGCCTGGGCGGCCTCGCGGTAGGCGGTGATGTCGGTGAAACTCATGACGAAGCCACCACCCGGCATCGGGTTGCCGATCAGCTCGATGACCCGCCCGTTGGGAAACAGCCGCTCGGAGGTGTGCGCGCGACCTTGGCGCATCCAGTGCAGACGCCGGGCGACGTGTACCTGCGCCTCGCCGGGCCCGCACAGGCCGCGCTCGGCGTTGTAGCGGATGATGTCGGCAATCGGCCGCCCCACGCTGATCAAGCCTTCCGGGTAATTGAACAGCTCCAGGTAGCGGTGGTTCCAGGCCACCAGGCGCAGCGACTGGTCGATCACGCTGATGCCCTGGGTGATGTTCTCGATCGCGCCCTGCAGCAGGGCACGGTTGAACTGCAGCACTTCGCTGGCTTCGTCGGCGATACGCACGACGTCTTCGAGCTGCATGTCGCGGCCTTCGATGGCCGCCTTCACTACCGCACGCGTCGACGAGCTGCCCAGCACACCGGCCAGCAGCCGTTCAGTGTGGGCAATCCACTCGCCGTCGGCATTCTGGTTGGGGTTGAAGCCCTTGCCTTGCCGATAGGCGTAGCGCAGGAAGCTTTGCCGTGCCCGCTCCTCGCCGACGAAGCGTGCCGCCAGGTTGAGCAGGTCGTTGATCTGCACCGCCAGCAGCGAGCGGCCGTGGGGCCCGGCATTGATTTCCTGGCCGATGAAGCGCCCGGCCTGCCAGTGTTCGCTGACGCGGGTGCGCGACAGTACCGACACCCAGGCGAACAGAATGAAGTTGCCGGCCAGCGACAGCACCACACCTTGGGTCATGGGGCTGATGGGCAGGCCGAACGGGTTGCCGTGGATCCAGGCCAGGCCGGGGAACACATCGAGCGGCAGGTTCAGGCTGTGCGCGGCCACCGGCAGCACCAGGGTGTAGAACCAGAGAAAGATGCCCACCGCCAGCCCGGCGAAAACCCCGCGCCGGTTGGCCTGTTTCCAGTACAGCGCACCGAGCATTGCCGGCGTCAGTTGGGTCACGGCGGCAAAGGCGATCTGGCCGATGGTGGCCAGGCTGGCGGTGGAGCCGAGCAGGCGATAGCTGACGTAGGCCAGCAGCAGGATCACCACGATGCTCACTCGGCGGACGCTGAGCATCCACTGGCGAAACACTTCGAAGGGCCGTTCCGCACTTTGCCGACGCAGCAGCCAGGGCAGCAGCATGTCGTTGGAAACCATGGTCGACAGCGCCACGCTGGCGACGATGACCATGCCGGTCGCTGCCGAAGCACCGCCGATGAAGGCCAGCAAGGCCAGGGCCGGGTGGGCTTCGGCCAGCGGCAGGCTGATGACGAACGAGTCGGGAATCACCGAGCTGGGCAGCAGCATCTGCCCGGCCAGGGCGATCGGCACCACGAACAGCCCGGCCAGGATCAGATAGGCGGGAAACACCCAGCGCGCCAGGCGCAGGTCCTGCGGGTCGGTGTTCTCCACCACGGTGACGTGGAACTGCCGTGGCAGGCAAAGAATCGCCATCATCGCCACCCCGGTCTGCACCACCATCGAAGGCCAATTGATGGTCTCTTTCCAGTAGGCTTCCAGGCGTGGCGCCAGCATGGCCTGGTCGAGCAGGTCCTCGAAACCGTCGTACAGCCCGTAGGTGACGAAAATGCCCACGGCCAGAAACGCGAACAACTTCACCAGCGCCTCGAAGGCAATTGCCAGGACCATGCCGCGGTGGTGCTCGGTAACGTCCAGCGTGCGTGTGCCGAACAGGATGGTGAACAGCGCCAGCACCAGCGTCACCACCATGGCGGTGTCCTGTACGCGGGTGCCGGTGGCGTCGGCACCGGCGCCGATCAGCAGGTTCACGCCCAGCACGATGCCCTTGAGCTGCAGGGCGATGTAGGGCAGCACGCCGACCAGGCAGATCAGCGCCACCACCACCGCCAGGCTCTGCGACTTGCCATAGCGCGCCGCGATGAAGTCGGCAATTGAGGTGATGTTCTCCTGCTTGCTGATCATCACCATTTTCTGCTGCACCCACGGCGCCAGCAGCATCAGCAGCACCGGCCCCAGGTAGATCGGCAGGAACGCCCACAACTGCTCGGCCGCCTGGCCCACCGCGCCGAAAAACGTCCAGCTGGTGCAATACACTGCCAGCGACAGGCTGTAGACCCAGGCCCGCACACGGGGCGGCAGCGGCGTGCTGCGGCGGTCGCCATAGAAGGCGATGGCGAACATCACAGCCATGTAGGCCAGGGCGACGGTGGCGATCAATCCGCTGGACAACGACATCGGTGACTCCGGAACGGGGCAGGCGGAAGCCCGTCGAAGCGGGCACCCGCCAGTCTCGCACGGCGCACGCGGTGGCGTCAGCGCCGACCATGGTCGCAGCCACTGTCATCGAGTTGGGCGATAGGCGGTATAGCGTTATGCTGTGCGCCGACGATGCCGCTGCTGCCCGAGCCCTCGTCTCCCCCCGCCAGAGCCCAGTCCACGCGACATCATTCAGGTACAGGATCGATGAGTCAGCAGTCGCAGTTCGCCTTGCTCGGCAAGCGCCGTTTCCTGCCGTTTTTCGTGACCCAGGCCTTGGGTGCGTTCAACGACAACATCTTCAAGCAATCGCTGATCCTGACGATCCTCTACAAGCTTGCCATCGAGGGCGACCGCGGGGTTTGGGTCAACCTCTGCGCGCTGCTGTTCATCCTGCCGTTCTTTCTGTTCTCGGCGCTGGCCGGGCAGTTCGGCGAAAAGTTCGCCAAGGACCGCCTGATCCGGGCCATCAAGCTGGCCGAGATCGTCATCATGGCGGTGGGTGCGGTCGGGTTGGCTTTCGATCACTTGTGGTTGATGCTCGTCGCACTGTTCGCCATGGGCACCCATTCGGCGCTGTTCGGCCCGGTCAAGTACTCGATCATGCCTCAGGCCTTGCGGCCTGAAGAGCTGGTGGGGGGTAATGGCTTGGTGGAGATGGGCACGTTTCTGGCGATCCTGGCTGGCACCATCGGTGCGGGCGTGATGATGTCGTCCGCCAACTATGCCGGCGTCGTCGCCACCGCCGTGTTGTCGGTCGCCGTGCTCGGCTATGTCGCCAGCCGCAGCATTCCACCGGTCAGCGCTGCCAATCCGGGGCTGGTGCTGGACTGGAACATCGCCCGGCAAACCTGGTTCACCCTGCGCCTGGGCCTGGGCCAGACCCGCGCGGTCTCGCGCTCGCTGGTCGGCAACTCCTGGTTCTGGTTCGTCGGCGCCGTCTACCTGACCCAGATTCCCGCCTATGCCCAGCAGTGGCTGGACGGCGACGAAACCGTGGTCACCCTGATCCTCACTGTGTTCTCGGTGGGCATCGCGCTGGGTTCGATGCTGTGCGAGCGCCTGTCTCGGCACAAGGTCGAGATGGGCCTGGTGCCGCTGGGTGCGCTCGGCCTGACGCTGTTCGGGGTGCTGCTGTGGTGGCATTCCAACGGCGTCGTGCAGGCCGCGCAGCCACAAGGCTGGCTGACGGTGCTGGGTCACGATCAGACCTGGTGGGTATTGCTGGACATCCTCGGCCTGGGCGTCTTTGGCGGGTTCTACATCGTTCCGCTGTACGCGCTGATCCAGTCACGCACCGCCACCGAGCAGCGCGCGCGGGTCATCGCGGCCAACAACATCCTCAACTCGCTGTTTATGGTGGTCTCGGCGATCGTGTCGATCCTCCTGCTCAGCGTAGCGAAGCTGAGCATTCCCCAGCTGTTCCTGGTGGTGTCGCTGGCCAATCTGGCGGTCAACGGGTACATCTTCAGCGCGGTGCCCGAGTTCGCTTCGCGCTTCCTGCTCTGGTTGCGTGGTCGTTGATCGCTGCGCCGCCGGAGTGCTGACCTGGCCTAGAGCGATTCGGCGCGTCCGAGCACCACGCTGAGCGCGTTGCGTGCGTCGTCGAGCTGGACCAGCGTGGCATGCCTGGCGCCCAGGGCGTCACCGTTCTCGATGGCAGTCAGGATTGCCTTGTGCCGCGGCAGGGCCAACTCGTGCAGGTTGGGTCGCCGGTTGGAATGACGCAGGGCCTCACGCAAGGCCAGCGACAACATGTTGCACAGGTGTGCGAGCAGGTCATTGTGAGTCGCATCGGCGATGCGGCTGTGGAAATCCAGGTCCGGCTGCAGCACATCATCGACCGACCCGGCCGCTTCCATGCGCTGGTAGGCCTCGCCAATCGAAGCCACTTCGGCCTCGGTGGCGTGCTGGGCGGCCAGCGCCGCCGCTGCCGGCTCGATGATGGTGCGCACGCTGGTCAGCAAGGCGAAGAACTCGTTCTGCGGCGTGCTCTGCATCACCCAGTGCAGGACGTCGGGGTCGAGCATGTGCCATTCACGGCGCGGCTTGACCACCGAACCCACCCGCGGCCTGGAATACACCAGACCCTTGGCCACCAACACGCGCGTGGCCTCGCGCAGCACCGGACGACTGACCGCGTATTCTTCACACAGCAGGGCTTCGGCGGGCAAGCGATCGTCAGGCTTGAAGCGGCCGGAGACGATCTGCATTCCCAGCTCCTGGACGATCCGCGAGTGCATGCTTTTGCGATCTGAAGGCTTGCGATAATCCATGGGGTGCATTCGGTCCTTGGGGCAGGTAATGCGCGATGATAGCACCTGCGCGCCAAGTCTTCGGACGGGGTATCAGAGCCCTTGCTGCAGGTTCTTGCGCAACGCCAGCAGACTGCTCTGCAGCGCGCGCAGCTCGGCACTGCTGTGGCAGCTGGCCTTGACGATGTTGAGCGGTACCGACTCGGCTTTGTCGCGCAGGGCGCGGCCTTGGGGTGTCAGCTCGACGATCACCACGCGCTCGTCGTCCTTGCTGCGGGTACGGCTGAGCAAGCCTTCGGCCTCCAGGCGCTTGAGCAGGGGCGTCAGCGAGCCTGGGTCGGTCAGCAAGCGGGTGCTGATTTCGCCCACGGTCATGCCGTTCTTTTCCCACAGCACCATCATGGTCAGGTACTGCGGGTAGGTCAGCCCCAGAGCCTGCAGCAAGGGCTTGTACACCTTGGTCATCAGCAGCGATGTCGAGTACAGCGAGAAACACAGCTGATTATCCAGCAGCAGGCTGTCGTCGGCGCTGACTGCCTCGTCGTGAATGGATTCGGTGTTCATGCTGATCCTTTTTCCATTGGTGCAAGTGCATTAGGCGATACGCCGTTCGCAGGTTTCGGCGCTTCGCTCGTTCCTTCGTGAAGCTGGTGTTGATTTCGAGCTACAAACACCGCGCATAGTTCGTTCGAGGTTGTGCAGCACTTCTACATCCTTCGGCGGCGGTCACACTGGTAGGATGCACGGCTGGACGATGCACGGTGGATAGAGAGGCAGTATGTTCGAAACATTGCTCTACATTGCATTGGGTGCGGTGATGGGCACGCTGGGCGGGGTGTTCGGCATCGGCGGAGGCTTGATCGCGATCCCGGCACTCGGCGTGCTGTTCGGCGTGGACCAGCAACTGGCCCAGGGCACGTCGCTGGTGATGGTCGTGCCCAACGTACTCCTGGCGTTGTGGCGTTACCACCAGCGTCGCCCCATTCCCTGGCGACATGCAATACCGTTGGCCAGCGGTGGCCTGGTGTTCGCCTGGCTTGCCTCGGTGCTCGCCGCAGGGCTTGATCCGGCGTCGATGCGAGTGGGCTTCGTTGCCTTCCTGTTGGCGCTGGTAGTCTACAACATTGCGCAGATGTTCCTGCGGCCCGTGAACGGTACGAGCGAGATGCGTCATGCCTGGCCCTGGCTTGCCGTACTGGGTGGCTTTTCCGGGGTGATCGGAGGCTTTTTCGGGGTTGGCGGCGCCGTACTGGCCACGCCCGTGCTCACCAGCGTATTCGGCACCACCCAGATCATGGCCCAGGGCCTGTCGCTGGCCCTGGCCGCGCCCAGTACCAGCGTGACGCTCTTGACCTATGCCGTGCACCATCACGTCGATTGGGCCATGGGTGTGCCGATGGCCATTGGCGGCTTGTTGAGTATCAGTTGGGGGGTAAAGATCGCCTACAGCCTGTCGGAAAAAGTGCTGCGCGGCAGCTTCTGCGTGTTCCTCCTGCTGTGCGCCATCCTGCTGCTGTTCAGGGTCTGAGGCACAAGCCGCCAGACAAGGTGCCGGCCGCGGCGGATTAATGCCACAATCGGCGCTTTCATTCGTCGTGACGAGCCTCCAGGTGGAAGACCAAGACACCCCGCAACCCCGCGAACGCACCGAGCACGTATTGGCCGAGGTGCACGACGCCTGGGGCATGATCCGCGTGCTGGAAGTCGCCGACTACCGTTTCCTCGAGTTCGGTGACGCCATCGAACAAAGCTGCACGTTCACGGCCGACCCCAGCTGGCTGGAATACGACTATACCCGCGCCATGCTGGTGGGCGCGCTCTGCCATGCGCAACCCGAAAGCGCGCTGTTCCTGGGCCTCGGTGCAGGCACCCTGACCCAGGCCTGCCTGAAGTTCCTCCCGCTCGACGACGTCGAGTGCATCGAGCTGCGCCCGGACGTGCCTCGCCTGGCGATCGAATACATGGGCCTGGAAGACGATCCAAGGCTGTACATCCGCGTCGGCGACGCGCTCGAACTGCTGCCCACCGCCGAAACCGCCGACCTGATCTTCGTCGACCTGTATACCGACCACGGTCCGGCGCCCGCCCACTTGGCCTGGCGGTTCCTGGAGCAGTGCCAGCAACGCCTGAATCCCGAGGGCTGGCTGATCATCAACCAATGGGCGGGTGACGATGGCAAGCCGCTTGGGGCGGCCTTGTTGCGTGGGCTCTACCAGCGACACTACTGGGAACTGCCGGTCAAGGAGGGCAATGTCATCGTCATGGTGCCGGCCGATTTCGAGCAGGTATTGGACATGCCCGGCCTGTGCCAGCGTGCCGAGGCCCTGGCGCCCCGGCTGGGCTATTCGCTGCAGGGGCTGATCGAGCTGGTGCGCCCGGCCAGCTGAGGCAGTGCGCCGCGCCACTGGCGGCGCTATTGGCCTCGGAACAGGGCAGGGCGCTGCTGCTGCATGGCCGCCAGACCTTCGCGCGCGTCCTCGCTGGCGAACAGGCGCCCGCTGGTTGCGGCCAACTGACGGCTGGCGGCGCCTTCACCTTCGCTCACGGCCAGGCGCGCCGACGCCAGGGTCGCCTGTACACCCAGCGGTGCCTGCCGGGCAATCCGCTGAGCAAGCTGCAGGGCGTTGGGCAGCAGGTCTTCGCTGGCCATCACTTCCTGCACCAGACCCAGGCGCAATGCTTCATGGGCATCGAACTCATCGCCGGTCAGCAACCAGCGCATGGCGTTGCCCCAGCCGGCGATCTGCTGCAGGCGCAGCGTGGCGCCGCCGAAGGGGAACAACCCGCGCTGCACCTCCATCTGGGCAAAACGGGTATTGCTGGCGCACAGGTTGATGTCGGCCGCGAGCATCAGCTCGATGCCCACGGTCAGGCAATAACCTCGGGCTGCGACGATGACCGGCTTGCTCACCACCGGCCCACCCGACACCCGCCAGGGATCGCAGCCCCCAGGCGGCACCTGCCAGCCCTGGCTGAGGCGCGTGCTCACCTCGGCCAGGTCCAGCCCCGCAGTGAAGTGCTCGCCATGGCAGAACACCAGGGCCACGCGTGCCGCCGGCTCGCGTTCGAACGCGCCGTAGGCCAGGCTCAACGCATCGAGCATGGGCAGATCGAAGGCGTTGCGTTTGGCAGGGCGGTCCAGGCCGATGAGCATGACGTGCTCGCGCAGCTCGCAACTGACCTTGCCGGGGCAGGGGGTGGGCATGACGGCATCCTCGGAGTGTTTTGAGTGAAAGGTTTCAGCTGCCGCACCTGCGCAGGCGTCTCTGCTAAAATAGACTGCGCCGTCAATTCGCGCAAAGCCCGCGTGGCTCTGCTGTCCACGCGGCACGATGGTTCAAAAAAGTCTCACGTCGCGGCCATTTTCAGGTATAGTGCGCGCCGGTCTTTAACCAGGCCACGTTTAGGTAGCGCAATCCCCCGAAGACAGCTTCGGCTGCATGTCCGTTCCGCGGACTCTCCCTAACGATTCTTTCATTCAATCGTTTTCGCAAATCCCCGCCGACAAAGCTGCCAGGGTGACTCTCGAGTCTTACAAGGCATGCGCAGCTTTGGAGCATGGGTCTTTGCGGATGCACTTAGAGGCAGACCCATGACCCAGGAAATCGGCGGCTTCGCCGCTCTCGAACTTCATCCGAACATTGTTGCCGCTGTAGTCGCTACCGGCTACGAAGAGCCTTCGGCTATTCAGCAACAATCGATCCCGATCATTCTCGCCGGTCATGACATGATCGGCCAGGCGCAGACAGGCACCGGCAAGACCGCGGCCTTCGCTCTGCCGATCCTGCATCGTATCGACCCGAGCAAGCGCGAGCCGCAAGCCCTGATCCTGGCGCCAACCCGTGAGTTGGCGCTACAAGTAGCCACTGCATTCGAAACCTACGCCAAGCAGATGCCTGGCGTTACCGTAGTGGCCGTGTACGGCGGTGCCCCGATGGGCCCGCAGTTGAAAGCAATCCGCAACGGCGCGCAAATCGTCGTCGCCACCCCCGGCCGTCTGTGCGACCACCTGCGCCGTGACGAGAAAGTCCTCGCCACCGTGAATCACCTGGTGCTCGACGAAGCCGACGAAATGCTCAAGCTGGGCTTCATGGATGACCTGGAAGTCATCTTCAAGGCCATGCCCGAGACTCGCCAGACCGTACTGTTCTCGGCCACCTTGCCGCAGTCGATCCGCGCGATCGCCGAACGTCACCTGCGTGACCCCAAGCACGTCAAGATCCAGACCAAGACTCAGACCGTCACCGCGATCGAGCAGGCTCACCTGCTGGTTCACGCCGACCAGAAGACCTCGGCTGTCCTGCGCCTGCTGGAAGTCGAAGAGTTCGACGCGCTGATCGCCTTCGTGCGCACCAAGCAAGCCACCCTCGACCTGGCCAGTGCCCTGGAAGCCAAAGGCTACAAGGCCGCGGCACTCAACGGTGACATCGCCCAGAACCAGCGCGAGCGCGTCATCGAGTCGCTCAAGGATGGTCGCCTGGACATCGTCGTCGCTACCGACGTCGCTGCCCGTGGTCTGGACGTACCGCGCATCACTCACGTGTTCAACGTCGACATGCCGTACGACCCCGAGTCCTATGTGCACCGTATCGGTCGTACTGGCCGTGCCGGTCGCGAAGGCCGTGCGCTGCTGCTGGTGACGCCACGTGAACGCCGCATGCTGCAGGTGATCGAGCGTGTGACTGGGCAGAAGGTTGCCGAGGTTCGCCTGCCCAACGGCCAGGCCGTTCTCGATGCGCGCATCAAGAAGCTGACCAACAGCCTGGCTCCGCTGGTCGCAGACGCCGAAAGCACTCATGGCGAGTTGCTCGATCGCCTGACCGCCGACATCGGTTGCAGCCCGCGCGCCTTGGCCGCGGCCCTGCTGCGCAAGGCCACCAATGGCCAGGCGCTGACCCTGGATGCGGTCGAGAAGGAGCAGCCTCTGGTGCCGACCAGCGCTCTGCGCGAACGCACCAGCAGCGGTGATCGCCCTGAGCGCAGTGACCGTGAGCGCCGCGCGCCAATGCCCCTGGGCGAAGGTCGAGCACGCTGCCGTACCGCTCTGGGTGCTCGCGACGGCATCGCCGCGAAGAACCTGCTTGGCGCCATCCTCAACGAAGGCGGGCTGGCCCGTGAAGCCATCGGTCGCATTCAGGTGCGCGACAGCTTCAGCCTGGTCGAGCTGCCGGAAGATGGTCTGGAGAGTCTGTTGAGCAAGCTCAAGGACACCCGTGTCGCTGGCAAGCAGTTGAAGCTGCGTCGCTATCGCGAAGACTGATCGCCTATAGTCTTCAGGCATAAAAAATCCCCGACTGGTTCGGGGATTTTTTTTGTCTTGATCGCGGCTCGTTCATCGCCAGCTCGAGCTCGCTCCTGTGGGAGCGGGCTCTGCCCGCGAAGCGGACGCCGCCGATCAATCAGTTCTTGGCTGGCGGCACTTGGGTGGCCGGAGTGGTACCTGGTGCGACCGGCATGCTCGAGTCGGACTTGGTAGCTTCCTGAGCTGCAGCCTTGTTCGACTCCATGGCCGCTTCGTTGGCCTTGGCGTTTTCCTTGGCGGCATCGTTCATCTTGTCTTGAGCCGAATCCATTTTTTCCTGCGCTTCCTGACGGTGCTCTGCAGCGTCTTGAGCCTTGTCTTCGGATTTCTTGTCGCAGGCAGCCAGGCCAAGGGTGGCAGCCAGCATCAGGGAGTAAGCGAGTGTCTTGCGCATGATGTTTCTCCTTATTGGGTATCTACGAGGCTAAGAGGGTGTGCGCCGGATATAAGTTCCATCACTGCGGTTATATATAAGTATCGGATCGCAATCAGGTTTTTCCATGACCTTGCTGTACCGATCAAGCACACGCGTGGTTTTCACGACGGCCCTGGCTGAAAAGGTCTGTACCCGGATGCTGGCCAACTCGCAGGCCCGAGCCCCCTTGAAATCCCGATCGGCGGCCCCATCTCCTTGTCATCCCGCCGCTCATAGGCGGCACCTGCCATCTGATTGGAGTTTGATGACCATGAGTGTGGAAACTCAAAAGGAAACCCTGGGCTTCCAGACCGAGGTGAAGCAACTGCTGCACCTCATGATCCATTCGCTGTATTCCAACAAGGAAATCTTCCTTCGCGAATTGATCTCGAACGCCTCCGACGCTGTCGACAAGCTGCGTTTCGAAGCGCTGGCCAAGCCTGAGCTGCTCGAAGGTGGCGGCGAGCTGAAAATTCGCATCAGCTTCGACAAGGCCGCCAAGACCGTTACCCTGGAAGACAACGGCATCGGCATGAACCGTGACGATGTGGTCACCCACCTGGGTACCATCGCCAAGTCCGGCACTGCCGATTTCATGAAGAACCTCACCGGCGACCAGAAGAAGGACTCGCACCTGATCGGCCAGTTCGGCGTGGGCTTCTATTCGGCCTTCATCGTCGCCGACCAGGTTGATGTGTACAGCCGTCGCGCCGGCAGCCCTGCGAGCGAAGGCGTGCACTGGTCCTCCAAAGGCGAGGGCGATTTCGAAGTCGCCAACGTCGAAAAGGCCGAGCGTGGCACCCGTATCGTTCTGCACCTGAAAAGCGCCGAAGACGAATTTGCCGACGGTTACCGTCTGCGCAACATCATCAAGAAGTACTCCGATCACATCGCCCTGCCGATCGAGCTGCCCCAGGAAAGCTCGCCCGCCGAAGGCGAAGAGGCACCGGCGCAGGAGTGGGAAACCGTCAACCGCGCCAGCGCCCTGTGGACCCGTCCGCGTACCGACATCAAGGACGAGGAATACCAGGAGTTCTACAAGCATGTCGGCCACGACTACGAGAACCCGCTGAGCTGGAGCCACAACAAGGTCGAAGGCAAGCTGGAATACACCTCGCTGCTGTACGTGCCCGCCCGTGCTCCGTTCGATCTGTACCAGCGCGAGGCACCGCGTGGTCTCAAGCTCTACGTGCAGCGCGTGTTCGTCATGGACCAGGCCGAATCGTTCCTGCCGCTGTACCTGCGCTTCATCAAGGGCGTGGTCGACTCCAACGACCTGTCGCTGAACGTATCGCGCGAGATCCTGCAGAAAGACCCGATCATCGACTCGATGAAGACGGCGCTGACCAAGCGCGTCCTCGACATGCTCGAGAAGCTGGCCAAGAACGAGCCAGAGCAGTACAAGGGCTTCTGGAAGAACTTCGGCCAGGTCCTCAAGGAAGGTCCTGCGGAAGATTTCGCCAACAAGGAAAAGATCGCCGGCCTGCTGCGGTTCGCGTCCACCAGCGACGACAGCGGTGAACAGAGCGTTGGCCTGGCTGACTACCTGGCACGGGTCAAGGAAGGCCAGGACAAGGTCTACTACCTGTCCGGCGAGTCCTATGCCCAGGTCAGGAACAGCCCGCACCTGGAAGTCTTCCGCAAGAAGGGCATCGAAGTGCTGCTGCTGACCGATCGCATCGACGAGTGGCTGATGAGCTACCTGACCGAATTCGACGGCAAGGGCTTCGTCGACGTTGCCCGTGGCGACCTCGATCTGGGCAAGCTGGATTCCGAGGAAGACAAGAAAGCCCAGGAAGAAATCGCCAAGGACAAGGAAGGCCTGGTCGAGCGCCTGAAAGCGGCATTGGGTGATTCGGTCAGTGAAGTGCGGGTTTCCCATCGCCTCACCGATTCGCCGGCGATCCTGGCCATCGGCGAACAGGACCTGGGCATGCAGATGCGCCAGATTCTGGAAGCCAGCGGGCAGAAGGTGCCGGACTCCAAGCCGATCTTCGAATTCAACCCCAACCACCCGCTGATCGCCAAGCTGGATGTGGAGCAGAGCGAAGATCGTTTCGCCGACTTCTCCCATATCCTGTTCGATCAGGCGGCCCTGGCCGCTGGTGACAGCCTGAAAGATCCTGCGGCTTACGTTCGCCGTCTGAACAAGCTGCTGGTCGAGTTGTCCGTTTAAACAGTCCAGGTAAAAAGCCCGCTTCGGCGGGCTTTTTCGTTTTCAGTCATGACTTTTGGAGATGCAAGCGTGAGCACATTGACCGTTCAATCCGTTGTCTACCAAATCGACGGGCAGGCCTATGAAAGCCGCCTGGTCTACGACACCGATATCGTCTCGCCACGTCCGGGGCTGGTGATGGCGCCGAACTGGATGGGCGTCAGCGAAGGTGCCGAACGTATCGCCCAGTCGGTGGCTGCCAAGGGCTATGTGGTGCTGCTGGTCGACTTGTACGGTCAGGGTGTGCGTCCAGGCAATAACGATGAAGCGGCGGCTGCCATGACGCCGCTCAAGAACGATCGCGCCTTGTTGCGCAAGCGCATGCAGGTGGCGTTGCAGCAGTTGCACGAGCAGACCCATGCCGCTGTCGATCCAGCGCAATCGGCGGCCTTCGGCTTCTGTTTCGGCGGCTGCTGTGCGCTGGAGCTGGCACGTACCGGCGCGGCGCTCAAGGCTACCGTCTCGTTCCATGGCACACTCGACACGCCCAACCCGGCCGATGCCCATGACATCAAGGGTTCGGTCCTGGTGCTGCACGGCGACGCCGACCCCCTGGTGCCGGCCGAACAGCTGCCCGCTTTCCGTTCCGAGATGAACTCGGCGGATGTGGATTGGCAGTTGACCAGCTATGGCGGAGCCTACCATTCGTTCACCGACACCGAGGCCAACAACCCAGGTGTGCAGATGTACGATGCCAAGGTCTCGGCTCGCGCCTTTCAGGCAATGCACAACCTGCTCGAGGAAGTGTTTCAGGCCTGAACCGTCCCTGCACTGATTCCGCGATACCTGTGGGAGCGGCCAGTGGCCGCGAAGAATACGCCGCGCGGTTTCAGGCACACCGCATCCAGCCTTCGCGGCCGATGACCGCTCCTACATTAATTGCACAGCCACTGTAGGAGCGGGCCTGACTGAAACCGGGTGCTCTGCTATTGGACCTCGGCCAGGTACGTCTCGATATCGATCGCTGCACTGGTCATCAGCTTGTGCACCGGGCAGTGGTCGGCCACCACGTCCAGATCATGGCGCTGCGCTTCCGTCAGGTTGCCCAAAAGGGTGAGTTTGACCTGTAGACGGTACTTGCCGGTGGGTTCTTCGCTCGCATCGCGCTTGACCTCCACATTCACTCCTGTGAGCGGAATGTTCTTGCGTTGGGCGTAGAGCTTCAAGGTCAGGGCCTTGCAGGCACCCAGTGCGGCGTCGAAATAGTCGTGGGGGGAGGGTGCCGAGCCTGCACCGCCCAAGGCTTCGGGCAGGTCGGTGTGAAAAGCGTGTCGGCCATCGATGTCGATGCTGTGGCGAAATCCGTCGCCAGGTTCGGTAATCACGGTGATAGCCATGGAAATCCCTTCGTTGGTGTGCTCGAGTCACACTGTATAGAGGGTTGTGCCATCCAGGGGGTTCAACCGCAGTCGATCAACCGATTGCAGGCAAAAAAAACGGCGCCCGCAGGCGCCGTCTTTCAGCAAGGCTGCGAACCCTACTGCCCCTGCCAACGCTTGAGTACCAGCGTGGCATTGGTGCCGCCGAAGCCGAAGCTGTTGCTCATCACGGTATTGATTTCGACGTTTTCCTGGGTAACGGTCTGCACTGGCAGATCGGCTACGGCAGGGTCCAGCTCATCGATGTTGGCTGAGCCGGCAATGAAGTTGCCTTCCATCATCAGCATGCAATAGATGGCTTCGTGCACGCCAGCGGCGCCCAGCGAGTGCCCGGACAGGCTCTTGGTCGAGCTGATGGCCGGATACTTGCCAGCGAAGACTTCACGCACACCCTTCATTTCGGCCACGTCGCCCACCGGCGTGGAAGTGCCATGGGTGTTCAGGTAGTCGATCGGGGTGTCGACGGTGGACAGCGCCTGCTGCATGCAGCGGATGGCGCCTTCGCCGCTTGGCGCGACCATGTCGTAGCCATCGGAAGTGGCGCCGTAGCCAACGATCTCGGCATAGATGTGCGCACCGCGGGCCAGAGCGTGCTCCAGCTCCTCGACCACCACCATGCCACCGCCGCCAGCGATGACGAAGCCATCGCGGTCGCTGTCGTAGGCACGCGACGCTTTTTCGGGCGTGTCATTGCGCTTGCTGGACAAGGCACCCATGGCGTCGAACAGGAACGACTGGCTCCAGTGCTCCTCTTCACCACCGCCGGCGAACACCACGTCCTGCTTGCCCATCTGGATCTGCTCCATGGCCGTACCAATGCAGTGCGCACTGGTGGCGCAGGCCGAGGCGATGGAGTAGTTCAGGCCCTTGATCTTGAAAGGGGTGGCCAGGCAGGCCGAAACGGTGCTGCTCATGGTGCGGGTGACCCGGTACGGACCGACGCGCTTGACGCCTTTCTCGCGCAGGATGTCCAACGCTTCCATCTGGTTCAAGGTCGAGGCGCCGCCCGAGCCGGCGATCAGGCCGGTGCGCGGGTTGGACACCTGCTCGTCGGTGAGGCCGGAATCCTTGATGGCATCCTGCATGGCCAGGTAGGCGTATGCGGCCGCATGGCCGACGAAGCGGTATACCTTGCGGTCGATCAGCTCTTCCAGGTTGAGGTCGATGGAGCCGGAAACCTGGCTACGCAGACCCATTTCGGCATATTCCGGGTTGAAGCGGATGCCAGGGCGGCTTGCACGCAGGTTTGCGGAGACGGTGTCTTTGTCATTGCCCAGGCACGAAACGATGCCCAGACCAGTGATAACAACGCGGCGCATGCGGATAACCCTTAGAAATTTTCGGTGGATGTAAAGACGCCAACCCGAAGGCCGTCGGCGGTGTAGATCTCGCGGCCGTCGACGCTGACTGAGCCATCGGCGATGGCCATGTTCAGCTTGCCCTTGAGCACGCGCTTGATATGAATGTTGTACGTGACCTTCTTGGCCGTCGGCAGCACCTGGCCGAAGAACTTCACTTCGCCCGAGCCCAGCGCACGTCCACGGCCCGGCAGGTCCTGCCAGCCCAGGAAGAAGCCGACCAGCTGCCACATGGCGTCGAGGCCCAGGCAGCCCGGCATCACCGGATCGCCTTCGAAATGGCAGGCGAAGAACCAAAGGTCCGGGTTGATATCCAGCTCGGCGACCAATTCACCCTTGCCGTACTTGCCACCTTCGGCGCTGATATGGGTGATACGGTCCACCATCAGCATGTTCGGGGCGGGCAGTTGCGCGTTACCTGGGCCGAACAGCTCGCCACGACTGCAGCGCAGCAGATCTTCCCGAGTAAAGGCGTTTTGTTTGGTCATGCGAGCTCCTCAATAGTCCCTGGTGGCAGGGGGCAGATCTTCCCGACCGACCAGAAGAATCAACGCCTGGGTCGGCAGCCTACACATAGACTATTGCGTTGTAGTGAAAGTCACAGCGCAAGCGATACGGAAGTACACTTGTTCACTGAAATTATAATGCCAGACAGCAGGCTTTGTCCGAATGGATGTACAAGACTGCCGCACTTTAGCATTTCTTGCCAGCAACGGGCGCTATCGCGAGGACATCCGGCCTCCATTCCACAGCGCGCGTTCAGCTCGTCCAGCGCAGCAGAACCTGTTGCAGATCTGCGCGTTTGAACGGTTTTGCCAGGTAATCGTTCATTCCGGCATCCAGGCAGGTGTCGCGGTCGCCCAGCAGCGCGTTGGCGGTCAAGGCGATGATCGGCAGCTCTGCGCGTCCGGGAATCTGGCGGATCTGCCGCGAGGCTTGGTAACCGTCGAGTACCGGCAGACGGCAGTCCATCAGCACGACCGAATAGGGGTGTGCACGTACCTGGCTGACCGCTGCGACCCCGTCGCTGACGACATCCACGGCGTAGCCCAGGCTGCGCAGCATGGCTTCGATCACTGTCTGGTTGACCGCATTGTCTTCCACCAGCAATACGCTGTGGCCGATGCCGTCGTCGCTGCCGGATAGGTTGGGCACCGCCGTCGGCCGGGCCAGGCTTTGCTGGCTCAGCGCCAGCGGCATTTCCAGGGTGAACAGCGAGCCGTGCTTTTCCTTGCTTTGCGCACGCAGCGTGCCACCCATGCGTTCGGCCAGCGTACGCGCGATGGGCAGCCCCAGGCCGGTGCCACCATAGCGCCGCGAGATCGAGCTGTCGGCCTGGGCGAAGGCATCGAACATGCTCTCCAGTCGATCTTCGCCGATGCCTATCCCGGTATCGCGCACGGTACAGGTCAGCCAGATCAGTTGGTGATCCAGTACCTGCCAATGCACATTGATGTGTACCGCGCCTTCATCGGTGAACTTCAGCGCATTGCCGATCAGATTGACCAGAATCTGCCGGATGCGCGTCGGATCGCCCTCCACCTGCAACCCCTCGATGCCCTCGGCCAGCGTCAGTTCGAGGGCCAGCTTGCGTTGCCGAGCGGTGTGCTGAAAGGCCTGCACGCAACTGGTGATCAATTCGTGCAGGCCGAAACCGATGTGTTCCAGTTCCATCGCCGCTCGCTCGATGCGGGAAAAATCCAGAATGTCGTTGATGACCTTGAGCAGGTGCTCGGTGGACTCGGTTGCCACCTGGGCATAGTCGCGCTGTTCATGGCTCATCACGGTGGTTTCGAGCAGCTGCAGCATGCCCAGCACGCCATTCATGGGAGTGCGCAGCTCGTGGCTCATCATCGCCAGGAAATCCGACTTGGCGCTGTTGGCGCGCTCGGCCTCCTCGCGGGTCTGGATCAGTTGCTGCATGGCCTGATGCTGTTCGTGGCTGGCCTTGGCCAGGGCTTTGGCAAGGTTATTGATATGCCCGGCCAGATGCCCCAGCTCGCTGTCGTCGACGATGGGCAGTGGCCTGTCGAACTCGCCCTGGCCGATGGCCTTGACCACCCGACTCATCTCGCTGATGGGTTGAGCCAGGCTGCGCGCCAGCCGCCGGGCCAGCAGATAGGTGAACAACAGCGCGAACAGTGCCAGCACGCCGGCCTTGAGGACGATTTCCTGCTGGCGTTCGCTGAAGGCGTCGTCGGACATGCCCACGATCACCCGGCCCAGGTAGTCGCCACTGCTGGCGCTGCCCAGATGCTGTTGCACCTGCGCTCGGTGGTCCTCCAGAAATGCCCCACGGATCTGGATCGGCGCCTGGAACACTACGACATGGGCCGACCGGTGCTCGTTCCTGACCCGCTGCTCGACATAGGCCAGACGCCGATCGGTCTGGTCCTGAATCTCCAGAAAGCGAACGTGGGGAGTGGCCAGGGTTGCGCCGAGCAGCCCTTCCAGTACCGCGGCATTGTCGGTGACCACGCCGTATTCCGAAGCGGGCGCGAGCTGGTTGGCAATCAGTTGGCCAGTGTGATTGAGCTCCTGGCGCAGGTCCTGCAAACGCACGAAGGTAAAGAAACCGATCAGCAGCAGGGTCAGCAGCAGGGCCGGCCCGACGCTGATGATCTGGGTACGCGTATGAATGTCGCGGTTCAGGCGAAACTTCATGTCAGGGCGCGATGCAATGGGAAAGTGGCGGACACGACTGGGCCTGAATCGAGTTGAACAGTCAAGCATGTTAACCGGTCAGAGCGACAATTCCAGCCGTATTGTTACCGCGGCGCAGGCCGGGGCTGGTCGTGTCGGGGCGGCTCCGTATAATGCTCCCGATCGCCCTCAACTCGACCAAATGGATGGGATATGACTCAAGAGCAGCCGATAGCCGTGCTGGGAGGAGGTAGTTTCGGCACCGCCGTGGCCAACTTGCTGGCCGAGAACGGCCATTCGGTTCGCCAGTGGATGCGCGACCCCGAGCAAGCCGAGTCGATTCGCCTGAACCGGGAGAATCCGCGCTACCTCAAGGGGATCAAGATCCTGCCGGGGGTGATGCCGGTCACCGACCTGCCCGCGACCATCGCCGGCAGTGCGCTGATCTTCGTCGCGCTGCCGTCCAGTGCCTTGCGCAGCGTGCTTGCCGTGCACGCCAGCCAGCTGAGCGGCAAGATGCTCGTCAGCCTGACCAAGGGAATCGAAGCGCAGACCTTCAAGCTGATGAGCGAGATCCTCGAAGAGGTCGCGCCAGACGCGCGTATCGGCGTGTTGTCCGGGCCCAACCTGGCCCGCGAGATCGCCGAACATGCCCTGACTGCCACGGTGGTGGCGAGCGCCGACGAAGCCCTCTGCGAGCGGGTCCAGGCCGTCCTCCACGGGCGCACGTTCCGTGTCTATGCCAGCAGCGACCGCTTCGGCGTCGAGCTGGGCGGCGCGCTGAAGAACGTCTACGCGATCATTGCCGGCATGGCGGTGGCGTTGGGCATGGGCGAGAACACCAAAAGCATGCTGATTACCCGTGCCCTGGCCGAGATGACGCGTTTTGCCGTCAGCCAGGGCGCCAACCCCATGACCTTTCTCGGCCTGGCCGGAGTCGGCGACCTTATCGTGACCTGCTCGTCGCCCAAGAGCCGCAACTATCAAGTAGGCTTCGCGCTGGGCGAAGGCCTGAGCCTGGAAGATGCCGTATCGCGTCTGGGCGAGGTGGCCGAGGGGGTCAACACGCTCAAGGTGCTCAAGGCCAAGGCCCAGGAACTGCAGGTCTATATGCCGTTGGTGGCAGGGTTGCACGCAATCCTGTTCGAAGGGCGTACGCTGAACCAGGTGATCGAGCTGCTGATGCGCGCCGAACCCAAGACCGATGTCGATTTCATTTCCACCAGTGGCTTCAACTGAGGAATACGCGATGAACCGTTCTTTCAACGATCCGGGCCGCGAGGCCATCCTTTTGCGCGTGCTCTGGATGCTGGTGTTCGTGCTGGTCTGGCAGGTTGCCCAGTTCCTGCTCGGCGCGTTGGTGCTGGTGCAACTCATCCATCGCCTGGTCCAGGGCGCGCCGAACGCTGCAATGATGACCTTCGGCGACAGCCTGAGCCGCTACCTGGCCCAGATCGGTCGCTTCGGCAGCTTCCATACCGAGCAGAAGCCCTGGCCGTTTTCCGATTGGCCGCAGGCGCGTCCCGCCGACGGTGAAGCCATCTATGACGCAGGCGCGGCGCGTCCCGTGGCCGACGAGCCCAAGCCATGAAGCTCTGGGTACTGCGCCACGGCGAAGCCGTCAGCCATGCCCGCAGCGATGCCGAGCGGGCCTTGACCTCGGTGGGCGAGCGACAGGTGCTGACCAGCGCGGCGCGCCTGCACGATCAACCTCTGGATGCCATTCTCGCCAGCCCGTATGTACGCGCGCAGCAGACTGCCGCTCTGGTCCATGGCGTGCTGCACGGCGCCCCAGCGGTGCAGACCGTGCCGTGGCTGACGCCCGAAAGCGATCCGCTGGAGGTGGCCGGGCACTTGCAGGCGCTGGGTATGGAGAACGTGCTGCTGGTCAGCCACCAACCGCTGGTGGGCAACCTGCTGAGCCTGCTGGCTCATGGCAACTTGCGCGAGCCCGAGCCCATGCAGACCGCCAGCCTGGCCGAGCTGCACGGCGACTGGCCCCTGGCCGGGCTGATGTCCCTGCACGCCGTTCATCATCCCTAACTTGTCAGGAATACTCCCATGAGCCTGTGGCGTACCGAACCGGATCTCGAACGATTGAATGCCGCGCAGAAAAACACCATTGGCGAGTTGCTGGATATCCGCTTCGAAAGCTTCGATGCGCACTCCCTGACCGCCAGCATGGCCGTTGATGCCCGGACCCATCAGCCGTTCGGTCTGCTGCACGGTGGCGCCTCGGTGGTGCTTGCTGAAAGCCTGGGCTCCATGGCCAGTTTCCTGTGCATCGACACCGAGCGTTTCTACTGTGTGGGCCTGGAGGTGAATGCCAACCATCTGCGCGGGTTGCGCAGTGGCCGGGTAACGGGCGTGGCCCGTGCGGTGCACATTGGCCGCAGCACTCACGTATGGGACATTCGCCTGCAGGGCGACGACGGCAAAGCCAGCTGCATTTCGCGCCTGACGGTGGCCGTGGTGCCGCTGGGACAGAATCCGCCGGCCCGCTGAGCGACGCGCGAACACTCGCCCGGCGCGCACGCTATCGTGTTGCCGGGCCCACCGCCCGTGCACCCGCAGCCCGTGCCGGGTGGGCGCGCTTTGCACTTCGATGACGAAACTGGAGCTAAGCTTGTCGCAGACTGTTTCAATCGCTTCCAGGTGATGCCTTGACTTGCAGCAGTCAACTGCCGAGGCTTGGCAGGTTGAAACAGGAGAAGACCTCGATGGAACTCGCTGCTACGCTCGTTTACGGCCCTCCGGGTCACCACGCCTTGCTGCCCTCATGAGTGCCTCGAAGCGGCTGCTGCCGGTACTCGCCGCGCTGCTGGGCAGCGCCGCCCTGAGCACATCGGTCCTGAGCACCCCAGCCGTGGGCGCCGAGTTGCCCGCGCCGGCGGACGCCAAGGTCGTCGACCAACGTCCTGCGGTCGACAAGGAACGCATCTACCCACTGGGGTCGCTGCGCAAGATCAGCGGCAAGCTGCGCATGGACGGCCAGGTCAATGCCAAAGGCCAGGTCAGCGCCACCACGTATGAACTTCCCGAAACCCAGACCGCGCGACAAGCCTTCAACGATGCCCGCGAGGCCCTGCAGCAGGGCGGTGCGCACACCTTGTACTGGTGTCAGGCGCGCGACTGCGGTGAAAGCAGCCTGTGGGTCAACGATGTCTTCGATGGCGCGCGGCTGTCGGGCGCCGACGAGCAGCAGGCGTTCGTGCTGCTGCGCCAGGCGGCCCCGGACGACAACACTCTGACCGCCATCTACGCCATTACCCGTGGCAACCGTCGCGCCTATCTGCACGTCGAAAACTTCGTCGCCGATGCGCCACTGGGCGAGTTGTTGCCCACCCCGGCCACAGTGCTGCACGAATTGCGCAGCACCGGTGATCTCGATTACCCGGCCATGGGCGAAACGCCTGATGACACCTGGGTGGCCTTGCTCGCCCGCAGCCTGCAACTCGACAGCTCGATTCGGGTAAGCGTATCCGCTGTATCGAGCGCTGCGGCGGCTGCCTGGCGCGACGCCCTGGTCGCCAAGGGTGTGCGCGCGGCTCGCTTGGAAACCGGTAACGAAAGCGTCAAGGGGCTGCATCTGGAAATCATTCGTTGAGCCTGCGTCGCCTTTGGAGCATTGATGCCGAGTAACGATCGCCTGCTGGTACAGATTGTCTTGCTGGCCCTGCTCGGCGCCTGCCTCTGGGTACTGGCGCCGTTTTGTTCAGCCCTGCTGTGGGGGGCGATCCTGGCCTACGCCAGCTGGCCGCTGATGCGGCTGCTGACCCGCTGGCTCAATGGCCGCGAGTCGCTGGCGGCCGGCATTCTCACCGGCTGCTGGATGCTGCTGGTGGTATTGCCGCTGGTCTGGCTGGGCTTCAACCTGGCCGACCATGTGCGCGATGCGACGGCGTTCATTCGTGACGTGCAGGTCGATGGGCTGCCCGATGCGCCTCAATGGCTGGCCGGCATTCCTCTGGTCGGTGCGAGCCTGGTCGGTATCTGGGACACTCTCGACGAGCAGGGCGCAGCGTTCCTGGCCAGCGTAAGGCCCTACCTGGGGCAAGTCGGCAATTTCCTGCTGGCGCGCAGCGCGCAGATCGGCGGCGGGATCCTCGAACTCACGCTGAGCCTGGTCTTCGTGTTCTTCTTCTATCGCGACGGGCCACGCATGGCAGCCTTCGTGCTGCGGCTGTTAGAACGTCTGATCGGAGAACGTGCCGGGTACTACATCGATCTGGTGGCAGGCACGGTGCAACGGGTGGTCAACGGAGTGATCGGTACGGCCGCCGCCCAGGCGATCCTGGCCTTGATCGGCTTCCTGATCGCCGGTGTGCCCGGGGCATTGGTACTTGGCATTGTCACCTTCCTGCTCAGCCTGATCCCCATGGGGCCGCCGCTTGCGTGGATACCGGCCACCGCCTGGCTGGTTTGGCAGGGCGACTACGGCTACGCGATCTTCCTTGGCATCTGGGGGACTTTCGTCATCAGTGGCGTGGACAACGTCCTCAAACCTTATCTGATCAGCCGCGGCGGCAACTTGCCATTGGTGATCGTGCTGCTGGGTGTGTTTGGCGGACTGCTGGCCTTCGGCTTCATCGGCCTGTTCATCGGTCCGACCTTGCTGGCGGTGGCCTACAGCCTGCTGCACGACTGGACCCATACCGAACACAAGCCAATTTAGATCTGCTGCACCCTGTCGGGAGCCCCCCGGTGGGTCAGGCAGTCTGGGTGCACCTTTCGCGGCCGATGACCGCTCCTACACGGATTTCGCAACCCTTGTAGGAGCGGTCAGTGGCCGCGAAAACAGCGACGCGGTGTGTCAGGCAGTCTGGGTACATCCTTCGCGGCCGATGACCGCTCCTACACGGATTTAGCAACCCTTGTAGGAGCGGCCCGTGGCCGCGAAAAGAGCGGCGCGGTGTGTCAGGCGGACCATGCCGCTCCATTCGCGGGCAGAGCCCGCTCCCACAAGGTGCGTGCAGTTCACAGGCTTCCCACCAGGTGACGAGCGCATGGCTCTGGATTACTTGGGGTACAGCGGCGGCAACCCGGCGTTTTCTGCGGAAGGCTCCAGGGGCGGCTCGGTGCGCAGGAGGCTGCCGATGGCGCGCCACAGCTCCTCACCCTGCCAGTATTGGCCACTTTCGCTGTAGAGCGCGCCATTGAGCCCATCCAGTGCGTCGGACAGCGGCACGACGCGCGCCGTCATGTCGGCCAGCGTCTCCGGTTGCTGCCGAGCCCAGGCGTCCAGGGCCTGGCGCGTTGCCTGAGGATCATTGGCCTGGCAGGCGCGTTTCAGGTCGTCGAGCAGAGTGCGCGGGTTGGGCCCACTCTGCGCTGCGCGCAATACCGCGGGTTGTCCACGAGCCCGCCACCACAGGGCGAAGCCGATCATGGTGGTGAACAACAGCGTCACGCTGGCGAGTTTCCATGGCCACGCAAGATCGGGGTCGACATCGGCGGCGCCAACCGGGGTATCGACCATCAGGCTGGCGTTGCCGGCAACTTCCAGGCTGCGCGCGGGCAGACCGGTGCGCTCCAGATGGTCTTCATGGGTGTTCCACCAGACCACCTCGACACTTGGCAATTGCAGGGTGCCACTGCGCGCCGGTACCAGTGCCTCGCGTTCCTGGCGGCTGCCGATCAGACCTCGTTCACCGTTCTGGTTGTTCAACTGGGGCTGATCCGGGTAGCGTCGCAGGCCTTCCACTACGGTACTGGGCAAGGCCGGCAGCTGCGCGCTGGAGAGCCCCTCGGCCTTTACCTCCAGTGTGCGAGTCAGAGAATCGCCAACCTGGCTGCTCGGCGGGTCGGGGTTCCAGCTTTCACTCAGGCTCAGGCTGCGTGCCGGCAACCATGGCGTGTCGGCGGGGTAGGCCGCTGGCACGCCCTTGACCGTCAAGGACATCTGCGCGGACGTCACCTTCATGAGCTTGCCGGGCCGCGGCGCGCTGTTGGCGCTGTCGCCAGGTGCGGTCGGCTCGACGGTGGTGGCGGTGAATGCCAGGGCGGGAATAATCAATTCGCCACTGCGTTGCGGATAGATCGCATAGCGCATCTCGATGACCCCGTGCCTAACGCCGTTGATGATCTTCTCGAAGGTGCGCGAGCCGCCCAGCGGCTCGATGCGCGCGTCGGCCAGTTGCAGAGGCGTCAGGTTGCTGTCGTCGTACAGGGGCACCGAGTGATAGATGCGCAAGGTCAACACCGCCTGGGCCTGCACATAGACACTGTCTTCATCCAGGCTGGCGTCGATGAACACCGGGGCCATGTTGGCGCGCAGCGGCTGGTCGCTGTGCAGCACTTGCAGCACGATTGGCTGGCTGCGCAGTTCACCCAGTTGCAGCGCAGCGATGGTAACGCTGCCGGTCTGTCGCGGGAGCAGGGTGATGATCCAGCGGGTCGTGGCCTGGCGGTCGCCATCCAGGCTGGTCAGGCGATTGACCTGGCGCGTGTCGCGCACCTCGAACGGGCCTTCGAGTGGCGTCAGGTCGGGCTTGCCGAACTGCGTGACGTCGTTGGTTTCCAGGGTGAGTTCGACCGTTTCCCCCGAGTTGAGCCGCGAGCGATCGACGCTGGCCACCAGCGTGGCGGCATGCGCGCATTGGGCAAGCACGGCCAGGGTTGCACTGATGCAGAGGGCGCTGAAGCGACTCATCGACTCTTGTCCTGATGTTGTTGCTGTTCATACCAGAATTTGCGCCGCAACAGCTCGGCCGGGTCGTCCGGAATCTGTCGCAGCCATTGTTCCAGAGCTTGGCGTTGTTCGGCATCCAGAGTGGTCTGGGTTGGTCGTGACGGCGGCCGGGTCGTGGACTCGTCATTGGGCGGCTGCGCCGGCGCCGGGGATTGTGCCTGGTTCTGTTCTCCTCCAGCCTGACCGGAAGGGCTTTCCCGGCCACTCGTTGCATCGCTGCCTGGCGGGTGGTCGTCGGCGGTCGTGGGCGCGCCGGGATCCTCGGCGTCCGGCGCCGTGGCACCGGGTGCGCGGGGGCGGTCGGCCTGGTCTGCGGAAACTGCAGGAGGCTCGGCCTGGGCCTGGCGCAGGAGCTGTTCCACCAGCGTACGGTTGTCCAGCGCCGGCTGCAGGTCCGGCTGGCGCTCCAGGGCCTGCTCATAGGCGTCCAGGGCAGCTTCCAGTTCTCCGCTGCGAGCCAGGGCGTTGCCACGGTTGTAGTGGTCGCGGGCACTGTCGCCCTGGGCGAAGCGCTCGGCCGCCGCCGCGTAGTCCCCCGCCTCGTAGAGCGCCATGCCCTGCCACTGAGCGTCGGCGAAGCGCCGCGCGGCCTGGGCCGGACGCTGTTGTTCGAGCAGGGCCTGGCCTTGCTGATCGCGGCGCAACCAGAGGTCCTGAACATCGAAGGCATAGCTGGGCTGCGGCACCATCAACAGGCACAGCGGCAGGCAGAACAGCCAGCCGCGGCGGCCGGCGAGCGCCGCCAGCAACAACAGGGGCAGCAGCAGCCAGTGGCCTTGATCGGCCCAGCTGTCCAGCTGCTGTGTCTTGCCGTTGCCACGCAACACCGTGGGGCGGTCGAGAAGGCCCAGGTTGCGCAGGTCCAGATCGTCCAGACGCGCTTGTCGGTACAGGCCGCCGACATCGGCAGCAAAGCTGCGCAGACCGACACTGTCCAGGCGCGGCAAGCGAATCGCGCCTTGCTCGTCCTTGAGGAAATCACCGTTCTCCTGCTTCACCGGCGCACCGTCACGGGTGCCGATACCCAGAATCAACAATTGTGGCGAGTGCTGGTCCAGCCGTTGGGCGATACCTCGCCGCTCGGCGTCGGACAACTGCGACGCCAGCAGCAGAATGCGTCCCTGACCCTGTTCCGCCTGGTCGAGCAAGTCCAGCGCGCGCTGTACGCCAAGGTCGGCGCGCTGGCCTTCGATTGGCATGATGGAGGGCTTGATCGCCTCCAGCAGGTTGCGACTGGTTCCCAGGTCGTCGGACAGCGGCACCAGCACGTGCGCGCTGCCGGCGTAGACGATAATGGCCGTCTGCGCATCACGGCGTGCGTCGAGCAGGTCCAGCAGTTTGCGCCGCGCCTGTTCCAGGCGATTGGGTGCCACATCGGTGGCCAGCATCTCGGGGCTCAGGGCGAGCACCACCACCAGCGGGTCGACGACGGTCCTGCCCGGCTGTTCGATGCGCTGCCAACTGGGTCCGAGCAGGGCCACCCCGGTCAGCAGCCACGCCAGGCCCAGCACTATCCAGGATGCCTTGCTCTGACGACCGCTGCCACCGCCCAGCAGTACCTCATGAAAGTGTCGGGGCAGCAGCAATTGCCAGCGCCCCGCACGTTTCTGCCGGTGCCACAATTGCCACAGCAGCCAGACCAATGCTGGCCAGGCCAGCAGCCACCAGGGGCGGAACCAATGCGGCCACGCATCGATCATTTGCGCCTCCGCAGTTGCAACCGCTGCAGGCGCTCGCGCCATTGCGGCGCCGTCGGCAGAAAGCGGCGCTTGCGCAGGAACAGTTGCAGCGGGTTGTTCGGCCAGTTCTGGCGCACCACCAGCAACACGCTCAGCAGCAACGCCGCGCTCAGCGGCCAGCTATACAGCGCTTGCGCCGGTCGCGCCTGGGTGGGCTTCTGGTCGACCGGTTCCAGGGTGTCGAGGCTGGCGCCGATGGCTTGCAGCTGGTCGCCGTCGCGGGCGCGGAAATACTGACCGCCGGTGATCTGCGCGATCTCGCGCAGTGAGGGCTCGTCCAGGTCCAGGCTGGGATTGAGCCCCAGCATGCTCAGTGCGCCATCGGCGCTGGGGTCGGCGCCGATGCCGATGGTATGGATGCGCACATGCTCCTGGGCCGCCAGGCGCGCGGCAGTGATGGGATGGATCTGCCCGCCGTTATTGGCGCCGTCGGTGACCAGAATGAGCACTCGGCTTTGCGCCGGGCGCAGGCGCAGACGTTTGAGCGCCAGGCCGATGGCGTCGCCGATGGCGGTGTTCTTCCCGGCAATGCCGATGCGTGCTTCGTCGAGCCAGGTACGCACGGTGCGCCGGTCGAAGGTCAGCGGCGCCTGCACATAAGCCTTGCTGCCGAACAGGATCAGCCCGACCCGGTCGCCCTGGCGATGTTCGAGAAAGTCACCGAGCAGGCGTTGGACCAGCTCCAGCCGACTGATGTCCTCGTTCTGCCAACGCATGTCGGGGTAGTCCATGGATCCGGACACATCCACCGCCACCAGCAGGTCGCGCCCGCTCGCGGCAATGGGCAGGGGATCGCCCAGCCACTGCGGACGCGCCGCCGCGATCAGCAGCAATAGCCACAGCAGCACGTAGGGCGCCTGTTGCTGCCAGGTCGGCAGGCTGATGCGTGCCCGGCGCCCGGCCAGCCCCTCGAGCTCATCGAGAAAACTGACCTTGAGCGCCGCCTCGCCACTGTCGGCGGCCGGCAGCAGCACACGCAGCAGCCACGGCAGCGGCAGCAGGGCGAAGACCCACAGCCAGGCGAACTCAAACATGCTTGCGTATCCAGGTTTCGACCGACTGCTGCAGGCCGGCGATGGCTTTGTCGTCCAGCTTGCACTCAGGCTTGTAGACGCCTTCGACCAGTACCATCCAGCGCGTCAGGCCGGCGGCCGGACAGCGATTGTCGAGGAATGCCAGCCACTGGCGACCATTGAGCACATGACTGTTGGCGTTCGGGTAGTGATTGCGACACAAACGCTTGAGCAAACCGTTGATCTGCTGCAGCCACGCACCGGCAGGGGCGCCATCGTAGGGGCGGGGCAAGCGCGCCAGCTCTTCCAGCGCGCCCTGGCGCACCGGATCCAGAACTGGCTCGCCCACCATCGGCAGTACGGTTCGGCGGCGCAACCGGTGGCGCCAGTGCCAGGCGGCCCAGCCAAGGCTCGGCAGCAGCACGGCAAGCAGCCACCAGCCTGGGGCGGGTGGCCAGAGGCCGATCGGCGGCGGCGCGATCAACGGCTGCAACTGCTCCAGGGTACTCATTTGAGTTTGCCCGGCCGCTGCGGATTGAGGTATTCGCGCAGTTGCTCGATCATTTCGCTCTGCGTGCTCAGCGGCATCAGCAGCACACGCAGCTTTTGCGCCAGGCGTTCCCATCGAGCGATGCGCGCCTCGCTCAACGCACGGTAGGCCAGGCGCATCTCCGGGTTCAGCGTATCGATTTCCATCTGCCTGCCACGCTGGGCGAAACGCAGCAGCCCGGCGGCCGGCAGCGCATGATCGAGCGGATCGGACACCGGCAGCAACAGCAGGTCGCAGTGGCGCGACAGCAGGCTGAGCTGCTGCTCGGCGCCGTCGCTCAGCGCGCGCTCATCACAGATGACGATGGCCAGGCTGCCGGGGCGCAACACTTCGCGCGCCCGACGCAGGGCCATGCCCAGCGCGTCCTTTTCCGGCAGCGCTTCGGTGTGCAGTGACTGGTTCACGCGCACCAGGCGGTTGAGCAACTGCAGCAAGCTCTGCTTGCTGCGCCGGGGCTTGATCTCGTAGTGCTCGCCGTCGCCGAACACCAGCCCGCCGACTCGATCGTTGTGCCCCAGCGCGGCCCAGCCGATCAACGCTGCGGCCTGGGCGGCGAGCACCGACTTGAACATCTGGCCCGAGCCAAAAAACAACCGCCGGCTCTGCTCGACGAGAATGAAGATGGGCCGCTCGCGCTCCTCGTGGAACAGCTTGGTGTGCGGCTCCTGGGTGCGCGCCGTGACCCGCCAGTCGATGCTGCGCACATCGTCACCTGCCTGATACACGCGCACCTGGTCGAAGTCCACACCGCGGCCGCGCAGTTTGGAGTGGTGCAGGCCGATCAACGGGCTGCGCTGGGCCGGTGTGGAGAACAGCTGCACTTCGCGCACCCGATGGCGCATTTCGATCAGCTCGGCCAGGCTGATGCGAATGCCAGGCTCTGGCCGCGGCTCCTGGGTCATGGGGCTAGGCGACGGCCACGACGTCGAGGATGCGCTGGATCACGCGATCCTGATCGACCCCGGCGGCTTCCGCTTCGAACGACAGGATGATGCGATGACGCAGCACGTCGAACAGCACGGCCTGGATGTCTTCCGGGCTGACGAAATCGCGTCCCGCCAGCCAGGCATGGGCACGTGCGCAGCGATCCAGGGAAATGGAGCCCCGCGGGCTGGCGCCATAGGCCAGCCATTCGCCGAGCTCGGCGTCGAACTTGCTCGGGGTGCGCGTCGCCATGACCAGCTGCACCAGGTATTCCTCCACGGCATCGGCCATGTACAGACCGAGGATCTCCTTGCGTGCGGCGAAGATGGCCTGCTGGCTGACACGCCGCTCGGGCTTGGTTTCGCCATTGAGCGCCTCGCCGCGAGCCTGCTGCAGGATGCGGCGTTCCACGGCCGCATCCGGGAAGCCGATCTTGACGTGCATCAGGAACCGGTCGAGCTGTGCCTCGGGCAGCGGGTAGGTGCCTTCCTGCTCGATCGGGTTCTGCGTTGCCATCACCAGGAACAACGGCGACAGGTCGTAGGTACTGCGACCAACACTGACCTGACGTTCGGCCATGGCCTCGAGCAGGGCCGACTGCACCTTGGCCGGCGCACGGTTGATCTCGTCGGCGAGCACCAGGTTGTGGAAGATCGGCCCCTGCTGGAACACGAAGCTGCCGGTTTCGGGTCGATAGATCTCGGTGCCGGTGATGTCGGCCGGCAGCAGGTCCGGGGTGAACTGGATACGATGGAACTGAGCCTCGACGCCTTCGGCCAGTTCCTTGATGGCTTTGGTCTTGGCCAGCCCCGGCGCGCCCTCGACCAGCATGTGACCGTCTGCCAGCAGCACGATCAGCAGGCGCTCGACCAGTTTTTCCTGGCCAAGGATCTGCGTGGAAAGAAAGGTTCGCAGCGCCATCAGCGCTTCACGATGTTCCATCGTCGACGGTTCCTGAAAAAGGGACCGAGTACGCAGGTGAAGGCGTCTTGGCCGGGGGTCACTACTTTAATGCATTGGCGGGTGGCAGAGAAATCGGCGTGTTCGATCGGGCAGTTCTGTGTCCCGTAGGAGCGGCCAGTGGCCGCTCCTGCACGTATACAGATATACAGAGCTGCGGAGAGCGAGGTCAGGTGATTTCCAGCGCACCTACACCCTGCAGCAGAATTCTCAACGTCTCTTCGATCTCGACCCGTTGCGCCTCATCGCTGGGGTACACGATCTCCAGCAGGTCATCTCCACCGAACACTTCGGCATCCCCGGCTGCTACCGCCACCAGCAGGCAGTTGGCGCTCGAGGTAACCTTGAGTTCGCGCAGCAGGTAAGGCTCTTCGCCGAGGGTAATTTCCAGCTCTTCTTCGTCCGGAAAGCGCGTCATCAGAAACATTTCGCCGGCGCTGCCGTGGCAGCACAGCAGCGCCATGTCGTCTTCTTCTTCGTCACGGGGGTTGGCCAGCAACAGAGTGGCGGTGATGCGCATGCGGGGAAGCCTGTCATATGAATGTGCCATGATTATACCCGACTACTGTCCGATCGGCTGGAACGCCCGTACCAGCGGTCTCGTACGACAACTCCTGCATGACCGAATATGTCGCCGCACCGCAAGAGTGCATGCCGGGCTCTGGGTAAGCTAGGTCGTTGGACCTCTTGAAATGTCGCCCCGCAGCGCCGGATTGGCTATGGTTGATCCGAACCGGGGTGACTTGCGACGCTTCACCCAATAACAAAGCCCAAGCGGAGTACCACAGATGGCGTTCTTCACCGCAGCCAGCAAAGCCGACTTTCAGCATCAACTGCAATCGGCCCTGGCTCAGCACATCAGCGAACAGGCACTGCCACAAGTGGCGCTGTTCGCCGATCAGTTCTTCGGCATCATCTCGTTGGACGAGCTCACCCAGCGGCGCCTCAGCGACCTGGCCGGTTGCACCCTGTCGGCCTGGCGTCTGTTGCAGCGCTTCGATCACGCCAAGCCGCAGGTGCGCGTCTACAACCCCGATTACGAACGTCACGGCTGGCAGTCCACCCACACCGCCGTCGAAGTGCTGCATCACGACCTGCCGTTCCTGGTGGATTCGGTGCGCACCGAACTCAACCGCCGCGGCTACAGCATCCATACCTTGCAGACCACCGTGCTCAGCGTTCGCCGCGGCAGTCAGGGCGAGTTGCTCGAAGTGCTGGCCAAGGGTGCCCAGGGCGAAGACGTCCTGCATGAATCGCTGATGTACCTGGAAATCGACCGTTGCGCCAACGCCGCCGAGCTCAGCGTGCTGGCCCGGGAGCTGGAACAGGTGCTGGGTGAAGTGCGCATGGCGGTGCAGGACTTCGAGCCGATGAAGGCCAAGGTCCGCGAGATGATCACGCTGGTGGAACAGACTGCGTTCGCCAGCGATGCGCAGGAAAAAGCCGAGATCACCGCGTTCCTCGAATGGTTGACCGACAACCATTTCACCTTCCTGGGCTACGAAGAGTTCGTGGTCGACGCCGATGCGCAGGGTGGCCAGCTGCGCTATGACCCGCAGTCGTTCCTGGGCCTGACCCGGCTGCTGCGTGCCGGCCTGAGCAGCGAAGACCTGCATATCGAAGACTACGCCGTGCAGTACCTGCACGAGCCGATGCTGCTGTCCTTCGCCAAGGCTGCGCACCCCAGCCGTGTGCATCGCCCGGCGTATCCCGACTACGTGTCGATCCGTCAGATCGACGGCGACGGCAAGGTACTCAAGGAATGCCGCTTCATGGGCCTGTACACCTCGTCGGTGTATGGCGAGAGCGTGCGCGAAATCCCCTATATCCGGCGCAAGGTCGCCGAGATCGAACGCCGCTCCGGTTTCCATGCCAAGGCGCACCTGGGCAAGGAGCTGGCCCAGGTGGTGGAGGTGCTGCCGCGCGACGACCTGTTCCAGACCCCGATCGACGAGCTGTTCAGCACCGTCATGTCGATCGTGCAGATCCAGGAGCGCAACAAGATCCGCGTGTTCCTGCGCAAGGACCCCTACGGGCGCTTCTGCTACTGCCTGGCCTACGTGCCGCGCGACGTTTACTCCACCGAAGTACGGCAGAAGATCCAGCAGGTGCTCATGGAGCGCCTCAAGGCCAGCGACTGCGAGTTCTGGACGTTCTTCTCCGAGTCCGTGCTGGCTCGCGTGCAGCTGATCCTGCGCGTGGACCCCAAGAGCCGTCTGGACATCGATCCGCAGCAACTGGAAAACGAAGTGATCCAGGCCTGCCGTTCGTGGCAGGACGACTACGCCAGCCTGACCATCGAAAGCTTCGGCGAGGCCGCCGGCACCAACGTACTGGCCGATTTCCCGAAAGGCTTCCCGGCCGGTTTCCGCGAGCGCTTCGCCGCGCATTCCGCGGTAGTCGACATGCAGCACTTGCTGGCGCTGTCCGAATCGCGCCCACTGGTGATGAGTTTCTACCAGCCACTGGCGCAAGGCGGCGAACGCCAGTTGCATTGCAAGCTGTACCACGCCGACACGCCGCTGGCGCTGTCCGACGTGTTGCCGATCCTCGAGAACCTGGGCCTGCGCGTACTGGGCGAATTCCCCTACCGCCTGCGCCATCGCAGTGGTCGCGAGTACTGGATCCATGACTTCGCCTTTACCTACAGCGAAGGCCTGAACCTCGACATCCAGCAGCTCAACGACACGCTGCAGGATGCCTTCGTGCACATCGTGCGCGGCGACGCCGAGAACGATGCGTTTAACCGCCTGGTGCTCACCGCAGGCCTGCCATGGCGCGACGTCGCCTTGCTGCGTGCCTATGCGCGCTATCTCAAGCAGATCCGCCTGGGCTTCGACCTCGGCTACATCGCCAGCACCTTGAACAACCATACCGACATTGCCCGGGAACTGACGCGGCTGTTCAAGACCCGCTTCTACCTGGCGCGCAAGCTGGCAGGCGATGACCTGGACGACAAGCAGCAACGCCTGGAACAGGCGATCCTGAGTGCCCTGGACGACGTTCAGGTGCTCAACGAAGACCGCATCCTGCGTCGCTATCTGGACCTGATCAAGGCGACCCTGCGCACCAACTTCTACCAGCCCGACGCCAATGGCCAGGTCAAGTCGTACTTCAGCTTCAAGTTCAACCCCAAGCTGATTCCCGAACTGCCCAAGCCGGTGCCCAAGTTCGAGATCTTCGTCTACTCGCCGCGGGTCGAAGGCGTTCACCTGCGTTTCGGCAACGTCGCCCGCGGTGGCCTGCGCTGGTCGGACCGCGAGGAAGACTTCCGCACCGAGGTACTGGGCCTGGTCAAGGCGCAGCACGTGAAGAACTCGGTGATCGTGCCGGTGGGCGCCAAGGGTGGGTTCGTCCCGCGCCGGTTGCCGCTGGGCGGCAGCCGCGACGAGGTGCAGAACGAGGCCGTGGCCTGCTACCGCATCTTCATCTCCGGTCTGCTCGACATCACCGACAACCTCAAGGACGGCAGCGTGGTGCCGCCGGCCAACGTCGTGCGTCACGACGATGACGACCCGTACCTGGTAGTGGCCGCAGACAAGGGCACCGCGACCTTTTCCGACATCGCCAACGGCATTGCCATCGACTACGGCTTCTGGCTGGGCGATGCGTTCGCCTCCGGCGGCTCGGCGGGCTACGACCACAAGAAGATGGGCATCACCGCCAAGGGCGCCTGGGTCGGCGTGCAGCGGCATTTCCGCGAACGCGGCATCAACGTGCAGAAAGACAGCATCACCGTCATCGGCATCGGCGACATGGCCGGCGACGTGTTCGGCAATGGCTTGTTGATGTCCGACAAGCTGCAACTGGTGGCGGCTTTCAACCACCTGCACATCTTCATCGACCCCAACCCGGAACCGGCCAGCAGCTTCGCCGAACGTCAGCGCCTGTATGACCTGCCGCGCTCGGCGTGGAGCGACTACGACACCTCGATCATGTCAGCCGGTGGCGGTATCTTCTCGCGCAGCGCCAAGAGCATCGCCATCAGCGCGCAGATGAAAGAGCGCTTCGACATCAAGGCCGACAAGCTGACCCCGACCGAGCTGCTCAACGCGCTGCTCAAGGCGCCGGTCGACCTGTTGTGGAACGGCGGTATCGGTACCTACGTCAAGTCCAGTGACGAGAGCCACGCCGATGTCGGCGACAAGGCCAACGACGCCCTGCGCGTGAATGGCAACGAGCTGCGCTGCAAAGTGGTGGGCGAGGGCGGCAACCTGGGCATGACCCAGCTGGGCCGTGTCGAGTTCGGCCTCAACGGCGGCGCGACCAACACTGACTTCATCGACAACGCGGCCGGCGTGGATTGCTCCGACCACGAAGTCAACATCAAGATTCTGCTCAACGAAGCCGTGCAGGCCGGGGACATGACCGAGAAGCAGCGCAACCTGCTGCTGGGCAGCATGACCGAGGAAGTCGGCCATCTGGTGCTGGGCAACAACTACAAGCAGACCCAGGCGCTGTCGCTGGCGGCGCGCAAGGCCTACGAGCGACTGGCCGAGTACCGTCGCCTGATGGCCGACCTGGAAGCGCGCGGCAAGCTGGACCGCGCCATCGAGTTCCTGCCCACCGAGGAGCAGCTCAACGAGCGCGTCGCGAACAAGCAGGGCCTGACCCGAGCCGAACTGTCGGTACTGATCTCCTACAGCAAGATCGACCTCAACGAAGCGCTGCTGGCTTCGGCAGTACCCGACGACGTCTATCTGACTCGCGACATGGAGACGGCCTTCCCGCCGTCGCTGGTCAGCAAGTACGCCGAGGCCATGCGCAGCCACCGCCTCAAGCGCGAGATCGTCAGCACCCAGATCGCCAACGACCTGGTCAACAACATGGGCATCACCTTCGTGCAGCGCTTGAAGGAGTCCACTGGCATGACCCCGGCCAGCGTGGTCGGGGCCTACGCCATCGTGCGCGACATCTTCCACCTGCCGCACTGGTTCCGCCAGATCGAGGCGCTGGACTATCAGGTGTCTGCCGATGTCCAGCTGGCTCTGATGGACGAGCTGATGCGTCTGGGTCGACGGGCCACTCGCTGGTTCCTGCGCAGCCGCCGCAACGAGCTGGACGCCGGTCGCGATGTGGCGCATTTCGGTCCGCACATCGCAGCGTTGGGGCTCAAGCTCGACGAGCTGCTCGAGGGCCCGACCCGCGAGCGGTGGCAGACCCGCTACCAGGGCTATGTCGAGTCAGGCGTACCGGAGTTGCTGGCACGCATGGTTGCCGGCACCAGCCACCTGTACACGCTGTTGCCGATCATCGAAGCGTCGGACGTCACCGGCCAGAATGCCGCCGAAGTGGCCAAGGCGTTCTTCGCCGTGGGCAGCAAGCTGGACCTGACCTGGTACCTGCAGCAGATCAGCAGCCTGCCGGTGGAGAACAACTGGCAGGCGCTGGCGCGCGAGGCCTTCCGCGACGACATCGACCTGCAGCAGCGGGCAATCACCATTTCCGTGCTGAAGATGCAGGATGCGCCGGGTGATGTCGAAGAGCGCCTGGACCTGTGGCTGGAACAGCACGAGGTGATGGTCAAGCGCTGGCGCGCCATGCTCGACGAGATCAAGGCCGCCACGGGTACCGATTACGCCATGTACGCAGTGGCGAATCGCGAACTGATGGACCTGGCGTTGAGTGGAGGCGTGCAAGTCAGCTGAGGCGAGGTTGGCTTTTTCGCGGCCGATGACCGCTCCTGCGGGTTATCCGTAGAAGCGGTCATCGGCCGCGAAGCGCTCACCGCCCATCTCTGATCCGATCACCGCCCACAAAAAAACCCGTCAAATGACGGGTTTTTTCGTTCAGCTCATTTCAGCGTGGCATCAAGCCTGAACCACCGGAATGTTCGCGTTGGCCGCAGCATCGCGGAACTCGGCGATCTGGTCGAAGCTGAGGTAGCGATACACATCGGCAGCCATGCTGTCGATGCTGGCCGCGTAGCCCATGTACTCTTCAACGGTCGGCAGCTTGCCCAGAATGGACGCGACAGCGGCCAGTTCGGCGGATGCCAGGTACACGTTGGCACCATCGCCCAGGCGGTTCGGGAAGTTGCGGGTCGAAGTGGACACCACGGTGGAGTTGGGTTCCACGCGTGCCTGGTTACCCATGCACAGCGAGCAGCCCGGCATCTCCATACGTGCGCCAGCCTTGCCGTAGATGCCGTAGTAGCCTTCCTCGGTCAGCTGATGAGCATCCATCTTGGTCGGCGGCGACAGCCACAGACGGGTCGGCAGTTGACCCTTGACCTTGTCGAGCAACTTGCCGGCAGCGCGGAAGTGGCCGATGTTGGTCATGCACGAGCCGATGAACACTTCGTCGATCTTCTCGCCCTGAACGGTGGACAGCAGACGTGCATCGTCCGGATCGTTCGGTGCACACAGGACCGGCTCTTTCAAGTCGCTCAGGTCGATCTCGATGATTTCGGCGTATTCGGCGTCGGCATCGGCACTCAGCAGTTCCGGGTTGGCCAGCCACGCTTCCATGGCCTGCGCACGACGTTCCATGGTCCGCGCATCGCCGTAGCCTTCGCTGATCATCCAGCGCAGCAGGGTGATGTTGGACTTCAGGTATTCGGCAATGGCTTTTTCCGGCAGCTTGATGGTGCAACCGGCGGCAGAGCGCTCGGCCGAGGCGTCGGACAGCTCGAACGCCTGTTCCACGGTCAGCTCGTTCAAGCCTTCGATTTCCAGAATGCGGCCCGAGAAGGCGTTGATCTTGCCTTTCTTCTCGACGGTCAGCAGGCCTTTCTGAATGGCGTAGTACGGAATCGCGTGGACCAGATCGCGCAGGGTGATGCCTGGCTGCATGGTGCCCTTGAAGCGCACCAGCACCGACTCGGGCATGTCCAGCGGCATGACGCCGGTAGCGGCGGCGAAGGCCACCAGACCGGAACCGGCCGGGAACGAAATGCCGATCGGGAAACGGGTGTGCGAGTCACCACCGGTGCCGACGGTATCGGGCAGCAGCATGCGGTTCAGCCAGCTGTGGATGATGCCGTCGCCTGGACGCAGGGACACGCCGCCACGGGTGCGGATAAAATCCGGCAGGGTGTGGTGGGTGGTCACGTCGATCGGCTTGGGATAGGCCGCGGTGTGGCAGAAGGACTGCATGACCAGGTCGGCGGAGAAGCCCAGGCACGCCAGGTCTTTCAGCTCGTCGCGGGTCATCGGGCCAGTGGTGTCCTGGGAACCGACGGTGGTCATCTTCGGCTCGCAGTAGGTGCCGGGACGCACGCCCTGGTTCTCTGGCAGGCCGCAGGCCTTGCCGACCATCTTCTGCGCCAGGGTGTAGCCCTTGCCGGTGTCGACCGGGGCTTCGGGCAGCTTGAACAGATCGGTCGGGCCCAGGCCCAGCTCGGCACGCGCCTTGTCGGTCAGGCCGCGGCCGACGATCAGCGGGATACGGCCGCCTGCACGGACTTCGTCGAGCAGTACCGGGGTCTTGAGCTCGAAGGTGGTGATCACTTCGTCGCTGTCGTGCTTGCAGACCTTGCCCTGGTGCGGGTACAGGTCGATCACGTCACCCATGTTGATGTTCGACACGTCGAACTCGATCGGCAGGGCGCCGGCGTCTTCCATAGTGTTGTAGAAGATCGGAGCGATCTTGGTGCCGAAGCAGAAACCGCCGGCGCGCTTGTTCGGCACGTACGGGATGTCGGTACCGAAGAACCACAGCACCGAGTTGGTTGCCGACTTGCGCGACGAACCGGTACCGACCACGTCACCCACGTAGGCGACCGGGTAGCCGTCGGCGTACATCTGGGCAATCTGCTTCATCGGGCCGATCGAGCCCTGCACGTCGGGCACGATGCCTTCGCGGGCCATTTTCAGCATGGCCAGGGCGTGCAGCGGGATGTCCGGGCGCGACCAGGCGTCGGGCGCAGGGGAGAGGTCGTCGGTGTTGGTTTCGCCGGTGACCTTGAAGACCCGCAGGCTGATCTTGTCGGCCAGGGTCGGACGCTTCTTGAACCACTCGCCGTCGGCCCAGGATTGCAGCACGCCTTTAGCGTGGGCATTGCCGTTCTTGGCTTTTTCCGCGACGTCGTGGAAGGCATCGAACATCAGCAGGGTGAACTTGAGCTGTTCGGCGGCAACCGGCGCAAGGGTCGCGTCGTCGAGCAGTTCGACCATGGTGGCGATGTTGTAGCCGCCCTGCATGGTGCCGAGCAGTTCAACGGCACGCTTGCTGTCGATCAGCGGCGAAGTGGCTTCGCCCTTGGCCAGGGCAGAGAGGAAACCGGCCTTGACGTAGGCGGCTTCGTCGACCCCTGGGGGTACGCGGTTGGTGATCAGGTCGACCAGGAAGGCTTCTTCGCCGGCGGGAGGGTTTTTCAGCAGCTCGACCAGGCCTGCGGTTTGTTCGGCGTTAAGCGGCTGGGGCACGATACCCTGGGCGGCACGCTCTTCGATGTGTTTGCGATAGGCTTCAAGCACAGTTATTACCCTCATCAGTGGTCCCGGAAGGGACGCTCATCCAGAGAACGCCTGCATCCATGCGCACGGTCTTTTCGGCCGTTCAGTCAGGAGGGCAGGTGTTCCATGCAGAAGCTGTTTTCAAAGTTTTACGCCTGTAGAAGGGAAATCTGATGAGGGCTGGCACCGGACGAGCGGTGCCAACACCCTTCTACTGGATCAACTGTGCTCGTGACGCTTTGAAAACAGCTTCCAATGGACATTGGCGCCTAAAAAGGCTGCATGATTCTACTTTATTTCGCGCAGGAAGTTAAGTTAAGCCCCACGATTTCTGGGGTGACCCCTGTTAGACAAAGGACTAACATGCGCCCGGTGTTCCACCGTCCAGCGTGCCGATCCGCCATGTCCAACCATTCCATCAAGACGCCCTGCGTGGGCCTGTGCTCCACCGTCTACGGTGACCTGGTATGCCGGGGCTGCAAGCGCTACCACCATGAAGTCATCCATTGGAACGGCTATGACGAAGCCCAGAAACGCGCGGTGTGGATCCGTCTGGAGCAGTTGCTGGTGCAGGTGATGGTGGCCAAGCTGGAAGTGTTCGACCCCTTGAAACTGCGCCAACAGCTGGAACAACGCAAGATCCGTTTCGTCGAGCGCCAGTCGGAGTACTGCTGGGCCTACCAGTTGATCGCCCGTGGCGCTCGCGTGATCAACAACCTGGAGGCCTATGGTCTGGTGCTGCTGCCCGAGTTCCGCGACTGGGATCTGCCACAGTTGCGCGATGCCATCGATCGGGAGTTCTTCATTTTGTCCGAGGCGCATTACCAGCGTTATATCGCGCCGGCATTCGTGCGCGATCTGACCGAACAGCGCATTATCTGAATTTGCAGCGAGGCCTTCGCGGGCAGAGACCCGCTCCCACAGGGTCCGCGCCAGTCTCTGTGGGAGCAGGTCTCTGCCCGCGAAGAGGCCCGCCTTGACACTCTCACAACCCCGGACATCCCCATGCTCATAGTCGCCGACGAAAACATCCCGCTGCTCGACGCATTTTTCGAAGGCTTCGGGGAAATACGCCGCTACCCAGGCCGCGCGATCGACCGCACTGCTGTCGCCGATGCCGACGTCCTGCTGGTGCGCTCGGTGACTCAGGTCGATCGTACCCTGCTCGAAGGCAGCAACGTACGCTTCGTCGGCACCTGCACCATCGGCACCGACCACCTCGACCTCGAGTACTTCGGCGAAGCCGGTATCCATTGGGCCAGCGCCCCGGGATGCAATGCCCGCGGCGTGGTCGACTACGTGCTCGGCAGCCTGCTGACCCTGAGCGAAATCGAAGGCCTGGCGTTGCCCCAGCGCTGCTATGGCATCGTCGGCGGCGGTCAGGTCGGTGGCCGCCTGGTGCAGGTACTGCGCGGCCTGGACTGGGATGTGCGGGTGTGCGACCCCGTGCGCGCAGCAAGGGAGGGCGGTGACTTCGTCAGCCTGGAACACATCGTCGAGCATTGCGACGTGATCAGCCTGCACACACCGCTGACCCGCAGCGGCCATCACCCGACCTGGCACCTGTTCGATGGCCCGCGCCTGCGCGCGCTCAAACCGGGTACCTGGCTGATCAATGCCGCGCGCGGCCCGGTGATCGACAACGCTGCATTGCTTGAAGTGCTGCTCGAACGCGAAGACCTGCAGGCGGTGCTGGACGTCTGGGAACACGAACCGGCGGTCGACCGGGCGCTGGCCGAATGCTGCGTGATCGGCACCCCGCACATCGCCGGCTATAGCCTCGACGGTCGTCGTCGCGGCACGGCGCAGATTCATCAGGCGTTGTGCGACTTTCTCGGTCGCAGCGTCGATGTCCGCCTGGACGACCTGCTGCCCAGGCCCTGGCTCGGCGAAGTCAGCCTGAGTGCCGACAGCGACCCGGCCTGGGCGTTGGCCATGCTCTGTCGGGGCGTCTACGACCCGCGGCGCGACGATGCCGACTTCCGTCGCAGCCTGGCCGTTGACGGCCGGCAAGACCTTCCCCATGACGCCGACAATGCCCGGCAGCGGCTGGCCTTCGACCAGCTGCGCAAGCACTACCCGCCGCGTCGCGAAATCGAAGGGCTGCGCGTGCGCATCGACGGTCCGGCGCCGGAGCTCGAACGCATCGTCGCGGCACTGGGTGCGGTGCTGGTCTAGCGCAGCATCGCTGGCCGAATGGCAGAAAATCGAAACCCGGCCACCTGGACCGGGTTTCGAAGGCAGCGCAGCGGCGGGCTCGATCAGGCGTTGCCGACCGGCTTCACCACGTGTTCTTCCAGTTCGCGGCAGGCGTCCTGCACCATGTCTTCGGTGATGGGGACTTCACGCCCCTGTTCATCGATGATCGCGCCCCCAACGGGCTCGTGGGGGTTCACGCGTACCACTTCGATGCTTTTCTGCGTGTCGTCATGCGAGCTCATGGCCTGTCTCCTCTTCAGGTGTGTGCGCCGTCTGCTTCGGGCTGCTTCCTAGCTGACTTTGTCCGTTTGATGGAGTTCCACTGTAGTCGATCGCGCGTCTGGGTGTAGGCTTGCAGATCATCTGAATACGGATCACCTCCCTTGCAGCTATTGTCTTCAGGTCAACGGCGCGGCTTGCGCCTGGCCTGGCGCTTCGTGCGCCCCTATCGCTGGCAGGCCGTCGGCGCGTTGCTGGCACTGCTGCTGACCGCCGGTATTACCCTGTCCATGGGCCAAGGCATTCGCCTGCTGGTCGACCAAGGCTTCATGACCCAGTCGGCACACCTGCTCAATCGCTCCATCGCCGTGTTCATGGTGCTGGTGCTGGCCTTGGCCACGGGAACGTTCGCGCGCTTCTACCTGGTGTCCTGGATCGGCGAGCGCTGCGTCGCCGACATCCGCAAGCAGGTGTTCGACCATTTGGTTCACTTGCACCCGGCGTTCTACGAAAACAACCGCAGTTCGGAAATCCAGTCACGGCTGACCACCGACACGGCGTTGCTGCAGTCGGTCATTGGCTCGTCGCTGTCGATGTTCCTGCGCAACCTGCTGATGGTGATCGGCGGGGTGGTGCTGTTGTTCGTCACCAACCCCAAGCTCACCAGTATCGTGGTAGTCGCCTTGCCACTGGTGCTGGCGCCGATCCTGATGTTCGGGCGTCAGGTGCGGCGTCTGTCGCGGCAGAGCCAGGACCGTATTGCCAATGTCGGCAGCTATGTGGCCGAAACCCTGACCCAGATCAAGACGGTGCAGGCCTACAATCACCAGGCCGAAGACCAGAAACGCTTCGCCGTCACCGTGGAGCAGGCGTTCGACACGGCCCGACAACGCATCGTCCAGCGTGCGTGGCTGATCGCGCTGGTGATCGTGCTGGTGCTGGGTGCTGTCGCGGTGATGCTCTGGGTCGGCGGCATGGACGTGATCGGCGGGCGCATTTCCGCAGGCGAGCTGGCCGCATTCGTCTTCTACAGCCTGATCGTCGGCAGTGCCTTCGGCACGTTGAGCGAGGTGGTCGGTGAGCTGCAGCGCGCTGCCGGTGCCGCGCAGCGCATTGCCGAGCTGTTGCAGGCGCGCAGCGATATCCAGCCGCCCAGCGTCGGTCTGCAGCAGCTGCCGCCGCGGGTCACGGGAGCGCTGGCGCTCGACGAAGTGATATTCGCCTACCCTGCGCGCGAAGCCGCACCCGCCATTCGAGGCCTGAGCCTGCAGGTCAGGCCGGGCGAAACCCTGGCCCTGGTCGGACCCTCCGGCGCAGGCAAGTCGACGCTGTTCGACTTGCTGCTGCGTTTCTACGACCCGCAGCAGGGTCGCATTCTCATCGACGGGGTGGACCTGCGTCAGTTGGATCCGCAGGACCTGCGTCGGCATTTCGCCACGGTGTCGCAGACCCCGGCGCTGTTCTTCGGCAGCGTCGAGGACAATATCCGCTATGGCCGGGCGGACGCCACGGCCGAGCAGGTCGAGGCGGCAGCACGCATCGCTCATGCCCACGACTTCATCATGCAGCTGCCGCAGGGCTACCAGACGCCGCTTGGCGATGCTGGCCTGGGGCTTTCGGGAGGTCAGCGTCAACGCCTGGCGATTGCGCGCGCCTTGCTGGTCGATGCTCCGATCCTGCTCCTGGACGAAGCCACCAGCGCTCTGGACGCGCAAAGCGAACACCTTATCCAGCAGGCCATGCCGACGTTGATGCAGGGTCGCACCACACTCGTCATTGCCCATCGCCTGGCCACGGTACAAAACGCCGACCGCATTGCAGTCATGGATGAGGGGCGTCTGGTGGCGCTGGGAACCCACGCCGAGCTGGTGGCCAGCAACGCACTGTACGCGCGTCTGGCTCATTTGCAGTTCGGTCGCTAGCGCAGACGGCCCCCAGGGCTGGGGGCCGCGACCATCAACGGTACTGGCAGAGGTAGGCGGTTTCCACTTCCACGGTCAGTTGAAACTTGCTGTTGGCAGGCACGTTGAACTGGCTGCCGGCGGCGAAGGTTGCCCATTCGCTGGCATCGGGCAGCTTGACCGTGAGCGCGCCCGATACCACATGCATGATTTCGCTCTGGGCCGTCCCGAATTCATACTCGCCTGGCGCCATGACGCCGATGGTGGCAGGGCCGTCCGTTTCGGAAAAAGCAATGGACTTCACGGTGCCGTCGAAGTACTCGTTGACCTTGAACATGAGGCGGTTCCTTACGGAGGATTGGAAAGGGCTGGCCAGTATGCCCAAGCCCTGGCAGGTCGTCATCCGCTTTACGGCGCCAGCACCATGGGCAAAAGTCGCGCCGTGTTGCGCGCGTCTTCGAGGGCCCGGTGCTGCTGGCCGCAGAACTGCAGGCCGACCAGTTGCAGGGCGCCGGTCAGAGCGAGCGGACGCGGTAACTGGCGGGTCTTGGCGAAGCGCTGTTTGAGATTGATGTGGGGTACTCGCGCCAGGGCGCTTTCCAGGTTGAGCCGCTGCCAGTCCTGCAGCAACTGCAGACGGTCGTAATCGCCCCAACTCACCCAGCCCTGCAGTTGCCCTCGGTGAGGTGACAGCCACTGCTCGAAGTCTTTCCACACCTGGGTCAGCACCGCTGCCGCGTCCACGTCCGCTTGAGCGATGTGGGTCAGCTCTCGACAAAATGGGGTCAGGCTGAGGCGTCGCACAGGTTTGACGAATCGCTGGAAGTGGTCGACCTCGCGTCCGTCGCGGTTGACCAGGCTTGCACCGATCTCGATGATTTCCATTTCAGTGACCGGCCAACCACCTTCGTCGGTGGTGGCTTCCAGGTCGATGACCAGCCAATGCGGCATACCAGGCTCCCAGGCACATGCGCTTAGAGCCTAGAGCACAGCCGGATGCAAAGAGTTCCGATATCCCTGCAACCGTGTAACAGCGTTGCACGATAGCGCCTGCTGCGGGCAGCCGGGGCGTGCTGTGCACCGGCACAGGGTTTAGCAGTTGTCAGCTCGACGTAAAACCCCTAGCGTACGTGCTTCGCAAAACGGCTGGTGGGGGTTTTCTGTCTTGAAGCACGGTTATGTTAAGGCGGCCCTGCCACGTCTGTTGCTGGCCGCACTGGTTCCATGGATAGCAGCCCTATGGGCGTCGGGCGCACACGCGGCCCAGGAAGTGCGCATCGGCGCGGCGCATTTTCCGCCGTACGTCGTGCACCCCGAACAAGGCCGCAACGAAGGCCTGTTGCCGTCGCTCATCGAGCAGCTCAACCAGGTGCAGACCCAATGGCATTTTGTTTTGGTGCCGACTTCGATCGCCCGGCGCTATCAGGATTTCGAGCGCGGCCGTGTCGACATGGCGATTTTCGAGAACCCGCTGTGGGGCTGGCAACGCATCAAGCACAGTGCGGTCGATCTGGGGCTGGAAGATGCCGAAGTCTTCGTGACGCTCAAGCAGGGCAACGACCAGGATTTCTTCGCCGATCTGAATGGCAAGCGCATGGCGCTGTTCTACGGCTATCACTACGCGTTCGCGGATTTCGACGCCAACCCGCAGTATCTGCTGCGCAGGTTCAACGCCGTGCTCACCTATTCCCACGAAAGCAACCTGATGATGGTGGTGCGCAAGCGGGCCGACATTGCGATGGTCACGCAGTCATTTCTCAGCGACTTCATCGCCCGCAACCCGGATATCGGCGCACAACTGCTGGTTTCGCAACGGGTGGACCAGATCTATCGACACTACGCGCTGATACGCCCCGGTGCGCCGATCAGTGCCGAGGAGTTCACTGCGCTGATGCAGCAGATGCATGCCAGCGGCAGGTTGCTGCCTATCTTCGCGCCAGCCAAGGTGGCTGTGCTGGAGCAGCCTGCTCGTCGTGTGGTCGTGCGCAACCCTGCAGCGAAGCCCTGAAAGGCCTAGCGATAGGATTGACGCCCCGAGACACGGGACACATACGCCCGGCTTTCGCGTTCAGCCTCCTCGCGGGTCGCGAAAGGGCCTTCCAGGGTCTTTTCCCGGGTGCTGAAAAAGTAGAAACCGTTGACCGTGCTGAATCGTTCGGCACGAAAGTGCGTGGTTGCAACGAGGTCCTGCGCACGCTTGCCAAACATGATGTGCATCCTGTGTAGAAATGGATCTTAGAGGTGAATCGGGCGAGTTCGCCGCCCGCGCCATCGTTGGCAAACAATGCTGCGGGCGGCAAGAGCTTAAAGCATTTCTTCGGGCCGCACCCACTGGTCGAACTCGGCTTCGCTCAAGTAACCCAGGGCCAGTGCCGATTCGCGCAGCGTCAAGCCTTCAGCGTAGGCCTTCTTGGCGATCTCGGCGGCTTTGTCGTAGCCGATGTGCGGGTTGAGTGCGGTGACCAGCATCAAGCCACGCTCGAGGTGCTCGCCCATCTGCTGCGCGTCCGGCACCAGCCCGGCTACGCAGTGTTCCTGGAAATTGCGGCAGCCATCGGCCAACAGCTTGATGGACTGCAGCAGGTTGTGAATGATCACCGGCTTGTACACGTTGAGCTGCAGGTGACCCTGGCTTGCGGCAATGCCGATGACCACGTCGTTGCCCATGACCTGGCAAGCCAGCATGGACAGCGCCTCGCACTGGGTCGGATTGACCTTGCCAGGCATGATGGAACTGCCCGGCTCATTGGCAGGCAGTTTGATTTCGGCCAACCCGGCGCGAGGCCCTGAACCCAGCAGGCGGAAATCGTTGGCCAGTTTCATCAAAGCCACGGCGAGGGTCTTGAGAGCGCCCGAAAGACTGGTCAGTGGCTCGTGGCCGGCCAATGCCGCGAACTTGTTCGGCGCGGTGACGAAGGGCAGGCCAGACAACGCAGCCAGCTCGGCCGCGATCGCTTCACCGAACCCTTTGGGTGCATTGAGCCCGGTACCCACTGCGGTGCCGCCCTGGGCCAGCTCGCACACGGCAGGCAAGGCGTTGCGAATGGCCTTCTGGGCGTACTCGAGCTGTGCCACGTAGGCTGAGACTTCCTGGCCGAAGGTGATCGGCGTGGCGTCCATCATGTGCGTGCGGCCGGTCTTGACCAGCTGCATATGGCGTCCGGCCAGCTCGGCCAGGCCCTCGCCAAGTACGGCGATTGCCGGCAGCAGGTCAGCCTGCACGGCTTGCACGGCGGCGATGTGCATGGCAGTAGGGAAGCAATCGTTGGAGCTCTGCGAGCGATTGACGTGATCGTTCGGGTGCACTGGAGACTTGCCGCCGCGGCCCTTGCCGGCCAGTTCGTTGGCGCGCCCGGCAATGACTTCGTTGACGTTCATGTTGCTCTGCGTGCCGCTGCCGGTCTGCCAGACCACCAAGGGGAACTGGTCGTCATGCTCGCCTGCAAGGACTTCGTTGGCGGCCTGCTCGATCAGTCGGGCGATGTCGGCCGGCAGGTCACCGTTGCGATCGTTGACCCGCGCGGCGGCCTTCTTGATCAGTGCCAGGGCGTGCGAAACCGGCAGCGGCATGCGTTCCTCGCCAATGGCGAAATTCACCAGCGAACGTTGGGTCTGAGCGCCCCAGTAGGCCTCTTCAGGAACTTCGACCTGTCCCAGGCTGTCTGTTTCGATACGACTCATGCTGTTCATGCTCCTTGTTGTCGATCTCGCGTCACACCCCGAAGATGCACGGGCGGGTCGTGCTGCAGTTCACCTGCAGCCTTGGCTGTTAGGGTACATACCCGGCGTCTGGTTCCATGAAACTGCACGTGCCGTTCGTAGCCTGGGGTTGAGAGACGCACGAGCTTGAGCGCAGAATGATCGTTTCTGGGGTTTTACCTCGCCTGCTAGATAAGGAAACTCGATGACTCGTTTTCGCGCCATCTGCACCGCGGCTGTTCTCGTCTGTGCCAGTGGCCAGGTACTTGCCGACACCGCCAGCCACAACGCCAGCGCCGAAGCCTTCCTGATGATGGCTCATGCGGACAAGCTGGGTACGCCGGTGTACATGCAAGTGCAGCAAATGTTCGCTCAGCGTTTCGAGCAGACCAAGGCACCGGCCAGCAAGCAGGCGACTCTGGAAACCTATCAGGCCAAGGCCAATGCAGCGTTGGACCAGGCCATCGGCTGGCCCAAGCTCAAGCCCGACATGGTCAAGCTCTACACCACCAACTTCTCCGAGCAGGAGCTCAAGGACCTGGTGAAGTTCTACCAGTCGCCGCTGGGCAAGAAAGTGCTGGAAAAAATGCCCACCGTGACCCAGCAGTCCGCGCAACTGACCCAGCAGAAGCTAGAGAGCGCAGTGCCAGTGGTCAACAACCTGTTGGCTGACATGACCAAGGAACTGGATCCACAGGGCGCCGCCAAGGCTGCTGCAGGTCCGGCCAAGCCAGCGAAGCCTTGACGGAGTCGCCACTGATGTCGATGAAGGACCGTATCGTATCCACCCTGCAGATGCTGCAACCCGAGCATCTGCAGGTGCTGGACGAAAGCCACATGCACAGCCGGGGCACCGAGACCCATTACAAGGCGGTGCTGGTCAGTGAGCGATTCGCCGGCCTCAACAGCGTCAAGCGCCATCAGTTGGTGTACGGCACGCTCGGCGAGCTGATGGGTGAGTTCCATGCCTTGGCGCTGCACACCTACACGCCTCTGGAATGGGCGCAGACAGGGGCCGCACCGGCTTCGCCCACCTGCGCTGGCGGTGGGCACTGAGTCAGGGAATTTGCTAGAATCTGCGACCCGCCAGCGGCATGCCGTTGGCGGGTTTTTTCATTTCTGTTCACTGACCTGTCGCCTGACTCGTCCCGTGGACTGTCCCCCAAGAAAATCCGGTCCGGCCCTTGCGCGGTCGACCACCTGGAGCGTTTTACCCATGACCCAAGCGATCGTCGTGGCGGCACTGTACAAGTTCGTCACCCTGGAAGATTACGTCGAAATGCGTGAGCCGCTGCTGCAGGCCATGCTCGACAACGACATCAAAGGCACGCTGCTGATAGCCGCCGAAGGCATCAACGGCACCGTGTCCGGCACCCGCGAAGGCATCGACGGCTTGTTGGCCTGGCTCAAGCTCGATCCACGCATGGACGACATCGACCACAAGGAATCGCACTGCGACGAGCAGCCGTTCTATCGCACCAAGGTCAAGCTGAAAAAGGAAATCGTTACCCTGGGCGTCGCGGGAGTGGACCCCAACCTGACGGTCGGCACCTATGTCGAGCCGCAGGACTGGAATGCGTTGCTCGACGATCCTGAAGTCCTGCTGATCGACACTCGCAATGACTACGAAGTCGCCATCGGCACCTTTCAGGGCGCCGTGGACCCCAAGACCGCTTCGTTCCGCGAATTCCCGGATTACATCAAGGCGCATTTCGACCCAGCGGTACACAAGAAGGTCGCCATGTTCTGCACCGGCGGTATCCGCTGCGAAAAAGCCTCCAGTTACATGCTCGGCGAAGGCTTCGAAGAGGTCTATCACCTCAAGGGCGGCATTCTCAAGTACCTGGAGCAGGTGCCTCAGCAGGAAAGCAAGTGGCAAGGAGACTGCTTCGTCTTCGACAATCGCGTCACGGTGCGCCATGACCTCAGCGAAGGCGATTACGATCAGTGCCATGCCTGTCGCACGCCGATCAGTGTCGACGATCGCGCCAGCGAGCACTACGTCCCCGGCGTCAGTTGCCCGCACTGCTGGAACAGCCTGAGCGAAAAGACCCGCAAGAGCGCCATTGATCGTCAGAAGCAGATCGAACTGGCCCGCGCGCGCAATCTGCCGCACCCTATCGGCCACAACTATCGCAAAGCTGCCCAGGATTGAGTCCATGTCGCGCAACCGCCTGATCTACGTGATGGACCCGATGTGCTCCTGGTGCTGGGGCTTCGCGCCCGTGGCCCAGGCCCTGATCGATCAGGCCGAGGCGGCAGGGGTCAAGACCCATATCGTAGTGGGCGGACTGCGCAGCGGCGGCGCGGCGCTGGAGCCGACCACCCGTGATTACATTCTCGAGCACTGGCACGCGGTGCACGAGGCCAGCGGCCAGGCTTTCGAGTTCGAGGGCGCACTGCCGGCAGGCTTCGTCTACGACACCGAGCCGGCTTGCCGAGCGATCGTGGCGGTGCGCGAGCTGGCACCCGATCTGGCCTGGCCGCTGGTCAAGCTGATCCAGCAGGCGTTCTACACCCTGCGTGTGGATGTGACCCAGCCGGTGCAATTGGCTGCCCTGGCCGAACAGGCCGGTGTGCCGCGCATCGAGTTCGTCGAGGCTTTCGACAGCGATCTTCGTGTGCAAACCACCCAGGCCGATTTTGCCTGGGCACAGGGACTGGGCATTGCCGGCTTTCCCACCTTGCTCGCGGAGCGCGACGGCCAGTTGGCTTTGCTGACCAATGGCTATCGGCCCCTGGCCGATCTGGCACCGCTGTTGGCTCGCTGGCTGGAACGTGCCGCCGATGCATGAGCGACCCGGCCCCGTCGGGGCGGCAGGTTCGCAAACCACGCCCGCGGCAGACCGCCTGAGCTGGGGCGAAATACGCCGATTGGCATTGCAGCACAAGCGGACGCTGTGGACCGCCAATGGCGTCGCGGTACTCGCCACCTTGTGCAGCGTGCCGATACCCCTGTTGCTGCCGCTGCTGGTCGATGAGGTGCTGCTGGGGCATGCTGGCAGTGCCACGCGCTGGATGAGCCAAGTGTTGCCCACGGCGTGGCAAATCCCCGTCGGGTTCATCGGCCTGATGCTGGTGATCAGTTTCACTCTGCGTTGTGGCGCATTGCTTTTCAATGTCGTGCAGGCGCGGCTGTTCGCCGGGCTGGCCAAGGATGTGGTCTACCGCCTGCGCCTGCGTCTGATCGAACGGCTCAAGCGTATCTCGCTCAGTGAATACGAAAGCCTGGGCAGCGGGACCGTCACTACCCACCTGGTCACCGACCTGGAAACCCTGGACAAATTCGTTGGCGAGACCCTGAGCCGCTTTCTGGTGGCCGTGCTGACGCTCGCCGGCACCGCAGGCATCCTGATCTGGATGCACTGGAAACTGGCGCTGCTCATTCTGCTGTTCAACCCTCTGGTGGTATACGCCACGGTGGTGCTGGGCAAGCGCGTCAAACACTTGAAGAAGCTCGAGAACGACAGCACGGCGCGCTTCACCCAGGCACTCGGCGAAACCCTTGACGCCATCCAGGAAGTACGCGCCAGCAACCGTCAGGGTTATTTCCTGGGCCGCCTCGGCCTGCGCGCTCGCGAGGTGCGCGACTTCGCGGTTGCCTCGATGTGGAAGAGCGATGCGTCGGGCCGTGCCAGCGCGCTGCTGTTCCAGTTCGGCATCGATATCTTCCGCGCCGCCGCGATGCTCACGGTGCTGTTCTCCGACCTCAGTATTGGCCAGATGCTGGCGGTGTTCAGCTATCTCTGGTTCATGATCACCCCGGTGGAGCAGTTGTTGAACCTGCAATACGCCTACTACGCTGCAGGTGGGGCGCTAAGCCGGATTAATGAATTGCTCGCTCGCGCCGATGAACCCAGGTATCCGGGTGGCAGCGATCCGTTCCGTGACCGCGAGACGGTGGGCATCGACATTCGCGGCCTGAGCTTCGCCTATGCCGAGGACAAGGTGCTGGACCGGCTGGACTTGAGCATTGCGCCTGGCGAAAAGGTCGCCATCGTCGGCGCCAGCGGGGGTGGCAAGAGCACGCTGGTGCAACTGCTGCTCGGGCTCTATACGCCACAGGCCGGAGAGGTGCGCTTCGGCGGTACGTTGCAGCAGGCGATAGGTCTGGACACCCTGCGCGACAATGTCGCGGTGGTGTTGCAGCATCCGTCACTGTTCAACGACACCATTCGTGCCAACCTGACCATGGGGCGCACGGCCTGCGACCAGGCGTGCTGGAATGCGCTGCAGATTGCCCAGTTGGACAACACGGTGCGAGACATGCCCCAGGGCCTGGACAGCATCGTCGGCCGTTCGGGCGTTCGCCTTTCTGGAGGCCAGCGCCAGCGTCTGGCGATTGCCCGAATGGTGCTGGCCGAGCCCAAGGTGGTCATTCTCGACGAAGCCACCTCTGCGCTCGATGCGGCCACCGAGTACAACCTGCACCAGGCCCTTGCGCGATTCCTGCGCGGGCGCACTACGTTGATCATTGCCCACCGGCTGTCTGCGGTGAAGCAGGCCGACCGGGTGCTGGTATTCGACGGCGGCCGGATCGCCGAAGATGGCGATCACCAGCAGCTCATCGCGGAGGGCGGGCTGTATGCGCGTCTGTACGGTTATCTGCAACAGGTTTGAGTCCGTGCCTTGCGGCGCGGCCAGCCATGAAAAAAAAGATTCGGCACTGACGAAAACTGTGCCGGTCCTTTCCGAAACTAGCCTAGAGTGTGCCAGTGGTGATTGAAGTTCTGACTTGGACGTTGCCTGGATCGCTGAAGCAAGGAACCTCATGAAGCACACACAGACTCTCGATACGCCGAGATTGCTGGGGATTGTCTGGCCATTCATCGCCGTCGTGGGGTTGATGGCAATGCTGGGTTGCATCAGCCTCTACGCGCTGTCCGCGGTGCGCAGCTATGTCGCGGGCGAAAGCTTCTGGTCCAAGGGTCAGAAAGACGCGATCTACTACCTGAACCTGTACGCCGACAGCCGCGACGAGGAAGTCTTCCAGAAGTACCTGCGCGCCATCGCCATTCCCCAGGGCGGTCATCAGCTGCGCCTCGCCCTCGACCAGCCCGAGCCCGATCTGGCGGCTGCACGGGCGGGCATCCTGAAGGGCAACAACCACCCTGACGACATGCAGAACATCATCTGGCTGTACCGTCACTTCAGCGATGTGAGCTACATGTCCAGAGCCATCGCGCACTGGAAGATCGGCGACACCTACCTGGTCGAACTCGACGCCCTTGCGCAGCAGATGCACGCGGCGCAGCAGGCCGGCACCGCCAGCGAAGCGGACATGGCGCGCTGGAAGCACCAGATCATGCTTATCAATGATGCGGTCACGCCTGCCGCGATGGCCTTCAGCGTGGCATTGGGCGAAGGCTCGCGCGCGGTGCAGTACCTGCTGGTGGTCAGCAACCTGCTGGTGGCACTGCTGTTGATCGTGCTGGCGCTGTGGCGCACGCGCAAATTGCTCAACCAGCGCCATGCCTTCGCCTATGCCTTGCAACTGGAAAAGGACCGCGCCCAGGTGACCCTGGCGTCGATCGGCGACGGGGTGATCACCACGGATGTCGAAGGCGCCATTCTCTACATGAACCCGGCCGCCGAGCGACTCACCCACTGGAGCGCCGACCAGGCCGTGGGGCTGCCGCTGGCGGCGCTGTTCAACCTGCTCGACGAAAACGCGGAGAAGGACAGCTTCACCCTGATCGATCACATCGTCAGTGGCGACCTGCGCGGCGGCAGCGAACACGCCAAGCTGATCCAGCGCCTGGACGGCAGCACGGTCTCGGTGACGCTGGTGGGTGCGCCGATCCAGACCGACCAGCACATCAGCGGTACCGTGCTGGTGCTGCACGACATGACCCAGGAGCGTCAGTACATCGCCAACCTGTCGTGGCAGGCCACGCACGATGCGCTGACCGGGCTGGCCAACCGCCGCGAATTCGAGTTCCGCCTCGAGCAGGCGCTCAGCGCGCTGCAGCGCTATCCGGGCTGCCACTCACTGATGTTCCTCGACCTCGACCAGTTCAAGCTGGTCAACGACACCTGCGGCCACGCGGCGGGCGACGAGCTGCTTCGCCACATTTGCGCACTGCTGCAGTCCGGGCTGCGCGAGGGTGACACCCTGGCCCGGCTGGGCGGTGACGAGTTCGGCATCCTCATCGAGAACTGCTCGGCCGCCGAGTCGGAGAAGCTGGCCGAAACGCTGCGCCACACCGTGCAGAACCTGCACTTCGTGTGGAAGGGGCGCCCGTTCGTCACCACTGTCAGCGTTGGCATGGTGCACCTGACCCAGGCCCCGATCACCCTCGAAGCCTCGATGCGCGCTGCGGACATGGCCTGCTACCTGGCCAAGGAGCGCGGTCGCAACCGCGTTCAGGTCTACCACGCCGCCGACAGCGAACTGACCGTGCGGGTCGACGAGATGGCATGGGTCCAGCGCCTGCACATGGCCCTGGAGGAAAACCGGTTCTGCCTGTATGCACAGGAGATCGCCGCCCTGGGGATACAGGACGGACCGCCAGGTGGGCACATCGAGATCCTCCTGCGCCTGAGCGACGAAACCGGCCGCATCATCATGCCCGAAGTGTTCATCCCGGCTGCCGAACGCTACGGCCTGATGACCGCCCTGGACCGTTGGGTGGTGCAGAACGTATTCAAGGTCGTGCGCCAGACCCTCGACCAGCCCGACCAGGGGCCGCTGGCGGTGTGCGCGATCAATCTGTCCGGGATCAGTATAGGGGATGACGAATTTCTCGAGTTCCTCCGCGAGCAATTTCGCTTGCATGCGATTCCCGCCGAATTGATATGTTTCGAGATTACCGAAACCAGCGCCATCGCAAACCTCGGCAGCGCCATCCGTTTTATCAATGAATTGAAGGGCTTGGGTTGTCACTTTGCACTCGACGACTTCTGCGCCGGTATGTCCTCTTTTGCCTATTTGAAACATTTACCCGTTGATTATTTGAAAATCGACGGCAGCTTCGTTAAAGATATGTTGGACGACCCGATCAATCGGGCGATGGTGGAAGTGATCAACCATATTGGCCATGTCATGGGCAAGCGCACCATTGCCGAGTTTGTCGAGACGCCTCTGATAGAACAGGCCTTGCTGGAAATTGGTGTGGACTACGCACAAGGATATTTGATCGAGCGACCGCAGGTTTTCACCTGTAACAGTCTGCGCCGTCACCTGGGCAGACTGCGGCCGTTGCGCTTTGGCGTTCCCGACACTTTCCGATAAGGGCAATTTGCCGCTGTTCTTCACTTAATTAAATGGAGGTTTGCCAGTGAACGATCCTTTTATTCGCCTGGGTCCGCTGATGGACGCAAAAAGTTATCCCGAGTGGGCACAGAAACTGATCGAAGACTGTGCGCCGAACAAGCGTCGGGTCGTCGAGCATGAGGTTTACGCGCGCATGCGCGACAACCAGCTGAGCTCACGCACCATGCGTCATTACCTGATCGGCGGCTGGCCCGTGGTAGAGCAGTTCTCGCTGTACATGGCGCAGAACCTGACCAAGACCCGTTTTGCCCGGCATCCGGGCGAGGACATGGCGCGGCGCTGGCTGATGCGCAACATCCGTGTCGAACTCAACCATGCCGATTATTGGGTGCATTGGAGCCAGGCGCATGGCGTCAGTCTGCAGGATCTCATCGCCCAGGACGTGCCGGCCGAGCTGCACGCGCTCAGCCACTGGTGCTGGCAGAGCTGTGCCACCGACTCGCTGGCGGTCGCCATGGCGGCCACCAACTATGCCATCGAGGGTGCAACCGGCGAGTGGTCGGCCGTGGTCTGCGCCGACGACACCTATGCCCAGGCATTCCCCGAGCAGAACCGCAAGCGCGCCATGCGCTGGCTGAGCCTGCATGCCCAGTACGATGACGAGCATCCGTGGGAAGCGCTGGAAATCATCTGCACCTTGATCGGCAACCATGCCACCGAACTGCAGCAGGCCGAGCTGCGCAACGCCATCTGCAAGAGCTACGACTTCATGTTCCTGTTTCTGGAGCGCTGCATGGCGCTGGAGCTGCAGCGCACCACCACCCTGGACAAAAGGGTCGTGGCTTGAAGCGGGCTAGCGGCGTGACGCAGCACTAGCAGGATCGCCTCAGGCGGCGCCACGGTTGCGCGACAGGCTGGCTGGCCGGTCGTCACAACGGTCGGCGTCCGTCCTGAGGACACATTTCACTGGGCGTCGAACGCCCGGCCGTTGACCCCGGTACTGTCGGGTCCCATCAAATACAGATACACCGGCATGATCTGTTCGGGCAGCGGGTTGCGGCCTGGCTCCTCGGCAGGGTACGCCTGCGCCCGCATGGCCGTGCGCGTGGCACCGGGGTTGATACTGTTGGCGCGCACCGCGCTGACACCTTCCAGCTCGTCGGCGAGGGTCTGCATCAAGCCTTCGGTAGCGAACTTCGACACGCCATAGGCGCCCCAGTGGGCGCGTCCCTTGCGACCGACACTGCTGGAGGTAAAGGCTATCGAGCCATCCGCTGCCTGCTTGAGCAGCGGCAGCAGCGCGCGAGTGAGCATGAAGGTGGCATTGACGTTGACCTGCATCACCTGGACGAACTCGTCGTTTGGCAGCACGTCGAGGGGCGTGCGCGGGCCAATGATCGAGGCGTTGTGCAACAGGCCATCGAGGCGGCCGAAAGTGCTCTCGATCATCTGTGCCAATTGCGCGTACTGCTCGCTTCGCGCGCTCTGCAGGTCGAAGGTGATCACCACCGGCTGGGCATGCCCGGCGGCTTCGATCTCGTCGTACACGGTGGTCAGGTTGGATTCGGTCTTGCCCAGCAGCAGCACGGTGGCGCCATGGGCGGCGAAGGTTTTCGCGGCGGCAGCGCCGATGCCACGGCCGGCACCGGTCACCAGGATGATGCGCCCGGCCAGCAGGTCGGGGCGGGCTGAGTAGTCGAACATGGAAACTCCTGGAAAGTAATACGGTTCAGCAGCCGCAAAGGGCCTGGTCGAGCACGCGGCGCAGATCCGACGGGTGATCGACCACCACGTCGGCGCCCCAGTGATCCGGGTTGTCGTCGGGATGGATGTAGCCGTAGCGCACTGCTGCCGTCCTGGTGCCGGCATCGCGGCCCGACTCGATGTCGCGCAGGTCGTCACCGACGAACAGCACGCTGGCCGGGTCCAGGTCGAGCTTGCTGCAGGCCAGCAGCACGGGTTCGGGGTCCGGCTTGCTGCGCGTCACGTGGTCGGGGCAGATCAGCACCGCCGACCGCTGTGCCAGCCCCAGCTGCTGCATGATCGGCTCGGCGAAGCGCAACGGCTTGTTGGTCACCACGCCCCAGATCAGCTTGGCTTGCTCGATATCCGCGAGCAGTTGCGCCATGCCTTCATAAAGATGGCTGTGGACCGCGCAGCCGTGTTGGTAGCGCTCGAGGAATTCCAGGCGCAAGGCCTCGAACTCCGCCGATTCGGGCGCCAGGTCGAACGACGCCTGGACCATGGCCTTGGCCCCGCCGGAAATCACGTCGCGCACACGTTGCTCGTCGATCGGCGGCAGGTCGCGCTCGGCGCGCATGGCCTGGCAGATGGCGATGAAGTCCGGCGCGGTGTCGAGCAGCGTGCCGTCCATATCGAAAAGTACCGCTCGAAGGCGCATGCTCATTCCTCGCGAAGGGTCTGGATCATGTAGTTGACATCAACGTCCGCGGCCAGCTTGTAGTGTTTGGTCAGCGGGTTGTAGGTCAGGCCGGTGATGTCCTTGACGGTCAGTCCGGCCTCGCGGCTCCAGGCGCCGAGTTCGGAAGGGCGGATGAATTTCTTGAAGTCATGGGTGCCGCGCGGCAGCAGCTTCATGATGTACTCGGCGCCGATGATCGCGAACAGGTACGCCTTGGGGTTGCGGTTGATGGTCGAGAAGAACACCTGGCCGCCAGGCTTGACCATGCGGAAGCAGGCGCGGATCACCGATGAAGGGTCCGGCACGTGCTCGAGCATCTCCAGGCAGGTGACCACATCGAAGCGCTGTGGGCATTCGGCCGACAAGGCTTCCGCGGTGATCTGGCGGTATTCCACTTCCACCCCGGACTCGAGCTGGTGCAGGCGGGCCACCGCCAGTGGCGCCTCGCCCATGTCGATGCCGGTGACCTTGGCACCGCGCAAAGCCATTGCCTCGCTCAGAATGCCGCCGCCACACCCCACGTCCAGAATCTGCTTGCCCGCCAGGTTGACGCGCTCGTCGATCCAGTTGACGCGTAACGGATTGATGTCGTGCAGGGGCTTGAACTCGCTGTTGCGGTCCCACCAGCGGTGCGCCAGGGCTTCGAACTTGGCGATTTCAGCGTGGTCGACGTTGCTCATTGGGTGTCCTCTAAACGATATGATTCTTGAATTCTGTAGGGCCGGGTATCGCAGCCGTCATTGTCCGGCGGCGATACGCTCGCCCCAGGCGCATGCCTTGTCGCGCAGCAGTCGTTCGTCCAGGCGGGTCAGACAACCCTCGTCGAGCAGTTGCCTGCCGGCGACCCAGACATGCCGGACGCAGTCGCGGCCGCTGGCGTAGATCAGTTGCGACACCGGGTCGTAGACCGGCTGCTGAGCCAGTCTGGACAGGTCGAATGACGCCAGGTCGGCGGCCTTGCCAACTTCCAGCGAGCCGATATGAGCCTCCATGCCCAGCGCCCGGGCACCATTGAGGGTAGCCATGCGCAGCGCGCGATGGGCATCCAGTGCGGTCGCCGAACCCGCCACTGCCTTGGCCAGCAGCGCTGCAGTGCGCGTATCGCCGAGCAGGTCGAGGCTGTTGTTGCTTGCCGCACCATCGGTGCCCACGGCCACGTTGACGCCGGCTTGCCAGAGCTTCTCCACCGGACAGAAGCCACTGGCCAACTTGAGGTTGGACACCGGGCAGTGCACGACGTTGCTGTTGCTTTCCATCAGCAGCGCAAGGTCGGCGTCGTCCACCTGGGTCATGTGCACCGCCTGGAAGCGCGGCCCCAGCAAGCCGAGGCGTGCGAGCCTGGCCAGCGGGCGCTCGCCGCTCTGTTGCAGGGCATCGTGCACTTCGCCAGCGGTTTCGTGAACGTGCATGTGGATGGCGGCGTCCAGTTCGTCCGCCAGCACTCGGATCTTCTCCAGGTTCTCGTCGCTCACCGTGTAGGGCGCATGGGGGCCGAAGGCAATGCTGACGCGCGGATGGTGCTTGAGGTCGTTGAACAGCTCGACCCCCTTGTGCAGAGCCTCGTCGGCATCACGCGCGCCGGGGATGGGGAAGTTCAGCACCGGCACGGTGATCTGCGCGCGCATGCCACTGGCGTGCACGCGCTCGGCGGCCACTTCTGGAAAGAAATACATGTCCGAAAAACAGGTGATGCCGCCTTGCAGCTGCTCGGCGATGGCCAGGTCGGTGCCGTCGCGCACGAACGCCTCGCTGACCCAGCGTGCCTCGGCGGGCCAGATGTGTCGTTCGAGCCAGGTCATCAGCGGCAGGTCGTCGGCCAGGCCACGGAACAGCGTCATGGCCGCGTGCCCATGAGCATTGACCAGCCCCGGAGCGAGCAGCTGGCCCGGCAGTTCGCGGGTTTCGCGTGCCTGCAGCCGGGCGGCTGCGCTGCGCGGGCCGATGAATGCAATCTGGCCGTCGCGGATGCCCAGGGCATGTTCCTCGAGCACGACACCGGCGGGCTCGACCGGTACCAGCCAGGTGGGCAGTAGCAGCAGGTCCAGGGCGGTATCGACATCGGGCATGGCAAGTTCCGGGGCTTCGGCGGGTGATGGCGAAGTATACCCGAGCGTCTTGGACGGGGGCTCGCTATAATCGAGCGCTTTTGGTGTCTGAGTACGGAGTGGGGCATGCGTGATCGATTGTTGGCGGCGGAACGGGTCAAAGCCGTTGATTGGCGAGGTGACGCGTTGCACCTGATCGACCAGCGCGCGCTGCCTGCGCAGCAAGTCTGGCACGCCTGTGTCGATGCGCCTGGGGTGGTGGATGCAATCCGCTCCGGGGTCGTGGCCGGTGCCTCTGCCGTTGCCATCAGTGTCGCCTATGCGGTGGTGCTGGCCGCACGTTCGCACCGCGCGGCCGGGCCCGACTGGCGCACCGCGCTGGACGAGGACCTGCGCCTGCTGGCCGCGATTCGCCCGGCCACCGCTCATCTGTTCTGGGCCCTGGAGCGCATGCGCGAGCGCCTGGGCCGGGTGCTCGCGGACGAAGACCCACTGCCCGCGCTCGAAGCCGAAGCCTTGGCCATCCATGAAAGCGACCGCGAAGCCAACCTGACCATGGCTCAGTTGGGCGTGGAACTGATCCGTCGGCACCAGGGCAATCTGCAGACCGTGCTGACCCATGGCAATGCCGGTGCCCTGGCCACCGGCGGGTTCGGCACGGCGCTGGGGGTGGTGCGCGGCGCGTTCCACGACGGCATGCTCGAACGTGTCTATGTCGACGAAACCCGGCCGGGCCTGCAAGGCTCGCGGCTGACTGCCTGGGAGTTGTCCAGCGAAGGTGTTCCGGTGACCGTGGCCGCCGACTCGGCAGGCGCACACCTGATGAAAAGCAAGGGCATCACCTGGGTGATCGTCGGCGCCGAGCGAATTGCCGCCAACGGCGATGTCGCCGCCCGGATCGGTACCTATCAGCTGGCGGTCTGCGCGATGCACCACGGCGTTCGATTCATGGTGGTGGCCGCCAGCGCGGCAATCGACATGGCGCTGGAGAGCGGCGATGACATCCCCTTGCTCGAGCGCGATGCCCGAGAGCTGCTGGAAGTGTCCGGGACGCGCATCGGCGCGGACGTCGATGGGTTCAACCCGGTCCACGATGTGACGCCGGCCGATCTGATCGACGTGATCGTCACTGAAAAGGGCATCGTCGAGCGGCCGGATGCGACCAAGTTGGCGCAACTGATGTGTCGCCGGCGCCTGCATTAAGCGCGCCGTATCGAAAAACAGACCTTTTTTCGATGTGCGGCTGGCCTAGCAGCGCCGCAGCGCCATGTAAGAGGCGTGATGTCCTTCGATCAAGGGTCCTGTCAGGGTTTAAGGGGATAGGTGTCTGACGGCGATTGTGCTACCATCCGGCGGTTTTCGGGGGTGCATCGCGGTGTTCCCCCAACGCCGTGGGTCCAAGGCGTAACTCGTTGATTTGTCGTAAGTCGCCGTTGGCATCGGCCAGCGGTGGCAAGCTTCGTTCTTCTCACAGGGAGGCAACGGAGTTTCACCAGAAAAAGGAATCAGGCTTCTCATGGGCGAACTGGCCAAAGAAATCCTCCCGGTCAATATCGAAGACGAGCTGAGACAGTCCTACCTCGACTACGCCATGAGCGTGATCGTCGGTCGTGCACTGCCTGATGCACGTGATGGCTTGAAGCCCGTGCATCGCCGCGTTCTGTTTGCGATGAGTGAGCTGGGCAACGATTGGAACAAACCCTACAAGAAATCGGCTCGTGTGGTCGGTGACGTGATCGGTAAGTACCACCCGCACGGTGATACCGCGGTCTACGACACCATCGTGCGCATGGCCCAGCCGTTCTCGCTGCGCTACCTGCTGGTCGATGGCCAGGGCAACTTCGGTTCCGTGGACGGCGACAACGCCGCCGCCATGCGTTACACCGAAGTGCGCATGACCAAGCTGGCCCACGAGCTGCTGGCCGACCTGCACAAGGAAACCGTCGACTGGGTACCCAACTACGACGGTACCGAGCTGATCCCTGCGGTCATGCCGACGCGCATTCCCAACCTGCTGGTCAACGGTTCCAGCGGTATCGCCGTGGGCATGGCGACCAACATCCCGCCGCACAACCTGGGCGAGGTGCTCGATGGCTGCCTGGCGGTCATCGACAACCCGGACGTCACCATCGATGAACTGATGCAGTTCATTCCCGGGCCGGACTTCCCGACGGCCGCCATCATCAACGGTCGCCAGGGCATCATCGAGGCGTACCGCACCGGTCGTGGCCGGATCTACATGCGCGCCCGCTCCCATGTCGAGGACATCGACAAGGTCGGCGGCCGCCAGCAGATCGTCGTCACCGAGCTGCCGTACCAGTTGAACAAGGCCCGCCTGATCGAGAAGATCGCCGAGCTGGTAAAAGAGAAGAAACTCGAAGGCATCTCCGAGTTGCGCGACGAGTCCGACAAGGACGGCATGCGCATCGTCATCGAGCTGCGCCGCGGTGAAGTGCCGGAGGTGATCCTCAACAACCTCTACGCCCAGACCCAGCTGCAGGCCGTGTTCGGGATCAACATCGTTGCCCTGATCGACAATCGTCCGCGCATCCTCAACCTCAAGGACCTGCTCGAAGCCTTCGTTCGCCACCGCCGTGAAGTGGTCACCCGGCGCACCGTGTTCGAACTGCGCAAGGCGCGCGAACGCGGCCACATTCTCGAAGGCCAGGCGGTTGCGCTGTCCAACATCGATCCGGTCATCGCCCTGATCAAGGCCTCGCCGACGCCGTCCGAGGCCAAGGAAGCGCTGATCAGCACGCCGTGGGAGTCCAGCGCCGTGGTGGCCATGGTCGAGCGTGCCGGTGCCGAGTCCTCGCGTCCGGAAAACCTCGATCCGCAGTACGGCCTGCGCGACGGCAAGTATTTCCTGTCGCCGGAACAGGCCCAGGCCATTCTCGAGCTGCGCCTGCATCGCCTGACCGGTCTGGAGCACGAGAAGCTGCTGGCCGAGTACCAGGAGATCCTCAACCAGATCGCCGAGCTGATCCGCATCCTCAACAGCGCCGAGCGCCTGATGGAAGTGATCCGCGAGGAACTGGAACTGATCCGCTCCGAATATGGCGATGTGCGGCGGACCGAGATCCTCGATTCGCGCCTCGACCTGACGCTGGGCGACATGATCCCGGAAGAAGAGCGCGTGGTGACCATTTCCCACAGCGGCTACGCCAAGACCCAGCCGCTGTCGTCCTACCAGGCCCAGCGCCGGGGCGGCAAGGGCAAGTCGGCCACCGGCGTCAAGGACGAGGACTACATCTCGCACCTGCTGGTCGCCAACAGCCATGCCACGCTGCTGCTGTTTTCCAGCAAGGGCAAGGTGTACTGGCTCAAGACCTACGAAATTCCCGAGGCGTCCCGTGCTGCGCGTGGCCGTCCGCTGGTCAACCTGCTGCCGCTGGATGATGGCGAGTACATCACCACCATGCTGCAGATCGACCTCGAGGCCCTGCAGGCCACCGCCGGTGCCGACGAAGACCTCGACGACGCCGACGATACCGTCATCGAAGGCGAAATCGTCGAGGCCGAAGAAGTCGTCGAAGCGGTCGAAGGCGAGGAGGGCGACACCCCCGAACTGGTGGCCGAGCCTACCGGTGCCTACATCTTCATGGCGACGGCCTTCGGTACGGTCAAGAAGACGCCATTGGCGCAGTTCGCCCGTCCGCGCTCCAGCGGCCTGATCGCCTTGAAACTCAAGGAAGGCGACACCCTGATCGCCGCAGCCATCACCGACGGCGCCAAGGAAGTCATGCTGTTCTCCGACGCCGGCAAGGTGATCCGCTTCGCCGAAGGCGTGGTGCGGCAGATGGGTCGTGGTGCCCGCGGTATCCGCGGCATGCGCCTGGGCAAGGGCCAGCAGCTGATTTCCATGCTGATCCCCGAGTCCGGCGCGCAGATTCTCACCGCTTCCGAGCGCGGCTTCGGCAAGCGTACGCCGTTGAGCAAGTTCCCCCGTCGCGGCCGTGGCGGCCAGGGCGTGATCGCCATGGTCACCAAGGAGCGCAACGGCAAGCTGGTCGGCGCGATCCAGTCCCAGGAAGGCGAAGAGATCATGCTCATCTCCGACCAGGGCACGCTGGTGCGCACCCGTGTCGGCGAAGTCTCGAGTCTGGGCCGCAACACCCAGGGCGTAACCCTGATCAAGCTGATCACCGACGAGAAACTGGTGGGCCTGGAGCGAGTCCAGGAGCCATCTGAAGTCGAGGATGACGAGCTGGAAGAGGGTGTCGAAGCCGTTGAGGGTGCCGAAGGCGTCGATGCGGTCGATGGGGGCGATTCCGAAGTGGACCAGGCTGATCTCAAGCCCGATGCCACCGACGATCTGCCGGAGGAGTAAGCTGTAGGGCAGGGGGTCGGCGCCGAGCCCTCTGCCCGCGAAGGCATCACTGCCGATCTTCCGACAGACACACCCGGGCCAGCCCCGAATTCAAGCAGAGCGAGAGTGGATGTGAGCAATCGAGCCTTTAACTTCTGCGCAGGCCCCGCTGCGCTTCCCGAAGCCGTACTGCAGCGTGCCCAGGCGGAAATGCTGAACTGGCGTGGCAAGGGTCTCTCGGTGATGGAGATGAGCCATCGCAGCGAGGACTACACCGCCATCGCCGAAAAAGCCGAACAGGACCTGCGCGATCTGCTTGGGGTCCCGTCCAACTACAAGGTACTGTTCCTGCAAGGCGGCGCCAGCCAGCAGTTCGCCGAGATCCCGCTGAACCTGCTTCCCGAAAGTGGCACGGCGGACTATGTCGAAACCGGCATCTGGTCGAAGAAGGCCATCGAGGAAGCACGTCGCTACGGCAACATCAACGTCGCTGCCAGCGCCAAGCCCTACGACTACCAGGCCATTCCGGGCCAGAACGAATGGAAGCTGACGCCTGGCGCGGCCTACGTCCACTACGCCTCCAATGAAACCATCGGAGGCCTGCAGTTCGACTGGGTGCCGCAGACCGGTGATACGCCCCTGGTCGTCGACATGTCCTCGGACATTCTCTCGCGCCCTGTCGACGTCTCCCAGTTCGGCCTGATCTACGCCGGCGCACAGAAGAACATCGGTCCCAGCGGCCTGGTCGTGGTAATCGTCCGCGAGGACTTGCTGGGCAAGGCCCGTAGCGCCTGTCCGACCATGCTCGACTACAAGATCGCCGCCGACAACGGCTCGATGTACAACACGCCTGCGACCTACTCCTGGTACCTCTCGGGCCTGGTATTCGAGTGGCTCAAGGAGCAGGGCGGCGTTGCCGCCATGGAAGCGCGCAACCGTGCCAAGAAAGACCGCCTGTACGGCTTCATCGACGCCAGCGACTTCTACAGCAACCCGATCTCGCTCAACGCCCGCTCCTGGATGAACGTGCCGTTTCGTCTGGCCGACGAGCGCCTGGACAAGGCGTTCCTGGCCGGCGCCGATGCGCGCGGTCTGCTCAACCTCAAGGGTCACCGTTCGGTCGGTGGCATGCGCGCCTCCATCTACAACGCCCTGGGCCTTGACGCCATCGAAGCGCTGGTCGGTTACATGGCGGAGTTCGAAAAGGAAAACGGCTGATGTCCGAACATGAACTCAAGGCCCTGCGGGTACGCATCGACAGCCTCGACGAAAAGATTCTCGAGCTGATCAGTGATCGCGCTCGCTGCGCCGAAGAAGTCGCGCGAGTCAAGATGGCTGCGCTGGCCGAAGGCGAGGTGCCGGTGTTCTATCGGCCCGAACGCGAGGCGCAAGTGCTCAAGCGGGTGATGGAGCGCAACAAGGGGCCGCTCAGCAACGAGGAGATGGCGCGCCTGTTCCGCGAGGTCATGTCATCTTGCCTGGCGTTGGAGAACCCGCTCAAGGTCGCCTACCTGGGCCCCGAGGGCACGTTCACCCAGGCAGCCGCCATGAAGCACTTCGGCCACGCGGTGATCAGCAAGCCCATGGCCGCGATCGACGAAGTCTTCCGCGAGGTGGTTGCAGGCGCAGTGAACTTCGGTGTGGTGCCAGTGGAAAACTCCACCGAAGGCGCGGTGAACCACACTCTCGACAGCTTCCTCGAACACGACATGGTGATCTGCGGCGAAGTCGAGCTGCGCATCCACCACCACCTGCTGATCGGCGACAACACCAAGACCGACAGCATCAGTCGCATCTATTCCCACGCACAGTCGCTGGCGCAATGCCGCAAGTGGCTGGACGCGCACTACCCGAACGTCGAACGCATAGCGGTCGCCAGCAATGCCGAGGCGGCCAAGCGGGTCAAGGGCGAGTGGAACTCGGCGGCCATCGCCGGCGACATGGCGGCCGGCCTGTATGGCCTTGAGCGCCTGGCCGAGAAGATCGAAGACCGTCCGGACAACGCCACGCGATTCCTGATCATCGGCAGCCAGGAAGTGCCGCCCACCGGCGACGACAAGACCTCGATCATCGTGTCCATGAGCAATCGGCCGGGTGCGCTGCACGAGCTGCTGGTGCCGTTTCACGACAACGGCATCGACCTCACCCGAATCGAGACGCGGCCATCGCGCAGCGGCAAATGGACCTACGTGTTCTTCATCGATTTCATCGGCCACCATCGCGACCCGTTGATCAAGGGCGTGCTGGAGCAGATCAGTCAGGAAGCCGTGGCACTCAAGGTGCTGGGCTCATACCCCAAAGCGGTTCTTTAACAGAAGGGTTAGTACGCATGACCGATTTCCTTGCCCTGGCCCAGACCGGCGTTCAGCAGCTGTCCCCCTACGTTCCCGGCAAGCCGGTGGATGAGCTGGCCAGAGAGCTGAACCTGGATCCTGCCAACATCATCAAGTTGGCCAGCAACGAGAACCCGTTGGGTGCAAGCCCCAAGAGCCGTGCCGCGATCGAGCGCGAACTCGCCGAGCTCACACGCTACCCCGACGGCAATGGCTTCGACCTCAAGACCCTGCTGGCGCAGCAGTGCCGCGTACAGCTCGACCAGGTGACCCTGGGCAACGGCTCCAACGACATTCTCGAACTGGTCGCCCGTGCCTACCTGGCGCCTGGCTTGAACGCGGTGTTCAGCCAGCACGCCTTCGCCGTCTATCCATTGGTGGTGCAGGCCGTGAATGCCGGTGCGCGGGTCATCCCGGCCAAGCAGTTCGGCCATGACCTGCCGGCGATGCTGGCAGCGATCGACGACAAGACCCGCGTGGTGTTCCTGGCCAACCCGAACAACCCGACCGGCACCTGGTTCGGCCCGCAGGCGCTGGAAGACTTCCTTGCCGCAGTGCCGCCCAGCGTGGTCGTGGTGCTCGACGAGGCCTATATCGAGTATGCCGTCGGTGGCGAGCTGCCCGACGGTCTCGACTACCTGGCGCGCTACCCGAACCTGCTGGTTTCGCGCACCTTTTCCAAGGCCTACGGCCTGGCCGCGCTGCGAGTGGGCTATGGCTTGTCTTCGCCGGTCATTGCCGATGTGCTCAACCGTGTCCGCCAGCCGTTCAACGTGAACAGCCTGGCATTGGCTGCGGCCTGCGCCGCGTTGACCGACACCGATTACCTGCAGCGCAGCCGCGAACTCAACAGTGCCGGCATGCAGCAGCTGGAGGCAGGTTTCGCCGAGCTGGGCCTGGAATGGATCCCCTCCAAGGGCAACTTCATTGCCGTGGACGTGGGGCGCGCTGCCGGGCCGGTGTATCAGGGCCTGCTGCGCGAAGGTGTGATCGTGCGCCCGGTGGCCGGCTATGGCATGCCCAACCATCTGCGCGTGACCATCGGCCTGGCTACGGAAAACAGCCGTTTCCTGGAGGCGTTGCGCCAGGTGCTGGCCCGTGTCTGAGTTCACGCAATTGCAACCGGGCGCTGCCAGAATAGGCCGCCTGGTGGTTGTGGGGCTGGGACTGATCGGCGGCTCGTTCGCCAAGGGCCTCAAGCAAAGTGGTTTGGCCGATGAAGTGGTAGGGGTCGATCTCGATTCGCGCGCCTGCCTGCGGGCCGTCGAGTTGGGCGTGGTCGACCGCTGCGAAGGGGAGCTGGCCCGTGCCTGTGTCGGCGCCGACGTGATCCAGCTGGCGGTGCCGATCCTGGGCATGGAAAAACTGCTGGCGGCCCTGGCCCGGCTCGACCTGGGCCAGGCCGTGATCACCGACGTCGGCAGCGCCAAGGGCAATGTGGTGCGGGCCTTTCGCGACGCCTTTGGCGGGGACCTTTCACGCTTCGTCCCAGGCCATCCGATTGCCGGTTCCGAGCAGAGCGGGGTAGAGGCGGCCAACGCCGAGCTGTTCAAGCGGCACAAGGTGATCCTCACCCCGCTGGCCGAAACCGCGCCCCATGCGTTGCAACGCGTCGATGGCCTGTGGCGCGCCTTGGGCGCGGACGTCGAGCACATGCAGGTCGAGCGCCACGACGAGGTGCTTGCCGCCACCAGTCACCTGCCGCACCTGCTGGCGTTCGGTCTGGTCGATTCGCTGGCCAAGCGCAGTGAAAACCTGGAAATCTTCCGCTACGCTGCGGGCGGGTTCCGCGACTTCACAAGGATCGCCGGCAGTGACCCGGTCATGTGGCACGACATCTTCCTCGCCAACCGCGAGGCTGTACTGCGCACACTCGATACATTTCGCAGCGACCTCGACGCCTTGCGCGACGCGGTCGATGCAGGGGATGGGCATCACCTGCTGGGCGTGTTCACACGCGCCAAGGTAGCCCGCGAGCATTTCAGTAAAATCCTGGCCCGTCGGGCCTATGTGGACGCTATGAACTCCAACGACGACCTGATCTTCCTGGGCAAACCCGGCGGCAGCCTCAAAGGCCGCATTCGCGTACCGGGTGACAAATCCATTTCGCACCGTTCGATCATGCTCGGCTCCCTGGCCGAGGGCACTACCGAAGTCGAGGGTTTCCTCGAAGGCGAGGACGCCCTGGCGACCCTGCAGGCCTTCCGCGACATGGGCGTGGTCATCGAAGGCCCGAACCAGGGTCGCGTGACCATCCACGGTGTCGGTCTGCACGGATTGCAGGCGCCGCCGGGGCCGATCTACCTGGGCAACTCCGGGACCTCGATGCGCCTGCTCGCCGGCATTCTCGCGGCGCAGAGCTTCGACACCACGCTGACCGGCGATGCCTCGCTGTCCAAGCGCCCGATGAACCGCGTGGCCAACCCGCTGCGGGAAATGGGCGCGGTCATCGAGACGGCGGCCGAGGGTCGTCCACCGATGGTCATTCGCGGCGGGCAGCGGCTCAAGGCACTCGACTACACGCTGCCGATGGCCTCCGCACAGGTCAAATCCTGCCTGCTGCTGGCCGGCTTGTGGGCCGAGGGCAAGACCACCACCACCGAGCCGGCACCGACCCGCGACCACACCGAGCGGATGCTGCGCGGCTTCGGCTATCCGGTGGAGGTCAATGGCCCGCAGGCGTCGGTCGAGTCCGGCCACACGCTGAAGGCGACCCATATCGAAGTGCCCGGTGACATCTCGTCCTCGGCATTCTTCCTGGTGGCCGCCTCGATCGCAGAAGGTTCTGACCTGACTCTGGAGCACGTGGGTATCAACCCGACGCGTACCGGTGTCATCGATATCCTGCGCCTGATGGGTGCCGACATCACCCTGGAGAACCAGCGTGAAGTAGGTGGCGAGCCGGTTGCCGACCTGCACGTGCGCGCGGCGCGACTCAAGGGTATCGAGATTCCCGAAGCGTTGGTGCCGCTGGCGATCGACGAATTTCCAGTGCTGTTCGTGGCCGCGGCCTGCGCCGAAGGGCGCACCGTGCTGCGCGGTGCCGAAGAACTGCGGGTCAAGGAATCCGACCGTATCCAGGTCATGGCCGACGGCCTGCAGGCGCTTGGTGTGAAATGCGAGCCCACTGCCGATGGCATCGTCATCGACGGTGTCGGTCATGGCCTGCCGGCCATGGGCGGCGGCGAAGTCCACGGCCACGGCGATCACCGCATCGCCATGGCCTTCAGCGTCGCCTCGCTGCGCGCCAGTGCGCCGATCCGCATCCACGACTGTGCCAACGTCGCCACCTCGTTCCCCAACTTCCTCGGTCTGTGCGCCCAAGTGGGTATCAACGTGGCCGAAGAGGACGCGTCGTGAACCAGGCGCCGGTCATTACCATCGACGGGCCGAGCGGGTCGGGCAAGGGCACCATCGCCGGTATCCTCGCCAAGCGCCTGGGCTGGAAGCTGCTCGATTCAGGCGCGCTGTATCGTTTGCTGGCCTACGCCGCACGCAATCACGGAGTCGACCTGAGCAACGAAGCGTCGCTGATGGTGATGGCGGCGCACCTCGATGTGCAGTTCATTGCCGCCGCCGATGGCCAGCCGCAGCGCATCGTGCTGGAAGGCGATGACGTCACCCGCGACATCCGCAACGAGCAGGTCGGTGCCGGTGCCTCTCAGGTCGCGGCCTTGCCAGCGGTGCGCGACGCGCTGCTGCAACGCCAGCGGGCATTCCAGGAGTCGCCGGGCCTGGTGGCCGACGGTCGCGACATGGGCACCGTGGTCTTCCCGGATGCGGCGCTGAAGGTGTTTCTCACCGCCAGCGCCGAGGAACGTGCCCGCAGACGTTACTTGCAGTTGAAGGCTGCGGGCAACGATGTTAGTCTGTCGAGTCTGCTAGATGAGATACGTGCACGCGATGAGCGTGACACCCAGCGCGCAGTGGCCCCGCTCAAGCCGGCGGCCGATGCCATACAGCTGGATTCCACGGAGTTGTCCATCGAGCAGGTGTTGGAACGCATCATGAGCGAGATCGCACTACGCGACATCGCCGGGTGACGAAGAAGCCATACGGGAACCCAGTCAACATCCCGGTGGCTTTCTTTTACTTGAACGAAACCCACGTTGTCTGGAGCGTGGCTGATGGGCGTATGTTTCGCCCAAATCTACAGGAATTAAAATGAGCGAAAGCTTTGCAGAACTCTTTGAAGAAAGCCTAAAAACTCTCAATCTTCAGCCAGGCGCAATCATCACCGGTATCGTTGTCGATATCGACGGTGACTGGGTTACTGTCCACGCCGGCCTGAAGTCCGAGGGTGTCATCCCGCTCGAGCAGTTCTACAACGACGCTGGCGAACTGACCATCAAGGTCGGTGACGAAGTTCACGTTGCGCTGGACGCGGTAGAAGACGGCTTTGGCGAAACCAAGCTGTCCCGCGAAAAAGCCAAGCGTGCCGAGTGCTGGATCGTTCTGGAAGCAGCTTTCGCCGCCGAGGAAGTGGTCAAGGGCGTTATCAACGGTAAGGTTAAGGGCGGCTTCACTGTCGACGTTAACGGCATCCGTGCGTTCCTGCCTGGTTCCCTGGTCGATGTCCGCCCTGTGCGCGACACTACCCACCTGGAAGGTAAAGAGCTCGAGTTCAAGGTCATCAAGCTGGACCAGAAGCGCAACAACGTTGTCGTTTCCCGTCGCAGTGTCCTGGAAGCCGAGAACTCCGCCGAGCGCGAAGCTCTGCTGGAATCCCTGCAGGAAGGTCAGCAAGTCAAGGGTATCGTCAAGAACCTCACGGATTACGGCGCATTCGTCGATCTGGGTGGCGTCGATGGCCTGCTGCACATCACCGACATGGCCTGGAAGCGCATCAAGCATCCATCGGAAATCGTCAACGTTGGCGACGAGATCGATGTCAAGGTCCTGAAGTACGACCGCGAGCGCAACCGTGTTTCCCTGGGCTTGAAGCAGCTGGGCGAAGATCCATGGGTTGCCATCAAGGCACGTTACCCAGAGAGCACCCGCGTCATGGCGCGCGTCACCAACCTGACCGACTACGGCTGCTTCGCAGAGCTGGAAGAAGGCGTGGAAGGCCTGGTGCACGTTTCCGAAATGGACTGGACCAACAAGAACATCCACCCTTCGAAAGTCGTACAAGTCGGCGACGAAGTGGAAGTCATGGTTCTGGACATCGACGAAGAGCGTCGTCGTATCTCCCTGGGCATCAAGCAGTGCAAGTCGAACCCGTGGGAAGACTTCTCTGGCCAGTTCAACAAGGGTGACAAGATCTCCGGCACCATCAAGTCGATCACCGATTTCGGTATCTTCATTGGTCTGGACGGCGGCATCGACGGTCTGGTTCACCTGTCCGACATCTCCTGGAACGAAGTGGGCGAAGAAGCCGTACGTCGTTTCAAGAAGGGCGACGAGCTCGACACCGTCATCCTGTCGGTAGATCCAGAGCGCGAGCGCATCTCACTGGGCATCAAGCAGCTGGAAGACGATCCGTTCTCCAACTACGTTGCTGTCAATGACAAAGGCGCTATCGTTCGCGGTACCGTTAAGGAAGTTGACGCCAAGGGCGCTGTAATCACCCTGGCCGACGACATCGAAGCCACTTTGAAAGCTTCCGAAATCAGCCGTGACCGCGTTGAAGACGCGCGCAACGTTCTGAAGGAAGGCGAAGAAGTCGAAGCCAAGATCATCAGCGTCGACCGCAAGTCCCGCGTCATCCAGCTGTCGATCAAATCGAAAGACGTTGAAGACGAGAAAGAAGCTATCCAGAGCCTGCGCGAGAAGCCAGCCACTTCGGATATCGCTGCCGGTCCGACCACTCTGGGCGACCTGCTGCGTGCTCAGATGGAAAAGCAGAACTAAGTTCTGTTTGACCTGAAAAAAAAGGGCGACTTCGGTCGCCCTTTTTTGTGCCTGCGATTTGTACTCCGTCTGGTTTGAAAATGGCGGGCGCCGAACTAACTTCGACCTTGGATGCTCAAAGCTACAAGTGAATACCCAAGGATCTCCAGGGATGAAAACCGTAGTAACCGCAATGCTGTTCGTCGTCGTTGGTTTGACATCCGCGTGCTCCACCACGTCGGTGGTCAAACGGGATTATCGGGGCATGCAGGCATTGCAGATCAATTGCAGTGGCCTGGGCTCGTCCTGGGGCAAGTGCTACGACAAAGCGCAGCACGCCTGTCGCGCAAACGGCTACAAGGTTCTGGCGAAGACATCGGATATCAAGGAAGAGCCAGAGGATGGCTTCCTTGGCTGGAATCCGGGCATGGCCAGTCGAACCATGTTCGTGCGCTGCAATGATCAGGGTTGAACAGCCTCTGGAGATCTTCTGTCCCCATTCCCTCCCCAGCTGATCCATGGCTGTGCAATGACATACGAATGGTTACAAACTTTACCGTCACCATTCGTACACCTACCTGAAGTAAATTAGCAATCGGTCATCTACTTGGATAGGGTAGGTGGCGTATTGCTGAGCATCGTTTGCGATTGAATCCTAACCCCTTGAATCCGTGTCCCTCCCAGAAGTAGACAAGGCCCGAGTCATGAAATTTACCCTGCTCATCGCAGCATTGCTGCTGGTGACCGCCTGCGCTGCCACCTCCACGTCCCACGGCAAGCGCGGCAGTCGTGGATTGCACGTCAATTGCTCCGGGCTCACCTCATCCTGGGCCCAGTGTGAGAAAGAAGCCGAATCGGCCTGCGGCCCGGCCGGTTATCGCACCCTCGCCAAATCAAGCGACGTCAAGGAAGAACCGGACGACTACGTATTCGGTCTCAACCCCGCCGGTTATTCAACGCGCAGCATGATCGTCAAATGCCGCAAGAGCACTGCGTTCAAATAGTGCTTGGACAACTCATTTTCAAGAAGTCAAGAGTCGGGCTGTTCAAATCTGCCAAGCCATGCTAAAACCTTCTAAGCACTGATCTAGCTGCTTGATAAAGAAGGGAAAAATATGACGAAGTCGGAATTGATCGAACGTATTGTCACCCATCAAGGTCTACTTTCATCCAAGGATGTGGAATTGGCCATCAAGACCATGCTCGAGCAAATGTCGCAGTGCCTGGCTACAGGTGACAGGATCGAGATACGCGGTTTCGGCAGCTTTTCCCTGCACTATCGCGCACCACGGGTCGGGCGTAATCCGAAGACCGGCCAGTCGGTGAGTCTGGATGGCAAGTTCGTCCCGCATTTCAAGCCCGGCAAGGAATTGCGCGATCGGGTGAACGAAGACGAAGAACTCGCTTGATCGACGTTGAAGGAGAAGGCTTTGCGTAATCTCAAGAAGTTGCTGCTGGTGCTGATTTTCCTGGCAGTCGCTGCCGTCGTGCTGGTGTTCGTACTGGAGAACCAACAGGCCGTTGCGTTGAGCGCTCTTGGGTGGTCCAGCCCGTCGTTGCCGGTGTCGGTGTTCGTGCTGGCGGGAGTGTTGGCAGGCATGCTGATCGGCCCCCTGTTCGGTTGGTACATCGCGCTGAGCAGCAAGCAGCGTTGGCGCAAGCAGCTGCGCGCCAAGGCCCGGGCGGAGCAACGTGCAACGCTTGCAACCGCACCTGCTGACCCGAATGCCGCTGTTGCCGCACCTCAGCAGGCAGTGGTGAAGTAATACGCCCCGGCGATACGGCAGCCAGCTGCGGAAACATTGCGTATTACCGCGTGTCCTGATTGAACGGCATTTCCTGCGCCGTGTATGCGCGTTCTGTTGCACAATAGCCGCAGACCGTTTTCCAGGACCCACAATGTCATTTCCATTCCGTTACGGGCGTCACCTTTCGAGTGCCATGCTGGCTCTTGCGTGGCTCGGCCTGGTAGGGTGTTCTTCCCCCAAGACCGCCATCTACGAACACGAAAACTTCGCCGATTCCGGTACCTTCTCTCGCAATTACCCAGTCAGCGACATCGCCTCCTGTGAAGCCGCGCGCCGGGCATTGCTCAGCCAGGGCTACATCATCACCAGCAACGATCCGCGCCAGGTCAGTGGGCACAAGAGCTTTCAGCAGACCGGTGAGAGTCACCTGGAGATCAGTTTCAACGTAGTCTGCGTCGCCGATGCCAGCAGCGAGCACAGCTCCACGCTGTTCGCCAATGCGCTGCAGGATCGCTATGCGCTGAAGAAGGTCAACAACTCCGCGAGCGTGGGCGTGGGCGTGTTGGGTTCGGTCTCCATGCCGATCGGTTCCACCGACGATTCCATGGTCAAGGTGGCCAGTGAAACAGTGGCGTCGGACAAATTCTACGACCGCTATTTCTCTTTGGTTGAAAGCTTCATGCCGGTGCCGGCGAAAAAGGTCGTATCGACCCAGCCGGCGAAAGAAGAGCTGGGTGTGCCGGACACGGCACCTGCGGCAGCCGCGGCACTTGCGGCCCCCGCTGCATCGGCGGCGCCCGCGGCTGCGAAGCCAGTGGTGCCGGTGGCCGCGCCGCTGGTTCAGCCGACCCCAGCCGCCGCTCAGGTGCAGCAGGCGGAGGTAGCGCCCGAGCAGGAGGCTTCGCAGCCTGTCGCGCCCCCGGCACAACCGGCACCCATTGAAATCATCCCGGTTCCCGAGGCCACCGAGGCGACGCCTGAGGTGGTACCGCAGGTGCCCGCCGCAGAGGCGCCCGTTTCGCAGCCTTGAGCGGGCGCGCTCGGGTCACTGACGGCTCGCGCGGCGGTACTCGCCGGGCGTCATTGCGCACCAGCGCTTGAAGGCACGCTGGAACGCCTCGGCCGACGTGAATCCCAGCAGATAGGCTATTTCGCCGAACGCAAGTTCGGTATCGCGGATGTAGGTCTGTGCCAGGTCCCGGCGGGTGTCGTTGAGAATCGAGCGGAACTGCGTGCCCTCATGGGTCAGCTTGCGCCGCAAGGTCCAGGCCGGCATCTTCAGGCAGGCAGCGATCTCGTCCAGCGTCGGCTCGCGTCCGCCGTTGAGCAATGAGCCCAGCAATTGGGTGACCCGCTCACCGACGCTGCGCACGCGCGTCAGCTGCTCCAGTTCCTGTTCGCACAGCTGCAGCAAGTGCTGCCAGGTGCTTGGGCAGTGCTCGGGGTTGCGCAGGTTCAGGCTGGCGTGGGTCAGACGCAGTTGATTGTGCTCGCAATTGAAGGCGGTATGCGCGGGGTAGTGCGCCGCGTAGCCAGGCGCGTCGAATTCGATTTCCATCCGCTGTGCAGCCACGTTCTGGCCTGCAAGTACGCTCAGTTGCTGCAGCCAGCCGGTCAGCAGGGAGTCCACCACGAAACGGTTGTAGGCGTTGTAGGGGCTGATCGAATAGAACCGCAGCCAGGCGCCTTCGCGGTCTTCGTGAAAACTCGATTGCCCACGATAGTTGGCAGCGTACAGGGGTTCAAAACGAATCAGCGTGCGCGCCGCCTCGCGCACCGTCGGTGCCTGAGCGGCCGTGACGCCAGCCAGGCCTGCCTGGCTCAGGTGGCTCGCCTGGCCGATGCGCAGGCCTAGCGCAGGGTCGCCAGTAAGTGCGATTGCCGCATGGCCCAAGCGCATATAGCGGGCGATGGTCAGTCGCGCTCCGGCAACGTTGAGCCGGCTCGGCTCCAGCCCATACTGCGCCAACAGTGGCAACGGGTCGTGGCCGTGGTGGCGCACTGCCTGCGCCAGGCTGTGCGCGAAGCCGACCGACAGGTCACCAAGTTTGATGCGCTGGCCGCTCACACGCCTACAGCCATAGATTGATCAGCCGCGCACCACGCCCGTCGCCGACCTGGCTGAAACGCTCGCGCTGGCGGGCGAAGCTGTGCCCTTCGTAGAACTGATTCCAGAAGTGCCCGCCCATGAACACGGTCATGCTCGCCAGTGGCGCGCTCTCTGCGACCAGCCGCTGCCAGGCCTGTGCCTCGCTGACCTCGCCGGGCACCAGGGCAGCATCGCCTGGCGTTGCGTCAATGCGAAAGCCGCGCCATGGCTCGGACCAGCGCCCACGACCGAGCACCGAAGCAGGCACTGCGAGCAATTGCACGTCTTGCTGGCGCAACTGTGCATGACTCGCCGGATGCCAGCTGTCGGTGCCGATCAGCACGGCGAGTTTGCCCGCGGGGGTGTCGAACACGTTGAACGGTGCATCGCCCAGGGGCTGCACGTAGCGGCGAGTGGGATGGCTGGTGAAATGCTGGAGCTGTGGCTGACCCAGGACGGAGCCATCGGCAGCGAATACGACACTGGTGTTGTACAGCGGGCCGTTGTCGGTCCGCAGGCGACCCTCGACGACCGAGGGTTTGGGCAGAATGATCGAGCCTGCCACCAAGGTCACGCCGAACTGCCTGGCGAGGCCGCCAAACAGCTGCTGGTACTGCTCGGCCATGCTCGCGGCCTTCATGCGCAGGTAGGCGTCGGCGAAGCGGTCTTCGCCCTGGGCCATGGCCCAGCCGCCAAGCAGGCGCAATGGGTTGCTGGCGGCCAGCCATTGTTCGGCATCGCGACGCTGCACGACCTGGTAGAACTCGTTCTTCTCGCCCACCGCCCACAACCAGGTGCCGATGTGCTCTGGCAAGACCACGATGGTCTTGCTGCCGATAAGGCCTGCGTCCCGGGCATGTTGCAGGTATCCGGCCAGTTTCAGGCGCAGGCGCTCGACGCTCTGGTAGTCCGCAGGGAACAGTTCGGGCTGGATCCCCAACAGGTTGCCGCGCTCGGAAGGGACGCCGTCTACTCCATCGAGCTCGATGCGCAGGTCGGACAGGTAGTGCCCGGCGGGGCGCTGAGTGGTCCACAGCGCATAGGTACTCAACGCCGCCAGGCAAAGCAGGGCAACCACGGACATCAGGATTTTGCGCATGAGGGACAACAACCGGCTCCTGTTCGTGAATCCGCACTAGGGTAGACGTCGCGTGCGGCATGATCAATGACTTGTAATTTCGGGTCATTGAGGCGCGCGGCTCGGGTGTCTACTGTTTCACCCTACCTGTGACCGAGCCCGCCGCAAGAGGCTTGGCACTTTTCTGTGATCCCGCCTGTGGAGTCCCCATGGCCGCTGCTTCCTATCCTCACCTGCTGTCCCCGCTGGACCTGGGCTTCACCACCTTGCGCAACCGCAGCTTGATGGGCTCCATGCACACCGGCCTCGAGGAAAAACCCGGCGGCTTCGAGCGCATGGCGGCGTATTTTGCCGAGCGTGCGCGGGGTGGGGTCGGCCTCATCGTCACCGGCGGCATCGCCCCGAACGAAGAGGGCGGGGTGTACGCCGGGGCGGCGAAGCTGAGCACGCCCGAAGAAGCCCGGCGGCATGAAATCGTCACTCAGGCGGTGCACGCGGCGGGCGGCAAGATCTGCCTGCAGATACTGCATGCCGGTCGTTACGCCTACAGCCCCAGGCTGGTGGCGCCCAGCGCCATTCAGGCGCCGATCAACCCGTTCAAGCCTCTGGAACTGGACGAGGGGGGCATTCAGAAACAGATCGCCGATTTCGTCGGCTGTGCCCGGCTGGCCCAGTCGGCCGGCTACGACGGTGTTGAAATCATGGGCTCGGAAGGCTACTTCATCAACCAGTTCCTGGCGGCTCACAGCAACCAGCGCAGCGATCGCTGGGGCGGCAGCTACGCCAATCGCATGCGCCTGGCGGTGGAGATCGTCGGTCAGGTACGGCAAGCGGTCGGGCGCGAGTTCATCATCATCTTTCGCCTGTCGATGCTCGACCTGATCGAAGGCGGCAGCGTCTGGGAGGAAGTGGTCGAACTGGCGCAAGCCATCGAGGCTGCCGGGGCCACCTTGATCAACACGGGCATCGGCTGGCACGAAGCGCGTATTCCGACCATCGCCACCAAGGTGCCACGTGCGGCGTTCAGCAAGGTCACCGCCAAGCTGCGCACGGCGGTGCGCCTGCCGCTGATCACCACCAATCGCATCAACACCCCGGAGGTGGCGGAACGCATCCTTGCCGAGGGCGACGCGGACATGGTTTCGATGGCCCGGCCGTTTCTGGCCGACCCCGAATTCATCAACAAGGCTGCGGCCAATCGCGGCGACGAGATCAACACCTGCATTGCCTGCAACCAGGCTTGTCTGGATCATACCTTCGCCGGCAAGCTGACCAGTTGCCTGGTCAACCCGCGTGCCTGCCATGAGACCGAACTCAACTACCTGCCCGTGACTCAGGGGCGCAGGATTGCCGTGGTCGGCGCCGGGCCTGCCGGGCTGGCCGCAGCGACCGTGGCGGCCGAGCGCGGTCATGCAGTGACCCTGTTCGACTCCCGCGACGAAATCGGCGGTCAGTTCAACGTGGCCAAGCGCATCCCCGGCAAAGAAGAATTCAACGAAACCCTGCGCTATTTCGACCGTCGGCTGGCGCGCCTCGGCGTCGACGTGCGCCTGGGTGCGCGAGCCGATGTCGCCGCGCTGGTGAACGGCGGTTTCGACGAGATCGTACTGGCCACCGGGATTGCCCCGCGGCTGCCCGACATCCCCGGTATCGACCACCCCATGGTGCTCGGCTACCTCGACGTGCTGCTCGAAAGGCAGCCCGTGGCCCCCCGTGTGGCGGTGATCGGCGCCGGTGGCATCGGCTTCGATGTCAGTGAGTTCCTGGTCCATCAGGGACCGTTCACCAGCCTCGATCGCGAGGCGTTCTGGAAGGAGTGGGGCATCGATCTGACGCTGCAGGCCCGCGGCGGCGTGGCCGGGGTTGCCGCGCAGACCCATGCACCGGCGCGCGAGGTGTATCTGCTGCAGCGCAAGGCGGGCAAGGTGGGCGACGGCCTGGGCAAGACCACCGGCTGGATCCATCGCGCCGGTCTGAAGAACAAGGGCGTGCGCATGGTCAACAACGTCGAGTACCTGAAGATCGACGACGACGGTCTGCACGTTCGGGTCGGCGGGGGTGAGCCGCGGCTGCTGCCGGTGGACAACGTGGTGATTTGCGCGGGACAGGATCCGTTGCGCGAGCTGGAGCTGGGGCTGCGCGAAGCCGGGCAGCGCGTGCACCTCGTCGGCGGCGCCGACGTGGCCGTCGAACTGGACGCCAAACGCGCGATCGATCAAGGCTCGCGCCTGGCGGCGGTGCTGTAGAATCGGCCGCTGCGTCGCCTTTTTCTTTCCTTCGGCTGGTCAGGCATCCATGCTTCTCGATCTACCGCGTGCACCGCTGCAACCCTTGCGACTTTCCTGGCTCGGCGCGGCCGGCGTCGAGGCTGCCGTGCTGCGCCTGGACCTCGTCGATCCACTCATCAGCGGCAACAAGGCATTCAAGTTGCAGCATCACTTGTTGGCCGCCCGGGCCAGTGGCCGCAGCGGCATCATCAGCCTGGGCGGTGCCCATTCCAATCACCTGCATGCCTTGGCCGCCGCCGGTAAGCGCCTGGGTCTGCATACGGTCGGGCTGCTGCGCGGCCATGCTCAGGTCACACCGACCGTGACCGACCTGCAACGATGGGGAATGCAGCTGCACTGGCTGGGTTACGAAGGCTATCGCCAGCGCCACCGGGACGATTTCTGGGCCCCCTGGCAGGCGCGCTACCCCGATCTACTACCGGTACCCGAGGGCGGCGGTGGGCTGCTGGGGGCCAAGGGCTGCGCGGTCCTGCCCTTGCAGGTGCAGGCGCAGCTCGCAGACATGGGGTGGGACGATTTCGATGGCTGGTGGCTGGCCGTCGGTACCGGCACGACATTGGCCGGTCTGGTCCTCGCCGAAGCCGGCCGCCGCTGGGTGTACGGGGCGGTGGCGGTAGGCCCGAAGCATGGCGTGAACGAGCAGGTGAGCGCACTGTGTGGCGACCAGGGTCATAGCTTGATCGACGCCAGTCGTGGCGGCTTTGCCAGGATGGACAGCGAACTGCTGGCGTTCATGCACGCCTGCGAAGCCGAGTCGGGCATTGCGTTGGAGCCGGTGTACACGGCCAAGGCGCTGTGGGCCTTGCGCGATGCATGTGCGGCAGGCTCGCTGCGGCCGGGCTGTCGTCTGGTGTTCGTGCACACCGGTGGTCTGCAGGGATGGCGCGTCGTCGCCTGAACGCTCAGTCGCGATGCGGCAGCATGCGTAGCAGGGTGTTGTCACGGCGCAGGTAATGGTGGGCCAGGCCCAGCACGCCGTGCAGGCCGATCAACCAATAGCCCCAGCCGGCAATGCTCATGTGCCATTCCTGCAAGCGTCCGCCAAGATCGCGGTCCTCGGCGATCAGGTGGGGCAGTTCGATGCCCCAGAACGATACGGACCTGTTCTGGGCGCTGAGGATCAGCCAGCCCAGCAGCGGCAGGCCGATCATCAGTGCATAGAGTGCGGCGTGCATCAGGCCCGCCAGGCGCGTCTGCCACACCGGGAGCGGCGGAACGATCCGCGGCGTGACACCCAGGCTGCGCACCAGCAGACGCAGCCAGACCAACAGCCCCACGCTCAGGCCAAGCATGAAGTGGAACTGCACGATCAGCGCGCGTGCGCCACTGCCTCTGACGAACTGGCCACGCAGCTCGATGCAGGCATAGGTGGCGGCCAGCAGCACCAGCATCGACCAGTGCAGGGCAATGGACAGACTGCCATAGCGGGCGTGGGTGTTTCTCCAGTTCATCGGGCGACTACTCGAGCTGTCATGCACAGGGTATCGGGCCGGTGGTGAACATCTTTAGCGGGCACTGCGGTTCACACGCCCGGCAGGGCCGGCCAGGCGTCGGCGACCAGGAAAACCCGTTCGGCTTCCTGCCAGTCGCCGTGGTCGTCGTGGGTCAGGCGCACGAGCATCTGCGCCGCGGCGAGCGGGTCCAGTTGCTGCATCCAGGCCTTGAGCTGGTCGGGTGCCCAGGCGTCCGCTGCGGCGAGGCGAGCCGGCGCCAGCCAGGCATCGCGCGGCAACGGCTGCCAGCGCCCGTCCGGGCGTTGCTCGACGAAAATCGGCCAATCGCGCTGATGCACCCAGCGTCCGCGCAGATGATCAGGGTGGGCATGCTCGGGGGCATCGGCCTGGCCTGGCCAGGGGTAGAACAGGTAGCCGCCGAGCCACAGGTGCGCGTCGAACTGCTCGATGCCCAGTGCCAGCATGGCCTCGCGACCCTCGCTGGATGTGGAGATGGGCAACTGGTGCTCGGTCAGGTGAGTCAGCTTGCGACCCAGCCGATCCTGGCTGTTGGGGCCCAGCCACTGGAAAGCATCGCGCCCGTCGGCGGCCACCGGGCCCAGGTAAAGCTTGATCGCCAGTTCCAGATGATGCACCCCATCGCGGTCGCGGATCACCATGTCGAGCTCGCCCAGGGTGTGCTTGTCACGGCGGATCGGCAGGTTGGCCGCCAGGGGCTCGATACCGGGAGCCTGCTGCAGGGCGAACTGCCAGAGGCGCTCGTAGTACAGGCCCAGGCGCCGGGTAGGGGCCTGCGTCAGCCAGTCGAGCAGCGGTTGGCTGGCGTTGTCCAGGCCATTGAGCCACGCCTGCAGGTGCTCGGGCTGGTCGGCCCAGGTGCTGCCTGCCAGTGGATGACGTTGCTGCCAGGGCGCTGTGTGCAGCAGGGGCGGGGCGAGGATGACCCACGCCAGGTCGCGCACCTGGGGCTGGCGCAGGCGGCGCGGAAAGTCGGCGAGGGCGGCGAATGGATTCATTGGGACGATCCCGGTCAATGGCGCGGTGGCGGAAAGGGTTTTGTGCAGCAACGGCTTTACTCCATAATCCAGGTCCGTATTTGTGTCCGCAATCGACGGTTGCGCGACAGCGTTGTGGAATGTGCCTGGCGCATCCCGATAGCCAGACCAGACCCAAGCAGGAGCCTCATGGAGCAATTTCGCAACATCGGTATCATTGGCCGCCTCGGCAGCTCGCAGGTGCTCGATACCATTCGCCGCCTCAAGCGCTTCCTGCTGGACAGGCACATGCATGTCATTCTCGAGGACACCATCGCCGAAGTGCTGCCGGGGCACAACCTGCAGACGTCATCGCGCAAGATGCTGGGCGAGGTCTGTGACCTGGTCATCGTGGTCGGCGGCGACGGCAGCCTGCTGGGCGCAGCGCGGGCGCTGGCGCGACACAATACGCCGGTGCTGGGCATCAACCGCGGCAGCCTGGGGTTTCTTACCGACATCCGCCCCGACGAGCTCGAGGTCAAGGTGGCCGAGGTACTCGATGGTCACTACCTGGTCGAAAACCGCTTTCTGCTCGAGGCCGAAGTTCGTCGCCATGGCGAGGCCATCGGCCAGGGCGACGCGCTCAACGATGTGGTGCTGCACCCCGGCAAATCGACCCGCATGATCGAGTTCGAAATCTACATCGACGGCCAGTTCGTCTGCAGCCAGAAGGCCGACGGCCTGATCCTGGCCACGCCGACCGGCTCCACCGCCTACGCACTGTCGGCCGGCGGGCCGATCATGCATCCCAAGCTCGATGCCATCGTGATCGTACCCATGTACCCGCACACCCTGTCGGGTCGGCCGATCGTCGTCGATGGCAACAGCGAGATGAAAATCGTTGTCTCAAAGAACATGCAGATCTACCCGCAGGTTTCATGCGATGGCCAGAACCATTTCACCTGCGCCCCGGGCGACACCGTCACGGTGCGCAAGAAATCGCAGAAACTGCGCCTGATCCACCCCCTGGACCACAACTACTACGAAGTGTGCCGGACCAAACTCGGCTGGGGCAGCCGGCTCGGCAATACCGGAGGCGATTGATGCTTGACCCGGCGCGAAGTTATGACCTGATCGGCGATGTGCACGGCTGCGCGCATACCCTCGAACATCTGCTCGACCGGCTGGGCTATCACAAGCAGGGCGGCGTATGGCGGCATGCCTCGCGCCAGGCGCTGTTCCTTGGCGACATCATTGACCGCGGGCCGCGCATCCGCGAGGCGCTGCACATCGTCCACGACATGGTCGAGGCCGATCAGGCGCGTTGCATCATGGGCAATCACGAGTTCAATGCATTGGGCTGGAGCACCCCGGCATTGCCCGGCAGCGGCAAGCAGTACGTGCGTGAGCACGTGCCGCGGCACGAGCGTCTGCTCCAGGCGACGCTGGACCAGTTCGCCCACCACCCCGGTGACTGGCACGATTTCCTCGGCTGGTTCTACGAGTTGCCGCTGTTCCTCGATGCCGAGCGCTTTCGCCTGGTGCACGCGTGCTGGGATGCCGGCCTGATCGAACCTTTGCGCCGCCAGCACCCGGATGGTTGCATCGACGCCCATTTTCTCCAGGCGTCGGCGGTCAAGGGCAGTTTTGCCTGCCAGGTCTTCGATCGACTGTTGCGCGGCACTGACATGCGCCTGCCCGACGGCCTGACCTTGACGGGCGCCGATGGCCTGAGCCGCGCGTTCTTTCGCACCAAGTTCTGGGAAGACGACCCGCAAACCTATGGCGACGTGGTATTCCAGCCCGATGCATTGCCTGACGACGTGGCCTGCGCGCCCTTGAGTCAGGAACAGAAAAGCGCTCTGCTGCGTTACGGGGTCGATGAGCCGTTGCTGTTCGTCGGTCACTACTGGCGCAGTGGGCGACCGGCGGCGATACGCCCGAACCTGGCCTGCCTGGACTACAGCGCGGTGCTGTACGGCAAACTGGTGGCGTACCGCCTGGATCAGGAAACCCGCATCGATCCGCGCAAGTTCGCGTGGGTCGATGTCGAGCGCCCGGAGGCGTTTTGATGAGTGCCATTGCTGTATTGCGTCTGCCGCTGAACGCCGATTTGAGTGGCTTCGTGGGTCTGCTGCGGCGTCTGAAGGTGCCCCATCGCGTCAGCGAGGAGCAGGGCAGTCAGGTGTTATGGGTACCCGATGAACGTCTGGCGCAGGATGTTCGCGAGCTGTACCAGCGCTACCCCGACGGCAGTGCCGAGGTCGATCCTGAATTGATGGCGCGGCATGCGCCGGTGCGCGGTCCGGGTTTCGCCCAGCAGCTCAAGGCAAGCCCTGCCACTGCCCTGGTGCTGCTGGCTTGTCTGGTGGTGGCGGGGTTGACGCTTCTGGGCGAGAACCTGGGCAACCTGCGCTGGCTGACCTTTCTCGATTTTCAGGTCAACGGTGAGTACATCTATTTCACGCCCCTGGCCGATACCTTGGCCGGTGGCCAGTGGTGGCGGCTGTTCAGCCCCATGCTGATTCATTTCGGCCTGCTGCATCTGGCGATGAACGCCTTGTGGTATTGGGAGCTTGGGCGACGCATCGAGGCGCTGCAGGGGCGCATCAATCTGATCGGCCTCACCCTGTCGTTCAGCCTGGTCTCCAACGTGGTTCAGTACCTGGTCAGCGGGCCCAGTCTGTTCGGCGGTTTGTCGGGGGTGCTGTATGGCTTGCTGGGGCACTGCTGGCTGTACCAGTGGCTTGCGCCCAATCCGATCTACCGCCTGCCGCGCGGCGTGCTGGTGATGATGCTGGTGTGGCTGGCGCTGTGCATGAGCGGGCTGGTCAGCGTGCTGGGCTTCGGCGAAATCGCCAATGGCGCGCACGTTGGTGGCCTGTTGATCGGCTGCGCGACCGGCCTGGTCGGTGGCTTGCTGGCCCGCCGCAAGATTCGCTGAACGCAAGCCGCGTCGGCGGTGGGTGCGGTTGGAAATTGGACGGCTGCTCTTTCGGTCTGGGGTAACTGCGGGCACAATGCGGGTCCTTTTTTTGGCTGGCCATGCCTGGGGCCTCGAAATGATCAATACGCCGTATTACCTCATCGACAAACAGAAGCTCTTGGGCAACCTGGAAAAGATCGCCTATGTGCGTGAACACTCCGGGGCCAAGGCGTTGCTGGCGCTCAAGTGCTTCGCCACCTGGTCGGTGTTCGATCTGATGGAGCAGTACATGGACGGCACCACGTCGTCGTCGCTGTACGAGCTCAAGCTGGGTCGGCAGAAGTTCGCCGGCGAAACCCACGCCTACAGCGTGGCCTGGGCCGACGACGAGATCGAGGAGATGCTCGCCAACTGCGACAAGATCATCTTCAACTCGATCGGCCAACTGCAGCGTTTCGCCCAGGCGTCCCAAGGCAAGACCCGCGGCCTGCGGGTCAACCCGCAGGTGAGCAGTTCCGACTACCTGCTGGCCGACCCCGCGCGTCCGTTCAGCCGTCTGGGCGAATGGGACCCGGCCAAGATCGAGACCGTGATCGAGCAGATCTCCGGCTTCATGTTCCACAACAACTGCGAGAACGGTGATTTCGCCCTGTTCGACCAGATGCTGGGGACCATCGAAGAACGCTTCGGTCACCTGCTGCACAAGGTCGAGTGGGTCAGCCTCGGTGGCGGCATTCATTTCACCGGCGAAGGCTACGCACTGGACGAGTTCTGCGCCCGGCTCAAGGCCTTTTCGCAGAAGTACGGCGTGCAGGTGTACCTGGAACCTGGCGAGGCGGCGATCACCAACAGTGCCTCGCTGGAAGTCACCGTGCTCGACACCCTCTACAACGGCAAGCACCTCGCCGTGGTCGACAGCTCGATCGAAGCGCACATGCTCGACCTGCTGATCTACCGGCTCAATGCGAAGCTTGCGCCCAGCAGCGGCGAGCACACCTACATGGTGTGCGGAAAATCCTGCCTGGCCGGGGATATTTTCGGCGAATACCCCTTCGAGCGTCCGTTGGCCATCGGTGATCGCCTGTCGTTCGTCGATGCGGCGGGCTACACCATGGTCAAGAAGAACTGGTTCAACGGCTTGAAGATGCCGTCCATCGTAGTGAAACAACTCGACGGTACAGTCGAGGTGGTTCGTGAGTTTGGTTTCGAAGACTACCTGTCCAGCCTTTCGTAAGCGGACAGCCGAGGAGAAGTGAATAAATTGAAGAAGAACGTTCTTATCATTGGTGCAGGAGGTGTTGCCAAGGTGGTGGCCCACAAGTGCGCGCAGCACAACGATGAACTTGGTCGTATTGCCATCGCGTCGCGCAACATCTCCAAATGCCAGGCCATCATCGACAGCGTCAAGGCCAAGGGCAGCCTCAAGCAGCCCGCCGACATCAAGGCTTTCGCGCTCGATGCGCTGGATGTCGAGGCGACCAAGGCGCTCATCGTGGAAACCGAATCGCAGATCGTCATCAACGTCGGCTCCGCCTTTCTGAACATGTCGGTACTGCGTGCCTGCATCGACACCGGCGTGGCCTACCTGGACACCGCCATCCACGAAGAACCGGGCAAGGTCTGCGAAACGCCGCCCTGGTATGGCAACTACGAGTGGAAACACCTGGAAGAGTGCCAGCAGAAAAACGTGACTGCCATTCTGGGTGTGGGCTTCGATCCGGGCGTGGTCAATGCCTATGCCGCGCTGGCGCAGCAACAGCATTTCGATCGTATCGACTCGATCGACATCCTCGACGTCAACGCCGGCTCCCATGGCAAATATTTCGCCACCAATTTCGATCCGGAAATCAATTTCCGCGAGTTCACCGGGCAGGTCTGGAGCTGGCAGAACAGCCAGTGGACCAGCAACACCATGTTCGAAGTCAAGCGCACCGATGACCTGCCGGTGGTGGGTTCGCAGAACCTGTACCTGACCGGGCATGACGAAGTGCATTCGCTGTCGAAGAATCTCGATGTGCCCAACGTGCGCTTCTGGATGAGTTTCGGCGAGCACTACATCAACGTGTTCACGGTGTTGAAGAATCTCGGCCTGCTGTCCGAGCAGCCGGTGACGACTGCCGAAGGCTTGCAGGTGGTACCGCTAAAGGTGGTCAAGGCAGTCCTGCCGGATCCGTCGTCGCTGGCACCGGGCTATACGGGCAAGACCTGCATTGGCGATCTGGTCAAGGGCACTCGCAACGGCCAGCCGCACGAAATGTTCATCTACAACGTTGCGGATCACGAAGACGCCTACGCCGAAACCGACAGCCAGGGTATTTCCTACACCGCGGGTGTGCCGCCCGTGGCTGCTGCCCTGTTGGTCGCCCGCGGCGAATGGGACGTGCAGCGCATGGCCAACGTCGAAGAGCTGCCGGCCGAGCCGTTCCTCAGGGCGCTCGACGCCATGGGCCTGCCGACGCGCATCAAGGACGCCTCCGGCGACCGTGCCTGGGATGCCAGTGTGTAATCCGCTGTAAATGCTGACGTGGGAGCGGTCTGTGGGCGCGAAAAGGGCCTCGCGGATTGTCTGGTGGACCGTGGTGTCTGGTTCGCGGCCACTGGCCGCTCCTACGGGAAGCTGTGCAGAGTGATCCCTGGGAGTATCAACAGGGGTCGCGGTATTTAGTGGATTAACCGTTCGTCTGGCGCGAGTCGGGAATTTTGGAACATCAAGTTGCTATCAGCGGCCTGATATTCTGTAACGTTCCCACTCTCGTGCGAGGCAATAACAATGATCAAGACTGACCGCAAATGGATGGTGGCGCTGTGCGCCGCCGGCGTGGCAATGGCATTGAGCGGTTGCGCTCGCGATCCGGAAAAACGCTCGGTTTCCGAACTCGCCGTAAGCGGCACCAAGAGCATGTTCCGCACCGATTCGGACATGCAGACCGTTCTGAACAAATTCGCCAGCTTCGATGCCAAGGCCGTGGAGAAGATCACGGCAGTCGAGGCACGGCAGCAACCTACCATTGCCGACGCCGTGAAAGGCGTGCTCGCCGATGAGAAACGCGATAGCACTCCGACTGCACTGGTCCCCGGCGTTACCACCCGCGACATCACCGTGCCCGGCGCCGCAGGCGCGTTGCCAGCAACCGTCTACACGCCTGAAGGCACCGGCCCGTTCCCGGTGGTCCTGTATTTCCACGGCGGTGGTTGGGTATTTGCCGATCGCAAAGTGTATGACGGCGGCGCTCGCGGGATCTCCAAGCAAGCCAATGCCGTGGTCGTCTCCGTGGACTACCGCCGCGCGCCCGAAAACAAGTTTCCTGCAGCTCATGAAGATGCACTGGCTGCCTATCGCTGGTTGAGCAAGAACGCCGCCTCCGTCAACGGTGACGCGAAGCGCCTGGCGCTGGCCGGTGAAAGCGCTGGCGGCAACCTCGCCGTGGCAACCGCTGTGGCCGCACACAAGGCCGGGTTGACCGCGCCCAAGCACGTGCTGTCGGTGTATCCGGTCGCTCAGTCCAACACCGAAACCGAGTCCTATCGCAAATACGCCGACGCCATGCCGCTCAACCGCCCGATGATGCTGTGGTTCATCGACAACGTGACCAAAGGTCCGGCCGACGCCAAGGATCCACGTATCGACCTGGTGCATGCCGACCTCAAAGGCCTGCCACCGGTCACCGTGATCAACGCCGAAATCGACCCACTGCGTGACGATGGTGCCCAGCTGGAACAGGCGCTGCGTACTGCAGGTGTCAGCGTCGAGCGCAAAGTCTATCCAGGCGTGACCCACGAATTCTTCGGCACCGCAGCCGTGGTGAAAAAAGCCGAAGAAGCGCAGGCCTATGCCGGTGAGCGTCTGAAAGCCGACCTGGCCAAATAACAAGAACATCCACCGTGATAAAGACCTGAACCGAGCCGAGGTGTGTACATGAGCCATTCTTCAGACACTCAATATCCAGACAGTCAATTGCCAGACAATCGACTGACCGTCACTCCACTTGTGTTTCAGCCCTCATTCGAGCAGGTGCCCGACGACGAGGAAGACACCAGCCGAGAGCTGACGGAAGTGATGCGCAGCATTCTGGACACCACGTTCGAAGATGGCGGCCACGCGTTGCGTGGCGTGCATGCCAAGGCTCATGGGTTGGTACGCGGGCACATCACGGTGCTCGATGGCCTTCCTGCGCCGTTGGCGCAGGGGGCTTTTGCCACCCCTGGAAGGTTGCCCGTGGTAATGCGTTTTTCCACCAATCCCGGTGATCTGCTGGACGACAAGGTTTCGACCCCACGGGGCCTTGGCTTGAAGATCGTTGGGGTAAAGGGTGCGCGTTTGCCGGGCAGCGAGGGGGACGTCACCCAGGATTTCGTGATGCAGAACGCCAAGGCGTTCACGGCAGCCACGCCCAAGGCTTTCCTGAAGAATCTCAAGCTGCTGGCCAAGACCACCGACAAAGGTCCGGGCCTGAAGAAAGCCTTTTCGGCGCTTCTGCGCGGTGTGGAGTCGGTGATCGAAACCATGGGCGGCGAGAGCGGCACGCTGAAGAGCATGGGTGGGCATCCGCTGACCCATGTGCTCGGTGAAACCTTCTACAGTGTGGTGCCGTTTCTGTATGGCGAGCATTACGCCAAGCTGGCGGTGGTGCCGGTAGCACCGACGCTGACCGAGTTGACGGATCAACCTGTCGACCTGGACGATAAGCCGGACGGCCTGCGTGAAGCGGTCAGTCATTATTTTGCAAGCCATGGGGGTACGTGGGAAGTGCGTATCCAACTGGCTACCGATCTCGACGAAATGCCGATCGAGGACGCTTCGAAAGTCTGGTCCGAAGAACTGAGCCCCTACGTCACCGTGGCGCGTATCGAAGTGCCGGCGCAGGCGGCCTGGAGCGAAGAGGCTATTCAGACCATCAACGAGCAGATGTCATTCAGCCCCTGGCACGGTCTGGCTGCGCACCGTCCTCTGGGTGGCGTCATGCGCGTGCGCAAGCCGACCTATGAAATGTCCGCAGGCTTTCGCGCCCAGCACAACGGCTGCCCGATTCACGAACCACGCTGAATCCTCCGGCCCGGGCTCAGTGCCCGGCCGACGCGTAGGCGGGAAACCGGGTGGTGAAGGTGGTGCCGGCTTGAGCGCTGGACACTACCTCGACGATACCGCCGTGGGCCTTGGCAATCTCGCTGACGATGAACAGGCCAAGGCCCACGCTGCGGACTTCGCGGCCTGCCTCCGAGCCCCGTGTCATAGGCGAGAAGATCGAGCTCAACTGGGCTTCGTCGATCGCTTTGCCCTGATTGTGCACGGTGATTTCAACCGCGCCTTGAGCGGCCGCGACCCGCACCTCGATCGGACTGGTGCCATCGCCATAGGTCATGGCGTTGGACACCAGATTGCCCAGCAACTGTGCCAGACGATCTGCATCGGCCTGGCAGAACAACGCCTCGTCGCTGGCGCTGAAAACGATCGTCCGTTGCGGGTAGAGCAGGCGCAGTGAATCCACGGCGGCCGCAATGGCGCGGTCCAGCTGCACCGGTGCACGGCTGACGGCCAGGCCCTGGCCGATGCGAGCCTGGGTGAAGTCCAGAAGATCGTTGATCAGGCGTTGCGAGCGTGCGGTGGCATCGCTGATATGGCCGAGCATTGCGCTCTGGCGCTCGGACATGTCCAGCGAGCGCAGATACTGCGCGGCCATTGATACGACTTGTAGCGGGTTGCGCAGGTCGTGGCTGACGATGCCGATCATCTGCTCGGCGAACAGGGCGCGGTCGACGGCCAGTCCACGTTGCCGATTGAGTTCGTGCTCGAGCGCGACATGACGCTGCAGGGCGTCCTCGGCCTGTCGCTTGGCCTGCAGCAGTTCCTGTTCGAAACGGATTCGGTCGGCGACGATGAACGCCGATATCTCGTCGAATACACCGCCGCTGTGATCGCGGCGACTGGCGTTGAGTACCATCGGCGTGACCTTGCCGTCGGCCGTCAGGAAGTCCAGCTTGACCTCGGCAATCGAGCGCTGCATCACCAGCAACGGCATCCAGTGCGTCTGATAGAAGATGCGGCCGCCTACGGTCAGCAACTCCTGCAACTTGCGCACCCCGATCAATTGTTCGCAGGTGTAGCCCAGCCAGTGGCAGAAGGTCTGGTTGACCTTGAGGATCAGGCCCTTGTCGTTGGTCAGCAGCAGGGCGCACGGCGCTTGCTGGTAGAGCGCCTCGGCATCGGGGATGCCTGGGGGCTCGGCGATCATGCCGGCAAACGGCCGTAGGTCTGGGTCAGGAACGCCCCGATGGCGTCGATGCAGGCCGCAGGCTGGCTCAGGTGCGGGCAGTGGCCCTCGTTCTCGACGACTACCATGCGGCAGTCCGCGATTGCTTCGGTCAGGTACTGGCCAACGGCTCTGGGCGCAATGAAGTCGTCCGAAGACTGGATCACCAGCACCGGCCCGCGGAGCTCGCGCACGTCCGTGCGGCTATCGGTGAGGAATGTGACGCGGGCAAAACGCTTGGCGATGTCCGGGTCGGTCTGGCAGAAACTGTTGGTCAGCTCGACGTCCAGTTCCGGGTGTTCGGGATTGCCCATGATGCTCGGCGCCATGGCGCTCGACCAGCCCAGGTAGTTGCTTTCGAGGGTCGCGAGCAGGGCGTCGATGTCGTCGCGGCTGAAGCCGCCGGGGTAGTCCGCATCGGTAATGTAGCAGGGCGACGGGCCGACCATGGCATGGGCGCCGATCAGCCCGGGGCTGCGGTTGGCGGCCATGGCGCCGGCCATCGCGCCGACCGAATGGCCGATGAACACCACCGGGCCCTCGCCGAACTCCTGGATGATCTCGACGATGTCGTCGGCGTAGCCCGCCAGTGTCGAGTACTTGTCGATGTCGTAGGCGCTGACATCCGAATTGCCGCAGCCGACCATGTCGAACAGCACGGTCCGGTAATGCTTGGCAAACGTCGGCTCGACCAGCCGCCACATGTTCTGGTCGCAGCCAAAACCATGGGCGAACACTAGTGTCAACGGACCTTGGCCCCTGACCACCACATTGTTGCGAGCCTGAACCGACATCCGTGAAATTCCTGTTTTCGCAAGCGAGCATGCGGGGTCAATCGGACCGCTAGTCTACCGGAGCATAGCCACCAGCGTCAGGCTTGCCAGCGCTTTCACACGGTGTTTTTTCTCACGTGTTCGAGCAGCGCCTGCAGCGGATGACGGACCGTGTGGCCTTCTTCGCGCTTGACCTGGCTGCGGCAGGAGTAACCGTCGGCAAGCAGATTGCCAGCGTCGTGATAACGGGCCAGCAACGGCTGCCAGGATTGCCCATAGATGACCTTGGAGGTGGCGACATTGCGTGCCTCGTGGCCGTAGGTGCCGGACATGCCGCAGCAGCCACTCGCCAGGACCTGCAGGGTCGCGCCCAGGCGGCTGAACACCTGTTGCCAATGGGTGATGCTGCCAGGCTCGTTGGTTTTCTCGGTGCAGTGCGGCAACAGCTGGTAGACCCCGGCGGTGCCCGGCTGCTGGGTTTGTGGCAGCACCTGGGCAAGCCATTCCTGAGGCAACAGCACGGTAGGGGCGTGGTCCTGGCCCAGGGTCTTGGCGTACTCCTGGCGATACACCAGGGTCATGGCCGGGTCCAGGCCTACCAAGGCGATACCGCTTGCCTGGAGCTGGCGCAACGACTGCGCATTGTGCCGCGCGGCCTTGTCGAATGCACCGAGAAAGCCCTGTACCTGGAGCGGCTTGCCGTTGGCCGCGAAGGGCGCCAGGTAGATGTCGAAACCCAGTCGTGCGATCAGTTCGAGCCAGTCGGCCATGACCGGTGTGTCGAAGTAACGGGTGAAGGCATCCTGCACCAGGACCACGCTGCGCTGACGCTGCTCGGTGGTCAGCCGGGCGAGCTGCTCGGCGCTCGCCGGGCGTACGTTCCAGTCCCGGCAGTGGGCCTGGAAATCGACCAGGCTGAGCAACGGGCTGTCGACCATGCCGGCCACGTGCTGCAGCGCACGACGCACCGGCGTGAACGACATGACCGCGTTGTAGGCCCTTGGAAAGCGCGCCAGGTACGGAATGCTGAATTCCAGCGAGCCGATCAGGTAATCCTTCAGCGGCCGCAGGTAGCGGCCGTGATAGAGCTGCAGAAAACGCGAACGGAATTCCGGTACGTTGACCTTCACCGGGCACTGTCCTGCGCACGACTTGCAGGCCAGGCAACCGGCCATGGCGTCGTAGACCTCATGGGAAAAGTCTTCGCGGCCCATTCGCCGGGCCAGGCTGTTGCGGGCGCGCTCGAACAGGCTGCCGCTGGCGGTGTGCAATACGTTGGCGCCGTGCAGGCCCTGCAGGCGCAGCCATTCGCGGATCAGCGAGGCGCGTCCCTTGGGCGAGTGAATGCGGTTGCGCGTGGCTTTCCATGACGGGCACATGGCGTCGTTCGGGTCGAAGTTGTAGCAGGCACCGTTGCCGTTGCAGTGCAGTGCGCTGTCGTAGCTGCGCCACACGCGCTCGTCGATGCGGCGATCCAGTTCGCCGCGCAGGGTGACCTCGTCGACTTGGGTAAGGCGTGCACTGGCAACGCTGGCCGGCGTAGCGATCTTGCCCGGATTGAGCTGGTTGAACGGGTCGAAGGCGGCCTTGAGCGCCTGCAGCGCCGGGTACAGCTCGCCGAAATACTCGGGTACGTATTGCGAGCGCAGGCCCTTGCCGTGCTCGCCCCAGAGCAAGCCGCCGTGGCGTTGCGTGAGGGCTGCGACCTGATCGGAAATGGGCCGGATCAGAGCCGCCTGGTGCGGGTCCTTCATGTCGAGGATCGGCCGCACGTGCAGCACCCCGGCATCGACATGGCCGAACATGCCGTATTGCAGGCCGTGACTGTCGAGCAAGGCGCGGAATTCGCCGATGTAGGCTGCCAGGTTGTGCGGCGGGACTGCGGTGTCCTCGACGAACGGCTGCGGCCGGGCTTCGCCCTGGACGTTGCCGAGCAAGCCGACCGCCCGCTTGCGCATGGCATACACGCGACCCACCGCCAGGGCGCCGACCGCCAGGGTGTGCCCCAGGCGCCGTACCGTGGTGTCCTGCTGCAAGTGGGCGATGAACTGTTCGACACGCTGCTCGACCACCTCCAGGTCGTCGCCGCTGAATTCCACCAGGTTGATGCCCAGGGTCGGCGCCTGTGCGTCAGTGGGGAAGTATTCGGCCACGCCATGCCAGACGATGTCGTTCATCGCCAGCAAGAGCACCTTGGAGTCGACGGTTTCGATCGACAGTGGCTGGTGCGCCATCAACGCGTTGGCATCGTTCAGCGCATCCATGAAGCCGGCGTAGCGCACATTCACCAGGATCGAATGCTTGGGGATCGGCAGCACATTCAACTTGGCCTCGACGATGAAGCCCAGCGAGCCTTCCGAACCGCACAGCACGCTGTTCAGGTTGAAGCGCCCGTCGGCCTCGCGCAGGTGGGCCAGGTCGTAGCCGGTAAGGCAGCGGTTGAGCTTGGGGAATACCGCGTCGATCAGTTCGGCCTGCTCGTCGGCGATCGTCGATGCGCAGCGATAGACCTCGGCGATCCGCCCGCTGCCATCACGGTTCGTCTGCAACTGCGCGGCATCGAGGGTATGACTGTGCAAGCGCTCGCCACCCAGCAGCAGGGTGGTCAGTTCCAGCACGTGGTCGCGGGTCTTGCCGTAGGTGCAGCTGCCCTGGCCGCTGGCGTCGGTGTTGATCATGCCGCCAATGGTTGCGCGGTTAGAGGTCGACAGCTCGGGCGCGAAGAACAGACCGTGAGGCTTCAGGGCAGCGTTGAGCTGGTCCTTGACCACGCCGCTCTGCACCCGCACCCAGCGCTGCTCGACGTTGATCTCCAGCACCTGGTTCATGTGCCGGGAGAGGTCGACCACCAGGCCATCGGTCAGCGACTGGCCGTTGGTGCCGGTACCGCCGCCGCGCGGGGTCAGTACCACGCCGCGATGTTCCGGCTGGCTGGCCAGGCGCGCCAGCAACTGCACGTCGGCCTCATGCCGGGGAAACACTGCTGCCTGGGGCAGGCGCTGATAGATCGAGTTATCGGTGGCCAGGACCGTGCGGGTGGCGTAATCGTCGACGATCTCGCCCTGGAAGCCTGCACCTTCGAGCTGGCGCAGCAGTGCCTGGTAAGGCGCAAGGGGGGCTTTTTGGCGGGACAGTTCGGCGATCATGGCAGTCGGTATCCGGCGGGGTTAATAGTCTGCATGCGAAATGTGCAGGCAGGCAGGGGACACTGCTCGCCGCGGTCGCTCTGCAGAACAGGCCTGCGCATGTTGCAGGTCGCTTGCAACGCAGGGGGTGTGGACGTATTTTCGCGAATGCACGACGAGCTGGCAAACGTATATCCTTCGGTTTTTGCATGAGTTCAATGAATGAATCCCAGACGGCTCACGCCCTCCATGTCGTTGTTGCTGGCGTTCGAAGCGGCCGGCCGCCACGGCAGTTTCACGCGTGCGGCGGCCGAGTTGGCGCTGACCCAGAGTGCAGTGAGCCGACAGGTGCAGGCGCTCGAAGCGCTGCTGGAAGTGACGCTGTTCAGGCGTGAAGGCAGGCACATCGAGCTGACGGCGGCGGGCGCGCTGTATCAGCATGAACTGGCCGGAGCGCTGGCGCGCATTCGTGGCGCTACCCTGCAGACCATTTCGCACCGTACCGAGGCCGATACCCTGCACCTGGCGGTGCTGCCGACGTTCGCTTCCAAATGGCTGATGCCGCGGATGGGCGATTTCTACGCTCGTCATCCCGGCAGCCTGGTGCATATCCATTCGCGAATCGTGCGTGGAGACCTGTCCGAAGGCGCGCAGGACATGGGCGCCATCATCTGCGCGGGGTCGGGGCAGTGGCCGGGCTATCTGGCGCACCGGCTGCTTTCGGAGAAGCTGGTGGTGGTGGCCAGCCCCAAGGCCTTGCCTGAGCATGCCCAGGTGTCGGTGCAGGACGCCGCTCGGCAATTGTTGCTGGGCGTGGTGTCGCGCCCGCATGCCTGGTCGGACTGGTTCGCCAGCGTCGGGCTGGCAGGGTCTCCAGGCATGCGCCTTGGGCCGAGCTTCGAGCACACTGCGCATTTGATTCAGGCCGTCATCGCCGGCATCGGGATCGGCCTGGTGCCGCGCATTCTGGTGCAGGACGAGATCGCCCAGGGTGAGTTGGTGACCCTGTTCGAACCCATGGAAAGCGGGCGCGGGTACTACCTGGCATACCCAACGCACAACCAGCACTTGCCGTCGCTGGTAGCCTTTCGCGAGTGGCTGTTGTCCATTCCGTTTCCGGACAGTTGAGCGGATACCCGATCTCCTGTGGGAGCGGTCATCGGCCGCGCGGGGCGCCGCGCGGATCGTCTGGTGCATCGCGGCGCTCCTTTCGCGGCCACGGACCGCTCCCACACGTTCTGTAGCAACTTCGTCGACAAACCATCGAAGCGGCCAGCTGTCAGAGTGCCACTGACTATGAGGAATAGCCGTGTTTCATATCTATGCGACTGTCGCCTTTCTGTACGTTGCGCTGCGCTTCGTCTACCCATTGCCCCTGGCCACCGGCTGGCGCGTGCTGATCGGCCTGGCACTGCTGGCCGCGTCCAAATACCACATGCTGATCCTCGCCTTCACCGGGACGATGTACTCGCCCGAAGTGCCGTACGCGGTCGCCTATGGCGCCGGGTGGGCCTTCACCGCGTTTGCCCTGCTGTTCGTGTTCGTGCTGGTGCTGGACCTTGGTATCCTGTTGACCCGCCTTGTGCGGCGCCATCGCCTGTCGCGTGAAGCCCTGGCCAAGTGGCGCTGCGGCGTCGCGGCCCTGGCGGTAGCAGTCTCGGGTTTCGGCGTGGCCCAGGCCACCCGCGTGCCGGAGGTGCGTCAGCTGGAGCTGGCGATTCCCAGGCTTGCAGCGTCGATGGACGGCTTCAGGCTGGTGCAGCTGTCCGACCTGCACATCAGCGTGCTGTTTCCCGAGCCCTGGGTGGAAGAAGTGGTCAAGCGCAGCAACGCGCTGGCCCCGGACCTGGTGGTGATCACCGGCGACCTGATCGACGGGACCCTGCAGGCGCGTGCCACGGATGTGCGGCCGTTGGCGCAACTGCGTGCCCGCAACGGCGTGATCGCCATTCCCGGCAACCACGAATACTACTTTGGCAACGAAGGGTGGATGGCCAAGTTCCGCGAAGCCGGCATGCACAGCCTGATCAACCAGCATGAAGTGGTACGGGACGCGCGCGGGCAGTTGGTCATCGCCGGTATCACCGACAAGGTTGCCACGCAGTACGGCGGCAGTGCGCCGGACCTGGAGCTGGCCCTGCGCGGCGCACCGGCCGGGGCACCGATCGTCTTGCTCAACCATCGTCCTGCAGGGATCGATCAGGCGATCGCCGCGGGTGTCGACCTGCAGCTTTCCGGGCACACCCATGGCGGGATGATTCGCGGCTTCGACCAAGTCGTGGCCAAGGCCAACGAAGGCTTCGTCTCGGGTCTGTATCGGCGCGCCGGCCTGCAGCTGTACGTCAGCAACGGCAGTGGGTTGTGGAACGGCTTTCCAATCCGCCTGGGCGTACCGTCCGAGATCACCGAGTTCACCTTGCGCGCAGTACCGTCCGGCCAATGAAATGGCAGCGCGGGGGAATCAACGGCGCAGGCCGTACTCACTTGTTTGACGCGTGTTCAATCACAACAGGGGCGAGCAGATGAGCAATGCATTCAAGGTAGGCGACGCAGTGCGCTGGAATTCCGAAGCAGGGGAGATTCACGGCAAGGTGACCAAGGTCCACGTCAAGGATGTGGAATTCATGGGCAAGCACCGCCCGGCGTCCAAGGACGAACCGCAGTACGAGGTGAAGAGCGACAAGACCGGGCATTCGGCGCTCCATCACGCCGATGCTTTGCACAAGGCGTGATGCGGCGCCGGCTTGTCGATGATCTGTAGGAGCGGTCTATGGCCGCGAACCGGGCAGCGCGGTGGATCAGGCAGTGCGCGGGGCCTTTTCGCGGCCGCTGACCGCTCCCACAGGTGACGGGTGAGGGCGGACGCGGCTTGCGTCGCTGCTACAGGGATTGCGCAAGCCGCGGCGGGGATGCATGCCCAGGGGCAAGCCCAAGGGTTATTTGAAATCTGCGGCGCTATGACGCTCGGCCACTTGGGTCGCTTCATCGCCCCAGGTGCGATTGACCCGCTGGCCGCGTTGCACCGCAGGACGTTGGGCGATCTCTTCGGCCCAGCGCTGTAGATGAGGGTACTCCTCGACCGACAGAAACTGCGCCGCATCGTACAGGTTGCCGCGTACCAGTTGCCCATACCAGGGCCAGATGGCGATATCGGCGACGGTGTAGTCATCACCGGCCACATAACGGGTCTGGGCCAATTGCTTGTCCAGCACATCCAGCTGGCGCTTGGCTTCCATGGTGAAGCGGTTGATCGGGTATTCCAGCTTCTCCGGCGCGTAGGCGTAGAAGTGCCCGAAGCCGCCGCCCAGGTAGGGGGCTGCACCCATCTGCCAGAACAGCCAGTTCATGGTTTCGGTACGCGCCATGAGGTCTGTGGGTAGAAACGCACCGAATTTCTGCGCCAGATACAGCAAGATGGATCCCGACTCGAACACCCGTACGCTGCCACCTTCGCTGCGGTCCAGCAGGGCGGGGATTTTCGAGTTCGGATTGATTTCCACGAAACCACTGGAGAACTGATCGCCCTCACCGATGCGAATCGGCCAGGCATCGTATTCAGCTTCGGCGTGGCCCAGTTCCAACAGCTCCTCGAGCATGATGCTGACCTTCACACCGTTGGGCGTTGCCAGCGAATAGAGCTGCAGCGGGTGCTTGCCCAGCGGCAGTGGCTGTTCGTGGGTGGCGCCGGCAGTGGGTCGATTGGTCTTGGAGAATTGACCACCGGAATCTGCGTCGTTTTTCCAGACCTTGGGCGGAACGTAGGGGGTAGGGCTCATGCAGTGCGCCTCCTGATGGACTTGAGATGTGCCTTCACGGTGCCTGAGCACCCGTGGCTGGCATGGGAAGTATGGGGTGAAGATAGGACTTGGTCCGGGCCGGTACAGTTCATCCCCGTACCGTTCGAGACCCGTTACAGCACCGTCGAGTAGCAACCAGCTGTTTTTCAAGAATATTTGTTGCGCATGGGGTTTCCTGTGGAAAAGAAACCTGATAAATTCCCGCTCGTTCATGCAGAGGCCAGCAATTGGCACTTCTTGCACCGGATACAGGGGCGTCGCCAAGCGGTAAGGCAGCAGGTTTTGATCCTGCCATGCGTTGGTTCGAATCCAGCCGCCCCTGCCATTAACCGGTCACTTGAACCCGCACTCTCGCTCCATCCCCTCTCTACCCACAATATACTGTGCATCGATCCCGTTGCGGCCGCTTCTATTGACGGCACATGAAACGTTGCGTGACGAAACGCCCGTGATCGCTATCCTGGCCTTCTGGCACCTCTTGCGTCTGGAACTGTGCGGTCAGGCCACTGCCTATAAGGCATAGCGATGCAACCATTGATATCACCTTGATAGGGTAGTTGGAGGCGTTCTGAATCACACGACAAACGTGGCAACTGCTTCCCAGGTCGAGCGTCTGCGCCGGGTGTTGCAGGAAGCGGGTTTCGATCCACGTGATGCACGGACTCATGCCGCCATGGAGCAGCTGCAAGCGTCGGTTGCTCATCCCAGCCTTGCAAGCGATGACGCGGGATTTCTGCCGCACGCCGCAAGTGATGCGCGTGAACGCGCCGCACTCGAAAGCTTCAAGGAGACCCAGGAGCGTTACCGCCTTGCCGTCAAGGCGACCAACGACGCGATCTGGGATTGGGACCTGAGCGGTAATCATGTGGTGTGGAACGAGGCGCTGGAACAGGCCTATGGGCATCCTCTGGCTTCGGTTGAAGCGACAGGGGAATGGTGGATCGAGCACATTCATCCAGATGATCGCGGCCGCGTCGACAGCTCCATTCATGCGGTGATCGACGGCACGCTGTCGGCGTGGTCCGGTGAATACCGTTTCCAGCGACACGACGGCACCTATGCCGAAGTACTCGACCGTGGCCACGTGATCCGCAATGCCGAAGGCCAGGCGGTGCGCATGATCGGCGCGATGCTCGACCTGACCCGCACCCGTGCCGCCGAGAGCGCGCTGCGCGAGAGCGAAGAGCGCTTCCGCAAGATCCTGGAAAACATCGAATCGGCCTTTGCCATCGTAGAGGTCAAGTTCGACGAGCAGGATCTGCCGGTCGATTACCGGTTTCTGGAAGCCAACCCGGCGTTCGAGCGCCAGGCCGGGGTCAACCTGCGTGGGCGTTGGGTCACCGAATTCGCTCCGGACCTGGAACAATTCTGGTTCGACACCTATGGCCATGTGGCCAAGACCGGCGAGCCCGCGACGTTCGAGAACTACGCCGAAGCGTTCAAGCGCTGGTTCGATGTGCGGGCGGTGAAGGTGGGGCCCAGTGAAGAGCGGACCATCGCCATCATCTTCAGCGACGTCACCGAGCGGCGCAACGCCGAGGAGCGCCTGCGCACCAGCGAGGCCGTGGCTCGGGAAAACATCGAGCGCGTCCAGCTGGCGCTTGCGGCCGGGGCCATCATCGGGACCTGGCACTGGGATCTGCCAACCGATCGTTTTGCGGTCGATGAGGGGTTTGCATCCGCGTTCGGGCTGGACCCGAAACTGGGTCGCGAAGGCCTGAGCCTGGAGACGATCGTGGCCACCGTGCATCCCGATGACCGGGAGGGGCTGGCTGCCGCCATCGATGAAGTGATCCAGCGCGGTGGTAGTTATTCCCATCAGTATCGCGTGCGCCGAGCCGATGGTCACTATTACTGGATCGAGGCCAACGGTCGCGTCGAGAACGATGCCCAAGGCCAGCCACTGCGTTTTCCAGGCGTGCTGATCGACGTCGAGGCGCGGCGCTCGGTCGAGGCCGAGCGCGATCGGGCGCTGTCCGCCTTGCGCGCGCTCAACGATACGCTGGAGCAGCGAGTCACCGAACGCACGGTCAAGCTGATCCAGGCCGAAGAGAAACTGCGTCAGTCGCAGAAAATGGAGGCGGTCGGCCAGCTCACCGGTGGCCTTGCCCACGATTTCAACAACCTGCTGGCGGGCATTTCCGGCGCGCTGGAGCTGATGAGCACGCGCATCGCCCAGGGCCGCTGGATGGAAACCGACAAGTACATCAGCACCGCGCAGGGTGCCACCAAGCGCGCGGCGGCGCTGACCCACCGTTTGCTGGCCTTCTCGCGGCGGCAGACCCTCGACCCGCGGCCTACCGATGTCAACGTGCTGATGGAAGGCATGACCGAGCTGATCCAGCGCACGGTAGGCCCCAGTATTCGCGTGGAAACGGTCGGCGCCATCAACCTGTGGCCGACCCTGGTCGATGTCAGCCAGTTGGAAAACGCCCTGCTCAACCTGTGCATCAATGCCCGCGATGCCATGCCCGACGGGGGGCTGATCACCATCGAGACGGCCAACCGCTGGATGGACCGCGAAGCCGCCCGTACCCATGACATTCCCGAGGGGCAATACCTGTCGGTCAGCGTCACCGACACCGGCACGGGCATGTCGCCGGATGTCATCGCCAAGGCGTTCGATCCGTTTTTCACCACCAAGCCCATCGGCCAGGGCACCGGCCTGGGCCTTTCGATGATCTACGGGTTCGCCAACCAGTCGGGTGGCCAGGTGCGGATCTATTCCGAGCTGGGGCAGGGCACCACCATGCGCATCTACCTGCCGCGCTATTACGGCCAGGTCGATGACAAACCGCCGGAAACCCGCGAATCACTGGCCGCAGCCGCCCATGCGGGAGAAACCATCCTCGTCGTGGATGACGAACCGACGGTGCGCATGCTGCTGACCGACGTGCTCGGCGATCTGGGCTACACCCTGATCGAGGCGGCAGATAGCCTGGCCGGGCTCAAGGTGTTGCAGTCGGATGTACGCATCGACCTGCTGATCACCGATGTCGGTTTGCCGGGCGGCATGAACGGTCGACAGATGGCCGATGCCGGGCGCGAGGTGCGCTCCGATCTCAAAGTACTGTTCATCACTGGTTATGCGGAAAATGCGGCGATCGGCAACGGCTACCTGGGGCCGGACATGCAGGTGTTGACCAAGCCGTTCGCCATGGACACCCTGGCTGCCAGGGTCCGGGAGCTGATGAGCCCTTGAACCGCGCGCCGTTGTGCGCGTGCTTTTGCAGGAGTTGCCGATGAACCCACTCGTTGTCACCACGGCAGATCTGGAGCCCGGCTGGCAGTCGCGATGCCGCCTCGGTTCGGTGGAAATCCCCGTGCACTACATGCGTGGCGGTACGTCGACTGGGGTTGTCCTGTGGGAGCCGTTGCTGCCTGCCGACAGCCTGCTGCGCGAGCAGCTTTTGCGCCACTTGATGGGCGTGCCTGCCGTGGGCAGCCACCCCGGCAATCGGCAGATCACCGGCCTGGGCCGCGGGCCTGCGACCAGCAACAAGGTCTTCGTGATGAACACCGAGCGCGTCGGCGACGGTGTCCGTTTGATCAGCACCCTGGCGCAGCTGGCCAGCGATCACGCCGAGGTCGACTGGAGCGTCAACTGCGGCAACATGTCCAGTGCATTGCTGCTGTGGGCACTGGACATGGGGCTGGTGAAAGCGTCGGCCGGCGGCCTGTGCGAAGTCGACATTCGCAATACCAACACCGGCGTGATCACCTCGGCGCGCATGCAGCGCGATGCGCAAGGTTGTTTCGTCGAGACGGCGATTCCCGGCGTGATGGGCGAGTATCCGGCGGTCGATCTGTTTCTCCATGCGCCGGTGGGCAACAAGACCGGCGCGTTGCTGCCGACCGGAGCGGTCATCGACCGCATCGAGGGCATCGAGGTGTCCTGCGTGGACGTAGCGGTGCCGATGGTCATCGTGGAGGCGCGCAGCCTGGGCAAGACCGGCCATGAACCTGTCGCGACACTGGCGGCCGATCAGGCGTTCATGGCGAAGCTTCGCACCCTGTGGACCCAGGCCGGGTTGAAAATGGGCTTGCGTCGCAAGGATGGCGTGTTGATGACTGCCGCCGAACTGGCGCGCAGCGAGACCATTCCCAAGATCTGCATCGTCGCCGCTCCCCATGATGGCGGCAACATCGCCGTGCGCTACTTCACGCCCCAGACCGGCCACGCCTCCATGGCCGTATCCGGTGGTTGCTGCCTGGCTGCCGCCTGCCTGGTGCCGGGCACCACTGCCCATCGAGTGGCCTCGGGTATTGCCACGCCGGGTGCATCCCTCATGGATATCCAGGTCAGCATCGAAAACCCGGCCGGGCGCCTGGACACCACGGTGGTCGCTGCGCTGGTCGATGGGCATCTGCAGATCCACAGCGCTGCCTATCGTCGCAGCACGCAGATTCTCATGCGCGGCCATGTGCCGCTGTATGGGGCTTCGAGTGAACTGCAGCAGGCATTGCTCGGCGTACAGTCCTGGTCTGCCGACCTTGATCGCCTCGATCGGTAGCCTCGCAGGCTGGCCGGATTCTGCGCTGGTCGCCCATCGAGCCCGAGGCATGGCCGGGCAGGCTGCGTGCGCTGCTTGCCTTTGGGATGCGGACACGGGCGATTGATCGACATGGCGCATTGCAAGTTGCGCCCAGCCTTTCTATCATCGCCGCGGGTGCACCGCTGCATACGGCAGGGGGCAGGTTAAAGTTCAGCGTTGGTCGGGCCGCCAGCGGAGAGTTATCGTGCCTGCAAAAAGACCGGCGACACCTGCAATTCCCCGTCCTCAACAGCTCACCGAACGCGCCCTGGCGGCGCTCGAACGCTTCTCGCACATCGAGGCCGTCAGCGGCATCGTGTTGCTGCTCGCCGCGATCACCGCCCTGGTCTGGGCCAATAGCTCGATAGGGAATTCCTACGGGCACTTCTGGCATACCCAGGTCACCTTGGGCCTCGGCGATTTCAGCGTTTCGCAGTCCCTGCACTTCCTGGTCAACGATGGCCTGATGACCATTTTCTTTCTGATGGTGGGTGCCGAGATACGCCAGGAAATCAAGGATGGCGCGCTGGCCAACCTGCAGCTGGCGGCCCTGCCGCTGGGTGCGGCACTGGGTGGCGTGCTGATGCCCGCCTTGCTCTACCTTGCCCTCAACCACGGCACTCCGGCCAGCGCCGGCTGGGCAGTGCCGACCGCCACTGACATCGCCTTCGCCGTGGGCGTGCTGGCGCTGCTGGGTAAATCCATTCCCGTCAGCGTGCGGATCCTGCTGCTGGCACTGGCGATCATCGACGATATCGTCGCCATCCTGATCATTGCCGTGTTCTATACCGCCAGCCTCGATTACCTGGGTCTGCTGGTGGCCGTGGCCGGGTTGCTGCTGGTGCTGCTGTTCCAGCGCATGGGTATCAGCAAGGCGTATGCCTATGTGCTGCCGGGCGCGATCGTCTGGTTCGGCCTGCTCAAGACGGGCGTCCATCCCACCCTGGCAGGGGTGATCCTGGGCTTGATGACGCCGGTCTATTCCAAGCCGATGAGCGAGCGCCCGGTGGATATCATCCGCCGCAACTTCAACGAGCTGATGGAACGCTTCACCCCCGGCAGCGACAACCGCGAGGCGGTGGCCGAGCCGCTCAGGCAATTGCGTGATGCGCAGCGTGAAGTGCTGCCGCCGGTGCAGCGGATACAGGTGGGGCTGCATGTGTGGGTGGCCTTCGGTGTCATGCCGCTGTTTGCCCTGGCCAACGCCGGGGTGAGTTTCGCCGGCGCCAACCTCAGTGATGCGGTGTCGCAGCATGTGTTTGGCGGTGTCATGCTGGCCCTGGTGCTGGGCAAACCGCTGGGCGTGCTGCTGGTGAGCTTTCTGCTGGTCAGGCTGAACATCTGCAGGCTGCCCCAGGGCGTGACCTGGAGTGGGGTAGGCTTGGTCGGTCTGCTTGCCGGGATCGGCTTCACCATGTCGATCTTCATCGCTTCGCTGGCGTTCTCCGACCCGACCCTGCTGGCGTCGGCCAAGCTCAGTGTGCTGGCGGCCTCCACGGTGGCGGCGGTGCTGGGTCTGGTCTGGGGCAAGCTCAGCTTCGGCAAGGCGCGGCCCGCGTGACACCGATGGTCTGAGCTTGTGCTGGCTTTTGCGGGAGCACTGAGTTTGTTCTGGCGTTTGTGGGAGGACTGAGCCTGGGCTGGCTTTTGTGGGAAAACTGAGCCTGTGCTGGCTTTTGTGGAGGACTGAGCCTGTGCTGGCTTTTGTGGAGGACTGAGCCTGTGCTGGCTTTTGTGGGAGGACTGAGCTTGTGCTGGCTTTTGTGGGAGCGGGCTCTGCCCGCGAAGAGGCCAGCGTGGACATCTTCGCGGGCAGAGCCCGCTCCCACATGAATCTGCTGCTGGCCATATGAATCTGCTGCTGGCCACATGAATCTGCTGCTGGCCATATGAGTCTGCTGCAGTCCACATGAGTTTGCTCCAGCCCACATGAATCTGCTGCTGGCCAGATGAGTCTGCTTTGGCAAGAGGCTGGGTGTTCATGGAAGCGCGCGGCTGGCCGATAGCCCTGTATCGGTTCCGCGCATTCTCTTTCAGGCCACTCATGCTCAAGTCCAGCTTCACCTCTCCGGCATCCTCCGCCAGGCCCGCGAGCAGCACCTCACTGGCGCAGGCCTCGTTGGTCACCTTTTGCGCCAGCCTCGCCGTGGTCTTTGCGCTGGCGGTCGCTCTGTGCCTGTACTTCGCCCGTGGTCTGGACAGTACCGAGCGCGTCCAGGGGCAGTCGATGGTGCAGAAAAGCATCGACGCCGAACGCCGGCTCCTGCAACTGACCATCAAGGACTACTCGTTCTGGGGTGAGGCCTATCGACACCTGCACCTCAAGGTGGACATGGAATGGGCCTACGTGCGGGAAAACTTCGGTCCGGCGTTGTACGACGATTTCGGCTACCAGGCGGCGTTCGTCATCGGGCCGGGCAATCGCTCCGTGTATGCCGTGATCGACGGCAAGTACGAAACCATAGCGGCCGCGGATTGGCTGGGCCGCCCCGTCGATGAGTGGGTCGCCGCCGCACGCGCCCTGGCCGACGACGAAAAAGTCTTCACCATGCTGACCAGCCTGGCCGGTACACCGGCCCTGGTGGTGGCGGCAGCGATCACGCCCAGCACCGACCCTACGGTGCAGACCGACGACCGGCCGCCGTCGGTCATGCTGGTGGTCAATCGTCTCGATCCGCAGCGGCTTCAGGCGCTGGGCGAGAACATGGGCCTGCGCGGGCTGCGTATGGCTCGTGCCGACGATGCCACGGCCGCCCATGCACGGCTCGAAGCCGAGCACGGCACCAGCCTGGACCTGCAATGGGACGCGGCAAGGCCTGGGCGGCAGATGATCATCGTGGTGTTGCCCATGATCATTCTGGCGACGCTGATCATCCTCGGCATGACCTGGGTCATGCTGCGGCGCAATACCCGCGCTGCGCGCGCCCTGGACGGCAGCCACGAACTGCTGCGTGACAGCCAGGTGGCGCTGGCGCTGAGCGAGTCGCGCTTTCGCGACGTGGCCGAAGCCAGCTCTGACTGGATCTGGGAAACCGACGGCGAAGGCCATGTCACCTACCTGTCCGATCGCTTCGAGACGGTCACTGGGGTGGGCAAGGCGCAATGGCTGGGCATCTCGATCGACGACCTGGTCGAATTGCACCAGGGCACGCTCCTGGCGTGGCTGCGCGGCAATCAAGGGCAGGGCAACCTGACCACCGAATGCAGCTATATGGACGTGCACCAGCAACGGCGCACCGCGCGGATCGCTGCGCGAACCATCGGCGATCAAGGCTTTCGGGGTACCGCCACCGATGTCACCGAGGAGATCGAAGCGCGGCGACGGGTCGAGTACCTGTCGCGCCATGACGTGCTGACCGGCTTGCCCAACCGCAGCCAACTGCGCGACTACCTGGAAAGCCGTCTGGAAAACGCGCTCGCCGCCCGCCAGCCACTGGTCATGCTGACCATCGATCTGGATCGTTTCAAGCCGGTAAACGACCTGCTCGGCCATGCTACCGGCGACCGCGTGCTGTACCAGATCGGCGAGCGCATCAGGCAGTGCGTGCGCAGCCAGGACATCGTCGCCCGGGTCGGTGGCGACGAATTCGTCATGGTCGTATCGGGTGCGGTCGGGCATACGGAGATCGAGGCACTGTGTCGACGGCTGATCGAGCTGATCGAGCAGGTCATCGAGGTCGACGATCATGATATCCATGTCAGCGCCAGTATCGGCATTGCCGTGTCGCCGGGCGATGCGGCGCACGCCCCTGAACTGCTGCGTTATTCGGACATCGCCTTGTACGAGGCGAAGGCGAGCGGGCGCGGCACCTGGCGTTTCTATGATGGCGACATGAATGAACGGATCATCGAGCGTCGGCGTCTGGAAAGCGACCTGCGCTATGCCATCAAGCATGGCGAGTTACGCCTGCAATACCAGCCGCGCTTCCGCATTGCCGACGGCCAGATGGTCGGGGCCGAGGCGTTGGTGCGCTGGCAGCATCCACAGCGTGGCCTGCTGGCGCCCGATGCATTCATTCCGATCGCCGAAGACACGGGCTTGATCACCGCACTTGGCGACTGGGTGATGAACGCGGCCTGCCGGCAGGCCAGTCAATGGCCTGAGGAGCTGTTCGTGTCGGTCAACGTGTCGTCCAAGGAGTTCCAGAGCGGACAGCTGGTGGAGCGGGTCAAGGCCGCCTTGTTGCGGTCGGGTCTGGCGGCGGCGAGGCTGGAGCTTGAGGTTACCGAAAGCGTGATGCTCGAAGATGCCGACAATGCGTTGACCCTGATGCGAGCGCTGAAGGCACTGGGTGTACGCCTGGCCATGGATGATTTTGGCACCGGCTATTCATCGCTAAGCTACCTGCGCACGTTTCCCTTCGATGGGCTCAAGATCGACCGCAGTTTCGTCGGCAGGCTGGGCGACAGCCAACCCGACCTGGCCATCATCGAGGCGGTGATCGGCTTGGGTCGGGCACTGTCGCTGACGGTGACGGCCGAAGGCGTGGAAACGCTGGAACAGTTGCAACTGCTGGACTCGGTGGCGTGCGACGAAGGGCAGGGTTATTACCTGAGTCGACCCCTGGAAAGCGCGCGGTTCGAAGAGCTGCTGCTCGCCAGTTGTCCGCGGTGATCGACCAGGCCAACCATCCCAAGCCCGCTGGTATCGCATGGACCGCTGACGCGGCTTGCGCCGCTGCTACAGGGCTGCGGGGGTGTGTGAGCGCCGACGCGCCTGCACTCTCCGTGGGAGCGGTCATTGGCCGCGAAGGGGCGCTGCGGATTATCTGGCACAGCGCGGCGACGGCTTCGCGGCCCCGGACCGCTCCTGCGAAGGCCCTGCAGGAACGCCTCCATCCCCTGTAGCAGCGGCGCGAGCCGCGTCCGGGGGCAACCCGCACCTGCGCAGGGAACGCGCACCGTCACTGGCTGGGCCGGTGCAGCTTTTCCAATGCCTGCAACTGCATCAGCAACGGATGATACGGCGCGCGGGTACCTGCACCGTCGGCGTCGCCAAACACGCCAGCGGGGCAATAACGGCCGTCGTCCCAACCCGGATAGTCCAGAAACGGGTACCAACACAGCCCCTGCACATCGACGCCGCGTTGCAGCGCCACTGCCAGCTGGCTGCCCACGTAGTCCAGCCACGGCCCTCGCGCATCACCCTCGGTGCCGGTTTCGGCCAGCAGGATCGGCCGCCCGTAACGCCGATGGAGCTCAGCCAGCAGCCCGGCCAGCGGACGAAACTCGGGGTGCCCGCGCAGGATCCGTTCGCCATTGTGCCGCCACTGGTTCTGCGGGTAGAAGTTGGCCCCGATGATGTCCAGATACGCCTCACATCCGCCCAGCCCCGGCCACTGCCGGCCGGCCAGCATGTCCCAGGCCTGGAACTGGGACAGCCGCTGACCCTCGGCGCGCTCCTGGTCGACGGCACGCGAGGAGTCCGGCACAACATGAATCAGCGGGTCGCACTGAACGAAACGCGCCGCAGGCGCCTGCCCGCGAATCGCCTCGATCGCCTCGATGCTGGCCCGCACCAGCTGATGCTTGAGCTCCAGCCCACGGCCATGCGCGCCTGGGTTGAAATAGCCGACGTCGCCGCCGGCCCAGCTCCAGAACGACATCTCGTTAATGGGTGAACAAAAGGGCGCCTCGAGCCCTTCATCGACCATCAACCGTGCCGCGGCCCCGGCGAAGCGCGCAAAGCGTTCGACGAATTCGGGTCGCCAGACGTCCAGGCCATCGGGGTAGCCGTAGTGACACAGGTCCCACACTACTTGCAGATTGCATTCGCGGGCGGCGCGCAGCAGGGGCAGGAAACTGCTCCAGTCGTAATACCCTGGGCGCTGTTCGATCACATGCCAGCGCAGGCCGTCGCGCGCGGCGCCAATGCCACTGGCCAGCAGCTGGCGATAGTCATTGGCCGCCCAGCGCAGGTGGCCGGTGCTGGCCTGCACATCCACACGTTCACCATCGCGCCGCCGCTGCGCGGCGCATTCGTAGCCGGCCATGATGAAAGTATTGAACAGGCCAGGCGGCTTCAAGCGCTGTGCTCGTCGAGCGGCGCCAGCGCCTCGGCTCCTGCCGTCGGCGAGGCTTGTTGCTCGATCCGCTGATACAGCGCCAGCGCCTGGCCCACGACCTGATCCATGTTGTAGTACTTGTAGGTGCCCAGTCGCCCGAGAAAGGTGACCCCCGGCGTCTCGTCCGCCAGCGCCTTGTAGCGTTGATACAGCTGGGCGTTTTCGGGCCGCGGAATAGGGTAGTAGGGGTCGCCTTCGGCGCAGGGGTATTCGTAGGTGATGCTGGTGTGTGGATGTTGCTGACCGGTGAGGTGTTTGTACTCGGTGATGCGCGTGTAGGGCACGGCTTCATCGGGGTAGTTGACCACGGCCACTTCCTGCAACTGTGGTTGCTCAAGGGTCTTGTGTTCGAAGCGCAGCGACCGGTAGGGCAGGCGGCCCAGGCGGAACTCGAAGTATTCGTCCACCGGGCCGCAATAGATCAGCTGGGCATAGGCCAACCGTTCGCGCACCTGGGCGAAATCGGTGTCCAGCAACACGTCGATGCGCGGATTGTCGAGCATGTTCTCGAACAGGCGCGTGTAGCCTTCGAGCGGCATGGCCTGAAAGCTGTCGGTGAAGTAGCGGTCGTCGGCAGTGGTGCGCGTGGGGATCCGCGAGGTCACCGACTTGTCCAGCTGGGACGGGTCCAGGCCCCACTGCTTGCGGGTGTAGCCCCGGAAGAACTTCTGGTAGAGCTCTTCGCCGATCTGATTGATCACCACGTCCTCTGAGGTACGGATGCGCTCGACCGGCTGTGCGCGTTCGGCAAGAAAGCGCTCGGCCTGGGCCTCGTCCATCTGCAAGTCGAACAGCGTGTTGAGCGTGGTCAGGTTGATCGGGATCGGTACCCGATGATCGTCGACCTGGGCCAGCACTCGATGCTCGTAAGGGCGCCACTGGGTGAAACGCGACAGATAGTCGACGATGCGCGGGGCATTGGTATGAAAGATGTGCGGCCCGTAGCGGTGGACCATGACGCCCGCCGCATCCAAATGGTCGTAGGCGTTGCCGCCGATATGATCACGGCGGTCGATCACCAGCACGTTCAGGCCCAGGCCTGCGGCCAGGCGCTCGGCAATGACGCTGCCGGCAAAGCCGGCACCCACCACCAGGTAATCATAGGGGCGTCCATCGCTGTACGAGGACGGGCCACGGCAGGCGCTGTCGAGGGTTACCTGAGGCATTCGATCTGCTCCTTCATGGCGTTGCAGGTCTTGTCCCACGACATGCCGTCCAATGCGGCATCGGCCTGGGCAACCAGGCTGTCGCGGGCTTCGGCACCCAGTGCGTATTACACCGCAGCGATGAATGCAGCGGGGGTGTCGGCGATGGTCACTACACCGCTGGTGCCGTAGCCGCTGATGACGTCGGCGATCGGTGTCGACACCACCGGCCGGCCGCCGGCAAGGTATTCGGGGGTCTTGGTCGGGCTGATGAAGCGCGTGGAAGCATTGATCGCGAACGGCATGAGGGCGACGTCCCAGCCGGCCAGGTAGTGGGGCAATTGCTCATACTGCTTCGCCCCGAGGTAGTGAATGTTGGCGCGTCTTGGCAAGGTCTGCGGATCGATCTTGACCACCGGGCCGATCAGTACGATCTGCCACTGTGGCCGCTGCCGGGCCAGCTCATCGACCAGGTAGATGTCGAAACGCTCGTCGATGACACCGAAGAAGCCTAGTCGCGGGTGGCCGATCGCGGCCTGATCGCTCGGGTCGGGCAGCAACGCCCGAGCCTGGGCGAAGTGGGCGATGTCGACACTGCTGGGCATGGCGTGCGCATTGCCGTGCTGATGGCGCTTGGCTTCCCACAGACTCTGCCCACCGGTGAACACCACATCGGCACGCGCCAACAGTTGGCGTTCCCTTTCGATGAGTTCCGGCGGAGCGCCCATGAACGCGGACAACTCGTCCATGCAATCGAAGATGGTCACCTGGCCGTGCAGATGGTCGGTGAAGGCCAGGCTCATCGGGGTCAGGTACCACAGCAGCAGTTCGGCGTCGCGGTGCTGGGCCAGGTAGCCATCGAGCAGGTCGCGCTGCATCGCGATCACTTGCTCGTGGGGGGTGCCCGCCGGTAGCTGCGGCACCAGCACGGTCACGCCGTGTGCTGGATGGCTGGCCAGCAACTGCGGCTGCACGTGCTCGGCGAACACCGGTTCTTCGAAGAACAGCACGTCGTAGCTCTGCGCCAGGCGCGACATGAGGTGCTGGGGTCGCTGGTAGACGAACCCCCAGCGCAAGTGCGACAGGCACAACATCAGCGGCCGGCCTGTTGGCGCCGGGGTGCGATCTGGGCTGGACAGTGGGGCAGGGGTAAAGCCGGGCGGCGCCACATCGGTCATGGGGGTGTCCTTGGTCAGTGCCTGAATCGGGACTGAAGCCAGGTTGAGCTGGGCTTCGACGCCACCCGTATGGATGTTGCAAGGCAGTGCGGCAGCGAGTGCATGCGCGCGGTGCATTGGTAATGATTGAGACGCCGTCGCTGCAGGCGGCGTTCAACTTTGATTTGTTGACCGCCCGGGATGTGCCAACCGTCTGGCTGCCGCCTGGAACTCCACGCCACCGTGCGCGCCCATAGTTTCATAGGCCTGATCCCGTCGTCGTATCACGCAGGTGCTATCCCTTGATCTTGACCGGTGCGCCTGCGGGCGACGGGAGCGACGGCGATGATTCTGGTCACAGGCGGTACGGGTTACATCGGCGCACAGGTGGTGCTGCAGCTGCTTGCCCAAGGGCAGACGGTGGTGATCTTCGACAACCTCTGCAACAGTTCGCGTACCAGCCTTGAGCGCATTGCCCGGCTCGGCGGTCGGCGTGCCCGCTTCGTGCTCGGCGATGTGCGCAACCGGGCGCAGCTGGATGCCCTGTTCGCGGATTTTCCCATCGCTGCGGTGATTCGCTGCGCAGGCTTGAAAGCGGTTGGCGAGAGCGTGCGCGAGCCGTTGCGCTATTACGACAGCAATGTCGGCGGCAGCATTGCGCTGTGCCAGGCGATGGCGGCCGCCGGTGTCTTCACGCTGATTTTCAGCTCTTCGGCGACGGTCTATGGCGACTGCGCCACGATGCCCATCGACGAAACCTGCGCCACCGGATTGCCGACCAACCCATACGGTTTTTCCAAGTTGATGGCGGAGAACGTCATGATCAGCCTGGCGGCTTCGGATGCGCGCTGGTCGGTCGGGCTGCTGCGCTATTTCAACCCCATCGGCGCCCACGAATCGGGCGAGCTGGGCGAGGCGCCGGCACAGGTGCCGAACAACCTGCTGCCGTATCTGCTGCAGGTGGCCAGTGGGCGGCGCGATGTGCTGCAGGTATTCGGCAACGACTACGCCACGCCGGACGGCACCGGCGTTCGTGATTACGTGCATGTGATGGACCTGGCCGAAGGGCACTGGCGGGCTTTGCAGGCATTGTTGGGCGGCAGCGGCGTGCGCGTCTGGAATCTGGGAACCGGGCGGGGGTATTCGGTGTTGCAGGTGGTCGATGCTTTCACCCGCACCTGCGGCGTGCCCATCGCCCTGACCTTCGAGCCCAGGCGCGCGGGCGACGTGGCGCAGTGCTGGGCGGACCCGGTCAAGGCGCGCCGCGAGCTGGGCTGGCAGGCCCGACGCAGCCTGGACGACATGCTGCGCGACGCCTGGCGCTGGGAGTGCCGCCTGGCGGCAGAACACCGGCCGATCGTCTATACACCCGAAACCTCCCCCACGATCCCTGTAGCAGCGGCGCAAGCCACGTCCGGACACGCCGCCGTGTGACAGCCGCATAGCATGCACCGCCGACGCGGCTCGCGCCGCTGCTACAGGATTTCAGTGCGTCGGTTCGCTGCGGGGTGTTGGATACCCCGCAGCATTTAGGTCTACAACACCACGCTCGGCAGCCAGAGGGAGATGGCCGGAATGTAGGTGACCAGCATCAGCACCAGGAACAGCGCCAGATAGAAGGGCAGCAGCGCCTTGACCGTGGCTTCGATGGTCACCTTGCCGACCGCCGCACCGACGAACAGCACGGCACCCACCGGCGGTGTGATCAGGCCTATGCCCAGGTTGACCAGCATGATCATGCCGAAATGCACCGGATCCACACCCACGCTGACGATCACCGGCAACAGGATCGGTGTCAGGATCAGAATCAACGGCGCCATGTCCATGATCGTGCCCAGCATCAGCAACATCACGTTGATGCACATCAGGATCACGTAGCGGTTGTCCGACAGCGTGAGGAACGCCGTGGTGATCTTCATCGGAATTTCCATCAGCGTCAGGATGTAGCCGAAGCTGGCAGCGAAACCGATCAGAATCATCACGATGGAAATGGTCCGCGCCGCCCGGTGCATCAGCTTGGGCAGGTCGCGCCATTTATAGTCGCGGTAGATGAACATGGTCACGAAGAACGACCACAGCACGGCGATGGCTGCCGATTCGGTCGCGGTGAACACGCCCGAGAGAATGCCGCCGAGAATGATCACCAGCGCCATCAGCCCCCAGAGCGCCTCACCGGCGATCTTCAGCGCCTGACGCATCGGAATGACTTCGCCCTTGGGATAGTTGCGCTTGCGCGCAAAGATCATGCACAGGCCCATCATCACCGCACTGAGCAACAGCCCCGGCATGATCCCGGCCATGAACAGCGAAGCGATCGATACCGAGCCGCCAGCCGCCAGCGAGTACAGCACCGAGTTGTGGCTCGGTGGCGTCAGCAGGGCCTGGACCGAGCCGCTGACGGTAACGGCCGTGGAGAAATCACGCGGATAGCCGGCCCGCTCCATTTCCGGAATCAACACCGAACCCACCGACGCGGTATCGGCGACGGACGAGCCGGAGATGGCCCCGAAAAAGGTCGAAGCGACGATGTTGACCAGTGACAACCCACCGCGCACGAAGCCCACCAGCACGCCAGCGAAGGCTACGAGCCGGCGCGACATGCCGCCTTCGGCCATGATCGCACCCGCCAGCACGAAGAACGGAATGGCCAGCAGCGAGAATTTGTTCACCCCGCCGGCGATCTGGATCATCAGGGCGTCGGCCGGGATGTCGATCCACCAGGCCCCGATCAGCGCCGACAGACCCAGCGCATAGGCCACCGGCATGCCCACCAGGATCAAGGCGATGAAGCTGCCCAACAGTATGAGAGCATCCATTTACGCAGCACCTTCACTGGCTTCTACGACGTCGAACCGCATCACGGCGCGGTGGCTTTGGTCACCTAGGAACAGCTTTTCCAGGATGAATATCAAGGTCACGATGCCGCCGATCGGAATGGGCAGGTAGGAAATGCCTACCCGCATGGAGGGAATTTCACCCAGGTACTGGTTCCACGTGTTGGCGCACAGCTTGAAGCCCTTGAAGATCATGAACAGCGCGACCACCGCCATCAGCACCTGAACCGCGAAGGCAGCCATTCGACGCGTCTGTGCCGGCATGCGGTCGACCGCCATGGCCACCGCCATGTGCGCGCCGGCGCGGTAGCTGGCGGCAGCGCCGAAGAAGGTGAAAACCACCATCAGCAGGATCGCCACCGGCTCCGGCCAGCTGGAACCGCTGCCCAGCGCGTAGCGGGTAAAGATGCCCCATGGAATGATCAGGGTCATGGTCAGGACCGACAAGCCGGCGATCCCGATGCACACCCGGTAAAGCAGGTCGTTGAAACGCAGCACAGTGTTTTTCATGAGGCTCACCCAGCGGCGGGGGAGCGGGCACAGGCCCGGTCCCCCGTGGTGTTGACGGACAGGCTTACTTGACGGCTTCGATGCGGGTGATCAGCTCTTTGTACGGCGCGCCGTACTTGTCGCGCACCGGCTGGGTCGCATCGTAGAAGGCTTTCTTCTGCTCGGGCGTGAGGGCGATGAACTCCACGCCACCGGCCTTGAGCTTGGCTTCGGCTTCGCTGGATTTCTTGTCCCACAGCACCCGCTCTTCCATCTGTGCTTCGCGAGAGAGCTTTTTCACCAGCGCCTGTTGCTCGGGGTTGAGCTTGTTCCAGGTGATCTTCGACATCACGATCGGCTCGGGCAGGATCAGGTGTTCGGTGAGCGTGTAGAACTTGGCGTTCTGGTAGTGGTTGTGTTCGAGCATGGTCGGCGGGTTGTTCTCGGCGCCGTCGATCACGCCGGTCTGCAGGGCGCTGAAGATCTCGCCGGTGGCCATGGCGATACCGTTGCCGCCCATGGTGTTGATGGTTTCGATGAACACCGGGTTGCCCTGCACGCGGATCTTCATGCCCTTGAGGTCACTGATCTGGCGTACCGGCTTCTTGGTGTAGAGGTTGCGCGTACCGCCGTCCATCCACCCCAGCGCGACCAGGTTGAATTCGGAGTTGGTGATCTTGTCGAGAATCTCCTGACCGATCTCGCCGTCGATGATGCTGCGCATGTGGGCCTGGTCGCGGAAAATGAACGGCAGGTTGAACACGTTCACGTCCGGTACTACCGGGCCGACGATGCCCAGGCTGACGCGGGTCATCTGCACCGCGTTGCTCTGTACCTGCTCGACCACTTCCTTCTCGGAACCCAGTACACCGCCTGCGAACATCTTGAAGCTGATCTCGCCCTTGCTCTGCTCTTCCAGTTTTTTGCCCATGGCCTGCTCGGCCACCACCGGCGGGTAGCCGGCCGGGTGCACTTCGGCGAACTTGATCTTGATCTCGGCCTGCGCCAGCCCGGACAGGCAGAAGGCGAGTGGGAGGGCGGCTACGAGTAACGTGCGTTTGAAATCCATGGATAACTCCAGCGTTGTTGTTGTTTTAAAGTCGCAAAGGATTCAGTTGTCGCCAAACGGCCCGGCGGCAACGAAGGCGCCGCCCTGATAGACCCTCGCCGGGTCGTCGGCGGCAGGCATCGGCTGGGCTTCGATCTTGTCGCGGAACACTTCCGAGCTGTCCTTGGGTGTGAAGCCCAGGTGCGCGGCAAAGCGGTTGTCCCACCACACATCGCGATTGGCCGAGGCGCCGTAGACCACCGTGTGGCCGACGTTCGGGGTGAACAGGCTCAGTTCGATGAGGCGGGTCAGGTCGTCGAAACTGAGCCAGGTGCTCATCATCCGGCGATTGGCTGGCTCGGGAAACGAAGAACCGATGCGGATGCTGACGGTTTCGATGCCGTAGCGATCGAAGTAGAACGTCGCGAGGTCTTCGCCGTAGGACTTGGACAGGCCGTAATAGCTGTCCGGACGCCGGGGCGAGTGGGCGTCGATGGTCTGGTCCTGCTTGTAGAAACCGATCACGTGGTTGGAACTGGCGAACACCACGCGCTTGACGCCATGCCGGCGCGCGGCTTCGTAGATATGGAAGACCCCGCAGATATTGGGCCCCAGGATGTCTTCGAACGCGTGCTCCACCGACACCCCGCCAAAATGCACGATGGCGTCCACGCCTTGCACCAGCTCGTGCACTGCCTGCTTGTCGGCGAGATCGCACAACTGGAATTCTTCCTGCGTGTCGGAACGGGTACTGGAGCCAGTATCGGAAGAGGCGGGAAGCGGGACGATATCGGAAAGCCGCAGGGTGCGGGCGAAGGGTTTCAGACTTTCTCTCAGCACCTTCCCCAGACCGCCGGCGGCGCCAGTCAGGAGAAGGCGATCGAAGGGATTCTGGACGCAGTGAGTGCCTGTCATGAGCGGGTCCTTTTTATCGTTATTATTTTGTCATCTGTTGTCGTATGACTTATCCCGGATTATCGACAGCTCTCAGCGATCTTGTCAACGCGACTAATGTCGAAATACACCAAGGTCGAATGCCGCTCGCGGTCGGCACGGGCTGGCTACAGGCGAATCCAGCGCTGGCGCATCCAGCCGCTCAAGGCATCCACCGCCAGTACCAGCGCCAGCATGGCCAGAATGAGCGTGCTGGCCCGGGCCTCCTGGAACAGGCTCAGGCTTACGTAGAGCATCTGTCCCAGCCCGCCGGCACCGACGAAACCGAGGATGCTGGCCATGCGAATGTTGTTTTCCCAGCGGTACAGGGTGTAGGCCAGCAGTTGCGGCCACAGATTGGGCAAGGTGCCGTAACAGAAGGCCAGCCAGGCATTGCCGCCCTGCAGGCGGATGGCAGCGGCGGGTGCGGCGGGGGTGTTTTCCAGGGCCTCGGCAAACAGACGGCCGAGTACCCCGGCAGTGTGCAGCGCCAGGGCCAGGGTGCCGGCATTCGGCCCCAGGCCTGCGGCGAGCACCATCAACACCGCCCAGACCAGTTCGGGAATGGCCCGCAGGGCATTGAGCACCAGTTTTGTCACGCCTTGCGCCAGCCAGCCCAGGCGCCCGGCCGCGGGGATGGCCAGCAGCAGACCGGCGAGTGCCGCCAGCAGGGTGCCCAGCGCCGACATCGCCAGGGTTTCCAGCGCGCCATGGCCCACCGCTCGCAGGTGCGTTGCACTGAGGTCAGGCGACATGAAGCGTGCCGCGTAGCTGGTCATGTGCTGCAGGCTGTCGACATTGCCCAGGGTGAACAGGTCCAGCCCCAGATAGACGAAGGAGCCGACCACCGCCAGCACCATTGCCAGTACCAGCAGCAGATTGCCCAGGCGCCTCATGTGAAGCGTCCTCTGAGCAGGCGGCTGAGCAGGTCCGCGAGCAACACCAGGGCGATGAACGTCAGCAGCATGCTGGCCACCTCGGCCGAGGCGAACATGCGCATCGACAGGTCGATCTGCTGGCCCAGGCCACCGGCGCCGACGAAGCCCATCACCACCGAGGCGCGCACCGCGCATTCCCAGCGGTACACGGTGTAGGACGTCAGCTCGGCGGCAGCGGCCGGGAGAATGCCGTAGGCGAACGCGGCCAGCCGACCGGCGCCGGCGCGCAGCAGGGCCTGGGCCGGGCGCTGGTCGACCGACTCACAGATCTCGGCATACACCTTGCCGAGCATGCCGGCGTAGGTGATGGCGATGGCCAGCACGCCGGCCGTCGGGCCCAGGCCGACGGCGCGGACGAACAGCAGGGCCCAGACGATTTCCGGCACGCTGCGCAGAAAAATCAGCACGCCACGCACCGGCCAGCGCACACAGGTGCCGGCCCAGCCGGGCCTGGCGCCGAGGCTGGCCGCGGACAGCGACAGCGCGCGGCTGGCCAGCAGGCTCGCGGGGATGGCCAAGGTCAGCGCCAGGGCCATGCCGGCCGTGGCGATGGCCAGGGTCTGCAGGGTGGCGTCCAGCAACAGCGCGAGAAATACCGGGTCGTGGGCGGGCGGCCAGAAGTCGGCGAGAAAGGCCCCCATGGATTGGGTGCTGGCCGGGTCGAACAGTACCCATGGATCGAGCTCGGCCAGGCGTACGCCCGGCCACAACAACAGCACCGCCAGGGCGGCAAGCAGAAAACGCGGCAGCGCGGCAGGGTCGCGTCGGTCCCTGCTCAGCATCGCGGCAGCCAGTGAGCAGGGGTGTCGGCCGGCGTTTGCACGCGGCTCAGGTGTTCGTTCGCGTACAACGCTTCCAGGCGCTGCGCGGTGACCTGCGCGGCCTCCAGGTCGAAAGCGATCTGGCCGTCGCGCACGCCGACGATCCGTGGGAAGCAGGCCAGCGCCAGCTCCACCGTGTGCAGGCTGGCCACCAGCGTGATGTGCTGTTCGCTGGCGTGCTGGCAGAGCATGTCCAGCGTGTGCCTGGCCAGTCGCGGGTCCATCGCCGAGACGGGCTCGTCGGCCAGCAACAGCTCCGGCGCCTGGTACAGGGCGCGGGCGATGCCGACCCGCTGCAACTGGCCGCCGGACAGTTGCTGGCACTGGGCGAACAGCTTGTCGTCCAGGTCCAGCCGCGCCAGCAGCGCACGGGCACCGTCGATGTCCACCGGGTGCAGCAGGTTGAGCAGGCTTTTGCCCAGCCCCCATTGCCCCAGCTTGCCGGCCAGCACGGCAGTCACCACCCGTTGCCGCGGGGGCAGGGGCGGGGCCTGATGGATCAGCGCGATACGCGCGCGCAGGCGCTGGCGCGCGCGACTGCCGAGGCGCCAGGGCTGCATGCCCAGCACATCCAGCTCGCCGGCGCTGGGCGGCTGGGCGGTTGCCAGCACGTTGAGCAGGCTGGACTTGCCAGCGCCCGAAGGGCCGATGATTGCCACGCGCTCGCCGGGCTCGATGCTCAGGTTGACATCGCGCAGGGCCTGCACACCGTTGCGGTGGCGCAGGTCGATGGCCGACAGGCGCAGGGTCATTTCAACAGGTCGGCAGCGCGAGCGGCGTCCTCGATGCCCTTGTAGTTCTCAGGCTTGGTAGCGATGAAGCGGCTGGCCGCCTGCAGGTCGAGAATGGCCTTGTCGTCAGGCTTGGCCGGGTCGAGGGCGAGGAAGGCCTGTTTGATCTTTTCTGCCAGGGCCGGGTCCAGGGTACCGCGCACGGTCCAGTTGTAGTCGAAGTAGGTCGGCGTGGTGGCGAACACCTTGACCTTGTTGGTATCGACCTTGCCGCTGTTGACCAGCTTGTCCCACACGCTGGCATTGAGCACGCCGGCGTCGACCTTGCCTGCCTGCACCCACGCCGCGGTGGCGTCATGGGCGCCGGAGTAGGCAACCCGGCTGAAGTAGGTTTCCGGCTTGATGTTGTCCTGCAGCATGAAGTAGCGCGGCATCAGGCTGCCGGAGGTCGACGAGATCGAACCGAAGGCGAAGGTCTTGCCCTTGAGGTCGGCCAGCGATTTGACGTTCGGGTCGCTGGTGATGAACTTGCTGGTGAACTGCGCATCCTGCTCGCGCTGCACCAGGGGAATGGCGTTGCCGGTCTTCAGGTTTACCTGGACGAAGGTGAAACCGCCCAGCCAGGCCATGTCCAGGCGATCGGTCGCCAGCGCCTCGACCACGGCCGGGTAGTCGGCCACCGGCACGAACTCGACCTTCATGCCGATCTTCTGCTCGAGGTAGGCACCCAGCGGCTTGAACTTGCGCAGCAGCTCGGTAGGCGCCTCGTCCGGGATGGCCGAAACCCGCAAGACATCGGCGGCGAAGCTGGTGACGGCGCTGGCGCAAAGAGCGAGGCCGGCAACCAGTGACAGGGAGCGCTTGAACATGGTGGGTCTCCGAAAGATGACGCAAGCAGCACGGGCAGGGCCCGGCACGCGTAGATAGAGGTGGCGCGATTATAAGAGTCACTGCAGGAAAGGCCAGCTTTGATAGAATTCGCAGCCTGATTCCAGGACGTCGAGAATGCTGCCATGAATTCGCCTATCCGTTTGACCCAGTACAGCCATGGAGCCGGTTGCGGCTGCAAGATTTCGCCCAAGGTATTGGAGGTGATTCTGGCCGGCAGCGGCGCACAGAACCTGGACCCGAAGCTGTGGGTCGGCAACGCCTCGCGCGACGACGCCGCGGTGTATGCCATCGACGAAGAGCGCGGGGTGGTGTCGACCACCGATTTCTTCATGCCCATCGTCGATGACCCCTTCGATTTCGGGCGTATTGCCGCCACCAACGCCATCAGCGACATCTACGCCATGGGCGGCGATCCGTTGATGGCCATCGCCATTCTCGGCTGGCCGGTCAACCTGCTGCCCCCGGAAGTTGCCCGCGAGGTAATCCGCGGCGGTCGGGCGGTGTGCGATGCTGCCGGCATTCCCCTGGCCGGTGGGCATTCGATCGACGCTCCCGAACCCATCTTCGGCCTGGCGGTGACCGGCCTGGTCGACAAGCGCCACATGAAACGCAACGACACCGCCCAGGTCGGCGACCGCCTGTACCTGACCAAGCCGCTGGGCATCGGCATCCTCACCACCGCGGAGAAGAAATCCCGCCTGCGCGAAGAAGACGTGGGTGTGGCCCGCGACTGGATGTGCACGCTGAACAAGCCCGGTAGCCGCTTCGGCAAGCTGCGCGAGGTCACCGCGATGACCGACGTCACCGGTTTCGGCCTGCTCGGGCATCTGGTCGAAATGGCCGATGGCGCCCAGCTGACTGCCCGCCTGGAGTACGCCGCCGTGCCGCGCCTGCCGGGCATCGACCACTACCTGCGCGAGGGCTGCGTACCTGGCGGCACCCAGCGCAACTTCGACAGCTACGGCGAACGCATCGCTGCCCTGAGCGACGAACAGCGTGACCTGCTCTGCGATCCGCAGACCAGCGGCGGCCTGCTGGTTGCCGTCAGCGCTGCCGGTGAAGCCGAGTTCGTCGCGCTGGCCGCCGAACTGGGTCTGCAACTGGCGCCCATCGGCACCATGATCGAGCGCCAGCCCCACGCTGTCGAGGTGTTCTGATGCGCGACGACAGCAACGACTACCGCGCGTTGTTCCTCGGCGAGGTGCCGATGATGGACGCGCGCGCCCCGGTCGAATTCGACAAGGGTGCATTTCCCGGCGTGCACAACCTGCCCTTGATGGACGACCTGGAACGGCAGAAAGTCGGTACCTGCTACAAGCAGCACGGTCAGCAAGCCGCCATCGAGTTGGGGCACCGGCTGGTGTCCGGCGAGATCAAGGCTCGCCGGGTCGACGCCTGGGTGGCATTCGCCAAGGCTCATCCCGAGGGCTACCTGTATTGCTTCCGTGGCGGCCTGCGCTCGCAGACGGTGCAGCGCTGGCTGCGCGAGGCGGGCGTGGAGTACCCGCGGGTACTGGGCGGCTACAAGGCCATGCGCAGCTTTCTGCTCGACACCCTGGAACAGGCCGTCGAACAGTGCCAGTTCGTCGTGCTGGGCGGCATGACCGGCACCGGCAAGACCGACGTACTGGCGCAATTGAGCAACGCCCTGGACCTGGAAGGCCACGCCAACCACCGCGGTTCCAGCTTCGGCAAGCGTGCGACCGGGCAGCCTGCGCAGATCGATTTCGAGAACAGCCTGGCGATCGACGTGTTGAAGAAGCGGGCCGCTGGCATCGAGCAGTTCGTGCTCGAGGACGAGAGCCGCTTGGTGGGCAGTTGCAACGTGCCGTTGAGCCTGCATCAGGGCATGCAGGCGTATCCATTGGTTTGGCTGGAAGACAGCTTCCAGAATCGCGTCAAGCGTATCCTGCGCGACTACGTGGTAGACCTGTGCGCAGACTTCGTCGGGTTGTATGGCGAGCGCGGTGAAGCGCTGTTTGCCGAGCGTCTGCTGCAGAGTCTGGACCGCATCCACAAGCGCCTGGGCGGCGAGCGTCACCAGCGTCTGCAGGGCCTGATGCAGGCCGCGCTGGAAGAGCAGCGGCGCTATGGCCTGGTCGACCTGCACCGTGGCTGGATCGAAGGCTTGCTGCACGAGTACTACGACCCGATGTACGCCTATCAACGCGAGAGCAAGGCGGCGCGCATCGAGTTCGCCGGCGATCAGGCAGCCGTCGTCGACTACCTGCGCGAGCGTCTGGCCAGGGGCTGAAGACGGCGAGTGCAGCCTTCAGCCTGGCCAGCCCTGGCTCAGTTGATCCGCGGGTGCTGTTGCACCAGTACTTCGCGCTTGGCTTGCAGCGCGGCGATCTCGCTGTCGATGTCCTCGATCTTCTGCTCGATGTTGTCGTGGTGCTCGACCAGCAGTTCACGCGCTTCGGCGATGTCCGAAGCCGCTGGTGCGGCGCCGCGCAATGGCTTGTTGGCCGTTTCCTTCATGGTGATGGCGGTGATGAAGCCGACCACTGCGAACACCATCAGGTAATAGGCAGGCATGTACAGGTCGTCGGTGCTTTCCACCAGCCAGGCCACGGCCGTCGGTGTCAGGCCGGCAATCAGTACTGATACGTTGAATGCACTGGCCAGGGCGCTGTAGCGGATGTGCGTGGGGAACATCGCGGGCAAGGTGGACGCCATGACGCCGATGAAGAAGTTCAGCACCACGGCCAGCATCAGCAGCCCGGCGAAGATCCAACCGATCTGGCCGCTGTTGATCAGCATGAAGGCCGGAATGGCCAGGAAGAACAGGCCGATGCTGCCGAACAGAATGAAAGGCTTGCGGCCGAACTTGTCGCTGGCGAAGCCGATCAGCGGTTGGGCGAACAGCATGCCGACCATGATCGCAATGATGATCAGCACGCCATGGCTTTCACTGTAGTGCAGGTTGTGCGACAGGTAGCTGGGCATGTAGGTGAGCAGCATGTAGTAGGTGACGTTGGTCACCGCCACGATGCCGATGCAGGTCAGCAGGCTGCGCCAGTGCTTGGTAGCCACTTCCTTGAACGATACCTTCGGGCCGCCGGCCAGGCCTTCGCGGTCGCCTTGTTCGAGCTTTTCGACATGCTGCTGGAACGCTGGGGTTTCTTCCAGCGCATGACGCAGGTAGAGGCCGATCATGCCCAGCGGCAGCGCCAGGAAAAACGGCACGCGCCAGCCCCAGTCAAGGAACTTCTCTTCGCCGATCACCGCAGAGATGCCCACCACCACGCCGGCACCGAGCACGAAACCGGCAATCGAGCCGAAGTCCAGCCAACTGCCGAGGAAACCGCGCTTGCGGTCCGGAGCGTACTCGGCGACGAAGATCGATGCGCCGGTGTATTCACCGCCCACCGAGAAGCCCTGAGCCATCTTCGCCAACAACAGAAGGATGGGCGCCCAGATGCCGATGGAGGCATAGGACGGTATCAAGCCGATCGCAAACGTACTCAACGACATGATCACGATGGTGGCAGCAAGGACTTTCTGCCGTCCGTACTTGTCGCCCAGGGCGCCGAAGAACAGGCCGCCCAGCGGGCGAATCAGGAAGGGCACGGAGAAGGTGGCCAAGGCCGCGATCATCTGCACGCTGGGATCGACGTCCGGGAAGAACACTTTGCCCAAGGCGTAGGCCACGAAGCCGTAGACGCCGAAGTCGAACCATTCCATGGCGTTGCCAAGGGCGGCGGCGGTGATCGCCTTGCGCATCTTGACGTCGTCGACGATGGTGATGTCGTTCAACCCGATCGGGTTGACGGTTTTTCTGCGAGATTTCATGGGTGTTTCTCTTGTGTCAAAGCGGCTTGTCCCCATGAGATACAAAATGACACTAAAAAATTCAGTGGTGACGGCGATTTAGTATCGCAGCGGTTGTCCCGGCGCCAGCGTACCCGTGGGAGCGACAGATCGCCCAAGACGAATACGCCAAAAAACCGGATAATGCCGGCCATTCGTTTTAGCTGTCATCAGGTGCTGCCCCATGGAAATCAAGGTCAATTTTCTCGACAACCTTCGACTTGAAGCCAAGTTCGACGATTTCACGGTGGTGGCCGACCAACCGATCCGCTACAAGGGCGACGGCTCGGCGCCGGGCCCGTTCGACTACTTCCTGGCATCCTCGGCGTTGTGCGCGGCGTACTTCGTCAAGCTCTATTGCAACACCCGCAATATTTCCACCGACAACATCCGCCTGTCGCAGAACAACATCGTCGACCCGGAGAACCGCTACAACCAGATCTTCAAGATCCAGGTCGAACTGCCAGCGGACATGTCGGCCAAGGACCGCCAGGGCATCCTGCGCTCGATCGACCGCTGCACCGTGAAGAAGGTCGTGCAGACCGGCCCGGACTTCATCATCGAGGAGGTCGACAACCTCGACGCCGATGCCCAGGCCTTGCTGATGCCCGCGCAGGCGGAAGGTGCGAGCACCTATGTGCTGGGCAAGGACCTGCCGCTGGAGCAGACCATCGCCGATATGTCCGCGATCCTTGCCGGGCTCGGGATGAAGATCGAGATCGCCTCGTGGCGCAACATCGTGCCCAACGTCTGGTCGTTGCACATCCGCGATGCCTACTCGCCGATGTGTTTCACCAACGGCAAGGGTTCGACCAAGGAAAGCGCGCTGGCGTCGGCCCTGGGTGAATTCATCGAGCGGCTCAACTGCAACTTCTTCTACAACGATCAGTTCTGGGGCGAAGACATCGCCAATGCCGCCTTCGTCCACTACCCCGACGAGCGCTGGTTTCAGCCGGGCCGCAAGGATGCGCTGCCTGCCCAGATACTCGATGCCCACTGCCTGGCCATCTACAATGCCGACGGCGAACTGCGCGGCTCTCACCTCTACGACACCAACTCGGGCAACGTGGAGCGGGGCATCTGTTCGCTGCCTTTCGTGCGCCAGTCCGACGGCGAGACGGTGTATTTCCCGTCCAACCTGATCGAAAACCTCTACCTGAGCAACGGCATGAGCGCCGGCAACACCTTGGCCGAGGCCCAGGTGCAGTGCCTGTCGGAAATCTTCGAGCGCGCAGTCAAGCGCGAGATTCTCGAGGGCGAACTGGCGCTGCCCGACGTCCCGCCCGAGGTGCTGGCGCGCTACCCCGGCATCCAGGCCGGCATTCAGGGGCTGGAAGAGCAGGGCTTTCCGGTGCTGGTCAAGGACGCCTCTCTGGGCGGCCGTTTCCCGGTGATGTGCGTAACCTTGATGAACCCGCGCACCGGCGGCGTGTTTGCCTCGTTCGGCGCCCATCCAAGCCTTGAAGTGGCGCTCGAACGCAGCCTCACCGAGCTGCTCCAGGGCCGCAGTTTCGAGGGGCTCAACGACTTGCCGCAGCCGACCTTCGAAAGCCATGCACTGATGGAGCCGAACAACTTCGTCGAACATTTCATCGATTCCAGCGGCGTGGTGTCGTGGCGCTTCTTCAGTGCCAAGGCCGATTTCGCCTTTGTCGATTGGGATTTCACCGCACAGGGAGAGAGCGCCAACGCCGAGGAAGCGGCGACGTTGTTCGCGATCCTCGCCGACATGGGCAAGCAGGTGTACATGGCGGTCTACGAGCACTTGGGCGCCAAGGCGTGCCGGATCCTGGTGCCGGGGTATTCGGAGATCTATCCGATCGAAGATCTGATCTGGGACAACACCAACAAGGCGCTGTTTTTCCGCGAAGACATTCTCAACCTGCACCGGCTCGATGACGATGCACTGGGCAATCTGTTGCAGCGCCTGGAGGAGTCGGAGCTGGACGACTACACCGACATCCGCACCTTGATCGGTATCGAGTTCGACGAGAACACCGTGTGGGGGCAGTTGACCATTCTGGAGTTGAAGGTGCTGATCCAGCTGGTGCTCGAGCGCTTCGACGACGCCAAGGAGCTGGTCGAGATGTTCCTGCAGTACAACGCCAATACGCTTGAGCGCGGCCTGTTCTTCCAGGCGCTGAACGTGGTGCTCGAGGTGCAGCTGGACAGCGACCTGGACATGGCCGACTACGAGGTCAACTTCCGCCGCATGTTCGGTGACGCGCGGATGGAGGCGGCGCTTGGATCCGTGGATGGCAGCGTGCGTTTCCACGGCCTGACCCCGACCAGCATGAAGCTCGAAGGGCTGGACCGTCACCTGCGCCTGATCGACAGCTACAAGAAACTGCACAGCGCCCGCGCCAGGGCCTGATCAACGCGCTGCCCTCTTCGCGGCCACGGACCGCTCCTACGGAAAATTCAGCCCCCCGTAGGAGCGGTCATCGGCTGCGAAGAACGCGCCGCAAGCTGACTGATCCACCGCGCCGCCCTTTTCGCGGCCACGGGCCGCTCCTGCGGAAAAAGGGCAACACCGCCTTCAAGGCGCGGCAGGCAGGTAATGATCCAGCAGACGCTGGATGGAGCCGTTGCGGTGCAGCGTCTCCACCGCTTTGCGCAAATTGCTCACCACGCGCGGCGAGCACGTCTTCGAACACGCCAAATACAGGTCCGTGGTCATCAACACCGGGCTCATCAGCAGCGGCTGCTCGGAAACCTGGCGCCAGATGTACCGCGATTCGGGCACCCCGTTGAACCAGGCATCGACACGCCCCAGCAATAGCATCTGCGCCGGGTTCTCACCGATGCGCAATGGGTAGATCTGCGACGCATCGAACCCCTCGTCGTACAGCTTGCGCTCCTGCGCGCTGCCCATGCCCACGGCGATCCGTCGATAGGTCCGGCGTGCCTGGGCAAAGCTGTCGACGCGCTTGTCGAGGGTGAAGAACGCCCGGTCCATGCTCATGATCGGAGCGATCCAGGTGTAGCTGGTTTCCCTGTCGGGAGTCCGCGACAGCGGCACGATAAGCATGTCCTGCCCGTGCTGCACAGTCCGTTGCGCGCGAAGCCAGGGCAGCACATTGATATTCATGTGATAACCCGCCAGCGTCATGGCCTGCCGGGCGGCGTCAGCGACGATGCCTTGCTGGCCCGCGTCGCCCGCCATGCTCAACGGCGGCGCCTCGGGCATGTACAGATCGAAGGTGCGCGGGTGTGCGGCCCAGGCAGCCGGGAGGAGGGCGCTGCACAGCAGCAGACCGCAGACAGACTTCAACAGCAATCCGCAAGTGCGGCTCAGATGACCCATGGCAACGATCCGATGACTTTCAATGGCAGGCTCCAGGACGGCCAGCATAGTCGCTAATGGCGCTACCTGCTCGCGTGGGAACCGCGTCGACCCCAGCCGCTCCATATCCGATACATACCTACGCACTGAGGACACTCCAGGTGGAGACCAAGCAAAGCTGGTCGTTCGATGCAGCGCAGATCGCGCAGGCACAGCGCTTCAACAAGACCCTCGAGCGCCTGCCGCGGTTCCGCATCCGCAACCGCGTCACGCCGATGCTGATCCAGACCCTGCTGCGTGCCGGCCAGCTGGGCAAGGCACTCAAGCCTGTCAGGCATGGCCTGGCCATCGAGACCCGTGTGCTGGTCAGCGCCGATGCCGCGCCGGTGAGCGTGCGCATCATCCGGCCGCAGGGGCCGGCCAAGGGCTTGGTGCTGGACTTCCATGGCGGCGGCTGGGTGATCGGCAACGCGCAGATGAACGATGACGTGAACATCGCCCTGGTGCAGGCCTGCGACGTGGCGGTGATATCGGTGGACTACCGGCTGGCCGTGTCGACCCCGCTGCAGGGCCTGCTCGACGACTGTCTGGCGGCTACTCGCTGCGTGCTGGGTGGCGGCTTCCCCGAGTTCGAGGATCTGCCGGTGATCATGGTCGGTGAGTCTGCCGGTGGTCACCTGGCAGCGGCCACATTGTTGCAGCTCAAGCGGTGGCCGGCGTTGCTGCAACGCGTGTGCGGGGCGCTGCTGTATTACGGGGTGTTCGACCTGACCGGCACGCCCAGCGTGCGCCAGGCCGGTCCCGACACTTTGGTACTGGACGGGCCGGGCATGGTCCAGGCATTCCGCCGCCTGACTCCAGACCTGGCCGACGAGCAGCGGCGGCAACCGTCGCTGTCGCCGCTGTATGGCGACCTGGACGGAATGCCGCCAGCGCTGATGTTCGTGGGGGAACTGGACCCACTGCGCGACGATACTCTGCTGATGGCCGAGCGCTGGGGCAGGGAGGCCGCCGTGGATCTGCGCCTGTTGCCGGCCTCGCCCCATGGTTTCATCCACTTCCCCACGCCCATGGCCGCGCGAGCGCTGACGTACAGCCACGAATGGATCGTCAGCCTGCTGGCGGCACGCGCTGCCCAAGATCCTCCCGGATGAGTTGAAATACGCTGGCGTGCTCGCCAGAATGCCCGCCCCTGCGGGCCTGAACGGCGCGCGGTCAACCCGGAGAATCGTTGCCTCGTGAACCCGCAGAGCTTGTCTCACCGCCTGGAGCAGGTCGCCGCCCAGGTCCCCGCCGGCGCGCATCTGGCTGACATCGGTTCGGATCATGCCTACCTGCCGGTGGCTTTGGTGTTGCGCGGCATGGTCTCTCGGGCGGTGGTCGGGGAGGTCGCCCGGACACCGTTTCTGGCGGCCCGGCGCAGCGTTGACGAGAACGGCCTGGCGCATTGCATCAGCGTGCGTCAGGCCGACGGCCTGGCGGCAATCGAGGCGAGCGACCGGATCACGGCCGTGACCCTCTGCGGAATGGGCGGCGAAACCATTCGCGACATTCTGCAGGCGGGCAAGGCGCGTTTGAGCATTCGCGAGCGATTGATCCTGCAGCCCAATGGCGGTGAACGCCACCTGCGGCAGTGGTTGATGGACAATGGCTATGGCATCCGCCATGAAGAGGTGTTGCGGGAAAACCGCTTCGACTACGAGATCATCGTCGCCGACCCTGGCGAGTCGGTCACGTACAGTCCACAGGAACTGTTTTTCGGGCCCGTGCAACTGCAGCAGCGCACGCCGGCGTTCCTGGCCAAGTGGCAGCGCCTGCTGCACCTCAAGCGCCGCACCCTCGAACGCCTGGCCCACGCCCGGCAGACCGGGCTCGACGGCAAACGCATGGAGCTGGCCGAACACATCGACTGGATCGAATCCCTGAATCCCCGCTAACCCTACGCATACAGCACGTTTTTACCAATCGATCGCCCGCCCATCCCAGGCCCAGAAGCTGCCGGTCTGGGTTGGCCCGTGCTGGCCGATCAATTCGAGCAGGCAGCGCGCGGCGAAATCGGGGTCGAACAATTTGCCGGCCGGCACGTTGGCTTGAAAGGGCTGGGACAAGCGGGTGTCGGTGGTGCCCGGGTGCAAGGCCAGGACCGTGGCGGCGGGGTTCAAACGCTTGAGCTCGATGCTGGCGGTGCGCAGCAGCTGGTTGAGCGCCGCCTTGCTGGCGCGATAGCTGTACCAGCCACCCAGACGGTTGTCGCCGATCGAACCGACGCGGGCCGACAGCGCCGCGAAGGTGGCCGGCTGTCTGCGCAACAACGGCAGCAGATGCTTGAGCAGCAGCACCGGCGCAAACGCATTGGTGGCGAAGCTGGCCTGCAGGCTGCTCAGATCCAGTTGCGCCAGCCCTTTTTCCGGCCGCGCGCCGTCCTGATGCAGAATGCCCAACGTGCTGATCACCAGGTGCAAATGAGCGCAATCGGCCGCCACCGCATCGGCGAGCCGCTGCAGCGCCTGTTCATCGCGCGCATCGCAATCGAGGCTGACCAGACGAGGCCCATGGCGCTCAGCCAAAGCCGCCAGCTCGGCGCTGGTTGTGGCCTGCCGGGAAACCGCAAACACCTGGGCGACATCCTCACGCTGCAACAACTGCTCGCACAACGCCAGGCCGATGCCCTGGCTGGCGCCACAGATCAGCGCAGACGCACTGCCGGATAGATCGGGTATCAACGCCATGGTCCACCGCCCTGCCAGAAGATCGTACCGATAGGACCGAGAACCACCCTCAAACGTTCTCCAGTGCCAATTGCCAGCTCATGCACGGCGTGCCATGGTGCCCACCTTTTTTCAGGAGACACGCCATGGCCGCCACCATCCATATCGCTGCCGCACTGCTGCTCAACGAGCAAGGGCAAACCTTACTGGTGCGCAAGCGCGGCACCCGCGCCTTCATGCAGCCAGGCGGCAAGATCGAGTCGGGCGAGCAGCCTGCCCAGGCGCTGGTTCGTGAGTTGGAGGAGGAGTTGGGCATCGCGGTTGATCCCGCCGAAGCCAGGTTTCTGGGTACCTACACGGCCGTGGCCGCCAATGAGCCCGGCCATGAAGTGCAATGCGAGCTCTTTCAAGTACGCATCAAGGCCCAGGTCAGCCCTGCTGCGGAAATCGAAGAAGCGCTGTGGGTCGATGCCACAACGGTGTCCAAGCTCGAACTGGCCCCGCTGACAGGTGACCAGATTTTGCCGCTGCATTACCTCTGAAGCGCAGACCCGATCCGCTTCAGGCCTGATCGACAGCAGGACTTGCGCTGTCGGCCTCGAGCGCCAGCTTCGCCCGGTCCGCCTTGCTGATGTAACGGTCCTTGCTCTGCGGCGCCAGCTTGGCGCTGGCCTTCTTGGCATGTGCTTGCAACAGCTGTTTGATTTTCTTGCGGCGATTCATGGCGTGGTCCAGGCGGAAAGTGGGTCGATGATACCAGTACGGCTCATCGGCCCGCTCGCCGCGCCCGATCAGAAGCTGTACTTGGCCGTCAGCATCAGGTTGCGTGGATTGCCGTAGCTGTCGCCGCCATAGCTGGCCGAGTTGGCGATGGCATTGTAGTACTTGCGGTCGAACACGTTGTTGGCATTCACCTGCAGGTCCAGGTTGCGGTTGACCTGATAGCCGGCCATCAGATCGGTGACGGCATAGCCACCTTGTTCCAGGCGGTAGCGGCTGCCGTCGGCCAGGTCGATGTCGTTGTACAGGCGGCTCTGCCAGGAGAAGGTGCCACCCACGCGCAGTTTTTCCAACGGGCCCTGGAAACGGTAGCTGGTGGTGACCTTGAACAGATGCTCGGGAATGTCGGTGTCGAAGCGCTGGTTTTCGTTCGCCGGGTTCGCGTTGTCCTTGAGCGTGTGTACCCGCGCGTAGGTGTAGCCACCGCCCACCTGCCAGTTGTCGGTCAGCGCCCCTTGCAGCTCGAAGTCGATACCCTGGCTGCGCACCTCGCCAGAGGCTTCATAGCAGCTGAGCTGCGGGCAGTTTTCGACGAAGATCTGCACCGCACGGTTTTCCTGGTCGACCCGGAACAGCGCGAGGCTGGCGTTCAGCGCGCCGTCGAAGTACTCACCTTTGATGCCGATCTCGTAGTTCTTGCCCACGATCGGCTTGACCGGCGTGCCGCTGGTGTCCTGCGCGCTCTGCGGGGTGAAGATATCGCTGTAGCTGGCATACACCGAGTGGTGGTCGTCCAGCGTGTAGATCAGGCCGGCGTAGCGGGTGACGTTGCGAGTCACCTTGTAGTCGCCTTCGCCGTCGCGATTGTCATAGTCGTACCAATCCACCCGACCACCCAGAATCAGCTTCAGTGGGTCGGCAAGGCTCAACCGTGTGGTCAGGTACACACCGTCCTGAGTAGTGACCTCGCGGCCGTTGTCGGTGTGGGTGAAGTTGGGTTTGCCGGCGTCGATCGGCCAGTTGGTGTCGTAGGGGTCGTAGTTGTGGGTGGTCATGTCGTAGATGCGCTTGCTGGCCCCCACGACCAGTTCGTGGGTCCGTCCGAACGCCTGGAAAGGGCCACTGGCAAAGGCATCGAGGCCGGCCTGGTTTTCGTCGTGAGCGGACTGGTACACGGTACGCGCCAGCGTGTTGTTGACCCAGCGCGATTGATACGAGCCGGAGAACAAGCCGTTCTGTTCGGCGTAGTTGGCGTTGACCTGCAGGTTCCAGTCGTTGGCCAGGCGCTGGCGCAGTTCGGCGAACACGGTATTGATTTCCTGGTCCTTGTTTTCCCAATCGGTGCCCGGATTGTAGGAACGCGGCAGGTCCAGATGATGGCCGTCCTGGCCGATCATCGAGGAGCCCCAGAAGTAGTTGGTCTTGTCCTTCTGATGGGAAAAACCGAGGGTCAGCAGAGTGTCATCGCCCAGGTCCGCTTCGGTGACGGCGTAGAACAGGCCGTGGTCCTCTTCGACGCCGTCGATGAAACTGTTCGCGTCTCGGTACGAACCCACCACTCGGCCCCGCAGCGTGCCGGCCTCGTTGAGCGGGCTGGACGCGTCGATCTCGCCACGGTAGTCGTCGTGGCTGCCGGCAGCGCCGGTCAGGGTCACCTTCTGCTCGGCCAATGGCCGTTTGCGCACCAGGTTGATCGCCGCCGAGGGGTTGCCGGCACCGGTGACCAGGCCCGTGGCACCGCGCACGACCTCGACCCGATCGAACATGGCCAGGTTGGGCTGGGCACCGATGGTGACGCCCGAATAGCCGCTGGGTATGCCGTCGTACATCAGGTTGTCGATATCGAAGCCGCGTGCCGAATAGGCCTGGCGGCCGGGGCCGTTGGCATAGTTGAGGAACAGTCCCGGGGTGGCGCGCACCGCATCGTTGATGCTGGTCATGGCCTGGTCATCCATGCGCTGACGGGTGATCACGGTCACCGATTGCGGCGTTTCGCGCAGGCTCAGCGGCAGCTTGGTGGCGGTTGCCATGGCGCCGGTGGTGTAGGACTGCGAGCCTTCGGTGTAGCTGCCCAGCTGGAACGAATCCGAGGTGATCTGGCTGGCACCCAATTCGATGACGCCCGGGGCCGTCTGTGGTTGGGTCTGGGTGCCGTCGGCGGCCATTGCCGGGGCCATCGTGGCCATGCAGATGGCCATGGCCAGCAGATTGCGCGGAGCGTGGGGGCGTTGCAGCGGGGTAGGGCGCGACATGTAAAGCTTCCTGGCCAGACAAGGTTAATGCGAATCGTTAGCACTATTGTCTCAGAAAATTCCTACACATGGCGCATGCGTACCAAAAAAACCATTTCCTTTCTGCGGCTTGCTCGCTCGCTTGTAGGAGCGGTCATCGGCCGCGAACCAGGCGCCGCAGTGCATCAGCCGATCCGCGGCGCTCCATTCACGGCCGATGACCGCTCCTACGGGTTACCAGATGCACCGGTGGTCGCGGTCATGGCCTACAGGGCCTGCGCGTCACCCATATGTCACATTTCATGTCTAGCTTCAGTCATCACACCCCGGGCGCCGGCCATTTCCTCTACCGCAAAGAGCCGCCATGGAAATCGATATCTTCAAAGACCTACTGGTCCCCGTCATCGGTGGTCTGGGCATCTTCATGCTCGGCCTGGAGTTCATGTCCGACGGCATTAACAACCTGGCGGCCAATCGCATGCGCGCCTGGCTCGCCAAGCTGGCCGGCACACCGGTCAAAGGCTTGGCCGCCGGCACGGTGATCACCGGCGTGCTGCAATCGAGCACGGCCATGACGGTCATGGTGGTCGGCCTGGTCAATGCCGGCGTGGTCGGCCTGCGACCCGCCATCAGCGTGATCATGGGGGCCAACATCGGCACGACCCTGGGCAACGGCCTGATCGCCATGCCGCTGGGCCCACTGGGGCTGATCTTCGCCGGGGTGTTCGCCCTGGTCTATGTGTTCAGCAAAAGCGAGAAAACCCGTCACCTGGCCCTGGCCATCATTGGCTTCTCGCTGATCTTCTACGGCCTGAACCTGCTCACCGGCGGCCTCAAACCGCTGCGCGGCCTGCCCGAGGTGATGTCGGTCATTTCCAGTCTGCAGGCCGACAGCTACACCGGCCTGGCCATCTGCGTGCTGACTGCCGCTGGCATCACCGCCATGATCCACTCCTCGTCGGCGACCATTGGCATCGTTATGGGCCTGGGCGCTGCGGGCATTCTGGACTGGCAGACCGCCGTGGCGTTTTCCCTGGGCGCCGATCTGGGCACCACCGTCACCTCATGGCTGGCCTCGCTGAACCTGTCGAAGAATGCCAAGCGTGCTGCCTATGCCCACATTGCCTTCAACTTCATCGGCGTGGCGGTGATGTTTCCGCTGTTCTTCCTGTCCATGGACATCCTGCAGGGCGCCATGGGCCTGTTCGGCATGGACGTCACCCGCTCGGAAATGGTCGACGGCAAGGAAAGCTTCCCACTGGTGCCCGTGGCGGTGGGGCTGTATTCCATCGGCTTCAATATCTTCAACACGGCATTGATGTTTCCCTTCATCGGGGTGTTCGACCGCGTGCTGTCGCGCATCGGCGCCAGCCGCAGCGACGAAGAGGACTACGCCGTGCCGCGCTATCTCGACCGCGCCGCGCTGGCCAGCGTGAACACCGGTGTAGCGGCAGTGAGCCGGGAACTGACCCGCCATGGCCAAGGCATGGGTTTGCTGCTGGATGCGGCGCGCGGCCAGTCACAGGCGCTGAAGAACGCCATGGAACATGAGCACGCGCTGGACACCCTCAGCCAGGAGATCCGCGGCTACACCGCGCAGATGTTCAAGAATGACCTGACTGCGCGCCAGACCAACCTGCTCGCCAGCCTCATCGAGGAAGAGGATTTCAGTGCGAGCCTGACCCGGACCCTGTCGCAGATCACCCGCCGCATCGAGCGTCAGGTGTTCAGCGCCAACGCCCGCAAGATCATCGACGCCATCCTCGATATCGTCGAGCCGGCAGTGCGCAAGGGACCACAAGGGGTCTACCTGCCCAACGCCCATGCCAAGGACCTGCTGGCCCTGCGTGAACGTTGCCTGCAGGGCGAGCAGAAGCTTGGCTGGGACGAACGCGGCGCCATTCTGGCGTTGTTGGGCAGCGCCGAACGGGCGCTGAATCTGGTCCAGCGCATCACTGAGGAACGCCTGTCGGTGTCACGCGAACTGGATCAGGTCGATCCGGTCGCAGCGGCCGACCACCCCCCGGCAGGGGTGTTGGCCAAGCCGCTGTAACCGGCCTCGGTGCTAGCGGGCAGCGGCCGCTGGCGAGGAGTTGTACCAAGGCCGCAGCAGGCTGAGCAGGCCCAGCAGCGCCATGCCTGCACCCACCCAAAGGGGTGCTCGCAGGCCCAGACCGGCATCGATCACCGCGCCGCCGGCCCAACTGCCCAGCGCCAACCCGGCAGTGATCACCGAGGTGTGCAAGGTATTGACCAGCGCGCCGGGCTCGGCGGCTTTCATCACGCGCGCGACCATGGCCGGGTTCAACGCCACGCCGGTCAGGCCGACCGTGAGGAAACACGCCAGGTTGAGCCAGAACACCTGGCCGGCCAGGGCGAATCCGCCCAAGGCCAGCACCAGCAGCGCCAGGCCCCAACCCAGCGCCGCGTAGGTATGCCGATCGGCAATGCGGCCCACCACCATGTTGCCGAGCACGTTGGCTACGCCGTACAGCGCCAGCAACGGCGCCACCTGGGCGGGCGCCACGCCGACTTCCTCGATGAGGATCGGCGTACAATAGCTGAACGCGGCGAAGGTGGCGCCGATGATCAGCCCGCTGGTGACATAGGCACCCCACAGGCTGCGGTTCTTCAGGCTGATCCATTGGCTGCCCAGCGACGGCTCGTCTCCAGCCTCGGCGCGAGGCAGGCGGGTGGCAACCAGCACCGTGCACAGCGAGGCCAGCGCCACTACCAACCAGGCACTGGCACGCCAGCCATAGTGATGTTCGACCCAGGCGGTCGCCGGCACACCGGCCACCGGCGACAGCATGAGCCCGGCCAGCACCACCGAAATGGCCCGGCCGCGGTCCTGCAGGCTGACCAACCCTGCGCACAGGGTCATGCACAGGCCGATGCAGGCCGCGCTGGAAACCCCCATGACGATCCGCGCCAGGGCCAGCACCGTATAGGTGGGCGCGGCCGCGGCCAAGGCGCCGGCCAGCACATACACCGCCAGCAGCCCGACCAGCGCCCGCTGGTTGCTGATCCCGCGCGACAGCAGCAGAACCGTGACCGGTGGCCCGCCCAGGGCCATGCCCAGCGCATACAGGGCAATCAGGTTGCCGACCTGAGCCAGGCTCACGGAAAACGCCGAGGCCAGCGCAGGCATCATGCCGGCTACCATGAACTCGGCGGTCACCAGCGAGAAAATCGTCAAACCCAACAGGTAGACGGTCGGCGGAAGCTTGGAACGGGTGGTCATGAGCATCTCGGACAAAAATGAAGCTGGCTACCCTAGGGATTCTTGAACGAATGGTCAAATAACCATTGGCGCTGTACTCATGCCCGACGACGGTCGGCGCCGACGCTTGCATCGAGCGGGCGGCGCGGCGATGCTCACAGGCTTTTCCCACCGAGAGCGCGCTGTCATGCCCTGCGTAATGCAAAGCCCTGCCGAATTGGCCATGGATGAAACCTTCTGGAAGGACGTTGCAGCGCGTTACCCGCGCGACGACGGGCCGATCAACCTCGACGGCGGCTATTTCGGGCGCATGAGCGAAGGCGTGGTGAGCGCCTATGAAGACGCGATCCGTCATGTCAACCGGAGCAATTCGGTGCACGTGCGCCAGCACTTCGACAAGCATGAGGCCGACGCCATCCGCCAGCAGCTCGCCGAACTGATGGGCGTGCCTGCAGGCGAACTCACCTTTGCCCGCAGTGCGTCCGAAGCCTTGTATTCACTGATCCGCAACTACAAGTGCCTGCAGCCGGGCGACCAGGTGCTGATCAGCGACCTGGACTACGGCTCGGTGCAGGGCGCCTTCGACTGGTTGCAACAGGCCCGCGGCGTCGAGCTGGTGCGTCTGGTCCACGAGCACCCCGCCAGCTACGAGGGCTTGCTTCAGACCTACCGCCAGGCCTTCGTCACCCACCCGCGGCTCAAGCTCATGGCGCTGACCCACGTCACCCACCGCACCGGCCTGGTCATGCCGGTCAAAGCCATTGCCAGCGAGGCCAAGGCGCACGGGATCGACGTGATTCTCGACGGCGCGCACTCGCTGGGCCAGATGGAAGTCGATCTGGCCGACATGGGCGTGGAAATGGCGGGCTTCAACCTGCAGAAATGGATCGGCGCGCCGCTCAGCCTCGGGGTCATTCACGTACGCCGCGAGCGCCTGGTCGATTTCGCTCCCGACATGGGCAACCCCAGCTACCCGGCCGACGACATACGCTGCCTGACACCCTACGGCACGCCCAATGTGCCGGCGCTGATGAGCCTGCCGACCGTGTTTGCCGAACATGAGGCGCTCGGCGGCTGGCAGGTCAAGGGTGCGCGCCTGCGCTACCTGCGCGACCTCTGGTTGCCTGCCGCGCGCGCGCTGCCCGGCATTGAAGTGCTCACGCCGGACGATCCACGGCTGGCGTGCGGCATCGCCTCGTTTCGCTTTCGCGACGTGGAGGACCAGCAAGGCAAGATCGATCAATTGCTGGCGCAGTTCAACCTCTTCACGGTTGGCCGTGACGGCTCGGCCTGTGGGCCATGCATACGGGTAACGCCAGGCATCAACACCACGCCGGCCGACATGCACGCCCTGGTGGACGCCTTGACGCTGATGAGCAAGTGACTGAACGCGGTTGCACTACAAGATCTGCGCGGCGGGCGCCGCGCAGATCCGATTCACCCAAGGGCAGGGCGCCCCCAGGTCGGCCTCAACGGTTGGGGGTTACCCGCCAGATGGTGTTGGCCAGGTCGTCGGCGATGATCAGCGCACCACGCGGGTCGACCGTGACGCCCACCGGGCGGCCGCGGGTCTTGCCATCGTCGCCGCGGAAGCCAGTGGCGAAGTCGATCGGCTCGCCAGCGGGTTTGTCACCGGCGAACGGCACGAAGATCACCTTGTAGCCCACGGGATTGTCGCGGTTCCAACTGCCGTGCTCACCGACGAATGCACCCTGGGCAAATTTCTCGCCCATGGCCGGGATCGAGAAGTCCACACCCAGTGCAGCGACGTGGGAGCCCAGGCTGTAGTCGGGCTTGACCGCGGCGGCGACTTTCGCCGGGTTCTGCGGCTGAGCGCGGGAATCCACGTTCTGGCCCCAGTAGCTGTATGGCCAGCCATAGAACTGGCCTTCACGTACCGAGCTCAGGTAGTCGGGCACCAGGTCCGGGCCCAGTTCGTCACGTTCGTTGACCACTGCCCATAGCTGGCCGGTCCCCGGCTGAATGGTCAGCGCCGTTGGGTTGCGTATGCCAGTCGCGTAAGGCTTGTGCGCACCGGTCTGCGCATCGATCTGCCAGACCATGGCGCGGTCGATCTCGACCTCCATGCCGCGCTCGGTCACGTTGCTGTTGGAGCCGATGCCCACGTACAGGTAGCGCGCGTCCTCGCTGATGGCCAGCGCCTTGGTCCAGTGGTGGTTGATCGCCGACGGCAGGTCGGCCAGTTTGGTCGGCGCCGCGCTGGCTTTGGTTTGCCCGTCGGTGTAGTCGAAGCGCACCAGGGCATCCTGATTGGCCACGTACAGTTTGCCGTTGGCATAGGCCAGGCCGTAAGGCGCGTTGAGATTTTCCGCAAACACCGTTTTCAGCTCATAGGTGCCGTCGCCATCGGCATCACGCAGCAGGGTCAGGCGGTTGCCGCCTTTGACCTGGGTATTGCCCTGGGCCTTGATGTAGCTGGCGATCACGTCCTTGGGCTTGAGCTTGGCGGCGCTGCCACCGCGACCCTCGGCCACCAGGATGTCGCCGTTGGGCAAGACCAGGGTTTGCCGCGGGATGGCCAGGCCGGTGGCGATCGCGCTGATGGTATAGCCCTGCGGCACGGTCGGCTTGCTGTCACCCCACGCCACCGGCTCGGCGATCTTCATGCTCGGCAGCAGGCCGCGCTGCGCTTCCGGCAACTTTGGGTCGGGCCCGCGTGCCTGGGTGCTGTCGGCTTCGCTGCCGCAGCCGGCGAGCAGCAGCGCCACGCTCAAGGCCGTCAATGCGCCTGAATATTTCATCGAACACCTCCCGAACGCAGATTGCTCAAACCGACCCATGCCGCTACCAGCGACAGTACGGTCACCACCACCGACATGACCAACCCGGTCGGCATCACCGCCCAGGCATCCTTGGCATGCTCGAAGGCGTTCACCAGCCCCAGCACCCACGTGACCAGCAACAGCAGAAAATACAGCACCGCACGTCCGCCCTTGTGCTCGGCACGGACCAGATTGATCAAGGCGAAGACCAGCGCCAGTCCGCAGAACACCAAACCCCCGGCGATGAGCCAGGCAGCGAAGTTGCTCCACTGGATCTGATAGCTCTGGTAGTAGGCGATATCACTGAGCAGGGCGCCGAGAAACAGCGGTACGGTGCCGGCCAGGAAAATCGCATGCAGCGGGCCTGGCCTGTGTCGATAGGCGAGTTGGGTAGAAGTGGTCACGATTGTTCCTCATCGTTGGACAACATCGGCACGGGTGTACCGGCTCGTCAGGGGCGCAGGGTGCGCATAGAAGGGATCGCCGGCGCCAACCGTTAGTTCACCAGGCTTCGTGTCGAAATATTTTGCGCAGCACCTGCGCAGCCGAGCGCAATGGCCCGGGCCAGACACCACCGGCCGTCGGCAGCCGCGATCTTCCTTCAAGCAATCGCCTCGCGTAGCCGATACAACGCCAGCCCATGCTTTCGCAGGGTTTCCCTTCTCGAGGTCTGTCATGTTCAAAACGTCTCTGCGCGCACAGGTCCTGGCGCTGCTGGCCAGCGGGTTGCTCATCCTGCTGCTGATTGCCCTGGGCAGCTTCAAGTTTCTTGCGGCCAGCCTGGACGACTACACGGCGCTGGTGGCGGGCCCCCTGCGCGCCACTGAACTGGTCGACCGGGCCAACGTCCAGTTCAAGACCCAGGTGCAGGAATGGAAGAACGTGCTGCTGCGCGGGAAAGACGCCAAGGCGGCGGACAAGTATTGGGCGCAGTTCGAGGAGCAGGAACGCGCGGTGGCGGTGACCCTGCAAGCGCTGGGCGAACTGCCGGGTGTGCCCGCGGGCATCAGCCAGAATGCGCAACGCCTGCGCGCCGAACACGCGACATTGGGTGCGGCCTATCGCAGGGGTCGCGATGCCTTTCTGGCCAGCGGCGCCGATGCTGCCAGCGGTGACCGCGCCGTGGCAGGCGTCGACCGCGCCACCAGCGAGCAGCTCAATGCTCTGGTGACCGAACTGCGCGCACTTGCCGACCAACAATCGCTGCTGATCAACCAGCAGGGCCACCAGGCGATCACCTGGGGCATCGTCATCATGCTGGTGTCGGGCCTGTTGATCACGGCGCTGAGCCTGTGGCTGGTCAGCCGCAATCTGGTCACCCCGGTACGCGATCTGATCGACTACGTGGCACGCCTGAGCCAGGGGCAACTGGCCGAGCGGGTGGTCAGCCATCGCCGTGACGAACTGGGTCGCCTGGCCGTGGCGGCGAACACCCTGCGTGATTTTCTCGCCGACACCTTCACCCGCCTGCAGCGCAGCACGGCCAATCTGGACCAGGCCAGCGGCGAGCTCAACACTATCGCTGCGGTCATGCTGCAAGGCACCAGCGAGCAATTCGAACGCACTGATCAGGTGGCCACGGCGATGCAGGAGATGTCTGCCACCGCCCAGGAAGTCGCACGCCACGCCGCCGGCGCGGCCACTGCGGCGGATGACGCCGACCGCGAAGCGCAGAGCGGCGAGCAGGCAATGCAGGCGACCATCCATACCATCACCCGCATGCGCGGCGAGATTGCCGTGACCGGCGACGTTATCCGCCAGCTGCGTGACGACAGCGGCCGCATCGGCAAGGTATTGGAGGTGATCAGCGGGATTGCCGACCAGACCAATCTGCTGGCGCTCAATGCGGCCATCGAAGCCGCGCGCGCGGGCGATGCCGGCCGCGGGTTTGCCGTGGTGGCCGACGAAGTGCGCACCCTGGCGCAGCGTACTGCTGCCTCCACCCAGGAAATCCATCAGATCATCGACACCGTGCAGACCGGCGCGGTGAACGCCGTGCAGGCCATCGAAAGCGGGCAGAAGCGCAGTGACGAAGGTGCCGAGCAGGTGGTCGCGGCGGGTCAGACCCTGACCCGCATCACGCAGACCATCGAAGCGATCAGGGACATGAATCGGCAGATCGCCACTGCCGCCGAGGAACAGAACGCCGTGGTCGACGACATCGCGCAGAACCTGGTGGAAATCACCGCCATCGCCACCACCAATCAGGGCAACGTCGATCGCACCCAGGCTGCCAGCAGTCACCTGCATCAATTGTCGGCGGAACTGGCTCAGGTCACCGCGCGTATCAAGGCGGCCTGATCAACCGCCTCGCCGCCAGGTGGCACTACGTGCCCTTGGGCAGCAGCCGCGCCAGCTTGCGCATTTCCACCTCGGCCTTGGCCAGTTCCGCGGCCGAGGCCTTCTCCCAGATTCGCTGCAACGGTTGCAGGTCGGTCTCGACCTTGGCCTGGATGCACCATTGGTGATGGTCGTGCCATGAACCGAGCGCCGACTGCACCGCCTTGAGGGATTTCTCCGCCTTGGGCGACAGCGGCGACAGGTCTCCGAATGCCTGGATCAGGTAGCGCGTGCGCTTGACCAGGATCCGCAGCTCGTGGCGGTCGAAGTCGGCATCCTTCAACGCCCGCCGCAGCTTGCGCACGTGTTTGTCGAGCGTTTTCACCACGCGTTTTTCGAACCCTCGCGAGTGGCTGCCCAGGTCGCTGGCGCGGAACGCCGCCGACCAGGTGTCCAGAGCACTGAACAGGGCATTCAGGCTCGAATGGTCGACGATCACCCGATGCTCGCCGGCGAGCCGCGCGCGGCGTTTGTCGGCCGCGCCCTGCAGCCCACGCCTTTCCAGCTCCTGGACCATGACTTCCAAGTCGCGGGTGGGCGTGGTGAAGCGGCCCACGTCCTTGGCTGCAGTCAGCAGAGGCTGCATCGCAGGCAGTGAACGGACGGGTATCAACAGGCTGCGGATGCGCCGTACGGCAATGCGCAGATCGTGCAGTGCCTCTTCGTCGGTGTCTGCCTGCAGACGCACCCGCGCATGAAAGAGCGCCACTTCCAGTGCGATGATCTCCTTCACATAGCTGTCGACAAATGCCATCGAATTCTCCAGTAGATAGTCACGCAGCGTCGTCGAGAACGCCTGTTCTGAGATAGACACGGAGGCCAGAACAACGTTGCCCAAGTGCCCTGATGAATATGTTTGCAAATACATCAGCCGCAAACGGATGACTGATTTTCCCATCTGCTAAACCTCGAGGGCCTAGTGCGGTCACACCTACACTTTCCACCTCAGGCATGCGCTGCACGTCCCACCAGGAGCTATTCGATGACTGTGAAGTCAGACCCCGCCGAACCCTCGACCTTCAACCCGCCGGTATTCTGGATATCGGCCATCCTGCTGTTGCTGCTGGTGCTGTTCGCCAGCCTGATGCCACAGCAGGCGCAAACGTTCTTCGCCGTGGTGCAGGACTGGATTTTCACCAATGTCAGCTGGTTCTACATTCTCGCCGTGGCAATCATCCTGGGCACCGTGGTGTTCCTGGGCGTCAGCCGCTACGGCGACATCAAACTGGGCCCGGACCACAGCACCCCCGACTACAGCAGCATGACCTGGTTCGCCATGCTCTTCTCGGCAGGCATGGGCATCGGCCTGATGTTCTTCGGCGTCGCCGAGCCGGTCATGCATTTCCTCAATCCGCCCTACGGTGAAGGTGACACCGTTGCCGCCGCGGGCGAGGCGATGAAAATCACCTTCTTCCATTGGGGCCTGCACGCCTGGGCCATCTACGCCATCGTCGCCTTGATCCTGGCCTATTTCAGCTTTCGCCACGGCCTGCCGCTGACCCTGCGTTCAGCGCTTTATCCGCTGATCGGCGAGCGCATCTACGGCCCCATCGGGCACGCCGTGGACATCTTCGCCATCATCGGTACGGTGCTGGGTGTCGCCACTTCGCTGGGCTTCGGCGTGGCGCAGATCAACACCGGCCTGAACGCGCTGTTCGGCGTGCCGGTGTCGATCCCGATCCAGATCGCCCTGATCATCGGCACCACGGCGCTGGCCACTCTTTCGGTGGTGTCGGGGCTGGACAAGGGCATCCGCCGGCTGTCCGAACTCAACCTCGGGCTGGCCGTACTGCTGATGGCCATGGTGATGATTCTCGGCCCCACCGTGCTGATCCTGCAGACCTTCGTGCAGAACACCGGCGGGTACCTGAGCGAGATCGTCAGCCGCACGCTCAACCTCAACGCCTACCAGCCCACTGACTGGATCGGCGGCTGGACCCTGTTCTACTGGGGCTGGTGGCTGGCGTGGTCGCCGTTCGTGGGGCTGTTCATCGCGCGCATCTCGCGCGGCCGTACCATCCGTGAATTCGTGACCGGCGTGCTGCTGGTGCCCACCGCGTTCACCCTGTTGTGGATGACCGTGTTCGGCAATACCGCGATCCACATGATTCTCGACCAGGGCATGGTGGACCTGGGTATCGCGGTGGACAAGGACACCTCCCTGGCGCTGTTCGCGTTTCTCCAGCACTTCCCGTTTTCCGGGGTGATCAGCGCGCTGGCGATCATCATGGTGGTGGTGTTCTTCGTGACGTCCGCGGATTCCGGCGCCATGGTGGTGGACATGCTTGCGTCCGGCGGCTCGGAGAACACCCCCGTGCGCCAGCGCATTTTCTGGGCATCCAGCATGGGCCTGGTGGCCATCGCGCTGTTGCTGGCCGACGGCCTCAAGGCCTTGCAGACCGCAACCATCGCCAGCGCGCTGCCCTTTACCCTGGCTCTGTTGCTGAGCATGCGCGGCCTGCTCAAGGCGCTCAAACTCGACGCCACCAAGCGCGACCTGCGTCACCAGGCATTGGCCATCTCGCCAAGCACGCCGCGGACCGGCGGCACCTGGCAGCGCCGCCTGCGTACCTTGGCGATGTTTCCACGGCGTGCTCACGTGGTTCGTTTCATCGAGGACGTGGCGCGTCCGGCATGCCTGGGCGTCGCCGAGGAGTGGCGCCTGCAGGGTTACGACTGCACCGTTGAAGACGGCGAGGAGGGCGGGGTGCGCCTGAGTGTCGGCCCCACCGACACCGCCTTCATCTACGAGATCAGGCCCCATGCCTATGCCACTCCCAGCTTCGTCATGAGCGGGCCGCCGGGCGAAGAGCGCAAGTACTTCCGCGCTGAAGTGCACCTGCGCGAAGGTGGCCAGGATCACGACGTGATGGGCTGGTCCCGTGACGAGGTGATCGGCGACATTCTCGATCACTATGAGCGGCACATGCACTTCCTGCATCTGGTGGGTTGAGGGTCACGCCGTTTCATTTTGCAATGGCCGGGCGGTAACATGCCGGCCATTGCCAATCACTGATTTGAGGAACATTCCATGGCCCATGACGACATCACGTTCCTGCCGGACCCCGACCCCGAGTCGATTTCCTCGGACGTCGCAGGTTTCGGCGGCCTGCTGGTGACCACCCAGATCCCGACCCGCGCCGACGGCAGCCTGGAGCTGGGCAGCATCACCGAGCAAAGCGAGTGCACGCTGCAGGCGTTGAAAGTGGCGCTGGAAGCAGCGGGCAGTTCGCTCGATCGCGTGCTGCACCTGACCATCTACCTGACCGACATGGCTGATCGTCCCGCCTTCAACGAGGTCTACCAGCGCTTCTTCGCCAAGCCCTGGCCGGTGCGCGCGGCGGTGGGCATCACCGCACTCGCTGCCACAGGCATGCGCGTGGAAGTCACCGCCATGGCGGCCAAGGGCTGATCGGGCAGGAGAGCAGCATGATCGAAGTCACCGAGGTTTCCATCGCGCAACTGCGCGCTGCGCTGGAAAGCGGCCAGACCACCGCGGTCGAGCTGGTCCAGGCCTACCTGGAGCGCATTGCCGCCTACGACGGCGCCGACACGCCCACCGCACTGAACGCGCTGGTGGTGCCGAACCCCGCGGCGCTGGCCGAAGCCCATGCGGCCGATGCGCGCCGCGCCAGTGGCCAGCCACTGGGGCCGCTCGATGGCATCCCCTACACCGCCAAGGACAGCTACCTGGTCAAGGGGCTGACCGCCGCTTCCGGCAGCCCGGCCTTCGCCGGGCTGGTGGCGCAGCGCGATGCCTTCACCGTCGAGCGTCTGCGCGCGGCCGGAGCGATCTGCCTGGGCAAGACCAACATGCCGCCGATGGCCAATGGTGGCATGCAGCGCGGCGTCTACGGACGCGCCGAAAGCCCGTATAACGCCGACTTTCTCACGGCGCCTTTTGCGTCCGGCTCGTCGAATGGCGCCGGCACCGCAACTGCCGCCAGTTTCGCGGCCTTCGGCCTGGCCGAAGAAACCTGGTCCAGCGGTCGCGGTCCGGCGTCCAACAACGGCCTGTGCGCCTACACGCCCTCGCGCGGGATCATCTCGGTGCGAGGCAACTGGCCGCTGACGCCGACCATGGACGTGGTCGTGCCATTTGCTCGCACCATGGCCGATCTGCTGGAAATCCTCGACGTGGTGGTTGCCGACGACCCGGACACGCGTGGCGATCTGTGGCGCCTGCAACCCTGGGTGCCGATACCCAACGTCGCCAGCGTACGTCCGGCGTCCTACCTGGAACTGGCCGCGCCTGCGCAGGCACTGGCGGGCAAGCGTTTTGGCGTCCCGCGCATGTACATAAATGCCGACCCGCTGGCAGGCACGGCCGCGCAACCGGGCATCGGCGGCCCGACTGGGCAGCGCATCCACACCCGTGCTTCGGTGATCGAACTGTGGCAGCAGGCACGGCGTGCCCTCGAGGCGGCTGGCGCCGAAGTCGTGGAAGTGGACTTTCCCCTGGTGTCCAATTGCGAAGGCGACCGACCGGGTGCGCCGACCGTGTTCAACCGCGGCATCGTCGACCCGGCGTTCCTCCACCATGAGCTGTGGGACCTCACGGCCTGGGCGTTCGACGATTTCCTGCGCGCCAATGGCGACCCGGCGCTCAACCGCCTGGTGGATGTCGATGGGCCGCTGATCTTTCCGCACGACCCCGGCACGCTGCCCAACCGTGAAGGCGACCTGGCCGCCGGCATGGACGAATACGTGAAGATGGCCGAGCGGGGGATCACCCCGTGGGACCGGATCGACACCCTGGCCGACGGCCTGCGTGCACTGGAACACACCCGCAAGATCGACCTGGAAGACTGGCTGCAGGCACTGCAGCTGGATGCCGTGGTGTTTCCTACCGTCGCCGATGTGGCGCCGGCCAATGCCGACGTCGACCCGGCCGCGGCGGACATCGCCTGGAGCAATGGTGTGTGGGTGGCCAACGGCAATCTGGCGATCCGCCATTTGGGCGTCCCGACCGTGACCGTGCCAATGGGCCTGATGGCCGACATCGGCATGCCGGTGGGGCTCACGTTCGCCGGCCGGGCCTACGACGACACGCAACTGCTGCGTTTCGCTGCGGCCTTCGAAGCCACTGGCCAGCGCCGCGTGGTCCCGCCGCGCACGCCACCCCTGCAGCGCTAGGCCTATGTACGACACCCGGGCGTCATGGCGCCCCGGTGTCAGCCGCCACGCTGGCCATCGGTGCGGTCCATGAGCTCGTTCCAGATGTACATGACGGCGTAGGCACGCCATGGCCGCCAGTCTTCGCTGCGCAGCCGTTGATGACCTGGCTTGAGCAACTCGGGGTGCGCGCGCGTGATCTCCTGCATGATCACCAGATCGCTGCCCGGCCAGGCATCGGCATCGCGCCAGGCACGCATCGCCACGTATTCGACCGTCCACGGGCCAATGCCCGGCAATGCCAGCAGGCCTTGGCGCAAGGGCGTCAGGTCGGTACGTGCGTGTTCATCGACGAACGCTTCGATCTGCAGTTGTTCACTGGCGACCGCGGCGGCGAAGTTCTGCAATGCCGCCACTCGCTTGCCTGGCATGCCGATCCGTTCGAGGTCGACTGCGGCGAGGGCGGCCGGGGTGGGGAACTGCCATGCGACCTGAGGGTGCTGCGCCTGCGCCACCGGCCGCCCGGCACGCTCGGCCAGACGCCCGGCAATGGTGGTGGCCGCCTTGACGCTGACTTGCTGGCCGACGATGGTGCGCACGATCAGTTCGAAGGTCGACCAGGTGCCAGGCACGCGCAGTCCCGGCGTCTGCAGCAGCAGCCGGCCTAGCCAGGGGTCGCTGTCCAGGGCCGCGTGCAACTGCCCAGGCTCGAGATCCAGGTCGAACATGCGCCGCAGGCGTGGCACCAGAGCGGGCAGGTGAACGCTGGCCGGGCCTTCGATACGCGCGATCAGGCAGTCACGGGTGGGGTCCTGGCGGACACTGAGCAGACCTTCGTCACCCCGCCATTCGACGGTGCGCAGGTAGACGCCGTCGATGACGGTCTCGACCAGGGCACTGGAGCGCCCGCCGAAGAACCTGAGCAGGCGCTGCCAGTCGAAGGGCGGGTGATAGAACAGCTCGATGTCGGTACTGAGTGAGGGCATGGTAAAAACTCCTTGCCGGTTCAGACCGTGCATCCCGCCACTTTGCTGCATCCACAGCCGACGCGGCTCGCGCCGCTGCTACAGACAATTCCCGTCGAGGCGGCTTGGCGCATTCCTCTGTAGCAGCGGCGCAAGCCGCGTCCGGCCTCACCGCGTTCATCCAGACACACCGCCTTGCCCGCCGACGCGGCTCGCGCCGCTGCTACAGACCATCCGATTACTTGGCTGCTGCCGGGCGCTTGATCATCAGCAGGGCTACGATCAGCGCCAGCACCGCCACGCCGGTGGCGAGCAGGCCGAGGGATTCCAGGCCGAACTGACGAATGCCCAGGCCACCGAAAATAGCGCCCAGACCAATGCCGGCATTGGCCGCCGAGATGTTCAGCGACGCCGCCAGGGCCTGGGCCTTGGCGCCAGCCTGCATGACGCGTACCTGGCAGATCGGAAACAGCGCCGTATAGGCGATGCCCCAGGCAATCAGTGCCGCGATCAACCAGGCGCGTTGCTCGGCGAACGCCACCGCAGCGGTCATGCCCGCGCCCAGCACCAGCAGAAACACCACCATTGCGCCCAGCGGACGCCGGTCGACCATGCTGCCACCCAAGTGGTTACCCAGCATGCCGACTGCGCCGAAGCCCATCAGCCACCAGCCCACCTGACCCGCTGGCACGCCACCCAGGCGCTCGAGGATGTCGGCCAGGTAGGTGTAGGCAGTGAACATGGCGGTAAAGGTCAGCACCGACAGCAACACATGGGCCAGAAAACGCGGCTGACGCAGGATCGCCGTCTGCTTCTCGCCGACCGCGGCGGCGGGCGAGCCGGGCAGTTTCGGCATCACCAGGTGCATCAACACGCCAATCAGCAACGACACCGCGGCCAACACCCAAAAGCTCCCGCGCCAGCCGATCAGGTCGGCGGCCACGGTGCCCAGCGGCACGCCGAACACCAGGGCTGCGGAAATACCCAGATAGACCTTGGCCACAGCCTTGCCCGATTGCCCAGGCGCAGCCAGTTGCCCTGCGGTTTCACTGGCGGTTCCCCAGAACACTGGCAACGCCAGGGCTGGAATGAAGCGCGCGATGGCCAGCACCCAGATATTGGTGGACACGGCCGCCAGCACATTGGACGCTGCGAACACCAGCAGAATCAGGGTGAACAGTTTCTTGCGCTCGACGTGCGCCAGGCGCGCCGTCAGATACGGTCCGAACAGCATCACGGTGAATGCGAACAGGGTCACCACCTGACCGGCCAGGGCAATGGAAATTTCCAGGTCCCGCGCCAGGCTCGGCAACAACCCAACGATCAGGAACTCGGTGGTCACGATGATGAAGGCCGCTACGGCCATGATCAGGATCTGCACGCCGGAAGCGCTGCTGCGCGAGGCAGACGGCGCGGCTTCGGCGATTGAGGAAGAAGACATCGAACTTAACTCCGGAAAGATTTTGTAATAGCCTATTGGGGAAGCGCTGGAAAATCCCGGCCATTAATTACCTTGTGAATTGAACTGAATTCACCAATCGGAGGTGCAATGTTTTCCTCGGAGCGCCTCAAGGGTATCGACGTCTTCGTCAGCGTCGCCGACCTGGGCAGTTTCACCGCCGCCGCCGAACGCCTGAACCTCAGCAACTCGGCGGTCAGCAAGGGGGTCGCGCGCCTGGAAGCGCGGCTCGGCGTACGGCTGTTCCAGCGCACCACGCGGCGCCTGGCGCTGACCGAGGCAGGGCAGACGTTCTACCGCACCTGCACCAGCGTGCTGGCCGACCTCGAAGAGGTCGAACTGGCCATGAGCGCCGAGCAGCGCGAACCCCATGGTCGCCTGCGCATCGACCTGCCTGCGTCCTACGGCCGATTGCACGTGCTGCCACTGATTCTCGAGTTCGCTGCCCGGCATCCCCGGCTGCAACCCCACGTGTCGTTCTCGGACCGCTTCGTCGACCCTGTCCAGGAAGGCATCGACATCGTCGTGCGCATCGGAGGTTCGGACGCCTGGCCGAGCAACGTCGGGCGGCGCTTCCTCGGGCGTCAGCGGCTGGTGTTCTGCGCAGCACCCGCCTACCTGCACGAGCACGGTACGCCACAGGGCGAGCGCGAGCTGGAACAACACCGCTGCGTAGGCTATGGGCAGACCGATGGCACGGTCTATCCGTGGTACTTCAAGGGCCGCCAGGCCGGCGACATGGAGCGGCGGACCATTCATCCGCACGTGGCCGTTGGCGACGGCGAAGGGCAGGTGATGGCCGTGCTTGCCGGGCAGGGCATCGCCCAGCTGCCGACCTGGCTGATCCAGCGGCATCTGGACAGCGGCGCCCTGGTCGAAGTGCTCGCGCCATTGGCCACCGATGGCCTGGCGATGAACCTGGTGTGGCTGAAAAGCCGTGAGGCTCTGCCCAAGGTCCATGCGCTGCTGGAATTCCTCACCGCGCGACTGACCCCGGCCGGCTCGGTTGCCTAGTGGTCTATGGCCCAGGGCCGGGATTTCGCTTTACGCACTCGGTACACCGTTTAAAATGCCAGCATCCATTGGAGGCCTCCGCATGTCGTCATTCGCCCACATGATCGAAAACATCACCCCTGATATCTACGAAAGCCTCAAGCTGGCCGTCGAGATCGGCAAATGGTCCGACGGCCGCAAGCTGACCGCCGAGCAGAAGGAGCTGACCCTGCAGGCCATCATCGCCTGGGAAGTGAAGAACCTGCCCGAAGACCAGCGCACCGGTTACATGGGCCCGCAGGAGTGCGCCTCGAAGTCCGCGCCGATCGAAAACATCCTGTTCAAGTCGGATTCGATCCATTGACCTGCGATCTCTTTGCGCAAGACACCCTGCAGGAGCTGGGTCGCGGTGCGGCCAGCAAGATGTCCGCACAGCTGGAGGCGCCGGTCGTGCAATACCAGCTTCGTCTGGGCGATACGCGGATAGCCGTCAATCCGTTGATCGGCAGCAAGCTGCGCCTGGAGTTTCTCGGCGCCATCCACTGCGTGAACTGCGGCCGCAAGACCAAGACCAGCTTCAGCCAAGGCTACTGCTACCCCTGCATGACCAAGCTGGCCCAGTGCGACGTGTGCATCATGGCTCCGGAAAAATGCCACTACGACGCCGGGACCTGCCGCGATCCGTCCTGGGGCGAGCAGTTCTGCATGACCGATCATGTGGTCTATCTGGCCAACTCTTCAGGGGTCAAGGTCGGCATCACCCGGGCCAGCCAGCTGCCTACCCGCTGGCTCGACCAGGGCGCCAGCCAGGCACTGCCGATCATGCGCGTGGCGACCCGCCGGCAATCCGGGCTGGTCGAAGACCTGTTCCGCTCGCAGGTCGCGGACCGCACCAACTGGCGCGCGCTGCTCAAGGGTGACGCCCCGGCGGTGGATCTGGTGGCCATCCGCGAGCAGTTGTTCGACAGCTGTGCGGCCGGCATCCACATGCTGCAGGATCGCTTCGGCCTGCAGGCCATCCAGGCCTTGAACGATGTCGAGCCCATCGAGATCCGCTACCCGGTACATACCTACCCGAGCAAGATCGCCAGCTTCAACCTGGACAAGAACCCGATTGCCGAAGGCACGTTGCTGGGCGTCAAGGGTCAATACCTGATCTTCGATTCCGGCGTCATCAATATTCGCAAGTACACGGCTTACCAATTGGCCGTGCATCAGTAGAAGGGTTTTCGCATGCGTACCGAACAACCGAAAATGATCTACCTGAAAGACTATCAGGCGCCTGATTATCTGATCGACGAGACGCACCTGACCTTTGAGTTGTTCGACGATCACAGCCTGGTCCACGCGCAGTTGGTCATGCGCCGCAACCCCGCGCGCGGGGCCGGGCTGCCACCGCTGGTGCTCGACGGCGAGTTGATGGAGCTGCTTGGCGTCAAGCTCGACGACAGCGATCTGGATGCCGCTGACTACCAGCTGACTGCCGAAAGCCTGACCTTGCAGCCGCGCAGCGAGGCGTTCACCGTCGACACCAGCGTGCGCATCCACCCCGAAACCAACACCGCACTGGAAGGGCTGTACAAGTCCACGGGCATGTTCTGCACCCAGTGCGAAGCCGAAGGCTTCCGCAAGATCACCTACTACCTCGATCGTCCCGACGTGATGAGCCGCTTCACCACCACGTTGATCGCCGACCAGCAGCAGTACCCGATCCTGCTGTCCAACGGCAACCCGGTCGGCAACGGCCCCCAGGAAGATGGCCGCCACTGGGCCACCTGGGAAGACCCGTTCGTGAAACCGGCCTACCTGTTCGCGCTGGTGGCCGGTGACCTGTGGTGCGTGGAAGACAGTTTCACCACGGTCAGTGGTCGCGATGTGGCGCTGCGCATCTATGTCGAGCCGGAGAACATCGACAAGTGCGCCCACGCCATGACCAGCCTGAAGAAGTCCATGCGTTGGGACGAAGAAGCCTACGGCCGTGAGTACGACCTGGACATCTTCATGATCGTCGCGGTCAACGACTTCAACATGGGCGCCATGGAAAACAAGGGCCTGAACATCTTCAACTCCAGCGCCGTGCTGGCCCGCGCCGAAACCGCCACCGATGCCGCCCACCAGCGGGTCGAGGCCATCGTCGCCCACGAATATTTCCACAACTGGTCGGGCAACCGGGTGACCTGCCGCGACTGGTTCCAGTTGTCGCTCAAGGAAGGCTTCACCGTCTACCGTGATGCAGGCTTCAGCGCCGACATGCATTCGCCGACCGTCAAGCGCATCCAGGACGTCGCCTACCTGCGCACCCACCAGTTCGCCGAAGATGCCGGCCCGATGGCCCACGCGGTGCGCCCCGACAGCTTCATCGAGATCTCCAACTTCTACACCTTGACCGTGTACGAGAAGGGCTCGGAAGTGGTTGGCATGCTGCACACCTTGCTGGGTGCCGAAGGCTTCCGCAAGGGCAGCGACCTGTACTTCGAGCGTCACGATGGCCAGGCCGTGACCTGCGACGATTTCATCAGTGCGATGGAAGACGCCAACGGTGTCGAGCTCAAGCAGTTCAAGCGCTGGTACAGCCAGGCGGGTACGCCACGCCTTCAGGTCAGCGAACACTACGATGCGCAAGCTCGCACCTACAACTTGACCCTACGCCAGAGCTGCCCCGAGACCCCGGACAAGGTCGAGAAGCTGCCATTCGTGATTCCCGTTGCGCTGGGCCTGCTGGACGCCAGTGGCCGCGAGCTGCCATTGCGTTTGCGCGACGAGGCCGCGGCGGTCGGTACCAGCCGTGTGCTGGCGGTGACCGAGGCCGAACAGACCTTCACCTTCGTCGACATCGCCGAGCAACCGCTGCCGTCGCTGCTGCGCGGTTTCAGTGCGCCGGTCAAACTGATCTTCCCGTATACCCGTGACCAGTTGATGTTCCTCATGCAGCACGACAGCGACGGCTTTAACCGCTGGGATGCCGGCCAGCAGCTGTCGGTGCAGGTGCTGCAGGAAATGATAGGCCAGTACCAGCGTGGCGAGTCGTTGTCGATGGATCCGCGCCTGCTCACGGCGTTGGCCAGCGTGCTGGAAGACACCGAACTGGATCAGGCGATGGTGGCAGAGATGCTGTCGCTGCCCAGCGAGGCCTACCTGGCCGAGATCAGCGAAGTGGCAGACGTCGACGCGATCCATGCCGCTCGCGAATTCGCCCGAAAGCAGCTGGCCGATGGTCTGTTCGATGGGCTGTGGACGCGCTACCAGGCCAATCGCGAGGTCTCCAGGGCTACTGCGTACGTGGCCGAGAAAGAGCATTTCGCCCGCCGCGCGCTGCAGAACATCGCGTTGTCCTACCTGATGCTCAGCGGACGTCCCGAAGTGCTCGCCGCTACCCTCGAACAATATGATGCCTGCGACAACATGACCGAGCGCCTGACGGCCCTGGCGGTGTTGGTCAACTCGCCATTCGAGACGGAGAAGGCCAAGGCCTTGCAGGCATTCGCCGAGCATTTCAAGGACAACCCGTTGGTCATGGACCAGTGGTTCAGTGTGCAGGCGGCAAGCGGCTTGCCGGGTGGGTTGGCACGGGTCAAGGCGCTGATGCAGCATCCGGCGTTCACCCTGAAGAACCCGAACAAGGTGCGTGCGCTGATTGGTGCGTTCGCGGGTCAGAACCTGATCAACTTCCATGCGGCCGACGGCTCGGGCTACCGCTTCCTGGCCGATCTGGTGATCGAGCTCAATGCCCTGAACCCGCAGATCGCCTCGCGGCAACTGTCGCCGCTGACCCGCTGGAGAAAGTACGACAGCGCCCGTCAGGCACTGATGAAAGCCGAACTGGAGCGCATCCTCGCCTCAGGCCCGCTGTCCAGCGACGTCTACGAAGTGGTCAGCAAAAGCCTGGTTTGATGGATCGATTGGTGGGGATTCTTCGCGGGCAGCGCCCGCTCCCACAATGAGTGCGTGTACATCGTCTCATTGTGGGAGCGGGCTCTGCCCGCGAAAAGGGCCCCGCAAATTGGCTGACGCACCGCAGCGCTCGGTTCGCGGCCACAGACCGCTCCTACAGGAGCGTTACAGGATCAGGTACTTACCTTCAACCCCACCAGCCCCAGGATGATCAGACCCACACTGACCATCCGCATCAGTGCCATCGACTCGCCGAACAGCACGATACCGGCAATCACCGTACCCACTGCACCGACCCCGGTCCAGATGGCGTAGGCTGTGCCCAAGGGCAGCTCACGCATGGCCAGGCCGAGCAGGCCGAGGCTCGCTGCCATGGCGGCAACGGTCAATACGGTAGGAAGGGGGCGGGTAAAGCCGTCGGTGTACTTCAGGCCGATGGCCCAGCACACTTCGAACAGACCGGCGAAAAACAACAGTAACCAGGACATGGAAAAACCCTCATCGAAGATGGGGTCGTCCCCGTTTGCAGGAAAAGTGGCGCCGGGTCGTCCCGGCGCCGAACACCATGTTGCCCATCCTTGCCCGATGGATCAAGTGCGACCGGTCAAGGTTCGGTCTTCAACGCGCCTGGCTCGGTGCCCTCCATGCGCCGGAAATAAGTCGAGAGCAGTGCTCCGGAAATATTGTGCCAGACGCTGAACAAGGCGCTGGGCACCGCTGCCAGCGGCGAGAAGTGCGCACTGGCCAACGCCGCGCCCAGCCCCGAGTTCTGCATCCCGACTTCCAGGGCCAGGGACTTGCGCTGCGCCAGCGGCAGCTTGAACAGCTTGCCGGTGAAGTAGCCCAGCAGGAAACCGAAACTGTTGTGCAGAATCACCACCGCCATGATCAACAGGCCCGACTCGGCGATGCGTGCCTGGCTGGCCGCAACCACGGCGCAGACGATCAACACGATGCTCACCACCGATACCAGCGGCAGCACATCGACCGCCAGCTGTACCCGTGCACCGAGCAGCTTCTGGGCAACGACGCCCAGAACGATCGGCAGCATGACCAGTTGCAGGATCGACCAGAACATCTCCATGAACGATACCGGCAGCCAGGCCGAAGCCAACAGCCAGATCAGGGCAGGGGTGAGCAGCGGGGCGAGCAGGGTGGTCACTGCGGCGATCGCCACCGACAGCGCCAGGTCGCCCTTGGCCAGCCAGGTCATCACGTTGGACGAGGTGCCGCTCGGGCAGCAACCGACCAGAATCACGCCGACGGCGATCTCCGGGGGCAGATGGAACACCTGGCATAACAGCCAGGCCACACCTGGCATGATCACGAAGTGCGCAACCACGCCCAGCGCCACGCGCCACGGATGACGCCCGACCTCGGCAAAATCGTCGAGCTTGAGGGTCAGGCCCATGCCGAACATCACCAGACCCAGTAGCGGCACGATCAGCGGCTTGAGGCCGATGAACCATTCAGGCGCCAGAAACGCCAGTATGGCGAACAGCAGAACCCAATAGGCAAAGGTATTGCCGACAAAGCGACTCAAAGCGGCCAAGGCGCGCATGGGTTAGTTCCTTCTTATATAGATCATCATATTGGTACCCACGAACCCCTGTGGGAGCGGGCTCTGCCCGCGAAAGATCGCAGTGCCCCTTCGCAGCCGATGACCGCTCCCACAGAAACCGCACAACCCCTGTGGGAGCGGGCTCTGCCCGCGAAAGACCGCAGCGGCCCTTCGCGGCCGATGACCGCTCCCACAGAAACCGCACAACCCCTGTGGGAGCGGGCTCTGCCCGCGAAAGACCGCAGCGCCCCTTCGCAGCCGATGACCGCTCCCACAGAAACCGCGCAACCCCTGTGGGAGCGGGCTCTGCCCGCGAAGGGCGCGCTGCCGATCAAATCCCCTGAGGCAGCTCTTCGCCACCCAGGGCCTCGAACAGCACTGGCAGGAACTCACCGAACGTCAGCATCATCAAGGTAAAGCTGGCATCCAGCTGCCCCAGCGCCTCCTCGCCACCGTCCTGCTCGGCTTGATCCTGCAGCAATTCCTCGAACTTCAGGCGCTTGACCACCATCTTGTCATCCAGCACGAACGACAGTTTGTCCTGCCAGGCCAGCGACAGCTGGGTGACCTGCTTGCCGGTGCTCAGGTGCAGCTGGATCTCGTCACTGGTCAGGTCCTGGCGCTTGCAGCGCACGATACCGCCATCTTCATGGGTGTCGCGCAGCTCGCACTCGTCCAGAACATGGAAATCGTCGGCCGCTTTCTGTGTCTTGACCCACTCGGTCATGGTCGCGGTCGGCGCAACCTTTACGGTCAGCGGGCGTACCGGCAACGAGCCGATCACTTCACGCAGGGTCGACAACAGATCCTCGGCGCGTTTCGGGCTGGCCGAATTGACCAGGATCAAGCCTTGCTTGGGCGCAATGGCGGCGAAGGTCGACGAGCGACGAATGAACGCGCGCGGCAGGAAGGCCTGGATGATCTCGTCCTTGATCTGGTCGCGTTCCTTCTTGTAGACCTTGCGCATCTGCTCGGCCTCGATTTCCTCGACCTTCTCCTTGACCGCGTCACGCACGACACTGCCCGGCAGGATGCGCTCTTCCTTGCGGGCGGCGATCAGCATGAAATCCTGGCTGACATGCACGAACGGGGCGTCTTCGCCTTTGCCGAACGGCGCCACGAAACCATAGGTGGTCAGTTCCTGGCTGGCGCACGGGCGTGCCGGTTTGCTCGCCAGTGCGGTTTCCAAAGCCTCGGCGTCGAAGGGGATATCCTGGGTAAGACGATAGACAAGCAGGTTTTTGAACCACATGGGGTGAAGCACTCCTCAACATTAGGCAGGCATTATTCTCCGTGTGCGAAGCCGACGCCATCCCTGTGCTAAGTGTTTGGAAGGCCTCGAAAATTTTTTTGAAAAAGTGCTTGCCAGAGTTTGGGTCGCTCCGTAGAATGCGCGCCACACCGAGAGACAAAGGGTGATTAGCTCAGCCGGGAGAGCATCTGCCTTACAAGCAGAGGGTCGGCGGTTCGATCCCGTCATCACCCACCAATCTCTCTCAGTGTTACGCGCAGCGGTAGTTCAGTCGGTTAGAATACCGGCCTGTCACGCCGGGGGTCGCGGGTTCGAGTCCCGTCCGCTGCGCCATTAATTCCGCCTCAGAGCCCTTGAACTCTCTGAAGCAAAAAACAAGCGACCTTCGGGTCGCTTTTTTTGTCCAGAATTCCTGCCCGCAGGCAGCTCGTGGGAGCGCTCCCACAGGGTTCGCTACGCTAGCTGTTTCATTCGCCCCTGATGTACTGCTGCAACTGCTCGATCAGGCTGGCTTGTTCGGCGATCGCTTCCTTGACCAGGTCGCCGATGGACAGCAGCCCCAGCAGCTGGCCATTCTCGACCACCGGCAGGTGGCGCAAGCGACCCTCGGTCATCAACGCCATGCAATGATCGATGTTCTGTTGCGGGGTCACGGTGATGACATGAGCGCTCATGATCTCGCTGACCGGCGTGCCAATCGACGAGCGCCCCAGCAGCACCATCTTGCGCGCATAGTCGCGCTCGCTGACGATACCCACCACGCGCCCCTCGACCACCACCGGCAGAGCGCCGACGTTCATCTGCGCCATGAGCTTGAGGGCGTCGAACACCATCTGTTGCGGCTCGATGGTGTGCACCTGCTGGCTGTGCTGGACTTTACTCTTCAACAGTTCCGCGACGGTTTTCATGGGCTATGGCTCCAGGGAAGGACGAGTGCAGCTAAAGCGCCCTCGTATTCCGTGGCGCCATGTCAATTAGTCCACGTTCGACGCCGTGCGCTGCATCCCCAAAGCGAACACCACATACCCAACTGCGTTATGCGGCTGCCGCGGTCAAGCCGCCGACGCGGCCCGGCACTGTCGGCAGACATGCTTGCCGTTGCGGTTGGCCCAGCCCAGCTCGACGATACGAGCCTCTGCTGCAGGTTTCTGCGCCTTGGTACCGAGCTTGGCGTCCACCGCAAATTCGAAGTCGAGGACCTTGCCGCAGCTGTCGCAATTGACTTTCCACTGATGGATTGCCAGTTCGCCGAACACCGGGCCGGTGGCCACGGCCACCCACTGGCCAGGCGGATTGATCAGATGACGGACCTTCTCCACCACCAGGCGCATGGACAGATCCTTGCTGCCCTTGAGGGTGACCAGCAGGGTATCGGTATTGTGGATCGAGCCGCCGTTGCCGGTGACCTGGTAACGCCCAGGCATGAGCGCACGGCACTCGATCAAAGTGTGCTGCGGGTTGAGCAGGCTGAAGCGGAAATCGTGTTCGACCATGGGTCCTCCAAATAGACGCGCCATGCTAGCACGCCGGCCACGGCGCGGCCTCAGGCCATCGCGCGGGCCTGCTCCTCGAGGCGAATGATGGCTTCGTCCAGTTCATCCAGCGCCGCCAGGGCGGCCGGATCGTTCTGCTTGAGCAAGGTTTCGCTGCGCAGGCAGGCAGCGCGCAATTGCGGCACCCCGCAGTAGCGGGTGGCGCCGTGCAGGCGGTGTACCCGCTCGATCATGGCGTTCTGATCCGCATTGATCCGCGCCAGTTGAATCGCTTCGCGGTCGGCCTGCAGCGACGCCAGCAGCATCGCCAGCATGTCGGCGGCCAGGTCGGCCTTGCCTGCCGCCAGGCGCAGGCCTTCGGCAGCATCGAGCACCTGCAGGGTATTGCTTTCCAGCGGCAGGTCCGCCGTCTTGTCCAGGCTTTGCGCGCTCAATGCCAGCCCCGTCCATTTCAGCACGACCTGGGCCAGCTGGCGTTCGCTGATGGGCTTGGTCAGGTAATCATCCATCCCGCTTTGCAGCAAGGCACGCTTTTCATTGGCCATCGCATGGGCAGTCAGCGCCACGATGGGTAGGGCGGTACCCGGCTGGGCACTTTCCCACAGGCGGATGCGCTCGGTGGTTTCGCGGCCGTCCATCTCCGGCATCTGCACATCCATCAGTACCAGATCGAGCCCACCTTCCTGCACCGCCTTGATCGCCGCCGCGCCGTTGTCCACCGCACGCACCTCGGCGCCGAGGTCTTCGAGCAGGGTCTGCACCAGCAGCAGGTTGGCCGGGTTGTCGTCCACGCACAGTACGCGCGGCGCGCGCTCGCCGCTGCCCTCGGGGCTTTCGTAGCGCAATTGCTTGGGGTTGATCAGGTCCGCCAGGGCGCGGCGCAGCCGGCGCGTGCAACTGGGCTTGGCCTGCAACTGACGATCCGCGTTGGGCACGGCGGCATGGAACAGCGCCTGTTCGGTCGTCGGGCACAGTACCAGCACCTGGCAGCCGCTCTGCTCGATCTCGCGGATCTGCACGGCGAGACGTTCCGGCGATATCTCGTGCGCGGTGATGCCCAGCACGGCCAGGTCCAGCGGCTGGCCTGCCTGACGCGCGGCGTGGGTGGCCAGCACCAGCTTGTCCAGCGACTTGAAGTCGGTGACCTCCAGGCCACAGTCTTCGAGCTGATGCTGCAACGCTTGGCGTGCCAGTTCATGGCCGTCGACGATGGCGATGCGGCGGCCGAGCAGGGGCGCCGAGGGTAGATCTTCGGCGTCGTCGCGAGCCTTGGGCAGATTCAGGCTGACCCAGAATTCGGAACCCTCACCGGGCGTGCTGTCGACACCGATCTCGCCACCCATCTGTTCGACCAGACGCTTGGAAATCACCAGCCCCAGGCCCGTGCCGCCGGGCTGCCGCGACAGCGAGTTGTCGGCCTGGCTGAATGCCTGGAACAACGCCCGTACATCCTGACCGGACAAGCCGATACCGGTGTCCTGGACACTGATGCGCAATTGCACGCTGTCTTCTGTCTCGTCCTCCATCATGGCGCGCGCGACGATGGTGCCCTCGCGGGTGAACTTGATGGCGTTGCTGACCAGGTTGGTCAGGATCTGCTTGAGCCGCAGCGGGTCGCCGATCAGCGACAGCGGGGTATCGCGGTAGACCAGGCTGACCAGTTCGAGCTGCTTGGCATGGGCGGCGGGTGCGAGGATGGTCAGGGTGTCCTGCAGCAGGTCGCGCAGGTTGAAGGGAATGTTGTCGAGCACCAGTTTGCCGGCCTCGATTTTCGAGAAGTCGAGAATTTCGTTGATGATGCCCAGCAGGCTGTCCGCGGATTTTTCGATGGTGCCCAGGTAATCCAGCTGGCGAGGGGTGAGCTCGCTTTTCTGCAGCAGATGCGTGAAACCCAGTATGCCGTTGAGCGGGGTGCGGATTTCGTGGCTCATGTTGGCGAGGAATTCGGACTTGATCCGGCTCGCTTCCAGCGCTTCCTTGCGCGCCAGGTCCAGTTCGATGTTCTGAATCTCGATGGTTTCCAGGTTCTGCCGCACGTCTTCGGTGGCCTGGTCGATGCTGTGCTGCAGTTCTTCCTGAGCATCCTGCAGGGTTTCGGCCATGCGATTGATGCCGGCGGCCAGGGCGTCCATTTCATGGCTGCCCATGGCCGGTACGCGGCTTTCCAGATTGCCGTCCTTGATCTGCGTGACGGTGTCCTTGATCTGTCGAATCGGCGCACTGATGCTGCGACTCATGTGCGCCGCGAGCAGCGCCGTGATGCTCAGCCCGGTGAGAATCAGCAGCAGGCTGGCGAACAGGCTGCGGTAGCCGCGCAGCAAGGTGCCGTCATGGGACAGTTCCAGTTCGACCCAGCCCAGCAGATGATCGACTTCGCCGGGTACCTCGTCACTGGCCAGGTCGCGATGGCGGCCGAACACGGGCATCAGATAGCGCGTGGCGTCGAAGCCGCTGCGTTGCAGCGAGTGCGTGCTGTTGCCGATCGGCACCGCGTTGAGCATCATCGGCCCGGCATGCGCGAGCACGGTCCTGTCCGCACCCAGAAAGGTCACCGAGCGCACGTCCGTCAACTCCAGGGATTGCGCGGCCACGCGTTCCAGGCGCTCCCTGTCCTTGGCCGCCAGTGCCGGTGCGGCCAGCGGCGCGAGCTGTTCGGAAATCATGTCGCCGCGCTGCAGCAGTTGCCGTTGCAGATCGGACTGTTGCATCCAGGTGAAATAACCACCCAGGATCAGCGCCATGCAGGTGGCCGGAATGAGCGCGAGCAGCAGCACGCGGGTTTTGATACCGAGTTTCTTCAACACGCCGCAGGCGCCTTTCTGACTGAGCAATGGTGGGAAAATACAGCGGGCCGTGACGATGCGCCAGTCGCGTGCGCCGAGGGGTTGGGCTCGCGGGCATGTGCAGCGTCGCCACCGGCCGAACCAGAGCCACTCAATGTCGTGGGAGGGCATTCGACCCGAGGGTATAAAAGGTGCCTCCCGGCTGCTTATGCTTTCACGCTATAAGGTGCGCACTTTGCGTGATATGGGTAGGCCGCGTTTGCCGGTATGATAGGCCACCCCCGCAGTCTGGATTGCGAATACGCCATGACCCCGCAGTACCTAACCATCGCCGACTGCGTCGGCAACACGCCGCTGGTGCGCCTGCAGCGCCTGGCTGGCGAGACCAGCAACACCTTGCTGCTCAAGCTGGAAGGCAACAACCCGGCCGGTTCCGTGAAGGACCGCCCGGCGCTGTCGATGATCAGCCGCGCCGAAAGCCGTGGGCAGATCCAGCCGGGCGACACCCTGATCGAAGCGACCTCCGGCAATACCGGCATCGCCTTGGCCATGGCGGCTGCGATCAAGGGCTACAAGATGATTCTGATCATGCCCGACAACTCGACGGCCGAACGCAAGGCGGCCATGACCGCCTATGGCGCCGAGCTGATTCTGGTCACCCGCGAGCAGGGCATGGAAGGCGCGCGCGACCTGGCCGAGCGCATGCAGCGGGAAGGGCACGGCAAGGTCCTCGACCAGTTCGCCAACGGCGACAACCCCGAGGCGCACTACCGCAGCACCGGTCCGGAAATCTGGCAGCAGACGGCCGGTACCATTACCCATTTCGTCAGTTCCATGGGCACCACCGGCACCATCATGGGCACTTCGCGCTTTCTCAAGGAACAGAATCCTGCGGTGCAGATCGTCGGTCTGCAACCCATGGAAGGCGCCGCCATCCCCGGCATCCGCCGCTGGCCGGAAGAGTATCTGCCGCGCATCTACGAGGCCGATCGGGTCGATCGGATCATCGACATGGCCCAGCATGAAGCCGAAGACACCACCCGCCGGCTGGCGCGCGAAGAAGGCATCTTCTGCGGCGTGTCGTCCGGTGGCGCGGTGGCGGGCATGCTGCGCCTGTCGCGCGAAGTGAGCAATGCGGTCATCGTCGCGATCATTTGCGATCGCGGCGACCGCTACCTGTCCAGCGGCATCTTCGACGCGCCCAACTGATGGCCAGAACCAAACCTGGCCTGCGCTTCCAGCCGACAGGCGGCACCCGTGCGCCGCAAGTTCCGACCGGCAAGAAACGGCGCCTGCCGATCGAGCGCCTGGCCAACGACGGGCGCGGCATTGCCTTCTTCGAAGGCCGGACCTGGTTCGTCAGTGGTGCCCTGGCCGGCGAGCAGGTCGAGGCGCGGGTGCTCAATGCCCACGGCAAGATCGTCGAAGCGCGCTGCGAGCGCGTGCTCGTGGCCAGCGAGCTGCGTCGCCCGGCCCCTTGTCCGCATTTCGGCACCTGCGGCGGCTGCAGCATCCAGCACCTGCCGCACGGCCAGCAACTGGCGCTCAAACAGCGTCTGCTGGCCGAGCAGTTGTCGCGCGTGGCCGGTGTCGAGCCCCAGGAGTGGGCAGCGCCACTGAGCGGGCCCGAGCTGGGCTATCGCCGGCGCGCCCGCCTGGCGGTGCGCTGGGATCCCAAGGCGCGTCATCTGGCCGTGGGCTTTCGTGCCGCGGCAAGCCAGGACATCGTCGACATCAGCCAGTGCCAGGTTCTGGTGCCGGCGCTGCAGCCGGTCATCGAGCAGCTTCCACAGCTGCTGCGCAGCTTCGTCAAGCCCCAGGCGCTGGGGCACGTCGAGCTGTACGCGGGTACCGCACTGGCCTTGCTGCTTCGTCATACCGCCGCGCTGGCCGATACTGACCTGGCAGCGTTGCAGGCTTTTTGCGCGGCGGCGAACCTGCAACTGTGGCTGCAGGGCGAAGGCGAGCCGGCGCCGGTGCAACCGGACGCATCGCTGGGGTTCGCGCTGGCGCCTTGGAAACTTGAGCTGGCCTACCGGCCGGGCGACTTCGTCCAGGTCAATGCGGCCGTCAACGACGCCATGATCGCCCAGGCGCTGGACTGGCTGGCACCCGAACCCCACGAGCGGGTTCTGGATCTGTTCTGCGGGCTCGGCAACTTCGCCTTGCCACTGGCACAGCGCTCGCGCGAAGTGGTGGCGGTCGAAGGCGTGGCAGCCATGGTGCAGCGCGCTGCCGAGAATGCCGCTGGCAACAATTTGCATAACACTGGCTTTTACCAGAGCGACCTGTCGCAGCCTCTGGACGCCGCCGAGTGGGCCGGTGAAGGTTTTTCTGCGGTACTCTTGGATCCACCTCGCGACGGTGCTTTCGAGGTGGTGCGCACGATCCGCGCACTGGGTGCGCAACGTCTGGTGTATGTCTCCTGTAACCCGGCAACTTTGGCCCGCGATACGGTCGAATTGTTGAGGCAAGGCTACAGGCTAAAACGAGCCGGGATCCTCGACATGTTTCCGCAAACTGCGCATGTCGAGGCCATGGCGTTATTCGAAGCGGGCCAGGATGGCCCGTCCAATCCGACTGGCGCGCGAAACGCCTGATCAATGCCGGCCCAGCATTGGTCATAGCCAGCGACTGTTGATGCGCTTCGGCGTGTTGTAGGGAAAGGTAAGCAAGATGGTACAGGTGAGAGCACGCCAGCCGATCAACACCGACGGCAGTATCAATCTCGATGCATGGCTGGATCATATCGTCAGCGTGGATCTGGTGCTGGACCGCGAGGCCCTGAAGCAGGCCTGCGAGTTCGCCCAGGCCGCCGAACTGGTGGGCAACCCGGCCCAGCATTCCTGGGCCGACGGCACGTCGTGTTTCCAGGCGGGGCTGGAGATCGCCGAGATCCTCGCCGACCTCAAGCTCGACCAGGATTCACTCATGGCCGCGGTCATTTACCGCGCGGTCCGCGAGGGCAAGGCGAGCCTGGAAGAGGTCGGCAGGCGCTTCGGCAGCACCGTGTCCAAGCTCATCGACGGCGTGCTGCGCATGGCGGCCATCAGCGCCAGCCTCAGCCCGCGCCAGTCCATGGTGCTGGGCTCGCAGGTGCAGGTCGAGAACCTGCGCAAGATGCTCGTGGCCATGGTCGACGATGTCCGCGTGGCGCTGATCAAGCTGGCCGAGCGTACCTGCGCGATCCGCGCGGTGAAGAGCGCCGACGACGAGAAGCGCAACCGCGTGGCCCGCGAGGTGTTCGATATCTATGCGCCGCTGGCGCATCGGCTGGGCATCGGCCACATCAAATGGGAACTCGAGGACCTGTCGTTCCGCTACCTGGAGCCCGACCAGTACAAACAGATCGCCAAGCTGTTGCATGAACGCCGCCTGGATCGCGAGCGCTTCATCACCGAGGTGATGAGCCAGCTGCATAACGAACTGCTCGACACCGGGGTCAAGGCCGACATCAGCGGGCGGGCGAAACACATCTATTCCATCTGGCGCAAGATGCAGCGCAAGGGCCTGGAGTTCAGCCAGATCTACGACGTGCGCGCAGTTCGCGTGCTGGTCCCGGAAATGCGCGACTGCTATACCGCGCTGGGCATCGTGCACACCCTCTGGCGGCACATCCCCAAGGAGTTCGACGACTACATCGCCAACCCCAAGGAGAACGGCTATCGCTCGCTGCACACCGCGGTGATCGGCCCCGAGGGCAAGGTGCTGGAAGTGCAGATTCGCACCCACGCCATGCACGAAGAGGCGGAGCTGGGCGTGTGCGCGCACTGGCGCTACAAGGGCACCGACGTCAAGTCCGGGTCCAATCAATACGAAGAAAAGATCTCCTGGCTGCGCCAGGTGCTGGAATGGCACGAGGAGCTGGGCGATATCGGCGGCCTGGCCGACCAGTTGCGGGTCGACATCGAACCCGACCGAGTCTATGTGTTCACCCCCGACGGTCATGCCATCGACCTGCCCAAGGGCGCCACGCCCCTGGACTTCGCCTACCGCGTGCACACCGAAATTGGTCACAACTGCCGCGGCGCCAAGATCAACGGCCGTATCGTCCCGCTCAACTACAGCCTGAACACCGGCGAGCAGGTCGAGATCATCACCAGCAAGCACGGCACGCCCAGCCGTGACTGGCTCAACTCCAACCTTGGCTACGTCACCACGTCCCGCGCACGGGCGAAGATCGTCCACTGGTTCAAGCTGCAGGCGCGCGACCAGAACGTCGCCGCCGGCAAGTCGCTGCTCGAACGTGAGCTCAGTCGCCTGGGCCTGCCTCAGGTCGACTTCGACCAGCTCGCCGAAAAAGCCAACCACAAGGGCGCCGAAGACATGTTCGCCGCCCTCGGCGCGGGTGACCTGCGCCTGGCGCATCTGGTCAATTCGGCGCAGCAACTGGTCGAACCCGAGCGCGGCAACGAGCCGATGGAGCTGGTCACCCGCAAGGCAACCGGTTACAAGCCGGGCAAGCGTGGCGATATCCAGATCCAGGGCGTTGGCAACCTGATGACGCAGATGGCCGGCTGCTGCCAGCCGCTGCCCGGCGATGCCATCGTCGGTTACATCACCCAGGGCCGCGGTGTGAGCATTCACCGCCAGGACTGCGCATCGGTGCTGCAACTGGGCGGGCGCGAGCCGGAACGGATCATTCAGGTCAGCTGGGGCCCGGTGCCGGTGCTGACCTATCCGGTCGATATCATCATCCGTGCCTACGACCGTTCGGGCCTGCTGCGCGATGTTTCGCAGATCCTGCTCAACGAGCGGATCAACGTGTTGGCGGTCAATACCCGCTCGAACAAGGAAGACAACACCGCCCTGATGTCGCTGACCATCGAGATCCCTGGCCTCGACGCCCTCGGGCGCCTGCTCGGACGCATCTCGCAGTTGCCGAACATCATCGAGACACGCCGCAACCGGACGCCGTGAACCGGCGGATCCCGACACTTCTGCAAAGAGCCCGAGCATGTACACACTGCAAGACCTGCTCAACCTCATGGCCCGGCTGCGAGACCCGCAGCACGGTTGCCCGTGGGACGTGAAGCAAACCTACGCGAGCATCGTGCCGTACACCCTGGAAGAAGCCTATGAGGTGGCCGACGCCATCGAACGCGAGGACTTCGAGCATCTCCAGGGCGAGCTTGGCGACCTGTTGTTCCAGGTGGTCTATTACAGCCAACTGGCGCGCGAGGAGGGCCGTTTCGAGTTCGACGGCGTGGTCGATGGCATCACCCGCAAGCTGATTCGGCGCCACCCCCACGTGTTCCCCACCGGCGAGCTGTACGCAGCCCTGGATACGCCGCAGCTGGACGAGCAGCAGGTCAAGCAGCGCTGGGAAGAAATCAAGGCCCAGGAGCGTGCCGAGAAGGGCGGGGTGGGCGAGCAGTTGTCGCTGCTCGACGATGTGCCCACAGCGCTGCCGGCCTTGTCGCGTGCTGCCAAGCTGCAGAAGCGCGCCGCGGTTGTCGGTTTTGACTGGCCGGGCCCGCTGCCGGTGCTCGACAAGGTCCGTGAAGAACTCGACGAGGTGCTGGAGGCCATGGCCGCCGAGGATGCGCCCGCGGTGGCCGAAGAAATCGGCGACCTGTTGTTCAGCGTGGTCAATCTGGCCCGCCACCTCAAGGTCGACCCGGAGAATGCCCTGCGCGGCGCCAACGTCAAATTCGACAGGCGATTCCGCTTCATCGAGCAGGCATTGCGCGACACCCATACCAACATCCAAGATTGCACCCTGGAAGACATGGACGCCCTGTGGGGCGAGGCCAAACGTCAGGAACAGAATCTGCCCAGCTGTGGCTGAGCCGTTTTATAAGTGAGCAGAACACCATGAGCCTTTCCCTCCGCGACCAATTGTTGAAAGCTGGACTGGTCAACCAGAAGCAGGTCAAGCAAGTCAGCAAGGACAAGCAGAAGCAGAAGCGTCTGGAAAACAAGGGCCAGGTCGAGGTGGACGACACGCAGCAGCGTATCGCCCAGCAAGCCATGGCCGAGAAGGCGCGCCGCGACCAGGAGCTCAATCGCCAGCAACAGGACAAGGTCGAGGAGAAGGCCCGTGCCGCGCAGGTCAAGCAGTTGATCGAGGCGACCCGGCTGCCCAAGCTCACCACCGAGGACTACTACAACTTCGTCGACGACAAGAAGGTCAAGCGCCTGTCGGTCAACAACCTGATGCGCAGCAAGCTGAGCAACGGTTCGCTGGCGATAGTCCAGCACGGCGGAGGCTATGAGGTGATTCCGCGCGAGGCCGCGCTCAAGGTTCAGGAGCGCGCGCCGCAGCGCATCGTCATGCTCAATGTGACCACCGAAGAAGTCGACTCGGCGGAAGATCCATACGCCGCCTACAAGATTCCGGACGACCTGATGTGGTAACGCCCTGAAACGACAAACCCCGCCTGAGCGGGGTTTTTCTTGCGCGGCGAACGGTTAATTCGAAGCGCGTTGGCTTTCGAGTGTTTCCAGTTCGTTCTTGTAGCTGTGGGCATCGTTCTCGTTGTGGAACATCCCTACCAACAGGTCCTGCTGGTAGACATCCCAGATCTGGATGCCTGCCGCCACGCCTTCGTGGGACATATGGGCTTCGTCGCGTTCGGTCACTTTTACAGTCATGGGAAAGCTCCTTTCTCGAATATCTGCAACCTGGCGTGTGCAGGTCTTTGTTATAGAGTTGGGTAGCTTGCTAAGTAAACAGACGAATCCTGCAACAGTTTTTTACTGAAACTGTCGCAATCAGCAAAGGCCCGTGGGGCGTGCGCTGCGGCGGATTGTCGCAGCGGGTTCAGCGCTGTGAAACAAATTTCATCCAACAAAAAACCCATCCGAAGATGGGTTTTTTTTATCGCTGCACGGGATCAGCGCAGGGTAGTGCTCTGTGGCGTGGTGTCGGCATCACGGCCTTCGGCTACGCCCAGGTCGTCTTCCGGACGGCCGTCGACGATGGCGCGGCCACCGGAAGCCAGCTCGGTCTGCAGGACTTTCTCGTCCAGCTCGCCTACCCACTTGGCAACCACCAGCGTGGCAACCGCGTTACCGACCAGGTTGGTCAGTGCGCGTGCTTCGGACATGAAGCGGTCGATACCCAGGATCAGTGCAAGGCCGGCGACCGGCAGCTGGCCAACGGCCGACAGGGTAGCGGCCAGCACGATGAAGCCCGAACCGGTGACACCGGCAGCGCCCTTGGAGGACAGCAGCAGTACCAGCAGCAGGGTAATCTGATGAGTCAGGTCCATGGTGGTGTCGGTCGCCTGGGCGATGAACACAGCGGCCATGGTCAGGTAGATCGAGGTGCCGTCCAGGTTGAACGAGTAGCCAGTCGGAATGACCAGGCCTACGACCGACTTCTTCGCACCCAGGCGTTCCATCTTGATCAGCATGCGCGGCAGTGCCGATTCCGAAGAAGAAGTGCCCAGAACGATCAGCAGCTCTTCACGGATGTAGCGGATCACCTTGACCACGCTGAAACCGTGAGCGCGGCAGATGGCGCCCAGCACCAGCAGCACGAACAGTACGCAGGTGACGTAGAAGCAGATCATCAGCTGGCCCAGTTGCACCAGCGAACCTACGCCGTAGGCGCCGATGGTGAAGGCCATGGCACCGAACGCACCCAGCGGCGCCAGCTTCATGATCATGTTGATGATGTTGAACATGGCGTGGGCGAAGCGATCGATCAGGTCCAGCAACGGTTTGCCGTAGGCACCCAGGCGATGCAGGGCGAAACCGAAGATCACCGAGAACATCAACACCTGAAGGATGTCGCCGTTGGCGAAAGCGCCGACGATGGTGTTCGGGATCACGTTGAGGATGAAGCCAACGATGCTCTGGTCAGCGCCTGCCGAAACGTAGCTGGCGATCTTGCTGGCGTCCAGGGTCGATACGTCGACGTGCATGCCGGCACCGGGCTGGACCACGTTGACCACAACCAGGCCGATGATCAGCGCCAGGGTCGAGACGACTTCGAAGTACAGCAGGGCGTAGCCACCGGTCTTGCCGACCGACTTCATGCTCTGCATGCCGGCGATGCCGCTGACCACGGTACAGAAGATGATGGGGGCGATGACCATCTTGATCAGCTTGATGAAGCCGTCGCCGAAGGGCTTGAGCTTGACCGCGAACTGAGGGTAGAAGTGGCCGATCAGAATACCGATGATGATCGCGACGATCACCTGGAAATACAGCGATTTGTACAGCGGCTGACGAGTCGTCATTTGCAAGTTCCTCAAGTGTATCGCCTGGCACCCGTTCCGGGGTGTTCGCGACACCTAAAGCACGAACCCTCCTGTCTGGAGGGATTTGTTGTGGGCGAGTTGCACGGTGGCAAACCTCTGCGGATTGTATTGCAGGTGCCGTGCCATAGTTGCGTACTGATGGCACAACACCGGTGGCTGCGGCCTGGGCAGGCGTATGGTTGTCGTCACATAGCTGTACAAGTGGCGGGAATCCGCCCTGTGCGCCTCCCTGTGCCGAAACCATGGCGGATATCCGCCCACGAAAAAGGGCCCCGTAGGGCCCTTGTGGTTACCGCAAGGCAGCCACTCAGCTGCCTTTGACCGATTTGCCGTCCACCGTGCCGTCCTGCAGCATGATGTTGTACTCCTTGCCGTCGGTCTCGACCTGCTGCAGACGCACCAGCAGATAGTCCCAGTCCTTGGCGAACCAGAGCACGGTGATGCGCTTGCTTTGAGTGGGATCGCGCACGCGCTCGACCTTGATCGCGTCGACCTGGCCCGCTTTGGTCTCGACTTTCTCGGTGCCCAGCACGCGGAAATCATAGGTGTCGATCTCGTCGCCATCGACCACCTGGTAGCTCATGCTCTTCTTGCCTGCGGCGACGTCGTGCTGCAAAGCCAGCTGGTAAGTGGATTTGTCCAGCACGCCGGTGTTGAGGGGCAGGTTGATCGGGTCGCCACGGTCGGTACCGGTGACCTTCTTGGCCGCCCAGTCGAAGTCGAGGTTGACCTTGCGGGCCTTGCCCAGCCCGCCACGTTCGAAATTGTAGGTCTCGGGCAGCATGGTTTCCTTGTCGACACGCAGGGTGCTGACTTCACTCAGGCTGGCGATCATCATCGAGGCCTTGAAAGCCAGGGTCCAGTCGCCGTTGGCGCCCTTGCTCAGGCTACGCTCGGCGGTGCCGCTCATGGGCAGCTGTTTCCAGTCGGCCGTGTAGCTTGCGGAAAAGGGCTTGAGCTCTGCGGCGTGAAGCGGAAGGGCCAGCAGGGCAACGGCGAAGAGCAGGGCGCGACGCATATAAACTCCTAGAGTCGAATCAAATGGCCACAAGCCGGCAACGGCTGGCCATCGAGCAGTGCACCCTGTTCGCCCAGGCGCACACGGCCCTCGGCGAACCAGCGCACTGCCAGCGGGTAGATCTGGTGTTCCTGGGCATGCACCCGTTGCGCCAGCGTGTCTGGCGTGTCGGTCGACTGTACCGGAATCACTGCCTGTACGACCAGTGGCCCGCCATCGAGTTCCTCGGTGACGAAGTGCACGCTGCAGCCATGCTCCCGGTCCCCTGCCTCGAGCGCGCGGCGGTGGGTATGCAGGCCTTTGTGGCGCGGTAACAGGGAGGGATGGATGTTGAGCAGACGGCCCTGGTAGTGGCGCACGAACGACGGGCTGAGGATGCGCATGAAGCCGGCCAGGACCACTAGATGGGGTTGGTACTGGTCGACGAGGTCGATCAGGGCAGCATCGAAGGCTTCGCGGTCGGCGAAGCCCTGATGCTCCAGTACTCGTGCCTCGATGCCTGCATCGCGTGCGCGCTGCAGGCCAAGGGCATCCGCCCGGTTGGAAACCACTGCGGCGATGCGCGCGGGGTTGCCTGCCTGCAGGCTGTCCAGCAAGGCCTGCAGGTTGCTGCCGGTGCCCGACAGCAGCACCACGACGTTACAGGTCGAAGGCATCAGTGAGCCTTGAGGTTCTTCAGTTCGACCTGCGCGGCACCTTCAGCGGCCTGGGCGATTTCACCGATGACCCAAGGTTGCTCGCCGGCGGCGCGCAGGGACGCCAGGGTTTTCTCGACATCGGCCTGGGCCACGCAGATCACCATGCCGACGCCGCAGTTCAGCACGCGATGCATCTCGTGCTCATCGACATTGCCCTGCTGCTGCAGCCAGTCGAACACCGCAGGACGCTGCCAGCTGGCGACGTCGACCACGGCCTGGGCACCCTTGGGCAGAACCCGCGGGATATTGTCGAGCAAGCCGCCACCGGTGATGTGGGCCATGGCCTTGACGGCTCCGGTGTCCTTGATCAATTGCAGCAGGGGTTTGACGTAGATGCGCGTCGGCGCCATCAGCAGGTCGGTCAACGGCTTGCCGTCGAGCTGGACGGTCTCGATGTCGGCACCGGCGACTTCGATGATCTTGCGCACCAGCGAATAGCCGTTGGAGTGAGGGCCCGAAGATGGCAGGGCGATCAGCGCATCGCCGTTGGCGACCTTGCTGCCGTCGATGATCTCGGCCTTTTCGACCACACCCACGCAGAAGCCGGCCAGGTCGTAGTCTTCGCCTTCGTACATGCCCGGCATCTCGGCCGTCTCGCCGCCTACCAGGGAACAGCCGGCCAGTTCGCAGCCGGCGCCGATGCCGGTGACCACGGTGGCGGCGGTGTCGACGTTGAGCTTGCCGGTGGCGTAGTAGTCGAGGAAGAACAGCGGCTCGGCGCCACACACCACCAGGTCGTTGACGCACATGGCAACCAGGTCGATGCCGATGCTTTCATGGCGATTGAGGTTCAGTGCCAGGCGCAGCTTGGTGCCCACACCGTCGGTGCCCGACACCAGCACGGGCTGCTTGTAGCCAGCCGGGATTTCGCACAAGGCACCAAAACCGCCCAGGCCGCCCATGACCTCGGGGCGCGCGGTACGCTTGGCGACGCCTTTGATGCGTTCGACCAATGCTTCACCGGCGTCGATGTCTACACCGGCGTCCTTGTAGCTCACGGAGGGTTTATTGCTCATGATCCAGGCCTTTAAAGGAGGGAGTCGGGGGAGTCGACCGTCGTCGATCCACGAAGGCGCGCGATTTTATCAGGCTTGTCCGAACGTCACCAGCGTGGTTCGACGGTTGTGCCACTGCCGGCCTGCGCCCGCCCGCAGCCAAGGCGCGCGCGGGCATGCTACATTGGGCGCCGAGATTGACCACTGAGCTTTTTGCCGATTGTACGGTCACAGCCTCAGTCCGCTATTACCGTCGGGAAACGTCCATGCGTCTGCGCCACTACCTGCTAGCCACCTGCATCACCCTGTCGAGCGTCTCGCTGCACGCCGAAACCATCAGCAACCTGTATCAGGTGCGCGAGCCCGTGGCCAGCCAGACGCCCGAAGAGCGTACCCAGGCCACCCAGCGTGCGCTGGAAACCCTAGTGCTGCGCCTGACCGGCGATGCCAAGGCGTTTGCCAGCCCGGGCCTGGCCAGCGTGCGCAAGGATCCGCAGCAGATCATCAGCCAGTACGGCTACGATGCAGGCCCGCCCGAGTCGCTGCAGGTCGATTTCGACATGGCCAGCACCGACACCGCCTTGCGCTCGGCCGGTCTGCCGACCTGGGGCAGCAACCGTCCTTCGATCCTGGGCTGGTGGCTGAGCGACAGCGTCGAGGGCAGCAGCCTGGTCGGTGACGGCCAATCCGCTGCCGAGCCGCTGCGTCGCGCCGCCCAGCATCGGGGTTTGCCATTGCGCCTGCCGCTGGCCGACCTCGGCGAACAGGGCGTTGGTACGGCGCAGAACATCGAAGCCAGCGACCCGGCGGCGCTGCGTGGCGCGTCCGAGCGCTATGGTGCCGATGGCCTGCTGGCCGTGCATGCGCGCGAAGAGGAAGGCAAATGGTCGGGCACCTGGCGCCTGTGGCTGGGCAGCCAGCGCGAACAGGGTAAAGCCGAGGGCACCGACCAGGCCGCTCTCGCCGATGCCGTGCTGCTGGCCGTCAGTCAGCGCCTGGCCACGCGTTTCGTGGCCAAGCCCGGCGCCAGCAGCGAAATGACTCTCGCAGTCGAGGGCATGAACCTGGAGCGCTACGCGCAGATGGGTCGCCTGCTTGAATCCTACGGTGCGCGCCTGCGAACGGTCGACGGCGACAAGGTCGTCTACCGGGTCACTGGCAGTGCCGAGCAGCTGCGCGCGCAGCTGGGCCTGGCCAAACTGCAGGAGGTGCCGTATCAGGCGCCCGTGGTACCGGTCGATGCCCAGGCGGTTCCCGGCACGCCGGCGCCAGCATCCCAGCCTGCGCCAGACCTGAGTTTCCGCTGGTAAGCCAACATAGGGCGTGAGGCGCAACACTGGCGTCGCACCCCCGAGCCTTTCAATTCCCGTTTTGTCTCTTCTATATATAGCTGGGCTGCCCGATGACTGATATGCGCCGTTGGTTCTGGCTGGGAGCAGTGCTGCTGCTCTGCGTGTTCTTCTATTTGCTGCATCCGACTCTCTCGCCTTTTCTGGTGGGCATCCTGCTGGCCTATCTGGCGGATCCGCTGGTCGACCGACTGGAGAAATGGAAGCTGTCGCGCACCTGGGGCGTGGTGGTGGTGTTCGCCCTGTTCACGCTGCTGTTGGTGCTGGCGCTGTTGGTGCTCATCCCCATGCTCGCCAAGCAGTTGGTCAGCCTGTACCAGATGGCCCCACAGATGCTCGACTGGTTGCAGCATTCCGCGCTGCCGTGGGTACAGACGCGGCTCGGTTTGGCCGAAGGGTTCTGGAAATTCGACCAGATCAAGGCCGCCATCAGCAGCCACATGGGGCAGACCACCGACATGGTCGGGGTCATCCTGTCCCAGGCCACGGCGTCCGGTCTGGCGTTCATGGCCTGGCTGGCCAATTTCGTGCTGATCCCCGTAGTCGCCTTCTACCTGTTGCGCGACTGGGACCTGATGATGGCGAAGATCCGCGGTCTGCTGCCGCGGCAACGGGAAGGGCAGATCGTGCGCCTGGCGGGTGAGTGCCACGAGGTGCTGGGCGCGTTCGTGCGCGGCCAGCTGCTGGTGATGCTGGCCCTGGGTGTCATCTACGCCACCGGCTTGATGCTGGTGGGCCTGCAGTTGGGCCTGTTGATCGGCGTCGTGGCCGGGCTTGCGGCCATCGTGCCGTACATGGGCTTCGTCATCGGCATCGGTTCGGCGATCATCGCCGGCCTGTTCCAGTTTGGCCTGGACCCGTTTCACATGATCGCCATCGTTGCCGTGTTCATGATTGGCCAGGCACTGGAGGGCATGGTGCTCACGCCCTTGCTGGTGGGCGACCGCATAGGTCTGCACCCGGTGGCGGTGATCTTCGCCATTCTCGCCGGCGGCGAGCTGTTCGGTTTCACCGGCGTGCTGCTGGCGCTGCCGGTGGCTGCGGTGATCATGGTCCTGGTGCGGCACATGCACGACCTGTACAAGGACTCGAACATCTATGCCGGGTCCGAGGATCCAGACCTGTGAGCGCGACGGGCCCTGCGGGGCTCGCTGCAGCCAAACTGTAAACCTTTGATTTTCCAAGCAGTGTTGCGCATTGTGCGGCTGCCCGGGCAGGTATAGACTTTGCACACTTCACATTGAGGCCCGTTGCAGCTCGATCCCAGGGCTGTTCAGCCAGCATGAAACCGATTCAGCTGCCCCTAGGTGTGCGTCTGCGGGATGACGCGACCTTCATCAATTACTATCCAGGCGCCAATGCCGCGGCACTCGGCTACGTCGAGCGCCTGTGCGAAGCCGACGCCGGCTGGACCGAAAGCCTCATCTACCTGTGGGGCAAGCACGGGGTAGGGCGCACCCATTTGCTGCACGCAGCCTGCCTGCGCTTCGAGCAACTGGGCGAACCGGCTGTTTACCTGCCGCTGGCAGAGCTGCTCGATCGCGGTGTCGGCATCCTCGATGACCTGGCCCAGTACGAGCTGGTGTGCCTGGATGACCTGCATGTGGTAGCCGGCAAGCCGGAGTGGGAAGAAGCCCTGTTCCACCTGTTCAACCGCCTGCGTGACAGTGGCCGCCGGCTGCTGATCGCCGCCTCTCACTCGCCTCGCGAACTGCCGGTGAAGCTTGCCGACCTGAAGTCGCGCTTGACCCTCGCCCTGATCTTCCAGATGCGCCCGCTGTCCGACGAGGACAAACTGCGCGCCCTGCAGCTGCGTGCGTCGCGTCGCGGCCTGCACCTGACCGACGAGGTCGGCCATTTCATTCTCACCCGTGGCACGCGCAGCATGAGTGCACTGTTCGAGCTGCTCGAGCGCCTCGATCAGGCCTCGTTGCAGGCGCAGCGCAAGCTGACCATTCCTTTTCTGAAGGAAACACTAGGGTGGTAGAAAAGGCAGGTCGATTCAGCCGCTCTATGACCTGTTTCATGGGTGTTCCAATCGGTTCTAAGGCTGTAGTTGCAGCATGCTTATCTGTATAGGCGTCCAGTCATGATGGTGGCATTTTGCGATTATCTTTCAGCCAATGAATCCGGGGATTCGGCGTCATTATCGTGCAATTGGGTGCGAGCAGGGCTGCAAAATGGGGCGTTAGATGTCACCGTAATTCTCCTGAGTCACATTTCGTTCGATTGAATTTGCAAATAATCGCGATACAGGTATAGTCGCCTCTCCTTCACTATTCCTCGTCACGGTCGTGCCCATGCTCAATCGCTTAGCACCCCTCGTGCCCATCGCACTGTTGACCCTGTTGGTCGGTTGCGCGGCGCAAGCGCCGGTCTCCCAGCAGCAGGTTCTGGACCCGGTCACCGCCGTCCAGCCACACCAATCCCCCTCGAAGGCTTCGCTGCTGTTCGAAGAAGAAATCACCACCGAAGACGAACTCGTCCAGTTCGACGGCAGCAAGGCCTACAGCCTGCCGATCCTGGCCGACAGCATTCTGGAGCGTGGCAAATCCCTGATCGGCACTCGCTACCGTTTCGGTGGCACCGACAAGGCTTCGGGTTTTGATTGCAGCGGTTTCATCGGTTATCTGTTTCGCGAAGAGGCGGGCATGAACCTGCCGCGCTCGACTCGTGAAATGATCAACGTCAAGGCGCCACTGGTTGCACGCAACAAGCTCAAGCCGGGTGACCTGCTGTTCTTCAGCACCAACGGTCGCGGTCGGGTCAGCCATGCGGGCATCTACCTGGGCGATGACCAGTTCATCCACTCCAGCAGCCGCCGCAGCGGTGGCGTTCGGGTCGATAGCCTGGGCGACAGCTACTGGAGCAAGACCTTCATCGAGGCCAAGCGGGCCTTGGCCATGGCGCCAGCCACGATGATCTCCAGCAAATAACGGATACAGCGCGACAAAGCGGCGGTGAGATGAAAATCTCAGCGCCGTTTGTGTTTTCGGGTAATGAATCTAGTCTATTACGGCAGTCGGCTCAGGATGGTTCGGTACATGTCTACCCAGGCACGCGTTTTCGCTTCAATCGCAATGGCCGCCATGCTTGCCGGCTGCGCCAGTGCGCCTCCGGCCAAGGTTGTCAGGCCCAAAGTCATCAATCCGATCGTCATGAACCCCAACAACGATATGGTCGGCGCTGCCGACGACGTGCTGTTCAGGGCCTTGGGATTGGTGGGCACGCCGTACCGCTGGGGTGGCAATACGCCCGATTCGGGGTTTGACTGCAGCGGCCTGATCAGCTTCGTTTATCGCGATGCGGCAGGCATTGCGCTGCCTCGCTCGACGCGGGAGATGATCGTCATGCGCTCCCCTGATGTCGACCAGTCGCACCTGCAGTCCGGTGATCTGGTGTTCTTTGCCACCAGTGGTGGCTCACAGGTCAGCCATGCCGGCATCTATGTGGGTGAGGGGCGTTTCGTGCATGCCCCGTCGAGCGGCGGCACGGTCAAGCTCGATTACCTGAACAAGCCCTATTGGCAGAAAGCCTATCTCAACGCCAAGCGGGTGCTGCAACCCGGCCAGCTGGCACGCAATCCGTGACCCGAATGGAGCGAGCGATTTCGCCCCGTTCGGGCTCGATCACTTGGCGGCAGTGACTCTCCAGATCTTGTTGCCCACATCGTCGGCAACCAGCACGCCGCCCTTGTGGTCGGGCAGTACCGCAACCGGGCGACCCATGGCTTTCTCGTCGCCATTGAGGAAGCCACTGAGCAGGTCGATGGGCTGGCCGCTCGGCTTGCCGTCCACGAACGGTACGAACACTACCTTGTAGCCGCTGTGCGGCTTGCGGTTCCACGATCCATGCTGGCCGATCAGCGCGCCCGTGGTGAAGGGGGCAGGCAATCCGCTGCCGTCGGCGAAGCTCAAGCCCAGCGATGCCGTATGCGGCCCGACTGCATAGTCAGGCGCAATGGCCTTGGCCACCAGTTCGGGATTCTGCGGCTCGACGCGTACGTCTACATGCTGCCCGTAATAGCTATAGGGCCAGCCGTAGAAGCCGCCATCCTTGACCGAGGTGATGTAATCCGGCACCAGGTCGCTGCCGATTTCGTCGCGCTCGTTGACTGCCGTCCACAGCTTGCCGGTCTTCGGTTCCCAGGCCATGCCGTTGGGGTTGCGCAGGCCCGAGGCGAAAATCCGATGCTGGCCCGTGGCAGCATCCACTTCCCAGATTGCTGCGCGGCCTTGTTCCTGATCCATGCCGTTCTCGCCCACGTTGCTGTTGGAGCCAACGGTGACGTACAGCTTCTTGCCATCTGAGCTGGCGATGACGTTCTTGGTCCAGTGGTGGTTGAGCGTGCCGCCCGGCAGGTCCACGACTTTCTCGCCCGCGCCGCTGATCGAGGTGGCGCCGTCGGTGTATTTGAAGCGCAGCAGCTTGTCGGTGTCCGCCACATAGAAATCGTTGCCGACCAGGGTCATGCCGAACGGCGAATTGAGGTTGGCGATGAAGACGGTGCGGGTCTCGGCCACGCCATCACCGTCCTTGTCGCGCAGCAGCGAAATCCGGTTGGCGCTTGGCACGCCAGCGCCCGCCCGGCTCATCACTTTCTCCATGACGAAGCCGCGAATGCCCTTGCTGTCGTCGGGTTTGGCCGGGGAGTTGGTTTCCGCCACCAGCACGTCACCGTTGGGCAGCACGTAAAGCCAGCGCGGGTGGTCCAGGTCGGCGGCGAAAGCGGCCACCTGGGTACCGGGCGCCGCCGTTGGCTTGCCACCCTCGGGCCAGCCCACTGCCGGCGCGATGTTGACGGTAGGGATCAGGGTCTTGTTGGGCTCGGGCAGCTTGGGCGAGGGGCCCGTCCCGTCGCTGACCTGCAATGACGATGTTTCGCCACAGGCGGCAAGGCCGGCAGCCAGCAGGATCAATGTAGCGAGGCGGGTCTTGTGCATGGTCGGGCTCTCTGAGGTTTTGTTCACAGAAGGTAGAGGCACTGGCGGTTGGCAAGGTTCAACCGCGTTGCCGGTCAGCGGCAGCAGGGGATCAGGTGCTGCGGATCAATTGACGCTCCTGGCTCAACCCTCTAACCTGCGCGGCTGTTCCAGGTGCTCGGCGATCGGACGATCCAGACGAGTGAAACAGGGAAGCCGGTGCGCAGCGTTCGACGCGCCATCCCGGCGCTGCCCCCGCAACGGTAGACGAGTCAAGGCTGCACACGATGCCACTGAAGCGATTCGGGAAGGCGTGCGGCCTGGGTGTGTACAGCCCCGCTCGTGAGCCCGGAGACCGGCCTGGTCCACCTTTACGGCACGCTGCAGGGCCGGCGCTCATTCTCGGGTGTCGTTGCGCCTGGGTCGTGCCCTGACCCATGTACTGTCGCGCGGGGAGAGCGGCATTGACGTTCACTGTTCGGCCAGCCGGCCGCGGTGTCGCGTCGATGCTGCCTGCGTGCAGGTGTAGCGGAGAGCCACCATGAACGAAACCACCGAACGCGACGCACGTCACCTGGCGCGCATGCTGCGCAAGAAAGCCGTGATGGATGAACGCATCGCCAATTCCCCCAATGAATGTGGCTTGCTGCTGGTGCTCAGCGGTAACGGCAAGGGCAAGAGCAGTTCGGCGTTCGGCATGCTCGCGCGAGCCATGGGCCACGGCCTGCAGTGCGGCGTGGTGCAGTTCATCAAGGGGCGCAACAGCACCGGCGAGGAACTGTTCTTCCGGCGCTTTCCCGAGCAGGTGCGCTACCACGTGATGGGTGAAGGGTTCACTTGGGAAACTCAGGATCGGCAGCGAGACATCGCGGCGGCCGAGGCTGCCTGGGAAGTCTCCAGGCAGCTGTTGAGCGATCCGGCCATTGGCCTGGTGGTGCTCGACGAACTCAACATTGCCCTCAAGCACGGTTATCTCGACCTGGACACCGTGCTGCATGATCTGCAGGCACGTCCGCCTATGCAGCATGTGATCGTCACCGGTCGCGGGGCCAAGCCCGAGCTGATCGAACTGGCCGACACAGTCACCGAAATGGGCGTCGTCAAGCACGCGTTCCAGGCCGGTATCCGTGCCCAGAAGGGCATCGAGCTATGATCGAGCCGCGCCAGTGTCCGGCGGTGCTGATCGCCGCCCCGGCCTCCGGGCAGGGCAAGACCACCGTGACTGCCGCCCTGGCGCGCCTGCATCGCAATCAAGGGCGGCGGGTGCGGGTGTTCAAGTGCGGCCCGGACTTTCTCGATCCGATGATCCTCGCTCGCGCCAGCGGCGCGCCTGTCTATCAGTTGGACATGTGGATGGTCGGCGAGCAGGACAGCCGGCGGCTGTTATGGGAAGCGGCGCAGGAAGCCGACATCATCCTCATCGAAGGCGTCATGGGTCTGTTCGACGGCACGCCGTCCAGCGCTGACCTGGCGCGTCATTTCGGCGTTCCGGTACTGGCCGTGATCGATGGCACCGCCATGGCCCAGACCTTCGGCGCCCTGGCACTGGGCCTGGCCTGTTACCAGCCCGACCTGCCGTTCGCCGGCGTCCTGGCCAACCGGGTCGGCACGGTGCGTCACGCGCAATTGCTCGAAGGCAGCCTGACCCAGGGTCTGCGCTGGTACGGTGCGTTGTCCCGGGAAACCGGGATCGAGCTGCCGAGCCGCCATCTGGGGCTGGTGCAGGCCAGCGAGCTCAACGATCTGGATACCCGCCTGGATGCGGCCGCCGCCGCTCTGGCGCAGACCTGCCAGGTGGCCTTGCCGCCCGCAGTCACCTTCGCAGCCCCGGCGCCACACACAGTGGCGCGCCTGCTCGATGGCGTGCGCATCGGCGTGGCCCGCGACGCCGCGTTCGCTTTCGTCTACGACGCCAGCCTGGATGTATTGCGCGAGATGGGTGCAGACCTGGTGTTCTTCTCGCCGCTGCACGACCCGCGTCTGCCTGCCTGCGACAGCCTTTACCTGCCCGGTGGCTATCCTGAGCTGCATCACCTGGCGCTCGCCGCCAATGCCTCGATGCTCGACGACATCCGCGCTCACCATGCCGCGGACAAGCCGCTGCTGGCCGAGTGTGGCGGCATGCTCTACTTGCTCGACGCACTGACCGATGTCGAAGGGGCCCGCGCGCAACTGCTGGGTCTGCTGCCCGGCGAAGCAGTCATGCAGAAGCGCCTGGCGGCCTTGGCGTTGCAGGCGGTCGAGCTGCCGGAGGGGGTACTGCGCGGGCACACCTATCACCACTCGCTGACCAGTACCGAGCTGCAGCCGATTGCTCGCGGCGTCAGCCCCAATGGCGGTCGCGGCGCCGAGGCGGTTTACCGCCAGGGGCGGATGACGGCCTCTTACGTGCATTTCTATTTCCCGTCCAACCCGGCTGCAGTGGCCGCACTGTTTGCGCCCGATGACTGCGCGCCTGCGGCCGGGCATCGGATCGCGTCATGAACGAGCCCTACAGCGACAGCGAGCGCGCTGCGATCTACCGGGTGATCGCCGAACGTCGCGACATGCGTCACTTCACCGGTGGCAGCGTGCCGCCGGCGCTGCTTGCGCGGCTGCTGGCGGCCGCTCATCAGGGGCCGAGCGTCGGCCTGATGCAGCCCTGGCGTTTCATCCGCATCAGCGACGCCGATGTGCGCAGTCGCATCCAGGCGTTGGTCGAGGAAGAACGACTGCGCACGGCACACGCCATGGGCGAGCGCTCGGACCAGTTCATGCGGCTCAAGGTCGAAGGGATCGCGGACTGCGCCGAGGTGCTGGTGGCAGCGCTGATGGACGATCGCGAGCGCCATGTGTTCGGCCGCCGCACCCTGCCGGAAATGGACCTGGCCTCGGTGTCCTGCGCCATTCAGAACCTGTGGCTGGCGGCGCGCGCCGAGGGCCTGGGGATGGGTTGGGTGTCGCTGTTCGATCCCCAGGCCCTGGCCGAGGTACTGGGCATGCCGGCTGGAGCCAAGCCGGTGGCGGTGCTGTGCCTGGGGCCGGTCGAACGTTTCTATGAAGCGCCGATGCTGGAACTCGAAGGCTGGGCTGCTGCTCAGCCGCTCGAACACATGCTGTACGAAAACCAATGGGGAAAATCGTTGTGAGCATTGCGTTGATGACGGCCGCCGGGGTGGCGCTCGATGCCCTGCTGGGCGAGCCGCGCAGGCACCATCCGCTGGTTGCCTTCGGCCGTCTGGCCAACCGGATCGAAGCGCGTTTCAACCGCGCCGGACGTGGCTGGCGCAGTCACGGTGTCACCGCCTGGTTCCTGGCCGTGGTGCCCCTGACCCTGTTGGCGACATTGTTGTCCTGGCTGCCGCTGGTAGGCTGGCTGGTGGAGATTGGCGCGCTGTACCTGGCGCTGGGCATGCGCAGCCTGGGAGAGCACGTGATGCCCGTGGCACAGGCGTTGCGCAGCGATGACCTGGCCAGCGCCCGTCAGCGTGTCGGCTATCTGGTCAGCCGGCAGACCGATGAGCTGGACGCCGAAGCAGTGGCCCGTGCCGGCACCGAATCGGTGCTGGAAAACGGCAGTGACGCGGTGTTCGCGGCGATCTTCTGGTTCGTCGTGGCCGGCGCGCCCGGGGTTGTCCTCTATCGTTTGAGCAATACCCTGGACGCCATGTGGGGCTACCGAAACGAGCGCTTCGAGCGTTTCGGTTGGGCGGCGGCGCGCATCGACGATGTGCTCAACTACATCCCGGCGCGTCTGGTCGCACTTACTTATGCCGTGTTGGGCAGGACCCGCCTGGCCTTGCGCTGCTGGCGCCGGCAGGCACCGCAATGGGACAGCCCCAACGCCGGCCCGGTGATGGCGGCAGGCGCCGGCGCGTTGGGCGTGCAACTGGGCGGGCCGGCGATCTATCACGGCGAGCTGCATCAGCGGGCGCTGTTGGGCGAAGGTACCCCCGCCGATGCCGACGCCATCGAGCGCGGCTGGAACCTGGTCCAGCGCGGCGTATGGCTGTGGCTGTTGGTGCTGTGTCTGGGGGGCTTGCTCGATGCTTGAACACGGAGGGCGCTTGCGTCAGGCGGTCATTGCATACGGGATCGCCGAAGCCGACTGGGTCGACCTGTCCACCGGCATCGCGCCATGGGCTTTCCCCTTGCCCGAGATCACGGCACGCGCCTGGGCGCGGCTGCCGGAAAACGAAGATGGCCTGGAAGACGCCGCACGCAGCTACTACGACTTCGAGCACGTGTTGCCGGTGCCGGGTTCCCAGGCCGCGATCCAGACCCTGCCACGGCTTCGCCGCAGCGGTCGGGTGGGGGTGCTGTCGCCTTGCTACGCCGAACATGCCGAGGGCTGGCGACGGGCGGGGCATGTAGTACGGGAAATCAATGAAGACGAGGTCGAGCACTTCATCGACAGCCTCGACGTGCTGGTCGTCGTCAACCCGAACAACCCCACCGGCAGGCTGCTGTCCGCTGAATGCCTGCTGGCCTGGAATGCGCGTCTGAACAGTCGTGGCGGCTGGCTGGTGGTCGATGAAGCGTTCATGGACAACACGCCGCGTGCCGGCCTGGCTCGCTACGGCGCGCAACCTGGGTTGATCGTGCTGCGCTCGTTCGGCAAGTTCTTCGGTCTGGCGGGTGTACGGCTGGGCTTCGTCCTCGGCGAGCCGCGCCTGCTGCGCCTGCTGGCCGATCTGATCGGGCCGTGGGCAGTGAGCGGGCCGACACGCCAGCTGGGCCAAGCCTGCCTGCTCGACGAGGCCACTCAGCAGATGCAGATCGCTCGCTGCGCAGCGGCCAGCGAGCGCCTTGGCCAATGCTTGCGGCGCCACGACCTGGCGCCCCAGGGCGGCTGCGCGCTGTTCCAGTCGGTGGTGTACGAGCGGGCCGAGCACCTGCAGGATTTCCTCGCCCGGCGCGGCATCCTCGTGCGGCTGTTCAAGCAGGACAGCCGCCTGCGCTTCGGTTTGCCTGCCCGCGAGGGCGACTGGGCACGACTCGAATCCGCCCTGAGCGAGTATCGCAAGGAGCAAGCATGAGCACATTGATGGTCCAGGGCACCACGTCCGATGCCGGGAAAAGCACCCTGGTCACCGCGCTGTGCCGCTGGCTGACTCGTCAGGGCGTGGCGGTGGTGCCGTTCAAACCGCAGAACATGGCCCTCAACAGTGCGGTGACTGCCGACGGCGGCGAGATCGGTCGCGCCCAGGCCGTGCAGGCCCAGGCCGCGTACCTGCAGCCGCACACCGACATGAACCCGGTGTTGCTCAAGCCCAACAGCGACACCGGTGCCCAGGTGATCATCCACGGGCGTGCCGTGACCAGCATGAACGCCGTCGCGTATCACGACTACAAGGCCATCGCCATGCAGGCGGTACTGGCGTCGCACCAACGCTTGAGTGGCCGCTACGAGGTGGTAATGGTCGAAGGAGCCGGGTCACCGGCCGAGATCAACCTGCGCGCCGGTGACATTGCCAACATGGGCTTTGCCGAGGCGGTCGACTGCCCGGTGCTGCTGATCGCCGACATCAACCGCGGCGGCGTATTCGCCCATCTGGTTGGTACCCTGGAACTGCTTTCGCCCACGGAACAGGCGCGGGTTCAGGGCTTCGTCATCAATCGCTTTCGCGGTGACATCGCCTTGCTCCAACCCGGTCTGGATTGGCTGGAGGCCCGTACCGGCAAGCCGGTGATCGGCGTGCTGCCGTATGTGATGGACCTGCACCTGGAGGCCGAAGACGGCCTGGATCGGCGTCAGTCGGGCAAAGCCGACAAGGTGCTCAAGGTGATCGTCCCGGTGTTGCCGCGCATCAGCAACCACACCGATTTCGATCCGCTGCGCCTGCACCCGCAGGTCGACCTGCAGTTCATCGGCGTGGGCGATGACATCCCCCCGGCCGACCTGATCATCCTGCCTGGCTCGAAGAGCGTGCGGGCCGACCTGGCTCACCTGCGCGCTCAGGGCTGGGAACAGGCGATCTCCCGCCACCTGCGTTATGGCGGCAAGGTACTGGGCATCTGCGGCGGGCTGCAAATGCTCGGCACGCGCATCGACGACCCGCTGGGCCTCGAAGGCGCTGCCGGTTCCAGCGCGGGCCTGGGCCTGCTGGAGTTCACCACCGAACTGCAGGCGCAAAAGCAGCTGCGCAACGTGACCGGCCAGTTGACCCTCGAACAGGCCGCCGTCAGCGGCTACGAGATCCATGCCGGGGTGACCACCGGGGCGGCGCTGGATCATCCGGCGGTGCAATTGAGCGACGGTCGCCGCGATGGCGCGATCAGCGCCGACGGGCAGATTCTGGGCACCTACCTGCACGGTTTGTTCGAAGCGTCGCCGTCTTCGATGGCACTGCTGCGCTGGGCGGGGCTGGCCGACGTGCAGTCGGTGGATTACCACGCATTGCGCGAAGCCGACATCGAGCGCCTGGCCGACCTGGTCGAGCAGCACCTGGACACCGCGCGGTTGCGCGAGCTGTGCGGCTTGCCTGGGAGAGGGGTCTGACATGCTGCAACTGATCCTCGGCGGTGCCCGCTCCGGCAAGAGCCGCCTTGCCGAACGGCTGGCCGCCGACAGCCAGCTGCACGTCGTGTACATTGCTACCAGCCAGCCGGTGGATGGCGAGCTTGACCAGCGGGTGGCCTTGCACCGCCAGCGCCGTCCCGACCATTGGGGCTTGGTGGAAGAGCCGCTGGCCCTGGCCGACGTGCTGCGCGCTGAGGCGCGCAGCGACCGCTGCCTGTTGGTCGACTGCCTGACCCTGTGGTTGACCAATCTGCTCATGCTCGACGAGCCCGAACGCTTGCGTGCAGAACGTGAAGCCCTGCTCGAAACACTGCCCGGCCTGCCGGGACACATCCTCTTCGTCAGCAACGAAACCGGCCTGGGCGTCGTGCCTCTGGGTGAACTGACCCGCCGCTACGTCGACGAGGCGGGCCTGCTGCACCAGGCCCTGGCCGAACGCTGCGAGCGGGTGGTGTTCACCGTGGCCGGCCTCCCCATGATATTGAAAGGACCTGCGCTATGAACTCAGCCTGGTGGCTGCACACTGCCCGTACCGCCGATGCCCGCATTCATCGCGAAGCGCTGGAGCGTCAGCAGCAGTTGACCAAGCCGGCCGGCTCGCTCGGCGCACTCGAGCAGACGGCAGTGCAATTGGCGGCGCTGCAGGTTCGCCTCAAACCTTCGGTCGAACAGGTCTGGATCACCGTGTTCGCTGCCGACCACGGCATTGTCGCCGAAGGTGTCTCGCCCTATCCGCAGGAAGTCACCGCGCAAATGGTGCACAACTTCGTCAACGGCGGTGCGGCCATCAGTGTATTGGCCCGCCGCCTGCAGGCGCGCCTGGAAGTGGTGGACCTCGGCACCGCCACGCCGCTGGGCGATCTGCCTGGCGTGCAGCATGTGCGGATCGCTGCCGGTACGCGCAATTTCATCGACGCGCCGGCGATGAGTTTCGAGCAAGGCACGCAGGCACTGCAGGCCGGTCGCGACAGCGTGCTGCGGGCGAAGGCCAGCGGCGCCGAGCTGTTCATCGGCGGTGAAATGGGCATCGGCAACACTACGTCGGCCACCGCGCTGGCCTGCGCCTCGCTGGGCTGCGCCGTGGTCGATCTGGCCGGGCCGGGCACCGGTCTGGACGCCGCCGGCGTGACCCGCAAGGTGCAGGTCATCGAGCGCGCCTTGCAGGCCCATGCCGGGCTGACCGACGAACCGCTGCAACGCCTGTTCTGCTACGGTGGCTTCGAGGTTGCCGCGCTGGTCGGCGCCTACCTGGCCTGTGCCCAGGAAGGCATCGTGGTGCTGGTGGATGGTTTCATCTGCACTGTCGCAGCGCTGCTGGCGGTGCAGCTGAACCCGTCCATCCGGCCATGGCTGTTGTTCGCTCACAACGGCGCCGAACCCGGGCACCGCCATGTACTGGCAGCCCTCGAGGCGCAACCGTTGCTGCAACTGGGCCTGCGTCTGGGCGAAGGCAGTGGCGCCGCCCTGGCGGTGCCGCTGTTGCGCCTGGCGTGCGACCTGCACGGGCAGATGGCGACCTTTGCCGAAGCGGCCGTCGCGGACCGTCTGGCATGACCCTGCACCTGGATCTGCTGCGCCATGGCGAGACCGAAATCGGCGGATTTCGCGGGAGCCTCGATGACGCCCTGACCGAGCGCGGTTGGGCCCAGCTGCACGCTGCAGTTGCCGACCGTTCCGGTTGGGATCGTATCGTCAGCTCGCCGCTGCAGCGATGCGCACGCTTTGCCGAGGTGCTGGCCGAACAGCGCGGGCTGCCGCTGAGCTTCGAGGCTGGTCTTCAGGAACTGCATTTCGGCGCCTGGGAAGGCCTGAGTGCGGCGCAATTGATGCAGACCGACGAAGCCGGCCTGGGTCTGTTCTGGAACGACCCCTACGCCTTCACGCCCCCCGGCGGCGAGCCCATGCAGGCCTTTTCCGCGCGGATCCATGGCGCCTTGCACAGATTGCAGGTCGCCTACCCAGGCCAGCGGCTGCTGCTGGTGGTGCATGGTGGTGTGATGCGCTTGTTGCTCGCCGAAGCACGTGGCCTGGCCCGTGAACAGTTGCTCCAGGTCGAAGTCGGCCACGCAGCGTTGTTCAGCCTCGAGCTGGCAGCCGACGGCCACTTGTGCGAGCCATCCTGAGCATGCTGCCGTTCTGGATCGCCTTGCAGTTTCTCAGCAGTTTGCCGGTGCGCTTGCCCGGCATGCCCAGCCCGCAGGCCTCGGGTCGCTCGCTGTTGTTCTATCCGGCGGTGGGGCTGCTGTTCGGCGTGCTGCTCTGGTGCGCCGATACCCTGCTCGCCGGGGCGCCGGTTTTTCTCCATGCGGCGCTGTTGCTGGCGCTGTGGGCAGTGCTCAGCGGTGGACTGCACCTGGACGGTCTGGCGGACAGCGCCGATGCCTGGCTGGGCGGCTTTGGCGACCGCGAGCGCACCTTGCTGATCATGAAGGACCCGCGCAGCGGGCCGATGGCCGTGGTAACGCTGGTGCTGGTACTGCTGCTCAAGTTCTGCGCACTGCTGGCCTTGCTCGAGCAAGGCCAGCAGGCCGCGCTGGTGCTGGCCCCGGTACTGGCGCGGGCTGCCGTGCTCGGCTTGTTCATGGGTACGCCCTATGTGCGGGCCGGCGGGTTGGGCCAGGCACTGGCCGACCACCTGCCGCGTCGTGCCGGTGCCTGGTTGCTGGCAGGCGTGGCGCTGGTCAGCCTGGCGTTCTGCGGGGTAGGGGTCAGCCTGCTGGTGCTGGCAGGTTTCATGGCATTGCGACGCCAGATGATCAAGCGTTTGGGCGGGACCACCGGTGACACCGCCGGCGCCATGCTCGAGTTGCTCGAACTGTTGGTGCTGCTGGGCGCTGCGCTGTAGAACCTGCCTGGCAGATGGTTGCATGCAGCGCTGCCTGTCGGCGATGAACAGGCATACAATCGAGCGGCCTGTCCCTCTTGCCCGGAGCACACAATAATGACATCGGTATGGCGTACCAGCGGCTGGGTCCTGCTCGGCGCAGCCCTGATCCTTGCCCTGTCCCTGGGCATTCGCCACGGCTTCGGTCTGTTCCTGGCGCCCATGAGTGCGGAGTTCGGCTGGGGCAGGGGCGTATTCGCGCTGGCCATCGCGCTGCAGAACCTGATCTGGGGCCTGGCCCAACCCTTCGCCGGCGCCCTGGCGGATCGCTTCGGCGCCGGGCGCGTGGTTGCGTTGGGTGGGGTGCTCTACGCGGTCGGCCTTGGCTGCATGGGGCTGGCCAACTCCGAGTTGAGCCTGAGCCTCAGCGCTGGTCTGCTGATCGGCCTGGGGCTCTCCGGTACGTCGTTCTCGGTGATTCTGGGTGTGGTCGGGCGAGCCTTGCCCGCTGAGCATCGCAGCATGGGCATGGGGATCGCCAGCGCTGCCGGCTCGTTCGGGCAATTCGCGATGCTGCCCGGCACGCTCGGCCTCATCAGCTGGCTGGGCTGGTCGACGGCCTTGCTGGTGATGGGCGTACTGGTGGCATTCATCGTCCCCCTGGTGCGCATGCTCAAGGACCGGCCACTGCCCGCCCAGGCCCACGATCAGACCCTTGGCCAGGCGCTGCGCGAGGCGTGCGGCCATTCAGGGTTCTGGCTGCTGGCGCTGGGCTTCTTCGTGTGTGGTTTCCAGGTGGTATTCATCGGTGTGCACCTGCCGTCCTACCTCGTCGACCAGCACCTCCCGGCAAGCGTGGGCACCACGGTTCTGGCGCTGATCGGGCTGTTCAACATCTTCGGCACCTACATCGCCGGCTGGTTGGGTGGACGCGTGTCCAAGCCGCGGCTGCTCACCGCCTTGTACCTGATGCGCGCCGTCGTGATCGTGCTGTTCCTGTGGTTCCCGGTGACGACCTTCAGCGCCTGCCTGTTCGGCATGGCGATGGGGTTGCTCTGGTTGTCCACCGTTCCCTTGACCAACGGCACCGTCGCAACGCTGTTTGGCGTGCGCAACCTGTCGATGCTCGGGGGCATCGTGTTCCTCTTCCACCAGTTGGGCGCGTTTCTGGGAGGCTGGTTGGGCGGCCTGGTATATGACCAGACCGGCAGCTACGACCTGGTCTGGCAGCTGTCGATTGCGCTGAGCCTGCTCGCCGGTGCGCTTAACTGGCCAGTGCGCGAACGCCCCGTTGCCCGGCTGCAGGCGCAAGGAGCGAGTGCATGAACAGGCTTCGAAGCGTGCAGCTCGCCACGGCATGCGCACTGGCGGCGCTGCTGGGTCTGGCGTGGTGGGGCTGGCAGCAGGGCGGACTGGCCCTGCTGCAAATGAACATGAGCCTGTGCTGAGGCCACACATGAAAAAGCCCCGAACTTGTCGGGGCTTTTCGTATTACCCGATCACTCAGAAGCGGTAGGTCATGGAAGTGCCGAAGCCATGCGCACTGTTCTCGTACTTGGCCTGGTACGCGCCCTTGGTAGCACTGACCAGATTGATCTTCGCGTCTTCTTCCTTGAGGTAGGAATAGGCGAAGTCGAAGGTCAGGTCGTCCGTTGGGCTCCAACCTGCGCCGAAGCTGAGGATGGCCCGGTCACCGGTGGGTATGCGTGGCGAACGATCGGTGTTGTTGGTCGGCGACTGGTCGACCGAGAACCCGGTACGCAGCGTCCACTGCTTGTTCAGCTTGTAGGCGGCGCCCACGGCATGGGACCAGGTGTCGTGCCAGTCCTGCTCTTCGGTGATGGTGCCGATGGAAGGGCGCAGTGGTGCAGGCACGCCGTCGTTCTCGACCGAGATTTCCTTCAGGCGGCTCCAGCGCGTCCAGGTACTGCCTGCGTACAGGGTCCAGTCCTCGTTGAGCTCGTGGGTGACCGAGAAGTCCACCGACTCCGGTGTGTCGATGTCCAGCGAAGCATCGTACTTGCTGCCGGCGAGAGGACCGAAGCCAGGGCCTTTGATCTTGGTGTGGCCGTCCAGCTTGTACTTGACCTTGGAGTGGTAGGTCAGGCCCAGGCGCGTGTCGTCGGTGGCCTGCACGAGGACGCCGACATTGAAGCCCACGGCGGTATCGTCGCCCTTGATCTTGACTTCGCCGTCGTTGCGGCCAGGGGTGGCGCGGTTCAGCGTGGCCGAGGTCAGCTCGCCTTCGAGGCGGTTGATGGTCGGGCCGAAGCCGACGGAAACGCGGTCATTGAATGCATAGCTGATGGTAGGCTGCAGGGTGACGACGGCCACATGGCTCTTGTCGCCCCAGTAGCGGCCGGCGAAACCGCTTTCGTAGTCGGTTACCAGGCCGAACGGCGCGTACATGCCGAAGCCGAAGGTCCAGTTTTCATCCAGCGGCTTGACGTAGTAGCCCATGGGTACGCCGACGAACGGCACCATGTCACCGTCGTTGCTGCCTCCGAACGTACCGCGCCCGCTGATGTCGGTCTTGGCGACGATGGCCGCAGCGCCGACGCTCACTTGTTCACGTTTGATACGGGACATGCCAGCAGGGTTGCCATAGACAGTGCTGGCGTCCTCGGCAGACGACGAGCGACCGGCGAAACCGGTCCCCATGCCGCTGATGCTTTGTTCGTTGAGGGCGAACCCGGCAGCGAAAAGTTGGCTGGATGCCAGGGTGACAGCGAAGCCGAGAGTGGTCTTGAGCATTGGTCTTTTCATTGTTTTAACTCTAGGGGGGCACTGAGGCGCAAGCTACCAACATTTTCACTGCAACGCTATAGCCTGAAACACTCTGGCTAGAGCGGTTTTGTAGGACAATCCGACCGGATTTTGCGACTGCCTGAAGGTTGTGGTGGTGGGCTGCGCACCTGCCAACCCGGTGCCTGGGCAGCGGTCGCCTGCTCGGTAGATTTCACGAAGCTGTCTAGCTCGGGCAAGAGCGGGCTGTTGGGAAGCAAAAAAATGGCGTCAGACTTTCGCCCGCACGACAACGGACGGCATTCGGGGTTCACCCGCCCAGCTTGCAAACTGTAATCTGCGTTTACAGTTGCCCCGGCAAAAGTCTTCAAATGCCTGCGCGCGGGTACAATTCGCAGGCATGAAAAAGCCCCGACGGGTCGAGGCTTTTCTATACATCACATCTTGGTGCATCGCTGCGACGATCAGGCAACCAGGGCCTGACGCGTACGGTCGATCACGGCCTGCAGCGGTTCGGCACTGGAGTACTGTTCCGGGTACAAGCGTTCGCTGTGACGGGCGATACCGTGCTCATTGACGATGGTGAAGCTGAAGCAGCCTTTGCGCGCGGCCATGATCAGGCAGTTCATCGGAGCGAAGGCGTGGGTGAGGGTGCGGATGGCATCCTGGGTCTGGATATGAGTCATGTTGTTGTATGTTCCTGCAATGGTCACGACTTGGAGCCGTGATCGATAAAAACGTTCCAGTAGCGCGGGCCTTTGGGCCGGGCGAAGAACCTGTCTGGAACAAGACAGCCAGTGAACAGCGCTTTATCGTTTTGGCTGTTGGGCTGACTGGTAGGTACTTAGGAGGGCAGGCAACATTCCGGGCTAAGGTTCGGGGCCCTGGATGCAGATCCTGATCAATCGTAGGTTGGTCGGGGCAGAGTAATTCGCTTGATGCCGGACTTGTTCGCAAGTCGGGGGGCGTTACCTGGAGACCATCATGTTGGTCGAGCCCGTGTGAACAGGGTGGTCGACCTGAATTGACTTTCAGCTTGGTACTAACGGGTCGAAGACTATCGCATCAGCTATGAAACGTGCAAGCGCTATTCCGAAAAAATACGTTATCGCTGCCTGGCAGACGCAAACGCAGGGTCTGTCACTGCAAGTGCAAGAAGACGTGTCTGTCCGGTCTGACGGTGCATCGTCGATCATGGCTACTCGGTATGACTCACGCAAGTCAATGAAAAAAAACGTCTTTTCGAGTTGGTGAAAAAATCGACAGTTTGACTTCAGGCCCCATTCCATATGGGTTTGCGAGGGGCAGGGGGGGGTTGTCCACTGACTTATCCACAGCTTCTGTGGATTGTCCCGGCGGCGCGCTCTGGGCCGGGGCTGGTCGGTTTCGAGCAGGCAGACATCTGTGATGCAGGGCTAAACCCTCGGCCATTGCCGCCGATAACACGACCATGACCCTGATGCCGGTGCCTTATGTTCAACAACAAACTCAAGCAGCAACTCAGTGCACAAGCCGATGAACTGGTGGAATTGCGTCAATTGGTAGCCGGCATGACCCACGAGATGCTCAGCCTGGACATCGATGCATCGCTGCGCATCATCGCCTGCAACGAATTGTTCGCCACCACCCTGGGTTACACCGAAGCGCAGCTGGTTGGCAGGCTGATGACCGAGCTGGTCCCCACCTACGTGACCAAACTGCCGTGCTACAACAACTTCCGGGCGGCGGTGGCGGCGGGTACTTCGGTGTCGGACAACTATCGCTACCTCAAGTCGGACGGCAGCCTGGTCTGGGTCAATGCGCACTGGAAGCCCATCCGCAATGCGGCGGGTGTGCTGATGCACATCAAGTGCTTTGCCACCGATGTCACCCAGAGCATGGAGAAAGCCGCGGAGAACGCTTCGTTCATCGACGCCTTGCTGCGTTCCACGGCGGTCATCGAGTTCGACTTGAAAGGCACCGTGCTGTCGGCCAACGACCAGTTCATGCGTGGCATGGGCTACACCCTGGCGCAGGTGCAGGGCAAGCATCACCGCATGTTCTGCCACAGCGAAGAAACCAGTTCGCCGAGCTACACCGAATTCTGGGCAAACCTGAACCGCGGTGAATTCGTCGCCGGCCGCTTCAAGCGTCTCGACAGCATGGGCCGTACAATCTGGCTCGAGGCGACCTACAATCCGGTCTACGACACCGAAGGCAAGCTCTACAAGGTGGTCAAGTTCGCCACCGTGGTCACCGAGCAGGTCGAACGCGAGGCCGAGGTCAATCAGGCTGCGCAGACCGCCTACGAGATCTCCCGCAGCACCGACATCAGCGCCCAGCGTGGCGCGGTGGTGGTGACCGACACCGTACAGACCATGCGCAAGATCGCCGACGATATGCAGTCGGCGTCCAGCGGTGTCGAGGCGTTGGGCAAGCAATCGTTGCTGATCAGCTCGATCATCCAGACCATCAGCAGTATTGCGCAACAAACCAACCTCCTCGCGCTGAACGCCGCCATCGAAGCGGCACGTGCCGGTGAGCAGGGGCGCGGATTTGCCGTGGTGGCCGACGAAGTCCGGCAACTGGCGGGTCGGACCAGCACCGCCACCGACGAGATCGCCGCCGTGGTGCAGCAGAACCAGGCGCTGGTCGATGGCACCGTGCGCGACATGGCCAACAGCAGGCAGCAGGCCGAGCAGGGCGTAGAGCTGGCCGGCCAGGCCGGTGACGTCATCGTCGAAATCCAGGACGGGGCAAAGAAAGTGGTAGAGGCAGTGGCGCGTTTCACCAACCTCTGACGGCCTGTACGGCGCCTTCGCAGCGGTTGTATTAGAATGGGCCACGTTCATTCAGCGAAGGTAATCGATATGACAGTCCAGACCGAAACCGCTCTGCTGGCGGGTGGCTGCTTCTGGGGCATGCAGGACCTGATCCGTCGTTATCCGGGCGTCCTGCAGACTCGGGTCGGGTACAGCGGCGGCGATGTCGCCAATGCGACCTACCGCAACCACGGCACCCACGCCGAAGCCATCGAGATCGTGTTCGATCCCAGCGTGATCGGCTATCGCCAGATCCTCGAGTTTTTCTTCCAGATTCACGACCCGTCCACGGCCAACCGCCAGGGCAACGATGTGGGCCTGAGTTATCGTTCGGCGATCTTCTACAACACTGAGGAGCAGAAACGCGTCGCACTGGAAACGATCGCTGACGTCGATGCCTCGGACCTGTGGCCCGGCAAGGTCGTCACCGAACTAGCCCCGGCAGGTGATTTCTGGGAAGCCGAGCCCGAGCATCAGGATTACCTGGAGCGTATTCCCAACGGCTACACCTGCCATTTCATACGTCCCGACTGGAAACTTCCCGCGCGCGGCTGATCCTGTTGCGACAATAGCTAGACATATCCAGTAATAATTCCCTGGCGGTGGTGTGCATCACTGCCGGGGCATCCATCCTGACGCCCCCTGCAACGACCCCTATCCATCGTGCAGCCCGCACGCTCTGCGCTCTTCATACGCACTCATTCAGCCTGCGCGCTCGCTGGAGAAGACCAATGCTTCTGGTTGGCAGCCGCGAATGCCTGCCAAGTGCCATGAATTATCATTTACATTTTTTTGACATTTGCATAGCCTTGCGCCGCTTCCGCGTTCGACGCGGTTTCGCACACAAGTTTGCGCGGCTTCCTACAGCCCGCATTCGAGTCTTCGCCCGGGGGGGGCAGACCGCCTTGTGTGGGTTCCTGAGGTCATGCCATGAATCACTTTCCTTTGCGCAGTGTTGCGCTGTGCATCTCTTTGTCCATCGCCGGGCTGGCACAGGCTGCGCCGATCGCCGTGAATCTGCCCGCACAGCCCTTGGGCGAAGCATTGAGCAAGCTGGGTCAAGCCAGCGGCCTGCAAGTGCTGGTCGAACCGGCGGCGATTGCCGGCAAGACGGCACCTTCGGTCACCGGTCGGATGGAGCCTGCCGTGGCACTGCAACGCCTGCTGGCTGGCAGCGGCCTGGTCGGTACGGTGCAGGGCGACGTGGCCAGCGTCACCGCCCTCGCTACAGCGTCCAATGGCGGCTCGGTGGAACTGGGCGCGACCGCCGTCTCGGCCGCCACCAGTTCCATTGCCGGCACGGCCACTACCGAGCACTCCGGTTCCTACACCACTGGCAGCATGAGCACCTCGACCGGGCTGCCGTTGTCGATCCGCGAAACCCCGCAGTCGGTCAGCGTCATCACCCGCCAGCGCATGGACGACCAGGGCATGAACGACCTCAACGATGTGGTCAAGTACGCGCCGGGCATCACCTTGCGCAAGTTTGGCGGCGACCGCCAGGCGTTCCAGGCGCGCGGGTTCAACATCGACAACATCATGTATGACGGCCTGCCGACCAGCATCGGCCAGTTCACCCTGGACACCATTGCCGGCGCCGACCTGGCCTTGTACGACCGGGTGGAAGTGGTGCGCGGCGCCACCGGCCTGATGACCGGTGCCGGCAGCCCGTCGGCAACCCTGAACCTGGTGCGCAAGCGTCCTACCGCCACCCCTCAGGTCAGCATCACCACCAGCGCCGGCACCTGGGACCGCTACCGCACGCAGGTGGATGCATCGAACCGGCTCAACGAATCCGGCACGTTGCGGGGCCGGGTCGTGGCCGCCTACGAAGATGACAACAGCTACATCGACGAGCGCGAAAAACAGCGCCAGACCTTCTATGGCGTGTTCGAAGCGGACTTGAGCGAGGCGACCACCCTGACCCTCGGGGCTTCCAAGCAGCGCGATGACGCCACTTCAGACTGGGGCAGCCTGCCGTCCGGTCCGAATGGCGAAGACCTGCATCTGTCGCGCTCTACCTTTCTGAGCAACGATTGGGCCTACTGGGACCGGGACAACGTCAGCGTGTTCACCGACGTCACCCACCGCTTCGACAACGGCTGGACCGCCAAGGCTGCGGCCGCGAAGATATGGGCCGAATCCAACACCTTTTCCAGCTATCTCACGGCACCCCGCAATGGCGTGTACGGGCAGGCCACAGGCGCCTACGACACCACCGACGTGCAGACCAACGTGGATGCCTCGCTGGCTGGCCCGTTCCAGTTGTTCGGTCGCGAGCATCAGTTGACCGTCGGTGCCAGCCGCCGCCAAGAGAAGTTCGACCAGACCGGTGGCTACTGGAATGACTCCACGCCCATCGATATCTACAACTTCGATCCGGGTGTCATCGCCAAGCCTTCGCGTACTCGCAGCGACTATCGCCTCTACGAGAGCAAGAACACCGCGACCGAGAAGGGTGTCTACGCCGCGGCGCGTTTCAACCCGCTGGACCCGCTGCACATCATCGTCGGCAGCCGGGTCAGTTGGTATGACTACGACAACCGCTCGGGCATCGGTGATTACAAGGTGACCCAGGAAGTCACGCCCTATGCCGGCATCATCTACGACCTGAACGACACCTACTCGGTCTATGCCAGCTACACCGAAATCTTCAAGCCGCAGACGCAGCAGGATGTCGGGGGCACGGTGCTGGACCCGATGACCGGCGAAAGCTACGAGATCGGCATCAAAGGCGAGTACTTCGATGGCGGCCTGAATGCGTCCGTGGCCATGTTCGACATGACCCAGCAGAACCGCGCCTACGCCATTCCCGATCAACCGGCCAGCTGCCGGGCCACCAACCGCACCTGCTACGAGGCCGCGGGCGAGGTACGCAGCCGTGGCCTGGACACCGAAATCAGCGGCGCCTTCACGCCCAACTGGCAGTTCTCGGCCGCCTATACCCTGGTGCTCAGCCAGTACGTGAAAGACCGTACCTACGAGAAAGGCAATCTGTTCGCGCCCAACCAGCCCAAGCATCTGTTCAAGGCCGCAACCACTTACCAGTTCGAAGGTGCCTTGGACAGGCTGCGTATCGGTGCCGACGTGCTGGCGCAGAGTGCAACCTATGGCCGTGTCGGAACCGGTCATGCCGAGCAGGATTCCTACGCGGTACTGGGCTTGATGGCCGGCTATCGTTTCGACGAACACTGGGACGCCCGCGTCAACTTCAACAACGTGCTGGACGAGAAGTACTGGCAGGGTATTCCTACCGCAACCGGCAGTGGCACCTACGGCGACCCGCGCAACCTGATGTTCTCGTTGAAGTGGTCGCTTTGATTCGCTGATTGGCAGGGCAGGCGTGCAACGCGCCTGCCCGTCGAGCATCACAGGCATCCGTAGCAGATGGCCATACGTGTCAAGGCCGAAAGGGCATGGACAGCTGGAGCTGTGCCAATTCGCGCAACCCCGTATTCACCTTGAAACGGACGCTGTAAGGTCTGGCATGGGCCAGTTGTGCAGGGGGGCCTGCATCGGCACTGCCATAGGCGCATTGTGGTGAACTGTCCGCGGAGCACTTTTGAAAACACTCCTCATCATCGGCATCGGCGCTGGTCATCCCGAGCACATCACGGTGCAGGCGGCGCGTGCCCTGGCGCGGGTCGACGTGTTCTTCCTGATGGACAAGGGCGATCACAAGGGCAAGCTCAATGCCCTGCGCAAAGAGATCCTCGAGCGTCATGCAGCGCCTGGGGCGTATCGGGTGGTCGAGGTGCGGCAGCCCGAGCGTCCGGCCGGGCCGGACTATCGGACGTCGGTGGATACCCTGAACGCGCGCAAGCAGGAGGCCTTCGAGCGGCTGCTCGATGATCAAGTGGCGGACGGGGAGTGCGCGGGCGTTCTGGTGTGGGGCGATCCGTCGCTGTACGACAGCACGCTGCGCATTGTCGAGGCGATCGCTGCCAACGGCGCGCGAGCGGTGCGGTATGAGGTGTTTCCCGGGGTGACCAGTATTCAGGCACTGACCGCAGCGCACCGCATTACCCTGAACAGCATCGCGGGTGCCGTGCAGATCACGACCGGTCGACGCCTGGCGGCGGGGATGCCCGAGGGGGTCGACACGGTGGTGGTCATGCTCGATGCACCGGACAGCTTCAAGGCGCTGGTCGGCCAGGATCTGGATATCTATTGGGGGGCCTATGTCGGTACGGCCGATGAAGTGCTGCTGTCCGGAAGGCTGGATGAGATGGCGCAGATCATTGCCGATGCGCGGCAGCAGGCGCGCAGCCGGCATGGTTGGATCATGGACAGTTATCTGCTCAGGCGGCGTGTCTGAAGTTGCGCGCGGTTGCCGGACGCGGCTCGCGCCGCTGCTACAGGGGTTGTCTGATGCTTTGCGGGATTGCCGGACGCGGCTCGCGCCGTCGGTGGTTTCCGTGGGAGCGGTCGGTGGCCGCGAAAAGAGCGCTGCGGATCGTCTGACGCAGCGCGGCGTCCGTTTCGCGGCCACCGACCGCGCCCGCGCAGAATCTGCAGAAGCGTATCTGCAACCGCGCGCGGATTTCGCCTCGCGCAGGCTTGTATTACCCAAACGCCAACGTCACCATCAGGGCACCCTGCGTTCCGCTGCGAGCCGATATGCCGACCCAGCCCCCCGAACACCTTCGCGACCCTTTCGTACCTGAGCAGACACCTGCCCAGGATGCAGCCGAGCGCCTGCAGCTGGCTCTGGATACCGGGGCCATCGTCGGCACCTGGGTGTGGGATGTGGCGGCCGACCACTTCAGTGCCGACGAGCGCTTCGCCCGCACCTTCGGTCTTTCCAGCAAGGTGTGTGCCCAAGGCCTGCCGCTGGAACAGGCGATGGCCAGCGTTCATCCGCAGGATCGCCCGCGGGTCGAAGCCGCCGTGTTCGAAACCCTGGGCAACGGTGGTCACTACCGTTGCGAGTATCGAGTGCTGCAGAGCGACGGCAGCTATCGCTGGATCGAAGCCAACGGCCACGTCGAATTCGACGAGGCAGGCCGTCCGCATCGTTTTCCAGGCGTGCTGCTGGACATCCAGCAACGCCGCAGCGCCGAGGCCGAGCGCGATCGCATGACCCACCTGCTGCGCACTTTCACCGCCGCGGTGCCGGGTGTGGTGTATGCCAAGGATCGCCAGGGGCGGATGCTGGTTGCCAATCGCGGCACCACCGAACTCATCGGCAAACCGCCCGAGCAGTACATCGGCCGCACCGATGTGGAGTTCCTCGAAGACAAGGTCCAGGCCCGGGTGATCATGGAAACCGACCGGCGCATCATGGAAGGCCGGCACACGCAGGAGGTGGAAGAAGAGGTACGCCAGGCCGACGGTACGGCGGCGACCTGGCTGTCGCTCAAGACCCCCCTGCTCGACGAAGACGGCGAAGTCATCGGGTTGATCGGCTCCTCGATCGACGTTACCGCGCGCAAGAAAGCCGAAGCTGCGGTGCGCGAACTCAATCAGACCCTGGAAGAGCGCGTGCGCATCGCCATTGCCGAGCGGGAAAAAGCCGAAGCGGCGTTGCACCAGGCGCAGAAGATGGAGGCCGTGGGCCAGCTTACCGGAGGTATCGCCCACGACTTCAACAACCTTCTGGCGGGCCTGTCCGGCAGCCTCGAATTGATGCACATGCGCTTGAAACAGGGCCGTACCGATGACCTCCAGCGCTACCTGGGCGTAGCGCAGGGGGCGGTCAAGCGCGCCGCGTCGCTGACCCATCGCCTGCTGGCGTTTTCCCGTCGACAGACCCTGGCCCCGGTGCCCACCGACGTCAACGCGCTGATTCACGGCCTGGAAGAACTGGTGCGGCGTTCGGTCGGACCTTCCATAGAAGTGAGCGTGCGCGATACCCAGAATCTGTGGACGGCGCTGATCGACCCGACCCAGTTGGAAAACGCCTTGCTCAACCTGTGTATCAATGCCCGCGACGCCATGCCGGCAGGTGGGCGGATCAGCATCGAAACCGCCAATCAGTGGCTGCCCCACAGCGATGCGTTCAATCACGAAGTACAGGCCGGCGAGTACCTGGTGGTTCACGTTACCGATAACGGTTCGGGGATGAGCGAGGAGGTCATGGCCAAGGTGTTCGAGCCGTTCTTCACCACCAAACCGGTGGGCGAGGGCACCGGCCTGGGTCTGTCGATGATCTATGGGTTTGCCAGGCAATCCGGCGGGCTGGTGAAGATCCAGTCACGGCCGGGCCTTGGCACGACGGTCAGCCTTTACCTGCCCAGGCATTGCGCCGGCCTCGAGACAGAAGCGGTCGTGCCCAGCCAGGCGCCCATTGACCTCGGTGGCAGCGGCGAGACCGTGCTGGTGGTGGACGATGAAGCCTCGGTGCGTGGTTCCGTGGCCGAACTGCTGGAGAGCCTGGGCTATGTGGTCCTGCAAGCCGGCGACAGCGTCCAGGGGCAAGCGCTGCTGCAATCGGCAGCGCGCATCGACTTGCTGGTGACGGACGTGGGCCTGCCCGGCGGCCTCAATGGTCGACAGATGGCTGAGCTGGGGCGGTCGGCCCGCCCTGGCTTGCCGGTGCTGTACATCACCGGCTACGCGCAGAACCTGGCACTGGACCAATGCCATCTGCAGCCCTGCACCGAAGTCCTGACCAAGCCGTTCGCCCTGGAAGCATTGAGCGAACGCGTGCGCACGCTGATCACGCAGCGCCAGCCGTGAAACCTGTTCTGCGGCCATGAAAAAGCCCCGCCATGGCGGGGCTGCTCACAACCAGCGGGCTCATCGAGTCAACCTGGCATTCAGGATCGCGTCGCGCACCAACGGACGGCAGGCTTCGACGAAAGCGATCAACTGACTGGCCGGGATCGAGCCCAACGCACTGACAGGGGTATGGCGGATGGTGTTATATTCCTGCGCTGACATGGCGGATACCTCTCAAGGGTTTCATTCGATGTGTCACCCGAGCCGCCGGGACTCTCACCTCCCGGTGGCTCTCCTTTACTTGGTTCGCCCGCCGCGTGAAATTGTTCAATCTTTAAGATGGCCAGTCGCCGTACGGTATGTTAGGGCCTGCGCCTGTACGATTCGCTGATCACTCCCGCGCGAATACCATTGCCTTGAGGCCGCTGGCCGGATCTATATCGGCAAACTCAGGTGGGTTTTCCAGGCGCCGCTGCAGGCGCAGCGTCGGTGCCTCGCGGCGCAGCTCGTCGACGAGAAACTCAGGGCCCAGCGCGGGGTCGTTCATGCACGCCAGCACCACGCCCGATTCGCTGAGCAGTTCCGGCAGGCGGCGCAGTACCCGCTGGTAATCCTTGGTCAGCAGAAAGCTGCCTTTCTGGAACGACGGTGGGTCGATGATCACCATGTCGTACGGACCGTCCTTGCCGACCCGGCCCCAGGACTTGAACAGATCGTGGCCCAGAAAGCTGACCTTGCCCAGGTCGTGGCCATTGAGGTGATGGTTCTCGCGTCCCCGGGTGAGGGCCGCGCGAGACATGTCGAGGTTGACCACATGGGCCGCGCCGCCAGCGATGGCAGCCACCGAGAACCCGCAGGTGTAGGCGAACAGGTTGAGCACACGTCGGCCATGGGCGTTTTCGCGTACCCAGTCGCGACCGTGGCGCATGTCGAGAAACAAGCCGTTGTTCTGTTTACGTCCCAGGTCGATGCGGTACTGCAGGCCGTTCTCGACCAGGATCACCTGCTCTTGCGCCGCGCCGATCAGCCAGTGCACGTCGCTGCCGGGAAGATAGCGGTGCTGCAGCGCCAGACTGCGCGCACCGCTGGCTGCCCAGGCTGGCTGCTTAGCAAGTTGGGCAAGCAGCTGTTGCAAGTCTGCCAGGTGTTCGGGAAGCGGCTCCTTGAACAGCGATACCAACACGATGCCCTGCAGCCAGTCCACGGTCAGTTGCTCCAGCCCCGGCCAGCGCCGACCGCGGCCGTGAAACAACCGACGGGTTTCAACCGGCGGCCGGGCGAGGGCTTGAAGCAGGTGTTGGTGCAAGGTGGCGAGGGCGTCGGCGTTCATGGCAAGGATCACGGCTGCAAAGGGCCGGCATTCTACGTCAGCTCAGGTATTTTTCGAACCAGCCCAGCGTACGTTCCCAGGCCAGGTCGGCTGCGGCCTTGTCATAGCGTGGGGTCGAATCGTTGTGGAAGCCATGGTTGGCGCCAGGGTAGATGTACGCCTCGTAGGTTTTGCCTGCCGCCTTGAGCGCGGCCTCGTACGCGGGCCAACCTTCGTTGATGCGCGTGTCCAGTTCGCCGAAATGCAGCAGCAGCGGCGCCTTGATCTTCGCTACATCCTTGGCATCGGCTTGACGGCCATAGAACGGCACCGCGCACGCCAGCTCGGGATAGGCCACCGCCGCCGCATTGGACACACCGCCGCCATAGCAGAAGCCGGTCATGCCGACCTTGCCGGTCACACCTTCATGCGCCATCAGCCAGGGGATCGCGGCGAAGAAATCATTCATCAGTTTGGTCGGGTCGACTTTCTCTTGCAACGCCCGGCCCTTGTCGTCGTTGCCCGGATAGCCGCCGACCGAGCTCAAGCCGTCCGGGGCCAGGGCCATGTAGCCAGCCTTGGCGACCCGCCGTGCGACGTCTTCGATGTAGGGGTTGAGCCCGCGGTTCTCATGCACCACCACCACGCCTGGCACCTTGCCGGTGGCCTGCGCCGGCCGCACCAGATAGCCGCGCACCTGGCCATGGCCGTTGGGCGAGGGATAGGTGACGTATTCGGCCACGATCTGCGGATCGGTGAATTCCACCTGCTGGGCCAATGCATAGTTCGGGCTCAGGCTGGCCAGCAATGCGCCTGCGGTCAGTCCTCCGAAAGTGAACAGCGCCGCGCGGTCGAGAAACTCGCGGCGGTTGATCTTGCCATGGGCATAAAAGTCGTACAGTTCCAGTAACTCTGGGGAAAAATCCTTGGCACTGAGACGATCCATCGGGCACTCCTATAGGAAGACACCAAGCGGTGAGGGTTGCACTCATTAAAGCAGCGTTTCGCACCCTGGCCACCGCTTTGCGTCAGCGCCGGTGCATCAGGTTCCAGTGGTCCGCGACCTGACCCATGGTCTTGGCTTCGCCACTTTTGAGCCAGGCCATGAAAGGGCGGTCGAAATGAAAGTTGGGGCCGCACGCCTCGGTCAGGAAACGCCGCACGTTCTGGGTGTTGCGGTAGCCTCTGTCCAGCGGGGTGTAACGGGTGATGGGCGCACTGTGCCAGTCGAAGTTCATGAATCGCTATCCTTCGCGAAAAGATCAAAGAGTATGTGGAGGTTTGAGCCGTACCTGCAGGCTGGCGCAGTGTACGCCATCACGCACCGGGCACTTTTCCTGTGGCGCGTTTTGCCTCAGAGTCTGTAACTCGCCAATAGTGCCAAATGTCGACGGAAGGATGATGAGCGAAGATCAGTGGACCCAACGCATGCAAGACAACGGCTGGCTGTGGAACCCTGCCCAGACCGGCGCGCAGGCGCCGTGCCTGATCCTCGCGCACGGTGCCGGCGCGCCGATGGACAGCGCCTTCATGAACAGCATGGCCGAGCGCCTGGCCGCGGGCGGTGTCAGCGTGATGCGCTTCGAGTTTCCCTACATGGCCCAGCGCCGCAGCGGCGGTAGCAAGCGGCCGCCCAGTCCGCAGGCAAGCCTGCTGGAAAGCTGGCGACAGGCCTATGCCCTGGTGCGACCGCTGGTGACGGGCACCTTGGCAGTGGGGGGTAAATCCATGGGCGGACGGATGGCCAGCCTGCTGGCGGACGAATTGGGCGCCGATGCGCTGGTGTGCCTGGGGTATCCCTTCTACGCAGCCGGCAAGCCGGAGAAACCGCGCGTCGAACACTTGGCCGAGCTGCGCACGCCGACCCTGATCATCCAGGGCGAGCGGGATGCGTTGGGCAACTGCAAGACAGTGGCAGGCTTTGATTTGTCGGGGGAAATCGAGCTGTACTGGCTCAGCGCCGCCGACCATGACCTCAAACCCTTGAAGTCATCCGGGTTCAGCCACGACCAGCATCTACAGACTGCGGCTGACCGGATCGTGGCCTTCCTGTCCTGACACGCATGGCCGGCAGGCGGCCAGCCATGCAGGCCTGGCCGCCGGGGCGAGGGCCGCTCAGCGGTTGAAGCGCTCCACCAGCGAGTACTGGCTGTTGGCGGTCTTGGTCAACTCCTCGCTGAGCAGTGCCGAGTTCTGCGCCTGTTCGCTGGTTTCATCGGCTAGGTGCGAGATGGTGGTGATGTTGCGGCTGATCTCCTCGGCCACTGCACTTTGCTCTTCGGTGGCGGCGGCAATCTGGGTGGTCATGTCGGTGATGTTGGCGACTGCCTCGCTGATGCCGATCAATGCTTTGTCGGCTTCCAGCACGCGGGCCACGCCTTCCTCGGCCTGACGGTGACCGGCATCCATGGTCTGCACGGCATTGTTGGCGGTCTGCTGCAGCTTGGCGATGAGACCGTGGATCTGCCCGGTCGACTCGCTGGTGCGTTGCGCCAGTTGGCGCACTTCATCGGCGACCACGGCGAAGCCGCGGCCCATTTCGCCGGCGCGTGCCGCTTCGATGGCCGCGTTGAGCGCGAGCAGGTTGGTCTGGTCGGCGATGCCTTTGATCACATCCACCACGCCGCCGATTTCGTCGCTGTCCTTGGCCAGCTGGGTGACGGTCTGCCCGGTTTCCCCGACGACCACCGACAAGCGCTGAATCGCTTCGCGGGTTTCGCCGGCGATGTCGCGACCGCGGCTGGTCAGGCGGTTGGCTTCCTGGGTAGCGTCGGCAGTGCGCTGCACATGGCTGGCCACTTCCTGGGTAGTGGCCGCCATCTGGTTCACCGCAGCGGCCACCTGTTCGGTTTCCAGGCGCTGACGGTCCAGACCCTGGGAACTCTGGTGCGCGAGGGCATCGGATTGCCGAGCTTGGCCGGTCAGGTGCTCGGCGGTGTCCTGCAAGCGGGTCAGGCAGGTTTTCAAGCGTGCTTCCTGGCTCAGGATGGCCATTTCCAGGCGCGCCTGGGCGCCCCGGCTATCGGTGTACATCTGCGCGATGAGCGGATCCGAGGTGGTCTGGTCCGCCAGCTTGAGCAGCCGCTTGATACCGCGCTGCTGCCAGCTCAGGCCCATCAGGCCCAGTGGCAGCGACAGCCCGGCGGCCAGGGCGAAACCCCACGAGGTATCCAGCCAGGTGCCGATCATGAAGCCGACCTGGCTGACCAGAATGAACGGTAGCCAGTTCTGCAGCACCGGCATCCAGCGATCGCGGCCGGGTACCGCCGATCTGCCGTTGTTCAAGCGTTCGTAAAGCGACTGGGCACGGCGGATCTGCTCGGCCGTCGGCTTGATCCTTACCGATTCGTAACCCACCACCTGCTTGTTCTCAAGCACCGGGGTGACGTAGGCGTTGACCCAGTAGTAGTCGCCGTTCTCGCAACGGTTCTTGATGATGCCCATCCACGGCAGGCCCTGACGCAGCGTCGCCCACATGTGCTCGAACACCGCCGAAGGTACTTCCGGGTGGCGCACGGTGTTGTGTGGCGCGCGAATCAGCTGCTCGCGGGTGAACCCGCTGATCTCCACGAAAGCATCATTGCAGTAGGTGATCATTCCTTGGGTGTCGGTCGTAGAAATCAGGCGCTGCTGGGCAGGAAAAGTCCGTTCGCGCTGAGTGATAGGCTGATTGTTACGCATGAGTGTCCATTCATTCCGTGGGGCTTTGACAGGTTCTCGGCCAGGTCGGGAAAAGATTGAATCGGATATCGGCGAAGGGAAGGGGAGCGGCTTGAAGGTGATTGCCGAGCAGGCCCGAGAACCGCAGCCTGCTCACGGCAGTGAAGGGTCAAAGGGCCTGGATGACGGCGCTCATGTGAGCCTGCAGGTCGGCGATCGGGTCGTCGCTTTCCTCGGCCAGCACCAGCAGCTTGCTGCCTGCGGCAGTGATCACTGCGTTGACCGCTTCAGGCGGTTGGCGATGGTCGATGACCAGGGCCACGTCGTTGTCCTTGAGCGTCATGCTCAGGCTTTCCAGCTGCGCGGTGTCCCACTGTTCGTCGTTGAGCACCTGGGTGGCTACCGTGTCCAGATTGAGACCGGCTGCAAGGTAGGCGAAGCGATCACTGAGGCTGACCACGCTGACATTGTCCGCCTTTGCCAGGCGCGCCTCGCTGTCGGCGCTGAGCTTGAGCAGTTGCTGTTTGAGCGCGGCCAGGTTGGCGTCGATCCGGGGTTTGGCGGTGGGGGCCAGGCGTACCAGGTCGGCAGCCATGACATCGGCCATGCGCCCCATGTTGTTGCTCGACAGCCACGGCTGACTGTTCAATCCGCCCACGCCCGGCTGTACCGCGATACCAGGCAGCACCCCGTCGACCGGGCGCGCCGCGTCGATCTCGACGATGCGAATGTTGCTACGGCGCGCCAGCGGGTACAGGGAATCGTCCGGCCATAGCGAACGCAGCCCGATCACCGCGTCGGCGGAGCCGGCCAGTCCGGCCAGGGCTTCTGAGCCGCGGCCGGTGAAATAGGCATTCTGCCGGGAGCCCGGCAGATTGGCAGCGGCCGCGCGTTGCAGTTGCACGCCGCTGTCCTTGAGCAGCAGCTGGCCCAGGCCGTAGGTGATCGGCAGGCTGGCGAGGACTTTCACCGGCTCCGCCGCCTGGATCGCAGGGGCGAGCGCCGCACACAGGGCCAGGGCCGCTGTCAGTTTGCGCAGAGTAGGCATTTATCCGATGTTCCCTTTGAGGCTGGGCAAGGTGCCGCGGGCGATGGCGGCGAGAGCGAAGGCCAGGCCTGCGACCAGGATGATGGCGGCCCCGGAAGGCACCGGCAGGTCGAAGAGGATCGGCAACAGGATTCCGCACAGGGTGCTCACCGTGGCAATGATCACCGAGATCCAGAAGAAGCCCTTGAGCGATTGGCTCAGCAGCCGTGCCGCCGCTGCCGGAATCACCAGTAGCGCACCGACCAGGATCGCGCCGATGACCTTCACCGCTGCCACGGTGATCAGCGTCACCAGAATCACGAACAGGTAGTCCAGGGCTTTCACCGCCACCCCGCGCACGGCGGCCAGCTGCGGATTGAAACTGGCCAGCATGATGCGGTTGTACAGCGGCAGGCTCAGGCTCAGAACCAGGGTACCGACCACGGCCAGTACCAGCAGATCGTTGCCGTTCACGGTCAGCACGGAGCCGAACAGCACGTTCTCGAGGATGTGCACGTTGATCTTGCCGGCCAGGGTCAACAGCAGGCTGGCACCCAGGGCCAGCGAGACCGACAGAAACACGCCGATCAGCGTGTCCGGCGCCAGGCCAGTGCGATTGCGCAGGTAATTGAGCACGATGCCGAACAACAGGCAGTAGCCGAACAGGCTGCCATAGGGGCCGGTGTAGGGTTCGCCGAGCAAAATGCCGATGGCCACGCCGGTCAGCGCGGCATGCCCCACCGCTTCGGAAAAGAACGCAAAGCGCTTGACCACCACCAGCGTTCCCAGGCCACCCAGTACCGGGCCGATCAGCAACCCGGCGATCAAGGCGTTGACCACGAAACCGTAGGCCAGTGCAGCAGGCAGATAGCCGTCCGAGGCAAGGCCCTGGATGGCCAGGCGGAACTGTTCGTAGTCCATCAGGCGAGGCCTCCGGCGCGTGGATGGGTGGAGAACAGCGTCAACAGCCGGTCTGGCGTCAGTGCATCGGCTGGCTTGGCGTCGAACAGCACGCGTCGGTTGAGCCCGGTGACGTGGTCGGCCAGACGCTTGACCGCTTCCAGGTCGTGCTCGATCCACATGACGGTAATGCCAGCCTGCTGCCAGTCCAGCAACAGCCGCTCGAACACCTGGATGCCGGCTTCGTCGAGCGCCGACATGGGCTCGTCGAGGATCAGCAGCTGCGGCGCCGGGATCAAGCCCTGCGCCAGCAGCACGCGCTGGCGTTCGCCGCCCGACAGCGCGCCCATGCGCCGCTTGCGCTTGTCCTGCATGCCGACGCGCTCCAGCGCATCGCCAATGGCCCCGGCATAGCGTTTCGACAGGCCGAGAAAGGCGGGCCGACGCTGGCACATGGCAGCCATGAAATCGTCGACCGTCATCGGCAGGCCGCGGTCGAATTCCAGTGCCTGCGGTACGTAGCCGATCACTCCGGCACTGCCCGGCCATTCCAGGCTCAGCTGGCCACGGTGAGGCATCTGCCCCAGCAGGGTCTTGATCAACGAGCTCTTGCCACCGCCATTGGGCCCGACCAGCGCGTGCACGCTGCCGCTGGCCACGCGAAAGGAGACCTGGTCGAGAATCAGCGTGCGGCCCAGCACCAGGCCCACCTCGGCAAATTCGATGGCAGGCCCGCAGCGGGCCAGCGCGAGCGGTTCGGCCGCCGTCATGCGCCGGCCTCCTGGATGGCGCGGACCACGGTGTCGAGGTTGCCGCCCATTTCCTTCTCGTACTTGTCGGCGCTGTACTCGCCGTAGGAGATGTGCGAGAGGGGGTACATCTTCACCCCCGATTCGCGCTGGATGGTTTCCACATAGGTGGACGGGAAATCCATTTCCGAGAAGATCACCTTGACGTCCAGTTCACGCAACTGGTCGATGGTCTTCTTCAGCTGGCTGGGGCTGGGCTCGATGCCGTGCGCCGGCTCGACCACGGCGGTCACTTCCAGGCCGAACTCGCGCAGCAGGTAGTCATAGGCTGCGTGCACAGTGGCCACCCGCAGCTCGGCGTTGGGCGCCTGGGTCAGCTTGGCCAGGGCGTCGGCGCGCAGCGTGCGCAGGCGCTTGCCGTAGGCCCGGGCATTGGCGGTGTAGAACTTGGCGTTGTCCGGGTCGAGCTTACCCAGCTCGCGGGCGATGTTGTTGACCTGGGCGATAGAGGCGCTGATGGACAGGAACGTGTGCGGGTTGACCACTTTGCCGGCGCCACGCGCCATCGTGCCCGTGGCCGCCAGCAGCGGCACGTCGGCATTGGCCTCGATCACGTGGATATCGGGTTTCTCGCTGGCTTCGATCATGCGGTCGGCAAAGTCGTCGTGGCCAACGCCGTTGAGCACGATCACGTCCAGGCTGCCGATGCGTTTGATGTCGTCGGCACGCGGCTCGTAGGCATGGGGGTTGAACCCGGCCGGGATCAACGGCACCACTTCGGCCTTGTCGCCGACGATGTTCGCCACATAGCTGTAGTAGGGGTGCAAGGTGATACCGATACGCAACGGCTTGCCGTCGGCGGCCCAGGCGGTGCTGGTGAACAGGGTGCCCAGCACGGCAACGGACAGGAGTCGCAGCAACGGACGGCGGGCGATAGATCTGGGCATGAAGAATCCTGGTGAAGAGGGCGTATTCAATGGCGATGCTGGCGGGTGACACCGGTGTCGAACTGGGCGATGACCTGTTGCCAGCCGGTCTCGGCAAGCGACTGGTCATCCAGCTGCGCCGGCGCACTGGCGGAGGGTGCGCGGTTGAGCCAGACATCGGCGTCCGGGCCGTTCACGCGCAGCAGGAACGAGCCCGCTACCTCGGGCGCCTGGCTCAGGCCGAGGTAGGCACCCTGGACCATCTGCCAGCCATGGCTGCCGCGGCTGACCGAGCTGGCGTCCTGGGCGAAGGGTGGGAAGCCCTCGTCGGCCAGTTGCGCCGGCGTGACCGGATCGGACTGTTCCTCGGCCAGCAGGCGGACCTCGTCGAGGGTCACTCGCAGGTCGGCGTAGATGCCCTGTTCGGCGGCGCTCAGGTCGCGCCTGGCATCGAGCTGATGGGACGGTACCGCGACGGCTTCGTGGCTGACCCCGTGCCAGGACACGACGCCGGCCGCTGCCAGCAGGATGAACAGGCACAGCAGGCCGACGTACAGGGTTTCATGGCCTGCTCCGGCAGGGCGCACGATGTGCGTGACGGGCGTGCTCATGGTGCCTCGATGTCGGCTTGGTCGATCTCGACCACATGGCCCGGGCCGGCATCGAACAGCACGTAGAATTCGGCATCCGGACGCTTGAAGGTCACGGTCGAATCGCTGCCCAGCTTGCCGGGTACCAGGATGCTCTCGTCATAGCCGACTACGTCCAGGGTCACCCCCGGCGCGCCGCTGCCATCGGAGAATCCGCCGGTGCAGCGGATCTGCTGATCGTCGATCTGCTTGCATTCGCACATCGGGTTGTGCGCCAGGGCCATGCCGCTGCAGGCGGCAGCGAGCAGCCCGAGTGCCAGGGCGGGCCAGCGGATGAATGAAACGCGGGTCATGGTCGGGTTCCTTGACGGTTCAGCCAGGCCACCGTCGCGGGTGATGCCTGGCTCAATGGAATGGAGGTCTGGTGCATCGAGCCGTCCCAGCCTTCCATGGTGATCCACAGCTGAGCATCGGCTTCGGTTTTGGCCGGCACCGGCAACCCGGCGAACATGCGGTAGCCACTGCCGAAGAAGATCACACCCGCAGCCCTCAGGCTGCGCGGCTTGCCGATGCGCAGGTAGGTGGCCTTGACCTGGTCGATGCAGGTCTTGCACAGGGCCGCGTTGAAGTACTTGATGTCCTGGCCGCTTTCGGCGGTCGGGCCTTCGATGCGGCGTTCGGCCAAGGTCAGGCTCCACGGCCCGACAGCGATGTCGCCTACCGTGCGCTCGCCCAGGCCGCTGTCGCCGCGATCCATGGCGTTCTCGGCGAAATAGTGCGGCATGAAGCTCAGCGGGATGAACACCAGCAGCACGTTGATGTGGAACCGCCACTTGCGCCAGAAACGCGACACGGGCGAAGGCGAGGGGGCACTGAGGACTCGGCTCACAGGCTGCGCTCCGCGGTCTTGTGGGCAATCGGGTGCAGGCTGCCGACAGGCGTCTGCGCAGTTTCGTGGCGGGCGCCGCGCTTGAACGCCTGGGCCGTGGCCAGGGCGGTGCGCTTGCTCCAGATCATCAGGCCGCTGAGCACCATCATGCTCAGCAGCAGGCCGAAGAAGGCCCAGATCAGCTTGACCCACAGCCCGCCGAAGTCACCGGTGTGCAGCGGGCGCATGGACTCGGTGACGAACTCCAGTGCATTGCGGTCGCCCAGCAGGTGCGAGCTGATCAATTGTCCGGTGTAGGGGTTGATGCTGGCGGTCTGGAACATCAGCGGGTACCAGCTGCGGCCACCCACCTCCATCGGGCTGTAGGCGTTGAGCGGCAGCGACACGTAGCTGGCATCGAGGCCCGGCACCTGTTGCTTGACCACGGCGATCGCCTGTTCTACCGGGATCATCGGTGCCGGCGTGCCGTCGGCCACCAGTGGTACGTCGGCCCGGGCGATCACCGAGGTGACCGGCGAATAGCTGGAGATGCTGATCTGGTTGTCGTAGAGGATGGCGCGAATCAGGAACCACACGCCGGTGATGGCGATCACGGCGATGAACCAGATCGACCAGATACCGCTGAGGCGGTGGAAGTCGCCCCAGAACACCCGTGCGCCCTGGTTCAGGCGCAAAGTCGGCTTGAGAAAGCCTTTCCAGAATTTCTTGTAGACCACCAGGCCGGTGATCAAGGACACCAGCAGCGGCAGGCCGAGGAACGATACCAGGTACCAGCCCCACGAGAAGCCGTTGGTGAACGGGACCAGCCACCAGCCGTGCAGGGCGCGGGTGAAGGCCGGGAAGTCGAACGCCGGGCTGACCCCTTGCAGGACGCCGGTGTAAGGGTTCACGTAGACCGTGGGCGAGCGGCCGTCCGGGTAGGTGACACTGGCATTGACGGCAAAGTAGTCGCCATCGGGGTGAATGAGGTTGCTGACCCGCAGTTCGGGATGATCGCGTTCGATGGCGGTCATCAACTGGTCGTAGTTCAACGGCTGGGCGTCGTCGGACGGTTTGTTGGCGCGCATTTCCGGGTTGATCAGCCACATGATCTCGGTGCTCACCACGGCCAGGGTGCCGGTCACACACACGATCAGCACGAAAAACCAGATCGGCAGGGCCAACCAGCTGTGCACCAGGAACCAGATTTTCGAGCGGGATTTCTTGGACATGGGAAAACGTTCTCGATTCACGAAGCCGGTCGCCTGGCAAGCAGGTCCGGATCAAGCGAACAGGTGGCCACGGGTTTGGATGGCGGCTATTGCACTGGATAAACAAGAATGAGAACAAGAACCAAATGAGTTTCAGACGTAGTTATTTGAAACCGAATGTTTCGGACGGCGCTGCAGGCCGCGAAGTGATTGATGCCCGCCCGTCAATGGGAGGAATCCCTCGATTCCCGTAGGAGCGGTCCGTGGCCGCGAACAGGCACTGCGGTATATCAGATCATCCGCGGGTCCTTTTCGCGGCCGCTGACCGCTCCTACAGGTGCCCTACACCACCGGGTTCCCAATCAACTGGCGCAGCACATAGTGGAGGATACCGCCGGAACGGAAATACTCCACTTCGTTGAGGGTGTCGATCCGACACAGCAGTTCGACGGTTTCCTGCTGGCCGTCTTCACGGCGGATGTGCAGGTCCAGGCGCATGTGCGGCTGCAAGCGGGTACCACTCAAACCGACGATGTCCAGCGTCTCGCGCCCGGTCAGGGCAAGGCTCTTGCGGCTCTGGCCGTTGGTGAACTGCAGTGGCAGTACGCCCATGCCCACCAGATTGGAGCGGTGAATGCGTTCGAAGCTCTCGGCCACCACGGCTTTGACGCCCAGCAGATTGGTACCCTTGGCAGCCCAGTCGCGGCTCGAACCGGTGCCGTACTCCTGGCCGGCGATCACCACCAGCGGTGTTCCGGCTTGCTGGTAGCGCATGGCCGCATCGTAGATCGGCAGTTTCTCGCCCGTAGGAATGAACAGAGTGTTGCCGCCTTCTTCACCCCCGAGCATTTCATTGCGGATACGGATGTTGGCGAAGGTCCCGCGCATCATCACTTCATGGTTGCCCCGGCGCGATCCATAGGAGTTGAAATCACGCGGTTCCACGCCCTTGTCGCGCAGGTAACGCCCCGCGGGACTGTCGGCCTTGATGTTGCCCGCAGGGGAGATGTGGTCGGTGGTGACCGAATCGCCCAGCAAGGCCAGAATGCTCGCGCCCTGCACGTCGGCGATGACTGGCGCGGGGCCGGCGATGTCCTCGAAGAAGGGTGGATGCTGGATGTAGGTCGAATCGGCCTGCCATACATAGGTAGGCGCCTGCGGCACTTCGATTGCCTGCCATTGCGCATCGCCGGCGAACACCTCGGCGTACTCCTTGTGGAACATGGCCGTGTCGACCTTGGCCACCGCGTCGGCGATCTCCTGCTGAGTCGGCCAGATGTCGCGCAGATAGACCGGCTGGCCATCACTGCCGGTGCCCAGGGGTTCACTGCTGATGTCGGTACGCACGCTGCCGGCCAGGGCGTAGGCCACCACCAGCGGCGGTGAGGCCAACCAGTTGGTCTTCACCAGCGGGTGCACCCGGCCTTCGAAGTTGCGGTTGCCCGAGAGCACCGATGCCACGGTCAGGTCCGCACTCTGGATGGCCTGTTCGATAGGCTCGTCCAGCGGCCCCGAGTTGCCGATGCAGGTGGTGCAGCCATAACCGACCAGCGCAAAACCCAGCGTGTCCAGGTACTGGGTCAGGCCTGCGGCCCGATAGTAGTCGGTGACCACCTTGGAACCGGGGGCCAGCGAAGTCTTGACCCACGGCTTGGTGGTCAGGCCTTTCTCGACTGCCTTCTTGGCCACCAGTCCGGCGGCCATCATCACGCTGGGGTTGGAGGTGTTGGTGCACGAAGTGATGGCCGCAATGACCACCGCGCCGTGCTGCAGATTGTGCGTCTTGCCGCGCCAGGTATACGGCGTACCCTCGGTCTGGTCGGCGTTGCCCACCGCCACGCCACCGCCGCCCTCGCTTTCCAGGCGGCCTTCTTCCTTGCTGGTCGGCTTGAGCTGCAGGCCGATGAAATCGTCGAACGCCGCGCTGACCTTGGGCAGCGCCACGCGATCCTGCGGGCGTTTCGGCCCGGCCAGGCTGGCCTCGACCTCACCCATGTCCAGCCCGAGGGTATCGCTGAAGACCGGCTCCTGGCCGGGCAGACGCCACATGCCCTGCGCCTTGCAATAGGCCTCGACCAATTGCACGGTGGCCTCCGGCCGTCCGGATAGGCGCAGGTAACCCAGGGTCACGTCGTCCACCGGGAAGAAACCGCAGGTAGCGCCGTATTCTGGCGCCATGTTGGCAATGGTCGCGCGGTCGGCCAGGGGCAGATCGGCCAGGCCATCACCGTAGAATTCGACGAACTTGCCCACGACGCCTTTCTTGCGCAGCATCTGCGTCACGGTCAGCACCAGGTCGGTGGCCGTGATGCCTTCCTTGAGCTTGCCGGTAAGCTTGAAGCCGATCACCTCGGGAATCAGCATCGACACCGGCTGGCCAAGCATGGCGGCTTCCGCTTCGATACCACCGACGCCCCAGCCCAATACCCCCAGGCCGTTGATCATGGTGGTGTGGGAGTCGGTACCGACCAGGGTGTCGGGAAAGGCGTAGATGCGGCCGTCCTCTTCCTTGGTCCACACGGTGCGGCCCAGGTATTCGAGATTGACCTGGTGGCAGATGCCGGTGCCTGGCGGGACTACGCTGAAGTTGTCGAACGCGCTCTGACCCCAGCGCAGGAACGCATAGCGCTCGCCATTGCGCTCCATTTCGATGTCGACGTTTTCTTCGAACGCCTGCCCGGTGGCATAGCGGTCGACCATCACCGAATGGTCGATCACCAGGTCGACCGGCGACAGCGGATTGATTCGCTGCGGGTCACCGCCAGCCTTGGCCACGGCGGCGCGCATGGCGGCCAGATCGACCACCGCGGGCACCCCGGTGAAATCCTGCATCAGTACCCGTGCAGGGCGGTATTGAATTTCGCGATCGGAACGACGCTCCTGCAGCCAATCGGCCAGGGCCTGCAGATCGGCGCCGGTCACGGTCTTGCCGTCTTCCCAGCGCAGCAGGTTTTCCAGCAGGACCTTGAGCGACATCGGCAGTTTCTGCAGATCGCCCAGGCTGTTGGCGGCATCGGGCAGGCTGAAGTAGTGATAGGACGTGCCACCGACGTCGAGCGTCTTGAGGCTTTTCAGGCTATCGAGGGAGGACATGGATCAGCTCCTTTTCAGGCCCGCACGGCACGGGCTGGATAAACAGGTTCTTTCAGTCAGGGACTTCGAGTGCATGCTCAGGGTTCCGATTTCCTTTATCATGCGCCGATTTGAGCCCCCGGCGGTGAAAGTCCCTTTATGAATACGCTGTTTATGCATTGCCGCCCCGGCTTCGAAGGCGAGGTCTGCTCGGAGATCGCCGAACACGCCGCACGACTGGGGGTTGCCGGGTATGCCAAGGCGAAGCCGCTGACCGCCTGTGCCGAATTCATCTGCCATGAACCGGCCGGTCCGGCGCGGCTGATGCGCGAGTTGCGCTTTAGTGACTTGATATTTCCGCGGCAGTGGGCGAGGGGCGATTTCGTGCAGTTGCCCGAAACCGACCGCATCAGCGTGCTGCTCGACCACCTGGCGGCCTACCCAGTGTGCGGCAGCCTGTGGCTGGAAGTGCTCGACACCAACGATGGCAAGGAGCTGTCGAATTTCTGCAAGAAGTTCGAGGCGCCGCTGCGCAAGGCCTTGCTCGGTGCTGGCAGATTGGTGGAAGACCCCAACCTGCCGCGCCTGTTGCTGACGTTCAAGAGTGGTCGCGAAGTCTTCCTGGGTGTGGCCGACGCGGGTAATTTCGCCATGTGGCCCATGGGCATTCCGCGGCTCAAGTTCCCCCGCGAAGCGCCCAGCCGCTCGACCCTGAAACTCGAAGAGGCATGGCATCACTTCATTCCCCGCGAGCAATGGGACGAACGCCTGCACGGCGACATGACCGGTGTCGACCTGGGCGCCGCACCCGGTGGCTGGACCTACCAACTGGTACGCCGCGGCATGTTGGTCACTGCCATCGACAATGGGCCGATGGCGCAGAGCCTGATGGATACCGGACTGGTCACCCATCTGATGGCCGACGGTTTCACCTATCGGCCCAAGCAGACGGTGGACTGGATGGTCTGCGACATCGTCGAGAAGCCGGCGCGCAACGCCGCCTTGCTGGAAACCTGGCTGGGCGAGAACCTCTGCCGCGAAGCGGTGGTCAATCTGAAGCTGCCGATGAAGCAGCGTTATGCCGAAGTGCGGCGTTTGCTCGAACGCATCGAGGACGGTTTCAAGACCCGGGGCATCAAGGTGCAGATTGGCTGCAAGCAGCTCTACCATGACCGCGAGGAAGTCACCTGCCATCTGCGTCGACTCGACGGTGGCCGGCGCTGACCGATCCGAGCGCTGCGGCCTGAGGTCGCACACTGCGCCCGGACCGCGCGCTGGCGCTACACTATTGGTTTCGAACGTGCGCCTGAATGCCCGCTTGACCTGGAGCTTTTCATGACCCAAACCTTGCCTGCCGACCGTACCCTGGATGCCACCGGCCTGAGCTGTCCGGAACCGGTGATGATGCTGCACCAGCATGTGCGCGACCTGCCTGCGGGCGGTCTGCTGAAAGTCATCGCCACTGACCCCTCGACCCGTCGCGACATTCCCAAGTTCTGTGTATTCCTGGGCCATGAACTGGTGCAGCAGGACGAGGAGGGCGGTACCTACCGCTACTGGATCCGCAAGAAAAGCGACTGATCGGCTCGAAGCGGCGGTCGCGCGGCGCACATACCCAGTTGCTGGCGAGCTGGGTATAATCGCCCCCTTTTTTCCAGGTGCCTGGCCATGCTGTCTGAAATTCATGCCTTTCTCGGCTGCCCCACGCCCGATGCCTGGGTCCAGGCCGCGCTGGCCGACCAGCAGACCTTGCTGATCGACCACAAGAACTGCGAATTCAAGGCAGCTTCCACGGCCCTGAGCCTGATCGCCAAGTACTGCACCCATGCCGACCTGATCAACATGATGTCGCGCCTGGCGCGCGAAGAGCTGGTCCATCACGAGCAGGTGCTGCGCCTGATGAAGCGCCGCGGGATCGAACTGCAGCCCCTGTCGGCGAGCCGTTATGCCTCGTCGCTGCGCAAGCAGGTGCGCAACCACGAGCCTGTCAAGCTGGTCGACACCCTGGTGGTTGGCGCCTTCATCGAAGCACGCAGCTGCGAGCGTTTCGCGGCCCTGGTGCCGCATCTGGACGAAGAACTGGGCACCTTCTACAACGGCCTGCTCATGAGCGAAGCGCGGCATTATCAGGGCTACCTGAAACTGGCCCATCAATACGGCGATGCCGCCGATATCGCCCGTACCGTCGACAAGGTCCGTGTAGCTGAAGCCGAACTGATCGAAAGTCCCGATCCCGAATTTCGCTTCCACAGCGGTGTGCCTGCCTTCGCCTGACCGCTGCCGATGACGCGTTCGCTGGAGCGCGTCTTGAGACTTCCCGCCCTTCGATAGCACAGCTGCGTGTATTGACAGGCCTCTTGCTGACGTTTACGTTAACGTAAAGCATGAGGAAGTCGATTGACGTGAGCCCGACCTATAGCATCTCCGATATAGCCCAGTTGTTGGACGTAACGCCCAGGACCCTGCGCTTCTATGAGGAGCAGGGCATGGTCACGCCGACGCGCCGTGGCCAGGAACGGATCTATGCGCCCCGCGATCTGGTGGCGATGAAGCTGATCCTGCGTGGCAAGCGCATCGGTTTCTCGCTGGCCGAATGCAAAGAGCTCATCGACATGTACGACCCGTCGGGTAACCGCAAGCAACTCGATCGGTTTCTGGAGAAGATCACCGAGCGCCGGGCGCAACTGCAGCAGCAGATGCTGGACATCGAACAGATGCAGGTGGAGCTCGACACCGCTGAAGAGCGCTGCCGCGCCGCGCTGCAGACTTGAACGAAGCGCGCACCTGCGGCGCGCCGTGCCCGCTGTAACGTTTCCTCCAAGATCACTGTGCTCAACAGCTTTCTCCCCAACAAAAACAACAAGTGGTGGCGAACATGATTTCAGTACCGGGGCTGGATTTCTTCCTTGGCGAAGACATCGATATGCTGCGCGATTCAGTGGCCGCCTTCGTCGCGCGCGAGATCACCCCGCGTGCCGCCGAGGCCGATCGCAGCGACCAGTTTCCCGCCGACCTGTGGCGCAAGTTCGGCAACATGGGCCTGCTGGGCCTCACCGTGGCCGAAGAGTGGGGGGGAACGGGCATGGGCTACCTGGCGCACATGGTCGCCATGGAGGAGATCTCCCGCGGCTCGGGGGCCATCGGCTTGTCCTACGCCGCCCATTCCAATCTGTGCATCAACCAGATCAACCGCAACGGCAGCGCCGAACAGAAGGCCCGCTACCTGCCGAAGCTGATCAGCGGCGAACACATCGGTGCGCTCGCCATGAGCGAGCCCAACGCTGGTTCGGACGTGGTTTCCATGCGCCTGCGCGCCGACCTCAAGGGCGACCGCTACGTGCTCAACGGCACCAAGATGTGGATCACCAACGGCCCGGATTGCGACGTGCTGGTGGTCTACGCCAAGACCGACATGGCGGCTGGCGCCAAGGGCATCACCGCGTTCATCCTCGAAAAAGGCGCGCCCGGCTTCAGCGTCGCGCAGAAACTCGACAAGCTGGGCATGCGCGGCTCGCACACCGGCGAGCTGGTGTTCCAGGACGTCGAAGTGCCAGTGGAGAACGTGTTGGGCCAGCCGGGGCAGGGGGTCGGTGTGCTGATGAGCGGCCTGGACTACGAGCGCGCCGTGCTCAGCGGCGGCCCGCTGGGGCTGATGCAGGCGGCCATGGACCTGGTGCTGCCGTACATCCACGACCGTCAGCAGTTCGGCCAGAGCATCGGCGAGTTCCAGCTCATCCAGGGCAAGCTGGCCGACATGTACACCACCCAGCAGGCCTGTCGCGCGTACCTCTATGCGGTGGGCCGGCACCTCGATGCACTGGGCCAGGCACCCGTGCGCCAAGTGCGCAAGGACTGCGCCGGGGTCATTCTGTATGCCGCCGAGAAAGCCACCTGGCTGGCCGGTGAAGCGATCCAGATCCTCGGCGGCAATGGCTACATCAACGAATTTCCCGCCGGGCGGCTGTGGCGCGACGCCAAGCTGTACGAGATCGGTGCAGGCACCAGCGAGATCCGTCGCATGTTGATCGGCCGCGAGCTGTTCGAGCAGACCCGCTGAGCCCGCAACCGCTGACGCCTCCCTCTGGTGCCGTACTCGCACAGGAAATGCCCATGGCCATTCTGCACACCCAGGTCAACACCCGCTCCGCCGACTTCGCCGCCAATCGTGAAGCGATGCTGCGGCAGCTCGAAACGCTGCAGCAGTGCGCGGCGCAGATTCACCAGGGCGGTGGTGAAGCGGCGCAGGCGCGGCATGTCGCGCGCGGCAAGCTGCTGCCGCGGCAGCGTATCGACGTCCTGCTCGACCCAGGCTCGGCCTTCCTCGAAGTGGGCCTGCTGGCGGCCCATGAGGTGTACCCCGAACAGGTCGCCGCTGCCGGTTTGATCACCGGTATCGGGCGGGTGTCCGGCGTGGAATGCATGATCATTGCCAACGATGCCACGGTCAAAGGCGGCAGCTATTACCCGCTGACGGTGAAGAAGCATTTGCGCGCGCAGGAAATTGCCCAGCACAACCGGCTGCCCTGTTTGTACCTGGTCGACTCCGGGGGCGCCAACCTGCCGCGTCAGGACGAAGTCTTTCCAGACCGCGAGCACTTCGGGCGGATCTTCTTCAACCAGGCCAACATGAGCGCACAGGGCATCGCCCAGATCGCCGTGGTGCTGGGCTCGTGCACGGCCGGCGGCGCCTATGTGCCGGCCATGAGCGACGAGACCATCATGGTGCGCGATCAGGCGACCATCTTTCTGGCTGGCCCGCCGCTGGTCAAGGCCGCCACCGGCGAGGTGGTCAGCGCGCAGGCGCTGGGCGGTGCCGATCTGCATTGCCGGCAGTCGGGGGTAGCGGACCACTACGCCGAAAACGACCAGCACGCACTGGCGATAGCCCGGCGCTGCGTCGCCCATCTGAACGGACGCAAGCAGGACTGGCTGGTCTGTATCGAACCACGGCCGCCCCGCCATGCCGCAGACGAGATCTACGGCTTGGTCCCCACTGACCCCAAGCAGCCACTGCCGATCCACGAGATCATCGCGCGCATCGTCGACGACTCGGCCTTCGACGAGTTCAAGGCACTGTTCGGGCCGACCCTGATCTGTGGTTTTGCGCATATCCACGGCTACCCGGTGGCGATCCTGGCGAACAACGGCGTGCTGTTCGCCGAGGCCGCGCAGAAGGGCGCGCACTTCATCGAGCTGGCGTGCCAGCGCGGAATCCCCCTGGTGTTCCTGCAGAACATCACCGGCTTCATGGTCGGCCAGAAATACGAGGCTGGCGGTATCGCCAAGCACGGCGCCAAGCTGGTCACGGCGGTAGCCTGCGCCAAGGTGCCCAAGTTCACTGTGATCATCGGCGCCAGCTACGGCGCGGGCAATTACGGGATGTGCGGGCGCGCCTACGATCCGCGCTTCCTGTGGATGTGGCCGAACGCCAGGATCGGCGTGATGGGCGCCCAGCAAGCGGCCGGCGTGCTGGTCCAGGTCAAGCAGGAGCAGGCCCAGCGCCAGGGGCAGGCCTTCAGCGACGAACAGGCCCGGCAGCTGGCCGAACCACTGGTAGCGCAGTACGAACAGCAGGCCCACGCGTTCTATTCCTCGGCACGCCTGTGGGACGACGGCGTGATCGATCCGGCGCAAACCCGAACCGTACTGGCGCTGGGTTTGTCGGCGGCATTGAACGCACCGTTGGCCGAAACCCGCTTCGGCGTCTTCCGCATGTAGCCCATGCATTTATCAGCAATCGGGGACCAGGGTATGCACGAATTCTCCACGATACAGCTGCACATCAGCGCCGAACACGTGGCCAGCGTCTGGCTCGATCGACCGGACAAGAACAACGCATTCAATGCGCTCATGCTGGAGGAGCTGCGCCAGGCCTTCGACCACATCAGCCAGCGGCCAGGGTTGCGCTTCATGTTCCTGCGTGGCCATGGGCAACACTTCAGCGCCGGTGCCGATCTGGCCTGGATGCAGGCGAGCGCCCGTTTGAGCTACGCCGAAAATCTCGCTGAAGCCGAGCGGTTGGGCCACCTCATGGCGCAACTGCAGCAGTTGCCGTTGCCCACCGTGGCCGTGGTTCAAGGAGCTGCCTTCGCCGGGGCGATGGGCCTGGTCAGTTGCTGCGACATGGCCATCGCCGCCGACGATGCGCTGTTCAGTCTCAGCGAGGTGCGCCTGGGCCTTGCCCCGGCGGTGATCAGTCCCTACGTGGTCCAGGCCATAGGCCCGCGCGCGGCGCGCCGCTATGCGCTCAGCGCCGAGCGTTTCGATGCCGTGCGAGCCCGCGAACTGGGACTGCTTGACGAAGTGTATCCGCGCGCCGAACTCGAACACGCGGTGCAGGCGTGGCAACGGCGTCTGCTGGGCAACGGTCCCGACGCGATGCGCGCTTGCAAGGCGCTGCTGCTGGCCATCGGCGACGGCCAGGCTACAGCGCCGCGCCAGGCCCAGGCGCAGGCCCTGATCGCTCGGCTGCGCACCAGCGCCGAGGGTCAGGAAGGCATGCAGGCATTCTTCGACAAACGCGCGCCCGCCTGGGCGGAGGTAACCCCATGAAGCCCATTGCGCACACCGTGGCGACCCTGCTGATCGCCAACCGTGGCGAGATCGCCTGTCGCATCATCCGTACCGCCAGGGCCATGGGCATCCGCAGCGTGGCGATCTACAGTGACGCCGACGCCGATGCCCGCCATGTGCATGAGGCCGATCTGGCCATCCCCTTGGGTGGCAGCAAACCCGCCGACAGCTACCTGCAGATCGACAAAGTGATTGCCGCAGCCTTGGCCTGTGGCGCCGACGCGGTCCATCCCGGCTACGGCTTCCTGTCGGAAAACGCCGCCTTCGCCCGGCGCCTGGCGCTCGAGGGCATCCTGTTCATCGGCCCGCCCGCCGAGGCCATCGACGCCATGGGCAGCAAGTCGGCGGCCAAGGCCCTGATGGAGCGGGCCGGAGTGCCGCTGGTGCCGGGCTACCACGGCCAGGCCCAGGACCTGTCGACCTTCGCCGATGCAGCGCAGCGCATCGGCTACCCGGTGCTGCTCAAGGCCGCTGCCGGCGGCGGCGGCAAGGGCATGAAGGTGGCCGAGTCCGCCGCCGAACTGGCGTCGGCCCTGGACTCGGCGCGGCGAGAGGCCGTGGCAGCCTTCGGCGACGGCCATATGTTGGTCGAGAAATACCTGGTGGCGCCCCGGCACGTCGAGATTCAGGTGTTTGCCGACGCACAGGGGCACTGTCTCTATCTGCACGAGCGAGACTGCTCCATCCAGCGACGGCATCAGAAAGTACTGGAGGAAGCACCGGCACCTGGGCTCGATGCCGCCCTGCGCCAGGCCATGGGCGAAGCTGCCGTACGCGCAGCCCAGGCGATCGGCTATGTGGGCGCAGGTACGGTCGAGTTCCTGCTCGACGAGCAAGGCCGCTTCTATTTCATGGAAATGAATACCCGCCTGCAGGTCGAGCATCCGGTGACCGAAGCGATCACCGGGCTGGACCTGGTGGCCTGGCAGATTCGCGTCGCCCGCGGTGAAGCTCTGCCGCTGACTCAGGCGCAGGTTCCGTTGATCGGGCACGCCATCGAGGTGCGCCTGTATGCCGAGGACCCGGCAGGCGGGTTCCTGCCCGCCAGTGGGCAGTTGGCACTGTATCGTGAACCGCCAGCTGGACCGGGTCGGCGCGTGGACAGCGCGGTGCGTGAAGGTGACGTGATCTCGGCATTCTATGATCCGATGATCGCCAAGCTCATCGCCTGGGGCGAAACCCGTGAAGAAGCTCGGCTGCGCCTGCTGGCGATGCTCGCCGAAACGGCGGTCGGCGGGATCAAGAGCAACCTGGGCTTGTTGCAGCGCATTCTCGCCACGCCGGCTTTCGCCCAGGCCCGAATCGACACCGGTTTCATCGAACGCCACGCCGAGGCGCTGTTGCCCACGCCCCCGGTGCTGAGCGAGGCGTTCTGGCACAGTGCCGCGCGTGCCTATCTGCGCACGGCCCCGCGTATGGCCTGTGAACAAGACCCGCATTCACCCTGGAGCGCTGCCACCGGATGGCGTCAACTGACGCCTGCGCAAGCCACCCTCGACCTGCGCTGTGGCGCCCAGACGCAGTTGTGCACGGTGGCTTTGAGCAGCGCTGGCGCCGGCCAGGATGAAACGCGGCTGCTCGGCCGGCGCGGCGACGTCGTCTACCTGCAGTGGCAAGGCGATCCCTACGAGGTTGGTCTGGTCGACGCCCTGGCAACCGGCGCGACCGCCCATTCGCCCGATGACTCGCTCGCCGCGCCCATGAACGGCAGCATCGTCCGGCTGTTGGTCAGTGCGGGCCAGCAGGTGGAGTTGGGCGATGGCTTGGTCGTACTGGAGGCGATGAAGATGGAGCACACCGTGCGTGCCAATCGGGCCGGTGTGATTCAGGCGCTGTGCTGCGAAGAGGGCGAGATGGTCACCGAAGGCACCGTGCTGATCGAGTTGCAGGAGGCCGAACATGCTGCCTGAATCGGTGCGGATCGTCGAGGTCGGGCCCCGTGACGGGTTGCAGAACGAGCCGGGCCGGGTGCCCGTCGAAGACAAGGTTGCGCTGGTCAACGCCCTGGTTGCAGCGGGCCTGCAGCATGTCGAGGTCGGCAGTTTCGTGTCGCCGCGCTGGGTGCCGCAGATGGCCGACAGCGCAGCGGTCTTTCGCGCCATCGAACGTTCGCCGGGCGTGACCTACGCGGCACTCACGCCGAACCTGCAAGGTTTCGAGGCTGCCATCGAAGCCGGGGCATCGGAAGTTGCGGTGTTTGCCGCGGCGTCTGAATCCTTCTCCCTGCGTAACATCAATTGCTCCATCGCGCAGAGCCTGCAGCGTTTCGAACCGGTACTGGCGGCCGCCGCCCAGCGTGGCATCAAGGTGCGCGGTTACGTGTCATGCGTGCTGGGGTGTCCGTACGAAGGCGAGATCGCGCCGGCGCAGGTGCGCGACGTGGCCAGCGTCATGCTGCAGATGGGCTGCTACGAGATTTCCCTGGGCGATACCCTTGGCGTGGGTACGCCTGGAGCGGCGCGGCAACTGATCGAAGCGGTTGCACAGCGGGTGCCCCGAGCGCACCTGGCCGGACATTTTCACGATACCCATGGCCAGGCCGTAGCGAACATCTACGCCTGCCTGTTGGAAGGCCTGCAGGTGTTCGACAGTTCCGTGGCGGGGCTGGGCGGTTGCCCCTACGCGCCGGGCGCCAGCGGCAATGTCGCTACTGAAGACGTCCTCTACCTGCTGCACGGGCTGGGCATCGCTACCGGCGTTGATCTGGCGCAAGTCGTGCGCGCAGGGCAGTCGATCATGCTTGCACTGGGCAGGCAGAGTGCATCGCGCGTAGCGCGGGCCCACGCCGGCGCAGCGGGACCCCGTTAGCGAATCGCGCCCACAAAAAAGGCCATCCGAGGATGGCCTTTTTCAGCGGTACATCAAGCTGCCGAGTTGATCGGCTTCTCTGGGTACCAGGCGTCCAGCAACGGGCTGACTTCGACGCGGGTCAGTTCGCTGCGACCCTTGAGCCAGGCTTCGACGATAGCGCGCTGCTCTTCGGTGACCGAGCCACGGTTGGCCAGGCAAACCAGACCGAAGTCGTCGCCGCCAACGTAGTCGAGGCCATTGGCGTCCATGGCTTGGGTCAGGAACGAATCGAGGAATTCGTCGATCTGCTCGTCAGCCAAATCCTCCTTGAAGTCCAGGTTCAATTCGAAACCCAATTCCTGGAATTCGTCGACGCACAGTTTTTTGCGCAGACGACGGGAGCGGTTAGTGGCCATGAAACAATCCTCTTAGGTAATATCGCGGCGCAGTTTACCAGTTAAGCCAGGTGCCTGCCTGACTCAGTGACAAATGACTCGCCCTGCACCTACTCGCCCAGCCCGGCGAGCGCCTGCCGCAGCTGTGCCTGCAATCCCAGCAACGCCAGGTGCAGCGCCTCGCGTCCTGGCTGCAGATCGTCCAGCGGGTCGCTCGTTTCCAGTGCCAGGCACGCTTCATAAACGGCATGTGCCTGGACGATACGAGCGGCGCCATTGATCTTGTGCGCCATTTCCACCACCCCCTGATGGTCGTGGTCGGCAATGGCGAGCAGTTGTCGGCCATCGTCCGTGCAGCTGCGCAGGACTTCCTCGAGCAATCGCCGGGTGAGCACGCTGTTGCCGCCGGTCAAGGCATCGAGTTGGTCGATCATGTTCATGCGGGCAGTCACACCAGCGCGTTGCGCTTGGCCATTTCGATAAGTTCCACTAACGAGTTCGCCTGAAGTTTCTGCATCAGGCGCTTCTTGTAGGTACTGACCGTCTTGTTGCTGAGAAACATGCCTGTGGCAATTTCCTTGTTGCTGCGGCCCTGGGCAAATAACTGCAAGACCATCAACTCGCGATCGTTGATGGTCTTGAACAGTTCGAGTTCCTGAAGTTGGCCTTCATCTTCTCGTGAGGGGATCAACGCTTGGCTGGGAAAGTAGTTGTAACCGGAGAACACCGCGCGTACGGCACTGATCAACTCGCTCAGGGCTTCCTGCTTGCAGACGAAACCGGCGGCCCCCGACTGCATGCAGCGTATGGCGAACAGGGCCGGGGCCTGGGCGGTCAGTACCAGAATCTTGTAGGGAACGTTCATGCCGTGGAAGCGGGCCAGTACTTCCAGCCCGTCGAGCTTGGGAATGCTGATATCGAGAATGAGCAGGTCAGGCTGACACTCGCGCACCATTTGCATGGCATCCACCCCGTTGTCGCTTTCGCCTACGACGCAATAGCCTTCGTTTTCCAGAAGCATTCTGACGGCGAGCCGAATGACAGGGTGATCATCGATGATGAATACATTACGCATGCAGCCTCTCCTGAACGATCCAGTAAAAGCGCGCACCTTAGCCCAGTTGCTTCGAAGGGCATACGAATGGACTCGGCAAAGAGTGAATCTAGGAAACTTCCTACAGATATAAACGTAACGGAATACAAAGATAGTTTGATTCCAAAGAGTCAACTATCGTTTGTATTCGTTTATTTCCGCGCTACAGGCTAGAAAGAGTTGGAGCGCCCGGTCATTTCGCCGGCCATTTCTGCGGCATAGCTGTCGGTCATGCCTGCGATGAAATCGATCATGCGCAGGAACGACTTGTGCAACGGCCAGTCCGGCTGTGGCGCGTTATGCCCCAGCAGGTCGAGAATGCGCTGGTGCTTGAACGACAACCTGCCAGTGGTGTGCTGCTCCAGCGCCGCGCCGCAGAAGGCATTGAGCAGCACTTCAAGGGTGGTGTAGGCGCCGATCTCGTGCAGGGTCTTGCGCTTGTCCTGGAAAATCTTCTTGCGTGCCATGTCCTTGGCGTCGAGCACGCAGCGCTTGGCCGGACCGTGCATGTGCTCGACCAGATCACCACTGAGCTGGCCGGCCAGCAGCGCCTGCTGTTGTTCGACGAACGCGCGCGCGGCGGCGTTGGTCAGGTGCTCGATGGCCTTGCCGCGCAGGATCGCCAGCTTGCGCCGCCGCGAGTCCATTGGACCGAGCTGGCGATAGGTGTCGGGGATGTCATCGCCTACCAGGTCGAGCAACAGTGCCTCGACTTCGGCGTAGTCGAGCAACTCCATTTCCAGGCCGTCTTCCAGATCGATCAGGCCATAGCAGATGTCGTCCGCTGCCTCCATCAGGTACACCAGTGGATGCCGGGCCCAACGCTGCTCTTCGAGCAGTGGCAGACCCAGCTTGCCGGCAATCTGTTCGAGCAGCGGCAGTTCGCTCTGGTAGCAACCGAACTTGTGCTTCTTGTAGCCCAATGCGTCGGCGTGACGCGCCGTCCACGGGTACTTGAGGTAGGTGCCCAGAGTGGCGTAGGTCAGCCGGGTACCCCCGTCGAACTGGTGGTATTCGAGCTGGGTCAGCACCCTGAAGCCTTGGGCGTTGCCTTCGAAATTGAGGAAGTCGTCGCGCTCCACTTCGCTCATTGCGTCGAGCCAGCCACGCCCGGCTGCCTGGCGGAACCAGTGGCGAATGGCGTCTTCACCGGAATGTCCGAAAGGCGGATTACCGATGTCGTGGGCCAGACAGGCCGATTGCACGACCATGCCCAGGTCGCTGGGCTCGCACCATTGCGGCAGCTGATCGCGCAGCGTTTCGCCAACACGCATGCCTAAAGAGCGGCCCACGCAACTGACTTCCAGAGAATGGGTCAGGCGGGTATGGATGTGGTCGTTGCTCGAGACTGGGTGGACCTGGGTCTTGCGCCCCAGCCGGCGGAAGGCGCCGGAAAAGATGATGCGGTCATGATCCTTGTGGAACGGGCTGCGGCCCAGTTCTTCCGGGCTGTGCAGGGGCTTGCCCAAGCGTTCGCGTGTAAGCAGTGTGTGCCAATCCAAGGCGATTCCTCCGGGACCCGATCGAGCCTGCAGTGTCGGCCTGCATGCGCTGGCTGGCAAGGCTGGCATCGGGCCTTGAACGTATTGAGCAGATAGGTGCAGCCAGGAAAGTCAGGCAAAAAAAAGCAACCCGGATACGTTTACGAACGCACCCGGGTTGCTTTTTCAGCCAGGCCTAGCGTTTGCGCGAAGAGCCCTGTATGGCCAGTTTGATCACTGGCAACAGCAGTGTCCCGACCTTGGCCAGTCGCGAGAGACGGCCCGGACCACGCACGGGCGCGACGACCGGAGCGCGAGCGCTGTTACCAGCCCCGCGGCCGGTCAGGAAGCCCATCAGGGTGACTCCGGCAATGCCCCATAGCGAAGCATGCTTGATACCCATGCTGGTCTGCACCGATTGGCCCAATCCGCGCAGGCGGTTGAGTGGATTGACCAGTTGCCGCGACTCATGTCGCAGCTCCTGGCGATGCATTTCCATGCGCAGGCGAATCAACGACTTGCGCATGTCGCGCCGCGACTGCGCGCTGGTAGGTTCGTTTCGGCTCATGGCAGCAGGCGCTCCCGGTCATTGGCCAGTTCTTCCAGTGTTCCACTGAACGGCGAGGATTCATCGAACACAGCCGCCTTGAGACGGAATGCGCAGAAGATACCTGCCAGTACGTAGAACACCGCCAGGCCGACCATGCCGGCCATGCGGTAGTTGTCCCACAGCAGAATCAGAATGAGCCCGGACAACGCCACCAGTGCCAGCAGGGCGAAGACCAGGGCCAGGCCTGCGAACAGCAACAGGCTGACGGTTCGAGATTTCTGCTCCTGCAACTCGATGCCGAACAGTTCGACATGACTGCGAAGCAGGCCGAGCATGGCAGCACCCAGGCGCCGAGACGTGGAGCCGGTGCTGTTATCTGTGGTATCCGAGTCGAGGAGAGACATATCAGTGCCTTGTGGCCAGCAGGCCCAGAAGGAAGCCGACACCGGCAGCGATGCCGACTGACTGCCATGGGTTTTCCTGCACGTAGCCTTCGGCGGCCACTACAGCCTCCTGGCTACGCTCGGCAGCGGTTTCCTTGGTCTGCTGCAGCGACTCACGAGCCTTGAGCAGGCTTTCGTTGATCTGCGCACGCAATTCTTCGGCCTGGGTGCCGGCGATGCTGGCGGTGTGCTCGAGTAGTTTCTCGGTGTCACGGACCAGGGTCTGAAAATCGGCTTTGAGAACTTCTTGGGCTGCTTTGGTGCTCGGGGTGGCCATGTTGATCTCCATATGGGTGGCGTCTGGATATTTCGAGTGAGGGTGATCCCGAAGGTTCAGTGCCATTGCGCGGGATAATCCCTTGTATAGCCCATAATCGACATGTCGGGGCAATTGACGGGTCTTGAGTCGCTGCCTTATGCTGTATAAAGATACAGTATATGGATAATCGCTCGCTCATGCTCAACGTCGAACAACTCAAGTACAGCGTCAACCGCATGGCCCCGGACGTGGTTCGCGAAGCCGTGCTGGAACTGCGTCTCGACGGCCTGGTTACCGAGGGCAAGACCCCGTTCAGCAAGCTGCACTTCAACACCTGTTTCGCCGAAGTCGAGGCGCTGTTCCAGCGCGCCGGTTATCACCGACCGCTGGATGTGGTCGGCTACAAGGGCCTGCTGTACGCCTTGTACGACCCCACGCGCTGGGAAGCGGTCGAGGTGCTGCGTTGGCTCAAGGAATTCACCGAGGCCGCCGAGGCTGTCCACGCGCGATGACAGCCGTGGCGCCGTGGGCGATACTCGCGGCCTGAAACCATCGTGGATCAAGGCATGTCTGCACCCAAGTTCGACCCTGCTGCGCATCAGGCCAGCACCCTGTGCCTGCCACCCGGCAAATGGGCAACCGTGCTGGATTGCCTGTGCGAACATTTTCCGGCCATCGACCGCGCTCAATGGTTGAGCCGCATGGCCAGGGACCGGGTGCTGGACGCCGACGGCGTACCCATCGGACCCACCCATGGCTACCGCCAGGGCCTGCGCATCCATTACTTTCGCGAAGTGCCGAACGAGCGGCCGATTGCCGCGCAGGAGCAGGTGCTGCACGTCGACGAACATCTGGTGGTGGCCGACAAGCCTCACTTCCTGCCAGTGACCCCGACTGGCGAGTACGTCGAGCACACCCTGTTGCGGCGCCTCATTCGCCGCCTCGACAACCCCCACCTGGTGCCGCTGCACCGCATTGACCGGCACACGGCGGGTCTGGTGCTGTTCTCGGCCAATCCGCAGACACGCAGTGCCTATCAGCAGTTGTTCCCCACTCGACAGATCGAAAAGCGCTACGAGGCCATCGCGCCCGCATTGCCTGAACTGGCCTTTCCATTGGTGCATCGCAGCCGCCTGGAGCATGGCGAACCGTTTTTCCGCATGCGTGAAGTGCCGGGGACGAGCAACAGTGAAACCCGCCTGGAAGTCGCCGAGAAAGGCGAGCACTTCTGGCGCTACGTGCTCAACCCGGTCACCGGCAAGACTCACCAGTTGCGCGTCCACATGACCGCGCTGGGTGCCAGCATCTGCAACGATCCGTTCTACCCGCAGCTCAGCCATACCGAGGTGGACGACTATGCCCGGCCATTGAAACTGCTGGCCCGCTCGCTGCAGTTCCACGACCCGATCGACGGCCGCCTGCGCAATTTCGAGACGCAACTGAAGCTGACGTTCTGAAACGACAAAGCCCGCCAGAGGGCGGGCTTTGTCTTGCAACACTGGAACTCTGTTTAATCAGAGTTCCTTGACGGTACGGACCTGGTCTTTATTGACACGGGTAGTCTTGCCGTCCAGTTGCTCGAATTCGTAGAAACCAGCGTCTTCGTCATAGGAGGGCGTGTCCACTGCCTGGATTTCACGACCGTCGTTCAAGGTGATCACGGTAGGCGATGCGCAACCGGCGAGCGATGCCAGGCCCAGCGCGAGCATGAAAGCGGGAAGGATCCGGTGAGTCATTGTGTTTCTCCACAAAACAAAAAAGGGTGCTGGCGTATACGGGGATGAGACGCGGTTTGTGCCAGCAAAGTTCCGTTGGCCCGACCGCCGCAGTCTAGCGCTTGCCGACCCGCTCAGCGACCCAGCAGTTGTGGCGTATTGAGGTTGGCCAGGCGCGGATCGTTCTCGGCACATTGCAGCGGCTGGGCGCCGAGTGCCAGCAAGACATTGCGCGGGCTCCGTTCGCCGGCATCCCAGGCTTGCTGCACGACCGGCAGATGCGCCTTCTGAACGATGCACAGCAACGGCTCCCAGAACGTGCCCTGCCGCACCATCAACGGCAGGGTCGGCTGAGCGTGCTGCGCATGGCGCATGGCTTCGAGCAAAGCCTCGTCCACGCCCGGCACGTCACAGGGCAATACCAGCAGCAGCGGGTGTCGAGCGGCGCTCAGGCCGGCCAGAATGCCCGCCAGCGGTCCGGGAAAGTCGCCGCTGTCGTCGTGCACTAACCGGTCGGCGAAGGCCGCGTAGCGCGGATAATTGCGGTTGCAGGAGATGATCAGGTCATCGGTCAAGAGGCGCACGCGCTGTTGCAGATGCTCGATCAAGGGCCGGCCATGCCAGTCGATCAGGCCCTTGTCGCGGCCGCCCATGCGTTGTCCGCGGCCACCTGCCAGCAGCAGGACGGAGCAGGGGGGCAAGGTGTCGACAGGGTTCATTCGGGGCCTCGGACAGTGGCTGTGGGGCTGTGATATAACACCGTCCATCCCGCCAAACAACCGGACCCAGCCAATGAAAGCCAAGGCAGATGTACCCTTTGTGCCGCTCAATATCGCGGTGTTGACTGTCAGCGACACCCGCACCGTGGAAACCGATACCTCTGGCCAATTGTTCGTCGATCGCCTGAGCGCGGCGGGCCACGGGCTTTACGCCCGCGTACTGCTCAAGGACGACCTGTACAAAATCCGCGCCCAGGTGGCGCAGTGGATCGCCGATGACCAATGCCAGGTGGTGCTGATCACCGGTGGCACCGGCTTCACCGGCCGCGACAGCACGCCAGAAGCCGTGGCCTGCCTGCTGGACAAGCAGGTCGACGGGTTCGGCGAACTGTTCCGGCAGATATCCGTCGCCGACATCGGCACCTCCACCGTGCAGTCGCGTGCGCTTGCCGGGCTCGCCAACGGCACCTTGGTGTGCTGCCTGCCCGGTTCGACCAACGCCTGCCGTACCGGCTGGGACGGCATTCTTGCCGAGCAGTTGGACGTGCGTCACCGGCCGTGCAACTTCGTCGTGCACCTCAAGCAGGCCGAGCCCTGCGTCAGCCGTGGCTGAGTTGCCCGCGGCGCAGCCGTTGCTTGCGGTAGAACAGGCGCTGGCGCAACTGCTGGCCATGGCCGATGCCACGCCTGTCCGCGAGCGTGAACGAATCGCCCTGGCCCAGGGCAGTGGCCGCGTGCTGGCCGCTGACCTGATCGCCACCCTCGACCTGCCGCCCTGGCCCAACAGCGCCATGGACGGCTACGCGCTGCGCCGTGAAGACTGGCAAGGCGAGCCGTTGCGGGTCAGTCAGCGCGTGTTCGCGGGCGCCGTGCCCGCGCCTTTGGAACCCGGCACGTGCGCACGCATCTTTACCGGTGCGCCGATGCCCGAAGGCGCCGACTGCGTGGAAATGCAGGAGAACGCGCGGATCGAGCACGACCAGCGGGTGAGCTTCGACCAGCCCTTGAGGGTCGGCCAGAACATACGTCCCCAGGGCCAGGAAACCCGCATCGGCGAACGCCTGCTCGAAGCCGGCAGCCGCTTGGGTGCGATCGAGCTGGGCTTGTTGGCATCCATGGGGCATGCGTACATCGACGTGGTGCGTCGGCCACGGGTGGCGGTGCTGTCCACGGGAGATGAGTTGGTCGAGCCAGGTCAGTCGCTGGGGCCCGGACAGATCTACAACAGCAATCGTCAGGTGCTGTGCAGTGCCTTGAGCGGTTTGGGCTGTGAGGTGGTGGATGCCGGGATTCTGCCCGACGATCTGCAACAGACACGCCAGCGCCTGTCGGCCCTGGGGGATGTGGACCTGATTCTGTCCACGGGAGGGGTCTCGGTGGGTGAAGCCGACTTTCTCGGCATCGCCTTGCGCGAGGAGGGGCAACTCGCCCTCTGGAAACTGGCGATCAAACCCGGCAAGCCGCTGACGTTTGGTCACTTTCGTGGCGTACCGGTCATCGGCCTGCCGGGCAATCCGGCGTCGACACTGGTCACTTTCACCCTGCTGGCGCGGCCTTACCTTCTGCGTCGGCTGGGTGTGCGCGACGTGGCGCCACTGAGCTTTCAGGTGCCAGCCGGATTCGCCTGGCCGCGCGCCGGTACCCGTCGCGAATACCTGCGCGGGCGCATCCAGCAGGGCCGGGCGGTGATCTACCCCAACCAGAGCTCCGGCGTGCTGCTCAGCGCCGCCTGGGCCCATGGGTTGGTGGAAATACGCGAAGGCTGCACATTGAATGAAGGCGATCTGGTCGCCTTCATCCCGTTCAGCGAGCTGTTTTAAGCGTTGCTCTTGGTCGCTTCGACGGCCGCCGGTGCGCGGCCGTAGATGTCGGTGAAGCGTACGATATCGTCTTCGCCCAGGTATTCACCGCTTTGCACCTCGATCATGACCAGGTCGATCACCCCGGAGTTGACCAGGCGGTGCACGTGGCCCTGCTTGATGAAGGTCGACTCGTTGGTGTCGAGCAGGAACTCGTTGTCACCGTTGGTGACTCGGGCCATGCCGCTGACCACGATCCAGTGTTCACTGCGGTGGTGGTGCATCTGCAGCGACAGGGTGCCGCCGGGCTTGACCACGATGCGCTTGATCTTGAAGCGCTTGCCTTCCTCGAGGATGGTGTACGTGCCCCATGGCCGGGTGACCGTGCGGTGCAGGCGGAAGGCATCGTGGCCCTGGCGCTTGAGCTGCTGGGCAAGGAATTTGACGTCCTGGGTACGGCTGCCGTCGGCGATCAGCAGTGCGTCCGGCGTATCGATCACCACCAGGTTGTCGAGGCCGACGGCGCCGACCAGGCGGCGTGGCGAGTCGATGTAGCAATTGCTCACGTCATGCAGCACGGTTTCGCCGTTGCACTGGTTGCCCTGTGCGTCGGCCGGAGTCAGCTCGCGCACCGCTTGCCACGAACCGATGTCGCTCCAACCCATCTGACACGGAATGACCGCCACCTTGTCGGAGCGCTCGAGCAGTGCGTAGTCGATGGAAATGTCCGGTGCCAGGGCGAAGGTGCTGCTGTCCAGCTCGACCTGCAGCTCGCGGTTGCCCTGCTTGCTGTGGCTGACCTGCAGGCAGGTGGTGGCGGCCAGCAGCACGTCCGGTGCGTGCTTTTCCAGTTCGCGCAGCAGCACGTCCACACGCATGCAGAACATGCCGGCGTTCCACAGGTAGTCGCCGCTGTCCAGGTAGGCCTGGGCGGTGGCCTGGTCCGGCTTTTCACGGAAGTGCGCGACTTGATAGCTGCCATCGCCCAGGTCGGCGCCGCGCTCGATGTAGCCAAAACCGGTTTCCGGCGTTTGCGGCACCAGGCCGAACGTCACCAGCCAACCCTCGTCGGCTTTCTTGCGTGCCGCGCTGACCGCAGCCTGGAAGGCGTCGATGTCGCGGATCAGGTGGTCGGCCGGCAGTACCAGCAACTGCGCCGACGCGCCGTAGTGCTTGGCGGCATGCAGGGCGGCGCTGGCAATGGCTGGCGCGGTGTTGCGGCCCGCAGGTTCGAGAATGAAGTCGAGCAGGGCATCGCGGTCGTTCAATTGGCGGTAGTCGTCCAGCGTGCGGAAGAACACCTCGCGGTTGGTCACGGTCAGCACCCGCTCCACACCTGGCAATTGCGAGGCACGGGTGAAGGTTTTCTGCAGCAGGCTCTCGCCGTCCGGCAGGCGCATGAACGGCTTGGGCATGGCTTCGCGCGATACGGGCCACAGGCGGGTGCCGGAGCCCCCGGCGATGATGCAGGGAATCAGAGTCGTCATAGGTCGAGCCTCGAGTTGAAGGTGGCGGACGGCACCTGCGAAGGCAAGCGCACACGTCCAGCCGGGCTGGATGCATGAAAATGTCGTTGGATAAGGGCAGAACGCCGGATTCAGCGATTCGGCAATGCTACCGCCAGCCTGGAGGCAGGCTGGACGTGCAGGATTCGGGGGGTAACGGCGACTTCGATAGTGGCCAGTTGCTTCGCAGTAAAGCCTAAACGAGAACGGTTGGCGAGTGGTAAATGCACGAATGGTTAAAAAGTTTTCCGCCGGGCTTTTTTTCCTGCGGCTGTGGTCACATCAGGCACAGTTCCACTTACTGGCCACCGGAGACATGCAGCATGAGCGAGCGCAAGGCAATCCTGATATTGCACGGCAAACAAGCTTCCAACGAAGACGTCCGCAGTGCGGTGGAGCATTACCGGGAGCAGGGCAACGCGCTGGACGTGCGCCTGACCTGGGAAGGCGGCGACGCCCAGCGCCTGGTCGATGAGGCGCTGCAAGCCGGCTACACCCAGATCATCGCCGGCGGTGGCGACGGGACCCTGCGCGATGTCGCCGAAGCGATGGCGCTGGCCAAGACCGACGCCAGCCTGGCGCTGATGCCCCTGGGCACAGCCAACGATTTTGCACGTGCCGCCGGCGTTCCGCTCGAACCCGAACACGCATTGGCGCTGCTTGCCCGCGAGCCTCAGGCCATTGACCTGGGTGAAGTGGGCGGGCAAGTGTTTCTCAACATGGCAACCGGCGGTTTCGGCAGCCAGGTCACGGCCAATACCTCAGAAGACTTGAAGAAGGTGCTCGGTGGCGCCGCCTACCTGTTCACCGGGCTGTCGCGATTCAGTGAATTGCGCGCCGCCTCCGCCTCGCTCAGTGGCCCGGACTTCCATTGGGAAGGCGATCTGCTGGCGCTGGGCATTGGCAATGGACGCCAGGCCGGTGGTGGCCACGAACTGTGTCCCGAAGCCGTGGTCGACGACGGACTGCTGGAAATCAGCATTTTGCCGGCACCGACCGAAGTGGTCGGTACCTTGAAGAGTCTGCTCGGCGGCGGGGGACTGGAAACACTGTTCGTGCGCGCGCGGCTGCCGTGGGTCGAAATCAACAGCAAGGAAAACCTCGACATCAATCTAGATGGCGAGCCATTGCGCGGCGAGAACCTGCGCTTCAGCGCCATGCCCAAGGCATTGAAAGTTCATCTGCCCGCCGGGTCGCCGCTGCTGAGCCACTGAAAGTGATATGACAGCAGCGACGGCAGTCAAGATATTCGCGCCAGCGCCGATAGCCCGGTACCTCTTCTTTCACTTGGGCTTTGGAGCTTTACATGGCCGGCATTCTTGACTCGGTTGACCAACGTACGCAGCTGGTGGGTGAAAACCGTCTGGAGCTGCTCATGTTTCGCCTGGCCGGCAGGCAACTGTTCGCGATCAACGTGTTCAAGGTCCAGGAGGTCCTGCAGTTGCCCAAGCTGACGCTGATGCCGCAGCGCCATCCCTATGTCTGCGGTGTGATCAATCTTCGCGGGCAGACCCTGCCGGTGATCGACCTGTCCCAGGCCATCGGCATGCGGCCGCTGGTGCCGGGGCCGAGCAGCACCATCATCGTCACAGAATACAATCGCTCGATCCAGGCCTTCCTGGTTGGCGGTGTCGACCGCATCGTCAACATGAACTGGGAAGCGATCCTGCCGCCTCCCGCCAGTGCCGGGCGCCAACACTATCTGACCGCGATCAGCCGGGTCGACGAGCAACTGGTCGAGATCATTGACGTGGAAAAGGTGCTCGCCGAAATCGTCCCCTACAACGCTCGCGTTTCCCGCGACAAGCTCGATGACCCCTTGCTGGCGCGTGCCCGCGGCCGGGAAGTGCTGCTGGTGGATGACTCGACGGTGGCCCTGGCGCAGTTGCGCGATACCTTGTCCCAGCTGGACATCAAGATGCACGTGGCCAGCGATGGCCTGAAGGCGTTGAACAAGCTCAAGGCCTGGGCCGATACCGGCGAGCGCATGACCGACAAGCTGCTCATGGTCTTCACCGACGCCGAAATGCCGGAAATGGACGGCTACCGCCTCACCACCGAAATCCGCAACGACCCGCGACTGCGCGAACTCTACGTGGTGCTGCACACCTCGCTGTCGGGCAGCTTCAACGAGTCGATGGTGAAAAAGGTCGGCTGTGACAACTTTCTGTCCAAGTTCCAGCCCGACAAACTGGTCGACGTAGTGCGCCAGCGCCTGGAGCTGGATCAACGCTGACCGGCCCTCGTTATTGTCCTGCCGGTTCCGCTAGACTGGGCCTTTCTCAGTCCTGAGGAGCCGGACCATGCCGAGCCTCGCCGCGCTGTACCGCTACCCGCTCAAATCGGCCATTGGCCAATCGCTGCAGCAGTCGCCAGTCGATGGCCTGGGGCTGTTCGGTGACCGCCGCTGGATGCTGGTCGATGCCCAGAGCGGTCGGTTCCTCAGCCAGCGCGCCGACCCCCGCCTGGGGCAGTTGGGTACGCAGGTGGTTGAAGACGCAGGCCTGCGTCTGAGCGCAGCCGGATACCCCGACCTCAACGTGCCAATCCCCGAGTCAGGCGAGCTGCGTGGTGTCACGCTGTGGAACGACAGCTTCCGCGTGCCCGACGCCGGCGAGGCAGCGGCGCGCTGGGTCAGTGATTTCGTGGGTAAGCCGACTCGACTGGTGTATGTGCCCGTCGAGCGTGCCCGCACCGTCAGCGCCGGTTACGGCGAAGGCGGCGACAAGGTGGCTTTTGCCGATGGATTTCCACTGTTGTTGATCGGCCAGGGCTCGCTGGACGACCTCTGCGCACGGGTCGGACGGACGCTGGAGATGGCGCGCTTTCGGCCCAACCTGGTCGTTCGGGACAGCGCCGCCTTCGCCGAGGACGGCTGGAAGCGCATTCGCATCGGCAGCCTGGACTTTCGTGTGCTCAAGCCCTGCGCGCGCTGCATTCTGACCACGCTGGACCCACAGACCGGCGAGCGTAGCGCCGATCGCGAACCCCTGGCGACCCTCAAGCGCTACCGCCAGCAGGACGGTCATGCGATGTTCGGCCAAAACCTGGTGTGCGATGGCGCCGGCGTGCTGGAAGTGGGCATGCCGATCACTGTGCTCGAGTGACGAGCCGGCAGCCGGCGGGCTGCCAGGCTTGGCTCACTGATCGTCGAAGAAGCGTTCGTGCCAGTCCACCACCGGCTGCGGCGCGTTGAGCTTCTCGCCATAGATGACGGCGTAGGACAACACGTTCTGCACGTACTGGCGGGTTTCATCGAATGGAATGGACTCCACCCAGACATCGAAGCTCAGGTGATTCGCGCCTCTTAGCCACTGCCGTACGCGCCCGGGGCCCGCGTTGTAGGCGGCCGAGGCCAGTACCCGGTTGCCGTTGAACTGGCTGTGCACCTGGCTCAGGTACGCCGCACCGAGCTGGATGTTGGTGTCGGGGTCGAGTACCTGCTGCGGCGACGACAGTGGGATGCTGAACTTGCGCGAGGTCTCTTTGGCGGTACCCGGCATCAACTGCATCAGCCCCATGGCGCCGGCACCGGAGCGGGCGTCGTCCATGAAGGCGCTTTCCTGACGGGTGATAGCAAACACCCAACTGGTGTGCAGGCCTCGCACATTCGCTTCGCGAATCAGGGTGTCGCGGTGGGCCATCGGGAAGCGGATGTCCAGGTCGTCCCAGTACTGCGCCTGGCTGATCGTGCGAATGGCCGGGAAATACCAGCGCATGTCGTAGGCCAGCTTGGCCTGGGCAACCATCTCGTCACGGTCGAAATGGCGGCTGACGTGATACCACTCGCGTCGCGCATCGACGATCTGGCCACGCGCGTACAGCTCAAGCGAACGGCGCACACCGGCGGTATTGCGCACCTTGTTGACCAGCGCCTGGCTCATCACCAGCGGCTTGTTGTTGAGCGAGTAGGGCGACTGGATGCGGTCGGCCGCCAGGAAACCGTAGAAGTCGCGCTCCTTGGCCACCGCCTTGTACAGCGACGGCACCTTGGCACTCTGCGGCTGGGCCAGCTCCAGGCTGCGCGCCTGCCAGTACTGCCAGCGGTTGGTCTTGGCCAGGTCCTTGGGCAGGCGTGTGGTGAGGTCGTAGGCTTCCTGCCAGCGGCCCAGGCGCAGCAGCAGGCGCAGGCGCCATTCGGTCACGGTGTCGTCGCGCAGTTCCGGATCGTAGCGGGTCATCAGTTCCAGCGCTCGCGGGTCGTAGCGCCGCGCCAGGGTCAGGCCGATCTCACGGGCGATGGCAACCTTCTCCTCAGCCGAGAAACGCATGCTGCTGGCATAGCTGTCGAGCATGCGCATGGCTTTTTCCGGGTCCTGACGGGCCAGACGGCGCAGGCCCAGCCCGACCACGTCGGACATGGCTTCATCGACCGGCATGAAGCGCGCCGGTTGATCGAGCAGTTCGGGTTTCTGCGCGACATCGAGCAGCAGTCGACCCTGACTCGACAGGCTGGTCAGGCTCTGTACCAGGCTGGTAGCCAACGGGTAGTTGCGCTCCTGGGCCGCGAGCTTGGCACGCTGCCAGCGCTTGTTCTCGGTCAGTTGGCCTTCGCTGGCCCAGCGCTGGAACAGCCCGTCGCAGGCCGTGGGCAGCGATTTGCCGGTGAGCCACAGTTTGTCGGCATTGGCATAACCTTCGGCGCGCAGCTGGCTGTTGCTCAGTTGGTACTGGCCGTACAGGCAGTCGAGCTCCTTGAAGTTGAGCTTGGGGTCGTAGTATTTGACGAACGGCGCCCACTCGCCGCGCTCGGCCAGCTGCCGCAGCCAGCGCAGTTTCATCCAGTTGGCCTGAGGCAGGTCGCCGTGCTTGGCGAGAAAGCCTTCGATCTCGGCGTTGCTGGCGCTGCGCAGACGCGGGGTGAGCTCGTCGTAGGCCAGGTAGGCCTCCAGCGGGTAGTCCTGAAGCTCGGCGGCGTAGCGCATGTATGGCCCGCTGTCGCCCTTGGCCAGGGCGCGCTTGGCCTCGTCGTAGTATTGACGCTGCGTGGCCAGGTCGGCGGCCTGGACGTTGGCGACGCTGGATGCAGAGAGGATGAGGCAGGACAACAGGCTGAACAGGCGACTGCGCATGAGACTTCCAGGCAGAAAAGACGTGACAAGTGTCGGCAGTGCCAGCACTAAAGAAGTGAGCCTAGCTTAGCCTCTAGGGCAGGCGCGATGAAAGCGTTGAGGATCATTCATTTTATTGTTGCCTTCGGTCTGCCGGGGTAAAAGTCGGTTAGAATGCGCGCCCGGTTTTTGGAGAAGCTCATGACCCTGCTCAAATTCAGCGATGTGTCCCTTGCATTCGGCGCGATGCCGTTGTTGGACAAGGTGTCCTGGCAGATCGCCCGTGGTGAGCGGGTGTGCATCATCGGCCGCAACGGCACTGGCAAATCCAGCATGCTGAAGCTGGTCAAGGGCGTGCAGAAACCCGACGACGGCGCCGTCTGGCGCGCGCCGGGGCTGAAGATCGGCGAGCTGCCGCAGGAACTGCCGGTGGCCGACGACCGGACCGTGTTCGACGTGGTTGCCGAAGGCCTGGACGGGGTCGGCGCATTGCTGGCCGAATACCACCACCTGAGCCAGAACATCGTCACCGACGAAGACCTGAACAAGCTCATGCACGTCCAGCAGGATCTCGAAGCCCGTGACGGCTGGCGCCTGCAGCAATTGGTCGACAGTACCCTGAGCCGCCTGCAACTGCCGGCCGACAAGACCTTGAAGCAGCTGTCCGGCGGCTGGCGCCGCCGCGTCCTGCTGGCCCAGGCGCTGGTGTCCGAACCTGACCTGCTGCTGCTCGACGAACCAACCAACCACCTGGACATCGGCGCGATCGCCTGGCTCGAAGAAGCCCTCAAGGATTTCCAGGGTGCCGTGCTGTTCATCACCCACGACCGTTCATTCCTGCAGAATCTGGCCACGCGCATTCTCGAACTCGACCGCGGCGGCCTGATCGACTGGAACGGCGACTACGCCAGCTTCCTGGTGCACAAGGAAGCCATGCTGTCGGCCGAGGAAACCGCCAACGCGCTGTTCGACAAGCGTCTGGCCCAGGAAGAAGTGTGGATCCGTCAGGGCATCAAGGCCCGACGCACCCGCAACGAAGGCCGCGTGCGTGCGCTCAAGGCACTGCGTGTGGAGCGCGGCGAACGTCGCGAGCGTACCGGCAAGGCCAACATCCAGCTCGATACCGCCGACAAGTCCGGCAAGCAGGTCATGGTCCTCGACAACGTCAGCTTCGCCCATCCGGGTGGGCCGATGCTGATCAAGGATTTCTCCATGGTGCTGCAGCGCGAGGATCGTATCGGCCTGCTGGGGGCGAACGGTACCGGCAAGACCACGCTGCTCAAACTGATGCTCGACAACCTGCAGCCCACCAACGGTTCGGTCGACGTCGGCACGCGCCTGGATGTGGCTTACTTCGACCAGTTGCGCCACCAGCTCGACCTGGAAAAGACCGTCATCGACAACGTTGCCGAGGGCCGCGATTTCATCGACATCGACGGTCAGAGCCGCCACGTGCTGAGCTACCTGGGCGACTTCCTGTTCAGCCCGCAGCGTGCACGCACGCCGGTCAAGGCCCTGTCGGGCGGTGAGCGTGCGCGCCTGTTGCTGGCCAAGCTGTTCAGCAAGCCGGCCAACCTGCTGGTGCTGGACGAACCGACCAACGACCTCGACGTCGAGACCCTCGAACTGCTCGAAGAAGTGCTGTCCGCTTTCAAGGGCACCGTATTGATGGTCAGCCACGATCGGGCCTTCCTCGACAACGTGGTCACCAGCACGCTGGTGTTCGAAGGCGAGGGCAAGGTTCGCGAATACGTCGGTGGCTATCAGGACTGGATTCGTCAGGGCGGCTCGCCCAAGCTGCTTGGCGTGACCGAGAACAAGTCAGGCAAGGCCGAGCTCAACAGCGCCGTGGTCAAGGCTGCAGAGCCTGCGCCTGTGGAAGCACCGGCGCCTGCCAAGAAGAAGCTCAGCTACAAGCTGCAGCGCGAGCTGGAAGCCCTGCCGGGTCAGATCGAAGCCAAGGAGCAGGAAATCGCCGCGCTGGAAGCCGAGATGGCCGATGCCGGGTTCTATCAGCGGCCTGCCGCGCAGACGGCGGACGTGATGGCCAAGCTGGAAACCTCCCAGGCCGAGCTGGAAGTCATGGTCGAGCGCTGGGCCGAACTCGACGCCTGACCTCGAGCTGACCACTCACCCCGAACCGGCATGGATGCCTGGTTCGGGGTGACGCACGTCACTCGGCGCGCTTGACCAGGCGCACCGCCAAAACGTCGCACGGCGCGCCGTGCAACACGTCGTTGGCCGTCGAACCGAGCAGCAATGCCAGGCCATGACGGCCATGGCTGCCGACCACCACCAGGTCGCATTCCGACTTCTTCGCCAGGTTGTGAATTTCCTGACGCGGCTGGCCGTAGGTCAGGTGGCAGTCGCCGACGACCAGGTCCGGGTACTTGACCTTCAGCGTTTCCAGGCGCTCCTTGGCCTGATCGAACTGCTGCTGCTGCAACTGCGAGAGGTCCATCGGCACGTCCCCGCCGAAAGCCATGGCCATGGGTTCGACGATGTGCACCAGCGAGAGCTTGGCGCCGTTGCTGACCGCCAGCTCCCGGGCCCGCTTGATGACCGGGTCACACTCTTCGGTGAGGTCGACGGCGACCAGAATGTGTTGGTAGGGCATGAGAAGCACTCCTGACGATTGCGATAGCTTGAGTATGGACTGTTTGGGCGGGGCGCAACATGAACAACCCTCGCCGATCTATTTGAAACGCTTAGCGGGTGTACTCTTTATGACGGTGTGGATAGTCGTGTCAATCCTTGCGCTGATTCTCAGCCCCATGGTATGGCTGCGGCCGTCGCGCAGCCAGAGCGGCCGCATGGCCGTGCGCCTGCAGGCGCGGCGGATGGGCCTGGCCATGCAACTGGCCCCCCAGCAGTGGCCGCACTGGCTCAGCGTCGAGCCGCCCGATCCCTGTGCGCAATACCATCGGCCACGCCGCAAGGGCCGGGTCGACAGCTGGAGCTACTGGCAGACCGAACCGGGGGTCTGGTGCAATCAGTGGCGCGAAGCCTGCGTCGACCCACTGCTGCTGCCTCACTTGGCTACCTTGCCCGCCGACGTCTACAAGCTCGAAGCCGGGCCGCAGATGCTCGCGTTGTACTGGGGCGAGAAAGGCGACGAAAAGGTACTTCAGGATATTGCAAAGGTACTTCAAGCGCTGGCTTGATCGCTGTCTCGAGCTATCGTCATATGCCTGCGGCAGGCTGTCGCAGGTACGCTTTTCCGCGCATTCCAGAAATGACCGCAAAGTCGCGTTTTCCCGCGGCTGGCGTGGCATTTGACAATCGTCCGCAATTCCGTGAATGTACACGCAGCCCAATCAAACGGGCGTATGAATCGAGCGTTTTTCAGTCACGCTCCAGCATTATCCCGACTACCGCGCTGACGGGTATGCCTGGCTACAGAGAGCGGCGGCCATGTACCGCCCCCTTTTACCCAGCGTCAGGCGTGTACTGTTCAGCTTCCATATCGTGGAGATCAGTGGATGATTTACGAAGGTAAAGCCATCACGGTGAAGGCTCTTGAAAGTGGCATCGTCGAACTGCGTTTCGACCTCAAGGGCGAGTCCGTCAACAAATTCAACCGCCTCACGCTCGAAGAGCTGCGCGCAGCGATCGCGGCGATCAAGGCCGACGCTTCGGTCAAGGGCGTGATCGTCGCCAGTGGCAAGGACGTCTTCATCGTCGGTGCGGACATCACCGAATTCGTCGAGAATTTCAAGTTGCCCGAAGCCGAGCTGGTCGCGGGCAACCTCCAGGCCAATCGCATTTTCAGCGACTTCGAGGACCTCGAGGTGCCGACGGTTGCCGCCATCAACGGCATCGCCCTGGGCGGCGGTCTGGAAATGTGCCTGGCTGCCGATTACCGGGTCATGTCCAGTGAAGCGAAGATCGGCCTGCCCGAGGTCAAGCTGGGCATCTACCCAGGTTTCGGCGGCACGGTGCGCCTGCCGCGCATCATCGGCGCCGACAATGCCATCGAGTGGATTGCGTCGGGCAAGGAAAACGGCGCCGACGATGCGCTCAAGGTGGGTGCGGTCGATGCGGTCGTGGCGCCGGACAAGCTGGAGGCTGCTGCTTTAGACCTGGTCAAGCGCGCCATCAGCGGCGAGTTCGACTACAAGGCCAAGCGCCAGCCCAAGCTGGCCAAGCTCAAGCTCAATGCCATCGAACAGATGATGGCCTTCGAAACCGCCAAGGGGTTCGTCGCAGGCCAGGCCGGGCCCAACTACCCGGCGCCGGTCGAGGCCATCAAGACCATCCAGAAAGCCGCCAGTTTCGGCCGCGAGAAAGCCCTGGAAATCGAGGCCGCCGGTTTTGCCAAGATGGCCAAGACATCGGCCGCGCAAAGCCTCATCGGCCTGTTCCTCAACGATCAGGAGCTCAAGCGCAAGGCCCGTGGCTACGACAAGGTGGCCCGCGACGTGAGTCAGGCGGCCGTGCTGGGCGCTGGCATCATGGGCGGTGGCATCGCCTATCAGTCGGCGCTCAAGGGTACGCCGATCCTGATGAAGGACATCAACGAGAAGGGCATCGAACAGGGCCTGGCCGAGGCGTCCAAGCTGCTCGGTGCACGCGTCGAAAAAGGTCGCCTGACCCCGGCGAAGATGGCCGAAGCGCTCAACGACATTCGTCCGACGCTGTCCTACGGCGATTTCGGCCATGTCGACATCGTCGTCGAAGCGGTGGTGGAAAACCCCAAGGTCAAGCAGGCAGTGCTGGCCGAGGTCGAGGCGCAGGTCAAGGACGACACCATCCTGGCGTCCAACACCTCGACCATTTCCATCAACCTGCTGGCCCAGGCACTCAAGCGTCCGGAAAACTTCGTCGGCATGCACTTCTTCAACCCGGTGCACATGATGCCGCTGGTCGAAGTGATTCGTGGCGAGAAGTCCAGTGAGGTTGCCGTGGCGACCACCGTGGCCTATGCCCGCAAGATGGGCAAGAACCCCATCGTGGTCAACGATTGCCCCGGCTTCCTGGTGAACCGCGTGCTGTTCCCGTACTTCGGTGGGTTCGCCCGGCTGGTCAGTGCCGGTGTCGATTTCGTGCGCATCGACAAGGTCATGGAGAAATTCGGCTGGCCCATGGGCCCGGCCTACCTGATGGACGTGGTCGGCATCGACACCGGCCATCATGGCCGTGACGTGATGGCCGAAGGCTTCCCGGATCGCATGAAAGACGAGCGTCGCTCTGCCATCGACGCGCTGTACGAGGCCAACCGCCTGGGTCAGAAGAACGGCAAGGGCTTCTATGCCTACGAAACCGACAAGCGCGGCAAGCCGAAAAAGGTGGCCGATCCTGCGGCGCTGGACGTGCTCAAGCCGGTGATCTACGAACAGCGCGAGGTCTGCGACGAAGACATCGTCAACTGGATGATGATCCCGCTGTGCCTGGAAACCGTACGCTGCCTGGAAGACGGCATCGTCGAGACTGCAGCCGAGGCCGACATGGGCCTGGTCTATGGCATCGGTTTCCCTCCGTTCCGCGGCGGTGCGCTGCGCTACATCGATTCGCTGGGCGTTGCCGAATTCGTCGAACTGGCCGACCGCTACGCCGAACTGGGTCCGCTGTACCAGCCGACGCAGAAGCTTCGTGAAATGGCGCGTGCTGGCCAGACCTTCTTCGGGCAAGCGGCCAACGTACAGAACAAGGGTGAATGACTGATGAGCTTGAATCCTAGAGACGTGGTGATCGTCGACTTCGGTCGCACCCCCATGGGCCGCTCCAAAGGCGGCATGCACCGCAACACCCGCGCCGAGGATATGTCGGCGCACTTGATCAGCAAGCTGCTGGAACGCAACGCCAAGGTGGACCCGGCCGAAGTCGAGGACGTGATCTGGGGCTGCGTCAACCAGACCCTGGAGCAGGGTTGGAACATCGCCCGGATGGCGTCCCTGATGACGCAGATCCCGCACACTGCAGCCGGCCAGACCGTCAGCCGCCTGTGCGGCTCGTCCATGAGCGCGCTGCACACTGCCGCCCAGGCGATCATGACCGGCAACGGCGATGTGTTCGTGGTCGGCGGCGTCGAGCACATGGGCCACGTCGGCATGATGCACGGCGTCGATCCGAACCCGCACATGTCGCTGTACGCCGCGAAAGCTTCGGGCATGATGGGCCTTACCGCCGAGATGCTCGGCAAAATGCACGGCATCACTCGCGAACAGCAGGATGCCTTCGGCGTGCGCTCGCACCAGCTGGCGCACCAGGCTACGGTCCAGGGCAAGTTCAAGGACGAGATCATCCCGATGCAGGGGTGCGACGAGAACGGCTTCATCAAGGTCTTCGACTACGATGAAACGATTCGTCCCGACACCACCCTGGAAAGCCTCGCGGCACTCAAGCCTGCCTTCAACCCGAAGGGCGGTACGGTCACGGCCGGTACGTCGTCGCAGATCACCGACGGTGCCTCGTGCATGATCGTGATGTCGGCGCAGCGCGCCCAGGACCTGGGCATCACGCCATTGGCGGTAATCCGCTCCATGGCAGTGGCCGGTGTCGACCCCGCGATCATGGGCTACGGGCCGGTTCCAGCCACCCAGAAAGCGCTCAAGCGCGCAGGTCTGGGCATTGCTGACATCGACTTCATCGAACTCAACGAAGCCTTCGCCGCACAGGCCCTGCCTGTGCTGAAGGATCTGAAAGTGCTCGACAAGATGAACGAGAAGGTTAACCTGCATGGCGGCGCGATCGCCCTGGGGCATCCTTTCGGTTGTTCAGGTGCACGAATTTCCGGCACGCTGCTCAATGTCATGAAGCAGAATGGCGGCACATTCGGCCTGGCTACCATGTGCGTAGGCCTGGGGCAGGGCATCACCACGGTCTTCGAGCGCGTCTAGTCCTGACGAGCGAGTCGAACGAACCGGGGCCCAGTGTCCCGGTTTTGTTTTTTCGGATCTATTTGGAAAAGTATTTCAATCGAGTATTTCAAGCGAGGCGCAACATGCATATACAACCAGGGCTCTATCGTCATTACAAAGGCCCCGAGTATCGTGTCTATGGCGTCGCGCGCAGTTCCGAGGACGAACAGGAAGTCGTGTTCTATCAGGCGCTGTACGGTGAATTCGGCCTCTGGGTGCGTCCGCTGAGCATGTTCCTGGAGTCGGTCGAGGTTGACGGCGAGAGCGTCCCGCGCTTTGCTTTGGTGAAGGCCGAACCCAGCCTGTTTTCCGTTCCGCAGACGCCGACCGCTTGAACCTCGGCGCTTGACCTCACGTCCTCACCACTATATATAGCGGGGCCTCGCAAGGCGCCGCATGCCTTTCATTTCAAGTATTCAGGAATTTTCCGATCCATGGGCAAATCGCTGGTCATTGTGGAATCCCCGGCTAAGGCCAAGACCATCAACAAGTATCTGGGTGACCAGTACGTGGTGAAGTCGAGTATCGGCCATATCCGAGACTTGCCCACCAGCGGTTCGGCGAGCGCCAGCAAGGAGCCGGCCGCCAAGCGCGGCAAGGCTGCGGCTGCCGACGCGCCGGCCCTGTCGCCCAAGGAAAAGGCCCGCAAGCAGTTGGTGGCACGCATGGGCGTGGATCCGGACCAGGGCTGGAAGGCCAAGTACGAGATCCTCCCCGGCAAGGAAAAGGTCATCGAGGAACTGCGCCGGCTGGCCAAGGATGCCGACACCATCTATCTGGCGACGGACTTGGACCGCGAGGGGGAAGCCATTGCCTGGCACCTGCGCGAAGCCATCGGTGGCGATGACAGCCGCTACAAGCGCGTGGTGTTCAACGAGATCACCAAGAAAGCCATCCAGGAAGCCTTCTCTCGCCCCGGCGAGCTGGACATCGACCGGGTCAATGCACAGCAGGCGCGACGCTTCCTCGATCGCGTGGTCGGCTACATGGTGTCGCCGCTGCTCTGGCAGAAGATCGCCCGCGGGTTGTCCGCTGGTCGCGTGCAATCTGTGGCAGTGAAACTGGTGGTCGAGCGTGAACGCGAGATCCGCGCGTTCAATCCCGAGGAATACTGGGAAGTGCATGCCGACCTGGCGTCGGCCAAGGCCGCCAAGGTGCGTTTCGAAGTGGCTCGCGAGAACGGCGAAGCCTTCAAGCCCCTGAACGAAGCCCAGGCCATGGCCGCGCTGGCCAAGCTCAAGGATGCCAGCTACAGCATCGTCAAGCGCGAAGACAAGCCGACCAGCAGCAAGCCGTCGGCGCCGTTCATTACTTCCACGCTGCAGCAGGCCGCGAGCAACCGCCTGGGCTACGGCGTGAAGAAGACCATGATGATGGCGCAGCGCTTGTACGAAGCTGGCTATATCACCTACATGCGTACCGACTCCACCAACCTGTCGGTCGACGCCGTGGAGATGGCTCGGGCCTACATCGAAAGCGAGTTCGGCAAGAAGTACCTGCCTGAATCGCCGATGGTCTACGGCAGCAAGCAGGGCGCCCAGGAAGCGCACGAGGCCATTCGCCCATCGGACGTGAACACTCATCCGAGCAAGCTGAACGGCATGGAACGCGATGCCGAGCGCCTCTACGAATTGATCTGGCGCCAGTTCCTCGCCTGCCAGATGCCGCCTGCCCAGTACCTGTCGACCACCGTTACCGTGGCTGCCGCTGATTTCGAGCTGCGCGCCAAGGGGCGTATCCTCAAGTTCGACGGCTACACCCGTGTGCTGCCACAGATGAGCAAGCCGGGCGACGACGACGTGCTGCCGGAAATGAACCAGGGTGAGCAACTCAAGCTGCTGCAGCTGGACCCTACCCAGCACTTCACCAAGCCGCCTGCGCGCTATTCCGAAGCCAGCCTGGTCAAGGAAATGGAAAAACGCGGCATCGGTCGTCCGTCCACCTACGCGGCGATCATTTCGACCATCCAGGACCGTGGCTACGTGGCGCTGCACAACCGTCGCTTCTACTCGGAAAAGATGGGCGACATCGTCACCGAGCGGCTGTCCGAAAGCTTCTCCAACCTCATGGACTACGGCTTTACCGCCGGCATGGAAGAGAACCTCGACGATGTGGCGCACGGTGAGCGCGACTGGAAGAACGTTCTCGACGAGTTCTACGGTGACTTCAAGGGCAAGCTGGACGTTGCCGGTGCGGCCGACAGCGGCATGCGCGCCAACCTGCCAACCCTGACCAACATCGCCTGTCGCGAATGCGGCCGGCCGATGATGATCCGTACCGCGTCCACCGGGGTGTTCCTGGGCTGTTCGGGCTATGCGCTGCCACCCAAGGAACGCTGCAAGGCCACCATCAACCTGATTCCAGGCGACGAGATCGCGGCCGACGACGAAGGCGAGTCCGAGTCGCAGATTCTGCGCGGCAAGCACCGCTGCCCGGTCTGCTCGACCGCCATGGATGCGTACCTGCTGGATGAAAAGCGCAAGCTGCACATCTGCGGGAACAACCCCGACTGCCCCGGCTATGAGATCGAAGAGGGCAACTACCGCATCAAGGGCTATGAAGGCCCTAGCCTCGAATGCGACAAGTGCGGCAGCGAGATGCAGTTGAAAACCGGCCGTTTCGGCAAGTTCTTCGGCTGCACCAACCCGGAGTGCAAGAACACCCGCAAGCTGCTCAAGAGTGGCGAAGCGGCACCGCCCAAGATGGACGCGGTGAAGATGCCCGAGCTCAAGTGCGAGAAGGTCAACGACACCTACGTGCTGCGCGATGGCGCATCGGGTCTGTTCCTGGCAGCCAGCCAGTTTCCGAAGAACCGCGAAACCCGCGCCCCGTTGGTGCTGGAGATCATCCCGCACAAGGATGAGATCGATCCCAAGTACAGCTTCCTGTTCGACGCGCCGATCAAGGACCCGGACGGCCGTCCGACCGTGATCCGCTACAGCCGCAAGACCAAGGAGCAGTACGTGCAGAGCGAGGTCGAGGGCAAGCCGACCGGTTGGAAGGCTTTCTACGACGGCAAGACCTGGAAGGTCGAAGACAAGCGCTGAAGCGCCGTCAGCACCAAGGCCGCACCGTCCCCTGGACAGTGCGGCCTTTTCATTTGTGGCTTGCACTGGCTGGGCAGGTTCCCGACACTGTGGCAGTCGAGTGTTCACTGCGGAGATCGCCAGCATGGCCTATGAGCTCTATACCCGTACCAACCAGAAAATCTATTTCGCCGGGCTGGCACTGGAATCCATGGGCAAGGCCGAACTGGGCCAGGCCATCAATGCGCAGGCACAGTTGCAGGCGCAGCGCGAATCCGCGCTGTTCCACCTGTACGGTGCCTTGTTGGGACTGTGCCACGAGATCGCCGGCTATTACCGCCTGCCTCAGGCCGGCACTGCCCGTGCGGAGAACCTGCTGACAACGCAGGCGCTCGACGGCACGTCCATTCCCGAGCTGGCGGAATTGGTGGAGCTGGCCCAGCATTCGCACACCTGGCTGGCGCAATTGCTTGCTGCGCACAGCGCGCTGTTCGTGCCGCCCAGGGCCCCCAGGAAGCCCAAGGGCGATGTGACCCAGCCGCTGATCCAGGCGGTCAATCTGGATGAAGTCGAAGAGCCGGAACTCAGCCGCGAGGTGCTCGAAAGCTGGCGTCAGCAGCTCAAGGGCTTGACCGTTCGTTTCCGCGAAGGGCTCAGTGAGTGCTGATTTGCCTTGACACTGCTACAATGCCCGCCTTTCGTGGAGAACATGTCCTTATGCCAACGTCCTTTCTTGAGATTGTCGAGCTGCCTGACGGCCGCATCGAGTTGCGTCGTGCCGAGGACGAAGGTTCGCTGGTGACGCTGAATTTTTCCGAAGATGCCAAGGCATTCCTGCAGGGCCAGCATGTGGAAGTGGCCAAGGCCATGCTCAGTGTCGGTGTGCAGATGGCCGGCAAGCTGGTGGAAGGGGAGATCGACAAGGACGACGGCCCGCACGTCCTGCACTGATCCTGCCGCGCAGCGAGCGCCTTGCGCTGGCCCGGGCGGGCAGTATCCCGTTACCGCAGGTTTATCCCAAACGAATGTTCAGGCTCTGCGCGCTGCCCTGGCGCGCCGCTGTCATCAATTGTTGCCTCGCCACGGACGGCAGCGGGTTGAGCCAGCTGACCACGGTATGGCTGCGACCCAGGCGCAACGCCTCGCATGCCAATTGCTGGGCGCTTTGCGTACCCCAGGGCTGAAGCAGCAATATGCGCTCGCGATTGAGCCCTGCATCGCGCAGCCAGGCTTGCGTCAGGCTTGCAGGCGGAGCGATCAGCGTCAGCCAGCGCGCGTCCTGTTCTTCGCTGAGCTCCCGCAGCATGGGCGCCAGCAGGTTCAGGCAGTTCCCCGCGGCACCACGCAGAGACATCTCGCTGAATACATCCGGATCGGCGACGGTCCACGGCGACTCGACGGTCTCCTTGAACAGCGGCGTTGCCGGTGCAGCCATGAATGCTTCGAACAGCGACATTTGTGCTTGTTGGGGTGACAGGGGAAACTGCATGATGCCTCCTTATCGACGAATGACGCCGACGCTCAGACCTTCAATGACCAGATCCTGATCTTTGAGGTCGACTTCAATGGGTGCGAAGTCGGGGTTTTCCGCGACCAGGAAAACCTTGTTGCCTTCGCGCTGGAACCGTTTCACGGTGACCTCGTCGCCGATGCGCGCGACCACTATCTGCCCGTTGCGCACTTCGCGGCAGGTGTGCACGGCAAGCAGGTCACCGTCGAGAATGCCGACGTCGCGCATGCTCATGCCCTGTACGCGCAGGAGGTAGTCGGCGCGCGGATGGAAGAAGCCCGGGTTGATCTTGCAGGACTCTTCGATGTGTTCCTGCGCCAGGATCGGTGCGCCAGCCGCGACGCGCCCGACGACCGGCAGGCTGGCGTCGTCGTTGCGGGCTTCGGAGCCGGGGATGCGGATGCCGCGCGAGGCGCCTGGAGTCATCTCGATGGCGCCTTTTCGCGCCAGGGCCTTGAGGTGTTCTTCGGCCGCGTTGGGTGACTTGAACCCCAGTTCCTGAGCAATTTCCGCACGGGTAGGTGGAAAGCCATTGTCGTCAAGGCAGCGCTTGATGAAGGCCAGAATTTCAGCTTGGCGTGGCGTCAATTTCAACATGTCGATGGCTCTGTCTTTTTGTACAGTGACTGGGATTATATACAGTAGATGGCCCTTGGCAATACCGTTTTCCGGGTACGTCGCCTGCCGATGTTCGCATGCTGCGCTAAGGCGATGAATTTGTATGCTTTAATACGTGACCCCATGGCCACAAAAAGGCCGTATGGACTTGACAGTCACGCTATTTGAAACGTATGTTTCAAACAAGTGTTTGTCAGGCGGAGTTGCCATGGCCCAGTCGGAAACCGTTGAACGCATCCTCGATGCCGCAGAACAGCTTTTTGCGGAAAAAGGCTTCGCGGAAACCTCGCTGCGCCTGATCACCAGCAAAGCCGGGGTCAACCTGGCGGCAGTGAACTACCATTTCGGTTCGAAGAAAGCGCTCATCCAGGCGGTATTCTCCAGATTTCTCGGGCCCTTCTGCGCCAGCCTCGACCGTGAGCTGGAGCGGCGGCAGGCCAGCGCGATGCCCAAGGCCAGCCTGGAAGAGCTGCTGGAAATTCTGGTAGAGCAGGCACTCGTCGTTCAACCGCGCAGCGGTAACGACCTTTCCATCTTCATGCGCCTGCTGGGCCTGGCCTTCAGCCAGAGCCAGGGCCACTTGCGTCGTTACCTGGAAGACATGTACGGCAAGGTCTTTCGCCGGTACATGCTGCTGGTCAACGAAGCCGCACCACGCATTCCCCCTCTGGAGCTGTTCTGGCGCGTGCATTTCATGCTGGGCGCCGCGGCGTTCAGCATGTCTGGGATCAAGGCGCTGCGTGCCATTGCGGAAACCGACTTCGGCGTCGACACCTCGATCGAGCAGGTGATGCGCTTGATGGTGCCGTTTCTTGCCGCAGGCATGCGCGCGCAGAGCGCGGTAACCGACCAGGCCATGGCCGCCGCTCAACTGCGGCCACGCAGCAAGAGCACCGCGGCCGCTGCCAAGGCCTGACGTGTGCCGGGTCGCCCTCCAGCTCCCTCTCTACAAGGAAAATCCATGAGCGCTCGTCTGCAAGGCTCCCTGATGGTCGACGTTGCCGGTACCTGGCTCAGCGCCGAGGACCGCCATCTGTTGCGCCAGCCCGAAGTTGCCGGGCTGATCATTTTCGCGCGCAACATCGAGCATCCGCGGCAGGTACGCGAGTTGACCGCTGCCATTCGCGCGGTGCGGCCCGACCTGATCCTGGCTGTCGACCAGGAGGGTGGGCGAGTGCAGCGGCTGCGCCAGGGCTTCGTGCGTCTGCCGGCCATGCGCGAGCTGGCGCACCACGCGGAGGCGGCCGGCCTGGCCGAGCACTGCGGCTGGTTGATGGCCGCCGAGGTGCTGGCGGTGGGCCTGGACCTGAGTTTTGCGCCGGTGCTGGATCTGGATCACGGGCACAGCGCCGTGGTCGGCACCCGCGCGTTCGAGGGCGACCCCGAGCGGGCCACGCTGCTGGCGGGCGCGTTCATCCGCGGCATGAACGCTGCCGGCATGGCCGCGTGCGGCAAGCATTTTCCCGGTCACGGCTGGGCGGAAGCCGATTCTCATGTGGCGATTCCTACCGACGAGCGCAGCCTCGAGCAGATTCGTGCCTGCGATCTGGTGCCATTCGCGCGGCTGGCGGGCAAGCTGGCGGCGGTCATGCCGGCACATGTCATCTACCCGCAGGTGGACAGCAACCCCGCAGGCTTCTCGCGCCGTTGGTTGCAGGACATATTGCGCGGCGAGTTGGGCTTCGATGGAGTGATTTTCAGCGACGACCTGTCGATGGCCGGCGCCCATGTGGTCGGCGACGCTGCCAGCCGTATCGAGGCAGCCCTGAGCGCTGGTTGTGACATGGGCCTGGTGTGCAACGACCGCGCGGCGGCCGAACTGGCCTTGAGCGCTGCGCAGCGCATGGGCGTGCAGCCCTCGCCACGCATCGCCGCCATGCGCGGCCGCACCCAGGCCGACGTCGAGTACCGCCGGCATCCACGTTGGCAGCAGGCGACAGCGGCACTGCGCAGTGCGGGCCTGATCGACTGATCGTTGCGGCCAGCAGGTCAGGGGGTCAGCAGGCGCACTGGCTGGCCCGAATGCCAGGCCAGTATGTCTTCGATCATCTGGCTGAAGAACAGCCGATAGTTGTTGCCGCTGACGTAGCCGATGTGCGGCGTTGCCAGCACGTTGGGCAGTGTCCGGAACGGATGGTCCGGCGCCAACGGTTCTTCGTCGAACACGTCCAGCGCCGCGCCGCCCAGGTGGCCGTCACGCAGGGACTGAAGCAACGCTGTTTCGTCGATGATAGGGCCGCGCGACGTGTTCACCAGCCGCGCGCCCGGCTTCATCCATGCCAGCGCCTGTGCATCGACCAGTCCCCGGCTGCGGTCGCTCAGCACCAGGTGCACGCTGAGCACGTCGGCCTGCTCGAACAGTTGCTGCTTGCTCACGTATTCGACCCCCACCTGCGCCGCCCGCTCGGGCGTCAGGTTCTGGCTCCAGGCAATCACGCGCATGCCGAACGCCTGACCGAAGCGCGCCACCTTTTCGCCGATACTGCCCAGACCCAGCAGGCCCAGTGTGCTGCCGTGCAGATCGCCACCCAGGCCCACCTGCCAGCCGCCAGCGCGCAGCGAGTTGGCTTCGCCGAGCAGATCACGGGTCAGCGCCATCAGCAGCGCCCACGTCAGTTCCGGCGCAGCATGCTTGTAGCTGTCCGTGCCGGCCACCTGAATGCCCAGGCGGGCTGCGGCCTGCAGGTCGATGGCTGCGTTGCGCATGCCCCCGGTCACCAGTAGCTTGAGCTGCGGCAGTCGTTCGAGCAGGCCGGCGTCGAACAGCGTGCGTTCACGCATCACGCAGATGATGGCGTAGGGCGCAAGGCGCTCGGCCAGCACTGCGCTTTCGCCGGGGTAATCGTGAATGAAATCGAGCTCGCCTACGGCTTGTAGCGGGGTCCAGTCGACCACGCTTTCAGCCACCGATTGCCAGTCGTCGATGACGGCTATTCGCATGGGGGTTGCCTCTTGTCACAGCGGTTTCTGGGGAGTGTCCAGCCAATCGAGCAGGGCCTTGTGGAAGCGCGCCGGCACCTCCATTTGCGGTGCATGGCCAAGCCTGGCGAATTCCACCAGGGTACTGTGAGGAATCAGCTGGCTGGCCTGCTTGCCCAGCACGGTGTATTTGCCCAGCGTGGCCTTGACCTGAGGTGGCGCGATGTCGCTGCCGATCGCGGTGGTGTCGGCGTCGCCGATCAGCAGCAGGGTCGGCACCTGCAGGTCCTTGAACTCGTAGACCACCGGCTGGGTGAAGATCATGTCGTAGATCAACGCCGAATTCCATGCCACCAAGGTATGCCCCGGCCCCTTGTTCAACCCCGCGAGCATGTCTACCCAACGGTCGTATTCGGGCTTCCAGCGACCGCCGTAATAGGTGCTGCGCTCGTAGTTGCGGATGCCTTCGGCGGTGACCTTGGTCTCGCGTTCGAACCACTGGTCGACGCTGCGATAGGGCACGCCCATGGCTTTCCAGTCTTCCAGGCCGATGGGATTGACCATGGCCAGGCGCTCAGTGTCTTCGGGGAACATCAGGGCGTAGCGAGTCGCGAGCATGCCGCCGGTGGAATGACCCATGATCACCGCTTCCTTGACCCCGATGCGGGTCAGCAGGTCATGGGTGTTGTTGGCCAATTGCTGGAAGCTGTATTGATAGTGCTCGGGCTTGCTGGAGGTGCAGAAGCCGATCTGGTCGGGCGCCACCACGCGGTACCCGGCGTCGCTGAGCGCCTTGATCGAGCTTTCCCAGGTAGCGCCGCAGAAATTCTTGCCATGCATCAGGACCACGGTGCGGCCGTTGGCCTTGCCGTTGGCGGCGACGTCCATATAACCCATTTGCAGGCTTTTGCCCTGGGACTCGAAGGCGTAATGTTGCAGCGTGTACGGATAGTCGAAGCCTTGCAGTTCGGGGCCATAGCTGGGCGACGAATCGGCGGCCAGCAGTGGTTGGGCAAAGATGCCGGCGAGCGCCAGCGTGGACAGGCGAAGCATGGGGGACCTCCTGGAGTGGACTGTGATGCAGCGTGGACGCTTGGACGCAGGGTGTCGCAGGTCCGCACCGTAGCACCCATTGGAGGTTGGCATGGGCCGGTGGTGCCCGGCTGCGGCCAAAGAATGTCCGGTATCAGGTTTCAGAATGCTACAAACACGACACGCGATCATGGGCAGTACGCTGCCCATGGGTCGATACAACAACAATAATCGGGGGGCAGAAAATGCCTCTATCTGGAGACAATGCCATGGCTTTTGAAACCATCCTCTTGGAAACACGCGGCCGCGTAGGCTTGATAACGCTCAATCGACCGCAGGCGTTGAATGCCCTCAACGCGCAGTTGATCGACGAATTGAACCAGGCCCTCGATCGCCTGGAAAGCGATCGCGAGATCGGTTGCATCGTCCTCACCGGGTCTGCCAAGGCGTTTGCCGCCGGCGCCGACATCAAGGAAATGGCGGAGCTGCGCTACCCGCAGATCTACCTCGACGATCTGTTCCACGAGAGCGACCGGGTCGCCAATCGGCGCAAGCCGATGATCGCTGCCGTGGCCGGTTTTGCCTTGGGCGGAGGCTGCGAGCTGGCGTTGATGTGCGATTTCATCCTTGCCGCCGACAATGCCAAGTTCGGCCAGCCGGAGATCAAGCTCGGCGTGCTGCCGGGCATGGGCGGCACCCAGCGTCTGACCCATGCGGTGGGCAAGGCCAAGGCCATGGAGCTGTGCCTGACCGGCCGCTTGATGGGCGCCGAGGAAGCGGAGCGGGCAGGGCTGGTTGCCCGTATCGTGGCCGCCGACCGTCTGCTCGACGAGGCGCTGGAGGTTGCGCAGCAAATCGCGGCCAAGTCACTGCCGATCGCCATGATGGTCAAGGAGAGCGTCAACCGCGCTTTCGAGGTGAGCTTGTCCGAAGGCGTGCGTTTCGAGCGGCGGGTGTTCCACGCGGCGTTTGCCAGCGAAGATCAGAAAGAGGGCATGGCGGCGTTCATCGCCAAGCGCGAGCCGCAGTTCAAGGGGCATTGAGCGAAAGGGGGCTGGTCGTTGACCAGCCCCCTTCGATGGCAGGTGTTACATGCGGTACTACAGCAGATAGTTGCGCAGCTCGCGTGCAATCAACATGCGCTGGATCTCGCTGGAGCCTTCGTAGATCTGGGTGATGCGCGCGTCGCGGTAATACTTTTCCACGGGGTAATCTTCGAGATAACCGTAGCCCCCGTGCACCTGCACGGCGCTGGAGCAGACCCGTTCGGCCATTTCCGAGGCGAACAGCTTTGCCTGCGAGGCTTCGGACAGGCAGGGCAGACCGGCACTGCGCAGGCGTGCGGCGTGCAGCACCAGCAGGCGTGCAGCGTTGACCTGCACCTGCATGTCGGCCAGCAGGTTGGCCACGCTCTGGTGTTCGATGATCGGCTTGCCGAACTGCACGCGTTCGCGGGCGTAGCCCAGTGCCGCTTCGAAGGCGGCGCGTGCGATGCCCAGTGCCTGGGCGGCGATGCCGATACGGCCGCCTTCCAGATTGGAGAGGGCGATATTAAGGCCCTTGCCGCGTTCGCCGAGCAGATTGGCGGCGGGTACTCGGCACTGACTCAAGGTGATTGCACAGGTGTCGGAGGCACGAATACCGAGCTTGTGCTCGCTGCGGTCGACGGTGAAACCTGGTGTGTCGGTAGGCACCAGGAAGGCCGACAGGCCTTTCTTGCCCAGCTCCGGATCGGTGACTGCAAACACGATGGCCAGCTTGGCACGTCGTCCATTGGTGACGAACTGCTTGGCGCCGTCGATCACCCAATGCTCGCCGTCGAGCACGGCGCGGGTGCGCAGATTGTTGGCTTCGGAACCGGCCTGGGGTTCGGTGAGGCAGAAACAGCCGATCACCTCGCCACTGGCCAGGGCGGCCAGCCAAGTGTCCTGCTGGGCCGGGCTGCCGTAGTTGAGCAGGGGCCCACAGCCTACCGAGTTGTGCACACTCATCAGCGCCCCCAACGCGCCGTCGGCAGCGGAAATCTCCTCCACCGCCAGGGCATAGGCGACGTAGTCGGTATAGCTGCCGCCCCATTGTTCGGGCACCACCATGCCCAGCAGGCCGAGGGCGCCCATCTGTGCCACCAGGGCATCGTCGATCCAGCCCGCCTGTTCCCAGGCACGCGCGTGGGGCGCCACTTCAGCGCGGGCGAAGTCGCGCGCCATGTCGCGGATCATGATCTGTTCTTCGCTCAGTTCCAGGTCTTGCATGGCAGACTCCGGCCTCAGAGGCCTTGGAAGAATGGCTCGACGCGTGCGCGTGTGAGCCGGTCTAGCGTCGGTGGGTTCCAACGCGGGTTCTTGTCTTTGTCGATCAGTAAAGCACGCACGCCCTCGATCAGGTCACCCTGTTCGAACCACTGGCGGTTGAGATGCAGCTCCAGGGCGAAGCAGGCTTCCAGGCTGCAGTGGCGACCGCGGCGCAGCAGCTCCAGGGTCACTGCCATGGCCAGCGGTGAGCGGGTGCGCATCAGCCGCGCGGTATTCTGTGCCCACGCCTGGCTGTCGGCGACGTTCACGTGCTCCAGCTGCTCGACCAGGCTGGTCAGGTCGTCCTGGCCGAAAAAGTGGTCGATGGCCGGCCGCAAGCGGTGCAGCGGGGCGTCGGCAAGCGTCTGCACACCGAGGCGGGCAAGCACACCCTGCAGGTCCTTGAGGGCATTGTCGCTCCATTGCAGTTTGTCCAGGCGCTCATCCAGCAGGCCCAGGCGGTCGCTTTCCACGTACCAGTCAGCCAAGCCGCAGTAGAGCGCATCGGCTGCCTCGATCTGGACGCCGGTGACGCCCAGGTAGGTGCCGATTTCGCCGGGGATGCGGCTCAGGAAATAGCTCGCGCCGACATCGGGAAAATACCCGATGGCCACTTCGGGCATGCCCAGCTTGCTGCGCTCGGTGACCACGCGCAGTTCGGCTGCCTGTGCCAGACCCATGCCGCCGCCCAGGGTATAGCCGTCGAGCAGCGCCATGACTGGCTTGCGGTACTGATGCAGGCATTGGTCCAGTGCATATTCTTCGTTGAAGAACACTTCGCGCAGGGCGTCCTGGTTGAGATGGCTGTGGTAGAGGCTGCGGATGTCGCCACCGGCGCAGAAGCCACGCTCGCCGGCGCCGCGCAGGACGACTGCATGGATGTGCGGGTCCAGGGCCCAGGCATCCAGGTAGCCGCGCAGGGCTCGGATCATGTCCAGCGTGAGCGCATTCAGACCGGCGGGGCGGTTGAGGGTCACGTGACCGATGTGGTTGCGAACCTCGCCGAGCACTTGAGTGTCGAGGCCCAGCGGGGACCGCTGGAGCGGGGGGAATACCTGAGCTGTCATCGCTGAATCCCTGCTTGTTATTGATTTCCTGAGATAAATAAGCGGACCAGGCGATCGTGACAGGCAAGTTTGCAGCTTTCAATGCAGATTAATGCAGGTGTTGCCTGCAAATTTGCACGGGTTGCACGCGCTGGTCGGCATTCAGTAGACCGACCCCAATCGGCGTTCGTTCGCCCGCGCCTCGTGGCAGCCAACCCGTAGGAGCGGTCCGTGGCCGCGAAAGGGGCACCGCGGATTGACAGATGCACCGCAGCGCCCGTTTCGCGGCCACGGACCGCTGCTACAGGGGGGTTGCATTCCCCTGTAGCAGCGGCGCGAGCCGCGTCGGTGATCACTGCGGTGAATCAGGCAACCGCTTCGATGACTTTGCCCTGCTTCTCGTAGAGGAAACTCAACACCGCCAGGCGGTACTGGTTGTAGCGCGGGTCGTCGGCCAGGGCCAGTCGGCTGCGCGGACGCGGCAGGTCGATGGTGAGGATTTCGCCGATGGTCGCGGCCGGACCGTTGGTCATCATCACAATGCGATCTGACAGCAGCACCGCCTCGTCGACATCGTGGGTAATCATCATCACCGTGTTGTGCAGCTCGCTCTGGATGCGCATCACCTCATCCTGAAGGTGCGCCCGAGTCAGAGCATCAAGGGCGCCGAACGGCTCGTCGAGCAACAGCACCTTGGGCTGCATCGCCAGCGCCCGAGCGATGCCGACGCGCTGCTTCATGCCGCCGGATATCTCGCTCGGACGCTTGTGCAGGGCGTGGGTCATGTTGACCATTTCCAGGTTGTGCAAGGTCCAGGCGTGGCGTTCGCTTTTACTCTTGCTGCGCTTGAAGACCTTGTCCACCCCCAGCGCGACGTTTTCATAGACGGTCAGCCAAGGCAGCAGCGAATGGTTCTGGAACACCAGGCTGCGGTCGGGCCCTGGCTGGCGCACTTCCTTGCCGTCGAGGATCACCGCGCCGTTGCTCGACTCGATGAGCCCTGCGACGATGTTCAGCACCGTCGACTTGCCGCATCCCGAATGGCCGATGATGGAAATGTACTCGCCACGCGCGACATTGAGGTTGATGCCGCGCAGCACCTGGCTGGTGACACCATCGCGCTCGAAGTGCTTGTCGACGTTTTCGATACTCAAGTAATGGCTCATGTTGCCTCCTCAGCTTTGCGAAGTGCCGCGGGTGACCAGGCGTCCGACCATCGCCACCAGGCGGTCGAGGCAGAAGCCGACCACCCCCACGTAGGCCAGGGCGAGGATGATGTCGCTGATGCGCGAAGCGTTCCAGGCGTCCCAGATGAAGAAGCCGATCCCGACGCCGCCGATCAGCATCTCGGCGGCGATGATCGCCAGCCACGACAGGCCGACGCCGATGCGCAGGCCGGAAAAGATGTAGGGCGCGGCAGCCGGCAGCATGATCTTGCTGAAGTATTCCGCGCCATTGAGGCGTAGCACCTTGGCCACGTTGCGGTAGTCCTCGGGGATGTTGCGCACGCCGACCGAGGTGTTGATGATGATCGGCCAGATGGCGGTGATGAAGATCACGAAGATCGCCGAAGGATAGCTGTCCTTGAAACCGGCCAGCGACAGCGGCAGCCAGGCCAGGGGTGGCACGGTGCGCAGGATCTGGAACAGTGGATCGAGCCCGCGCATCGCCCAGGTCGACTGCCCCACCAGCACGCCCAGGCTGATCCCCACCACCACGGCCAGGGCGTAGCCATAGGCGACCCGCGACAGACTTGCCAGCAACTGCCAGGCCATGCCCTTGTCATTGCCGCCGTTGTCGTAGAACGGATCGACGATCAGTTCCCAGGTGTCGGTGATCACCTGGGTAGGCGGCGGCAGCGCAGCGCCCTTGCCACTGCAGACCAACTGCCAGACCAGCAACAGCAGGGCGCCGATCACCACCGGCGGCAGACACTGCTGAAGCACGAAGCGCCGGGTGTTCTTCAGCAAGCCCGCCAGTACCGGCGGCTTGACCTGAGCCTTGGCGACCGCTTGCGCGGCGCTGTGCAGCTTCTTCACTTCAGCATTCATGATGACCTCCGGTGCGTGCGGGAAACATCAGGCCAGGGCCTTGATGGACAGGCTGTCGAGATAGGCCTGAGGGTTCTGTGGATCGAAGGTCTTGCCGTCGAAGAAGGTTTCGATGCCGCGCGAGTCGGAATCGGGAATCTGCGCCGCTGGCACGTTCAGTTCCGCAGCGGCCAGGCGCCACAAGTCGGAGCGATTGACCTTGGCAATCAGCGCCTGGCTGTCGAAGTCCTTGGGCAGGTAGCCCCAGCGCTTGTTCTCGGTGAGGAACCACAGGTCGTGGCTCTTGAACGGGTAGGAGGCGAAGTCGTCCCAGTAGCGCATGATGTGCGGACTGTCGTTGACCACCTTGCCGTTGCCGTAATCGAAGTTGCCTTTCATGCGCTCGGTGATGTCGGCGACAGGCGCGTTGATCCAGCGCCGCTTGGCGCAGATCTGCGCGACTTCTTCCTTGTTCTGCGGCTGCTCGCAGAACATCTGCGCTTCCATCACTGCCTTGAGCAGCGCCTTGGTCGCGTTGGGGTTCTTGTCGACGTAGTCGGCGCGCAGGGCCAGGGCTTTCTCGGGGTGCTTGTTCCAGATCTCGCCGGTGGTGTTGGCGGTGTAGCCGATCTTCTGGTTGATGAGCTGGGCGTTCCACGGCTCGCAGACGCAGAAGCTGTCCATGCTGCCGACCTTCATGTTGGCAACCATCTGCGGCGGCGGTACGACGATGGTCGACAGGTCCTTGTTCGGGTCGATGCCGCCTGCGGCCAGCCAGTAGCGCAACCACAGGTCGTGGGTGCCGCCGGGGAAGGTCATCGCCGCGTTGACGGTCTTGCCGCTGGCACGCTTGCTGGCCAGCGCCGCTTTGAACGGTGCGGAATCCAGGCCCAGCTTGAGGTCGGCGTGTTCGTTGCCCACCGAGATGCACTGGCCGGCCAGGTTCAGGCGCGCCACGATGTACATGGGCACCGGCTGGTTGTTGGGAGTGACCTTGCCGGCCGCGATCAGGTAGGGCATTGGGGTGAGAATGTGTGCGCCGTCGATGCCATTGGCGGCCGCGCCCAGCACCAGGTTGTCCCGTGTGGTACCCCAGGACGACTGCTTGAGCACTTCCACTCCGGTCATGCCATGCTTGGCGAAAAAGCCTTTCTCGTCGGCGACGAACAGCGGCGCGGCATCGGTGAGGGCGATGAAGCCCAGCTTGGCCGTGGTGGTTTCCAGGCCGTCGCTCCCCGCCGCCCACACCGCCGAAGACAGTCCCGGTGGCAGCAGGCCGAGGGCGGCGCCGGCACCGGCGACGGTCAACGACTGCTTGAGAAAGTGCCGACGCTTGGCGTCGTGTGCGCTTTCCGGGTGTCCTTTGAAAGGCTTGTCATCCATCGCTGATTCCCCTGCTGGTGGCGGCCAAAAAAAATGCAAAAAAAAACGATGTTCACGCACTCCCGGCAGTGCTGCCGGGAACGCGTGGACACCGTTGTCCAGGATTCGAAATGTCGACCGCAGGTGGCTGCGGTCCTGCAGGTCTCAAAGCAGATTGCGTGCCAAGGCGGCGGCAGCCACGCCCCGTGGCTGTTTGTCAGCGCCCGGTCGCGCCGCCGTGCACGGATGCGGAGCATGCCGCGTGCCGGGTGCGCAAATAGGGCGCAATGTCGGCATCAACCTTTGCCGGCCACGGCCAGTACGTTCTGCGCCATGTCGACCATGCGCAGCCCGCGCGACATCGCCGATTGCCGCAGTCGGGTGTAGGCTTCGCTTTCGCTCAAAGCGTATTCATTCATCAGCAGCTGCTTGGCCCGTTCTACCAGCTTGCGTTCGTTGAGCGCCTGGCGCGCCTCGTCCAGTTGCAGGTTGGCGTCCTGCAGGCGATGGGTCTGGGCCTGCAGCAGGTCCAGCAACGAGCGGCCCATCTGTGGGCCGTGGCCGTCGGGCGCCGGGCTGTCGAGATCGCTGGCATGCACGCTGAACAGGCGGGCATCGCCGCAGCCCATGGTTTCCAGGCTGGCCAGGCGCTGCAGCAGCACGCGGTGGTTGTCCAGGTCGGCGTGGGCCAGCTTGATGCTGCTCTGGCAGCTGGCGAGCAGTTGTTCGGCCAGGTGTTTCTCTACTTCGTGCATCTGGTCGATGCGCTGGCTGTGCAGTTCGAACCACAGCTGCGACAGGCCCGGGTCGACGGGGTATTGCGCCGAGGTGCGCATACCCACCTCGCGCAGGCGTTCCAACTGTGCGGTGATCTCGCTGCGCTGCAGGTCGGCCCAGCGCTGCCCGGCTACAGGGTCGGCGAACTCGTCGAAGGTCTGGAAGCAGCGCTGCTGGCTTTGCGTCAGATGCAGGATGCGCTCCTGCACACCGGCATCGAAGAAGCCTGCCGAGAAGCCTGCCACGCCGGTGGCGCGTTCCTGGCCGGCCAGCTCCTTGCCCTGCATGAAGTTGAACAGCGCCACCAGCACTCGGGTGATACTGGGATCGATGGCGGTGTCGGCCGCTTCGAACACCACCGCCATGAGCCCACCCACCAGGCGGGTCAGGGCCGCCGTGGCGACGCCGGGGCCCAGCAGGCGTTCGCGGATGCGCCGACGCAGCCCGGGCAGTTCGTCGAAGCCGTGCAGAACGTAGGCCACACGGTTGAACAAGCGGGCACGGTCGGCAGCGCTGGCCGCGTTCAGATCCATGGCCTGCAACCGCTGCAGCACATCCTGTTCCAGTGCCCGTGCCTGTTCGGTGTGCACGTCCAGTTGGCTGCGGTAGGTTTCGACCTGGCTGCCCAGGTAGAGATTGGTGTAGCCCCGCTCGCGCTGCAACGCATGCACCAGACGGCTGATCAACGTCACCAGCTCGCAGGTGTCGGCAAGTCCGCGCAGACCTTCCAGCTCGCTGCGGCGGGCGGCCAGCATGAAGCGCAGGGCAGGGGGCATGGGGCGTTCAGGCAGGGCGCGATCGGGCATGGCGGGCTCGCAACTTCGGTGATGGACAGCCCGACTGCATGCAAGTCCCGGTCCGATCCCCGTTGGCCGCTTGTACGCCACTGCGTATGCCGGCAGCCGCGTAACTGCTATAACGCCCCAGCCAAACAATAAAAAAGGAGTGAACGATGTCCCCCATTCGTCTCGGCGTGGTCGGCTACGGCAAGATCGCCCAGGATCAGCATGTGCCCGCCCTGCGCGACAACCCCGCCTTCGAACTGGCTGCAGTGGCCACGCTGGGCCCACCTTGCCCTGGTGTGGCGCATTTCGGCAGCCTGCGCGAGCTGCTCGACCAACGTCCGGATATCCAGGCGCTGGCCTTCTGCACGCCGCCCCAGGGCCGTTATGCACACGTGCGTGAAGCCCTGCAGGCCGGCAAGCATGTGCTGGTGGAAAAACCACCCTGCGCAAGCCTCGGTGAGGCCATGGCATTGGTCGAACTGGCCGCCGAGAAGCGCGTGACGTGCCTGTTCGCCTGGCACTCACGCTTCGCCGCAGGCGTCGAGGCCGCGCGGGGCTGGCTGGTGGGCAAGCAGCTGCAGGCGGTCGCGGTCCAGTGGAAGGAAGACGTGCGCAAGTGGCACCCGGGCCAGCAGTGGATCTGGCAGGCCGGGGGGCTGGGTGTGTTCGATCCAGGTATCAACGCCCTGTCGATCATCAGCCACGTCTTGCCCGAACCGCTGTTCGTCACCCACGCCAGCCTGCGCTTTCCCGGCAACCGGCAGGCGCCGATTGCCGCCGACCTGACCATCAGTGACGCCACTAGCCTGGCGGTCAGCGCCGCGTTCGATTGGGACCATGGCCACGACGAACTGTGGCAGATCGAGGTGCGCTGCGCCGAAGGCTGCCTGCGCCTGACCCATGGCGGTGCACACCTGCTGATCGACGACGTACCGCAGACGCTCGCAACGACAGGCGAATACCCATTGCTCTACCGGCACTTCGCGCAGCTGATCGAGGCCGGTCGAAGCGATACCGACCTGCAGCCCCTGCGTCTGGTGGCCGATGCGTTCCTGCTGGGAGAGCGCGAAACGGTCGCCGACTTCGTCGACTGAATCCGCGTTCAGCGGCGCTGGGCAGGAGGGCTGGGCAGTGGTGCGAGCAGGGCGTCGATGTCGTCGCCCTGCAGGCGCCAGTCACTGCCTTCGCGGGCATCGAGAACGCCCGCCGCCAGGGCCGACTTCTCCTGCTGCAGGCGCTGGATCTTTTCCTCCACGGTGCCACGGGTGATCAGCTTGTAGACGAACACCGGTTTCTCCTGGCCGATCCGATAGGCGCGGTCGGTGGCCTGGTGCTCGGCTGCAGGGTTCCACCACGGATCGTAATGGATGACCGTGTCCGCCGCCGTCAGATTCAAGCCCACCCCGCCGGCCTTGAGGCTGATCAGGAAGATCTGCAGCTTGCCGTCCTGGAAGTCCTTGACCGGCGCCCGGCGGTCGCGGGTGGTGCCGGTGAGCAACGCATAGGGCACGCCGCGCTTGTGCAACTCCTGTTCGATCAGGCCCAGCATCGAGGTGAACTGGGAGAACAGCAGAATGCGCCGACCGTTGCCCAGCAGTTCTTCGAGCAACTGCAGCAGACTGGTCAGCTTGCCCGAACTGTGCCCTGGTGCAGGTGGCGCAACGCTGTTGACCAGACGCAGGTCGCAGCAGACCTGGCGCAGCTTGAGCAACGCTTCGAGAATGATGATCTGGCTGCGCGCCAGACCCTTGCGGTCGATCTCGGCCCGGACCTTCTTGTCCATCGCCAGGCGTACCGTCTCGTACACATCGCGCTGCGCCTCATTGAGTTCGACCCAGTGGACGATCTCGCTCTTGGCCGGCAGCTCGGTGGCCACCTGTTCCTTGGTTCGACGCAACAGGAACGGCTTGATGCGCGCGTTCAGATGTTGCAGGCGTGCCTCGTCGCCTTGCCTTTCGATCGGCACGCGGTAGTTGCGGCTGAACTGTTTGCTGTCACCCAGCCAGCCGGGCATGAGGAAATGGAACAGCGACCACAGTTCGCCCAGGTGGTTCTCCAGGGGCGTGCCGCTCAGGCACAGGCGTTGCCGTGCGTTCAGCCGGCGAGCCGTCTGCGCGGCCTTGCTGCCAGGGGTCTTTATGTACTGGGCTTCGTCGAGTACCAAGACGTGCAGCGGCACCTGCTCGAGCACCTCGATGTCCTTGGGCAGCAGGGCATAGGTAGTCAGCAATACATCGTAATCGGCCAGATGGTCGAAGTGTTTCTTGCGCGTGGCACCGTGCAGCGCGAGGACCTTGAGGGTCGGCGCGAAGCGGGCGGCCTCGTCCTGCCAGTTGGGCACCAGGCTGGTGGGCATCACCACCATGGCCGGGCGATCCAGGCGCCCCGCCTGTTTTTCGATCAACAGGTGGGCAAGGGTCTGCAGGGTCTTGCCCAGGCCCATGTCGTCGGCCAGGATGCCGCCCACTTCCAGCTGCCGCAGGGCCTGCATCCAACTCACGCCCTCCAGCTGGTAGGGGCGCAAGGTTGCATTCAGGCCTTCGGGTGCTGCCACCGGGCAGTGGCGAATGTCGCGCAGCCGTTCGGCGAAATGGCGTACCTGCTCGCCGCCTTGCCAATCCAGGGACAATGCCTGCAGCCCCTCCAGGCGCGTGGCATCGGCTGTGGCCAGGCGGATCGAGGTTTCGCCAGGCTCGCGCAGGTAGAAGTCGCCCAGGGTCGCCAGCACCGGCTTCAGGCGCCCGTAGGGCAGGGCGACCTGCAGGGTTCTATGGCCGCCGAGGTGGGAGGTGTGGATGGGCACCAGGATCTGCTCGTCGTCGCGCCGTCGCGCCAGGTGCGCCGGGTTGAGCAACTCAGGGTGGCTGCGCAGCAGGTTGATCAGGATCGGCAGCAGGCTCAGCGGCTCGCCGTCGACCACGATGCCCAGCTCCAGATCGAACCAGTCGCGTTCCGGCCCTTCTTCGATTGCGGCGTACCAGCGCTCGACCGGCGTCAGGTCGAACGCGAAATCTTCGGCGTATTCGATTTCCCAGCCTTGCTCGCGCAACCCCGGCAGTTCGTTGAGGATGAAACGCAGCCAGGCGGCATCGCTGGGCAGCTCGAAGATTTCGCCGGCGCTTTCGGGCAGCGCCTTGCTTTGACGGGTGGCGAGTTTGAACCCGATGCCCTGCAACTGCTCGCGCAGGGCCCGCTCGGCGGCCGGCTGGCGCTGGATCCGGGCGCTCTGGTTGTTCCACTGGCGAGCCACGGCAGTGGGCCGCGGGCCGCTGACATACTCACCCGCGTAGCCGTAGGCCAGCGCCGCGCGGTGCTGCACGTAGCGCTGCATCTTGCCGTTGCGCGGTTCGAAAGCGCTGAACTCGACACTGCCCAGCCACAACCGAGGACGCGGTTGCAGGGTATCGATCAAGCGCTCATCGGGCATATCAACCGGCTTTCGGCGCAAGGCGTTCGAACAGCGCCTCGATGACGTTGAAACGCTCCTCGGCGCGCTCCATCGGCACCATGAACTTGAACAGCGTGGCGCCTTCGAACTTGTAGCGCTTGGGCTGGCTCTGGATCAGCTTGATCAGGGTCAGCGGATCGACCGGCGTGCTGGCGCCGAACTCGATGCGTCCACCCTGCGGGCCGCCATCGACCTTGGTGATGCCCAGTTGCTCGGCCTGCAGCTTGAGCAGGGTCAGGCGCACCAGGTTCTTGGTCGGCTCTGGCAGCAGGCCGAAGCGGTCGATCATCTCCACCTGCAGGTCCTTGAGACCGTCCTCGTCCACCGCCGAGGCGATGCGCTTGTAGAGAATCAGGCGGGCGTGCACGTCGGGCAGGTAGTCCGCGGGAATCAGTGCCGGCAGACGCAGGTTGATTTCCGGGCCGCCACCCAGCGGCTGGTCGAGGTTGGGCTGCTCGCCCTTGCGGATCGACTTCACCGCGCGTTCGAGCATTTCCATGTACAGGGTGAAACCGACTGCCTGAATCTGCCCGCTCTGGCCTTCGCCGAGCAGCTCGCCCGCACCGCGGATCTCCAGGTCGTTGGTAGCCAGAACGAAACCCGCTCCCAGGTCCTGGGTATTGGCGATCGCTTCCAGGCGCTTTTCGGCGTCCGGGGTGATCTGCTGGCGCGGCGGGGTCAGCAGGTAGGCGTAGGCCTGGTGGTGACTGCGTCCCACACGGCCGCGCAGCTGGTGCAGCTGGGCCAGGCCGAACTTGTCGGCACGCTCGATGATGATGGTGTTGGCGCTGGGCACGTCGATGCCGGTTTCGATGATGGTCGAGGCGATCAGTACGTTGAAGCGCTTGTGGTAGAAGTCGCTCATCACCTGTTCGAGCTCGCGCTCGCGCATCTGCCCGTGGCCTATGCCGATGCGTGCCTCGGGCACCAGTTCGGCGAGGTCGGCGGCGCATTTCTCGATGGTCTTTACATCGTTGTGCAGGTAGTACACCTGGCCACCGCGCAACAGTTCGCGCAGCAGTGCCTCCTTTACGGTGCTCTTGTTCTGCTCCATGACGAACGTGCGCACCGACAGCCGCCGCGCCGGCGGCGTGGCGATGATCGACAGGTCACGCATGCCGGCCACGGCCATGTTAAGGGTGCGCGGGATCGGCGTGGCGGTCAGGGTCAGGATGTCGACCTCGCTGCGCAGGGCCTTGAGCGCTTCTTTCTGGCGGACCCCGAAGCGGTGCTCCTCGTCGATGATCACCAGGCCCAGGTTCTTGATCTTGACGTCGTCCTGCAGCAGCTTGTGGGTACCGATGACGATGTCGATCTTGCCTTCGGCCAACTGCTCGACGGCGGCGCCGACTTCCTTGGCCGACTTGAAGCGACTCATTACCTCGACACTGACCGGCCAATCGGCGAAGCGGTCACGAAAGCTGTTGTAGTGCTGCTGGGCGAGCAGGGTGGTCGGCACCAGAATGGCCACCTGGCGACCACCGTGCACGGCGATGAACGCGGCGCGCATGGCCACTTCGGTCTTGCCGAAGCCGACGTCGCCGCACACCAGGCGGTCCATCGGCTTGGGCGCCAGCATGTCGTGGCGCACCGCGTCGATGGCCGACTGCTGGTCCGGGGTTTCCTCGAAGGCGAAGCCGGCACTGAACGTGGCGTAGTCCAGCGCCGGATCGGCGAAGGCATAGCCTTTGCGGGCAGCACGGCGGGCATAGATGTCGAGCAGCTCGGCGGCCACGTCGCGGACCTGCTCGGCCGCCTTGCGCTTGGCCTTCTGCCAGGTTTCCGAGCCGAGCCGGTGCAGCGGCGCCAGCGCGTCGTCGCTGCCGGTATAGCGGGCGATCAGGTGCAGGTTGGCCACCGGCACGTACAGCTTGGCGTTCTCGGCGTAGGCCAGGGTCAGGAACTCGGCAACCTGATTGTCGATCTCCAGCGTCGCCAGACCCAGGTAGCGGCCCACGCCGTGGTCGATGTGCACCACCGGCGCGCCTTCACGCAACTCGGTGAGGTTCTTGATGACATTGTCGTTAGCGGCGTCGGCACGCTTGTCGCGACGCCGCCGCTGCATGACGCGCTGGCCGAACAGCGGGCTTTCGGCGATCAGGGCCAGGGCCGGGTCGAGAATCTGCAGGCCCTCGTCCAGTGGCGCGATGGTGATCGCCAGGCGCTCCTTGCCCTGGGCAAACTCCTCCCAACCGTCCACGGTCCTCGGGCGGACCTTGAGCCGCTCGAGCAACTCCAGCAGCACTTCGCGGCGGCCAGCCGATTCGGCGGTGAACAACACCCGTCCGGGGAACTGGTCGAGGAATCCGGCCAGTGCAGCGAGGGGCTGGCTGGCCTTGGCCTCGATGGCCAGGTCGGGCAGTTGCGCCGCGGCGAAGCGCTCGCGGCCCGCTCCCGGTTCCAGATCGTCCTGGCTGACGATGACGCGCGGCCAGGTCTTCAGTTGCGCAAAGCAGTCTTCCACCGGCATGAACAGTTCGGCTGGCGGCAGCAAGGGCCGCGCGGGATCGACCCGGCGCTCTTCATAGCGGTTGCGCACATCGCTCCAGAAATGCTCGGCGGCCTGTTCGATGCCGGGCAGCGAAAACACCTGGGTGTCCTGGGGCAGGTAGTCGAACAGGGTCGAGGTTTCTTCGAAGAACAGCGGCAGGTAGTACTCGATGCCGGCAGGCGTGATGCCGCTGCTCAGGTCCTGGAAGATCGGGCAGCGCCGGAAGTCGACGTCGAAGCGTTCGCGAAAGCGCGCCTTGAAGCGGGTCACCGCCTCTTTCTGCAGGGGGAACTCGCGCGCCGGCAGCAGGCGGATCGATTCGACCTTGTCGATGGAGCGCTGGGTCTCCGGATCGAAGGTGCGCAGGGTCTCGATCTCGTCGTCGAACAGGTCGATTCGGTAGGGCAGTTTGCTGCCCATGGGGAACAGGTCGATCAGGGCGCCGCGCACGGCGAACTCGCCGTGCTCATAGACGGTGTCGACATAGCGGTAGCCGCTGGCTTCCAGGCGCGTGCGCATCTGCTCCACATCCAGACGCTGGCCAACATCCAGCACCAGGCTGCTGCCGAGCAGAAACTGGGTCGGTGCCAGCCTGTGTAGGGCAGTGGTGATGGGCACTACCAAAACCCCGTGTGCCAGCTCGGGCAGGCGGTAGAGGGCGGCGATGCGCTGGGAGATGATGTCCTGATGCGGCGAGAACAGGTCGTAGGGCAGGGTTTCCCAGTCGGGGAAATGCAGCACCGGCAACTGCGGGGCGAAAAAGCGCAGTTCCTGTTCCAGCCGATCGGCGCTCTGGCTGTCGGCGGTCAGCAGCAGGGTGAAGCGCTTGGCGGCATTGGCCGCTTCGGCGATCGCCAGGCTCAGGGCGGCCCCGGGCAGGTTGCCCCAGGCATGTTTGCCTGCCGAGGCAGGGAGTTGCGGAAGGCGCAGAACAGGCACGGGAGGTTGAGCTCCAAGCGTTGCGGCGGAAAACGGGGATTGTACCGGGGCGGCCGTGGGCTGTCAGGTGCTGTTATGGCGTTGTACCCACGCGGTCGCCTTTGCGGGCGAATCGCATGGGTTCTGGGATGATGGGCACTGCTTTTTCTGGCAGCGGACAGCGCCTGCGAAGGGCACGCGACGTTCCTCGCCATAAAACCGCCGGGTACGTTCTACACCATTGGCACCTATGGGTTTTTTTGACGGCCCCATTCGCCAAACTTCACGACGCCGATAAGCGCGGATTGCTCCAGCCGCGCGGCGAAGTCATAATGTAGCCCGTTTTCTCAGCCCCTACATGTGGAAGGTTACCGTGACTCAGAAGCCCGACCAGTGTCTTGGTGAATGGATCGATCGTGAAGCACTCGCCGAAGCGATGATTCCGTTGATCGGCCAGCTCTACCGCAATAACAACGTAGTCACCTCCATCTACGGCCGCAGTCTGATCAACCGTTCGGTGATCGAACTGCTCAAGGCGCACCGCTTCGCTCGCCACCGCCAGTCCGATTCCTCGGAGCTGTCGGTGCACGAGACGTTCCCGCTGATCAAGGCGATGAGCGAACTCAAGCTGGGCGCCGCCTCCGTCGATCTGGGCAAACTCGCGGTCAAGTTCAAGGAAAGCGGCAACGGGCGCAGTGCCGAACAGTTCGTGCGTGAAGAGCTGGCGGACGTGGTCGGCAAGCAGAACGAAGGCGAGCGGACCGGCACCGACGTTGTGCTGTATGGTTTCGGCCGCATCGGCCGCCTGTTGGCGCGGATTCTGGTCGAGAAGGCCGGGGCTGGCGATGGTCTGCGTCTGCGCGCCATCGTCGTGCGCAAGGGCGCCGACAACGACCTGGTCAAGCGCGCCAGCCTGCTGCGTCGCGACTCGGTGCACGGTTCGTTCGACGGCATCATTCATGTCGACGAAGCCAACAGCACCCTGACGGTCAACGGCAACCTGATCCAGGTCATCTACGCCAAGAACCCGAGCGAAGTCGACTACACCCAGTACGGCATCAAGAATGCCCTGCTGGTCGACAACACCGGCGTGTGGCGCGATGCCGACGGCCTCGGCCAGCACCTGGCCTGCCCCGGCATCGACCGCGTGGTGCTGACCGCACCGGGCAAGGGCAAGCTGAAAAACATCGTGCACGGCATCAACCACGGCCAGATCACCGCTGACGACAAGATCGTTTCGGCGGCGTCCTGCACCACCAATGCCATCGTGCCCGTGCTCAAGGCGGTCAACGACAAGTTCGGCATCGTCAACGGCCACGTCGAAACCGTTCACTCGTACACCAACGACCAGAACCTGATCGACAACTTCCACAAGGGCGACCGTCGCGGCCGTTCCGCGGCGTTGAACATGGTCATCACCGAAACCGGTGCTGCCACTGCCGCTGCCAAAGCCTTGCCTGAACTGGCCGGCAAGCTGACCGGCAACGCGATCCGCGTACCGACGCCGAACGTCTCCATGGCCATCCTCAACCTGAACCTGGAGAAGGCCAGCACTCGCGAAGAAATGAACGAGTACCTGCGCTACATGGCGCTGCATTCGGACCTGTCCCGGCAGATCGACTTCGTCAACTCGCAGGAAGTGGTATCGACCGACTTCGTCGGCTCGCGCTACGCCGGTGTGGTCGATGCCGAAGCCACCATCTGCAATGACAACCGTGTCGTGTTGTACGTCTGGTACGACAACGAGTTCGGCTACAGCTGCCAGGTAGTGCGCGTGATGGAAGACATGGCGGGCGTCAACCCTCCGGCCTTTCCTCACTGAGCATGACCGCTGAATGAAAACGCCCCGACTGGTTCGGGGCGTTTTTGTGTGTGGGTGTCTGTCAGGACCTCGTCACGGGCAGTGGGCTCGCCGCCCGCCTGGCTCCTGCAAAAGCCTGCCTTCAGATGAGGCTTTTGCATGGAAGCTGGCTATGTGTGGGAGCGGGTCTCTGCCCGCGAAGGCCGCACCGCGGTATCAGGCCTGCGCCGCCAACGCAGTCCGCTGCGCATGGCGGTCGCCGCGAAACAGCACCAAGGTTGCCACCAACCCCAACACCGCCGCGCCACTGAGCCAGATGCCCGGTGCCGCCTTGTTGTCCAGGGCGTGAATCAGGTAGGTGCAGGCTACCGGGGTGAACCCGCCAAACGTGGCCGTGGCCAGGCTGTAGGCCAGGGAAAACCCGGTGGTGCGCACGTCCAGCGGCATGATCTCGGTCAGCGCCACGACCATGGCACCGTTATACGAGCCATACAGGAACGACAACCACAGCTCGACCGTCAGCAGACGCGCGAAGCTGGGGTCAGCCACCAGCCATGACAAGGTCGGATAGGCCGTCAGAATCGCCAGCAGCGTGGCCGCAAGCAGCAACGGTTTGCGCCCGATGCGGTCCGACAGCGCGCCCATGATCGGCAACCAGATGAAGTTGGAAATACCCACCGCCATGGTCACCAGCAACGCATCCATGTCGGACAGGTGCAGTTCGTTCTTGCCGAATGTCGGGGTGTAGGCGGTAATCAGGTAGAACGACACGGTGGTCATCACCACCAACGCCATGCCCGCCAGCACCAGACGGAAATTCTGCGCCACCGAATGCACGACTTGTTTGAGCGTCGGCCGGTGAGTACGGGCCTCGAACTCGGGCGTCTCTTCCAGCGAACGACGAATGAAAAAGATCACCGGCACGATCATGCAGCCCACCAGGAACGGCACCCGCCAGCCCCATTCGCCCATCTGTCGTGCATCGAGAAACTGATTGAGCAATACCCCCAGCAGGCCGGCGAAAACCACGGCGACCTGCTGACTGGCGGACTGCCAACTGACGAAGAAGCCCTTGCGCCCCGGCGTGGCGATTTCGGCCAGGTACACCGATACGCCGCCAAGCTCGACGCCTGCCGAAAACCCCTGCAGCAGCCGGCCGAGCAGCACCAGCAGCGGCGCCGCCACGCCCAGGGTCGCGTAGCCCGGTACACAGGCAATCAACACCGTGCCCATGGCCATCAACGCCAGGGTCACGATCAACCCTTTGCGGCGCCCGTGGCGGTCGATGTAGGCACCCAGAAAGATCGCCCCGAGCGGGCGCATCAGAAAGCCGGCACCGAAGGTGGCCAGTGATAGCATCAACGAAGCGAAGGCGCTGTCGGCCGGGAAAAAGGTCTTGGCGATCGCCGTGGCGTAGAAGCCGTAGACCATGAAATCGAACATTTCCAGGAAATTGCCGCTGACAACGCGAAAGATCGCTTTGCCTTTACCCACCTCAGACATCATGGCCGTGCTCACTCTACTTGATCTTGTTGGTGACCCCTGGATTCGAACACCTGGCCCAGCAGGCACGGGTATCCAGCACCGGGAACATATCTTGTAACGATATGTTGCAGACCAACCTCAGGTAAAGTGAATTTGTTCGCTAGCTAAGTAACTGAGTGGGAAAATGACTGCCGATTTCGCTCAGGCAGGACGCCAGCTCACTGCGTGAATGCCGAATTTCTCCGCCGAGGGCTGGCTGGTCTTGGCCACGTGTTCACGGCCGAATCGACCGATGCGGCCCACTCCGGCGTCGCAGCTCGCCCAGTGCCAGGCTTCGCTGGCGTCCATTTTTTCAGCTCTGATGACGAATGACTTGGGCTCGCCGTGAAGGGTGTAGTCGATGACGAACAGTTTCGCGTTGTTCATGGGGCCGGGGTTCTTCCTTGTGATGTGCGGCGTGATGTGCGTCGGAGTATGGCCCGCCAGAAAAATTCCGTCGGATCGGCGCGCTCGCGCCCATCCGCGGATTGCAGGGCAGCTCGCTCAGCCCAGGCCGGCCTGGCGAGCCAGCGCGGTTGCCAGGCTCGGGGCCAGTGGCAAGGTCGGCAACAACGTCGCCTGGTAGGCATGGTAGAGATCGGGCTTGCCAGGCCAGATGGTCCCTGCCGGCCGATTGTGCGCGTCGAGTTCGTGGCGCCAGCTACCGTGCTCGCGGTCGATCAGGTAAAGGTCGATGTAGTCCCAGAACTCGCGATACCAGTGCTCGTAACGGCTATCCCCGGTGCGCTGGTACAACGCGGCGGCGGCGGCCACCGCCTCGGCCAGCGTCCAGTGCAGGCGTTGAGCGACCACTGGTCGGTGCTGCCAGTCGATGGTGTAGACAATCCCCGGCTGGCCGTCCACAGCCCAGCCCAGGTCGCAGGCTGCGGCGAACAGGCGCTGGGCGTCGTCGGCCAGCCAGCCTGGGTTGGCCAGGCCGATGCGGTGCCGGGCGGCTTCCAGGTGCAGCAGCAACCGCGCCCACTCGAATGCGTGCCCTGGAGTTTGCCCATACGGGCGAAATTCGTCCGCCGGGCGCTCGTGGTTATAGTCCGCCAGGGGTCGCCAGCAGGCGTCGAAATGTTCGACCGGCAGGTAACTGGCTGCGGCCGCATGGTGGTGAATCAATCGTTCACTGATCGCCAGTGCACGAGCCAGCCATTTGTCGTCGTTGCAGACATCGGCCAGTGCCAGGCAGGCTTCCACGCCGTGCATGTTGCTGTTGCCACCGCGGTAGTTTTCCCGGTCGGTCCAGTCCTGAGCAAAGGACTCCAGCAATGCCTGCTCCTCCTCGCACCAGAAGCGTCGTTCCAGCACATCGACCGCATCCGCCAGCAATGCTGCCGCGCCAGGCCGTCCAGCGGCAACCGCCGAGCTCGCTGCCAGGGCGACGAACGCGTGCAGGTAGGCTTGCTTGCGCTCTGCAGCCACCGGTTTCTCGCTGGCATGCCAGCCGCCGTGACGTGCGTCACGCAGCGGGCCCTGCAGCGCACGGATACCGTGGTCGACCATGGCCGAGCTGCCTGGGAGTCCCTGCAGGCAGGCGAGGGCGAAGCTGTGGGTCATGCGCGCGGTCTGAATGGTCAACGCGCCGCTGGACAGCAGCGGTTGGCCGCGGTTGTCGAGGTCGGCGAAGCCGTTCTCGATCCGCGCGGCCTTGGCGAACTCCAGCAATCGCTGGCCTTGCAGGGCGAGCCAATGACGGTGGGCGGGAAGGGTCAACCAACTGTTCGCGGCGGGAGTAAGGGGCTCCATCTGTACCAATGCCTCGCTAGGGAATGCAGGAAGCATCCAGCATAGCGGCCAGTGTTCCGTCATGGGGAGCACTGGCCCGTACAGTCATGCTTGTGGCCGATTCGACCTATTCGTAGGCGTCATCTTGATCATCTTCGTCTTCAAGTGGCACGGGAGCATCGCTCGTGCCCGATCCGGGGTCTTCGTTGCCTGGGTCGTTGATGAAAGGCAAGCCGTTCGAGCCTTTTTCTTCAGTACCTTCGGTTTCCGGTGTCATGGTCATTCTCCTGTAGACGGGACCCTTGGCGACCTGTTTGGATCGCCTCAGACGTTGGACGCCCGGGCACGCACGACGTTCATGCTGACCATGGCCACCACCGCAACCAGGGCGACCAGCACGCTGAAAAACTCGGCTGAATGATGCAGGCCAAACTGTGGAATGCTCACGCCGACCGCGATCACCGGCACCGACATGGACAGGTAGTAAACGATGAACAGCGCCGAGGTCACGCCGGCTTTCTGGCCGGCCGGCGCGGCATTGGCCACCGCGCCCATGCCGGCGCGGAAGGTCAGGCCCTGGCCGATGCCGCTCAAGGCGCCGCCCAGCACCAATAGCCACAGCTGCGCGCTGGCGATACTCATGCCCAGGCAGGCCACGCCCACGATTAGCACGCTGCAGCCGACGCTCATTTGCGCCGTGTCGCGGATCCGCCGGACCCAGGCCTGGCCGACGACCGAGCCGGCAAACAGCACGAAAATCACCGCGCCGATCACAACCCCGCCGTCGTGTCCCATGACCTGACGCATGATCGACGGCACCAGCGAGGTGAACAGTCCCGTCACGCTGAAACCGGCGAGGCCGGCAATGGCCGCAGGAATGAACGGCCCGCGCACCGCCGCTGGCAGGCTCGGACGCTGGAAGGCAAGCCGCGGCTTGGCCGGGCGTTGTACGGTTTCTCTGACGGCCAGAATGGCTACGGTAGCTGCCAACAGCAGCACCAGGTGGACGATGAACGCCAGGTGTACGGGCCAGGGCAGGAATTGCGAAGTCACCCCGGCCAGCAATGGCCCGAGGCCCAGGCCGAGCATGTTGGCTGCAGTGGCGACCAGGGTCGCAGTGCCCTGCCAGCGCTTGGGGGCCGCTTCGATCACCGCCACCGTGCCGGTACCGGTCATGATGCCGGCCGAGAAGCCCGAGATCAGCCGCCCGACCAGCAGTCCGCCGATGGAGTCGGTGCAAAGAAAAATCAGTGCACTGATGGCGCCCATGGCCAGGCCGGCCAGCAGCATCGGGCGCCGGCCCAGCTGGTCGGACCAACTGCCCACTGCCAGCAGCGCGAAAATCACGCCGGCGGCGTAGATGGCGAAAATCACGGTCACCCACGTCGGACCGAAACCTAAGTGCTGTTGATACAAGGCATACAGCGGCGTTGGCAGGGTGGTGCCGATCATGGTGATCATGAAGGCCAGGGCGATCAGCCAGAAGCCAGTTCGGTCGGTGCAGGTGCCGTCTGAGACGCCAGGATGTTGGGCAGGTGTTCGAGTCATCGGTTTCAGCCAGATCGGAGAGGGCAGTCGGAGTAACCGTGTTTGGCAATCAGCCGTACGCCCGTGAANAGCGGCGTCCTGGTCTACCTCACGGGTGCTTGAAATGCGCGCCGCGGCGCAGCCGGATCGGCCCTTCGGGTTCGCTGTCCGGGTCGAGCCGCATGTCACCTTGAGTCACGTCGATGATTCGAGCGGCGGCCAGCGCCCTGGCCACCCGGCGAACCTCGGGCATCAGCGCGCGCCACTGCGGTTCATCCGGCTCCAGCGAGCGAGCCACCTCGGAGGGGCAGATCGAAGCGCCGGGAGCGCGCTGTTCCAGCAGTTGCAGGACGCGGCTGGCGATGACGTCGTCGGGATGGGTCATGGAGGGCGTTCGTCCTTGCAGGCAACATGGCGAATATGAAAACAACTTCAGCCATGTTACCTGCAACGTCTCGCACTGGACATATCGACCCGTTGCCGCCTCAGCCGCTGGTGGCTTCGTCAGGAGTGAACTCTTTCTCCATGTGCCGTTCGATCTGCTCCAGCGACTTGCCTCGGGTTTCCGGCACGCACGTCATCACGAAGATCAGCGACATGACGTTGATCACCGCGAACAACATGAAGGTATAAGGGCCGAAGCCGGCCAGCGCGATCGGGAACATGAACGCTACCGACGCATTGCACAGCCACTGGAAGCACACCGCCGTGCCGGTCATCAGGCCACGCAGGTGCGAAGGAAACAGCTCGGACATCAGCAGCCAGTAGACCGGGGCGATGAAGGTCTGCATGAACAGCAGGAACATCAGGATACAGGCCAGCGCCAGATAGCTCTGCAGCAGCGAGGCGGGCAGCATGGTCAGCACACAGCAGAGCAGCACCTGCGCGAGGATCACGAAGCACAGGCCGGTCATCAGCATCGGCCGCCGGCCATGGCGCCCGACCAGCCAGATGCCGATCAATGTGGCGATCACCGAAGCCACGCCGTTGCCGATGGTGGCGGTGAGTGCCGCGTTGGTCCCCAGCCCGGTGGACTTGAGGATGACCGGAGTGAAGTACATGAACGCGTTCACCCCTGTGAGCTGAGCGACGAAGCCCAGCCCCATGCCCACCAGCAACAGGCGGCGCAGCCAGGGCTCGGCCCAGATCGAGGACCAACTGACATCGGCGCGTTGTTCTTCGTTCTGGGCAATGATCTCCTTCATTTCCTTGTCGACCTGCTTCTTGCTCGATCGCAGTCTTTCCAGCACTTCGCGCGCCTCGTCCATGCGCCCCTTGCTGGCGAGCCAGCGCGGTGAGGTGGGCACGAAGTGCATGCCGATCCACAGCAGGGCTGCCGGGATCACTGCGATGGCGAGCATCCAGCGCCAAACATCGGGAGTGTGGGCGAAATGCGCGAGCAGGGCGTTGGAAACGTAGGCCACCAGCTGCCCGGTAACGATCATCAACTCATTCTGGCTGACCAGGCGGGCACGCTTGTTGGGCCCGGCGATCTCGGCAATGAACATCGGCACGATCGCCGATGCCCCACCGACTGCCAGCCCCAACACGAAGCGTGTGGCGATCATGATCGCGACCGTGGGCGCGAGGGCGGAGCCCAGGGCGCCGATCATGAACAGGATGGCCAGGCCTTTGAGCGCCGTCAGGCGCCCGTATTTGTCGGCCAGATGGCCGGCGAACAATGAGCCAAAGGCGGCGCCCAGAATCAGCGAGGAAGCCACCAGGCCCTCGGTGAACGGAGTGAGGCCCAGGCCACCTTGGTCCGGGCCCTGGGTCATGAAGGGCAGTGCGCCGGAGATCACCCCCGTGTCGTAGCCGAAGGCCAGGGCGCCCATGGTGGCGATGATCGCCACGCGCACGACGATCTGGCCGGGAGAGGTGCGTGTGGCGTCGTTTTCCTCGCTCGCAGGCGAAGCGTCAGGTGCTGTGGTGTTGGAACTGGACAAGGCTCATTCCTTTCATTGCGCGCAGGCAATGCGTCGTGATGCGCCACGCAGGATCGCGCACGAAAGGAGCAGGGCAGGTATCAGCGTTCGGTGTTGCGATGCCGGCCTGGGAAGGGCTCACTCCCAAAGGCCGACGGCTCCAGCGGATATTGTGATTATGTCGAACTGCTTGAATGTTGAAGTCTTCGAACCGCATTCGAAAACACTGCCTGTGCGCTTTTCGCGACCATCTGCCGGTATGGCGCTGGGCTGTGAGTCTTATGAACCAAGTGGTTACAAAAAGTTTTGTATCTTTTGAAATTAAATGCTGTCGATGCGCGCGGCGCAGGCACGGCAGCGGCGCTCTGCTAGCATAGAGGCTTGAATTGCAGGAGAAACCCGTGAGCCGCAAGAATCTGAACCGCACCCCCGAGCAAGTCGCCATGGCCCGCCGCGCCGGGGCGCTTGCCGCTGACGTATTGCGCATGATTGCACCGCACGTACAGGCCGGCGTGACCACGCAACACCTGGACGAGCTGTGCCATGCCTACATCGTCAACGAATTGAAAGTAATCCCGGCCAACGTGGGGTATCACGGGTTTACCAAGACGGTGTGCATTTCGGTGAACGAAGTGGTTTGCCACGGTGTGCCCAGCAACGACGTGGTGCTGGCCGACGGCGACATCGTCAACATCGATGTCGCCGTCATCAAGGACGGCTGGTTCGGCGACACCAGCCGGATGTACTACGTCGGTGAACCCAGCGCGCTGGCAAAGCGGCTGGTGGACACCACTCACGAAGCAATGCTGGCCGGTATCGAAGTGGTCAAGCCGGGTGCCACCCTGGGCGACATTGGCCACGCCATCCAGAGCGTGGCGCACCGTGAAGGGTTCAGCGTTGTACGCGAGTACTGCGGGCATGGCATCGGACAGATCTACCACGATGATCCGCAAGTGCTGCACTACGGTCGAAAGGGCGAGGGGATGCGCTTGACGCAAGGCATGATTTTCACTGTCGAGCCGATGATCAACGCCGGGAAGGCTGGCACCCGCCAGTTGGCAGATGGCTGGACCGTGGTAACCCGCGATCAGTCGTTGTCCGCGCAATGGGAGCACATGGTAGCCGTCACTGCCGATGGCTACGAAATCCTCACGCTGTAGCGCGCGAGCACAAACTCTGGCGTCTAGACCGGTTCCAGCGGCACCAACTCGCGCACACGTGCCACCACTTCGTTGATATCGAAGGGCTTGTCGTATACGGCGTTGAAAAGTTCGGGCGTGGCCCGACCGACGTTGCCTTGGGCACCACTCATCAAAAGAATGGGCACAGACTCGAACGAGGCGTGACTACGGATCTTCTGCGCCAGTTCGAGGCCGTTCATGCCAGGCATCATGAAGTCGGTAATGACCAATGCCGGACGCTCGCGATCGAGGATCTCCAGCGCACGCTTGCCATTACCGGCTTTGACGGCCATATAGCCTTCGTCTTCCAACGCGTAACCAAGAATGTCGGCGATGAGATACTCATCGTCGACGATCAGGATAGTGGCCATGTCAGTTCGACCCCGGCAGCATCACGGATTCGAAATCGTGGAGGCACTACCTGATAACACTGCCTCTGCATTTGTGAACGCCTTTCTCAGGTCGATTCCGTGACCATGAATGACCAGCTCCAATAACGACGGATCGTAGTAGCTGTCTCTCACTTTAAGAATGGACAGCAGGCGCTTTAGTTCAGACTCATGTTCGACGAATCGCGTCAGCAGGATGTTGTCGACAATGCTGGAGAGGTCGGGCGCCGGCGAGGTGATCTCAGGGCCGAACAGGCCGCGAACCTCCCAGGTGGCGAATACCGTCACACCGCGGGCGCGCAGCTCGCTCATCAGGGTACTGAAGAACTCGGTCAGGCGTACCGTGCTGGTCGCCGTGCGGGCCATGCCGCCCAGACTGTCGATGAGCAGGCGCTTGATGCCATGGACCTCGACGTGGCGCAACAGCCGTAATCCCAGACCGTCGAGCAGCCCTTCTGTGGTGGGCTGCCAGCACACGTGCAGAGCACCGCTGGCTTGCAGCGCTTCGAAGTCATGACCCAGCGATCGTGCCTTGACCTGCAAACGGCGCTCGGATTCGTACATGCCAAACAGCATACCCGGCTGTTCGGGCGTGGACGCGGCGAGGAAGTTGATCCCCAGGCTGGTCTTGCCGATGCCCGACGGCCCCATCACCAGCGTCACCGAAGAGCGCGGCAGACCCCCGCCAATCAGGTTGTCCAGCGCAGGAATGCCGCTGGGTATGCGGCTGAGATCGGTGGGGTCGGGGCAGGACGGGCGGCTGTAGAGGCTTTCCAGGCGTGGATAGACCACCAGCCCATCGTCGGTGATCTCGCACTCGTGCAGGCCCGACAGCGCGCCGCTGCCTCGGGTCTTGCGCAGCTGGATGCGGCGCACCGAACGGGTGTTGAACAGCTCTTCGCCCAGTTCGATCACGCCATCGACCATGGTGTGTTCGGGGCTGCCGTCGTCCAGTCGCGAGCTGGTCAGGAACAGCACCGTGCACCCCGCGAACGCCGCGTGACCCTGCAGTTCGGAGATGAACTTCTTGGTGTCGATCTGCGAGTCAGCCTTGGAGCGGGCGTTGAGTACCCCGTCGACGATCAATACCGTCGCTTTCTGTCGACTGATCTCGCGGCGCAGCAGTTTGACCACTTCGTCCAGGCCCTCGTTTTCCAGGGTGTCGAACGCACTGACGAACTGGATTTCGTTGCCTATCCTTGAGGCATCGAAAAAACTCAAGGTGGACAGATATTGGAACAGCCGCTCGTGGGATTCCGCGAGCAGAGTGGCGACCAGAACCCGGCCGCCCTGGCTCACGTGATTGAAGCCCAATTGGTTGGCCAGGATGGTCTTGCCCGAACCCGGACGACCCTGCACGATGTATGACGCACCGGCCACCAGCCCACCCTTGAGCAACAAATCGAGCCCTTCAATCCCGCTCGCGAGGCGCTTTAGCTGTTCCAATATCCGATCTGCCTGTATGGGTTGTGCGTGATCGACCGCGTCTGGACGACGGTGACCGATCCTTCAAATGCTGGGCATTCTATACCTTTTTGACCAAGCCGGTGCATCCAAACCCATGCCCCCGTAGCAGCGGCGCAAGCCGCGTCCGGCAGCACCGCGCAGCCACTGATTCACCTCCACCACTGCTAAACGGACTTGCGTCGACGTTCGTAATGCTCCAGCAATGGCTGGGTGCTGATGCCATGCACCAGAATGCTCAAGGCCACCACCGACAACGTCAGGCTGATGCACACCTGTTCGACCGACTCCGGCAGTTCGTGAGCCAGCGCGTAGCACAGGTAATAGATCGAGCCGATCCCGCGGATGCCGAACCAGCCCAGCAACGCCCGCTGATGACCATCGAGCAGGCGGCGACTGACCAGCAGCCACACGCTCAGCGGGCGGATCACGCAGAACAGTGCCGCTGCCAGGCCGACCGCACGCCAGTCCCAGTAGGCAGACAGCGTCGCCCCCAGAATGGTGATGAGCAGCACTTCCATGGACCGCTCCACCAGATTGCCGAACACCAGGATGTCGCCCATCATCACCCCGGCGGCCAGTTGCCCGTCCTCAAGATCTTTGGGATGGGTGACGGTACCTTCTTCGGGCGCCAGATCGCGGTGACCCACCACCGGCTTGGCCAGGTGCTCCGAGGGGACCTCGGATCCCGAGGTACGCACCTCCGCCTGGCGCAACCCCAGGCCGGCCGCGAACACCGCGAGAAATCCGAACGCGCCCAGAGACGCCGCGCCGAAGTACGACAGCGCGATCAGCGCCAGAGCCAGAAAATCGTTGGGCGAGTTGGTGCTGTCGGCATTGCGCACGCGCAGGTAGATCATCAGGTGACCGATGGCCCGGCCCATCCCGTAACCGACCAGCAGCCCGACCGGCACGCCCCACAGCAGGTTTTCCAAGGCCCACTGGCCCAGCCAGTGGCTGTCCAGGCTGCCATGGTGCAGCATCAGCAGGCTCAGGATCACGAAGGGAAAGGCCGTACCGTCGTTGAGCCCGGCTTCACCCGACAGCCCGAAGCGCACGCGGTCGAAGTCCTGCGCGCTGTTCACCTGAACCATGGACGCCAGCACCGGATCGGTCGGCGCCAGCATCGCCCCGAGCAGCATGCTCACTCCCCACGACAAGCCCAGGGCATAGTGCGCTACCAGGCAGACGCCCAGGATCGAAACGATCATCACCGGGCCCGACAGCATGTAAGCTGCGCGCCAGGCACTGCGGCCCAATCCCAGTCGCAATTTGATCCCGGTGCTGAACAGCGAGAACAGCACGGCAGCCTCCGCCAGGCGCTCGAGCCACGAGGCGGTGTCCTTGAAATCGGTGGTGAACAGGCCCAGCCCCATGGGACCGATGGCCACGCCGAATGCCAGGCACACCGCAGAGGTCGTCACCGGCAGCCAGCGCAGGTAAGACGCCGTCAGCGCCAGCATCAATAGCAGGACGCCCAGAACGGCCATCCACAAGATAAAGCTCATCAGGCCTCGCCGGGCTCGCGCCCATGAAATGGCTACAAAATGTAACCGCTTCTGCTGTGACTGCCAGAGAGAGCGTTAGTTGAGTGGCAAAACGTCGCGGCCAGAGGCTATTGGCACAGGCGGCGAGCTGGCGTCATGGGTTACCCGAGAGACCATAGCTCTGCTTGACACGGTCCATGATCCCCGTGCGATTCGACGCATTGACCGTCTTCATCTGCCCCATGAGGTTTTCACCGGTCTTGCTCGCAAGCAGATCCTCATGAGTCTTGGCAATCTCTCCGAGCTCCTCCGCACCATGCACCACACCGGTCACGGTCCACGCCGTCGACAATACCTTGAGTCCGAACTTCGCTACTGGATGCGGGACCACCGCAGCAGCGCCGTCCAGGCCGGCCTTGACCGTGGCGCCGAACGACAGGCCGGTGATCAGCTTGTCTTGCGTCAGCTCCTGCAGGTCGTGCAGTGACGCTTGCAGTTCCTCGGCCTTGGTTTCGGACAGGGTTGCCAGCTCGGCAGTGCCTTGCACGGCTTTCTGGGTGTTTTTGATAGTGGCCTTGATGCTGTGCGCAACGCCGTTCACCGCATCCGTGGCAATAGCTCCCGCCAGAGGTGCTTTTTTGATCTGCGAAAGGTCGCCGGTCTGGCTGAATTCGACGACGGTGCCGACACCTTCAGCGCCCTTGAGCACTGCATTGACGCCTGGCAGCTGCCCGTGCGCGAGGTGATCCGCCGTCTCCGCACGGCCCTTGGCACTGTTCAGAATCTGTTGCCCAGGGCTGAATTGTTCCTTCATCCGCTGGACCTTGCCAATGGCATTGTCCGCTCGCTGATCGCCCATGGAGGCGTTTATCGGAGTGGCAGCTGGCTGTGCTGGCGCTTGCGACTGACGTTCGTGGTACTTGTACGCCTCGTAGCCGATCCCGGCTGCGCCGACTCCGCCCTTGAAAAGGGCGCGCATCATTCGGCCATCGTCGTCCACCGCCGACAGGGGCGAGTTGCGCACCATGGCATACAGGTTGAGCCCGTCCACCGTCCCCGCCGGATCGGCGCTCAGCCAGCGTCCCGCCCAGGGCTGATAGTAGCGGTAGCCGTAGTAGTAGAGGCCGGTGTCGTCGCGTTCCTTGCCCGAGTAACGGACGGTCTTGTAGTTCGCCTCGACCTGGTTGCGGCAGGCCCAGACCGCCGTGGCGCCGAACGGGAAGAATTCCTCGCGGCTGATGACCTGACCGTCGCCATCGAGTTCCAGGCCATGACTGCCCAGCAGGTCGGTGTAGCTGTAGCGCAACTGGTCGTTGGCCAGGCCCTCGGGGCTGCCGTCGGGCCAGTGCAACAAGCGAATATGTTCGCCCACCTTGAGGCAATGCAGGGTCTGGCTGTCCTGCTGGCGCAACTCCAACCCCGGCAGGTAGCACGTACTTCCCTGCGCATGGGTCTTGCGCAGTCGCTGGTGCTGCTGGCCGTAGAGGTAGTGCTCGGTGCCTGCCCCGGTGCGTGTCACGCTGGCCAGCTGCATGCGACTGTTCCAGGCCGCAGATTGGGCGCTGTCCAGTGCGCGCTGCTGCCCGGCGGCATCGAACTGGCGATCGATCAGTGCCGGGTCATCGCACACGCTGCTCAACACGGCCCGGTTGCTGCACGCCGAAGTCGTAACCCTGACAGTGTAGCCGGCATTGGTTGTTGGCACGGTGTGCCGAATGCTCAGCAGGTTGCCGGCCTCGTCGTACGCGTAGCGACGCTGGTACAAGGCATGGGCGCGGGTATCGATGGGGAGTGCAGATGGCAGACTGCTGCTCATCTGGCCGAGTGCGGCCATCTGCCGACCGCTGGCCAAAATCAACTGCGACAGCGAGTCGTAACGGTAGTCCTGCTGCGGATCGATTCTCTGATTGCGCCAGAAGCGTGTCTGCTCCGCTTCGTTGCGCACCTGAGTCACCCGGCCGGTCGGGTCGTACCGGTAGCGCAGCTCCTGCAAGGTCTGGCGGTCGCTGTCGCGCTGGGTACGCACGCCGGCCAGACGTTGGGTGTCGGCTGCATAGGTATGGGTGATGACGACACCGTTGGCATGCCGCTCGACTTCTTTCTGCCCCCCGGCGGCGTAACTCACGTCCAGCACCACCGGCGTCTCCAAGCCGCCATTGCGAGTGACCCAACTGGCCCGGTACTGCCCGCAACGGTCATGGCCATGGCGTTGCCGATTGCCCTTGGCATCCTCGCTGGCGATGATGGCGCCGCAGGCATCGAAGCTCACCGTACTGGTCAGGCTTTGCGGTTCCAGGCACCGCGCCTCGCCTTGGGCATCGTCCTGCGCCCAGTCGCATTCGGTGTGACCTGCGAGCAGTTGCAGGGTCTCGCCGGCGATGGCACCGAGCTGGCTGCGCGCTTGCACGACGTGTCTGCCGGCGCTGTCGAAACGTGTCTGGCAATGGCCGGCCAGGTTGAACGCTCTGGCCTCTGCATCAACGCCCGCCCATTGCCAGCGCTCGGCGGTGCGAAAGGCGCGTTGGTCAGAGCGTTCCTGGATCGACAGCAGCCGGCCGGGCAGCGTCGCAGGTTCGTAGCAGCGCGTCTGCTCGACACCGTTCGCCAGCCATGCCATCGCCTCGCGGCCACAGGCGTCGTACAGCGTTCGCGTGTTGCCGGCATCGACACTGCGGGTGTACAGGCATCGACCGCTCAAGCTGCGCACCTGTACCAGGTTGGCGGCCACTTCGGGACGCTCGGCCCGGGCCGCAAAAAGCCGCGGATCGATACTGCTGATCAGTTGCCCGCTGGCGTCATGGCCGTAGCGGGTGATGCGGGCCTGTGCGGGACCTGCCTGGTCACGGTGGTAGGCGATCTCGCGCAGCACCCGCGCCCGGCCGTCGAAGCAGCGCAGGGCAGGGGTTGCAGCATGGATGGTATGAGCAGCAGAGTCAGTCATGGCAATACCGATAAACAGGAATCAGGGGTGGGTTTCCTGCAGTTGTAACCTGCCGTGTTTCTGCCCGCCCCAAGTGGGCGCTGTGCTGACCCGCGCTACAGACTTCGGCACCGATTGACAATTCCCCGATCCCTGACCATAGTTCCTCTCACGCAAACGTTTGCGGATTTTCGCAAGCTGCGCTCGAAAACAATCATAAGATCGGAGTAACCCCATGAAGCTGCCCTTCGCCGGACGCCTGCTCGCTGTCTCCCTGATGGCTGCCATCGGCGCCATCGCCCCGTTGCAATCCTCTTTCGCCGATACCCAGAAGCCCAAGGTCGCGCTGGTCATGAAGTCCCTGGCCAACGAATTCTTCCTGACCATGGAAGACGGCGCCAAAAGCTACCAGAAAGAGCACGCTGCCGATTTCGATCTGGTCTCCAACGGCATCAAGGACGAGTCCGACACGGCCAACCAGATCCGTATCGTCGAGCAGATGATCGTCGCCAAGGTCGACGCGCTGGTCATTGCGCCGGCAGACTCCAAGGCGCTGGTACCCATCATCAAGAAAGCCATGGATGCTGGCATCAAGGTCGTCAACATCGACAACCAGCTCGATGCCGGGGTGCTGAAAAGCAAAGGTATCAACGTACCGTTCGTGGGCCCCGACAACCGCAAGGGCGCCAAGCTGGTGGGTGATTATCTGGCCACGCGCCTGAGCGCCGGCGACCAGGTCGGCATCATCGAAGGCGTACCGACCACCACCAACGCGCAGATGCGCACCGCCGGTTTCAAGGACGCCATGCAAGCGGCGCAGATGAAGATCGTCTCGGTGCAGTCGGGTAACTGGGAAATCGACAAGGGCAATGCCGTCGCTTCGGCCATGCTCAACGAGTACCCGGACCTAAAGGCCCTGCTGGCCGGCAACGACAGCATGGCGCTGGGCGCGGTGTCTGCAGTGCGCGCCGCCGGTAAGGCGGGCAAGGTCCAGGTAGTCGGCTACGACAACATCAACGCCATCAAGCCGATGCTCAAGGACGGCCGCATCCTGGCCACGGCCGACCAGTTCGCCGCCCGCCAGGCGGTGTTCGGCATCCAGAATGCCCTGGCGCTGGTCAAGGGCGACAAGCTCGACGTCGACGCCAACGGTGTCATCCAGACCCCGGTCGAGCTCGTCACCAAGCCTTGATGCAGTGCACCTCGCGGCAGGTCCGGCGAGTGCCGGCCTGTCGCCTGCAGGTGTGCCTGGAGAAACCTATGACATCCAACGTAGTGCTGTCGGTCAGCGGCATCGGCAAGACCTATGCCCAGCCGGTGCTGTGGGACATCGACCTTGAGTTGCACCGCGGCGAAGTGCTGGCCTTGACCGGCGAGAACGGCGCGGGCAAAAGCACGCTGTCGAAGATAATCGGTGGCCTGGAAGCACCCACCACCGGTCAGATGCAGTTCCAGGGCCAGTCGTGGCTGCCGGGCAGTCGCACCGCAGCCGAGCGCGGCGGGGTGCGCATGGTCATGCAGGAACTCAACCTGCTGCCCACCCTGACCGTCGCGGAAAACCTGTTCCTCCATGACCTGCCCAGCCGTGCTGGCTGGATCGACCGTCGCCGCCTGCGCGAACAGGCCCGCCAGGCCATGGCCCAGGTGGGCCTGGACGCCATCGACCCGGACACCCTGGTCAGCGATCTGGGCATCGGCCATCAGCAGATGGTCGAAATCGCCCGCAACCTGATCGGCGACTGCCAGGTGCTGGTGCTCGACGAACCCACCGCCATGCTCACCGCGCGCGAGGTCGACATGCTGTTCGCGCAGATCCTGCGGCTGCGCGAACGCGGCGTGTCGATCATCTACATTTCCCACCGGCTGGAAGAACTGGCGCAGGTCGCGCAACGCATCGCCGTGCTGCGCGATGGACGTCTGGTGTGCGTCGAGCCGATGGCGCGCTACGACAGCGAGCAACTGGTGAACCTCATGGTCGGGCGCGAGCTGGGCGAGCGTATCGACCTTGGTGAGCGCCGCATCGGTGCGCCGATGTTCAAGGTGCAGGGCATGACCCGTGGGGACAAGGTCAAGGACGTATCCTTCGAGGTGCGCCAGGGCGAGATTTTCGGTATTTCCGGATTGATCGGGGCAGGGCGTACCGAACTGCTCAGGCTGATCTTCGGCGCCGATGCCAGCGATGCCGGTACCGTTGCGATCGGTCAACCGCCTGCGCCGGTGAGCATTCGCAGCCCGGCCGATGCCGTTGCCCACGGTATCGCTCTGATCACCGAAGACCGCAAGGGCGAAGGCCTGCTGCTGTCGCAGTCGATCAGCGCCAATATTGCCCTGGGCAACATGCCGGCGATTTCTGCGGCCGGCATCGTCGACAACAAGGCCGAGCGAGCCTTGGCCCAACGCCAGATCGAGGCCATGCGCATCCGCAGCTCCAGCCCGGCCCAGACGGTCGCCGAGCTTTCCGGCGGCAATCAGCAGAAGGTGGTGATCGGCCGCTGGCTGGAGCGTGACTGCAACGTGCTGCTGTTCGACGAGCCGACCCGTGGCATCGACGTGGGCGCCAAATTCGACATCTATGCCCTGCTGGGCGAGCTCACCCGTCAGGGCAAGGCGCTGGTAGTGGTGTCCAGCGACCTGCGCGAGCTGATGCTGATCTGCGATCGCATTGCAGTGCTCTCGGCGGGACGCCTGATCGACACCTTCGAGCGCGAACACTGGAGCCAGGATGAACTGCTGGCCGCCGCGTTCGCCGGTTATCAAAAACGCGATGCGCTGCTGGCCGAGCCTGCAGCAAGGACCCCTGCATGAAAACTTCGACACTGCCCAAAGACGCGCCCGGCGCAAAAACCGGCGGCACTTATCTGGGCCTTGGCACCTACCTGGGCCTGGCTGGCGCATTGCTGGCCATGATCGTGCTGTTCTCCCTGCTCAGCAGCCATTTCCTCTCGTACAGCACCTTCAGCACCATCGCCAACCAGATCCCCGACCTCATGGTGCTGGCCGTCGGCATGACCTTCGTGCTGATCATCGGCGGCATCGACCTGTCGGTGGGGTCGGTACTGGCGCTGGCGGCATCGGCGGTGAGTGTGGCGATTCTCGGCTGGGGCTGGAGCGTATTACCCGCAGCCCTGCTCGGTATGGGTTGCGCAGCGCTCGCCGGCACTATCACCGGCTCGATCACCGTGGCCTGGCGCATTCCGTCGTTCATCGTCTCCCTGGGCGTGCTGGAAATGGCCCGCGGGGTCGCTTACCAGATGACCGATTCGCGCACCGCCTACATCGGCGATGCCTTCGCCTGGCTGTCGGACCCGGTAGCGTTCGGCATCGCACCCTCGTTCCTGATCGCCCTGGGTGTGATCGCCATCGCGCACCTGACCCTGACCCGTACCGTCTTTGGTCGCTACCTGATCGGCATCGGTACCAACGAAGAAGCCGTGCGCCTGGCCGGCATCAACCCCAAGCCCTACAAGGTGCTGGTGTTCTCCCTCATGGGCCTGCTGGCGGGCGTGGCCGCGCTGTTCCAGATATCCCGGCTGGAGGCGGCCGACCCGAATGCCGGCGCTGGCCTGGAACTGCAGGTGATCGCCGCCGTGGTGATCGGCGGAACGAGCTTGATGGGCGGGCGCGGCTCGGTCATCAGCACCTTTTTCGGCGTGCTGATCATTTCCGTGCTGGCGGCCGGGCTGGCGCAGATCGGCGCAACCGAGCCGACCAAACGCATCATCACCGGCGCGGTGATCGTCATCGCCGTGGTGCTCGACACCTACCGCAGCCAACGCGCGCGCAAGCGGGGCTAGCATGGCGACCATCAAGGACGTGGCGGCGCGCGCCGGTATCTCCTACACCACCGTTTCGCACGTCGTGAACAACAGCCGGCCGGTCAGCGCGCACGTGCGGCGCAAGGTCGAGTCGGCGATCGCCGAGCTCAACTACGTTCCCAGTGCGGTGGCGCGCTCCTTGAAAGCGCGCAGCACAGCGACCATCGGCTTGTTGGTGCCCAACAGCGTCAACCCGTATTTCGCCGAGCTGGCGCGCGGTATCGAGGACTGCTGCGAGCGCAACGGCTACTGCGTGATCCTCTGCAACTGCGACGACGACCCGCACAAGCAGCGCAACTACCTGCGCGTGCTGCTGGAGAAGCGCGTCGACGGTATCGTATTCGCCTCGGTGGGCGGCGATGCCGCGCTGACCGACATGCTCGCGGCAGTGCGCACGCCCATGGTCATCGTCGACCGTGGCCTGCAGCAGGTGTCAGCCGACCTTGTGTGCATCGATCATGAGCAGGGTGGCTACCTGGCCACCCGGCATCTGCTCGAGTTGGGCCATCGCGCCATCGCCTGCATCAGCGGGCCGCAACATACCCACGTGGCGCAGCTGCGCCTGGACGGCTACCGTCGTGCGCTCGCCGAGTACGCCGTGCAACCCGCGCCCGAGCATGTCCTGCACAGCGATTTCACCAGTCCGGGTGGCTACCGTGCGGCGGTCGAGCTGCTCGCGGGGTCGGGGCCCTCGGCGATCTTTGCGGCCAACGACATGATCGGCCTGGGCGTGCTGCGCGCGGCCGCCGAGCGTGGTATCCGGGTGCCCGAACAGCTGTCGGTCATCGGTTTCGACGATATCCAGCTTAGTCGCTATGTTTACCCGGCCCTGACCACCGTCGGCCAGCGTATTGGCGAATTGGGCGAGGTCGCTGCCGAGCGGCTTCTGGCCCGCATCGCCGGAGCGGTCGGTGCAGCTGCGACGCAACAGGTCATCGCGCCACAGATCGTGGTGCGCGAGTCCACGGCGCGATACGCCGGTCTTTCCCATGAATTGCGCTGAGAGTGGTAGATGATGCAAGCAAACGTATTGGTAATAGGCAGTCTGAACATGGACCTGGTGGCACAGGCCGAGCGTTTGCCGCAGGCGGGAGAAACCCTGCTGGGCCAGTCCTTCGCAACGGTGCCGGGCGGCAAGGGCGCCAACCAGGCAGTCGCGGCCGCGCGGTTGGGCGGGCAAGTGGCGATGATCGGCTGCGTCGGCGCCGACGCCTATGGCCGGGCGCTGCGCCAGGCGTTGGCCGATGAAGGTATCGACTGCCAGGGCGTGCGGGTGGCTGAGGCCGTGGCGACCGGGATCGCGATGATCGTGGTCGATGCCAACAGCCAGAATGCGATCGTCATTGTCGCGGGCGGCAACGGCCAGCTCGACTGCGCCGACATCGAGCGTTTCGATCGTCTGCTGCTGGGCGCCGATGTGGTGGTGTGCCAGCTGGAAATCCCCTATGACGTGGTGGCTTTCGCCTTGCAGCGCGCTCACGAAGCAGGCAAGAAAGTTATCCTCAATCCGGCACCGGTCAGCGGGCCGTTACCGCAGCAATGGCTGGGCTGGGTCGATTACCTGATCCCCAACGAAACCGAAGCGCAGGCGCTCACCGGCCTAAGCGTCAGCTCGGTGGCCGAGGCCGAGCAGGCGGCCAGTTTTCTGCGCCAGGCCGGCGCCGGCAAGGTGCTCATCACCCTGGGTGAGCAGGGCCTGCTGTTTGCCGATGGCGCGCAGCCCCGGCATTATCCTGGACGCAAGGTACAGGCGGTGGATACCACGGCGGCTGGCGATACGTTCGTCGGTGGCTTTGCCGCGGCGCTGGCCAGAGGCCTGGACGAGTCACAGGCCATTGCGTTCGGCCAAGCCGCCGCTGCACTTTCGGTTACCCGCGCTGGCGCACAGCCTTCCATCCCGACCCTGACGCAAGTGGAGCAGGTTGCATCGTGAAAAAGACAGCCTTGTTGAACATATCGCTTTCGCAGCTGGTTGCGTCGCTGGGTCATGGCGACATCGTCGTGATCGGCGATGCCGGCCTGCCGGTACCAGCGGGCGTGCCTTTGATCGATCTGGCCCTGACGCCGGGCATTCCCAGTTTCGTCAGTACTCTGGACGCCTTGCTCAGCGAAATGCAGGTGGAAAGCCACGTGATCGCCGAGGAGATGCTGCAGGTGCTGCCGCCGGCGTCGGCGCGAATCCAGCAGTTGCACGAGCAGGGCGCCCTTGGTGTGCGCCAGTCGGTCAGCCATGCGCGTTTCAAGGAGCTGTCCCGGAGCGCTCGCGCCATCGTGCGCACAGGCGAATGCCAGCCCTACAGCAATATCGCCCTGTTGGCGGGCGTCACTTTCTAGACTTACCACCGAGCACAAGGAGTGCGACATGCAACGTTTCCTGCTGACCCTGTTTCGAGGACTTTCACTGATGGCCCTGCTCACCAGCGCTGCCGCCGCCACCGCGGCCACCGGGGCCGACAAGATCGATCTGATCATCGACACCGACCCCGGCGCCGACGATGTCGTCGCCTTGCTGCTGGCCCTGGCCTCGCCCGAAGAGATCAACGTCCGCGCCCTCACGACCGTGGCCGGCAACGTGCGCCTCGACAAGACCTCGCGAAATGCCCGCCTGGCCCGTGAGTGGGCGGGGCGCGAGGACGTGCCGGTCTATGCCGGCGCGCCCAAGCCGTTGGTTCGCGAGCCGATCTATGCCGCCAACGTACATGGCGAGGAGGGCGTGCCCGGTATCACCGTGCATGAGCCGAGCAAGGGGCTGGCCGAGGGCAGTGCGGTGCAGTACTTGATCGACACCCTCAGCCATGCCGAACCGCACAGCATCACCCTGGCGATGCTGGGGCCGCAGACCAATCTGGCGCTGGCGCTGATCCAGGCTCCCGGCATCACCCAAGGCATCAAGGAAGTGATCGTCATGGGTGGCGCGCACTTCAATGGCGGCAATATCACCCCGGTGGCCGAGTTCAACCTGTTCGCAGACCCACACGCCGCCCAAGTGGTACTGGCCAGCGGCGTCAAGCTCACCTACGTGCCACTGGATGTCACCCATAAGGTGCTGACCAGCCCGGCGCGCCTGCAGCAGTTGGCTGCCTTGCAGAACAAGGCGGGGCTGCGGGTGGTGGATATTCTGCAGGCTTACGTCAAGGCCGACATGGAGCACTACGGGTTGCCCGGTGGCCCGGTTCACGACGCCAGCGTGATTGCCTACCTGCTGGCGCCAGAGCTGTTCAGCGGGCGCAACGTCAACGTGACCATCGACAGCCGGGAAGGCCCGACCTTCGGCCAGACCGTGGCCGACTGGTACGGCACGCTCAAGCAGCCTGCCAACGTGTTCTGGGTGAACGAGGGGAATGCGCAGGGCTTCTTCGATCTGCTGGCACAGCGGCTGCAGCGCCTGCCCTGACCGGCCCGGGCGCCGGTATACGCAGACGGACTATGGCGAGGGCACGTTCTTCAGCGGGTGTGCGACGGTATTGCCCGTCGCTGCCACGTGATCGTGCGCGTAACGCTCGAACACCTGCATGACGAAGCTGCGCGCAGCTTCGGTGCCCAGCGCCTTGACCAATACGTCGACGCCGATGATCGCCAGCTCCTCGGGAGTGCCAGGGCTGAAGGAGCTTTGGCCCTGAGGCCACTGGACCTTGATGTCCGCCTTGATTGATACGTTTGCCATGCTGCTCTCGCCAACGGTCACGAGCGAACGACGTTCGCTGCACGTGGCCAAGTAAAGCATTTTCGCCAACGCATTACACCGGCCCTTGGGCAGATGGCAGGGTGCGTGTCAAACTTCGGTCAATTCTTCGGCATGGAGGCTCATGTGCACATCGACCTCAAACAAAGCGACTCACTCACCCTGGACGCGGTCCGTGCCCTGATCGCCTCGGGCAATCCGGCCATCCACAACCAGCTGCGCGTTACCTGTGACGGCATTGCCTTCCTCTCCACCGAGGCGGTGGGGGGCACGGATATCCAGGGCCTGTGCTTCCGCCTGGAAACCTGGGCTGCCGGATCAGGCTATGTAGGCGTCGCGGCGGCGTCCGACGCCACCTGGGTGCAGCAGATCCACACCGCCCTGCAGACCCACTGGCCCGTGCCCCGGTCCGACTACATCGATCTGTACTGACCGGCGAACACACATCCGGTGACGATTTCTCCGACACCGCGTGACGTTATGCTCGGGCAGACTAGGCCAAGGTGCAACCAAATTGGCTACAGGCGGTCGCACAACCTTACTTACTGAAAAACCACTGAAAAGAGGAGGCTGCATGCCTTTCCCGCGCAAGACCTTGTTGATCCTGATGGCAGCCCTGGCTGTAACGGGCTGTTCTACATCCGGAACCTCGACCGGACAGTCTGCCGCTGCCGCCCCTTCATTCGACGGGCGCTGCAACGCTGATGGCGCACGCTATACCGTTGGCAAGCCGGTTTCCGCAGACCTGCTCGAACAGGCCAGGGTCAAGGCTGGCGCACAGGTGGCCCGTGTCCTGCGCCCGCACGACATGGTAACCCTGGAGTACCGTTCCGACCGTCTCAACCTCAACGCCGATGACAGCGGCCAGATCACTCGCGTCAACTGCGGCTGAGCAGACGCCTCACTCGACACGAATCGCAGGCGAAAAAAAAACCCGTCACATGGACGGGTTTTTTCAGTTGCCGAGATTACTCTGGGCGAACTTGAGCAGCTTGCATGCCCTTTTGGCCTTTCTCAGCCACGAACGAAACGGTCTGGCCTTCTTTCAGGCTTTTGAAACCGTCGGATTCGATAGCTTTGAAGTGTACGAACAGGTCGTCACCGCCACCTGAAGGAGTGATGAAGCCGAAGCCTTTCTCATCGTTGAACCATTTTACGGTGCCGGTCTGGCGATTAGACATGGTGAATCTCCAAGAAACATAATATTCAGTAGTGCTGTGCTGCTCAGGCCAACTGGGCACACGGGGCCTATCATAGTCCAAAACCTGGACTGTGAACCCCTTTTGATTGGGCCAATAGCCAAAGTTGTCGCAAATTGAGCTGTCTAAAACTGCTAAGCCCCTTATTTCATTGAGGTTTGCAGCTGAAAAATGTTTTAAAAAAAAACCGCGTTCCGTCGTGCATGATTCGCTTGACCGAAGCGGTCGACCCCAAGAACGCCGTTGGCGTCCCTTGGGGCAGTCCTGCATCGCCTCTGACAGGACTACTGGTTATTGCAAACCAGCACTTCCTTCATCAACTTCTGGCGCAGGGCCATGGGCGGCTCTACCTGTTTGTTGGTGAGCTGGTCGATCTCGGCCTTGCTGAATTTCTCCTCGATCACTTTCGCGCCACAGCTGCAGTGTGCCTGCGCCTTGGCGGCATCCACGCCTTGCTGCACGGCCGCAGCCTGGCACTGGGCGGTGTACTCGGCCTTGGCATCGGCAGACAGCGCGGCAGCCTGGGCCGCGAATGGAAGCACCAGGGCCAGGCAGGCACTCAGGGGAAAAAGTCGTTTGAGACCCATAATGAATAGCTCCTTGTTCTCAGGCGGTTTTGACTCATCTCATCTGAGGGGTGAAGAGGGCAGCAAGTTCAGCCGCCGGCTCAGTTGCCGTATCGCGCGTATGGCGCAGCAAATCGACCCGACTTCTGTGCTAGGATGCTCGGCCCTGTGTTTGGCGCTGTTTTCAGTTGCAGCCAAGGCGCGGGATTCACCTTTTTCGATTGCTCCAGTCACTCTGGTTCGTATTCCGGTCGGCCGCAAGGCTCCTGCCAACGTAAGGCGGGCATACCGGGCGAATCGCGTACTGGCTCATCCCAACCCATGTGACCTTTGGTAGGGGTCACCACTAGGAGAGGAGGCGCCATGCCCACCATTACTCTTCCCGACGGCAGTCAGCGTTCGTTCGATCACCCGGTTTCGGTCGCCGAGGTCGCCGCGTCCATCGGCGCCGGCCTGGCCAAGGCAACCGTTGCCGGCAAGGTCAATGGCCAACTGGTCGATGCCTGTGACCTGATCACCGCCGACGCCACCTTGCAGATCATCACGCCAAAGGACGAAGAGGGGCTGGAGATCATTCGCCACTCCTGCGCCCACCTGGTCGGCCATGCGGTCAAGCAGCTGTACCCGACTGCGCGCATGGTGATCGGTCCGGTCATCGAAGAAGGCTTCTACTACGATATCGCCTACGAGCGGCCTTTCACGCCGGACGACATGGGGGCGATCGAGCAGCGCATGCAGCAGTTGATCGACACCGAATACGACGTGGTCAAGAAGGTCACCCCGCGTGCCGAAGTCATCGACGTGTTCACTGCGCGTGGCGAGGACTACAAGCTGCGCCTGGTCGAAGACATGCCGGATGAGCAGGCCATGGGCCTGTACTATCACGAAGAATACGTCGACATGTGCCGCGGTCCACACGTGCCGAACACGCGTTTTCTGAAATCCTTCAAGCTCACCAAGCTGTCGGGTGCCTACTGGCGCGGCGATGCCAAGAACGAGCAGCTGCAGCGTGTCTATGGCACCGCGTGGGCCGACAAGAAGCAGCTGGCGGCCTACGTCAAGCGCATCGAGGAGGCCGAGAAGCGCGATCACCGCAAGATCGGCAAGCGCCTGGGCCTGTTCCACCTCCAGGAAGAAGCCCCGGGCATGGTCTTCTGGCACCCCAACGGCTGGACCGTGTATCAGGTGCTCGAGCAGTACATGCGCAAGATCCAGCAGCAGAACGGCTACCTGGAAATCAAGACGCCCCAGGTGGTGGACCGCAGCCTCTGGGAGAAATCAGGGCACTGGGCCAACTACGCCGAGAACATGTTCACCACGGAGTCGGAAAACCGCGACTACGCGATCAAGCCGATGAACTGCCCGTGCCATGTGCAGGTGTTCAACCAGGGTTTGAAAAGCTACCGCGAGTTGCCGCTGCGCCTGGCCGAGTTCGGTGCCTGCCATCGCAACGAGCCTTCGGGTGCGCTGCACGGCATCATGCGCGTGCGTGGCTTCGTGCAGGACGATGCGCACATCTTCTGCACCGAAGAGCAGATGCAGTCCGAATCCGCAGCCTTCATCAAGCTGACCATGGACGTCTACGCCGACTTCGGCTTCAAGGACATCCAGCTCAAGCTGTCGACGCGTCCTGAAAAGCGTGTCGGGTCCGATGAGCTCTGGGATCGCGCCGAGTCAGCCTTGGCTGCGGCCCTGGATGCGGCTGGGCTTGCATATGATCTGCAGCCGGGCGAGGGCGCCTTCTATGGCCCCAAGATCGAATTCTCGTTGAAGGATTGTCTGGGTCGCGTCTGGCAATGCGGTACACTGCAGCTCGATTTCAACCTGCCGATCCGCCTGGGCGCCGAATACGTCACCGAAGACAACGGCCGCAAGCATCCCGTGATGCTGCACCGGGCGATCCTGGGTTCGTTCGAGCGATTCGTCGGGATCCTGATCGAGCACTATGAGGGCGCATTCCCGGCCTGGCTGGCGCCGACACAGGCAGTGGTGATGAATATCACTGATAAACAAGCCGATTTTGTACAGCTTGTCGAAAAAAATCTGACGGAAAGCGGGTTTCGTGCCAAGTCCGACTTGAGAAATGAAAAGATCGGCTTTAAAATCCGTGAGCATACTTTGCTCAAGGTTCCTTATCTCCTGGTCATCGGGGACAAGGAAGTTGAAACGCAAACTGTCGCTGTGCGTACCCGTGAAGGCGCTGACCTGGGCTCCATGCCCATCGCGCAGTTCACCGAGTACCTTGCACAAGCGGTTTCCCGGCGTGGTCGCCCAGATTCGGAGTAATTATTATTAAGCGTGAAATGAGACAAGATAAACGAGCTGCACCGAAAGCCCCGATCAACGAGAATATCTCGGCACGCGAGGTTCGGTTAATTGGCGCTGACGGCGAGCAGATTGGCATCGTCTCTATCGATGAAGCGCTTCGTATCGCTGAAGAATCGAAGCTGGATCTGGTGGAAATCTCCGCCGATGCCATCCCGCCCGTATGTCGGGTGATGGACTACGGCAAATCGATCTTCGAGAAGAAGAAGCAGGTTGCCGCGGCGAAGAAGAACCAGAAACAGATTCAGGTTAAAGAAATCAAGTTTCGTCCAGGGACGGAAGAAGGGGATTACCAGGTAAAACTCCGCAACCTGGTACGTTTCCTGAGTGATGGGGACAGGGCCAAGGTATCCTTGCGATTCCGCGGCCGTGAGATGGCGCATCAGGAGCTGGGTATGGAGCTGTTGAAGCGGGTCGAAGGTGACCTGCTCGAATACGGTTCCGTCGAACAGCATCCGAAGATGGAAGGACGCCAGCTGATCATGGTCATCGCCCCCAAGAAAAAGAAGTAACCACCAGGGCACGGCAGGCCTTGCGGTTATGTTTATCAATTGAATGTGGAGTACCCGAACATGCCAAAGATGAAAACCAAAAGTGGTGCAGCTAAGCGGTTCTTGAAAACCGCTAACGGCATCAAGCACAAGCACGCTTTCAAGAGCCACATCCTGACCAAAATGTCGACCAAGCGTAAGCGTCAACTGCGCGGTAGCAGCTTGCTGCATCCGTCTGACGTGGCAAAAGTCGAGCGCATGCTGCGCCTTCGTTAATTTCGGTCAAAGATAGAGGACTAACTCATGGCTCGTGTTAAGCGTGGCGTCATTGCCCGTAAGCGTCACAAGAAAATTCTGAAACTGGCTAAAGGCTACTACGGCGCTCGTTCGCGCGTATTCCGTGTTGCCAAGCAAGCGGTCATCAAGGCAGGTCAATACGCCTACCGTGACCGTCGTCAGAAAAAACGTCAGTTCCGCGCCCTGTGGATTGCTCGTATCAACGCCGGTGCTCGTGTAAACGGTCTGTCCTACAGCCGTTTCATCGCTGGCCTGAAGAAAGCGTCCATCGAGATCGACCGCAAGGTTCTGGCTGATCTGGCAGTGAACGAAAAAGCGGCGTTTGCTGCGATTGTCGAGAAAGCTAAAGCCTCGCTGGCCTAAGTACCCCGACAATCACCTCAGCCTGCCGTCGGCGGGCTGGGGTGTTAAACGTCATGAATAGGGGAAGAGCCTTCAAGCTCTTCCCCTATTTCGTATCTGGAGTCTGTACATGGAAAACCTGGATGCGCTGGTCTCTCAAGCTTTGGAGGCCGTGCAACACGCTGAAGACATCAATGCCCTGGAGCAGATCCGGGTTCAATTCCTTGGCAAGAAAGGCGAACTGACCCAGGTGATGAAGACCTTGGGCAACATGCCTGCCGATGAGCGGCCCAAAGTGGGCGCGCTGATCAACGAAGCCAAGGAACGTGTCACAGATGTCCTCAATGCGCGCAAGACGGCTTTCGAAGAAGCCGAACTGAGCGCCAAGCTCGCCGCCGAGCAGATCGACGTCACCTTGCCTGGCCGTGGCCAGACCACTGGCGGCCTGCATCCGGTCACCCGGACGCTGGAGCGTATCGAGCAGTTTTTCACCCATATCGGCTACGGCATCGCCGAAGGCCCCGAGGTGGAAGACGATTACCACAACTTCGAAGCGCTCAACATCCCAGGCCATCACCCGGCCCGTGCGATGCATGACACCTTCTATTTCAATGCCAACATGTTGCTGCGTACCCACACCTCACCGGTGCAGGCGCGGACCATGGAGTCGCAACAGCCGCCGATTCGGGTCGTTTGCCCGGGCCGGGTCTATCGCTGCGACTCGGATATCACCCACTCGCCGATGTTTCATCAGGTCGAGGGGTTGCTGATCGACCGTGACATCAACTTCGCGGACTTGAAAGGCACCATCGAAGAATTCCTGCGGGTGTTCTTCGAAAAAGAGCTGGCGGTACGCTTCCGCCCCTCGTTCTTCCCCTTCACCGAGCCGTCGGCCGAAGTCGATATCCAATGCGTGATGTGCAGCGGCAAGGGCTGCCGGGTCTGCAAGCAGACCGGCTGGCTGGAAGTGCTGGGCTGCGGCATGGTGCACCCGAACGTGCTCCGCATGTCGGGTATCGACCCCGAAGAGTTCCAGGGTTTTGCTTTCGGCATGGGCGCAGAACGTCTGGCCATGCTGCGTTACGGCGTCAACGACTTGCGCCTGTTCTTCGACAACGACTTGCGGTTCCTCGCGCAATTTCGCTAGCCGTAACGAATCTTTCAGGAGAGCAGGATGAAATTCAGTGAACAATGGCTGCGCGGCTGGGTAAGCCCGCAGGCCTCGCGAGACGAGCTGGTTGCACGTCTGTCGATGGCAGGTCTGGAAGTGGACAGTGTGACCCTGGCCGCAGGTGAGTTCAGCGGCGTGGTGGTGGGTGAAGTGCTCGCCACCGAGCAGCACCCGGACGCCGACAAACTGCGCGTGTGCCAGGTCAGCGATGGCAGCGAAACCTTTCAGGTGGTTTGCGGTGCGCCGAACGTGCGCCCCGGCCTGAAGATTCCGTTCGCCAAGATCGGCGCCCAGTTGCCGGGCGACTTCAAGATCAAGAAAGCCAAGCTGCGCGGCGTCGAGTCCAACGGCATGCTCTGCTCGCAGTCCGAGCTGCAGGTCGGCGAAGGCAACGACGGGCTGATGGAACTGCCGGCAGATGCTCCGGCCGGTGAGGATTTCCGTGTTTACCTGGGCTTGGACGATGCCAGCATCGAGGTCGACCTGACGCCCAACCGTGGCGACTGCCTGTCGCTGGCAGGCCTGGCGCGAGAAGTGGGCGCGCTCTATGCCGCTCCAGTGACTCGTCCTGTGATTGCTGCGGTAGCCCCGGTCAGCGACGACGTGCTGGCAGTGGACGTGTCGGCGCCTGCCGCCTGCCCGCGCTTCCTCGGCCGTGTGGTGCGCAACGTCGACCTGTCCAGGGCCACCCCGCTGTGGATGGTCGAACGTCTGCGTCGCAGCGAAGTGCGCAGCATCGATGCCGCGGTAGACATCACCAACTACGTGATGATCGAGTTGGGCCAGCCGATGCATGCCTACGACCTTGCCGAAATCGACGGCGGCATCCGCGTGCGCATGGCCGAGGAGGGCGAGAAGATCACCCTGCTCGACGGTCAGGAAGTTGCGCTGCGCGGCGACACGCTGGTCATTGCCGACCACGCGCGCCTGCTGGGCATCGCTGGCGTCATGGGCGGCGAGAACAGCGGCGTGACCGCCAAGACCCGCGACGTGTTCCTCGAGGCGGCCTTTTTCGAACCGATCTCGGTGGCCGGCAAGGCCCGCTCGTACGGGCTGCACACCGACGCGTCCCATCGTTTCGAGCGTGGTGTCGATTCGAACCTGGCCCGTGAAGCCATGGAGCGTGCGACTGCGCTGTTGCTGGAAATCGCCGGCGGGGAACCAGGTCCGATCGTCGAACACGTCAGCCAGGAACATCTCCCGCAGATTGCGCCGATCACCTTGCGTGCCGACCGGGTCAGCCAGATGCTGGGCCTGGAAATGGGCAGCCGCGAAATCGAAGGGCTGCTGACCGGCCTGGGCCTGGGTGTCACGGCCAGCGGGGAAGGGCAGTGGTCCGTGAAGGTGCCGAGCCATCGCTTCGACATCAGCCTGGAAGTCGATCTGATCGAAGAGCTGGCACGGCTCTATGGCTACAACCGCCTGCCCGTGCGCTACCCGCAAGCGCGGCTGGCGCCGCAGGCCGCCCCGGAGGCGCGTTCCGACCTGCCGGCCTTGCGCCGCTTGTTGGTTGCCCGTGGTTACCAGGAAGCTATCACCTACAGCTTCATCGATCCCAAGCTGTTCGAACTGTTCAGCCCTGGCGTCGAGCCGCTGCTGCTGGCCAATCCGATCTCGGCCGACATGGCAGCCATGCGCTCGTCGCTGTGGCCGGGTCTGGTCAAGGCCTTGCAACACAACCTCAATCGCCAGCAGGATCGCGTGCGCCTGTTCGAGAGCGGCCTGCGTTTCGTCGGTCAGCTCGAGGGCTTGAAGCAGGAGCCCATGCTGGCGGGCGTGGTGTGCGGCAGCCGCTTGCCCGAAGGCTGGGCGCAGGGTCGCGAGACGGTGGACTTTTTCGACGTCAAGGCCGACGTGGAAGCTGTGCTCGGCTTCGCCGGTGCGCTGGATGCCTTCACCTTCGTTCCGGGGCAGCATCCCGCTCTGCATCCTGGCCAGACCGCGCGGATCGAGCGCGATGGGCAGCTAGTCGGCTATCTGGGCGCACTGCATCCGGAACTGGTGAAGTCGCTGGGTCTGGACCGCGCCGTCTTCGTCTTCGAACTGGTGCTTGCCGAAGTGTCCGAAGGTCGGCTACCGAAATTCCAGGAGCTGTCGCGCTTCCCCGAAGTGCGCCGCGACCTGGCGCTGCTGGCCGATCGTGATGTTGCTGCCAGCGCAGTGCTTGCGGTCATTCGCGAGAACGCAGGGGAATGGCTCACGGACCTCAGGCTGTTTGACGTGTACCAGGGTAAAGGCATTGATCCTCATAGAAAAAGCCTTGCTGTTGGCTTGACCTGGCAGCATCCATCGCGCACTCTTAATGACGATGAGGTGAATGCCACGACTCAAACAATCCTCACCTCGCTCGAACAAAGGTTGAACGCCACGTTAAGGAAGTAGCGCATGGGGGCTTTGACGAAAGCTGAAATGGCGGAACGTCTTTATGAAGAGTTGGGCCTGAACAAACGAGAGGCCAAGGAATTGGTCGAGCTTTTCTTCGAAGAAATCAGGCACGCTCTTGAAGACAACGAGCAGGTCAAATTGTCCGGTTTCGGCAATTTCGACCTTCGGGACAAACGCCAGCGGCCTGGCCGCAATCCGAAAACCGGTGAAGAAATCCCGATCACGGCTCGCCGCGTGGTCACCTTTCGTCCAGGGCAGAAGTTGAAAGCCCGAGTTGAGGCCTATGCTGGAACCAAGTCATAACGACGAGCTCCCGCCCATTCCCGGCAAGCGCTACTTCACCATCGGTGAAGTGAGCGACTTGTGCGCCGTAAAGCCACACGTGCTGCGGTACTGGGAGCAGGAGTTTCCTCAGCTCAACCCCGTGAAGCGTCGCGGAAACCGTCGGTATTACCAGCGCCAGGACGTGCTGATGATCCGCCAGATCCGCGCGCTGCTGTACGACCAAGGCTTCACCATCGGCGGCGCGCGTCTGCGCCTGTCCGGCGACGAGGCCAAGGATGACACCACGCAGTACAAGCAACTGATCCGCCAGACGATCTCCGAGCTCGAAGATGTGCTGAGTGTCCTCAAGAAGTGAATTTCTGGAAAAGAATACTTCCATAATTCAAATGCTTAAGGTATATTCCTCGACGTTCTCAGAAGTTCTGGAACAGCTTTACGCTCGGTCGGGGCGTAGCGCAGCCCGGTAGCGCACTTGCATGGGGTGCAAGGGGTCGAGTGTTCGAATCACTCCGTCCCGACCATTTATTCCTGAGTAAAATCAGACAAGAAAGCCACTTCTCGAAAGTGGCTTTTTTGTGCCCGTTTGTTAATGGTCAGTGTCCCTAGAACCTGTTCAAAGGAATCTTCAGGCTGCACAACCCACTTTCATCGGCAGGGGGCAGATTCCCGGCGCGGATATTCACCTGGATCGCCGGCAGCAACAGCGCCGGGACCGACAGGCTGACATCGCGGGCTGTGCGCATGCGTACGAACGACTCGAGATCCGACGCGTCACCGACGTGAATATTCTTGGCGCGTTGCTCGGCAACGGTGGTGATCCAGGACGCTTCCCTGTTGGCAGGAGGATAGTCGTGGCACATGAACAGTGTGGTCTGCGGGGGTAGGCTCAGCAGCCGTTTGATCGAGTCATACATCTGTACGGCGTTTCCGCCGGGGAAATCACATCGGGCAGTGCCCACATCAGGCATGAACAGCGTATCGCCGACGAAGACCTGTGTGTCTGCGACTCGATAGGCGACATCTGCAGGTGTGTGGCCAGGCACGTGCAGAACCTGGACCGGTATGCTGCCGATGTGGAAGATCTGGTCCGCTTCGAACAGCGTGTCGAACTGCGAGCCATCCAGCAGGAAGTCGGGTTCGAGGTTGTAAATATCCCGAAACGCGCTCTGCACGACCGTGATCTGCGCACCGATGCCGATTTTGCCGCCGCGCTTGCCTTTGAGGTAGGCACTGGCGGACAAGTGATCTGCATGCGCGTGTGTTTCAAGTAGCCACCGCACTTGCAACCCGTGGCTGTCCACGAAGGCGATGATGCGGTCGGCGTTATCGGTGCCGATCCGCCCGGCTTTGGCATCGTAATCCAGCACCGGATCCACGATTGCACATGCGCCCCCTGATGCTTCGAAAATGACATAGCTCACCGTGGAGGTGGCGGTGTCGTAGAAACCTTCTATCTGGGCCGTCATCGGGCAACCTCTTCGATTCACGTCGTTACACTATATTGAAACATATACTATTCAATCGTAGACTGTCGACCGATCAACCATCGGGGCTTTCCATGACTGCTCAATTGTCCACCGAAGAAATCGGTCTGTTGCGCGATTCTGCGTCCAAGGCGTGTGCCTTGCTGAAGGCTTTGGCGAACGAAGACCGTCTGTTGCTGCTGTGCCAATTGACTCAGGGCGAGCGAAACGTAGGGGAATTGGAGGCATTGTCCGGGATCAGGCAGCCGACGTTGTCGCAGCAGTTGGGTGTGCTGCGCGACGAAGGAATGGTCAACACCCGCAGAATGGGCAAGTACATCTACTACTCGTTGGCCAGCTTCGAGGTGGTCTCGCTGATGCAGACCTTGTCGGGACTTTACTGTGGCCAAGCGCTGAAGAAGTAAGCCTCTGCACGACCCGCTGCTCGTCGCTGTGCTATCGCACCTTGCGTGGCTCGGCCGGGGCGCGGTGTTGGAACTCTCACACGGTGGCTAAGCCCGGGGTTTGTAATGGAGCAAGTGATAAAGCGAATAGATGCATCGTTCTCGGTGGCAGGTCAGCTCGATCCGCAGGATGTGCCTGAGGTGCAGGCTCAAGGGTTCGCCAGCCTGATCTGCAATCGCCCTGACGATGAAGGTGGGGCTGAGCAACCCAGCCACCTGGCCATGCACCGAGCGGCTGTCGCGTCGGGGCTGGAGTTCCGATATCTACCCGTAGCGAGCTCTGGTGCTACGGCAGCCCAGGCTCAAGCGCTGAACGCGCTTCTGGAGCAGTTGCCCAAGCCGGTGCTTGCCTACTGCCGTACCGGCAATCGGTCGGCCAAGCTGTACGAGGCGGCAACCAAAGGCAGCCCCCTGACACAGCAGTACGATGTAGTCGTCATGGGCGCAGGCTCTGCCGGCATCACCGTTGCGGCCGGTCTGCTCAAGCGAGATTCGTCTTTACGCGTTGCGATCGTCGAGCCCGCCACCGAGCATTACTATCAGCCCGCCTGGACGCTGGTGGGCGGGGGCGCTTACCCCATCGATGCCACCGCCCGTCCAATACAAAGCGTCATTCCCCAGCGCGCATGCTGGATCAAGGCGTCGGTGTCGGCCTTCGCTCCAGACCGCAAGCTGGTGTTGCTCAGCGACGGAACCGAGCTGGCGTACCAGCAACTCATCATCTGCCCGGGTCTGCAACTGGCCTGGGAACACATCGAAGGGCTTGAAGAGACGCTTGGCAAGAATGGCGTGACCTCGAATTACCGGCACGACCTGGCCCCCTACACTTGGGAACTGGTTCGCTCGCTGCGCAGCGGGAAGGTCTTGTTCAGCCAGCCTCCAATGCCGATCAAATGTGCAGGCGCGCCGCAGAAGGCGATGTACCTGTCCTGTGATCACTGGCGCAAGGAGGGCGTGCTGTCGTCGATTTCGGTCGAGTTCAACCTGGCAGCTCCCGTGCTGTTCGGGGTTGCCACGTTCGTCGCCCCGCTGATGAAGTATGTCGAAGCCTACGGCGCGAAACTCGCCTTCCAGTCCAATCTGGTCAAGGTCGATGGCCCGAGCAAGACCGCATGGTTCGATGTGACGGACACGGCCGGAAACGTGACGCGCGTGGAAAAACGCTTCGATGTACTGCACGTCGTGCCACCGCAGCAAGCTCCGGATGTGATTCGCCGCAGCGAGCTCGCCGACAAGGCCGGCTGGCTGGAAGTCGATCCGGCCACGTTGCAGCACCCGCGCTACCCTGAAGTATTTGCCCTGGGGGATGTCTGCGGCACCAGCAACGCCAAAACTGCAGCGGCTGCGCGCAAGCAGGCGGTGGTGGTCGCAGACAACCTCATCGCACTGCGCAAAGGCCTGGAACCGCCTCGCCGTTATGACGGTTACGGCTCCTGTCCGCTTACTGTCGAGAACGGCAAGGTCATATTGGCCGAGTTCGGCTATGGCGGTAAATTGCTGCCAACGTTCCCGATGGACCCGACGATCCCGCGCAGGTCGGCGTGGTTCCTCAAGGCACGATTGCTGCCATGGTTCTATTGGAATGGCATGCTCAAGGGGCGTGAGTGGCTCACCGCCTGCTCTTCGAAGTGACCTGATGCTGACCTTCCTGTTGGGAGCCTGCGTGGGCCTGGTGCTGGGGCTCACCGGGGCAGGTGGTGGCATTCTGGCGATTCCGGCCCTGACCCTCGGACTGGGTTGGTCGATTACCCAAGCCACGCCCATCGCGTTGCTCGCGGTTGGCAGTGCTGCCTTGATCGGCGCGATGCAGGGGCTACGCCATGGCCTGGTGCGCTACAAGGCAGCAGCAACGATGGCAGCCGCCGGATGGGTGGTGGCCCCTGTGGGCATTTACGTGGCCGCACGCGTGCCGGGTACAGCATTGATGGCAGTGTTCGCCGTGGTCATGCTGATTGTGGCGTGTCGAATGTACTCGCAGGCAAGACGCGACGACGAGGCCCGAGGCGCACTGCAGCGCAACTGTATGCTCGATCCTGCCACGGGCCGACTCGACTGGAATGCCCGATGCCTGGCGACGCTGGCATCGATTGGCGCGACTTCGGGGTTCCTGACCGGCTTGCTGGGAGTCGGGGGAGGGTTTTTCATCGTTCCCGCCTTTCGAACGTTCAGCGACGTGCGCATGCATGGCGTCGTGGCCACGTCATTGATGGTGGTTGCACTGGTCTCGCTGGGTACCTTGGGCCATCTGTTCAGCCAGGGTATGACGTTTTCTTCGGCAGGCGCCGTGTTCACCGTATCGGCACTGGTCGGCATGATTGGCGGCCGCCTTGTGGCGCCGACCCTACCTGCACGGCTCTTGCAGCAGATGTTCTCTGTGCTCTGTGTTTGCGTAAGCCTGCTGATGCTGGGCAAGATTTTCTTTCGCATTGGTTGAGCGGTCAATACAGGGAATGCAGCAGCGGTGTCCAAGTGGATGCCGCTCGTGTGCACATGGTCGAGTGCATCTATTCGGCACTGTGTCCTACAGTGCCTGCCCCAGGACGCACTTGGCGTTTACCCGACGTTCAACGCGTCGCGCAAAGATCGCCGATCACCTCGGCGCGGGGCAATTGCTCCATGCGCATGAGGGTATCGCTCAAGGTTGCAACGGCTTGCGTATCCAAGGCCTTAGCCGCGTTGTGGTTGAACTTGGTCATGATGCTCTCCAGGGGGGCTGGCTGGTCGGCGGTCCTGCCGGCCGGACTGTGCGCTCGCACGGTCAGCCGCGTCCCGTCGTGCAATCGAATGTGCAAGTCGGTCAGGTAGTTGCCCCGTCTGGCCAGAGACGGGGTGGGGTGAGGCAGGGCATGTATGCGTTGCATGAGCGCCAGCGCTTCGGCGTCGTTGAAGGCGTTTTCGCTGAAGCTGTCGAGTACGATGCGGCCGTCGATCAGGGCGCGGGCCAGGCAATATTGCACGCTGAATTTGGCATCCAGGCTGGTCCGCAGCAGCGGGCGGTCGACATGGGTCAAGCGCAGTGGATGCAGGTAGACCTCGATGCCTGCAACGTCGCGAACCTCGAAAGGGTGGTCACGGCGCAGCGTGAACAAGGCATCGAGGCTGGTGTGTGTGCTGTCGCAGCAGGGGTAGAGCTTGATGCCGATACCTGGCTCCACGATGTCCAGGGGAGCAGCCCAATTCTGCAATGCCAGTGCCGGCGTATAGTTTCCGGGGCCGTTGAACACTTCGAAGAAACCTTGCCGATGTTCGAAGGCATCCAGGCTTGCGGTGAAACCGTTGCGGGTCAGAAGCGCTGCCATCAGGCCGTTCCTGGCGGCATGGCCGACGTGGTAGGGCTTGGCCATGGTGCCGAAGTTGGCCTTGACACCCGAGGCCAACGACACACACAGCGCCAAGGCCATCGAGGTCTGCTGTTCATCGAGGCCAAGCAACCGAGCACTGGCCGCAGCTGCGCCGAACACGCCTAAGGTGGCAGTTGGGTGCCAGCCCTTGTCGTAGTGATGAAAATTGACGCTCTGTGCCAGGCGTGCCTGCGTTTCGAAGCCGGCCACGTAAGCCAGCAACAGCTGGCGGCCGGTGTGTCCCCCTTCTGCAGCCAAGGCCAACAAGGCCGGCAGGATCGGCGCGGTAGGGTGCCCGCCCATGGCGATGTTCACGTCGTCGAAATCCAGCGCATGGGCCGCAGCACCGTTGACCAGGGCCGCGCACAGCGGGTCCAGTCGTTCGTGTCTGCCCAGTACCGGTACTGCGCCGAGGGTGTTCAGTCCCCCGGTCTGCAGCAGCGTGTGCACCACGGGTTCACGTGCGCCTGCCAAGGCACAGCCCACGGTGTCGAGGATGGCGAGCTTGGCATTCCATAAGGCCTGTGGGGATAAGTGCTCGAAGGTCAGACTGCAGGTGCGTGCTGCGATGGCAGAGGTCAGTTTCATTGTGAGTCCAATCGTGAAGGGAGGTATCGACCAGGCGTGTCGGTACCTCGTTCAAGGCCGCATTGCCGGGATGGAGTCAAATTCGCCATGCAGAGCGGGATCTACCTGGAGACGGAGATTGCCCCGGTCAGGACGGCAAAAGTCATGTAGGCCAGCGATGCCAGCAGCACCCATTTCCAGGCAAATTTCTGGAAGTCGCCCAGGTCTGCCTTGATGATGCCGAGCAAGGCCCACAAGGGCGCCGAGGCCGGGCCTATCGAATGGGCCATCTGGCCGATGACGGCGGCACGAGCGATCTCCATGGCGGGGATGTCGTAGCGCGCGGCCATTTCCGCCAGTACCGGCACGATGCCAAAGAAGTACGCGTCGTTGGCCATGAAGAAGCTCAGGGGGATGCCGATCAGCGCGGTGGCCAGTGGGATCAAGGAGCCGAGGTGGCTGGGCAGACTGCCCACGAAGGCTTCGGCCATCGCCGTGGTCATGCCGGTTTGAGTCAAAATCCCCGTGAAGACCCCTGCGCCTAATACCAGCATCACCACAGGCACGGCACTTGCTGCATGCCGCTGAATGACAGCGCCTTGGTCGGCAGCACGTGGCACATTGACGAACAGTGCGATGACGAAACCGGCGATGAACAACACCATGAGGTTGGCTACACCCAAGACCAGGCACACCAGCAGCAGGACGGTCAGTGCAGCGTTCAATGCCGTCCGCCAGTTGGCGGCGTGCTCGACCTGGCAGCTCTCGGCGATGATCTGCGCTGAAACCTGCGCACTGTGCTGCGGATCGATTGCCTTGCGCGCTTTGCGCCCCAGCACGTAGGCAATGAGGCAGACGAAGGCGCAGGACAGGATCATCGGGCCGAGCATTGCCGCGAAATACTCGCTGGCGTCCAGGTGCAGGATACTGACGGCCCGTGTTGCAGCACCCCCCCAAGGGGTCGTCCCGGACACGGTACCCAGCGCCATGGTGGCGATGGTCGCGATGATCAACGGGTTGATGTGCAGCCTTTTGTAGAGCGGCAGGAAAGCCGAGCAGATGATCATGTAGCTGGTGGTTCCGTCGCCATCCAGGGCGACCAGACAGGCGAGGACGGCGGTGCCCACGCAGATATTGACTGGGTCGCCTTTGGATATGCGGATGATCAGTCGCGATAGCGGATCGAACAAGCGCGCATCCATCATCAAGCCGAAATACAGCACGGCGAACAACAGCAACACGGCAGTGGGTGCTACCGTCTTGATGCCGGCGGCGATCATTTCGCCCAGCTGTGCGCCCTGGCCGGTAAACAGCAGGAAAAATGCTGGCACGACTATGATCGCGACGAAGGCCGTCATCCATTTGCGGATGACGCATAGCATGAACACACCCAAGGTGGCAAAACCGAGGAGAGCCAACATGTTGGTGCTCCTCAGCAGGCGTCGAATGGGACAGGAACAATAAAGGGGACGGGCGGATGGGGCAGGCAGTGATCTGTCTGCGAGACCAGGTTGTGTCGTGGGTTCATGAGCGGTGCCTTTTGTTTTTATTGTGTCTGGGTAGTGCTGCTGACGAGAATTGCAGCGCTTGATAAAAAGATATCAACGCCAGGTCGTTAAGCCTAACGACAAATGCTAAACACAGATTGAAGTCTGGCTTAATAGCTAATAGGCTCTTTCCATGAAGCTCGATATCGAAAAACTCAGAGTGGTGGCACAAGTCGGCAGAGTCGGCTCGATGACCGCTGCCGCACGCAGCTTGCACCTGACCCCCTCCGCGGTTTCTCAAACGGTACAGCGTGTGGAAAGCGTCATCGGGCTGCCACTGTTCGAGCGTCGACCCCATGGCATGGCGCTTACCGATGCCGGGGAGCGGGTCATGCGCCGGGTCAACCTGATCGAGGCACAGATGGCGCAGCTCGAGACGGAACTGCGCAGTGTTGCCGAAGGCCGCGCCGGCCACCTGTCGCTGGGGGTTTTTCCGACGCTGGGGTCTTCATTGTTGCCGCGAATTGTCATGCAGTTCAGGGCGCGGCATCCGACCATCACCCTGGATGTGCGCAGCACTCGTCTGGTGGCGCTGCGTCAACTCATCGGCTCGGGTGAGCTCGATCTGGCCATTACCTGGACATACCCGTGGCTGAACGAACCTGGGTCGACCTTGCAGCTACGCACGGACCCTACGGTGGTATTGCTGCCAGCAGGGCACGCAATGGCGCAGGAGGCAGGACCTCTGAACCTGGCTCAGCTCGCCAAGGAGGCTTGGGTGTGCCGGTCCGATGGTCATGAAATCACCGAGCTGCTGCACCGCACCGCTGCCCAGTGCAAGTTCACGCCACGCATCGCCCTGTTGGCCAACGACTATCAGGAAACCCAGGCAATGGTCGCTGCAGGGTTGGGCGTGGCGCTTGCACCGAAACTGTCCACCACCACCTGCAGGGCGGATATAGTCGTTCGCGATCTGGATGATTCCGTGGCGTCAAGGCAATTGCATCTGGTGCAGGCACCCAATCGAAGCAGCCCGGCGGTCGAGCCTATGATCGAGCTGCTGCGCACGCTCTTGAGTGAATAGACACCCGACACCAATCGATGGGCCACACCATGGTAGGGGCCTCACGGCCCTAACAGGCTCAGCACCGCCTGGGCGAATGCCTCCGGTGCCTCCTGCGGGACGTTGTGGCCCACGCCTTCGAGGATTGATCGACGAACAGGGGCGCTGAATCGGCGTAGCGCCTGCTGCTCATCCTGAACCGGGGTGACACCGTCGCAAGCACCGGCCAGGATGACCGTTGGCACGGCAATGACGGGTTGCTTCGCCAGCCTCTGTTCGATGGCCGCGTACTGCGCATCGCCGTCGACCAGTCCGAAGCGATGGCGATAGGAGTGCGTGACCACGTCGACGAAGTCGGGAGTGTGGAACGACTGCGCCGAGGCTAAAAACACCTCATCGGTGAATGCCCAGGTCGGCGACCATAGTTGCCACAGCAGCTTGCAGAAGGCATCCCGGTCGGCTTCAAGGCCTGCGTAGCCACGGGCGCCGTGCAGGTAGTATTGATACCACAAGCGCTGTTCGGCTTGCGGGGCGGCGGGGCGGGTCGCATGGGCAATGTCCTGGATGTTGTAGCCCGGCTCGCAACTGACCAGTCCCACGACGCGCTCGGGCCACAGGGCGGACACCACGCACGCTGCGCGGCCACCCCAGTCGTAGCCGGCAAGTACGGCCTGGGGAATTTTCAAAGCATCCAATAATGCCAGCAGGTCCGACCCCAAGGCTGCTTGCTCACCCGAGCGAGGCGTGTTTGCGTCGACGAAATGCGTGCCCCCGTATCCGCGCAGGTAGGGAACGATGCATCGGCAACCGGCAGCGGTGATCCGTTCGGCCACCGCGTCGTAGGCGCGGATGTCGTAGGGGAAGCCATGCAATAGCACGACCGTGAGCCCATTGGCTGGGCCAAGGTCCCGGTACGCCACGTCGAGCACACCTGCTTGAATCTGTTTCACTGGCTCATCCTCCTTTGGGTGATAAAGCTGTGACAACGGCGCGACTGTCACATCTCGTTCGATCATGGGCGTGGTTATTGATATGTTATGTTATATCTATTCATATCCTCCACTGATGCGATGTATGCCATGCCCGCCACCCCCCATTACATTCAGTCGCCCGAGCCCGCCGTGCTGGCGGAGATCCTGCGCGACGACATAAACCTGGCCATCTGGACGCGGCAATTTTCGCCCGCGATCGCGAGTTTCACTGATGCGTTGTTGTGCCGTGACGATCCACTATCGGAGTCGCGAGTGATTGAGTTACAGGGGGAAGAGCCCCCGGATCTGGTCGGGCTGGCTGCCGCTTTCGCTCAGTGTGAGGGTTACGCCGAGTTCGTCGAGGATGTTGCCTGGTTGATCCAGGCCTACGGTTGCCTGTTGGGCGCCGAGCGTATCGGCCTGCGTCTGCGCATTCTGGACAAGGCGATGTGTCCGCGTTATCACGTCGATCGGGTCTCCGTGCGCTTGATCACGACGTACGCTGGCCGGGGCAGCGAATGGCTCGAAGAGGGTGCGATGCCCAGGGCGGGGCTGGGGCAGGCCGGGTCCGAACCGGTAGATGCACCGCACAAGCTGCTGGCGGCTGACGTGGCCTTGTTCAAGGGTGAGCGATGGATGAGCAACGAAGGGCGCGGAATCATTCATCGCTCGCCGCAGGCACGGGCTGGCGAGCGCCGCCTGATCATGACGCTGGATTGGTTGAAATGAAGGGCGGCTCGCGGACTCAGTGTTGGTGTGCCTTGCCGACAAAGGTCAGCGAGGTGAAGAGGCTGCGCTCTGAAACGTCCTTGCGATCGACCGCGGCTACCTTGGCTTGAGCCGCGATGACGTTCAACCCGGCGTTGCGCACGGTGACGGTGGCGCGACCTCGTGCATCGGTGACGACGCTACTGGCGTCCGACATGCCTCGGTAGTCATCGAGCAGGGCGATGCCACCGGCCGGCTTGCCATCGATCGTCAGTTCAACGGGTAATGGATTACCGACGCCTACTTCGCTCGGATCTTTCAACGGCCGAATGACCATGGCCAATTTCAGCGCGTCGGGCACCTGCGCGTGTGCTTTCAGGATCGCCAGGCTGTACTTGTAGCTGTGACTGGCGCTGACGGCGCCAGGTACGTCAGCCATGGGCTTGTTCACCGATTCTCCCTGAGCGTTCTTGCTCCAGACACCGTTGTCCAGGGCAACGGCGAGCACGGCGGGCTGCGCGGCTGGATGCAGGCGCGCGTGGTCGCCGAGCTTCTCGACCGTCACCGGGATCATTTGTCCGCGTTCATCGTAGGCCCATGCGCCTTTGACCTTATCCGCGGCATAGGCCTGGTCTTCTGCGCCGTGCCCGTAGACGACGTCCAACTGGCCGTAGCGTTGTTCGGTCCAGATACCATGGGCATACGCACCTTGGGCGCTGAGAAGGGTTGCAGCGGCAAGCAATGACAAAGCAATTTTCATGGGTTTTCCCGAGTGTTCTGCAGGGGTTGAGCCGTGCGCTCGAACGATGCCGATAGGCATCGCGGGTGCAGCATGGCAATCGTGTAGGGCGTTTCTGGTCAACGGACAATTTCGGTTGTAATATTGTCACGTTATATCATAACGTAAACAGGATTATTCATGTACGGATATGCGAATCACTTCAGGCGCCTGGCATTCGCTGGCGCGGCGCTGACTGGCAGCGTTGGTTTCTACACGCCGCTGGCGGCACAGGAGTCGGAACCACCAGGGCCTACCGAGTTGGGCCTTGTCGAGATTTCAGGCGATCGATACGGCACGGGTATAGCGCAACCGCTGGTGCGCAATCGGATCAGCACGGCCTCGCAAAGCCTGCCGACTGCCGTCTCGACGATAACCGAAGAAGAGATCCGCACCCTCAACGTGGATCGCGATATCTCCAACATCTACCGACGGGTGCCGGGCGTGGTAGCCAACAACATCGATCAGGGGGACACCGGTAACGGTTTTCGCATGCGCGGGTTCGCCACCAATGGCACCCACGGGGCCGACGTGGCGGTGTCGGTGGACGGGGTGCCGCAGAACATTCCCTCAAGTCAGGGCGGGGCAGGGCATGGTCCCGTATTTCTGGAATGGCTCACGCCGCAGATGATCAAGCGTGTGGACGTCATCAAAGGCCCGGTGTCGGCACTGTACGGCGATCAGAATCGGGCAGGCGCCGTGAACATCGAAACCTTGGACGGCAGTGACGTCGCGTCCAGCATCGGGGTGGATGTCGCCAGCTTCGATGGCCAGCGGACTAACTTGGTACTAGGCGGTGAACATGAAGGCCTCGAGTCACTGTTGGTGACTGACCTCTACAGGACCAACGGATACCGCAAGGCCGCCGAAAACCAGCGCGACAACTATTTCTGGAAGCTTTCCAAAGTCATTGGCGATGCGAAATACTCGGCGCGGTTCAGCCATTACGAATCGGACTTCAGGAATGACGGCTATCTGAGCCTGCCCGCATTGAAGGCGGGCACCGTCGGCCGCCGCGATACCGACAACCTGTATGGCTTCGGCAACGCCAATCGCAATACCTACGTGTTCAATCGGTCGCCGGCCGAAGGCGAAGCGGGCCTGTACTACACGGCCTATTACGAAGACTTCAGGCGCGTACGCGCCATCTCCAACGGTACGAACACACATAACTATGGCAAGGACGATCGTGACATCTACGGTGGTCGCCTGGCCTATAACTTCGTGTATGAAGACACGGCATCGCTCATGGTCGGTACGGACGTGCGTCGCGACAAAGGCGATGCCTTTCGCCAGCAGTACCGCAACTTCCAGCCCACGCAAAACTTCTACTACGACTTCGACATGGACCTCATCACCTATGGGGTCTTCGCGCAGGGCCAGTACAAGCCCATCGATTCGCTCAAGTTGCTCGCCGGTATCCGTCACGATCGGTTCGACTACGATATCGACAACCTGAAGTTTCGAGACGCCAGTACCGGCTACAACAGCTCGGTGACAACGCCCAGGTTCGGCGTGGCATGGACACCGATCGATCAGCTCGAACTGTTCACCAATGTGGCTCAGGGTTTCCGCTCCCCAGCGGCGGAGTACATCAGTTCAGGCAGCAGCAGTGCGCTTCCGCTCAGGGACACGGGTGGACAGATAAACGGCAGCGTACGCCCCAGCAAGGTCAAGTCCTACGACGTGGGTTTTACCCTGCGGCCTACCGATAGCCTATGCAGTACCACCGAGTTCTATTACATCCAGAACGACAGCGAGACCGTGCAAACCTCGCCGGGTGTGTACGAGCAAGTAGGTGACACTACGCGCAAAGGGCTGGAGACCAGTGTCAACTATCAAGCCACGTCGACCGTCAGTACCTACATCAGTTATGGCCGGATCATCGATGCGGTCATCACCAACCCGGCGCCGGGTATCGGTGCGCGACTGGTCGTGCCGGAGCACACCTACAAGGCGGGCGTTCAGTATCGAGACGGGTTCATGGGTGGGCAAGTTACATTGAATGCCGATGCTTATCATCTGGGCGGCATTCCCTATTACGTCGGCACTGGCAGGAAGACCATGCATGCCTACACGCGCTATGACCTGCGCGCCAGCTACGACTACAGCGATTACCAGTTCAGTGTCTACGGCACTTTTCAGCCCCACCGGTATGGCAGCGAAGTGGCCTATGGCACCAACAGCGGCCTGGTGATCGTGCCTCAGCCATCAACCACCCTGGGCGCATCGGTAAGGTACTTTTTCTGACGGCCAGGGTCGGCCCAAGCGATGCGAGGCTACCACAGCTCGGCTTGTCCGATATGCCGCCGCGCCTTGTCCCGATACTCCAGCAATACTTCGTAATCGGCGAAGGCCGTTTCCTGCACGGTCGTTATAGCCAACACTGCCGCAACCTCTGGCAGATGTGCCAGTGCCGCATTCATGGCCTCGCGCAGCAAGCCTGGCTCTGGCCCGTGGAGGCTGGTGATATAGGGCAATGTCGGCGCATTGGCCGTGCGTTCAACGACCCGCACGCCGGCGACTTCATTCGGCGCATGGCGAGCCAGATAGGCAAAGGTCACGCTGTCGATGGCCGCCAGGTCGGCGATGCCTGTGGCGACGTGGGCAATGCTCTGGCGATGACTGCCGGTCGTTTTAACGCTTTTGAAGAACCGACCCTCACGCACATGGGGGATCAGGGCGTGGCGCAGCAGGTTCATGCCACTGTTGGAGTCGAGGCTGTTATAGGCGCCGCGGCAATCGAAAAATTCGCCCAGTGTCTGCCGTGGGTCATCGAGGCCCGCGATTAGCAGGCTGCAGTGTTGTCCCGCCTGTGCCTCGGGTAACGCGAAATGAGGTCGGCCGACGATACGGACCCGATGCTTGAGTTCGGTGATCAAAGGGAAGCCGCAGGTCTGTGCCAACAGCAGTCGTGGATGCAGCCACAGATCCGGGAGTGAACCCGCCCAAGGCTTGGGGCGGTCGATGCCCAGCAACTGCAGGGTTTCCTCCAGCCAGCGCTGGTACGCCTCACCGATTACTGCGGGCGCGGGATACATGGGCAGTGCAGCGATCACGTCGGCGCTCATGGCTGGGTGCCTTGACCTAGAGGATGCAAAGGGCTGTCTACGGGGGACACGGCATAACGCCGAAACAGCTCGCTGTAGCCATTGACCAGAAAATGCCCGCTGCGTTGCAGCCAGTCCGCGCGGCGCTCGCGGTATACCCGTGGCAGGTAGTACCAAGGTAAGCCCGGCAGGTCGTGGTGTACCAGATGCAGGTTGAGGTTGAGGAACAGCCAGCGCCAGGGCCAGCCCGCCTCGTTGAGCACCGAGCGCTGCTCTGGCGCGTCGGCAGGGCGATGTTCGTAATAGGAGCGGACCATGGACAGCGCCAGCGCCAGGACGCTCGCCAGCAGGTAATCGAAGACAGCCACGCCGTGAGCGGTGATGAACCCGCACAGCGCCAGCACGCATAGCAGATGAGTGCCCCACATCAGCCACGCTTGCGCCTCGCCGCGGACCAGGTGTGCGCACTGCTCTTGAACAAGGCCGGCAAGCGCCAGGGCCGGGCCTACACAGAGACGGCCCAGCAGGGTCTTGTTCAACCAGTGCAGTGCCCGGCCAGGCCCCGCGCTGCCTGACCAGGCCTGGGCATCGAGGTAACGGCTTTCCGGGTCGTCGCGCGGCACCGTGATCGTCTCGTCGCGGTGATGGGCCAGATGGCTGTCGCGGTACAGGGTGTAGGGATACCAGATGGCCAGCGGGGCATAGCCCAAGACCTTGTTGACGCTGCGCCAGCGGGTAGGGTGGCCGTGCAGAAGTTCATGCTGCAGTGACATCCACAGGGTAAGCAGCGGCACCAGCAGCAATACGGTGAGCGGTCGCCCGATGAACGAACCGAATTCGATCAGCGCCCACCAACCGCCATAGGTGCCGAGCAGCAGCAACCAGGTTGGCCAGTCGCTGCGCGCGGTCCAGGTAGTCTGCAGTTTCAGGATCGACTGACGGTGACGGGAATCGAGATAATTGGGCATAAGGACGACACGAATGCTGATCGGTATGTCGTCGACACTAGCATTGGCGCTTATGCCTGGATAATCACTAAACGGTTTCAGTAAATTCCTGAATGGAATAAGTGGTTTGTATACTGGACTTTGTGGGATACGAGGCTTTTCGAGCTACGCCGCCTTGGCCATCCTGGACGCGGCCCCTTTTAGATCTTGAATGGACAGGGCCAGAGCGCCCGCCTGGTTTTCAACGAGCAAGACATCATCGATGAGATGGTCGATGTTTCTGCTGCGCAGAAACAGGGCGTGGCCGCGGAGCATTTGGTAGATCATTTCCAACTGACGTGCCGCGTCATGGACGTCTTCCTGCATTTCCGTGATGTGGGTGGTGGGCATGCGGTGCTCCGAGGGCTCTATCGTTGTTTTGGCGTCCTGGCCACGGGATGAGCGTTGTTTCATTTAAGTGTGGTCAGTCTATCGGCCACAGCCCGCGTAGCTTAAATAGTCTTTTCCGATACAGGCTATAGGCCAGTATGTTGCTGGATTGGATCGGATACGCCAGCATCGATGGACAGGGCCATGCACGGCCGGCCGTTTTGCCAAGAGAGGACTTTTCGATGAGCGACGTCAGATACCGCCGCCTGGGCCGTCATGGTCTGCAGGTTTCCGAAATTACTTTGGGCACCATGATGTTCGGCGGCCAGACCGACGACGCCACCGCCAAGCGTATCGTCGACGATGCCTTGGAGCAGGGCATCAATGCCATCGACACGGCGAACAACTACAACGACGGCGCCTCGGAAATCGCAGTAGGCAAGCTGATCGCCGGCCAGCGCTCGCGTTGGGTGCTGTCGAGCAAGTTCGTCAACCCCAACCCCGGTGTGCAAGGGCCCAATGGGCGCGGGGCTTCGCGCCACAGTGTGATCGAGTCGGTGGAAGGCAGTCTGCGCCGCTTGCAGACCGATTACCTCGACCTCTACTACGTGCACCGTGAAGACCCTTTCACGCCGGTGGAAGAGACAGTGCGCGCCTTGGCCGATCTGATTCGCGCCGGCAAGATCCGCGGCTACGGGCTGTCGAACCACAGCAGTTGGAAGCTTGCCGAATTCTGCCGGGTGGCAGACCTGCTGGGGGTCGAGCGGCCGACCGTCAGCCAGCCGCTGTACAACCTGGCCAATCGGCAGATCGAAGCCGAGCATCTGCCGGCGGCCGAGCATTATGGCATTGGCGTAGTGTCCTACAGCCCGTTGGCGCGAGGCGTGCTGACCGCCAAGTACGACCCTGGCGCCGAACCGGGAGTCGACACGCGGGCGGGGCGCAGCGATCCGCGCCTGCAACAGACCGAGTGGCGCCCCGAGTCGTTGAACCTGGCCCAGCGCATCAAGGATCACGCCCAGGCCCGCGGCATCACCTCGGGGCAATTCGCGCTGGCCTGGGTGCTCAACAACAGGTTGATCAGCTCGGCCATCGCCGGGCCTCGCACCGAACAGCAATGGCGCGACTATGTGCCGGCGTTGCAGTACCGGTTCACCGCAGAGGACGAGGCATTCGTCGACGCGCTGGTGGTGGCGGGCCACAGCTCGACGCCCGGCTACACCGACCCGAGCTACCCGGTGACCGGGCGTCGGGTTCAGTTCTGAGCCGCGGCGCAGACCGTCAACGGGGCATGGGCGGCGGCGGCGATGGTGCTCCCTGCCTGCGGGCGGCCGTATAGATAGCCCTGGGCATAATGGCAACCGTTTTCCGCCAGCCATTTCGGCAGGTAGGGCAGGTGGAAGTCCTCGATGCCCTCGGCCGTGACTTTCATTTTCAGGCTGCGCGCCATCCCCAGGATCGCTTCCACCATGGGCAGGTGGTCAATGCTGCCGGCCTCGAAGAAGGAGCGGTCTATCTTGATCTTGTCGATGGACAGCCGCGTCAGATGGTAAAGGCCCGAATAGCCGATGCCGAAGTCGTCCAGCGCCACGCTGATGCCGTAGGCGTGCAACTTGCTCAGGTTCCGCTGGGCGGCGTCGAGGTTGCCCACCAGGGCTTCTTCCGTGATCTCCACTTCAAAACGCTCGTAGGGGAAGCGTTCATGCCTGAGTTGCTCGGCCAGGCGATCGGGAAACAGCTCATCGGTGATCATGGTGGCGCTGACATTGAGCGACAGGTGCAGTGTGTCGTCCCAGAAGCTGGCCGCCCTGCAAGCTTGCTTGACCAGTGAGCGGGTCATGGCCGGAATCAGCCCAAGGCGCTCGAGTATCGGGATGAAGTCGCTAGGCATGCCGGTGCTGCCGTCGGGCCGGGCCCAGCGTGCAAGCACCTCGAAGCCCACGATCGTCTGCGACGGAAGGGTGACGATGGGCTGGAAGAACGGCACGATTTCCTCGCGCTCCACCGCCTGCCTGAGGGCTTGGTCGAGGTCGGCTTGCGCCCGCAGCTGCCGCTCGTATTCGTTGTCGTAGAAATTGAACATGGAGCGGCCAGCGTTCTTGCCCCGGTACATCGCCGTATCGGCGCAGTGCAGCAGTGCGGACGTCTCGGTGGCATCGATCCACGAACGCGATATGCCAATGGTCGCTCCCAGCCGCACAGGGGTAGAGGGTTCGACAAAAGCTTCGCTGACCCGTTGGATGGTCGTTGCGGCAATGTCGCTCAGCTCGCGCTCATCCCTGTAATCCAGAAACAGCAGGCAGAATTCATCCCCACCCAGCCGGGCGGCGGTGCCACCGTGCAGGCGTGCGATGTGCTTCAGCCGGTCGGCAACCTCGACCAGCACGCTATCTCCGCCAGAGTGGCCGTGCTGGTCGTTTATGGCTTTGAAGTGGTCCAGGTCGATCAGCATGATCGATACGCAGCGATGCTCGGCAAGCCGTTCGCTCAGCAGGTCCATGAAGCCGCGCCGGTTGATCAAGGCGCTGAGGGAGTCGTATCTGGCCAGGGTCTCGGTCTGAAACTGGATCCGCTGCAGACGCTTGTAGCTGAGTTGAGTACTGGTGACCATGCGCTTGAGCACGATGGTCGGCACGATCAGCGAAATCATCGAGAACCCCGAGCACGTTAGCACGAAACGCCAGCGTTCGACGTCTTCGAAGTCACCGTCGTAGGGCAGGTTCAGCCAGTGCATCACATAGGCTTCGAGGTGGAACTCCCACAGGATGGAGAGCCCCACGATCGTGAGCAGCGTCAGCGTCAAAAGCATCGGCAAGCGGCATGGATTACGGCGGTTGAGGTCGTTCATGGGCGGCATCGCAAGGTCATGCGGATAGAGTGATGTCAGACAGCCATCATCTCATAAGCGTTCATACCGCTGATCGTATGGCTGATGCATTTGGTCGCCACGACAGAAGGTAGGGCTAAATGGCCGCTTGGCCGATGAACACTGTTCAAGCTTCCTTCGGCGATGCCGATAGCGGGTTCATACCGCCCACGACGCTAAGGAAAGTGCCGAACCTGGGGCTTTTTTTGGTGGACCTGACAGGATACCTGTATGACGTGGCTTCGCGATGCAAAGTTATCTTCCAAACTGATTGCGGCCTTCGGGTTGTGTGCGTTCATTACCCTGGGCGTCGGCCTGCTGGGGGGCCGCGGCGTCAGTCAGCTGTCTGAGAGCCTCAAACTGGTGTTCTCGAACAACCTGGTATCGGTTGCCAAGACGGCCGAAGCCAAGAGCAAGGCGATTGCCCAGCTCAAGGATCTCTACGCCCTTATAGCCGCCCATGCGGAAAACGATTCGCAGGCCGTCAAGGACTCGATTCGCCAGAGCATGAACACCAACCTGGCTGACAGCGAGAAGGCTTTTGCGGTGTACCGCAAGACGCCACTGGCCGACGACGAGCGTGCCGCCGGCGACAAGATGGAGCGTGACTGGCCGCTTTATCAGGCGCAGCTGCAGAAAGTACTGTCGGTGCTGGACGCCGGTGACGTTTCGGCTGCGCGCTCGCTCATGTCGGGTGAGATCCAGCCGGCCTATCGCACCGTCATGGACGAGCTGACCATCATGGTCGAGTCGAACAACCGGCAGATCCAGGAAGGTGCGCGTGACGCCGACGAGCAGGAGCGGGCGGCGATCACCGTGCTTTACATCGGCATCGCGCTGGCCTTTCTCGCAGCACTGGGACTGGGGCTGTTCATGAGCCGCCTGATCAGCAGGCCCATTGCCACCGCCGTGGCCAGCGCGAAATTGATCGCCAAGGGCGATCTGACCCACAGCATCGGCAGCTCGGCCCGTGACGAGACCGGGCAACTGCTCGCCGCACTCGGCGAAATGCAGGAAGGCCTGAAGGGGACCATTCACCAGATCGCCGATGCCTCGAACCAGCTCGCGTCGGCAGCCGAAGAGTTGAACGCGGTCACTGAAGACGGCAGCCGTGGCCTGCTGCGTCAGAACGACGAAATCCAGCAGGCGGCCACGGCCGTCACCGAGATGACGTCGGCCGTGGAAGAAGTCGCGCGCAACGCCATTTCCACCTCGGAAGCCTCGAAGACCGCCAGCAGCCAGGCCACCGATGGCCTGACGCAGGCGCGCAATGCCGTGGAAGCGGTGAACAATGCCACCATCGAAATCCAGTCTTCGACGACCATCGTGGAAGACCTGGCGGTCCAAGTGCGCGATATCGGCAAGGTGCTCGACGTGATTCGCGGTATCGCCGAACAGACCAATCTGTTGGCCCTCAACGCGGCCATCGAAGCGGCCCGTGCTGGTGAGCAGGGGCGTGGTTTCGCGGTGGTTGCCGACGAGGTCAGGGCGCTGGCGGCGCGTACCCAGTCGTCCACGGGCGAGATCGAAAGCATGATCGGCGCGGTTCGTTCGCGGGCAGACCAGGCAGTCGCTGCCATGGGCAAGAGCCAAGGGCTGGTGGGGGACACCCAAGTCCTGGCCAAGGCCACTGGCGATGCGCTGCAATCCATCGCCAGCGGGATCGCACAGATCAACGACCGCAACCTGGTCATCGCCAGCGCCTGCGAAGAACAGGCCCACGTGGCTCGCGAGGTTGACAGGAACCTGATCAACATCCAGGACCTGTCGACGCAGACGGCCGCAGGCGCTCACCAGACCAGCGCATCGACCCAGGATCTGTCGCGCCTAGCCATCTCTTTCAACGATCTGGTGGGTCGCTTCCGTCTCTGAATTCGTCTCTCAGGTAGTGAAAAATCGTACAACCGATTCAGCAAATGACCGCAATAGTCCGTACAATTGAGATGGGACGCATTCGCGTCTTCTATCCAGTACGGAGTTACACGCGTGGTCAAGTCGTTGAATCGGGCCCATTCCTGGGTGCTGTTGTGCTCAGTCCTGCCTTGCCTGGCCATGGCGGCCACCGAGCTGCCCTCCAGTGTCATCCAGGCCACCGGCGAAGGTGAGGGCGATGACGGCTACGCCCGCGTGCGCGGCGAAACCGCCAGCAAGAGCGCGACGCAGAACCGTGACGAGGCGCAGACCATCAATTCGGTAACGGCACGCACGCTCGACGACTACCAGGTCAAGGATTTGAACGACGCGATGCGCTTCGTCAGCGGTGTGACCCAGACCAACACCCTGGGCGGCACCAAGGACGCGCTGATCAAGCGCGGCTTTGGCAGCAACGACGACAACTCGATCCTGCGCGACGGTATCCGCTCGGCCATCGGTCGCAACCTGGGGGCGACCACCGATCACGTGGAAGTGCTCAAGGGGCCGGCCTCGCTGATGTACGGCGCGCTCGAACCGGGCGGGGTCATCAACGTCGTCAGCAAGCAGCCGCAGTTCACCCGCAGTACGACCCTCGGCGCGTCCGGGTTCAGCGAGGGCGGCGGTTCGCTGTCGCTGGACACCACCGGCCCGCTGGGCGATACCGATCTGGCCTACCGGCTGGTGGCCGAGCGCAGCCACGAGGATTACTGGCGCAACTATGGCACCGACGAGCACACCCTGATTGCACCGTCGATTGCCTGGGTCGGCGAGCGGGCCAGTGCTTCGCTGGCCTACACTTACAACGACTACGCCAGCCCGTTCGATCGTGGCACCGTGTTCGTCGCCGGCCGGCCCGCCGACATCAGCTACCGCGACCGCCTCGACGAGCGCTGGGCCAAGACCGTGGGCATCAGCCAGAGCACCACAGCAAAGTTCGAGTATCAGCTGGGAGATGCCTGGCGCAGTCGCCTGACCTACGGTTGGACCCAGGATCGCTACAGCCTGGCCATCGCTCAACCCAACACGCTCACCGGCAACACCTTGCGGCGCATCGCCAATGGCGGTCACTACGATTACGAAAGCCGCTACACGGCGCTTGACCTGATCGGCGACCAGCAGCTGTTCGGCCAGCGTCATGAAATCGTGGTGGGCCTGGACAACGAATCGCTGGACAAATACCGCGGCAAGACCTACCGCAACGCCAACACCGCCGCCGGCAATATCGACATCCGCAACCCGGTCTATGGCCGTCTGGCCGAACCGGTCACGGTCAGCGCAGCGCAGAGCAATGCCGAGAACAACCTGGTCACCACATCACTGTACTTCAAGGACAATTGGCACCTGAACGATCGCTGGATCCTGGTGTTCGGCGGGCGTCAGGCGCATTGGGACCAATACAGCGATCAAGGCCTGGGCCGCTCGTATGCGCCCGGTGCCGATTCCAATGGTGACGAGTTCATTCCGTTCGGCGGGATCGTCTACCAGCCCAGCGAAACGGTGGCGCTGTATGCCAACTACAGTCGCTCGTTCGTGCCCAACGATGCCGACGATGCGGGCAACAGCTTCAAGCCCACCGAGGGTCGCAGCTACGAAGCCGGGGTCAAGTACACGCCAACCGCTGCGCTGAACGTGAACCTGGCGGTGTATGACATCGAGAAGAAGAACCTGGTCAACAGCGTGCTGCAGAGCAATGGCGACAGCCTCGACGAGGCGGTCGGCAAGGCGCGTTCGCGGGGTATCGAGCTGGATGTCACCGGTCAGATCGCCGAGAGCTGGAGTGTGATCGGCACTTATGCCTACAGCCACACCGAAGTGCTGAAGAACGCCGAAGCGCCCGAGCAGGAGGGCAATCGGCTGCCCAACGCGCCGATGCACACGGCCAGCCTGTACCTGACCCATCACCTGGCCATGCCCGCGCAGGCCGGCCAGTGGCATGTGGGCGCCGGCGCGCGCTACGTGGGCGAGCGGCCGGGCGACAGCGCCAACAGCTTCTGGATGGACAGCTACACCTTGGCCGATGCTTTCGTGCGTTGGGACTTGCCCACCCAGGGTTACGAAACGCGCCTGCAGTTGAACATCGATAACCTGTTCGACAAGCAGTATTACCCAGCCACCACCGGCAGCAGCACGCTGCAGGTGGAAGAGGGCGCGTTGCGCACGGCGCGTCTGACGGCGACCGTGAAGTTCTGAGACGCTGATGCGCCTGCGGCACTTACAGCAGCCACAGGGCGGCGATCAGGGCCGGCGGCATGACCACTGCGCCGAGCTTGAGGAACGTCCAGGCGCTGATTTCGACCCCTTCGCGGCGCACCGCGATCAACCACAGCAACGTCGCCAGGGAGCCGGTGACCGAGAGGTTGGGGCCCAGGTTGACGCCGACCACCAGCGCGCCGGTGACAGTGGGCGGCAGGTGCGCCAGCTCGTTAATGGACCCGCTGAGCAGGCCCACTGGCAGGTTGTTGCCGATGTTGCACGCCAGCGCCACCAGGCCTCCTGCCCACCAGTGTGCCTGGGCCGGCGCGTGCCTGGCGGCCTGTTCCAGCCAGTTGGCCAACTGACCGGTGACGCCAGTCTGGCCAATGCCTTCCACTAGCACGAACAGCCCCGCTACCAGCGGCAGCACGCCCCAGGCCACGCCCTTGCACACCGGCCAAGGATTGCTTCTCTGGTACAGGTGGACGACGGCGAGGGTGGTGACGGCGGCCAGGAACGTCGGCAGGCCCAGCGCTTCGTCCAGGGCCGATACGGTCAACAGCAGCACCGCCGTGACGGCCAGCCCGCAGGCGGTGAGTCGAGCACCTGCGCTCAGGTGGGGCAGTTGTTCGACAAGTTCCAGACGCTGCTGCAGATGGCGACGCTGGGTCAGGCGCAAAACCAGATAGGTCATGGCGATGGCCGCCAGGGACGGCAGGCTGAACATGGCCAGCCAGTCGAGCAGCGGCGGCATGTGTTTGCCGAATATCACCAGATTGGCCGGGTTGGAAATGGGCAGGACGAAACTGGCCGCATTGGCAATGAACGCGCAGACGAACAGATACGGCAACGGGTTGACGCGTGCTGCCCGGGTGGCCGCGTACACGGCCGGGGTCAGCACCACGGCAGTGGCATCGTTGGACAGGAAAACAGTCACCGCGGTGCCGACCACGAACACCAGATCGAACAGCCGTTGCGCACTGCCGCGGGCCTGGCGGGCAGCGACGGTCGCCAGCCAATCGAACAACCCTTCACGGCGGGCCAGTTCGGCCAGCAGCATCATGCCCATCAGAAACAGGTAGACATCGGTACCCTTGAGTACCGCTGCCAGTGCCGAAGACCAGGCGATCAGGCCGCCAGCGACCAGGCCGATCGCTGCCGCCAGCGCCCAGACGTATTCGGGAATCCGCAATGGCCTGGTGATGATGCCCAACGTCGCGAGGAGGCTGACGCCCCAGATGATCAAGCTGGCGTGGGGCAAGGCGTGGCTTCCTGTTCAGTGGCGCGGCGCAGGGTTTCCGGCATGGCGGTGAGCAGCAGGACGAAGGCCGCAGCAGCGACCCCGGCCAGGGTCAGGAAGGCTGCGCTGTAGCCAGCCTCCTGCACGACCAGGCCTGCCAAGCCGTTGCTCAGCGCAGCGCCCAGGCCGAAGGCGGTCGTCAGGGCGCCCAGGCTGACGTTGAAACGCCCGGTACCGTGGGTGAGGTCTTTGACCACCAGCGGAAACAGTGCACCGAACAGGCCGGCGCCGATGCCGTCGAGCAGTTGCACGCCCACCAGCCAGTACGGATCGTTGGAAAACGTATAGAGCACGCCGCGAATCGGCAGGATCAGGAAGCCGGCCAGCAGCAGCGGCTTGCGCCCCCATTGATCGGCACGCGCGCCCACCAGCAGGGCTGCAGGCACCATCACCAGTTGCGCGGCGACGATGCAGGCCGAGGTCAATGGGGTGGCCATGCTCAGGTCGATCTGCGACAGCTTCTGGCTCACCAGCGGCAGCATCGCCGCGTTGGCCAGGTGGAACAGCGCGCAACACACCGCGAACACCAGCAGCGCACGGTTGCCCAGCAGCACCTTGAAGCCGGAAGGCTGTTCGTGCCCATCCTTGTGGTGGGCTTCCAGCCCACGGGCGACGTCGTGGTCGATGGCATCGGCCTTAACGCAACTCACCGCCAGTACGCTGGCCAAGGCCATGGCGGCCATGAGGTAGAACACCGCGACCGGTCCGAACAGGTAGGCAAACCCGCCCGCCAGCAGGGCGGCGAAGGCGTTGCCGGCATGGTTGTAGGTTTCGTTGCGACCGGTACGCCGGGTGAAGGCCTTGGGCCCAGTGATGCCCAGGGAGATGGCGGCGATAGCCGGAGCGAACACCGAGCCGGCGATGGCGCCAAGCGCCTGGGTAGCGGCAACCAGGCCGAACGAAGTAATGAAAGGCAGTACCACGCAGCTGGCGGTAACCAGCAGGGCGGCGACCACCACCACCGCACGTTTGTGCCGGGTCTTGTCGATCAGGGCGCCGGCGGGGGTTTGCGTGAGCAGTGCTGCCAGCCCGGCCAGGGTCATTACCAGGCCAATACTGCCGGGGTCCCATTTGTGCACGGCCAGCAAGTAGATCGCCAGATAGGGCCCGAGCCCGTCACGGACATCGGCCAGGAAGAAATTCAGGCCGTCGAGAGACAGCGCGTTACGCCGCGAAGTGGCAGATGTGGCCAAGGCAGTGGTCTCGAATGAGGGCAGGCAGGTACAGAACTGAGTGGGCGGATCGAGCGTAAGTTCCAGGCTCCGCCGCGCAATCGAGTGAAGATTTTGCTAGCTGGCTCGGGGCCTGAGAAATATCGCCAGAAAGGCAGGCAGGGCAAAGGCGAAAAGGGCACCGTTGACACCCATGGCGCCCATCGCCGCACCGAACAACGGCGCGCCTGCCGTCTGCCCGAGAGCCAGGCACAGGAACGGAAAACCCAGGCCCAGGTCGGGTCGATCCGGCAGCAGTGCAGTGCCCTGGATCAGATAGGCGCCCGAGGACATGATGTAGGCCGCGCCGAACAGGCCCATGGCGACGAAGCCATAGACGATGCTGAACTCGCTTGCGGCCAGGGTCAGGATCGCCGTGACGATGGCCAACAGCGAGCCGCCATGGATGACGGCCGTACCGAAGCGTTCGATCAGCACGCCGGTGGCGGCGCCGCTGACCCCGGCCGCTCCCAGTACGATCCAGGCCCAGGCGATACCGTTGTCGCTGACCCCGAACGCGCCGCGCAGGATGTCTGCGCCGAAGGTCCAGATGGCGGTGCTCGACACGCCCATGGCGAAGGCGCTCAGGCAGAGCAGGGCCAGCCCCGGTCGGCCGAGCAGTTTCAGGGACATGCCAGCGCCGGTTTCACTGCCACCACCCTTCGGCAGGGCCCACCACAGCCAGACGGTGATCGCTGCGCCGATCAGGGCGAACAGTGCATACAGCTCACGCCAGGCGTTCACAGTCATGGCCGCAGCGGCACCTGAGAAGACGATGCCGGCAGCCGTGCCGGCGTTGATCGCCGCATTCGCCTTCGCGCGGCCTGCAGCGTTGAACCGAGCGGCGACTGCACTCGCCAACGGTGGCGAGGTCAGTCCGGTGCTCAGCCCGGCAAGCGCCACTCCGGCGCCCAGCATCCACCCCGATGAAGCGCCAACGATACAGGCCATTCCCACCGCGGCGGCCAGACCCGCGAGTACGGCAAGAGTGCGCGGCGCGAGCATGCCGTTGCACACGAACGTCAGGACGATGCCGGCGCAGTAGGCCGCGAACGCGCCGCTGCCGATCCAGCCTGCCGCCGTAGCGTCCAGCGACAGCTCCACGCGCATCTGCGGCAACAGCAGGCCATAGGCGAAACGCGCCAACCCGTACGACAGCGCGGTGAGGGCAAATGCGGCGGCGACCAGGTTGCGACCGGAGTTCATGATGCCCGGACCTTTTTTGCGTGAATCGCGAGGCTCAGCGCCGCCTGCCTGACCTTATCGATGGCAGCCACGCCAGCCACACTGGCGGCAGCCATGGCACCGTCGAACAACCGCTGGAATTTCTAAGTGCTTGTCCATCAGGCGACTGTAAAGCGATGGTGTTGAGTGTCAACTCAATGATACAACTCACAGCGGAATTAGTTTGATAGCGTTTAGCTATCATTGCTTCGCGAAATGCCAATTGGCTTCATTGCCAGCAGCGCCGTAACGTCCGCCGCTTCGGCGCGACTCGACCTCCGGTTCGCGCGTCTTTTCCGTCCTCATCGGGCGAACTTTCGAGCCTGCCATGAAAAAACCTCTGTCTCTGGCCACGCGCATAGCCCTGAGCTTCGCGGCCATTCTCGCCTTGTTGGTGATGATCACCGCCATCGGCATCCAGCGCGTTGCCTTCATCGATTCCACGTTGAGTGACGTGAGCGAGAACGCGGCAAAGATCCAGCGTTACGCCATCAATTTTCGTGGCAGTGTGCACAACCGTGCCATTGCCATCCGTGACGCGGTGTTGGTGGACAATGATCGCGACCTGGAAAAACACCTGGCGCAGGTGGCCTCGCTGGAAAAAGACTATGTCGATTCCGCGGCGCCGATGGAGCAGCTGTTCCAGAGCGCTGGCGTAACAGGCGAGGAGCGTCAGTTGCTGGCGGCCATCAAGGACATCGAGCGGCAGACCCTGGAGTCCACCCGCACGCTCATCGAGCTGCGTCGGGGCGGTGATGTCCAAGGTGCCCAGGCTTTGCTGCTGCGCCAGACTTCGGCTGACTACAGCGAATGGCTCAGGCGCATCAACGCGCTGATCGACTACGAGGAGGCCGCGATCAAGGCCAAGCTGGGTGATGTGCAGGCCACTGCCAGCCAGTTCAGCACGCTGATGCTGGTGGCCACCGGTATCGCGCTGCTGCTGAGCATCGTGCTGTCGATCGTGATCATTCGCTTCGTCAAGTCGACGCTGGGCGCCGAGCCGGCCGACGTGGCTCTGGCAATCGAGCAACTTGCCGCGGGCAACCTGAACCAGAGCATCGTGACCGATTACCCCGGCAGTGTGATGGGCGTATTGAAAACCGCCTTGGGCCATTTGCGCGAAACCATCGAGCAGGTGCGCACGGCGGCGCGGGAAGTCAATCACTCTTCGGCGCAGCTGTCGGCGACCTCCACCGCCAACGACGCGCATATTCGCCTGCAGACCCGCGAGGCCGAACAGGTGGCCACTGCCATCACGCAGATGGCGGCGACCGTGGGCGAGGTGTCCGGTTACGCCGCCCAGGCCGCAGATGCCTCGCGCCTGGCGGACATTGAAGTGGAAAGCGGCAATCGGCTGGTGGCCAGCACCACGCACGCCATCGAGCAGTTGGCGCTCACCCTGGAACAGACCACGGACACCGTCGACCAGGTGTCGCGCCACAGCGAAAAGATCGAGTCGGTCATCGACGTGATCAACTCGATTGCCGCGCAGACCAACCTGCTGGCCCTCAATGCCGCCATCGAGGCCGCCCGCGCCGGCGAGCACGGCCGTGGCTTTGCCGTGGTCGCCGACGAAGTGCGCTCGCTGGCCAATCGCACCCAGCAGTCGACCGAAGAAATCCGCGAAATGATCAGCACCTTGCAATCGGGCACCGAGACGGCCGCGCAAACCATGCGCAACAGCTGCGAACTGGTGGGGCACACCGTCACCCAGACGCGCAGTGCGCAGCAAGCCCTGGCCAAGATCAGCGAGCAGGTGGGCGCGATCAACCTGATGAACGCACAGATTGCCAGCGCGTCGGTGCAGCAGAACGCAGTCGCCGACGACGTCTCGCAGAACATCACGCGCATCCATGGCTCGACGGTGCAGTCAGCGACCGGCTCGCAGCAGGTCGCGATCGCCAGCACCGAGCTGGCTCGCCTGGCGGACCGGCTTTCGCAGAAGGTGGCCTTCTTCGGCGCGGTCTAGGGAGACGAAGGGCAGTGGTGCTCTCGGGGCAAAGCTGTATACAGTTCCCGCAAAGGCTGCCGATACAGGGATGCAGCCTTGTCTTGAGTGCCTCCCTTTGCGACTGACCATCGGGCAATGAATACCGTGATGACCCACTTCGCTCCACCTTTCCCGGACAACGAGCGCGAGCGCGTTCGCCGCGTAGCCGAGCTCTGCTACCGCGACGCGGTCGACGACGAGGTGCTGGATCGGATCGTGGCGCTGGCCGCTGAAGTCTTCGGCACGCCGATAGCGCTCATTTCCATTCTCGAAGAACAGCAACAGTGGTTTCGGGCGAAAGTCGGCATCACCGTTTCATCCACGCCACGGGATGTGTCCTTCTGCGGTCACACCATTCTGGTCGACGACTTCTTCGAAGTGCCGGACACCCACCGCGACCCACGGTTTCGACACAACGTGCTGGTCACCGGACCGCCGGGCATACGCTACTACGCCGGGGTGCCGCTGCTGACCGATGACGGTCACGCCCTGGGCAGTCTGTGCGTCATCGACAAGCAACCGCGTGCGCCGATGTCAGCCGGCCAGCGGGAAAGCCTGCGGCACCTGGCGCAGTTGGTGGTGCACCGGCTGCACGACCTGCGCGCCGACTCGTTCATCGACCGGCCCACCCGCCTGATGAACCGTATTCGCCTGGAAGACGACATCCATCGGCATCTGAGCGCAAGGGAAGAGCCGTTGCTGATCGCGGTCGACTTCCTCTCGCCCAGTTTCGTCAACGATATCGTCAAGGCGCTGGGCTATTCGTTTTCCCAGCGTCTGGTCAGCGAAATCAGCCGTCGCGTGGCGGGCTTGATCGGACACGACTGCGTGCTTTATCGGATCGGTCTCACCCGTTTCGCATTCATCAAGCCGCGGGACGAATGCCTGGCGACCTTGTACGCGAGGTTTTCCACAGCCTTCGCCACCCCGGTCGAACATGACGGGATTCCCATTCGCACGCAGATCGGCATGGGTGCGCTGGAACTGGACTGCCACACCATCAACGACCGTGACTGGGTACGTCTGGTGGTCAGTGCCGCGGACTACGCGCGCGACCGAGGGATCGGCTGGGCCAGGTACCAGGCGGAACTGGACATCGCCCAGCAGCGTGCCTTCGTGCTGCTCAGTTCATTGTCGTACGCCCTGGAAGAGTCCGAGCAACTAGGCCTGGTGTTCCAGCCGCGCATCGACTTCGCCAGCGGACGCTGCTGCGCGGTCGAGGCGCTGTTGCGTTGGACCCACCCGATCCTGGGGCCGATAGGGCCGGACGAATTCATCCCGCTGGCGGAGAAAACCGACCTGATCCGGCTGTTGAGCGTCTGGGTGGTCGAGGCGGCCATCAAGCAGACCCGGCATTGGCGGGATGCAGGCTACGACTTCAAGGTCGCGATCAATATCAGCCCTTGCGATCTGGAGGGGCCGGCTTTCACCGACCGGCTGATCCAGACCCTGGAACGCTATGGTGTCGAGGCTGCGACCCTGGAGATCGAGTTCACCGAAGGCGCGTTGATCAAGAACCCGGCCGAATGCCGGAACCAGCTGACACGCCTGCGTGCGCTGGGCATCGAGATATCCATTGACGACTTCGGCACTGGCTACAGTAACTGGACCTACCTGCGCGAACTGCCTGCCACGTCGGTAAAGCTCGACCGTTCGCTGCTCAAGGACATCGAAAGCCAGGAAAAGGATCGTCGCCTGGTCACCACACTCATTGATCTGGCGCAGCGTCTGGGCTACAAGGTGGTGGCCGAAGGCATCGAGAACCAGGCCAGTTTCGACGCGGTGAAAGGCTGGGGTTGCAACGAGGGGCAGGGTTACTTCATTGCTCCGCCGATGGCCAGCGAACGACTGATCGAGTGGATCGAGCGCGAAGGCGGTACCGCTGCCGTCGCAGAGGCCGCAAGCGAAGTGTCTTGCTGAGGCCAGAGATCATACCCAGCCGAGGAACCTGAATGCCTTTCCCGAGTGCAAGCCAAGCGTTCCTCCAGGGCATCCGTGCACTGCTGCCGTTGACCCCTGGGGTGATTCCGTTCGGCCTGGTCACTGGGGTGATGGCGGTCGAGCTGGGTCTGTCGCCGGGCACCAGTATCGGCATGACGTTGCTCTTCTACTCGGGTTCAGCGCAGATGGTCGCCTTGCAGCTGCTCCATGTCGGTGTCCTGCCCGTGGCGATCGTCGCTACGGCACTGATCATCAACCTGCGCTTCATCATGTACAGCGCGTCGCTGGCGCCGCATTTTCACGGTTTGCCACGCCGCTGGACCTGGCCGCTGTGCTATTTGCTGTCGGACCAGGCCTACGCGCTGTGCACGCTGAAGTTCGACAGCGGCGAGCTGGGCCGCCATGCTCACCATTACTACGCTGGTACCGCAGTGGGCATGTGGCTGGCGTGGCAGGTGTCGGTACTGGCAGGCGTGTACCTGGGGGCGAGCATCCCGCAGAGCTGGTCATTGAGCTTCGCCATACCCTTGTCCTTCCTGGCGCTGCTGGTGCCTGGCATCCGCAGCCCGGCGACCTTGGGCGCGGCCTTGGTAGGCGGGGCGCTCGCCGTGCTGGCGGTGAACCTGCCTTACAACCTTGGACTGGTCATCGCTGCGGTGGGTGGCATCGCTGCGGGCCTCGCCATCGAAACCTGGCGCGACCGGGTCGCCTTGCGCGCTGGCGCCGAGCCTGAGGAGCGAGCCTCATGAGCGACTGGGGCCTGTGGGCGCTGTTCGTTGCCGTGGGCGTGGGGACCTTTGCCATGCGTCTGTGCTTCGTCGAGCTGCACGGCCGCTGGCGCATGCCCGAGCTGCTCAGTCGCGCCTTGCGCTACGTGCCGGCCAGCGTCCTCGCCGCGCTGGTGCTGCCGGCGGTGATCTACCCCAACGGACAGGGTGCACCGGTGCTGGACAATCCGCAGATTCCGGCGGCGATCGCCGCCGCGGTGGTGGCCTGGAAGTTCAAGAGCACGGTGCTGACCCTGGCGGTCGGAATGGCCGTGCTCTGGGGATTGAAGGCCCTGGCGAGCTAGTGGATTGCACGCCGCGCGCGCTTGCCGAATGCACCGTTCTTCGCAAAGCCGCCCATCGCGACCCACGAGTGCGCCATTAAGTGGCAGAATCTGCGCCACTTGATTCCGATGGAGACCCCCATGCTTCGTGCATTCGAACGAAGGCTCGACCCTTTCCCACCCGATGAAGTACCACCGCCACCCGATGGCCTGGCCCGTTTTCTCTGGGCCTGCACGCGCGGTGCGCGCGGCTATATCCTGGCATTTGCGGTGCTCAGCGCTGCGGTGTCGGTCTATGAAGCCTGGCTGTTTTCCTTTCTGGGCCAGGTCGTCGACCTGCTCACCACCTGGCAGCAGGGCGGCGATGCCGCCGCCCAGGAAAGCCGCGTGTTGTGGGGCATGGGCCTGGTGATGGTGGGCAGCATCGCCTTGGTCGCCTTGCGCACCATGGTCCAGCACCAGATTCTGGCGATCAACCTGCCGCTCAGGCTGCGTTGGGACTTCCACCGGCTGATGCTGCGGCAAAGCCTGTCGTTCTTCTCCGACGAGTTTTCCGGCCGGGTCACCACCAAGGTGATGCAGACCGCCCTGGCCGTGCGTGACGTGCTGTTCACCTTGATCGAGATTCTGCCGGGTATCGGCGTGTATTTCATCGCCATCATCGCCCTGGCTGGTGGCTTTGCGCCGAAGCTGATGCTGCCGTTCGTGGCCTGGCTGGTGCTGTTCGGCCTGGCCATGCTGTATTTCGTGCCGCGCCTGGGCAAGGTCGGGCAAGAACAGGCCCACGCGCGTTCGTCGATGACCGGACGCATCTCCGATGCCTATACCAACATCGCCACGGTCAAGCTGTTCTCCCACTCCAACCGCGAGGCGCACTTCGCCCGCGCGGCCATGGAAGACTTCAAGAACACCGGCTTCCGCCAGATGCGTCTGGTCAGCCAGTTCGAGATCGTCAACCAGGCACTGGTGGTCGGCCTGCTGATCGCGGCCGGTGGCTACGCGCTTTGGCTTTGGCATCTGGGCGAGATCGGGACCGGCGCCGTCGCGGCGATCACCGCCATGGCGCTGCGTATCAACGGCATGTCGCACTGGATCATGTGGCAGATGACCTCGTTGTTCGAGAACATCGGCACGCTGCAGGATGGCATGGGCACGCTGACCCGCGGGGCGAAGGTGCAGGACGCGCCCGACGCAGGCGCGCTGACGACTTCGGGCGGGGCAGTGACGTTCGACAACGTGAGCTTCAACTATAACGGCGAACGCCAGGTGCTCGACGGTTTGAGCCTGGACATCCGCCCGGGCGAGAAGATCGGCCTGGTCGGGCGCTCGGGTGCGGGCAAATCGACCCTGATCAACCTGCTGCTGCGTTTCTACGACGTCGACAGCGGCGAGATCCGCATCGATGGGCAGAACATCGCCCATGTGACCCAGGACAGCCTGCGCAGCGCGATCGGCATGGTGACCCAGGACACCTCGCTGCTGCACCGCTCCATTCGCGACAACATTGCCTATGGCCGTCCCGATGCCACCGATGAACAAGTGCGCAGTGCGGCCGCCAGCGCCCAGGCCGATGAGTTCATCGGCCAGTTGAGCGACCGCCAGGGCCACAGTGGCTACGACACCTTGGTAGGCGAGCGAGGCATCAAACTGTCCGGCGGCCAGCGCCAACGCGTGGCGATTGCACGGGTGATGCTCAAGAACGCGCCGATCCTGTTGCTCGACGAGGCCACCAGCGCGCTGGACTCGGAAGTCGAAGTGGCCATCCAGGAAAGCCTCGATCACATGATGCAGGGCAAGACCGTGATCGCCATTGCCCACCGCCTGTCGACCATCGCCGCAATGGACCGGCTCATCGTCATGGACCAGGGGCGCATTCTCGAACAGGGCACCCATGCCCAGCTGCTGGCGAAAAACGGTATCTATGCACGGCTCTGGCAGCATCAGAGCGGCGGTTTCCTCGGCGAGGACCAGCAACTGACCGAGGGCGTCAATCAGGACTGAGTGGCGCACCATGTCCCCTGCGCCGCATCGCAGATCATCCTTTTCCAACAGACATCGAGGCTGCCCCATGACTGCTCTAAGCGGAATCCGTGTCATCGAGATCGGAACCCTCATCGCTGCGCCGTTCGCTGCGCGCATGATGGGCGAGTTCGGTGCCGAGGTGATCAAGATCGAAACCCTGGGGCAGGGCGACCCCCTTCGCAAGTGGCGAAAACTCCACGAAGGCACTTCGTTGTGGTGGTACCTGCAATCGCGCAACAAGAAATCTCTGGCGCTGAACCTCAAGTCCGCCGAAGGCATCGAGATCGTCAAGCAACTGGCCGAAAGCGCCGACATACTGATCGAGAACCTGCGTCCCGGCACCTTGGAGAAACTCGGCCTGGGCTGGGACGTCTTGCATGCGCTGAACCCCAAGCTGACGCTTGTGCGCATCTCCGGCTATGGCCAGTCCGGCCCTTATCGCGACCGCCCTGGCTTCGGCGCGATCGGTGAGGCCATGGGCGGCATTCGCTACACCACCGGCCACCCGGACTCACCGCCGGCACGGGTGGGGGTCAGCCTGGGTGATTCGCTGGCATCCATGCATGCGGTGATGGGCGCGCTGATGTCGTTGCTGCGGGTCAAGACCGGTCAGGGTGACGGTCAGGTGGTCGATGTCTCACTGGCCGAAAGCGTCTTCAACGTGATGGAAAGCCTGGTGCCCGAGTACGCCATGCTCGGTCATGTGCGCGAGCGCAGCGGCGGCGCTTTGCCCGGTATCGCTCCGTCCAATACCTACCCCACTGCCGATGGCGGTTATGTGGTGATCGCGGGCAACAGCGACCCCATTTTCAAGCGCCTGATGAACGCCATCGGACGAGCCGATCTGGGCGAAGACCCGGCGTTCGCTCACAACGATGGCCGAGCTGCGCAGAGCGACCTGCTCGATGGCGCCATCAGCGCCTGGAGCGCCCAGCGCCCCATCGGGGATGTGTTGCAGGCACTGGAAAACGCCGAGGTGCCTGCCGGGCGTATCTACTCGGTCGCCGATATCGTCGCCGACCCGCACTATCAGGCTCGCGGCATGATTCTCGATGCGCAGCTGCCCGGTGGCGTGGCAACGAAAATGCCCGGCATCGTGCCCAAGCTCTCCGCTACGCCGGGTGTGGTCAATTGGCAGGGGCCGAGCCTGGGGCAGCACACCCAGGCCGTGCTGACCGAGCTGGGCCTGAGCGACAGCGCTATCCAGCGCCTGAAGGATGAGGGGATCGTGCAATGATCAACGACTACTCGCAACGTCTCATCGTTCAGGAAGTGGCGCCCCGTGATGGTCTGCAGATCGAGCCGATCTGGGTTGCCACTGCAGACAAGATTGCCTTGATCGACCAGCTTTCCCTGGCGGGCTTCAGCCGTATCGAGGCCGGTTCCTTCGTTTCGCCCAAGGCCATTCCAGCCCTGCGCGATGGCGAACAGGTGTTCCATGGCATCGCCCGCCAGCCGGGTGTGACCTACGTGGCGCTGATTCCCAATCTCAAGGGGGCGCAGCGCGCGCTCGCCGCCAGGGCGGATGAACTCAACCTGGTGTTGTCGGCCAGCCAGAGCCACAACCGCGCCAACATGCGCATGACCCGTGAACAATCCCTGGCAGGCTTCACCGAAGTGCTCAAGCTGGCCCGCGGTACGTCGGCCAGCCTTAATGGCACCATCGCCACGACCTTCGGCTGCCCGTTCGAAGGCGCCATCGATGAACGCGTGGTGATGGACCTGGTCGATGCTTACCAGCAGCTCGGCATGCAGGGCGTGACCCTGGCCGACACCACGGGCATGGCCAACCCGCGCCAGGTCTACGCATTGGTCCGGCGGGTGCTGGAACAGTTGCCCGCCGAAGCGCTGACCCTGCATTTCCACAATACCCGCGGGCTGGGATTGAGCAACGTCCTGGCCGCCTACGAAGCCGGTGCGCGGCGCTTCGATGCGTCGCTCGGTGGTTTGGGCGGATGCCCGTTCGCGCCGGGTGCGTCGGGCAACATCTGCACCGAAGACCTGGTGAACCTGTGTGAGGAGATGGGCATTCCCACCGGCATCGATCTGCCCCGTCTGCTCGACCTTTCCCGCACCTTGCCAGCGCTGCTGGGGCATGAAATGCCGGGGCAGGTGGCGAAGGCGGGGCGCAACGCAGACCTTCATCCGCTGCCGCCAGGACTTGGCTGAGCGGCACCGCAGCATCGTCGTTCGTTACCCAGACAACAACAAAAGAGCACCCCGCTCACGGATCGCGATCAAATGTGGGAGCGGTCCGTGGCCGCGAAGGGGACGCTGCGGTGTATCAGGCATACCGCATAACGGCTTTCGCGGCCGATGACCGCTCCTACGGTTTGCGCAGGGGCGGTCGGTGCGCGATCAGCCTACGCGGTTCAGGCGGGTGTCGAGGTTTTCGCCGTCGCCTTTGTAGGCCGTAGACTCTGGCCCGTTGCGCGCCTCGACTTTCAAGCCGGTCGCTCCCGCTTGACCCGAACGTTCATAGGGTCAGCTCGAATTCCTTGCCCTGGCGGGCAAGAATCAGCCGATCGTTTTCGATACGCAGCAGGACCCAGCCATCGGCCAGCGCCGCACCGGGGTGGAGCTGCTCGCCGCGCTCGCCCACCACGTAGGGCTGCGGGCCCAGCCAGGCCGCTCGGAAATGCACCCGCGGCGGAACCAGCGGCGGCGCCGGCAAAACATGGTTGCGCAGCACCGGCGCATTGCCCCAGGTAAGGTCATGCCAGCTCTGTACCTTGATCCAGCGGGTGCGCTGATCACTGTCGACCAGGCCACCGACCCGCAGCGTGTTGCTCTGGGCGTCGACGGACAACGGTTGCAGGCTCGCTTGATCCAGGCGATCGCGCAGCGCCGCCAGTGCCCGAGGCTGTGCGCCGGCGATTGCAGGCAGGGCATCGGCAGTCGGGACATTGCGCTCGGCAGCCAGCGCTGGCGGGGCATCGGTCCATGGCCGCCACAGGTAGCCTGCGACGATCAGCAGGCACTCCACGGCGAGCACCGTCCAGCGAACGGTTCCCGGCCGGCGCGGTGGTTCGCTGCGGGGCGGATGCGCCAGGCGCAGGGAGGTCTGGCCAACGCTCAGTTGCACCGGCAGGCTGCAGCGGTAGCCGTGGCCTTGGGCAACGCGCACGTTGCCAACCATGATGTCACCGCCGGTGGCCTCGATCGCTAGGAAGCGCCGGTGCACATGCACGGTGAAGTGGGTTGCGTGGATCTGGGGGGCGCGCAGGACGATTTCGCAGTCTTAATGGGCGCCGATGCGGCGAAATGCGCAGCGCTCAGTTGTAGCGGCCATACGGTGGTTGTCGGATAATGACGCGCAGCCCCGCCAGCTTGGTCGGGGGGATCGCCACTGAGGATTGTCTGATGGTAAAAGCGCGCCCGCGTCCGGCGGTAAATGGAGTCGCTTCGGCCGATCGGGTGCTCACGGTGCTTTCCGCGTTCGCCATCGGCGACACGGCGCTGAGTCTGGTCGAGTTGGTGAACCGTACCGGATTGATCAAAAGCACCATCATGCGGCTGATGGTTTCGCTGGAAGACCATGGCTACATCACCCGCATGGCCGACGGGCGCTATCAGCTCGCCAGCGAAGTCATGCGGCTGAACGCGGTGTATCAGGAGGCGCTGGACCTGGAGCGCCACGTGATGCCCCGGCTGCACCTGTTGGCTGAACAAACCGGCGAGACCGCCTCGTTCTACGTGCGCCACGGCGCCTACCGAATGTGCCAGTTCCGGGTGAACTCGGCGCACCGGCTCAGGCTCAACCTGCAGCCCGGCGACATGCGCCCGATGGACGAAGCCGCAGGGGCCCAGGCATTGCGCGTGCCGGTACAGATCGGTACGTCGCTGGACAAACCCTATTTCTCCAAAGGCGCTACCGACCCACACGCCGCGTCGATTGCCTTGCCGGTGTATGGCGCGCAGCGCGAGCTGATGGGCGCGCTGGTGATCTCCGGCCCCGCCAGCCGCCTGACCGAAGAAGCGGCTGAAAGCCACTGGGCGCTGCTCTTCGACACCGCGCGCGACCTCATGCGCAGCCTGGGTTTCAAGCCGGCGGACGAACAGGCACCCAGCGGCGAGCCAACCGCCGCCCAATAGCGTTCCGCGCAGTGCCGCCCGTCATCGGCAGCGCCTGACGACGGTCAATGGCCCAGCAGGTGGCGGTTGACCACGCAGCGTGGGTCCAGCTGCGCACCGTTCCAGACAGTCAGAATCTGTTGCAGCGCCACCAGGCCCACCCGGTCGCGTGCTTCGCTGGTGTTGGCACCGACGTGAGGCGTGGCCACCAGCGTCGGCAGGCCCCATAGCGCGCTGTCCGCAGGCGGCGGCTCGGGGCTGAACGTGTCCAGCCCGGCACCGGCGATCTGCCCTTGTTTCAATGCCTCCACCAACGCCTGGGTATCCACCAGCTCGCCGCGCGCAGTGTTGATCAGCAGACTGCCCGGGCGCATGCGCGCCAGTTGCGCGGCACCGATCAAATGGTGATTGCTGTCGGTCAGCGGGCAATGAAGGCTGATCACATCACTGTCGGCCAACAGCTTGTCGAGGTTTTCTTCGCGCTCGACATGGGCCCGCAGCGGCAGCTCGCGCAGGTAGGGGTCGTAGACCCTGACGCGCATCTGCAGCGGCGCCACCAGGTCCATCAGGATGCTGCCGATCGCGCCCAGGCCGATCAGCCCCAGGGTTTTGCCGAACAATTCGATGCCGTTGGCCGATGACTTGTCCCAGTGGCCGGCGCGCAGGCGTGCGTCCAGCCGGGCGGTCTGCCGCGCGACGCTGAACATCAGGGCAAAAGCATGTTCGGCCACCGACTGCGCGTTGGCCCCGGCGGCAATGGTGACTGGAATGCCTCGCTCGGCGGCTGCCTGGATGTCGATGGTGTTATAGCCCACGCCGTGCTTGGCGATGATTTTCAGCGGTTGCGCAGCGTCGATCATTGCTCGGGTCAGTTGACCCTGGCGGACGATGATTGCCTCGGGCTGCTCGGCCGCGATGATCGCCAGCAGCTCGGGCTCGGGCAGATAGGGCGTGGTGGCGATGATTCTGACGCCCTGTGCAGCGGCGAGGCGCATGGCCTCGGGGGCAAGTTCAGGACCGGTCAGCAAGACGGTGCGGGGCATCGTGAATACCTTGTTTTTATGGGTAAGTGGTTCGGGTCGCGACCAGCCGTGCGCCCTGGGTAGAAGCAAAGTCAGAATCTAACATAATGAAACGGCGTTGCAATTAGCCGTTTGTAAAATCCCAATGTTCAGGTCGGTCGAGGAAAATTTGCTGTTGCGTTGTATATTATGAAATGCAATTCTAAAAAAAGACTTACGTAGATGGCATCGAATAACATCAAAAAGCAGAGGTATGTCACATGAGCATCGGTTTTCAGGTTGTGCAACGTTCACGCTGCGTCAGCCCGCAATGGGTCGAGCGCTTCCGCGAGCTTCCAGTGGCCAACGTCAGCGACTCGATGAATCGCATGACCGCGGGTGGCGCCCGCCTGCGGCCCATGCATCGGCAAGGCGTCCTCGCCGGCCCGGCATTGACGGTGAAGGCACGGCCTGGCGACAACCTGATGCTGCACTACGCACTGGACATCGCCGAGCCGGGCGATGTGATCGTGGTCGACGCCGGTGGCGACCTGACCAATGCGCTGATCGGCGAAATGATGGTGGCCTACGCCATCAAGCGCGGCGTGGCGGGGATCGTCATCAATGGCGCCATTCGTGATGCGGCCAACATCGCCTCAGGCGACTTTCCATTGTTCGCAGCCGGTGTGTCCCACCGTGGGCCATACAAGGATGGCCCTGGTGAGGTCAACGTTCCGATCGCCATCGACGGCATGGTGGTGGAGCCCGGCGACCTGGTGATCGGCGATGAAGACGGCTTGCTGTGCGTGCCCTTCGAGCATGTCGAGCAGGTCTACGCGCGGGCGGCGGCCAAGTACGCCGCCGAGCACCAGCAGATGGAGCAGATCGCGCAGGGCAGCAATGACCGCACGTGGGTGATCGCGGCGCTCAAGGGCAAGGGTTGTGTGCTGCCGGGTCAGGCATGATGCATGCGCCTATGTGTGTGAAGCACTGGCTGTCCGCAACTCATTAATCGCTTTTAAAATGGCGTTCTATTCTGCTAGATTCGAAACCTCACCTACTTGCATCACCCGAAAAAGCTGACAGATACGCCCCTGACACGCTTGTTGCCTCACATAAAAACAACAGAGGAACACTTCATGAATCACTGCACATCCGTTTTGTCCGCAACGCTTGTGGGTTTGGCCCTGAGCTCGTTCAGTGCTCACGCGGCCTGGCCGGAAGACCGTCCAATCGAATTTCTCGTGGCCTATGCGCCCGGTGGCAGCACCGACGTGATGGCGCGCACTATGCAGCCGTACCTGGAAAAACGTCTCGGGGCGAAAGTCGTCATCGTCAATCGGCCCGGTGCCGCTGGAGAAATCGCCTACACCGCGCTGAGCAAGGCACGGCCCGATGGCTACACTTTCGCGTTCATCAACACCCCCGGTTTTCTCAGCACTCGGGTGCAGCGCAAGGTGGGCTACGCGGCCGACTCCATTCGCCCGGTGGCACGGATCGTCGACGACCCCACCGTGCTCGCCGTGCCCAACGATTCGCCCTACAAAACCCTTAACGATTTCATCCAGGCTGCCAAGGCTGCACCCGGCAAGCTGTCGGTCGGCACCTCGGGCGTGGGCACCGATGATCACCTGATGATGGTGCAACTGGACCAACTCGCAGGCATCGAGCTGACTCACGTTCCCTTCGGTGGCGCATCGGAGTCCAGCACCGCCTTGATGGGCGGGCACATCAGCGCGGCCGGTCAGAACATCAGCGAGCTCAGCGATGACACCAAGTACCGCGTGCTGGCGCAGTTTTCGGCCGAACGCATGCCCCAGGAACCCGACCTGCCCACGGCCAGGGAGCAGGGCGTCGACCTGGTGATGACCTCCGAGCGCGGCATTGCCGCGCCTGCCAAGGTCCCGGTGGAGATTGCCGCGCGCATGTCCGTGGCCGTCAAGGAGGTGCTCGAGGATCCGGCCTTTCTCAAGCAAGCCAAGGACTTGTCGTTGCCGATCGCCTACCTCTCCGGTGAGGACTGGGCGGCCCAGATGCCCGCGCAGACGGAGCGCTTCCAGCAGCTCTGGAGCGCGTCGCCATGGGTGAAATGAGCATGACCGCCCGGGGCAATCGCCCCGATCTGCTGGCCAGCGCGATCTTCATCGGCCTCGGCGCGCTGGTGCTGTGGTCGACGCGCGACCTGCCGGCCGGCAGCGCCGCCATGATGGGGCCTGGGTTCATGCCGCTGATGATCGGCTCGCTGATCATCGTCCTCGGCTTGATCGTGGGGCTGATGGGCTTGTTCAAACAGGTGGAGTCGATTGACCCGGTCAAGCTGCGACCGCTGTTGATCCTGCTGGCAGCGGTGGGCGGGTTCGCCCTGGCCGCCGAGCTGGCCGGGTTCGTCATCGCCGCGGCAGGGTTGATCATCTTCGGCAGCATGGCCGACAAAGCGTGGCGGGTCCGCGAGGTGCTCATCTCCAGTACCGTGCTGACCCTGTTCGGGCTGCTCGTATTCATCTACGGACTCGACGTCCAAATGCCGGTGGGGCCCTTCTGATGGACATGTTCGACGCGCTGTACCTGGGCTTTTCCGAAGCATTGAGCCCGACCAACCTGGCGTTCTGCCTGATCGGTGCGCTGCTCGGTACCTTGATCGGCGTCCTGCCGGGCATCGGCCCGACAGCGACCGTGGCGATCCTGCTGCCGATCACCTACTTCCTGCCGCCGCTGGCTGCGCTGATCATGCTGGCAGGGATTTTCTACGGCGCTCAATACGGGGGTTCGACCACAGCCATTCTGGTCAATTTGCCGGGGGAAGCCTCGGCGGTCGTCACGGCGCTGGACGGCCATGCCATGGCCAAGCAGGGCAGGGCTGGCGCGGCACTGGCCACCGCAGCGCTGGCGTCGTTCTTCGCCGGGACCGTGGCGACCGTGGCCCTGGCCGTTGCAGGGCCGCTGCTGTCCAAGTTCGCGCTGTCGTTCGGCCCTGCCGAGTATGTGGCGTTGACCGTGTTCGGGCTGTTGGCGGCGACCATCCTGGCCAGCGGCTCGGTGATCAAGGCCGTCGGCATGGTCTGCATCGGCCTGTTGCTGGGCATGATCGGCATCGACGTGAGCAGCGGTTCGACCCGGCTGACATTCGGCAGCACCGATCTGTACGACGGTATCGATTTCGTGGTCATCGCGGTCGGCCTGTTCGGCATCGCCGAGATCGCAGTCAACCTGGAGTCCGGCGAGGCCAAGACGTCACTGGCCGGCAAGATCACGCGCCTGTGGCCCACCCGTGAGGATTTCCGCCGGGCCTGGCCGGCCACGTTGCGGGGCACGGCGTTGGGGACGTTTCTCGGTGTACTGCCTGGCGGCGGTGCAACGTTGAGCGCCTTCAGTGCCTATTCCCTGGAAAAGAAGATGTCGAAGACCCCGGAGAAGTTCGGCACAGGGCTGGTCGAAGGGGTGGCCGCACCGGAAGCCGCCAACAACGCCGGCGCGCAGTCTTCGTTCATTCCGCTGCTGACCCTGGGCATTCCGTCCAACTCGATCATGGCAATGATGCTCGGGGCCATGATGATCCACGGCATTACCCCCGGCCCGTCGGTCATCACCAACCAACCGGCTTTGTTCTGGGGACTGATCGCCAGTATGTGGATCGGCAACGTCATGCTGTTGGTCATCAACCTGCCGTTGATCGGCCTTTGGGTGCGCCTGCTGCGGGTACCGTACCGCCTGTTGTTCCCGGCCATCCTACTGTTCTGCTGCGTCGGCGTGTACAGCGTGAACAACCGCGGTTTCGACGTGGCCCTGGTGATCATCTTCGGTCTGCTGGGGTATCTGTTCCGCAAGGCCAAGTGCGAGCCCGGGCCGCTGCTGCTCGGCTTCGTGCTGGGGCCGCTGCTGGAGACCAACCTGCGCCGCGCGCTGTTGATCTCCCAGGGCGACCCCGCCGTGTTGATCGAGCGACCCATCAGTGCCGTGCTGTTCGCCGCGTCGGCCATTTTGCTGGTAATGATGGTGCTGCCAGCGTTTCGCAAGAAGCGCGAAGAGGCCTTTCAGGACGAAGAGGTCTGAAGAGCTGCGGGCCGCCGAGCGTCGATCGGGCACGCTTCAGCCGTTGAGATGGCGGCAGATGTGCTCGACGACGCAGGCCTCGACCTCGCCTTCGCTGGTGTCCTGGGCGAACGCTGCATAACTGGCGCAGACGTCACCCCGGCAGCCTCGGTACACCGCGACGACGCTGCCGGGCCCGCACCCGGTATGCCCTGCCAACACCAGACCGCCGTCCACCGGACCGCGCATCAGCCCCAGTGCATAGCCCGGTGCCCGCCAGGGTCTGCCGGCAATCGGGCCGCCCAGAGTGTGTGTTTCCTGCATCGCCTGCAGCAAGTCGGCAGGCAGCAAGTGTTCGCTGAACAGACGGTCGAGCAGCAGCACGGCCTGTGACAGCGGGCCGATCAGCAAGCCGTGATACACCCAGCCTGGGTCGTAGGTGGCGGGGCCAGTGCAGGCTTGCTGCAGATCGGCTCGAGCGGCGGCGAAACGCACATCGGTGATGCCCAATGGCAACAGCACGTGCTCGTGCACCGCATCGGCCAGCGGCGTGTGGGTGGTGCTTTCGATCAGCCTGGCCACCATCAGGTAACCGACGTTGGAATAACGCCAGCCCGCACCAGGGCTGTAGCGAACCCGATCGGCCTGCAAGCGCTGCAGCATCTCTTGCGCCGACCAGGCCGGCTCACGGTTGGCGACAGCGGTATGGTATTCGGCCAGCTCGGCATAGTCCGCCAATCCTGCCTCATGGCGCAGCAACTGGCGCAACGTGTAGTCGTGGCCCGTCAGCGGCTCGTCCAGGTTCAGCCTCCCATCACGCACCAGGGTCAGTGCAGTGGCGGCGAGCACCGTTTTGGTGAAACTCCACCAAGGCAGCGTTGGCTCGGGGTGCTCTGCCAGCAGTAAAGGCTGGCCGTTGAGGAGTGCGGAAATCAACATGCTGGGCTCTGGGGTGAATGATTGGAGGGGTGCGGCTTTGCGACTGGCGCATTGCCTGCGCCCGTCCCATGGTAGACCAGACCCGAGCGCACTGTGCCTGAACTGTCTGGTCATCTGCGAGCATGTCGTGGAAATCGTGTGGAGTTTTCGGGCGACTCAACTGTGCTGCGGCAGCTTCGCTATCACCTTGATCTCGAAATCGAACCCATACAGCCAGGTAACGCCCACGCAGGTGATGTTCGGGAAGGGCGCCTGTCCCCAGTATTCGGGCACCACTTCCCAGATGGTTTCGAATCTGGACTGCGGATCGACGATGAACACCGTGACGTCCACCACGTCATCGAACGTGCAGTCGGCTGCCTGCAATACGCCGTTGAGGTTCTGGAATGCCAGCCGCACCTGGTCCCGCAGGTCGGGCTCGGGCGAGCCGTCCTCGCGGCTGCCGACCTGGCCAGAGACGAACAGCAGGCCATTGCTGCGAACGGCGGGGGAGTAGCGGTTGCGCTCGTAAAGCGCCTGGCGGCCGGCTGGGAAAACGACGTCACGCTGAGTCATGGGATTGCCTCCTCGGGCGGGTCGGGTGCCCCGTCATCTATCGAGCAGCCACGGTAGATGCTTGCCAAGGCTGCATAAACGGGCAAGTCTGGCCAGAACTGTTTGGATTTCCCAAACAATGGCCAGTCAAAACGAGGTGCCGATGGACCGTTTCGATGCCATGCAGGCCTTCGCGCGAGTGGTGGAGACGGGCAGCTTCACCCGCGCGGCGCAGACCTTGCACATGAGCAAGACCACGGTGACCCAACTGGTGCAGCAGCTCGAAGCGCGCCTGCGGGTGAAGCTGCTGAACCGCACCACGCGCAGGGTCAACGTCACCGCCGACGGTGCCGTCTACTACGAGCGAGTGATACGCCTGCTGGCCGATCTGGACGATGCCGAAACCGGCCTTTCCAGCGCCGCGATCGCGCCGCGCGGCAGGCTGCGGGTAGACGTGCCGAGTCCGTTCGCCAGCCATGTGCTGATGCCGGCCATGCCCGACTTTCATCGGCGCTATCCGGATATCCAGATCGACATGGGCGTCAGCGACCGCATGGTCGATATCATCGGCGAGAACGTCGACTGCGTCGTGCGCGGCGGTGAGCTGACCGATCAGTCGCTGATGGCGCGTCGCCTGGGTGATCTGCAACTGGGGGTCTATGCCTCACCTGGTTATTTGCATCGGCTCGGCACGCCGCAACATCCCAGCGAACTCGACGCCACGCAGCACCGCGTGATTGGTTTCCTCTGGGCGCGCACGGGCAGGGCGCTGGCCTACACCCTGCACCGTGCCGCCGAGAGCATCACGGTACGCGGCCAGCCAGTGCTCTCGGTCGACGACGGCAACGCCTACCTGGCTGCCGGCCTGGCCGGAATGGGGGTGTTGTGGCTACCGGAGTACATGGCCAGGGCGCCACTGGCCCGAGGCGAGCTCGTTCCGCTGTTTCAGGACTGGCGGCTCGATACCATGCCGATGTACATCGCCTATCCGCCCAACCGACACATCAGTTTGAAGTTGCGGGTGTTCATCGATTGGGTGGTGGAGTTGTTGCCATTCGAGGGGCCTGCACAGGGGCGCTGACCTGGCGCGCTCAGCCGATGATCACCGTACCCAACGCGATCACCGTACACGCCAGCACCTTACGCACGGTCAGGCTTTCACCGAGGAAAAAATAGCCGATCAACGCGGCAAACAGGACGCTGGTTTCGCGCAGTGCCGAGACCATGCCCATGGGAGCATCGGTCATGGCATAAATGACGATACCGTAGGCCAGGAGCGAGACCAGTCCGCCGGCTGCAGCAGTCGCCATTCCAGGCCGCCAGGCGAACAGGCTGCGCGCGCCACGACGTGCGATGTACACCGCTGGCATCAGCACACCCCACAGTGCGCACATCCATACGGTATAGGCCATGGGCGCGCCGGACAGGCGTGCGCCGATGCCATCGGTGACGCTGTAGGCCGCGATGAAGGCGCCTGTGCCCAAGGCGTAGGGAAGGCTGGGCACAGCAAGTTTGCCCTTGCTGAAGGCCAGTAGAATGATCCCGCCCGAGACCAGAAAGATACCCACCAGGGCACTGGCCTGGATCTGCTCTCCGGCGAACAGGGCTGCGCCGAGGGTAATCAGAATCGGCGACGAGCCGCGTGCTACCGGATAGGTCTGGCCAAGATCGCCCGCCCGGTAGCTGCGCACCAGAAACAGGTTGTAGCCCACATGCAGCACACCCGACAGCACCGCATACGGCCAACTCGCCTGGGCTGGCGCGACCATGAACAAAGCCAGGGCGATGCAGGTGACCGCCACGGCCAGGCACATGACGGTCATGGACCACAGGCGGTCTTGGCCGCCGCGCAACAGCGCGTTCCAACCGGCATGCAGCAGGGCGGCGAACAGTACGAGGGAGATGATGGAGATAGGCATGCGCCATGTTAGGCCGCCCATCAGTGGATGTAACAGAGAAGTCTGCTCATTGCGTCATGAGCAAAACCTCATGGTACATCACGATCGTAGGCCAGTTGCGCTTGCGTTGACTGCTCGCTCAACCACTGCCGGAATGAAACCACGTGGGGTTGGGTTTCGATACCTTTCGGGCAGACGAAGTAGTACGCCACCGGCGATGGGAATGGCACCCCGAAGAGCCTGACGAGGCTGCCATCGGCGATCTGTGACTCGACGTGGCCGCTGCGAACCAGAGCAATGCCTTGTCCCAGCAGGGCAGCGTCAACGGTCATGTTGGTGTCGGCGAACCGGACATTTTCCTTGAGTGTGGACATGCTCAGGCCGACGTGCTGGAACCACACTTCCCACCGTGGTACCAGATCGTTTCCGTCACGGGTCAGCAGCGGGTAGCGCAGCAGCTCGCCAGGGTGCTGCGGCAGCCCGAAGCGCGCGAGCAAGGCAGGGCTGGCGACGGGGAAGATATGTTCGCGGAACAGAAACTCGGAATAAAGGCCGGGATAGTTACCGGTGCCCAGGCGGATCGCAACGTCAGGGTCGGTGCCGGAGAACTTGATTGCCGTATCGGTGGTGTCCAGCGTCACCAATATGTCCGGGTGCTGCTGGGCCAGACTCGGCAATCGCGGCAGCAGCCACTTCAGTGCGTAGGAGTAGGTGGTGCTGACCTTGAGCCGAACTCTTCCCTTATGCTCCCTCAGCTCGGCGAGCATCGCCTCCAGGTCCGCGAAAAAACCACGGACGATGGGCGCCAGAGCCGCTCCGGCGGGTGTCAGGGTGAGCGACTTGCCCCGTTCGAACAGCTTCAACCTCCACAGATCCTCCAAGTGCCTGAGTTGATGGCTGACGGCGCTTTGGGTTACATGCAGTTCTTCGGAGGCCGAGGTGAAGGTGGCATGCCGAGTTGCCACTTCGAAGGCGCGCAGGCTGGCGGTTGGTGGCAGGTCTTTCATGGCGGGCTCATGGCTGATGAACAAGCGGGCAATATGAGTGAATACTCATGATAGGTGTCTGGCGGACGCGCATCAATCCACAGTCAGAGACTGTTGGACAGGGATGCCGCGAGCGAAACCGTTGGTAACAGACAGTACGACGGGCCGTCCTCAAGCCTGGTTACAGCCTTTGTTGGCATCGTCTGCCTCTCGGGCATCATCACGCAATTTGGTCGCGGTTCCCCAAGAAGATGGACCCGCAGTTGGACAAAGAGCGTAACCTGCCTCTGATTCCCGTCTCGTTGCCCACGGGGTGGGCCGAGATACAGAGCGCGAAACCTGACCCGAGATCGCCACCATGCCGCCAAGACGCTTCGACGCTCACGACATGGACTTCGATCTGGGCCCCGACGACGCCGCCAACTGGTCCGAGGTGATGCTCGAACACCACGGGCTCTACTGCCGGCTAGACGAAGCCCGCTCGAAAGGTTCGACATCGAGGAGTTGGACATTGGGCCACATCGGCCTGACCCAGGCCGACCTGGCGTGCGTCGTGCTGGCGCCGGTGGGCGAGGAGCGTTCCTCGTGGCAGGGCGATTGGCTGTACTTGAAGCTGATGACGCAAGGGCATGTCGACATCGAGGAGGCCGGGCATCAGCGTCGATTTGACGCCGGGAGCATGTTTTTCATTGACCCCGAACGGTCTTTTCAAGAGTCTTTCACCGAGCGCGCTCAGATGACGGTGCTGCGCATTCCCAAGAGCGATTTGCGCGAACGCGGGCTCAGGCATTCCCTGCCCAGGCCAGTGATTGCCGACCCGAGCTCGGCCGACATGCGCGCTGCGCGTGAACTCATTCACTGCATCGCACAGCAGCAGGTGGCGCCTGGGCCGGTGATCCGCGACCTGATGGGTCGGCAGCTGCTGGAGCTGGTAGACGCGCTTCTGGGCGGCCCTGGGGGCAAGGCCACGTCGCGCAGTACAGAAGTCGTGTTGCTGCGGGCCCGCCGCTACATCCACACAAGCCTTGCGCACACCGGGCTGGACACTTCGGCGATCGCCGCCGCCGCGCACGTATCGGTCAAGCACCTGCAACACGTGTTCAGAAGCCAGGGCACTACCGTCATGGGCCATGTCTGGCACGTTCGGCTGCAACACGCGCAGCGCTTGCTGAGTGCCAGACAGACGCTCACTCCCAGCGCTCAGGAAGTCGCCTGGCAATGCGGATTCGCGACCGCCGCCCATTTCAGCCGGGCCTATCGCGCCGAATTCGGCATTTGCCCCTCGCAGGTCCGAGCCAGTACTCGCTGAACGCCTTCTCTTTGAGCCCACTCTTCAAGTGCAATCGGAAAGCGCCTTCCAGGCAAGCAGCAAGCGCCTCCCGGGTAACGGGTCGGAGTTCTTCGCGCCCTAGAATCGGTCGTGTCTTCGCAGACAGATTGTTTCCCCGGCGGCTGTGTCAGCGCCCTTGGTCGTACACCTGCACCTCCTTGCAATGGCTGGCAATGTCGTTCGTTGCCATCCGCTTGAGGGGGTGTTCAAAGGCACCTACATGAACAGCTATACAAGCCCTACGCACAACGCGGACTTCTCGCGTCGTGTCGAACACAATCAACGTCAACTGAAGGCCCGGCTGGCCGACGCTTATGACTACATCGTCTGTGGCTCTGGTACGTCCGGATCGGTGGTTGCCCGCCGCCTGGCGGAGAACCTCGACGTCAGAGTGTTGCTGATCGAGGCCGGCGGCACGGACGAGGTGCCCGCTGTCACCGATGCCAGCCAGTGGTTCCTCAACCTGGGCGGCGAACGCGATTGGCAGTTTCAGGCACAACCCAACCCCCATCTCCACGACCGTGCCATTCCCCTGTCCATGGGCAAGGTGCTGGGCGGGGGCGCGTCGATCAACGTCATGGTCTGGTCGCGCGGTCACAGCAGCGACTGGGACTATTTTGCCAGGGAGGCTGACGATCCAGCCTGGAACTATGCTTCGGCCCTGGCAACCTTTCGACGTATCGAAGACTGGCAAGGCGCACCGGACCCGCTGCGGCGCGGCGCGGGAGGGCCGGTTTTCGTCCAGCCTGCGCCAGACCCCAATCCGGTTGCACCGGCCATGCTGCGCGCCGCCGCCGCGCTTGGCCTGCCTGTCTACGACGATCAGAACGGCGCAATGATGGAAGGGCCTGGAGGCGCCGCATTGGCCAATCTGTGCCTCGAAGACGGCCACCGTCGTTCGATCTTTCGCAGTTATGTGTACCCCTTGATGGCTCAGCCCAACCTGACCGTGCTGACGCATACTCATGTGCTGCGGGTATTGCTGGACGGCAAGCGGGCGGTGGGGGTGGAAGTGCTTCACGAGGGCAAAGTCATCAGGTTGGGGGCTCGACATGAGGTCGTGCTGTCTCTGGGTGCCATCAATACACCCAAGGTCCTGATGCTCTCCGGAATCGGCGACACGCGGCAGTTGAACGCGCAAGGTATCGGTGTAGTTCAGGATCTTCCGGGTGTCGGTCAGAATTATCAGGACCACATCATGGTTTCCGGGTGCATCTGGGAGTATGAGCAACCCCAGCCACCGCGCAACAACGCTGGCGAGTCGACGTTCTTCTGGAAAAGCGATCCATCCCTGGATGTCCCCGACATCCAGACTTTTCTCGCGCAAATCCCCATCGCCACGCCCGAGGCTCAGGCCATGTTCCAGCCACCTGCTGCTGCGTGGTCGCTGCTACCTGGCCTGGTGCGGCCCAAAAGCCGGGGCTCGATCACCCTGGCGAGTGCCAATCCCATGAATGCCCCGCTCATCGACAGTGGCGCGCTGTCGGATCCCGAAGACTTGCAGGCCCTGGTGCGGGCAGTCGAGTTTTGTCGCGAGCTCGGCAACAGTTCGCCCATGGCGCCATTCGTGCGGCGCGAAGTCATGCCAGGGGCCATGAGCAGCAAGGCGCTGGAGTCGTTCGTGCGCAATACGGCCTCGACCGTGTGGCATCAGTCCTGTACGGCCAAGATGGGCAGGGATGCCATGTCCGTAGTGGATTCGCAGTTGCGGGTCTACGGCATCAGCGGCCTGAGGGTGGCAGACGCCTCGATCATGCCGCGAGTGACCACCGGGAACACCATGGCGCCTTGCGTGATCATCGGGGAGCGCTTGGGCAGTTTGCTGACCCAGACCGCTGAAGCCGAACGCGAAACGACAAACGCCCGACCCAAGGGTCGAGCGTTTGCCGTTCAAAGGGAGAGAGCCGTCGATTGACGGCCCTCGAGGTCCAACCGAGCCTGCACTTCAATCACATGAGTGATTCAGACGGCGACGTGCAGGCGAACCTCGACGTTGCCGCGCGTGGCATTGGAGTACGGGCACACCTGGTGGGCAGCTTCGACCAGCGCCTGGGCATCGGCCTGTTCCAGGCCTGGCAGGTTGATGTTCAGGTCGATGTCCAGACCGAAACCACCGGGAATCTGGCCGATGCCCACCTGGGCGGTGATCGAGGTGTCGGCTGGGATGCTGCGTTTGTTCTGGCCGGCGACGAATTTCAGTGCACCGATGAAGCAGGCCGAGTAGCCGGCAGCGAACAGTTGCTCGGGGTTGGTGGCTTCACCGCCGGCGCCGCCCAGCTCTTTGGGTGTAGCCAATGCCACGTCGAGAATCTTGTCGCTGGAAACGGCACGGCCATCACGGCCACCGGTGGCAGTTGCAGTAGCGGTGTAGAGAACGTTCATGGCTTTTTTCCGTTGATGACTGCAGGAGGTGCCGTCAGTCGTGTATTTGCGAGCTAACGGGCTGGGTTTAATCTATAACGCTAATATTTAGTGCGCAATATATATTTTACAATACAGTTTGCATTGTCACGCTAGCTGCCGGGTGACATCCCCGAAGCTCGGCGTGTTGCCGTTCAGTCGGATTTCGGTTCGCAACGCCCGTCAGCGATACCGCCGCACTTACGGCCAATGCTCGCATGCAGGCTGTCCCACAGCGCCATCATCTGATCGACCGCAGCGTCAAGCGTGGCAGCCGAAACACCGTCGCGCGCCAGGGTCGACAAGCCGAGCAGAAAGCTGTCGAACGCGGTGGCGAGGACTGCTGGGATCACCGTCGCGGGCAATTCGCCTGTGCTGATGGCCCGCTCGACACACGCCAGCAAACCGGTCCGGTTCAGGTTTCGCGTCCGTGCCAAAGGTTCGGAAATGGCTTTGCTTTCCTCCGAGCATGCGCTCATGAGTCCCAACGCGACCAGACACCCTCTGGGGTGGCCGGGCTCGGTTTGCATTTTCGCTGATCGGCGCAGGGTATGCTCGATTGCTTCCCTGGGCGGCAGGGACGTGTCGAACAGGCTCTCGGTGACTCGGCCATGGGTGTCGAGGTAGCGCTCCACCACCTCATGGAACAGCGCCTGCTTCGAGCCGAAGGCGGCATAGAAACTGGGGGCTGTAATCCCCCCGCCAATGCTTGCCTTGAGCTGGCTGAGCGAGGTGGCGTCGTATCCATGAGCCCAGAAAAGATGCATCGCCTGAATGATTGCCACGTCACGGTCAAACGTGCGCGGACGTCCCATCTGTGCCATGTAGGGTCTCCTGGTGTCGTACTTAAATACTAACCGATACATAAGTCGTTGACCACTGAACGCTATCGCCTTACATTTATACCGACCAGTATATAAATCGAAGGGGACAGGCATGACCACACATGAGCGACACAGCGACAAGCTTCCGCTTGGCGCATTGCTGGCTTTGGCGATGACCGGTTTCATCTGCATCGTCACCGAGACATTGCCGGCCGGATTGCTGCCGCAGATCAGCAGCGGCCTGGACGTCTCGCCATCACTGGCAGGGCAGATGGTCACTGTCTATGCATTGGGTTCGCTGCTGGCGGCCATTCCGCTGACCATCGCCACGCAAAGCTGGCGACGCAGAACGGTGCTGTTGATGACGATCGTGGGGTTTCTGTTGTTCAACTCCATCACTGCATGGTCTTCCAACTATGAGCTGACCCTGGTGGCCAGATTTTTCGCGGGCGTCTCTGCGGGGCTGGCCTGGAGTTTGATCGCTGGCTACGCTCGACGCATGGTGGTACCGCGACTGCAGGGCCGTGCGCTGGCGGTGGCGATGATCGGAACGCCGATTGCCTTGTCGCTGGGGGTGCCCCTGGGGACCTGGCTGGGCGGTTTCATGGGTTGGCGCATGGCCTTCGGATTGATGTCCGGGATGACCTTGGTATTGATCGTCTGGGTGCTGATCAAAGTGCCCGACTACCCGGGGCATTCGTCCTCGCAGCGGATGGCGTTGCGCGAGGTCTTTTCCACACCCGGGGTGCGACCGGTGCTGGGCGTGGTGTTCACCTGGATGCTGGCGCACAACATCTTCTATACCTATGTCGCACCTTTCGTTGCCAAGGCCGGGCTGGCGAATGACGTGGATCTGGTCTTGCTGGCCTTTGGTGCGGCAGCGCTGGTGGGCATCTGGGCCACGGGACGGCTGGTCGAAGATCATCTACGAAGAACAGTCCTGGTCAGTCTGGCCACCTTTGCGGCGGTCGCGGTCTTTCTCGGCGTGTTCTCGGCGTCGGCGTTGGCCATCTATGTCGGCGTTGCGATCTGGGGCCTGACGTTCGGTGGTGCCGCGACGCTGTTGCAAACAGCGCTGGCCGACTCGGCAGGCAGAGGCGCTGACGTCGCGCTGTCGATGAATGTCGTGGTGTGGAACAGTGCGATAGCGGGCGGCGGGTTACTGGGTGGCGTGTTACTGGGCCACTGGGGCGTGAGTTCCTTTCCCTGGGTGTTGCTGGTGCTGGTATTGATCAGTCTAGGCATCGCCGCGCAGGCTCGGGTGCATGGCTTCGTTGGAGGAACCAGGGCGTCTGGCCAGATGGTCAGTGGTCACTGATGCACGGGCTGGGCGAGCAGGGGGCGCCGCGCCTGGAACGCCCCCGTGACTCGGCCCTTCGAGCTCAGGGCTTCAATGCAGCGCTGACGGACTGTGCGATCGGTGTCGTGGGGCGGCCCAACAGTTGGCTCAACTGCCGGCTGCCGTCGTACAGATCGCCCTTGGCTGCCGCTGCATCCGAGTCAGCCAGCATCGCCGCCAATTCATCGGGTAATCCAATGCTGACGAGGGCCTCTTTGTACTGAGCTTCCGGCAAGTCGTTGTAGGCAACCGCCTTGCCCGATTGCTGCGCCACCTCCGCGGCCAACTCGGTCAAGGTGTAGCTGTCGTCGCCGGCCAGTTCGTAGATCCTGCCGGCTTGGTCGTCTTGGGTCAGTACATTCGCGGCGGCCTCGGCGTAGTCCACTCGAGCCGCCGAGGCGATTCGACCTTCCTTTGCGCTGCCCAGGATCACGCCATGCTCGACAGCCGGTGCGACGCTGGCGGTGTAGTTTTCGTTGTACCAGCCATTTCGCAAAAGCACATGGCTCAAACCGGATTCGGCCAGTGCCTGTTCGGTATCGCGATGCTCCGCTGCCAATCCCAATGTCGATGTGTCTGCGTGCAGCAGGCTGGTGTAGGCCAACAATGCCACGCCTTCAGCCTGCGCGGCGGCGATGACGGCGCGGTGTTGTGCACGGCGCTGTCCCACCTCGCTGGAGGAGATCAGCAACAGGCGGTCAACACCTTTCAACGCGCTGGCCAGGGTTTCAGGCTTGTTGTAATCCGCCGCTCGGATCTCGATGCCTTTGGCGCGCAGATCGGTTGCCTTTGCCGGGTCACGTACCAGCGCGATCAGCTCGGCAGGATCGATGGTTTTCAGCAGCGCGTCGAGAACCAGACGGCCCAGTTGGCCGTTTGCACCGGTGATAGCAATCATGAAAGCACCTTCGTTCGAGTTTGAGAACGTCCGATGCTAGAATATAAGCTTACGAAAAGTAAGTACGTACATAAAGGTAAGTGCAATGATTGATCTCGAATCCGCTTCCCATACGTTTTCCGAGAAAGTCCGCCGCGGTGAAGTGCTGCAGGCCGATTGTCCGTCTCGGGAAATCCTCCAGCACATGACCAGTCGATGGGGCGTTCTGGTGATGGTGGTCTTGTTGGGCGGCACGCATCGGTTCAGCGAACTGCGACGCAAGATCGGCGGCGTCAGCGAGAAGATGCTCGCCCATACGCTCCAACGGCTCGAAGGGGATGGACTGGTGCTGCGCGTGGCCCGGCCGGTGGTGCCACCGTACGTCGAGTACAGCCTGACGCCACTGGGGACAGCGGCGGCTGAGAAACTGGAGATCGTCGTTGATTGGATCGAGGACAACCTGTCTGCAATCCTGGCATTCAGACGGGCGCACGAACCGGGTGATGAAGGCCAGGCATGACTCCGGGTCTGCCAGGCACAGGCCCTATGAATCTTGGGTGTCTTGGGTGTCGACCTCAAGCTCGATCAGCAAGCCTGACATCGCCTCCCTGAGTCGTTCCTCGTTGCGTCGGTAGTAGGTCCACTTGCCAACCTTGCTGGCGTCGACGAAGCCTTGGTCGAGCAAGGCCTTGAGGCAGATCGAGGTCGCCGGCTGCGAGAGGCCGGCCTTGTCCTGGATCAGGCTGGCACAGACGCCATGCACGCTGAAATCGTACAGCTGGCTGTAGCCTTCGAACGAGCGATGGGGGTCCTTGAGCCAGGTCAGGACGGCCCGTCGCGTGGGGCTGGATAGAACCTTGAGTGCCTCGTTCAATGCCGTCATTTCGCTGCCTGACCCGTTTGACCGGCGGGAGTGATCGCGCCGAGGAGTGGCTATTTTAGGGCGTCGCGAAGGGATAGTCGACGTAACCTGTCTCACCGCCGCCGTAAAGAGTGGCGTAGTCGACGGGATTGAGCGGCAGGCCCCGTTCGAATCGCTTCGGCAGATCGGGGTTGGCGATGAACGTGCGACCGAAACCGAACAGGTCGCCATGGCCGTCGGCAAGCACGCGCTCGGCCTTTTCCTGGGTGTAGCAGCCCGAGTACATGATCGGCCGGGTGAACGTCTCGCGCAGCGCCTTGCGAAACGACTCGGGCAGTTCCGGGGCGTTGTCCCAGTCGGCCTCGGCAATGGACAGGTAACCGATACCTAGCTCATTCAACATGGCCGCCGCCTGGATGTAGGTGGCCTGCGGGTCGCTTTCCACCAGGCCCAGGTAGACGCGTTCTTCGGCGGTTGTCTCGAACAGTGGCGCGAAACGCACGCCGACACGCTCGCTGCCGAACACCGAGATCACCGCTTCGGTCACCTCGCGCAGGAAGCGCAGGCGATTGTCCAGCGAACCGCCATATTCGTCGGTGCGCTGGTTGGTGTGTTCCGAGATGAACTGATTGAGCAGGTAGCCATTGGCCGAGTGCAACTCGACGCCGTCGAATCCCGCTTCCCTGGCGTTGACTGCCGCGACCCGATACAACTCGACCAGCGCCTGGACCTCCGCAGTTTCCAGGGCCCTGGGCATGCTTGGGTCGGCCAGCGCACCGGCGTCAGGACCGGTTTCGATGAAGACTTTCACGGCCGTTGCGCGAATGGCGGAGGGGGCGACGGGGGGCTGGTTGTCAGGCTGCAGGCTGTCATGCGATACGCGCCCGACATGCCAGAGCTGACAGAAAATCACTCCGCCTTGTTCATGGACGGCGCGGGTGACCTGCTGCCAGCCAGCGATCTGTTCCTGGCTGTAGATGCCGGGCGTCCAGGCATAGCCCTGGCCACGCGGCTCTATCTGGGTGCCCTCGGTGATCATGAACCCGGCACTGGCGCGTTGCCGGTAATAGTCGCTCATCAAGGTGTTGGGCAGGTCACCGGGCTGAGTACTTCTGGACCGCGTGAGCGGGGGCAGGGCAATCCGGTTCTTGAGGGTCAGGCCACCGAGTGTAAGGGGAGTGAACAGGTTGGAGTCGATCATGTCAGTTCCGTAGGACAACGAGAGTGACAACACATTAACACATTCGAATGTGTAAATGTATTAACTGTCGATGTCCATGAGAGGCACGCGTTAGCTCGCCTTGGATGCAACCCCAGGCACCTGCGCGCGCGTGACCAGACCGATACCGGCGCACACGAGCACCAAAGCTGCCAGGTTCTTCCATTCGAAAATGCTCTCGCCCAGAAATATCGCCGACAGCCCGGCCCCGAACACCGGTACCAGGAATGCGAACACACTGACCCTGCCGACCGGGTTGTATTTGAGGAGCAGGCTCCACAGCGTGAACGCTACCGCCGACAGCAGCGCCAGGTAGATGAGCAAAAGGGTCGAGGTGGGCGTCATGTGACCCAGGGTCCCGCCCGTCGCATAGCCGCCCACAAGCAACCCCAGGCCGCCAATGGCCAGCTGCCAACCCGTCATCACCATCGCATCCATACGGTGGGAGACATATTTGCCATAGATGGACGCAGCCGACAGCACGAACGCGGCGATCACGATGAAGCCCTCGCCATGCACGGACGGCAAGGCATCGAGCGGACCCGCACCGGCGTTCACCGTCAATACACCGGCAAAACCGAGCAGGCAGCCCAGGCTCTTGCGCGTGGACAGTTTGTCGTTGTGGTAGACGAAGTGCGCCAGCAGCACGCTGAAGAAGGTGGTGGTGGCATTCAGAATCGACGCGCGGACGCCCGTCGTGTACGCCAGGCCAATGTAGAAGAACACGTATTGCAGCCCTGTTTGCACCAGCCCCAGCAGCGCCACCTGGCCGAACGTGCGCGGGCTCAAGCGCAAGACAGGCTTGCGCATCATGACCGCGAGCAGCAACAGGCACAGGCCTGCCAGGAGGAAACGATAACCTGCGAAAATCAGCTTGGACGACACGTCATGGGGGGCAATCTGCAGCAGCTCGTAGCCGTTCTTGATCGCCGGGTAAGAGCTGCCCCAAAGGGCGCAACACAGGGTGGCCAAAAGCAATACGGTTTTCGGGTCGCAAAGAAACTGCGACACGTGGCGCGTGGCGGGTGCGTTCATGGGTGGCTCATCATAGGGCAGAAGTAAGGGCGTCGCCGCACATGCCTGTCTGTGCGGCTGGGTAGTGATCTGGGTGATCTTGTTTTTTTTGGAAATGCAGTAATACCGCGTGATAAGACATCGTACAAGTGAGGATGCACTATGTGGTACTGCGTCTGTGTAGCCTTGCCTCACATCCGATGCTGAGCGAGCAAGAAATCCACGAACACCCGCACCCTGGCCGGCATCGTTGCGCCGCCGACGAAGACGGCGTAGATAGGCTCTCGATCACCGGGGTTCCAGTCCTCCAGCAGCGATACCAGATTGCCCTGTTGCAGGTCCGTAGCCACGCTGAACTCGCCGATACGCGCGACGCCCGCGCCTTCGCGTGCCAGTTGCGCCAGCGCTTCACCGCTGCTGCATTCGATGTTGCCGCTGACCTTGAGAGAAAGCGTTCGGCCGTCGCGGGCGAACGGCCAATTGGGCTCGGCGCGGCGGAAATTGAAGCGCAGACAGTTGTGCTGCAGCAGATCCTCGGGTTGTAGCGGGGTGCCGTGGCGCTGCAGATAGTCGGGTGAGGCCACGATGATTTGGCCGGTGTCGCCGATTCTGCGCGCGGTGAGCGGGCTGTCTGGCAACTGGCCGAAGCGCACGGCCACGTCGGCCTGCCCGCCGAGGATGTCGGCCACCTCGTCGCTGAGCGTGAGGTCGACGATGATCTGCGGGTAGCGCGCGCCGAAAGCCGCGACCAAAGGAACGATGGCCAGCCTTCCGTGACCCAGGGCCGCGCTGATGCGCAGGCGTCCCCTGGGCACTCCCTGGTCGGCGATGGTGTCTTCGACCTCGTCCAGGTCGGCCAGGATACGCCGTGCACCGCGTAGATAGCTCTGGCCCTCGGCGGTGAAGCTGATGGCTCGGGTAGTGCGCAACAGCAGGCGAGTGCCGAGCCGTTGTTCGGTTCGCGCGATGATTCGACTGACCGCCGATGGCGTCAGTCCCAGCGCCCGCGCGGCGGCCGACAAGCTGCCCTCGCGCGCCACGGCAACGAAAACGCCCATTTCTCCTGATCTACCGCTCAGATCCATTTGTGCTCTCAACGCAAAGGTGCATGCCCGTACGGCTATCTACCGCCGCATGATTGAGGATCGTAGCATTGGCCGCACAGATAAGGAGCTTGCCATGCGCATCAATCCACCGCTAGTCGCGTTGTCCATCGGCGCCTTTGGCATCGGTGTTACCGAATTCGCCCCCATGGGTATGCTGCCGGGTATCGCGGCAGACCTGGGTGTTTCCATCCCTGCTGCAGGCCTGCTGGTGAGTGCCTATGCCTTGGGCGTGCTGCTTGGCGCGCCCTTGATGACCCTGACCACAGGCCGGATCTCCAGGCGCCACCTGTTGATCGGGCTCATGGCAATTTTCACCCTGGGCAACCTGATGTCGGCGCTGGCCACCGACTACTACAGCCTCATGATCGCCAGGGTAGTCACCTCGTTGAACCACGGTGCATTCTTTGGCGTGGGTGCGGTCGTCGCCGCCAGCGTCGTGGCTCCAGAAAAGCGCGCCGGCGCAGTTGCTGCCATGTTCATGGGCCTGACCCTGGCCACTATCGGGGGTGTGCCACTGGCCGCCTGGTTCGGCGAACTGTTCGGCTGGCGCACCGCGTTCTGGGGCATCACCGGCCTGGGCGTCGCTACCATGGCGGCGTCATGGTTCGCCTTGCCCAATCTGCCCGCGCCGGCCAGCGTCGGGGTGATGGCCGAAATCCGTGTGCTCGGCCGTGGGCCGGTACTCGGGGCCCTGGCCCTGACAGTGGTCGGCTCGGGTGCCATGTTCACGGTATTCACCTACATCGCTCCGATCCTGAGCAGTGAGACCCATGCGTCGACCGTCTTCGTCACCGCCATGCTGGTGCTGTTCGGCGTCGGGCTGACCCTGGGAAACATCTGGGGTGGCAGGTCCGCCGACCGTTCCATCGACCGCACCCTGATCGTTTCATTGAGCGTGCTGATCGTGGTCCTGCTGGCGTTCACCGTGCTGATGCGGTGGCTGCTGCCGGCCGCAATCGCCATCCTGATCTGGGGCATTGCCAGCTTTGCCCTGGTACCGCCGCTGCAGATGCGCGTGATGGAAGCCGCCAGGGACGCCCCCAATCTGGCCTCGGCGGTAAACATCGGCGCCTTCAACCTCGGCAATGCGATTGGTGCCGCGCTGGGTGGCGCGGTCATCAATGCCGGGCTGGGCTACCCGGCGATCTCCCTGGCCGGAGCGGCAATGGCGACCCTCGGGCTGTTGATGGCGTTGGCTTTTGCGTGGCGCTCGCGAACGGCGATAGGTGCAGCTGTTTGATGATGATTGGTCCCGGTCACACGCGGAATCCGCGAGGATGAAGGCATTCGCTTTCCTGCAGCATCAATCCGCCCGATACCGCAATGCCTCGACCAGCAACGTAAACGCCGGCGACGCTTGCCGGCGGCTTGGGTAATACAGGTGGTACCCCGGGTACCAGGGGCACCAGTCCTCGAGTACGACCTGCAGCTGCCCGCTGGCAATGTAGGGCGCAGCCATGTCGTCTGGTATGAAGCTCAAGCCGAACCCGTCCAGGGCGGCGTCGAGCAGTTGGTACGCGCCGTTGTAGATGACCTGTCCAGACACCCGCACGTTGAGGGTCTCATCGTCCTTTGCGAACTCCCACGCATACAGTCCGCCGTGAGTGGGCAGGCGCAGGTTGTTGCACAGATGGTTGGGCAGGCAGCGCGGTGTGACCGGGAGCTCGCGTCCGGCGAAGTAGGCAGGTGAACCCACCACGAGCATGCGCATGTCGGGACCGATGCGCGTGGCGATCATGCCATCGGCGACGGCCTCGCCCAGTCTCACGCCGGCGTCGAAACCCTGGGCCGCGATGTCGACGAAGTTGTAGTCGCAGCAGACTTCGATGGAGATGTCGGGGTACTTGGGCAGGAAGGTTTTCAGCACTGGGCGCAGAACCAGCTCCAGGGCATGGTCCATGGCGTTTATGCGGATGTTCCCGGCGGGACGGTCGCGCAGTTCGCTGAGTGCCGCCAGCGCAACTTCGATATCGTCGAAGCTGGGGCCGACCGTGCTGATCAATCGTTGGCCGGCCTCGGTGGGGGATACGCTGCGGGTCGTGCGCGTCAGCAGCCTCAAGCCCAGGCGCGCTTCCAGCCCGCGCACCGAGTGGCTGAGCGCAGACTGCGAAACGCCCAGCTTGCCAGCGGCCTTGGTAAAGCTGCGCTCTTTGGCCACCGCGAGGAAGGCGAGCAGATCGTTGGCGTTGTCGCGAAGCATTGATGAATACCGTTCATTTATCCATGCCGATTCTAGTGGCTAATCAGAAGGATATCTAACTGATAGATTGAAAATCTTTGCGCAAGACACAGGAGGACTCTTGGTGAAATCACTTGCAGCCGCCGCGCTCTCATTGTCCTTGTTAACGTTTGAAAGCGAAGGAGCCCAACCCATGAATGGCACTCAACCCCTCAACGTCACCTTAACGCCCGCAGGCTCCCAGCCGTCCGCGGCCGGGCCCGCCGAATACTTTACCGGCAAGGTTCGGGTCGATGCGCCGTTCAAAGGCACTGACGGTGCTCGCATCGGCGGCGCCACGGTCACCTTCGAGCCCGGCGCGCGTACCGCCTGGCACACCCACCCGCTGGGCCAGACCCTGATCGTGACCGCAGGTGCCGGCTACGTACAGCAAGAGGGCCAGGGCCGCCAGCTGATTCGCCCCGGTGATACCGTGTGGATTCCTCCCCAAGTCAAACACTGGCACGGCGCGCGGCCCGATACTGGCATGAGCCATATCGCCATTGCCGAGGCGCTGGATGGCAAGGTGGTGGATTGGCTGGAGCAGGTCAGCGATGCGGAGTATGGCCAGGCGCAGTAAGGCCAATGTCCGGCGTGTATTGGCAACAATCGCGGGTGCACCGAACGGCTGCTGACTGCAAACCCGACTTGCTATAAAATCGATGCCAAAGTGCCATGCCGATCGACGCTCAGTCGACCACCGGACAGCGGCACGTCTTTGCTCTGACAGGGCACATCGATAGCAAAGGCGGGGAGCCTTGGTATGCCGCTCAGTCGCCAGGAGTTGGGGAGAAGTTTCGCGCGCCGCATCTACGGGCCGCGCTCGATAGGGTGCCTGCTCAGCGCGCTCTTCATCGGTGCTGTGTTGCTGGATCAGCCTGGTACGCCCACGTGGGTATGGGCAGCGATGTTGGCCAACCTCGTGGCCTGGCCAACCTGTGCGTACCTGCTCGCACATAACGCCCCGGATCCATTCGCTGCCGAACAGCGCAACCTCATGCTGGACGCCCTGTTCGCCGGCGGCTGGGCGGGGCTGATGGCGTTCAACCTGCTGCCGTCGGTGCTGCTGCTTGCCATGGTCGCCATGAATGCCATGGCCGCAGGTGGTTGGCGTCTTCTTCGAGCCAGCGTTGCGCTGCAGGCTGTGGGCGTGCTTATGACGCTGAGCCTCGAAGGGTTTGAGTTGTCGATGGCGACCACGGCGCTGCAGCAACTGGCCTGTCTGCCGATGCTGATTATCTACCCGCTGATCGTGGCCCGCGCCAGCTACGGCGTTTCGGTGCAACTGGCAGTGCACAAGAAGGCTTTCAAGCTGATCAGTAAACTGGACGGCATGACCCGTCTGCTCCATCACGCTTCGTGGAGGGAAAAGCTTGACGAAATCTTCCCTCGCTGCAGGAGGGGCGAGGTGATGGCAATGCTGGCCTTGATAGACATCGACAACTTCAAGCGCATCAACGATGAGCACGGTCATCTGGTAGGCGATGCCATCATCGGCCGCCTGGCCAACCTGCTGCGTTCAGGGCTGGGGACCTCCGCCGTGCCGGGACGCTACGGCGGCGACGAGTTCTGTTTGTTGCTGTTCGATGTCAGCGTCCAGGAAGCGGCCCGGCAGTTGGACGACATTCGCCAACGATTCGCCGACTGGGCTGACCTGACCGTGCCCGTGGAGGTGACCCTGAGCATTGGCCTGGTGCCTTACTCTCATGAATACGCGAGCGAGCGAGACTGGATCAAAGCCACGGACGAAGCACTGTACCGGGCCAAGCGCAGTGGCAAGAATCGGCTTTGTGTACAGCCGTGGCCGGCCAGCGTTGAGGGCTGATGGCTGCAACGGGGTCGTACCTACTTGGCCCCCAACACAAACTCTGGAAGCACATACTCCTGCAGCTCCGCAATCACCTCCAGCGCCGGGCGCCGTGTTGGCTTGAGGTTCAAGGCAACATGGTTGACGCCGGCATCGCGTTGGCGCGCGAACAACGCCTTGAGGGCATGACGGCCGCCGCGCAGCACTCGACCGGTCTGTAGCGGTGCGTTGGCATCGGTGTCCAGGTCGAACATCGCGCCATAGCCAAACGGTACGAAACCCCGGGACGCGGTCATTTCACGCCAGTGCGGCACCACCTCCGGCATACGCTGGGCATCGCCATGCCAGATCCACGCGTCGACGTGCTCTGCCAGCCATTCCAGGCTCTGGCCCGCCCGGCCGATGGCAATGATGGGAATACGCGAGGCCGCTGGTTTGGGTACCAAGTCGATGTCGCCGCGCAGATGGCCGAAATGCTCGGTTTGCAAACGCGGGAAGGACACCGAGGTCAGGGTCTTGATCAAGGCGACCGCTTCGCGATAGCGCTCCACACGGGTGGCGAAATCGACGCCGAAGGCCGGGTATTCTGTGGGCCGGTCGCCGGAGGCCATGCCAGCCAGGAAGCGCCCGCCCAACAGTTGGTCGGCGGTGGTGATCTGCTTGGCGGTAATGACCGGCTCGCGCAGGGGCGTGACGAACCCGGCCGTGCCTATGGCGATCCGCTGGGTGAGTGCGGCCAGCCAGCCGGCGTACACCAGCGGGTCCATCACCTGGCCGGTGTCACCGAACGAAGGGTCGTAGAACGGCACATCGCGCAGCCACAAGGCTGCAGCGTCACTGCGGTCGAGGCTTTGTACGATCTCGGCCTGATCGGACAAATCCGGAAAGGGGCTGTCGTGGTAGCCACTGGCGGGGGAAATGAAACCAATGGTCAATTGACCCTGTTGGAAGGTGCGGCTGAACGCGTCGTGGCCAGCCAGATCGTGCGATTGATTGTCCTGATTCACAGTGCCTGCCCCAAGATCCAAGAGATGACACCAGTCTAACGCTCGGCCTGATGCCCGTTTCCGACCTTTTGGATCGACACTGATGAATAACTTTCCCCAATCAGCGGAGTGTGTCTATCAAGAATAGAGTGATGCCATAAGGACATCACTCTTTAGGATAAGTTCAAAAGTTTTACAATAAAATTAATTTGTACAACTTTCTGTAAAGTTCTTCGGATCGCTACCGATACGCACGTTTGACCGCAGAACAATTGTGCGCAGCCACATGGGCCGAACAGAGCCCAGGCGTCCGAGAAATGGACCGTTCTCACCCCAAGACCCATTACGAACCGTCCCATTTCGGGCTGTGAGAACCTCATGAACATCCTTGCTCCTGCCGTAGCACTGGCCAACCGATTACGCTTTCCGACGAAGTTTGCGGTACTGGCCATCATCGTCCTGGTTCCCTTGGCGCTGCTGGGCACCCGTTTCATCATTCAAATCAACGAGAGCCTTGCGGTCATCCGTTCGGAGCAGGCAGGCCAGCGTTACCTGCTGGACGTCACGCCCATCCTGCGCTTGTCCATGATGCAGCGCGCCCTGAGCAATCGCCTGCTCAGCGGTGATTCGACTGCGCAAGCCGATGTACTGGCCAACCAGGCCAAGCTGGAAGATGCATTCTCGAAACTGGCCGCCACGGACCGCGAGTTCAACGAGCCGCTGGAAACCGGTGACCGCGTCCAGGATCTGCACGCAGCAGCCACGCGGTTGATGGCGCAGGCCAAGCCGGGTGCCGACCAGAGCGGCGTGTTCGATGCGTGGAACGACCAACTCACCGAGACGTTGAATTTCGTCTACTACGTGTCGGCCACATCGGGGATGGTGCTGGATGAAGATTACGCATCGCTGTTCATGATCGACCAGAGCACCTTGCGCCTGCCCCGCCAGATCAACATCGTCGGGCAACTGCGTGGGCTCGCCAGCGGCCTGCGTGAAGGGCAGGTGTTGAGCCCGGCTACGCGCGGCGTGATCAAGTCGATGCTCAAGAACGAACTGCTCATCCACAAGGAGCTGCAGCAAAGCCTGGCACTGCTGCGTCGTCGTGAGCCCGCGCTCGCCGATCGGATCCAGGCACCGATCAACAGCGCCTTCGCAAGCCTCGAGGGCTTCCGTGCGGACCTCGACGCGGTGACGTCCTCTACCAGCGATACACTGGGCAACGTGCAGAACGTACCCGCCAAGGGCAATGCGGTCGTGGCTGAGTTGTACAAGGCCCAGGACACCTTGCAGGAGGAGCTGCTGAATCGGCTGGAACACCGTGTCGAGGAAAAAAATGCTCAACGCCAGTTCATCATCGGCATGTTCGCGCTTGTCGGCCTGCTGCTGGTGTACGTGTTCTGCGGCATCTACAGCGCCATGCGCCGTACCATTGAGGATGTCCTGTTGGCCACCCAGCTCATTGCCCAGGGCGACCTGAGCACGCGCGTCCAGGTCCGCGGCAAGGATGAAATGGCCGACGTAGGCAACAGCCTGAACCATATGGTGCAGGCCTTCAGTGGTTCGCTGGCTCAGGTCGAGCGCAGCTCGCAGTCGGTGTCCGATGCCGCCACGCGCATGGGTGTGTCCATCGACCGCGCCAAACGCTCGATGAACACCCAGCAAAGCGAAACCGAGCAGGTGGCCACGGCCATCAACGAAATGACCACCAGCGTTGCCGACGTCGCGCAGAACACCGAAGGTGCCGCCCACGCTGCTGAACAAGCGAGCCAGTCGTCCAATGCCGGGCTGGCGCAGATGCACGAAACCAAGGTCACCATCGAGGCCCTGGCCGACGAAGTGGAGCGCAGCGCGCAGAAGGTCTCGGCGCTTGCCCAGCACAGCCAGCAGATCGGTGGGGTCATCGAAGTGATCCGCAACATTGCCGACCAGACCAATCTGCTGGCCTTGAACGCGGCCATCGAGGCTGCCCGTGCGGGCGAGCAGGGCCGGGGCTTCGCGGTGGTCGCCGACGAGGTGCGGACCCTGGCATCGCGTACGCAAAACTCCACCGAAGAGATCCGCCGGATCATCCAGGAACTGCAATTGGCCACCGCGGCTGCCGTCGAGCAAATGAAGGCTGGCAAGCAGCGCGCGCAGGAATGCCTGCAGTCCGCCGATGCGGCCTCGACCAGCCTGGATGCCATCAGCGATGGCGTCGAGCAGATCGTCGGCATGAACACTCAGATCGCCAGCGCGGCCGTTCAGCAGCACGCTGTGTCGGAGGACATCAACCGCAACGTGACCGAAATTCGCAATGGCAGCCTGGCGTTGATGGAAGGTATCGAAGACAACGCCGTGACTGCAGAAGAGCTATCACTGCTTGCAACCGAGCTGCGCACCGTGGTGGCGCGGTTCAAGCTATAGGAAGGCGCCCCGAGGGAAGCGCCGATCTGCGCCCAAGGGCAAATCGGCGCGCTGTGGTCCATCGAAGCTGACAGTCGGAGCGCTACAGCGATGCAGCCAGCTTGGTGGCCGCATCCAGGGCGGCGTTGAAGCTGGCCTCGGCGGTTGCGGCATCGCCCAGCGTCGCTTCCGACTCCACCGTGTCGATGGCTGGAATCCCCACCATGCGTGCCCAGGTTCTGAGGAATGCAACCTGATGGTCGTAGTCCTCGGTGGGGTAGTCTTCGCCCAGCACCACCCCACGGGTGGCAAGCACCACCACCTTTTTGCCCTTGAGCAGGCCGCACATGCCCTGTTCATCGAAATCGAACAGCACGCCGCGCTGTGACACCGAGTCGATCAGGTGCTTGAGACGATAGGGCACACCGAAATTCCACATCGGCACACTGAAGACAATCACATCGGCGCGATGGAAGCGCTCGCCCAAGGCGTGGATCTGTTTCCACACGGCTGCCTGTTCGGCAGTCATTTCCACGCCTTCGAGGTCGGCGTACTTGGCATTCAACGCGGGACCGTCGAAAGGCAGCAGATCGGTGGTCCAAACATCCAGCACGTCGACGGTTGCGTCAGGCTGATGGGAGGCGACGGTTTCCAGGTAGCGCGCGGCCAGTTTCAGCGAGGCGGAACGCTCGCCACGCGGAGAGCTGGCAATGTGAAGAATATGCATACTGGGGTTTCCTTTGTGGCGCAGCTGCGCGGGGTTTCGATTTAGTCCTGTGCGCGAGCGCCGATGTTCAATTCTGCAAAGCGTACCGTCGGCAGTGCTCCAGGTACCCTTGCTCATGACTGCCCACCAGATGAACCACGCTGGACCACAGCCAGGACGGCGCGTCCAGTGTGTTCGAACGATTGGTCTGCAGCTCGCGCATCCAGTCAGCCCTGGTCGAAAGGTCCATCTGCCGGGCGTGAGCGGCACCCACGACCCTGGCCAGGTAACTCGCCGCGCGCATCGCCTCAGTTTCGCTCAACTGGTCGAGCTCAAGCTTCATGTCCTGAGGCAGCAGTTCACGAATGAAGAAGCCATGGTCGAGCATCCGCGTGGCCAGCATCCGGTTGCCCAAGCCGGGCGACAGATGCCGGGCGCCTTCGACCACGCGCCGGCCGTTATCGCGCGGCATGCCTGCACGAACCGTGCGCGGCGCCGCAGCGGCGACCGCTTCCTTGATGTCCAGCAGACACAGTTCCTGATCATCGTCGTCGCCTACGCCGAGCAGCACGGCATAGCGCTTGAGGCCCAGGGAGCTGCAACCCTTGACCCAATACGCCGAATCCAGCAGTTCGACGCTGTCACTCCCCGAGCGCCCTTTGAGGGAGGTGACCAAGGCATGGATCTCGTCGGTGGCGCACAGGGTCTTGATAGCGCTGCGCTCGGCCTTGGACAGGGCCCAGAAATGCTTGCCCAGCGGAATCGTCGGGCGTATGTCTTCGATGCGTTCCTGAGCCAGGTGTTTCCAGGTGCGCTGAACAGCGCTGCGCATGCCGGCCTTGACCTGCGCGGGACGCTGCGGCTGTTCTTCCTGGTTGTTCTCGAAGGCTTGCTCGTAGCCCACCATCATCTCTTCGAGCATGCGCGCGGTGGCCACGCCGGGCAGGTCCGAACCGCGAGCCGCGGTCGCCAGCGACAAGCCGAGCCGGACCAGGTCGTGGACAGGGTTGCCGATCACGGTCTGGTCCAGGTCGCGGATATGGATATCGATACGACCCTTCAAATCGCCGGTCGGGCCGAGGTTGCCGGCGTGACAGTCGCCACAGATCCACACCGGCGGCCCACTGGGCAAGCGCCGACCCGACTGGGACTGCAGCCATTCATAGAACTGCACGGTACTGCCGCGCACGTAGGCATGCGCGGATCGGGCCATCTTCAAGTTGCGCAGTTGCTCGAGGGGTTCCAGGCGTGCGGCAGGACGTGGCGTTTTCATGGAATAGTCTTTGGGGGAAAGACTATGGAGTGGGGAGCTGCTACGTCTGTTTCAAAATGTTTCACTATTTTTTCAAGGGCTAATACCCGCCGCTTCCAATCTCGTCACCGGACAATACCAGGCGTTCGGAAGACGGGCGCAGGGTGCGCTGAGAGGGTGCCAAGGCGATGTCCCAGGCTCGTCTGTCTGATCAATCGTGCGCAAACTGGTCCACTAGCCCCAGGCGCGGCACGCAAGCGTTGGGTTGCAGAAGTGCACCCGGAGCGATCACTGCATTTGCTCCGATCTTGCAACCATCACCCACCAACGCACCGAACTTGTTCACGCCCGTCTCAATGACACGGCCGGCATGCCGAATCTTGATGTTGGCACCGTTCAACTCGTTTCGATAATTGGCGATGATTGCGCCGGCTTCGATGTTCACCCGCTCGCCAATCACGGAGTCTCCGACGAAATTGAAGTGCGCCACCTTGCTTGAGTCCAGCATGAACGTGCTTTTCAATTCACAGCTGGGCCCCACGATGCAATTGCTGCCCAGGTAAACCCCGCCGCGCAGATAAGCACCGGCCGCTACGAATGAGCCTTCACCGATGATGATCGCTCCTTTGAGGACGGCGCCTTCTTCTACCACAGCACTTTCGTGAACGGCGCAGTTGCCCTGACGCCGGTAGCCCTTGCCGAGTCGTTCGAGGTGTGCTGGAAGCCGGGATAGGTGTCCTTCCTGGACAGCATGGGATCGATCAGGAAGGTGGTGTCACCGTAGGAGATTTTTACGGTCGCATTGCGAACCTGCTGCAATGCCACTTTATGCATCGTGCCAGGCAAATCGGGTGGATTGGCGCTAGCGAACGTCGGCGCAGCGGCGGCGCAGGCAATACCCAGCGTCAAGGGGAGGGCAGGCAAGTTCATGAGTCCGATCCTGTTGAGAGAAAGTCGTTCTTATTTTATGAAATAACGGTCTTGCCAACAGTGGCCTGAAAGACATAGTTCGTTATAATTGGGCCAATCGGGCGTTAGCCGATAACCCATCACTTGGTTCGAGGTGCCGGATGCAGCCCCTACGTGTTGCCGTGCTCGCGGTCGATGGCGTCAGCCTTTTTCATCTTTCGGTACCGGGGATGGTATTGGGTACGGCGCAAACCGGGCTTGGCGATCAGGCCTACCAGATTGAATACTGCGCAGAGGCGCCTGGGGTAGTGCGCACGGACCAAGGCATCGGCCTGGAAGTGAGTCATGGCCTTGAACTGATGAGCGCGTGTGACGTGATCGTCATTCCTGCATGGGGAGATCAATCGGTATTCGCTTCCGCGCTTCTGGCGGAAGCCCTTCGGACGGCCAACACCCAAGGCAAGCTCATCGTAGGATTGTGCCTGGGGGCATTCGTGCTTGGCGATGCAGGCCTGCTGGACGGCAGAGAGGCGACCACCCACTGGGCTGCGCGAGAGGAATTCGCCCAACGCTTTCCTGGTGTTCGTTTCAAGCCCGAGGTGCTTTACGTCAGCGACGGCAATGTCATGACGTCCGCTGGAACCGTGGCGGCAATCGACTGCTGCCTTCACTTGGTACGCCAGCGACTGGGCGCAGACATGGCGAATCGCACAGCGAAGATGCTCGTAACGCCTCCGCATCGACAAGGAGGTCAAGCCCAGTACGTAGAGCATCCCGTACCGCAATTATCCAGTGAGAGCCACTTGGCCGAGCTACTGGCGTGGGCGCGCGCAAACCTCGTGGAAAAACTGTCGGTCGATGTACTCGCGGACAGGGCAAAAATGAGCCGACGCACGTTCACTCGGCGTTTCAGAGATACAACCGGCAGTACCGTCTCCCAATGGCTGAATGCCGAGCGTCTGGCGCGAGCGCAACAGCTGCTTGAAACGACGGACCTGCCCATTGAATGTATTGCCGACATGGCCGGGTTTGGAACATCACTGTCACTGCGACAGCAATTCGGCGCCCAACTTGGAACATCGCCTTCCGAATACAGGCGGACGTTTTCCCACAAATGAATCCAAGATTCGGCTGGATTCAGCCGGCAGTCCTGGTCTCTATCTAGGTGCTCATCTGCTCATCTGCGATTTCGATCAATGCGGTTCCGACGGTGGCGGCTTTCGCCCGGTACTATCCGCTTCGGGAACTGCACAACTGCCATTCCTGCAGCGGGCACTGCCGTCCGGGTGGGGCAGCCAGGCCAGATGCGGACGCCAGCGGCAGAACAGCCGATAGCCAACGTTCAACAGCGGCCTGGCCCAGCGCCAGGACAACGGTGCGGCCCAGAAACCGAGGCCCGCGGCGCGCCAGCTCCAGAGGGTCGCGTCCAGGCCGGTGACCCATGTTCCATCGCTGAACCGGGCATGAAGCAACGACTCCATGTGCGCACGGGTGAAGCCCAAGGATTGCGCGTCGAACGCCGGATCGCTGATATCGGTGAAATGCAGGCGTGCGGGCAAGGCACGCGCCCTCAGAACCTTGATTTCGTGGGCGCAGAGGGGGCAGTCACCGTCGAAGTAGAGGGTCAGCGGCCACTTTATGCTGTCGTGCATCGATGAGTGTCCTGGGTGGGTGTGCGAATGAGATGTCTGAAATCGAGCGAGGTGTGCTTGATTGGAATAGACACCCGGTTCTCCCTTTCACTCGTTTTTTTCGTTAGCGCGCAGAGTGTTTCGCGCAAGAGCGCGTTCGATCAGCGCCCAATCGCCTTGCCCCACCCCTGATCCTTGGCGTGCCGCCAATCGCGGTCTTCCTTGCTGTCGATGCCGACATGCCGTTGGAAGTCGGCGACGGCGCTGGCTTGGCATTGCCGGAAGCCGTCGTCCCAGCCGGTGGCGTATTGACGATCCGAAAGATAGACAGGCACGTTCTTGCGAAAATCGCCCAAGGCTTGCGCCGCATGCCGACCACTGCTGCAGCCGTCTTCGAAGCCGGTAGCGAAGGGGGCAGGGTAGCCCTCGGCCAATAGTCGCTCCCGGGTCGTTTGGCAGGCGCTCAACACGGCTGCCGATAACGCCAGGCTCAGCAGCACCCCGGTTCGTCTGCCGGGCATCCATAGCGCGTTCATCGCCGGTGTCCGTCGGGCACCATGCCTGCATCCAGCGCAGGTGAAGCCTGTGTCGAGGGGCGGTAGAGAATCCAGCGATAGCAGAGCACGCAAATCACCCAATCGATCAGCAGCGTCCAGACGTTATGGGAAAGGAAGTGCGCACCTTGGGCCATTCGCCCCAGCGAAAAGACCGACCCCAGCGTCAGCGCCACCACCAATGCGATTCGTGCGGTGCGTGGACGACGATCTCGCCAGAAAAAGAACAGGGCGAGCAGCGAGAACCCACTCGACGCGTGGCCCCCCGGCCAGCACAGACCCGGCTTCTCCGTTTCGGCACGGGGGCTGAGCAATGGCGTATAGGTTTCCTGGCCGCCGAACTCCTTCAGGCTCCAGGGGCAATGGACTGCGGTCAGCACCTTGAGCGGCGTAACCACCGACGTCGTCAGCGCCATCGCCAGCACCACATACCCCAATGGTCGACGCCATTGGCGCAGGCGCGTGGCCCACAGACTTGCCACGAAACCTGCAAGTGCAAGTACCGCAAAGGCAATCACCGCCTGCTTGGCGCGATCATGCAGAATGTTTTCCAGCCAGTAGCTCTGGCGTCCGATGAAGCCCAGCCCCGGCACGTAGAAGATCTGCGCCAGGGCGAAGTCGAGGGCAGGGGGGTATAGCCACAGCATCGTTGCCATCAGCACCAGCGGAATGCCCAGCGCCAATCGAAAGTCAAAATGCCGGGACGCAGCAACAGGTAATGCGATAGCCATGACAGGCTCCGATCCAATGATGAAGAACAGGTGAAACTTACGTGGGGAAGTAACGACGGCGGCCTGTCATCAATGGATCCATTGGCCGCTTGCGTTACGAGCGACGATAAGTTCGCAGCGATCAGAACGACGTGAATGAACTGTGAAAAATACGTCGAGAATGGCGGTCACTCCTGCTTAACAAAAAGACCGCATTACTGTATTTCAACGGGTCGCTTGAAACGGACTTGCGGCGAGCTTTTCCTCGCGAATCTTTCACGAAAATTTGAATTATCCGCGTCTAGAGTCCGCGCCATCGACAACCGTAGCACGGCGCACGGCTCGTTTCTTTGCCCGACGGCAGACTCCCATGTTCAAACTCAAACCTGTACGCCCGGAAACCGCGACGTTGCTTGCCAGTGTCTTTCTGCTGGCGGTGTTCAATGTGCCCCTTTGGCAGCATCTGGCAGCAATCACCGGAGAGGGTGGTGCAGGAAAACAACTTGCACTGGCGTTCGCCATCATGTTGTTGGGCGGGTTCAATATCGTACTGACGCTGTTGGCTTTTCCGAAGATATTCAAGCCGGTATTGACGGTGCTGTTTGTTACCAGTGCGAGTGTCGCCTACTTCATGAATCAATACGGCGTGCTCATGGACGTTGGCATGCTTCGCAACCTGGTGGAAACCAATGTCACCGAAGTAGAGGGGCTGTTGTCTCCGACGCTCTGGGCCTATGTTTTAGTGTTGGGCGTATTGCCGTCGGTGCTGTTGTGGAAAACGCCCATTCGCTACCGCAAAGTGCATCGCGAGTTGTTCAGCAAAGTGCTGGTAGGCACGGGCTCTGCGGCGGTGATTGCCGTGGTTGCGCTGCTGGACTATCAGGGCCTGTCGTCGCTGTTGCGCAATCACCACGAGTTGCGCCTGATGGTGGTGCCAAGCAACTACATCGGTGCCTCGATCGCTTATGTACGCGAACAGGTGTCGACGGCGCAACAGCCATTCAGGTCCATTGGCGAAGACGCTGTGCGGGCCGTCAACGTGGCCAGCCATTCGCCCAAGTCACTGACCGTACTGGTGGTGGGTGAAAGCGCGCGCGCCGAGAACTTCGGCATCCTTGGCTATCAACGCGAGACCACGCCGCAACTGAGCAAGGAAAGCGGTCTGGTGGCCTTCACCGATGTGCATTCCTGCGGCACCGAAACCGCGGTGTCCGTCCCCTGCATGTTCTCCAACATGGGCCGCAAGCAGTACAAGGCGGACATCGCGAAAAACCAGGAAGGCCTGCTGGACGTGCTCAAACGCGCGGGGCTGGATGTGGTGTGGTGGGACAACCAATCTGGCTGCAAGGGCACCTGCGACCGCGTTACGCTGCTGGACGTCAGCCATGACAAGGATCCAGCGTTGTGCGCGAACGGCGAGTGCAGGGATGAAATCCTCCTGCAAGGTCTACAGGCCTTCATCGACCATTTGAGCAAAGATACCGTTCTGGTATTGCACCAGATGGGTAGCCACGGGCCCGAATATTTCAAGCGCTACCCCCAGGCGTTCGAGAAATTCACGCCGGTGTGCAAGAGCAATGCGCTGGATGCGTGCAGCAGAGAAAGTATCGTCAACGGTTATGACAATACCGTGCTGTACACCGATCACGTGCTGGCCCGGCTCATCGATGTACTGCGCAGCAACCAGGATCATCTGGCCACCGCGATGATCTATCTGTCGGATCATGGCGAGTCGCTGGGCGAGTACAACCTGTTCCTGCATGGCACGCCTTACATGCTTGCCCCCGAGCAGCAGAAACATGTGCCACTGCTGGTATGGCTTTCCGAAAGCTATCAGCGCGCGCTCACGGTCGACAGCCGCTGCCTGCAGCAGACGCGCAACGACCCGCTGAGTCAGGACAATCTCTTTCACTCGATGCTAGGCTTGTTGCGAGTACAGACTCGGATATACAGCCCTGCGCTGGATATGTTTGCCAGTTGTAGAGGTACCCGCGTTGCCGTCGATGCCAAAGCCAGCCAGGTAGCATTGGGCGAATGAATTGCAGCGTCCGGTCGTGTTCGAACCCGATATCACCAAGAGAATCCCATGCGCATACTGGTCATCGAAGATCACGCCGATATCCTTGCCAACATCTCCGAGTATTTCACCCTCAAGGGCTGTGAAGTTACCGGGGCGCTGGATGGCGTGACCGGGTTGCACCTGGCGATGACCGGCAACTTCGACGCCATCATTCTCGATGTGATGCTGCCCGGCATGGACGGCAATCGGGTCTGTCAAAAGTTGCGCTCGGTCTCCAGGCAGAACACGCCCATCCTGATGCTCACTGCTCGTGACGAATTGGAAGACCGCTTGACTGGCTTCAGCGTCGGCGCCGACGACTACATCATCAAACCCTTCGCGCTGTCCGAGCTGTTTGCCCGCGTCGAGACGGTGAGTCGACGGTCGGCAGGAATCAAGAAAAACGTGCTCCAGGTCCATGACCTCACCTTCGATCTGGATTCGCTGGAGGTGAAGCGGGCAGGCAAGCTGCTCAAGCTCAACCCCACCACCCTCGTGCTGCTGGAGCTGCTGATGCGTAAAAGCCCCGCGATAGTGAAGCGTCGCGAGTTCGAACTGGCGCTGTGGGGCCAGGAAACGCCCGATTCCGACAGCCTGCGGACGGGCATCTACATGTTGCGCAGAACCATCGACAAAACCTTCGATGTACCCCTGCTGCACACCGTGCACAGCATGGGCTACAAGCTTCAGGCGCCGTCCGGTGGCGAGGCGTCGATCGAACGGCACTGACCCCGGCCCAGGCCTCGCAGCGCCAGGCTCAGGCGAGCTCTGGCACTGCCGGCGACGCGGCCCAGGCGCACGCACGGCCCAGGCGCAGCACGCCATCCTCAAGATTCCCCCCTGCAGGCCGATGATCGTTGTCATCAACCCCCGATCGCAATGGAATCCTGCATGATCATCCGACGCCTCAATCTCGCCCCTCGGGCGATCGCTTTCTTCTCGGCCGTAGTCGCGGTCGTGATCCTTCTGGGCAGTATCTCCATCGTTCAGATGAACAAGCTCTACCAGGCCGAGCAGGACGTGGAAACCAACTGGATGCTCGGCATTCGCGATGCGGGTCAGATGAACAGCGGGCTGCTGAGGTTGCGGCTCGAAAGCTTGCGCGGTGCCACCACCACCGATGCCGCGCTTCGTGAACAGACGATTGCTGCGTTTCCAGGCTATCGCCGTACTTTCCAGGAAACCATCAAACACTACGAAAGCACCGTTGCGAGCGACGATGACCGTAAACTTTACGAATCCATACGCTCCGATGCGGCAACGTATGACCAACTGCTGGGTCAGCTCGAACCTATGCTGCGTGCTGCCGACACCACTGCGGCAACTACCCTGATCAACACGGCCATTCGCCCGCTGACCAATGCCCTCGAAGGCAAGGTCAACGAACTCATGGCGCTGAACGACCGCGGTGCCACGGATGCCGGCGATGTGGCGCTGGCGACTTTCGAGTCGGGACGCAACTGGGTCATCGGGCTGATGGCGGCGGCCGTGCTGGCTACCATCCTGCTCGCTGCGCTATTGATCCGCAGCATCACCCAGCCCATCAAGGAGGCCGTGCAGATTGCCCAGCGCATCGCGCGCAAGGACCTGACCGAAACGATCGTCGTAGTCGGGCAGGACGAGGCCGCCAGCATGCTCACCGCGCTGGCTCAGATGCAGGCCAACCTGCGCCAGACCATCGCGCACATTTCCGACAGTTCCAGCCAGTTGGCTGCTGCCTCGGAAGAGATGAGCGCCGTGACCGAGGAATCCAGTCGCGGTCTGGCGCGCCAGAACGACGAGGTCAATCAGGCTGCCAGCGCCGTCGCCCAGATGAGCTCGGCGGTCGATGAGGTGGCGCGCAACGCAGCCGAGGCCGCCGACGCGTCGGCAACCACCCAGTCCCTGGCCAGGGACGGGCTGGGCAAGGTCGAGCAGACCCTCACCGCCATTCAGGCACTGGCAACCAACGTCGGCAGCACCAGCACCCAGGTCAAGCAGCTGTCGTCACGGGCACGGGAGATCAACACTGTCGTCGAGGTGATCCGCGCCATCGCCGAACAGACCAACCTGCTGGCATTGAACGCGGCCATCGAAGCGGCCCGCGCCGGAGAGCAGGGCCGCGGCTTCGCCGTGGTGGCGGATGAAGTGCGTGCGCTGGCTCACCGTACGCAGCAGTCGACCCAGGAAATCGAGAAGATGATCGGCTCCATGCAGACCGATTCGGTGCAGGCCGTGCAAGCCATGGAGCAGAGTCAGCAGATGGCCAGCGATTCGTCGGCCGTGGCCCAGCACGCCAGCACCTCGCTCAGCCAGATATCGGAATCGATCAACCTCATCAGCGAACGCAACACCGTGATCGCCACGGCAGCCGAGGAGCAGGCACAGGTGGCGCGAGAAATTGACCGCAACATCACCAGCATCCGCGACCTTTCGATCCAGAGCGCGGCAGGTGCCACGCAAACGGCCACCGCCAGCGGAGAAGTGTCGAGACTGGCGGTCGGGCTGACCGCACTGGTCGGGGCGTTCGCGATCTGACCGTGGCCGAGTGGGAGTCGCCTAACTGTAGCGTCAGCGATTGTTGCGCAGGATCGAGAAGTTCAGTGCCGCTGCCACGCAGAGCCAGGCCAGGTAAGGGAACAGGATCAGTCCGGTGATGACGTCCAGGCGCATTGCCAGGGCAACCATGGCGGCGGTCACCAGCCACAGGACCACGATGATCACCATCCCGGCGAGCAGACGATGGGCGCCGAAGAATACCGGCGTCCACAGGGTGTTGAGGGCGATCTGCGCGGCCCACAGCGCCAGCACCGTCTCGCTGCCCGGCAGTTGCGTCAGCCGATAGCCCGCCCAGGCCAGCAGCAGGTAGATGACCGTCCAGGCCACGGGAAATGCCCAGTTGGGCGGGGTGAAACGCGGCTTGACCAGCGAGGCGTACCATTCGCCGGGCTTGAAGATGACACCGGTGCTGGCGGCGGCGGCGCAGGCCAGCAGAAAGATGAAGAAAACCATGATGAGTCCTTGTGCAAGGGCAGAGGGGCGCTGCAATAGCGAGGTGTGCTATCAAGCTGACGCCTGAACCACCGAAAAGTTTGCGGGCGCGCAGTGCGTTCAGCCTTCCGCCCGCTGTCCTGTCTGGCCAACCGCAGCCGTCAGGTGCTGGATGGGACGTAGCGGCACGGATCGAATCCCAGCTGAAATTGTGCAAGGCAGCCCTGATCATTGTGGTAGGTTTCGATGATTCCCTGCTGCCAAGCTGTTCAATCGACCCTGCGTTTCAGTCCGGAGAATCATCATGTCCCAGAGCAACGTTTCCAAGGCGCCGCGCCAGACCCTGACCGAACAAGTCCTGCAGGCCAAGGCCACGCACAATCTGACCTGGGCGGCGCTGTCCGAAGGGACCGGCCTGAGTACGGTGTATGTGACGGCCGCGCTGCTGGGCCAACACCCGCTGCCGCAGGCGGTTGCCGAAGTGGTGGCCGAGCGTCTGGGCCTCGACGCACAAGCAGTCGTGCAGTTGCAGACCATCCCCTTGCGTGGCAACGCCGAAGACGTATCCAACGACCCGACCATCTATCGCTTCCACGAAATGGTCCAGGTCTACGGCACTACCTTGAAGGCTCTGGTGCATGAGCAATTCGGCGACGGCATCATCAGTGCGATCAACTTCAAACTCGACATCAAGAAAGTCGAAGATCCAGAAGGCGGATCGCGTGCTGTGATCACCCTGGACGGCAAGTTTCTGCCCTACAAGCCTTTCTAGGACCCTTGAGATGAACCAGGAAAACCGCCCACCGTTGCCACCGTTCACCCTTGAAACCGCCACTCGCAAAGTGCGTGGCGCCGAGGATGGCTGGAACTCTCGGGACGCCGCCAAGGTGGCGCTGGCCTATACCCAAGACACCTACTGGCGCAACCGCAGCGAGTTCATCGAAGGTCGAGCCCAGGCCCAGGCGTTTCTCGAACGCAAGTGGCGCAAGGAGTTGGACTACCGCCTGATCAAGGAAGTGTGGGCCTTTGCCGACAACCGCATTGCCGTGCGTTACGCCTACGAGTGGCACGACGATTCAGGCAACTGGTTTCGCTCCTACGGCAACGAGAACTGGGAGTTCGCCGCCAACGGACTCATGCATCGGCGCTTCGCCTGCATCAACGACCTGCCGATTGCCGAGTCCGAACGCAAGTACCACTGGCCCTTGGGGCGGCGCCCCGACGATCACCCAGGCTTGAGTGATCTGGGGCTTTGATGGCGCGTTGAGATAACGCGCTGACGAAGCTCGCCAGCGCAACGTGCTCAGGCCAGTTTGCCGCGCGACACGCCCGTTTGTTCCGAGGCCGCCATGCGTGCGGCGGCTTCGGCATCGACCGTGCGCAACGACTTGCCACGGGTTTCACGGGTCAGGCTGACGGCGACGATGGAGATTACCGCAGCCCCGACGAGGTACCAGGCGATGGGCGTTGAGCTGTTGTATTTGTTTAGCAGGGTGATTGCGATCAACGGCGCCAGCGAGCCGGCGAAAATCGGCGCCACCTGATAACACAGCGACAGCGCCGTGTAGCGCACATGGGTCGGGAACATCTCGGCCATGAGCGCCGAGTAGGGCGCATAGGTCATGGATTCAATGGCCAGGCCCAGGGTGATCGCCGCCATGATCAGCCAGTTGTTGCCGGTGTCCATCATCGGGAAACCGACGAAACCCCAGAACGCCGTCAGCACCGCGCCGGTCAGGTACACCGGTTTGCGGCCGACCAGGTCGGACAGGTAGCCCATCAGCGGAATCATGAAGAAGTGCAGGAAGTGCGCGCCGAACATCAGCAGCAGAATCTGCGAGGTGTCTTTGTGAACCACCAGTTTGAGGTAGGTGATGGAAAAGGTCACCACCGTGTAATACAGAATGTTCTCGGCAAACCGCGCGCCGATTCCCACCAACACTGAACGCCAGTGATGGCGCAGTACTTCAACCACACCCAGCTGTTCGGATTGAATCAATGCCTGGCGCGCCTGGGCTTCCTTGAAGATAGGCGCATCGTCGACGCTGCTGCGAATCCAGTAGCCGATCAGTACCACGATGGCCGACAGCCAGAACGCCACGCGCCAGCCCCAGGCCAGGAACTGCTCTTCGGAGAGCCCGGTAGACAGACCCAGCAAGGCGACCGTCGCAATCAGGTTGCCCGCCGGCACGCCCGCCTGTGGCCAACTGGCCCAGAAGCCGCGACGATTGTCGGGACAGTGCTCGGACACCAGCAGGATTGCACCGCCCCATTCGCCGCCGAACGCGAAGCCCTGGATCAGCCGCAACAGCACCAGCAGCACCGGTGCCGCGTAGCCGATGGTGGCAAAACCTGGCAGGCAGCCCATCAGGAAGGTGGTGATGCCCACCACTACCAGGCTCAGTTGCAGCAGGCGCTTGCGGCCGAACTTGTCGCCGTAGTGGCCGAACACCAGCCCACCCAGGGGCCGGGCCAGAAAGCCCACAGCGTAGAGCGCGAAAGCGGCAATGATGCCGTCGATGGGGCTATCGGTCTGGCGAAAGAACAGCTGGCCGAACACCAGCGCCGAAGCCGTGCCATAGAGGAAGAATTCGTACCATTCGGCGACGGTTCCGGCCATGGCGGCCGCCACGACGCGCTTGAGTCCCGCTGGGGTAGTCGCGTTGGAAGAAGTGGACATGATCAGGCTTCCTGGGGGTGGCAATGACAGGTACCCGGGCCTGGCGGAGGCGCCTGGCCCGGTCGTGATTCAAAGACCGACGTCGGGCAGGGTGGGGCGGTTGGCCAGGGCCTTGGCCATGATGCGCTCGACGAACAGGCGGTCCTCGTCCGGCAGGGCCAGGCGCGGTGGGCGAGTGAGGGCGCTGCCGCGGCCCATGATCGCTTCGCACAGCTTGATGCACTGAACCAGGTCCGCACGGGCGTCCAGGTGCAGGATCGGCATCAGCCACCGGTAGATTTCCATGGCTTCGGCAAAGCGTCCGGCCTTGGCCAGGCGGAAGATGGTTTCGCCTTCCTGCGGGAAGACGTTGGACATGCCCGACACCCAGCCCTCGGCGCCCACCGCGATGCTTTCCAGAACGACGTCGTCGAGGCCTGCGAACAGCACGAAGCGGTCGCCCACTTCATTGCGCACGTCGATGAAGCGCCGGGTGTCGCCGGAGGAGTCCTTGAAGCACACCACGTTGTCGCAGTCGGCCAGGGAAATCAGGATCTCGGCGGTGACGTCGTTCTTGTAGATGGGCGGGTTGTTGTAGACCATCAAGGGCACGTCGGCGTGCTTGGCCACGTAGCGAAAATGCTCGGCGGTTTCGAAGGGCTTGGAGCCGTAGACCAGCGCCGGCATCAGCATGACGCCATCCACCCCGGCCTGGCGTACGGCATTGGCGGTTTTCGCGGCAGCGACACTGGTGAATTCCGCCACCCCGCAGATGACCGGCACGCGCCCACCGGAGGCGTCGACGGCCACTTCGGTGACGGCAATCTTCTCTTCGGCGGTCAACGAGGTGTTTTCACCTACCGAGCCGCACACCACCAGGCCTGATACGCCGTCGCGGATCACATTGGAAATCACCTGGTGGGTCTTCTCCAGGTTGATGGAAAAGTCATCGTTGAATTGAGTGGTAACGGCAGGGAATACGCCACTCCAGTTGATGCGCTTGCTCATTCGAGTTACTCCATGGATTGATGGTATTTCGTATACGCTTTGGTTCGGATGTACTTTGGACGGGGTGGCGCGTTTCAAGACCGTTGATGCGGTCGGGCGCAACAGCGAAAGACGCACCTGCGGCACCTATTTGACCGACTTCAGGAATGCGGCCGTTTCCGGCTGCAAGGGGTTGCCGATGACCTGGTCCGGGCTGCCGAGCTCATGCACCAGGCCGTTGCGGAAAAACGCCACGCGATCGGACACATCGCGGGCGAAACGAATCTCGTGGGTCACCAGCACCATGGTCATGCCGTCTTCGGCGAGCATGCGCATGGTGTCGAGCACTTCGCCCACCAGTTGCGGATCGAGCGCCGAGGTGGCTTCGTCGAACAGCATGTAGTCCGGTGACATGGCCAGCGCGCGGGCAATCGCCATGCGCTGTTGCTGGCCGCCCGAGAGCTTGCCGGGAAAGGTATTGAATTTGTCGCTCAGGCCGACATGGGTCAATTGCTGCACGGCCAGCGCCTCGGCCTGCTCCTTGCTCTTGCCCAGTACCTTGCGTGGCGCCAGCATGACGTTTTCCAGCACGGTGAGGTGAGGAAAGGCATTCCATTGCTGGAACACGATGCCGATTCGCTGGCGCAGCTGGTTGAGGTTTGTGCTGCTGCCGTGGACCTCGACCCCGTCGACCCGAATGCTGCCTTTCTGGATCGGCTCCAGGCCGTTGATGCACATCAGCAAGGTGGATTTGCCTGAACCCGAGCCGCCGATGATCGACACCACCTCGCCCTTGCTCACCGTCAGGCTGACGCCCTTGATGACCTCCAGTTGGCCGAAGGATTTGTGTACGTTGTCGATCTCAATCATTTTCCTGCCACCTTCTTTCCAGACGAGCGCCCAGGCGAGCGACCACCAGGCTCATGACGTAGTAGATGAGCCCGGCGATGCACAGCACCAGCAGCGGCTCCTGTATGCGCGTGACGATGGTCTGCGAGGCACGCAGCAGTTCGACGATACCGATCCACATCACCAGCGCGGTGTCCTTCATGACGCCGAGCACCAGGTTGAGCCAGCCGGGGAAGGCGACCCGGGTGGCCATCGGCAGGACGATGTAGCGCAGGTCCTGCCAATAGCTCAGGCCGAGCGAGCGGCTGGCCCGGCGCACCGACGGCGACACGGCCAGCACCCCGCTGCGGACGATCTCGGTGAAGTACGCCGCGGCGTAGACGCCCAGCATGATGCAGCCGACGCTGAACGCGCTGATGTTCAATCCGACGATGCTCTTGAGCGAATTGAGCAGCACGAACTGGATCAGCAACGGCACGCTGCGAAACACGTCCAGCACCCACGCCAGCGGCAGGCTGGCGCGCGGTGCCAGGGCCCGCAGCAGGCCGCACAGCAGGCCGCCGAAGGAGCCCGCGAGGATTGCCCAGAAGGTCAGTTGCAGGGTCACCCAGGCGCCCTCGAGCATGTACAGGAGGTCAGTCGCGGTGAGGCTGGTGGAAAACATGCGCCGCTCCTCAGTAGCGAAACAGGCGCCAGCTCAACAGCCGGGCAAGGCCGACGATCAGCTTGGCGATCAGGTAATAGAGCACCGCGGCCATCGCGAAATATTCGAAGGTGCGGAAGGTCTTCACGTTGTAGTCCTGGGTGACCCCGGTGAGGTCGTCGTTGAGCCCGACCACCACGCCGAGGGACGTCATCAGCACCGCCCAGACCATCTGGTTGCTCAGCGGGTAGAACACCACTCGCAACAATTGCGGAACGATGATCATGCGGTAGGCCTGGAAGGCGCTCATGCCCAACGATCGCGCGGCGCGCATCTGCGTGTCCGGCACCGCCTTGAGACCGCCGCGGAAATTTTCCGCCAGGTAGCCGGCGTTGTTGAAGGTGATGCCGGCCAGCAATGCCAGCCAGGAGCTGACGTGCAGGCCCAGCGAGCCGAGGCCGAAGTACAGGATGTAGATCTGGAACAGCGACGGGGTATTGCGCGCAATCGACACCCAGCCGTCGCCGATGCCGCGCAGCGCCCGGCCGCGGAACGTCCGTTCGGAGCCTGCACGCATCACGGTCAGAAGCAGGGCAATGAGCACACCGAAAATCATCGACAGCGCCGCGGTTTCGAACGTCACCCACGCGCCTTGCAGCATGTCGGGCAGGGCGCGCCACGCAGCCCGCCATTGGAAGGTGTAGTCAAACATGCTCCGCGCCCCCCGCTGCACAGGTCGCCAGCCAGGCGGGCGGTCGAGCGCTGGTGGCGCCGCTGCACGCGCTGTCGACACAGGTGCCGAGGCTGGCGAAGTGAACGCTGCGCCCGACCAGGCCGGGCGCGTAGTGGGCGTACTTGCCCGAGTTGGTCATCAGGCTGCGCACGCCTGCGGGAATGACCGGCTCGCCCAGCATGCACCAGCAGGTGTCGGTGATCAGCGTGGCGCCGAAGGCCTCGAGCACGGCGACATGACCCGCTGCCCGTGCCTGTTCCAGCACCGCTCTACCGCAGGTGATGGCCAGTACCACGTCCGGGTGCCTGCGCAGGCCGCGGCAGAGTTCGGCCAGGCGGGCGAATTCGGTCAGAGAGAAGTGCGGGTTGCCCAGGGATACCATCCTTACCTGGTTGTCCCGCGCGCTGTTGAGCTCCATCCAACTGGCGTGCAGGTCTTGCAGGGAAATCGAGACGCGCGGCAGCGTATCCGGTGAGTCACTCGAATGCGCGAGGTTCAAGGCTTCCGGAGTGACGCCGGCGATATGAAACATCGGTGCAGCGCTGGTGGTGGCGAACGCGGCGCCGAATGCCTTTAGCTCGTCCAGGCTGGGGCTGAGGTGCTGCAGACCGCTGATCAATGGAATGCGGCTGCCGCAGAGGGCGCCGATGTGATAGCCGAGCAGCGGGTAGAAGCTGTCATCTGGTTCAGCCAGCACCGGTACGTCGATAAGCAACTGCGCCTTGCGCTGCCTCTCGAGATGACAGCCGATCAGCGGCGCACGGCCAGTCAATGCAATGCAGATGTCCAGGTAGTCCGGGTACTTGAGTGTGCGCGCGCCGAGCACGCTGTTGGCGTAGACCACAGCGTTGGACTCGGCCCACACCACTTGCTCGCCGAGGGCTGGCGCGCTGTCGAGCAGATAGGGCGCGCAGGTGAAACTCGCACCCGCACCCATGGCCATGTACGCATCGCCCAAGGCACTGGCAGGCTCGCCCAGGGCCGGGTCGATACCCAGTTCGCGCCAGCGGCGCTGGTCCACCGAGATGGCGTTAAGGGTAGTGGGCACCCGCACCCGCGCGCCCCATTGCACCAGTTGTTCGGCAAACCGCAGGCTGGCAGGGCCGGTGTAGATGCACCCGTCGATGTGCGCCTGGGTGATATCGACCAGTTCCCGCGCGCCCTGGAGACGGGCCATGCGCAGCACGATCTGCATCGCCACCTGCGCCGCCTTGCCGTGGCTGCCTGCGAGCAACTCATGGTCACGGCTGTCGAGTGCAAAGCCGTCATCGAACGGCTCGGGCTGGCCTGCGCCTGGCTGCGGCTGCCAGTCGTCCGTCGGCGCCTGGCTGTAGAGACCGAGCGTTGCGCCATCCAACCGAGCCCATGCCGCGCTGCGCAGCGTATCGAAGGCTTCCTGGCCGATGCACAGCACCGGCAGCGAGCGGGCGAAGAAGTGCTGTGCCACCAGCACGCCCAAGGTGAGTATTTCATCGGCTTCGGCCAGTACCAGCGCGGCCGGCGCGTGGCCGTTGCTGATCAGTTCCATCATCACGCTGCTGCCGGTGCAGGACCCGCGACTGCCGGGAATCGCCAGGACCCGGCCCGCCACCCGCTGACCACTGAGCGGATGATGGCGGTCGATCACCTCGCCACTGCTGGGGTCGACCCCGCCCCAGAAACTCAGGCCGGTGTCGGCAAACAACAGGGCGCCTTGTGCGCTGCCGTCGATCAGGCTGCGTCCACCGACGCTGCGTGGCATGGTCGTCACCTCAGTAGTAGACGTTGGGTACGGTGAGGTTGGCGGGCGCGATGTCGGTGCCGACCCATTTGACGAACAACTCGTTGTAGCGGCCGCTGCGCACTTGCTGGTTGACGAACAGGTTGAGGTAGTTGAGCAGACCGTATTCGGTGCGCTTGGCACCCAGGGAAACGTAGTCGATCACGTAGGGCGCATTGCCGGCGACCTTGAGGTTCTTGTATTTGCCGGATTTCAGAGTGGCGGCGGCCACGGTATTGGTGACCACGGTGGCCTGGATATGGCCTTGGGCGACGGCCAGAATGGTGTCGTTCTGCGATTGATACGCACGGAAGCTGCCGCTACCCCAGCCCTTCACATCCTTTTCCAGCGCGATGGCCTCGTAGGTGCCGCTGGTGTTGCCCACTGCCTTGCCCTTGAGGTCGTCGAAGCTGTTGACGCCAGTGTCGTCGCGGGTCAGCACGACCATCTGGAAGGCGAAGTAGGGCACGCTGAGGCCCACGGTCTTGGCTCGTTCCAGGGTGTCGGAGGTGGAGGCCACGATCACGTCGGCACGGCCCGAGATGAGCGCCGGAATCCGGTCCGGAAACGGCGTTTCGATGACTTCGGCATCGACGCCCAGCACCTTCGCCAGGTCGTTGCAGTAGTCGACGTCGAACCCCGCCGGCTTGTTCGCGCTGTCGCGCATGCCCATGGGTGGGAAGTCCAGTGTTACCGCGCAGCGCAGCTTGCCGGAACCGATGATGTCGTCCAGTTTGTCGGCCTGGGCGGTCGCCATGAAAGAGGTACTGAGCACAGCGGTTAGGGCTACGGCGAAGGCGGGAGTTTTCATGGAGGCCTCGGAGTTGGGTGAGCACTGGAACTGCTAATGAGAATTTCGTATACGATATTTCAAATGCAACAGCCGTGCCTGTTTTCGTCCGCGCTCGTGCTGTTGCCGTAAGCCCATGAATCAGGGCGTATTCATTCAGGATGGACGGCGAAGGGGGAAGCTGGGTGTGACGCGCTGGGGTGTTACATAAGGGAGCATTGCCCCGCTGGCTGCCCGCTAACGGAACATCAGCGGTGGCTTTCGCGGTACAGGCTGGGCGACAGGTGCGTCAGCGCGCGGAACTGCCGGCTGAAAGCACTGTGGTCGGTGTAGCCACAGCGCAGGGCGACATCGGTGATGGGCAGGTCTTCGTCGCGCAGCAGGCGCGAGGCCTCCTCAAGGCGCGCTTTGTGGATCAGCTGGCGCGGGGTCAGCTGGAAGATCCGCTTGCAGTGACGCTCCAGTTGCGCAACCGACAGCCCGGCAATCGCGGTCAGTTCCGCGAGGCTGATCGGACGATGAAAATGCCCACGGATGTAAGCATCGACCGCCGCCAGTTTCGCGAACGCCGGGTGGCTCGACTGAGGCAATTGCAGGTCGCGGGAGATGCCGGCCAGGCCGATGATCCGACCCTGTTCATCGTGCAGGGCGATCTTGTGGGTCAGGCACCACACGGGCTGGTTGCCATAATAGAGGTGCAGCTCCAGCTGATTGGCCAATTCGCGGCCGCTACCCAGGACCTTGCGGTCCTGTTCGGTGTACAGCGAGCCGAAACGCGCCGGAAACACTTGTTCGGCGGTCAACCCCAACAGCTGCTGACTGGTCTTGAAGCCGCAGCGCTTGGCCAGGGTGATATTGACGAAGGCATAGCGAGCGGCGTCGTCCTTGATGAAGAACACCACGTCGGCCAATGCATCGAGCAGCGGTGCCAAAGGTTGCAGGCTGCCCAGCAGGTTGGGTAGTTGGCACGGGCTGGCGCTGAGGAGTGCGGCGAGCATGGGGTCGAGGTCCGGAAGTGACTCCCGCAGGATAGTGCTACCGCGCTGCTGCGCAAAGCCCGAACACTGTATTCAGCAGAGCGGGGTTCAGCAGAGCGGGGTTGAGCAGAGCGGGGTTGAGCAGGGCAGGGTTCAGCAGGGCGGGTGGCCGTCGAGGCGCAGCAGGGTCTCGATCCGGGCCGGGCTGAAGGGCGGTCGCGGTGCCGAGGGTTGCCAGCCGAACAGGTGCGCGGTGGCAGCGCCACACACCCGCCCCTGGCAGGCGCCCATGCCGCAGCGGGTGGCGAGTTTGGCCTCGCGCCAGCTGCAATGGGCGGCGAGCGCCGCGAACGGCACGTCTTCGCAGCGACAGACCAGGGTGTCCGGCGCGCACAGGGCAGCGAGCGCAGGATCGAGGGCAAACGCCCGGTTCAGCACGGCGGCGAAGCCTTGCCAGCGGGCACGCTGCGGCCAAAGCCGCTGCGCCGCCGCCTGGTCGCCAGCTGCGGCGTGTCCGGCGATACTGCCTTCGACCGAGGCCAGCTCGCTGCCGCCGAAGCCGGTGCATTCACCTGCGGCAAAATGGTCCGCCAGGCTGCTCGCCTGCCAGGCATCGACGGCGATGGCCCGGTCCTGCAGCGCACAGCCCAAGGCCTCGCCCAGCTGCGTGTTGGGCACCAGGCCGAAGCCACAGGCCAGCCGGTCACAGGGCAGTTCCCTGATTCGGCCCTGCTGCATCAGTCGTACGCCTTCCAGGCGGTCGTTACCCAGAGCAGCCAGCACATGGCTGCCGGTGCGATAGGCGGGTGAAAACAGCTGCAACGCCTGCAGCCATTTATGCGGCCAGCGTGGCAGCTGCTTGGCAAATCCTGCCACGGCGCGGGTGCTGGCCTGCTCGGCGATGCGCACGACCCGTGCGCCGTGCTTCGTTGCGCTGTGGGCGCTGGCCAGCAGCAGCGGGCCGCTGCCGGCGACCACCACGCGTTCGCCCGCGACGGGCAGACCGCCCTTGATCAACGCCTGCAGGCCGCCGGCACCGGTTACGCCAGGCAGCGTCCAGCCGGGGAAGGGCAACAGCAACTCGCGGGCCCCGGTACACAGGATCAGCTTTGCATAGCCGATGATCCAGCCGCGCTCGTCGTTCTCCACCAGCAACTGATGAGGCGCAGGCCGGGCGATCACGCGGGTAGACCCCTGGATCTGCACGTTGGCACACGCCTGCAGGCGCTGGCGCAGCCGGGTGGCCTGGTTCGGCAGCGAGGCCTGCGGGCCATCGCGCCAGATCTGCCCGCCGGGCAGCGGATTGTCGTCCAGCAACACGATGCGCAGGCCGCTGGGTGCCGCTGCCAGCGCCGCATGGATGCCGGCCGGACCGGCACCGATGATGAGAATGTCGACGTACTCGGTCATGGCAGGCTCCGTACCTGCATGCCGTCGCGGCAGGACGTCTGGCACGCCAGGCGCCGCGCGCCGTCGATGGTCACACGGCATTCCTGGCAGACACCCATGCCGCACAGCGGCGCGCGCCGTTGGCCGCTGACCGAGGTACGCGTGCAGCCGTCACCGGCCATCGCCAGTGCCGCGGCGACGCTGGTGCCGACTGCGACCTGCAGCGTGCGTCCATCGACCGTCAATTCAAGCATGGCTGGACCCTCCGAGAAAACGTTGCGGCAGGTAGGGCGCTGCCGCCAGCGGCAGTGATTCGTCGAACAGTTGCGCCACCAGCAAATCGGCAGTCGCCGGCGCAGTGGTCACCCCCAGGCCTTCGTGACCCACTGCCAGCCACAGGCCCGGACGCTGGGGGTGCTCGCCTACCAGGGGCAGGCCATCCGGGCTGGCGGCGCGAAAACCGGTCCAGGCACGAATCACGTTCAGCGTGTTCAGCGCAGGCACGTACTCTGCTGCGCGCCTGAGCATCTTGGCGAACATCCAGCCCTCGACCTCGGGATCCGTGGTGTTGAACTGCCGTGACGCGCCGATGAACAATTGTCCGGTCGGACGCGGCTGGATGTTGCAGGCCGTGGACGGCCCACTGGCGTTGTGGGCGCTGGTGACATAGCCCAGTTCCACCAGCGTGTGAGTGATCTGCGCGGGGTAGCGGTCGGTGATCGCCAGATGGCCTTTCTTGGCCTGGATCGGCAGCTCGGGGCACAGCTCGGTGGCCTGGATGCCGTTGGCCAACAGCACCATGCCGGCACTCAGCCACGGGCCGTCGGCCAGACGCACACGGTTGCCGTCCACCTCGGTGACCGTGGCGCGTTGCTGGCGGATCAACGGATGGTCAAGCATCCACTGAGCGGCAGCCGGCGCATACACAATGCCGTCGCCCTTGATCAGCAGACCACCCTCCAGCCCCTCGCGAAGCAGCGGCTCGCGCTCGCGCAGGGCGTTGCCAGCGAGGATCTCGCAGGCCTCGCCATGCTCGCGCAACACCTCGAGCTTGTGCTCGGCAACGGCCATTTCCTCAGCGTTGGCGGCCAGCCACAGGGTGCCGTTGCTGCGGTAGGCACAACCGTCGGGCAACGACCTGGCGATGGCGCGCCAGCGCTTCAACGAGTATTGACTCAAAGCCAGTTCGGCTGCGTTGTCGTCGAGCACCAGCAGGTGGCCCATGCCGGCGGCCGTGGCACCCGGCGTGCCGGCGTCCAGCACCCGTACGCTCAGCCCGCGCTTGGCCAGGGCCTGGGCGCAGGCAGCGCCGACGATGCCTGCGCCGATGACGATGGCGTCGGCCACGGCCGTGGAGTTCACAAGCGGATACCCCAGGCGAAGGGGTCGTCGGCCTGCAGGATGAGTGTGGCTTCGGCGCTGATGTAGGCCCGACCGCGAATGGTCGGCACAACCGGCCCGTCGCTGCCGTGTTCCAGGGTTTCATAGGAACCCTCGAACTCGCTGCCGATGACGCTGGCCTGACGCCAGATCTGCCCGGGCTGCAGTTTGCCGTCGGCGGCCAGGCACGCCAGCTTGGCGCTGGTCCCGGTTCCGCAAGGCGAGCGATCGTAGGCTTTGCCGGGGCACAGCACGAAGTTGCGGCTGTCGGCCCCTTGGTCTTCGGCGAACAACTCGATGTGGTCGATCAGGCCGCCGTCCTCGCCGCGTATGCCTTGGTCCTCCAGCGCTTGCTGCACGGCGACGGTGTAGGCCGTGAGGGCGTCGAGGTTGTCACCGCTGACCGCCAGGCCATGCTCGGCGACCAGGAAAAACCAGTTGCCGCCCCAGGCGATGTCGCCGGTGACCGACCCTATGCCCGGCACCTGCAGGGCGACGTCCTTGCGGTAACGATAGGCCGGCACATTGCGCACGCTGACCGAGCCGTCCTCATGCAGCGTGGCCTGGACGGTGCCGACCGGCGTCTCGACAGCGTGCACCCCCGGGCCGATCCGGCCCAGATGGGCCAGCGAGGCGATCAAGCCGATGGTGCCGTGGCCGCACATGCCCAGGTAGCCGGTGTTATTGAAGAAGATCACCCCGGCGCAGGCGTTCGGGTCTACCGGCGTGCACAGCAGTGCGCCTACCAGCACATCGCTGCCCCGTGGTTCCAGTACACAAGCGGCGCGCCAGGCGTCGTGCCGCTCGGCGAGCAATTGCTTGCGCTCGGCCATGCTGCCGGTGCCCAGCTCGGGAAAACCGCCGATCACCAGGCGGGTGGGTTCACCACCGGTGTGCGAGTCGATCACTTGGATGCGGGTCATGGGGCCACTCGTCGGGTCGGTTAAGTGACCCTTAGAATGGCGCAGATAGCCCACTGCGGCTTGAGCTATTTAGCCCGTGACAATGACGAATTCGGCACAGTGCCAACGCTCAGCGGGCGCTTGGCAGATGCTCGAACAGCGTCTGGCAGACGCCGGCGATGTGTTCGTCGAGCAGGCGCACTGCGAGCTCCACGTTGCGCTCGCGGCAGGCCTGGAGAATTTCCCGGTGTTCGTGGTCGGCGCGATCCTTGCCGGCCGACAGGCTCATCTGCATGCGCAGGTAACGCTCCAGCTTGTCATTGACCGAACGAATCATGCCCACCAGGAACGGCCGTTGCGCGGGCTCGTAGAGGCAGGCGTGCAGCGCCCAGTTCAGCTCGGCCCAGCGGCCCACGTCGTTTTCACCGATGAACTCGCGGCAGATGCTCTCGGCGCGGGTGAACGTGGCCTCGGTCATGTTCGGGATGGCCAGGCGCAGCACCTTGTCTTCGAGCAGCATGCGCACTTCGAACATCTGCGCCAGCTCCGACTCCGACAGGCGCGTGACCATCGCGCCGCGATTGCGCTGGAACATGACCAGCCCCTCGGCTTCGAGGCGCTTTAGCGCTTCGCGGACGGGGATCTTGCTGACATTGAACTGGCGGGCGATATCATCCTGGCGGATCGGTTCGTCCTCGGCAAAGTGCCCGGCAACGATCGCTTCGCGCAGGTGCCGGGTGATGATCTCCGAGGTCGACGGAGAGTTGCCGAGGTCCGGCGCGTTGAGTTTGGTCTGGGCCACGATGCTGGGTCATTCGGGGGATTGAGCGCATATGGTATACAGTTTTGCGGCGGCTTGAACCGGCTTCTACGCGGCTAGGGCATCAGGTCCTGCCGCCGATGGCGCCGCTGCAGTTTCATCAGCACCCTTGCCAGCAGTGCGCCGCAGCCCAACGCTACCGCTTCCACACTTGCGCGCTGCCAGTCGCCTGCGGCAGCGTAGCGCCACAGGTTCTGCCCCGTGGTCCAATAATTGAGCAGCGGCAGGCACAGGCACAGCAGCGCCGCCAAGCCTAGCTGCTCGGCCCATGCGCGGTGGCGAGGCCGAGACAATGCGTGCAGCAGGGTCGCCAGCCAGATCAGCAGGAAACAGCGTATCTCCCAGTTGGCCCGGTCCGGCAACTGCAGTGGCAGCAGCCGGTTGGCATAGAAGTAGGCACAGCACGCCAGGCCAATGCCCACACTGCACGCCACGTTGAGCGCTTCGACACAGTGATAGAAGCGCCGGGTCGCAGCGCCGAATTCGTGTTGCCCTTTGATCCGTCGCTTGATCGAGAACAGCAGCGTGCCGGCAACCATCATCAGCGTGCCCAGCAGGCCGCTGGCGAAGTACACCCACCTCAATGCCCAACTGCCGAAATCGGCGAAATGCAGGGCACGCATTACGCCCTCGATGCGTGCGCCCATGGAAACGTTGTCCGGGTCAGGCAGCCTGAGTTGCAGCACATCGCCGCTGGCCGCATCGAACAGCACGCTGGCCTGGGGCGTGAACAGATCCGACGAGGGCTGGCCGGGGTCGAGACGACCGATGACGCGCACGCTGGCGCTGGCGGTGCCGGGCTTGTCCACCAACAGCATCTGCGCCGGCTGCCCGGTCAATGCATGGGCCTGTTCAAGCAGCCGCTCCCAGGAAGGTGCCGGTGCGTCCAGCGCTGCGGTGGTGCGCACCGTCGGAGCCTGCAGCGCCAGGTCGGCGCTGAAGCGTGCATGAGCACCGTCGTTCGAACCGTACACGGCGTGCACCGGCCACGGCATGTAGCTGCTGGCGAAGATGCACAGGCCTGTGTAGGCGATCATCAGCAGGAATGGCAGGGTCAGTACGGCCGCGGCGTTGTGCGCGTCAAGCCAGGCGCGCGGTCCGTGGCCGGGTCGGAAGGTAAAGAAGTCGGCGAAGATACGTCGGTGAATCACTACCCCCGACACCAGTGCGACCAGAAAGCCGACGGTCAGCGCGCCAACGATCCAGAAGCCCAGCACTGGCAGTTGCAGCATGTAGTGGAACGACATGAAGTGCCGGCCGCCTTCGGTCTTGCGCAGCGCCCCGGGCACCACCGGGTTAGCGGTTGCAGGATCGAGGGCGACCTGCGACGTGCCGCTTGCGTCCCGCCACAGCAGGCGTATGGCTTCGCCCGCGTGCGTTGGCAACTCCACCCGCCACAGCCGCGCGCCAGCGCCGTGTGCCAAGAGGTAGCGCTGCGCTTGCCAGGCAGCAGAACCTTGATCCAGCGGCCCCCCGGTGTCGAGTGGGGCGATCGGCTGCGCCTCCATCCAGCGGGTGATGGGTTCGCGGAACACGCTCAACGAGCCGGTCAGGAAGATCACGCACAGCAGCCAGCCGCAGACCAGGCCGCACCAGGTGTGCAGCCAGCCCAGGGAGCGGCGCAGGGAGCCTTTCAGCGCACCGATCCCGAAGTCGACGCGATCAGAAATCGCCTCGCAGGGTCAGCATGTAGCTGCGCGGCTCGCCGAACACGTTCGAGCGGTCGACCGCTACCGCAGTGGTGTAGTAACGCTTGTCGAACAGGTTCTCGGCGTTGAGCTGCACCTTCCAGTGCTCGTCCAGCTTCCAGGCCACGCGCGCATCCCAGATCGCATAGCCCTGGCTGCCGAAGTCCAGCCCGGTGGTCGACGAGGCCTTGTAGTAGGACTGCGCCGACACGCCGCCACCGACGGTCAGCCGGTCCCAGGCGCCGGGCGGGTTGTAGCTGGTCTGCAGGCGCAGCATGTGCTTGGGCGTCTCGTAGGCCACCTCGACGTCTTCGGTATTGTTGCGCAGCAGGTTGAAGGTGTAGCCACCGAACACCTGCCAGCCTGGCAGGATCTCGCCGCTGGCTTCCAGGTCGACGCCCTTGCTGCGCTTGATGGTGCCGTTGACGTAGCAGGTGCCCTCGGAGTCGTTGCTGGTGCAGTTGGTATTGGCCAGGTCGACCAGAGCAACGTTGGTCTGCTTGATGTAGAACAGCGCCATCGACAGGTTCAGGCGATTGTCGAACAGCGCGCCTTTGATGCCGGTCTCGTAGTTGTCGCCTTCGGAGGGTGAAAGCGGCGTACCGCTGGTATCGACGTAGTTGCCTTGGGCGTTGAAGATTTCCGCATAGCTGGCATACCACGCCCAGTCGTCGCTGATGTCGTAGATCACGCCGGCGTAGGGGGTGACCTTGCGTGTCACCTTGGACTCGTAGGGCAGGGCGGCGCCGCGCTTGATGTCGTAGGTGTAGTCGTACCAGCTGGTGCGACCGCCCAGTACCAGGCTCAGCGGTTCGCTCAGGCGCAGCCGCGAGTTGGCGTACAGGCCCGCGCGCTCCTCGGTCATGTCGATGTCGGTGCTCCACGCCGGCCTGGCAGGCTTGGCGATGGCATGGTGGTCGACATTGAAGATGTTCAGTGGCCGATTGCCCAGGCTGGCGGTGGCCTGCTGAGTGTTGGCTTCCTGGCGCGACCAGGTGCCGCCCACGGTGACGTCATGGGTCAGGCCGAAAGCATCGAAATTGCCGCTGACATGGCTGTCCACCCCGGTGCTGGTGACCTTGTCCTGGCGAAACAGTGCGGCCTGAAACACCGAGCCGGTATTGGTCACCGGGCTGATGGTGCGTCGCGCATAGGCGATCTGTTGATCGAAGCTGCCTTCGGAAACGGTCACCGAGGTGGTGCTCGACCAGCGTTCGTTGAAGCGGTGCTCGATTTCCGCGAACGCTTCGCTCATCTCGCTTTGATGGCGGTTCCAATCCTGCACCAGGGAGGTGGAGCGGGAGATGTCCAGGGCGTTGCCGTTGCTGTAGCGCGGCAGGCCGTAGATCGAATAGCCGTTGATGACGTTTTCCTGGTGGCGCAGGCTCAGGCTCACGGTGGTGTCCGGGTCGATATCGGCTTCGACGATGCCATACACCAGCGGCGTGCGGGTGTTGCGTTCATCGAGGTAGGAACCGTTGTCTTCGTAGGCCGTGACCAGTCGGCCGCGCACGCTGCCGGTTTCGTTGAGCTTGCCGCTGGCGTCCAGGTCCATGCGGTAGCGGTCCCAGGAACCGGCGCTGGCCTGTACCGTCAGTCGCGGTTCGGCGGTCGGCCGTTTGCGCACCAGGTTCACCGCGCCGCCGGGCTCGCCTGCACCGACCAGCAGGCCGGCCGCGCCGCGCAGCACTTCGACCCGGTCGTAGATGGCGGTGTCGGGCTTCATCCACCCGGTGATCTGATAGCCCTGGCCGGGTACACCGTCCACCAGAAAGCTCTCCGCCAGCAACGAAAAACCGCGGGAGGTGTACACATGCCCGCCGAAGTTTCGGTACTGGAACGTGATGCCCGGGGTCTGTTCCAGCACCTTGTCCAGGCTGGTGAGTTTCTTGTCGTCCATCAACTGACGTGTGACCACGCTGACGGTCTGCGGGGTGTCCTTGAGGCTCAGGTTCAGTTTCGCAGCGGTGCTGCTGCTACCGGTGGTGTACGAACCCGTGCCGTCGGTGCTGCTGCCCAGATCGTTCATGGCATTGACGGTGGTGGCGCCCAGAGCCATGGCGGGATCGTCGCGCGCGGGCAGCTTCTGCAGCACCAGGGTGCGTGCATCGAGCATCTGCCAGCCGAAGCCGCTGCCGCGCAGCAGCGTCTCCAGGGCCTGGTCGAGGGTGTATCGGCCCTTCAAGGCCGGTGCGCGCAGGTTGGCCACATCCGAGGAGTTGAAGATCAGACGCACGTTGGCTTGGTCTGCCAGCCGCGTCAGCGCCTGATCCAGGGACTGCTCTACCGATTGCAGGTCCAGGGCAGTGGTCGCCTCTGCGCCATGGGCCAGAGGTGCAAGCGCCGGCAGGCCTGCCGTCATGGCCAGCATCAGCGCCAGGCTCAGGGTGCGACCGGTGACGGGAGTGAACAACGGGAAACGTGCCTGCATCTGAAAAACGTCCGTAAGCCAATGGTGGCGGAATGCCCGAGAATCATGCTTCTCACTCCAACGACGAACGAGGTGACCCGACCTTGCCGTCCAGACTGAAAATATTTTCATTATCATCCGCGTTTCTGATGATAACTGTTCTCAGCTGGGATAGGATGCGCGCCTCAACCGCCGGGGCCGTGCGCATGTCCGTGTCACCCAACTCCAACCCTCTGCTGATGGTCTTTCAGGAGCACTACGCCGACCTGTTGGCCTTTCTGGCACGGCGCCTGGGGAATGTGGAGAAGGCGGCCGACGTGGCGCAGGACACCTACGTGCGTCTGGCCGGCCTGAACGACACAGCGCAGATTCTCGAGCCCCGCGCCTTCGTCTTTCGCGTGGCCGGCAACCTGGCCATTGACCGCCTGCGCCAGGAACGGCGCTATTGCTCGCTGCAGGTCGATGAGCCCGACGAGGAACCCTGCGATCCCATGGCCTCGCCGGAACGCTCCTTTCTCGCCGCCGAAGCCATCGAGCAGCTCGACAAGGCCCTGCAGCGCCTGCCCAGCAATGCCCGTCTGGCGTTGCTGCTCAGTCGCCTCGAAGGCCTCACCCACGCACAGATCGCCACGCGCCTCGGGGTGTCGGAAAGTTCGGTGGGCAAGTACATGGTGCACGCCATGCGGCACTGCCGCGATTGGCTTCGTCAGTCGGAGTGCCCTTAGAATGCCCGGTAATGACGCCTATGCGGCGGCGCCCGCGAGCCCAACACCATGAACGAGCCCATCGATTCAAGCGCTTCTGCCATCGACCTGGAAGATCAGGCCATCGAGCAGTGGGTGCACCTGACATCGGGCCGAGCCAGCGAGGCGGATCACCGCGCCTTTGCCCGCTGGCGCCGACGCAGCGCCGAGCATGAAGCGGCGGCACGCCTGGCCGAGCGGATGTGGCAGGCGCTTCCCGAGACCCGCTCCGCGCACAGCTTCGTCGCACCCGCCAGGGTCGCGCGCCGGCCGCTGCGTTGGGCGGCGCTGGCCGCGGGAGTGGGCGCCCTGGCCCTGACCGGGTTGAGCGAGCCGGCCAAGGTCTATTTCGCCGACTATGCCACGCCGGTCGGCGAGCGCCGCGCACTGACCCTCGAAGACGGCAGCCAGGTCTGGCTGAACAGCGGCTCAGCGCTGTCGGTTCATTATTCTTCCACGCGGCGCGAGATCAGCCTGATCAAGGGCGAAGCGCTGTTCCATGTCAGCAAGGACGCCTCGCGACCGTTCGTGGTACAGGCCTCGGGCGGTAGCGTGCAGGCCGTGGGGACGCGCTTCGACGTCGATCGACAGGGTGAACAGGTGCGTGTAGGTGTGACGGAGGGAGAAGTGAAGGTTTCGTCTGGCGGGGCTGTGGTACCCCTCAAGGCAGCCCAGCGTCTTGAATACGCTGCCGGAGCAGCACCGTCGGCGACCGGCGCCCTGGACCTGGGTACCGCGTCGGCCTGGCAGCGCGGCAAGTTGATCTTCAACCGTCAGCCGTTGGCCGAGGTGTTTGCGGACATCGAACGTTATCTGCCCGGTTCACTGGTGATCGCCGGCAGCCTGCCGAGTACCGCAGTGAGTGGCGTGTTCAACCTCGACGACATTCCCGGCATGCTCGATGTGCTCGCGCGTACCCAGCCGGTGAAAATCTATCGAATGCCTTGGCTGACCGTAGTGGTCGTGCGCGCGTAGGCCTTGCGTGAAGCCTTGGCCGTCGAGGCACGCGTGGTTTTGGGGGGAACAGGGGTATCGAGGGGGGGTAGAGCGCAATGACGCTAGGGCACAAGGCCCTAGCAGACAACGGATATCACTTTTTCTTCTTCGCAGGCTTTTCTGCTTTTTCGACCTTGTCCGACTTCTTGGCCTTTTCCGGCTTGCTGTCGGCTTTCTTTGCAGTTTTCTTCGGCTCGGCGTCTTTCTTCTTGTCTTTTTTCTCCTTGTCGGAGGACTTCGAAAGCGCGGAGGCTGCGGCAGATTTCTTTTCCGGTGACGACTTTTTGTCCTTCATTTCCTTGCTGGCTTTCGAAGCATCGCTTTTGGTTTTCTTCTCGTCTTTAGCCACGTTGACCACCTCTGGGGAAAGTGCCGATATTGACACAGTGCCTGTGGGAATATTCACAAGCTGATCATTAGGTGAATGGCTGCAAAAGCAGTTCAACTTTTTTTGCGCGGTCCGCTTCTGCGCCGACGACCTGCTGGCAACCGTCGGCGCAGCAAGCTTCAGGCGGGTTGAGCCACCACGTTGTTGCTGACATTGCGGCCCAACACCAACACCGTGGCGAACCCTGCGCCGACCAGAGCCGTGGCCAGGCTCAACAACACCGAACTGCCCAACTGATCGACAATCTGCCCGCCGAAGAACGAACCCAGGGCAATGATCACCTGGAACAGCGCAACGAACAGCGGCATGCCACGCTCCACATCCTTGGGCGCGACCACGAACATCCAGATGCTGGCGCACGCCGGGAAGGCGCCGAAAGCGAAGCCCCACAGGGCTATCAGCATGGCGGCCCCGGTGATACCGGTGGCGAAATGGGGGAACAGGGCGGTGCTGGTGCCGATCATCAGGGCCACCAGCAGCAGCGTGTTGCGCACGCTGCGGTTGGCGGCGAATCCGGCGAATACGTTGCCCAGCACGCCGGCCATGCCGTAGAGCAGCAGCAGCGAGCCGATCGTGGACCCATGGAAGCCGGCGCTTTGCTTGAAGAACGGCGCCACGTAGGTGTACGCGGCGAAGTGCGCCAGGCCGATCAGCAATACGGCGATCAAGCCGACCCGCGCCTGCGCATTGGTGAACAGGGCAGGCAGGTCCCTGACCCGAATGGCTCGGTCCGGGTACAGCGGCGGCAACAGGAAGATCTGCGCCAGCAGCACCGGCACGCCTACCAGCGCGGTGACCAGGAAGGTCATGCGCCAGCCCATCAAGCCGCTGAGCCAGGTGCCGACGGGCACGCCCAGTACCGTGGCCAGGGTCACACCCATCATGATGATCGACGTTGCCTTGGCCACGCCGACGCCCCTGGGTGCCAGTCGGCCGCTCAAGGCGATGGCAGTGGCCCAGAAGCCGCCGATGCTCACCCCCAGCAACACGCGGCCGATCAGCAGAACGTTGAAGTCGCTGGCGAAGGCCACGATGGTGTTGGCGATGATCATGATCAGCGTCAGACCGGTCAGCAGGTAGCGGCGGTCCATCGCACCGATGCCCACCGAAAGCAATGGCGCAGCAAGGGCGGCCATGATTCCGGGCAGGGTGACCATCAGGCCGGCACGACCGGCAGTGATGCCCAGGTCGCTGGCAACATCGTTGAGCACGCCCACGGGCAGGAATTCACTGGTCACCAGAGCGAAGGCGCCGACGGCGACCGACAAAATCGCCAGCCACTGTTGCTTGACGCTTTGCGGTTTACGTTCGGAAAGGCCGGAGGCGGCCGATTGGGGGGTGGGCATGGGCATCGGTTCCAATGGGGCATGGCGCCTGAGTACAGGCGTGCAGAGCGGGGGAATGGCGGCGATTATAGGGGAGGCCCACCGCAGCCAGAGAGGCGCGGCGCTTGATAGTGATCATCAGTGAGATCAATGCGCCGCTCGCCCCATGTGGGAGCGGGTCTCTGCCCGCGAAGAGCGTACCGCGATCTGCCTGATCCGCCGCAGCGGCCTTTTCGCGGGCAGAGCCCGCTCCCACAGGGGATCGGTGCATGCTTCCCCATGTGGGGACCGGTGCATGCTTCCCCCCTTGTGGGAGCGGGTCTCTGCCCGCGAAGGGCTCACCGCGGTCTGGCTGATCCACCGCGCCGGCCTTTTCGCGGGCAGAGCCCGCTCCCACAGGGGATCGGTGCATGCTTCCCCCCTTGTGGGAGCGGGTCTCTGCCCGCGAAGGGTGCACCGCGGTCTGCCTGATCCACCGCGGCGGCCTTTTCGCGGGCAGAGCCCGCTCCCACAGGGGATCGGTGCACGCTTCCCCATGTGGTGATCGGTGCATGCTTCCCCCCTTGTGGGAGCGGGTAGGCAGACGGCTATCAGCCCTCCCAGCGCCGGAACAATGCACTGGCGTTGACGCCGCCGAAGCCGAAGCCGTTGGACAGGGCGTAGGTCATTGCTGTCTTGCGGGCGATCGGACCGACCAGATCGAGCCCGTCGGCCGCTTCATCCGGGGTCTGCAGGTTCAGCGTCGGCGGTGCAATCTGATCGCGCAAGGCCAGCACGGTAAAGATGGCCTCGATTCCACCGGCGGCGCCCAGCAGGTGGCCGGTGGCCGACTTGGTCGAGGTGATGGCAAGGCCGGGCCGAGTGCCGAACAAGGCGCGAATGGCCGCCAGCTCACCCTTGTCGCCGACTGGCGTGGACGTTGCGTGGGCATTGATGTGCTGCACGTCTTGCGCGTCGATGCCGCCCTGGCGCAAGGCCTGTTCCATGGCCCGGCGGGCTCCGCTGCCATCCTCCGGTCCGGCCGTCAGGTGGTAGGCGTCGGCACTGGTGCCGTAGCCCACCAGTTCCGCCAGCGGCGTTGCGCCTCGGGCCAACGCGTGTTCGAGCGATTCGATCACCAGCAGGCCTGCACCCTCGGACATCACGAACCCGTCGCGACCCTGGTCGAACGGCCGCGATGCCTCGCTCGGCCGGTCGTTGAAACCCGTGGACAGCGCACGCGCGGCCGCGAAACAGCCCAGGGTGACGCGGTCGATGGCCGCCTCGGTTCCGCCACAGATGGCAATGTCGGCTTCACCGCTGCGGATCAGCCGTGCGGCATCGCCGATCGCCTGGACGCCCGCTGCGCACGCGGTGACCGGAGCACCCAGGGGGCCTTTGAATCCATTGCTGATGGACACGTGCCCGGCCGCCATGTTGGCCAGGAACGATGGCGCCGTGAACGGTGACAACCGTCGCGGTCCGCGCTCGTCGGTCGTGCGCACGGCCCCGGCGAGCGCGCCGAAGCCGCCGACGCCCGAGCCGATGACGGTTGCCGTGCGCTGCTGCTGGGCTTCGCTGGTGGGGTGCCATCTGGCCTGGGACAGCGCTTCATGCGCGGCGACCAAAGCGAACTCGATGAAGCGGTCCATCTTCTTGCGCTCCTTGGCCGGTATCAGCGCCTGCGCGTCGTAGCCTGCCATCGGGTCGGCCTCCAGCGTGGGAACCTGCCCGGCCACGGCGACCCCGGTACCTTCACCGATGTGCGCAGGCAGAGGGCCGATGCCCGAAGCGCCCGCCAACAGTCGGCGCCAGACCTCGTAGACGCCGCATCCCAGCGGCGTTACCAGCCCGGTACCGGTGACGACGATGCGTTTCTGACCCTGTCGATTGTTCATGGGTGTTTCTCCAAGCCTGTCATTGGATGACGTGTTGAACGGGTATCCGGACGAATGCGGAACCAGATGGAATACATCGCGGGGAGGAATATCAGGGTCATGACCGTCCCGCCGAACGTGCCCCCTATGAGGGTGTAGGCCAAGGTGCCCCAGAACACCGAATGGGTCAGTGGAATGAACGCCAGGATCGCCGCCAGCGCCGTCAGCAGCACCGGCCGGGCGCGCTGCACGGTGGCTTCGACCACGGCGTGGAAGGGCTCCAGGCCGTTCTTCTCATTGAGGTCGATCTGCCCGATCAGAATCAGCGTGTTGCGCATCAGAATGCCAGACAGCGCGATCAGCCCGACCAGGGCATTGATGCCGAACGGCTGGTTGAACAGCAGCAGTGTAGGCACCACGCCGATCAGCCCCAAGGGGGCGGTGAGGAACACCATGGTCATGGCTGACATCGAGCGGGTCTGCAGGATGATGATCAGCAGGGTGATGGCGATCATGATCGGAAACAGTGGCGCCAGTGCCGCGGTGGCTTTGGCCGATTCTTCGATGGAGCCTGCCTGTTCGATGCGGTAGCCGTCGGGAAGCGTGGCGATGATCGGTTGCAGGGCTTTCGTCAGTTGGCTGGAGACATCCGGCGGCTGCAGGTGTTCGGCGATGTCGCCGCGTACGGTCAGGGTAGGCACCCGATCGCGGCGGCGCAGAATCGGATCTTCCATGCGGACCTCGACAGCGCCTATCTGTGACAGCGGGATGCGCTGGCCATTGCCGCCGACGAGGGTGAAGCCTCCGATTTTCGCCGGGTCGAGGCGGATCTCCCCAGCAGCCCGGCCCACCACCTGCACCGAGCGAATGTCCTCGCGCACGGCGGTGATCGGTACCCCGGACAACAGGAACTGTAGTTGCTCGGCAACCGCAGCGGAACTCAGGCCCAGAGCCTGCAGGCGATCCTGATCGAGGACGAAATGCAACGTCGGCACCCGCGGCCCCCAGTCGAGGTTGACGGTGCGCATCATCGCGCTGCCCTGCATGACAGTCTGCACCCTGCCGGCGATTTCGCGCAGCACCTGCGGATCCGGCCCCATGACGCGGTAGGCCACCGGGTAGGGCGAGTAGGGCCCGAACACCAGTTGGGTCACCCGCACCCGCGCCTCGGGTGCCAGGCCTCCAGCTACCGCTTCGCGGATCTTCAGCTTCAGGGCCTCGCGCGCCGCCTGGCTGTCGGTCAGCACGACGATCTTGGCGAACGAGGGGTCCGGAAGTTCGGGCGCCATCGCCAGATAGAACCGCGGCGAACCCTGGCCGATGTAGGCAGTCACGACCTTTGCCGCGTCCTCCTGGCGCAGCCAGGCCTCGATCTTGGCAGTGGCTGCGCTGGTCTGCTCGATGGCCGTGCCATAGGGCATCTGCACCTCGATCAGCACTTCCGGGCGGTCGGAGGTAGGAAAGAACTGCTTCTTGACCTGTGCCATGCCCACGATCGCCAAGCCGAAAGACAGCATTACCATACCTGCCACGGCCCATTTCCATTGGATGACCTGGCTCAGGAACCTGCGAAAACGGTTGTAGTGAGGGGTGTCATAGATCGCCGTGTGACCGCCTTCGACGGCCTCGATCGCCGGCAGCAGCTTCACCCCCAGATAGGGTGTGAACACCACCGCCACCACCCAGGACGCAATCAGCGCGATGCCGACGATCCAGAACATGTTGCTGGTGTACTCGCCGGCCGTGGACTGGGCGAAGCCGTTGGGCATGAAGCCGACGGCGGTCACCAGGGTGCCGGCCAGCATGGGCGCCGCGGTGTGGCTCCAGGAATAGGCCGACGCCTCGATGCGGTCGTAGCCTTCCTCCATTTTCACCACCATCATCTCGATGGCGATGATTGCGTCGTCCACCAGCAGTCCCAGTGCCAGGATCAGCGAGCCCAGGGTGATGCGGTCGAAGTGCTTGCCGGTGGCTTCCATGACCACGAAGACGATCGCCAGGGTCAGCGGCACCGCCGCTGCAACCACCACACCGACGCGCCAGCCCATGCTCACGAAGCACACCACCATGACCACCAGCAGGGCGACGAAGAACTTGATCATGAACTCGTTCACTGCCGAACCGATGTTCACCGACTGATCGGTGACCTGCGCGAAGGTCATGCCCAGTGGCATCCCGGAGCTGATCCGCGCCGTCTCGCCGGCCAGCGCCTTGCCCAGATCCAGCCCGTTCCAGCCATCACGCATGACCACGCCGAGAAGCAGCGCCGGTTCACCCTGATGGCGCACCATGAACGTGGCCGGGTCTTCGTAGCCGCGCGCAACCGTGGCCACATCGCCCAGCTTGAGCGTGCGCCCGCTGGCGATCACCGGTGTGTCGCGAATGGCATCCAGGCTGTCGAAGGCACCGTCGAGTCGCACCACCACCTGGGGGCCTTGGGTTTCTATGGCGCCTGCGGCGGTCAGCCTGTTCTGGCCGTTCAGGTTGGCGAAGATGTCCTGCGGCGAAACGCCCAGCGTCGCCAGGCGCTCATGGGAAAAGGACACGAAGATCCGCTCGGACTGCTCGCCAATGATATTGACCTTCTTCACCCCGGGCACGTGCAGCAGGCGCTGACGCAGTGATTCGGCTTCACGCACCAGCAGGCGTTGCGGCTCGCCTTGAGCCTTGAGCGCGAACAGGGCGAAGGTGACGTCGGCGAACTCATCGTTGACCATGGGTCCGACCACCCCGGCCGGCAGGCTACTGGCCGCATCGCTGAGCTTTTTCCGTGCCTGGTAGAACTCGTCCTCGACCTGAGCAGGCGGGGTCTTGTCCTGCAAGAAGAGGAGGGTGAAGGCCAGGCCCGGGCGAGTGTAGGTTTCGCTGCGCTCGTACCATTTCAACTCCTGCAGACGCTTCTCCAGAGGCTCGGCCACCAGGTCCTGCATCTGCTGCGCGGTCGCGCCGGGCCAGGCCGTGACCACGGTCATCTGCTTTACCGTGAACGGCGGATCCTCGGCGCGGCCCAGCTTGAAGAACGACAGGGTGCCGACGATGGCGATCAGGAAAATCAGGAACAGCGTCACCGACCGCTCGCGCACGGCGAGGGCGGACAGGTTGAAGCGACTGCCGCTCATGGCTGAGATCCGGCCTGGACGCGCAGATCCTGCGGCGCCACCAGCACTTCCTCGCCCTCATGAAGCAGGTGCGGGCCGAGGGCAACCAACCGCTCACCTGGAAGCACGCCGCGCACCGTGGCTGTGTCATCTCCCAGGCCAACGACCTGGATTGACCGCCATGCGATCACCGCCGGCGTGCCCGCGACGATCCACACACCTGGCCCGTTGCCTGGGTCGTGAATGGCGGCCATGGGCACGCTCAGGGCGTCGGCTACCGAAGGCGTCGGGGCAATGGCAAGGGTCACGGTCGAGCCCAGGGGGGCATTGGCCTGTTCGCCAGTCAGCACATAGCGCGCTTCGAAGGTGCGGGTCAGCGGGTCGGCAGCGTCGGCCAGCTGTCGCAGCGTGGCGCTGACGCTGTTGCCGGAGCTGCCGAACAGCTTGGCTTGAGCGGTACTGCCCGGCGCCGGCCGCAGGGTCTCGGGCAGTTGCACGACCGCTTCGCGCAGGCCTGCCTTGGCCAGCTTCACCACAGGTTGTCCGGCGCTCACGACCTGGCCTGGTTCGGCCAGGGTGGCCACGACCACACCGTCGGAATCCGCGGTCAGGGTAGCGTAGCTGGCTTCGTTGCGGCCCACGGCTGCCTGCGCCTGCAGTGCCACCAGATCGGCTCGGGCAGTGTCGGCCGCTGACTTGAAACGGTCGTAGTTGGCAGCGGAAATGGCGCCGCTGGCAACCAGTTGGCGATTGCGCCGCTCATCGTTCGCAGTGTGCGTGGCCAGCGCCTGGGCGGCGGCCACGGCTTGCTCGCGGGCGTTGGACTGCAGTGCCAGGTCTGCGGGGTCGAGTCGCATCAACCGCTGTCCACGGCTGATCGACTGGCCAGCATCGACGAAACGCTCCACGACCTTGCCCCCCACTCGAAAGCCCAGGTCGCTTTGCACGCGCGCTGCCACCACACCGGTAAACGCGCGGTCGACATCCGTTGCATGGCCGGCCTCGATCACCCTTACCAAAGGTGGCTGCTTGCGTGGGTCGACGGTACTGGGCTGGCCGTCGCAGGCGGTCAGAAGCACAGGCAGCAGGCAAATGCCGAGCACTGGAGCGCGAAGCCGAGACATGGGATTCCTTACGCAAGCGGGTAGAAGGAATCCGATTCTGATACTAGTGACCAAATCAGTCAATGGTCACATATCAGGGTGCCAGGCTCCTCAGTATCAACGCGGGCAGTTGCGCGGCGGCGAGCGAGGCGCTCTCGAGGTTGTATTGCAACTGCACTGGACTGATGTAGGGCCGCATCACCAGAAAGATCCCATGGCTCGCTTCGTCCAAAGGCGTCTGATGTTCGAACTCGCCGGTTTCTCTGCCTTCGCGCAGGATCCGCTCGATCAGCCCATGCAGGCGTTGGCCGTGTGCCGCCGCCGATGGCCAGTTGTCCCGCGCCGCGACAGCGGCGATGTCGTAGAGCTTGCGATCATGGAAAAACAGCTCGCTGCCGGCTTCCACCACGGCCTTGAACAGACGCGTCAGCTTGTCGGACGGGCTGCTGGCTTGGTCCATGGCCTGGTCGACCACGGCCATGATCATGGCCAGGCGGCTGGCGCAGATCATTTCGCCGATGGCCTGCTTGGATTCGAAAAACTTGTAGATGTAGGCCTTGGAAAAGCCGATGGCCTTGGCAAGGTCCGATACCGTGGTCTTGTCATAGCCGTAATGGCCGAAGTGGGCCATGGCGGCCTCGACGATCTGATCGCGAACGCTGTGATCGGATGGGCCCCGTGAGGGGAAAGCGGGGGGCTGACGGGTCATGGCGGCTGTTGGGCTCGATGGGCGGAGATCGACAAAGAGTGACTGTAACCGATCGTGGTCACAACTTCATTTGCGATGCGTCGAGCATCCGCGTGGCCGCTCCCACGAACGAGCGTCGCCCTGGTAGGAGCGGCCAGTGGCCGCGAAAGGGCCCTGGGCCGGCACGTTGACCTGCGCCCAGGGAAGCGAGTGCCGACGGGCCGGCCTGGTTCTAGAAATCGACGCTGGCCGACAGCTCGTAGGTGCGCGGAGCGCCCAGGCCCAGGCTCTGGGTGAGCGGCATGCCCCAGTAATCCTTGTCGGTCAGGTTGCGCACTTTGGCACGCAAGGTCACGGGTTTGTTGGAGACGTGCGTGGTGTAACGCGCACCGGCATCGAAGAGGGTGTAGCCGGGGACGGACAGGCTGTTGTCGGCGTTGATGTATTGCTCGGAGACGGCCGTGGCATTGGCGGTCAGCGTCAGGCCTTCAAGCAGGGGCGTGTCCCATTCGATGCCGAGCTTGCCCTGCAGTTTGGGATAACCGGTGGCCTTCTTGCCGTCGGTGGCGCCACCGGCGCTCTTGGTCACTTCCGGGTCGACGTAGGCGACACCGCCCATCAGCCGCACATCCATCATCGGCGAGCCGAAGAAACCCCACTCCACGCCGCGGTTGCGCTGTTCACCGCCGAACGAATAGATATTGGTGGCCGGGTCAGTGTAGGCATTCGGGCGCTTGATCTCGAACACCGCCAGGGTGTGAGTGAAGGTGCCCAGGTCGAGCTTGAGGCCGACTTCCTTCTGCTTGGACTTGAACGGCGCGAACACATCACCGGCGTTGGCGGCGCTCGCAGGCGCCGAGGCACCCTTGCTCAGGCCCTCGATGTAGTTGGCATACAGCGACAGGTTGTCGGTGAGCTTGAACAGGATGGCGCCTGCGGGGGAGGTGGCATGTGTATCGTAGTTGGGTCGGTTGCGCGCGCCGGTGACGACGCTGAACGTATCGGTGACCACTTCCTGACGGCGTACACCCGCTGTGACCTGCAGGCGATTGTCGAACATCGACAGGGTGTCGGCGATGCCGTAGCTCTTCAGGTCGTTTTCGGTGTGCGAAACCGGCGGCCAGGACTCGGGCGATTTTGCTCCCCAGACAGGGTGGTAGATGTTGGTAGTCACGATTGAATTGGGTACCGCACGAAGACCGAAGTTTTTTTCCTTGTCACTGTATTGGGTCGCGTTCACCGACCACTGGTGATTGATGCCGAACGTATCGAAATGACCACGCAGGCCGACCTCGGCCGAGGTCTTCTCGATTTCGGTTTTCAGCAGCCCCATGGTCGTTCTGAAATCACCCGCCGCATTGATCACGGCCGAGGATATGGCTCCGCTGTATTGGTAATGGGTTTTGCTGGTGCCCACCGCACCGTAGGCCATCACGGCGTCGCTGAGGTCGTACTCGCCGCGCAGGATGACGCCTTTGTCCTTGGTTTCGACGTAGGCCCAGTCGGGGTTGAGCAGCGTTCCCGCTTTCGGCGGCTTGGGAATGCCGACGCCGGCAGCCAGGCCGATGCCGCGGTTCTGACCGTTGACACGATCGTCGGCGTCGAAGAGGTCGACGGACAGCCGGGCGCGCTCGCCGCGCCAGTCCAGCGCCAGCGACGACAGCACGTTGCGCGACGACTGGTCATCGGTGGCGGTGTCGCCGTCACGGTAGACACCGTTGAAGCGCACACCGAATTGGTTGCCTTCGCCGAAGCGTCGACCGATGTCCAGATGCCCACCGAACTGCGCATCCGATTGGTAGGTGCCGGTCAGGCGCGTCAGTGGAGTATCGCCAGCGCGTTTTGGAATCAAGTTGACGATGCCGCCCACCGAGCCGCCGGGTGGCATGCCATTGAGCAGCGCCGAGGGGCCCTTGAGCACTTCGATGCGCTCGTACATTTCCGGTGATGCCCGGTAGAAGGGTGCCATGCCGTAGAGGCCGTCGACGGTCATGTCGCTGACGCTCACGCCGAAACCGCGGATCGAATAGTTCTCGCCGTAGGTGCCCTTGATACCGTTGTTGAAGACGGATGGGTCGGTGGCGGCGATCACGTCGGTGATGTCCTTGGCCTGCCTGTCCCGAATGTATCTGTCGGTGTAGCTGATGGTGCTGAAGGGCGTCTCCATGATGTCTTTGTTGCCGAGCAGACCGACCCGCCCACCGGTTGCCACTTGCCCGCCGGCGTACTCGGGCAGCAGGGTACCGAGCGTGTCCTGAGTGCCTTCGATAGTGGTCTCGGACAGTACCAGGCTGCCTTGGCCGGCTGCCGTGCGAGCTTTTTCCGCCTGCTCTTGAGTCTCGGCGAGGGCGCCCATCGAAATGCCGCTCAGGCCGAACAGCAAGGCCATGTGCACGGCGGTGCAGGTACGGCTCAAGGCGAATTTCGGCGCTGGATTCACGGGTCGCGGGTGACGGTGTGGCAACATGCTGGATTCCTTTCGATTCGGGAATGAGTGGAGGCTCACTAGGGTTCCGAAACAAAACGAAATATCCTCAATGAAAATGGTTGGCATTCGATAAAAATTCTCGTCTTCGTGACGAGTCGTCTCCGATGTGCCCACACATGCCGCGTCGGGTCAGCGCCAATAGCCCTGCATCACCTCATCGGCCATGCGCGAAAGACAGGTCACGCTGGCAGTGCACAGATACCAGGTGCGGGCGTCGACGAAGATCACCCGGCCCTGGGTCCATGCCTTGGTCTTGCGCAGCAGGGGGTTGTCCAGACTGTCCAGATTCAGCGCCGGGCGTCGTTCCATGACGGCAGTGCGGTCGATGACGTAGAGGATGTCCGGGTCGGCCTGCTGAATGAACTCGTTGGAGATCGGCTGGCCGTGCAATCCGGCTTCGATGTCGCTGCTGGCGGGCTTCACGCCCAGGGTGTCGAAGATGAAGCCGTAGCGCGATTTCACGCCGTATGAGGTGAAGGCGCCATTGTTGTGCAGCACGATCAGCGCTTTCTCGGGACGCCCCTCGGTAACCTTGCGCGTCTGCGCGACCTTGGCATCCATCAACGCGACCTTTTCCTCGGCCAATGCCGGTTTGTCCAGGATGCGGCCGAGCAGGGTCAGGTGACGCTTCGCCGTTTCGATGAAATTGCCCTGTTTGTTGGTCAGGTCGATGTCGTCGTAGACCGTCGGTGCGATCTGGCTGAGTTCGTCATAGCTGCGCGCCTGCAAAGGCGAGATCAGGATCAGGTCGGGCTTGAGCGCGTGCAGGCGTTCGAGGTTGGGTTCGATGGTGGTACCGACATCGGCTACGTTCGGATCATCGCGGTACTTGAGCAGAAACTCGGCGACGTAGTCCTTGGCGATGCCCACCACTGGCGCGCCGAGTTGGTCGAGGCTGTCCAGCTCGCTCATGTCGAAGGCCACGACACGTTGCGGCAGCGTGTCGATGGTGGTCGTACCCAAGGCATGCTCTACGGTGACTGAGGTGTAGTCGGTAACAGCAGGCGCGGCTTGAACGGCGGCGGGCGGTGTGGCCCCCGCTGTAGGCTTGTCGCAGCCATACAGCGCGCTGATGGCCAATGCCAGCAGGGCACCGGCGACCTTGTTGTGTGCGGTGTTCATATCGGTTGCCTTGATGTCGAGGGGTTGAAGTAGTTGCAGACGAACCCGCGTTCGCTGCGCAGGATTTCGAAATCCAGTTCGTAGAGATCGCGCAGGCACGCTTCGTTGACCACCTGCGCCACTGAGCCCTGGCTGTGAACGGCACCGTGTTTCATGGCCACGATGTGGTCGGAATAATTGGCGGCAAAATTGATGTCGTGCACCACCAGAATCACCGTGCGGCCCTGTTCGTCGCACAGCCTGCGCAGGGCGCCCATGATCATCACGGCGTGTTTCATGTCGAGGTTGTTGAGCGGCTCGTCCAGCAGGAGGTAGTCGGTCTGCTGGGCGATGGTCATGGCCAGGAACGCCAGCTGCCGCTGACCGCCGCTCAGTTCGTCGATGTAGCAGGTGCGCAGTGCCTGCAGGGAAAGAAAGCCGATGGCCTGGTCGATCGCCGTGTGGTCGGCGTCGGTGAGGTTGCCCTGGCTATAGGGAAAACGGCCGAAGGCGACCAGCTCTTCGACCGTCAGGCGCAGGCTGAATGCCTGGGTCTGGCGCAGGGTGGCGACGCGCCTGGCGTACTCGCGCACGGCAATGGCGGCGCTGTCGCGGCCGTTCAGGGTCAAGCTGCCCTGCGACGGCTTCTGCAAGCGGGCAATGAGCATCAGCAGGGTGGTCTTGCCGGCGCCATTGGGGCCTATCAACGAGGTCACCTTGCCGGACGGAAACTGTACGCTGACATCGTTCAGCACCTGAGTGCTGCCGTAGGATTTATGCACGTGGCTGAGGGCGATCATGGGCTGCCTCGGGTGCGGATCATCAGCGTGAGGAAGTACACGCCACACACCAGGTTGATGAGAATGCTGACGGAGGTGTTGTAGTTGAACAGCTGCTCGACCAGGTACTGGGCGACGATGAACACGCCGATGGCCACGCCGCAGGCGGTCGGCAGGATGGCGCGGTGGCGTGCGGTGCGGGCCAGGGCGTAGCCGATGTTGGCGACGATCACCCCCATGAAAGCGGTGGGGCCGACCAGGCTGGTGGACACGGCCACCAGCACCGCGATCAGCGCCAGTTGCAGGCGCACGCTGGGCGCGTAGTCGACACCCAGCGAGACAGCCTGGTCGCGGCCCAGCGCCAGCACATCGAGTACCGGCAGGGTGCGGTGCACCAGCAGGCAGGCGCCGACCACCAGCACGCCGCCATAGATCACCTGGTCCAGCCGTGCCCTGTTGAACGAGGCATAGCTGAAGCCCTGCAGTATCGAGAACTCGCCCGGACTGATCTTCAACTGGATGAACTGGGTGAAAGTGGTCATCACCATGCTCAACACCAGCCCCAGCAGCAACAGCAGGTAGACGTTGTTGCGCCCATCGCGGAACAGCCAGCGGTGGATCAGCCACGAATAGCCGAGCATCAGCACGATCGACAGCAGCGCGTTGCCGCCACGGCCCAGCAGTACCAGGCTGTGCGTGCCCAGGCAGAGGATCAACAGGGCCTGGAACAGCAGGTAGATGGACTCGTAACCCATGACCGCCGGAGTGAGGATGCGGTTGCCGACGATCGTCTGGAAAATCACCGATGAGTAGGCGACGCAGACACCGGCGATGACCATGGCGGCCAGACGAATCAGGCGCCGCGGGATCACGTAGGCGAAATCCATTCCCGAGCCCAGCAGCACGAAACCCACGGCCAGTGCCAGCACCGAGAGCCAGAGTCCGTAGCGGGCCGCGCCCAGGCTCATGTGTACTTTCTCAGCAGCACGATCAGGAACATCACACCGCCGATGCTGCCTGCGGTGAGGCCGATCGGCACCTCGAACGGGTAGATCAGCAGGCGCCCAATGATGTCGCAGACCAGCAGCAGCGCCGCCCCGCACAACGCGACGATGGGCAGGGTGCGTTGCAGGTTTTCGCCGTGGTAGAGCGCCACCAGATTGGGCACCACCAGCCCCACGAAGGGAATCGCCCCCACGGTGATCACCGTCGCCGATACGCACACGGCCACCAGCATCAGGCCCACGGCGGCGTTGGCGGCGTAGTTCACGCCCAGGCTGCTGGCCATGCCTTCGCCCATGCCCAGAATGGTGAAGCGCTGGGCGAACAGGTAAGTGAGCAGCACGATCGGCAGTATCAGATAGATGATTTCGTAGTTGCCCTGCACGATCTTCGAGAAGTCGCCGAGCATCCAGCCCTGCATGCTCTGCAGAAGGTTGTGGCGATAGGCATGGAATTCGGCCAGCGCGCTGAGCACGCTGCCGTACATCAGGCCGACCACGGGCACCAGCACCACGCTCTTGAACTGGATGCGGCGAATGATCGCCACGAAGAGCACGCTGGCCAGAAAGCAGAAGCCCAGGGCGAACAGCATCCTGACCGTGCTGCTGGAGGCCGGAGCTACTGTCAGCGCGACCAGGATTCCCAGCTTGGCCGCATCCAGGCCGCCGCAGGTAGCCGGCTCGACGAAGCGGTTGCGCACGATCTGCTGCAGGATCACCCCGCACATGGCCAGCCCGGCACCAGTCAACACCAGCGCCGCCAGGCGCGGCAGACGGCTGGCGGTGAGGGTCAGCCAGGCATCGCCGGAGAAATTCCACAGCTCGCTCCAGGACACCTCCTTGACCCCCAGCGTCAAGGACAGGCCGCACAGCAGCGCGAACGCAACCGGCCAGCTCGCCGCCCTCACGTAGCGTCCTCATCCGCCGCTGCCGCGGCCAACCGCCAACCCTTGGCGGCGCGTCGCTGCGCCAGGAAGCGCGCGTAGGGCCCGGCCTGGCGGCTGAGCTGGGCATGGCTGCCCTGTTCGGCGATACGCCCGTCCGCCAGCACCACGATCTGGTCGGCCATTTCCACCGTCGACAGCTGGTGCGCGATCACCACCAGCGTGCGCTTGCCGCGCAACCGCGCCAAGGTCTGCGCGATGGCTGCCTGGTTCTCGGCATCGAGGGCCGAGGTGGCTTCGTCGATCAGCAGGATGGGTGCATCCTTGAGCAGTGCCCGGGCAATGGCGATGCGCTGGCGCTCGCCGCCGGACAGCCGCGCGCCGCCTTCGCCGACCTGGGTGTCGAGCCCCTGCGGCAAGCGTGCGACGATCTCCAGCACGCCGGCCTGCTCGGCTGCCTGCAGGATCTGCTCGCGACTGGCATCGGCCCTGCCGACGCCGATGTTGGCGGCGATGCTGCCCTGGAACAGGTAGGCGTCCTGGAAGATCTGACTGGTCTGCGCCGCCAGCCAGGCGCTGGACAGCTGCCGAACGTCCACACCGCCGATCTGTACGCTGCCCTGGCCAACGTCGAAGAAGCGCGCGATCAATCGCACCAGAGTGGTCTTGCCCGATCCTGAGGCACCGACCACGGCGGTCATGCTTCCCGCCGCGATGTGCAGATCGATCCCCTGCAGGATGGGCGCCTGGTCGGCGCTGTAGCCGAAGCTGACGTCGTCGAACGCCACGCTGTTGTCGGCAGGCTCCGCCGCTGTTTGCGGAATTGGCATTGGCAGCGGCTGCACGGCGAACAGCTCATCGACCACGGCCAGTTGTCCGCGCGCGCCGCGCAATATCTCGCTGTAGCTGGCCACTTCCAGCAACGGGTCGATGAACCGGCTGACCAGCACCAGCGCCACCACCAGCGCTGCCATCGACGCGGGTGTCATGCTGCCGCCAGACGTGTGCAATGCCCACCCGGCCGCCGCCAGCAGTGCTGCGAAGCTGACCTGTACGGCCCAGCTGTTGAGCACTACCGACATGGCCGAGACGTGAATCAGTTGCCGGGCCGACTGCTGCTGGCCGGCGATCGCCTGCTGCAGAAACCGCGTGCCGCCGTCTTCGCCGTTGAAGGCGCGCAGGACCGACTGGGCCTGGGCGAACTCCACCATGCGCCGGCTGGATCGGGCGGTGCTGGCATGGAATTGGACATCGCTGTGTTGCCCCATGCGCGCCGTCAGGGTGAACACGGCAAGCAACAGCGGCAGGGTCACCAAGGCGATCAGGGCCATCTGCAGGTTCAGCAAGAACAGCCCGGCCACCACTGCCAGCGGGGTGATGACGCTGGTGATCAGGGGTGTAAGGACATGGGCAGGCAGTTGCGCCAGAGCCATCATGCCCTGGGTCGAGACGTGGCTCAGGCGGGCAGTATTGTCCGGGTCGAACCAGCCGACCGGCAGGCGCGCGACGTGCTCGCTCAGGCGATGACGGCCGGTTTGCAGCACGGCCATGCCGAAGCGCACGCCGGCTTTCTCGACCACCCGACGCAGCGCCCAGCACAATGCTACGCCCACCAGCATCGGGACCAACCCGCGGGTGGCGGCTGTGATGTCGTGACCGAGCAAGCCGGTGAGCACCGGTATCACGGCGACGATGGTCAGCCCGTTGAGCAGTCCGTACAGCAGGGTCAGCCCCAGGTAGCGATAGAGCACGTCGGTGTCGTTGCCCAGCAGTCGCAGGAAGGTATTCAGCATGGGCCGTGCTCCGTGCGCTCGTTGTTCGGGTAGTCGCCCGCTCGCCACAGCCGGGCGTACCGGCCGCCAGTGGCGAGCAATTGCGCGTGGGTGCCTTGCTCCTGAATGCGGCCGTGGTCGATCACAATGATGTGGTCGGCGTGCATCACCGTATCCAGGCGGTGGGCGATCACCAGCACGGTGCGACCCTGGGCGAAGCGTGAAAGAGCCTGCTGGATGTGCACCTCGTTCTCGGCGTCGGCGGCGGCGGTGGCTTCGTCGAGCACCAGGATGGCCGGGTCGAGCAGCATGGCGCGGGCAATGCTGACGCGCTGCAGTTCGCCTCCGGACAGTTGCGCGTCTTCGCCCACCACCGAGTCGTAGCCACGAGGCAGGGCGATGATCCGCTCGTGCACGTTGGCCAGGCGCGCGGCCTGCTCGATCTCGTCGAGGCTGGCCGTGGCGCGGCCCAGGGCGATGTTGTCGCGCAGGCTGGCATGGATCAGGCGCACGTCCTGCAGCACGAACCCGATGTGCCGATACAACTGCGTGCTGTCGATCTGGCGCAGGTCGACGCCGCCCAAGGTGATGCGCCCGGCATCCGGGTCGAAGAAGCGCAGCAGCAGGCTCGCCAGGGTCGACTTGCCCGCGCCGGACGGCCCCACCACGGCCGTCACCGTGCCGGGCCTGAGGGTCAGATCGATATTGCTCAGTACCGGTGTTTCGCCGTCATAGCTGTAGCTCAGGTTCTCCACCTGCAGTTCGGCCCGTGCCGGCAGGACAGTGGGTGCTTGCGTTGGCCTGGCCAGTTCCGGGGTGGCCAGCAATTGTTGAATGCGCAGGGCCGCGGCCGTTGCATTGTGCAGGTCATGGGTGATGTAGCTGAGCAGCAGCAAAGGCGCACACAGGCTGGGTGCCACCAGAACGAAAGGCAGCAGGTCGATGGCTTCGATCCAGCCCAGCCAGGTGAACAGCGTGCCGAACGTCAGTACGATGCCGAGCACCACGACCGGGGTAATCAGCGCATGGGCATTGGCCATGGCACTGACCAGAGGGCGGGCGAAATCCTCAAACGCCACCGCAAAGCCGTCCACGGCGTCGCGGTAGTTGGCCTGGGCCTTGCCCTCGATACCGAAGGACTTGACCACAGTGATGCCGTTGACGAACTCGACCACGGCGTTGTTGATGCGCGCCATCCCGGCGCCGAACGCCTGCATGTTGGCACTGCTCGCGCGGGTGGCTCTGGAAACGAACAGAAAAAACAGCGGAAAGGGCAGCAGGGAGATGGCCGCCATGCGCCAGTCCATGGCGAACAGGTACACCGTGGCGAACGACACCGCCCCCAGCGACCGGCCGACCGTGGTGTAGAAGTGCGCGGTCAGGCTGTGCAGGGTATCGACGTCATCCTGCATCGCTTGCTTGACCTCGCCCGAGGCCCGCGCGGTGAACCAACCCAACGGCACCTTGCCCAGCCTGCGGGTAATGGCCAGGCGCAGGTGTGAAGTGATCTGGTTATCGAGCAGATGGGCCAGCATCTCGCCCAGGGACACCAGGATCATGCCCAGCACGAGGCAGGCCAGGCTGCCGCCGATCACGGGCCACACGTGCGCAGTCGAATCCGTCGTCCAGATACCGCCGTCGGCAGGGGCCAGCGCCACCTCCGCGAGGTAGGCGATTGCGGCCAGTGGCAGCAAGGTCAGCGCGGTGCCCAGGCTGGCCAGGAGGGCTGCCACGATTAAGCGTCCACGAACGGGCCGGAGCAGTTGGGCTATCGCGCCTTCGGCGACAGGGGGTTCGGTAGCGGGTGCGGCGCTCATTGAATCTCCGTAAGGGGGCAGGGCCCTCGGCTGGGTGTGCAGGCTCGGCACGGGTCGTGGACACACGGTGCTTACCGTGTATTACGAGCGGCGGCGAAAAATCCTCAATGGGTGCAGCGATCGCGAGGGCGATCGCTGGCGAAGGGCTGGCAGGCACGCATCGCATTGGCGATGTACTTCTCCACGGAAGACACCGACACATTGATCTGGCTGGCGATTTCGCGATGGCCCATTCCGCTCAGCCGATGCAACAGCAGGGCCTGGCGGGCCTTGGCCGGTTGAAGGTTGATGGCGGCGTCGACTTGGGTCAGTGCTTCGAATGCGAGGGCGCGGCTCTCTTCCGATGGCCCCAGCGGCACCTCTTGTTGCCTCAGGCGTTCGAGGTGCCCGGCCTCCAGGCTGCGACGACGGTAGAGGTCGATGAGCATGCCCTTGGCGATCTGCGTGAGGTAGCAGCGGCAGTGCTCGGGTGCCGGCAAGGCGCCCTTGCGGATGAGGTTGAGGTAGATGTCGTGCGCCAGGTCAGCGGCGTCCGTCGGGTTGCCCAGCTTGCGTCGCAAAAGGCCGCTGAGCCAGCCGTGATGGTCTTTGTAGAGCCGCTCCACTTGTTGTCTGAGCGCGAACGATCCGTTGTCCACGATGCCTTTCCCCAACCCCATGTCGATGCTGTGTTTTTGACGAATGCTAATAAGTATGATTATCATTTGCACGATACGGTGTTTGCTTCACGAGTGCAAACGCACTGCTCACCCTCACCGTTCTGTCGCGTGCATGCCTCGGCCGCGGCGTCGTTTTTCCCTGCCAACCAAGGTGCTTATTTCCATGATGGAACCCCGTCCCGACAACGCATTGCAGACACCGCTCACGCCCCATGAAGAGCAGGCCTGGCTGCTCCAGCAGCAGTATCCCGAGCAGAGCCGCAAGCATTTCAGCGCCTGGTCGCTGGGCTGCGCATTCGATACTCAGCGCCTGGAGGCCGCCCTCAGAGCCGTCATCGATGCACTGCCGGCGCTCAATGCCCGTTATCTGTTCGACGATGAAGGCGAGTTGCGCAAGGTCACGGCCGAGGATTGGCAAGCCTGTGTCGCCGTGCTGCAGGTCGATACTCCGACGCAGGCAGGTGAGCTGCTGCTCGACCGCCAGGCGTCGCCCTGGGACGCCGAAACCCAGGCGCCGCTTGCCGCCCTGGTGATCCAGACCGAGCAGGGCGTGATCCTCGGGTTCGTGCTGCATGAGGTGCTGGACCAGACCTGTCGCGAAGACGACCTGTATCGGCTGGTCATGGACGCCTACGACGGACGTCCCGTGGGCGTGCCTCACCTGCCGTGGCTGGTACGCCAGGCCACCGACAGCTCGCCGCTGCCCTCGCCATCGGTCCATCCGCAGGTGTCGAACGACGCCGATGCCATGGGCGCGCTGATCCTCGCCGAATTCCGCAACACGCTGGCCGAACCCGGCATGACCCTGGAAGACGACTTCTTCGAATTCGGCGGTCATTCCCTGTTGGCGACGCGGATCATCGGCAAACTTGCGGACAGCCACGGCGTGGAAGTGGACTTCAACGACTTCTTCAGCGCGTCCACGGCCGGTGCGCTGGCGCAACGCGCGCGGCGGCGCGAACAGCGTGCATTGGCCAATGCGGTGGCCTCGTCGTCGTCCGTGCAAACCGCCCCTTTCGCACCAGCGCAGGCTTCGCTGGGACGTGCCTACGCCGCCTTCGATTACGGCACGATCTTCAACCTGCCGTTCGCCGTGGCGTTTCGCGAGCCGGTCGACGAGGTCGTCTTCGAGCAGGCCTTCCACGATCTGGTCGAGCGCCATGCCAGCCTGCGCACGACCTTCCATTTCGATGAAGGCGAACCCTACCAACGGCGGGTACCCGTCGAGCGGTTGGCTCAGTACCGCTGGTTCTGGTCCAGCCAGCACAGCGAGGGTGCGAGCCTGGCCAGCGAAGCGCAGCATGCGTTCGACCTGGCCCGCGAGCTGCCGATGCGCGTGCGCTTCCTGCGTGACGGGCAACAGGCGGGGCAGACGCTTTCGCTGCTGGTCCACCACATGGCCATCGACGAGTGGTCGCTCAACGTGATGATGCAGGACCTCAGCCAGGCCTACGCCGCGCGCGCCGCCGACCGGGCACCGGTCTGGCACGAGCCGGCACCGGCCTTCCATGAGTACGCCACGCGCGCCCGAATCGCGGGTATCGACCAACGCCACCTGGCCTACTGGACCGACATGCTGGGCGACGCCACGCGCGGCCTGCAGCTGCCTGGCGGAGCCGATGCGACCGGCGCGCGCCCGACCGAATCCGGCATCCAGGCCCAATGGTTCGAGATCACACCGAGCCAGGCCCTGACCGATGACCTGCAGCGTTTTGCCAGGCACAACAATGCTTCCCTGTTCGGTGTGCTGTACACCGCCATTGCCTTGGCCTTGCACAAGGTTGGCGGCCTCGAGGAGCTGGTCATCGGTACCTCGGCTTCCGGGCGTACCGATCCGGCCTACTACAACACGGTCGGCTACTTCACCACGATGGTCGCCCACCGCGTGCGCTTCGATGCGCAGCAGGCGCTGGGGTCGGTGGTCGAGGCGGTCAGCAGCCTGATCAATGATTCCATGGCCTACGCCGACGTGCCGCTGGAGCAGATCCAGCAGGCGTTGGGCATGACGCCTGCGGATGGCCTGCTGTTCGACGTCTACATTCAGATCCACGCCAACAACGCCTTGAATGGCGCGCTGCGCGGGGCCGACGGCGAGGCGATTCGCTACCGGCAGATCGACCCGGAGAAGAGCCAGTCGATGTTCGGCATGCAGTTCGAAATCATGGAAAACATGGTTCAGGGCCAGCGCTCGCTGCGTCTGGTCGTCACCTATCAGACTGCCCGCTACAGCGCCGCGCAGATGGACCAGGTCAGCCGCGCGATCGAACAGGTGTTGGCCGCGTTCACGGACAGGGAAGGGGCAAAAGCTTCGGTGGGGCAGTTGAGCATTTAGCGCGACCCCTTGTGGGAGCGGGTCTCTGCCCGCGAAGGGTTCACCGCGGTATGACTGTTCCACAGTGGCGTCCTTTTCGCGGGCAGAGCCCGCTCCCACAGGGGGATTGGCACATCCTCCACCCC
>UVIF01000007.1 GCA_900596015.1 Pseudomonas viridiflava | reverse complement strand
GGGGGGGGGGGGGGGGGGGGGGGGGGGGGGGGGGGGGGGGGGGGGGGGGGGGGGGGGGGGGGGGGGGGGGGGGGGGGGGGGGGGGGGGGGGGGGGGGGGGGGGGGGGGGGGGGGGGGGGGGGGGGGGG
>UVIF01000002.1 GCA_900596015.1 Pseudomonas viridiflava | reverse complement strand
ACAGAATTTCTTGACGACCATAGAGCATTGGAACCACCTGATCCCATCCCGAACTCAGCAGTGAAACGATGCATCGCCGATGGTAGTGTGGGGTTTCCCCATGTGAGAGTAGGTCATCGTCAAGATTCAATTCCGAAACCCCTATCTGCGTAAGCAGGTAGGGGTTTTGTCTTTTCTGGCCTGATATTCCACGCTTCGGTCTGGAAATGACCCTCGCTTAACGGGGACGGTAACCCATGGCGTGGGCGATGCCATTCCAGTATTGCTCGGTCAGCGTCATGAAGTCATAGAACCCATCCGCCAATGCTACGAATTCATCGTCATTGCGGCATTCGAGTGTGGCAGCGTGGATGGCCTGTATCTTGTGTTCCTTTTCGGCATTGCCGATATGGACGTAAAAGTACTCGCAGTGTTCGTGGAACTCGTCGTTTGAAGCATAGAGGTGCTGGTAGTGCCGCACGCCTTCGTACAAGCGCGTGAGCATTGAAAAGGCCAACCACTCCTGAGCCAAGAGTGTCCCCAGTATGCGCTGACAGCCGCGCTCGTCGGGCCGGCGGGTATACAGGGTTTGCTGTTCCTCGATGAATTGCCGGGTACTGGGCAGGATCAGCTCATCACTCAGCTTGGTCACCGGCCTGTAGGCAACAGCCACTCGACTGAGTAGATCAGTGAGGAAGTTCTCCAGCAGATGAATGTGTGCTTTTTGCGGCTGACCGTAGCCATATTCTGAGTACAGGTTCTTGGCGATCTCGACACGCGCGCACAGGTTGTCGGTGTGCAGCAGTGACAATGCAGTCATCGTGGGAGTTTGTGAAGTTCTTACCAGATAATTCTTGGCAAACAGCGCCAGCTCGTCAAAAGGCAACGGTGCCTCCATCCAACGTTCATAGAATGCGTTGTTCAGCGCCCCGTGCTGATGCACAGAGGTTGCAAGTTTCGTGATCTCTTCATAATAACCGGACATGCGCAGCTCCTTATTTGTAACTTGGTGCTTCGAAGTTGCCGTTTGGTTTTTGGTATCAGCTTGGCATTAGCAGTAGAATCCACGCGCAAGGGGACTCGCACAACCAACAAAAAATGAATCAGTGATTCACTCGAGGTGTATATGGATATTTCGCAATTGCGCATGCTCACCGCTATCTACAAAGCGGGAAGCATCGTCAAAGCCGCCAAGTCCGTACACTGCGTACCATCGAATGTCACTGCGCGCATGAAGGCTTTGGAAGCCGAAGTTGGATGTTGCTTGTTGAATAGAGGAGACAAGGGCGTTGAACTAAGTGCTGCGGGTAAACACCTGCTTGCCCATGCAGAAAAAGTGCTGGAGGCATTTGGCGAGGCACAGTCTTGTTTCAACGATACCAAAAAGCTTGGCGGTACGTTGAGGGTGGGAAGCATAGACTCGTTCGTCAGCACGCAGTTGGCGAGCATTGCTGCAGCATTCGAACGTGACTATCCGGAGGTTGTATTGGAGGTCGCTACGGCTACTTCGCCAGAACTTGTAGAACAAATCATAGAAGGAAAGCTGGATGTCGCTGTGGTGGCAGTGAATACGACCAGCCCCAAGATCATCACTCGGAGGTTGCCTGGTGAGCGCCCGGTATTGGTCTATCCGCAACGGTGGTTGCAAGACGGGCCTTTGAATCTGAACAACAGAAAACTTCTAGCATGGCCCAAAGGTTGTCCATTTCAAGCTGTGGCGCAGGTTTGGTGTAACAACTCATTGGAGGGGGTTGAGTGGAGGGTATGTGCAAGTTGGGGAGGCATTTTGACCTGTGTGGAGCAAGGCCTGGGCATGGCGGTGGTTCCCAGAGGCGTCTACGACAACCACAGCGCACTAGACGGCCTGGCCGTCTGTGACGCGCTCGAGTTCGACAGGGTTGATCACTATCTGCTAACCCACAAGCGCACGGGCGGGCATCCGGTCAGAGACGGATTCGAACGGATACTATGCGGTACATCCGTACATTCGGGTTGAATGTACGGATGTGTTGCTTCAAGGGAGCGAGGCTATCGTTCCAAAGTCGCAGTAAGGTATTTGCGTTTGCTCAGGCAATGAAGTCGACCGCTGCGGTTTCCTGTGCCTGAATGCGTACACCGAAGCTCTTGATGCTCGGCAGCGTGGCTGTGTGGTGCGCAATGATCTGCGCCGCATCGGCATGCGCCTTGGATTGCGTGGTATGGGCGTCGCTTACCAATGTGATCTCGTAACCCAGGCCTGCCCCACGACGGATCGTCGTGTCCACGCAGAACTCGGTCGCATAGCCGCACACTACCAAGTGTGAAATATCGGCTTGCTGTAACAGCGGCTGAAGATCGGTCCTGAGGAAAGAGTCGGGTGTGGTCTTGCTGATGTAGTGATCAGTGTCCGCGGTCGCGAGCCGATGGTCGACTTTCCAGCTTTCACTGCCGCGCACAAGAAACTCGCCACTGGCAAGTTCATGCTGAACGAAAATGACCGGAACGTTTTCAGCTCTGGCACGTGCCGTCAGTGTGTTGATGCGTTCAATGACTTCAGCGGCAAAGGCCGGGGCAGGGTCCGCTTGGAACAGGCCTTGTTGTACATCGATGACGATTAGCGCTTTCACGGATTTCAAGTCCTTTGAATAAGATGAGAAGCATCGAACCCAGCCCGGCCAACGTACCGGGCTGAGTACGGGTCAGCCTATGTGGTTGCGCCTGATGGGTCCAGATGCAAAACGTTGACTGCGAGAAACTTCATCCATGTGCACCTTGATCCAAACGGTGCTGCGAGCGCTGCAGTTGGATGACCACTTTCCCCTTTGCGCGGCCGCCATGAACATGGGCCAGGGCATCTGCGGTGGCCTCGAAGTCATAGACCTTCTCGACCACGGGCGTGATGACGCCGGATTCAATGAGTGAAGCTATCTCCCCGAGCTGACCGCCGTCCGCCCGCATGAACACGAACTCATAAGACATGCCCCGTTGCCTGACCTGGCTGCGAATGCGGTAGCTCAATGCACGCAGCACTTGTATCAAGGGCCAGCCAAGACCCTGTCTGGCGCCAAACTCCGCAGTCGGTGGGCCTGAGATCGAGATCAGTCGACCGCCACGCTTCAATACCTTCACAGACTTGCCCAATACGTCTGGTCCCAAGCTATTAAGCACCACGTCATAATCGTGCAGCTGCTCGACGAAGTGCTGAGTCGTGTAGTCGATCACCTGGTCGGCGCCGAGGGCCTTCACCCACTCGACATTGGCCGTACTGGTGGTAGCGGCGACATAGGCACCCAGGTGTTTGGCGAGCTGTATCGCCACCGTGCCTACACCGCCGGATCCTGCGTGGATCAGAACCCTTTGACCGGGCGTGACTTGTGCGGTTTCAACCAGTACTTGCCAGGCAGTCAATGCCACCAAGGGCAGCGATGCCGCCTCGACCATGGTCAAGTTCGCAGGTTTTTTAGCCACACAGGATTGATCGATGGCAATTCGTTCGGCGAACGTGCCGATACGTGCTTGATGTGCTCGGGCGAACACATCGTCGCCCGGTTTGAAGCGGGTGACGTTCGTACCCACTTCGAGCACCGTGCCTGCTACATCATTACCCAGTATCAGCGGCAGGGCGTAGGGCAGGATGAGCTTGAACTCGCCGTTGCGAATCTTGAAGTCCAGCGCATTGACGCCCGCCGCGTGTACCTGCACCAGGACATCGTCGGCCGCCAGGGTGGGCTCTGGCATATCAGCTATCCGGCCAATGACACGTTTGCCGTAACGATCGATTACAAAGGCTTTCATGGGTTATTGCCCGACGGGGACAGATGTCAGGTAGCGCTCGGCTGGACTTGCCTGGCGTAGATCCGAAAGCAGAAGGCGACGGGCACCTTCCAACGCCTCCCAACGCTCGGCCACGTGCAGCGGTGGGATGGTCACAAGCTCGCGACGGTCGTAGCCCACCAAGGCGGCGTCTACCAGATCCTCCACCTCCATGATTTCCGGCAAGGTTGCAATATCGATCCCTGAGTGCTGCCAGATCTCGGTGCGGGTGGTTGCGGGCAGCACGGCTTGCACGTAGACGCCCTTGGGGCCCAGTTCCGCCTGCAGGCCCTGGGACAGGAACAATACGAAGGCTTTGGTGGCGCCGTAGACGGTCATTTGCATTTCCGGGGCGAGCCCTACGACCGAGCCGATGTTAACGATGCTGCCAGCACCCGCTTGAGTCAGGCGCGGAGCGATGGCTGCCGCCAAGCGCGTCACTGCGGTGACGTTCAGCGCCAGCAGGCTGTCGAGCGCAGTGACACGCTGTTGCAAAAAACCGCCTGACTGGCCTATGCCGGCATTGTTGATCAAGACGCCGATGCTGGCATCTTCGGTCAAGCGTCGTTCCACTTGCGCAAGGTCTTCAGCGCGGGTGAGGTCAGCCTGGATGACATCGACGTTCACGCCGCTCTCTTCGCGAAACTGCGCAGCCAGGACGTCCAGGCGTTCGCGATTGCGTGCTACCAGCACCAGCGAGTGGCCACGACTGGCGAAGCGTCGTGCATAGGTAGCGCCGATGCCGCTGGAGGCGCCGGTGATCAGTACTGTAGGGAGATTGCTCATGGGAATTCATTCCTGGAAGAGACACGCGACAAGGATGGGCAGCGACGATTTATGATGATGATCGAAATCTAAACGGTCAAGCATTTTGATGTTGGTCGACATCAATGTATGCTTGTCACTGGCTCTATTTCATAGGCACCGGCATGAAAGTCACCAAGGCGCAGGCGCAGGCCAACCGTGCGCACATCGTTGAAACCGCCTCCACCTTGTTTCGCGAACGGGGTTACGACGGCGTGAGCGTGGCTGATCTGATGGCAGCCGCTGGCTTTACCCACGGCGGTTTCTACAAGCATTTTCGCTCCAAGGCAGACCTCATGAGCGAGGCGGCGGCGTGTGGTTTCGCGCAGATGGAGGCCAGTACCGGTGAGGCGGAACGTGCAACGCTGATCGAGCGCTACCTGTCGCGCGAGCACCGCGACGCACCCGGTGATGGCTGTACCCTTGCCGCATTGTCGGCCGATGCCGCACGGCAGCCCGAAGAGATCAAAGCGGTGTTCGCGCAGGGAATGGAACGGCTGTTGGCCAAAGCGACGCCCGGTGAGCCGGATGCAGACGAGGTCACGCAGCAGACCGCCCGGGCCGAACGAATCAATGCACTGGCGCATCTGGTCGGCGCATTGATGCTCTCCAGGGCCTGTCCGGATGATTCCGCGCTGGCTGACGAGATCCTGGAAACCTGCCGGGCACACGCGTTGGCGCGGGTGGAGAGTTGAGGGGACTGTCTTAACTTTGCGTCTTATGTTTCCTATCAGGAACGTGCTGCGAGGCGCCGTGCTACGCGTATGCTCGATGGCAACGCGAATCTACTTACGTGAGTGTTCATCATGACTTACCCGAACCTCATCACACTCAGGGGTACGAATCCGTCCAATAATACCGGCAGGCATCTTTGCCTATCGGGCCGATAGGCTCTTCCAATTTAGCCACGCTGGTGGCTGCCGTTACCCTCGGGGTTTCTTCATAACATAAGAAGCGTGAGGGATTCACTATGAAAATCAGAACCTTATCAGGGTATGCGGTCACGGCGTTGGCCATCGGCATATTTTCGTCATCCGCTTTGGCCGACACCTTGACCCGCGACAACGGTGCCGCCGTTGGTGACAATCAGAATTCACAGACGGCCGGACCCAACGGGCCGGCGTTGCTTCAAGACGTTCAGCTATTGCAGAAACTGCAGCGCTTCGACCGCGAACGCATTCCGGAGCGCGTAGTGCATGCCCGGGGTACCGGCGTGCATGGCGAGTTCGTCGCGTCCAGCAATATCAGTGAGTTGACCAAGGCCAAGGTGTTCACGCCAGGAACTCACACACCGGTGTTCGTGCGCTTCTCGTCGGTCGTTCACGGCAACCACTCGCCGGAAACGCTGCGCGACCCACGTGGTTTCGCGACCAAGTTCTATACGGCGGACGGCAACTGGGATCTGGTCGGCAATAACTTCCCGACCTTCTTCATTCGTGACGCGATCAAGTTTCCAGACATGGTGCACGCGTTCAAACCCGATCCGCGCACCAACCTCGATGACGACTCCCGTCGTTTCGATTTCTTCTCCCACGTGCCGGAAGCGACGCGTACCCTCACGCTGCTGTATTCCAATGAGGGCACGCCTGCTGGCTATCGCTTCATGGACGGCAATGGCGTGCACGCCTACAAGTTCGTCAACGACAAGGGCGAAGTGCACTACGTCAAGTTTCACTGGAAGAGCCTGCAGGGTCTGAAGAATCTGGATCCCGATCAGGTCGTGCAAACCCAGGGCAAAGACTACGCGCACATGACTCATGACCTGGTCACCGCAATCAACAAGGGTGATTTCCCGAAGTGGGACTTGTACATCCAGGTGCTCAAGCCTGAGGACCTGGCCAAGTTCGCCTTCGACCCGCTCGACGCGACCAAGATCTGGCCAGATGTGCCGGAGCAGAAGATCGGGCAGATGGTGCTGAACAAGAACGTCGACAACTTCTTCCAGGAAACCGAGCAGGTCGCCATGGCACCGTCCAACGTGGTGCCGGGTATCGAGCCGTCGGAAGACCGTCTGCTGCAAGGCCGTGTGTTCTCGTACGCCGATACCCAGATGTACCGCCTGGGCGCCAACGGCATGAGCCTGCCGATCAACCGTCCTCGCGTGACCGTCAACAATGGTAACCAGGATGGTGCCTTGAACAGCGGCCATACCACCGGTGGGGTGAACTACGAGCCGAGCCGTCTTGCGCCGCGCCCCAGTGACGATAGTGCGCGTTATAGCCAAACGGCTTTGAGCGGTACTACCCAACAGGCGAAGATTCAGCGCGAGCAGAATTTCAAACAAGCGGGTGACCTGTACCGTTCCTATTCGCCCAAGGAGCAGCAGGACCTGATCAACAGCTTCGGCGGTTCCCTGGCTGATACTAATACCGAGAGCAAAAACATCATGCTGTCGTATCTGTACAAAGCCGATCCGGCCTATGGCACAGGCGTAACCAAAGTTGCCAACGGCGACTTGGAGAAGGTCAAGCAGTTGGCCGCCAAGCTGCAGGACTGATGCATCCGATCACCGGCCGTGCAACAACGGTCGGTGATCTTCAGGAGCAAAACCTCATGCGCTATTTCATTCCCTGGATCTGCTCGGCGATGATGGTTGCAACGGTCGCCTTGGCCGATGACACACCGCCTGCCGATACCCGGCAGCAACTTCGAGCACTGTACTTCGACGCCGCACGCACGGGCAGCACCGACCGTTTGGGCGCGTTCATCGAGGCTCATTATGATTTGGACACCCGCGATGAAAGCGGCTACACCGCACTGATTCTGGCGGCCTATCACGGCCAGACTGCGGCGGTGGAGCAGTTGCTGGCGGCTGGGGCTAATCCGTGTAGTCAGGATAAGCGCGGGAACACTGCGCTGATGGGGGCTATTTTCAAAGGTGAAGTGAGCATCGCTCATCGATTGCTAAAAGCTGACTGCGCGACGGATGAGCGTAACAACTCGGGGCAGACGGCTGCGATGTATGCGGCGCTGTTTCAGCGCAAGGATATTCTCGAGGCGTTGACAGCGAAGGGCGCGGATTTGGATGCGCGGGATGATAGGGGGAATGATGCACGGTCGTTGGGGGAGGGGCGGTTTAGTTCGGCGCCAATACGCTGAGCTGTAAGGCTGGTTTAAGCCGAGCCACATACGCTGCAATCCATCGTCCGTAGAGGGATGCCAACTGCGTGAGGGGCATCATCGTAAATCTTGACACAAACTTATTGGCCAAACAGTTGCGACCCTCCTGATCTGTCAGTAAGTTCGACCTCCCCACACCAAGGACGGTGTGAATCAAACCGCAAGACTGCCTTGGGTAATTCACGCCTAACTCAATGGCGAAGCCTGAGCTCCATACTTTGACGTTCAGGGAGAACCGATCAATGCCAAAAATCCCAAGCCCGCTACGGTCCATCATTACCAATCGCTCCAAGCTCGCCGGCCTGTTGATGATCCTTCTGCCTGTATTGCTCGTCACCCTCGACAACACCATCCTCAATTTCGCTCTTCCCAAGATAGCCGTCGTCCTTGGCCCCTCGGCCGCCGAACAGCTATGGGTAATTGATGCCTACTCATTAGTGCTGGCTGGCCTTTTGATTACCATGGGCAGCGTGGGCGATCGCGTCGGCTATCGCCGCTTGCTATGTGTGGGATGTACAGGTTTCGCGGTTATCTCGGTTGCCATTGTGTTCGCCCAACAGGCTTGGCATTTGATCGCAGGGCGCGCGGTACTGGGTTTGTTCGGCGCAATGATTCTACCCGCCACGCTTGCGTTGATCCGGACCGCCTTCGATGACCGAGAAGAAAGGCGTCTTGCCGTCGCGGCGTGGGCGACCTGCCTGACATTAGGGGCGGCCGCAGGACCGCTGCTCGGTGGCGTGCTGCTCCAGTTCTTCAGTTGGCAGTCGGTGTTTCTGGTGGCAGTACCATTCCTGCTGCCGGTCCTGCTGCTTTCACCCATGATTGAAGAGTCTCCACGGCACGCCGGGTTGTCGATCGACTATCCAAGCATCCTGCTGAGCCTAGGTGCTATGACAGGAGTGATGCTGTCTCTCAAGCACGTGGCCACGGTGGGTCTGGATACCTACGCAATTGTGGGCATGCTGACAGGCCTTTTGATGGGCATCGCTTTTGTCCGACGCCAACGGGCGCTGGAGGATCCGTTGCTCGACCTGGGGCTGTTCGATTCGAGCGCCTTCAGCATGTCGATCACAGTCAATCTCGTCAGCCTGGGCGCGCTGATCGGGTTCCTCTTTTTCGCTACCCAGCTGTTGCAACTGGTTCTGGGTCTGTCACCCATTGCTGCCAGCTTAGTACTGGTGCCCGGTCAAGTCTGTGCCGTGGCCGCGGGCCTCGCCATTGTGCCGATTGCGCAACGGGTAGCGCCGAATGTCGTGATACCCGCCTGTTTATGCGTGACGGCTGGGGCGTTTGCAGCCATGGCGTTGTTCACTGCGACCGCAATGATTGTGGCAGTGGCTTTCGTGTTGCTGAATGCCGCAGTTGCGGCCATTACCAGCGTTTCCAACGACCTTGTGCTGAGCGCTGTGCCGTCTGAGAAGGCAGGCAGTGCATCGTCTGTGAGTGAGACAGCGTATGAGGTCGGGGTGGTATTGGGGACGACGTTGGTAGGGGGCGCCGTGGCAGCATGGTATCGGTTAAGTCTGGTGTTGCCCGAGGGAGTCGAGGATGAGGTGGCCGCTCTTGCGGTGACGTTGGGTGGTGCTCATTCACTTGCGCAGGGTTTACCTGCTGAAGCAGGAACGGTGTTGGCTGAAGCAGCGAATACTGCTTTCAGTGAAGGGGTAGCAGTGGCCAGTGGTTTGGTCGCTGGATTGATTGTGGTGTTTGCCATGTATGCCCGTCGTGGTTTGCGACGGGGATGACTGGCCTGGATCAGCTTCTGGTTTCGATTTCGAGTCGGTTTATGGCGACCACGCGAAAGGCATCATCCACGTTCACCACGTTGTACCTATTGTCCCTCGATGAACTGAAAAGTATGTCGTGTGGACGATGGGTCGAAAACACCTAGATCTTAGGCGCAAAAAAGGCCGCCCAAAGGCGGCCTTTTCCTAGCAGTGCTAAGCAGGACCAACCATCAATCCCAGCTCAAAGCCCCACCCGTTTGATACTCAATAACCCGAGTCTCAAAGAAGTTCTTCTCCTTCTTCAAGTCCATAATCTCGCTCATCCAGGGGAACGGATTGGTAGTCCCTGGATACTCTTCCTTCAACCCAATCTGCGACAACCGACGGTTAGCGATGAACTTCAGATAGTCCTCCATCATCGCCGCATTCATGCCCAACACGCCGCGAGGCATGGTATCGCGCGCGTATTCGATCTCCAGCTGAGTGCCCTGCAGAATCATCTGCGACGCTTCTTCCTTCAGCTCGGCATCCCACAGGTGCGGGTTTTCGATTTTGATCTGGTTGATCACGTCGATACCGAAGTTCAGGTGCATCGACTCGTCGCGCAGGATGTATTGGAACTGCTCGGCGACGCCGGTCATCTTGTTGCGGCGGCCCATGGAGAGGATCTGGGTGAAGCCACAGTAGAAGAAGATGCCTTCGAGTACGCAGTAGTAGCCGATCAGGTTGCGCAGCAGCTCTTTGTCGGTTTCGACGGTGCCGGTATTGAATTCCGGGTCGGAGATGGCGCGAGTGTACTTGAGGCCCCAGGCGGCTTTTTTAGCGACCGATGGGATCTCGTGGTACATGTTGAAGATTTCGCCTTCGTCCATGCCCAAGGATTCGATGCAGTACTGGTAGGCGTGGGTGTGGATCGCTTCTTCGAAGGCCTGGCGCAGGATGTACTGGCGGCACTCCGGGTTGGTGATCAGACGGTACACGGCCAGGGCCAGGTTGTTGGCGACCAGGGAGTCGGCGGTGCTGAAGAAGCCCAGGTTGCGCATGACGATGCGGCGTTCGTCGTCGGTCAGGCCTTCCGGGTTTTTCCAGAGGGCGATGTCGGCGTTCATGTTGACTTCTTGCGGCATCCAGTGGTTCGCGCAACCGTCCAGGTACTTCTGCCAGGCCCAGTCGTACTTGAAGGGTACGAGTTGGTTGAGGTCGGCGCGGCAGTTGATCATGCGCTTTTCGTCGACGGCGACGCGGGCGGCGGAGCCTTCGAGCTCGGCCAGGCCTTCGGCGATGTCGAGTTTGTTCAGGGCGGCCTTGGCGCGGGCTACGGCAGCGGAGTCGCTGGCGCTGGCGGCGCGGGCTTCCTGGGCGGCGGCGCCGCCGGCGCTGTCGAGCTTGTCCATGGCGGCTTCGCTGGCGTGGCCGGCGTTGGCGCCTTTGGCGGGTTCGGCTGCGTCTTCTTTGTCGAATTCGTCCCAGCTCAGCATGGGGGAGGCTCCTGCTCGAGGCCGCTGTGGGCGGCTGATGAATTTAGAAATCTGATTGCCGAGGTTGCGTGGCGCAAGCTGGCTTGGTGTGCGTGTTGCGTCGCCTGGTCCAGGCTTTTTCAGCGTGGTGCCCTGGCGGGGGCTATCAACGATCCGGTTGGAGCGCGCTGAGACGCTGACTTCGCGGGCAAGCTTCGGTCGAGGTGCTCGTGCCGGCTTCGATGTCGCGATGGGTCATGTCTCAGGTCCTTGAAGTGGGCGGCGATTATAGGGTTTTTTGCCTGCTCGTGTTCACGCCAGGACACAAAAAAACCGCCGAAACGGGTATTTCTTACAACCTTGGTGCCAGTCGTCCGGCCGGGACCTAAAAGACCTGGCGTACACCAAAAATCGCCTATGTGGTGGTTTTGGTAAGAAGTGGACACAGGATATAGGCTTGAGTTCGAGTTGCAAACCCAATGAGCTGGTTAGAAGTCAGCCAGATTTTCGCTGTGCTGGGCGCAAAACCTTGCCCTGCTTGGCTTGCAGCAAATGCAACCGTTTCAAGTTTTTTTATGGTTCTGTGAAGGAGTCGATGAGCGGCAGGAAGGCAAGTGCGCCGGTGTTTATTTCACCGTCCATTTGCCCATTCCAGGCTTTTGGGCTATTTCCGGGCAGTGATCACCGCGCGCATCGGCGCTGGCAGGCCTTCGACCGTTTTGCTGTGGTCGTTAGGGTCGAGGAAGTCGCTCAGCGACTGGAATTTCATCCATTCGGTGCCGCGTTGCTCGGCCACGGTGGTAAGGCTCACGTCCACGCATTTCACGTCGGTGAAGCCGGCGCGGCGCACCCACTTTTCCAGGGCTGGGACGGAAGGCAGGAACCAGACGTTGCGCATCTGCGCATAGCGGTCTTCGGGGACCAGCACCTGATGCTCGTCGCCGGGTACCACCAGTGTTTCGAGGACCAGTTCGCCGCCTTTGACCAGGCAATCCTTGAGCGCCAACAGGTGCTCGATGGGTGAGCGGCGGTGGTAGAACACGCCCATGGAAAACACCGTGTCGAAACCTTCCAGCCCGGCAGGCAGGTCTTCCAGGGCGAAGGGCAGGTGCCAGGCCGGGAGGTGGGGCAAGTAGCGTTGCACGGCCTGGAACTGGCAGAAGAACAGCCAGTTGGGGTCGACGCCGATGACGCTGTCGGCGCCGGCGCCGAGCATGCGCCACTGGTAGTAACCGTTGCCGCAGCCGACGTCGAGCACGCGTTTGCCGCGCAGGTCGAGGTGGGGGGCGACGCGTTCCCATTTCCAGTCCGAGCGCCATTCGGTGTCGACGTGGACGCCGAACAGGTCGAAGGGGCCTTTGCGCCACGGGGACAGACCCATCAGAGCGGTACGCATCTGGTCGTAGGTGGCGGAGTTGTCTTCGCAGTCCAGGCGCAGGCCGTGGACCAGGTCTATGTTGCAGGCGGTGACCGGGGGCAGAGCGTCGAGTGCGCTCTGCCAGCGCTGGAGGTCGCCGTGGCCTTTTTCCATCTTGGTGTCGAGCTGGGCTTGCAGGCCATTGGCCCAGTTGGCCAGCGGGGTGTTGGCCAGGCGGCGGACGAGCGGGGACAGGTCAATCATGGCAGGGCGATCATCGAGGCGAAGTTGAGGCATTGGAACCAGGGCACGACCTTGCTGAAGCCGGCGGCGAGCAGGCGATCGCGGTTTTCTTCGAGGCTGTCAGGCTTCATGACGTTTTCGATGGCGCTGCGTTTCTGCGCGATTTCCAGGTCGCTGTAGCCGTTGGCGCGTTTGAAGGCGATGTGCAGGTCGGTGAGCAAGTCGTGTTGTTGGTCGTCTTCGAAGCGCAGTTTTTCCGAGAGGATCAGTGCGCCGCCGGGGACCAGGGCCTGATGGATGCGGGTGAGCAGTGCCAGGCGCTGGGCCGGGGGGATGAACTGCAGGGTGAAGTTGAGCGCGATGACTGACGCGGGCTTGAAGTCCAGGGCCAGGATGTCGCCCTCGATGACGTCGACCGGGAGCAGTTCCTGGAACATGGAGTTCTGCGCGTTGAGGTATTCGCGGCAGCGCTCGACCATGGCCTGGGAGTTGTCGATGGCGATCACTTGGCAGCCTTCGGCGCGCACGTGGCGACGCAAGGCTTGGGTGACGGCGCCCAGGGAGCTGCCCAGGTCGTAGAGTGTGGTGTTGGGCTGGGCGAATTGCGCCGCGAGCACGCCGATGTTTTCGACGATGGTGGGGTAGCCGGGGACCGAGCGTTTGATCATGTCCGGGAACACGCGCACCACGTCTTCGTTGAAGGCGAAGTCGGGGACCTGGCTCAGGGGCTGGGCGAATAGGCGGTCGGGCTCTTTGCTCACGGGGCGATCCAGGCGGGTTGCGGGAAAACGGGGCGGCATTTTAGCGGATGTAGGGCGGGGGTGCATTTTTTGTGGGATGTGCGGTTTGGCAGTTGAACCGCGGCGCCTGGTTCGCGGCCGATGACCGCTCCTACGGGGGGGATGACGATTCCTGTAGGAGCGGTCTGTGGCCGCGAAGGGCCCCGCGGTGTGTCAGTTGTACCGCGGTGCCCGTTTCGCGGCCGATGACCGCTCCTACGGATTATTTTACGGTGATGTCGCAGCTAAAGGTTTGGGCTGGGGGGATTTCCGGGGCCCAGGGTTGCTGCAGCACCAGCATCAGGTGACCTTTGCCTGGGGTGCGCGCCTGAAAGCGCCAGGTGGATTGCCCGGCGGCTCCGACCACACCGGCCTCTTCGGGATGGCTGTAGACCTCTGGCCCGAGGCTGCGCAAAACGCTAGCGCCCGGATTCTGAACCAGCCAGCGGTAGCCGGTGCTGGGGTTGGTGGGCAATTGCAGGGTGATGGTCTGGTCGACGTTGAGGACAACCGGGCAGTGGCTCTGACTTTCCAGCACGACGCTGTGAAGCGGTTGCTGGGCGCAGGCTGTGAGCGCGGCAAGGCTGGCGGGCAGGATCAGGCGGACGACGGACATGGTGGCTCCGAACGGACGAGGATCTGGAAAGCATAACCCAGTTCGTCGAATGTGCAGGAGTGAGGCACCTGAGCCGCGTTTGGGGAGATTGTGGTGAGTCTGGTAGGGCGGCGGCGGGGCCGGACGCGGCTCGCGCCGCTGCTACAGGGATCGTGTTGTTTAGAGGCGTTGTGGCCACCGCCTGGACCGCGTCAGCGCGCAACGGTGTGGCGGATGGGGCCGTCGTAGCAGCGGCGCGAGCCGCGTCGGCGGTCGATGAAGTATGTCTGAAGGGACGCGATGCCCCCTGACGCGGCTTGCGCCGCTGCTACAGGGGGTGGATGGGTTAGAAGAGAATCTTGGCGACGTCGGCGAAACGTTTGGCGAAGTGCACGGTGATGCCCTGCTTGAGGTAATCCGGCAGCTCTTCGAAATTGCCTCGGTTTGGCTCGGGCAGGATCAACTCCATGATTTTCTGCCGCCGCGCGGCGATGACTTTTTCGCGCACGCCGCCGATCGGCAGCACGTGCCCGGTCAAGGTCAGCTCGCCGGTCATGGCCACGCCTTTCTTCGGCGCCTGATCACGGGCCAAAGACAGCAGGGCACTGGCCATGGTCACCCCCGCACTCGGGCCGTCCTTGGGCGTGGCGCCTTCGGGTACGTGCAAGTGCACGAAGGCCTCGTCGAAGAACTTGGAATCGGCGCCGAACTGCGCAAGGTTGGAGCTGACGTAGCTGTAGGCAATTTCTGCCGACTCCTTCATTACCTCGCCCAGTTGCCCAGTCAGTTTGAAACCTCGGTTCAGGGTATGGATGCGCGTCGCCTCGATCGGCAAGGTGGCGCCACCCATGCTGGTCCAGGCCAGGCCGGTGATCACGCCCTTGCCCGACAGCACCTGCTCGCTGCGGAACACCGGCATGCCCAGGGAGGCTTCGAGGTCCTTGGGTACCAGCTTGATCGGCACGTCGGGCTTGTCGATCAACTGCACCACCGCTTTGCGCACCAGTTTGCCCAGCTGTTTTTCCAGCTGGCGCACACCGGCCTCGCGGGCATAGCCTTCGATCACCGTGCGCAGCGCACTGTCGCTGATGGTCAGGCGGTTCTTGTCGACACCGGCCTTGGCCAGTTGCTTGGGCCACAGATGGCGCTTGGCAATGGCCATTTTCTCTTCGGTGATGTAGCCGGACAGGCGGATCACTTCCATACGGTCGAGCAGCGGGCCGGGGATGGAGTCCAGGGTGTTGGCAGTACACACGAACAGCACCTTGGACAGGTCCAGGCGCAGATCCAGGTAGTGGTCGAGGAAGTCGACGTTCTGTTCCGGGTCCAACGTCTCCAGCAGCGCCGACGCCGGGTCGCCCTGGAAGCTTTGGCCCATCTTGTCGATCTCGTCGAGCATGATCACCGGGTTCATCACCTCGACGTCCTTGAGCGCCTGCACCAGCTTGCCCGGCTGGGCGCCGATGTAGGTGCGGCGATGGCCCTTGATCTCGGCTTCGTCACGCATGCCGCCGACGCTGAAGCGATAGAAAGGACGACCCAGCGATTCGGCGATGGACTTGCCGACGCTGGTCTTGCCCACGCCCGGCGGGCCCACCAGCAGCACGATGGAGCCGCTGATCTCACCTTTGTAGGCGCCCACGGCGAGAAATTCGATGATGCGCGTCTTGATGTCGTCGAGGCCGGCATGGTGCTGGTCGAGCACCTTGCGCGCATGCTTCAGATCGAGCTTGTCCTTGCCGTACACACCCCATGGCAGGGCAGTGGCCCAATCCAGATAGTTGCGCGTGACGGCGTATTCCGGCGAGCCGGTTTCCAGGATCGCCAGCTTCTGCATTTCCTCGTCGATGCGCTTCTGCGCGGCGGGCGGCAAGGTCTTGTCCTGCAGACGCTGCTGGAACTGCTCGACGTCGGCGCTGCGATCGTCCTTGGTCAGGCCCAGCTCTTGCTGGATGACCTTGAGCTGTTCCTTGAGGAAGAACTCGCGCTGGTGCTCGCCGATCTTCTTGTTCACTTCGGCGGAGATTTCTTTCTGCAGCCGCGCGACCTCGACTTCCTTGCGCAGCATCGGCAGAACTTTTTCCATGCGCCGCAGCATCGGCACGCAGTCGAGTACGCCCTGCAGTTCGTTGCCCGTGGCCGAGGTGAGCGCGGCGGCGAAGTCGGTCAGTGGCGACGGGTCGTTGGGGCTGAAGCGGTTGAGGTAATTCTTCAGCTCTTCGCTGTACAGCGGATTGAGCGGCAGCAGCTCCTTGATGGCGTTGATCAGCGCCATGCCGTAGGCCTTCACCTCGTCGGTGGGCTCGATGGGCTGCTGCGGGTATTCGACTTCCACCAGATACGGCGGGCGATGGTGCTTGAGCCAGGTGCGGATGCGCACGCGCGACAGCCCCTGCGCGACGAATTGCAGCTTGCCGTTTTCGCGGCTGGCGTGGTGGATTTTCACCAAGGTGCCGTACAGCGGCAGGCTGGAGGTATCGAAATGACGGTGATCGTCGGGCGGGGTGTCCATGAAGAACAGCGCCAGCGAGTGGTGCTCGGTGTTGGCGACCAGGTCCAGGGTTTCTGCCCAGGGTTCTTCGTTGACGATGACCGGCAGCACCTGCGCGGGGAAGAACGGGCGGTTGTGGATCGGGATGACGTAGACCTTGTCCGGCAGGTTCTGCCCAGGCAGGGCCAGCTCGGTGCTGGAGTGGGTCGAGTGCTCGATGTGCTCGTTGTCCAGATCTTCGGACGGATTCTCGTTGGATTCCTGCTGGTCGCTCATGGGGCACCTGCGTCAATGACTATGCTGCTTAGATGGGGCAGGGTGCGACTGGTTTCAATGGTTGCACTGAAGCTTTGCAGCCGGCTGCCGATAAGGTTGTAACCGGGCTTGTAGCCCTGGCAGGCCGCGGCAGGCGACACTTTCATCCGTCAGGTAAATTTTCATGATCAGGTTTGGCGCCTTGCTCGGCTGTTTCGTCCTCAGCACGTGGGTCAACGCAGCGTCCTTCGACGCGCGTATCACGCAGGCCGACGGCAAGCCGCTGGCCGACGCGGTGCTCAGCCTGTCCGGTGGCCCGGCAGGCGTGGGTTCCAGGCAAGCCAAGGCCATCATGGATCAGCGCGCGCAGAAATACCTGCCGCACGTGCTGGCCGTGGCGACGGGTACCTCGGTTTCATTCCCCAACAGCGACAATATCCGCCATCAGGTGTATTCCTTTTCGCCCGCCAAACGCTTCGAACTGCGGCTTTATGAAGGCACGCCGAGCCAGCCGGAGCTGTTCGACAAGGCCGGCGTCGTAGTCCTGGGTTGCAATATCCACGACTGGATGCTTGGCTATATCTATGTCACCGACGATCCCTGGTTCGCCGTCAGCGACGAGCAGGGGCGCGTGCGTTTCGATCAATTGCCCGCAGGCCGCTATCAAGTGAGCCTGTGGCATCCGCGCAGTGTGGATGCGCAAGTGCAGCCAGGAGGCGAGATCGACATGACGGCTACGGCCATGACGCAGAACTACACCCTGAAGGTCGAGGCGACGGCGGACGATGCTGCGCAGGAGCCGGCGACCGGCGCTTTCAGCGATGCATTCAAAAAGGCTGCCGGTGAAGCTGCGCAATAGTTTCCAGGCGCGCATCGCCTGCGTACTCATTCTGCTGCTGTCAGTGGTAGTGGGGGCGTTGACCGTGGCCGTGAAAGTGGCCACCAACGATGCGGTGCGCGCCCAGGCGCGCGAGCAGCTGCAAGTGGGCACGCGAGTGTTCGAGCGTCTGCTGGATGTGCGCGGTCGGCGCCTGCGCGACGGCGTGCAGTTGCTGGCTGCTGACTTCGGTTTCCGCGATGCGGTGTCCAGCGGCGACTCGCCGACCATCCGTTCGGCTCTGCAGAACCAAGGCGCGCGCATCGGCGCCACCGACATGTTCGTGTTGGGCATGGACGGTCGGGTACTGGCCAGCACCGTGGATCAGGTCCCCACCGGCAGCGTGTTTCCCTACGACACGGCGCTGCGCGAAGCCCGCCGAACCAGCCAGTCGATGCTGTTCGTGCCGTTGCAGGGGTTGCCGCACCTGCTGGTGGAAGCGCCGGTGCTGGCACCGCTGCCGATCGCGCGGGTGGTGATGGGTTTCAGCATGGATGTGACCCTTGCTCAGGAGTTGCACTCGCTGACCAACTTGCAGGTGTCCTTCCTGACCACCGAGGCCGGCAAGGTCGGCACGCTGGTGAGCACCCAGCCGACCGAATTGTCCGCCAGCATCAGTCAATGGATGCAGGTCAATGAATCGGCGGCGCAGCACATTTCCCTTTCCGAACACAACGATCGCACGTACCTCAGCCAGCCCTTGCTGCTGGCCAGCAGCAGTGGCCCGGAGGGCGGAAAGGTCATGGCGCTGTTGCAGAGCCCGCTGGATGAGGCGATGCGCGCGTTCGTCGCCCTGGATCGCAATATCTTCGGCATTGCCTTCGCCGCATTGCTGGCCTCCCTGGTGGGTGCCTTGCTGCTGGCGCGCAGTGTCTCGCTGCCGGTGCAGAGCCTGGCGCGGGCCGCTGGGCGCATTGGCCATGGCGACTACCAGACCGACGTACCGCTGGACCGCACCGACGAACTGGGCGTGCTGGCCAAGGCCATCAGTCGCATGCAGGCCGGGATCGCCGAACGCGAGCTGCAACTGGCCCACAATGCCTTGCACGATGCCCTGACCGGCTTGCCCAACCGCACGCTGGCGATGGAGCGACTGGGCAGCGCCATTGCCGCCGACCGCCCGATCGGCCTGCTGTACATCGGGATCGACAATTTGCGTGAGCTCAGTGAAAGCGGCGGACCGACCTTCGTCGACAAACTGCTCCAGCAAGTCGCGCAGACCCTGCTGGAACTGGTGCGACCCGGCGACACGGTGGCGCACCTGATCACCGACGAATTCCTCCTGCTGCTGGAAAACCTCGACAGCGACAGCGCCGTGGCGGTGGCCGACAAACTGCAACAGGTGCTGCTGCAACCCCATCGTTTTGGTGGCCATGACGTTGCCATCGACTGCCGTATCGGTATCGCGGCCTTTCCCTCCGACGGCCTGAGTGCCGAGGAGCTGTTGGCGCGCTCGGCAATCGCGATGAAAGACGCCGCCGACATGCCGGGTCGCCTGCAGGTGTATCAGCACGGTCGTGACCTTGCGCACCAGCGTCAGGTACGGCTGATCCGCGACCTGCGTCGGGCCGCCGCGAACAACGAGTTGTCTTTGCACTACCAGCCCAAGCTGGACCTGCGCGACAAGCAGGTACGCCAGGCCGAAGCCTTGCTGCGTTGGCAGCATCCGCAGTTGGGCAATGTCTCGCCGGGTGAATTCATTGAGCTGGCCGAGCGCACCGGCAGTATCCAGACGCTGACCCGGTGGGTCATCGAGGAAGGCATTCGGCAGTTGAGCGAGTGGAGCACGCGCGGCCTGGTCGTGCAGTTGTCGCTGAACATCTCGGCGGACGACCTGCTGGGGTCCGATCTGCCCGAGCGGGTCGTGCGCCTGCTGGGCCTGCACCAGGTGCCGGCCGAGCAGTTGATTTTCGAGATCACCGAAAGCGCGATCATGCGCGAGCCCGAGAAGGCATTGAAGGTGCTCAACAGCCTGCGCGACTGCGGTATCAGCTTGTCTGTCGACGACTTTGGCACCGGTTATTCGTCGCTGGCCCACCTCAAGCGCCTGCCGGTGCAGGAGCTCAAGATCGACCAGTCGTTCGTGCGCAACCTCGACGAAACCAGCGAGGATGCAGTGATCGTGCGGTCCACCATCGAAATGAGCCACAACCTGGGCCTCAAAGTGGTGGCCGAGGGCGTCGAATACGAACACAGCCTGCGCTTGCTCGAACGCTGGAACTGCGACACCGCCCAGGGCTATCTGATCAGCCGGCCGCTGACCGCTGTCGCCTTCGAAGCCTGGATGCAGCAATCCTCGCCCACTTCAATTGCCGTGGTTCATTGATGTCATGATGCGAAAAGCCATGTTGTTATGCTCGCTGGCCTTGTGTTGGCAACCTTCGCTCCACGCCAACGAGGGCCGTCTGTTGGCCACCGGCGGTGCCAGCAGTATCGACGGCGCCGCCGGTGGGGGGATCACGCCCTGGGCGGTGCTTTCCGGCTATGGCGAGCAGGGCGAATGGGGCGCGACGGCATTTGCCACCCGCGTGGACCTGCCGGACTACCGGCTCGGCGTGGCAGGCATGGCCGCCAGCTACGACAATCGCATCGAATTCTCCTACGCCCGACAACGCTTCGACCTGGGGTCGCTGGTGCACAAGCTGGGCTTACCCGAAGACACCCTCAGCCAGGACGTTTTCGGGGTGAAGGTGCGCCTGTTCGGTGACCTGATCTACGATCAACTGCCACAGGTGGCGCTGGGCCTGGCGTACAAGCGGCAGAAGGACTTCCTCATTCCCAGCCTGGTCGGCGCCAAGCGTGACGAAGATGTCGAGGGTTACCTGACGGCCAGTCGCCTGTTCATGGGCGCAGCGTTTGGCTACAACCTGCTGGTCAATGGCGGTGTGCGCTACAGCCGCGCCAACGAACTGGGCCTGTTGGGCTTCGGCGGTGATCGCCGCGACAGCCGCAGCCTGCTCAAGGAGGGCTCGCTGGCCGTGCTGTTCAACCCGCGCTGGGCGTTGGGCGTGGAGTACCGCGAGAAGCCGGACAACCTGTCGTTCGCCGGCGAAAGCGACTGGGCGGATGTGTTCCTGGGGTATTTCCCCAACAAGCATCTGGCGATCGTGCTGGCCTACGCGAGGCTGGGCGAGATCGCCACGCTGGACAACCAGAACGGCACCTACCTGTCCGTGCAGGGGAGTTTCTGAGATGCGCCTTTATGTGCTGGGCATGGCCCTGTTGCTGGGTGCTTGCGCGGGCCAACAGCAGCCAGCGCGTGACGACAGCCTGTACCAGGCACTCGGCGGCAAGCCGGGAATTAGCCGGATCGTTGAGGGAATGTTGCTGAATGTGGCCCGGGATGAGCGAATCGTGGCGCACTTTCGCAACGTCAACATCGAGTTGCTGCGTGCGCAGTTGATCGACAAGTTCTGCGTCGAGGCAGGTGGGCCGTGCGAGTACACCGGGGATGACATGGTCGAAGCGCACAAGGGCCAGCAGATCAGCCGCAGTGAGTTCAACGCGCTGGTGGAGGATCTGATCAAGGCCATGGAAGCCCAGGGTGTTCCGGTGCCGGCGCAGAATCGGCTGCTGGCCAGGCTGGCGGCGCAGCGGGGGGAGGTGATTGAGAAGTAGGGGGTGTCAGTGAAGTCCTATTCGCCGCCTTACGCGCAAGCCCGCTCCCACATAGTTGGGTATGAAGCAAAACCTGTGGGAGCGGGCTCTGCCCGCGAATAGGGCGGCGAATAATGCATCACTGACACTCCGCCAAAAAAAACGGCTCCCGAAGGAGCCGTTTTTCATTACATCGACATCACTTGTTTTCAGGCAGTGCAAACGCCATCACATAGTCGCCCTGCTTGGTACCCAGCGAACCATGCCCGCCAGCCACCACCAGCACGTACTGACGGCCGTCCTTGCCGGTATAGGTCATCGGCGTGGTCTGTGCGCCTGCAGGCAGGCGACCTTCCCACAGCTGCTTGCCGTTACGGATATCGTAGGCACGCAGGTACTGGTCAAGCGTACCGCTGAGGAACGACACGCCGCTGGCTGTGGTGAAAGCACCACCCAGGCTCGGCACGCCCATGGTCAAGGGGATTGGCACAGGCGAGCTGTCGCGCACGGTCCCGTTCTTGTGTTTCCAGATGGTCTGGTGCGTGGTCAGGTCGACTGCGGCAACGTAGCCCCAGGCCGGTGCCTGGCACGGCAGGCCCATCGGCGACAGCAGCGCTTCCAGGATCACGCCATAAGGTGCGCCCTTGTTCGGCTGCACGCCTTCGGTTTCGCTCTTGCGACCAGGGCCGCCGGCCACTTCTGCAGCAGGCACCAGCTTGGAGCGGAAAGCCATGTAGCTTGGATTGACGAAAGCCACCTGGCGCACTGGATCGACCGACAGGCCGCCCCAGTCGAACACGCCGAAGTTGCCTGGGTACACCAAGGTGCCCTGCAGCGAAGGTGGAGTGAACGGACCTTCATAGCGCAGCGACTTGAAGTCGATCCGGCACAGCATCTGGTCGAATGGCGTCACGCCCCACATGTCGCGTTCTTGCATGACCGGTGGCATGAAGTTGAGGTCGGATTTCGGTTGAGTCGGCGAGGTATGGTCGCCTTCCACCGCGCCCTGGGGCACCGGCACTTCGTGGATCGGCACGATCGGCTCGCCGGTCAGGCGGTTCAGCACGTAGATGCTGCCCTGCTTGGTCGAGGCCAGCACGGCAGGCTTCACGCCCTCGGCGGTCTTGAGGTCCATCAGGGTAGGCTGACCACCCACGTCCATGTCCCACAGGTCATGATGGGTGAACTGGTAGGTCCACTTCACATGGCCGGTGTCGATGTCCAGCGCGGTCAGGCCGGCGCTGTACTTCTCCGACTCGGGAGTGCGGTTGCCGCCCCACTGGTCGGGCATCTGGTTGCCCATGGGCAGGTACAGCATGCCGTTCTTTTCGTCGACGCTGAACATGGACCACATGTTCGGCGAGTTGCGGGTGTAGGTCTGGCCAGGGGCAATCGGCGTGGTGTCGTCGGGGTTGCCGCTGTCCCAGTTCCATACCAGGTGACCGTCATGCACGTCATAGGCACGGATCACGCCCGAAGGCTCGTCCACCGACACGTTGTCGGTCACGTGGCCGCCGATCACCACCAGGTTCTTGGTCACGGCCGGTGGCGAGGTGGAGTAGTAACCACCCGCGGCGAACTCGCCGATGTTGGCGCGCAGGTCGATCTGGCCCTTGTCACCAAAGTCTTCGCACATCTTGCCAGTGTCGGCATTCAGGGCGATCAGACGAGTGTCGGCAGTCGGCACGAAGATGCGTTTCGGGCAGGCAGTCGGCGCAGCCGCAGGTGCGCTGGCGTCGGTGACCGGGCTGGCAGCAGCGTAGGCTGCGTCATCGTGATACGACACGCCACGGCAGGTCATGTGTGCCCAACCCTTGAAGTTCGGCGCGTTCTGCGTGCTGATCTTCGGGTCGAAACGCCAGATTTCCTTGCCGGTGTCCGGGTCCAGAGCGATGACCTGGCTGTGCGGCGTGCACACGTAGAGCATGCCGTTGACCTTGAGCGGGGTGTTCTCCGCAGTGGTCTCGCCCGGATCGTTCGGGCCAGGGATGTCGCCGGTGCGGTAGGTCCAGGCCGGGGTCAGCTTGCTGACGTTCTCCGGGGTGATCTGCGCCAGGGGCGAGTAACGGTCACCGTGGGCACTGCGGCCATAGGAGTTCCAGTCGCCGTCGGGCATCGCCGGTGCGGTGTTGGGCATGTTGGCGGTTTCGCGGTCCAGCTCGCCTTTGATTTCACCAGGGTTGGTGAACTGGCTGGCCAGTGCGCAGAGGCCCGCCAGAACCACGGCGATGCTCAGCGCAGCCGTAGCTTTGGGCGCAGGCTGGCGCAGCAGTGGCTTGCGGAACCAGGGCAGCAGCAGGACCACGCCCAAGGCAAACCAGAGGGCCAGGCGCGGCACCAGTTGCCACCAGTCCAGACCCACTTCGTACAGCGACCAGACGGTGCTGGCAAACAATACCGCTGCATACAGACCAATGGCCGAGCGACGACCCTGCAGCAGCAGTACGCCAGTGAAGCCTACGCCGATACCGGCGATCAGGTAGTACAGCGAGCCACCCAAGGTGGCCAGTTTGATACCGCCGGCCAGCAAGGCCAGACCCATCAGCAGCATCACGATGCCCAAAAGTTTGGGCAGCAGGCGCGACCGACGCAAAGCACCGTCAGTGCTCATAGTGAGTTTTCTCCGTCATGTTCAAATGGTTCAGCAGAGTTCAAGTTTTTCTGAGCTCGTGTGTGTAAGGGTATTTCAGCGCCGTTTAGTTTCAGAACGATGCTTGAATCTTCAAGCCGCCAATCAGTGCGTCGTCGATGTGGCTGACGCCGCCCGGGTGGCGGATGTATTGCAGGTTCGGCCGCAGCACCAGCCAGTTGGCCATGTGAACCCCGTAGTAGAGCTCGGCGCTGTACTCGGTGTCCTGGATCGGCAGGTACGCGGCATCGTTGTAATCGCTGAGCGCGAGGGTACGGTTATGCCACTCGGCGTTCTTGCGATACGCCGGGTTGACGTGGACCCTGGCCACGGCGAAACCGATGTCATCGCGCGCGCGCGCATCGAACAGACCCTTGTAGACGACGCCGGCCTGGACGTAGTTGTCGATGGCGTTGGTTTTCTTGTCATGCAGGGTGGCGTTGGCGAACACGCTCAGGCCGCGCGAGTTGTCGCTGGCGACGCTGGTCAACTGCTGCTGGGCGCCCAGCCAGAAACCGTGACGGCTGGATGCGCTGCGGTAATCCTGGCCGGTGATGGCGGCAGGCTGGCCGCTGCGGTCCTTGTAGACGTCGTCTGCGTCTGCGGTGCTGTAGTAGTAGCCGGCACGGTACTCGCCCGGCAGCTCGTTAAGCGTCGGCTTCCAGATCAGCTCGACCGGCAGCATGGCGCCCTCGGTACCGCTGCCGCTGAGCTTGAAGCCGTTGTCGTTCTCCAGGTTCGATGGGTTCTGCTCGAAAATGCCGACCTGGGCATACAACTGCGGTGTGATGTTGTACTTGATGCGCAACGCCCACTGGCTCACCGGCCAGTTGTACCAGGCGCTGCCGACCCAGTTGCCCACCTGCGAGCCACAGAACGCCAGGTTCTGGAAGTCGCACGGGAAGCTGTTGAATTCTTCGCCTTCACCGAAGCGACCGGCCTTGATGTCCAGGCGCTGGTCGAAGAACTTCTGCTGGTACCACAGCTGGGTGATCCGCGTGATGTTGCCGCGACCCCAGACTTCCTGCGCCGATGTAAAACCGCCGACACGCGGATCGTTGATTCGGTCGTTGCTGATGTTATCGCCGTTGCGGTCGGTCAGGGTGAGCTGGAACTCGGCGTCGTGCCAACCGAGGATCTTCTCCAGGTCCATGTGCACGCCCAACGCAAACTGGTCGCTGTAGCGCGTGGCATGGTCGTGGTTGTAACCGCCGTGCAGGTTGCTGCCGACTTCGCCGGTGTAGTCGAGCTTGAAATCGTAGCCTTTGGCGGAAAGATCTCCGCGGGTGCCGTTCCAGTCGCCGAACATGAACGGAGACTGCGAATCGAAAGCGGGCAGGGCAACAGCGCTTTGGCTGGTGCCCAGGGTACCCAACGCAAGTAGCGCGGTGAACGGCAAAAACGCCATGGGGCGTGAGGGGGCAGTGAGAGGCATTGGCAGAGAGTTCTTCTGGTGGGTCCGAAGCTGTTCGAGAGTCGCTTCGTTATTTTTCAAAAGTGAAACGTTTCAGTTTGTTGCGGCGGAAGGATATAGCTCGAGGCCCCGCTTTTAAAGCCGGGTTTGAAAGAGGGTCAGTTGCCAAAACTGCAACAGTGCGGCGGCCTGCCGCAGGGGGCGGGCAGGCGCAGCGCCCGCTTCGATAGCTTTTGCGCCCCACGGCGCTCGCCCAATAAAAGCTTTGCGCGACCGTGCGCGTTGGTTAAGGTGCGCACCTTCTGCCCCGCCGTTCCTGGAGCCTGGCATGCATGAGCCTACACACAACCCCCTGCACGGCGTGACGCTGGAGCAGATCCTCATTGCGCTCGTGGCGCATTACCAATGGGAAGGACTGGCGCAACGGATCGATATCCGCTGCTTCAAGAGCGACCCGAGCATCAAGTCAAGCCTGACCTTCCTGCGCAAGACGCCTTGGGCGCGGGAAAAGGTCGAGCGGCTGTACGTGCAATTGCAGCGCGGCAAGCGTTGATCCCCGCCGAACGCCGGTTGGTTGCGCTGGCGGCGGCCGGCACCTGGTTTGCCTTGGCATTGCAGCTGTACCTCGTGCTGTGGTCGCGTTTCCAGATCGAAGCGAGCCTGCTGGGTGGGCTGGTGCATTTCTTCAGCTTTTTCACCATCCTCACCAATACGGCAGTGGCTGGTGTGTTGACTGCCCATGTGTCGAAGCGCGATTCGATGTGGCGTCGGCTCTGCCTGCGGCCGGCTGTGAGCGGCGGGGTGCTGGTCAGCATCGTGGTGGTGGGCGTCGCCTATAGCTTGTTGCTGCGCAACCTGTGGCACCCTCAGGGCTGGCAATGGCTGGCCAACGAGTTGCTGCACGATGTGCTGCCCGTGGCGTTCGTGGTGTATTGGGCGTGCTGCGTGCCTAAAGGCACGCTGCGCCTGTGGCACATGGCGGCCTGGGCGGTCTACCCTGTGGTCTACTTCGCCTACCTGTTGCTGCGCGGGCACAGCATCGGTGTGTATCCCTATCCGTTTCTGGACGTCTCGAAACTGGGCATGAGCCAAGTGTGGCTGAACGCACTGGGGGTGCTGGTGGCCTTCATCGGCTGTTCCGCACTGGTGCTGGTGATAGACCGCTGCTGGGGTCGCGCAGGTGCGCGCTAGGCGCTCCCGCAAGTACCCCTGCCGACAGCCTCACTCGCTGTCGTCGCCCTCATGACGCCAGTAGCCAGCGGCCTTGATCTGCTCCTCGCTTAGCTTGTGGTCATCCAGCAGCACGCGCCGCAACTTGCGTGACAGCCCGGCCTCGGTCGCGATCCAGCCATAGACCACGCCGTCGGGCAGGCGTATATCCTTTACGGTCTGCAACAGGTCGCCCTGGTGCCGGTCGACCCAGATCACGTCGAAGGCCGCCGCGCTGTCGAACGACTGCTGTTCCTGAGCGTTCTCCACTTCGATGACCAAAAGCGCACGGCGATTGCCCGGCAACTCCTCCAGGCGCCTGGCCATGGCCGGAATGGCGGTTTCGTCGCCGATCAGCAGGTAGGCGTCGAACACATCCGGTACATGCATCGAGCTGCGTGGGCCGCCGATATGCAGGAATTGACCTGGCTCGGCCTGGGCGGCCCAGGTCGCGGCAGGGCCATCGCCGTGCAGAACGAAGTCGATGTCCAGCTCGCCGGCCGCGAGGTCGAAGCGGCGAGGGGTGTAGTCGCGCATGTCAGGCTTGGCACCTTCGGGCGTCGGCGCCCCCAGCACCATGGTGTCGAGCGCCGCTTGTTGCTCCGGGGTGGTGGCGAACATCAGCTTGATGTGGTCATCGCAGCCTTCGCTGACGAAACCGGCCAGCTCGGGGCCGCCGAGGGTGATGCGGCGCATGCGCGGAGTGAGCTGTGCAACGCGCAACACCTGCAGGCGGCGACGTTTGATCTCGTGCATGACGCGCTGAATACCGAACGGATTTTCTGCCTTCATTGAGAGGGGCTCCTGGGCCGATAGGGGGCTATCGATATAGCTTATTACGCGGCCACAGGCGAGTCGATGAATTCGCAGTCCCGTTCAACGCGCCGCCTGCAAGGGCGCATTGCACTGGGTATGCGCACCCGGCTGCAGATAGGGTGTAAGAATCGGAGCCATGCCCTTGAGCACCTGCACTGGAAGCGCCGATGTGAAGCGAAAGCCCTCCGCCGCCTTGCCCGGCACGAATGCGGTCAAGGTACCGAAGTGATTTTCACCGATGAAAAACACGAATGTGGCGGTACGGTTGATGGCCTTCGAACTGATGACCCGGCCACCGGCGCCGAAGCTGGAAATACGGTTGTCACCGGTGCCGGTCTTGCCGCCCATCACCAGCGCCGTGCCGTCATCGGTCTTGAAGCTGCCCGATACCCGCCGCGCGGTGCCGGCGTCCACCACCTGCGACAACGCCTCGCGCATGGCCGCCGCCACCTCGGCGGGCAGGACCCGCTTGCCGCGGTCCGGATCGCTGATCACCCGCGTGTCGTAGGGCGTGTCGGCAGCAAAGTGAAGAGTGTCGATGCGCACGGTAGGCAGCTTGATGCCATCGTTCTGAATGATGCCGATCAGCTCGGCCAATGCCGCAGGGCGGTCACCGGAGCTGCCGATGGCGGTTGCCAGCGACGGCACCAGATGATCGAACGGATAACCCACGCGCTGCCAGCGCTGATGGATATCGGTAAACGCTTCAATCTCCAGCATGGTGCGGATACGGTTGTCGCGGGCGCGTTTGTGGCGACTGTTGAACAGCCAGCTGTAGACCTCCTGCCGCTCGAACCGGCTGGCCGCGCCCGCCTCGCCGAACTTGGCGTCCGGGTGATTGAGCAGGTAGCCCAGCAGCCACAGGTCCAGCGGGTGGACGCGCGCGATGTAGCCCTGATCCGGCAGGTTGTAGCGGCCCGGACCATAGCCGACGTACATCTCGTTCAGGCGCTGGTCGGTGACGTTGTCGCTCTTGCTGTGCTCGCGCACGAAGCGATCGAATTGCGCCTGGGGCGCATTGGGGTACAGGTAGCGGTGCACGGCCGCCAGCCGCTGCGGGGTAGGGCGCATACCGTCGAGAAAGGTTTCCAGGCGCTGCTCGGTGGTCTTGCGCTGGTACTTCTTCCAGAAGCGCTGAAGGAACTCCGTGCCTTCGCGATCGGCGAAGCGTGCCAGGTATTCCTGGCGACGCGGATCGTCGTCGTCCTTGAGCAACTGCCCGCTGTTGCTCGGGGCGGAGTAGGTGCTGTAACGCACCAGGTCGCGCATCAGGCGGATGAAGGGCAGGTTGATGGATTCCTGCAGCGCTTCCTTGAGGGTGGGAATGCGGCCGTTGTCCTCGCGGCGAAAGTTGCCGAAGGTGTGGATCCCGCCGCCGGTGAAGAAACTTTCGGCAGGGCTTGCCGAGTACTTGCGCTCCAGGGCGGCGCCGAGCAGTGCCCGCGCGTCCACGCCGGGGTTCTGGATCATGTAGTCGAGCACCCAGCGCGACAGCCGATCGGCTTCCTCGATCTTCACCTGGCGAAGTTGCGCGGGTGTCTGCCCGGCGTAGCGCTCATGCAGTTCATGAATGATCTCGAGGTAGGTGGTGAGCACGCGCATCTTGGCCGTCGATCCCAGCTCCAGCTTGCTGCCTTCGTTGATGTCGAACGGCTGGTCGGTGTTATCGGTCTGCACTCGTACACGCGAGCCATCGGCCGTACGTTCGAACAGGGTGAAGCTGTAGCTGACTTCGCGGGTGCTCGCCGAGGTCAGCAGACGCTCGCCGATCAGGCCGATCTGCTGGGCGAAGGCCGGGTCGGCTAGGTGGCGCAGGTAGTCGCTGGCCTGTTTCTGCAGATCGGCATGCAGTGTGGTGGTGGCCGAGAGGTCCAGCCGGTCAAGGTCGTACAGCGGACGGTCGAGCATGGACGAGAGGCGGTTGCGCGCCACGCTGATGCCCTTGTTCGACTCGTTGGGCTGCCAGGTCGGCTCCTGCACCCAATCGCGGTACGTGACCTGGCTGGCCAGTGCTGCAGTGGCCAGGGTCGGGTCGACGATACCGTTGGCGGCCAGCAGGCGAATGTGGCTGTCGGTCAGCTCGACGAGGTCGTCATGGCCCTTGTTGAGGAAGTACGAAGGGCGGCGCTGGGCGATCATCAGCGACAGTACCTGGCGCAGGGCGAGCCCACGCGCGGCTTCGCTGGCGGGGTCGGTGGTGGTGCTGGCGAGGGCGCGGTTGACCTGCTCGAAATCGGCGCCGTACCAGACCCGCAGGCCTTCAGCCATGCCGTGCACTTCACCATGGCCAGGCACGGCCGACAGCGGCACGCTGTTGAGGTAGTCGCGCACGATGCGCTGGCGCGCCTCGAGGGTCTGCGGACCGTCCTGGTAGGCACGCACGCTGGCCGAGATCATCTGGCGAATCTTCTCAGGCCCCGAACCGGTCAGGCCGTCGGGCGAGTGCCGATACTTCTCCAGTTGCGTGGCCAGGGTGCTGCCACCGGCCGACTGGCCGGGGAGGGCGAACATCTTAGCCACCTGCGACCACGCGGCCTTGGCAAAGCGCGGCCAATCCACGGCCGGGTTGAGCAGGGGTTCGGGGCTGTCGAGCAGGCCGCGGTTCTCGACGAACAGCAGGCTGTTGACCATGACTGGCGGAATCTGGGCGAACTCGGTGTACAGCTGTTGCGGGTAGCGATACAGGTACAACGGGTCGCCCCGGCAATCGGTGATCACCAGCCCGGCCTGGGGTTTTTCCTGATAGGGCACGAACAGGTCATGACCGGCGTAGCGCATCAACGCCGGCGAGAAATGGGTCTGTCGTTCGACCACGTAATTGCGCTTGAGCAGGCGTGGAATGAAATCGCCCAGGGCGCTGTAGCCCAGGCGTTTGTCGAACGGACCTTCGCCGGGATAGACAATGGCCTGGCTCGGCCCAGGCTGCACGTCATAGGTCAGCGATGTTGCCCAGCGGCTGAACTCGCGCGCCTGCAGTCGCGATGTACGCATCTCCGCATACATCGCATACGCCAGCGCCGCAGCAGTGATCAGTACCAACAGCCAGAACAGACGCCGCCACAAGTGACGTTGACGTGGGCTATCTGGCAATGGAGACGGGTCAGGACTGCCAGCCGGGGTTGCAGTCTTGTCAGGTTCGGTTTGCCACAAAACGCCCATAGATATTCACACCGGTCACGGAAGATTCATCGCACCTGGAGCAAGTCTAGACGCTAGAGCAGTTGCGTGAAAAAAATGTGAAAATCAATGTGTCGGATACGTCGGTTCATTGCGATCGACCGTGCGGGCCCGATTCGGCCCGCCTGGGCTTCAGCGCAGCATTTCCTTGACCAACCGATCCTGCTCGATCAACTCGCGTTGCCGTGCATCGATTCGCGAGGCGAGCTGGAAGTTGTCCGCAGCCCGGCGCTTGGCCAGGTCCAGTTGCTGGATGGCCTGGTCGAACTCGCCGACCAAGGCGAAAAACTCGGCGCGCGCCTGATGCAGCCCGATGATGTTGCCGTTCTGCCCGCGCGTCTCGGCCATCAGGTACCACACGTCCGGGTCATCCGAGCGGTTCTTTAGCAGGTTTTCCAGCGCTTTCTCTGCATCTGCCATGCGGTTCTGCTTGAGCAGCACATCGACCCGCTTCTGGTTGATCGGGTAGTTGCCGGGATACTGCGTTACCAGCCGATCGATGCGCTGCTGCGCATCGGGGATTCGGTTGTTGGTGATGTCCAGATCGACCTGCGCCAGGTTGAAAGTGATGTCGTCCGGCTGCTTGGCCAGCAGCTGCTTGAGGTTCTCTCGTGCTTCGTTGAGTTGGCCAGCCTTGACCTGAGCCAGTGCCAAGCCATAGCGCGCGGGCAGCGCATTGGGGTTCTCATCCAGCTGCGCGCGGAAGCGCTTGGCCGCCAGCCCTGGGGTTTCTTCGTAGTACAGCTGCACCCGCGCGCGCATCAGTTGGTACCACAGGCTGTCTTCCTTGCCCCCTTTGGCGGCCTGCTCGGCGCGGTTGCGCGTGTCGGCGATACGCGATTCGCTGACCGGGTGAGTCAGAAGGAATTCCGGCGGCCGTGCATCGAAACGGTACTGGCGCATTAGCCGTTCGAACATGGTCGGCATATTGCGCGGGTCATAGCCGGCCTTTTCCATGTTGATGATGCCGATGCGGTCGGCCTCTTCCTCATTCTGCCGGGAGAAGCGTCGCTGCTCCTGGATCGCGGCCGCCTGGCTGCCGGCGATTGCCGCAATGCCGGCGTCACCGGCACCGGAGGCGGCGATCACGATGCCCGCCAGCAGCGCCGCCATCATCGGCAGCTGCATGCGCTGCTGAGCCTCGACCCCGCGAGCGAAGTGGCGCTGCGACAAGTGCGCCAGTTCGTGGGCCAGCACACCGATGTACTCGCCCTCGGTCTGGGCATTGAAGAACAACCCGCCGTTGACCCCGACGATGCCTCCTGGCGCGGCGAAGGCATTGAGCTCTTTGCTGTCGATCAGGATGAACTCCAGCCGCCGGTCGTTCAGCTGGCTGGTTTCGGAAAGTCGATACACGCTGGTTTCGACGAAATTCTTCAGCTGCGGGTCATTGAGCTGTTTGACCTGACCGCGCAGCAGGCTCAGCCAGGCGCGACCCAACTGATGCTCCTGCTGGGGCGAGACGATCGCGGAGCTGGCGTCGCCAAGGGACGGCAGATCGCTGGCGTGGCCCGGCAGTGCCAGCAGGCAGGCAAGTGTCAGCAGGGTAGGGCGCAGAAAGGGCATGCACTGAGCTCGGCAGATGAAAGGCCCTACTGTAGCCGCCCCATCCGATGACCACCAGAGGCGCCGGCCTTGGGTTATCCTGTCGCGCCGCTGGCTGCCGGGATCGAGGCAGCATCACGGCATCCTTGGCCTGGAGAAGATATTGATGAGCGATGCGCCCGAATGTGACGTCGAGCTGGACACCAGCGGTCTTAATTGCCCGTTGCCACTGCTCAAGGCCAAGCTGGAACTGAACCGTATGGCCACCGGCGCGGTATTGAAGGTGATTGCCACGGACGCCGGCTCGCAGCGCGACTTCCGTTCGTTCGCCACGTTGGCAGGTCACGCGCTGTTACATGAACAGGCGCTGGACGGGGTCTACTCGTATTGGTTGCGCAAGGCCTGAGCCACCACCTTCGGTAGCTGGGCCATTCAAGGGAATTTCAATGTTCAAAGTGTTACGCAACTGGATCCAGCGTTACTTCTCCGACGAAGAGGCCGTCGTCCTGGCGGTGCTGCTGGTGCTGGCGTTCACCGCCGTGCTGACCCTGGGTGGCATGCTGGCGCCGGTGCTGGCAGGGATGGTGCTGGCGTTTCTCATGCAGGGCCTGGTCAATTTCCTGGAGCGCTTGCGGGTGCCTTCGGGCGTGGCGGTGGGAGCGGTGTTCGCGCTGTTCATGGGTGCGCTGGCGCTGTTCATGCTGGTGCTCGTGCCGCTGCTCTGGCACCAGTTGATCACGCTGTTCAACGAGCTGCCCGGGATGCTGGGCAAGTGGCAGTCACTGCTGTTGCTGCTGCCCGAGCGCTATCCGCACCTGGTCAGCGACGAACAGGTGCTGCAGGCCATCGAAGCGGCGCGCGGCGAGATCGGCAAGTTCGGCCAGTGGGCACTGACCTTTTCGCTGTCCAGCCTGCCGCTGCTGGTCAACATCATGATCTATTTCGTGCTGGTGCCTATTCTGGTGTTCTTCTTTCTCAAGGACCGAGTGATGATCGGCCGCTGGGTCAGCGGTTACCTGCCTCGCGAGCGGGCGCTGCTGACCCGGGTGGCACAGGAGATGAACCGGCAGATCGCCAATTACATCCGTGGCAAGGTCATCGAGATCTTCATCTGCGGTGTGGTGACCTACATCGCGTTCGTCGCGCTGGGCTTGAACTATGCAGCGCTGTTGGCCCTGCTGGTAGGCTTGTCGGTGGTGGTGCCCTACGTGGGCGCCGTGGTGGTGACCGTGCCGGTGACCCTGATCGCGCTGTTCCAGTGGGGGTGGGGCGACCAGTTCATCTACCTGATGGTGGTGTACGGCATCATCCAGACCCTGGACGGCAACGTGTTGGTGCCGCTGCTGTTCTCCGAGGCGGTGAACCTGCACCCGGTGGCGATCATCTGCGCGGTGTTGCTGTTCGGCGGGCTGTGGGGGTTCTGGGGGATCTTCTTCGCCATTCCCCTGGCGACCTTGTTCAAAGCCGTGCTCGATGCTTGGCCGCGGCAGGAACCCACCGTGGCGCCGATGCTCTGAGACTGCGGCGCGGCCTTCGCGGCCGCTGACCGCTCCTACACACGATCGGTGCAGGAGCGGTCAGCAGCCGCGAGAAACCCAACCCTCTCTCAACCCTTGCTCAACGCCTGTGCCGCCTCCAGCACGCTCTGCACATGCCCCGGCACCTTCACGCCACGCCATTCCTGGCGCAACACACCGTCCCGGTCGATCAGGAAAGTGCTGCGATCCACGCCCAGGTATTCCTTGCCATACAGCTTCTTCAACTTGATCACGTCGAACAGCTGGCACAACGCCTCGTCCTGATCGCTGATCAGTTCGAAGGTGAAGCCCTGCTTGGCCTTGAAATTCTCGTGGGACTTGAGCCCGTCGCGCGACACCCCGAACACTTCGGTGTCGGCGGCCTTGAACTGCTCGAGCAGGTCACGGAAATCCTGGCCCTGGGTGGTGCAGCCCGGCGTGCTGTCCTTGGGGTAGAAGTAGACCACCACCTGGCGACCCTTGAGCTCGCTCAGGCGGACGCTCTGGCCGCTGGTGGCCTGGGCTTGGAAATCGGCTACAGGTTCATTGAGAGCGACAGCCATCGGTCAGTCCTTACATGGGGTTCTGTGGGCGCCAGGGTTCGATCAGCGCATCGAGGTTCAAGGCATCGGCGAAGTCCAGGAACTGGTCGCGCAACCAGCTGATCTGCACGCCGGCGGGCAGTGTCACGGTAAACGTGGCGTTGAGCATGGTGCCACCGGTCTGCGGCGCCTGGTAGGTGTCGCATGTCAGGTTCTCCAGTTCGACGTTGTGGTCGATGAAGAACTGGCACAGCTCGTTGATGATGTCCGAGCGGTACGCCGAACTGACGTAGGCCACGTACGGCAGCGCCTGCGGGCGGCTGTCGAGGGTGGCGCTGCGCACCAGGCTGACCGTGAAGTCGTGCTTCTTGGCCAGCGAGGCCAGGCTGGTTTCCAGGCGCGCCAGGGCGTCCCAGTTGCCTGCCACCTGCAGCACCAGGGCGCTGTATTCGCCGTGGCGGGTCAGGCGCGAGGTGGACACCGAGCAGCGGGCGTCGTGGGCCGCGCGGCACAGTACATTGGTCAGTTCCATGGGATTGCGGCCCAGGGCGCTGATGACGAGGAATTGTTCGCGAACTGTGGGGGTGGACATGCAGCATTCCTAAAGCGATGAGCGGTCGGCGGCGTCAAGGGGCCGGATGACTGGTTCAAGGCCTGCGCCGTACCTCGTGCGTACCCCAGCCGACCGCCTGGCAATGCCCGCAAATACGGGGCAAAGCCAGGTGGCAAGGCTCAGGGACGGGGTTCGAAGCGCCGTTACGGCAGGCGATGACCAGGCAAGAAAGGCAACCCCTGCCGATCAAAGTCTGAAAGGGTATAGAAAACCGGCGCCAAGGGGAATGCTCGCGGCGTGGTACTTCGCTTGTGCAAGGTGGATAGCGCCAGTACCATTACCGCTCTCTTTTTCCGGCAGGAGCGGTTGCATGATTGCGGGCAGTATGGTGGCACTGGTCACACCCATGGACGCCCAAGGGCGTCTGGACTGGGACAGCCTGAGCAAACTGGTGGACTTCCATCTGAAGGAGGGCACCCATGCCATCGTCGCGGTCGGCACCACCGGCGAATCGGCGACGCTCGACTACGAAGAACACATCAAGGTCATCGAGCACGTGGTCAAGCAGGTGAACGGGCGCATCCCGGTCATCGCCGGCACCGGCGCCAATTCCACCCGCGAGGCCGTCGAGCTGACCCGCAATGCCAAGAAGGCCGGCGCCGATGCCTGCCTGCTGGTCACGCCGTACTACAACAAGCCGACCCAGGAAGGCCTGTACCAGCACTTCAAGCACATCGCCGAAGCCGTCGACATTCCGCAGATCCTCTACAACGTTCCTGGCCGCACCGCCTGCGACATGCTGGCCGACACCGTCGTGCGCCTTTCCAGCGTGCCCAACATCATCGGCATCAAGGAAGCCACCGGCGACCTGGCCCGTGCCAAGGACATCATCAGCCGTGTCGACAGCGACTTCCTCGTGCTGTCCGGTGATGATCCCACTGCCGTCGAGCTCATCCTGCTGGGTGGCAAGGGCAATATTTCGGTCACCGCCAACGTCGCCCCGCGCGCCATGGCCGACCTGTGCAATGCGGCGTTGAAGGGCGAGGCCGAACTGGCCCGCGCCATCAACGACAAGCTGATGCCGCTGCACAAGAACCTGTTCCTGGAAGCCAACCCGATTCCGGTCAAATGGGCGTTGCATGAAATGGGCTTGATGCCCGAAGGCATTCGCCTGCCGCTCACCTGGTTGAGCGCCACCTGTCATGAACCGCTGCGGCAGGCCCTGCGCCAGTCCGGCGTCCTGGTTTAATTGAGGAAGTAAGACGCATGAAGCGATTGGCTGGCCTTTCTGCCCTTGCCTTGGTCATTTCGAGCACCAGCGGTTGCGGGTGGCTCTGGGGCGAAAACGGTTACTTCCGCGATCGTGGCAATGATTACCTCGAGGCGACCCAAACCGCCCCGATGCAACTGCCGCCCGGCGTGCAAACCGACAAGCGTCTGGATCCGCTGCTGCCGATCCCGCGCAACGTCGCCGACGATAACGCCAAGGCCTCCGAATTCGAAGTGCCGCGCCCACTGCCTTTGCAGGTGGCTGCGCAGGCCAGTGATTTCTCGCTGCAGCGCAGCGGTGAAAACCGCTGGATCATGGCCCAACGTGCGCCTGCCGAAGTCTGGCCGATCGCTCACCAGTTCTTCGAGGACAACGGTTTCCGCATCGCCGAAGACCGTCCGCAAACCGGTGAATTCACCACCACCTGGCAGCGCTTCGACGAGCTCTCCGCGTCCATGGCACAGCGCCTGAGCGGCGCTACCACCTCCAGTGCAAGCGAAACCCGCGTGCGCGTGCGCATCGAACCAGGCGTGCAGCGCAACAGCAGCGAAATCTACGTGGTCAGCGTCGAGCGCCCGGCCGGCAGCAGCACCGAGCCCGATTTCCCGGCGCGCTCGGTGAACACCGGCCTGGACTCGATCCTGGTCGACCAGATGCTCGCCAGCATGACCCGCGACTCGGAGCGCGGTGGCTCCGTATCTCTGGTTGCCGCGCGTGATTTCGACGCGCCCAGCCGTGTGGCCATGAGCGAAGACGGCAGCGGCAACCCGGTGCTCAACGTCGGTGCCGACCTGGACCGTGCCTGGTCCAGCGTGGGCCGTGCCCTGGAGCAGGGCCAGTGGCGCATCGAAGACATCAACCGCAGCCTGGGCCTGTACTACATCAACGTTGCCGAATCCGCCCAGCGCGCCGACGACAAGCCCGGCTTCTTCAGCCGCGTGTTCGGCAATGCGCCGAGCAAGGAAGAAATCGAAGCCCGCGCCGAGCGTTATCAGGTGCGCCTGAGCAAGGTGGGCGACAGCGTCCAGGTTACCGTCGAGAAGAACATCAACACCGTGGCCCCGGCAGATGTTGCCCGCCGCGTGTTGGGTGTGATTCAAGACAACCTGGGTTAAGCGATGCGTTTTGCCGTTCTCGGCAGCGGTAGCCAAGGGAATGGCACGCTGATCAGCAGCGAAGACACCCATGTGCTGGTCGATTGCGGTTTCTCTCTGCGCGAAACCGAACGTCGGCTGGCCCGCCTGGGCCTGAGCGCCGCGCAATTGAGCGCCGTGCTGGTAACTCACGAACATGCCGACCATGTGCATGGCGTGGAGCTGCTGGCGCGCCGCCATGGTGTGCCCGTCTACATGAGCCTCGGCACCGAGCGCGGCCTGCGCAAGCCGGTGCCGGTACGTACCCATGTGCGCTGTGGCGACGTGCTGGAAATCGGTGCGTTGCGGATCGAAGTGGTTGCCGTGGCCCACGACGCCCTGGAGCCTACCCAGTACGTGTTCAGCGACGGCAAGCGACGCTTCGGCCTGTTGACCGACCTGGGCTCCCATTGCGCCAGGGTGCGTGACCACTACCAGGGCCTGGATGCTCTGATGATCGAAAGCAACCACTGCCGCGACATGCTTGCCCGTGGGCACTACCCTTATTTTCTCAAGCAGCGCGTTGGCGGTGACTGGGGCCATTTGAACAATCACCAGGCAGCCGGCCTGGTGGCGCAGTTGGGCTGGCAGAACCTGCAACACCTGGTGCTGGCCCACCTGAGCAGCAAGAACAACCTGCCGCAGCTGGCCCGGCAATGCTTCGTCGACACCCTGGGGTGCGACGCGGACTGGCTGCAACTGGCCGACCAAGACTCAGGGCTCGACTGGCGCCACATCGCCTAGCGTCCCAAAGGGGCGCCTAGCCCATACTTTTAGCAAGCGGAGCCCATCATGGAAAAACGTGAAGAACTCTACCGCGGCAAAGCCAAGTCGGTGTACAAGACCGACGACGCCGACCGCTTGATCCTGCTGTTTCGCAACGACACCTCGGCGTTCGACGGCAAGCGTATCGAACAGCTCGACCGCAAGGGCATGGTGAACAACAAGTTCAACGCCTTCATCATGCAGAAACTGGAAGCCGCCGGCATCCCGACCCAATTCGACAAGCTGCTGGCCGACAACGAAGTGCTGGTCAAGAAGCTCGACATGATTCCGGTCGAATGCGTGGTGCGCAACTACGCCGCCGGCAGCCTGGTCAAGCGCCTGGGCGTCGAAGAGGGCATGAAGCTGAACCCGTACACCTTCGAGCTGTTCCTCAAGGACGACGCCAAGGGTGACCCGTTCATCAACGAATCCCACGTCGTGGCGTTCGGCTGGGGCACCGCCGAGCAACTGGCGAAAATGAAAGAGCTGTCGCTCAAGGTCAACGACGTGCTGACCAAGCTGTTCGACGACGCCGGCCTGCTGCTGGTCGACTTCAAGCTCGAGTTCGGCGTGTTCAGCGACGGCTCTATCGTCCTGGGCGACGAATTCAGCCCCGACGGCTGCCGTCTGTGGGACAAGGACACCCGCAAGAAAATGGACAAGGACCGCTTCCGCCAGGGTCTGGGCGACGTCATCGAAGCCTACGAAGAAGTCGCCAACCGCCTGGGCGTGCCGCTGTAACACCGCTGCAGACGCGCAAGCGCCTGAATTCGCAAATTATTTTGCATCAGGGGCTTCGCGTTTGGCGCAGACGCTGGTATGATTCGCGCCGTTGGAGAGATGCCAGAGTGGCCGAATGGGACGGATTCGAAATCCGTTGTACCTTCACCGGTACCTAGGGTTCGAATCCCTATCTCTCCGCCATTATTTGAAAAGCCCCGAGTGCTTATAGCCTCGGGGCTTTTTTTGTTTCAGGGATTTAAGTAATGGGTGTCTGTGCATCCGCAGCCGGCCATCCCTTGACGCTTGAGTCCATGGCTTTCAGCGCAATGCTGCCCTCTGCGACTCCTGTTTGGCGCCTACAATAACGACACAGCAGCTTTCAAAAAATCAGACGTGTTTCACATCGGACCGAGTAAAGTTCCAGCTGCCAAACGAAAACCCAACGACAGGGTCGCCCGCTATTCAAAGGAAGGAACAAAATGTGCTCGTTTAGAATGATCGTAACAACTGCGTGCTGTATTTTTATGATGGGCTGCGAAAAACGGCAGATAGAACCTTGTCCTCAGGCAGGAAGAGACTTTCTGGAGAGATCGGTGCGGGCCTACTTTGATAGGTTCAAGCCGAATCAAGGGGGCAATTCCGTCCAGATATTTCATGACGAAGAATATAACCCCTCAACCAAAGGCTGGATAGTTTCGGTAGACAGCCCTGGCAAAGAGTACTTCGCGCTCGTGTCATGCGCGGGCAGTGTGGAGCTGTCGGTTAGGGAGCTAGGTGGGGTGGCTCCAAAAAAATCCCTATAGGGGTTTTTCCCAGGGTTTCCAGCAGGGAATGATTTTGCCCGTCTGACGCAGGCTTTATGGGATAAATTGAACAAGCTTTTGGTAAGCCTTGATCGCTATAGATTCGTGCTGGAGTACGAGAGATATGCGTAGCAAGTTGGGTTGCAGCAGTATAGAAATTATAAGTGCGAACTGATAGCGACGCATGACTGGAAAAACAAGATTAATAGATTCGCGATTATGTAGTGAGATAGGGTAATCAAGTTAATTCGGTTAAAGCACGGTCCGCACGCAAATGATCTGAGGGTCGCGTATCAAGCTTCGTTTCGGTGCCTACATAGCCCTGATAATCTCCGGCGCTCACCACTTCTATCTAAACGCCGAGGCCGTTAACGACCTTTCAGGCAATCCCCAAGCATACGTCCCCACCCATCCAGTGGAACTTCCCTAGCCCCATTCCTTCAATACCCATGAACCTGTAGCGCCGTGTGTTCACTTCGGCACCCATGCAGGTTTTTTTTCGGTCGATCCTGAAACCGGTTTCAGGATCGACCCTATATCAGTCCATCTCATCCCGCAGGAGCCCGGAAAGGATGACCAAAAACCCATTGAAGCGAGCCTCGATCACCGCCCTGGCGGCCGCGACGTTGGCTTTGGCAGTGAACGCAGCCCAGGCCGAGACCATCGATCGCAGCCTGGTTCCCATTGGTTCCATCCAGGAGGTAGCAGCGTTCAGCGGCCCGGGCCCGTCAGGTATCGTGGTGACCCCGGAAGGGCGCACGTTTGTCGGCTTTCCACGTCATGCCGATGATCACGCCGGCATGACGCTGGGTGAGTTGGTCAACGGCAAGCTGGTTCCCTATCCCTCCGCCGCCGTCAGCCTGCCGTCCGGGCTATCCGACGCCAAGCGCCTTGTTTCCCTGCATGGCATGACCCTGGACAAGCGTGGGCGCCTCTGGTTGATCGACGATGGCAAGCGCGCCGGCAAGCAGGGCATTCCGGCGGGTGCGGCGAAGGTGGTGGGTATCGACCTGAGCAGCAATAGCATCGTCACCTCTATCGAGCTCAAGGATGCCTTGCGGCAAGACAGCCACATGAATGACCTGCGCATCGATTTGACCCACGGCAGCCAAGGCACCGCATATGTTGCCGACTCATCCTTCGGTGAAGACCCAGCGCTGGTTGTGGTGGATCTGGCCACCGGGAAGCAGCGTCGTGTCCTTGCCGGTCATCCCTCCATCGTGGCGCAGAAGGATTTCGTCACCCAGCTCGACGGTGTGCCCATGCGCTACGACGGCAAGAACAGCGCATTCCCTCACGGTGGCGTCGATGGCCTGGCGCTGACGCCCGATAGCTCGCGTCTGTTCTACTCGCCGCTCACCAGTCGACACCTGTGGAGCCTGCCGACCGCGGCGCTTGCTGACTTCAGCCTCAATGACCGACAACTGGCTGAGCAGATCAAGGATGAAGGGGAGAAGGTGATGGTCGACGGGATGGACATGGACGCTCAGGGCCGCTTGTACATGACCGATGCCGAGCATCATCAGGTGTTGCGCCGCTGGCCGGATGGGCGCCTCGACGTGGTTTTGCGTGACCCGCGACTGGTGTGGCCGGACGGGGTATTCGTGACCGCCGATTCGGTGTACGTGACGCTGGGGCAGTGGAGCCGGATGGGCAAGGGATTCGACACCCGGCAGCCGCCGTATTTGTTGGTCAAGGCACCTATCGAGGCCACCCCGCAGTTCGACGCTGCACAATGACCGGAGCGGGGGCACAATCGTGCCCCCCGAGCCTCATCCGCCACCAGTAAAAACCACGGCACACATATTGCTCTGCTAACAATAACTTTATAGATAGCTAGCAAAGCCAGGGCCCCACATCATGATCGCTACCTCTTCTCGTGCGGTGATCTGCACGCCTCACGCCCAAGCCAGTGCCGCTGGGATGCAAATCCTCGACGCCGGTGGCACGGCCATTGATGCCATGTTGGCAGCCAGTGCCATGCTTGCCGTGGTCTTCCCGCACATGACCGGCTTGGGCGGCGATGCCCTGTGGATGATCCACGACACCCAGGTGCGCACCATCGTGGGGATCGGGCAGGCCGGACAGCGGTTGCCCGACGGCGGAATCATCGGCTTGAGAGGGCCGTCGTCGGTCGCCACCACGGCGGGTGCGCTGGCGAGTTGGCAGACGGCGGCGACGATCAGCCGACATGAGTGGGGCTCCCATTTTGGGTGGGCCGACCTGTTGCAGGACGCCGCCAGCGTGGCGGAGGCGGGCACGCCGGTTTCACAGTCGCAGCTGTTTTGGCAGACACTGCGGCAGCCACTCATCGAGCAGTTGCCGGACCTGCACGGTGTCTGCAAGACCGGTGGGCGCTGGTTACGCACGGGGGATACGTTGCGCCAGCCGGCTCTTGCCAATACCCTGCGGCATTTGGCCAGGCACGGTGTCGAGGACTTCTATCAGGGCGAGTTGGCCCACGCCTTCGAGGCGGCGTTCGATCGCCTCGGTTGTGGCTTGACCCAGGCCGACCTGGCGGCTACGCGTGCACCGCTGGTGGCCCCTGTTTCGGTACCTTATCGTCAGGGCCGACTCTATAACGTCGCACCGCCGTGCCAGGGTCTGTACACGTTGCAAGCCATGGCCGCGCTGCAGCATAGGCCACTCGCGCGGCTCGGCAATGGCAGTGCGCTTTACTACCACTACCTGGTCGAAGCCATCAAGCAAGGCCTACTGCGCCGTAACGCGCAGTTGTGCGATCCCCTGAGCACGCCTTGGGATTTTGCCGCCAGTCTCGATGAACGACACATTCAAGGGTATGCCGATGCCATCGACGACCAGCGTGCAGCGCCGTGGAACGAGCCGGGACGTCCGGCCGATACGGTGTGGATGGCGGCGACCGATGCTCAGGGGCGGACGGCCTGCCTCATCCAGAGTTTGTTTCACGACTTCGGCTCCGGCTGTATTCTGGGTGACACCGGGGTGCTATGGCAGAACCGTGCTGCGGGTTTCAACGCCAACCCCGAACACGTCAATGGCTGGGCTCGTGGCAAGCGTCCCGCGCACACGCTCAACCCGTCCTGTTACCTGGCAGACGATGGCCAGCGCTGGTTCTTCGGCACGCAGGGTGGCGATGGGCAGCCGCAGACGCAGATGGTTCTGGCGACTCAGCTGATCGACTATCGGCAGCCTATCGATCAGGCGCTGGCCACTCCACGCTTTCTGCTGGGCCGCAGTTTTTTCGACAGCACCGACAACCTCAAGCTCGAGGGCGATATGCCTGCCGCGACCATCGAAGGCCTGGCGGCGCTCGGCCATGAGGTGGAAATCATAGCTGCGCAGAGCCCGATGACGGGCCATGCCGGTATCATTGCCATCGATGCCGAGGGTCGGCGCAGCGCCATGCATGATCCGCGAGGTGAGGGTACGGCCCTTGGCCAGTTAGACTGAGCGTCGAACCGGGCATTTGCCGGATACGGGGCATCTCGTGTATAGGCATGAGGCCTTCCAGACAACAGAGGAAACGATGGGGTTGAGTACCGTCACTGCCAAACAGCTCGAGGTGCAGCGTATCGTCGATGCGTTGTTCAAGGCCATTGCCCAACATCGCCTGCCGCCCGGCACTCGGTTGGTCGAAGCCCACATCGTCGAAACCTTGCAGGCCAACCGCAACCATGTGCAGGTCGCGCTACAGCGCCTGGCGATGCAGAAAGTAGTAACCATCGAAGCCAATCGGGGCGCCATGGTTGCCCAGCCGACGGCGAAGGAAGCGCGGGATATCTTCAGCGCCCGTCGTGCCATAGAGCGGGCCATTGTCGAGGCCATCACCCCGGCCGTTATGCGCAAGCAGCGGCAACGCATTGCCAGCCATATGAGTAACGAGCGCAAAGCCACCAGCGATACCGATCGCCGCGCCATCGTTCGCGAGCTGAGCGAATTTCACCTGCTGCTCGGCGAGATCAGCGGCAATACCGTGCTCAGCGATATCCTTGGCAACCTGATGGTGCGCAGCTCGTTGATCGTGGCGCTGTACCAGCGTAACGACGTGCCGTCGTGCGCGTCGGATGAGCATCAGGAAATCATTACCGCGCTGGAGCAGGGCGACAATGCACGGGCCGTGGCGGTCATGCTCGAACACCTGGACGAACTGGAAGGGCAGCTGGCGCTGGAAGAGCGAGCGCTGGAGGAATTCAACCTCAAGCAAGCGCTGAGTGGCTGATGCGCAGGCGTTGCCTGTTCGATCACGGCCTCAGCAACTTCCCCGCCGGTCGACTGAAGGTTTGCCTGCCACCCTTGAAGCCCATCACCGGTGCGCTTATCTCGGCGATCACCGCAGCGGGTGAGGGCGCGTCGAAGACGATGAAGTCGGCGCGGCAGCCTGGTAGCAGGCCGTAATTTTTCAGCCTGAGCAGGCGTGCCGACTCGCTGGAGACCCAGGCCAGGCATTGCAGCAACTGCCCAACAGTACCCATCTGACAGACGTTGGCGAACAAATTGGCCTGACGCACCAGCGAGGCATCGCCATAGGGCGTAAACGGATTGCCGACATTGTTGGTAGACACCGAACACGTCACGCCGCAGGCGTGCAGATACGCCAGCGGCGCCAGCCCCCGAGGTTTGTTGTGGAACACCTCGCGACCCATCAGGAACAGGTCGGTGCTGGGCAGGCAGGTCACCTGTACGCCCGCTTCGGCCAGCTCGAGGGCGATTACCGTCAATGATTCCCTGGGCAGGGCGGACAGCTTGGTCACATGGCCGATGGTCACCCGTCCGCCCCAGCCATGCAGCCGCGTACAGCGCGCGACTTCCATGACGGTCAGGCCTTCGGGGTTCAGATCGAAATCCAGATGCAGGTCAAGGTCGCAGTCGTAACGCGCAGCCAATTCGAACAAGCGCTGGATCTGTCCCAGCGGGTCGCTGTCCATGTACGGACACCCGCCCAGGACCGTTGCGCCATTTTCCAGTGCCTCGCACAACAGTGCTTCGGTCCCCGGATTGTTCAGCAGCCCTTCCTGCGGGAATACACACAGCTCCAGGCTGATCGCCCAGGCATAGTCAGCCTGCAAGCGGCGAATGGCATGGAAGCCGGTCAAGCCGATCTGAGGGTCCAGCTCGACATGGGTGCGCATGTGTGTCGTGCCTTGCACGATGGCTTTGTCCAGCACCTGAGCGCCGCGCCGATACACATCGTCCTCGGTAAACCCCGCTTTCGCCGCTCGGGTCTGCGCCACCGCTTCGGCCAGCGTGCCTTCCTGCAGGTGGCAACGCTCCATGATGCAGGCCTTGTCCAGATGAATGTGGGTTTCGATCAGGCCGGGCATGATGAGCTGCCCGTGCAGATCGAGGGTGTCCCACTGGCGTGTGTCGTCACTCAAGGCGTCGACGAAATAGCCATTCTCTACCTGCAGCTGGGTCAGGTGGTTACCGTCGCCAAGCCGCGCATTGATGATCTTCAAAGCGTTCATGCGCCCACTCCTTCGCCCAGGTAGGCCGCGGCCAGGTCTTTGTCGTCGCGCAATTGCGCGGCGCTGCCGGATTTCACGATGGTTCCGGTTTCCAGCACATACGCGCGGTCAGCCACTTGCAGCGCGAGGTTGGCCATCTGGTCTACCAGCAGAATGGTCACGCCCTCGTCGCGCAGCGCAGCCAGCGCGTCGTAAAGCTCGCCGATCATGGCAGGTGACAGGCCCAGAGACGGTTCATCGAGCAGAAGAATTTTCGGCTTCGCCATCAGGCCGCGACCCACCGCGACCATCTGTTGCTCGCCACCGGAGAGCAGACCGGCCGGGTTGTCGATGCGATCGCGCAGACGAGGGAAGCGCTTGAGGATGGCCTCGATTTCAGCGTCGGTATCGAAGGCTTCGCGACGTGAGTAACCACCCAGCAACAAGTTGTCGCGCACGCTCAGGTAAGGAAAGACCTGACGACCTTCGGGTACCAACGCCAGGCCCTGCGCGGCGATCAGGCTGGCACTGGTCTGTTCGATGTTTTCGTTGTCGAGCAGGATGCTGCCGCTGCTGGCGCGATGCAGGCCGGCCAGGCATTGCAGGATGCTCGATTTACCCGCGCCGTTCGCGCCGAGGATGGCCACCAGCTCGCCGGGATTGACCAGCAGGCTGACCTTGTTGACCACTGCGGACGCGCCGTAATCAATGACCAGGTCCTTGACGTACAAACGCGCATCGCGGCTACCTGCCCAGGGCTGTGCGCGCGGGGTGGCTTGGTAGTCGGTGCCGCCCAGATACGCGGCGATCACCTGCGGGTTCTGGCGGATTTCGGAGGGTGGCCCCGACGCAATCGGCTTGCCCGCGTCGAGCACCAGTAAATGCTCGGACACCGACATCACCAGTGCCATGTCGTGCTCGACCAGAATCACCGTGAGGCCAAAATCCGCCAGCTTGCGCAGCAGTATCGCCAGGTCGTCGGTGTCGCGACGGCTGAGGCCTGCCGCCGGCTCGTCCAGCAACAGCACGGTCGGTGCAGTCGCCAGCGCCCGGGCTATTTCCACCAGGCGGCGGTCTACGTGGGGCAGCTCCTCGGCGGCAATATTCACTTCACCGCGATAGCCCACCAACGCCAGCAGATCCAGCGCCAGGCTGCGTTGCGTTTCCAGCGCACGACTGAACGGCAGCCCTAGGCGCCCCTTCTGCATCGCCACGAGCAAGTTGTCGAGTACGGACAGTTCGCCGAATAACAAGGTGGTCTGGTACGTACGGGCGATACCGGCCCGGGCAGTCTTCCAGGCGGGCAGCCCAGCCAGCGGTTGCTGCAATTCGATCTGGCCGCTGTCAGGGGCGTAAAACCCGCTGATCATATTCAGAACCGTGGTTTTGCCTGCACCGTTGGGGCCGATGATACTGGTGATACTGCCAGCGGGAGCCTGCAGGCTGACGTGTTGCGCAGCCTGTACGCCACCGAAGCGGATGCCGATGTCCGTCACCCGCAGGCCTGAGGATGGGCCACGGCTGCGTAAATGAGCAGCGATGCGTGCGTGATCGACGCATGTCGGCGGCAGCAGGCGAGCGGGTTTGATCACGCGCCGGGCAAGGGCGCCGAGCAAGCCGTTGGGCGCGATCCACAGTACGATCAGCAGGAGTATGGAGAAGATCAGCAACCGGTATTCAGCGAAATCCGACAGCAGTTCCGGCACCAGCACGATCAATACGGCACCGATCAGCGGCCCGAACAGCATACCGCTGCCGCCCACGATCACGGCCAGAACGAACAGGATGGATTGGGAGAAGGGGAAGGATTCCGGGTTGATGAACATCAGCAAGGGCGCCAGCAAGCCGCCTGCCAGCCCGGTCAAGGCCGCCGACAATGCGAATGCCAGGGTTTTACTTATCACCGGGTTGAAGCCCAGCGAGCGCGCGGCGATTTCCGAGGTTTTCACCGCAAGCATGGCCTTGCCCCAGCCGCTCTGGCTCAGGCGCCGATAGAACAACAGCGCGCCGATCATTAGCGCGGCAGCCAGCAGCGCGAGCAGGATCGCCGGATCGAGGCCGGCGAACTCCGGCAAAGGGATACCCATCAGGCCATTCGAGCCTCCTGTTACATCCCGCCATTCGATCAAGCCGTGATGCACCACGAACGAGAAGGCGATGGTGATCATCGCCAGATACGGGCCGCTGACCCGAAGCGCGGGAATCGCCAATAGCGCGCCGATCAGACCCGCCACGGCTCCGGCCATTGGCAGGGCCAGCCACAGCGTCCATCCGGCCATGCTCAGCAGGGCCGATACATAAGCGCCAATCGCGTAGAACGCGATATGTCCGAAGGAAATTTGCCCGCTCAGGCCAATCAGGATGTTCAGGCCCACACCGACCACTGCCGCCAGCGCACAGAGGGTGAAAACCAACAGCGAGTAGCTGTCGAGGGTGATCGCCAGAACGCCACAGAGCACAGCGAGCAAGGCGATGAACGCCGGAGCGACCAGGGTTTTGAGGTTGTTCATACTTTCACCAATGCCCGGCTGCCAAACAGACCGTTGGGACGAATCGCCAGCGCCAGAATGACCAGCGCGAAGGTAAATATCTGGGTGAATGCCGAGCCGAAGTACAAGGTGATCAATGCTTCGGCCAGGCCGAACAGCAATCCGGCGGCAAATACACCGCCCGCGCTGCCGATGCCGCCGAGAATCGCTACTGCAAAGGCTTTCAGGCCGAACAACATGCCCATTTCCGCGTTTACGCTGAAAAGCGGCGCAATCAGCAGGCCCGCCACCCCCGCGAAGACGGTCGACAACGCAAAGGCGATGGCCACCACCCGATTGACGTTGATACCCATCAACATCGCCGCACGCGGATTCTGCACGCAGGCTTCGAGCACCTTGCCCAGCCGGGTGTAGCGCCGCACCAGATGCAGCGCCAAGGCCACGGCCGCGCCCGCCAGCGGAATCAGCAATTGCAGGGCACTGACGTGGCTGCCGAACAGCTCGACACTCAGGTTCACCAAGGCGCTTTCGAACTGTCGAGGCTCCTTGCCGAAGGTAAACAGCGCGAGGTTGTCCACCAGGATTCCGCCCGCCACCGTTGCCATCAGCCAGGCCTGCGAGCCACGGCTGTGGAAAGGTCGCACCAGGTAGCGCTCGATCACCAGGCCATACAGCGCACAGAGGATCAGTGTCAGCGGCACGCCCAACCACAATGGCCAGCCCCAGTTGATGCAAAACGTGTAGCCGAGCACCGCACCGACCATCATGGCGCTGCCCTGGGCAAAGTTGACGGTGCGCGATACGACGTAGGTCAGGTGAAAACCCAACGCCAGCAACGCATACATGCTGCCCAGGCCGAGCCCGGTGATAATGGCGGCGGTGAACATCGCTTACTCCTGAGGCTTGAGCGGTACGATCTGGTCGTTGACGAAGTGGCTGAAGATATAGTCGTCAGGCCCCAGGGCGTCATGCTTGGACGGGCTGAACGGCTGCTTGTAGTGCTTGATCAAGCCGTCATAGTCGGTGATTGCGTAGAAACCATCGCGCACGGCCGGGCCGTCCGTTTTGCCGGCCTTTTCGATGGCTTGAGCGGCGAGATGCAGCGCGTCGTACGCATTGGCAATGCCGACTGCCGGGGTCACGTCGGCCACGGTCTTGATCTGCGGGTAGGCTGTCTTCAATGCGGCCAGCAATGCATCGCCCTTGGCGCCGTTGTGTTCGGTGAACACGTAGGTCTGGATGAAATGCACCTTGGACGCATTCGGGCCTGCCAGTTCGCCGAAGCGACCACCGGCCGGGCCCCAGTGGGAAACCACCGGGACGTTCCAGCCCATGCGGTCCAGAGACTTCACGACCTGCGCCGATGGACCCACATTGCCGACCATCAGCAACGTGTCCGCACCGGCGTTTTTCAAGCGCGTCAGTTGCGGAACCACATCCAGATCGCTGTCCTGGATGCGCTCGACACCGGCATTGGCCAGGCTGCGTTTTTCCAGGGCACGTTTGAAACCCGCCTCGTTGGATTCGCCCCACGGGTTATTGATAAGGATCATGCCCGGCTTTTTCATGCCGTTGGCGACGCCGTATTGCACCAGCGCCTCGTCCACCAGCTCGTCGACGGCAGAGACGCGGAACACATAGTTATCTGCCGCGCCGTTTTCAGTGATCTTCGTACCTGCCGCCCAGATGCCCATGAACGGTACTTTCAGTTGATTGGCCAGCGGTACGATTGCCAGAGAAACCGGCGTGTCCAAGCCGCCGAACAGCACGGTGACCTTCTCGCGCTGGACCAGCTCGCGAGCGGCGAGCATACCTTTGGACGGGTTGCTTTCGTCATCACGACGCACCAATTCCAACTGACGCCCAAGCACGCCGCCGCGGGCGTTGACCTCATTGATGGCCATGCTCAGGCCACGGGTCAGGGCTTCGCCGGATTTGGCCGATTGACCCGAGAGGGCGGCTACCAGACCGACTTTGATTGGCGGTTCGGCCGCGTGCGCGCCGAGAACCATTGCCAGGTTGAGAGTGGCTGCCGCAGCCACGGGGAACAGCAGACGTTGCAGGTTTGGAAGCCAGGTGGCCATGGTTTACTCTCCTGATTGCTAGCATTTGCATATTTATTGCTAGCAAGTAGGGTGCCAGTCGTTACATCCTTGGAAACGGCTTAAGTATCCATTCGGGCGCCTGTTTACGCGCCAAAATAAAGCGGCCCGCACCAGGCAGAGGCATGCGCGGTTACCGGGTTTTCCTTGATTCAGGAGTTGTGGCAATGATTGAGATGAACGAAGACGTACAGATTGTTAGCAGTTTCCTCGAGGCTTCAATGGCGCCGGATCCGGTCCGCGCTGCGACGTTCATGAGTGAGGATGTGCAGATCACCTTTACCGGCGGGCGGGTGATGCCCAACCCCCAGGCAATCACTGCGTTCAACGGTTCACGTTACGCCTGGGTCAAAAAAGCCTTGGGTAACTTCGACTGGATGGATCGCGGCGATCACACCGTGGTGTATTCGAACGGCACACTGTTCGGCGAATGGGCCGATGGCCGAAGTTTCTCGGGTAATCGTTATCTGGATCGGTTCGAGGTACGCAATGGCAAGATAGTGCGCATGGACGTCTGGAATGACAGTGCCGAATGGCTGCTGGCGCCAGAGATTGCCAAGGCCTGAAAAGCGGGCTGGCGAACCTTTTTCCCACGGTTCCAACAGCCCAGACCTGCGTCCAGGGTGAGCCGGGTACCGGCTCGCTACTCAGGGTTTCCAGCATACATACGCCGAATTGAAGAAACCCTGTAGGACAAATCTGAAAATCCCCCCTTCACCTATCCTCCCACCCCACCCGCTGCCAACCTCCGGCTTTCCTTTACCAAACGCTTGAGCCGGAGAGCTGCATGGACGTCGCCTTGTGCACCATCAACAACACCGTTTACGACATCGCCGGATTCGAGACGCTCAGCCCCAATTGCGTGGCTGTCATGCGGCGCAATCTGCTGTGTCCGCGTTGCCTGGGGCCGGGGTTCTATCGCAAGGCGGCGCGCAGTGGCCAGGCGTCGTGTTTCGGCGCGCGGCCGCATGCCGACTTCTGCGACATGGGCGGCCCGCAAAGCGAGTCTTATCGGGGTGATACGCTGGAGCAGGACGATGTGGTCAATCGTGGCGAGCGCATCGAGGTGGACTTTGCCTTCGGTGCGCCGCTGCGTCACTACGGGGTGGAGGAGGGTACCGAGCCGGTCTACGGGGTGGGCCGGCACAGTGGCGGGCGTGCCGCCCAGGGGGCGCAGACGCGCCAGCGGCGGTTGAGCACGCTGTTGAAGAACCTGATTTTGAGTGAGGACTTCCGTCGCTCCGAGCAGCTGATTTCTGTGGAAAGCGGGCTGTTCAAGGTGCGCGATTTCTTCGTGCCGTTCGCCCGTGCCGAGTTCGATGAGCTGGAACGCATGCGCGGTTACTGGGGCTTGGTGTCCGATGCGGCGCAGTCGGGTGATCAGCCACCGAGCCTGTGGCTCAACACCGGTGGGCGGCAGGACTTGAGCGTGGTGGTCGACGGTTCGCTGGTCGATGATTTCACCCAGCGTTTCCCCATCCATGAACTGGAGGACCTGGCCGGTGCCTACGTACTGGTATTTGGTTGCATGCGCGTGTCGAAGAATGCCAAGAAGTACATCGCGGTGAATGATATCTCGCGTATAACGCTCAACAAGACGCTTTGACGTTGCGCCGGGCTTCACGCCTGGCGCCGCCTGTTCGATTTTGAAGGAGTGATGCATGTTGTTGGAATACGGTGCTATCACCGTGATGTTTCCAATTGCGCTGGTGATTGCCGGTTGGTTGTGGTTGGCCGGCTCACGCCCGGCTTGTACGGTGTGGTTGCTGACGGTGCTGTGCGCCTATGGCTTGGTGGGTGCCAGCAAAATCCTGTTCAAGGGCTGGGGGATCGGCCTGCCATCGTTGAATGTTGCGGTGTTCAGCGGTCATGCGATGAATGCCTGCCTGATGGTGCCGGTGCTGGCGAGCGTTCTGGCGCGGCAGGTTCACCCGTACCTGCGCTGGCCGGCGGCTTTGGCGGGTATCGGCTTCGGGGTATGGTTCGCCGCGACGCTGGTGGGCAATGTGATCCACCCGATGGCGGAGGCCATCATGGGCGCGCTGATCGGGGGGAGCGCCGCCTTTGCATTCTTGCTGTTGCTGGAGCGTTGGAACCTGCAGCGCCTGGGGCCGGCCAAGCTATTGCCTGGCCTGATGCTGATCCTGCTCGCGGGGGCTGCGCCAAAATTCACTGCCGAGCACTGGCTCGATCAAGTGGCCACGTCGCTGTCCGGCGCCACCAAGCCCTTTCGCCATGCAGACCTGAAGCGCGAATCGTCGACGCTGTGAAGCGTGCAGGATCAGTGCAGCGGGAGGCGGCGCGCATGCGCCGCTGCCATGGGTAGGGTCAGCCCAGATGCTGGACGATCTTGTCCTTGATCAGCAGGCGTTTTTCCTTGAGCTTCTTGACCTCGTCGTCCGGCGCGGCGCGGTCTTCGGCCTTGACCACGTCGGCATCGCTGACATGGTACTGGGTCAGTAGCTGACTAAGCCGATCGTCGCTCTTGGCGCGGTTTTCGACTTCTTCCTTGCTCTGTTTCAAATCAGCGAACAGGTTGTGTTTTACCGGCATCTCGACACCTCTGGGTGGGGTGGACAGAATGGTGGGCCATGGAAAATGGCCCGATGCCTAGGTTCGACCCCCCGTTGGGGGCAGATCGTTCAATGCATGTGCCCGCAACGGGCGCTCGCCGGATTAACGACCGCAGGCACGCATGGATGTCCCCGTGGAAGCAGGGCCGATATATACTGCGCGCCATTATTCGTGGGAGAGCCTTGTGGCCATCGATATTCACTGGATTCGCGACGATGCCAGCCTGGCTGAGCATTGCGCCCACTGGCAGAGCTTGCCGTACGTTGCCCTCGACACCGAATTCATGCGGGTCGACACCTTCTACCCCATCGCAGGGCTGTTGCAGATCGGCGATGGCGCCAGCGCTTTCCTCATCGACCCTCTGTCGATCACCCAGTGGCAGCCGCTGACGCAGCTGCTGGAAAATCCCGCAGTCATCAAGGTGCTGCACGCCTGCAGCGAAGACCTGGAAGTGCTGCTGCGCCTGACCGGCAGCCTGCCGGCGCCGCTGTTCGACACCCAGCTGGCCGCCGCCTACCTCAACCTGGGGTTCTCCATGGGCTATTCGCGCCTGGTCCAGGAAGTGCTGGGCATCGAGTTGCCCAAGGGCGAGACGCGTTCGGATTGGCTGCAGCGACCGCTGTCCGACACTCAGGTCAGCTACGCTGCCGAGGATGCCGTGCACCTGGCCGAGGTGTTCGAAAAGCTCCGCCCGCAGCTGTCCGACGACAAGTACGCCTGGGTGCTCGAAGACGGCGCCGAATTGGTGGCACAGCTGCGCCGCGAAGTGAACCCCGACGAGCTGTACCGTGACGCCAAACTGGCCTGGAAACTGTCACGCGCGCAATTGGCGGTGCTGCGCGAACTGTGCGCGTGGCGCGAACGCGAAGCCCGTGCCCGCGACCTGCCACGCAACCGCATCGTGCGCGAGCAGTCTCTGTGGCCGCTGGCCAAGCTGCAACCGGACAACCTGCAGACGCTGGCCAAGATCGAAGACATGCATCCGCGCACCGTCCGCCAGGATGGCGAGCAGATCCTGGCGTTGATCAAGGCTGCGGCCAGCGTTGCGCCCGAGCAGTGGCCCGCGGTGCTGCCCGAGCCGTTGCCGATCGAAGCGTCGGCCGTGCTCAAGCAGTTGCGTGCGATTGGCCAGCGTGAAGCCGAGCGTCTGAACATGGCGCCCGAGCTGATGCTGCGCAAGAAGACCCTTGAGGCGTTGCTCAAGACAGGCTACCCCGACGGCCCCTATCAATTGCCCGATTCGCTGCGTGGATGGCGACGCGAGCGCATGGGGCAGGCCCTGCTCGACAGCCTGGCCACCGCTGGAGACCAGCCATGAAACGTATCTGTTCGATCTACCGTAGCCCGCGCAAGAACGAAATGTACCTCTATGTGCTCAAGAGCGATGCGCTCGAGCGCGTCCCCGAAGGGCTGTTGGGTGTGTTCGGCAAACCGGTGCACGCCTTCGATCTGGTACTCAGCCCGGAACGTGCCCTGGCGCGCGAAGACATCAACCTGGTGCTCGAGCACTTGGAAACCCAGGGCTACCACCTGCAGATGCCGCCTGCCGAAGACGAGTACATCGAGCATCTTCCCGAAGAGCTGCTGCGCCGCAACGACCCTATTTGACTCTCCTTATCTGACCAACCCTGCCTGCCGCCGCCCTGCCGATACAGGGTCGCGCAGCTGTCTTGACCAAGGCCTCGCAATGACCCGCGTTCTGATCGCCGAACACGATTATGCCGTTTACGCCAAGTTGCTCGGCGCAGCTGCTCCCCATTTGAATGTACAAACCAGCGGCGACCCCGCCGAGCTGGCGCGGCTGGCGGCGGACTGCCCGGTCTGGCTCGGCCAGCCGGACCTGTTCGTCAGCCTGCTGCGCACCGGCGCGACGCCGCAGTGGGCACAGTCGACGTGGGCGGGCGTCACACCGCTATTGGGCGACGGCCTGCCGCGTGCCTATCGCCTGACCCGCGCCGTCGGCATCTTCGGCCAAGTCATGGCCGAGTACATGCTGACCTATATGCTGGGCCATGAGCGCGAAGTGCTGGCGCGGCTGGTCAGCCAGGTCGAGCGCAAGTGGGATCCGCGCCCCGGTTGCAGCTTGGCCGGGCGTCGCGTGCTGATCGTCGGCGTCGGCGAGATCGGCCAAGCGGTGGCGAGATTCCTGCAACCCTTCGGCGTCACTTTGATAGGTGTGGCCAGCACTGCAAGAGAGTTGTCACCGTTCATCGAGGTGGCGCCGCTCGATGAGCTCGGGCGTCTGGTGGAAGAGGCCGACTACGTCATCAACCTGCTGCCCGACACCGCGCAGACCCACGATCTGTTCGACGCCGCGCTGTTCAAGCGCTTCAAGCCGCAGGCACTGTTCATCAACGCCGGACGCGGCGTGGCGGTGGTGGATGCCGACCTGGTGGAAGCGCTCAAGGAAGGGCACTTGGCTGGGGCGGTGATCGACGTCTGCCGTCAGGAGCCGTTGCCGGTCAAACACCCGTTCTGGACGGCCTGGGGCTTGCTGCTCACCGGCCACAGCGCAGCGCCCACTTCGCCACCGGCCATGGTCGAGCTGTTCGTTGAAAACCTGCAGGCGTGGCAGGACGGCAAGGCGCTGCGCGGCGAAGTGGATTTCGCTCGCGGGTATTGAGTGGGTCAGGGGCGGCGGCGCAGAGTCTGCCGCCCTATCGGTCTACGGGTTGGCTTACAGCGTGAAATCGCCTTCGGCCACCAGTTGGCTCAACGGCAGGCGTGGGCTGGGCAGTTCGCGGCCTTGCAGGTACTCGGCCAGGGTGGCCTTGTCACCCAGCTTGCCGATGGCCACGGCGGCGTGCAGCGCGTATTCAGCGGGGACCTTCAGCTCTTCGCGGGTCTTGTCCTGATCGAAGCCGGCCATGCCATGGGTGTGCCAGCCGCTGATGCTGGCTTGCAGCGCAAGGTGGGCCCAGGCCGAGCCGGTGTCGAAGGTGTGCCACAACGCCGGTGATTCTTCGGTGGCGCCAGGGGCGGTGAAGGTGGTCTTCGAGGCGATGATTACGATGGCCGACGAGTGCTGCGCCCAGGAGCGGTTGAATTCGTTGAGCAGGCCCAGGTAGCGCTCCCAGTTCGGCGTGCCGCGGCGCGCGTAGAGAAAACGCCAAGGTTGCGAGTTGTAGGCCGAGGCGGCCCAGCGGGCGGCTTCGAAGAAGCTGAGCAGGGTGTCCTGTTCGATCTCTACCGGCTCGAACGCGCGCGGCGACCAGCGATTGATGAATTGCTCGTGGATGGCATAGTCGGCGATGCGGGGATTGGCGCTCATGGCATTCCTGATTGAAAGAGAGTGGAGGGCAGGGGGTAAAAACTACTGCGAATCGATCGCGCCTGACAAGTGAAGCTTACCGGCAGTCGCCAGGGCTTGGCCCGCGCTGCAGGGCGCACTAGACTGGCGGCCCTTTCAGGTACTGCCCGCGCCTGAGCCGTCAATTTCGTACAGGACTCTCGGTCACATGGCTGCCATCGTCGAACCCTTCTGGATGCGCAAGACGCTCGAGCAACTCGATCCGCTCGAGTGGGAGTCCCTGTGCGACGGTTGTGGCCTGTGCTGCCTGCAGAAGCTCGAGGACGAAGACGACGAGAGCGTCTACTACACCCGTGTGGCGTGCAAGATGCTCGACCTCAAGACCTGTCAGTGCAGCGACTATCCGCGGCGCAAAGCCCAGGTGCCTGACTGCATCCAGCTGACGCCGGGCCAGGCCGACCAATTCAAGTGGTTACCACCGACCTGCGGATATCGCCTTGTCAGCCAGGGGCAGGACCTGCCGCTTTGGCATCATCTGGTCTGCGGTGACCGCGAACAGGTGCATAAACAGCGTATTTCGCAATCCGGCAAAATGGTCAGCGAGAAGGATGTGGACGAGGACGACTGGGAAGACTATCTGATCTTTCGGGCGGGCTGATTCGCAGCGTTGCTTGCTGGGAAGATAAAGCTGCACCTCCCTGCGGCATGGCGTACAGGGAGGCGCCGCTGAGACTCGACGCACTCAGACCTTTGGCGTTACCGCTGGGTCTTCGCCAGTCACGGTAGCGGTATCGGTCGCCGAATCGGCATTTTTCTTCAGGTTCAGCAGATCTTCGCCAGCGCGTTCGATCTTGTTGCGGATCTCTTCCAGATCGCTGCGGCCTTTCTCGGCCAGCGACTTGGCTGCACAGTGGCCGCTCCAACCGCGGGCCAGGGCTGCACCACCAATGGCCACCTGAATCAGACCGAAGAGCCCGCCGCGGCGCAGACCCTTGCCGATCGAAACAACGCCCACCAGCAACGAGCCGGCGCGTTCCCAACCCTTGACGTTATGGTAGTCGGGCTGGGTAACGGATTTGATGACGTCCACGGTTTTGCTGTCGCTCATGTTGAATCTCCTGATAGGGCAGTGATAACAAGCTGACTGCCAAATCTTCACGCTGTTCCATCGGCTTATTTGAATTTGGGCCCGGAGCGCGTGTTGTTGCCCTTGGCCAGGCGGTCGTAGAGCACGACGTTGACCGTGGCGGCCAGATTCATGCAGCCGGTGGTGGGGATGTAGATGGTGTCTTCGCACCAGTCGCGCACACTTTGGTCGAGGCTGCCGTCCTCGGGGCCGAAGATGTAGATGGCGCGATCCGGGTGGGTGTATTCGGGCAGCGGGCGTGCGCCGTCGACCAGCTCGACGGCCACGGGGGTGCAGCCCAGCGGGATGATTTTCTGCAGGTCGTCGATGCCGATGAGCGGAATGTCGTAGTGAACCCGCTTGGTGTCGGTCACGAAGTCGCGCGCGCGCTCGTAGCGCTTGCCGGTGTAGAACACCGAATTGACCCCGTAGCAACCGGCGGCGCGCATGACCGAGCCGACGTTTTCCGGGGATTTGGGGTTGAACAACCCGATGCAGCTGTACCGTTTGTTGGCCACGTGCTCGCTCAGTCTTTTTTCATCAATCCGGCCAGGGCCGCGAAGGGGTTGTGGGTCGCCTTGGCGATGGTCGGGCTGCTGGTCGAGCCTTCGGCGTAGTACTGCTGGTCGGTGTAGCGCGAGTGCTCGTTGTCGTGGCAGTACAGGCACAGCAGTTCCCAATTGGAGCCGTCTTGGGGATTGTTGTCGTGGTTGTGGTCGCGGTGGTGCACGGTCAGCTCGCTCAGGCGCTTGCCGGCGAACTCGCGGGCACAGCGGCCGCACACGTGGGGGTACATGCGCAGGGCCTTGTCGCGATAGCCGCTTTCGCGCTCGCGCTGGGCATCGGCGAGAATGCGATCGAGCTTGGCGGTATGGGGTGTGGACGAACTCATGGGGTTCACCTCGGATAATGACGGTCAGGCGCTATATTAACGGTTTCCCGTCCGTAGGAGCGGTCCGTGGCCGCGAAAAGGGCGGCGCGGCGTTCAGGCAGACCGCGGTGCGTTCTTCGCGGCCGATGACCGCTCCTGCATTGGGGTGTGGTGTATACTGCGCGCCGGTTTTTTGAGGTGCCGTGTGATGAGTACAGAAGATCCGCGTTTCGCCGGCATTGCCCGCCTGTATGGCCTGGAGGGCATGCAGCGCCTGCGTGATGCGCACGTGGCCATCGTCGGTGTGGGTGGCGTCGGCTCGTGGGCGGCGGAAGCGATCGCCCGCACCGGGGTCGGGGAGATCTCGCTGTTCGATCTGGATGACGTCTGCGTCAGCAATGCCAACCGGCAGTTGCACGCGCTGGACAGCACCGTGGGCAAGCCCAAGGTCGAGGTGATGGCCGAGCGGCTGCGCGGCATCAATCCCGACTGCACGGTGCACGCGGTGGCGGATTTCGTCACTCGCGACACCATGGCCGAATACATCACGCCAAACATCGACTGCGTGATCGACTGCATCGACAGCGTGAATGCCAAGGCCGCGCTGATCGCCTGGTGCAAGCGACGCAAGATCCAGATCATCACCACTGGGGGCGCCGGCGGGCAGATCGACCCGACCTTGATCCAGGTCTGCGACCTGAACCGTACGTTCAACGATCCGCTGGCATCCAAGGTGCGTTCGACACTGCGTCGCGACTATGGGTTTTCACGCACGGTCACGCGCCACTACAGCGTGCCCTGCGTGTTCTCCACCGAACAGCTGCGCTATCCCAAGCCCGATGGCAGCATTTGCCTGCAGAAGAGTTTCGTCGGTGACGGTGTGAAGCTGGACTGCGCCGGAGGATTCGGTGCGGTGATGATGGTGACGGCGACCTTTGGCATGGTGGCGGCGACCAAGGCGGTCGACAAGATCGTGGCTGGGGTGCGACGTCCGGCAGATAGGGTCAAGGCGGAAGTCTGAGGGAGAGGTAGCCATAACGCCGCGGCGGCTTCTTCGCGGGCAGAGCCCGCTCCCACAGGGGTAGTATGATGCATGCGCCTTTTGTGGGAGCGGGGCGGGCGGCGAGCCCTCTGCCCGCGAAGGGCTGCCGACCTGACCCAAAGGTTCACACCAGCTCGGCCATCCGCTTCAATACCGCATTGAGCCCATTGCTGCGCGAGGGCGACAGCTGCCGCCCCAGGCCCAGCCGTTCGAACCAATCGCCCAGGTTCAGCTCGCGCAGCGCCTGCGAATCCAGGCCCTCGACCCGCACCAGCAGCAGCGCCAGCAAGCCACGGATCATCCGTGCATCACTGGCGGCCCTGAAGTGCCAGCGCTCATCCTGACGCTCAGCCACCAACCACACCACGCTTTCGCACCCATGCACACGATTGGCGTCCACTTTCTGCCCTTCGCCAAGCGGCTCCAGACGTTCGCCCCACTGCATCAACAAACGCGCCCGCTGCTCCCAACCGGCGGCCTGCCTGAAAGCCTGAAGTGCGTCTTCAGCCTGTGGGTTGAGGTTCATGTCAGTATCTCCAGCGCCTTGTCCAGTGCCTCGAAAAACCGTTGCAGGTCGCCTGAGTCGTTGTACAGACCCAAGGACACCCGAATGGCGCCAGACAAACCAAGGTGCTTCATCAAGGGCATGGCGCAGTGATGCCCGGCGCGCACGGCGATGCCTTGATCGGTCAGCAGGTGCGCCAGATCGGCGTTGTGTACGCCTTCAACGACGAAACTGGCCAGCGCAATCTGCGGCGTGCCGAGCAAGCGCACACTGCTGAGCGCGTGCAGACCAGCCAGCAATTGCGCATGCAGGCACGCTTCGTGTGCGGCCACGGCCTGGGCGTCCAGATGGCCCAGGTAATCCAGGGTCGCGCCCAGCCCGATCACGCTGGCAATGGCCGGGGTGCCTGCTTCATGGCCCAACGGCGCCGGGTGAAAGCTCGCACTCTGGTAATCGGCGTGGTGCACCATTTCGCCGCCGAACTGCCAGTGCACAAGCTTCTGCAAGGCCTCACGCCGGCCATACAGCACGCCGACGCCGTCCGGGCCATACAGCTTGTGGCTGGAGAACACATAGAAATCGCACTGCAGTCGCTCGACGTCATGGCGTCCATGGACGACGCCCTGGGCGCCATCCACCACCGTGATCGCGCCTTGCGCACGCGCCAGCGCAAGCAATTCCGGCAGTGGTTGCCAGGCGCCGAATACGTTGGACAGTTGGGTCACTGCGAGCAGCCGGGTACGTGGGCCGATGATCTGCGCAGCCGCCTGCAGGTCGACCACGCCACTGGCATCCAGCGGCAGCACCCGCAATGGCAGGCCACGACGTTTGGCCAGCTGTTGCCAGGGCAGCAGGTTGGCATGGTGCTCTGCGGCGCTGATCACCAGTTCGTCGCCGGGCTGCAGTTGCTCGGCCAGGCCATAGGCGAGCAGATTCAGCGCACTGGTCGCACCGTGGGTAAAGATGATCTGCTCGGGAGCGCTTGCATTCAGCCACCGTGCGACCTTCTCGCGGCTGGCTTCGAACGCACGGGTAGCCAATGACCCGGGCAGATGCTGAGCGCGATGTACGTTGGCCGCGCCGTGGCCATAGTAGTGGCCTATGGCGTCGATCAGGGCTTGCGGTTTCTGGGTGGTTGCAGCGCTGTCCAGGTAGGTCTGCTGCTGCTGTTGCAAGGCGGCGATGGCTGGAAAGTCAGAGCGCCAGGGGGAGGCATGAAGCATGGTCGAAGACCCCAGGCAAAAGGCCCGGCAGGGATGCCGGGCCCGATATCGCCACTTAGTTGTGAGCGTGCAGCGCTTCGTTGAGTTCGATGGCCGACTTGTGGCTCTTGCACTCCACGGCGCCGGTGACCGAATTGCGCCGGAACAGCAGGTCAGGCTGGCCAGCCAGGTCCCGTGCCTTCAAGGTCTTGACCAACTGGTTCTGTTCATCGAGCAGCGCCACCTTGGTGCCGGCCGTGATGTACAGACCGGCTTCGACGGTGTTGCGGTCGCCCAATGGAATGCCGATACCGGCATTGGCGCCGATCAGGCAGCCTTCGCCCACCTTGATGACGATGTTGCCGCCACCGGACAGGGTGCCCATGGTCGAGCAGCCGCCGCCCAGGTCCGAGCCCTTGCCGACGAACACGCCCGCCGAGACACGGCCTTCGATCATGCCTGGGCCTTGAGTGCCGGCATTGAAGTTGACGAAGCCCTCGTGCATGACGGTGGTGCCTTCGCCGATGTAGGCGCCCAGGCGCACGCGCGCGCTGTCGGCGATACGCACGCCGGCCGGCACCACGTAGTCGGTCATCTTGGGAAACTTGTCCACCGAGAACACTTCCAGCAATTCGCCCTTCAGGCGCGCTTCCAGCTGACGCTCACCCAGTTCGGCCAGGTCGACCGCACCCTGGCTGGTCCAGGCGACGTTGGGCAGCAGCGGGAAGATGCCGGCCAGGTTCAGGCCGTGTGGCTGCGCCAGGCGATGGGACAGCAGATGCAGCTTCAGGTACGCCTCGGGCGTGGAGGTCAGCGCGGCGTCTTCGGCCAGCAGCGTCGCGACCAGCGGCTTGTGGCTCTCGGCCAGGCGGGTCAACAGGGCGGCTTGCGCCGGGTCGACGTGCTTGAGCGCCTCGGCCAGCTGCGAGGCCTGGGTGTTGCTGAAGGCAACGGCCTGGTTGCCACCGGTGTAACCCAGCAACGGAGCGATGGCATCGACCAGTGCGGTGGACGGATTGGTCAACGGCTGTGCATAGAACACTTCCAGCCAGGTGCCTTGACGGTTTTGCGTGCCGACACCGAAGGCCAGGCTGAACAGGGAATTGGACATGGAATTACCTCGTGCAGAATAAGTGCGGGCCCGCGTCAGGCAAGGGCCGCTGCGTAGATATCAGGCTTGAAGCCGATCACGGTCTTGTCGCCAAGCTGCAACACCGGGCGCTTGATCATCGACGGCTGGGCGAGCATCAGTTCGATGGCCTTGGCCTGGTCGATGTCGGCCTTCTGCTCGTCGCCAAGCTTGCGGAAGGTGGTACCGGCCTTGTTCAGCAGCACCTGCCAGCCGTGCTCGTCGCACCAGCGGGCCAGGCGCTCGCGGTCGATGCCGGCGCTCTTGTAGTCATGGAAGGCGTACTCCACCTGATGCTCGTCGAGCCAGGTGCGGGCCTTTTTCATGGTGTCGCAGGCTTTGATGCCGTAGAGAATATGAGCCATTGATCTAGGAGGGGCTGCGAATGCGCCCCACTGCCTCCCGAAAACGAATCGGGGAATTATGCGGCATCGACTGTGACAGCGCCATGCTTGCGTGGCGAGGAGGGAGGGCGGTGCGCGTGGTTCGGCCACGCGGTCGCTGTGCAGACAGGGCGCGGGAAGGCAATTGCCCCCCGGCTTCGAACCTAGCCAACCGACTTCAAAGGGATCGGCCCCTGCAGGCGATCGAGCATGGTATTGCAGTACCAGTCATCGAACTGGCAAACGCCGGTTTCAGCCGTTTCGGAGAACGGGCCGGGTTCGAACGACGGGGAAGTGACCCCACGCTGGGTGCCCTCTACCAGCGTCCTGTCCTGGTCGTTGGTGGCAATCCAGACTTTGGTCAGGCGATCCAGATCGTAGTCCACACCTTCCATGGCGGTGTTGTGCACCAGCCACTTGGTGGTCACCAGGGTTTCCGTGGCGCTGATGGGCAGCACGCGGAAGCTCAACGCGTGGTCGCCCAGAAAGTGGTTCCAGGTCGACGGATAGTTGAAGTACAGCAAGGCGCCGATGTCGGGCTCGCCAGACTTGTCCAGGCGACCGTTGACGGCAGGTTTGCCGTCCATGGTGTAGCTGACAGCGCCCGCCGACAGCGGTATCCGGGTCATGCGGAAGCGTCCGTGGATGTCCATGACCAGGCGACTGGGTAGGCCTGCCTTTTCACACTTGTTCCAGTATGCCGCCAGTTCCGGATCGTCTTCCCCGCTGGTGCCACCCACTGAAAGATTATCGACGAACGAGTTCAAGAGTTCAGGGTGCGAGCCGTCGCAGTGGTAGCACTCGCGGTTGTTCTCGAACACCAGTTTCCAGTTGCCTTTCTCGATGATGTTCGACTCGAAGGCAACTTTGCATTCTTCAAGGTTGTGCGGTGCCACGAACGGATCCACGGCTTTTCGGAACGATTCGAAGTCAGGTTTGACCACACCCACGCACACGTAGATGTACGTGTTCACCACTTCGCAGTGCACCGGTTTGAGGTTGTATTGGCTCTTGTCGAAGTCCTGGCCCATGTTGCCGGCGAACAACAGCTTGCCATCGAGCTCGAACGTCCATTTGTGGTACGGGCAGACCAGCTTGGCGACCTTGCCCTGCGCGGCTTCGCAGACCTTGGCCCCACGGTGGCGGCAGGCGTTGTGGAACGCTCTGACTTCGCCGTCCTTGCTGCGCACGATGACCACGGGGTAATCGCCTACCTGAAGCGTCATGTACTGACCGGGTTTGGCAACTTCGAAGGTATGGCCTGCAAAGATCCAGTCCTTGTGCCAGATCTGCTCGAGGTCCTGGCGATAGACTTCATCACTGCTATAGAGCGCGCCCGGTAGCGAGTGGTTGGGCTTGCGTTGGGAAACCAGATCAAAAACGGTTTTCTTGAAATCCATATTTCCTCCAGGATGCAGACCTTGGGGGCCAGGTTAGATGCAGCTCGGCATTGCCGACTGGCTATTGATCGCAGCCTATACCCGTCAATCGAGGCGGATCAAACGACATTTAAGGCGTGCAATCAATGCGGGCAGGTTATGGATGGATCGCGTCCTCGTGCCCTTCTTCGAGCCGTCTGCAACGCACTTCAGGCGGGTTGGCCCAGGTGTTCGGGCGGCGGCTGAAAGATTCCCGAGAGTGCCTCCACCGCTGATGACGATGAGGCCAGATTCTTGACCGCTGCCTTGATCGCTTCACGGGTTTTTTCATCCAGCGATACCGAAGCGAACATGTCGTACTTGCTCTCGAGTTCCGCGATGGTCATTGCGGTTTCCGGATCACCTTTGGCAGCGGTGGTCTGGCTACGCAGCACGTCACCGTTATCCAGGGTAACGATGACCCGTGACAGGATCTCTTCGGGGAAGCGCGCCGAAAGATCCGGCGCTTCCACGATCTCGATCCTGGCGCTCATGGCGAGAATGTCCGGGGCGCAGATCGATGCGCCCGTGACTTCTTCGGGCCCGACCTTGCCCCGGACGATAAGCGCGGCCAGAGGGAATGCGAGTGCGTATTGCGCTTCGTCGGCGTTGGCAGGCGTGTGCCCCTGCAGGCAGACCGATTCGAAGAACGTCTCGACGCGAATCTTCTCGATCCGATTGACCTCGATGCCGCCCGATACCTGTTGCAGTGCCACCATTGCCGTAAGCGCAGGCTGAGCCCAACGGCAGACGGGCCATGGCTTGAAGTATTGGCTGTCGATTTCCCAGCGATGGCCCAGATCCTGCCAGAACGCCGCGACGGATTCGTCCTCTATGGTTTCCGCCGGTGCCCCGGTCATGCCTTCGCGTGCCATCAGCAATGCGTTGAGTCCTACGAACGCGCCCGCGCCGTGGCCGTCGCGCAGCATGGTCGGTGACTGCACCACGCGCATCATCGGGCAGCGTGCACTGAAGTATTCGGCGATGCCCAGCGCGTGACGGAATGTCGATTCGTCGAAGCCCAGCATCCTCGCCCCGGCACACACCACACCAATGCCCGAGAAGCCGCCAGAGGCATGGTAGGTCGGCGAGGTGGCCATCAATGCGACGCCTGCGCGCAGGGCGGTTTCGTAGCCGATGCACAGCGCCGTCAACAGTTCACGACCGCTCACTGGCTTGCCTTGGTGGGCCAGCGCATCTGCCAGGGCGAGCAGGGCGGGCACCACAGTGGCGCCTGCGTGGCCCTTGGAGGTGAAGTGACCCTCATGGGCGTCGAGGCTGTCGGCAGTGAATCCACCTGCCCAGCCGGCACCGAGCACATTGACCCGCTGGCCATCGAAGATCATGCGGCTGCTGAACTCGCCCCCTGGGTAATGCGCTCGGGCATATCGCCGGACAGCTTTGCTGGTGTCGTTGCCCGTCGCTCCCGCCATGACCCCGAGAATATCGAGCAGACTGTTCATGAGGATCTGTTGGGTCTTGGCAGGTGCCTGTTGAAAATCGAAATCTCGGCAGAACAGGAAAAGCGACATCCAGTGGCTCCTTCGAATGATCCTGCAGGTCAGTGCTGACCGACGTGATTCAACGATGAGCGCATCGCCGCCAAGGCGCGAGCAACTTTTTCGCGGGGCTATGCATAACGTCCAGTAATGCTGAACGGCGCTTGAATGTCACCGTCTTGGGAATTTGCCGAGCATCCACTCACGAAATCTGCGCAACGCATCTTCGTTGTCCGAGTTTTCCTTGCACGCCAGGTAATGGCAGCTATTGCGCAACTGCACTTGATCCGCAATCGGCCTGACCAGCAGGCCTTTGCCGATGAGTCCACTGACCAGATGGTTCCAGCCCAATGCGATGCCCTGATGGGTCAGCACCATACTGATGATCAAGTTGTAGTCATTGGCATTGAAGATGGCCGGGCTGGCGGCGGGGCGATCGTCCAGATCAATGGCCTGGAAGGCGAACCATACCCCCCAGTCGACGTGCTCCGCGACCTGGGAGCGGCCATAGGGACTCAGGTTGAGCAGCGCCGAGTCGCGAATGCCGTCCAGGGAGGCGATCTCCGGATGCTGTTGCAGATACGCCGGCGTGCACACTGGATAGATCAGGTCGTGGCACAGGTGGTAGTTCTTGTAGCCGTCGCGTATGCGCGCAATCTTGGTGATGAATGCATCGGGCTGGACACCGGGTTCCATGGTCAGAAAGTTCTGCGTGGTAATCAGATTGAGCTCGATGCCTTCGCTCTGGGCAAAGAATTCCGGCAGGTTGCTCGACAGCCATAAAGCGGAAAACGCCGGTGAGCAACAGATGGTCAGCACCCGCTTTTCGGATTGCGCACTACGAATACGCTCAGCGGCCTGGGCAATATTGACGAACGACAGATGGGCCGCGTCGAAAAACAGCGTCCCTGCCGGTGTCAGTTCCACCGCGCGGCCCACACGGGTGAACAGCGCCGCGCCCAGGTGAACCTCGAGTTCCTTGATCTGGCGGCTGATCGCCGCCTGGGATACGCACAGCGCCTCCGCAGCCCGTGTGAAGCTTTCGTACTTGGCGGCGGCCACGAAGGCCTTGACTGCACGCAGCGAAGGCATCTTGAGCAGAATCGTATCCGGGTCAACGTGCTTCGACATGCGCAACCTCCTGTCAGTACCGCTGTGCTCGGTCGGCGGCGAGGGTATAGCACCCTGGCTTCGCCGTGTCGGTTCGGTGTCGTTTTCGATGCGCTTCGGTCGCTTGCTGGCATGGCCGAAGCCTGCTGCACAAACCCTACAGAACCGATAACCCAACGTTATCGAATAAGGGCTGTAAATGTTGTTGGATCTGAGTACACATTGGGCATAGATTGAAAAAACACCCTAATTCCTGGGGGTAAGAATAAAAAACAAGGAAATCGTTGCGATGAACAATTACCCGTACCACTGCCCCTTACAACATGTTTCGCGTTGCCATGATTTGCCTACTGCAATGAGTGCTGCCGCGAAGGAGGCAAGGTATGAATAACGCCGACGATATAATATCCGTACACAATGTATACAAGGTCTTCGGGGCACAGCCCAAAGTGGCCATGAATATGTTGCGCGAGGGCGCTTCCAAAGCCGAAGTGTTCGAGAAGACGGGCCAGGTCATCGGCGTGTTCGATGCGAACTTCTCCGTGAAGCGTGGCGAGATCTTCGTGATCATGGGGCTTTCCGGTTCGGGCAAATCCACCATGGTGCGCCTCTTCAACCGGCTGATAGAGCCCACTTCCGGCTCGATATTCCTCAATGGCAAGGAAATCACCGGCCTGGCCGACAAAGACCTGCTGCAAGTGCGCCGCAAGGACATGGGCATGGTCTTCCAGTCATTCGCTCTCATGCCCCACATGAGCGTGATCGATAACGTGAGCTTCGGCCTCGAGATCAGCGGGGTCAGCGAAAAGGAACGCTACAGCCGTTCCGTGGTGGCCTTGCGGCAGGTGGGGCTGGCCGGGCAAGAACACAGCTACCCGCATCAGTTGTCCGGCGGCATGCAGCAGCGCGTCGGGCTGGCACGGGCGCTGGCCAACGACCCGGCCATCCTGCTGATGGACGAGGCGTTCTCGGCACTCGACCCGATGATCCGTAGCGAAATGCAGGGCGAACTGATCAAGCTACAGGCCGAGCAGAACCGCACCATCATCTTCATTTCCCACGACATCGAAGAGGCCGTCCGGATCGGGCACCGCATTGCAATCATGGAGGGCGGCCGAGTGGTACAGATCGGCACCCCGCGCGAACTGCTGTGCAATCCAGCCAATACCTACGTCAAGGACTTCTTCGAGGGGTTCGATACCAGCCGCATCCTGCGGGCGGGCGATATCGCCCAGCTGGACGCCCGCATCGTCTACGAGCCCGGCCGACACACGCCTATCGATGCAGATGCGCTGCTGCGCGAAATCGTTCCGCTCGTTGCCGCCTCGCACACGCCCATGCCCGTCGTGGACCGTGGGGGTTTGTACAAGGGGACCATCTCGCAAGGTCACTTGCTGAACTGCTTGAGCAGCCGATAAATCCACGATCAGCTTTCGGGTCGTCTCTGAGGTGGGCTATGTCCGACTTTAATCTTCTGGATCCTTTCAAAACCATCAACGTACCGCTCGGAACATGGGTCGAGGGAGCGCTCAAGTATCTCGTTCATAACTTCCGCGAAGTGTTCCGTTCGATTCGCTGGCCGGTGGATCAGGTACTCGATGGCATCCAGGCAGGCTTGCTGTCAGCGCCGCCTACCGTGTTCATCATCATTGCCGCGCTGATCAGCTGGCAGATCGGCGGCAAGCGAATTGCTCTGTTCACCCTGGCCACTCTCACCGCACTGGGGCTGATCGGTGTGTGGGAGGACGCCATGGTAACCCTCGCGCTGGTGCTCACATCGCTGGTCTTCTGTGCCGCCATCGGCATTCCGCTGGGGATATTGAGCGCGCGCAGCGATCGGCTCGAGATGATCATTCGTCCGGTACTGGACGCCATGCAGACGCTGCCGGCGTTCGTCTACCTGGTGCCGGTGGTCATGCTGTTCGGCATCGGCAACGTGCCCGGAGTGATCGTTACCATCATCTTCTCGGTGGCGCCGTTGGTACGCCTGACCAATCTGGGCATCCGCCAGGTGCCCGAAGACAAGGTCGAGGCCGCCAGGGCGTTCGGCTGCACGGCGACGCAAATGCTCTTGAAGGTCCAACTGCCGCTGGCCGCGCCGACCATGATGGCCGGCCTCAATCAAACGCTCATGCTGTCGCTTTCGATGGTGGTGGTGGCGTCGATGATTTCCGTGGGTGGCCTGGGCCTGATGGTACTCAGCGGTATCGGCAGGCTGGACATGGGCCTGGCCAGTGTCGGCGGCGCCGGGCTGGTACTGCTCGCCGTGTTCCTCGATCGACTCACCCAGGCCATGGGCGAGCGCAGCAAGGATCTGGCAACCGGCCAACGCTGGTACGAAACCGGCCCTGTCGGCCTGCTGATGAAGTTGAAAAAGAAGAAGCCAGTCGAAACTGCGATCACTCATTAACGTGCCTGCTCACCCTATATAACCTTTGAACGTGGTGACTCATGAACCCTGCAATCCTCCAGAAATCCGCGCTCGCCAGCCTCACCGCGGCAGTCCTTGGCACCGTTCTGAGCTTCGGGGCGTTCGCCGCCGATGCCAACAAGCCTGGGGACGGCAAGTCGATCACCCCCATCTTTCCATCCATCGCTGAAGAACGTTTCAGGGGGGAGGTGGCCATAGCCGGCCTCAAAGACCTGGGCTACAACGTCAAGCCACCCAAGGAGGTCGATTACCCGGCGATGTTCCTGGCACTGTCGTACGGTGACGCGGACTTCACCGTGCATGAGTGGGGCGCCTTGCATGAAGGCTTCTACAACAAGGCTGGCGGCGATGAGTCGATGGTCAAAGTCGGCGAAGTGATGAAGGGGGTGCTGCAGGGGTACATGATCGACAAGAAAACTGCAGACGCCTACAACATCAAGGACCTGTCGGATCTGAAGAAGCCGGAAATCGCCAAGCTGTTCGACAGCAATGGCGATGGCAAGGCCGACCTGACCGGATGCAACCCGGGGTGGGGGTGCGAAGTCATGGTCGAGTACCACATGAAAGCCTATGGCCTGGAGCCTACGGTGGTTGACAACCGCGGCTCGTACTTCGCCCTCATGGCCGACACCATCGCGCGCTTCGAACAAGGCAAGCCCATCCTGTTCTTCACCTGGGTGCCGCAGTGGATCGCCGGCGTGCTGGTGGAGGGCCGCGACGTGGTCTGGCTGCCGGTGCCCTTTACATCGCTGCCCGATGGCAAGGAATCCAAGGACACTTTCTACAATGGCAAGAACCTGGGCTTCCCGGTAGACACCGTCTACGCGGTGATGAACAAGGAGTTCTCGGAAGAGAATCCGGTGGCCACCAAGTTCCTGTCCGAAGTGCGTATTACCACGGCCGATGAAAGTGCGCAGAACTTGCGCATGCAGAAAGGTGAAAAGTCCTTGGCCGATATCAAGCGGCATGCCGCCGAATGGATCAAGGCGCACCAGGCCGAATACGACGGCTGGCTGGCGGACGCTCGCGCTGCGGCGAAGAAATAGATGCATGACACAGGGGCCGGCTGCCGCGCCGGACCCTGTGCCCGCTCGCACCTGGCGGCGCCTGACGACGACTGCCGCCAGGGCCGCTACACCCTGTCACCGCACTGCCTTGCCGATACGTACGTATCAGCGGACTGCGTCCGGCTGCGCGCGTACTTCTCATTGGCGCTGTTACCTGTCCGTGAACTCATGCTGACGGCAGGCAAACTCAACTATCGATGGTCACGATCATGAAAGTTACTTCGCTGCCTGCGGACGACAAGACCTGTGGTTGGTTTCATCTGAGCTATCCACGCACGCCGATGCCCACTCATTCGGGGCACAGGACCGCGCGTTGGGTCGTGGTGGGCGCAGGATTCACCGGTCTTGCGGCAGCTCGGCAGCTGGCACTGCGCTTTCCCGACGAAGAGATCGTGTTGGTGGAAGCCCAGGAAGTAGGGCTCGGCCCCTCCGGCAGGAATGCCGGTTTCGCCATCGACCTGCCCCACGATATTGCCGCTGAAGATTACATCGGCGATATCGAACTGGCCAAGATCAGCCTCAGGTTGAACCTGGCCGGGCAACTGTCGTTGAAGGAGTTGGTCAGCCAGCACGCGATCGATTGCCAGCTCAAGGCCTGTGGCAAGTATCAGGCGGCAGTCGAGGAGCGCGGCATCGCCGTGCTTGAAGCGTATCGCCGGGGATTGGACAAGCTCGACCAGCCCTACCAGATGATCGGCGCCGATGAACTGCCCGATCACCTCGGGACGCGCTTCTACAGGAAGGCCCTGTACACCCCAGGCGCTGTGCTGATCCAACCTTCCGCCTTGGTCAAAGGCCTGGCTGACAGCCTGCCTGCGAATGTCACGCTCTACGAGCGCACACCGATCACCGATGTCGAGTACGGCGCCAAGACGGTCCTCAGGCATGCCCATGGCAGCATCACCGCCGACAAGCTGGTGTTGGCCAACAACTCGTTCGGCATGCGTTTCGGTTTTCTCCAGGGGCGAATGTTGCCGATCTACACCTACGGCAGCATTACCCGTCAGCTGACCGAGGAAGAACAAGCGGCGCTGGGTGGCAAGCCGTTCTGGGGCGCCATTCCGGCGGATCCTTTCGGCACCACGGTCAGGCGTACCCCGGACAACCGGCTGCTCATTCGCAACAGCTTCAGCTTCAATCCCGACGGACGCAGCAATCAGAAATTCAACGACCGCTTCGTGCGTCGCCACAAGGCGTCATTCGATGTGCGCTTTCCCATGTTGCCGCACGTGGGCTTCGAATACACCTGGGGCGGCGCCTTGGCGATGTCGCGCAATCACAACGGCTTCTTCGGTGAGCTGGCCCCCAACGTCTACGGTGCGCTGGGTTGCAATGGCCTGGGCGTCACGCGGGGCACCATCACTGGGAAGCTTCTCGCCGACTGGCTGGCCGGCGAACACGACCCTCTGATCGACTACCTGCTCAACGCGCCGCGGCCCAACAACAACCCGCCGCAACCGTTTCTGTCAGCGGGGGTGAACATGAATTTGAAGTGGGGACAGTACCGCGCCGGACGCGAGAGCTGACGTGTTTCGAAGTGATCGAGATTCAGACATTCAACTACTGGAGGCTACACCATGAACTTTGACGGCATCTTCACGCCCGCCATCACGCCATTGAAGGCGGACGGCAGTATCGACCCTGTCGCGTTTGCCGAAGTGCTCGAATACCTGATCGATTCGAAAGTGCATGGCGTGATCATCGGCGGCTCTACCGGCGAGTACTACGCGCATTCGCCGCAAGAGCGCATCGAGTTGGCCAAAAGGGCCAGGGAAGTCATCGGCGCGCGCTTGCCCCTGGTGATCGGTACTGGTGCCATCCGCACCGAAGACTCGGTGCAGTTCGCCGAACAGGCTCGGCACATCAAGGCCGATGCCATCCTGGTGGGGTCGCCGCCCTATGCACTGCCGACCCAGCATGAAATCGCCGCCCATGTGCTGGCCGTCGACCAGGCCGCCGGGCTGCCCATCATGCTCTACAACTATCCCGCACGGATGGGTGTCGCCATGGGCAACGAGTTCTTCGAGGCCGTGGCGCACTGCCCGAACATCGTCGCGATCAAGGAGAGCTCCGGGGAAATGGCGCGGTTGCACCGGCTGGCTACCGCTCACCCGGCCATCCAGATTTCCTGCGGCTGGGACGACCAGGCGCTCGAGTTCTTCGCATGGGGCGCGCGCAGCTGGGTCTGCGCCGGTTCCAACTTCATTCCTCGCGAACACGTTGCGCTCTATGAAGCCTGTGTGATCGACAAGGACTTCGACAAGGGACGGCGCATCATGGCCGCGATGTTGCCGCTGATGGATTTTCTGGAAACCGGCAAGTTCGTCCAGTCCATCAAGTACGGCAGCGAGCTCAGTGGCCTTCGCGCAGGCGGTGTGCGCGCGCCCCTCAAGGGCCTGGACGAAGCCGAAAAGGCCGAACTTGCAGCCGTGGTGAGCACCCTCAAACAGAACGTTGCCCACATCACAGGGGAGGCATGAAATGGCCGAGTTGCTGAGCAAAGAAGGCTATCTGGAACTGGCCGGTCGGCTTGAGTACCGTACCCAGGCGTTCGTGGATGGCACATTCCACCCCGCGCGATCGGGCAGGACATTCGCCACCCGCAATCCGGCTACCGGTGCGCATCTTGCCGATGTGGCCGCCTGCGATAGCCAGGATGTCGACCTGGCAGTAGCCAGCGCCAAGGCCGCCTTCGAAGATGGCCGCTGGAGCACGCTTTCGCCTGCCGCGCGTAAGGCCGTACTGCTCGGGTTCGCCCAGTTGCTGGAAGACAACGCCCACGAATTGGCCGTTCTGGAAAGCCTGGACAGCGGCAAGCCTGTGCGCGAATGCCAAGGCATCGACATTCCCGAAACCATCAACACCATGCGCTGGCACGCCGAGTTGGCCGACAAGATCTACGACGCCACCGCGCCCGTCGGTTCCGGTGCCGTGACCATGGTCGTGCGCGAGCCCATAGGTGTCGTCGGCCTGGTCCTGCCTTGGAATTTCCCGCTGCTCATGCTGGCATGGAAAATCGGTCCTGCGCTGGCTGCAGGCTGCTCGGTGGTGGTCAAGCCGGCCGAGGAAACCACGCTGAGTGCGCTGCGAGTGGCTGAGCTTGCGTATCAGGCCGGCATTCCTGCTGGCGTCTTCAACGTCGTTCCCGGCAGTGGCCAGGAGGCAGGCGAACCGATTGGCCGCCACCCGCACGTGGCCATGATCAGCTTTACCGGTTCGACGGATACGGGTCGTCGCTTCCTCAAGTACTCCAGCGAATCCAACCTGAAGCGGGTCGTGCTCGAATGCGGCGGCAAGAATCCAGCGGTGGTGATGGACGATGTGGAAGACGTCGATCAGGTCGCCCAGCACGTGGTCAACGGCGCCTTCTGGAACATGGGTGAAAACTGCTCGGCGTCTTCGCGGCTGATCGTGCACAAGGACATCAAGGACGCGCTCATCAAGCGTGTGGTCGTGCACCTGCGCGACTGGCAGATGGGCGACCCACTCGACCCAGAGAACCGTTTGGGGTCGATGATCAGCAAGGCTCACTTCGACAAGGTACGCTCCTACATCGACCAGGCCTCTGACGAGAAGCTTGAGTTCCTTGTCGGCGGAGGTGAAGGCAAACCCATGTTCGTCGAGCCGACGATCATCGATGGCGTCGAGCGCGACAGTCGTCTCTTTCAGGAAGAGATCTTCGGCCCGGTGTTGACCGTGACCACCTTCGACACCGTCGAGCAGGCGATCGACTTGGCCAACGACACCGCCTACGGCCTGGCCGCGTCAGCCTACACCGGTAATCTGCGCAATGCGCTGAAACTCTCCCGAGGCATCCGCGCCGGCATCGTCACCGTGAACTGCTTCGGCGAGGGTGATGCCTCGACGCCATTCGGTGGGTACAAGGAATCCGGCTTTGGCGGTCGGGACAAATCGATCTGGGCCCATGATCAATACACTGAGATCAAGACCATCTGGATCGACGCGTCGTAACCCTGCCAGTGAACGCCCCCTCGGCCCTATCCCAGGGTCGGGGGTAGCCCGTACCCGGTCAGGATACGGACGGCGTCACACTTCATAGCGCTGTTCCCTGGAAGGCGGGTAGCCAAAGAAGCTTCGATAGCACTTGCTGAAGTGAGGGCCGGATACGAAACCGCATGCGATCGCCACTTCGGTGATCGGCATGCTCGAGTTCTGAATGAGCCGGCGTGCTTCGGTGATGCGCAGGCGCAAGTAGTAGCGCTGCGGTGTGGTGGACAGTTGCTCGCGGAACAGGCGCTGCACCTGTCGTCTGGACAGGTGAACGCAAGCGGCCAGTTGTTCCGGATCCAACGATTCTTCCAGGTTCGTCTGCATCAACTGGATGATCTCGCGCAACGGCCCGCTCAGATGCTGCTGCCGACCCAGATCGACCGTGCGCGAGCGGGGCTGGTCGAAGTTGAGCAGGTCGGCGATCGCCTCGGCCAATGCCTGCCCGCACTGTTTCTTGAGCCAGTTCACCATGACGTGATAGGCGCCAGTGGGCGTGGCGGCCGTCAGCCTGTCACGGTCGATGACGGCCACCTCGGTCGTCACGCTGGCGTAGGGCGAGCGTTCGGACAGCGCAGTGCGTTGCTCCGGGTGAATGGCACAGCGATACCCATCCAGCAGACCGGCTTTCCCCAGGTACCAGGCGCCGTTCCAGAGCCCGCCGAGCGCCACCGGCGTCCTCGCCAGTTTCTTCAACAACACCGTCAGCCAAGGTGGAGCGATTCGCGTGGTGCGCAGACCGCCACACACGATCAACACATCCAGTTCCGCCATTCGCACGTCGGTAAGGGGTGTATCCGGTCGGATCGGTATGCCCAGGTCGCTGACCACCTCGGTGCCGTTGCCCGAGAACGTGCGCGTTTTCACCGCGCCCGGCCTGATCATGTTGGCGGTCGAGAGAACCGCCAGCGCCTGGGTGAAGCAGGGCAGGGAGAAGCCATCGAGCAACAGAAAACCAATCACGCAGACCTTGTGATTCGCCCATTGCCGCACCGGGGCGGGCGGATCGGGAAACGTTGCCGTCGATGAGTGTGCGGTGTTCGGCAACATGGCTGCTTGATCCTGACGGGTGTGTCCAGTCTACGGACAAGCCCATGGCGCAAGAATCTACAGTTTCGCCGAGCTTAGGATGATCCAGGGTTATCAGCGCCGGGCCACTCGACTGACGTTGCCGACCCGCTCTACCGACGAGTCGCGTTGTGTCATGTCATGCGCCGACCCTGCGTAAGCCGGTACCATGCCCACTGTCTGTCGATTCAAAGGAAATCCTGCCCCATGCAAACCGCCTACACCGTGCTGATCCTGCTCATGCTGGTCGGCGTTTCGCGGTTGGTCGCCCGCGTCATTCCCCTGCCATTGCCCCTGCTGCAGATTGCCGCCGGCGCCATCCTCGCCTGGCCGACCCTGGGCCTGCACGTGGCGCTGGAGCCCGAGCTGTTCCTGTTTCTGTTCCTGCCGCCGCTGCTGTTCTCCGATGGTTGGCGCATCCCCAAGCGTGACCTGTGGCACTACCGCGGCCCCGTGCTGATGCTGGCGGTGGGTCTGGTGCTGTTCACGGTGCTGGGCGCCGGGTACTTCATCCATTGGCTGCTGCCCGACATTCCTCTGCCGGTGGCGTTTGCTTTGGCCGCCGTGCTGTCACCTACCGATGCGGTGGCAGTATCGGCCATCGCTCAGGACCGCTTGCCGACACCCTTGATGCGCATCCTTCAGGGCGAGGCACTGATGAACGACGCATCGGGCCTGGTGACGTTCAAGTTTGCCCTGGCCGCGGCGATCACCGGGGTGTTCTCCCTGGCCGATGCCAGCGTCACGTTCGTTCTGGTCGCGGTCGGTGGCCTGGCATTGGGCGTGCTGCTGAGCTGGGTGGTAGGGCGCCTGCGTGTGTGGATGATCGCCCGTGGCTGGGACGATCCAGCCACGCACGTGGTGTTCATGCTGCTGCTGCCGTTCGCCGCCTATGTGCTGGCCGAGCGCCTGGGAGCTTCGGGTATCCTCAGCGCAGTGGCCGCCGGCATGATGCAGAGCTGGCTGGATTTGCTGCCCCGCCAGACGCGCACGCGCATCCTCAACCGCAGCGTCTGGGCCTTGCTGGAGTTTGCCTTCAACGGTCTGATCTTTCTGCTGCTGGGGCTGCAGTTGCCGGACATCGTCAAGGCGGTGATCAGCCACGAACCCACGCTGTGGCCAGCCTTGTCGTGGCGCTGCCTGGAAGTGCTGGCGATCTTCGGCATCCTGCTGTTGCTGCGCTTCGTCTGGGTCCAGAGCACTTGGCGGGCGATATCGTGGGTACGTCGCCTGCGCGGCAAGACCACCATCACCCGTCTGCCCGACGCACGCTCCTGCGCCTTGCTGACCCTGGGCGGCGTGCGTGGCGCGGTGACCTTGGCCGGTGTCATGTCGGTGCCCTTGCTGATGGCGCCCGGCCAGGCCTTTCCCCAGCGCGACCTGCTGATCTTCATCGCCGCCGGTGTCATCCTGCTCTCGCTGGTAGTGGCCTGCATCGCTTTGCCGCTGTTGCTGCGCGGGGTCGCCGCCAGCGATGACCAGGACGCCCGACAGGAAGTGCGCGATGCCTGGCGCTACACCGCCGAATCGGCCATCCGTTCGCTGGAAGAGGAGGACCAGGCGCAGAAGGCCACCGAACAGGACGCCAGCCAGGCCGCACTGGCAACCGAACTCAAGGCGCGCATCATGTCCGAATACCGGCAGCAGTTGGCGGTGTTCGAAGACTCCGCCGAAGCCCAGGCGCTGGCCCGGCAGATGGACCAACTGGAACGCCATCTACGCATCAAGGCCCTGCGTGCGCAGCGCCTGGCGCTGTATGAAATGCGCCGGCAACGCAAGATCGGGGACGATGCCGTGCGCGAAGTGCTGGCCGAACTGGACATGAACGAGGCGAATCTGGGCCATGGGCGCTGAGCGATGGCCGCAGAGTCGGGCCGCCGCTACGGTGTAATCTGGAAGCCCGGGCCTGGCCATCGACAGAACCCGGCGCCATGTCACCCTGCGGACAACCCAATCTCGCTGTATTGCAAGGAACCCGGCCACTCATGCTCAGTGCAGAACTCAAGGCTTTCTACACCGTTGCGCTTCTAGGCAGTGTCACCCAGGCCGCCAAGAAGCTTGGCTTGAGCCAACCGACCGTCACCACGCAGATTCGGCAACTGGAAAGTCGCTACGCGGTGGAATTGTTCTATCGGGGAGGGCGTCGTTTGACCGTCAGCGACGAGGGTGCTCGACTGTTGCCGAAGGTCAAGGCGCTGTTGCAGCACGAGGCGGATATCGAGTTTCATTTGCGAAACTGCGGCCAGGCCCTTGGCGCTTTGAGGATCGGAGCGACGGCGCCTTACTATATCCTCGATCTCATCAAGTCATTTCGCGAGCGGCTGCCACACATCGATGTGTCGGTGCAGATCGGCAACTCCCAGGACGTACTCGAGGCGCTCGAAGACTACCGGGTCGACTTGGCGGCCTCCTCGCAATGGCTCGACGACCCTCGCCTGATGCACCTGGTGCTGGGCACCGATCCTTTGGTACTGGCCGTCCACAAGCAGCACCCGCTGGCCGTGCAAGAGTGTGTACCGCCCAGCGCGTTGGCGGGCCAATGCCTGTTGATGCGCGAACATGGCTCGACCACCAGAACCCTGACCGAGCAGTTTTTGAACACCCATCAGGTTCGCCCAGGCATCGAGCTGGAAATCGGCAGCCGGGAATCCATCCGCGAAGCCGTTCTGCGCAATATCGGCGTGAGCCTGATCGCTCGCCAGGAAGTGCCCGTCAACCCGGATCTGCGGATCATTGCGATAGAAGGCGCGCCGCAGATCGCCGAGTACCTGTATTGCCTCAAGGACCGCAGGCAGGCCCGTTTGCCAGCGGCTTTTCTCGACGTCGCTCGCGACAGCGTCGCGCGTCAGATGTAGCCGTTCTGAAGACTGGGCAAATTCACCAATAGGACTATCGCCAGCTTTTGGCTATCTGCCACATCGTCGTCGCAATAACGCCCTAGCATTGCCTCATCGACACGCATGCCGCACTCCACAGGCGGCGCGTGCTCCACTTGATGAGGTGCCCCATGCTGCGTTCCAGCCCTACTGATGAAGCCTCTCCAGGCGTGACGATACGGATCGCCGGTCTGCGCAAGAACTTCGGCGCGTTCAAGGCGCTGGACGACGTATCCCTGGAGATCTCGCCGGGCGAACTGGTGTGCCTGCTCGGCCCGTCGGGGTGCGGCAAGACCACGTTGTTGCGATGCATCGCAGGGCTGGAACAGCAGAATCGCGGGGCCATCTACATGGGCTCCAGGGATGTCTCCAACCTGCCGCCTCAGGCCAGAGACTATGGCATCGTGTTCCAGTCGTACGCGTTGTTCCCCAATCTTACCGTCGAGCAAAACATCGGCTACGGCCTCGCCGGCAGCGCGCGCGATATCGTTCGTCAGCGGGTCGCTGCCATGCTCGAGCTGGTAGGGCTGACCGGCAGCGAGAAAAAGTATCCGGGCCAGCTCTCCGGTGGTCAGCAGCAGCGCGTCGCCTTGGCCCGTGCGCTGGCTCCCGCGCCATCCTTGCTGTTGCTGGACGAACCGATGTCTGCGCTCGACGCGCAGGTGCGCGAACACCTGTGCACCGAGCTGCGCACGCTGCAGCAGCGGCTTGGCATTACCACCCTGATGGTTACGCACAATCAGGAAGAAGCCATGCTGATGGCCGATCGGATTGCGGTGATGAACCAGGGGCGCATCGAGCAGTACGCCAGCCCGCAATCGATCTATGAAAGTCCCGAGACGCCGTTTGTGGCCAACTTCGTGGGGCAGGGCAACTGGCTGGCTTTCGAAGGCAATGGCAATGGTCATGCGCAAGTGGGCGCACTGCAATTGCGACTGGCCGATGCCGTCGCGCCCCGCTGCGTCGGGCGCCTGTTCTGCCGTCCCGAGTCGATCTGCGTGAACCCTCGGCACTCGGAGGAAAACCTGTTCGCGGCGCAGATGCAGGACGTGACCTTCCTCGGCAACCGGTGCCGGATGAGCTTCGAATTCGACGAACTGCCGGGCCAATCGCTGACCGCCGAAATCAGCGCGCGTCAGCTGCCACCTGCGGGCACGCGGCATATTCAGGTGGCATTGCCGCCACACAGCTTGCAGGTGTTTGCCTGAGATGCTTACCGCCAAGCTGTCACAGACCGGCAAAGGTCATGCAAGCCGGGTTCAGCGCGCCGACCTGGGCGACCGGGTATTCGTCGTCGGTGGCAAAGTGCTGTTCTTGCTGCTCCTGGTGATCGCGCTGCTCTTGCCATTGCTGGCGATCTTCTGGCGCGGGTTCAGCGACGATGCAGGGCAGGGCGGTGGGCTGATCGCAGCCCGGGAGCTGCTGGGCAGCGACAACTTTCACTGGTTGCTGGGTAACAGCCTGCGCGTTTCGGTCAGCGTTGCGCTCATCGTCGTCCCCTTGGCCTACCTGTTCGCCTACGCGCTGCAACGCACCCTGATTCCTGCCAAGGGCCTGTGGCGTGGGATATCGCTGCTGCCCCTGCTGGCGCCATCGATGCTGCCGGCCATCGCGCTGATCTACCTTTTCGGTAACCAGGGGCTGCTGCGTGGCCTGTTCACCGACAACATCTACGGGTTCTGGGGCATCGTCATCGGCGAGGTGATCTACACGTTTCCACACGCCCTGATGATTCTGCTCTCAGCGCTCTCAATGAGCGATGCACGCCTGTTCGACGCGGCCTCGAGCATGGGCGCCAGCCCTTGGCGGTCATTCCACAGCATCACCTGGCCCGCGACTCGGCAAGCAGTGTTCGCCGCGTTCTGCCTGGTGTTCACCCTGACCATCACTGATTTCGGTGTGCCGGTGATCGTCGGCGGGGACTATCAGGTCCTGGCCATCGAGGCCTACAAGGCGGTGGTCGGTCAGCAACAGTTCGGCCGTGGGGCGCTGATCGGCATGGTGCTGCTGGTGCCGGCACTGATCAGCTTTTCGATGGATGCCTGGTTGCGCCGCCGCCAACGTTCGTCCATGAGTGGCCGGGCGCTGGTACTCACGCCCCAGCCCTCGCGAGGGCGGGACGGCTGCTACCTGTTGATCGTGGTGCTCATCTGCGGCTGCCTGCTGGCGGTGCTGGGCATGGCGGTGTTTTCGTCCCTGGTGAAGTTCTGGCCCTACAACCTTTCGTTGTCGCTCAAGCACTACCTGTTCAGCGAAACCGCAGGCGGGGGATGGCTGGCCTATCGCAACAGCCTGGTACTGGCGAGCTGCAGCGCGGTGGTGGGGAGCGCGCTGATCTTCACCGGTGCCTATCTGATGGAGAAAACCCATGGGCAACCCGCGTTCAACCTGGCCCTGCGCATACTCACCTTCATACCCATGGCTGTGCCGGGCCTGGTACTGGGCCTGGGCTATGTCTTCTTCTTCAACCTGCCGGACAACCCGTTGCACAGCCTCTATGGAAGCATGGCGCTGCTGGTGATCTGCACCATCGCTCATTACCTGACCACCGCGCACATGACGGCAACGACCGCTCTGCGCCAACTGGACAGTGAATTCGAGGCCGCCGCACGGTCCCTCAAGGCGCCCCTGTATCGGCACTACCTGCGCGTCACATTGCCGATTTGCCTGCCCGCGCTGCTGGACATCATTCGCTACTTGTTCGTCTCGGCAATGACCACCGTTTCCGCTGCCATCTTTCTCTACTCGCCCGACAGCATTCTCGCGGCGGTGGCCGTACTGAACATGGACGACGCAGGCAATGTCGGCGGGGCCGCCGCCATGTCGACATTGATCCTGTTCACTTCGGCCGCCGTTTCCCTTCTGCTCGCCTGGGTTTCACGCGGCGTGCTGCGACGTTCACAAGCCTGGCGCCAGAGCACGCCTACCTGCTGATTTTCGGAGAACACCATGCACTATCAAGCCCCTGCCAGACTGCAAGCGGCCATTCTCGACTGGGCCGGCACCGTCGTCGATTTCGGCTCTTTCGCACCCACCCGAATCTTTGTGGAAGCCTTCGCGACGTTCGATATCGAACTGAGCCTGGATGAAGCTCGTGGCCCCATGGGCATGGGCAAGTGGGACCACATTCGCAGTCTGTGCGACCAGCCGCAGATCGCGGCGCGCTTCGAGCAGCGTTTTGCCAGGCGACCGAGCGACGCGGACGTAACGGCTATCTACGAGCGCTTCATGCCGCTGCAGATTGCCAATGTCGGCAAGCACAGCGCGCTCATCCCCGGTGCACTGCCGGCCATCGAGCACATGCGTCAGGCCGGACTCAAGATCGGCACCACCTCCGGATACCCTCGACAGGTTATGGACCACGTCGTGGCACTCGCCGCAGTGGCGGGCTATCAGCCCGATCATGTGGTGGCCGCCGATGACCTGCCAACCGGCCGCCCCGGCCCCGCCCAGGCGTTGGCCAATGTCATCGCGCTGGGCATCGGTGACGTCACCGCCTGCGTGAAGGTCGACGACACCTTGCCGGGCATTCTCGAAGGCCGCAGCGCAGGGATGTGGACGGTCGGGCTGCGCTTTTCCGGCAATTTTCTCGGCCTGGACCACCCGGCCTTCCAGGCGCTCACACCCTCCGAGCTCGATCGGCACAGGCTGCGCATCGATGCCCTGTTCGCTCCGGTACGCCCCGATTACCTGGCCGACACCATCGCCGACCTGCCAGCGATCATCGATCGGATCAACGCACGCATGGCTCGTGGCGAAACGCCCGGCAGCCATTGATAGAACCTGTTCGGCCAACCGATACCGCCTTGTCCACTTCACTCAGGATCAAACCATGTTCAAGCCCCTTGCCTTCGCTGCAGTGTTCGCAGGCTTCAGCCTTCACGCCAGTGCCGCCACCGAGCTCACCGTGTACACCGCACTGGAAGCCGAGCAGCTGCAGACCTATGAAAAAGCGTTCGAGAAAGCCAACCCGGATATCGACATCAAATGGGTGAGGGATTCGACCGGCATCATCACGGCCAAACTGCTGGCCGAAAAAGCTCGCCCGCAAGCCGACGCAGTGTGGGGTCTGGCTGCCTCGAGCCTGGCAATACTCGATCAGCAAGGCATGCTCGAAGCCTATGCCCCCAAGGATCTGCCCAAGATCGGCGCCAAGTACCGCGACCCGGCCAATCCGCCGGCCTGGGTTGGCATGGATGTCTGGGCCGCCACCATCTGTTTCAACACCATCGAAGCCGAGAAGCAGAACCTGCCGCGCCCGGTGAGCTGGCAAGATCTGACCAACCCGGTCTATCGCGGCAAGATCGTGATGCCCAACCCGGCCTCGTCCGGTACGGGCTTTCTGGACGTCAGCGCCTGGCTGCAAACCTTTGGCGAGGCACAGGGCTGGACCTACATGGACGCACTGCACCAGAACATCGGGCAGTACGTCCACTCCGGTTCGAAGCCCTGCAAGATGGCCGCAGCGGGTGAGTTTCCTATCGGCATTTCATTCGAATACCCGGCGGTACAGCTCAAGCGTCAGGGTGCGCCACTGGACATCATCCTGCCAAAGGAAGGCCTTGGCTGGGAGATCGAGGCCACTGCCGTGATCAAGGGCACCGCTCATCCCGAGGCGGCCAAGCGCCTGGCTGATTTCTCCGCCAGCGCGGCCGGCATGGAACTGTACAAGCAGAACTTCGCGGTGCTGGCCCAGGAAGGCCTGGCCAAGCCTCCCACCGAGCTGCCTGCCGACTACGAGCAGCGCCTGATCAAGAATGACTTCGCCTGGGCCTCGAAAGAGCGCGACAACATTCTTGCCGAATGGCGCAAACGCTATGACGGCAAATCGGCCAAGCCGTAGGGAGTGGGTTGAAATGAATCGGTATGAAAGTGATTTGCTGGTGGTAGGTGCGGGTATTCTCGGGCTTTCCCACGCCTATGCGGCGGCCAGGCGTGGCTTGAAAGTGCGGGTGTTCGAGCGTTCGGCGAGCCCGATCGGCGCGTCGGTGCGCAACTTCGGTCAAGCCCTGGTGACCGGTCAGCCACCCGGCATCATGCTCGACCTGGCCAAGGCCAGCCGCGGTATCTGGGCGAACTGGAGCGCTCAAGCGGGCTTCGAGCTCAAGCGTAATGGCTCGCTGTTGTTCGCCCGAACCGAAGCCGAGGAAAACCTGCTGGAAGCATTCAGTACCGAACGTGCCAAGCAGCATGACTACCGGGTCGAGCTGCTGCGCGGCAAGCCGCTGGACGACTTGTACGGCGGGCAATTCAGCCATCATCGCGCGGCCTTGCACGGCGTCGATGACCAGCAGCTCTATTCGCGCGAAGCCATACCTAGGTTGATTGACTATCTGCAGCGCGAACTGGGCGTGGCGTTTCACTTCTCGACATTGGTCAATGGCGTCGAGCCCGGAAAGCTGCAGAGCACCGCTGGCCCCTTTCGCGGCCAACAGGTGGTGGTGTGCTCCGGCCACGATTACCTGACCCTGCTCGCCGAGCCCATGGCTGCGCTCAAGCCCCAGGTGTGCCGTCTGCAGATGCTCCGCGCTCGGCCCGCGTCGAGCCTGAACCTGCAGCACTCGGTACTTACCGGTCTGAGTTGCGTTCACTATGGGGCTTTCGCCGATCTACCCGAAGCGGCTGCCATCCGCCACGAAATCGAGCGCGACAGTCCGCACCTCGAAGCACACGGCATTCACTTGCTGATCAGTCCGACACCCTACGGTGACCTGATCATCGGCGATTCCCATGAATACGGTGCGGACGCCTCGCCGTTCAATACCGAGCAGGTCGATCAATGGATGCTGGAGCTGGCACAGGACACCCTGGGCTGCAACATTCAGGTAATGGAGCGCTGGCAAGGTGTCTATGGTGCCAAGGGGCCCCAGCCGTTTTCCCGCTTGAACATCGCGCCAGGCTTGACTGCGACGCTGATGCACAGCGGGGTGGGCATGAGCGTCGGACCAGCCCTGGGCGAGCAGGCGGTGGCGGACATGTTTGGGGCGTTTGCCTGATCTGAGGCAGCTTTTGGACAGGTTATCGATGCGCTTTCAGGGATTGAACACGCGGCCGGTTCTGTGTACTGTATATGCATACAGTAACTCATGTGAGGTCACGTTCCATGCGCCGATTATCCAAACTGTGGACTGCCGTTGGTAGCGCTGTACCCGTGGTCGTTGGCTCGGCGCTGGGCGGGCTGGGCCTGGTTGACCTCAATACCCTGCTGGCTATCGCGCTGGTACCGCAGGTCGTGTTCCTCGTGATTGGCGAGTGGCCCGATTTCCAGCGGACCAGTCGCCAGCAGGCGTGGGCGCAAGAGGAGTTCGCACATTTACCGCGTTATACGGTGCGCCCGGTAGTGCGTCGACACCGGCTGATGGACAGTGCGGCCATGAATGAGGCGCTGGCCGAGTTCGACATCAACCAAGCCAGCCTCGGCCACGCGCGCTAGGCCACCACCTTGGGGTAGATGCGCCGAGCAAATTTCCGGTCTAGGCGGCTCAAGGTGTGATTGATGCCCACTTCCCAGTCGCCCACCGTCTGCTCCTGCAGCACCGAGTAATGCATGATCGACGCGCGGTCATAGGCAGTGCCCTTGGCCAGTGCCTTGTCGGTCTTGTCCAGCAGGTTGATGTCCACGGTCTCTTGATCGACACCCTTGGCGGCGAAGTACGCATACAGCTTGGGGATGTCCCAAGGGATGTTTGCCTTGGGGTGCTGATGTTCGTGCAGTAACCCCAGCACGTGGCCGAACTCGTGCAACACGGTACGCCCGAACAGCGGATCGTCCGGTTTGACGCCCAGGGCCATGGTTGCATCCATCGGGCTGGCCAGCAGCGCATCGGTGCCGACCTGACTGTAGTTGTCGTCGCCGTCGGTATAGATGCGGATGTCGGCAAACATGCCGTCGACGAAATCGAATTTCAGGTTGGCCGAGCGCAGCCACTGTCGCGCCACTTTCTCGATGGCTGACTTGTGCTCGGTGGGGGTTTCATTGAAAAAGCCGATGGTCAGTGTGCGACCGGGCGTCCAGAATTTCGAGAACTGGCCCAGGGCGCGCTTGGGGCGTCCGTTCGCCGAGGTGCTCGGCGCATTGGTCGGGCGTTCGGCCAGGGCGACGCGGCGTGATGCCTCCAGGTCCGGTGCAGGAAGGGGCTTGCAGAACAGGGGATTGCACATCATCGATGACTCCTTGAAAAGAGCCACCGATGATGTCGTTCAAACCCAATGCAAAAGCGTAGCTATGTGTTATCGACGCTCGAGAAAGCGACGAATGCGCTGGGCGGCTTCGACACACTCGCTCAGCGGTGCGACCAGCGCCATGCGCACGCGTCCGGCGCCGGGGTTGAGCCCATCGACATCGCGCGACAGATAGGAGCCCGGCACCACCGTGACGTGTTCCTGCTCGAACAGCTCGCGGCAGAACTGCGCGTCGTCCATGGGCACCTTGGCCCACAGGTAGAAGCTGCCGTCGGGACGCTTGACGTCCATCACCGGCGCGAGGATATCCAGCACGGCATCGAATTTTTCCCGGTACAGGTCACGGTTGGCCAGCACGTGGGCCTCGTCTTTCCAGGCGGCGATGCTGGCCAGCTGGGTCTGCACGGGCATCGCACAGCCATGATAGGTGCGGTACAGCAGGAAGGCCTTGAGGATGTCGGCGTCGCCCGCCACGAAGCCGGAGCGCAAGCCTGGCAGGTTGGAGCGCTTGGAGAGGCTGTGGAACACCACGCAACGCTTGAAATCGCTGCGCCCCAGCTCGGCACAGGCGGTCAGCAGGCCGGGCGGTGGCGCGTCTTCGTCGAAGTACAGCTCGCTGTAGCACTCGTCGGCAGCGATCACGAAGTCATGCTCGTCGGCCAGGGCGATGAGTTTCTTCAAGATAGGCATCGGTACCAGGGCACCGGTTGGATTGCCGGGCGAGCACAGGAACAGGATCTGGCAGCGCTGCCAGACCTGGGCCGGTACCGCGTCGAAATCCGGGTTGAAGCCGTTCTGGTCCAGGCAGGGCAGGTAATGCGGGGTGGTACCGGCGAGCAGGGCGGCGCCTTCGTAGATCTGGTAGAACGGATTGGGGCTGACCACCAGCCCGTCGACGTCACGCTGTGCAACGGTTTGAGTGAAGGCAAACAGCGCCTCGCGGGTGCCGTTGACCGGCAATACGTGGCGCGCCGGATCGAGCCAGCCCGCCGGGACCTGGAAGCGTCGTTCGCACCACGCGGCGATGGCTTCGCGCAGTGCCGCAATGCCTTGGGTGGTCGGGTACACCGCCATCTGGTCGAGGTTGTCGGCCAGGGCTTGCTTCACGAACGCCGGCGAGGCGTGCTTGGGTTCGCCGATGGACAGGGCGATCGGACGTTTGTCCGCAGCGGCCGTGACGCCAGCCAGCAAGGCGCGCAGTTTCTCGAAAGGGTAGGGCTGCAGCTGGTTCAACGCGTGGTTCATATCAAATGCTCAAACGGGACAGCTCGACGCCGGGCGCCTGGCTGACACTGAGTTGGTCGATGATGGTGGCCTGCAGCCGACTGCACAGTTGCGGGTCGGACAGGGGCAGATTGTTCGCATCGGTAATGAAGAACACGTCTTCCACGCGTTCGCCCAGCGTGGAAACCTTGGCGTTCTGCAACGACAGGTCGAATTCCAGGAAGATCTTGCCGATGCGTGCCAGCAGGCCGGGCCTGTCGGGCGCGCTCAGCTCCAGAATGGTCACCGGGCGCTGGGCATCGTTCTGGATGGTGACCTGCGGGGGGAACGCGAAATGCTTGAGCTGGCGCGGTACGCGGCGATGAATGATGTTGGGGTAGTCATCGGGGTTGCGCAGCGCATCGCTGAGGCCCTGGCGAATCTGCGCGATGCGGCGCGGGTCGTTGCCGATCGAGCCGCCGTCGTTGTCCAGCACGATGTAGGTATCGAGCGTGAACTGGCTGCTGGAGGTAATGATGCGGGCGTCGTGGATGTTCAGGTTGAGCTGGTCCATGGCCGCCACCGTCACCGCGAAGAAATCGTGCTGGTCGGGCGCATAGATGAAGATCTGCGTGCCGCCTTCGAATTCGCGCTGGGTGGTTTCCTTGATCAGCACCAACGGGTCGCCATTGGCGGGCTGCTGCAGGATGGCATCGGTATGCCAGGCCACGTCACCGGCATTGTGGCGCAGGAAATAGTCGTCGCCCAGCTGGGACCAGAGCTGTTCGATGTCGTCCTGATCGGTGCCGCCGCGTACCAGTATCTCCAGCGCCGCGCTTTGCGTGCGACGAATCTGTTCTTCGCGATCCAGCGGGTTCTCCAGGCCCCGACGCAGTGCGCGCTTGGTCTCGGTATACAGCTGGCGCAGCAGACTCGCACGCCAGGAGTTCCACAGGCTGGGATTGGTCGCGTTGATGTCGGCCACGGTGAGCACGTAGAGGTAGTCCAGGTGCACCTCGTCGCCTACCTGCTGGGCGAAGTCATGGATGACCTGCGGGTCGGACAGGTCCTTGCGCTGCGCGGTGGTCGACATCACCAGATGGTTCTGCACCAGCCAGACGATCAGGCGGCTGTCCCAGGCGGGCAACTGGTGGCGCTGGCAGAACTGCGCGGCATCCACGGCGCCAAGCTCGGAATGGTCGCCGTTGCGGCCTTTGCCGATGTCATGGTAAAGCCCGGCGAGGTAGATCAGCTCCGGCTTGGGCAGGCGCTCCATGACCTTGCTGGCCAGCGGGAATTTCTCCGAAACCTGGGTGTACTGCAGCTTGCGCAGGTGCTTGATCAGGTTGAGCGTGTGCGCATCGACCGTATAGATGTGGAACAGGTCGTGTTGCATCTGGCCGATGATATCGCCGAACTCGGGCAGGTAGCGGCCCAGGATGCCGTAGCGATTCATGCGGCGCAGGTTGCGGTGAATGCCGACTTCGCACTTGAACAGCTCGATGAACAGGCTGGTGTTGCGGATATCGTTGCGGAAGGTGTCGTCGATCAGGTGGCGATGCTCGCGCAGCAGGCGGATGGTATCCGCGCGCACGCCCTTGATCTCCGGGTTCTGCGCCATCAGCACGAAGATTTCCAGCATGGCGAACGGAGTGCGCTTGAACACCTGGGTGTGAGTGGCCTCGATGTAGCCATCGTGCAGCTGGAAGCGCGAATTGATCGGCACCGTTGAGCCGGCTTCGGGGTCGCCGAGAATCACTTCCTCGAAATGCTGGATGATCAGGTCGCTGAGTTCGGCGATGCTCATCACCACGCGGTAGTACTTCTGCATGAACCGCTCGATGGCCAGTTTCGCATCGCTGTCCTTGTAGCCCAGCAAGCCGGCGATGGAGCGTTGGTGATCGAACAGCAGGCGATCCTCCGCGCGCCCGGCAAGCATGTGCAGGGCGTAGCGCACCTTCCAGAGGAATTCCTGGGAAGAGGCCAGCAGGTTGTTTTCGCTCTCCACCAGGAAGCCTTCCCCGGCCAGTGCGTGCAGGTTCAGCGTGCCGAACTGGCGGCGCGCCACCCACAGCAGGGTCTGGATGTCGCGCAGGCCACCGGGGGAGCCCTTGACGTTGGGTTCCAGGTTGTACTCGGTGTCGTTGTACTTGTGGTGGCGGGCGGTCTGCTCGGCGCGCTTGGCCAGGAAGAACTCGCGGCTGGGCCACATCCGCTCGGTGCTGGTGACCTCGAGCATGCGCTTGCGCAGCCGTTCCGGGCCGGCGATGGTGCGGCTTTCCATCAGGTTGGTGATGACCGTGATGTCGGCGCGCGCCTGCTCGGCGCATTCGTCTATGGAGCGCACGCTCTGGCCCACTTCCAGGCCGATGTCCCACAGCAGCGTGAGAAAGCGCTCGATCGAATCGCGAAAGACCTCGTAGTCGGCGCTCTCGAGCAGGATCATCAGGTCGATGTCGGAGTAGGGGTGCAGCTCGCCGCGGCCATAGCCGCCCACGGCGACCAGGGCGATGTCGGCATCCTCGTCCCAGTCGAACTGGCTCCACGCCCGCTCCAGAATGTTGTCGACGAACCAGGCACGGTCTTCGATCAGCCGGCGAATGTCACGGCCGTTGCGAAAACGCTCGTCGAGCACATCGTGCGCCTGGCGAATCGCCTTCTTGAAGGCTGCGATAGGGCTGGCCTTGAGCGCCAGTTCGGCCTGGAACTGGCCGCGATCGAACAACTCCGGATCCACCTGCGGCATGTCGTATTCCTGAAGAGATTAGTGGCCTGAACGGGTTGCCCGCACGCGTGGCTTCACGCCGAGACGCGGGGGATGGTGTCGTCGCTGCGCAAGGTGAAGATTTCGTAGCCGCTGGCGGTCACCACCAAAGTGTGCTCCCACTGCGCGGACAGCTTGCGATCCTTGGTGATCGCCGTCCAGCCATCACCCAGCACCTTGGTGTCAGCCTTGCCCTGGTTGATCATTGGCTCGATGGTAAAGGTCATGCCTTCCTTGAGCTCCATGCCGGTACCGGCGCGCCCGTAGTGCAGCACCTGCGGTTCTTCGTGAAACACCTTGCCGATGCCGTGGCCGCAGAATTCGCGGACCACGGAAAAACCGTTCTTCTCGGCGTGCTTCTGGATGACTTCGCCGATGTCGCCCAGGCGGCATCCTGGCTTGACCAACTCGATGGCCTTGTACAGGCATTCCTGGGTCACCTGCGACAGGCGCTCGGCCCACACCGGCACGGTACCGACGTGGAACATGCGGCTGGTGTCGCCGTGGTAGCCGTCCTTGATCACGGTGACGTCGATGTTCAGCACGTCGCCATTCTTCAGCGGCTTGTCATTGGGAATGCCGTGGCAGACCACATGGTTGATCGAGGTGCAGATCGACTTGGGGTAGCCCTTGTAGTTGAGCGGGGCGGGGATGGCCTGCTGCTCGTTGACGATGTAGTCGTGGCACAGGCGGTCGAGCGCTTCGGTGGTGACACCGGGCTGGACGTGAGGCGCGATCATCTCCAGCACATCGGCCGCCAGGCGGCCGGCAATTCGCATCTTCTCGATGTCTTCGGGGGTCTTGATGGTAACGGTCATTCGGGGCTCTCTGAGCGCTTGCGCGCGTTCGCAGGCTGGAAATCGAGGCGATTCTACCAGAGCCGCCGCGGACTGCCGCGCGGCGCTGGCGGCGCCTCTATATAAGAGGTGATGGCGTGCATTGTCGCGCGAATCAGGCAGCGGCGCAAAAGCCGTTGTGCATCGACGCTATTTCAGGTTTCTATATCGGGGCGGCTATGGTATAAAATGCGCCGCTTTCCGGGGATGCCCTGGAAGCAACCAAACCCACACACGTGTCGACACGATGACCTGGGTGCCGGAGGTTATGCCGCCGGTTGGTCATTGGGATACGTGGAGGCTTAACCCGACTTATCAAGGAACTATCATGTCCCAAGTCAACATGCGCGATATGCTGAAGGCCGGTGTGCACTTCGGTCACCAAACCCGTTACTGGAATCCGAAAATGGGTAAGTACATTTTCGGCGCGCGTAACAAGATCCACATCATCAACCTCGAAAAAACCCTGCCGATGTTCAACGAAGCACTGACCTTCGTAGAGCGCCTGGCCCAGGGCAAGAACAAGATCCTGTTCGTCGGCACCAAGCGTTCCGCCGGCAAGATCGTGGCCGAGGAAGCAGCACGTTGCGGCTCGCCGTACGTCGACCATCGCTGGTTGGGCGGCATGCTGACCAACTTCAAGACCATCCGTGCTTCGATCAAGCGTCTGCGCGACCTGGAAACCCAGGCCGAAGATGGCACTTTCACCAAGCTGACCAAGAAAGAAGCGCTGATGCGCACCCGTGATCTGGAAAAACTGGATCGCAGCCTGGGTGGTATCAAGGACATGGGCGGCCTGCCTGACGCACTGTTCGTCATCGACGTCGACCACGAGCGCATCGCGATCACCGAAGCCAACAAGCTGGGTATCCCGGTCATCGGCGTCGTCGACACCAACAGCAGCCCTGAAGGCGTCGACTACATCATCCCAGGCAACGATGACGCCATTCGCGCCATCCAGCTGTACATGGGTTCGATGGCCGACGCGGTCATCCGTGGTCGCAACCACGTTGCTGGCGGTACTGAAGAATACGTTCAGGACGCACCTGCCGCAGCGGTAGAAGGCTGAGTCTAGACGCCCAGCGTTTACTCGGTACGCAAAAAGGGGGCTAGGCCCCCTTTTTGCCACCTCGAGAACCATTGCCGGCATCGTCACCGCTCCAATTGTAAAGAGCCGCTGGCAAGGTCAAGAATTGAGCGCCCGTTAACGGGTGGAATGGTTAGACACCTATCCAAGAGGAATTTGAAATGGCAGAGATTACTGCAGCGTTGGTCAAAGAACTGCGCGAGCGTACCGGCGAAGGCATGATGGATTGCAAAAAGGCCTTGACCAAGGCCGGCGGCGACATCGAAAAAGCCATCGACGACATGCGTGCTTCCGGCGCCATCAAGGCCGCCAAGAAAGCAGGCAACGTTGCTGCCGAAGGCGCCATCGCCGTCAAGGTTGCTGCCGACAACAAATCCGCAGTCATCCTGGAAGTCAACTCGCAGACCGACTTCCTGGCTCTGCAGGACGACTTCAAGAACTTCGTCGCCGCCAGCGTGGAAAAGGCTTTCGCCGACCAGCTGACCGACGCTGCTCCGCTGATCGCCGCTCAAGAGCCAGCGCGTGAAGCCCTGGTCGGCAAGGTTGGCGAGAACGTCAACATCCGCCGTCTGGTGCGCGTGGAAGGCGACGTTGTCGATGCCTACCTGCACGGCAACAAGATCGGTGTCATCGTTGCCCTGAACGGCGGCAACGCCGAACTGGCTCGCGACATCGCCATGCACGTTGCCGCCAGCAACCCGGAATTCCTGCTGCCATCGCAGGTTTCGGCCGAGGCCATCGAGCGCGAGAAGGGCGTCTTCATGAGCCTCAACGAAGACAAGATCAAAGGCAAGCCAGCCGAGATCGTCGAGAAAATGGTTGCCGGTCGTATCAGCAAGTTCCTTGCCGAAGCCAGCCTGGTCGAGCAGGCGTTCGTCAAGAACCCTGAAGTCAAGGTCGGTGACCTGGCCAAGAAAGCCGGTGCTGAAATCGTTTCGTTCACCTACTTCAAGGTAGGCGAAGGCATCGAGAAGCCTGTCGACAACTTCGCTGACGAAGTTGCCGCACAAGTGGCCGCTGCCAGCAAGCAATAAGACGGATTCGTCCTGTTGCCCCGAAGAGGCTGCCCGCTTACGCGCGCAGCCTCTTTTTCAAAGTTGGTGCCCGGATTTAGCCGCTTACAAGGCGCAGGTCCGGTGGTACTGTCGCAGTGCCGCAAGCTAGAGTTAGGCGTGCCGTACACCGGCCCGTCCAGAATTTATTAAACGCCGCAGGAGAGACACGCAATGGCTCAGCAGGTGAGTGGTCGTCAACCTCGCTATAAACGCATTTTGCTCAAACTTAGCGGCGAGGCCCTGATGGGTTCCGAAGATTTCGGGATCGATCCGAAAGTGCTGGACCGCATGGCCCTCGAAGTGGGCCAGTTGGTAGGTATCGGCGTGCAGGTGGGCCTGGTCATCGGCGGTGGCAACCTGTTCCGCGGTGCCGCCCTGAGCGCAGCCGGCATGGACCGTGTCACCGGCGACCACATGGGCATGCTGGCGACCGTGATGAACGCCCTGGCCATGCGTGATGCGCTGGAACGCTCCAACATCGCCGCGATCGTCATGTCGGCCATCTCGATGGTCGGCGTGACCGACCATTACGATCGCCGCAAGGGTATTCGTCACCTCAATTCCGGCGATGTGGTAATTTTCGCCGCCGGCACCGGCAACCCGTTCTTCACCACCGACTCCGCAGCCTGCCTGCGCGCCATCGAGATCGATGCCGACGTGGTGCTCAAGGCGACCAAGGTCGACGGTGTCTACACGGCCGATCCGTTCAAGGATCCGCATGCTGAGAAATTCGACCGCCTGACGTACGATGAAGTACTGGATCGCAAGCTGGGCGTGATGGACCTGACCGCCATCTGCCTGTGCCGCGATCACAAGATGCCGTTGCGGGTATTCAACATGAACAAGCCTGGCGCTCTGCTGAACATCGTAGTGGGCGGCGCCGAAGGAACTCTGATCGAGGAAGGCGAAGTATGATCAACGAAATCAAGAAAGATGCGCAGGCGCGCATGCAGAAATCCCTGGAGTCGCTGCAGCACGCGTTCGGTCGTATCCGTACCGGCAAGGCGCACCCCAGCATTCTGGAAGGCGTTCAGGTCCCTTACTACGGTGCCGACACCCCTATCAACCAGGTCGCCAGCATCAGCGTGAAAGATTCGCGCACCCTGCAGGTTGTCGCGTTCGAGCGCAACATGCTCGGCGCGGTCGACAAGGCCATCGGTGCCGCCGGTCTCAACCTCAACCCGACCAACCTGGGCGAGCTGCTGCTGATCTCCATGCCTGCGCTGACCGAAGAAACCCGCAAGGGCTTCACCAAGCAGGCGCGTGACGCTGCCGAAGACGCCCGCGTGGCCGTGCGCAACATTCGCCGTGACGCACTGAGCCAGTACAAGGATCTGGTCAAGGAAAAGGAAATCAGCGAAGACGAAGAACGTCGCGCCGCCGATGACATCCAGAAGCTGACCGACAAGTTCGTCGCGGACATCGAAACGGCCGTGAAGCAGAAAGAAGCGGACCTGATGGCCGTTTAAGGAATTAGTCCGTCTCATGGAAAAGACCAAGTTGGCTGTACCTTCCACGGTACCGCGGCATGTTGCGATCATCATGGATGGCAACAATCGCTGGGCCAAGAAACGTTTGCTGCCCGGTGTCGCTGGGCACAAGGCCGGTGTGGATGCTGTGCGCGCGGTCATCGAGGTGTGTGCCGAGGCCAAGGTCGAGGTACTGACCTTGTTCGCCTTTTCCAGCGAGAACTGGCAGCGCCCGGCCGACGAGGTCGGGGCATTGATGGAGCTGTTCTTCAGTGCACTGCGCCGCGAGGCGCGGCGGCTGAACGACAACCGCATCAGCCTGCGGATCATCGGTGATCGCTCGCGGTTCCACCCCGACCTGCAGGCCGCCATGCGCGAAGCCGAAGCGGCCACCGCCGGTAACGACCGCTTTGTGCTGCAAATCGCCGCCAACTACGGTGGCCAGTGGGACATTGCCCAGGCCGCGCAGCGTCTTGCCCGCGAAGTGCAGGCCGGTCACCTGAAGCCGGAAGAGATTACCCCCGACCTGCTGCAGACCTGTCTGGCCACCGGTGACCTGCCCTTGCCGGATCTGTGCATCCGAACCGGCGGCGAGCATCGCATCAGCAACTTCCTGCTGTGGCAACTGGCCTACGCCGAGCTGTATTTTTCCGACCTGTTCTGGCCGGATTTCAAACACGAGGCCATGCGCACGGCGCTGGCCGATTTCGCTTCGCGCCAGCGCCGGTTCGGTAAAACGAGCGAGCAGGTCGAAGCCGGAGCCCGTGCTTAATGCTTAAACAACGCATCATCACTGCGCTGATTCTCCTGCCGATTGCCCTGTGCGGTTTCTTCCTGCTCGAAGGCGCAGGGTTCGCCCTGTTCATCGGCCTGGTGGTTACCTTGGGCGCGTGGGAGTGGGCGCGGCTGGCCGGGTTCGAAAAACAGTCGGCGCGCATTGCCTTCGCCGCCGTGGTAGCGGGTCTGTTGTTCTTCCTCTACCTGACGCCGGGCCTGGCGCCGTTCGTGCTCGGCGCGGCGGTGCTGTGGTGGTGCCTGGCCACGTTCCTGGTGCTCACCTACCCGCGCACCAGCGAACATTGGGCCAGCCTTGCCTGCAAGCTGCTCATTGGCCTGCTGATCCTGCTGCCGGCCTGGCAAGGGCTGGTGCTGCTCAAGGGTTGGCCGCTGGGCAACTGGCTGATCATGACCGTCATGGTGCTGGTATGGGGTGCCGACATCGGCGCCTATTTCACCGGCAAGGCCCTGGGCAAGCGCAAGCTGGCGCCCCAGGTCAGCCCTGGCAAGAGCTGGGAAGGTTTCTACGGTGGGCTGGTGACCAGCCTGCTGATTACCCTGGCCATCGGCCTTGTACGCGACTGGGGAATCGGCCAGATGCTCGCGGGCCTGATCGGCGCGGCGATCGTGGTGGCCATCTCGGTCGTCGGTGATCTGACCGAAAGCATGTTCAAGCGTCGCTCCGGCATCAAGGACAGCAGCAACCTGCTGCCCGGCCATGGCGGTGTGCTCGATCGCATCGACAGTCTGACCGCGGCGGTACCGGTGTTCGCCGTGCTGCTGTGGGCTGCCGGCTGGGGCGTGATGTGAGCGGCGTGCAGCGCATTACCGTGCTGGGCGCGACCGGCTCCATCGGCCTGAGCACACTCGACGTCATCGCCCGGCATCCGGACCGCTACAGCGCATTTGCCCTGAGCGGCTTCTCGCGCATGGACGAACTGTTGGCACTGTGCCTCGTGCATCGCCCGGTGTTTGCCGTGGTGCCCAGCCAGGAGCGTGCCACCGCCTTGCAGCAGGCATTGCGCCAGGCCGGCTCGCGCACCGAAGTGCTGGTGGGTGAAGAAGGGCTGTGCCAGGTGGCCGCTGCGCCGGAAGTGGATGCGGTGATGGCGGCCATCGTCGGCGCAGCCGGGCTGCGCCCTACCTTGGCCGCGGTCCATGCCGGCAAGAAAGTGCTGCTGGCCAACAAGGAAGCGCTGGTCATGTCCGGGGCACTGTTCATGCAGGCCGTGCGCGACAGCGGGGCCGTGGTGCTGCCTATCGACAGCGAACACAACGCGATTTTCCAGTGCATGCCCGGTGATTTCGAGCGCGGCCTGGGCAATGTCGGCGTGCGGCGCATATTGCTGACTGCATCGGGTGGTCCGTTTCGGAAGACGCCGCTGGAAGAGTTGGAACAGGTCACGCCGGAGCAGGCGTGCGCTCATCCCAACTGGTCGATGGGACGCAAGATTTCCGTCGACTCGGCCAGCATGATGAACAAGGGCCTGGAGCTGATCGAGGCGTGCTGGCTGTTCGACGCGCGACCCGCGCAGATCGAAGTGGTCGTGCATCCGCAGAGCGTGATCCATTCCCTGGTCGACTATGTCGACGGCTCGGTGCTGGCTCAGCTGGGCAACCCCGATATGCGCACGCCGATCGCCCATGCCATGGCCTGGCCGCAGCGTGTCGATTCGGGTGTGGCACCCCTGGACCTGTTCGCCATTGCGCGGCTCGATTTCGAAGCGCCCGATGAACAACGCTTTCCTTGCCTGCGCCTGGCTCGGCAGGCCGCGGAGGCGGGCGACAGCGCCCCGGCCATGCTCAACGCGGCGAACGAAATCGCGGTAGCGGCGTTCCTCGAGCGTCGCATACGCTACCCGCAGATCCCGCGTATGATCGAGGACGTCCTCAATCGGGAACCGGTGGTGGCGCTGGATACGCTCGACACGGTCTTCGCCGCGGATGCTCGCGCGCGGGACCTGGCCCAGCAATGGTTGAACCAGCACGGGTGCTGACCCCTGCATGGCCGTAGTTCGGAGAGAGTTATGAGTGCGCTCTACATGATTATCGGCACCCTGGTGGCATTGGGTGTGCTGGTTACCTTTCACGAGTTCGGCCATTTCTGGGTCGCACGGCGTTGTGGCGTCAAGGTGCTGCGTTTTTCCGTGGGCTTCGGCACGCCCCTGTTGCGCTGGCATGACCGTCAGGGCACGGAGTTCGTGGTGGCGGCGATTCCGCTGGGTGGCTACGTCAAGATGCTCGACGAGCGCGAGGGCGACGTGCCGGCCGATCAGGTCGAGCAGTCGTTCAATCGCAAGAGTGTGCGTCAGCGCATCGCCATCGTCGCCGCCGGGCCTGCGGCCAACTTTCTGCTGGCCCTGGTGTTCTTCTGGCTGCTGGCGATGCTGGGCACCCAGCAGCTCAAGCCAGTGGTCGGTTCGGTCGAGCCGGGCAGCATTGCGGCAACCGCCGGTCTGATGGCAGGTGAGGAAATCGTTGCGGTGGATGGCGAAAGCACCGCCGGTTGGGCTGCGGTGAACCTGCAAATGGTACGGCGCCTGGGCGAAACCGGTGCCTTGCAGTTGACCGTGCGCGAACCCGGCTCCAGCAATGAAGCCACTCGCTCGCTGGCCCTGAACCAGTGGTTGCAAGGTTCCGACGAACCCGACCCGATCCGCTCGCTGGGTATTCGGCCATGGCGTCCGGCGCTGGCGCCGATACTCGCCGAGCTTGATCCCAACGGTCCGGCTCAGGCCGCCGGTTTGCGTACCGGGGACCGTCTGCTGGCGCTGGACGGCCAGCCCCTGGGCGATTGGCAGCAGGTCGTGGACCTGGTCCGCGAACGTCCGGACAGTCGAATCGTGCTGCGCGTGGAGCGCGACAACGCTCCACTGGATGTCCCGGTCAACCTGGTTTCCAAAGGTGAAGGCAAGGCCGCCGGGTACCTCGGCGCCGGGGTGAAACCGGTCGAGTGGCCACCGCAGATGCTGCGCGAAGTCAGCTACGGACCGCTCGATGCCGTTGTCGAGGGCGCCAGGCGTACCTGGACCATGAGCGTGCTGACCCTTGATTCCCTGAAGAAAATGCTGTTCGGCGAGCTCTCGGTAAAAAACTTGAGTGGACCGATAACCATTGCTAAAGTGGCGGGCGCTTCGGCCCAGTCGGGTTTTGGGGATTTCCTGAATTTCCTCGCCTACCTGAGCATAAGCCTCGGAGTTCTCAATTTGCTGCCCATTCCAGTACTGGATGGGGGGCATCTGTTGTTCTACCTGATCGAGTGGGTGCGTGGTCGCCCAGTCTCCGATCGGGTACAGGGTTGGGGAATCCAGATCGGCATCAGTCTGGTGGTTGGGGTCATGCTGCTTGCCCTGATAAACGATCTGGGTCGACTGTAACGCTTCGCTCGTTTGCGAACCTGCCGCTTCTGCGGCAGTTTGTTTATTGCCAGTTGGAATAAGAAAGGACTTCATGAAACGTCTGCTGCTAACTGCGGTTCTTGCCGTACTGATGATCGCTGAAGTTCACGCCGCGTCCTTCACCATCTCCGATATCCGTGTCAACGGGCTGCAGCGGGTTTCCGCCGGCAGCGTGTTTGGCGCGTTGCCGTTGAACGTAGGTGACCAGGCCGACGACGGTCGCCTGGTGGAATCGACCCGTGCACTCTTTAAAACCGGGTTCTTCCAGGATATCCAGCTGGGCCGGGACGGTAACGTCCTGGTGATCACCGTGGTCGAACGACCCTCGGTGGCCAGTATCGACATCGAAGGCAACAAGGCCATCTCCACCGAAGACCTGATGAAGGGCCTCAAGCAGTCCGGCCTGGCCGAAGGCGAGATCTTCCAGCGTGCCACCCTCGAAGGCGTGCGCAACGAACTGCAGCGCCAGTACGTGGCTCAGGGTCGCTATTCGGCGTCGGTCGACACCGAAGTGGTCACCCAGCCGCGCAACCGCGTGGCCCTGAAGATCAACATCAACGAAGGCACGGTCGCGGCCATCCAGCACATCAACGTGGTGGGCAACTCGGTGTTCCCCGAGGAAGACCTGACCGACCTGTTCGAACTCAAGACGTCCAACTGGCTGTCGTTCTTCCGCAACGATGACAAGTACGCACGGGAAAAGCTGTCCGGTGACCTGGAGCGTCTGCGTTCCTACTACCTGGACCGCGGTTACATCAACATGGACATCGCGTCCACCCAGGTGTCGATCACCCCGGACAAGAAACACGTCTACATCACCGTCAACGTCAACGAAGGTGAAAAGTACACCGTTCGCGACGTCAAGCTCAGCGGCGACCTCAAGGTCCCCGAAGATCAGGTCCAGCAGCTGATGCTGGTGAAGAAGGGCCAGGTGTTCTCGCGCAAGGTCATGACCTCCACGTCCGAGCTGATCACCCGCCGCCTGGGTAACGACGGCTACACCTTTGCCAACGTCAACGGCGTGCCTCAGCCGCACGACGAGGACCACACGGTCGATATCACCTTCGTGGTCGATCCGGGCAAGCGTGCCTACGTCAACCGCATCAACTTCCGTGGCAACACCAAGTCGGAAGACGAAGTGCTGCGTCGCGAAATGCGCCAGATGGAAGGCGGCTGGGCCTCGACCTACCTGATCGACCAATCCAAGACCCGCCTCGAGCGCCTTGGCTTCTTCAAGGAAGTGAACGTCGAGACGCCGGCCGTGCCGGGCACCGACGACCAGGTCGACGTCAACTACGCCGTGGAAGAGCAAGCCTCCGGTTCGATCACCGCCAGCGTCGGCTTCGCCCAGAGCGCCGGCCTGATCCTCGGTGGTTCGATCAGCCAGAACAACTTCCTGGGTACCGGTAACCGTGTGTCCATCGGCCTGACCCGCAGCGAATACCAGAGCCGTTACAACTTCAGCTACACCGATCCGTACTACACGCCGGACGGCGTCAGCCTGGGCTACAACGCGTTCTACCGCACCACCGACTACGACGACCTCGACGTCGACGTGGCCAGCTACGCCGTGGACAGCCTCGGCGCCGGCATGAACTTCGGCTACCCGATCAGCGAGACCTCGCGCCTGACCTTCGGCTTGAGCGTTCAGCAGGACGAAATCAAGACGGGTAACTACACCGTCGAAGAGATCTTCGATTTCACCGAGAAGGAAGGCGACAAGTTCCTCAACTTCAAGGCATCGGCCGGCTGGTCGTCGTCCACCTTGAACAAGGGCGTACTGCCAACCCGCGGTGCTTCGCAAAGCTTGACCGGTGAAGTGACCATCCCAGGCAGCGACCTGTCGTTCTTCAAGATCGACTATCGCAACCAGGCGTTCGTGCCGATCACCGAAAACTACACCATGCGCTTCCACACCGAACTGGGCTACGGCGATGGCTACGGTTCCACCGACGGTCTGCCGTTCTACGAGAACTACTATGCCGGTGGCTTCAACTCGGTCCGTGGTTTCAAGGACAGCACGTTGGGTCCGCGCAGTACGCCGAGCAAGCGTAACGACGTGCGCGGCACGCTCGAAGATCCAGATCAGGATCCATTGGCGTTCGGTGGTAACGTACAGATTACCGGTGGTGCCGAAGTCCTCTTCCCGCTGCCGTTCGTCAAGGATCAGCGCTCGCTGCGTACCTCGCTGTTCGTCGACGTGGGTAACGTGTTCGACACCAACTGCAATGACAGTAAGACGTCGACAGGTGAAACCGTGCGTTGCAACGACATCGACATCGCCAACATGGCCGTTTCCGCAGGCTTGGGCGTGACCTGGATCACCGCCCTGGGCCCGTTGAGCTTCAGCCTGGCGATGCCGGTCAAGAAGCCTGACAATGCCGAAACCCAAGTCTTCCAATTCTCTCTGGGCCAGACCTTCTAAGGTCTGTTCCTTGGCAACAACAACGGATTTTGTAGGAGTTTATCGTGCGCAAGTTGACTCAAATGGTTGTTCTGGCAGCGACGCTCGCCGCCTCGTTGGGTGCTGCTCCGGCCTTCGCCGACATGAAAATCGCCGTTCTGAACTATCAGATGGCGCTGCTCGAGTCTGACGCTGCCAAGAAATACGCGGTCGATGCCGAGAAGAAATTCGGCCCGCAACTGAGCAAGCTCAAGACTCTGGAAAGCAGCGCCAAGAGCATCCAGGACCGCTTGGTTGCCGGTGGCGACAAGATGGCCCAGCCCGAGCGTGAGCGCCTGGAGCTCGAATTCAAGCAGAAAGCCCGCGACTTCCAGTTCCAGTCCAAGGAGCTGAACGAAGCCAAGGCCGTTGCCGACCGCGAAATGCTCAAGCAGCTCAAGCCCAAGCTCGACGGCGCCGTTGAAGAAGTCATCAAGAAAGGTGCCTTCGACCTGGTGCTGGAGCGCGGTGCGGTGATTGATGTCAAACCTCAGTTCGACATCACTCGCCAGGTCATCGAGCGCATGAATCAGTCGCGCTGATATGACAGCGACCATGAAGCTCGGCCAGTTGGCCGAGTTCCTGGGGGCCACGGTCAGTGGCGACCCGGAGAAGATCATCACTGGGCTGGCCACCTTGCAGGAGGCCGGCCCAGCTCAGCTGAGCTTTCTGGCCAACCCTCAGTATCGCAAGTTCCTCCCCGACAGCCATGCCGGCGCCGTACTGTTGAAAGCGGCCGATGCCGAAGGTTTTCAAGGCGATGCACTGATCGTCCCCGATCCCTACCTTGCCTATGCCCGCATCTCCCACCTGTTCGATCCAAAGCCTCGTGCCAGCGCCGGTGTTCATCCGACGGCCGTCATTGCAGACGACGCGCAGGTCGATGCCGCCGCCAGCGTCGGGCCGTTTGCCGTGATCGAAAGCGGTGCCCGGATCGCTGCCGGGGTGACCGTCGGCGCGCATTGCTTCATCGGTGCGCGCTGCGAGATCGGTGAAGGTGGCTGGTTGGCGCCGCGCGTGACGCTCTATCACGACGTGCGCATCGGCAAGCGCGTGGTCATACAGTCCGGTGCGGTGCTGGGTGGCGAGGGCTTTGGTTTCGCCAACGAGAAGGGCGTCTGGCAGAAGATCGCCCAGATCGGCGGGGTCAGCATCGGTGACGACTGCGAGATCGGCGTGAACACCGCCGTGGACCGCGGCGCGTTGGCCGATACCTTGATCGGCAATGGCGTGAAGCTCGACAACCAGATCCAGATTGCCCACAACGTGCAGATTGGCGACAACACCGCCATGGCCGCCTGTGTCGGCATCTCGGGAAGCAGCAAGATCGGCAAGAATTGCATGCTCGCAGGCGGTGTAGGCCTGGTCGGGCACATCGAGATCTGCGATGGGGTATTCATCACCGGCATGACCATGGTGACCCATTCGATCACCGAACCCGGTGCCTATTCCTCGGGTACGGCGATGCAGCCAGCGGCCGAATGGCGCAAGAGCGCCGCGCGACTGCGGCAGTTGGACGACATGGCGCGCCGCCTCAAGCAGGTGGAAAAGCGTGTCGAGGCAGTGACCCAAGGCGGTAAAGCGTCATCTGATGGCTGATACCCTTTCCATATCAAGTGTGCCCAGCCGCTAGACTGCCCCTTGATTTGCAATAGGAGTGTCGCGCGTCAGCCGCGCGCTCCCTATCTTTACTACAGGCTTCCCCCCGAAATGATGGACATCAACGAGATTCGCGAATACCTGCCGCACCGCTATCCCTTTCTGCTGGTGGATCGCGTAGTGGAGCTGGACGTCGAAAGCCAGAGCATTCGCGCCTACAAGAATGTCAGCATCAACGAGCCGTTCTTCAATGGTCACTTTCCCGCGCACCCGATCATGCCGGGCGTGTTGATCATCGAAGCCATGGCCCAGGCCGCCGGCATCCTTGGTTTCAAGATGCTCGATGTCAAACCGGCCGACGGTACGCTCTACTACTTCGTGGGTTCGGACAAGCTGCGTTTCCGCCAGCCCGTGCTGCCCGGCGACCAACTGATCCTGGAAGCCAAGTTCATCAGCTGCAAGCGGCAGATCTGGAAGTTCGACTGCAAGGCTTCGGTAGACGGCAAGCCGGTCTGCTCGGCCGAGATCATCTGTGCGGAACGCAAGCTATGAGTTTGATTGACCCTCGCGCCATCATCGACCCGTCCGCCGTTCTGGCAGATGGCGTCGAAGTCGGCCCTTGGTCGATCGTTGGTGCGGGCGTGGAAATCGGCGAGGGCACCGTGATCGGTCCCCATGTCATCCTCAAGGGGCCGACCCGCATCGGCAGGCACAACCGCATCTACCAGTTTTCCTCGATCGGGGAAGACACGCCGGACCTCAAGTACAAGGGCGAAGAAACCCGCCTGGTCATCGGTGACCACAACGTCATCCGTGAAGGTGTGACCATTCACCGTGGCACCGTGCAGGACCGCGCCGAAACCACGCTGGGCGATCACAACCTGATCATGGCGTACGCCCACATCGGGCACGACAGCGTGATCGGCAACCACTGCATCCTGGTCAATAACACGGCACTGGCCGGCCATGTGCACGTGCACGACTGGGCGATCCTTTCCGGCTTTACTCTGGTGCACCAGTATTGCCACATCGGTGCCCACAGCTTTTCGGGCATGGGCACGGCCATCGGCAAGGACGTGCCGGCCTATGTCACGGTGTTCGGCAACCCGGCCGAAGCCCGCAGCATGAATTTCGAAGGCATGCGCCGCCGCGGCTTCAGCGACGACGCCATCCACGCCCTGCGCCGTGCCTACAAGACGGTCTATCGCCGAGGCTTGACCGTCGAGCAGGCATTGCTCGATCTGGCCGAGCCCGCGCGTCTGCACCCTGAAGTCGACGTGTTCCTCAAGTCGATCCAGTCTTCGACCCGCGGCATTACCCGCTGATGTCACACCCCGTAGCGCTGACCGTGGCATTGGTGGCAGGCGAAGCCAGCGGCGATATCCTCGGTTCGGGTCTGATGCGTGCGCTCAAGGCACGCCATCCGCACATTCGGTTCATCGGCGTCGGTGGTCCTCTGATGGAAGCCGAAGGGCTGGTCAGCCGCTTCCCCATGGAGCGCCTGTCGGTCATGGGCCTGGTCGAGGTGCTGGGTCGTCTGCGCGAACTGCTGGCACGGCGCAAGCAGCTGATTGCCGAGCTGATCGCGTGCAAGCCGGACGTGTTCATTGGCATCGACGCTCCCGACTTCACGCTCAACATCGAGCTCAAGCTGCGTCAGGCCGGGATCAAGACCGTGCACTACGTAAGCCCTTCGGTGTGGGCGTGGCGGCAGAAGCGCGTCCTGAAGATTCGCCAGGGCTGCGACCTGATGCTCACGCTGCTGCCCTTCGAAGCCAGGTTCTACGAAGAGCAGGGCGTACCGGTGCGTTTCGTCGGCCATCCCTTGGCCGATACCATCGCGTTGCAGGCCGACCGTGGCCAGGCCCGCGCACAGCTGGGTCTGAGTGGTGATTTTCCGGTCGTGGCGCTGATGCCGGGCAGCCGCGGCGGCGAAGTCGGTCGCCTGGGCGAGTTGTTCCTCGACAGCGCCCAGTTGCTGTTGCAGTCGCAACCGCACACGCGCTTCGTGATCCCCTGCGCCAACCCGCAGCGCCGCGCGCAGCTGGAGCAGATGCTCGTGGGGCGCACACTGCCGGTGACCTTGCTCGACGGCGACTCGCACACCGCGCTGGCAGCCTGTGATGCGGTACTGATCGCCTCCGGCACGGCCACCCTTGAAGCCCTGTTGTACAAGCGCCCGATGGTGGTCGCCTACCGGCTCGCGCCATTGACGTACTGGATTCTCAAACGCATGGTCAAGAGCCCCTACGTGTCCTTGCCCAACCTGCTGGCCCAGCGCATGCTGGTTCCCGAGCTGCTGCAGGATGACGCCACGCCCCAGGCCCTGGTCGACCGGCTGCTGCCCCTGCTGGCGAGCGGCGAAGAACAGACCAGCAGCTTCGATGCGATTCACCGCACCCTGCGCCGCGATGCCTCCAACCAGGCAGCCGAGGCCGTGTTGCAACTGATAGGCAGGAACGATGGCTAAGCCTCTACAGACAAGCAGGCAACTGCAGATGGGCCTGGATTTCGATCTGGTCGAGGAACTGGTTGCCGGTGTCGACGAAGTCGGTCGCGGGCCGCTGTGCGGCGCGGTGGTGACCGCCGCGGTGATTCTCGATCCGCGGCGGCCGATCCTCGGGCTCAACGATTCGAAAAAGCTTACCGAAGCGCGTCGTGAATCGCTTTACGAAGAAATCTGCGAAAAAGCCCTGGCCTGGTGCATTGCACGCGCCGAAGTGGAAGAGATCGACCGCCTGAACATTCTTCATGCAACCATGCTGGCCATGCAGCGAGCGGTACAGGGTTTGAGCATCACGCCAAGGCTTGCATTGATCGACGGCAATCGCTGCCCGCAACTGGACGTGCCCAGCGCCCCGGTGATCCAGGGCGATGCCAAGGTCCCGGCGATTGCCGCCGCTTCGATCCTGGCCAAGGTCAGTCGCGATCGGGAAATGTCCGCTTTCGAATTGATCTACCCTGGCTACGGCATGGGCGGGCACAAGGGCTACCCCACGCCGGTGCACCTGGAAGCCTTGGCCCGACTGGGGCCGACGCCCATTCACCGGCGTTCGTTCGCACCGGTCCGCGCTGCATGGCAGGCGCGTGAAAGCAGCGATCAAGCGCCCGCCTGGGTCTAGCAGGCTGATGTTTTGATCAAGGCCCGGTACAATCCGGGCCTTGTCGTTCTACCGCAACCCATAGGATCAACATGTCGGTTTCCTTCGTTCATCTTCGCCTGCACACCGAATACTCGCTGGTCGACGGCCTGGTGCGGATCAAGCCGCTGGTCAAGGCGCTGGCCGGCATGAACATGCCGGCGGTGGCGGTAACCGACCAGAACAACATGTGTTCGCTGGTGAAGTTCTACAAGGCCGCCATGGGCGCCGGCATCAAGCCGATCTGCGGCGCCGACCTGTGGCTGGCCAACCGCGACCCCGATGGTCAGTTGAGCCGCATCAGCCTGCTGGCAATGAACGCAGTGGGCTATCGCAACATCACCGAACTGATTTCCCGTGGCTTCATCGAGGGCCAGCGCAACGGCCAGGTGATCGTCGAACGGCAGTGGGTGGCCGAAGCCAGTGAAGGGGTGATCTGCCTGTCGGCGGGCAAGGAAGGCGAGATCGGCATGGCGCTGCTGGGCGGTTACCCGGGCGATGCCGACAACCTGTTGCGCGAATGGATGGCGATTTTTCCCGAGCGCTTTTATGTCGAGGTGCAGCGGACCAATCGCACCAACGACGAGGAGTACCTGCACGCGGCCGTAGCATTGGCCGACCGCCTGGGGGCGCCGCTGGTCGCCACCAACGACGTCCGCTTCATCAAGCAGGAAGACTTCGAAGCCCACGAAACCCGCGTGTGCATCGGTGAAGGCCGTGCACTGGACGACCCGCGCCGCAACAAGAACTACAGCGACCAGCAATACCTCAAGAGCGCCGAGGAAATGGCCGAACTGTTCAGCGACTTGCCCGAGGCGCTGGAAAACACTGTCGAGATCGCCAGGCGTTGCAACATCGACGTCAAGCTGGGCAAGCACTTCCTGCCCGACTATCCGATTCCCGATGGCATGACCATTGACGAGTATTTCCGCAAGGTCTCGTTCGACGGCCTGGAAGAGCGGCTTGCCGTGCTGCTGCCCAGGGACACCACCGAGAATTACGAGGCGCGCCGCCAGGTCTATGTCGACCGGCTGAATTTCGAGCTCGACATCATTATCCAGATGGGCTTTCCCGGCTACTTCCTGATCGTGATGGACTTCATCCAGTGGGCCAAGAGCAACGGCGTGCCGGTCGGTCCCGGGCGAGGTTCGGGCGCAGGCTCGCTGGTGGCCTACGTACAAAAGATCACCGACCTCGATCCGCTGGAATACGACTTGCTGTTCGAGCGCTTTCTAAACCCCGAGCGGGTCTCCATGCCCGACTTCGACGTCGACTTCTGCATGGATGGCCGCGACCGGGTCATCGACTACGTGGCCGACAAGTATGGCCGCAATGCCGTGAGCCAGATCATCACCTTCGGTTCCATGGCGGCCAAGGCGGTGGTGCGCGACGTGGCGCGGGTGCAAGGCAAGTCCTATGGCCTGGCCGACCGGCTGTCCAAGATGATTCCGTTCGAAGTCGGCATGACCCTGGAAAAAGCCTACGAACAGGAAGAGATTCTCCGCGATTTCATCAAGGTCGATGAAGAGGCTGCGGAAATCTGGGACATGGCGCGCAAGCTCGAGGGCGTGGTGCGTAACGTCGGCAAGCACGCCGGTGGTGTGGTGATCGCGCCGACCAAGCTGACCGACTTCGCGCCGATCTACTGTGACGAGGCCGGCGACGGCCTGGTGACCCAGTTCGACAAGGATGATGTGGAAGCCGCCGGCCTGGTCAAGTTCGACTTCCTCGGCCTGCGCACCCTGACCATCATCGACTGGGCGTTGAAGACCATCAACCGCGACCGCGCCAAGGTCAACGAAGCGCCGCTGGACATCGCGTTCATTCCGCTCGACGACAAACCGACCTACCAGCTGCTGCAGAAGGCCGAGACCACGGCGGTGTTCCAGCTCGAGTCGCGCGGCATGAAGGAGCTGATCAAGAAGCTCAAGCCCGACTGCCTGGAAGACCTGATCGCCCTGGTGGCCTTGTTTCGACCGGGGCCGCTGCAGTCGGGCATGGTGGACGACTTCATCAACCGCAAGCACGGCCGCGCCGAGCTGGCCTATCCGCACTCGGATTACCAGTACGAAGGCTTGAAACCGGTGCTGGCGCCGACCTACGGCATCATCCTGTATCAGGAACAGGTGATGCAGATCGCCCAGGTGATGGCGGGCTACACCCTGGGTGGCGCCGACATGCTGCGCCGCGCCATGGGCAAGAAGAAGCCCGAGGAGATGGCCAAGCAGCGCGGTGGCTTCATTGACGGCTGCGCAAGCAACAATATCGACCCGGACCTGGCGGGCAATATTTTCGACCTGGTGGAAAAATTCGCCGGCTACGGTTTCAACAAGTCCCACTCTGCCGCCTATGGCCTGGTGTCTTACCAGACCGCCTGGCTCAAGACCCACTACCCGGCGCCGTTCATGGCTGCGGTACTCTCGGCGGACATGCACAACACCGACAAGGTCGTGACCCTGATCGAAGAAGTGCGCACCATGAAGCTGCGCCTGGACGCGCCGGACGTGAACAATTCCGAGTTCAAGTTCACGGTCAACGACGACGGCCGCATCGTCTATGGGCTGGGCGCGATCAAGGGTGTCGGCGAAGGCCCGGTGGAGGCGATCATCGAGGCGCGTCAGGCCGGCCCGTTCAAGGACCTGTTCGACTTCTGCGAGCGCGTCGACCTCAAACGCATCAACAAACGCACGCTCGACGGCCTCATCCGCAGTGGCGCGATCGACCGCCTGGGCCCGCATTTCCATGATGAAACCAAGGCCTACCAGGCCAACATCGATCGCAACCGCGCGGTCTTGCTGGCGGCCATGGAAGGAGCGATCAAGGCAGCGGAACAGACTGCACGCACCCACGACAGCGGCCACGACGACCTGTTTGGCGGGGTGTTCGTCGAAGCCGACGCCGATGTCTATGCCAGCCATCGCAAGGCCAAGGAACTCACGCTCAAGGAGCGGCTGCGCGGCGAGAAGGAAACCCTGGGGCTGTACCTCACCGGGCATCCGATCGACGAATACGAAGGCGAGATCCGCCGCTTCGCACGCCAGCGCATCATCGACCTCAAGCCTTCGCGCGAGACCCAGACGGTGGCCGGCATGGTCATCGCCCTGCGTGTGATGAAGAACAAGAAGGGCGACAAGATGGGCTTCATCACCCTCGATGACCGTTCGGCACGTATCGAGGCGTCGCTGTTCGCCGATGCCTTCATGTCGGCTCAGTCGCTGCTGCAGACCGATGCCATGGTGGTAGTGGAAGGGGAGGTCAGCAACGACGATTTCTCCGGTGGGCTGCGCCTGCGCGTCAAGCGCGTGATGAGCATGGAGGATGCGCGCACCAACCTGGCCGAAAGCCTGCGCCTCAAGGTGCACGCCGACGGGCTGGGGGGTGACCGGCTCAGCTGGCTTGGCGAACTGTGCCGTCAGCACCGTGGCGCCTGCCCGATCACCATGGAGTACACCAGCAGCGATGCCAAGGCGACGCTGCAGTTCGGCGAGGGCTGGCGCATCGACCCTGCCGACAGCTTGATTCAAGCGCTGCGTGACCAGTTCGGCCGCGAGAACGTCTTTCTGCAATATCGTTGAACTGGCCCTGCGGGGCGGGTTCGACCACAATTAATAAACTCGACCTGAACGCGCCGTTTCCTTTAAGGTATGGCGCCAAACGGATCAACCGGCCGGCCGCTTGGCCGTCGACCCAAGACGGATGCCTATGAACCCGAATTTTCTTGATTTCGAACAGCCGATCGCTGACCTGCAAGCCAAGATCGAAGAGCTGCGCCTGGTAGGCAACGACAATTCGTTGAACATCGGCGACGAGATCTCTCGCCTGCAAGACAAAAGCCGCACGCTGACCGAAAGCATCTTTGGCAACCTGACCAGCTGGCAGATTGCTCGGCTGGCGCGTCACCCGCGCCGCCCGTACACCCTGGACTACATCCAGCACATCTTTACCGAGTTCGATGAACTGCACGGTGATCGGCATTTCTCCGACGACGCCGCCATCGTCGGTGGTGTCGCACGCCTCGACGATCAGCCGGTGATGATCATCGGCCACCAGAAAGGCCGTGAAGTGCGCGAGAAGGTTCGCCGCAACTTTGGCATGCCGCGCCCTGAAGGCTATCGCAAGGCCTGCCGCCTGATGGAAATGGCCGAGCGCTTCAAGATGCCGATCCTCACCTTCATCGACACGCCGGGCGCCTATCCGGGTATCGATGCCGAAGAGCGCAACCAGAGCGAAGCGATTGCCTGGAACCTGCGGGTCATGGCGCGGCTGAAGACGCCGATCATCGCCACGGTCATTGGCGAAGGGGGATCCGGTGGTGCGCTGGCCATCGGCGTCTGCGATCAATTGAACATGCTGCAGTATTCGACCTACGCGGTGATTTCGCCCGAAGGTTGCGCGTCGATTCTGTGGAAGACGGCCGAAAAGGCGCCTGACGCCGCAGAAGCCATGGGCATCACCGCTGAACGCTTGAATCACCTGGGCATCGTCGACAAGGTGATCGATGAGCCTCTGGGTGGCGCCCATCGCGATCCGGCCGCTGCCTCGGCCCTGATTCGCGCCGAGTTGACCAGCCAGCTGGACATGCTCAAGGGTTTCGACACCGAGACCTTGCTCGGCCGCCGCTATGACCGGTTGATGAGCTACGGGTTGTAAGGGCTGAGATCGCGGCGCGCCCTTCGCGGGCAGAGCCCGCTCCCACAGAAAGCTGCGTACACTGTGGGAGCGGGGCGGGCGGCTGAGCCCTCTGCCCGCGAAGGCAACACTGCCGATCCCGATTCATGCACCGAAAAGGGGTCGCCCCATGCGTGAACCCTCCGCCCTGGCCCAGCGCCTGAGCAACAGGTTGCAGCCTTATCTGCAAGCCCCTAACTGGTACGTCGCCTTCTCCGGCGGTCTGGACTCCACCGTTCTGCTGCATCTGTTGGCCAGCGTGCCCAACCGTCCGGCGTTGACCGCCATTCATATCCATCACGGTCTGCAATCGGTCGCGGACACCTGGCCTGCCCATTGCCAATCCCTTTGCGATCAGCTCGGTGTGCCGTTGCGCATCATCAGGGTTCGAGTCGCAGGCGGTGCCAGCCTAGAGCAAGCCGCACGCCAGGCGCGCTATCGCGCTTTCGATGCGCTGCTCGGCGCCGCTGATGTGCTGTTCGCCGCCCAGCACCAGGACGACCAGGCCGAAACCGTACTGTTTCGTCTGCTGCGCGGCGCTGGCGTGCGAGGGCTTGCGGCAATGCCCAGACAGCGAGCGCAAGGGCAGGGGATACTGGTGAGGCCGTTGCTTGACGAGCCCCGCGCTGAATTGCTTGGCTACGCGCGCAGCCATGAGCTGCAGTGGATCGAAGACCCCTCGAACGCCGATACCCGCTTTTCTCGCAACTATCTGCGCGGCGAAGTCCTGCCCATCATCACCGCGCGCTGGCCCCAGGCTGCCAGCAGCATCGTCAGGGCCGCCGCGCACCTGAGCGAAGCGGCGCAGCTGCTGGATGAGCTGGCCGCCGCGGACCTTGCGCCTGCGCACACAGCAGCCGAGCTTTCCTGGCTGGCATTACCCAGCCTGGCCTTGCCGCCGCTTCGTACCCTGTCCGAAAGCCGTCAGCGCAATGCCCTGCAACACTGGCTTGCGCCCCTGACGCGTTTGCCCGACACCCAGCATTGGGTTGGCTGGACGTCCCTGCGCGACGCGGATCCCGCCGCGACCCCCCTCTGGCGCCTGGCCGACGGCGAGCTGCACAGGGCCCACGGGCGGATCTGGTGGGTCAGTGGCCAATGGTCGCAGGCCCAGCCCTCGTGTCAGGATTGGCCAGACACCGAACACGCCTTGCAGTTGGTCGGCAACGGCGAGGTGCAGTGGCAGGGCGGCCCATTGCCGGGGCACGCGCAGATCCGCTACCGCCAGGGCGGCGAGCGCCTGCGCCTGCCTGTCCGCGGTGAGCGTGACCTCAAGCGCTTGCTCAATGAAAACCGGCTGCCGGGGTTCGTGCGCGATCGTCTGCCGCTGCTGTTCATCGACGACCGCTTGGTTGCCGTGGCCAACCTGCCGCTGTCCGCTATCGAAGGTCGACTGCTCTGGTCGCCCACGACCGGCGAGCAGAGTTTGAGATGAAAGGGGGAATCCGGTAGACTACGCTCCCTTCTTGATACAACTTCTGTGAGCCCACCGGATTCACGGACGTTGCCGATTGCCAAACCGTTTTTGGCCGTCGGGGGCTTCGGCCTTCCTTCGCTTTCCCCGGCGGCTTCTGCCGCTTTAACGCAGACTTCTAGGGTTTTTCATGACGCGCTACATCTTCGTCACGGGCGGTGTTGTTTCTTCATTGGGGAAAGGCATTGCCTCGGCTTCATTGGCGGCCATCCTGGAGGCGCGGGGGCTCAAAGTCACCATGCTCAAGCTGGACCCGTACATCAACGTCGACCCGGGCACCATGAGCCCGTTCCAGCACGGTGAAGTGTTCGTCACCCACGACGGCGCCGAGACCGACCTGGACCTGGGCCACTACGAGCGGTTCATCCGCACGACCATGACCCAGAACAACAACTTCACCACCGGCCGCGTCTACGAGCACGTGCTGCGCAAGGAGCGTCGCGGTGATTACCTGGGCGCGACTATCCAGGTCATCCCGCACATCACCGACGAGATCAAGCGGCGCATCATCAAGGGCGCCGGCGATGCCGACGTGGCCATGGTCGAAATCGGCGGCACCGTTGGCGACATCGAATCCCAGCCGTTCCTGGAAGCGATCCGCCAACTGCGTTTCGAGGTCGGTGCCAAGCGCGCCATGCTGATGCACCTGACGCTGGTCCCCTACATCGCCACCGCTGGCGAGACCAAGACCAAGCCGACCCAGCATTCGGTCAAGGAACTGCGCTCCATCGGCTTGCAGCCTGACGTGCTGGTATGCCGTTCCGATCACCCGATCGACACTTCGTCGCGCCGCAAGATCGCTCAGTTCACCAACGTCGAAGAGCGTGCGGTGATTGCCCTTGAAGACGCCGATACCATCTACAAGATCCCGGGCATCCTGCACTCCCAGGGCCTGGATGACTTCGTCGTCGAGCGCTTCGGCCTGCAGTGCGGCGGCGCCGACCTGTCCGAATGGGAAGCGGTGGTCGATGCCAAGCTGAACCCCGAACACGAAGTGACCATTGCCATGGTCGGCAAGTACATGGAACTGCTCGATGCCTACAAGTCGCTGATCGAAGCGATGAGCCATGCCGGCATCAGCAATCGCACCAAGGTCAACCTGCGCTACATCGATTCCGAAGACATCGAGAACCAGGGCACGGCCCTGCTCGAAGGCGTCGACGCGATTCTGGTGCCCGGCGGCTTTGGCCTGCGTGGCGTGGAAGGCAAGATTACCGCCGTGCAGTACGCTCGCGAGAACAAGGTGCCGTACCTGGGTATCTGCCTGGGCATGCAGGTGGCGGTCATCGAGTTCGCCCGTAACGTCATGGGCTGGAAAGACGCCAACTCCACCGAATTCGACCGCGCCAGCGGCCATCCGGTCGTCGGCCTGATCACCGAGTGGGAAGACGCCACTGGCGCCGTGGAAACCCGTACCGAAGCCTCCGACCTGGGCGGTACCATGCGCCTGGGCGCGCAGGACTGCCAACTGGTCGGCGGCTCCAAGGTCCACGACTGCTACGCCCGCGACGTGATCGTCGAGCGTCATCGTCATCGCTACGAAGTGAACAACAACCTGCTGCCGCAACTGGTCGAAGCCGGGCTGGTCGTTTCCGGGCGCTCGGGTGACGGCGCGCTGGTCGAGGTCGTCGAGTCCAAGGACCATCCATGGTTCGTGGCCTGCCAGTTCCACCCCGAGTTCACCTCGACGCCCCGTGACGGTCATCCGTTGTTCACCGGCTTCGTCAAGGCCGCATTGGCTCAACATCAGAAGAAGGCCTGATCACCATGGCGCAGAAGATCATCCGCGTTGGCGACATCGAGATCGCCAACGACAAGCCGTTCGTTTTGTTCGGTGGCATGAACGTGCTGGAATCACGCGACATGGCCCTCAAGGTCTGTGAAGAATACGTGCGGGTGACCGACAAGCTCGGCATCCCCTACGTGTTCAAGGCCAGCTTCGACAAGGCCAACCGTTCTTCGGTGACCTCCTACCGCGGCCCCGGCCTGGAGGAGGGCATGCGCATCTTCGAAGAGATCAAGAAGACCTTCAACGTGCCGCTGATCACCGACGTGCACGAGCCTGCGCAGGCCGCCGTGGTCGCCGAAGTCTGCGACATCATCCAGTTGCCCGCCTTCCTGTCGCGCCAGACCGATCTGGTGGTGGCCATGGCCAAGACCGGCGCGGTCATCAACATCAAGAAAGCCCAGTTCCTCGCGCCGCAGGAAATGAAACACATCCTGACCAAGTGCGAGGAAGCCGGTAACGACCAGTTGATCCTCTGCGAGCGCGGTTCGAGCTTCGGCTACAACAACCTGGTGGTGGACATGCTCGGCTTCGGCATCATGAAGTCGTTCGAGTACCCGGTGTTCTTCGACGTGACCCACGCCCTGCAGATGCCGGGCGGTCGCAGCGACTCGGCCGGTGGCCGCCGCGCCCAGGTCACGGACCTGGCCAAGGCTGGCCTGAGCCAGGGCTTGGCCGGTCTGTTTCTGGAAGCCCACCCGGACCCGGACAACGCCAAGTGCGACGGCCCTTGCGCGCTGCGCCTGGACAAGCTGGAACCGTTTCTGGCCCAGCTCAAGGCGCTGGATGGATTGGTCAAAGGTTTCCCGGCGATCGAAACGGCCTGATTGCGGTAAAGTAGTGCCCGATTTGTTGCGGTGACCCTTCCGCGGGCAGAACCCGCTCCCACAGGGCTCCATGTGGGAGCGGGTCTCTGCCCGCGAATGGGCCACCAAGACCCCCGCTGCGTCGTTCTCGTCTACTTTGGAGTGTTCATAACAATGGCAAAAATCGTCGACATCAAAGGTCGTGAAGTTCTCGACTCCCGTGGCAACCCTACCGTGGAAGCCGACGTGCTTCTGGAAAACGGCATCATCGGCAGCGCCTGCGCACCGTCGGGCGCTTCCACCGGCTCGCGCGAAGCGCTGGAGCTGCGTGACGGCGACAAGAGCCGCTACATGGGCAAGGGCGTTCTGAAGGCTGTGGCCAACATCAATGGCCCGATTCGCGATGCGCTACTGGGCAAGGATCCGGTCGACCAGAAGGGCCTGGATCACGCGATGATTGCCCTGGACGGGACCGAGAACAAAGCTTCGCTGGGCGCCAATGCCATCCTCGCCGTGTCCCTGGCCGCTGCCAAGGCCGCCGCGCAGGATCAGGACCTGCCGCTGTACGCGCACATCGCCAACCTCAATGGCACCCCGGGCGTCTACTCCATGCCCGTGCCGATGATGAACATCATCAACGGTGGCGAGCACGCCGACAACAATGTCGATATCCAGGAATTCATGGTCCAGCCGGTTGGCGCCAAGACCTTTTCCGATGCCCTGCGCATGGGCACCGAGATCTTCCATCACCTCAAGGCGGTATTGAAGGCTCGCGGCCTGAGCACTGCCGTCGGTGACGAAGGTGGTTTCGCGCCGGACCTGGCGTCCAATGAAGACGCTTTGAGCGCCATTGCCGAAGCCGTCGAGAAAGCCGGCTACAAACTGGGCACCGACGTGACCCTGGCCCTGGACTGCGCCGCCAGCGAATTCTTCGACAACGGCACCTATGATCTGGCCGGCGAAGGCCACAAGTTCGACGCCGAGGGTTTCGCCGAATACCTCAAGGGCCTGACCGAGCGCTATCCGATCATCTCGATCGAAGACGGTTTGGACGAATCCGACTGGGCCGGCTGGAAGATCCTCACCGACAAGATCGGCGAAAAGGTCCAGTTGGTGGGTGACGACCTGTTCGTGACCAACACTAAGATCCTCAAGGAAGGCATCGACAAGAAGATCGCCAACTCGATCCTGATCAAGTTCAACCAGATCGGTACCTTGACCGAAACCCTGGAAGCCATCCAGATGGCCAAGGCTGCCGGCTACACCGCGGTGATCTCGCACCGTTCCGGTGAAACCGAAGATTCGACCATTGCCGACCTGGCCGTGGGCACCGCTGCCGGCCAGATCAAGACCGGCTCGCTGTGCCGCTCGGACCGCGTTTCCAAGTACAACCAACTGCTGCGTATCGAAGAGCAGTTGGGTTCCAAGGCGGTCTATCGTGGTCGCGACGAGTTTCGCGGCTAAGCAATAGATGGTAGAAAGACGACATGCGGAGCCTGGCGGATGCCAGGCTTCGTGCTATCTGGTCGCAGAGTTGAAGTTTTTTACCACTGGGTAACGTGATGCGCAGTCCTTATTGGTTGTTTCTTGTCTTGCTTCTGCTCCTGGGTGGTTTGCAGTATCGCCTGTGGGTCGGAAACGGAAGTCTCAAGCAGGTAGCCGAGCTGAAACAGCAGATCGCCGAACAGCATGCCGAGAACGAACGGCTGCTGGAACGCAATCGCGTGATGGACGCCGAAGTACTCGAATTGAAAAAGGGCATGGAGACCGTCGAAGAACGCGCTCGCCATGAACTGGGCATGGTCAAGGAGGGTGAAACCCTCTACCAGTTGGCCCAATGAATACCTCGCTGCCAGCCTTCTGGGCAGTGATTCCAGCCGCCGGCGTGGGTGCGCGCATGGCAGCGGACCGTCCCAAGCAGTACCTGACCCTGGGCGGTCGCACGATCCTGGAACACAGCATCGACTGTTTCCTTGGCCATCCACGGCTCAAGGGCGTAGTCGTCAGCATCGCCGCCGATGATCCGTTCTGGCCCGACCTGCCCAGTGCCAGCAACGAGTTGATCCAGCGCGTGGCCGGTGGTCGCGAGCGGGCCGACTCGGTGCTCAACGCCTTGCTGCATTTGCATGCCCAGGGCGCCGACGGCAGTGACTGGGTACTGGTGCACGATGCGGCGCGGCCCAATCTTTCCCGCACCGACCTCGACAAGCTGCTTGCCGAGTTGGCCGATGACAGCGTCGGCGGCTTGTTGGCCGTGCCGGCGCGGGACACGCTCAAGCGTGCCGATGCGGCTGGGCGGGTTCAGCACACGGTGGATCGCAGCACGATCTGGCAGGCGTTCACACCACAGATGTTTCGTCTGGGCACCTTGCACAGGGCCTTGGCCGATAGCCTGGTGGCCGGAGTGCCTATTACCGACGAGGCCTCTGCCATCGAGTGGGCCGGTTTCGCGCCGAAGCTGGTAGAGGGGCGGGCGGATAACCTCAAGGTGACCCGGCCCGAGGATCTGGAGTGGCTGCGCCAGCGTTGGGCGATGCGTGGTTGAAGGGTGGGGCGCGGGCGTGGTTCGCGGCCGATGACCGCTACTGCAGATACTCTGGCCTCTCGGCCAACCCTTCTCGCAGGTAATCGACCAGCTTCCTGATCTTCGGCGACAGGTGGCGCTGCTGCGGATAGAGCCCCCACACCGCCGTGTTGGGGGGTTGATGCGCTTCGAGCAGCGACACCAGCGCACCGCTGCGCAGATGTTCGAGCACATAGTAATCAGGCAGCTGACACAGCCCCACACCCTGCAGCGCCGCTTCGAGCACCGCCTGGCCACTGTTGCAGCGCCAGTTACCCTGCACGCGTTGTGCCTGCTCCTTGCCATCGACCTGCAGCGGCCAGATATCCGAACTGCCTACCAGGCAGTTGTGCCGCGTCAATTCCGATACGCTGTGGGGCCGTCCATAGCGCGCCAGGTAGTGCGGTGAAGCGCACAGGAACATTCGCCGTGGCGCCAGCCTGGTTGCCACCAGTCGCGAGTCCTGCAGCCGCCCCAGGCGGATGGCCAGGTCCAGGCCTTCATGAAGCAGATCGAGGGTGCGGTTGCTCAGCTCGATCTCTACGCGCAGTTGTGGGTACAGGCCCATGAAGCGCGTGACCAGCGGCACGATGAAGCGCTCGCCATAGGCCACAGCGCAGGTCAGGCGCAGCAGCCCCTTGGGTTCACCGGTCAGATCGCTCATGGCGCGCCAGGCTTCGTCGCGGCCGTCCTGCAGCCGTTGGCAATGCTGGAGAAATGTCTGCCCTGCCTCGGTGAGCGCTACCCGGCGCGTGCTGCGATAAAGCAGGCGGGTCTGCAGGCGTTCTTCCAAGCGAGCGATCTGGCGGCTGACGTGGGACGACGACACACCCAGCCGCTGCGCAGCGGCCGTGAAGTGCGCGCACTCGGCCACCGCAACGAACTCGTCGATACCCTCCCAGCGGTTATCACTCACTCGATTATCCCTGTATGGCATCAATGTTTTGCGCAAGCGGCGATTATTCCGTATCTGTCCATGAATTACACTGTTGGCAGTCCCGTTCATTTCAGGAGCAAGCATTGATGATCAAGTCCCGCGCCGCGGTTGCATTCGAAGCCAACAAACCATTGGAAATTGTCGAGATCGACGTGGCCATGCCCAAGGCAGGCGAAGTCCTGCTGCGAGTGGTTGCGTCGGGTGTCTGCCACACAGACGCCTACACCCTGTCGGGTGCGGATCCTGAAGGCATCTTCCCGTCGGTACTGGGCCACGAAGGCGGCGCCATCGTCGAAGCGGTGGGCGAGGGTGTTACTTCGGTTGCGGTCGGCGATCACGTCATTCCGCTGTACACGCCCGAGTGCCGCCAGTGCAAGTTCTGCAAGTCGGGCAAGACCAACCTGTGCCAGGCCATTCGCGCCACTCAGGGCAAGGGCCTGATGCCGGACGGCACCACGCGGTTCTCGTACAACGGCAAGCGGCTGTTCCATTACATGGGCACCTCGACGTTCTCCGAGTACACCGTGTTGCCGGAAATCTCGGTAGCGAAGATCGACAAGCAGGCGCCGCTGGAAAAGGTCTGCCTGCTGGGCTGTGGCGTCACCACCGGTATCGGCGCCGTGCTCAACACGGCCAAGGTCAAGCCGGGTGATACGGTGGCCGTGTTCGGCCTGGGCGGTATCGGTCTTTCGGCCATCATCGGTGCGGTCAAGGCCAAGGCCGGTCGCATCATCGCCGTCGACATCAACCCGAGCAAATTCGAGATCGCCCGTCAGCTGGGTGCAACCGACTGCATCAATCCCAAGGAACATGACCGTCCGATCCAGGAGGTCATCGTCGACCTCACCGACGGCGGTGTGGATTTTTCCTTCGAGTGCATCGGCAACGTGCAACTGATGCGTGCAGCCCTCGAATGCTGCCACAAGGGTTGGGGTGAGTCGGTGATCATCGGCGTTGCCGGGGCCGGCCAGGAAATTGCCACGCGCCCGTTCCAGCTGGTTACCGGCCGGGTCTGGCGCGGTTCGGCATTTGGCGGCGTGCGCGGCCGCACCGAGTTGCCCAGCTATGTCGAAATGGCCGAGACCGGCGAAATCCCGTTGGACACCTTCATCACCCACACCATGGGCCTGGAAGACATCAACAAAGCGTTCGACCTGATGCACGAAGGCAAGAGCATTCGCTCGGTCATCCACTTCTGAGGTCTGCCATGAGCCTGGAAAACCTGTCCTGCCAGAAGAGCTTCGGCGGCTGGCACAAACGCTACAAGCACCGCTCCAAGGAGCTGGGTTGCGACATGACCTTCGCCGTGTATCTGCCACCGCAAGCGGAGCAGGGCGGCAAGTTGCCGGTGCTGTACTGGCTGTCGGGGCTGACCTGTACCGACGAGAACTTCATGCAGAAGGCCGGCGGGCTGGAGCTGGCCGCCGAGTTGGGCTTGATCATCGTCGCGCCCGACACCAGCCCACGCGGGGCGGGAGTGCCGGATGATCCGGACCAGGCATGGGATTTCGGTTTGGGTGCCGGTTTCTATCTGAACGCCACCGAGCAGCCGTGGGCGCAGCATTACCGCATGCACGACTATGTGGTGCATGAGTTGCCCGCCCTCGTGGAAGCGCATTTCCCCGCGTCGGACAAGCGCTCCATCAGTGGCCATTCCATGGGTGGCCACGGAGCGCTGGTCTGCGCGCTGCGCAATCCGGGACGGTATCGGTCGATTTCGGCGTTCTCGCCCATCAGCAATCCGATGGATTGCCCCTGGGGCCAGAAAGCGTTTTCCCATTACCTGGGCGAGGAGCGCTCGCGTTGGCGCGAGTGGGATGCCAGCGTGCTGATCGCCGATGCGGCGGAACATCTGCCGCTGCTGGTGGATCAAGGCGATCGCGACGATTTCCTCGAGAGCCAGCTCAAGCCCCAGGCTCTGAGCCAGGCAGCCAAGTCGGCCGGCTATGAGCTGACGCTGCGCATGCAACCGGGCTACGACCACAGCTATTACTTCATCGCCAGCTTCATCGATGACCATTTGCGCCATCATGCAAAGGCCTTGAAGTGACCGCGCTGGCCCTCTCACGGGCACATGGCTCGCCGCCTGCCCCGCTCCCACATATCACCGCATACCTTGTGGGAGCGGGGCGGGCGGCGAGCCCTCTGCCCGCGAAAGGGCCAGCACCGTCATCCCCAGGTGTTTTGATCCGCCCAACCTGCGCCAAAGCAGGTAGAATCACGCCCTGACTCAATCGGGGCGTTTTTTTCTATGCGTATTGGCCACGGCTACGACGTGCACCGTTTTGCCGAGGGTGATTTCATTACCCTGGGCGGCGTGCGAATCCCACACAAGTTCGGCCTGCTGGCCCATTCCGACGGCGATGTCGTACTGCATGCCTTGAGCGATGCCTTGCTCGGCGCGGCTGCCTTGGGCGACATCGGCAAGCATTTTCCCGATACCGATCCGCAGTTCAAGGGCGCGGACAGCCGCGTACTGTTGCGTCACGTGGTCGCGGTAGTGGCGGGCAAAGGCTGGAAAGTCGGCAACGTCGACGTCACCATCGTCGCTCAGGCGCCGAAAATGGCGCCCCACATAGAAACCATGCGTGAGCGGATCGCCGCCGATCTGGGCGTGGAGCTCGATCAGGTCAACGTCAAGGCAACCACCACCGAAAAGCTCGGTTTCGCCGGACGCGAGGAAGGTATCGCCGTGCATGCGGTCGCCTTGTTGCTGCGCGCATGACCGAACTCGAATTACTGGGTCCACGGGCCGCAGGCGACAGCCTGGGCAGTGCCGTGCTCAAGGCCAGTGCCGAAGATTTCCAGGTCGATGAAGTGCTGGATATCCCGCTGGCCGGTCAGGGCGAGCACCTTTGGCTGTGGGTCGAGAAACGCAACCTCAATACCGAAGAAGCTGCCCGACGTCTGGCCAAGGCCGCTGGTGTGCCGTTGCGCACGGTCAGCTACGCGGGCCTCAAGGATCGCCAGGCGCTTACCCGGCAGTGGTTCAGTCTGCATTTGCCTGGCAAGGCTGACCCGGACCTGAGCGCAGCGCAGAGCGACACCCTGGCCATCCTCAAACAGGCTCGGCACTCGCGAAAACTGCAACGCGGTGCGCACTCGGCCAACGGCTTTACCGTGCGTTTGACCGCGCTCAAGGCCGATCGGAGCGCGCTCGATGCGCGTCTTGAAGCAATCAAGCAGACCGGCGTACCGAATTATTTTGGTACCCAGCGCTTCGGTTTCCAGGGCGGCAACGTGTTCGACGCCCAGCAGTATGCCGAACGCCAGGCGCTGCCCGAGCAGCGCAATGTGCGTTCGCGGCTGCTCTCCACGGCGCGCAGTTTCCTGTTCAACCGGATACTCGCCGCGCGCGTCGCCGACGGTACCTGGAATCGCGCTCAGGTCGGTGATCTGCTGGCGTTCACCGACAGCCGCAGTTTCTTTGCGGCCGGTGAGGCCGAATGCAGCGACCCGCGACTGGACATCCTCGACCTGCATCCCACCGGTTCGCTGTGGGGTGAAGGCGCTTCGGTGGCCGGCGGCCACTGTGCCGAGCTGGAAAACACCATCGCCGACCAGCACCCGGCGCTGTGCGCCTGGCTCGCCAGAGCGGGTCTGGCGCAGGAGCGACGCATTCTGCGGCTGCCCATCGGCGAGCTGACGTGGCATTATCCCGAGCCTGACATCCTGCAGTTGCACTTCGTCCTGCCGGCCGGTTGCTTCGCCACTGTCGTGGTGCGCGAACTCGTCGATCTGGTGCCGACAGGGCAGACGGAAAGTCCATGCGTATTCTGATTTCGAACGATGATGGGGTCACGGCCCCCGGCCTGGCCGCGCTTTACGACGTGTTGCATGACTATGCCCAGTGCACGGTGATTGCCCCCGACCAGGACCGTAGCGGCGCCAGCAGTTCGCTCACGCTGGACCGACCACTGCATCCGCAGACCTTGCCCAATGGCTTCATCAGCGTCAACGGCACCCCCACCGACTGCGTGCACCTGGGCCTCAACGGACTGCTGCCCTTCGAGCCCGACCTGGTGGTTTCGGGTATCAATCTGGGGGCCAATCTGGGCGACGATGTGCTGTATTCAGGCACGGTAGCCGCTGCCCTCGAAGGGCGTTTCCTGGGGCATACCTCGTTCGCTTTCTCGTTGCTGTCCCGTCAGCCCGAACACCTGCCGACGGCGGCGTACTACGCACGCAAGCTGATCGAGGCCCGTGACCAGTTGAACCTGCCGCCTCGCACCGTGCTCAACGTGAACATTCCCAACCTGCCGATCGAGCGGATCCGCGGTATGGTCCTGACCCGCCTGGGCCATCGGGCAAGGGCCGCGGCGCCGATCCGCATGGTCGACCCACGGGGCAAGCCGGGCTACTGGATTGCGGTGGCCGGTGACGCCGAGGATGGCGGCCCGGGCACCGATTTCCACGCGGTCATGCAGGGCTACGTGTCGGTGACGCCACTGCAACTGGATCGCACCTTCAACGAGGCCTTCGGCCCTGTTCAAGGCTGGCTGGAGGGGCTCGGCTGATGCGCCACAGAGACAATCAGCACCACGGCATCGGCATGACTTCGCAGCGCACGCGTGAACGGCTGATCCAGCGCCTGTGCGACGAAGGCCTGGCCAACACCCAGGTTCTCGAGGTACTGCGTCGCACCCCACGCCACCTGTTCGTCGACGAAGCCCTGGCCCACCGCGCCTACGAAGACACCGCACTGCCCATCGGCCACAACCAGACCATTTCCCAACCCTACATGGTCGCGCGCATGAGCGAGCTGTTGCTGGCGGCGGGCCCATTGGACAAGGTCATGGAGATCGGCACCGGCTCGGGCTATCAGACCGCCGTGCTGTCGCAACTGGTCGAGCGGGTGTTCTCGGTCGAACGGATCAAGGTCCTGCAGGATCGCGCCAAGGAACGCCTGCAGACGCTCGAGCGACGCAACGTGGTCTTTCGCTGGGGCGATGGCTGGGAAGGCTGGCCGGCCCTGGCACCGTACAACGGCATCATCGTTACCGCAGTGGCGACCGATGTGCCCCAGGCCTTGCTCGATCAGCTCGCGCCCGGTGGCAGGCTGGTGATCCCGGTAGGCTCCGGCGACGTTCAGCAACTGATGTTGATCGTACGCGAAGAGCACGGGTTCTCCCGGCATGTTCTGGAAGCCGTGCGGTTCGTGCCGTTGCTCAATGGTCCGCTGGCGTGACCGGCACGGGCTCCTGCAGTGAATTCTGCGCGGCGCCGTCTGTCTGACAGCGGGTCATGGCGCAGGTATGGCCACAGCTTGCACCCATGCGCCTTGTAGTCGAGTAGTGAAGTTGGATATTTTCTTGTCACCACAACAAAGGAGCGGCGGGTGAGCCTCACAATCATTGGGCAGCGTGCAGGTAGTTCGAGCGTCAAGCTCCTGATGCTCGGGGTTGCGGTCGCAGCCTTTCTGTCCGGCTGTTCCAGCACCTCCAGCCAGGTCAGCGTGGTCGATCGCAACAACGCGGCCAAAGCGGCGCAGCGACAGCCCGTGACCACAGGCCAATACGCAGTCAGGCGAGGCGATACGCTGTTTTCCATCGCCTTTCGCTACGGCTGGGACTACAAGGCCCTGGCTGCGCGCAACAACATTCCCGTGCCCTATACCATCCGCCCAGGCCAGGTGATCCGCTTCGACGGCAACTCGGGCGCACCAGCCACCACCGTTGTGACTACCCAGAGCGGCGCGTCTGCGTCTTCGTCGAGCCGCACCACCGTCACCCGCCGTCCGCTCACCCCAGCACCGACCGCCACCAGCAGCGTTGCCATTCCCGTACCTTCGCCCACCCCGGTACCGGCGGGCGAGCGCACCCAGGGCGGCTGGGCATGGCCGGCAAACGGTGTTTTGATCGGGAAATTCGCTTCAAACGGCAGTTTGAATAAAGGAATTGATATCGCCGGTGATTTGGGACAGCCTGTTTTTGCTGCGTCTGATGGTGCGGTGGTCTACGCCGGGAGTGGTTTGAGGGGCTACGGCGAATTGGTCATCATCAAACACAGCGATACCTACGTCAGTGCCTACGGTCATAACCGCAGGTTGTTGGTTCGGGAGGGTCAGCAGGTCAAGGTCGGTCAGACAATTGCCGAAATGGGTTCAACGGGGACGGACCGGGTGAAGCTGCATTTTGAGATTCGCCGCCAAGGCAAGCCCGTAGATCCGCTGCAATTCCTGCCACGTCGTTGATTTGCACTACCAGCCTGTTCCTCCACGTAGTGGGGACGGGCTCACGCGCTGCCATGGAGATTGGCGCCGCTGGAGCTTGAGGTCGAACTCAGCAAAGGACTATAACAATGGCTCTCAGCAAAGAAGCGCCGGAGTTTGACATCGACGATGAGGTGCTCCTTATGGAACCCGGCGTCGTATTGGATGTGATGTCGAACGAAGAACCTGCTGCACCTGCGGTTCGCACCAAGGCACGCAATTCCACATCGCTCAAACAGCATAAATACATCGACTACACGCGGGCGCTCGATGCGACCCAGCTGTATTTGAATGAAATCGGTTTTTCGCCTCTGCTTTCTCCCGAAGAAGAGGTGCACTTCGCACGACTTTCCCAGAGCGGCTGCCCGGCCGGTCGCAAACGTATGATCGAAAGCAACCTGCGCCTGGTGGTCAAGATCGCCCGCCGGTATGTCAATCGTGGCCTGTCATTGCTCGATCTCATCGAGGAGGGCAACCTGGGGCTGATTCGCGCGGTCGAGAAATTCGACCCCGAGCGCGGTTTCCGCTTCTCGACCTATGCCACCTGGTGGATCCGGCAGACCATCGAGCGGGCGATCATGAATCAGACCCGGACCATTCGCCTGCCGATTCACGTGGTCAAGGAGCTCAACGTCTACCTGCGTGCCGCGCGCGAACTGACACAAAAGCTCGATCACGAACCGTCCCCCGAAGAAATCGCCAATCTGCTCGAGAAGCCCGTGGGCGAGGTCAAGCGCATGCTTGGGCTCAATGAGCGCGTATCCTCAGTGGATGTCTCGCTCGGGCCGGACTCGGACAAGACCCTGCTCGACACCCTGACCGATGACCGACCCACCGACCCCTTGCAGCTGCTGCAGGACGACGACCTCTCGCAGAGCATCGACCAGTGGCTGTCCGAGCTGACCGACAAGCAGCGCGAGGTGGTGGTACGCCGCTTCGGCCTGCGTGGCCACGAAAGCAGCACCCTGGAAGACGTCGGTCTGGAAATAGGCCTGACCCGCGAGCGCGTGCGTCAGATCCAAGTGGAAGGCCTCAAGCGACTGCGCGAAATACTTGAAAAGAACGGGCTGTCCAGCGAGTCGTTGTTCCAGTAGATGCTTTGTCCGTGCGGATCAACGCCCCTTTTGCAAGGGGCGTTTTCGTTATTGGCTTCACTGCAGTTCGCTGTTGTCAGTATTCACTGTGATGATTTGTAAGCCTTTGGCTATTTATCGAGTCAAAGTTTTGTAAGTTGAAACGCTTGTGTATCTAACTGCTCGTTCTTGAACGCTTTATCGCATAATCTGACGCCCAAGTCAGATTATGATGGCAATTGTTCGCGGTTGCCCTGCGCGCAGGATGCGTTAATATCAAGGCGTGTTCAGGGACGACACAGGTGCTCAGGATCGAGCGCCCAAAAGGGATATCGCAGTGACGCGATTCATCAGGACGATGACAGGGATAAAAGGGACAGGGAAAGGTGGGCGGCTCATTACCGCCCCTTTTTTTTGACTTTTTTTTGAGGCGCGGAGCGAGCGAATAGCCTCTCGAACGGACGTCAACTCAGTGGCAGACGTCGCGACCGAACAGGGTTGGCTCGGGACAGGTCAGGTGCGACTCAGCGCTCAAGATCCTTGATTTTGCCTTTGATGCCGTCGAACGCTTCGGCTTCGGGCAGCGCATCCTTCTTCTCGGTAATGTTTGGCCAGACTTCGGCCAAGTCCACGTTCAGCTGGATGAACTCCTGCATGTCCTCAGGCACTTCATCTTCGGAGAAAATGGCTTGCGCCGGGCATTCAGGCTCGCACAGTGCGCAGTCGATGCACTCATCCGGGTGAATCACCAAGAAGTTCGGGCCTTCGTAGAAGCAGTCCACCGGACAGACTTCCACGCAGTCGGTGTATTTGCACTTGATGCAGTTGTCGGTGACGACGAAGGTCATTTCTATTTCTCTCCTCAGGCGGCGGCAGCGAAGCCCTTCACAGGGCCGCTTGGTTTGGGCAGGTCAGCCGCAGACCAGGCTAGAAGCCTTTGGCATTCCCAAACCGCGCGGGATTCTATCAGCTTGTAGGAATAAGCGTTAGACCCGGTTCTTCAGTGCATAGAGCAATTCGATCGCTTGTCGCGGGGTAAGTCCGTCGATGTCGGTCTTGGCAATCTGTTCCAGCACCGGGTGCGGCAGGCTGGCGAACAGGTCGGCCTGATGGGGCTTCGCTGTCTTGCCGGTCGTGGGCGTTGGGGTTTCATGGGGCAGGCTGGTGGTTTCCAGACGGCTCAGGTGTTCCTTGGCGCGCAGGATGACTGCGGCCGGTACCCCGGCCAATTGCGCGACCGCCAAGCCGTAGCTCTGGCTTGCAGGGCCGGCCAGTACATGGTGCAGGAAAACGATGCGCTCGTTGTGCTCGGTGGCGCTCAGGTGCACGTTGGCCACCAGGGGCTGGCTTTCTGGCAGCACGGTCAGTTCGAAGTAGTGGGTGGCGAAGAGCGTATAGGCGCGCAGTCCGGCCAGGCATTCGGCTGCTGCCCAGGCCAGCGACAGGCCATCGAACGTGCTGGTGCCACGGCCCACCTCATCCATCAGCACCAGGCTGCGCTCTGTGGCATTGTGCAGGATATTGGCGGTTTCGCTCATCTCCACCATGAACGTCGATCGGCCGCCAGCCAGGTCGTCACTGGAGCCGATCCGGGTGAAAATACGGTCCACCAGTGACAACTCGCAACCGGCCGCCGGTACGAAGCTGCCGATGTGTGCCAGCAACACGATCAAGGCAGTCTGGCGCATGTAAGTGGATTTACCGCCCATGTTCGGGCCGGTGATCACCAGCATGCGGGTGCTGTCGTCCAGGCTCAGGTCGTTGGCCACGAAGGGTGTGGTGAGCACTTGTTCCACCACCGGGTGGCGACCCTGGTTGATACGCAGGCACGGCTCGTCGACGAAGCGCGGGCAGTTCAGGTCCAGGTTCAGCGCTCGCTCGGCGAGGTTGCTCAGCACGTCCAGTTCAGCCAGCGCCGCGGCGGTGTCCTGCAGTGGCGGCAGATGGCCGATGAGGTTTTCCAGCAACGCTTCGTACAACGACTTCTCACGGGCCAGGGCACGGCTTTTGGCCGACAGCGCCTTGTCTTCGAAAGCCTTGAGTTCAGGGGTGATGAAGCGCTCGGCGCCTTTGAGCGTTTGCCGGCGGATGTAATCCGCGGGGGCTTGCTCGGCCTGTTTGCTAGGCAGTTCGATGAAGTAGCCGTGGACGCGGTTGTAACCCACTTTCAGGTGGGACAGGCCCGTACGGGCTTTTTCCCGGGCTTCCAGGTCGATCAGGAACTGGCCGGCGTTCTCGCTCAGCGAGAGCAGTTCGTCCAGTTCGCTGTCGTAGCCGGTTTTTAACACGCCGCCGTCGCGGATAACGGCGGGCGGATTGTCGACGATGGCTTTGGCCAGCAGGTCGGCCAGTTCCGGGTAGGTCCCGGCAATGGCCGCCAATTGCGCCAAATGCGGCGCTTCCAGTTCGGCCATCGCCACTTGCAGTTCGGGCAGGGCGGCGAGGGCATCGCGCAGGCGCGCCAGGTCCCGCGGTCGGGCGTTGCGCAGGCCGATTCGCGCGAGAATCCGCTCGATGTCGCCAATTTCCTTGAGCTGCGGTTGCAGGCTTTCGAAGCGGTAGCCTTCGAGCAGGCAGCCGATGGAGCCCTGACGCGCCTGCAACACCTTGAGGTCACGCAGTGGTCGATTGAGCCAGCGGGTCAGCAGGCGGCTGCCCATGGCGGTCTGGCAGCGGTCGATGACCGACTGTAGGGTGTTGTCGCGTCCGCCGGCCAGGTTGGTGTCCAGCTCCAGGTTGCGGCGAGTGGCGCCGTCCAGCACCACCGTGTCGTCCAGGCGTTCGTGACGCAGGCTGCGCAGATGGGGCAGGGCGGTGCGCTGGGTTTCCTTGGCGTAGCCGAGCAGGCAGCCGGCGGCGCCGATGGCCAGGGTCAGCTTCTCGCAGCCGAAACCCTTGAGGTCCTGGGTTGCGAATTGCTGGCACAGGCTCTTGTGCGCAGTGTCCCGCTCGAAGTCCCAAGGCGCGCGGCGGCGCGAGCCCTTGCGCTTTTCCGCCGGCAACCCTTGCGGCCAGTCATCGGGAATCAGCAGTTCGACCGGGTTGATCCGCTCGAGCTCAGCCAGCAGGTTTTCCCATCCCGAAAGCTCCATGACCATGAAGCTGCCACTGGTGATGTCCAGCACCGCCAGGCCGAACAAACGCTCGTCGCCCAGCACGGCCGCGATCAGGTTGTCGCGGCGCTCGTCGAGCAGCGCTTCGTCGCTGACCGTGCCGGGCGTGATGATCCGTACCACCTGCCGATCGACCGGCCCCTTGCTGGTGGCCGGGTCGCCGATCTGCTCGCAGATCACCACCGACTCGCCCAGCTTGACCAGCTTGGCCAGATAGCCCTCGGCCGCATGGTAGGGAATACCGCACATGGGGATCGACTGCCCCGCCGACTGTCCACGGGCGGTCAGGGTGATGTCGAGCAACTTGGCAGCCTTCTTCGCATCCTCGTAGAAGATTTCGTAGAAGTCGCCCATGCGGTAGAACATCAGCTGGTCGGGATGCTGGTTCTTCAGCTTCCAGTACTGTTGCATCATCGGGGTGTGGTTAGAAAAATCGGACATTCAAGGACTTAGCTCGCGGGTGTCTTGGGGACGTAAGGCAGGCGCCAATAGTACAGGGATTTTTTTCACGATGTAGTACGTTGGCACCGGCCGAGCGGTCGCACGATTGCCCTTCGGGCCGGTCATACGCAGGCATGCCATGGCGACTTTTGACCGGCATGGCAGTAGGGCGTAGCCTCATCGGCCGCCTGATCAAGGAGCTGTTATGGACGCCTCGACCTCACTCTCTGCCGACCTCGGCGAGCACCTGCTTGCCCTGGGCGCCCAAGTCACCACGGCGGAGTCCTGTACGGGCGGCGGTATTGCCGAAGCAATCACTCGCATCGCCGGCAGTTCTGCCTGGTTCGAGGCTGGCTACGTCACTTATTCCAATGCGCAGAAAACCGCTCAGTTGCAAGTTCCGGCCGAGCTGTTCGAGCAGGTCGGTGCGGTTAGCCGCGAGGTGGTCGAAGCCATGGTGCAAGGAGCCCAGTGGCGCAGCAAGGCTCGCTTTGCGGTGGCAGTCAGCGGCGTTGCCGGCCCCGGCGGCGGCTCCGCTGAAAAGCCGGTCGGTACGGTATGGCTGGCCTGGGCCGATGGCGCGCAGACATTTTGTCGACGCGAGCAGTTTGCCGGCGATCGCGAAGCCGTGCGCCGGCAAACCGTCGTGGCTGCCCTGCAGGGTTTGTTACACCTTGCCACTGGAGAAAAACCATTTCAGGGGTAGGCGAGGGGCAAGGTGTGTGGAATAATACTGGCTACTTATACAGGTGTTATGGCCGTCAGGCCTTATTGATTACGTGAGGACTTCAATGGACGACAACAAGAAGCGTGCCTTGGCTGCGGCCCTGGGTCAGATCGAACGTCAATTCGGTAAAGGCGCTGTCATGCGCATGGGTGACCACGAGCGCCAAGCGATCCCGGCCATCTCTACCGGTTCGCTCGGCCTGGATATCGCGCTGGGTATCGGTGGTCTGCCAAAAGGCCGGATCGTCGAGATCTACGGCCCGGAATCATCGGGTAAAACCACGTTGACGCTGTCGGTCATCGCCCAGGCCCAGAAGGCAGGTGCAACCTGCGCCTTCGTCGACGCCGAGCACGCGCTGGATCCCGAATACGCCGGCAAGCTGGGTGTCAACGTCGATGACCTGTTGGTATCGCAGCCGGACACCGGTGAGCAGGCGCTGGAAATCACCGATATGCTGGTGCGCTCCAACGCGGTTGACGTCATCATCGTCGACTCCGTCGCTGCACTGGTACCCAAGGCCGAGATCGAAGGCGAGATGGGCGACATGCACGTGGGTCTGCAGGCGCGCCTGATGTCGCAGGCATTGCGCAAGATCACCGGTAACATCAAGAACGCCAACTGCCTGGTCATCTTCATCAACCAGATCCGCATGAAGATCGGCGTAATGTTCGGCAGCCCGGAAACCACTACTGGTGGTAACGCGCTGAAGTTCTACGCCTCGGTTCGCCTGGACATCCGCCGCACTGGCGCAGTCAAGGAAGGCGACGAAGTAGTGGGCAGCGAAACCCGCGTCAAGGTCGTCAAGAACAAGGTCGCACCGCCATTCCGTCAGGCTGAATTCCAGATCCTGTACGGCAAGGGCATTTACCTCAACGGCGAAATCGTCGACCTGGGTGTGGCCAACGGCCTGTTGGAGAAGTCGGGTGCCTGGTACAGCTACCAAGGCAGCAAGATCGGTCAGGGCAAGGCCAACTCGGCCAAGTTCCTGCAAGACAACCCTGAAATCAAGGCCACTCTCGAGAAGCAGATCCGCGACAAACTGCTGACCGGTGGTACCGATAAGGCGGCAGCAGACAAGGCATCTGCCGCGACTGCACCCGCTGCCGACACGGCTGAAGCAGAAGCTGACTTCTGATTAGCCCATGCCACCTGTCGTACTGGATACACCCGTCGCCGTGCGACGGTCTGCCATGGACCTGCTCGCACGTCGCGAGCATGGTCGAGTCGAGCTGACGCGCAAATTGCGTCAGCGCGGCGCCTCTCCTGAAATGATCGATACCGAGCTTGATCGTCTGACCGACGAAGGCTTGTTGTCGGAAGCGCGTTATCTGGAAAGCTTCATTCGCTATCGAGCCAACTCCGGCTACGGGCCTGCGCGAATACGCGAAGACCTGACCCAGCGCGGTTTGCAGCGCGCCGATGTCGAGCAGGCACTTCGTCAAAGCGGATTCGACTGGGCGTTGCAGCTGCGCGAGCTGTGGGAACGCAAGTTCGCTGCCAGGCTTCCCGTGGAACTCAAGGAGCGCGCCCAGCAGACGCGCTTTCTGGCCTATCGGGGCTACCCGATGGAGCTGATTTCTCGTCTTCTCAGCGGCAAGGATCTGGACTGATCCTTTAGTTCGGTGAAGCAGCGGTGTTAGTCGAGTGGCACCGCTACGTTTCCTTGAGTTTTACTTGCCGCAATCCTTGGCGGTGTAGGACTGACTGCCAATGGCGCGATTGGTCTTGTACTCGGTGAAGTCATAGCGCATCACGGCGCCCTGTGCCATCAGATTACGAAAACCCTTGTTGCGACACACGCTTGCGCCCAGTTGCATGTACACGGTTTTGGGATCGCGGCGCATTTCTTCGGCTTGGCTTTCGCGAACGCTCAAGTGGTTGACCAGTTGGTTGCCTTCGACGGTGAAACCCTGATCGAGAATGTCTTCATTGATTGCGCGCGGTGTACCCACGCTGCTTTGCTGAGCTACTTTCTGCAGGTTTTTCGACAGCTCCATTTCCTTCAGCGATGCAGCGTGAGCGACCAGCGGCAAGGCAAGCAGCAAGGCGAGGGACGGGGCGATAAAGCGCAGCATGAAACACTCCTGGGCAAAAAGCCGGGCAAGACAAGTGGGCGTATGACCCGCCGATGGCGCAGGCGTTCACCCACCTCTGAGGGTAGCCGATTATACGGCGCGGCACGTCGGCTCACCATCGACATCGCTGTCATGGTCAGCTCTGTTAGAATCCGCGCCCCCAGACCCTACCGTGATCCGCAATGAGCCATGCCGTTTCCCTTCTGCGCACCGACCGCCTGGCGCGCAGTACCCAGCCATTTACCGCACGCGGTTCACGCGCGACTCGATGCCCGCGTTGCCGGGTCATTCCGCAATACTGCCTGTGCGCGTGGCGTCCCAACGTCGACGCACGGTCGGCCATGTGCCTGCTGATGCATGACGTGGAGCCCATGAAGCCAAGCAACACCGGCTGGCTGATTGCCGACGTGATTGCCGACACCCACGCCTTCATGTGGTCGCGGGTAGCCGTCGACCCGCGGTTGCTGGCACTTTTGGCGGATCCGCAGTGGCAGCCCTACCTGGTCTTTCCCGGAGAGTTCGTCGAACCGCAGCGGGTGACCAGCAGCGTCGCGCCGCAGCCCGGTCGACGTCCCTTGTTCATACTGTTGGACGCCACCTGGACCGAAGCGCGAAAGATGTTCCGCAAGAGTCCGTACCTGGCTTCACTGCCGGTGCTGAGCCTGGCACCTGACCAACTGTCGCGCTACACCTTGCGCCGCTCCAAGCGTGACGATCACTTCTGCACCGCCGAGGTGGCGGCGCTGTGTCTGGAGCTGGCCGGTGACGAGCAGGCGGCGCGCGTACTGGATGCCTACCTCGATGTGTTCAGTGCGCATTACCTGGCAGCGAAATTCCAGGAGCCAGTGGACGAGACCGATGCGGCGCATCGGTTTCTGGCCGACTATCTATAATCGGGGCGGCGACGCGGGCTCTGGCCATGGAGTCGCTTGACCACCATGGCCGGGGTCGGCATTCTTGGCGCCGAATCGGGCGGGTACTGTCCGAACGGCTTCATTTCCTGGAATCCTGTGAACGATGGCCACTTACGAAATCCTGATCGCCGATGACCATCCGCTCTTTCGCAGCGCGCTGCGTCAAGCCTTGACCATGGGCCTGGGCGCAGAAGTGCGTCTGGTGGAGGTGGCGAGCATTGCCGAACTCGAAGTGCGCCTCGATGAAAAGGGCGACTGGGACCTGGTGCTGCTGGACCTGAATATGCCGGGCGCCTACGGGTTTTCAGGATTGGTATTGCTGCGCGGCCAGTATCCCCAGATACCCGTGGTGATGGTTTCGGCGCAGGAAGACGCCTGGGTCATGGTGCGCTCGCGTGAATTCGGCGCCAGTGGCTTCATTCCCAAGTCCAGTTCGCTCGAGACCATTCAGGCGGCCGTGCGCGATGTGCTGGATGGAGACGTCTGGTGGCCACCGCAGGCATTCGAGGCGGTCAGCGTTTCGGCGGAAGCCAAGGCCGCCAGCGAGGGGCTGGCCAGCCTGACGCCCCAGCAGTTTAGGGTACTGACCATGGTGTGCGAGGGTTTGTTGAACAAGCAGATCGCCTACGAGCTGAGTGTGTCCGAAGCCACCATCAAGGCCCATGTCACGGCGATCTTCCGCAAGCTCGGCGTGCGCACTCGTACCCAGGCTGCCTTGCTGTTGCAACAACTGGAGTCAACCTCCGCCAACTGAGCTTCACCGTCACACCTTTTTCACGCCGAACGTTTCATCGTCGGCCGTCTTCCTTTCCTGGATCGTCGCGCATGTCACCTTTCAAGGGCCAGACCGGCCTCAAACGTATTCTCAATGCTACGGGTTACTCCTTCGATGGTCTGCGTGCAGCCTTCACGGGCGAAGCAGCGTTTCGCCAGTTGGTGCTGCTCAACGTCGTGCTGGTGCCGCTGAGCTTTGTGTTGCAGGTCAGCCGCGTGGAGCGCGCGGTGCTCATCGCGGTGTGCCTGCTGGCGTTGATCGTTGAATTGCTCAACTCGGCGATCGAGGCGGCCATCGATCGTATCTCGCTGGAGCGTCACCCATTGTCGAAGAATGCCAAGGACATGGGCAGCGCGGCTCAGTTCGTTGCCTTGAGCATGATCGTGCTGGTATGGGCGGTGATTCTGCTTTGACCGATGCCTGGCTCAGGCGATGTCGGGCAGGACGATCTCGTCACTGCGCTGCGCGCCGGCGGTGAAGGCGCGGCACAGGTCGAGAAACTCGCGCATGGCCGAGGTCTGGTACTTGCGTTTGTGCCAAATGAAATAGAACTGCCGCGCCAGATCCAGCTCAGGCGTGTGCACCGGCACCAGGCTGCCGCGCCGAAAGGCATCGCGCAGTGCCAGCCGGGAAATGCACCCAATGCCCAGCCCGGACTCCACGGCACGCTTGATCGCTTCGGTGTGTTCCAATTCGAGGCGGATATTGAGTGCCAGACGATGGTGACGCATGGCCTGGTCGAATGTCAGGCGCGTGCCCGAGCCCTGTTCGCGCAGAATCCACGCCTCCTGGGTCAGCAACGCCAGGCTGGCACTGGGCACCGAAGCCAATGGATGCCGTGGCGCACAGAACACCACCAGCTCGTCTTCGACCCAGGGTTGCACCTCGATGTCAGGATGGCTGCAATCGCCCTCGATCAGCCCCAGGTCGATTTCATAGTGCGCCACCTGCTGGACGATGTTCGCGGTGTTCTGGACATGCAGCTTGACTTGGCTTTCGGGATGCACCTGCATGAAACGGCCGATCAGCAAGGTGGCCAGATAGTTGCCAATGGTCAATGTCGCGCCCACGGCGAGTGAACCGAATCCGGACTTGCCGTTGAGCAGGTCTTCGATTTCCTTGGCCTGATCGAGCAGGGCCACGGCCTGGGGCAGCAGTTGATGACCCAGGGCGTTGAGGCTCAGGCGCTTGCCGGCACGATCGAACAACTGACAGCTCGATTGCCGCTCGAGCTCGGTGATGGAGGTACTGGTCGCCGACTGCGACAGCGACAGCAGGTTGGCGGCGCGTGACACGCTTTCCTGCTGGGCCACGGCGACGAAGACTTGCAACTGGCGAAGTGTGAATCGCATATCTATATAACCGATTACCCATATCTCAATAATCCATTTAACAGATATTGTTGAGCCCCGTAAACTACTGCGCAATCGCGCCCCTGTCAGGCGTACGCTTTTTCTAGGAGCCCCGTACATGAGCAACATGAACCACGAACGTGTACTCAGTGTTCATCACTGGAACGACACCCTGTTCAGCTTCAAGTGCACCCGCGATCCGGGTCTGCGCTTCGAGAACGGGCAGTTCGTGATGATCGGCCTGCAACAGCCCACTGGCCGCCCGCTTATGCGCGCCTATTCGATCGCCAGCCCGAACTGGGAAGAGCATCTGGAGTTCTTCAGCATCAAGGTCCCCGATGGCCCGCTGACCTCGCAGTTGCAGCACCTCAAGGAAGGCGACGAGATCATCATCAGCAAGAAGCCCACCGGCACGTTGGTTCTCGATGACCTCAAGCCGGGCAAGCACCTGTACCTGCTGAGCACCGGCACCGGCCTGGCGCCTTTCATGAGCGTCATCCAGGACCCGGAAACCTACGAGCGTTTCGAAAAGGTCATTCTTTGCCATGGCGTGCGCTACGTGAACGAGGTCGCCTACCGCGAGTTCATCACCGAGCACCTGCCGCAGAACGAGTTCTTCGGCGAGGCACTGCGCGACAAGCTGATCTACTACCCCACCGTGACGCGCGAGCCGTTCGAGAACGAAGGTCGCCTGACCGATCTGATGCGCAGCGGCAAGCTGTTCAGCGATATCGGTCTGCCACCGATCAACCCGCAGGACGACCGTGCCATGCTGTGCGGCAGCCCGAGCATGCTCGACGAAACCAGCGAAGTGCTCAACAGCTTCGGCCTGACCGTCTCGCCGCGCATGCGCGAGCCGGGTGACTACCTGATCGAGCGCGCCTTCGTCGAGAAGTGAGCGGCTGGCCGGCACCATGAAAAAAACCGCCCTTGGGCGGTTTTTTTGTGGGCGACGCGCACGCTCAGGAGGGCACCACTTCCAGCACGCAAATGCGGTCGGGGCTCGGGTAGTGCCAGCGCACGTCCACATCCCAGAACCGGGCGCCGTATTCGCGCTCGGGTGCTGGCTTCTGATAAGCCGGACGCGGATCCTGGGCCAGGCATTGCTCGATCAACTCCACCAAGGGCTCGCCCAGGCGCATGGCGTGCGCCATGGCTTGCGCCAGCCCCGCGTCCAGCCACTGCACGGCAATGGGCTCGGGCGCAGCGCTGGCGATCGCGTTGACGGCAGCAGAGACGTTGTCCGCATAGGGCACGTAGGGTTTGATGTCCAGCACTGGCGTGCCGTCGAGCAAATCGATGCCGGAAAGATGCAGGCGCGCGCCCTCGACCTTGTCCAGGCGGACCACCGATTGACCGATGCCATTGGGTCGATGGGTGGCCCGCGTGGCGAAAACGCCGATCGACTTGTTACCGCCCAGACGCGGCGGGCGGACCTTCAGACGCGGCTTGTCTTCCAGTGCCTCATGGAACAGGAACAGCAACCACACATGGCTGACCTGTTCCAGGCCCTGTACGGCCTCACCCTGATCGAACGGTGGCAACAGCTCCAGCACGCCGCGCGCGGCCGGCGCCAGTTGGGGCTGGCGCGGGATGGCGAACTTTTCCTTGAAGCAGGAGCGGACAAAACCGATGGGTTCGACGCTGTAGGCCATGGGGCTTAACCACGGACTCGCACGGTCAGGCCCTTGAGGAAGTTGCGCAGCAACTGGTCGCCACACGGACGGTAGTTGTTGTGGCCGAACTTGCGGAACAAGGCGCTCAGCTCGGGCTTGGAGACCGGAAAGTCGACCGACTTGAGCACGGTGTGCATGTCGTCCTCCTTGAGTTCGAAAGCCACGCGCAATTTTTTCAAGACGATGTTGTTGGTGACCGGCAGCTCGACCGCCTGGGCGGGGCGGCTCTCGTCGCGACCGCGGCGATAGATCACCAGACCATCGAGAAAATGCGCCAGGACGGCGTCCGGACAGTGCACGAAGCCTTCTTCTTCGTCCTTCTTGGTGTAGCTGATAACGTCGGCCTTGCTGATTTCCAGTCCGCCCAAGGCAGTGATGTCGGCAACCTTGCCGTCACTGATGTCGAGCATGTAGCGCACGCTGCGCAGTACATCGTTGTGAATCATGGTGTGAGTCCTGGTTGAACGACACTGCCCAGGCAGCGCCGGAAAAAGAGAGGGTTCAGAATTTTTCCTTGGCCGTCAGGTAGCGCCACTGGCCCAGCGGCAGCTTGCCCATCGACACGCCACCCACGCGAATGCGGCGGATCGAGACGATCGTCAGGCCGACACTGGCGCACAGTTGCTGCAGCACACCGGGTGCCGGGTTCTTCATGGCGAAGCGCAGGCGTGTCTCGTTCTGCCAGCTGGCTTTCACCGCCGGCAGTGCCTTGCCCTTGTACATCGCGCCATGATTGAGGCGGTTGAGACCGTGGGGGCTCATCTCACCGGTGATCTCCACCACGTATTCCTGTTCGATCTTGGCCGCATCGGCGGTCAGCTTGCGCAGGGTCTTCCAGTCCTGGGTGAAGATCTGCAGGCCGCTGGCATTGGCAGGCAGCTCGGCCGCGCAGCTCAGGCGCAGGAAGTGGCCCTTGAGCGGGCGCTTGCCGAAGCCGTGCTCGCTGGACAAGGTCTGGGCGGTGAGCGTGGCCAGCGCGTCTTCGGCGCTCTGTCCCGGTGCCTGGTGCAGCAACAGGGTCACCGGCTCCGGTGCTTCGGCCTTGGCCTGGGAATCGAGCTCGACTTTCTGTGCGTCCACCTTGAACTGCGGTTCGTCGACCACCACGCCGTCAACGGACACCCAGCCGCCTTCGATGAAGAGTTCGGCCTCGCGGCGGGAGCACCCGACCAGTTCGATGAGGCGTTTGGAAAGACGAGTGGGTTCAGACATGACTGCGGCCGTAGCAAGGAAAGGGCGCTAGTGTAACTGCCTGGAGGCGGTTAAGCCCGCGCAGATTGCCCGGCGTCTGGCGCCGGTGGCAGGTGTGGCGGCGAACCGGGCCGGTCGCCGCCGTCATGCATGTCGAGCCAGGGCAGCTCGAATCAGGCCAGTTCGGCCCACAGATCGTATTCGTCGGCATCGACGATGGTGCACCAGACCTTGTCGCCCGGCTTGAGGTGAGTGGCATCGTCGATGAACACGTTGCCGTCGATTTCCGGGGCATCGAAGAAGCAACGGCCCACCGCACCCTGTTCTTCGACCTCGTCGATCAGCACTTCCACGCGCTTGCCGATGCGCATCTGCAGGCGCGCGGCACTGATGGCCTGCTGGTGCGCCATGAAGCGGTCCCAACGGTCCTGCTTCACGTCGTCGGGGACGATGGCAGCGTCCAGCAGGTTGGCAGGCGCGCCCTCGACCGGCGAATACTGGAAGCAGCCAACGCGGTCCAGTTGCGCCTCGCTCAGCCAGTCCAGCAAGTACTGGAAGTCTTCTTCGGTCTCGCCGGGGAAGCCGACGATGAAGGTCGAACGGATGATCAGGTCCGGGCACTGCTCGCGCCACTTCTTGATGCGCGCCAGGGTCTTGTCTTCGAAGGCCGGGCGTTTCATGGCCTTGAGCACTTTCGGGCTGGCGTGCTGGAAGGGGATGTCCAGGTACGGCAGGATCTTGCCGGCCGCCATCAGCGGGATGATGTCATCGACGTTGGGGTAGGGGTACACATAGTGCAGGCGCACCCAGACGCCCAGGGTGCTCAGGGCTTCGCACAATTCGAGCATGCGCGTCTTGACCGGGCGACCGTTCCAGAAGTCGGTCTTGTACTTGACGTCCACCCCGTAGGCGCTGGTGTCCTGGGAGATGACCAGCACTTCCTTGACCCCGGCCTTGACCAGGCGCTCGGCCTCGCTCAGCACATCGCCCACCGGACGGCTGACCAGCTTGCCGCGCATCGAGGGGATGATGCAGAAGCTGCAGCTGTGGTTGCAGCCTTCGGAAATCTTCAGGTAGGCGTAGTGCCGCGGCGTCAGCTTGATGCCCTGTGGCGGTACCAGGTCGATCAGCGGGTTGTGGTCATGCCGAGGCGGCACCACCTGGTGCACCGCGTTGACCACCTGCTCGTACTGCTGTGGGCCGGTGACCGACAGCACGCTGGGGTGCACCTTGCGAATGGCATTCTCTTCCACGCCCATGCAGCCGGTAACGATGACCTTGCCATTCTCCTTGAGCGCTTCGCCAATCACTTCCAGGGACTCGGCCTTGGCGGTGTCGATGAAACCACAGGTGTTGACGACCACCACGTCGGCGTCTTCGTAGGTGGACACCACCTGGTAACCTTCCATGCGCAACTGGGTCAGGATTCGCTCGGAATCGACCAGGGCCTTGGGGCAACCCAGCGAGACGAAGCCGACCTTTGGAGCGGCCGACGAAGGAGTGGTGGACATGGCTAACCTCGGTATCGATAGGGCCTCGTGGGCCACTTGGGTGGGCGCTGGGCACGCCTCTGATCAAAAAGTGCGCAATTCTAGCGATGGCGGGGTCGCTTGACCAGCATTATGCGAGGAATTGCGACGAGTGCTGCGCTATGCTTCGCCGCATCTCGCCACATGGCGTTACAAATCACGGGTGCGGGAGTGGTCGATGGTTCAGGCAAGCAGTAACGGCAATGGCGGACATTCGGCGGCCCGACCGATCGGCATGCTGGTGGCAGCGGTCGGTGTCGTTTATGGCGACATCGGCACCAGCCCGTTGTACACGCTCAAGGAAGTCTTTTCCGGGGGCTATGGCGTGCCCATTTCCCACGACGGGGTGCTGGGCATCCTGTCCTTGATCTTCTGGTCGCTGATCTGGGTCGTCTCGATCAAGTACATGCTGTTCGTGCTGCGCGCCGACAACCAAGGCGAAGGCGGCATCATGGCCTTGACGGCGTTGGCGACGCGCGCCACCGCCTCGCTGCCCAAGCTGCGGGCCTTGATGGTGGTGTGCGGACTGGCCGGCGCCGCGCTGTTCTACGGTGACAGCATGATCACCCCGGCGGTGTCGGTGCTTTCGGCCATCGAGGGCATGGAGCTGGCGTTCGATGGCCTGGAGCGCTGGGTAGTGCCAATGGCACTGGTGGTACTGGTGGCGCTGTTCCTGATTCAGAAGCACGGCACGCAGCGCATCGGCAAGCTGTTCGGGCCGGTGATGGTGGTGTGGTTTCTGGTGCTGGGGCTGCTGGGTGCCTACGGGGTGTATCAGCATCCCGAGGTGCTCAAGGCGTTCAACCCGGTATGGGCGGTGCGCTTCTTCATCGTTCACCCCGGCATGGGCGTGGCGATCCTCGGTGCCGTGGTGCTGGCACTGACCGGCGCCGAGGCGCTGTATGCCGACATGGGGCATTTTGGCCGCAAGCCGATTGCCCGCGCCTGGTTCATCCTGGTCCTGCCTGCCCTGGTGCTCAACTACTTCGGGCAGGGCGGCCTGTTGCTGGAAAACCCCGAGGCGGCGCGCAATCCGTTCTTCCTGCTGGCGCCAGGCTGGGCCCTGGTGCCGTTGGTGGCATTGTCCACCCTGGCCACCGTGATCGCTTCGCAGGCGGTGATTTCCGGCGCCTTTTCCCTGACCCAGCAAGCCATCCAGCTGGGCTACATTCCGCGCATGCATATCCAGCACACCTCGAGCAGCGAGCAGGGGCAGATCTATATCGGTGCGGTGAACTGGGCATTGATGGTTGGCGTGGTGCTGCTGGTGATCGGTTTCGAGTCCTCCGGTGCGCTGGCGTCGGCCTATGGCGTGGCGGTCACCGGAACCATGTTGATGACCACCATCCTGGTTTCGGCCGTGATGCTGCTGCTGTGGAAGTGGCCACCGGTGCTGGCCGTGCCGGTTCTGCTGGGTTGCCTTCTGGTCGATGGCCTGTTCTTCGCCGCCAACGTGCCGAAGATCATTCAGGGCGGTGCGTTCCCGGTGCTGGCAGGGACCGTGTTGTTCATCCTCATGACTACCTGGAAGCGCGGCAAGCAACTGCTGGTCGAACGCATCGACGAGGGCGGGTTGCCGCTGCCGATCTTCATCGGCAGCATCAGCGTACAGCCGCCACATCGGGTTCAGGGTACGGCAGTGTTTCTGACCGCACGCTCCGACGCCGTGCCCCACGCGTTGTTGCACAACCTGCTGCATAACCAGGTGTTGCATGAGCAAGTGGTGCTGTTGACGGTGGTCAACGAAGACACGCCGAGGGTCCCGTTGGCACGGCGGTTCGAGGTGCAGAGCTATGGCGAAGGGTTCTTCCGGGTCATTCTGCATTACGGCTTCATGGACGAACCGGACGTGCCGGGCGCCCTGGCCCTGTGCGATTTGCCGGAGCTGGACTTCAGCCCGATGCGCACCACCTATTTCCTCAGCCGCGAGACGGTGATCGCCTCCAAGCTGGCCGGCATGGCGCGTTGGCGCGAGCAGCTGTTCGCCTTCATGCTGAAGAATGCCAATGGCAACCTGCGTTTCTTCAAGCTGCCGGTGAACCGAGTGATCGAGCTGGGCACGCAGGTGGAGATGTAGGTTCGGTGTAGGCCGCATAAAAAAAGCCCCGGCACCTGCGCAGGTCCGGGGCTTTGCTTTTACAGCAGGGTCAGTTCGAGCCGGTACGCTTGTCTATCTGCAGCACCAGACGCTTGGCCAGCGCCGGGTAATTCTCGTCGAAATGGTGTCCACCCGGCAGCTTGAGCTTCTCGCCCACTGCCGTCGCCTCGGTGCAGCCGCTTTCGTCGGCCTCTTCTTCGCCATACACGCACACCACCTTGGCAGCCGGCAGCTTGGCCATTTCCGGTCCGGTTGGGGCCTCCTTGCCCGCGTTGCCGAGCCACCCCTCGACTTCGATCTCGAAGCTGCCACTGCGGGCGAACGCCAACAGGATGATAGCGCTGACGCTGTCCTGTGCCTCGGCGGGCAGGCGGTTATAGATGGCCGGAAGCACGTCGGCACCGAACGAATAACCGGTCAGCACGAAGCGCTTTGCGCCCCACTTCTGCCGGTAGAAGTGCATCAGCTCCACCAGGTCGTCGGCACTCTGCTCGGGCGTCTTGTGTTCCCAGTAGTAGCGCAGGGTGTCGATACCCACGGTCGGGTAGCCCATCGTCGCCATGTCCCCGGCAACCGCCTTGTCGAGGTCGCGCCAGCCGCCGTCTCCCGACAGGAACAGGCTGACGGTCTCGTTGCTCTGCGCGGCGGGCACCTCGACCACCGGGATGGCCAGATGGGTGCCTTCGGTGCCGACCAGGATGGCGGTGATCTGGTTCTTCAGCACCTGCGGCAGCTTCACGTCGTAGTCGCTGATGACAGTCTGCGCATTGGGCTGGTCACGCACGAACGCCGCACTGGCATCGTCGGGGTTGTCATTCCAGGCAACCATCCACTGGCCATGCTCGGCCTTCTTCGGTAGCTCCGGCAGACAGCCGTCCGGTTTCTCCACGCTCAGGTCCACGGACACTGCCTGAGCCTTGTCATTGTCCTGGGTGGCCAACCAGCGCCAGGCCAGTGACGCACCCGGACCTATGCCAGCCACCAGGTCCGGTGCGCCGTCGAGACGCTTGATGGCAGCGTCCAGGGCGGCCTGCTGCAGGCCGCAGTCGGTTTCCGGCAGGATCACCTGGACGATGTGCGCCGAGGCATCCCGGCTCAGGTCCAGCAACTGCTTGTCGGTCAAGGCTTCGGCAGCAGGCAGGGCAATCGCCACTCGCGACTTGGTCCGAGTGCCCGGTACGACTTCGCGGGCATCGCTGCCGTTGCTCAGGCGCTGGGCGCTGAGCTGCGCTGCAGGAACAGGGCGGGTGGCCCACCAGTAATAACCGGCTACCGCCAGCAGCAGTACCACGATCAAGGCGAACAACTTGCGCCAGTTACGTCGAATCATCAGCGTTTCACCAATCCTGTCAGGCCACCTGCAATGAGGGCGGCGGTATCGGCCAGTGCGACCAGCGGGTCAAGGCCTGCCGGCACGGCCATGTAACGAGGCTCCCAGGTAGGCTGGAACTTGTCCTTGAAGCGACGCAAGCCCTGGAAGTTGTACAGCTGCTCGCCACGGTTGAAGACCATCGAGCCCAGGCGCTGGGTCAGGGGTGCGCCGCGCCGCGGTTGCAAGCCCGACAGCGGCACCATGCCCAGGCTGAAGCGAGCGTAGCCGTGCTTCTTGTAGTGTTGGATCAAGCCTACCATCATGAATTCCATGGTCAATTTAGGCGCCTGGGGATGCGCACGCATCAGGTCCAGGCTGGCCAGTTCCCTGCTGTCGGTTTCCAGCAAGTTGGCGAACGCCACCGGCTTGCCCTCGAAATGGACGATGGCTATACGGAAATGGTTCAGGTATTCCGGGCTGAAACGGCCCAGCGAAAAACCCTTCTCGCGTACGTTCTTGCCACTGAGCCAGGCGTCGGAAATGACCTTGAGCTCGTCCAGCGGCGCCTGGCCGGGCTCGTAGATTTCCAGCGACAGACCGTCGCGGCCGCCGCGGTTCCAGGTGTAGCGCAGGTCCTTCATCTCCTTGCCCTTGGCTTCCAGATCGAAAGCGTGCAAGTCGACCCGAGCCTCTTCGCCAAGCTTGATCGCGGTCAGGCCAATGTCCATGTAGAACGGCAGGTTCTCCGCCCTGACCTGATAGAACACCGGGCGGGCGTGATGAAAGTCGCACAGGTCGCGAAACTGCCAGATCATTTCGGCACGCGGCTGGGTCGGGCCGATGGGGTCGTACAGCGCCACCAGGCTGCGCCCGCGGCGGGCGTACATCAGAAACGCTTCGTCCTTGGGGTGGAACAGCAGCGCCTTGTCGCCGGTCAGGGCCAGGCCACCATCGGGCTGGTGCGACGCCTTGAGGATGGTCGCGGCGCGCTGCAGTTCCTCGGGTGTGGGCAAGTGAATCACCGGGCGTGCGGTACGCAGCAGCCAGGTCAGCGCGACCACGATCAACAGCACCGCACTGCCCAGGGCCGAGCGAAGGCCGCGGGGAGCATCGGCATCCAGTGCGAACTGCCACCACAGCTTGGTGCTGTAGGGCACATCCTGGTAGGCGAAGAACAGCAACCAGATCGACGCGCCCACCACGCACACGCTGGCGATCAGGTACAGCGGTGAAAACGGCAGCTCCAGCAGGCGACTGGGGCGGTAGAACGAGCGCTTGAACACGACGAGCAGCAGTGCGGTCATGCACAGCAACGACGCTTCTTCCCAGTCGAAGCCCTTGAGCAGCGACAGCACGGCGCCAGCCAGCAGCAGCACCATGGTCAATACCCAGGCCGCCGACAGGCGGCGTCGCAAGCCCTGCGCCAGCAGCAGGCAGAGCACGCCCACCAAGCTTGCGCCCAGGTGCGAGGCATCGATGAGGCGATGGGGAATGAGGAAGCCGAGGTCCTGCAGGCGGGTGTCGATCTCAGGCGTAGCACCGGAAAACAGCAGCACCACGCCGGACAGGAACACCAGCACCGCCAATATCGGCGCAGCCAGCCCGGAAGCCACGCGAATCGCCTGCTGGGCGAAAAACAGGCGACGCGCTTCGTTGGCCAGCAGCACAATGCACGCCACCAGCATCGGCAACACCACATAGATCAGGCGATACAGCAGCAGGGCAGCGGCCAGTGGCGCGGCGCCCAGGGTATCGGCGAACGCCGCCAGCAGGATCGCTTCGAACACGCCGACCCCACCGGGTACGTGGCTGAGTACGCCTGCGGCGAGCGCCAGCAGGTAGATCAGCACGAAAGCGCCGAACGGCGGCGCTTCGGGCAGCAACAGATACAGCACGGTGGCAGCGGCCACCACGTCCAGCGCGGTGATGACCAGTTGCAGAAGCGTCAGGCGTGCGCTGGGCAGTCGCAGCGTGCGGCGTCCCGCCCGCACCAACAGATTGTCGGGCAGCGGCTGCTCGGCCAGGCGACGTCGATAGACGCCCAGTACCAGCAACGCGGTCAGTACCAGCACGACTGCGGCAATCATCCCCAGCAGCCCTTGGGACAGCCCGAGGGCCGTCGACGCTGCCGGCAGGCTGCTGAGCGTGGCCACCGCAGCGAGCGGCGGCAGGGCGCAACCCAGTGAAAGGCTGGCGAACAGGGTCATGCGCGCGACTTCGCCTGCGCCTACGCCCAGTCGAGAGTACAACCGATAACGTACCGAACCGCCGGACAGCATCGACAGGCCAATCGCGTTGCCGATAGCGAACGAGGTGAACCCCCCCAAGGCCAGGGTGCGTGCCGGGAGGGTCACGTTGGCATAGCGGCTGGCCGACCATTCGTAGCCCAGCAGGATGATGAATCCGCAGACCATGGCCAGCAGCGCCCCGCCCAAAGCGGCAGGCGGGGTAGCCAGGACCGAGTCGTGCAAGGCGTAGATGTCCAGCTCGCTGAGCAGATGCCGACAGGCCAATAGCGCGATGGCGAACAGCAACAGGGTGACGGCCAGCCCTACCGGTTGCCGATAACGGCTCAGCAGATCGAGCCAGCGTGCACGCGCAGGCTTGATCGGGCCAGCAGCGGCAGCGGCGGGGGGGAGTTCCACAGCGGTTGAATCGGGCAAGTCAGAGCGCATCAATCACCTCTTGGATTGTGCGCAACAGGATGCCGGGATCCCGTCAAAGTACCAATCCCTGTGGAAAAAATAATTCGCGCCATTCTAGCGCCTGCGCACGACCGGTGACCGGCGCGTGGCCAACTGTAAAGCAACTTTCACATTGCAGGTGTGCAAGGGCGTGTTGCCGTTGTGGAGGGCTTTTTCGAGCGCATACGAAAAAGGCCACCCGTTTATAGAGTGGCCCTTCCGATGTTTGGTTGCGGGAGCCGGATTTGAACCGACGACCTTCGGGTTATGAGCCCGACGAGCTACCAGACTGCTCCATCCCGCGTCTGTGGAGGCGCATTCTACAGATAGTTGAAAGGCTGTCAACGCTTAAAATGCATTAAGGTTCGAAACAGGTGAGATACCTGCATCAATGGCAAGAAAAAGCCCCCGGCGCTTGCGCGGCGGGGGCTGATTCACACGGGCTGATTACACCAGCGGCTTGGGCTCGTCCTGTGCATCTTGCGCGACAGCGGCGCTGGATACCTCAGTGTCGGGCTTCGAGGCAGCGACTTTCGCCGCTTCCTCGGCTTCGCGCTTGCGACGACGCACCTCACGTGGGTCGTTGGGAGCACGACCGTTGCTTGGCAGTGCCGGCGCCGGTTCAGCTTCCTGAACTGGCTCTGGCTCTGGCTCCACGACCGCTGCGGGCTCGCTGGCCTGGACGGGTTCGGCAGCCGGCAGTACGGCAGCCGGTTCGACCACGACAGGCTCGGTTGCCACGGGTTCCGCGCCAGCCGGTTCGCTGATGTGGTGCAAGGCAGGCTCGGCAGGCAACCACGGAGCGTCTGCGCCAGGCTCGGCAGCGCGAGGCTGAGGCGTCGGCTCGCTGACCTGCGCAGGATCAACCACCACCGGCGCGTCCACTTCGACATCGGCGCCAGGTTGGCTGACCGGCGCTGGCGTGGCGTCGAACGGAGGGGTCAATTCCACCGGCTCGGCGACGTGCTCTTGCACAGGTTCGGCGGCCTCGAGAGGCTTGGCTGCTTCGATGACAGGCTGTTGCTCGACCACCGGTGCGGCGCTTTCGTTGGCAGGCGCAGCCCAGGTGTCGGGCGCCGAGACCGTGGCGGGACGTTCGACTTCAGGCTCGCTGTGGGTCTGGGCAGGAGCGATTGCTGGCGTATCTACCGGCACTTCAACGGCAGCCTCGGCGGTCGGCGCAGTAGCGACGATCTCCGGCGCGGCCAGGCTTTCGCTTTCGGCGGCGGCAGTGTCTTCGACGGTAGCAGGCTGCACGCTACGATTGGCCTGTTCGGCCTGCTCATGAGCCTGGGCTTCGGCGGAAGCACTGATGGCGCTTTGCGCGACCGCTGCGGTGACGGCAACGCCGGCAGCCAGGGCCGCACCATTCGACTCGCCTTCTACGGCCGACTCGTTCGACTCTTCCGAGCCCTCGATCACGTCGCCGTTGGCATCGCGCTGACGTTCGCGACGGTTGCTGCGACGACGCTGACCACGGGACCGGCGACGAGGACGATCGCCGTCGTTGCTGTCCTGGTTGTCGTCCTGCAGCAGTTCTTCGCTGGTCAGTACTTCTTCGGCACTGTCGACTTCTGTCTCGACCGGGTTTTCCGAATGCTCGACACGTTCCTCGCGTGCAGCACGGGGCTGACGCTCTTCACGGGCCGGACGCTCTTCGCGCGGTGCACGTTCTTCGCGAGCGGGGCGCTCTTCGCGAGGGGCGCGTTCTTCACGAGGAGCACGCTCTTCGCGAACGACACGTTCTTCACGCGGGGCGCGCTCTTCGCGGGCCGGGCGCTCTTCGCGTGCGCCTGGAGCGTCCAGCGGTTCACGCAGTTCACGGACCCGTGGAGCGTCATCGCCACCATTGCGTGGGCGACGGTCTTCACGCGGCGCGCGCGGTTGGCGCTCCTCGCGCGGTGCGCGGGCAGGGCGTTCTTCACGGGCGGCAGGTGCATCTTCGCGGGCAGCGCGATCTTCACGCGGTGCGCGATCCTCGCGTGGCTTGCGTTCTTCGTCGCGGCGACCGCTGCTGCGGTTGCGGCTCTGCTGGCGGCCGTTGCGACGCTCTTCGCGCGCCGGGCGCTCGGTGGCAGTGGCAGCGGGTTTCTCGACGACCACAGGCGCGGCAGGCGCTTCCTTGGTGGCGAAGAGGCTCACCAGAGACTTGACCAAACCCTTGAACAGGCTGGGCTCGGCGATCTGCGGAGCAGGGGTGGGGGCAGGCGCTGCCGCTGCCACAGGGGCAGGTTCTTCGGCTACGACCGGCGCGGCGGCGCGGGTCGGCGCGGTTTTTACCGCGGCTTCCTGGCGAACCAGGGTGCGCGTGGCGGCAACCGGCAGCACTTCTTCCACTTCGGCAGCGGCGATTTCATAGCTGGATTGGCTGTTCTGCGCTTCCGGGCTGTCGTCACGCAGGCGCTGCACTTCGAAATGCGGCGTTTCCAGGTGATCGTTCGGCAGGATCACGATGCGGGCACGCGTGCGCAGTTCGATCTTGGTGATGGAATTGCGTTTTTCGTTGAGCAGGAACGCTGCGACCGGAATCGGCACCTGAGCGCGGACCTCGGCGGTGCGGTCCTTCAGGGCTTCTTCTTCGATCAGGCGCAGGATGGCCAGCGACAGCGATTCGACGTCGCGAATGATGCCGGTACCGCTGCAGCGGGGGCAGACGATGCCGCTGCTTTCGCCCAGCGAGGGGCGCAGGCGCTGGCGGGACATTTCCAGCAGGCCGAAACGCGAGATGCGGCCTACTTGTACGCGAGCGCGATCGGCTTCCAGGGACTCACGGACCTTGTCTTCCACGGCGCGCTGGTTCTTGGCCGGCGTCATGTCGATGAAGTCGATGACGATCAGGCCGCCGATGTCGCGCAGACGCAGCTGGCGCGCGATCTCTTCAGCGGCCTCGAGGTTGGTCTGCAGGGCGGTCTCTTCGATGTCGCTGCCTTTTGTGGCGCGCGCCGAGTTGATGTCGATAGACACCAGTGCCTCGGTCGGATCGATGACGATCGAACCGCCGGAAGGCAACTCGACCACACGCTGGAAAGCGGTTTCGATCTGGCTTTCGATCTGGAAGCGGTTGAACAGTGGCACGCTGTCTTCGTACAGCTTGATCTTGCTGGCGTACTGCGGCATCACCTGGCGGATGAAGGTCAGGGCTTCGTCCTGGGCTTCGACGCTGTCGATCAGCACTTCGCCGATGTCCTGGCGCAGGTAGTCGCGGATCGCACGGATGATGACGTTGCTTTCCTGGTAGATCAGGAAAGGTGCGGAGCGGTCCAGCGAGGCTTCCTTGATCGCGGTCCACAGTTGCAGCAGGTAGTCCAGGTCCCACTGCATCTCTTCGCTGCTGCGGCCAAGGCCGGCGGTGCGAACGATCAGGCCCATGTCGGCAGGAGCGACCAGGCCGTTGAGTGCCTCGCGCAGTTCGTTGCGCTCTTCACCCTCGATGCGACGGGAAATGCCGCCAGCACGCGGATTGTTGGGCATCAGTACCAGATAGCGACCGGCGAGGCTGATGAACGTGGTCAGGGCGGCGCCCTTGTTGCCGCGCTCTTCCTTCTCGACCTGGACGATGACTTCCTGGCCTTCGCTCAGGACTTCCTTGATGTTGACGCGGCCTTCGGGGTTTTTCTTGAAGTACTCGCGGGAGATTTCCTTGAGGGGCAGGAAGCCGTGGCGTTCCGAGCCGAAGTCGACGAAGGCGGCTTCAAGGCTGGGTTCGATGCGAGTGATGCGGCCTTTATAGATGTTGGCCTTCTTCTGCTCGCGGGCGCCCGACTCGATGTCCAGGTCGTAGAGGCGCTGGCCGTCTACAAGGGCAACACGCAACTCTTCGGGTTGAGTTGCGTTGATCAGCATTCTTTTCATGTAGTACCGTCGGTTTCCGGGCTGCCGGAAACGGCGTTCGGCACACACGACTTCTCACGGTCGGTGTCAGGTGCGTCAACAGGGCCTAGGCCACTGCAGTGTCCAGCGATTTCTGCCCAACAGGGGCGGAACCGCGACGACGCGTCCTGCTTGCTGTGGTGTCAAAAGCACTCAGTCAGGAGGAGGAATCAATCGTCTGGCGTGGACGCCCTTGAGCGTCTTGTTCAAGACCGGCATGGCAGAAGTGCCTGAGGCTGCTTCCTGCCGTGACGCGGTACTACACGGTCCGACGGTTGTGCATCTCCACCCTACACGTATCCCTGATAATTCGGGTGCTGCCGCGCGCTGAATCCGCAACGGGTTGGCAATATCGCGAACTTCAATTCGTAAAGTTCGCCCTGTATGACTAAGGCGTTGGGTTTCCGAAGCTTGTACCTGAACTGGGTAAGGACGACTGCAAAGCGTAAGTGGCGTCGAACGAAAGGCAGGAAGGTGTCCGGTATGCCGGGGTTCCTGGGCTTTCATCGGTTTTCTCGCACCTGCGCGGCGTTGCCCTCAAACACTCCGTAACTGGCAAAAGCCCCGTAGGACGGCCTCGCGTCCTCGAGAATTGCGTTGGTCAGGGCCGGTTCATAACCGCTTGTCCGCTGCCCAGCCGCTTATGGCGGCGTTCGCGACTATAGCAGCAATCATTAAGTGCTTCAAATCCATAAAAAATTGTTATGATCGCGGCCATGACGACTACTACTCCCCCAACCTCCGGCGTTCAGCTGATCGAGGTTGCGCCGGAACTTGCCGGCCAACGCATAGACAACTTTCTCATCACGGCGCTCAAGGGCGTGCCGAAAACCTTGATCTATCGCATCCTGCGCAAGGGCGAAGTGCGGGTGAACAAAGGGCGCATCAAGCCGGAATACAAGCTCCAGGCCGGCGACATCGTGCGCGTGCCGCCGGTGCGCCTGCCCGAGCGCGACGCGCCCGTGCCGGTTGCCCAGGGGCTGCTGCAACGGCTCGAAGACGCCATCGTCTACGAGGACAAGGCCTTGATCGTGCTGAACAAGCCGGCGGGCATTGCCGTGCACGGCGGCAGCGGACTGAGCTTCGGCGTGATCGAGGCCTTTCGCCAGTTGCGCCCCGACACCAAAGAACTCGAGCTGGTGCATCGGCTGGATCGCGATACGTCCGGCCTGCTGATGATCGCCAAGAAACGCAGCATGCTGCGCCACCTGCACGCGGCGTTGCGCGGCGACGGTATCGACAAGCGCTACATGGCGCTGGTGCGTGGGCACTGGGCGACCGCCAAGAAGCAGGTCAACGCGCCCCTGCTCAAGAGCAACCTGCGTTCGGGCGAGCGCATGGTCGAGATCAACGAAGAAGGCAAGGAAGCGCTGACCCTGTTCAAGGTGCTGCGCCGCTTCGGCGACTTCGCGACCATCGTCGAGGCACGCCCGATCACCGGGCGCACCCATCAGATTCGCGTGCACGCCCTGCATGCCGGCCACGAGATCGCCGGCGACACCAAGTACGGTGACGAAAACTTCTCCAAAGAGATTCGCGAGCTGGGCGGCAAGCGTCTGTTCCTGCACGCCTACGCGCTGACCGTGCCGCTGCCCGATGGCGGCGAGTTGAAGGTCGAGGCGCCGGTCGACGAGGTCTGGGCCCGGACCGTGGAGCGCCTGAGTGCAAGCTGACTACTCGCTGTTGATCTTCGATTGGGACGGCACCCTGTGCGATTCCATTGGCCGGATCGTCGAGGCCATGCACGCCGCGGCGACACTGTCGGGCTATCCGCTATGCAGTGACGAGGCGGTCAAGGGCATCATCGGTCTGGCCCTGTCCGAAGCCATCGGCGTGCTGTATCCCCAGCTTGACGAGGCCCAGGTGTTGACCATGCGCGCGCATTACGCCGATGCCTACATGGCCCTGGACGCCACGCCGTCTGCGCTGTTTCCCGGTGTGCGCGAAGCCTTGCTCGGGTTTCGCGAGCAGGGCTACCGCCTTGCCGTGGCAACCGGCAAGGCGCGCCGTGGGCTGGATCGCGTGCTCAAGGCGCATGGCTGGGAAGACTTTTTCGACATCACCCGTGCTGCCGATGAAACCCGCGGCAAGCCCCATCCTCTGATGCTCGAGCAGATCATGAGCCACTGCGCAGTGGGGGCCGAGCGCTCGCTGATGGTTGGCGATGCCTCGTTCGATCTATTGATGGCGCGCAATGCCGGCATGCACAGCGTGGCCGTCGGTTACGGGGCCCTGCCGCTGCATGTGCTGCGCCAATACGAACCGCAGATGTGCATCGAATCGTTCGATCAATTGCCCGCGTGGCTCGACAGTCGTCGCGTATCAGCCTGACCAAGGGGTAGAGAATGTCCGATCAATGGAAAGCTCCACGCAGTGAAGATGACAGCGCGCCTGTAGGCGACGAAAAAAGCTGGCGATTGCTCGAAAAGACCTTGCTGGCCAGCGTGCAGGAACAGCGTCGCGCGCGCCGCTGGGGCATCTTCTTCAAGCTGCTGACCTTTATCTACCTGTTCGGCGCGATCTTCCTGTTCTCGCCACTGCTGGATATGGAAAAGGCCACGAGCGGCAGTGCGTCCGGATACACCGCGGTGATCGACGTGCGCGGTGTGATTGCCGACAAGGAAGCCGCCAGCGCGGACAATATCGTCGGCAGCCTGCGCAGCGCATTCGAAGACACCAAGGTCAAGGGCGTGATCTTGCGCATCAACAGCCCTGGCGGCAGTCCGGTGCAGTCCGGTTATGTGTTCGACGAGATCCGTCGCTTGCGCGGCGAGCATCCGGACATCAAGGTCTACGCGGTCATCGCCGACCTGGGCGCGTCCGGCGCCTATTACATCGCCAGCGCCGCGGATCAGATCTACGCCGACAAATCCAGCCTGGTCGGTTCCATTGGTGTGACGGCGGCCGGCTACGGCTTCGTCGGTACCATGGAGAAGCTGGGCGTCGAACGCCGTGCCTATACCTCGGGCGAGCACAAGGCATTCCTGGACCCGTTCCAGCCGCAGCGTGCCGATGAAACCGAGTTCTGGAAGGGCGTGCTGGCAACCACTCATCGGCAGTTCATCGACAGCGTAAAGGCCGGGCGTGGCGACCGACTCAAAGACAAAGAGCATCCCGAATTGTTTTCCGGGCTGATCTGGTCGGGCGAGCAGGCACTGCAACTGGGTCTGGTCGACGCGCTGGGCAGCAGCAGCATGGTGGCCCGTGACGTGATCGGCGCCAAGGATATGGTCGACTTCACCGTGAAGGAATCACCGCTCGACCGCTTCTCGAAGAAGTTCGGTGCCAGCGTCGCCGATCAGATCGCCATGTGGATGGGCTTCCAGGGGCCGAGCCTGCGCTGAGTCGTTGTAGCGCTGTCGATGGCCTTTTCGCGGGCAGAGCCCGCTCCCACAGAAGGCCGCTCCTGCGCTTGTGGGAGCGGGCTCTGCCCGCAAAAGCGGCAGCAATCACCCCGCAAGGCTCAAGGCAGTTGCACACCCTCTGCAAGCAACATGTCCACCAGGCGAATCAGCGGCAGGCCCACCAGGCTGGTGGCATCCGGACCTTCGGTGCTTTGGAACAGGGTCACGCCCAGCCCTTCGGCCTTGAAGCTGCCGGCGCAGTCATAAGGCTGCTCCGCCAGCAGGTAGCGCTCGATGGCCGCGGCCGATAGCGGGCGCATGTGCACCGTGAACGGCACCACATCGACCTGACACTCGCCGCTGGCGACATTCAATAGCGCCAGTCCGGTCAGGAATGTGACGGAACGGCCACTGGCAGCCAGCAATTGTTCGCGTGCCTGGGCGAAGTCGCCAGGCTTGCCCAGAATCCGGTCTGCGAGCACGGCCACCTGGTCCGAACCAATGATCAGATGCCCGGGATGCAACGCGGCCAGCGCCCGGGCTTTCTGTTCAGCGAGGCGTTTGACCAGGGCGCACGCCGGCTCGTCCGGCAGGTGACTTTCGTCGATGTCGGGCGATGCGCAGGTGAACGGCAGGCGCAGCCGCGCCAGCAGTTCACGGCGGTAGGGGGAGCTGGAAGCGAGTAGCAGGGCAGGCATGGCAGGCTCCTGTGGATGAACGGCCACTCTATCATGCACTTGGGCCTGAATTTCCTTTGACAGGTGAGGGGGTCGTCCCTAGAATGCTGCGCCTATGTTGAATGACCCGATTCCACCTCACGTTGACCCGCGCAAATTGGCAGATCGTGGCGTAACCCTAGAAGGTTCGCTGCTCTTGGCCGATTTGGAGAGACTCTGCGACCCGCTTTCCGACAACGTCGGTACGGTGCAGGCCAAATTCATTTTCGAGCGAGACGAACGCAAGGCCGTGGTCATCCACAGCTGCCTGGACGTCGAGGTCAAGATGGTTTGCCAGCGTTGTCTTGAGCTGGTAACCCTGCCGATCCACAGCGAATGCAGTTATGCCGTGGTGAAGGAGGGTGCGAACACCCAGTCGTTACCGAAAGGTTATGACGTGCTGGAACTGGGCGAAGATCCATTGGATCTGCAGGCGCTGGTCGAGGAGGAGCTGTTGCTCGCCTTGCCTATCGTGCCTGCTCATCATCCGGAAGAATGCCAGCAGCCGGCGGGAGCAGATGATCCCGATCCGAGCGAGGACGAGGTAACGCGGTCCAACCCGTTCAGTGTATTGGCGCAGTTAAAGCGTGACCCAAACGTTTAGGAGTTAATCAATTATGGCTGTTCAGCAGAACAAAAAATCCCGCTCTGCCCGTGACATGCGCCGTTCGCACGACGCACTCGAGGCAAGCACCCTGTCGGTCGAAAAGACCACCGGTGAAGTGCACCTGCGTCACCACGTATCGCCAGAAGGCGTATACCGTGGCCGTAAAGTGATCGACAAGGGCGCTGACGAGTAAATCTTGTCCGCTCAGTCCATCGCGATTGATGCAATGGGCGGGGACTTCGGTCCCCGCAGCATTGTTCAGGCCAGCCTTGCCTGCCTGTCTGCTACGCCCTCGCTGCACCTGACCCTCGTCGGTCACCCTCAACTTCTCGAAGAACTGATTGCCACCCAGCCGGCAGTTGATCGCTCACGCCTGCACATCGCTGCCGCCGGTGAAGTGGTCGGCATGGACGAGCGCCCGTCGCAGGCGCTGCGCGGCAAGCCGGATTCGTCGATGCGTGTAGCGCTCCAGTTGCTGCGCGACGAGCAGGTCCAGGCGGTGGTCAGCGCCGGCAACACCGGGGCCTTGATGGCGTTGTCCAGGCACCTGCTCAAGACCCTGCCGGGCATCGACCGCCCGGCCATGATGGCCGCCATCCCGACACGGGGAGGCTATTGCCAGTTGCTGGATCTGGGCGCCAATGTCGACTGCAGTGCCGAGCACTTGTATCAGTTCGGCGTCATGGGCTCGGTCGCGGCTCAGGCGCTGGGTGTGGCGCGGCCGCGGGTCGCCCTGCTCAACGTGGGCACCGAGGACATCAAGGGCAACCAGCAGGTCAAGCTGGCAGCCAGCCTGTTGCGCAAGGCGCAGGGCCTGAACTACACCGGCTACATCGAAGGCGACGGCGTGTTTCGAGGCGAGGCCGATGTGGTGGTGTGCGACGGCTTCGTCGGCAATATCCTGCTCAAATCCAACGAAGGCCTGGCCGGCATGTTCGCCGAGCGTGTGCAGGCGTTGTTTCGCAGCAGCCTGATGGCGCGCGCTGCGGGCGTGCTGGCCATGCCGCTGCTCAAGCGCCTGCAGGCTGACCTGGCGCCTGCACGCTATAACGGCGCAAGCCTGCTCGGCCTGCAAGGCATCGTGGTCAAGAGCCATGGCGCCGCCGGTGTGGAAGGGTTGCAGTGTGCGATAGACCGGGCGCGGGACGAGATTCGCGAAAACCTGCCGCAGCGCCTGCATGGGCAGCTGGCGCAGATGCTGCTTTAGGCGTGCGCGGCCAGAGGTGCTTAAATGTGACCACTGGCAGGTGTACGTTATCCAACTGTCAGTTCAGTGCGCCGGACACGCTTCCGGCGTCGAATTTTCCGGCAACAAGATCATACAAGGGCTTGTTCAATGTCTGCATCCCTCGCATTCGTTTTCCCGGGGCAAGGCTCCCAGTCGCTCGGCATGCTGGCCGAACTGGGTGCGCAGTACCCTCTGGTCATGGACACCTTCAAGGAGGCGTCCGACGCCTTGGGCTATGACCTCTGGGCGCTGGTTCAACAGGGCCCGGTCGAAAGCCTCAACCAGACCGACAAGACGCAACCTGCCATTCTCGCCGCTTCCATCGCGCTGTGGCGCCTGTGGTTGGCCGAGGGCGGCGAGCATCCGGCCTATGTCGCCGGGCATAGCCTGGGCGAATACAGTGCGCTGGTGGCCGCCGGCTGCCTGTCCCTGGCCGATGCGGTGAAGCTGGTGGAGCGTCGCGGCCAGTTGATGCAGGAAGCCGTTCCCGCCGGGCAGGGTGCCATGGCGGCCATTCTTGGCCTGGAAGACGCCGATGTGCTGGCAGCCTGCGCCGAAGCGGCCCAGGACGATGTGGTCAGCGCGGTCAATTTCAATTCGCCGGGCCAGGTGGTGATCGCCGGCACGGCGCAAGCCGTTGCCCGTGCCATCGAACTGTGCAAGGACAAGGGCGCCAAGCGCGCCCTGCCGTTGCCGGTCAGCGTGCCGTCGCACTGTGCCTTGATGAAACCGGCTGCCGAGCGTTTCGCCGAGTCGGTCAATGCCATCGACTGGCAGTCACCGCAAATTCCGGTCGTGCAGAATGTCAGCGCCGCTGTGCCGGCCGATCTCGAAACCCTCAAGCGCGACCTGCTCGAGCAGTTGTACAAGCCGGTGCGCTGGGTTGAAACCGTGCAGTACCTGGCTGCCCAGGGCGCACCGCGTCTCGTGGAATGCGGACCGGGCAAGGTCCTCGCCGGCCTCAACAAGCGTTGCGCCGATGGCGTGAGCACCGACAACCTGAACACCCCCGAAGCCTTCGCCGCCGCCCGCGCGGCGCAAGCCTGATCAAGGAGAACTTGCATGAGCCTGCAAGGTAAAGTTGCACTGGTCACTGGCGCAAGCCGTGGCATTGGCCAGGCGATCGCCCTGGAACTGGGTCGCATGGGCGCCACCGTCATCGGTACCGCTACCTCCGAAAGCGGTGCCGCGCGCATTGCCGCCACGCTCAAGGAGCACGGCATCGAAGGTACCGGCCTGGAACTCAACGTGTGCAGTGACGAGTCGGTGGCTGCCACCCTGGCCAAGATCCAGGAGCAGTTCGGCGCCCCGGCGATCCTGGTCAACAACGCCGGTATCACCCGCGACAATCTGATGCTGCGCATGAAAGACGACGAATGGCACGATGTCGTCGATACCAATCTCAACAGCCTGTTCCGCCTGTCCAAGGCCGTATTGCGTGGCATGACCAAGGCGCGTTGGGGCCGGATCATCAGCATCGGTTCGGTTGTAGGTGCAATGGGCAACGTCGGCCAAGTAAACTACGCCGCGGCCAAGGCGGGTCTGGAAGGTTTCAGTCGTGCCCTGGCTCGTGAAGTCGGCTCGCGCGCAATCACCGTGAACTCGGTGGCGCCCGGTTTCATCGACACCGACATGACCCGCGAATTGCCCGAAGCACAGCGTGAAGCGCTGCAGGGCCAGATTCCACTGGGCCGTCTGGGTCAGGCCGACGAAATCGCCAAAGTGGTCGGTTTTCTGGCCTCCGACGGTGCAGCCTACGTCACAGGGGCTACAATTCCGGTGAACGGCGGCATGTACATGTAAATGAAAATGTGACGGATTGCTTCAAAAAAATGTCTTACCCGGCATCCAAAATCCGTTATAAAGCTGCATCCGAATTCTAGGTGGCGGGCTTACGTGGGGTCGCAGTGACGCTTTCAGTTTGAAAAGCCGAGCTTCTTCTATAAACTTACGTACCGGCCAGCCGCCTGACATATGTCCATTAGGAGTGAAAACAAGGTATGAGCACCATCGAAGAACGCGTCAAGAAGATCGTCGCCGAGCAACTGGGCGTCAAAGCGGAGGAGGTCAACAACACTTCTTCCTTCGTTGAAGATCTGGGTGCCGATTCCCTGGACACCGTTGAGCTGGTGATGGCTCTGGAAGAGGAATTCGAAACCGAGATTCCTGACGAAGAAGCCGAAAAAATCACCACTGTTCAAGCTGCCATCGATTACGTCACCGCCCACCAGGCGTAACGTTTTGTAATCGCCGTTGCTTGTCATGGAAAACCGCACTGCCTTCGTTGGCGTGCGGTTTTTTCTTTAGACGGCCGCGCGGTGATGTTTCCAGAATAAGGAGAGTGCTGTGTCGCGTAGACGCGTCGTGGTCACAGGTATGGGCATGCTGTCACCGCTGGGCACCGACGTGCCGAGCAGCTGGCAGGGCATCCTGGCCGGCCGCAGTGGCATAGGTCCCATCGAACATACGGATCTGTCGGCCTATTCGACCCGTTTCGGCGGCTCGGTGAAGGGGTTCGATGTCGAGCAATACCTCTCGGTCAAGGAGGCACGCAAGCTCGACTTGTTCATTCAGTACGGCCTGGCTGCCGGCTTCCAGGCGGTACGCAACGCGGGGCTCGAAGTCACCGACGCCAATCGCGAGCGTATCGGTGTGGCCATGGGCTCGGGCATCGGTGGCCTGACCAACATCGAAGAAACCTGCCGCATCCTGCACGACAGCGGGCCACGGCGGATATCGCCGTTCTTCGTGCCTGGCTCCATCATCAACATGATTTCCGGTTTCCTGTCGATTCACCTCGGCGCGCAGGGGCCCAACTACGCGATCGCCACCGCGTGCACCACCGGCACCCATTGCATTGGCATGGCCGCGCGCAACATCGTCTATGGCGAGGCTGACGTAATGATCGCCGGCGGTGCGGAAATGGCCGCCTGCGGGCTGGGCATGGGCGGCTTCGGCGCGGCGCGTGCCTTGTCCACACGCAACGACGAGCCGACCCGTGCCAGCCGTCCGTGGGACAAGGGCCGTGACGGTTTCGTGCTGTCCGACGGTGCGGGTGCGCTGGTACTCGAAGAGCTCGAGCACGCCCAGGCGCGTGGTGCGACCATCTATGCCGAGCTGATCGGTTTCGGCACCAGCGGCGATGCGTTCCACATGACGTCGCCGCCTGAAGACGGCGCCGGCGCGGCGCGCTGCATGACCAACGCCCTGCGCGATGCCGGCATCACGCCCGGCCAGGTGCAATACATCAATGCCCATGGCACCTCCACCTCGGCCGGCGATCTGGCCGAAGTCAGCGCCATCAAGACGGTGTTCGGCGACCATGCCTACAAGCTGGCGGTGAGCTCCACCAAGTCGATGACCGGGCACCTGCTGGGGGCCGCGGGTGCCGTCGAAGCCATCTTCAGTGTGCTGGCCATCAACAGCCAGATGGCGCCGCCGACCATCAACCTGGACGAGCCGGACGAGGGCTGCGATCTGGACTTCGTGCCGCACACCGCGCGCAGCATGCCGATCGACGTGGTGCTGAGCAACTCGTTCGGTTTCGGTGGAACCAACGGTTCCCTGGTGTTCCGGCGCTTTCCCGGTTGATGCAGGCCTGGCTCGACGGGCAGCCAGGCGATGCGCTGGGCCTGAAGAGTCGGGGCCTGGCCTATGGTGATGGTGTGTTCGAAACCATTGCCGTACGCAATGGCCAGGCGGTGCTGCTGGACCGTCACCTGATGCGCGTTGCGCTGGGCTGCCAGCGTCTGGCCATCGTCGCCGACCTGGCGGTGGTGCGCGACGAGGTCGTGCACTATGCGGCGGCGCTGGGGCAGGGTGTGCTCAAGCTGATAGTGACCCGCGGGGACAGTGCACGCGGCTATGCCGCTGATCCACAGGCTGGCGCGCGGCGCATTCTGCAAGGTTCTCCCAGCCCTGCCTATCCGCAGGCGCACCGCGCGCAGGGTGTAGAACTCTACCCTTGCAGCACTCGGCTCGCCGAGCAACCCCTGCTGGCCGGACTCAAGCACCTCAATCGCCTAGAGCAGGTACTGGCCCGCGCCGAATGGAGCGATCCGGCTTTTGCCGAGGGCTTGATGCTGGACGTGTCCGGGCGCCTCGTCGAAGGCGTCTACAGCAATCTGTTCCTGGTGATCGACGGGGCGTTGCACACGCCCGCGCTGCACCGCTGCGGCGTGGCCGGCGTGATGCGCGCCGAACTGCTGGAGCAGGCCACGACGCTGGGGCTGCAGGTGGCCGTGGGTGACCTGTGGCCTGCGGACCTGGCACGGGCCGACGAAGTATTCGTCTGCAACAGCGTCTACGGCGTGTGGCCGGTGCGCGCTTTCACGTCACTGAGGTGGTCGGCGGGACCGCTCACCCGTAAACTGCAAGGCATTGCCCACGCGCTATTGGATGCCTGATTTGTGAAGCGTAAATTTCTGCTGTTGCTGGAAACGCTCATCGTTGTTGCCGCACTGGCGACGGGCGTGGTGGCCTGGAAAGTCGACAGTGCCTTGAACCAGCCCCTGGCCGTGGCTCAAGAACAGCTGCTCGACGTGCCCAACCGGGCAACCCCCGGCGGCACGATCCTGCGCATGCAGGCGGCAGGTACCTTGCGCGATGCATTCTGGTTGCGCCTGTACTGGCGCTTCAACCGCGCCGGGCAGCCCCTGCACACCGGCGAATACCGCATGACGCCCGGCATGACCGTCAACGACCTGTTCAACGTCTGGCAGCGCGGCGAAGTGGTGCAGTACAGCCTGACCCTGGTCGAAGGCTGGAATTTCCGTCAGGTGCGCGCTGCGCTGGCGCGTCAGGAAAAGCTCGAGCAGACCCTGGGCGGGCTGAGCGACAGTGACGTCATGGCGCGCATCGGCCACCCCAAGGCGTTCCCCGAAGGCCGGTTTTTCCCTGACACCTACAAGTATGTGCGTGGCATGAGCGATGTCGAGCTGCTGCAGCAGGCCTACGCCCGTCTTGAAGAAGTGCTGGCCAGTGAATGGGCCGAGCGCGCCGCCAGCGCGCCCTACAGCGAGCCTTATCAAGCGCTGATCATGGCCTCGCTGGTGGAAAAGGAAACCGGTGTGCCCCAGGAGCGCGGCGAAATCGCCGGGGTCTTCGTGCGTCGCCTCAAGGCGGGCATGTTGTTGCAGACCGACCCGACCGTCATCTACGGCATGGGCGAGCGCTACAACGGCAAGCTGACCCGCGCCGACCTGCGTGAGCCGACGGCCTACAACACCTACGTGATTGCCGGAATGCCACCCACGCCCATTGCCATGGTGGGCCGTGAGGCGATTCATGCCGCACTCAACCCGGTCCCCGGCAGCAGCCTGTATTTCGTCGCGCGCGGCGACGGCAGCCATGTCTTCTCCGACGATCTGGATGCCCACAACAATGCCGTGCGCGAGTATCAAATCAAACGCCGCGCCGATTATCGCTCGAGCCCCGCGCCTGCCACGGCGCCGACAGAGGCCGGCACGCGCGAGCCACAAGAGAAGCCGGACGCCGTCGAGGCGCCTGCTCCATGACTTTGCAAGGACACCCTGTGACCGGTTTATTCATCACTCTGGAAGGGCCGGAAGGCGCGGGCAAGAGCACCAATCGCGAATACCTGGCCGAGCGTCTGCGTGCCGACGGCCTGGACGTGGTGCTGACTCGCGAGCCGGGCGGCACGCCCCTGGCCGAACGTATCCGCGAACTGCTGCTGGCACCCAGCGATGAAACCATGTGCGTGGATACCGAACTGCTGCTGATGTTCGCCGCGCGGGCACAACACCTGGCCCAGGTGATTCGCCCGGCGCTGGCGCGTGGCGCGGTGGTGTTGTGCGATCGGTTCACCGATGCCACCTACGCCTATCAGGGCGGCGGCCGTGGGTTATCCCAGGAACGCATCGCCCAGCTCGAAACCTTTGTCCAGGGCACGTTGCGTCCGGACCTGACGCTGGTGTTCGACCTGCCCGTGGAAGTCGGTCTGGCGCGTGCCAGCGCGCGGGGTCGCCTCGATCGTTTCGAACAGGAAGGCCGAGCGTTCTTCGAGGCGGTGCGCGGCGCCTACCTTGCCCGCGCCGCTGCAGCGCCTTCGCGCTACCGGGTGGTCGATGCCGGACAGAGCCTGGCGCAGGTCCAGCAGGCGCTGGACGCGCTGCTGCCCGAGCTGCGAGGTTTGCCGCGTGGCTGACGCCTACCCCTGGCAGGACGACCTGTGGCAGAAGCTGGCCGGGCGTACCCAGCATGCTCATGCCTACCTGTTGCACGGGCCGCAAGGCATCGGCAAGCGTGCCCTCGCTGAGCGCCTGATGGCACTGCTGCTGTGCCAGCGTCCGGCCGCGCAGCAAGCCTGTGGTTCCTGCAAGTCGTGTCTGTTGCTGCAGGCCGGCAGCCACCCGGACAATTTCATCCTCGAACCCGAGGAAGCGGACAAGGCAATCAAGGTCGACCAGGTGCGCGAGCTGGTCGCGTTCGTGGTGCAGACCGCGCAAATGGGTGGGCGCAAGGTGGTGCTCATCGAGCCTGCCGAAGCCATGAACGTCAATGCGGCCAACGCGCTGCTGAAAAGCCTCGAGGAGCCTTCGGGCAATACTGTCTTGCTGTTGGTCAGCCATCAGCCCAGTCGACTGCTGCCCACGGTCAAGAGTCGTTGCGTGCAGCAGGCCTGCCCGTTGCCCAGCCAGGCCGTCAGCCTGCAGTGGCTGGCCATGGCGCTGCCTGAACTCGACGAGGCTGCGCGCACCGATCTGCTCGCGTTGGCCGCCGGCTCGCCCCTTGCGGCGGTCAGGTTGCAGGCTGCCGGGATCGTCGAGCAGCGGGCGCTGGTGGTCGAAGGGGTGAAGAAGCTGCTCAAGGGGCAGCAGACGCTCAGCCAGTTGGCGGAAGCCTGGAGCGCCGTGCCATTGTTGCTGTTGTTCGACTGGTTCTGCGAGTGGTCGAACCTGTTGCTGCGCTATCGGCTGACGACGGACGAGCAGGGCCTGGGCTTGAGTGACATGCGCAAGGTGCTGCAATATCTGGCTGACAAGAGTACCCAGCGTAAAGTGCTGGCCATTCAGGATTGGGTGTTGATGCAGCGCCAGAAGGTGCTGGGCAAGGCCAACCTGAACCGGGTATTGCTCATCGAGGCGCTGCTGGTGTCCTGGATGGCCTTGCCGGGGCAGACGTGATGGGTGCATTGTGATCGAACGCTGCCGATGTTGGCTGCGGTTTGTCTGATGTACCGTGGTGATACCGGACGCGGCTCGCGCCGCTGCTACAGGGATGCGCCGGCGGCAGACGCGCTTTGGTCGGTGCGACGCGGTGACGCCGGATGCGGCATGCGCCGCTTGTAGCAGCGGCGCAAGCCGCGTCGGCGGCGGACGTGGTTTGACTGCTGCGAAAATTCACTATCAGTAACGGAGCACGAATGAATCAACCCGTCAGTCCCGGACCGCGCAACGGTATTCTGTCCCTGACCATCAAGGACAAGGCCGTCCTGTACGCCGCCTACATGCCGTTCATCAAGAACGGCGGCTTGTTCATTCCAACCAGCAAGAGCTACAAGCTGGGCGATGAGCTGTTCATGCTGCTCAACCTGATGGATGAGCCGGAAAAGATTCCCGTGGCCGGTCGCGTCGCCTGGATCACCCCCAAGGGCGCCCAGGGTAACCGCGCTGCGGGGGTGGGCGTGCAGTTCAACGACGGCGACAATACTGCGCGCAACAAGATCGAAACCTATCTGGCCGGCGCCTTGAAGTCCGACCGTCCCACTCACACGATGTAGTTCCCATACCCTCATGCTCGTAGATTCCCACTGTCACCTGGATCGCCTCGACCTTGCCGAACACAACGGCTGCCTGGATACCGCCTTGGACGCTGCACGTGCCTGCGGGGTCGGGCATTTCCTGTGCATCGGCGTCAGCGCCGAGAACGCCGCCACGGTCAAGGCCCTGGCCGGTCGCTACGACGACGTCGATTGCTCGGTCGGCATTCATCCCCTCGACCTTGCTCCCGGCAAGCCGCCCGCGCTGGATTGGCTAATGGCCGAGCTCGACGCGCCACGCGTGGTGGCAATCGGTGAAACCGGCCTGGACTACCACTACGAACCCGAGGCGGCCCAGCTGCAACAGGAGTCGTTTCGACTGCACCTGCAGGCAGCCAACCTGACCGGCAAACCGGTGATCGTGCATACCCGCGGCGCACGCGCCGATACCCTGGAGTTGTTGCGCGAGGCGCAATTGCCCCAGGCCGGCGTGCTGCATTGCTTCACCGAAGACTGGGCGATGGCCAAGGCCGCCCTCGACCTGGGGTTCTACATTTCGCTGTCGGGCATCGTGACCTTCCGCAACGCCGATGCCCTGCGTGAAGTTGCGCGGCAGGTGCCTGCCGATCGTTTGCTGGTCGAAACCGACTCGCCCTATCTGGCGCCCATTCCCTACCGTGGCAAGTCCAATCTGCCGCAGTATGTCCGCGAAGTGGCGCAGTGCATCGCCACGGTTCGTGGCGAGACGTTCGACAGCCTGGCCGAGCGCACCACCGACAATTTCTGCCGGCTGTTCCCCCTGGCGCGGGTTCGTCGCCAGGCCTGAGCCTGAACGGGCAAAAAAAACCCGGGCTCTGGGGGGAGAATCCCGGGTCAAGACCATTAGGAGTCACAACAGGCGCGTGGTCCATCGACGCCTTGCCGACGCTTCACTTGGGGGAGTATGTCGCGTCGACTGTTCAAGTATTGTCTAATGGACTCGGGGCGCCAGTGCCGCCGAGGGTTTTCTTAAACGCATTTGGAATACGCGCGCCGCTGCTCAGCACGGATTGCAGGGTTGCGTGGCATATGCGCCATAAAGCCAGAGATTTTGGATGATCCGTGCATTTTGACCTCATACAGGCATAATGACTGTCTCCGCTTTCGATCCAGTCCTTCCTATGCAAAAAGAACCTCGTAAGGTCCGTGAGTTTCGCCGCCGCGAGCAGGAAATCCTCGACACCGCGCTGGCGCTGTTTCTCGAGCAAGGCGAAGACAGCGTTACGGTCGAGCTGATCGCCGACACCGTGGGTATCGGCAAAGGCACCATCTACAAACACTTCAAATCCAAGGCCGAGATCTACCTGCGGCTGATGCTCGACTACGAGCGCGACCTGAACTCGCTGCTGCATTCGGCCGACATCGATCGAGACAAGGAAGCCCTGTCCCGCGCCTACTTCGAGTTCCGCATGCGCGATCCGCAGCGCTATCGGCTGTTCGACCGGCTCGAAGAGAAGGTGGTCAAGGGCAACCAGGTGCCCGAGCTCGTCGAGCAGTTGCACACGATCCGCGCCTCGAATTTCGAACGGCTGACGTTCCTCATCGAGGGGCGAATCAGCGAGGGCAAGCTGGAAGACGTTCCGCCGTATTTCCACTATTGCGCTGCCTGGGCGCTGGTACATGGCGCGGTGGCGCTGTATCACTCGCCGTTCTGGAGCAACGTACTGGAAGATCAGGAGGGCTTTTTCCAGTTCCTCATGGACATCGGCGTGCGCATGGGCAACAAGCGCAAACGCGATCCGGAAATACCCGCACCCAAAGAAGCCTGACCCACTCAAGCCATCCCGAGCCCTGCAAACTGGCGCAGAAGCTGCATCATGTCGCTGATCGCCGGGATCTTGTCGCCGGCTCTGGAGGATGCATGCGTAACCTGGTCGTGCTGCTGGCGCTGTTGGCGTTGAGCGGTTGCATGAAGGTCAGTGATCTGGGCGAAGGCGCTCGCTATCACCTGAGCGATGCGGGTGTGTTGAACCACAGTGAAACTCGTCGGTTCAACAACCTGCGCGTGCAGCCTGACTCGTTCATCTATATTGGCCAGGGCGCGTTCGTGCCCCCCGGCGGCGCCTATCCGCGGCCCAACGTGGTGGCTGAACAGGCATTCGAAGCGTTCGTCGAGTACTTTCCCCTGGTCCGCCGCGCCCCGGCACCGCTGGGCCTGGAACAGGCCTTGGGCGAGGCACGCAATGCCGGCGCGCATTACCTGCTCTACACCCGTTTCGCGCGTGCCGACGACCGTATCGGCAATGCTGACGAATGGGCCGACCAGGAGGCTCTGGACCGGCTCGGGGTCGACAGCAGCGTGATTCAGATCATGCTCATCGAAACCAGCACGCGCTATCTCATTGATACCGCGACCATCCGCAGCCGTGGCGGGCTGTTGACGATGCGCGACAACAAACCGGAAGATTTGCTTGGTCCACCCCTTGAGGACTACGCTCGCAGCTTGTTGGGCGTGAGCCGCTGAGGAGACGAGCATGACGGGCAGGGCCGACGATTTGCTGGCGCACATTCCCACCGCCAAGAAGGGCTTGCCGCCCGTGCACCTGTGGAATCCCGATTTCTGCGGGCACATCGACATGCGCATCGCCCGTGACGGTACCTGGTTCTACCAAGGCACACCGATCAGCCGACCGGCGATGGTCAAGTTGTTCGCCGGGATCCTGCGCCGCGATGGCGACGAGTACGTATTGGTGACGCCGGTGGAAAAAGTCGGCATCGTCGTCGATGACGCACCGTTCGTGGCTATCGACATGCAGGTGTCGGGGGAAGGCGAGCAGCAGTCGCTGCGCTTCATCAGCAATGTCGAAGACGGTGTCGATGCCGACGCACAGCACCCGCTGCGGGTCGACATCGACCCGTGCACTCAGCAACCTTCACCTTACGTGTTGGTGCGCAACAATCTGGAAGCACGCATTCACCGCAACGTGTTCTATCGGCTGGTCGAGCTGGCCGTGGTGCGTGACGGTTGGCTGGGGGTGTGGAGTGGCGGGGTGTTCTTCCCGATAGGGCAGGATCCGGCGCAGTGATCACGCCCCCGTTTCGAGTAACGGGGGCTCTCTTGCGTTTTTGGTGGCGGATCACGCGGTCATTTCTGCGGCGTCAACGTCAGTCGCTGGGTCCCGTAGGCCTTATCGAAATGCTGCGGCTGCATCGGGAAGCTGACGTATTGACCCTTGAGCCACGCGTCGATGCCGTCGGTGTAGTTGGCACTGGCCGGATTACCCGACTGCCCGCTGCTGCCAAGGCCGATCATCGGCTCGGCCTGGGCGAAGTCGACGACGATGCGCAGCGCCGGTATCGACGCGGTGTCGAAGCTGTCGCCCCAGCGGTAGGGCGCAGCGTTCAGGGTGGTGTGATCGCCGCCGGTGGCAACCGGGCCGCGTAGCACGGGTGCGCCGGCATCGGGCCCGCCCGTGTCGGTCCAGGTGGTGCGATGCAGACGCCCCCACTGCCAGGTGCTGCGGTCACTGCCCATCTGCGCCTCGCCGGCGCTGACCGCGGCGGCCAGGCTGCGCGCCAGGATGGTCGGCTTGTCTTCCTTCTGCGCGGTGCTCAGGTCGTCCCAGAACGGGCTGTCGTCACGACCCAGCAGATGATCGGCCTGGGCCGAGTAGGAAGACATGCCCTGGGCTACGAAGGCCTTCCAGCTGGCGCTGTCGAGTGGGCCTAGTTCGTCGAGGAAGGTGCGCTGCGCGCTCTGCTGCAGGAACAGCTCGTACAGCGCGGCATCGGCAGATTGCGCGGCGAGGCGGCCATCGAAGGCCATGAGGCGAGTGTAGGCTTCGCGGGCCTTGGTTCGCTCGCCCTCGGGCAGCGCATCGATGGCGCTTTTCAGGGGCTGTGCCATGCCGGGCGCAAGCAACATCTTTTTAAGCTTGGCGGCGAAGGGGGTGGTCTGATCGGACTGCATGGCAATCATGCTGCGTGTGTCGTGCTTGCCGCTGCCGGCCAGTTCGGCCAGGCGCTCGCTGCGCTCGGGGTAGTACCAGGCGTTGGACAGCTGGATGCCATAGCCGGGCGGGACGATGCGCTGGTTGGCGGTACCCAGCCAACCCTGCGGGGGGTCCTGGTCGTAGGGGTGTAGCATCGGATCGGCAAGGCCGTCCCAGTCATGTCGACCATCCCAGCCGGGCGAGGGCAGCATGCCCTTGCCTTCGAGACGGTTGGGAAAGCGGCCGGTGACCTGCCAGCCAATGCTGCTGGCATCGGCGAACAGCAGGTTGGTCGCCACGGCGCGTATCTGCCGGCTGGCATCCGAAGCCTTCTCGACATTGCTGGCGCGCGACAGATCGAACAGCGCATCCAGGCTCTTGTCGTCGGTCAGATCCGGCAGTTGCAGGGCCAGGCCGTAGCCGCCGCTTGCCGGCATGCCGCTGACGTCGTTGAGCAGCGGGCCGTGACCGGTTTCGTAGACGGCTTCGCGCAGCGGACGCTGCCCCTTGGCCAGGTAGGTCTCCTGACGCACGCGGGCCGGCTGCCATTTGCCGTTGGACTGATACACCACGCGGCCGCCTTCGCTGCGGACCTTCTCCAGAAAAACATCCTGATTGTCGCCCATCACTGCCGCCATGCCCCAGGCGACTTGACCATTGAAGCCAGCCAGCACGCCCGGCATACCGGCCAGGGCGACACCTGCTGCCTGAAAGCGCGGCGCGCGCAGCTGCACGAAGCTCCACGCCGACGGAACGCTGGTTGCCACATGAACATCGTTGGCGAACAGGCTTTTTCCGGCCCGCGTGCGTTGCGGGGCGATGGCCCAGTTGCTGGAGCTTGGCGCGCCAAGCCGCTCGAGTTCGCGATTCATCGTGGCCAGGCCCGCCAGGCTGGTCAGCGAGTTGCCCAGCGACACGCCCTTGAGCTTGTCGGCCTCGCTGAAAGGTAGGGTTTCATCCGGATAGACCGGCAGCAGCCAGGCCAGTTTGTCGGTGCCCACTTTCTGCGCCAGTGCCAGCGAACCCAACTCTTCCTGCAGGTTGAGCGACTGGCTGAACGACCACAGCGCAAACATCAGCGCGGAGTCTTCGGCCTTCCAGTATTCGGGGGCGTAGCCAGCCAACTGCGCGGGGAGCTTGCCGCGGTAGCGAAACAGGTAGGCGTTGACGCCCCGTGCATAGACATCGAAAAAACGCTTCAGACGAGGTGACGCGGCGGCATACAACTGGTCGGCGCTTTTCTTCAGGTTGACCTTGCGCAGCAGGCGGTCGCTGTCCAGCGCTTCGACGCCGTCCAGTTCGGCCAGGCGTCCCTGGGCCAGCAGCCGCAGACGGACCATCTGGGTGATGCGATCACTGGCGGCCACATAGCCTTGGGCAAACAGGGCATCATGGAAGGTATTGCTTTCGATCAGCGGCATGCCCAGCCCGTTACGCCTGACCGAGACATTCTGCGCCAGGCCCTTGAGCGGCTGTACACCCACGCTTGGCGGCAGGTTTTGCTCGGCGGAGCCGCCCAGCCATTGTTGGCAGCCGGTCAGGGTGAGCATGCCGGTGACCACGGCGGCGCAGCCGAACGTGGGCGTGAAGAAGAAACGGGCGGGCGAGGCCATGGCGAAGCTCCTGCGGGGGCTGGCGTAAAAGGCGCTACGTTAGAGAGGGCGGGGGCGACGCGCAAGCGTCAGGCGGGGGATATTTTCTTCGTGCCCAAGCCGCTCGCGGGCACAGCGCGTAGCGGTAGGCTTGGGGTCAAGGGAGGGGCTACCAGCACGCAGCACCCTCGGGCATCGCCGCGGCTCAGGCGCCGTGGCACTTCTTGAATTTCTTGTCGCTGCCGCAGGGGCAGGGATCGTTGCGGCCTACATCTTTGAGGGCATTGCGCACCGGTTCCTGCGGGGCGTGGTTGCAGTGCGGGCCATGCACGTGACCGTGGTCGTGCTCATGATGGTGATCATGGTCATGGTCATGGTTGCAGTCGGGGCCGTGCACATGGGGTTGCTGGGACATCGAGAGTACTCCGCAGTTGAAATTGGCCGGAATTATCTCACCCTGGGTTCGGAATAGCAGCGCTGCGGGAAAAATCTTTGCGACGTCTCAGCGACCGGACAAACCGCGCGCGTCGATTACGCCGATGTGGTTGAGCACCACGTCGTGGCCGAACAGCACCCCGGTGCGCAATTCGCCGCGCAACTCGTAGCGGATCCCTCGCTCGGGGTGCTTGAGCAGGCGCGACAACTCGCGCGCGTGTTGCCAGAGATTGGTGCGCACCGGCAGCTCGTAGTATTCGCCACTGTTGGCGGCCACGCTGAACCAGTCGCTGGCGTCGCCTTCGGTCAGCAGCATGTCTTCCAGGCGCACGCTGTAACTCATGCCGCGCACCGGCAGGCTGCGGCCGTTGGGGTTGTCGATGCGGAAACGCAGGATCAGGCGCTGTTGCAGCATGTTGGCCTTGACCACTTCGACCCTGACCAGATGCACCTGAGGATCCTGGTAGTTGCCGGTGAACCAGGTGGCGCAGCCCGTGAGTCCCAGCAGTGAAAGCAAGCCGATGCTGCGCAGAACGAGAGTGCAAGCGGACATGGCAGGGACCTCCGGATTTGCCTTGAGTCTAACAAGGCGCACGGGCATGACAAGGGTGTGCTTGTTGCGCCGAAACATCGTGGTCCATAATCACTGTTACGGTGCTGGCTTTTCGGCATCTGTGCGGACGCCTATCGCCCGCAACGGTGCCATGCCAGGAGAGTTGCCATGCGTTTCTACGAGATCGTCTTCAGCGGCCAATGCGTGCCCGGCGCGGCGCTGGACCAGGTCAAGAGCAACCTGGCAAAACTGTTCCAGGCCGACGCCCAGCGAATCGAGCTGCTGTTTTCCGGACGCCGGCTGGTCCTCAAGAACAACCTCGACGCCCAGGCGGCGGAAAAATACCGCGCGGCGCTGGCGCGCGCAGGGGCCGTGGCCAGCATCGACGAAATGGCTCAGGACATCGAAGAAATCATCATGACCGCGCCGGCGGCGGCAGGTGACTTCGGCCAGAAACCCATGGCCGTGGCCCGCCGCGCCGAGGTCGTGCCGCGTGATGCGTACATGGCAGCGTTCGTGGCTGTGGATGCGCCGGACTTCGCCATCGCCGAAGTGGGCGCCGATCTGCAGGATGAACGACCCGCGCAGCGCTCGCCGAAGCTGAACCTGCAGCAGTTCAGCCTGGCGCCTGCTGGCAGCGACATGGGCCAGTTGCGGCACGAGCAAACCGTTCAGGTGCCGGACATTTCCCATCTGAAAATCATTGGCTGATGTAGCCTGCGCAACACTTCTTGAATTTCTGCCCACTGGCACAGGGGCAGCTGTCGTTGCGGCTGGCCTTGAGCGGGACGGTCGGGTCGATGAAATACCAGCGGCCGTCGTGCTGCACGAACGCCGACCGCTCGCGGTGGCAGTGCTCGCCGGTGCTGTCGTGCCAGCGCGCAGTGAAGGTCACGAACGCGTGTTCCGGCTGGCCGCCGAAGACTTCCGCTGCCACCACCTCCAGGCCCAGCCAGGTGCTCTGCGAACTCCACTGGGCAATGGCCTGGCGGTCCAGGCCGGCCTGCTGGGCGTGCAGGGTGGTGTTCACCAGATAGTCCACCAGGCCCAGCACGTAGGCACTGTAGCGCGAACGCATCAGGCTCTGCGCATCGGGCGCCGGCTGGCCCTCGTGATAGCGACCACAACAGGCCGGCAGCAGGTTGCCACTTGCGCACGGACAGATCGAAACGCTCATATCACCACCAATACTTGCCGAAGTTTTCCGGGTTGGCCCAGAACTTGGCGTTGAGCCAGTCCGGGACTTGTTTGTATTCGCGCACATCATAGGTGTACAGCTTGAGCACCTGCTGGTCGCGGGCGAAGCGTTCGCTGGCCTGCAGGGCCAGGGCGTAGAAGTCGGTGTCGCTCCAGCCGCTGGCGACCGGGTCGGCCAGTACGGCGATGCAGCTCGCATTGAGGTTGCGGATGCCGGCCAGCAGACGCGTGCCTTCGACCTTGTTCAGATGCTCCAGGCAATCCACCGCCAGCGCCAGGTCGAAACGCTGCCCGGCCAGGTCCGCGGGCAGGGGGCCGGGCGCGGCTCTGGATATACGGGTTTCGGGATGCGCAGCCTCGAACGCCGCCAGGGCGGGGAATGCACTCGCGCCGATCAACAGCAAGCGCTGCGGCGCGTGACGTTCGAGCAAGGCCGCCAGAGCCTGCTGCGGGGTACGGGAAGATACTGCGTCGGTCATTGAAGCTCCTCGGTCGTGGCCACCACATTATAGGGCCCCGACCCGATGGCCCAGCATTGATTGGATGACGCGCCCTATGGCTTATTGCTGGCGCATATGCCAACCACGGTCTTTACTCCCAGAACGTCGGCCCCTGCTGCCGATTCCCTGAGGAGAAACTAGATGAGCATAGTTCGGACGGCATTACCCTTGATATTGGTCAGCAGCGTGTTGACGGGTTGCGCAGGCTTGCAGAAAACCGACTGGCCGATGTGTGCGGCCGTGGGCGGCGTGACGGGTGCGGCGCTGGGCGCCATCGAAAGCGGGTCGCTGGCAGCCGGTGTGGGCGCGGCGGCTGCCGGTGTCGGCGCAGCCTATTGCTGGGTGCATGGCGATGGCGACGAAGACGGTGATGGCGTACCGGACAGCCGCGACAAGTGCCCCGGCACTCCCAAGGGCACGCCGGTAGACGCCAATGGTTGCCCGCCGCCTGCCCCGGCGCCGATGCCGGTCGCTGCCGAGCCGGCACCGATGCCCAAGGAGGAGACGATCGTCATCCGCAACGTGCATTTCGAATTCGACAAGGCCACCCTCACTGCCGCCGACCGGGCGCAGCTCGATACCGTCGCCAGCCGCCTGAAGACCGAAGCGACCACGGCGCGCTTGAGTGTCAGCGGTCATACCGACAGTGTCGGCAAGGATGCCTACAACCAACGGTTGTCCGAGCAGCGCGCCAAGGCCGTGACTGACTATCTGGTCAGCAGCGGCGTACCGCGGGCCAGCGTGGTATCCGTCAAGGGCGTGGGCGAAGCCCAGCCGGTTGCCGACAACAACACGGCCGACGGTCGCGCCATGAACCGCCGTACCGAGATTCTCATCCAGCGTTGAACCTTTAGCGCCAACCGCCAGTCCCCTTGTACAACGACCGGCGGCACGCTTTACTTCTCAGTTGCCGGCGCCCGCCGGCGACTCAGGAGCCTTGAATGAAGCTGAAAGATCTATCGCGGACCGTACTTCCCGCTCTGCTGGTCGCCGGTGTGCTGAGCGGCTGTACCACCTCCCCCGAAGGGGCGTCCCCACTCAACTCGCGTACCTGGCCTGTCTGCAGCGTGCTGGGTGGCCTGGCTGGTGGCGGGCTGGGTGCCATCGAAAGTGGTGCGTGGGCCGCTGGCGGTGGCTTGGCCGGCGCGGTGGTGAGTGGCCTGGTCTGCTATGCCCAGGATGGCGACAAGGACGAAGACGGCGTATTCGATCGACGCGATCGTTGCCCCGATACCCCGGCCAATACACCCGTGAAGCACAACGGCTGCCCATTGCCGGTCTATCCCGCCGTGACCAAGGCGCCTGAGCCGCCAGTGGCCGACATCCCCGAGGTCGTTACCTTGAGCGATGCGGGCGATGTACCGTTCGAATTCGGCAGTGCCGAACTGACCTCAAGCGCCCGTACCGAGCTGACGTCCCTGGCAGTGCGGATGAAAACGGCCCAAGTGGCCACGGTCAAGATCGTCGGTCATACCGACAGCATCGGCAGCGATGGCTTCAACCAGAAGCTGTCCGAGCAACGTGCCGCCAGTGTCGTCTCGTTCCTTCTGGGTCAAGGCGTTGCGGCAGACAAGCTGAGCAGCGAGGGCCGTGGCGAAAGCGAGCCGGTCGACAGCAACGACACCGATGCCGGACGCGCCAAGAACCGTCGCGTGGAAATCCATCTGAGCCATTGATGGGTGCGGGCCGGCAGGTTTTTCCTGCCGGCCTCTGGTCACCGCTACCTTCCAGCCGTTAATGTGCGCCTAGCCGATGCCGTGGGGGGCACATGAAAGGATTTCTGATTCTAGGTAAATGTCTGACGTTGCTGTTCTGGTGGGTGGTGCTGCTCAACCTGTTCATGCCGATGGTCAAACCGTTCCATGCACTGATCAACCTGGCCGGCGGCACCTTGCTGTTCCTGCACTTGATCGAAGCGATCGCTTTCAACAAGCGCCTGCGCGGGCGCAGCCATCCGTGGCTTGACCGAGTCCAGATCCTCCTGGCCGGCATCTTTCACATCCAGTCCATTCCCGCACCGTCCGATACCGAGGCTAGCCATGCGTAAGCTGGGTTTGTTGGCAGTACTGTTTGCGCCGCTGGCATTGGCCGAGTCGGTCAGTGTCGAACCCCATTCGCTGTTGCGCCTGCCGGCCAGCTCCAGCGTGCTGCAGTTGCAGCGCCTGGACGTGGCGGATTACGGCACCTTGCTGATTCCCGCCAACCTGACCGAACTCAGTGTCGAGCAATTGCGCCTAGGGCATGAGGCCCGCATTGCGATAGTGCCGGGCGAGCAGGAGTTGCGCCTGCGCGCGCAGCATGCAGAACTCGGCAGTGGCAGCCAGATTCTCGCCCGTGGCGCGCCCGGTACCCATCAGAAGGCGGCTCGCGCAGGGCGCAATCTTGACGTACAGCTGCAGTCGCTCGACGCTGCGCAAGTGAACATCGACGCGCGCGGCGGCGCAGGTGCGGATGGCTATGCCGGCCTTGATGGTGGCAATGGTCAGGCGCCCGGTTGTACCTGGGGCTCGGCTGGGCGCGGTGGCAACGGCGACAATGGCGGCGACGGCCTGCCTGGCGCGCCGGGCGCCAACGTACGCCTGCGTCTGCCGGCGACCTTCGCCAGCGAAGCGATCAAGGTGCGCACCGACGGTGGCCAGGGCGGCGCTGCCGGTGTTCCCGGACGTCCGGGCGCCGGAGGCAAATCCAAGGGCTGCGTGGTGTACCGCGCCGAAGGCGGCAAGTCGGGCCGCGAGGGCTTGCCGGGAAGAGCAGGCGAGGCGGGCACCGAAGGGACGTTGAGCATCCAGCGCTTCTGATCGGGTTGGTTCAGAACTGCCTGGCCATACCCAGCACCACGGTCGTCAGGCCCAGCAGCAGGCCACCCACCGCCAGGCGACGCAGCTGCTTCACGGCAATCGCGCCGTCCGTCCACGCCTGGGCCGCTACGGCCTTGCGCAGCGTCGGCAGTTGCAGACCCTGCATACGCAAGAACAGCGCGACCATGACCACGTACAGGCCCATCATCACCTGTACGTCACGCGGCGCCGTTTCGAAACCCGTGAAGCGCAGGCGCAGCAGGGCGACGCCGCTGATCGGAAGAATCAGCACGGCGGCCCAGACCCAGCCGAACAGTCGTGGGAAAATATCCACCAGACGCTGCAGGCGCTGAGCCTGCGAAGGCACTGCCAGCCCGGCCCGGCGCAGGATCTTCCAGCTGGCGAGCATGCCGCCCAACCACATCAGCGCAGCGAGCCCGTGCAAGGTTTGAAACACGCTGTCGGCGCTCATGGGTATCTCCAGCCAGCACATCGAAGTCGAGCAGGGTATGATAGCGACCCGATGAGAACCACTGAAAATATATCCAGCCTTTCGCCATGACCAGTCGATGATCAGTAACGAACTCAAAACCACGATCCAGGGCGCCTACACGCGTTTTCTCGAAGCCAAGAGCCTCAAGCCGCGCTATGGCCAGCGCTTGATGATCGCCGAAATCGCCAAGGTATTGGGCGACATCGCGTGCGATGAAGAAGGCCGGCGTACGGGCGATCCGGCGGTGGTGGCGGTGGAAGCGGGCACGGGCACCGGCAAAACGGTTGCCTACAGCCTGGCCGCGGTTCCGGTGGCCAAGGCGGCCGGCAAGCGCCTGGTCATTGCCACGGCCACGGTGGCGCTGCAGGAACAGATCGTGTTCAAGGATCTGCCCGACCTGATGCGCAACAGCGGGCTGAATTTCACCTTCTCGCTGGCCAAGGGCCGCGGGCGCTACCTGTGCCTTTCCAAGCTCGACGTGCTGCTGCAGGAAGGACATGCGCAAAGCGCGACTGCGCAGTTGTTCGAAGAGGAAGGTTTCAAGATCGAGGTCGACGAGGCGAGCCAGAAACTGTTCACCAGCATGATCGAGAAACTGGCCGGCAACAAATGGGACGGTGACCGCGACAGCTGGCCGGTGGCCCTGGAAGATCAACAATGGTCGCGCCTGACCACCGACCACAGCCAGTGCACCAGCCGCCACTGCCCGAACTTTGCCCAGTGCACCTTCTACAAGGCCCGCGAAGGCATGGGCAAGGTCGATGTGATCGTCACCAACCATGACATGGTGCTGGCCGACCTGGCGTTGGGCGGCGGGGCCGTGCTGCCCGATCCGCGCGACACGCTGTATGTATTCGATGAAGGCCATCACCTGCCTGACAAGGCGATCGGCCATTTCGCTCACTACAGCCGGCTGCGTTCCACAGCCGACTGGCTGGAGACCACGGCCAAGAACCTGACCAAGCTGCTCGCCCAGCACCCGTTACCCGGCGACCTGGGGCGGTTGATCGAGCAAGTGCCGGAGCTGGCCCGTGAGATCAAGACCCAGCAGCAGTTCATGTTCAGCGCCTGCGAGCAACTGGCGGACTTCAAGCCGGGCGAAGACATGGAGGGCCGCGAGCGCCCACGCCATCGCTTCGTCGGCGGGGTGGTGCCCGAGCATATGCGGGAAATGGGCATCGAGCTGAAGAAGGGCTTTTCCAAACTGACCGACCTGTTCACCCGCTTGAGCGAGTTGCTCAAGGAAGGCATGGACGGCGAGAAAAACGTGGGCATTGCCAGCCATCAGGCCGAGGAATGGTACCCGTTGTTCGGCAGCCTGCTGGCTCGCGCCCAGGGCAGTTGGGAATTGTGGACGGCGTTCACCGCCGAAGACCCTGAAGACAGTCCGCCCATGGCGCGCTGGCTGACGCTGTCCGACGGTGGTGCGCTGTACGATATCGAGGTCAATGCCAGCCCGATCCTGGCTGCGGAAATGCTGCGTCGCAACCTGTGGAACGTCGCCTACGGTGCCTTGGTGACCTCGGCTACCCTGACCGCACTGGGCAAGTTCGACCGGTTCCGCATGCGCGCGGGGATTCCCAAGGCCTCGGTAACCGCCATCGTGCCCAGCCCGTTTCACCATGAACAGGCCGGGGTGCTGCGCGTCCCCGACCTGCGAGCCGATCCCCGCGATGCAGCGGCGCATACCGCCGCGATCATCCGCGACCTGCCGGATCTGGTGGAAGGCTATCGAGGAACCCTGGTGCTTTTTTCCTCGCGCAAACAGATGCAGGACGTGTTCGATGGCCTGGATCGCGACTGGCGCAAGCAGGTGTTCATCCAGGGCAACCTGTCCAAGCAGGAAACCTTGAACAAGCACAAGGCGCGCGTCGATGGCGGTGATTCCAGCGTGCTGTTCGGTCTCGCCAGTTTCGCCGAGGGCGTCGACCTGCCCGGTGCCTATTGCGAGCATGTGATCATCGCCAAGATTCCCTTTGCAGTGCCTGACGATCCGGTGGAGGCGGCGCTGGCCGAATGGATCGAAGCGCGCGGCGGCAACCCATTCATGGAGATCGCCGTGCCCGATGCCTCGTTGCGCCTGATCCAGGCCTGCGGGCGGTTGCTGCGTACCGAGCAGGATCGCGGCACCATCACGCTGCTCGATCGGCGCCTGGTTACCCAGCGCTACGGCAAGGCGATCCTCAACGCGTTGCCGCCATTCCGTCGCGAGATTTCCTGACGGCCTGTACGCACCCGCTGCAATGATTATCGAGTGCAGGGCGGTTCACAAAGCGCCGAATCGCTGAAACAATGCGCTTCATTTTTCGCGGCGTGGTCGTTGGGAGTCAGGGTGCAGATACAAGGTCACTTCGAGTTGCAGTTCGAGGCCGTGCGTGAAGCGTTCGCGGCATTGTTCGACAACCCCCAGGAGCGCGGCGCCGCGCTGTGCATTCAGGTCGGTGGTGAAACGGTGGTCGACCTCTGGGCCGGTACCGCCGACAAGGATGGCGCCCAGGCCTGGCACAGCGACACCATCCTCAACCTGTTCTCCTGCACCAAGACCTTCACTGCCGTGACCGCTCTGCAGCTGGTGGCCGAGGGCAAGCTGGCGCTGGACGCTCCGGTGGCCCGCTACTGGCCGGAATTCGCCGCCGCCGGCAAACAGTCGATCACCTTGCGCCATCTGCTCTGCCATCAGGCCGGCCTGCCAGCCTTGCGCGACATGCTGCCGCCCGAAGCGCTCTACGACTGGCCACGGATGACCGCCGCGCTGGAGGCGGAATCGCCGTGGTGGCAACCGGGTACCGGGCATGGCTATGCGGCCATTACCTACGGCTGGCTGGTCGGCGAACTGCTGCGGCGGGTCGATAACCGCGGGCCGGGCGAATCCATCGTGGCGCGGGTGGCCAAACCCCTGGGGCTGGATTTCCATGTAGGGCTTGCGGATGAGGAATTCCACCGTGTTGCGCATATTGCCCGCGGCAAGGGCAATGTCGGCGACGAAGCGGCCCAGCGTCTGTTGCAGGTGACCATGCGCGAACCCGCGGCCATGGCCACGCGTGCCTTCACCAATCCGCCGTCGGTGCTGACCAGTACCAACAAGCCGGAGTGGCGACGCATGCAGCAGCCTGCAGCGAACGGGCATGGTAATGCCCGCAGCCTGGCTGGTTTCTACGCCGGTTTGCTCGATGGCAGCCTGCTCGAATCCGAAATGCTCGCCGAGCTTACCCGCGAGCACAGCCTGGGCATGGACAAGACCTTGATGACGCCTACACGATTCGGACTGGGCTGCATGCTCGACCAGCCGCAGGTGGCCAACGCCACCTTCGGCCTGGGGGCCGGCGCCTTCGGTCATCCTGGGGCAGGGGGGTCGGTAGGCTTCGCCGATCCGGAACATGATGTTGCCTTTGGTTTTGCCGTGAACACACTGGGCCCCTATATACTGATGGACCCGCGGGCACAGCACCTGGTGCGTGTTCTACGCAGTTGCCTCTGAAGCGATTGATCACAAATCGACCAGCGGTCGCCCATTGGCCTATGACTGCTCTACTCTATCAATCAATAATTTAGGCCGGTTTGTTAAACCGGTTTGTATTTACCAACACCTTGTGGAATGCACCATGTCACCGAATAAATCCATCGCGTTTGCCTTGTGCCTGGCCGCTACCGGTTGTGCTCAAACTCCCCAGGATTCCTCGGCCCAGGGCGGGCATGCCTGGTGGCCATTTGGCCGTGACGCAGTCGCCAGCAAGGCGGCTGACAAGGAAGTCGAGCAGGCCATCACCGACAAGGTGGCGAAAGCCGATTCCAAGTCCGACAGCGAAAGCCGCTGGTGGTGGCCGTTCGGTGCCAGCAGCACGCCGGCTCAGGCCAAGGTTGCCGAAGTGCCGAAGGTCGACCCAAAGGTCACCCAGGCCTGGCTCGACGCCTACGAGCCGAAGCTGCGCGAAGCCATCAAGGACAGCAAGTTCGAGCTCGAGCGCCGCGAAGACCTGCTGGTGATCACCGCGCCGGTCGACTCCTCGTTCAACCCTGATCGGCCTTCGATGCTGCTGCCCGTCAGCCTTGGCCCGATCACCCGCGTGGCCAAGGCCATCGACGCCGATCACAAGACAGCCGTGCTGGTCCTGGGCCATGCCGACACCAGCGGCCCTGGGCCGTTGAACCAGAAACTGAGCCAGGAGCGTGCGCAGTCGATCGCCTCGATCTTCCGCCTCAGCGGTCTGCAGCGTGACCGCCTGATGCTGCGCGGCATGGGTTCGGTGATGCCGCGTGCCGCCAACGACAGTGTCGAAGGTCGCTCGCTCAATCGTCGCGTGGAGATTCTCCTGACCCCGCAGAACACCATGCTGGCCCTGCTGGCCAAGTACAACCAGCCGACCTTCACCGCCGCTGAAATGCTTGCCACCCAAGACGTCAAGGCCGTGCCTGCACCGGTTGCCAAACCTGCCGCCAAGGCGCCGGCCAAGGCTGCAGCCGCCAAGAAAACCGCAGCCAAGCCAGCGGTGGCCAAGAAAGCCACCCCGGCTGCCAAGAAAACCGAGGCCAAGAAGGCCGTTGCCAAGAAAGCCGTGAGCAACGACCAGGCCAAGGCGCACTGATGCAAGGATCGCTGCCATGACGCAAGAACTGGCCGACATGCGCCGCAGCTACACCCGCGATGGGCTGGACGAGGCGCAGGCACCGTCCGAGCCCTTCGCGCTGTTTCGCCAATGGTTCGGCCAGGCAGTCGATACCGAGCAGGCACCGGTGGAAGCCAATGCCATGACGCTGGCCACCGTCGACGCCGAAGGCCGTCCACACTGTCGCGTACTGCTGCTCAAGGGCCTGGATGACCAGGGTTTCACCTTCTTCAGCAACTACGACAGCGCCAAGGGCCAGCAGCTGGCGGATCGGCCGTTTGCAGCCATGACCTTCTTCTGGCCTACCCTCGAGCGACAAGTGCGAATAGAAGGGCGGGTGAGCAAGGTCAGCGCGGCCGAGTCCGACGCCTACTATCGGGTCCGTCCCCTTGGCAGCCGCCTGGGTGCCTGGGCCTCGCCGCAGAGCCAGGTCATCGCCGATCGCAGCGAATTGCAAGCGCTGCTACAGGCAACCGAGCAGCGCTTCAGCGGTGTCGAACCCGAGTGCCCTGCGCACTGGGGCGGTTATCGCTTGGTGGCCGATCGCATCGAGTTCTGGCAGGGGCGTCCCAGTCGTCTGCACGACCGCCTCAACTATCGCCTGCATGCAGGTTCGTGGATTCGCGAACGTCTGGCTCCCTGACCCTGCTTTGACCTTTTGCCACTGGCCGTTGTCCAGACGTTCAGTGGCTGGTCGAGCATCCAGGCCCGCGTCTGCACCCTCTGACGTAAATTTTTATAGACCGTGTCGTGACAGCCGTCGGCCTGCGGCGTCTAATGTACACAAGTCCCATGGAGTCCTGCCAAAATGCGCAAGTCAGTTCTGCTAGTTGCCTGCTTCACCACAATGTCCCTGCTGCTGGGCGGATGTGCCTCCAACCTGTCGGGCGACTCCTACTCGCGCGACGAGGCGCGCCGTGTGCAAACCGTGCGCATGGGCACCATCGAGTCGCTGCGTCCGGTCAAGATCGAAGGCACCAAGACGCCGATCGGTGGTGGCGCGGGTGCCGTGGTGGGTGGTGTTGCCGGCAGTGCAGTCGGTGGCGGCCGCGGCAGTATCGTCGCGGCCGTGATCGGCGCCGTGGCTGGCGGTTTGCTGGGCTCGGCAACCGAGGAAGGGTTTACCCGCACCCAAGGCGTGGAAATCACCGTGCGCGAGGACGACGGCAGCATGCGTGCCTACGTTCAGGCCGTGCAGGAGAACGAAGTGTTCCGCGTCGGCGAGCGTGTACGCATCATGACGGTGGACGGCACCAGCCGCGTTTCGCACTAAGCCAACCTGGCAACGAAAAAACCGGCCTGGGCCGGTTTTTTTGTGCCCGCTTCGGGCGTAAGGGCCTTGCGTTTTCCAGGCAGTGGCAATGCGCAGTGGCGATGGGTCAGTGCAGACCCAGAATATCCCGCGCCACGGCTTCGGCGATGCGTACGCCGTCCACGCCGGCGGAAAGGATACCGCCCGCATAGCCAGCGCCTTCACCGGCCGGGAACAGACCCTTGAGGTTCAGGCTCTGGTAGTCGGCGCCACGAGTAATGCGCAGGGGCGAGGAGGTGCGTGTCTCGATGCCGGTCAGCACGGCGTCATGCATCGAGAAGCCTTTGATCTGGCGTTCGAATGCTGGCAGGGCTTCGCGAATCGCTTCGATGGCAAAAGCCGGCAGCGATAGCGCGAGGTCGCCCAAGGTGACCCCCGGCTTGTACGAAGGCTCGACGCTGCCCAGCGCGGTGGACGGCTTGCCGGCAACGAAATCACCCAGCAATTGCGCCGGCGCCTGGTAGTTGCTGCCGCCCAGCAGGTAGGCAGTGGACTCGAGCTGTTCCTGCAGTTCGATGCCGGCCAGCGGGCCGCCGGGATAATCCTGTTCCGGGGTGATGCCGACGACGATGCCGGAGTTGGCATTGCGCTCGTTGCGCGAGTACTGGCTCATGCCGTTGGTGACCACGCGACCCGGCTCGGACGTGGCCGCCACCACGGTACCGCCTGGGCACATGCAGAAGCTGTACACCGAGCGGCCATTCTTGGCGTGGTGGACCAGTTTGTAGTCAGCCGCACCCAGCTTCGGGTGACCGGCGTATTTACCCAACCGGGCGCGGTCGATGATGCCCTGCGGGTGCTCCACGCGAAAACCGATGGAGAAAGGCTTGGCTTCCATGAACACATTGCGCGCGTGCAGCATGCGAAAGGTATCCCGAGCGCTGTGTCCCAGGGCCATGACCACATGGTTGGAGAGCAGCTGCTCGCCGCTTTCCAGAACCACACCCTGCAACCGCTCGCCATCGACCAGCAGGTCGGTGACTTTCTGCTCGAAACGGATCTCGCCGCCCAGCGCGATGATCTGCTGGCGCATGTTCTCGACCATACCGGTCAGCCGGAACGTGCCGATGTGCGGCTTGCTGACGTAGAGGATTTCCTCGGGCGCTCCAGCCTTGACGAACTCGTGCAGGACCTTGCGGCCATGGTGCTGCGGGTCCTTGATCTGGCTGTAGAGCTTGCCATCGGAAAAGGTGCCGGCGCCGCCCTCGCCGAATTGCACGTTGGACTCGGCGTTCAGCACGTTCTTGCGCCACAGGCCCCAGGTGTCCTTGGTGCGTTGGCGCACCTCCTTGCCACGCTCGAGCACTATGGGCTTGAAGCCCATCTGGGCCAGCAGCAGGGCGGCGAAGATCCCGCAAGGTCCGAAGCCGACGACCAGAGGCCGCTGGGCATAGTCCACTGGTGCGTGCCCGACCACCTTGTAGCTGACATCTGGCGCGACGTTGACGTTGTGGTCATCGGCAAAACGCTCGAGCACGCCGGCTTCGTCGCGCACTTGCAGATCGACGGTGTAGATGAACTGCAGTTCGCTGTTCTTCTTGCGCGCATCGTAGCTGCGCTTGAACAGGGTGAAGTCGAGCAGGTCGGCGTCGGCGATGCCCAGGCGCTGCACGATGGCAGGGCGCAGGGCGTCGTCGGAATGGTCCAGGGGCAACTTGAGTTCGGTGATTCGTAGCATGACAGGTCCAAAAATCCGGGCGCGCCCCGGGGGCATAACAGAACCCGGCATTATAAACGCGATGCGCTGCCCGTCGTCAGGTAAAAAACGCTGGACGGTGCAGCTTACTGGTTGCGTGCGCCGCCGAAGGTCGCGCAGCCGCGCTGCACCTCGCCGTTCACGCGCAGTTCGGCGGCGAGGAACTGCACGCCTTGGTTGCGCGTATCGACGCAGCGTTGCGGTGCCACCCACAGCTCGATGCGCTGGCCGTTTGCCTCGGTGGACAGGTTGAAGCGGCCACCGCCGACCTGTTCCTCGACATAGGGCAGGGCCAGGGGAGCCTGACCTTCGCGATCCACGATCATGCCCTGGCCAGTCACCCTGACCTGCCAGCGCGGGGACTCGCCACCAGCGCTCAGGCTGGACAGTTTGAAGTCCGGGTCCTTGCAGGCGGCCAGCGAGCGATCGAGTCGATACAGCTGCTGCAGGCGCAGTTGGCCATCGGTGCTGCCGTTGGTGCTGGCGTCGAAACGTCCGCGCAGGTCGGCATACACCACAGGGCGATTGCCGGCCAGTTGCGAGGCCTCCTGCAGTACGCCAGTGCCGTTGCTGTCGGTTACCGCATAGCGGCGCGGGTCACCACAGGGTTGGAAGAACAGCCGGCCGTTGTCGCCTTGCAGAGCACCTTGCATGCGGGTCAAGCCTGCAGTGGAAGGGGTATCCGCAGCGCGGTTGAAGATGGACTGGCAGCTGGCGAGCAGTGGCAGCAGGGCGAGCATGGCGAGGGAGCGGGGCAGGTGCATCGTGGGTCTCCTGAACGATGAGGAGCACGGTAGCACAGGGCCCGTGAAAAACGTGTGCATGGGAATTGTGTGTGGGCAGTGCTGGCCCCTTCGCGGGCAGAGCCCGCTCCCACGGGTAATTGTGTGTGGGCAGTGCTGGCCTCTTCGCGGGCAGAGCCCGCTCCCACAGGTAATTGTGTGTGGGCAGTGCTGGCCCCTTCGCGGGCAGAGCACGCTCCCACGGGTAATTGTGTGTGGGCAGTGCTGGCCTCTTCGCGGGCAGAGCCCGCTCCCACGGGTAATTGTGTGTGGGCAGTGCTGGCCTTTTCGCGGGCAGAGCCTGCTCCCACAAGTGATTGTGTGTGGGGAGTGCTGGCCTCTTCGCGGGCAGGGCCCGCTCCCACAGGTAATTGTGTGTGGGCAGTGCTGGCCTCTTCGCGGGCAGGGCCCGCTCCCACAAGTAATTGTGTGTGGGCAGTGCTGGCCTCTTCGCGGGCAGAGCCTGCTCCCACAAGTGATTGGGTGTGGGCAGTGCTGGCCTTTTCTCGGGCAGAGCCTGCTCCCACAAGTGATTGTGTGTGGGCAGTGCTGGCCCCTTCGCGGGCAGAGCCCGCTCCCACAAGTGATTGTGTGTGGGGAGTGCTGGCCTCTTCGCGGGCAGAGCCCGCTCCCACAAGTCGTTGTGTGTGGGAGCGGGCTCTGCCCGCGAAAGGGTCGCTGCGGTATGCCTGCGGCCCGCTCAACCGCCCAGGTAGGCTTCGCGCACCTTGGGGTCGGTGAGCAGGGTTTCGCCGCTGCCTTGCATGACCACCCGGCCGTTTTCCAGCACGTAGGCACGGTCGGCGATCTTCAGGGCCTGGTTGGCGTTCTGCTCGACCAGGAACACGGTCACACCATCACGGCGCAACTGCTCGATGATGTCGAAGATCTGCTGGATGATGATCGGTGCCAGCCCCAGGGAGGGTTCATCGAGCAACAGCAGCTTGGGTTTGCTCATCAGCGCGCGGCCGATGGCAAGCATCTGCTGCTCACCGCCCGACATGGTGCCCCCGCGCTGATTGAAGCGTTCCTTGAGCCGCGGAAACAAGGCCAGGACCTTGTCCATCTGCTCCTGAAAATCGCCCTTTTCAGTGAAGAACCCACCCATGGCCAGGTTTTCCTCGACAGTCAGGCGCGCGAACACCCGGCGGCCTTCGGGCACCACGGCAATGCTCTTGCGCATGATTTCCGCTGACTCCTTGCCCACCAGCTCTTCGCCCATGTAGCGAATGCTGCCCGAGTGCGCCCGCGGCGCGCCGCACAGGGTCATCAGCAGGGTCGACTTGCCCGCGCCGTTGGCCCCGATCAGGGTGACGATCTCGCCCTGGCGAACCTCCACATTGACCCCGTGCAGCGCCTGGATCTTGCCGTAGAAGGTAGAAACGTTTTCGAACTGCAGCATTTACGCTTCCCCCAGATAGGCTTTGATGACGTCAGGATTGTCGCGGATCTGTTCCGGCGTGCCATCGGCCAAGGGTGTGCCCTGATTGATCACGACGATGTGGTCGGAAATGCTCATGACCAGTTTCATGTCGTGTTCGATCAGCAGCACGGTTGCGTTGTGCTCTTCACGCAGAACCCCGATCAGCGCCTTGAGGTCGTCGGTTTCACGCGGGTTGAGACCGGCCGCAGGCTCGTCGAGCATCAGCATGCGCGGCCGGGTCATCATGCAGCGGGCAATCTCCAGGCGGCGCTGCTGCCCGTAGGCAAGCGTCCCTGCGGTGCGATTGGCGAACTCCTTGAGGTTGACCTTCTCCAGCCAGTACTCGGCGTACTCCATGGCATCCCTTTCGCTTTTGCGGAAGTTCGGCGTCTTGAACAACCCGGCAAAAAAGTTGGTGTTCAAGTGCCGATGCTGGGCGATCAGCAGGTTTTCCAGTGCAGTCATTTCCTTGAACAGGCGCACGTTCTGGAAAGTGCGCACCACACCTTTGCGCGCGATCTGATGGCCGGGCAGGCCCTGGATCGGCTGGCCATCGAGCAGAATGGTACCGCCGCTGGGTTTGTAGAAACCGGTCAGGCAATTGAACACCGTGGTCTTGCCGGCGCCGTTGGGGCCGATGAGGGCGACCACCTGCTTTTCCTTCACGCTCAGGGCCACACCGTTGACCGCCAGCAGGCCGCCGAAGCGCATGCTCAGGTCGGTGACTTGCAGAATGTTCTGGCTCATTTGCGCAGCTCCAGGTGGGGACGCTGCATCGGAAGCAAGCCTTGCGGACGCCAGATCATCATCAGCACCATCAGGGCGCCGAACATCAACATGCGGTAGTCACTGAACTCACGCATCAATTCAGGCAGCAGGATCATCACGATGGCGGCGAGAATCACGCCCAGTTGCGAGCCCATGCCACCCAGTACAACGATGGCAAGAATGATCGCCGATTCGATGAAGGTGAACGATTCCGGGGTGACCAGACCTTGCCGTGCCGCGAAGAAGCTGCCGGCGAACCCGGCGAATGCCGCGCCCAGGGTGAAGGCGGAGAGCTTGATCACGGTTGGGTTGAGGCCCAGCGCGCGGCAGGCGATCTCGTCTTCGCGCAATGCCTCCCAGGCTCGTCCGATGGGCATGCGCAGCAAGCGATTGATGACGAACAGCGCCGCCAGGGCCATCAGCAGGGCAATCAGGTAGAGAAAGATGACCTTGCCGATCGGGCTGTATTCCAGGCCGAAGAATTGGTAGAAGGTCTGGCTGCCTTCGGCGGCGCGACGCTCGAACGACAGGCCGAAAAAAGTCGGCTTCTCGATGTTGCTGATGCCGTTCGGGCCGCCGGTGATGTCGGTAAGGTTGCGCAGGAATATCCGGATGATTTCCCCGAAGCCCAAGGTCACGATGGCCAGGTAATCACCCCGCAGGCGCAGCACCGGGAAGCCCAGGAGGAAACCGAACGTGGCCGCCAGCAGACCGGCCAGTGGCAGGCATTCCCAGAAGCTCAGGCCGAAATAATGCGAGAGCAGGGCATAGCCGTAGGCCCCGACCGCATAGAAGCCCACGTAACCCAGGTCGAGCAGACCTGCCAGGCCGACCACGATGTTCAGGCCCAGGCCGAGCATCACGTAGATCAGGATCAGGGTTGCGATGTCCACCGCGCCACGCGAACCGAAGAATGGCCAGATGAACGCCAGCACTACCAGGGCCAGGATGAACCAGCGCTGAGTGCTGGGCAGGGTGAGGAAGTTCGAGGCCTTGGCCGGTATCAGTGGCTTGTTCGAATCGCGGCGCAGTCCACCGATGCGCTCGGCGAACAGCACCCGCAGGAACATCAGCACCGAACAGCCGGCGATGGTCAGCAGGGTACCGGTACTGGCGTTCTGTACCACCAGGGTGACGCCAGAGAAGGCCAGTTTCAGGCCCAGTACCGGATAGGCCACGGCCCACACCAGTGCCGCGCTGAACAGCGCGGATCTAAGAGACTTGCTCATACTTTCTCAACCTCCGGACGGCCCAGGATGCCGGTCGGACGGAACAATAGAACCAGAACCAGTAGGCCGAACGAAACGACGTCCTTGTACTGGTCACCAAAGATATCCGCACCGAACGCTTCGGCCACGCCCAGTACCAGGCCGCCCAGCATGGCGCCTGGAATGCTGCCGATACCGCCCAATACGGCTGCGGTGAAGGCCTTGAGCCCGACCAGGAAGCCGGCGCTGGGGTTGATCACGCCGTACTGCATGCTCAACAGCACGGCCGCGACTGCGGCCAGTGCCGCGCCTATGACAAAGGTGAGGGCGATGATCGCGTTGGTGTTGATGCCCAGCAGGTTGGCCATTTTCATGTCCTCGGCGCAGGCGCGGCAGGCACGCCCCATGCGCGAGCGGGAAATGAACAGGGTCAGGCCGTACATCGCGCCCAGCGTGACCAGGAATACCAGAATCTGCATGTAGGAAATCTGTACTTCCTGGGCACCACCGGGGCCGAAGGTCAGGCTGCCGGGAAGCAGATTGGGAATGGCGAAGTTGCCGGAACCCTGGGACAACTGCACCGAATTCTGCAGGAAGATCGACATGCCGATCGCCGAGATCAGCGGGATCAACCGGTTGCTGTTGCGCAGCGGTCGATAGGCGACCCGTTCGATGCTGTAGCCATAGGCACTGGTGACCAGGATGGCGGCGGCGAAGCCGGCGATCATCAGTACCGGAAGACTGTGGATGCCCAGCATGGCCAGGCCAGCCAGGACGATGAAGGTGACATACGAACCGATCATGTACACCTCGCCATGGGCGAAGTTGATCATGCCGATGATGCCGTACACCATGGTGTAGCCGATGGCTATCAATGCATAGGTGCTGCCGATGGTCAGGCCATTCACCAACTGCTGCATGTAATGGAATAATTCAGGCATTTACCGCGCTCCTAAAAACCTGTTCGCATTTCTCCGGCCATGTCCCGAGCGCTCTCCTTGGCGCAGTGTTGCCGGGCAGGGCAGGTGAACCGCTGGTCACGGTTTCAAGATTTTCAGGGGGCCAGCCGATGGTTCGCACCGGCCGTACCCGTCACTCGTAAAACAAAGCCCACTGCAATGCAGTGGGCTTTGTGGGGGTGTTGCCAGGCTTACTGGGCAGCTTCGGTCTTGGGTTTGTCGAAATGCCACTCGTAGACCACGAACTGGAAGTTCTTCAGGTCGCCCTTGGCGTCATAGCTCAGCTCACCCATTGGGGTCTTGAAGGTACCGGCGTGGATGGCCTCGGCCACTTTGTCGGTTTCTTCGCTCTTGGCGGCGGTGATGCCGTCGGCAATCACTTGCACGGCCGAGTACGACGGGTAGACGAACGGACCGCTCGGGTCTTGCTTCTTGTCCTGGAATGCCTTGGTCAGCGCGATGTTTTCAGGATCCTTGTCGAAAGACTTGGGCAGGGTGACCAGGAGGCCTTCGGAGGCTGCGCCTGCGATCTGCGAGATGGAATCGTTGCCCACGCCTTCAGGGCCCATGAACTTGGCGTTCAGGCCTTTCTCCTTGGACTGGCGCAGAATCTGACCCAGCTCGGGGTGGTAGCCGCCGTAGTAGACGAAGTCGACGTTGGCCTGCTTGAGCTTGGCGATCAGCGATGAAAAATCCTTGTCGCCGGCGTTGATGCCTTCGAACACGGCGACTTTCACGCCCTTGCCTTCAAGCGTGGTCTTGACCGCGGTGGCAATGCCTTCGCCGTACTGCTGCTTGTCGTGGACGACGGCAACGATCTTGGGTTTGACCACATCGGCGATGTAGTTGCCGGCGGCAGGGCCCTGGGCGCTGTCCAGGCCGATGGTACGGAATACCAGCTTCTTGCCCTTGGCGGTGATGTCGGGGCTGGTGGCCGCCGGGGTCACCATGATGATGCCTTCGTCTTCGTAGACATCGGATGCCGGCTGGGCGGAACTGGAGCACAGGTGACCTACGACGAACTTGACGCCGTCATTGACCACCTTGTTGGCCACCGCAACGGCCTGCTTGGGATCGCAGGCGTCGTCGTATTCGACGGCTTCGAGCTGCTTGCCGTCGACGCCGCCCTTGGCGTTGATCTGTTCGATGGCCATCTTCGCGCCGTTGAACTGCATGACGCCGTATTCGGCGACCGGGCCGGTCTTGGGGCCGGCAATGCCGATCTTGATGGTGTCGGCTGCCATCGAATGGCTGGCGACGCCGGCCAGAACCAGAGCGGCAAACAGTTTGGAAATCTGCTTATTCATTAGTGCTCCATTTTTGCGTTGTATTTTTTATAGTCCTGGCCGAACAGGCGACGGACCGAATCAAGCCCACACTCACCGTTTTACCCCTTTGGCGAGCCGTGGCAGACAACATCCGAATCTGCACCCGACAACTGTACCGGTACAGTGTAGAGCGCCGGTTTGCCGGTTGGAAAGCTGACGTTCGTAGCGAAAGCGATGGGTTGTCGCTAAATCGACATAAAGTTACAGATTCACGTACTTGCTGCCGTCCGGCCAGGCGAGAAACGCCGGTTTGCCGGGGCAAAACGCGACCCTTTATATTGCAACCGGGTTTTTCCAGGCAACTCGGACCGCTATCATGGCGCCGATTTTTCCCTGACGGTGAAACCCATGACTGAAAACGCTAGCACCCTCTATGCCAAATTGCTTGGCGAGACCGCGATTATCGAATGGCAGGCGTTGCAACCCTTCTTTGCCAAGGGTGCCCTGTTGTGGGTCGATCCAGCGCTGGATTTGATCACGGTCGGGCAGGCACTGGCCGAAGACGCTCACGCCGAGGTAGCCCGGTGGCTGGCCGAAGGAAAGGTCGAGAAGCTGTCTGCGCCGCGGGCCCTGGATTACTGCGAGCGCGATCCGACACTGTGGGCAGTGGTGGTGTCGCCGTGGGTAGTGATCCAAGAGCGGGCATCGAACTGATTTGCGCACTGCAGTGGTGCAAGATCACCGCGTGACGCGCGACGGCGCTCACGCACCGATTACTTTCGGCGACAATGACCGGCGTTTGAGCGCGCCTCGGCGACACGGTCAGTAACAATCGGGGTCAATCCGTAACGCCTTCCCGCGCAGCGTTGGCACGCGCGGGACGGCAACGGTCAACCGGCTACCAGCACCCGAATGGCTTCCAGGCGCAGTGCGGCCTTGTCGAGCATCGCCAGGCCGTCTTCACGCTGTTTGCGCAGAGCAACCAGTTCGCTGTCCCGCACGGTCGGATTGACCGCCTGCAGCGCCGTCAAACGTGCCAACTCTTCTTCCGTTTCGGCGGCCAGGCGATGCTGTGCCTGTGCCACGCGTTCGGCATGGCGTGGCGCGATCTTGCTTTCGCCTGCGGTGATGCGCGGTGCAAGCACATCGCGCTGAGCCTGGATGAACTTGTTGGCGCTGGCCTTGGGGACGCTTTCGAGCTGGTCGTTGAGGGTTTCGAACGACACCCTCGAGGCCAGGTCGTTGCCGTTGGTGTCGAGCAGGCAGCGCAGCGCGGCGGGCGGCAGGTAGCGCCCCAACTGCAGCGAGCGCGGCGCTACCACTTCGCTGACGTAGAGCAGTTCCAGCAGCACGGTGCCCGGCTTGAGCGCCTTGTTCTTGATCAGCGCCACGGCGGTGTTGCCCATCGAGCCTGCCAGTACCAGGTCCATGCCGCCCTGCACCATGGGATGCTCCCAGGTGATGAACTGCATGTCCTCGCGCGACAGGGCCTGCTCGCGGTCGTAGGTGATGGTCACGCCTTCGTCGTCGCCGAGGGGAAAGCTGGCATCGAGCATCTTTTCGCTGGGACGCAGGATCAGCGCATTGTCGGAATGGTCTTCGCTGTCGATGCCGAAGGCGTCGAAGAGGGTTTCCATGTAGATCGGCAGGGCGAATTGATCATCCTGCTCTTCGATGGCAGCCACCAAGGCCTGACCTTCGCCGTCGCCGCCGGAGTTGAGCTCCAGCAGCCGGTCACGCCCGGTATGCAGCTCGCTTTCCAGTGACTCGCGGCGACTGCGTGCCTCATCGATCAGCGCTTGCCACTCGCCGTCGTCGGCGTTTTCCAGCATCGGCAGCAGGCGCGGGCCAAACTGGTGCTGCAAGGCGTTGCCGGTAGGGCAGGTATTGAGAAAGGCGTTGAGCGCGCTGTGGTACCACTGGAACAGGCGCTCCTGCGGGCTGTTTTCCAGGTACGGTACATGCAGCTCGATGATGTGTTTCTGGCCGATTCGGTCAAGACGGCCGATGCGCTGCTCGAGCAGGTCGGGGTGTGCGGGCAGGTCGAACAGCACCAGATGGTGAGCGAACTGGAAGTTGCGCCCCTCACTGCCGATCTCCGAACAGATCAGCACCTGCGCGCCGAATTCTTCATCGGCGAAGTAGGCCGCTGCGCGGTCCCGCTCCAGGATGCTCATGCCTTCGTGGAACACCGTGGCGAGCGTGCCGGAGCGCACGCGCAAGGCGTCTTCCAGGTCCATCGCGGTTTCGGCGTGGGCGCAGATGACCAGCACCTTGGTGCGCTTGAGCATCTTGAGCGTGTCGATCAGCCATTCCACCCGCGGATCGAAGCGCCACCAGCGCTCGGCGTCGCTCTCCTCGGCCTGGGCCTGGAAGCCGACTTCCGGGTACAGCTCGGCGTGTTCGCCCAGCGGCAGCTCCAGGTAGGCGTCCGGGCACGGCAGTGGGTAGGGGTGCAGCTTGCGTTCGGGGAAGCCCTGCACGGCGGCGCGGGTATTGCGGAACAATACGCGCCCGGTGCCGTGGCGATCGAGCAATTCGCGGATCAGGCGTGGGCCGGCTTCTTCGTCACCCGCATTGACTGCGGCGACCAGCGTGTCGCCCTGCGTACCGAGCAGGCCGTGGATGGTCTGTTGCGCGGTGCTCGACAAGCTGCCCTTGTCGAGCAGTTCCTGCACGGCTTCGGCGACCGGACGATAGTTTTCGCTTTCGGCGCGGAAGGCCGCCAGGTCGTGGAAGCGGTTCGGATCGAGCAGGCGCAGGCGTGCGAAGTGGCTGTCCTGGCCCAGTTGCTCCGGGGTAGCGGTGAGCAGCAGAACGCCGGGGATGACTTCGGCCAGTTGCTCGACCAGCGAGTACTGCGGGCTGGCCTTCTCCTCGTGCCACACCAGGTGATGGGCCTCGTCGACCACCAGCAGGTCCCAGCCGGCGGCGAACAACGCATCCTGGGCCTTTTCATCTTCGGTCAGCCATTCCAGCGAGACCAGCGCCAGTTGCGCGTCCTCGAAGGGGTTGCTGGCATCGCTTTCGATGAAGCGCTCGGCATCGAACAGGGCCACCTGCAGGTTGAAGCGCCGACGCATTTCCACCAGCCACTGGTGCTGCAGGTTTTCCGGGACCAGGATCAGCACGCGGCTGGCTCGCCCCGAGAGCAGTTGGCGATGAATCACCAGGCCGGCTTCGATGGTCTTGCCCAGGCCCACTTCGTCGGCCAGCAATACGCGCGGGGCGATGCGGTCGGCAACCTCGCGGGCGATGTGCAGCTGGTGCGCGATGGGTTGCGCACGCACGCCGCCCAGGCCCCACAGCGAGGACTGCAACTGCTTGCTGGTGTGTTCCAGGGTGTTGTAGCGCAGCGAAAACCACGGCAGCGGGTCGATCTGGCCGGCGAACAGGCGGTCGCTGGCCAAACGGAACTGGATGAAATTGGACAGCTGGGTTTCAGGCAGTGTGCGTTGCTCGTTCTGCGCATTGAGGCCGTGGTAGACCAGCAGGCCGTCGGCATCGTCGACCTCGCGGACGGTCAGTTTCCAACCTTCGAAGTGAGTGATCACATCGCCTGGAGAAAAGCGCACGCGCGTCAACGGAGCATTGCGCAATGCGTACTGGCGGGTTTCGCCGGTGGCCGGGTAGAGCACGGTGAGCAAGCGACCGTCCTGGGCCAGGACGGTGCCCAGGCCGAGTTCCGCTTCGCTGTCGCTGATCCAGCGTTGCCCCGGTTGATACTGCTGCGCCATGCTGCCTGTCTCCCGCTTTTGAAAAGGCGCTGATTCTAACGGATTGGGGGGCGCAGGGCCAAAGGTATGCTGAATAATCTGGACGCGGCGCGCCAATGCCGCGGGCAGGCCCTGGCTGGCGCGCAAATCCAATCTGCCGGTGTCCGGGCAGACGCGTTAGGATAGCCGCCTGTTTTGCTCAGTCTTTGATCGGGAGTAGCCATGAGCACCGTGAATCGTGCAGCGGTGGAAGCCGTCCTTCGCCAGTACACCGACCCCTACATGAACCAGGATCCGGTCAGCGCCGGATGCGTGCAGGCCATCGATATCGATGGCGCGCAGGTGCAGGTACGCTTGCAGCTGGGGTACGCCGCCGGTCTGTTCAAGAATGGCTGGGCCCAGGTGCTGCAGACGGCCATTGAAAACATCGCCGGAGTCGAGCGCGCCCATGTGCAGATCGACTGTGTGGTGCAGGCGCACAAGGCTCAGGCGCAGATTCCGGGCCTAACCAACGTCAAGAATGTAGTGGCCGTGGCATCGGGCAAGGGTGGAGTCGGCAAGTCCACCACTGCCGCCAACCTGGCCCTGGCCCTGGCCCGTGAAGGCGCTCGGGTGGGCATTCTCGATGCCGACATCTATGGCCCCAGCCAAGGCGTGATGTTCGGCATCGCCGAGGGCACTCGACCCAAGGTCAAGGACCAGAAATGGTTCGTACCTATCCAGGCGCATGGTGTGCAAGTGATGTCGATGGCCTTTCTTACCGATGACAACACTCCGATGGTGTGGCGTGGTCCGATGGTTTCCGGCGCCCTGTTGCAGCTGGTCACCCAGACTGCCTGGGACGACCTCGATTACCTGGTCATCGACATGCCGCCAGGCACTGGCGACATCCAGCTGACCCTGGCCCAGAAGGTACCGGTGGCAGGTGCGGTAATCGTCACCACGCCTCAGGACCTGGCGCTGCTGGACGCCCGCAAGGGTGTTGAGATGTTCCGCAAGGTGCACATCCCCGTGCTCGGCGTGGTCGAGAACATGGCCGTGCACATCTGCTCCAACTGCGGTCATGCCGAGCATCTTTTCGGTGAAGGCGGTGGCGAGAAGCTGGCATCGCAGTATGGCGTGGAGCTGCTGGCGTCGCTGCCGTTGTCGATGCTGATCCGCGAACAGGCCGATGGTGGCAAGCCAACGGCGGCGGCCGAGCCAGAGAGCCAGATTGCCATGGTTTACCAGGAGCTGGCGCGGCATGTCGGTGCGCGGATCGTGTTGCAGGAAGCCAGTGCGCAAGCGATGCCCAGCATTACCATCAGCGACGATTGAACGGTCTGGGAAAGCGAGAGGCGGTGCGCATGGCGCCCGCCGTTACCTGCACCTGAAAAGGTCAAACGGCAGGCATAAAAAAACCCCGCCGGTGAGGGCGGGGTTCTTCAGAAGCTGTTCAGCTCAAGTTATACGACTTGAACTTCTTCAGCTTGCATGCCTTTCTGACCGCGGGTAGCGATGAAAGAGACCTGCTGGCCTTCTTTCAGGCTTTTGAAGCCGTCAGCCTGGATGGCTTTGAAGTGTACGAACAGGTCGTCACCGGATTGTGGAGTGATGAAGCCGAAGCCTTTTTCATCGTTGAACCACTTAACGGTACCGGTTTGGCGATTGGACATGGTGTATCTCCTTGAACAAAGTTAACTGCGGTTCGGGAAAAGCCCTGGCCGAGACTGAGTGCAAAGAGCAGGAAAATTCATGAAGATGTTGGACATCGGGTAGAGATTCTCAGTGACACAAGCAACACAGTGGCGCCACCTTAACCCTTTTTCAGGAACGTGCCAATGGTCTTTGCAGGGTTTCTTGCAAATAGTGCTCGGCGGCGATGCGCAGCCAGGCGGCGGGTTCGCCGAGACATGGGCGAGGCAGTCTTTGAACCGCGGCGCGAGGCCCGGTAAGATGCCCTTCGAACTTTATTCACCTCGCTATTCAGGACACCCGCCATGAGCATCAAATCGGACAAGTGGATTCGCCGCATGGCGCAAGAGCACGGCATGATCGAACCCTACGTCGAACGCCAGGTGCGCGGCGAGGGCGCAGATCGGGTGATTTCCTTCGGGGTGTCCAGCTACGGCTACGACGTGCGCTGCGCCGATGAATTCAAGGTGTTCACCAACATCAATTCGGCCACCGTCGACCCGAAGAACTTCGACGAGAAAAGCTTCGTCGATATCAAGAGCGACGTCTGCATCATTCCACCCAACTCCTTTGCCCTGGCGCGCACGGTCGAGTACTTCCGCATTCCACGCAACGTGCTGACCATTTGCCTGGGCAAAAGCACCTACGCGCGCTGCGGCATCATCGTCAACGTCACGCCGCTGGAGCCCGAATGGGAAGGGCATGTAACCCTCGAATTCTCCAACACCACAACGCTGCCAGCCAAGATCTATGCGAACGAAGGGGTGGCGCAGATGCTGTTCCTGGAGTCCGACGAAGAATGCGAGGTGTCCTACAAGGACCGTGGCGGGAAATATCAGGGCCAGCGCGGCGTGACCCTGCCACGCACCTGATCCCGTCAGACAGGTAAAGGCCATCGAGGCGAACTAGTTATCGTTTTACCACTCCATATGAGTGACTTGCCCGGTTTACCCACCGTATACCGGGCCATTGCTCAGGAGTGTCTATGAAAATCGACCCGACTATCAGTGCTCAACTGGCTCAGCTGCAGCCCAACCAGATTGGCCTACTCGCCTGGTCGCTTCTGGCCGATTCCTACGGCCATATGGCTGGCGGCGTACCTGGCCAACCCGATACCGATACCCCACAGCCCACAGAGCCGGGCAGTCCGACCATCCCGGACGAGCCACCGCCCTCGCCTATAGTGTGATCGCTTACGCGACCCGCCAGACGCCGCCGTCGCCGACCACGTACACACGCTGGTCGGCGTCGCTGTCCATATTGTATCCCCCCGTGAAGGCGCCGAACGCCGGCAGCAGGCTGACCTTGCCTCTCAGCAGGTAGCACGGCAGGCGCAAGCTCTGACGTCCGCGCCCATGCAGCCGATAGACCGGGTGAATGTGTCCAGCCAGGACATGCAGCTCTGGATGTGGATCAGGTTCGTGCTGAAGGGAGAACGGGCCCATTTCCAGGGGTTCGGTGACCACTTCGAAACGCAGTTCGGCAGGTGGATCGCCCGCGCGCTTGTCGTGGTTGCCTCGAATCAGGGTGATACGCAAATCCGCGACGGTCGCACGCCAGGCGGTCAAGGCGTCCAGGGTGCCCTCCGAATGCGATCCCGGTGCATGAAGAAAGTCGCCAAGGAATATCAGATGTTCGGTGGGATACTTCTCCAGTATCCGATCGATCACCTGAAGGTTGCTGGCCGTGGTGCCGCGGGGTACAGGCTGGCCCAGCTTGCGGTACGCTGCCGCCTTGCCGAAGTGCGCATCGGCAATCAACAGCGCCTTGTGCTTGGGCCAGTAGACCGCTTTTTCCGCAAGCAGCCATAGCTCGGCGCCTGCCAGTTGTACGTTGCAATACTCACTCATCCTGCAGCTTTCTCCAGGTCGCCGACCATGCGACGGATGCGGTCGGCGAGCTTCTCCGAACTCAGGCTTTCACGGAAGCGCTCGACCAGCAGCGGGAAGCCCAGCGGCGTCGGACGTTTGACGGCGTGCATATCCAGACGGCGGCTGGCGATCTGTTCCAGTACATGCTCCAGGCGCTGCACTTCGAGTTCCTGTTTCAAGACCTCTTCCTGCGCCTGGGTCAGCAGCAGGTTGCCGGCGTCGTATTGCTTGAATACCTGAAAGAACAGGCCGCTGGAGGCCTGAACCTGGCGGGTGCTTTTCTGCGAGCCGGGGTAGCCGCCGAACACCAGCCCGGAGATCCGCGCAATCTCGCGAAAGCGCCGCAGGGCCAGCTCGCCAGCGTTCAGGCTGGCCAGCACATCGCTCAACAGGTTGTGCGCGCTGAGCAGTGCAGGGTCCAGTTGGGCGGCCCAGTCCACCTCGGTGGCACTGAGCAATTCCAGCCCATAGTCGTTCACCGCGATGGAAAAGGTCAGGGGCTGGCGCTGAGCCAGGCGCCAGGCCAGCAGGCTGCCCAGTCCCAGGTGCACCTGACGACCGCCGAAGGGGTAGATGAACAGGTGCCAGCCTTCGCGCGACTTCAGCGTTTCCGCCAGTAAGGTGGTTTCGCTGGGCAGCGCCGACCACTGTTGCTGTACTTCCAGAAGCGGGCGTACGGCGCGCATCTCGGGGCTGTCGTACTCACCGCGGGCGGCGGCGCCCAGCTTCGCCACCAGGGCGTCGGCCAGCTCGCCGGACAGTGGCATGCGCCCGCCATTCCAGCGCGGCACGGCGGCTTTCTTGGCGGTGCTGCGCTTGACGTAGGCGGTCATGTCCTCGACCCGCACCAGTTCCAGCTGACGCCCGGCGAACAGAAAGCCGTCGCCCGGCTTGAGACGGGCGATGAAACCCTCTTCGACACTGCCCAGCGAACGGCCGCCACCGCCCTTGCTCCAGTATTTCAACTGCAGGCTGGCATCGCTGACGATGGTGCCGATGCCCATCCGATGACGACGCGCCAGGCGTGCGTCGGGGACGCGCCACAGGCCATGCTCGTCAGGCTCGACTCGACGGTAATCGGGGTAGGCGGTCAGGGAGTGGCCACCGTAGCGCACGAATGCCAGGGCCCATTGCCATTCATCGTCGGTCAGGTTGCGGTAAGCCCAGGTGGTACGCACTTCGGCCAGCAGTGAGTCGGGCAGGAAACCGCCGCCCAATGCCATGCTCACCAGGTGCTGGACCAGCACGTCCAACGGTTTGTCAGGTGATTCGCGCGGCTCGATGCGTCGCTGCGCGACGGCGTCATGAGCTGCCGCCGCTTCTACCAGCTCCATGCTGTGGGTCGGCACCAGGGTGACCCGCGATGCCCGGCCCGGTGCATGGCCGGAGCGACCGGCACGCTGCATCAAGCGCGCGATACCCTTCGCCGAGCCGATTTGCAGCACCCGTTCGACCGGCAGGAAGTCCACCCCCAGATCCAGGCTCGAGGTGCAGACCACCGCCTTGAGCTGGCCTTGCTTGAGGGCTCGTTCGACCCACTCGCGCACTTCCCGCGACAGCGAGCTGTGGTGCAGGGCGATGATGCCCGCCCAGTCCGGGCGCGCATCCAGAATGGCCTGGAACCATATTTCCGACTGCGCACGGGTGTTGGTGAATATCAGGCAACTGTTGCTGCTTTCGATTTCCGCGACCACCTGGTCGAGCATGCGCAGGCCCATGTGCCCACCCCAGGGAAACCGTTCGATGGCCGCCGGCAACAGCGTGTCGACCTCGATCGTCTTGGCCTGCGCGCCTTGCACGCTGACACTCGGCTGACCGGGTAGCAGCACTTCCTGTGCATGCGCCTGGTTACCCAGGGTGGCGGAGATGCCCCAGACGATGAGCTGCGGGTTCCACTGCCGCAAACGCGCCAATGCCAGCTGCAACTGCACGCCGCGTTTGTTGCCGATCAGTTCGTGCCACTCATCGACGACGACCATGGCGACGCTGCTCAACTCTTCGCAAGCCTTGTCGCGGGCCAGCAGCAGCGTCAGGCTTTCCGGCGTGGTTACCAGCGCCGAGGGCAGACGCCGGGTTTGCTTGGCGCGATCACTGCTGCTGGTGTCGCCAGTGCGCAGGCCCAGGCTCCAGCCGATCTGCAACTCATCCACCGGTACTTGCAGGGCGCGCAGGGTATCGGCGGCCAGCGCGCGCATGGGCGTGATCCACAAGACCGTGAGCGGCGCCATGACCGGTTTGCGCTTGCCCTTTGGGATGACGGGCCCGGCCTTGGCAAAACGTTGCAGGGCGGCGAACCAGACGGCGTAGGTCTTGCCGGCACCGGTGCTGGCGTGAAGCATGCCTGACTCGCCCCGTTTGACCGCGGCCCAGACATCCTTCTGGAAAGGGAAGGGCTTCCATTGACGGCTGGCGAACCAGTGTTTGGCAAAAGCGCTGGGGGTCGGCATGCCGTGACGGAGCGTCCTGAGGTATTTCTAAAAGGACCGCGACCACGCAAGTTGGTTTGATATTTGTACAAAGACGCGTGCGTGTATCAGTATCCGGTCATTTCCAGATAGCCTTCGCCGCCGTGGCTGCCGGTCAGGGTCACTGGGCCTTCCCAGTAGGGCGTGCCCACCGCCATCCATGCTTTGGGGTTCAACGCGGTTGTTTGCACATGCAGGCCGTGGCTGGGGATGTCGATGGCCCAGCGGGTGGGTACCTGCCGACCGGCCACGGTGGTGTCCTGCAACGGGCGCAAGGTGATGCTGCCAGGTGCCAGCGGTGTGCTGCGCCCCTGGGCGTCGATCCAGTTGCCGCTGAGAAAGTCTTGCCCGCCCGCGCCACGCAAGCGAAACACCATCAACTGCTGGCCGTCGTCCAGGTGCAGCGAAAACCAGTCCCAACCGGACTGGTCGGCTGCCAGTGGCTGGCTGCTCCATTCCCGGTCAAGCCACGCGCGGCCCTTGACCTGATAGCGTTTGCCGTCGATCTGCAGCTGGCCGGCAGCGGTGAAGAACGGCTGGCTGTAATAGTACGAGGCTTGTCCCGCATCGGACTTGCGGCTATAGCCTTGCTCCCCCTGCAGCACCAGAGGGCGCTCGCTGGTCAGGGCCAACTGGTAGGCAAAGTGTTCGCCACGGGCCTGTACGTCCATTGCTGCAAGGGGGTGTTCGGCGCCCGGTTGGCTGCGCAGGTGCCAGTCATCGATCCAGGCATTGAACGGCACGACGGTCACACCGGCCTGGCCGATGCCGCCGCGGGCCAGAGTCTGGGCGCTGTGATGGTCTGTCGCAGAGGTGAGTCCGGCGTGGCCGATCCACAGGTTGCGATTACCCCAGCCCGGTTCCGTGCTGGCCGGTGCCAGCGCGCTGCGGAACAGGGTCCACTGCACACCGAAGCGTTGCCCTTGATCGTCTTCGAGGTTGGCGGTCAGGTACCACCACTCGATGCGGAAGTCGGGGTGGGCGCCATGGTCGGCGGGAAACTGGAAGACCTTGCCGGGGGTGACCTGGGCGAAGTCACCGGCCTGGCCGCCGAGCCCGGCAAAACCGGCAGGGGGCGGGGTCGGCTCGCAGCCGCTGGCTGCCAGCAGCAGGGCCAGCAGCAGTATCCGGATCAGCTTAACGCTCACTGGCCATCACTCGCAGCAGGTCGGTAGGTTGGCTGCGTTGCAGGCGCAGCATGGGCCAGGCCGAGGCGAGCATCGCCGCGATCAGCGCCAGGCCGCACAGCTGCAGGATCTGCAATGGGAACACCTGCAAGGGCAGGCGCCAGCCGAACGCCTGCACGTTGATCACCGCCACCAGACACCATGCCAGCAGAATCCCCAACGGTACCGCCAGCACCAGCGTCAGCAGGGCCAGGATCAGCGTCTGCGCCACACTCAGCACGATCAGTTGGCGACGTTGCACGCCCATTGCCCACAGCGGCGCCAGCTGACCCAGGCGACTCTGGCTCTGGGTCAGCAGGCCGATGAACAGGGCCACCCCGGCCACGCCCAAGGTCAGTGCATTCAGGGCAGCCGTGGCACTGAACGTGCGTTCGAAAACCTGCGAGGCCCAGCGCTTGAGTTGCCGTTGTTCCACTACATGGCTGTCGTCCAGGCCAAACGCTTGCTGCACCCGGCTTTTCAGGGCAGCGGTGTCGGCCTCGGCCATGCGCAGGGCAAAGCGGGCAGGTGAGGTGCCGGGCCAGTGTTGCTGGAACTGCGCGGCGCTGACCAGAATATGGCCCTTGGGGTTGCCGTAGTCGGCATAGATGCCCACCACGGTTGGGTTCCAGCGCCCCTGGGCGGCGGGCAATGCAAGGCGCGCTCCGATGCCTACGCCCAGGCGACGCGCCAATTGTTCGCTGAGCATCAGGCTGTCACTGGAAAACAAGGTGTCCCATGGGTTGCCGGTGGCCTGTTCGAGCAACGGCCAATGCTCGCGGTACAGCGGCGCGTCGATCACGGCAGCCAGTTCCGTTGGCCAGCCTTGTTGGCGAATCTGCAGTTCCCAGCCGGGCAGCACCTGTTCGATCTCCTTCTGCCGTTGCAGCCATTGTTGCAGCGACTGGGCTTGCTCGGCGTGCTGTGGTCGCAGGTACAACTCGGCGCTCAAGCGCTGTTCCAGCCAGCCACTGAAGGTCTGCCGGAACCCTTCGGTCATGCTTGCAGCGCCGATGTTGGCAGCCAGTGCCAGCAGCAACGCCATGAGGGCCAGGCTCAACCCCGGCAATTGCTGGCGACAGTCGGCCAGGAACCACTGGCCCAGCACGCCCCAGCGGCGCCTGGCGAGCAGGGCGAGGACACTGCTGAGCAGCACCGGCAAGGCCAACGCTGCGGCCAGCAGCAGGCTGCCCATCAGTGCAAAGCCGGTGGCCAGGCCGTTGCCCCATACCGCCAACAGCACGGCCAGGACAGCTGCGCAGGCTGCCACCATGCCTTGCCGACGCAGCCATTGGCGATGGGCCTGATGCCAGGCTTCGCCGCCGGACAACGCCAGCAGCGGCAGACGTGCGGCACGCCATAAACTGTCGGCGCCGGCCAGCAACACGCCGCCCAGGCTCAATGCCAGACCGCCCAGCCACCAGGCCGGGCTCAGGTTCAGCTGTCCGCCGACTTCCGCGCCATACAGGCCACGCAGGCTGGCCGCAACGTCGGGCAGCAGCAGACTCGCCAGCCAGTAGCCGCTGACAATGCCGGCCAGCCCGCCGAGCAGCGCCAGCACGCCCAGCTCCACGGCCAGGGCCAGCACCAGCAGGGCGGCGCTCACCCCGCAGGCACGCAAGGTTCGCAGCAGGGCACGACGCTGCTCCAGTGCCAGGCCGATGGCGGCGTGGACGATGAACAGGCCGACCACGAACGCCAGCAGCCCCAGTGCGGTCAGGTTCAGGTGAAAGCTGTCGGTCAGACGCGCGAGGTCGCCGTCGGCAGCGCTGCGGTTGATCTGCAGGTGGTCGGTGTATGCGTCGGGCAAGGCCCCTTCGAACGTTCGCGGCAGCAGCAGACGGGTCAGTCGCTCAGGCGTCTGCAGCACCAATTGGGCCGCGCCGATATCCATCAGCAAGACGCCCGGTGCCATCTGTGCCCGGACCTGCAATGGCGGTAGCGTCGCGCCAGTGCCAGCGAGCAATCGCGCACCTTCCTCCACACCAAGCTCACGCAAGGTCTGCGGCGCCACCCAGGTGCGCCCGGGCGCGCCGATGAACGCGCTCAAGTCATCGCTGCTGGGCACCTCGCCGGCCACGGGGCTGCCGGCTGGCAGGGTCAACGGCTCGATACCCATCACTTGCAGGCGCAGCTGCGGGTGCGAGGGGAGGGTGATCCGGCCCTCGAGCACCGGCGAGACCGGCCAGCCCTGCAGGCGCAGTGCGATGAAGGTCGATTGCGCAAGGTCGGCGCCGTCACGGGCGACGATGCTCGCCTGGGCCTGACCACCGACCATCTGGCTGGCCAAGGCATAGCTTTGTCGTGCCTGGCTGTTCAAGGCGAGTACGCCGGTGAACAACGCGGTGGCCAGCCACAGGCCAGTGATCAGCGCCACGCCCTGAACCGGATGCCGGCGCCAATGGCTGAGCAGGCTGCGCAGGGTCCAGTACAGCACTGCCACGTCAGCGATCCGTCCCGGTGACGATGCGACCGGCCTGCAGCACCACGCGTCGCTCCAGGCGGGCCGCCACCAGCGGGCTGTGGGTGACCATCAGCAACGTGCTGCCGGTGGTCTGCAACAGCTCCAGCATCAAGTCCAGCGCTTGCTCGCTGGTGGCTTCGTCGAGGTTGCCGGTAGGTTCGTCGGCCAGCAACAGCGGCGGACGCGAGGCCAATGCACGGCCCAGGGCCACGCGCTGTTGTTGCCCGCCGGACAGTTGCTCCGGGTACCGCTGCAGGAGTGCCGACAAGCCCAGGCGTTCGGCCAGTTCGCGCTGCCAGACAGGGTCCAGGCGGCCGGCCAGACGGGCCTGGAAGGCCAGATTATCGCCCACGCTGAGGCTGCTGATCAGGTTGAACTGCTGGAAGATCAGGCCAATGTCGCAGCGCCGCCAGCGTGCCAGTTCTCGTTCGCTCATGTGTGTGAGTACTTGCCCGGCGGCTTCGATCCGACCGCTGTCGGCCACATCCAGGCCGGCCACCAGGTGCAGCAGGGTACTTTTGCCGCTGCCAGATTCACCCATCAGGGCCAGGCTGGCGCCACGCTCCAGTTGCAGGTCGATGCCCTGCAGCACCGGCAGCGGGCCTTGCGGTGTGGCGTAGGTCTTGTGCAGACCTTGGATATCCAGCATGGGCAGGCTCTTCGTGACGGTGATGCCGCGGCTCTCAGGCCTTGGCAGCGATGAGGGGCTGTGACTGTGAGTCCGCGCCCATGGGCAGGTTCAAGCTTTGTTGCGTATCAGGCGCCGCAGCGCGAAGCGATTCGGATGGCAGGCCCAGGCCACCTCCTGCGGCAGCGGCAGCGGTTCGTTGTCCACCCAGGCGGCAATCAGTTCACCCGACAGCGGCGCGGTGATCAGCCCGCGCGAGCCATGGCCGCTGTTGACGTACAACCCGGGCAGCCAGGGGCAGGGCTGTTCAGGCACCTGGCGGGCATCTTTGGCCAGGATCGCAAAGCGCTCGGCGAATGCCTGCGCGTCGGCGACCGGCCCGATGATCGGCAGGTAGTCCGGGCTGGTGCAGCGAAATCCGGCCCGGCCCTGCAAGCGTTCGGCGGGCAGCAGCGCAGCGCCCAGACGCACGGCAAGGTCAGGGGAAATCGCCTCGAGCAGGGCCAGGTTGTCGAGGTTGTCCGCGTGGCTGGGCGTGAGGTCTTCACTGTGGAAGTCGAAACTGGCGCCCAGCGTGTGTTCGCCCGAACGGGCGGGAGCGATGTAGCCCTCGGCACAGACCACCGTCGACAGCGCCGCACTGTGCGGTGTTTCCGACAGGCGAGTGATTTGACCGCGGATGCGCTTGAGTGGCAGGGCGCAGGTCTGGGCGAAGGCATTGACTTGCGCGGCGCAGGCCAGCACGGTGACTGGAGCGCTGGCCAAGGGGGTTTGGTCGTCGAAGGCGTGCCATTGGCCGTCGAGGTAGCGCAGTGTTGCCACGTGATGATGGCGCAGCAGCGTGATGCGTGGGTGGCGCGCCAGATGTTCGCACAGCGCCGGTGGGTGGACCCAGCCACCTTCGGGGTAGAACAGTCCGCCGCCGGGCAATTCGACGCCCGCCCGCGTTTCGGCCTGAGGACGATCCAGGCGGTGCAGCAGTTCGGGCGTGAAGGCATCGGCCAGTTGCTGTTGGCGCTGTGCTTCCTTGTCGTCGAAGGCCAGTTGCAGAACCCCGCAGGCGTCCCAGTCATGGCCGCGCTGCAGTTGTTCGAGCAGGCGGCGAGTATGGCCGAAGCCGGCCAGGATCAATTGCGAAAGGGCCGTGCCGTGGGCCGACAGCTTCAGGTACAGCACGCCTTGGGGGTTGCCCGAGGCTTCCTGGGCCACTTCGGCATGACGTTCGAGCAGCGACACGCGCCAACCGCGTGCTGCCAGGCTGGCCGCCGTGGCGCACCCCGCCAGACCGGCGCCGATGACCAGCGCGTGGCGTTCGCCTGTGAGCGGCTCGGGGCGGGCAAACCATGGCTTGGCGGCGGATGCTGGAACTGAGGCAGGGCCTACGAACACCCCTCGGGACACATGCCATTTGTTGCCGATGCCAGGCACTCGTTTCATCTTGAAACCGACGGCCGCCAAGCCGCGCCGCACCCATCCGGTACTGGTGAAGGTCGCCAGCGTGGCCCCCGGCGCCGCCAGTCGCGCCAGTTCGGCGAACAGCTCGGGTGTCCACATGTCAGGATTGCAGGCCGGGGCGAAACCATCCAGAAACCACGCGTCGATCTGACCGTCGAGGGTCGGGAGCTGCTCCAGTGCATCCCCTATGAGCAGCGTCAGAGTGACCCGGCCGCCGTCGAACACCAGGCGCTGAAAGCCCTCATGCACGGCCACATACTGCTTCAGCAGCGCTTCGCTATAGGCGGACAGCTCTGGCCACAGTGCCAGGGCACGGGTCAGGTCCGCAGCGCTCAGCGGGTACTTTTCCACGCTGACGAAGTGCAGGCGTGCCCCCGGTGCGGCCGAAGCGGTGAAGCACTGCCAGGCGCAGAGAAAGCTCAGCCCGGTGCCGAAGCCGGTTTCCCCGATCACCAGGCGACCGTCGTCGGCGAGAGCGGCGAAGCGTTCTGCCAAGCGGTTCTGCTCGATGAACACGTGGCGGGTTTCGGCCAGCCCGTCGGCGGCGAAATACACGTCGCCAAAGGCGCGCGATCGAGGGTGACCGGTGTCGGTCCAGTCAAGCTGGGCGAGGAGGCTCGGGGTTTTCATGACGACGTCGGCAATGGGCGAGGCCGCATTGTAGCGCGCAGGCCATGCTTCGCGCGCGCCAGGACGCCCTCACCGCAGCGCAGCTCATTGCCTTTGCCAGGTGGTGATTAATACGCGTCCCGACACGCGCCGCACTGGCTACCGTGCACGCTCCCCCTTTCGGCAAGGAGCCGACCATGCACACGATCTACCCTCCCATGAGCCAGGCCGACAACGCCCGGGACAGCCGCCATGCGCGCATCGTCGCGCAGCAGTTGCCCACCTGGCTGACCCAGGCCAGCCCGGCGATGCGCCAGGCATTGAGCGCCAGCCAGAACGAGAGTCACGCCGCCAAGCTGGCCCTTGCTCCAGTGCTGGCCGAGTTGCGCGACGTCACCGAGTTCTGCGCTGACGTGGTGCGCGAAGCGCTCCGCGAGCAGTTTCAACTCGACATCGATCCGCGCCGTTATTCGCTGGTGCGCGCGATGCACAACGTGGGTATGGGTTTCAGTCATCGCCTGGCCATCGAACAGAACCTGTTGGTGGCCGCAATGCAGAACTTCGAGGCGAACCTGTCATTTCCGCCGGGCTCTATGGTGCTGCCCGTTGGCGGTGTCGAATACGTCACTGCCGACAAGGACATCGATTTTCGTGCCCGCAGTGACAAGCCGGCGATCACCCTCGATCCGAAGCGATTCGCCTCGATGTGCCGCAGCCTGGACCTGGGCCGGCGCTACCAGAATCATCTGGACAGCGTATTCAAGCCCGAGCACAAGACCGAACAGGTGGCGGCGCTGTTCAAACGCAATGACCGAGCGCACTTCGCGGTGCTGGCCCACATTGCCCGTATGCGCGGCGATATCGAGCAAGATGGCTACCGCATGCTGCTGCAGATTGCCGAAGCGTCCACCCCGACCTGGGCGGGCAAGGCAGTGCGCTATCACTGGTTGCGTCTGCTGGGCAGCACCGATTTCGCTGCCGTGGCGTTGTGTGGCGTGCAACTGATCGAATCGACCGCCGACGGTCGTTGCCTGGTACTGATGCCGGGCGAGCCCGATCACCCGATCAAGCAATACCCGTCGTTCCAGGCCTTCGCCGAACGGTTGGGAGAAAAACTCCAGCAGGCCGATTTCCAGCGGTATTTCTGCTCGCTGGTGGGCGAAAAGTTTGCCGCGCCGTTCAGCCAGCGCCTGCAGCAGCGGCTCGACAATCCGGCCGGTGGTTGGCTGCAGCGCTTGCACCTGGAAAAACTCCAGGTGGTCGGGGATCTGTTCGAGCTGCAGCACAACGATCGCTTGCTCAGGATCTATCAGGATGCCCGAGTGCTGGCGGTGCCGACCGTCGACGAAGACGCGATTGCGCTGGAGCGTGAGCGCCGGCGATACCTGGACGCTGGCACGGCCTTGCTCAATATCGCCGGGTTCGTGATCCCGGCGCTTGGCGCAGCCATGCTGACGTGTGCCGCCGCCCAGCTGCTGCAGGAAGTGTTCAGTGGTGTCGACGACTGGCGCCAGGGTGACGACCATGCCGCCTTCGGTCACGCCATGAGCGTGGCCGAGAACCTGGCGACCATGGCGGCGTTCGCCGGTGCGGTGCACGCCGGCAGTGGCTGGATCGCGCCCAGAGTGCCTGCAGTGGCCGCCGACACCCAACTGGCGGAACTGCTGCCGGTGACCCTCGCCGATGGCCGTCACCAGCTATGGCACCCGAACCTGAACGATTACGCCGCCAAGCCCTTGCCTGCCGATCTGCTGCCCGACACCGACCGTCTCTATCATGATGACGCACGTCACAGTGTGGTCATCGACGAACGCGTGCACGACCTTCGCTTCGATGATCGCCATCAGCAGTGGCGCATCGTTCATCCGCTTGAAGCAGATGCCTACCAGCCATTGATCGAAGCATCCGGCAGTGGCTGGCGACTGGCCGCCGAGCAGCAACCCGAGGCATCCGCCGCGCCACTGCGCGATCGTTTGGGTTGGCGGCTGTCAGGCATGGACCCGCAGGATATTCATCAGGCGCTGGCCAGCACCGGCTTGCCGCCAACTGCGCTGGACGAAGTCTACGCCCAGGCCGACCAGCCCACTGCCTTGTTGACCGATGCGCTGCAACGCTTTGCCCTGCATCGTCAGGTACAACGCGCCGGTCTGGTGGGCGACGCCGCGCAGGTGCGTTTCGACGAACTCTACGACGCCACGCATTTTGGCAGCGGGCCGGCAACCCAGCTCGTTTGCCGGGATTTTCCGGGCCTGAGCATCGCTGCCGCCGAGGAGGCGCTGCTGAGTGTTGCGCCCGGCGAGCAAGCGCGGATGCTGAGCAATCGGCGCATTACCCTGAAGCTGAGCGAGCGTGCCCGTGACTACCAACAGGCTCAGCGCTTGAATCGCGCCTTTGAAGGGCTGTGTTTCGACACCGCACAGTCGCTGGACAGTGTCGAACTGGAGGAGGCCATCAAGCAGGTACTGGGCAATAGCGCGCCGGCCGATGCGGTGCGTGACTATGCTTTGGCTCACCGCGACGCCTGCGCTCGCTGGCTGGGACAGGCGCATGCCCCGGACAGCTTCAGGGCGCCGATGCGCGACGCCTACGGGCGGGTAGGTTACCCCATGAGCGGCCGCAATCAGGGCACCCTGTCGCGTCGAGTGCTGGTGGCGCGCATCCGCCGTATCTACCCAGGTACCAGCGAACGAGGCGCCCGCGAGTTGTTGGAACTCTATGAGCAGACCGGCATGAGCCGCGCCGGCATCATGCAGGGGTTGGACAACCTCACCTACGAGCGTGAGCAGATGCACGCTCAATTGGAAGCCTGGTCGCGTCGACCGGCCCCGGCCAACCTGCCCACTCGGTACAGTGCCAGCAGCGGCGACCTGATTTACTACCGCGCCGACGTCAGGGCGCGCCTGGACATCGCCTGGCGCCGCCAACTGCCCGCCGAGCGTACGGCCCAAGGCCACAATTATTACCTCAATCTGACCTATTCGCCGCTGCTCGATTTTCCAGCGCTGAACGCCGACCTGAGATTCGTCACCCACCTGAACCTGACCGGCAGCACGCTGGATGCCACGGCGCTGACCCGCCTGCTCGCCATGTTTCCAGAGCTGCGCAGCCTGACCCTGCGCGAGTGTCCGCTGGGCCGGTTGCCTGAAGCCGTCGACCGCTTGACCCAACTGACCGAACTGGATCTGACCCTGTGCGACCTCACCCTTGACCAGCCATTGATTGATCGATTGGGGCAGTTGCCCAACCTCGGCGTGTTGAGCTTGAGCGGCAATAACCTTGGACCCATCGCGACTTCCAGCGGTTTCGACCGGCTGCAGCAGCTCAATCTGGCAGGCCTGGCATTGCCTCATTGGCCGCTGTGGGCCTCGCGTCTGCCGTCGCTGCGTACCTTGAACCTCTACAATACCCGGCTGCGTTACATTCCCGAACCAGTGTTCGATGAAATGAGCCAAGGCCAGCCTGTCGATGTGTTCATGGACAGAAACCGGCTGGATGACGCCAGCCGCAGGCGGCTTGCGAGCGCTCGACCACGGCGGCGTTTTCAGTTTTTCTCCCACCGCACCAATGACATTCGTCCAACGCGGGTAGGGCGGCCCTCGGTCGATGTATGGCTGCAGGGTGCCACTGAAGTCGAGCGTCGCCATCGCGCGCAGCTTTGGCAGGGTCTGATCGAGGAAGAAGACTCTGTGGCCTTCATCGACCTGATCGACAACCTGCGCCGTACGCCCGATTTCGTCGGCAATGCGGCCGAGCTGACACAACGTGTGTGGAACGTCATTGCCGGGGCATCGGCACATCGCCAATTGCGTCAACGTCTATATGCCATGGCCCAGGGGCTGGACACCTGCGTGGACGGAGAGCGCCTCATGTTCAGCGATATGGAGGTCCAGGTGTTGCAGCATCATGCCCTGCAGGGTGCTACCTGGAGCCAGCGTGGTCAGCGCCTCTACGAGTTGGCCCGCGGATTGTTCCGGCTGGATCGGCTGGAGGCCATCGCCCGGCGTATCATCACCGAGCGTCGCGAGCGCGGGGTAAGCGTCGACGAGGCAGAAGTACGCATGGCCTTGCGGACCTACCTGGCTCGTCGCCTGGCTTTGCCCGGCCAGCCGCAGAGCATGGCCTATGCCGCCACGGCAGGCATCGGTGTGGATATCTATGACGCCGCGCAGGCCCAGGTGCTGCAAGCCGAAACCGACTCGCAGTTCATCGCGTTCATGGTGCGTCAGCCGTTTTGGACCGATTACCTTCGCGAGCAGCATGCCAGCACACTGGAGCGACGTCTGGCCCCGTTCGCCGAGGAACTCAGTGTGCTCGATGAGCGTCAGGAGCCAGGCAGCAGCGGTGACTATCTGCGCCAGGCCAACGACATCGCGCGGCGCCGTCAGGACGCGGAGAGCACCGTACTGGGCGAACTAACGCAACTCGAACGGGTCGGCTTCAATAGCGATACGTACAGCCCCACCGAGCCTGCCCGGGCTCGCTCAAGCTAACCGAAGAGGAATGCCTGCCCCATGTTCGAATCTGCCGAGATTGGTCACGCCATCGACAAGGACACTTACGAGGCGCGTCTGCCTGCCCTGCGCGAAGCGCTGCTGGAAGCCCAGTACGAGCTCAAGGAGCAGGCGCGTTTCCCGGTGATCGTGTTGATCAACGGCGTCGAAGGGGCGGGCAAGGGCGAGACGGTCAAGTTGCTCAACGAGTGGATGGACCCGCGCCTGATCGAGGTGCGCACCTTCGATGAAAAGACCGACGAGGAACTGGCGCGACCACCGGCCTGGCGCTACTGGCGCCAGTTACCGGCCAAGGGCCGCATGGGGGTGTTCTTCGGCAACTGGTACAGCCAGATGATTCAGGATCGGGTGCATGGCGACATCAAGGATGGCCGTCTGGAGCAGGCCATCAACGGCGCGCAGCGGCTGGAGCGAATGCTCTGCGACGAAGGTGCGCTGATCTTCAAGTTCTGGTTCCACTTGTCCAAGCATCAGATGAAGGCGCGGCTCAAGTCGCTGCGTGACGATCCGTTGCACAGCTGGCGGATCAGCCCGCTGGACTGGCAGCAGTCCAGGACCTATGACCGTTTCGTGCGCTTCGGCGAACGCGTGGTGCGGCGCACCAGTCGCGACTACGCGCCGTGGCATGTGATCGAGGGTGTGGATGCCAACTACCGCAGCCTGGCGGTCGGGCAGATTCTGCTCGAAGGTTTGCAGGCTGCCCTGAAGGCGCCCACCGAGCCAGTGCGCAAGGCCGTGGCGAGCATCGGTGAAAGCATCGACAAACGCAGCCTGATCGGTAGCCTGGATCTGAGCCGGCATCTGCAGAAGGATGATTATGAGCGCCAGTTGATTGCCGAGCAGGCCCGTCTGGCAGGCCTGATGCGCGACAAGCGCATGCGCCGTCACGCTTTGGTGGCGGTGTTCGAAGGCAACGATGCGGCGGGCAAGGGTGGAGCGATCAAGCGCGTCGCCGCCGCGCTCGACCCGCGTCAATACCACATCGTGCCGATTGCCGCGCCCACCCAGGACGAACTCGCTCAGCCTTATCTGTGGCGTTTCTGGCGGCAATTGCCGGCGCGGGGCAAGTTCACTGTGTTCGACCGCTCCTGGTACGGTCGTGTGCTGGTGGAGCGGATCGAAGGCTTTTGCAGTCCGGCCGACTGGATGCGCGCCTATGGCGAAATCAATGATTTCGAAGAGCAACTGACCGATGCCGGTGTGGTACTGGTCAAGTTCTGGCTGGCGATCGATGAACAGACTCAGCTGGAACGGTTCAAGGAACGTGAACAGATCCCGTTCAAGCGTTTCAAGATCACCGAAGACGACTGGCGCAACCGGGAAAAATGGGGTGCCTATCGCGACGCGGTGGGCGATATGGTCGATCGCACCAGCAGTGAGGTGGCGCCCTGGACGCTGGTCGAGGCCAATGACAAGCGCTGGGCGCGAGTCAAGGTACTGCGCACGATCAACGATGCGCTGGAAGCGGCTTTCAAGAAGGACAAGAAAGACAAGAAAGACTGAACCACCGCGTCGCTCCCTTCGCGGCCGATGACCGCTCCTACGCAGGTTACGAGGTTGTTCGTAGGAGCGGTCCGTGGCCGCGAAAGGCGCGCCGCGGTGGTTCAGGCAAACCGCATCGTCTGTCTGCTGCCAGGACAGCGCGGCCGATAACCGATAAAGTGCGCGCCCTGTTCATTTCTTGAGGACCCTGCCCATGCCCCAGACTTTCGACATCGCCGTGATCGGCGCCACCGGAACGGTTGGCGAAACCCTCGTGCAGGTTCTCGAAGAACGTGATTTCCCGGTAGGTGCACTGCACCTGTTGGCAAGCAGCGAATCGGCCGGTGCGTCGGTGGCCTTTCGCGGCAAGAACGTGCGCGTGCGTGAAGTCGATCAGTTCGATTTCAGCCTGGTCAAGCTGGTGTTCTTCGCCGCTGGCCCTGCAGTGACGCGCAGTCTGGCAGCGCGTGCCACGGCGGCCGGTTGCACGGTCATCGATCTGTCGGCCGGCCTGCCGGCGTCCCAGGCCCCCAACGTGGTCCCGGAAGCCAATGCCGCCGTGCTGAGCGATCTGCCACTGCCCGTGCAAGTTGCCAGCCCCAGCGCTGCCGCCACCGCGCTGGCCGTGATCCTGGCGCCCCTGCGTGCAGTGCTGGATCTGCAGCAGGTACACGTGACCGCCTGTCTGGCCGTCTCGGCGCTGGGCCGCGAGGCTGTCAGCGAACTCGCCCGGCAGACGGCCGAGCTGCTCAATGTGCGCCCATTGGAACCGCAGTTCTTCGACCGCCAGATTGCCTTCAACCTGCTGGGGCAGGTCGGTACGCCGGACGTGCAGGGCCATGTGCCGCTGGAGCGCCGGCTGGTCGACGAACTGCGCGAGCTGCTTGGCATGCCGACGCTGAAGATTTCGGTGACCTGCCTGCAGGCGCCGGTGTTCTTTGGCGACAGCTACAGCATCGCGCTGCAGACAGGCACGACGCTGGACCTTGCGGCCATCAATCAGGCCCTGGCTGCGGCGCCCGGGATCGAAACGGTAGAAGACGACTACCCTACAGCCGTGGGCGATGCGGTAGGCCAGGACGTGGTGTACGTAGGCCGTGTACGCAGCGGTATCGACGATCCCCAGGCGCTGAGCCTGTGGGCCACGGTGGACAACGTGCGCAAGGGCGCCGCGTTGAATGCGGTACAAGTGGCCGAGTTGTTGATTAAAGGTCATGGCTAAAAGATACTTGCCGACAATTTGCAGACAGTTCGCACGTTTTGCCCAGCTGTTCGCATGCGACAGCGCAAGCTTCTTCTCGCTTGCCGAGGAATGTTCAGACAAGGATTAGGCCATGGTTCAAGTTCGCAAACTGGTGTTAGCAATGGCTGCCGCTTCGGCGCTGTCCTCCGGTATCGCCAACGCCCTGGAGCTGGGTGAGTTGACCCTCAGGTCCGCGGTGAACCAGCCCCTGCTCGCCGAGATAGAACTGCTCGATGTGCGCGGCCTCACTGCCGCCGAGGTGCAGCCAGTGCTGGCCCCGGCCGAGGAGTTCAGCAAGGCGGGCGTCGAGCGCCAGGCATTTCTCGACAGCCTGCGCTTCACCCCGGTGATCAACGCCAGTGGCCGCAGCGTCATCCGTGTGACCTCGACGCAACCCTTGTCGGCGCCCTTGGTTAAGTTCCTGGTGCAGGTCAATTTTCCCAGCGGCCGGCTGCTGCGCGACTACAGCATGCTGCTCGATCCCGCGCAGTTTGCCCCGCAGGCAGCACAGGCGGCGCAGAATGCACCGCAGCCGGCGCTGAGCGCCCCCGCGGCCAGCGCCAACCAGACGTCCTACACCACGGGTTCGCGTGACACCCTGTGGGAGATCGCTGCGCGCAATCGCCAGGGCAGCTCGGTCCAGCAAGCAATGCTGGCCATCCAGGCGCTCAATCCCGATGCGTTCCTCGACGGCAACATCAACCGTCTCAAGACCGGCCAGGTGCTGCGCATGCCTGACGCGCAGCAGACCGCGGCCACCGCGCCGGGCCCTGCTGTAGCCGAAGTCGCGCGGCAGAATGCTGCCTGGCGCGAAGGGCGTCGCCTCGGTCCGCGGGCGCAACAGGTCGATGCCACGCGCCGTGGCAACGGTGCTCCGGCGCCGGCCGCCGCGCCGCCGCAAGACAACCTCAGTTTGGTGTCTGGCGCCAGCGAGGCCAACGGCCCGGCGGGCGATGCCAGGGCACTCGACCAGAAGCTCGCCGTGACCCAGGAAGCCCTGGATTCCACGCGCCGTGACAACGAAGAATTGCGCAGCCGCAACGCCGATCTGCAAAGTCAGCTCGACAAGTTGCAGAAACTGATTCAGCTCAAGAACGACCAACTGGCCAAGATGCAGGCGGCGGGCGCCGATGTTCCGGTGCCGGCCGAGGCATTGGCGCCGGCGCAGGTGCTGGCCCCTGCGGATGCCAGCGGCGAGCCTGCCGAGGGCGATCCCGATGCCCCGGTCAATGCCGCGCTGGTTCCGGCACCGGCGGTACCCGGCGCCACCGAGCAGGTCAATCCTGACGCGGCCGCCAGTACGCCAGCGTTGCCTCAGGGTGAGCCGCTGGATGCGACCGGCGACCCGGCCGATGATGCGGTTGCCGAGCAGCCCAGCGACAACTCGACCCTGCTGATGGTCGTGGGTGCCAGTGCCCTTGCGGCGCTGCTCTTGCTGCTGCTGTTGCTGGCCCGCCGTCGCAAGGCCCAGCAGGAGGCGGAGAAGCACATGCGCATGGCCCGTGCGCTGGCCGAAGAGCCCGATCACGGCCCGGATCTCGATTTGCCGCCCAACAGCTTCGAAGGGCTGGAGCGCCCGGCAGCGACCGTGCACCTGACTCCGGCCATGGTGGCCGCTTCGGTAGCGGGCGCCAGGGCCAGTGCCGCGCCTGCTACCTTCGCCGAGGCGCCCGCGCCGACCGTGCTGCCTACGCCGCCGCTGCGCCCCAGCATCGATACCGACGAAGGACTGTTCGCGGAAGTGGAGCAGAGCATTGCCCGCGGCCGCCTCAATCACGCCGCCGAACTGTTGGAGGCGGCGACCGAGCGCGAGCCCAAGCGCAGCGACCTGCGCTTGAAACTGATGGAAGTGTATGGCCTGCAGGGGGACCGTGATGGCTTCGTCGGTCAGGAACGGCAGTTGATCGCCACCGGCCAGAACCATGCGGACGTCGAGCGGTTGAAAACCCGTTTCCCTGCCATGCTGGGGGTTGCCGCGGCCGCCGCCGGTGCAGCTGCCACGGCAGCGCAGCTGGACGCCGATTACGTCAAGCAGCTGCTGCACGACGAACCGGGGTCCGCCGATTCGCTGGACGGCACCTTCGACACCGATTTCGACCTCAATCTGGACGACACCCTCGACCCTGCGCCGACGGCGGGCAGTGACATCGACTTCGACACCTTGCTGGCCGAGCAGAAAGCTGCGGCGGGCAACCCGTCCGATGAAAACGACGTGACCTTGCCGCAAGATTTCGATCTGTCGTTGGCTGATGAAGCCGAGGAGCCACAGGCACCCGAATCGCGCCTCAACGAGATCAATGCCGAACTGGAAAAACTGTCCGACGGTTTTGCCCGCACACCCATGGCCGAACCGTTCGCCGTGCCACCCAAGCCTGAAGACCTCCCGCCGATCGAAGGCGAAGACGATTTCGACTACCTCGACGGGGGAGACGAGGCTGGCACCAAGCTTGACTTGGCCCGTGCCTACATCGAGATGGGCGACAACGACGGTGCCCGCGACATTCTGGGCGAGGTGCTGAAAGAAGGCAGCACCGGGCAGCAGGATGAGGCGCGCGAGATGCTAGGGCGCATCAGCCGGTAACGCGATGCGGCCGTCGCCGTCTGACGCCCGAACCTGCTCCCACAGCTGTGCATCGAGGGCCCCTTTGGGGGAGCGGGCTCTGCCCGCGAAGGCAGCGCCGCCATTCGATGATCCGGTATAATCGCCGCCATCGCTTAACCAACAGGCTGCAACTTCGTGCAAAACATCGACAACGCGGTCGCCGAATCGGCGGCCGACGGCTTCTATCGCATTGCCCTGGGCGTTGAATACAAAGGTTCGCGCTACCGGGGCTGGCAACGCCAGGCCTCCGGCGTGCGCACCGTGCAGGAAACCCTCGAAGACGCTCTGGGCAAGGTCGCCGCATCGCCCATCTCGCTGATGTGCGCCGGCCGCACGGACGCGGGTGTTCACGCCTGCGGCCAGGTGGTGCATTTCGATACCCAGGCCGAACGCAGCATGAAAGCCTGGGTCATGGGCGCCAACATCAACCTGCCCCACGATGTCAGCGTTACCTGGGCCAAAATCATGCCGCCCAATTTCCATGCTCGTTTCAAGGCCATCGCCCGCCGCTACCGCTACGTCATCTACAACGACCAGATCCGACCCGCCCATCTGGGCGAGGAAATCACCTGGAATCACCGTCCGCTGGATGTCACCCGCATGGCCGCCGCCGCCCAGGCCCTGGTCGGTACCCACGACTTCAGCGCTTTCCGCGCCGGCCAGTGCCAGGCCAAGTCGCCGATCAAGCAACTGCATCACCTGCGGGTCACTCAGCACGGCAAGATGATCGTCATCGACGTGCGCGCCAATGCCTTCCTGCACCACATGGTGCGCAACATCGCCGGTGTGCTGATGACCATCGGCACCGGCGAGCGTCCCATCGAATGGGCCGCCGAAGTGTTGCAGAGCCGGGTGCGCCGTACCGGCGGGGTCACGGCCCATCCCTTCGGGCTCTACCTGGTACAAGTCGAATACCGCGATGAGTTTCCACTGCCCGAGCGCTATATCGGCCCGCACTTCCTGACCGGGTTCGACACACTGGCTGACGTCGCCGACAGCATTTGCTAACATCCGCCGTTCCCCAGTCAAGTCGAGGTACTCGCCGACATGTCAGCCGTTCGCAGCAAAATCTGCGGTATTACCCGCATAGAGGATGCTTTGGCCGCTGCGCACGCGGGTGCCGATGCGATCGGGTTGGTGTTCTATGCCAAAAGCCCTCGGGCGGTGAGCGTGCAACAGGCACGCGCGATCATCGCCGCGCTGCCGCCGTTCGTGACCACCACCGGCTTGTTCGTCAATGCCAGCCGTTGCGAACTGGGTGAAATCCTCGATGCCGTGCCGCTGGACCTGCTGCAATTCCATGGCGACGAAACCCCGGACGAATGCGAGGGCTACCACCGTCCCTACATCAAGGCCTTGCGCGTGCGCGCCGGTGATGATCTGCAGGCGGCCTGCCGGGCCTATCGCAACGCCAGCGGTATCCTGCTCGATACCTACGTCGCCGGTGTGCCCGGCGGCACCGGCGAAGCGTTCGACTGGTCGCTGGTGCCCGAGCACCTGGACAAGCCGATCGTGCTGGCAGGCGGGCTTCACGCCGGCAACGTCGCCCAGGCCATCGCTCAGGTCAAACCCTGGGCGGTGGATGTCAGCGGCGGGGTCGAGTCGAGCAAAGGCATCAAGGATCACGGCAAGATCGACGCTTTCCTCAAGGCGGTGCGTGGGAGCAGCATGTGACGGCACGCAGCTCGGCACCGTCCATACGTTTCGCGAAACGCGCGGCACCCAGGTGTGAAGCCTGCGCCACGCTCGCCCACGTATTCGTTTCATATCTGAACACGCTCAAGAGCATGCGCGGGACCTGGCCAGGCCAGTCGTCCCCGGTACTGGAGAAATAAAGCATGAGCAACTGGTTGGTAGACAAGCTGATCCCTTCGATCATGCGATCGGAAGTGAAGAAAAGCTCGGTGCCCGAAGGCCTGTGGCACAAGTGCCCGTCCTGCGAAGCAGTGCTGTACCGTCCGGAGCTGGAGAAGACCCTCGACGTCTGTCCCAAGTGCAACCACCACATGCGCATCGGTGCGCGTGCGCGCCTGAACATTTTCCTCGACGAAGACGGCCGCGCCGAACTGGGCGCCGATCTGGAACCGGTCGATCGCCTGAAATTCCGCGACGGCAAGAAGTACAAGGATCGCCTCACCGCAGCGCAGAAGCAGACGGGCGAAAAGGACGCGCTGATCTCCATGAGCGGCACCTTGCTGGGCATGCCAGTTGTGGCCAGCGCCTTCGAATTCTCGTTCATGGGTGGCTCCATGGGTGCCATCGTCGGCGAGCGCTTCGTGCGCGCTGCCAACTACGCCCTGGAAAACCGTTGCCCGATGATCTGTTTTGCCGCTTCCGGTGGCGCACGCATGCAGGAAGCGCTGATTTCGCTGATGCAGATGGCCAAGACCTCTGCAGTCCTGGCGCGTTTGCGCGAAGAAGGCATTCCGTTCATTTCGGTGCTGACCGACCCGGTCTACGGTGGTGTCTCCGCCAGCCTGGCGATGCTGGGTGACGTGATCGTTGCCGAGCCCAAGGCGCTGATCGGTTTTGCCGGCCCGCGGGTGATCGAGCAGACCGTGCGCGAAAAACTTCCGGAAGGCTTCCAGCGCAGCGAATTCCTCATCGAGCACGGCGCGATCGACATGATCATTTCGCGCCAGGAACTGCGCCCGCGCCTGGGCAGCCTGCTCGCCCAGTTCATGGGCTTGCCGACGCCTACCTACGTCGCTGCCCCGATCGAGCCCATTGTGGTTCCGCCGGCGCCCGCCAACGTATGACCGAGCGCAGCCTGAGCCAGTGGCTCGCCTATCTGGAGCAGCTGCACCCTTCGGCCATCGACATGGGCCTGGACCGTTGCCGCGAAGTCGCGCAGCGCCTGGGCCTGAGCAAGCCAGCCGGGCGTGTGGTCACGGTGACCGGCACCAACGGCAAGGGTTCGACCTGTGCGTTCATCGCGGCCCTGATGCAGGATCGCGATCTGAAAGTGGGGGTCTATGCCTCGCCGCATCTGCTGCGCTACAACGAGCGGGTGCTGATCGACGGCCAGCAGGCTACCGATGCCCAGCTGTGCGAGGCGTTCACTGCCGTTGAAGCCGCACGCGGCGCCACCACCTTGACCTATTTCGAGATGGGCACCCTGGCCGCGCTCTGGTTGTTCCAGCGCGCCGGGCTGGATGCCGTGGTACTGGAAGTGGGCCTGGGCGGTCGACTCGACGCGGTCAACCTGGTGGATGCAGACGTGGCCGTGGTCACCAGCATCGGTCTGGACCATGCCGAGTACCTGGGCGATACCCGCGAGTCGGTGGCGTTCGAGAAGGCCGGCATCCTGCGCGCTGGCGTGCCGGCACTGTGCGGCGATATCGACCCTCCGCAGCCATTGCTCGAGCAGATTGCCACGCTGGGTTGCCCGTTCTATCTGCGCGGACGCGACTACGATTTCACCGTGCAGGGCGATCATTGGTCGTGGCGTGGGATGGATGTCGAAGGCTACCCGGTCGAGTTGCTGTCGCTGCCACTGCCCAGCCTGCCGCTGGAAAACGCCGCGCTCGCCCTGCAGGCCTACGTGGCGCTTGATCTGCCGCGCGACGCTGCACGTATGGGTTGGGCGCTGGCGCACACCCGGGTGGCCGGCCGCCTGGACCGCCACCGTGTGAGTTACGCCGGCAAGTCGGTCGACATCCTGCTGGACGTGGGTCACAACCCGCACGCCGCTCGCTTTCTGGCCGAGCGTCTGGCGCGTCAGCCCTTGGCGGGTCGGCGTCTGGCAGTGTTCGGCCTGCTCGCCGACAAGGATCTGGTCGGGGTCGTCGAGCCGCTGACAGCCGTCATCGCGCAGTGGGCGGTCGCACCGCTGAAAACACCGCGCAGCCGTCCGGCTGCCGAGCTCGATGCCGCGCTCCTGAACCTTGGCGCTGACACGACGTCTCATGGCAGCCTCGCCGATGCGCTCGAAGCGCAGTGCGAAGCCGCAGGCGAGGGTGACGAGATTCTGGTGTTCGGCTCGTTCCACTGTGTCGCCCAGGCCCTGAAATGGATGTATGGCAACGTAGAACCGGAGAACGTGGATGGCATTGCCCAATAAGGTGTTCAAGCAGCGCATGATCGGCGCCCTGGTGCTGATCGCGCTGGCGGTGATTTTCCTGCCGATGCTGTTTTCACGGGAGGATCAAACCGTGCGCCAGGTTCAGGTGCAGGCTCCGGCAGCGCCGCAGGCCCCGGCTGCGCCTCAGGTGCAGGTCGAGCCGGTTGTCGTGCCCGAGCCGCAGATCATCGAGACAGAGCCGGTTCCAGCGCAGGCCGCAACACAGGCTGCTCCGCCTAGCCAGCCGATCCAGTCGGTGCCTACGGCGCCTGCCGCACCTGTGAAGAAGCCGGTGGAATCGGTGCAGCCTTCCGCGCCCATCGCTGCGGCCAAGGTGCCACCGGTCGCCAAGACGGACACCGCCAGCAAGATCGACCCCAACGGGCTGCCGGTCAGCTGGTCCGTGCAATTGGCCAGTCTGTCCAACCGCGCCGGTGCCGACACCTTGCAGAAGAGCCTGCGCGCGCAGGGCTACAACGCCTACGTGCGTACGGCCGATGGCAAGAACCGGGTATTCGTCGGTCCGCTGGTCGAGCGCGCCGAGGCCGAGCGTCTGCGTGACGTGATCAACCGCCAGCAGAAGCTGCAGGGCTTCGTCGTGCGTTTCGAGCCCGAGCGCGGCTGAGTCTTCGTCCGAAGCGGGACCGCGGCGCGCCTTTCGCGGCCGCTGGCCGCTCCCACAAGGAATCGCGGTTGAATGCAGGAGCGGTCAGCGGCCGCGAAAAGGGCGCGGAGCGCACTGCGACAATCGCTGCTTACCCCCGCGCCCGCGCTCTGCTAAAATGCGCCGCCTTATCCGTATGCAGGCCGCACTGTGGCATTTACCTGGGTTGACTGGGCGATCATCGCGATCATCGCCATCTCCGCACTGATCAGCTTGACACGCGGCTTCGTCAAGGAAGCCCTGTCGCTGGTTACGTGGATAGTCGCAGGTGGCGTGGCCTGGCTGTTCGGCGGTTCCCTCGCCGGTTACTTCGAAAACTACATCCAGACCCCATCCGCACGCGTCATTGCCGGGTGTGCCGTGCTGTTCGTGGCCACCTTGTTGGTAGGCGCCATGGTCAACTACCTGATCGGCGAGCTCATTCGCGTCACCGGGCTGTCGGGCACCGACCGCTTCCTGGGCATGGTCTTCGGCGCCGCGCGCGGTGGCCTGCTGGTGGTAGTGGCTGCCGGGCTGATGAGCCTGGGGCCGGTTCAACAGGATGCCTGGTGGCAGGAATCACGCCTGCTGCCGCAATTTCTTTTGGTTGCTGACTGGTCGAAAAACCTCATTCTGGGGATGTCCAGCCAGTGGCTCGCCAGCGGAATCAGCGCACCGGCTGACATTCCGTTCAAGGAACACCTCTTGCCGGCCAACAAGGCGCAGTGAGTGGTGCTCAGTTCAGATTCATTAAGTAGGGGTTGCGTCGCATGTGTGGCATCGTCGGTATCGTCGGTAAGTCGAACGTCAATCAAGCGCTGTATGACGCGCTAACGGTCCTCCAACACCGCGGCCAGGATGCTGCCGGTATCGTTACCAGTAGCGATGGCAAGTTGTTCCTGCGCAAGGACAACGGGCTGGTACGGGACGTTTTCCAGCAGCGTCATATGCAGCGGCTGGTCGGGCACATGGGCATCGGCCATGTGCGCTATCCCACGGCGGGCAGCTCGACCTCGGCCGAGGCCCAGCCGTTCTACGTCAACTCGCCCTATGGCATCACTCTGGCGCACAACGGCAACCTGACCAACGTCGAGCAGTTGGCCAAGGAAATCTACGAATCGGACCTGCGCCACGTCAACACCAGTTCGGACTCCGAAGTGCTGCTCAACGTGTTCGCCCACGAACTGGCCGTGCGCGGCAAGCTGCAGCCCACCGAGGAAGACGTGTTCGCGGCCGTTACCGATGTGCACAAGCGCTGCACCGGTGGTTATGCGGTAGTGGCCATGATCACCGGCTACGGCATCGTCGGTTTCCGTGACCCGCACGCGATCCGTCCGATCGTGTTCGGCCAGCGCCACACCGACGAAGGCGTGGAATACATGATCGCCTCCGAAAGCGTGTCCCTGGATGTGCTCGGCTTCACCCTGATCCGCGACCTGGCGCCGGGCGAGGCGGTGTACATCACCGAAGACGGCAAACTGCACACCCGCCAGTGCGCACCCAACCCGCAGTACGCACCGTGCATCTTCGAACACGTCTATCTGGCGCGTCCAGACTCGATCATCGACGGCATCTCGGTGTACAAGGCGCGCCTGCGCATGGGCGAGAAGCTGGCCGACAAGATCCTGCGCGAACGCCCCGAGCACGACATCGACGTGGTCATCCCGATTCCGGACACCAGCCGCACCGCGGCCCTGGAACTGGCCAATCACCTGGGCGTCAAATTTCGCGAAGGCTTCGTCAAGAATCGCTACATCGGTCGTACCTTCATCATGCCCGGTCAGGCCGCGCGCAAGAAATCGGTGCGCCAGAAGCTCAATGCCATCGAGCTGGAGTTCCGCGGCAAGAACGTGATGCTGGTGGACGATTCGATCGTTCGCGGCACCACCTGCAAGCAGATCATCCAGATGGCTCGCGAAGCCGGCGCCAAGAACGTCTATTTCTGCTCGGCTGCTCCAGCCGTGCGCTACCCGAACGTCTACGGCATCGACATGCCGAGTGCGCATGAGCTGATTGCGCACAATCGCAGCACCCAGGAAGTGGCCGATCTGATCGGTGCCGACTGGCTGATCTACCAGGACCTGCCCGACCTGATCGACGCGGTCGGTGGTGGCAAGGTCAAGATCGAGAACTTCGATTGCGCGGTGTTCGACGGCAAGTACGTCACCGGCGATATCGACGCGTTCTATCTGAACAAGATCGAGCAGGCGCGCAACGACTCCAACAAGAGCAAGTCGCATGCGGTCAGCGCGATCATAGACCTCTACAACAACTGAATGGGAGCAACGGCATGACACAGGAATGGGATGCCGGGCGACTGGATAGCGACCTCGAAGGGGTGTCGTTCGACACCCTGGCGGTTCGCGCCGGCCAGCACCGCACGCCGGAAGGCGAACACAGCGACCCGCTGTTCTTCACTTCCAGCTATGTTTTTCGTACCGCGGCCGATGCCGCGGCGCGTTTCGCCGGCGAAGTGCCGGGCAATGTCTACTCGCGCTACACCAACCCCACCGTGCGCTCCTTCGAAGAGCGCCTGGCTGCTCTGGAAGGCGCGGAGCAGGCGGTCGGCTTCGCCACCGGCATGGCGGCGATCACTGCCGTGGTCATGAGCCTGTGCAGTGCGGGCGACCACGTATTGGTCTCGCAGAGCGTGTTCGGTTCGACCATCAGCCTATTCGAGAAGTACTTCAAGCGCTTCGGGATCGAAGTGGACTACGTGCCATTGGCCGACGTCAGCGGCTGGGAACGGGCCATCAAGGCCAATACCAGGCTGCTTTTCGTCGAGTCGCCGTCCAACCCGCTGGCCGAGTTGGTCGACATCACGGCCTTGAGCGCCGTGGCCCAGGCCAAGGGCGCCATGCTGGTGGTCGATAACTGCTTCAGCACGCCGGCGCTGCAGCAGCCGCTGGCGCTGGGTGCCGACATCGTCGTGCACTCGGCGACCAAGTTCATCGACGGCCAGGGCCGTTGCATGGGCGGCGCCGTGTGCGGCCGGAGCAAGGAAATGAACGAGGTGCTGGGTTACCTGCGCACCGCTGGCTCTACCTTGAGCCCGTTCAACGCCTGGATCTTTCTCAAGGGTCTGGAAACCCTGAACCTGCGCATGCGTGCCCACTGCGCCAGCGCGCAGGTGCTGGCGCAGTGGCTGGAGGCGCAGGATGGCATCGAGAAGGTGCATTACTCCGGCCTGCCGAGCCATCCCCAGCATGAACTGGCCAAGCGTCAGACCAAGGGCTTCGGCGCCGTGGTCAGTTTCGAGGTCAAGGGAGGCAAGGAGGGCGCCTGGCGCTTCATCGATGCAACCCGCCTGATCTCGATCACCGCCAACCTGGGCGACAGCAAGACCACCATCACCCACCCGGCCACCACGTCGCACGGGCGCTTGTCGCCGGCCGAGCGCGAGGCGGCAGGGATTCGCGACAGCCTGATCCGGGTGGCGGTAGGGCTGGAAGACGTTGGCGACCTGCAAGCCGATCTGGCGCGCGGGCTGGCGGCGTTGTAAGCGATTATTCGCGGCCGCTGGCCGCTCCCACGATCATCCCTGGCATTGTGGGGATCACCGTAGGAGCGGTCAGCGGCCGCGAATGCTTTCCACACCTTGCCAATCGCTCAAGCTGTACCTTTTTCAAAAAAACTTCATACAGGGTATTGACTTAGGTTCGGTACCTGCGTAAATTTCGCGGCCTCAGCGAAGCAAAGGGTGATTAGCTCAGCCGGGAGAGCATCTGCCTTACAAGCAGAGGGTCGGCGGTTCGATCCCGTCATCACCCACCATTTCGCTAGAATGCAGCTGAGAACGCAACAAAGAGCAACACGTGCTGAAGCAAGAGAGCACACACTGCGCAGCGGTAGTTCAGTCGGTTAGAATACCGGCCTGTCACGCCGGGGGTCGCGGGTTCGAGTCCCGTCCGCTGCGCCATTTTATACACTGATTCGGTTCGCCGGGTCAGCGATCGAGAACCTCGAAGTTCTTGGTCAACAGGTTTCAAACGGACGCAAGTCCGAGCGATACGCAGCGGTAGTTCAGTCGGTTAGAATACCGGCCTGTCACGCCGGGGGTCGCGGGTTCGAGTCCCGTCCGCTGCGCCATACAAAGCCTCGAGGCCCTTGAACTCCTCGAAGCAAACAAAGAAAGCGACCTTCGGATCGCTTTTTTTGTGGGCGCGATTTGGCTGGGCTGTTGTCCAAACGTTTCGGCCATCCTCGAGTACCGTTATTCATGAGCAGCAAGAACCCCTGTATCAGCGTCTGCAAGTTCACTGACGAGACCTGTATTGCCTGTGGCCGCACCAAGCCTGAGTGCAAGGCCTGGAAGAAGATGGACAAGGACGAGCGTCGCGACGTGAACGCACAGGCGGTGCAGCGCCTGAAAGACATGAAAGGCACCGCCAAGCGGAAAAAGAAGAAAGCCTGAAAAAATCGGCTAGCCTTTGATGCGCAGGCGCTGTGTTGCGCGTATCATTCGCGGCCCTCCGGCGCGCCTGCGCCGAGCAGCATTCAATTCGACCCACCGGGAGGTGCTTACGATGAAAGATCTCGATCAGCAAGACGGCAGCCAGGAAATCGGCCCAGCCGGCGAAAAACTGCAGAAAGTATTGGCCCGTATCGGCGTGGGTTCGCGCCGCGACGTCGAGGCGTGGATCAGCGAAGGCCGAATCAAGGTCAACGCCAAGGTCGCGACCCTGGGTCAGCGCGTCGATCTGCACGACGCCATTACCGTCGATGGCAAGGTGATCAAGCGCGAAGAAGCTTCGGAAACCGTGCGCCGCGTGATCATCTACAACAAGCCCGACGGCGAAATCTGCACCCGCGACGACCCCGAAGGCCGCCCGACCGTATTCGACCGCCTGCCGCGCCCGCGCGAAGGCCGCTGGATCAACGTCGGCCGTTTGGACATCAACACCACCGGGCTGCTGATGTTCACCACCGACGGCGAGTTGGCCAACCGCCTGATGCATCCCTCGTTCGAAATGGACCGTGAATACGCGGTTCGCGTACGCGGCGAAGTCGACGACGACATGCTGCTGCGCCTCAAGAACGGCGTGATCCTGGAAGACGGGCCCGCTCGCTTCACCGATATTCAGCAGGCACCGGGTGGCGAAGGCTTCAACCACTGGTACCACTGCGTGGTGATGGAAGGCCGCAACCGCGAAGTGCGTCGCCTGTGGGAATCCCAGGGGTTGGTGGTCAGCCGCCTGAAGCGTGTGCGCTTCGGTCCGGTATTTCTCAATTCCGACCTGCCGATGGGTCGTTGGCGCGAGCTGACTCAGGGTGAAGTCGATACCTTGAGCGCCGAAGTGGGCCTGACTGCCGTGGCCATGCCGTCGATGACCACCAAGACCAAGGACAAGCTGGAGCGCATGCAGCGCAAATCCTCGCGCCCGATGGGTCGCGGCGAGCGCGTACGCACCTTGCGTCCGGCCCACGACGGCGCGCCGTCCACCGATCAACGCCCGGCTCGCCAGCCACGCGGCGATTCGGCGCCGTCCAGCGAGCAGCGTCCAGCCCGTCAGCCACGTGGTGATTCGGCTCCGGCCGCGCGCAAGGACAGCGGTCGTGGCAGTGCCGTGGCCGAGCGTCCGGCGGACATGAACAAGCGTCCAGTCAGGCCTGCAGGCAAGCCGGGTGCCAAGCCTGCTGCAAAGCGTCCGGGCATCAAGCTGGTAGATGACGCGCCGTCGGGCAACCGTCGCGGCCCGGCCGCCGGCACCGGTCAGCGCCCCGGCTTTGGCCGTCGCAAGCCCAAGCCTGAGTAAGAACAGCTGATATGCGCCTGCGCCAACCTTCCAGGGTTGGCGTTTTTTTGTGGGGTGTCAGTGGGGGGCTCTTCGCGGGCAGAGACCCGCTCCCACAGGGCACCAGCGTGAAGCGATCGGCGATCGCGCCTTCCATACTTCCAGCATTGAACAAGTGACTTCTCCCTGATGACTGAACCAAACCAGCTCAAGCGTGGGCTGAAGAATCGCCATATCCAATTAATCGCTTTGGGCGGCGCCATCGGTACCGGGCTGTTCCTGGGTTCGGCAGGCGTGCTCAAGTCCGCCGGGCCTTCGATGATCCTGGGCTATGCCATCTGCGGTTTCATTGCCTTCTTGATCATGCGCCAACTGGGCGAGATGATCGTCGAAGAACCGGTCGCCGGCTCTTTCAGTCATTTCGCCCACAGCTACTGGGGCCGGTTTCCCGGTTTCCTGTCCGGCTGGAACTGCTGGGTGCTGTACATCCTGGTAGGCATGTCCGAGTTGACCGCCGTCGGCAAGTACGTGCATTACTGGTGGCCGGAAATACCCACGTGGGTCTCCGCCGCGGTGTTTTTCCTGATGATCAATGCCATCAACCTGACCAACGTCAAGGTGTTCGGCGAGACCGAATTCTGGTTCGCCATCATCAAGGTCGCGGCGATCGTCGGCATGATTGCCCTGGGCAGCTATCTGCTGGTCAGCGGTGACGGCGGCCCTCAGGCCAGTGTCAGCAACCTCTGGGCCCATGGTGGTTTCTTCCCCAACGGTGTAGGCGGGTTGGTCATGGCCCTGGCCATCATCATGTTCTCTTTCGGTGGCCTGGAAATGCTCGGCTTTACGGCGGCCGAGGCCGACAGCCCGAAGACGGTGATTCCCAAGGCCATCAATCAGGTGATCTACCGCATTCTGATCTTCTACATCGGCGCGCTGGTGGTGCTGTTGTCGCTGACCCCGTGGGATGGCCTGCTGGCCAGCCTGAACGCCTCGGGCGACGCCTACAGCGGCAGCCCGTTCGTCCAGGTGTTCTCGATGCTGGGCAGCGACACGGCCGCCCACGTTCTCAACTTCGTGGTATTGACCGCAGCCTTGTCGGTGTACAACAGCGGCACCTATTGCAACAGTCGCATGCTGCTGGGCATGGCCGAGCAGGGTGACGCGCCGCGTGCACTGGCCAAGGTGGATGGCCGTGGGGTGCCGGTCAGGGCGCTGCTGGTGTCGGCGGCGATCACGCTGGTAGCGGTGGCATTGAACTACTTCGTGCCGCAGCAGGCGCTCGAACTGTTGATGTCGCTGGTGGTGGCAACCCTGGTGATCAACTGGGCGATGATCAGCTACTCGCACCTCAAGTTCCGCCAGCACCTGCAGCGCCAGGGCCAGGTGCCTTTGTTCAAGGCGTTGTGGTATCCCTACGGCAACTACCTGTGCCTGGCGTTCGTGGCGTTCATCCTGATCATCATGCTGATGATTCCTGGCATTCGCGTGTCGGTGTATGCCATTCCTCTGTGGATCGGCGGGATGTACCTGTGCTATCGCCTCAAGTCGAATCCCTCGTCCTGACCGGAGCGCTGCATGCTGGAAATCTCCAACGCCGTCCATCTGCCCGACGCTGAAATCGAACTCAGCGCCATCCGCGCGCAAGGCGCGGGTGGGCAGAACGTCAACAAGGTTTCCAGCGCGATGCATCTGCGCTTCGACATCGGCGCCTCGTCGCTGCCGCTGTTCTACAAGGAGCGCCTGCTGGCGCTGCGCGACAGCCGGATCACCGGCGATGGCGTCATCGTCATCAAGGCGCAGCAGTTTCGTACCCAGGAGCAGAACCGCGCCGACGCCTTGCAGCGCCTGCGCGAGCTGATCCTGCTGGCCACCAAGGTGGAGAAGAAGCGCCGGCCGACCAAGCCTACGTTGGGCTCCAAGACTCGCCGCCTGGAAGGCAAGACCAAACGCGGGGCGATCAAGGCCGGGCGTGGCAAGATCGACTTCTAGATCATCCTGCTGTAGACCATGCCGTTCTAGACCAGCTTGTCTTGCGGCGATGCCAGGCTGGCCGCCTGCCTGTATAGATAGAAGGTCAAACCCAGGCCGGCGCACGCAGCGACGGCGGCGAACAGAAAGATCGCACTGAAACCGTAGCCTGCGGCGATGGCGCCCGCCACCGGCCCGGTGATGCCCAGCGACATGTCGATGAACAGCGAATAGGCCCCCACGGCCGCACCGCGGCTCGACGCTGGCACCAGGTTGACCGCTTCGACGCCGAGTGCCGGGAATACCAGGGAAAAACCGAAACCGGTCAGCGCCGCACCGGCCATGGCCAGTTCCTGGCTGGGTGCCAGCCACAGCAGCAGCAAGCCCAGGGTCTCCACGCTCAGGCAGACGATCGCCACGCGAAAGCCGCCCAGACGGTTGATCAAGTTGCCGAACAAGAGCCGGGCGAGAATGAAGCTGCCACCGAACAGGCTCAGGCACAGCGCCGCGTTGTCCCAGGCATTGCTGGCGTAGTAGAGGGTAATGAAGGTAGCGATGGTACCGAAGCCGATACCGCCCAGGGCCAGCCCGGTACCGTGGGGCAGCACGCGGCCCAGCACGTGCAGAAACGGCAGGCGCTCGCCGGCCACGACCGGCGCGGGCAGCTTGTTCCAGGCCAGGGCGATACCCGCGCCCGCCAGCACGATGATGCTCGCGCCCATGCTCCACAAGCCCAGGTACTTGACCATCAGCACGCCCAGCGGTGCACCGATGGCCAGTGCGCCGTAGCTGGCGATGCCGTTCCAGGAGATGACCTTGGCGGTGTTGGCCGCCCCGACCCGACCGATCCCCCAGCCAATGGAACCGGAGCCCACCAGGCTTTCTGCCGATCCGAGCAACACTCGGCCCACCAGCAGGCTGGCCAGGCTCAGTGCCGGCCAGCTTTGCAACCAGCCGGCCAGCAGCATGAACAACCCGCTGATGCCGCAGCCGACCAACCCGTAGATCACGGCCTTCTTGCTGCCCAGGTTGTCGATGATCTTGCTCGCCTGGGGGCGGCTGAGCAGGGTGGCCAGGTACTGAACGCTGATGACCAGCCCGGCAATGACCGCGCCGTAGCCCAGGTCGCTGTGGACGAAGCCCGGCAATACCGCCAGCGGGATACCGATGCTCAGGTAGCCGATGAAGGTGAACAGAACAATGGAGACGACTTGCAGCGTGACCGTCATGGGGCGCTGGGAGTGGGGCATGGGCAGATCCGTCGCGGAAGCAGGTGAAAGGCGCAGGTGCGTTCAGGCTGGCTGGGTGTCCGGCGCACACGAGAAATGAAGACAGGCTTACGTGACGCTCATGATAGAGGCACGAGGCACAAAAAGAGAGATCGGGATGGGTGGCGCTTGCTCATGCAGGTGCTGGCGGGGTCGATCGGGTGCGGGCCAGCAGCGGGGCCGCAGCCCCGACGCCGGGAGGTGTTCAGCTGTTGGTACAGCCGTTGCCCATGACGTGGTATTCCATGATGTGGCGCTTGCCCTGCGAGTCTTCGTAGGTCAGGCGCGCCGGCACCACGGCGCAGACGTTGGGGATCGCCGAGTTGGAGATGACATGGGCGATGTCCGGATGCTGTGAATACTCATAGGGTTCTACCACGGGTTTCTGTGTGGCGGCAGTGGTCGTCTCATCGGCCAGGGCCATGCCGCTCGCGCCGATCAGCGCCAGAATCAAAAAAGCTTTCATGTCGATTTTCCTGTTTTGCAGTCGTCAGGGGGCACGCGGCCCTTGTGAGGTCACGTGTGAAACTTGGGAGTGGGAAAGTTGCGATCGACAGCCTTCGTGGGGGATACAGCCTTTGTCGATCGCAGTGCCGTTGCTGGCGAAAACGATTCTAGGCGCCGGTGCTTGTAGTAAACAGAGCGGGTTTGGATAAACAGTTTTATCCGAATCTGCGTTAATCCCGCATCGCTGAGCAGGCACCGGTACTGGTCTGGGTGTGGGCCTCGGTACTACCATCGTCGAATGGCTGCACAGGCCAGATACCCTTAAAACAGGTGTATAAAACAACAACTACTCAACCGAGGTATCAAAGATGAGTGCGGCTTCCCTGTATCCCGTTCGTCCAGAGGTGGCGGCGTCCACGTTGACCGATGAGGCGACCTACAAGGCCATGTACCAGCAGTCCGTGGTCAACCCGGACGGTTTCTGGCGCGAACAGGCGCAGCGCCTCGATTGGATAAAGCCCTTCACCAAGGTCAAGCAGACCTCGTTCGACGACCACCATGTCGACATCAAATGGTTCGCCGACGGTACCCTCAACGTTTCCTACAATTGCCTGGATCGTCACCTGGCCGAGCGTGGCGATCAAGTCGCGATCATCTGGGAAGGCGACGACCCTTCCGAAAGCCGTCACATCACCTACCGCGAGCTGCACGCCGAGGTGTGCAAGTTCGCCAACGCCCTGCGCGGCCAGGATGTGCACCGCGGCGACGTGGTGACCCTGTACATGCCGATGATTCCCGAGGCGGTGGTGGCGATGCTCGCCTGTACCCGCATCGGCGCGGTGCATTCGGTGGTGTTCGGTGGCTTCTCGCCCGAGGCGCTGGCGGGGCGCATCATCGACTGCCAGTCCAAGGTGGTGATCACCGCTGACGAAGGGCTGCGTGGTGGTCGCAAGACCCCGCTCAAGGCCAACGTCGACCGCGCCCTGACCAACCCCGAAACCAGCAGCGTGCAGAAGGTCATCGTGTGCAAGCGCACCGGTGGCGAGATCGAGTGGAACCGTCATCGCGACATCTGGTACCACTCGCTGCTGGAGGTGGCATCAAGCACCTGCGCGCCGAAGGAAATGGGCGCCGAGGAAGCGCTGTTCATCCTCTACACCTCAGGCTCGACCGGCAAGCCCAAGGGCGTGCTGCACACCACCGGCGGCTACCTGGTGTACGCCGCGCTGACTCATGAGCGAGTGTTCGACTACAAGCCTGGGGACGTCTACTGGTGTACGGCGGACGTGGGCTGGATCACTGGCCACAGCTACATCGTCTACGGCCCCCTGGCCAATGGCGCCACCACCTTGCTGTTCGAGGGCGTGCCCAATTACCCGGACATCACTCGGGTGTCGAAGATCATCGACAAGCACAAGGTCAATATCCTCTACACGGCGCCCACCGCTATCCGCGCGATGATGGCCGAGGGCACCAAGGCCGTCGAGGGTGCCGATGGTTCGAGCCTGCGCCTGTTGGGTTCGGTCGGCGAACCCATCAACCCCGAGGCCTGGAACTGGTACTACAACACGGTCGGCAAGCAGAACTGCCCAATCGTCGATACCTGGTGGCAGACCGAAACCGGCGGCATCCTGATCAGTCCGCTGCCGGGTGCGATCGGCCTCAAGCCCGGTTCGGCGACCAAGCCATTCTTCGGTGTGGTGCCGGCGCTGGTGGACAACCTGGGCAACCTGATCGACGGCGCCGCCGAGGGCAACCTGGTGATCCTCGATTCGTGGCCGGGCCAGTCGCGGACCCTCTACGGCGACCATGACCGTTTCGTCGATACCTATTTCAAGACCTTTCGCGGCATGTACTTCACCGGCGACGGCGCGCGTCGCGACGAAGACGGCTACTACTGGATCACTGGCCGAGTCGATGACGTACTCAACGTTTCCGGGCACCGCATGGGCACGGCCGAGATCGAAAGCGCGATGGTTGCCCATCCCAAGGTGGCCGAGGCCGCCGTGGTGGGCGTTCCCCATGACCTCAAGGGGCAGGGTATCTACGTCTACGTCACGCTCAATGGCGGCGAGCAGACCAGCGAGGAACTGCGCCTGGAGCTGAAGAACTGGGTGCGCAAGGAGATCGGCCCCATCGCCTCGCCCGATGTGATCCAGTGGGCGCCGGGGCTGCCCAAGACGCGCTCGGGCAAGATCATGCGGCGCATCCTGCGCAAGATTGCCACGTCCGAATACGACGCTCTGGGCGACATTTCTACACTGGCCGATCCGGGGGTGGTGCAGCAGCTCATCGACACTCACAAGGACATGCACCGCGCTTCTGCGTGATTTGAGGTGATCTTGAGGGCCTCTTCGCGGGCAGAGGGCTCGGCCGCCCGCCCCGCTCCCACACGTGCGCGTCAATGCACACTCATGTGGGAGCGGGGCGGGCGGCCGAGCCTTCTGCCCGCGAAGGGGCCATCAAAGCTCGTCGAAGATTGCCTGTGTTACTGAATGAAGGTTCAGCACACACCACCTGCCACTCAATACCCCACTGCAACGCCTACGTACTCCCGCCTGCAACACCACACTTGCCGTCCCAGAAGGCTTTGCCAATAATGGGCGCGCTAATTGCTACATGGACAGGTTGCGCGTCTGTTTTGCTAATCCACAATCGGCATGGGCTGTCAATGCCTGGGTCTCGGCGTCTCGATGCTTCTGTAACTACTTGTCGCATTGAAGAAATATCGACTGGCACAGTGCCGTTAAAATGCGTTCACTCGCCGAACCCTGTGGCGTCGCCCGTTAAGCCTCACTTTTCGCATTCTGGGCCTGCGCTCACTTTGCCCATACTGCCCATTTTCGCTGGAGCTCACCCAATGAAGAAACTTGCACTGTTTGGCGCATTGGCACTGTCCGTGCTGTCGGCGACATCGTTCGCCGATGAAAAGCCGCTGAAGATCGGTATCGAAGCCGCTTACCCACCGTTCGCTTCCAAGGCGCCGGATGGCAGCATCGTCGGTTTCGACTACGACATCGGCAACGCGCTGTGCGCCGAGATGAAGGTCAAGTGCACGTGGGTCGAGCAGGAATTCGACGGCCTCATTCCCGCCCTCAAGGTGCGCAAGATCGACGCCATTCTGTCGTCGATGTCGATTACCGACGACCGCAAGAAATCCGTCGATTTCACCAACAAGTACTACGCCACGCCGGCGCGCCTGGTCATGAAGTCAGGTACCCAGGTGAGCGACTCCATGGCCGAGCTCAAGGGCAAGAAAATCGGCGTGCAGCGCGGCACCATCCATGACCGTTATGCCACCGAGGTGCTCAAGCCTCTGGGCGTCGAAGTGATGCCGTATGGCTCGCAGAACGAGATCTACCTGGACGTGGCGGCCGGTCGACTGGACGGCACGCTGGCCGATGCCACCCTGTTGCAGGACGGTTTCCTCAACACCGACGCCGGCAAGGGCTATGCATTCGTCGGCCCGTCGGTCAACGATCCGAAGTACTTCGGCGATGGTATCGGCATCGCCGTACGCAAGGGCGACAAGGCCAACGTGGAGCGTATCAACGCAGCCATCGAGGGCATTCGCGCCAACGGCGAATACAAGAAGATCCAGGACAAGTACTTCGATTTCGACATCTACGGCAAATAAGCCGGCAGGCGTCACCTGACTGATGGTGCAAACGGCGGGGAACCGCGGTCTGCACCATTTTTCATTCTCCGGGCGAGGATCTCTACATGTTGAAAGGCTACGGGGCCGTCATTCTCGATGGCGCTTGGCTGACGCTGCAGCTCGCCTTGTCGTCCATGGCGCTGGCCATCGTGCTGGGTCTGTTCGGCGTGGCACTGCGCCTGTCGCCGATACGCTGGCTGGCCTGGCTGGGGGATCTTTACGCCACGGTGATTCGTGGCATACCCGATCTGGTGTTGATCCTGCTGATCTTCTACGGTGGTCAGGACATCCTCAACCGCGTGGCGCCGTTGGTGGGTTACGACGACTACATCGACCTCAATCCGCTGCTGGCCGGTATCTTCACCTTGGGTTTCATCTTCGGCGCCTACCTGTCGGAAACCTTTCGCGGCGCCTTCATGGCCATTCCCAAGGGACAGGCCGAAGCCGGCATGGCCTATGGCATGAGCAGTCTGCAGGTGTTCTTCCGGGTGCTGGTGCCGCAGATGATTCGCCTGGCGATTCCCGGCGTCACCAACAATTGGCTGGTGCTGACCAAGGCCACGGCCTTGATTTCGGTGGTCGGCCTGCAAGACATGATGTTCAAGGCCAAGCAGGCGGCGGACGCCACTCGCGAGCCGTTCACCTTCTTCCTTGCGGTGGCGGCGATGTACCTGGTCATCACCAGTGTGTCGCTGCTGTTGCTGCGCGCCATTGAAAAGCGCTACTCGGTGGGCATCAAGGCGGCCGAACTATGATCTTCGATTACAACGTGGTCTGGGACAGCTTGCCGCTGTACATGAGCGGCATGCTGGAAACCTTGAAATTGCTGGCCATCTCGCTGTTCTTCGGCCTGCTGGCGGCGCTGCCGCTGGGTTTGATGCGGGTGTCTCGGCAGCCGCTGGTCAACGGCATCGCGTGGCTCTATACCTACGTGATCCGTGGCACGCCGATGCTGGTGCAGCTGTTTCTGATCTATTACGGTCTGGCCCAGTTCGAGGCCGTGCGCAACAGTGTGCTCTGGCCATGGTTGTCGAGCGCCACGTTCTGCGCCTGCCTGGCATTTGCCATCAATACCAGTGCCTACACCGCCGAGATCATCGCCGGCAGCCTGCGTGCCACGCCACCGGGCGAGATCGAAGCGGCCAAGGCCATGGGCATGTCCAGGGCCGGGATGTACCGGCGCATCCTGCTGCCCTCGGCACTGCGTCGAGCACTGCCGCAGTACAGCAACGAAGTGATCATGATGCTGCAGACCACTAGCCTGGCTTCGATCGTGACCCTGATCGACATCACCGGCGCAGCACGTACGGTGAACGCCCAGTATTACCTGCCGTTCGAAGCCTACATCACGGCGGGTGTGTGCTACCTGTGCCTGACGTTCATTCTGGTGCGCCTGTTCAAGCTGGCCGAGCGCCGCTGGCTGGCCTACCTGGCACCGCGCAGGCACTGAACGCGTGCAGCAAAAACCTTTTCGCCACGGGCCGCTGGCCCGTGACTGACCGATTTGCGAGACCCCCGATCATGTACAAACTTCAAGTTCAGGACCTGCACAAGCGCTATGGCTCGCACGAGGTGCTCAAGGGTGTCTCGCTGGCGGCGAAGGCGGGCGATGTGATCAGCATCATCGGCTCCAGCGGATCGGGCAAGAGCACGTTCCTGCGTTGCATCAACCTGCTCGAACAGCCCCACGCGGGCAAGATCCTGCTCAACGACGAAGAGCTCAAGCTGGTTGCCGGCAAGGATGGGGCGCTCAAGGCGGCCGATCCCAAGCAGCTGCAGCGCTTGCGTTCGCGCCTGTCGATGGTGTTCCAGCACTTCAACCTGTGGTCGCACATGACTGCGCTGGAAAACGTCATCGAAGCGCCCGTGCATGTTTTGGGCGTATCGAAAAAGCAAGCGCTGGAAAAAGCCGAGTACTATCTGGCCAAGGTCGGCGTCTCCCATCGCAAGGATGCCTATCCGGGGCACATGTCCGGCGGCGAGCAGCAGCGTGTGGCCATCGCCCGCGCGTTGGCGGTGGAACCCGAGGTGATGTTGTTCGACGAGCCGACCTCTGCGCTCGATCCCGAGCTGGTCGGTGACGTGCTCAAGGTGATGCAGGCGCTGGCTCAGGAAGGACGGACCATGGTGGTTGTGACCCACGAAATGGGTTTCGCCCGTGAGGTGTCGAACCAGTTGGTGTTCCTGCACAAGGGGTTGGTCGAAGAGACCGGCGATCCGCGCGAGGTGCTGGCCAATCCGCGTTCCGAGCGGCTGCAGCAGTTTCTGTCCGGCAGCCTCAAGTGATCCTTGCTTGAAGCATTTGCCGGGTGTTTCGTGCGCGCCGGTCGAGCATGCCTGGCCTGGCGCAGTGCCCTTTCCCATTCGGTTTTTGATACTTAAGGTTTCGGTCCGCATCAGATGACAGCCCAACGAATCGGTTTCCTCTATTGGCCCAGCACGCGAGCCCTGACCCTGGCGCTGGCCGAAGAGGCCCTGCGAGTGGCGCAGAAGGTGCACCCGGACGTGACCTACGAATTGCTTTTTCTGCAGGCAGAGCCGCCGGTTCCGGGCGGCTGGCAGTTGCCGGGCGAGGCGTGGAACGGTCGCCTGGAAGGGTGCCAGAAGCTCTTTCTGCTGGCTGACGAGCCTCCGTCGGCATTGGCGCCGGCGCTGGCCACTGCGCTCAAGCAGACGGTACGGGCGGGGTGCCTGGTGGGCGGGCTGTCGGCGGGGGTGTATCCGCTGGCGCAGTTGGGGCTGCTCGACGGCTACCGCGCGGCCGTGCACTGGCGCTGGCAGGACGATTTCGCCGAGCGCTTCCCCAAGGTCATCGCCACCAGTCACCTGTTCGATTGGGACCGCGACCGCATGACGGCTTGCGGGGGCTTGTCGGTGCTTGATCTGCTGCTGGCGGTGCTGGCCCGCGATCACGGCGCCGAACTGGCCGGGGCGGTATCCGAAGAACTGGTGGTAGAGCGTATCCGCGAAGGCGGCGAGCGCCAGCGCATTCCGTTGCAGAATCGTCTGGGGTCCAGCCATCCGAAGCTGACCCAGGCGGTATTGTTGATGGAAGCCAATATCGAAGAGCCACTGACCACCGACGAGATCGCCCAGCATGTGTGTGTTTCGCGGCGCCAGTTGGAGCGCATCTTCAAGCAGTACCTGAACCGCGTGCCCAGCCAGTACTACCTCGAGTTGCGCCTGAACAAGGCGCGTCAGATGCTGATGCAGACCAGCAAGTCGATCATCCAGATCGGCCTGTCGTGCGGGTTTTCCTCGGGCCCGCATTTTTCCAGCGCGTACCGCAATTTCTTCGGCGCCACTCCCCGCGAGGATCGCAACCAGCGCCGCAGCAGCAGCCCGTTCGAGCTGTCTTCGGTGCCCGCCGAGCGAGGTTGACCCTACCTCTGGGATGCGCTGTGCCAGGTGAACCGCGGTATGGCTTTCGCGGCCACGGACCGCTCCTACGGGAGTGTGCACAGAACCCGTGTGGGAGCGGGCTCTGCCCGCGAAGCAGGCGGCGCGCTGTGCCAGGTGAACCGCGGTATGGCTTTCGCGGCCACGGACCGCTCCTGCGGGAGTGTGCGCAGAACCCTTGTGGGAGCGGGCTCTGCCCGCGAAGGGCGCGCCGCGGTATATCTGACTGAACCGGATGGCGAGCGCCTTTCTATCCCTATATGTCGCATTCGCGACAACCCCCGTAGAATGGCGGTTTGGCGCTGTAACAAGTTGTCGCATGGCGACAATGCCGCGCGTGCACCAGTCCTTACAATTCCCTATCGCTCGCCCATTCTGCGCTGAGCGTTCCTTGACAGGAGACTCCGATGTCCGTTGAGCAAGCCCCCGTGCAACGTGCCGATTTCGACCAGGTAATGGTGCCCAACTATGCACCGGCCGCTTTCATTCCCGTGCGCGGTGCAGGCTCCCGGGTGTGGGACCAGGCTGGTCGCGAGCTCATCGATTTCTCCGGTGGCATCGCCGTCAACGTGCTGGGGCATGCGCACCCGGCATTGGTAGGCGCGCTGACCGAACAGGCCAACAAGCTGTGGCACGTGTCCAACGTCTTCACCAACGAGCCCACCCTGCGCCTGGCCAGGAAGCTGGTCGACGCCACCTTTGCCGACCGGGTGTTCTTCTGCAACTCCGGCGCCGAAGCCAACGAGGCCGCATTCAAGCTGGCCCGGCGTGTGGCGCACGACAACTACGGTCCCGAGAAATACGAGATCGTTTCGGCCATCAACAGCTTCCACGGGCGCACGCTGTTCACCGTCAGCGTGGGCGGCCAGCCGAAGTACTCCGACGGCTTCGGTCCGAAGATCACCGGCATTCGCCACGTCCCTTACAACGACCTCGAAGCGCTGAAAGCAGCCGTGTCCGACAAGACCTGCGCCGTGGTGCTGGAACCGGTCCAGGGCGAAGGCGGCGTGGTACCGGCTGATCCGGCCTACCTGCAAGGCGCCCGCGCGTTGTGCGACCAGTTCAACGCCCTGCTGGTATTCGACGAAGTGCAAAGCGGCATGGGCCGCAGCGGCGAGCTGTTCAGTTACATGAACTACGGCGTCATCCCGGACATTCTCTCCAGCGCCAAGAGCCTGGGCGGCGGTTTTCCGATCGGGGCGATGTTGACCACCGATGCCCTGGCCAAACACTTCGCGGTCGGCGTGCACGGCACCACCTATGGCGGCAACCCTCTGGCCTGCGCCGTGGCCGAGGCAGTGTTCGACGTGGTCAACACGCCCGAGGTGCGCGCCGGCGTCAAGGCGCGGCACCAGCGTTTCAAGACGCGCCTGGAGCAGATCGGCCAGCGCTACGGCGTGTTCAGCGAGGTCCGTGGCCTGGGCCTGCTGATCGGTTGTGCCTTGAGCGATGCCTGGAAAGGCCGTGCCAAGGACTTCTTCAATGCGGCCGAACGGCACGACCTGATGATTCTGCAGGCTGGCCCGGACGTGGTGCGGTTCGCCCCGAGCCTGGTCATCGACGAGGCCGACATCGACGAAGGCCTGGACCGCTTCGAGCGCGCCGTGGCGCACCTGACCCAGGCCTGAACGGCCCGTTCGCGGCGTTGGCTCCAAGCCGGCGCCGCCTCTGCAATCGACCCGCTGCAATCGACAAGGAGTGGCACCATGCTGGTAATGCGCCCTGCGCAAATGGCTGACCTGGCCGAGGTTCAGCGGCTGGCTGCCGACAGCCCCATCGGTGTCACGTCCCTGCCCGACGATGCGGGTCGGTTGAGCGACAAGATCGCCAAGTCCGAGGCGTCCTTTGCCGCTGAAGTGAGCTTCAACGGTGAGGAGAGCTATTTCTTCGTTCTTGAAGACCTGAGTACTCAACGCCTGGTCGGCTGCTCGGCAATCGTCGCGTCTGCGGGTTACTCCGAACCCTTCTACAGCTTTCGCAACGAGACCTTCGTGCATGCCTCGCGCGAGCTGAAGATCCACAACAAGATTCACGTGCTTTCGCAGTGCCATGACCTGACCGGCAACAGCCTGTTGACCAGCTTCTACGTAGTGCCCGAACTGGTCGGCAGTATCTGGGCCGAGCTCAACTCGCGCGCACGCCTGCTGTTCATGGCCAACCACCCGGAGCGCTTTGCCGATTCGGTGGTGACCGAGATCGTCGGCTACAGCGACGAACACGGCGACTCACCTTTCTGGGACGCGATCGGCCGCAACTTCTTCGATCTCAACTATGCCGAGGCCGAACGGCTGTGCGGCATCAAAAGCCGGACGTTTCTCGCTGAACTGATGCCGCACTACCCGATCTATGTGCCCTTGCTGCCCGACCAGGCGCAAGAGGCCATGGGCCAGGTACACCCGCGCGCGCAGGTGACGTTCGACATTTTGATGCGCGAAGGCTTCGAAACCGATCACTACATCGACATCTTCGACGGTGGGCCGACCCTGCATGCACGGGTGTCGGGCATTCGCTCGATCGCCCACAGCCGTGTGGTGCCGGTCAAGCTTGTCGCAGGCTCGGATGAGCGCGGTGGCCCTGGCCGCCCGTACCTGGTTTCCAATGGCCTGCTGCAGGACTACCGCGCGGTGCTGCTGGAGCTCGACTGGGTGCCCGGCAAGCCGGTCGGGCTGGACCTGGCCACCGCCGAGGCGCTGGGTGTGGGCGAGGGCGCCAGCGTGCGTCTGGTTGCAGTTTGATACCTGGTTGAACAGGCCGAGTTCTGCAGGTACTACATGGTGCCTGCTCGAGGAGAAAGCATGATCGTTCGTCCCGTACGCAGCAGTGACCTGCCGGCGCTGATCGAGTTGGCCCGCAGCACCGGCCCCGGCCTGACCACCTTGCCAGCCAACGAAGAACGGCTGGCGCACCGGGTCGGCTGGGCCGAGAAGACTTTTCGCGGCGAAGCCGGGCGCGGCGATGCCGATTACCTGTTCGTACTCGAGGACGATGACGGCACGGTTGTGGGCATTTCAGCCATTGCCGGTGCCGTGGGCCAGCGCGAGCCCTGGTACAACTACCGGGTGGGCCTGACCGTGAGCGCCTCGCAGGAACTGAACATCTATCGCGAGATTCCCACGCTGTTCCTGGCCAACGACCTGACCGGCAATTCGGAGCTGTGCTCGCTGTTCCTGCGCGAAGGCCACCGCAAGGGCCTCAACGGGCGCCTGCTGGCCAAGGCGCGGCTGCTGTTCATCGCTCAGTTTCCGCACCTGTTCGGGCGCAAGGTGATCGCTGAGATGCGCGGCATTTCCGATGCAGACGGACGCTCGCCATTCTGGGAAAGCCTGGGCCGGCATTTCTTCAAGATGGAATTCAGCCAGGCCGATTACCTGACCGGTGTCGGCAACCGCGCCTTCATCGCCGAATTGATGCCCAAGTTCCCGCTCTACAGCTGCTTCCTGTCCCCGGCTGCGCGCGAGGTCATCGGCAAGGTCCACCCCGACACCGAGCCTGCCCTGGCGATGCTCAAGGCCGAAGGCTTCAGCTACCAGGGCTACGTCGACATCTTCGACGCCGGCCCGGCGGTGGAATGCGAGACCAGCAAGATTCGCGCGGTCCACGACAGCAAGGGACTGGTTCTGGCCATCGGCACCCCCGGCGACGATGCCCCACCGTTTCTGATCTACAACCGCGAACGCGAAGAGTGCCGCATCACTGCGGCGCCGGCGCGTTTCGCTTCCGGCACGCTGGTGGTCGACCCCCTGACTGCCCGACGTCTGCAGCTGAGCGCCGGCGATCAAGTGCGCGCAGTGCCCATGACGCCGCCAGTGCGCGAGGTGCTTTGATGAATACTCTGTTTATCGACGGCCAATGGCTGCCTGGCGAAGGCGAGTTGCTGACGTCGCTCAATCCAGTGGGCCAGGCCGTGGTCTGGCAGGGGCGCAGTGCCAGTGCCGACCAGGTGGCCTTAGCCGTAGAGGCCGCGCGGCATGCCTTCGTCGGCTGGGCGAGCCAGCCGTTGTCGGCGCGCATTGCCGTATTGCAAGCGTTCGCCGAGCGATTGAAGGCCTGCACCGACGAGCTCGCGCGGTGCATCGGCGAGGAAACCGGAAAACCCTTGTGGGAAGCAGCCACCGAAGTGACCAGCATGGTCAACAAGGTGGCGATCTCGATCCAGAGCCATGCCGAACGCACCGGCGAGAAGAGCGCGCCGCTGGCCGACGCCACGGCGGCCTTGCGGCACAAGCCGCATGGCGTGGTGGCGGTGTTCGGTCCGTACAATTTCCCTGGCCATCTGCCCAACGGCCATATCGTGCCAGCACTGTTGGCGGGCAATTGCGTGCTGTTCAAGCCCAGCGAGCTGACGCCCAAGGTGGCGGAGCTGACCGTGCGCTGCTGGGCCGAAGCCGGGTTGCCCGCGGGCGTGCTGAACCTGCTGCAGGGCGGCCGCGACACCGGCATGGCACTGGCTGCCAATGCCGAGCTTGACGGGTTGTTCTTCACCGGTTCCAGCGCCACTGGCAACCTGCTGCACCAACAATTCGGCGGCCAGCCGGGCAAGATCCTCGCGCTCGAGATGGGCGGCAACAACCCTCTGGTGGTCGAGCAGGTGCAGGACCTCGATGCGGCGGTCTATACCATCATTCAGTCGGCATTCATTTCTGCCGGTCAACGCTGCACCTGCGCGCGGCGCCTGCTGGTCCCCGTCGGCGAGTGGGGCGACCGGTTGCTCGAACGTCTGGTGCAGGTGTGTGCCACCCTCGAGGTCGGCGAATACGACCGCACCCCAGCGCCTTTCATGGGCTCGGTGATCTCCCTGCCCGCGGCGCAGGCGCTGTTCCATGCCCAGCAACAGCTGCTGGACAACGGTGCCGTCAGCCTGTTGAGCATGACCCAGCCCAGGGCCGATGCTGCCTTGCTCACGCCGGGCATTCTCGACGTCACCGGCGCCCATGGGCGTCGCGACGAGGAGCTGTTCGGCCCGCTGCTGCAAGTGGTGCGCTACGTTGATTTCGAAGCGGCCATCGCCGAGGCCAATGCCACTCAGTACGGGCTGGCTGCCGGGCTGCTGTCGGACTCGGAGGCGCGTTACCGCGAATTCTGGTTGCGCAGCCGAGCCGGCATCGTCAACTGGAACAAGCAACTGACCGGCGCTGCCAGCAGCGCACCGTTCGGCGGCGTCGGCGCGTCCGGCAACCACCGCGCCAGTGCCTACTACGCCGCCGACTATTGCGCCTACCCGGTGGCCTCGCTGGAAACCCCCACACTCGGTTTGCCCGCGACCCTGAGTCCGGGCATCACGCTGTAGGCGGTCGTTGCACCTTTGCGTACAAGAACAGATCCACGGAGCCGAACCGATGAAACCCTGTGAAGTGAATTTCGATGGCCTGGTGGGGCCTACCCACAACTACGGTGGGTTGTCCTACGGCAACGTGGCGTCGCAGAGCAACAGCCAGCAAGGCTCGAATCCGCGCGAAGCGGCGCGTCAGGGCCTGGCCAAGATGAAAGCGCTGATGGAACTGGGGTTCACCCAGGGCGTTCTGGCACCGCAGGAGCGCCCGGACGTGGCAGCATTGCGCCGCCTGGGCTTCGCCGGCAGCGATGCCGAGGTGATCGCCCAGGCCGCGCGTGATGCCATGCCGCTGCTGGTGGCCAGCTGTTCGGCCTCGAGCATGTGGGTGGCCAACGCCGCCACCGTCAGTCCCAGCGCCGACACGGCCGATGGCCGCGTGCATTTCACCGCGGCGAACCTCAACTGCAAATTCCACCGCAGCATCGAACACCCCACCACCAGCCGGGTGCTGCAGGCGATGTTTGTCGACCCCGCGCACTTTGCCCACCATGAAGCACTGCCTGCCGTCGCCCAGTTCGGCGACGAGGGCGCTGCCAACCATACCCGGCTGTGCCGGGACTATGGCGAGGCTGGCGTGGAGTTTTTCGTCTACGGCCGCAGCGCCTTCGACGCACGAGTGCCCGCGCCGCAGAAATATCCGGCGCGCCAGACCCTGGAAGCGTCCCAGGCCGTGGCTCGGCTGCATGGGTTGAGCGAGCAGGGCGTGGTGTTCGCCCAGCAGAATCCGGCGGTCATCGACCAAGGCGTGTTTCATAACGATGTGATCGCAGTCGGCAACGGCGAGCTGTTGTTCCATCATCAGGACGCCTTCCTCGACAGCGACCGCGTGCTGGCCGAGCTGCAAACCAAGCTCGCCGCCCGCGGTGGTTGGTTACAGGCGATCAGCGTGCCGCGCGCCGACGTTTCCGTGGACGACGCCGTGCGCACCTACCTGTTCAACAGCCAGTTGCTCACCCGCGCCGATGGCAGCATGCTGCTGGTAGTTCCGGAAGAGTGCCGCGCCAACCCGCGGGTCTGGAGCTACCTGGAGCAGCTGACCGGGCAGGGCACGGGCATTGCCGAGGTCAAGGTATTCGACCTCAAGCAAAGCATGCGTAACGGCGGCGGCCCGGCATGTCTGCGCCTGCGCGTGGCGCTCAAGCCCGGGGAGCTGGCGGCGGTCAACCCAGGTGTGATCCTCACACCTGCGCTGCACGACACCCTGAACGACTGGGTCGAACGTCACTATCGCGACCGTCTGGTCGAAGCCGATATGGCCGACCCGCAACTGCTGATCGAATGCCGCGAGGCATTGGACGAGCTGACTCGCATCCTTCAATTGGGTTCGGTCTATCCTTTTCAGCTCTGACCAGCATTTTCTGTTCTGAACAGCATTTCCAACTTTGAACTTCATTGAGGTAACTGTATGTCCGACGCCCTGCGCTTGATTCTCGAAGACACCGACGGCACCCAACTGGAAACCTCCTGCACGCGCTTCTGCGTGGTCTGGCAGGGCAAGGAAGTCTGGATCCAGCATGACGGCCGCGGCCAGTTGCTGATCGGTGTGGACGTCGAGGAAGGCGATGCCGAATACGCCAACCTGTTGCTGCGCCCGCTGGCGACCAACCTGGTCAGCCTGCAGCTGGAAATGGAGCCGGCCGACGCCGGTGCCGAGGACGAAGACGGCCACGTTCACGGTCCTGACTGCAACCACTAAAACCTCATCCTTCAGGGACGCCGCCCCATGCTCGCTCTTGGCAAACTGCTCGAACTGACCCTGGCCGGCCACGAGCCGACGCAGAAGATCCAGCTGACCACCAAGGGCGTCTGCCTGCGCTGGCTGGGGGAGGGCGCCCTGGAGGTGCGTCCGCCGGCTGCGACGGACAGCGGCCTCGACCTGCTGCTGTCGGCCGGTGTGCACGGCAATGAAACCGCGCCCATCGAACTGCTCGACAGCCTGCTGCAGGCCATCGCACGGGGCCAGCTGATTCCCCGCGCGCGTATCCTGTTCCTGTTCGGCAACCCCGAAGCCATGCGCCGGGGTGCGCGCTACATCGAGCGCGACGTCAACCGGCTGTTCAACGGCCGGCACGCTGCGGTCAGCGGCAACGAAGCGTTGCGTGCCTGCGAACTGGAACGTCTGGCCACGACCTTCTTCAGCTTGCCGCAACGCACACGCCTGCATTACGACCTGCACACGGCCATTCGAGGCTCACGGATCGAGCAGTTCGCCCTGTATCCGTGGAAACAGGGGCGCGAGCACTCCCGCAAGGAACTGGTGCGCCTGCAGGCGGCAGGCATGCGTGCGGTGTTGCTGCAGAACAAATCTTCCATCACGTTCAGCGCGTTCACCTACGAGCAGCTGGACGCCGAGGCGTTCACCCTGGAATTGGGCAAGGCCAGGCCGTTCGGGCAGAACGCCGAGGTCGACCTGACGCGTCTGGAAGCCAGCTTGCGCCAGTTGATCGAAGGCCGCGAAGCGGACCTGGATCAACCGCTCGCGCAGTTGGAGCTGTTTTCAGTATCGCGCGAGGTCATCAAGCACACGGATGCTTTCCGTCTGCACTTGGATGACGACATCGAGAACTTCACTGAACTTGCGCAGGGTTACCTGTTGGCCGAGGACGGCTGCGAACAGCGCTGGATCGTGGAAGAGCAGGGCGCACGGATCATTTTCCCCAACCCAAAGGTTGCCAATGGCCTGCGCGCCGGCATCCTCATCGTGCCGACTCCGCAGGTGTGATGAACCGGGTCAAAGCTGGCGCAGCGGCAGGTCCAATTCACGACGCAGGCTGTTTTCGTTGAACGGGTCCGGATTGGTATTCAATGAAGGTGTTTGCGGATCATCATCGAAATCGAACGGTGGATGCTCGGTAGGCAGGCCGATCACCTGGCGTTCGTGATCGAAGCCGAACATCGACCCCGTGGCGAAGTTATAGGCATGGCACAGCTCGTGGTACAGCACCACCACGGGAAAGCTGCCTGGCGGTTGCCAGGCGGGGTTGTAGGCCAGTTCGCCGGATTGCCCTGCTGGCGCGCGCTCATCATCGGTCATTGGTAAATGCGGGTGGCCGAAATAGCCGTTGGGCTCATGGGTAAAGCGCACAGTCACCTGTGTGCCATGGACGCTGGCTGCCTCATCCAGTGCCTCCAGCAGCAAACGGGCCGTAGGCGAGGTGCGCAGCAGATCGAGGTCGGCTTCTACCCGCTTGACGAAGCCATCGCTGCCTTCGATGCGCAGGGCTTGATTGCCGGCGCGGTGATCGCTGCCACGATGCAGGCGCAGCGTGCCTTCCTCGCGCAGGATCGAGTCATCCTCATCACTGCTGTAGACCACATTGCTACCTGAACCGGGGAATATCGAATCCCCACCCGGGCCGGGACTGATGACGCTCAGGCCTGCACCCGCCACGAGGCGATCATCCCCTGCGCCGCCGGCCATGAAGGTCAACTGCTCGCCGCCGAAGCAGGTGTCGTCGCCGTCTCCTGCGTAGATCGTGTGCATCCCATTGCCACGGGTCAGGACGGTGTCATCGCCTGCGCCAGCGTCTATGTAGAAGTTGCCCGCGCCGACCTTTACCAAGTCATCGCCCGCCCCGGTGCGCAGCTCTGTCTTGCCTTGCAGTCTTTGCGCGCGCACCACGTCGTCGCCGGCATCGGTGTCGATGACCAGGGTCAGCGGTTGGATGATGGGTTCGATACGGTACTGCAGGCGGTTGAGCGTCAGTAGCAGCGTAGCGCCGCTGGAATCGAGGCTCAATTGGTCATCGGCGCTCGTGGTGGTGATCAGCAGGCGTGGTTCCGGTGCAGCGTCAAAGTCGATTTGAACATGCAGATCGGCATAGGGCAGCGGATGACTGCCGAGTTCGTGGGCATGTTCCTCAATGGGGCGAGTGAACACGCGAGGGGGCAGATGTTGCATGGCAGGCTTCCTGTATCTGATAGAGAAGCCGCAGGGTAGGGGGGAGGGCAATGCGGGGAGTGTTACACATGTATCGATTACGAGGGCTCGTGCCGGGACTTCCGGCGAACCGGCCTAGGGGTCCGATCGGGCCCCTAGGCCGAGAGCGCAGCACACAGCTGAACTTCAGGCGCTTTTCTGTTGCTGCTGCAGGCGACGCAGGGCGCGTACTTTCTGCACGGTATCGGCCACGGTGCGTGCAGCTTCCGCGCCTTTGTGCAGGAAGTGATTGAAAAAGTAGGTGTGATGCTGCTCGCCGTCGTGGAAATGATGCGGGGTCAGCACCACCGAGAATACCGGCACTTCGGTTTCCAGCTGAACCTGCATCAACGCGCTGACCACCGACTGGGCGACGAACTCGTGACGGTAGATACCGCCGTCCACCACCAGGGCAGCCCCGACCACAGCGGCATAGCGCCCGCTTTTGGCCAGCAGCTTGGCATGCAGCGGGATTTCGAAGGCACCGCCGACTTCGTAGAAATCAATGTCGGCTTCCTGATAGCCAAGCACGCGCATTTCTTCGACGAAGCCTTTGCGGCTCTGGTCGACAATATCCTTGTGCCAGCAAGCCTGGATGAACGCGATTCGTTCGTGGCTGTGGCTTTTGCTGTCAATTGCAGTGGGTTGCATCGGTTCACTCCTGTTCAAGAAAAAAACAGGGCATGTGGATCGAAGGGGATCTATGGGTACATGCGCATGGCACGGCCCTGCGTTGGCCTTTTGAAGGTGTCGCAATCCCGTTCTCTCTTCATCCGGACTATGACCGTCGGCCCCGGGATCACACCGGGTCTGCTGACCTTGCAGGCCGTTGCCGGCTTGCAAGCGCTCGCGGGCTCGACGCATTGCGCGCCATCACCGCCGGTGGGGAGTTGCACCCCGCCCTGAGAACGTTTGCCACCCCAGTGGGCGACGCAACTTTTGTAACATACTTGCGGGCGAGCTGAACAGCGCGTGAGCAAATGTTTCGACAAGGCTTGATTCATGGCCCTGCAATCCGCAGTAATAGAAGCTGACACGAACCCGAGGCCATCATGTCCATCATCGACCTGCGCAGTGACACCGTTACTCAGCCCACGCCCGCCATGCTGGCGGCCATGCACGCGGCGCCGACCGGCGATGATGTCTATGGCGAAGACCCAACCGTCAACCGCCTCGAGGCCGAGCTGGCGAAACGTCTGGGGTTCGCTGCCGGGCTGTTCGTGCCCAGTGGCACCATGAGCAACCTGCTCGGCCTGATGGCGCACTGCGAGCGTGGCGAGGAATACATCGTCGGCCAGCAGGCCCATACCTACAAGTACGAAGGCGGCGGCGCTGCTGTGCTGGGTTCCATCCAGCCCCAGCCTCTGGAGTTCCAGGCCGACGGCACACTGGACCTGGATCAGGTCAGGGCGGCGATCAAGCCCGATGATTTTCATTTCGCCCGCACCCGTCTGCTGGCGTTGGAAAACACCATGCAAGGCAAGGTGCTACCGTTGAGTTACCTTGCCCAGGCCCGCGATTTGACCCGCGAGCTTGGGCTGCAACTGCACCTCGATGGCGCCCGGCTGTACAACGCGGCGGTCAAGCTGGGTGTCTCGGCCGGTGAAATCACTCAGTATTTCGATTCGGTCTCGGTGTGCCTGTCCAAGGGGCTCGGCGCGCCGGTCGGTTCGGTGCTGTGCGGTTCCCAGGCTTACATCGCCAAGGCGCGGCGTTTGCGCAAGATGGTTGGCGGCGGCATGCGCCAGGCCGGAATTCTGGCAGCGGCCGGGCTCTATGCGCTGGATCACCAGGTGCAGCGCCTGGAGCAGGATCACGCCCATGCCGCTCGCCTGGCCGAGGGGCTGCAGGCCCAGGGTTACACCGTCGAGCCGGTGCAGACCAACATGGTCTATGTACACCTGGATAACCGCGCCGGCGCGTTCAAGGACTTCGCAGCCAACCGCGGGGTCACCGTGAGTGCCGCGCCGCGCCTGCGCATGGTCACTCATCTGGGCGTCGATGCGGCGCAGATCGAGCAGGTCGTTGGCGTATTCGCCGATTTCGCTCGCACCTGAACACCTTGCTGTCCAATTGAGTGGGCCAATCGTATAAACACACTGTACCCCGGCCTCAGGGCCTATATAATGCGGCCCTTTGCCGTCGCATCGCCTGCCGGGCGTGCGCACTGGCCTCTGGCCGCAGCCTGTCGTGGAAGAACCTATGAAAAGCGCAGAAATCCGTGAAGCCTTCCTTCGCTTCTTCGAGGAGCAAGGCCATACCCGAGTCGCCTCCAGCTCCCTGATACCGGGCAACGACCCGACCCTGCTGTTCACCAACGCGGGGATGAACCAGTTCAAGGACTGTTTCCTGGGCCAGGAAAAGCGGGCCTACACCCGCGCCGTGAGCAGCCAGAAATGCGTGCGTGCCGGTGGCAAGCACAACGACCTGGAAAACGTCGGCTATACCGCCCGCCACCACACCTTTTTCGAGATGCTGGGCAACTTCAGCTTCGGCGACTATTTCAAGCGCGACGCGATCACCTACGCCTGGACCTTCCTGACGTCCGAGCTGTGGCTGAACCTGCCCAAGGAAAAACTCTGGGTCACGGTCTACGCCAGCGATGACGAAGCCTACGATATCTGGACCAAGGAGATCGGCGTACCGGCCGAGCGCATGGTTCGCATCGGCGACAACAAGGGCGCGCCCTATGCGTCCGACAACTTCTGGACCATGGGCGATACCGGCCCCTGCGGCCCCTGCACCGAGATCTTCTACGACCACGGCGCCGACATCTGGGGCGGCCCGCCCGGTTCGCCCGAGGAAGACGGCGATCGCTACATCGAGATCTGGAACAACGTGTTCATGCAGTTCAACCGCACCGCCGATGGGGTATTGCACCCCCTGCCGGCGCCGTCGGTGGACACCGGCATGGGCCTGGAACGGGTCAGTGCGGTGCTGCAGCATGTCAATTCCAACTACGAAATCGACCTGTTCCAGAGCCTGCTCGAAGCGTCGGCCAGTGCCATCGGTTGTGCCAACCAGGGCCAGGCCTCGCTCAAGGTCGTCGCCGACCACATTCGCTCCTGCGGCTTCCTGATCGCCGACGGCGTGCTGCCGTCCAACGAAGGCCGTGGCTACGTGCTGCGCCGCATCATTCGCCGCGCCTGCCGTCACGGCAACAAGCTGGGCGCCCAGGGCAGCTTCTTCTACCAGATCGTGGCCGCGCTGGTTGCCGAAATGGGCGATGCCTTCCCCGAACTCAAGGGCCAGCAGGCGCACATCGAGCGCGTGCTCAAGGCCGAGGAAGAGCAGTTTGCCAAGACCCTGGAGCAGGGCCTGAAGATCCTCGAGCAGGATCTGGCCGAGCTCAAGGGCAGCGTGGTTCCGGGTGATGTGGTGTTCAAGCTGTACGACACCTACGGCTTCCCGATGGACCTGACCGGCGATATCGCCCGCGAGCGCGAGCTGACCCTGGACGAAGCCGGTTTCGAGCGCGAAATGAACGCCCAGCGCGAACGCGCTCGTTCCGCCAGCTCGTTCGGCATGGACTACAACAGCCTGATCAAGGTCGACGCACCGACGGTGTTCCTGGGTTACGACGCCACCCACGGCAATGGCAAGGTCATAGCGGTGTACAAGGACGGTGTCGCAGTCGATGTGCTCAAGGAAGGCGAGGAAGGCGTAGTGATCCTCGACCAGACGCCGTTCTACGGCGAGTCCGGTGGCCAGGTCGGTGACCGTGGCTACCTGCTGGCTGGCGGTTCGCGCTTCGATGTGCGCGACACCACCAAGACCAGCGGTGCATTCCTGCACCATGGCGTGGCCGTGCTCAGCGACCTGGCGGTCGGTGCCGAAGTCAGTGCCGTGGTCGACCAGACCTTGCAGCAGGCCACCGGCCTGAATCACTCGGCCACCCACCTGCTGCACGCAGCGCTGCGCCAGGTGCTGGGCGATCACGTGCAGCAGAAAGGCTCGCTGGTCGACAGTCAACGCCTGCGCTTCGATTTCAGCCACTTCGAGTCGATCAAGCCTGAGCAGATCAAGGCCCTGGAAGACATCGTCAACGCCGAGATCCGCAAGAACACCCCGGTGCAGACCGAAGAGATGCCGATCGACGAGGCGCGCAAGAAGGGCGCCATGGCCCTGTTCGGCGAGAAGTACGGTGACACCGTGCGCGTGCTGACCATGGGTGGCGACTTCTCGGTGGAGCTGTGCGGGGGTATCCACGCCAAGCGCACCGGTGACATCGGCCTGCTGAAAATCACCAGCGAAGGTGGCGTCGCCTCGGGCGTGCGCCGCATCGAAGCGGTGACCGGCGCAACCGCCTTGAACTACCTGAACCAGGCCGAAGAGCAGCTCAAGGAAGCCGCGCAACTGGTCAAGGGCAGCCGCGACAACCTGATCGACAAACTCTCGGCCGTGATCGAACGCAACCGCGCCCTGGAAAAGCAGCTGGAGCAGTTGCAAGCCAAGGCCGCCAGCGCGGCCGGCGACGACCTTTCTGCCTCGGCGGTCGAGGTCAAGGGCGTGAAGGTGCTGACCGCGCGCATCGACGGTCAGGACGGCAAGGCACTGCTGGCGCTGGTCGACCAGTTGAAGAACAAACTGGGCCAGGCCGTTATCCTGCTCGGCGGCGTGCACGACGACAAGGTCGTGCTGGTGTCCGGCGTGACCAAGGAGCTGACGGCCCGGCTCAAGGCCGGCGACCTGATGAAACAGGCCGCGACGGCCGTTGGCGGCAAGGGCGGTGGTCGCCCGGACATGGCCCAGGGTGGCGGCGTCGACGCCAGCGCCCTGGACGCTGCGCTGGCCCTGGCCGTGCCGTTCGTGGAACACGCGATCTGATTCAACCCTCGCAGGGCTCGTGCTGTGCACGGCGAGCCCGGTGTTGTATTTAATGGGCGCCCTTCACGGGCTGAGGCGGCTTTGAAATGGCTTTGATCGTACAGAAATTTGGCGGCACCTCGGTTGGCACTGTCGAACGTATCGAACAGGTTGCCGACAAGGTGAAGAAATTCCACGATGCCGGCGATGACCTGGTGGTCGTGCTTTCGGCCATGAGTGGCGAGACCAATCGCCTGATTTCCTTGGCCAAGCAGATCAGCGACCAGCCGGTACCACGCGAACTGGACGTGATCGTCTCGACCGGCGAGCAGGTGACCATCGCGCTGTTGGCCATGGCGCTGATCAAGCGCGGCGTGGATGCGGTGTCGTACACCGGCAACCAGGTGCGCATTCTGACCGACAGCGCGCACAACAAGGCGCGCATCCTGCAGATCGACGACCAGAAGATCCGCGCCGACCTCAAGGCCGGCCGGGTGGTAGTGGTGGCAGGTTTTCAGGGGGTCGACGAAAGCGGCAACATCACCACCCTGGGTCGCGGTGGCTCGGACACCACCGGCGTCGCCCTGGCGGCTGCGCTGAAGGCCGACGAGTGCCAGATCTACACCGACGTCGATGGTGTCTACACCACCGACCCTCGCGTGGTTGCCCAGGCCCGGCGCCTGGACAAGATCACCTTCGAGGAAATGCTCGAAATGGCCAGTCTGGGTTCCAAGGTGCTGCAGATCCGCGCGGTGGAATTCGCCGGCAAGTACAACGTCCCGCTGCGCGTTCTGCACAGCTTTCAGGAGGGTCCGGGCACCCTCATTACCATTGATGAAGAGGAATCCATGGAACAGCCGATCATTTCCGGCATCGCCTTCAACCGCGATGAGGCCAAGCTGACCATCCGTGGCGTGCCAGACACCCCCGGCGTGGCCTTCAAGATCCTCGGCCCGATCAGCGCGGCCAACATCGAAGTCGACATGATCGTGCAGAATGTTTCTCACGACAACACCACCGACTTCACCTTCACCGTGCACCGCAACGACTATCAGGCGGCTCTGGCCGTGCTGGAACAGACCGCCAGCGAGATCGGCGCGCGGCAGGTGGTCGGCGATGCCAAGATCGCCAAGGTGTCGATCGTCGGTGTCGGCATGCGCTCGCACGCCGGCGTCGCCAGCCGCATGTTCGAAGCCCTGGCCAAGGAAAGCATCAACATCCAGATGATCTCCACTTCCGAGATCAAGGTCTCGGTGGTCATCGAAGAGAAGTACCTGGAGCTTGCCGTGCGCGCGCTGCATACGGCGTTCGAACTCGATGCCGCCCGACAGGGTGATTGACAGGCGGTGAGAGAAGGGCGCGGCTAACCGCGCCCTTCTTTGTTTTCGGGCTATGTCCATGGCTTCCCACCATGGGTTCGTGCCCTTTTTTGCAGACTGTGTTGTCCCTGAAATGAAAGCGTAAGGAGAAAGGTATGCTGATTCTGACTCGTCGGTGCGCGGAAAGCCTGATCATTGGCGACGGCGAAATCACCATCACGGTGCTTGGAGTGAAAGGTGGCCAGGTGCGAATCGGGGTGAATGCACCCAAGGAAGTGGCCGTGCACCGCGAGGAAATCTACCTGCGGATCAAGAAAGAGAAGGACGACGAACCAAGCCATTAATTTTTATCGTTTTTTATGTTTGCAAACGGGGAAGAAGCTGGTTAATATACGCCCCGTGTTGCGGAGAGCTGGCCGAGTGGCCGAAGGCGCTCCCCTGCTAAGGGAGTACACCTCAAAAGGGTGTCGGGGGTTCGAATCCCCCGTTCTCCGCCATTATTTGCGTAGTACGTTGATGCTGGCTTTTTTCGTAAGTTGTTGAAATTACTGAAAAAAGTGCTTTACAAAAGAATTCGACGGCCTATAATGCGCGGCAACAAATGCACTCGTAGCTCAGCTGGATAGAGTACTCGGCTACGAACCGAGCGGTCACAGGTTCGAATCCTGTCGAGTGCACCAATCAAGAAGTTGTTTTCAGCAATGTCTGCAGCTTCTGTTTCAACCAGTGGTAGCCTGGTCCAACAAAATACCACCTGCACTCGTAGCTCAGCTGGATAGAGTACTCGGCTACGAACCGAGCGGTCACAGGTTCGAATCCTGTCGAGTGCACCATACAAGTGAAAAGCCCGCATTTATTGCGGGCTTTTTGCTTTCCGCGTTTTGAGTTTTTTCGACGGGAACGTCTGCTCCCCGGCCAGATACCTGGGTTTGCGCTTGCTCTTCGAACGGCTGGCTTTCTTCGTGGCCGACCGCTGCGGCTTGGATGGCGCTGCCAGCGGCTCGCGCGTTCCATCTTCGACGATGGTCACCGGCAGCGGGCGGGGCGCAGCCTTGCGCGCCATGGGTTTTCTTCCGGATGAGGGGTTCAGCGCCCGCTGATAGACCCACGGTTGGGTTTCGGGGCAGTTCGAGTGGGTGAACGTGATGTGGCCTTGGGGGCCCTGGCAGCGTTGCACCACCGCCGCAGTGGCTGAATGATGGGCTGCCAAAGCCAGCAGCAGAAACATGGGGGAAGGTATGCGCACCGGTGTTCGTCCTTGGTTGCGGTTCATGTCCACCAGCAGCCTAGCCACGACTGTCCTCTCACGCATTGTGCTTTGTTTACCGAATGCGTCGTCCCACCCCCCGTACTGCGCAAATGCCCAGCGCCGCACGCAAGCAGTTGTTTCACCCAGTTTTTTTCGCTATGAATCCGTACAAGTTGTGTATGATTGCGCCCGTCAGCCCCGCCGGGGCTCTGGAAAATTTCCATGGACTTACCCAGTAGTTACTCACTGAAGCTGTATACCAATCAAGAATCGACTGATTGATTCTCCCGGCGTGCCCACTGCTGGGAGTGGAGTTCGCCTATGTCTGAAGTAGAAGCAAAGAAAACGCAAGAAAGCCTGCAGGACCGCCTAGCTCAGGTCGTCGACCTGTTGCAGCGCCAGCGTATCGTCGAAAGTCTGGCTCACCGCCAGGAAGGCCAGCACAACGAGCTGGTCGAAAATCTGGTTCACCGGCAGAACCTGGTCGAGTTGCAACGCAAACTCGATGATCTTCACTCCGCCGACGTCGCCTACATACTCGAAGCCTTGCCCCTGGAAGAACGTCTGACGGTCTGGCAGCTGGTCAAGGCCGAGCGCGATGGCGATATCCTCCTGGAAGTGTCCGACTCGGTGCGCGAGACGCTGCTCGCGGACATGGATGACCATGAAATCCTCGCTGCGGCCAAGGAAATGGACGCCGACGAGCTCGCCGACCTGGCCTCCGAGCTGCCGCGCGACGTGGTTCACGAGCTCATGGAAACCCTCGACGCCCAGCAGCGCGAGCGCGTGCGTTCGGCCCTCAGCTACGAGGACGAGCAGGTCGGTGCGCTGATGGACTTCGAGATGGTCACCATCCGCGAAGACGTCAGCCTGGAAGTGGTGCTGCGCTACCTGCGCCGTCTCAAGGAGTTGCCGGGCCACACCGACAAACTGTTCGTGGTCGACTCCGACGGTATTCTCAAGGGCGTACTCCCGATCAAGCGCCTGCTGGTCAACGACCCGGATAAACAGGTGGCCGATATCATGGCCAGCGACACCGTGAGTTTTCATCCCGATGAAGACGGCTACGAAGCGGCGCAGGCGTTCGAACGTTACGACCTGATTTCCGCGCCGGTGGTCGACAAGCACGGCAAGCTCATCGGCCGCTTGACCATCGACGTGATGGTCGACCTGATTCGTGAAGAAAGCGAAAGCGAAGCGCTGCGCACCGCCGGTCTGCGTGAGGAAGAGGACATTTTCGCCTCGGTATGGCGTTCGCTGCGCAACCGCTGGTCGTGGCTGGCGATCAACCTGATCACCGCATTCATGGCGTCGCGGGTGATCGGCCTGTTCGAAGGCTCGATCGAGAAGCTGGTGGCCCTGGCGGCGTTGATGCCGATCGTGGCCGGTATCGGCGGCAACTCTGGCAACCAGACCATTACCATGATCGTGCGGGCCATGGCCCTCGACCAGGTCAGCCATGGCAATGGCAATACCAAGCGACTGATGCGCAAGGAGCTGGGCGTCGCACTGGTCAACGGCGTGGTCTGGGGCGGTGTGATCGGCGTGGTGGCGTATCTGCTGTATGGCAGCTGGTCGCTGGGCGTGGTGATGACCGCGGCGATGACCCTGAACCTGCTGCTCGCCGCGTTCATGGGGGTGTCGATTCCAATGGCCCTGGCCAGGTTCGGGCGCGATCCGGCGATGGGCGCCAGCGTGATGATCACCGCTGTCACCGACAGCGGCGGGTTCTTCATCTTCCTGGGTCTGGCCACGCTGTTCCTGATGTAGCGAGCTGCAGCGACGCGCCTCGACAGCGGCTTTTCATGCGCCGGCGAGGGCGTCGCGCCGTGTTTCAAGCCGGGCGTTTCAAGCCTGCAATCCCCCGAAGAGCTTTACCGCCAGCGGCTTGCCGATGGGCCCGCGCCAGATGCGCTGTGCATCGCTGCCGTGGGCCTGTTGCCAGCGCAAGCCGAGCGTGCGTTGCTCGGCGCGCTTGATGTGCGCCTTGTCGAACTGTTCGAAGGCAGCCCGCTCCCGCCGATAGTGAAAGTGCGCGTACCACAGGGTCACGGGTGGCTGGACACTGATGTCGCGGATGGCGTACTCCTGCAGGAAATCAGCCTCATCATGTGCGGAGGCGATGTTTTTACGCGTGCCCACCTGAACGATGTCGACCTGGCGCTGCTCGACCAGGTAGTCCAGATAGCCCTCGGTCGGGGTTTGGCTACCCATCGCCTGCTTGATCCGCAGCGCCCGGCCCTTGGCCCGCAGCTCTTGGGCGCGCGTGCGCAGGCGGTGGGCAAGTTCGTGCTTCGGCGCTTGTTGTTCGATCAGTTGGGCGCGCAGTTCCAGTTGCCGGCCTTGATTGACCATGAGGTCTTCCAGGTTGGCAGGCGCCTCGCCGGGTATGGCATAGCCCTGCACCCGCCGCTCATGGGCGAGGGTGGCATCCAGCCAGGTTTGACCCTCGGCGATCAATTCGGCCAAGGGCCGTGACGGTGTGTGCAGCGAACTTGCCGAAGGTGCGTCCTGCAAGCGCCACTGGCCCGCGACACGGCGATAGGTTTCCAGCCTGCCGCCGGGACCGGTCAAGGTGAAGATCTGCTCGCCGTCCGCTGCCCGGCCTATGTCACCGATGAAGAAATCATGCTCATGGGTCTCGAACACCCGACGCGTGGCAGGCCCTGCGGGTTTTGCGCTCGGAGCCAGCTTGCTGAGTTGCGGCATGGTCCGGTCAGCATGTTCGATCAAGCGATTCAGCGACTGGATCATCCGTTCGAACTGATCGGGCTCGAAGCGATCCGGGCGGTTGCGCACCCATGTGTTCATCTGATTACGGTAATCGACGTAGATCTGGCGCGAGCTGCGCAGCACATTCTGTCGTTCGCGCAGCCCGGATGTGGTTTCCATTAACTGAAAATGACTTTCCAGGCCATGGTGGAAACGGTTTCTCATGGCCTGGGTGTCGAGCAGGTGAAACATGTCCGCCACGTTGGAGGTGTCTGCGGTCTTGTGGGTCAGTTGAGTGAGGTTGGACGCGCGAGCAATTTCCAGGTCGGCCTCTGCCATGCCCTCCAAAGCCTCGCGCAAGTGCGCACGGTCGCTGCGCAGGGTCACCTTTTCTGCCCAGGCCTGCGCCTGCTGCAGGCGCTGCTCCACGAGGTCGAACTGTTGATCCAGATCCAGGCGTGTGCGGCGCTGTTCGAGCATCTGCCGGCGCGGAAGATCGACCAATTCGCCAGCGCGCTGGGTTTGATTGAGGGACTCGGTGAGTTCGGTGATCGAACGTTGGGCCAGACTGGCATGGTTGATTCTGCGGCCTGCAACGATGTAGGCCACTTCGCTCTGGAACTGGCGATTGCGCTTGAGGAAATCGCGGGACACGTAGCCCTCGTGCTCCTGCAACAGCCTGTACAGCGCCTCAGCCCGAGCGATGTCACTGGCACAGGCGGCTTCGGCGCGGGCTCGTTGCCGTGGGTCGACGGCGAGCTGTCTGATCAGTGACTCATGCTGACTCATCTGCTCGCGCAGTGCCGCGCCCTGGTGATCGATGCTGCTGGCGAGTTCGAAATGGCGGCGATACTGACGATCCACCAGCCAGCGCGGCAGCCGCTCACGGATCGCTGCGGGCCAGAGCGGTTGCAGGCCATCGGCGGCGCGATGGCCGAGGTAGCCGAGCACGTTACCGCCGCCTGCGAGGCCGTCGTTGATCAGCGTGCCATAGAGCGCGCCGTGGGTTTGCCAGTGCCCGTTAGGGTCCAGTGCAATGGGCTGTCGGTAGGTCTTGCTGGTGGTGCCATGCAGCCGCCAGGTCTGCGGGCTGGCATGCAGTGTGACCTGGTAGGGCAGGCCGTCGCGCAGGATGAAATTGCCATTGGCGTGGCGATAGATGCCTCGGTACAGGCCATGGTGGCCGGGCTGCAAGCCACTGAGGTCCAGCGGTAGGCGGTACTGGTAGCCGGCGAACGGGTCGGTCAGGCCGGCCGGGGCAGGCTTCGTCGAGCCGGGTGCGCCCGCACGCCGCGCCAGCATCGACCATTGCCGGCTGCGGGCGAGCAAGCGGCCGCTGGAGGGCGCGGAAACGGCGCCCGGCAGGATATCGATGACCGCATCGATCAGCGCACCGAGCAACGCTTCGAGTTGGTTGAGCGACTCGCCGATTTCACCGGTACGTAGCGCATCGACCGCCGCATTGGCCGCTGTCCAGGCATCGAACAGGGCCACTGCGGTACCCACGAACGGCAACGCGCCGATGGCCATCTTGATGTAGTTGAACACGTTGCCATGGGCCAGCGCCGCTTGTTCCAGGTACAGGGCGTCGTTGCTGCGACCTCGTCGGCGCTGGGCTTCGACCAGCCGGCCCATGTGGGCGTCGAGCAGATGGCTGGCGAGCGAGGTCGTCGCCGGCCAGGGGCGGCCGACACCGATCAACTTGTCGAACCGGCGCAGGCCGGCCTGTTCGATCCGCGCCCTGTGGCTGGCAACGCTGCCCGTGATTGCCCGGTCGGCCAGATAGTCGGCCATTTTGCGGTCGAACGTCAGGGTGAACAGCCGCAGGCGCGCTTCTTCCAGGCTCGGGTATTCGCGCAGGCAGCGATGGTCGGGGGCATCGGGTAAATACAGCAGGGTCTGGCCGCCATTGCGATCATGAATGAAGGTCACTCCAGACAACGTGGTGGGCAAGTCGTGGGTGTCGCTGCCGCCGACCGTCAGCCGCGCCGGCAGCAGCTGCACGTCACGCCCGCTGGCGCGGAACGCCACGGCGTCGCTGGCATCGGTGGCGAGCAGTGCCAGGGCATGGCCGGAGAGGCTGATGCTGCCTTGGTGGCGAGCGTACTCGCTGTGCATGTGCAGCATCAGCCGCATGGGTTCGAGCAGGCATTCACGTTGGTGGGCGAGGGCATGCGCGCGGTGCTCCGCGTGGCCGAGGAAGGCCTGGCGAATCTTGTCTTCGCATGCCTGCGCCAGATTCAGATCGCGGATCGTTCGCCGCAGATAGTTCAGGTCGATACCTGCCGACACGCGGGCGGATTCCTCGCGATCCGTTTCGGTATCGGCACCGGCCACTTGAACGCGCATGAAACCCAGGCGCTGCAGCATGTCGGCATCGATGTTGTGCTGTGCCAGCCTGGCGAGTGGCCATGGCGTGCGCTTCGGGCCGGGCGTGGCCACGGTCTGCTGAGGCGTGCCGGGAGCGCCGGAGCCGGCCACCGGGACCTTGCGATGGACCAGGCGGTCGGGGATGTCGATCACCACTTCCACGTCTTCGGTCAGGTTGAAGTCGGCACGCAGCCGCTGTTGCAGCAGCGTGCTGGCGTAATGGTCCAGGTCGGGCAGGTCACGTTCCAGTTGTGCATTCGAAGCGCGCGCTGCACGTACATAGTCGCTGATCAGCGATTTGAGGCGCAGGCGATCATTCGTCGTCAGCGTTTTAAGCCAGTCGGGCAGGCCATTTTCCAGGCTTTCACTGAACCCTTCCTGGGTCAATTGCACGCAGGCTTGGTCGCGTGCTGCGTGAGCGGGAACCAGCAATCGCTCGCAGGTGTTGCGGGTGAGTCGCTGCAAGGCTTCCAGGCGTTGCCGCTGATGGGTCGCCGCTGGCAGCTTTTCGATGAACTCGCTGGCCTCCTGCTCGCACGCGTGCAATTGACCTTGCAAGCCGTAGTCGAAGATGTCGCCAACAACCTGCGACAGATTCAAGCGGCCAGTGTCTGCAGGATCGTTCAGGCGCAACAACGACCGCTTGAGCTGCGCCAGCGAGTCGAACGCCTGCAGCCCGCCACCCAGACCAGGCCAGTAGACCAGCACGAAGCCTGTACCTGCCAGGGCCTGAGTGTGCATGAACGCCACCACCCCATGCAGTTCCTGTACATGAGTCGTGGTGCCGGTGCCGTTCACGCTCGACATGGACACCGACATCGCGCAGGCGATACCGGCCTGGGCATCACGCTTGCTGGCCTGCGGGTGCGACAACACGGCGTGCATCAGCTGTACCTGGGCGGCGGTCAATAGGCCCAGCGCCTGTTGCACGGCCACTTCGGCGCGCAGACCGTCCAGCCGGGCCTGATAGAGGGCTGAGTACTGGGCGTTGGGCAGGTAGCGCAGGCGGTAGAGATCTTCCAGCCTGGCCGCGTTCAGCAACCCCGCTGCGGCCTGGGCTGCGCGCTCCTGGGTGGCGGCAAGGGTGGCGAGCAAGGTTTTCAAGCGCACCCAGCCAGGGCTGGCGCTGCCCGCTCGAAGGTCATCGCCGAGCAGGTGCAGCAGTGCCAGATGCTGGCGCTTGACCTCGGCCCAACGATGGCTTTGGGGAATGTCCGCAGCGAGGCTGCCGAAGGCTGCGAAGTTGTCTGCCGAAGGCGTTGGTTCGGGCGCGTCGAAGGCTGGCAGGCGGGCGAACGGTGGTTCGCTTGCCGGCGCGATTGCCGCCTCGCCTTGGCCGGCGGTGTCGTTTTCGCCGCTGCAGGCCAGAAAAGCGAGCGATGCTTCCATGTAGCGAGTGCGGCAGTGACCCAACCATTGCTTGCAGGCGCTGACCAGTTGCGCCGGTTCATAGCTGAGTTTGACTGCAGCATCGGCTTGCAGCGTTGCGTTCGGCCACACCTGAGCGCGGTTCTGCAGCAGGTAGGTCTGTAATGCCTGGCGATCGGCAAAAGCCTTCAAGGCAGGATCGCAGGATGGCAGGTAGAGCAACTGCATCACTGGCGCATCGCTGTCCGGGGTCACTACCAGTGCACCTGCCGCTTTGTGCTTGAGCCCTTCTGCGGTGCGCAGCGCTATGGTTTCCAGATAGATCGACGGCGATCCGCTTTCGCTGCCGCCTTCGAGTAGGGTCAGCAGCGGCAGCAGTTGCGCGTGGCTCAGCTGCGCATGGTAGTAGGCCAGGCGCGCCGCCGCTTGCATGTGGTCGAGGAACGCCTGCTCGGCCACGGCGCGGCGTGAAAGGGCGGTGTGCGCTGCCCGTCCGTTCCAGTAGTCGAGCCAGCGCTGCTTGAGCACCTGCTCCCGCGCTTGCGCCGTGACCTCTGCAGCCTGAAGGACATCGGTCGCGCGTGGGGCGTGTTGCAGCAACGCCTGCAGGCACATGCGGGCGCGCTCCCAGAGCTGGGAGCCTTCCTGAAGCAGATGATCGTGGCGCAGCGCGTACAGGCGTTGCGCAAGGGGGCGGGTGGTGAAGGCGTTGCTGGCATCGCTCATGGACCGGGTTTCCTGATGTCGAGGTGATGACCGGTAGAGTCATCGCGCTCGACATTACGAACCTTGCACAGGAGGACAGGGCGCTACTTAGATAGGCCGGACTGAATAGTCCTGCGTAGCGTTTTTTGCAAAAGTCGCTCAGCGGACCGCGCTGACACCGTCCAGCGTCGAGAACGAGGTGTCCTTGGCGGTCAGCAGAAAGTCGCGCATGTACGGAGCGTCGAGCATGTCGGTGCGTACCCCGGCGTACAGCGTTGCGAACAGGCCTTTGTCGCCCAGGCGCTTGGCCTTCACATAGCCCCGTGAACTGTACTCGTGCAACGCCCAGTGGGGCATGCCACATACGCCTCGGCCACTGGCCACCAACTGCATCATCATCACCGTCAGTTCCGAGGTGCGCACCTGCGCCGGCTCGATATCGGCCGGCTCCAGGAAGCGCGTGAAGATGTCCAGCCGATCGCGCTCCACCGGGTAGGTGATGAGTGTTTCACTGGCCAGGTCTTCCGGCACGATGAAGGGCTTGCCCGCCAACGCGTGCTGGTTGGCCACCGCCAGCATGGCTTCGTAGGTGAACAGTGGCACGTAGGTAATGCCGGGCAGTTCCAGCGGGTCCGAGGTAACCACCAGGTCCAGATCGCCGCGTGCCAAGGCTGGCAGCGGTGCGAATGCAAAGCCGGAAGCCAGGTCCAGTTCCACTTCCGGCCAGGCATCGCGGAACTGGTCGATGGTCGGCATCAGCCATTGGAAGCAGCTGTGGCATTCGATGGCCATGTGCAACCGACCCGCCGTGCCGCCGGCCAGCCGGGCAATGTCACGCTCGGCACCGCGCAGCAGCGGCAGGGTGGCATCCGCCAATTGCAGAAGGCGCAGACCGGCGCTGGTGAAGCGGATCGGCTTGGTCTTGCGCACGAACAGCTGCAGGCCCAGGCGCTCTTCCAGCTCTTTGAACTGATGAGAAAGTGCCGATTGGGTCAGGTGCAGGCGCTCGGCGGCTTCCACCAGGCTATCGGCCTCGCGCAGGGCGTGCAGGGTTTTCAGGTGACGGATTTCGAGCACCGGGGTCTCCATGAGCAGAACTTGTGATCAACACGAAAATATTGAGTTTGTCTCATGTTACCCAGGTTGTCGACAATGGCGCCATCATTAACAAGGAGCTGCACCCATGGCACTGGCCCACACCCTTGGCTTTCCTCGCATCGGCGCCGACCGCGAACTCAAGAAGGCGCTCGAAGCCTACTGGAAAGGCGACATCGACCAAGCGGGGCTGCGCCTTGCAGGGCGCGAGCTGCGTGCCCGTCACTGGCAGCTGCAGGCGCAGGCCGGTGTCGAGCTGCTGCCGGTGGGCGACTTTGCCTGGTATGACCAGATGCTCGCCCATTCACTGGCCTTCGGCGCGGTGCCCGGTCGATTCGCCAAGGCCCTGGGCAGCGACGGCCGGCCCACGCTCGATACGCTGTTCGCCATGGCCCGCGGTGCCAACACCTGTTGCAACGCTGAAGCAGGCCAGACGCAGCACGCACTGGAACTGACCAAGTGGTTCGATACCAACTATCACTACCTGGTGCCCGAGTTCAGCGTCGACCAGCGCTTCGTGCTCAGCTGGGAGCAACTGTTCGAGGAAGTCGACGAAGCCATTGCCCTGGGGCACAAGGTCAAGCCGGTGTTGATCGGGCCGCTCACCTACCTGTGGCTGGGCAAGGCCAAGGGGCAGCCCTTCGACAAGCTCGATCTGCTCGAACGGCTGTTGCCTGTGTACGGTGAAATCCTCTCGCGCCTGGCCAGGCAGGGCGTCGAATGGGTGCAGATCGACGAACCGATCTTGTGTCTGGATCTCCCCCAGGAATGGAAGAACGCCTTCGAGCGCGCTTATCACATCCTTCAGTATTCGCCGCTCAAGAAGCTGCTGGCGACCTACTTTGGCGGCCTGGACGACAACCTTGGCCTGGCCGTGGGCTTGCCGGTCGACGGCCTGCACGTCGACCTGGTGCGCGCACCCGAGCAGCTGCCTGCCGTGCTCGACCGCCTGCCGACCTATAAGGTGCTGTCGGTCGGGGTGGTCAACGGTCGCAACGTCTGGCGCTGCGATCTGGCGCAGGCACTGGTGTCACTGCGTCAGGCCTGCGAGCGCTTCGGTGCCAACCTGTGGGTCGCAAGCTCGTGCTCGCTGCTGCACAGCCCGGTCGATGTGCGCCGCGAGGACCGGCTCGATGCCGAACTCAAGGGCTGGCTGGCCTTCGCCGTGCAGAAGTGCGAGGAGATCGCCGTACTTGGCCAGGCACTGAACACGCCCGATGCTGCGCAGGTACGCCAGGCCCTGGCGCAGAGCGAGGCAGTGCAGGCCAGCCGGATGCAGTCGCCGCGCATTCACAAGCCTGCCGTACAAGCGCGTCTGGCTGCGGTAACGGCCGCCGACAGTCGGCGGCCGTCGGCCTTCGCCGCACGTATCGAAGTACAGCGCGCGCAATTGCGCTTGCCGGCGTTTCCCACCACCACCATCGGTTCCTTCCCGCAAACCGCATCGATTCGTCTGGCCCGCCAGGCCTACAAGGCCGGCAAGCTCTCGGTCAACGACTACACCGATGCCATGCATTGCGAGATTCGTCATGCGATCCAGGTCCAGGAGCGCCTGGGCCTGGATGTGCTGGTGCACGGCGAGGCCGAGCGCAACGACATGGTGGAATACTTCGCCGAGCAACTGGACGGCTATCTACTGACGCGGTTCGGCTGGGTGCAGAGCTATGGCTCGCGCTGCGTCAAGCCTGCGGTCATCTACGGAGACATCAGCCGCGACCACGCCATGACCGTGGACTGGATCGCCTACGCCCAGCGGCAGACGGCCAAGTGGGTCAAGGGCATGCTGACCGGCCCGGTGACCCTGTTGGCGTGGTCGTTCGCGCGCGAAGATCTGCCTCGAGAAGTCCAGGCCCGGCAGTTGGCTCTGGCGGTTCGCGACGAAGTGCAGGACCTGGAGCGCGCGGGGGTGCGCATCATCCAGATCGACGAAGCCGCGTTTCGCGAGGGACTGCCGCTGCGCCGAGCGCAGTGGCCAGCCTATCTTGAGTGGGCCGTGCAGGCGTTCCGCCTGTGCTCCAGTGGCGTCGCCGATGCCACGCAGATTCATACGCACATGTGCTACAGCGAGTTCAACGACGTGATCCAGGCGATCGCGGCCATGGATGCCGATGTGATCACCATCGAGACGTCGCGCTCGGACATGGAGCTGCTGGAGGCGTTCGAGGCCTTCGACTACCCCAACGACATCGGCCCGGGGGTCTACGACATCCATTCACCGCAAGTGCCTGACACCGAGCAGATGCTGCGCCTGTTGACCCTGGCCGCGGCGCGGATTCCGGCCGAACGGCTGTGGGTCAACCCAGATTGCGGGTTGAAGACCCGTGCCTGGCCCGAAACCGAAGCGGCGCTGATCAACATGGTGGCGGCGGCGCGCCAGGCCCGTCAGCGGCTGGCTTGAAATCGGACGGAAGACCGTATGGCGGAGTTCATCAAACGGTCACAGAACTGTGGCAGCGCGCTGCATGAAAAGTCATCAGACTTGCGCCTCAATGGGGTTCTGCGTTCTGGTGTAAGTCATGCGTCTATGGGTGTTTCTGGCCGCGCTGCTGTGCGGGCAGTGGGTTTTTGCAGCTGCGCGCTGCGATGTCGATGTTCCGCTTCAATACGCTCCACTGGCTCAGGTCAGTCTGGCCTATCAAAGTATCGGACGTCCGCAGGACCCGGCGCTGTTGCTGGTGATGGGGCTGGGTGGACAGTTGATCGATTGGCCCGACGAGGTGGTCGGCGCCCTCTGTGAGCAGGGCTTTCGAGTGATTCGCTTCGACAATCGCGACGTGGGCCTGTCCACCTGGTCGCAGGCGCCGCCGTCGGCCAACCTCACATTCGAGGTGCTGCGCTACAAGCTGGGCTTGGCGGTGTCGGCCCCGTACAGCCTGACCGACATGGCCGACGACGCACTGCGGCTGATGGACACCCTGCAGGTGCAGCGTTTCCATGTGCTGGGTGCCAGCATGGGCGGAATGATCGCTCAGCACTTGGCCGATCGTGCCCCGCAGCGGGTACAGAGCCTGACCCTGATCATGTCGAGTTCGGGTGCGCCGGGCCTGCCCGAGCCACGCCCGGCGTTGCTGCAGTTGCTGGCCAAGCGCAGCGCACCGAACCGTGAAATGGCGCTGGAGCAGCAAGCCGATCTGCTGGCGGCGTTGGGCAGCCCGCAGGTCGCCGATGACCGTGCCGAACTGCTGCATCAGGCGCAGATGTCATACGACCGGGCGTTCAATCCGCAAGGGGTGCAGCGGCAGATCCTGGCGATTCTCGCCGAGCCCAGCCGCGTGGCGTTGCTCAATCGCCTGCGGGTGCCGACTCTAGTGGTGCATGGCACGGCCGATCCGTTGTTGCCGGTGATGCATGGGGTGCATCTGGCGGCGCACATCCAGGGCAGTCATTTGCGACTGATACCGGGGTTGGCGCATCGTTTCCAGGAAGCGTTCAAGGCGCCGCTGCTGGGTGCGGTGCTGCCGTACCTGGCGCAGCAGCGCCAGCGGGAAGGGGTGTTGGCGGGGTTGTAGCTGATTGGGTGTCAGGGAGGGCCTCTTCGCGGGCAGAGCCCGCTCCCACAGGGGCTCCGTTTAGCCCAAACTCTTGTGGGACAGTGCAGCGCCCGCGAAGAGGCCCGCAAGCCAATCACTTATCTCAGTTCAACCCGTACTTTTTGACCTTGTCGAACAGGGTGGTCTTGGCCATGCCCAGCTCCAGGCTGGCCTGGCTCAGATTGCCCGCCGTGCGCTGCAGGGCCTCGGTCAGCAGGTTGCGCTCGAACGCTTCCACCGCTTCGGAAAAACCCAGGCTGACCACGGCGGCTGCACCGTTTTTCTTGAACGCCGGCAAACCCAGTGCATAGCGCTCGGCCACGTTGCGCAGTTCACGGACGTTGCCGGGCCAGTCATGGCTCATCAGGCGCGACAAGGTTTGGCCATCGAGCTCGGGCGGCTCGCGGTCGAAGCGCAGGGCGGCCATCTGCAGGAAATGCTGAAACAGCTCGAGAATGTCTTCACGGCGCTCGCGCAGCGGCGGCAGTTCCAGCGTCACCACATTGAGGCGGTAATACAGGTCGCTGCGGAACTGGTTCTGTCGGCTCAACGCGTCCAGGTCGGCCTTGGTGGCGGCGATCAGGCGACAGTCGACGGCAATGCTCTGGTTCGACCCCAGGCGTTCCAGGGTGCGCTCCTGCAATACCCGCAGCAGCTTGATCTGCAGCGGTATCGGCATGCTTTCCACTTCGTCGAGAAACAGCGTGCCCTGATCGGCATGTTCGATCTTGCCGATGCGGCGCTTGCCGGCGCCGGTGAAGGCATTGGCTTCATGGCCGAATATTTCGCTTTCGAACAGCTGCTCCGGCAGGCCGCCGCAATTGAGTGCCACGAATGGCTGCGGTTGGCGCCGGCTGAAATCGTGCAGGCAGCGGGCGACCAGTTCCTTGCCGGTCCCGGTTTCACCCTCGATCAACACGTTGGCCGAGGTGTCGGCGACGTTGGCGATCAGCTCGCGCAGGTTGTGCATGGCGGGCGAACGGCCAATGATGCGGCCTTCCAGCGAACTGCGTTCGGCCAATTGACGGCGCAGCGAACTGACCTCGCGCGCCAGGCCGCGTCGCTCCAGCGCGCGGCGCACCACGTCCACCAGGCGCTCGGGCGAGAAAGGCTTCTCCATGAAGTCATAGGCGCCGCTGCGCATGGCCCCCACGGCCATGGAAATGTCGCCGTGGCCGGTGATCAGCACCACGGGCAGGCTGGGGTCACGCGCTTTCAGCTGGCTCAGTAGTTCCAGGCCATCCATGCCGGGCAGGCGGATATCGCTGACCACGATACCGGCAAAGTCGTCGCCGATGCAGGCCAGCGCGGCCTCGGCGCTGGCCACGCCCTGGCTGGGAATGTCTTCCAGCGCCAGGGCCTGCTGGCAGCCGAGCAGTACGTGGGGGTCGTCTTCGACGATCAGGACGGTCAAGGCGTTCATGGCGACTCGCTGGGCGACGCTGCCGCAAGCGGCAGGCTGAGAATGAAAGTGGTGCCACCGTCGGCGGGGTGCTCGACGGCCAGGTTGCCACCGGCAGCCGCCGCCAGACTGGCCGACAGGGTCAGGCCCAGGCCCAGGCCGTGGTCGCCGGGCTTGGTGGTGAAAAAGGGCTCGAACAGATGCTTGCGCGTCTCGACGTCGATGCCGTGGCCGTTGTCGCGCACCTGCACGGCGTAGCGCTCACCCTCCATGCGCCCCTCCAGCCAGAGCGTCGGCTGCGGTTCATCGGCGGTGGCATCCAGGGCATTGCCGATCAGGTTGACCAGAATCTGTTCCAGGCGGGTCTGGTCGATCGCCAGCTGCATCTCGCTGCAATTGCGCTGCACGCTCAGGCCACTGGCCTCGATGCGACTGGCGAGCACCTGCAGCGCACCGTCCAGCGCCTTGCCCAGGCTGGCCTGGCCCTTGTCGTCGCCGCGCCGGGCGAAAGAACGCAGGCTGGCGGTGATGCGCCCCATGCGGTCGATGAGTTCATTCATGGTGCTCAGGTTGGTGCTCGCCGTGTCCAGCGCACCGCGTTCCAGAAAACGCACGGTATTGCCCGACAAGGTGCGCAAGGCTGCCAGCGGTTGGTTGAGTTCGTGGGCGATACTGGTCGACATCTGGCCGATGGCGGCCAGCTTGCCTGCCTGGACCAACTCGTCCTGGGCCTTGCGCAACGTTTCCTCGGCCTGGCGGCGTTCGCGGATCTGGCCCTTGAGGCGTTCGTTGCTGGCGCGCAGGTCCTGAGTGCGCTCGGCGATGCGCCGCTCCAGATGGCTGTTGGCCTGTTCCAGCGCTTCACGGGCGGCAAGGCGGGTGGCCAGTACCTTGCGTCGCTCGTTCCAGGCAATCAGCAGGAAGGCCAGCAAGGCGAAGGCCACGGCCACCAGCACGCCCTGCACGATGGCTTCGTGCCGCAGGTCCTGCATGGAGGTCAGCAGGGTGAAGCGCCAGGGCGTGTCGGCCAGGCGCCGCGACTGCGACAGGTAGGTGACGTCGATGTCCTTGCCTGGCTTGTCGGTGTGGGTGGTGAAGGTAAGCAATTCCACCCCGTCGGCCAGGCGCTGGCGGGCGAGCGGTTCGAGCTCGTTGAGCGGCCACCAGTAGTACTGCAGGCTGCGCGCCAGGCGCTCCTTGATTTCCGGGGTCAGTGGGCGCACCGACTTCAAGCGTCGCGCCGGATCGCTGGAAAGAATGATGATGCCGTTCTCGTCGCTGACGAAGGCCTCCAGGCGAGCCTTCTGCCAGCGCTCTTCCAGTGCTTCCAGGCGCACCTTGATCACGGCCACGCCGATCAACTTGCCGTGTTCCTCCAGGCCGTGGGCAAGAAAATAGCCGGGCTCGCCGGTGGTGCTGCCGATGCCGTAGAACCGCCCGGGCTGGCCGCGAATGGCCGCCTGGAAATAACCACGGAAGGACAGGTCCTCGCCGAGAAAACTGTCGGCATCGCGCCAGTTGCTGGTGGCCTGCACACGGCCGGTGGTGTCGAGCACGTAGATGGCGCGGCTGCGGCTGCGACGATTGAGACCTTCCAGGTAATCGTTGACGGCCTGACGGTGCTCGCCGTCGGGTTCGTTGAGCAGGGTCGAGACGCTGTCCTCGAGTTCCAGCAGGCTGGGCAGGTAGGTGTACTTGGTGATCTCGCTTTCGACGGCGCGCGCGTGCAGTTCAAGCTGCCGTTCGCCGTTTTCGCTCAAGGCGCGAATGCTGTTGTGCTCGCTGACCAGAAAACCCACGTAGCCCAGGCCCAGCGTCAACAGCAGGATCAGCGGCGGCAGGAACAGTTGGCGAATCAGGCGGGGCTTCACGATCAGGTCAGGCTTTGTGGCGGGCAGGCATTTCATCACAGTCGCCTTCAAGCAGCCAGCGTCCTGCGCCCCGCAGGGCGGGCGCAGGACGGCCGGTCATCAGTGCTGCAAGATCTTGGCGAGGAACTGCTGGGCGCGATCGGACCGCGCGCTGACATCGCCGAAGAATTCTTCCTTGGGGCAGTCTTCGACGATCTGTCCCTGGTCCATGAAGATCACCCGGTTGGCCACCTTGCGGGCAAAGCCCATTTCATGGGTCACGCACATCATGGTCATGCCTTCGTGAGCCAGTTGCACCATCACGTCGAGTACTTCGTTGACCATTTCCGGGTCGAGCGCCGAAGTCGGTTCGTCGAACAGCATGACCACCGGGTCCATGGCCAGGGCGCGGGCAATCGCCACGCGCTGCTGCTGGCCGCCGGACAGCTGGCCGGGATGCTTGTGGGCGTGGGCGGAGAGGCCGACGCGTTCGAGCAACTGCAGGCCCTTTTTGGTGGCTTCTTCCTTGCTGCGGCCCAGCACCTTGATCTGCGCGATGGTCAGGTTTTCGGTGATGGTCAGGTGCGGAAACAGCTCGAAATGCTGGAACACCATGCCCACGCGCGAACGCAGCTTGGGCAGGTTGGTCTTGGGATCGGCGATGGACGTGCCGTCGACCACGATGTCGCCTTTCTGGAAAGGCTCCAATGCATTCACGCACTTGATCAGGGTCGACTTGCCCGAACCCGAGGGCCCGCACACCACGACCACTTCACCTTTCTTGACGTCGGTGCTGCAATCGGTGAGCACCTGGAAGTCGCCATACCACTTGTTGATATTCTTGATGGAGATCATACGGCTAACCTTTTTTGCAGACGCTTGACCAGAAGGGAGGCGCTGAAGCTGATGAGGAAATACACCACGCCGGCGAAGATCAGGAATTCGTTGGCCCGGCCAATGATGTCGCCGCTGGCGCGCGCCGAGTTGAGAAAGTCCACCAGGCCGACGGTGTAGACCAGCGAAGTGTCCTGGAACAGGATGATGCTCTGCTGCAGCAGCAGCGGGGTCATCTTGCGGAACGCCTGGGGCAGGATGATCAGGCGCATGGTCTGACCGTAGTTCATGCCCAGCGCTTGCGCGGCACCCATCTGGCCCTTGGAGATGGACTGCACGCCAGCCCGCACGATTTCGCAGAAGTACGCCGCCTCGAACATCATGAACGCCACGAGGCACGAGGTGAAGGCACCGACCGGGGTGTCTTCGCCGGTGATCCAGCGCAGCACGAAGGGCACCGCCAGGTAGAACCAGGTGATGACCAGCAGCAACGGAATGGAACGGAAGTAGTTGACGTAGGCACCGGCGAAGCGCGACAGCAGCTTGTTCGATGACAGGCGCATCAAGGCCAGTATCGTGCCCAGGGCAATGCCGCCGATGACGCCCAGCACCATCAGCTGCAAGGTCATGACCATGCCGTTCCACATGCCCGGCAGCGCCGGGATGATTCCACTGAAGTCCATCATTTACCTCCCAGGGAGATCAACCCAGGCACGGCGAGTCTGCGCTCGAACACGCGCATCAACAGCATCAGGCTCATGTTCAGGGTGAAGTAGATCAGCGTGGCCAAGGTGAAGGCCTCGAACAGGTTGGCCGAGAACTCCGCGGTCTGCTTGGTTTGCGCCAGCAATTCCATCAGGCCGATCAACGATGCCACCGACGAGTTCTTGAACACGTTGAGGAATTCGGAGGTAAGCGGTGGAATGATGATGCGGTAGGCCTGCGGCAACAGCACGTTCCAGTAGATCTGCGGCAGGCGGAAGCCCATTGCCCTGGCGGCCGATTCCTGGCCGTGGGGCAGCGCCTGAATGCCGGTACGCACTTGCTCGCACACCCGCGCCGCGGTGAACAGGCCCAGGCACACCACTACGCTGAGGAATGCCGAGGTAGTCGGGTTGAGGTCCTGCTTGTACCACTCCTGCATGCCTTCGGGCAGCAGGTCGGGGACCAGGAAATACCAGATGAACAGCTGCACCAGCAACGGTACGTTGCGGAACAGTTCGACGTAGCAGGTCGCGATGCCCGAGACCCAGCGGCTCGGTACGGTGCGCATGACGCCCAGCACGGAGCCCAGCAGCAGGGCGATGATCCAGGCGACCACGGCAATGGCGATGGTCCAGCCCAGGCCGGAGATGTACCAATCCAGGTAGATCTCGCTGCCGACGCCAGTGGACTTGAAGAAGACGCTCCAGTCCCAGTTGTAAGTCATGGGGAATACCCCTCGGAAATTGATTCACGGGCACAGGCGTTCACTCGAACGCCGGGCGGCGCTCGAGTGAAGGCAGGGTGGTGCTTACGACTTCTTGTCGGGAGCCGGCTTGTCGTTGGGGTTGGCGATCAGCGCCTTGAGCTCGTCGCTCATGGGGAAGCCCAGGTTCAGGCCCTTTGGCGGGATCGGCTGGCTGAACCACTTGTCGTAGATGCCGTTGATGTCGCCAGAGGCGAAGGTGGCCTTGATCGCATCGTCGACCGCTTTCTTGAACGGCTCGTCACCCTTGCGCACCATGCAGCCGTAGATTTCATAGGACTGCGGCGTGCCGGTCACTTCCCAGTCGGTAGGCTTCTTGGCCTTGGCCATTTCGCCGGCGAGCAGGGCGTCGTCCATCATGAAGGCGACGGCGCGGCCCGATTCGAGCATCTGGAAGGACTCGCCGTGGTCTTTTGCCGAGACGATGTTCATGCCCATCTGCTTGTCGGCGTTCATGGACTTGAGGATGCGCTCGGAGGTGGTGCCGGCGGTGGTGACGACGTTCTTGCCTTTCAGGTCGTCGAAGTCCTTGTAGGACGAATCTTTCTTGCTCAGCAGACGGGTGCCGATCTCGAAGATGCCTACGGAGAAATCGACTTGCTGGGCGCGTTCGGCGTTGTTGGTGGTGGAACCGCATTCCAGGTCGATGGTGCCGTTCTGCACCAGAGGAATCCGGGTCTGCGAGGTGACCAGGTTGTACTTGACCTTCAGGTCGGGCATGTCGAGGTCCTTCTTCAGGGCCTCGACGACCTTGAGCTGGATGTCGTGCGAGTAGCCGACCGGCTTGCCGGACGCATCGGCGATGTACGAGAAGGGGATGGATGCGTCGCGGTGACCGAGGGTGATGGTGCCCGAATCCTTGATTTTCTTCAGAGTGCCGGTGAGTTCGGCAGCCAATGCTGGAGTACTGATCAGCGCGGCGGCAATGGCGGCGCTCAGGAGTTTTGGAACGATACGCATCAATGAATCCTCGACTTTGTTTTTTTTATCGAGCCCGCAGGCCCTCGGGGTACAGCGAAATCCGGCGGCTGGGTAGGTGCCGGCTTCGTTGAAGAGTGTAGAGCATGAGTCGTGCCAAGGGCGGGGATGTGGCTCGCAGGCAAGCCGGCTGGGGCTGGTAGCGCTTTTAAGGGGGGAGAGGGATAAGAGGGTCGTTCGGGAATCCGAATATCCTTGGGTGCCATGGACGGATTTCCGAGTCGCTGCAAGCATTCGCGAGCAGAGGGCTCGGCGCCCGCCCCGCTCCCCACAGGGATAGCGGCGCCCGCGGTCTGTGGGAGCGGGTTTTACCCGCGAAGAGGCCTTCGGATCACTCCCCCAAAACTCAGAACCGCGGTTTCACCGCTTTCCAGTCCGGCTTGTACTTGGCCATCTGCCGCACATCGTCGCGCGAGCGGATGCCGCAGCGCAGGAACTGTTCATGCAGCATGCCCAACTGGTCGCGATCCAGTTCCAGCCCCAGTCCCGGTGTCTTGTTGATCTTCACGCAGCCGTCGACGATGGGCAGCTTGCCGCCCTTGATCACTTCTTCGTCCGGCTCCTGCCACGGATAGTGAGTGTCACAGGCGTAATCCAGATTCGGCACCGACGCCGCCACATGGGCCATGGCCATCAAGCTGATGCCCAGGTGCGAGTTCGAATGCATGGACACACCCAGGCCCCAGGTGTGACACATGCTGGCCAACACCTGGGTATCGCGCAAGCCGCCCCAGTAATGATGATCGGCGAGCACGATCTGCACACTGTTGCGCTCGACGCTGCGGCGAAACTCGGCGAAGTCGGTCACCACCATGTTGGTCGCCAAGGGCAGCCCGGTACGCTTGTGCAACTCGGCCATGTCGTCCAGCCCGGGGCAGGGGTCCTCGTAGTATTGCAGGCTGTCGCCGAGCAGTTCGGCCATGCGGATCGACGTTTCCATCGACCAGTTGCCGTTGGGGTCGATGCGCAGCGGGTGGTCGGGAAAGGCTTTCTTCAGGGCCAGAATGCACGCCACCTCGCGCTCGGGTTCGAGGGTGCCGGCCTTGAGCTTGATGCTCTTGAAACCGTATTGCTCGATCATGCGCCTGGCCTGGGCGACGATCTGCTCCTCGTTCAAGGCCTCGCCCCAGTTGTCCGCAGGGTAGGGCGAGTCGACGTGCTCGGCATACTTGAAAAACAGGTAGGCACTGAACGGCACTTCGTCACGCACCGCGCCACCGAGCAGATCCACCAGCGGCCGGTTGAGCGAGCGCGCCTGCAGGTCGAGCAACGCGACCTCGAACGCCGAATAGGCGTTGGTCACCGCCTTGCTGGCATGGGAGCCAGGGGCCAGCTCTGCGCCGCTCACGCTGGCCGGCTTGTGCCGGGCGACGGTGCTGGCGACGATCTGGCGCAGACCGTTGAGATTGAACGGGTCCAGGCCTGGCAGTTGGTCCTTGATGGCCATCTGAATGGCCAGCGCCGGTGCGTCGCCGTAGCTCTCGCCCAGCCCCACATAGCCGTTGTCACTCTCCACCTCGATGATCGAACGCAAGGCATAGGGTTCGTGGATGCCGCTGGCATTGAGCAGTGGCGGGTCGCGGAAAGCGATAGGCGTAACGGTTACGCGTTTGATCTTCACAGGCATTCTCCTCGGGATGCAGGCCCCGCCTGGCGGGGCGTTCCTTGTCAGTGCGCAGCGGCAGGTTGCAGCGGCTTGTCATCGGGCTTCTGCCCACGGGGTCGGGTGCGGGCGAAAAACACCACGATCGCGGCCAGCACGGAGGTGGCGGCCAGGCCATACAGGCCGCCCTGGATCGACCCGGTCTTCTCTTCCAGAAAACCGAACACGGTCGGGGCGACGAAGCCGCCCAGGTTACCCACCGAGTTGATCAGGGCCAGCACGGCAGCAGCGATGCGTGCGTCCAGATAGGCTTGCGGGATGGGCCAGAACAGCGCCGAGGCGGCCTTGAAACCCACGGCGGCAAAACAGATGGCAACGAAGGCGAATACCGGACCGCCGTAGGTCGACATGAACATGCCTGCGGCCGCGATCAGCAAGGTCGTCGCCACCCACGCCTGCTGATGCTTGAAGCGTGCAGCCAGGGCGGCGAAGCCGTACATGGCGGCAATCGAAATGATCCAGGGAATGGAGTTGAACAGGCCCACTTCGAAGTCGGACACGTTACCCATCTTCTTGATCATGCTGGGCAGCCAGAACGTGGCGCCGTAAATGGTCAGGGCTACGGAAAAGAAGATGAAGCAGAACACCAGGATCTGCGTGTCGGCGAGCAACTTGAAGATCGACGGCTTGACCACGTGCTCGGCTTCACGGGCACGTTGCTCGTCGCCAATGACGCGGCTCAGGGTAGTCTGCTCGCTGGCGGTGAGCCACTTGGCTTCGTGGATGTGCGACTGCAACCAGTAGTAGACGAACCCGCACAGCGCCACCGAAGCGCCGCCCTCGATCAGAAACATCCACTGCCAGCCATGCAGGCCCAGCCCGGTCACGCTCAACAAAGCGCCGGTAATGGGTCCGGAGATGATCGAGGCGATCGCCGAACCACTGAGGAAGATCGCCATGGCTTTGCCGCGCTCGCTGGCCGGCAGCCATTGGGTGAAGTAGTAGAGCACGCCGGGATAGAAGCCCGCTTCGGTGACGCCGAGCAAAAAGCGCATGACGTAGAAGCTGGTTTCACCCTTGACGAAGGCCATGCCCATGGCCACCAGGCCCCAAGTGAACATGATCCGCGTGAGCCAGGCGCGGGCACCGAAGCGTTGCAGGAGCATGTTGGAGGGCACTTCGAACAGCGCGTAGCCAACGAAAAACAGCCCCGCACCCAAGCCGTAGGCAGCTGCGCCGATACCCAGGTCGGTTTCCATGTGAGTGCGGACGAAACCGATGTTCACCCGGTCGATGTAATTGACGATGAACATCACGACGAACAGTGGCAGCACATGCCGTTTGACCTTGGCCACCGCGCTGGCGAGCACGCTGGGGTCGATGGCACCGGATTGAACGTTCAAGGGCGACTCCGATGGTTATTTTTTTTGGAGGGCTCGATCATGAACTTGGGGTATTGTTTCAGTCCAATTCAAGTTGGCACTTGATTGATACCGAGGTTGAATCAATGTTCGAGCTCAGTCAGCTCCGCTGCTTTACCACGGTGGCCACGGAACTCAATTTTCGCCGCGCCGCCGAACGTCTCAATATGACCCAGCCGCCCTTGAGTCGGCAGATCCAATTGCTGGAACATCACCTGGGCGTGGAGCTGTTCACCCGCAGCACCCGCAGCGTGGCGCTTACCGCAGCTGGGCGGGCGTTTTTCGTCGAGGCGCAGAATCTGCTGGAGCGTGCGCAGCAAGCAGCGGTGTCGGCCCGGCGTTTTGCCGAAGGCGATATCGGCTCGGTGAACATTGCCTTCGTCGGCAGCGCGGTGTACGAGTTCCTGCCCAAGGTCATCGCCGAGGCGCGGCTCAAGCAGCCGCAGGTGAAGATCGACCTGTCGGAAATGAATACCTACCAGCAACACGAGGCCTTGCGTGCCCGGCGTATCGACCTGGGCATTGCGCGCGCACCGTTGCTCGACAGCGGCTACCTCACTGAATGCTTGGTGCGTGAGCCCTTCGTCCTGGCAACCCCGGCCGGGCACCCACTGGCCTACGCAGGCGTGGTGCAGGTGCAGGATCTGGACGGCCAGCCGTTCCTGATGTACTCGCACTCGGCTTACCCGCCGTTCAACGAATTGCTGACCGGAATGTTGCGTTCAGCTCAGGTGACTCCGCAATACGTGCAATGGCTGGGCTCGTCGCTGACCATCCTGGCGCTGGTCAATGCCGGCATGGGCGTTGCACTGGTACCACGTTGCGCCACCAGCGTGGTGTTCAAGAATGTGGTATTTCGCGATATCGATCTGGGCGACGGCGTGCAGAGCGAACTGCACCTGATCTGGCGCGAGAACAACGACAACCCGGCATTCGCCATGCTGCTGGAGGCTATCAGGGGTGCGGCACGCAACGGATGGGGCGGTGATATTCACTGATCATAAATTGATCAAGGCTGGCGAAGCCTTGTGGCACGTGGCCTGCGGCCTGTTCTCCCAAGCTTATCCACAGGCGGGTGCACGGCGAATGTGCATAAACCCTTGAAACAGCTCGTTTTTTGAGCAAGCCATGAAGACGCTTGCGGGCCGTGGCCTGCAGGGCATTGCACCCAGGTTATGCACAAGCTCATGCATGTTTTCAGGGGATAAGCATCGGCCTGCATCCAGAGCGTCCCAAGTGCACGCGCACTCGGGACTTCGTGCGCCTGTCAGCGGTTGCGGGCGTCCTTTGCATCCATTTCGGCATTGCGTTCGTGCACCTTCTTGAGCTGCTCATCGGTCAATGGCAGCTTCTGAGCGCTTTGCTTGAGCACCATCAAGCCACCGACGATCGAGCCGATGGCCACCAACAATATCAACCAGGCATACCAGGGCATGGGACACTCCTTGAAAGGTGCGCCGAGAATGCACGGCGCTTGTGAAGATTGGAGCGACAGGGTGTCGCAGTGGTTCCATCATAGCCCTCTACGATCGAGCCGGCCTGGCGCTGCGTGCCAGGGCAAGTGGCTGTGGGTGACGCCCGCGCCTTGGCAAAATCCGCTACAATGCGCGCCGATTTCGACCTGCCTCAGAGAACCCGCCATGTCCGTCTGCCAGACTCCCATCATCGTCGCCCTGGATTACCCGACCCGCGAAGCGGCCCTGAAGCTGGCCGATCGACTGGATCCCACGCTGTGCCGGGTCAAGGTGGGCAAGGAGCTGTTCACCAGCAGCGCTTCGGGCATCGTCGAAACCTTGAACGCCAAGGGCTTCGAGGTGTTCCTGGACTTGAAATTCCACGATATCCCGAACACCACCGCCATGGCCGTCAAGGCTGCTGCCGAAATGGGCGTGTGGATGGTCAACGTCCACTGTTCCGGCGGCCTGCGCATGATGGCGGCTTGCCGTGAGGTGCTGGAACAGCGCTCTGGCGCCAAGCCGTTGCTGATCGGCGTCACCGTGTTGACCAGCATGGAGCGCGAAGACCTTGCCGCCATCGGCCTGGACATCGAGCCGCAGGAGCAGGTGCTGCGCCTGGCGGCGCTGGCGCAAAAAGCCGGCATGGATGGTCTGGTCTGTTCGGCGCTCGAAGCCCAGGCCTTGAAGGCAGCGCACCCGACCCTGCAGCTGGTCACGCCAGGCATTCGCCCGGCTGGCAGCGCACAGGACGACCAGCGGCGCATCCTCACACCCCGCCAGGCGCTGGATGCGGGTTCCGATTACCTGGTGATCGGGCGTCCGATCAGCCAGGCTGCCGATCCAGCCCAGGCATTGGCCGATGTGGTTGCGCAGATCAACGGCTGAGCTTGCCCGCGTTGAGAATCAGCAGCGTCAGTACGCCGGCGATGATCCCCCAGAACGCCGAGCCTACCGAAAATAGCGTCAGGCCCGAGGCGGTGACCATGAACGTCACCAGGGCGGCCTCGCGCTCCTTCGGCTCGCTCATGGCCTGAGTCAGGCCATTGATGATGGAGCCGAACAATGCCAGTGCGGCGATCGACAGCACCAGCTCTTTGGGCAGGGCGGCGAACAGCGCTGCCAGTGTGGCGCCGAAAGTGCCCGCAATCGCATAGAACACGCCGCACCAGACCGCCGCGGTATAGCGTTTGGTGGGGTCTTCGTGGGCATGCGGCCCCGTGCAGATGGCCGCGCTGATGGCCGCCAGGTTGACCCCATGGGAGCCGAACGGCGCCATCAGCAACGAGGCGATACCCGTCACCGAAATCAGCGGCGAGGCCGCTACCTGGTAGCCATCGGCGCGCAGTACGGCAATACCCGGCATGTTCTGCGAGGTCATCGCCACCACGAACAGGGGAATGCCGATGCTGATGGTTGCCGCCAGGGAAAAGGACGGCGTGGTCCACTGCGGCTCGGCAACCTGCAGGCTGAAATGGCTGAAATCGAGCAGGCCGAGCGCGCCGGACACCAGCGTGCCGATGACCAGCGCTGCCAGCACCGCATAGCGCGGCGACAGCCGTTTCACCAGCAGGTAGGTGAAGAACATGCACAGCACCAGGGCTGTGCGATGTTGTGCAGCGACGAATATCTCGCTGCCGATCTTGAACAGGATACCGGCCAGCAGCGCTGCGGCCAGCGAAGCAGGCAGGCGCTTGAGCAGGCGTTCGAAACTGCCGGTCAGGCCGCAGATCGTGACCAGTATTGCGCAGGTGATGAACGCGCCGATGGCTTCGGGGTAACTCACGCCGCCCAGGCTGGTGATCAGCAAGGCTGCGCCCGGTGTCGACCAGGCGACTGTTATGGGGGTGCGGTAGCGCAGCGAGAGACCGATGCTGCACACCGCCATGCCGATCGACAGTGCCCAGATCCACGAGGATATCTGCGCTGTGGTCAAGCCGGCGGCCTGGCCGGCCTGGAACATCAGGACCAGCGAGCTGGTATAGCCGGTCATCATGGCGATGAAACCGGCCACCACGGCAGATGGCGCGGTATCGGCCAGCGGACGCAGCGGGGCGACGGTGGTGGGGTTGGGCATGGCGGTCCGATCCTTGTCCTGAGCAGCGTCGCTCAAGGTTAAGCCAAGGTGTGCGGGCGCATGCGGTACAGCGGCGCGATCAATCGACGATACAGCTGGGCGACAGCGCTCAGGCTGCCGCGAAGCGGGTGTTGAGGTAATCGATGATCACCTTGGAATCGTACATCCAGGTAACCTTGCCGGCCTCTTCGATACGCAGGCAGGGCACCTTGATCTTGCCACCCTCGGCCAGCAGGGTATCGCGCGCCACAGGGTCGTTCTTGGCGTCGCGCAGGGGCACCGGCACATTGAGCCTGTGCAGGGTGCGGCGGGTCTTCACGCAGAACGGGCAGGCGTGGAACTGATAGAGCGTCAGCCCGCTGGCGGCGCGGTCGACCTCGGCCTGCGCTTCAGGGCTGCGCTTGCGCCGCGGTGGACGGGTGAGCAGGTCGCCCGCCACGATCACCTGGCCCAGTCCGATACGCAACGCTTTCATCAACATGTGGCAGCCCTCGAGGTTGGGGTACGGCTTACTTGATCAGGCTGAGAAATTCGCTGCGGGTCGCCGCATTGTCGCGGAACTCGCCCAGCATCACCGAGGTGATCATCGAGGAATTCTGCTTCTCGACGCCACGCATCATCATGCACATGTGCTTGGCTTCGATGACCACGGCGACACCCAGTGCGCCGGTGACCTGCTGCACCGCGTCGGCGATCTGCCGACCCAGGTTTTCCTGGATCTGCAGGCGGCGAGCGTACATGTCGACGATACGCGCCACCTTGGACAGCCCGAGCACCTTGCCGCTGGGAATGTAGGCGACGTGAGCACGCCCAATGAACGGCAGCAGATGATGCTCGCACAACGAATAGAGTTCGATATCCCTGACCAAGACCATTTCGCTCGCATCGGAGCTGAACAGCGCACCGTTGGTGACTTCATCGAGAGTCTGCTCGTAGCCGCGGCACAAGTACTTCATGGCTTTGGCGGCGCGTTTGGGTGTGTCGAGCAGGCCTTCGCGGTTAACGTCCTCGCCGAGCTGGCCAAGGATCTCGGTGTAGTTCTGTTCCAGGGACATGATCAAACCTGTGGGGAAATATTTCGCAGACGCGAAGGGTACGGCTCCGCTCGCACGGGTGCAAGCGAAGCGTTATTCGTCGCGGCCTTCGAGCATGGTGCGCTTGAGCATCACGTACACCGCGCCGGCACCGCCGTGGCGTGGCTGGCAGGAGGTGAAACCCAGCACCTGCGTGTGCTGGCGCAGCCAGGTGTTGACGTGGCTCTTGATCATCGGCCGCTTGCCGTCCAGGCGCACGGCCTTGCCGTGGGTCACGCGCACGCAGCGGATCTCGAAGCGAGTGGCTTCGGCGAGGAATGCCCAGAGCGTTTGGCGAGCTTTCTCCACCGTCATGCCGTGCAGGTCGAGGCTGCCTTCGAAAGGGATCTGGCCGACCTTGAGCTTGCGCATCTGGCTTTCCTGGACGCCGTCGCGCGCCCAGTGCAGGTCGTCCTCGGGGCCGACGTCGATGACGAACTGATCGGACAGCCCGTCGACCGTCGTGCCTTGGGTGCCCACCGTGGCTGCCTGGCGCAGTGCCTGCATCTTGAGCTTGTCGGCTTTCGGCCTGCCGGTGTCGGCGCGATCGTGCTGGATACGCCGCACGCCGCGCATCTGATCCTTGAACAGGGAAAATTCGTCGTCTTGCATGAAGGTCTCCACCACGGGAGCGCTAGTCTACGCGACTCAATCGTGCTTTTTCATCAGGTGCGGGGCCAGGCCGAGTTCACGGCTGCGGCGCATTCCACGGCGACTGCGGCGCCAGAGCCACAAGCCCAGATAAAGCACCAGCAGCCCCATGCCAGCGAGTATGGCCGCGCCGCTTGTAGTGGTGTCCAGCCCGGCGACCTGAGGCGGATGCCCCAGCAGGGTAGCGATGCCGGCCATCGCCAGCAGCAGGCCGAGGGTCAGCAGCACGGCGCCCAGCCCCGCGCCCAGACGATAGCGCCAGCCACCGGGAGCACGTTTCCTGAGTCTGCGCGCATTGAAACCATGGGATGACTTCATTGATTCCTCGGTGGCGATCGGGCCGGCTGGGGGTCAGAGCAAGTCGCCGGTCATGGCAACCGCGGCGAAGTTGTCACGCATGATGGCCATTTCGGCTTCCTGCACCTTGGCTGCGGCAAGCACGCCGTCGCCCTGGGGCAGGTCACGGGTCGCGCAGGCGTCGGCCACCAACGTGCAGCGATAGCCGTAGTCCTTGGAAGCGCGCACGGTGGTGCTGACGCTGGAGTGACTCATGAAGCCGCAGACGATCAGGTCCAGATGGCCGTAGCTCTGCAGCAGCTCGTGCAGCCCGGTGTTGTTGAAGGCATTGGGCATGCGCTTCTCGACCACGGCTTCGTCGCCCTGCGGTTCGAAACCCTCGATGAACTCGCCGCGTCGGCCCTGGGGGTCGAACAGCCCGCCAACGGTGCCCAGGTGGCGAATGTGTACCACCGGACGCTTGGCCGCACGCGCTGCGGCAACCAGGCTGGCGATGTTGGCCAGCGCTTCGTCCATGCCCGACAGGGCCAGGTCGCCACTGAGGTATTCCTTCTGCGCATCGATGATGATCAGGCTGGCATTGGCGATCCGGGTGGGCGGGAAACCGCGGCCACTGAGTTGGAACATCGTCTTTGGAACGGACATCTGGGGCTCCTTTGGCTAGGGCTTTTGCCGCATTGTCCTCTGCTCGAGCCGTTCTGTGAATCGGATTGAGCGAACATCGCGAAAATCACCCGCGGGCCTCTGTTAATATTCCGGCTTGGATTCGACCGAGGAGCTTTTGTGATCACTTCCCGCTTGCGCACCGTGCGCGACCACATCCGTTGGGCCGTCAGCCGTTTTCATGGCGAAGAGCTGTTCTTCGGCCACGGTACCGACAACGCCTGGGACGAAGCCCGTCTGTTGGTGCTGGGGGCGTTGAACCTGCCCTATGAAATCGCCGACAGTTACCTGGATTGCCGCCTGGAAGACGATGAGATCGTGCGCGTGCAGCACCTGCTCAAGCGGCGTATGGAAGAGCGTGTGCCGGCCGCCTACCTGATCGGCGAGGCATGGTTCTGCGGCATGTCGTTCATCGTCGATGCGCGGGTGCTGGTGCCACGTTCACCGATCGGCGAGCTGATCGAGAACCGCTTCGAGCCCTGGCTGAGCCAGCCGCCAGCGCGGATTCTCGACCTGTGCACCGGTTCGGGCTGCATCGGCATCGCCTGTGCCGACGTTTTTCAGGACGCTGAAGTAGTGCTGGCCGACCTGTCGTTCGAGGCGCTCGAGGTGGCCAATCAGAACATCGAGCGGCATGGCCAGGAAGAGCGAGTCTATACAGTGCAGGGCGATGGTTTCGAAGGGTTGCCGGGGCAGCGTTTCGACCTGATCGTGTCCAACCCGCCCTATGTCGATGCCGAGGATTTCGCCGACATGCCGGCAGAGTATCAGCACGAACCCGAGCTGGGCCTGGCCTGTGGCGACGACGGCCTGAACCTGGTACGGCGCATGCTGGCCGAGGCGGCGGACCACCTCAACGACAAAGGTCTGCTGATCATCGAAGTCGGCAACAGCCAGGTGCACGTCGAGGCGCTCTATCCGGAGGTGGATTTCAGCTGGCTGGAGTTCCAGCGCGGCGGGCACGGTGTGTTCATGCTCAGCGCGGCACAGTGCCGTGAGCATCAGGCGTTGTTCGCTTCGCGTATCTGAGGGCGCATGAACTGTAGAGCGGGTTGCGTTCGCGAACGTCTGCAGCGGTCTGGCTCGATACCGCTGTGACGCTTCGCGGGCAGAGCCCGCTTCCACACAGTTTTTGCCAGTGCCGCTGTCAGCGGTGGGTGGCGATCCAGATCAGCAGCGCAGCCTGGAACACGGCGAATGCAATCAGGCAGGCGATGGTGAAACGCAGGCCGCTTTCCTCGCGCGAGAATTTACCGATACGTTCCTGCTGCCCGTGCAGCCTCAATTCCATCTCCTGCAACTGCTGCTCGGCCATCTGCAGCATCTCGCTGGCCGCCAGCACCTCGACCACTTGCACTTTCTCCGCGTTCCAGGTGCTCAGCAACTGGCTGACGGCAATCGGGTGATACTGGCCCTTGAGGCGTTGCACGTCTGCGTATTCAACGTTCAAGCCTTGGGTGCGTAGTGCGTGATCACGACGATCCAGGCCCGCCGGCTGGAGCGCTTCCTTGCTCGACAACGCCGCGCCTTGCAGCGTGTAGTGCGGCCAATGACGCTGCAGCCAGGCGGCGGCGTGGGCCATGACGAAGCGCCCCAGGCCACGGTTGACCGGTTCCAGTTGCAGGCCTGCGTCACTGCCTAGGCGGACCTGCCGCAGCTGATGATCGACCCAGACATCCAGCCGGTTCTGCTCGCTGCGCACGCGCTGGCCCGGCAGCTGGATGTCGAGGCGCAACAGGCTCAGGGCAGGGTCGTGGCGCTCGGCCATGCCGAACTGCACGAAACGCAAGGGGCGCGGGCCGCTGGCACGGTCGGCGGGCAGGGGCGCCAGGCGCAGCATCCTGAACTGCTCGGGGGTTACCTCGGCCCACGGCCGCGGCGGCGCTGCAGGTTCTTCGACGACGGCTTCTGGCGGGGCTTGTTCGGTCATGGCGCGATCCTCTTCACGCACCTTGTATCGGCCACGCCTGCCCACTCTTGAACGCAGCCATGGGAACCTTGGCGCGTCGCGTCAAAGCCCGTCGATGAATTTCACCACTGCCTGACCCAGTTCCGCCGCCAGCGGACGTTTGGGGTCACGATACGACTTGAGTTGCGAGGGCAGGTCCATCGGCACGATACGCAGCACGTGGTTCATGCCGGGAATCAACGCCAGCTGCGCGTCGGGCTTGGCGCGTTGCAGTGCCTGCGCATCGCCAATCCCGACTTGGATGTCGTTGCTGCCCTGGACGATGAGGGCGGGGATCTTCAAGGCGGCGAAGGCCTGCGCAGGGTCCTGGCGCAACAGCGAAATCAGGTAAGGCTGCACGCTGGGGCGAAACAGCACCTGCAGGGGCTGGGGCACGTCCGGGTCGTACTGCCCCGCTTCCAGGCGCTCGATCAACTGATAGCTGCGCGGTTGCAGTTCGGCTGGCAAGCGCTCGCCGATCTGCTCGCGCAACACTTCGCCCAGCGGGCGACCGCTGCCCGACAGCGAAATGACCGCATCGGCCTGGGCGCGCTGCGCTGCCAGAGTGGCGATCAGCGCACCTTCGCTGTGACCCAGGATGATCAGCGGGCCGAAGCGCGGGTCGCGCTTGAGCTGCGCACTCCACGCCACGGCATCGTCGACGTAGCCTGCCACGCTCAGATCGCGCTCGTCGGGGGTGGCCTTGCGGCCGGTGGCTACGCCGCGCTTGTCGTAGCGCACGCTGGCAATGTTGTTCTGCGCCAGCAGCAAGGCGAGCTTCTTCAGGCTGTCGTTGCGACCCGCCTCGGGATTGTTGCCGTCCCGGTCGGTCGGACCAGAGCCGGAAATCATCAGCACCACCGGCACCGGCCGATCTGCACGGGGCACCAACTGCGAACCGTACAGCGTGCCCTGAGCGGTCTGCAGCTCGATCGGGCGCCTGGCAATATCAGGGGTGGCGGCCAGTGCAGCGGTGCTGCTGATGAACAGAAACAAGGCAACCAACCGGAACGTCATCTGCAACATCATCGAGCCACTATCAAGGGAAGTGCGCTTTGGACTGGGGCGTCTGGCTAAGGTTCAGGGATGAACTGGCCGTCGACCCTGCGTATACTGGCGCTCTGTCTGATTCGGTTGATTTCGCGGAGCGCCCTGCATGTCCGGCAATACCTTCGGCAAGCTGTTCACTGTCACCACCGCTGGCGAAAGCCATGGCCCGGCGCTGGTCGCCATCGTCGACGGCTGTCCGCCAGGGCTGGCAATTTCCGTGGACGACCTGCAGCGCGACCTTGATCGACGCAAGCCGGGCACCAGCCGGCACACCACCCAGCGTCAGGAACCCGATGAGGTCGAGATTCTCTCCGGGGTGTTCGAAGGGCGTACCACCGGTACCTCGATCGGCCTGCTGATTCGCAACACCGATCAGAAATCCAAGGACTACTCGGCGATCAAGGATCTGTTTCGCCCGGCCCACGCCGACTACACCTACCATCACAAGTACGGCGAGCGCGACTACCGTGGCGGTGGTCGCAGTTCGGCGCGTGAAACGGCCATGCGCGTGGCCGCAGGCGCGATCGCCAAGAAGTACCTGGCCACCCAGGGCATCCAGATCCGCGGCTACATGAGCCAGCTGGGCCCGATCCCGATTGCTTTCAAAAGCTGGGACGGCGTCGAAGACAATGCCTTCTTCAGCCCCGATCCGGACAAGGTCCCGGAGCTGGAGGCCTATATGGACCAGCTGCGCCGCGACCAGGATTCGGTCGGCGCCAAGATCACCGTGGTGGCCGAAGGCGTCATGCCGGGCCTGGGCGAGCCGATCTTCGACCGCCTGGACGCCGAGCTGGCCCATGCCTTGATGAGCATCAACGCGGTCAAGGGCGTGGAAATCGGCGCCGGTTTCGCCTGCGTTGCCCAGCGCGGCACCGAGCACCGCGACGAGATGACGCCCGAAGGGTTCCTCAGCAACCACGCGGGGGGGGTGCTGGGTGGCATTTCCTCGGGCCAGCCGATCGTCGCTCACCTGGCCCTCAAGCCAACGTCCAGCATCACTACGCCGGGCCGCTCGATCGACGTCCACGGCCAGCCGGCGGACGTCATCACCAAGGGCCGCCATGACCCGTGCGTGGGGATTCGTGCTACGCCCATCGCCGAAGCCATGATGGCCATCGTGTTGATGGACCACCTGCTGCGCCATCGCGGGCAGAATGCCGAGGTCAAGGTCGACACCCCGGTACTGGGCCAGCTTTGAGCGCGGTGCCGCCGCCGGCGGGGCATTCGGTCCCGTATTGGCGGCTGTCCACCTTCTACCTGTTCTATTTTGCCTTGCTCGGGTCGACGGCGCCGTTCCTGGCGCTGTACTTCCACCATCTGGGCTTCGACAGCGCGCGCATCGGCGAGCTGGTGGCGATTCCCATGCTCATGCGCTGCGTGGCGCCCAACCTCTGGGGCTGGCTGGGCGACCACACCGGTCGACGCCTGGCCATCGTGCGCATCGGCGCGGTCTGCACCCTGGCCAGTTTTTCCCTGATCCTGGTGGACACCGGCTACGCCTGGCTGGCAATGGTCATGGCCCTGCACGCGTTCTTCTGGCACGCGGTACTGCCACAATTCGAAACCTTGACGCTGGCACACCTGCAGGGGCAAACCGCACGTTACAGCCAGGTCCGCCTATGGGGCTCGATTGGCTTCATTCTGGCCGTGGTGGGCCTGGGCCGGGTATTCGAGAGCTTGAGCCTGGATGCCTATCCGTACGCGCTGCTGTTGATCATGGCCGGTATCGTCGTGGCGAGTGCGTGGGTACCGGATGTACCTGCCGGCGAGGGCACTCGGCGCACGACGGGGGAGGGCTTCATGAAACAGCTGGTTCGCCCCGGCGTATTGGCGTTCTATGGGTGTGTGGGCCTGATGCAGCTGAGCCACGGCCCGTACTACACGTTTCTGACCCTGCACCTGGAGCAGCTGGGGTACAGCCGTGCGGTGATCGGCATGCTGTGGGCAGTTGGGGTGGTGGCCGAGGTGTTGATGTTCCTGGCCATGAGCCGGATTCTGGCGCGCTTTTCCTTGCGCCATGTGCTCATCGCCAGTTTCCTCCTGGCGGCTGTACGCTGGTTGCTGCTGGGCAGTTTCGCCGAACACCTGTGGCTGCTGGTGCTGGCGCAGCTGATGCACGCCGCCACCTTCGGCAGCTTCCATGCGGCGGCGATCCATTTCGTGCAGCGCAGTTTCGGCGCCCATCAGCAGGGTCAGGGGCAGGCCCTGTATGCCGCACTGGCCGGTGTCGGCGGCGCCCTGGGGGCGCTCTACTCAGGCTACTTGTGGCAATCCCTGGGCGCTGCCGGCACCTTTGCCCTGGCCAGCCTCGCCGCGTTCGCTGCCGCGTTGATCATGCTCAGGCGCACGCCCCATGATCTGCCACCTGTGGCCAGTCACTGAAACCCATTCGAGGAATTTGCATGAGTCGCCTGAGCGTCTATCACCACAGCACTGCAGACATCCCTAACAAGGTGCTGAGCCACACCGAAGACATTGCGGCTACGCTGGCAGAGCTCGGTGTGCGCTTCGACCGCGCCGGATCGACGCTGCCCGTCTCGTTCGAGGCAAGCCCCGAGGAGGTCGTCGCGAGCTTCCGGGCCGAGGTCGACGCCTGGATGGCCCAAGGTGGCTACATGAGCGTGGACGTGCTCAGCCTGGACGAGAACAACGTGCAACACACCCCGACACAGGCCGAACTGCTGCGCGAGCATAGTCTTGTCGGAGAATGGGTGCTGTGCGTGCTGGCGGGCCGCGCGCTGTTGAACCTGCACGTTGGGGGTTACGTATACGCGCTGCTGTGCGAGCGCGATGATCGCGTCGTGGTTCCGGCGGGCATGGCCCATTGGCTGGACATGGGCGAGCGGGGGCGACTGATTGCGTTGCGTGTGCTCACCGACTCACGCGGCTGGTGCCCGGAGTACGTGGTGCAGCCTGTAAACGATCTGTTTCCAGGGCTGGACGACTGATCCGGCCTTTACCGAGCCGAAAAAAAACCCGATACCAGGATGCGCCAGGTATCGGGCTTTGGAAGAAACAGAGGTCAAGCAACAGCGGTCCAGCGAATACGTGCCGAGCAACACTTGCCGGGCAGATCAGCCTACGCTGATCAGGCCGAGTGGTAGGTCGGCAGCGCGAAGCGGTTCTGGCTTTGCAGCATGTTGATTGCTGGCAGCTGGCTGGCTTCGCCGGCCAAGTCGCGACGGATCGCGCTGATGACCCAGGTCAGCTGCTCAGGGGTGTGCAGTTGCGCATAGGAAATCGAGCGTTTGATCTGTTTGCCATCGGTATCACGCAGGGTCAGCAGGACAGCACCATCCGGACGCGGCTGGGTGGTCACTTCGTACTCGGAGAAAACGGAAACGAATTTTTCGTGGAGGAAGTTCATGTGCAGCTCCTAGCAAGTTGGCAGGCATGTCTAGGTAGTTGCAGCGAGTGTGCCAAGTTTCGTTAAATATAAAAACCTTGTAAATCAACACTTTGGGAATAAGGCAAAATTCGGGCTCCGTGCAATTTGCATGAATGGTCGTCGGGCATGCTGCATTTTGCGCGGCGTGGTGGGTCTGACGGTAAGTCGCCCGGAGGGAATGACAGGCGCAGGACGGATTTTTTCCTTCGCCATTACTGTCTATGACCACAAATCGCCAATAAATTCCCGCTTCCAGGGGCGATAGCCAGGCGCTGTTGCAGGCTCGAAGCCCAGCGGGAACACTGCCTACCGTGAACCATTTGCCAGGAGGTTTTCCCATGACCCAACCCGAAGCTCGCCAGATGAACGACGAAGAAGCCGCCGAGTTCGCTGAACAAGTGTTCGACGTCGCTCGCAACGGCGATGCGCAGATGCTCGAGCGCCTGCTCGAAAAGGGCCTGCCGCCCAATCTGCGCAATCACAATGGCGACACCTTGTTGATGTTGGCGACCTATCACGGCCACCTCGATGCGGCACGCGCGCTGCTGCAATACAAAGCCGATCCGTTGATTGCCAACGACAAGAATCAACTGCCCATGGCTGGCGCCGCTTTCAAAGGCAACCTGCCCATGGTGCAGTTGCTGATCGAGCAGGGTGCCCCGGTCGATGGTGCATCGGCCGATGGCCGGACCGCGCTGATGATGGCCGCGATGTTCAATCGCACGGAGATGGTCGAGTATCTGCTGGCGCAGGGTGCCAACCCGAACGCAATGGACGCACAAGGCATCACTGCCCTGGGCGCCGCGCGTGCCATGGGCGCCACTCTGACCATCGAACAGTTGCAGAACCTGGCGGCCTGATACCCGCCTGGCTGAATTGCGGCTATCCTTGCGGCCTTTTTCCAGCGCCGCAGGGGTTGCCTCATGAAACAGTCACTTGTCGAACTCATCGGTAAAATCGGTTCGGGCTGCATGCGCGATGAAGACATCGAACGCATTGCCGATGAGGCCGCCCAGGCCTACGCCGATCCCCAGGCCTTCCTGGCCGCCAACCCCGATATCAACTACGACGACAGCTTTGCCATCCCGCTGGGCGAATGGGTGGTGGTGGGCAGCCTGCCCGACACGGTCATTTTCCAGGCCGACACCTACCCCGAGCTGCTGCAGCAGATCATCGACTCCTTCGGGCCCGATGTGACCTTCAATATCAAGCCCAAACAGTTGAACAAGGTCGAGGCGCTGACCGCGCTCAATCGTATCCAGGTGCAACTGGGAGCCATGAGCAAGGAAGAGGGCGGCTACGTGCTGTTCAACTTCAGCCAGCCACTGGACGACGAACTGCAGATGGTGCTGGTGTACGGCAAGGACGTTGATCGGGTGATGGCGCTGGGCGCCCAATTGCACATCGTGGCGGTACCGGCACTGGAGGCATTGCGCGTCGCAGTGCATGTCTGAACGCTTGTTCCAGCTTTCGCTCGGTTGCCACGGAACCCCTGCGACACGCCGCTATCCTAGTTGATGCATGCCATCCACAAGGAGTATCACATGGGTTCCACTTTCAATAGCCTGATCGGCCTGATCATCCTCGCGCTGGACATCTGGGCGGTCATCAACGTCATCAAGAGTGGTGCCTCGACCGGGGCCAAGGTCCTGTGGGTACTGCTGATCATCCTGCTGCCGGTATTGGGCCTGATCATCTGGGCCATTGCCGGTCCACGCGGCAACGTACGGGTCTGAATGCAACAGGTCGAACCTGCAACGGGTTCGACCTGCCAGCTCTGCCGACGTATCATCCTCGGCCCGACCGCCGTTTCGCGGCCGCAGCAAAGAATCTGAACGGAATTTTCACCTGTCTTCACGGACAATCCGCGCCCAGATTTCACCTTCGCATCACCCATAGACCCTAACCGACAGACCTCAACGGACCTTTCCCACACATGGCTACTCCGGACGCCTTGAGTCAAAAGCAGGCCGCGCGCGGCGCACTGCAACCGACCGTCAAATCGCACCTGGCTTATACGCTGCTCAGCGGCCTGGCAATCATGCTGATGCTCAGCGGATTGCGCCTGGCCTTGCTGATGTACAACCGCGAGATGATCGGTGATACGCCTGCCAGCACCTTCGTCGAAGCTTTCTTCAATGGCTTGCGCTTCGACCTGCGCCTGGTGGTGTACCTGCTGATTCCATTGCTGCTGGCGGTGCTCAGCGCTCGCGCCATGCGCTGGCGCGGGCTGTTCCGGGCCTGGCTGACGATAGTGTCCAGCGTGGTGCTGCTGTGCGGCCTGATGGAGATGGACTTCTACCGCGAGTTTCACCAGCGCCTCAACGGGCTGGTGTTCCAGTACGTGAAGGAAGATCCCAAGACCGTCCTGAGCATGATCTGGTATGGCTATCCAGTGGTGCGCTATCTGCTGGCCTGGGTCTTCGTGACCTGGCTGCTGAGCCTGGTGTTCAAGGGCTTCGACCGCCTGACCCGTCCGCGCGTTGCCACGGCGGTCAGCGTCGGCAAGCCGGTGGCGCCTTGGTATGCGCGCGCTGGTGTATTCGTGGTCATTCTGCTGATTGCCGTGGTGGCCGCGCGCGGCACCTTGCGCCAAGGCCCGCCGCTGCGCTGGGGCGACGCCTACACCACCGACTCGAACTTTGCCAACCAGCTGGGCCTCAACGGCTCGCTGACGCTGATCGCCGCCGCGAAAAGCCGCATGTCCGAAGACCGCGACAATATCTGGAAGGCGACTCTGCCGCAGGACGAAGCGCAAAGCGCCGTCCGTGAAATGCTGCTGACCCCCCACGACACGCTGGTGGACAGCGACACCGCCGCGGTGCGCCGCAACTTCCAGCCGCCTCAGGCCAATACCCTGCCGATCAAGAACGTGGTGGTGATCCTGATGGAGAGCTTTGCCGGTCATTCGGTGGGCGCGTTGGGCGCCGAGGGCGGCATCACGCCGTACTTCGACAAGCTGGCCCAGGAAGGGCTGCTGTTCGATCACTTCTTCTCCAGCGGTACCCACACCCATCAAGGCATGTTCGCCACCATGGGTTGCTTCCCCAACCTGCCGGGCTTCGAATACCTGATGCAGACCCCAGAAGGCAGCCACAAGCTCTCCGGCCTGCCGGAGATGCTCAGCGCCGCTCGCGGTTACGACGACGTGTATGTCTACAACGGCGACTTTGCCTGGGACAATCAGTCCGGGTTCTTCAGCAACCAGGGCATGACCACGTTCATCGGTCGCAACGACTTCGTCAATCCAGTGTTCTCCGATCCGACCTGGGGCGTGTCCGACCAGGACATGTTCGACCGCGGCAACGAAGAACTGGCCAAGCGCGGCGCTGCTGGCAAGCCGTTCTACGCACTGCTGCAGACCCTGTCCAACCACGTGCCCTACGCCTTGCCGGCCGATCTGCCAGTCGACAAGGTGACCGGGCGCGGCAGCCTGGACCTGCACCTGACCGCCATGCGCTACTCGGACTGGGCCCTGGGCCAGTTCTTCGAGAAGGCCCGCAAGGAGCCGTACTTCAAGGAAACCCTGTTCATCGTGCTGGGCGACCATGGCTTCGGTAACCAGAAGCAGATCACCGAGATGGACCTGGGCCGCTTCAACGTACCGTTGCTGCTGGTCGGGCCGGGCATCCAGGAGAAATTCGGCAAGGTCAACCACACCGTCGGCTCGCAGCCCGATGTGGTGCCGACCATCATGGGTCGCCTGGGTGGCGCCAGCCAGCACCAGTGCTGGGGGCGCGACCTGCTCAACCTGCCTGCCGGGGACCCCGGCTTCGCCGTGATCAAGCCTTCGGGCAGCGAGCAGACCGTGGCGATCATCAAGGGCGACCGCATTCTGGTCGAGCCCCGTGACATGGACACGCGGCTGTATCGTTATCAGTTGGGCCGTGAATTCGACGCCCAGCTGATCCCCGACGCCGACGATGTGCCGCAATTGCGGGCGAAGCTGGACTCGTTCATCCAGACCGCGACCAAGAGCCTGCTGGACAACACCGCAGGTGCGGTGGAGAGCAAGCAGGAGTAAGTACCTGGTGTACTGTAAAAGGCCCTTCGGGGCCTTTTTTCATGGCCGTGTCGGCGCCGGGTCGGCACACCTCCGGCAATCCACCGTCTGGAACGAATCCCCGCCGCTGCGAGTCAACGTTGAGTGAGCGTATCAAGCAGATTCCTGCCTGAATTCCGTCGAGGAGATGTACACCGATGAAAGAGTGGAAAATCAGCTTCGTCAACAAGGATGGCGTGCTGGACAGCATGGCCATCCGTGCTGACACCTGCCCGTCGATCGAAGAGGCGGCAACGCTCGTTCGCTCCAGGCTGTACCCCGTTGCAGCCGGACTGGATGAAGTCAATCTTCCCGACAACGTTGCCTCGCCGGTTGCCAAGACCCTCAAGTCGCAGCACAGCGTGGAAATCACCGCCATCACCGAAGTCGCTTGAATTTCACCTGATCCGGGCCATTGGCACGGGCCCGGCCTTCGCGCTACTCTGCGGGTAGGGTCCCCACGGATCCTGCTGCTCGTTTTCGTACCATGCTTCTTGCAACAGGCTCGATTCCAGGCGCCGCGTCCTCGACGCTGCACCGCACCCATTCCTTGTTCCGAGGAGGTTCTGGAAGTACTGAAAGTCTATCCGTCGTTATTGCTGAGGGAGACGATTCATGAGCACAACCTATCAAGAAGACATCAGCAGCAATGTATTGCGCCGCATGAAAGAGGGCGGTTTCGATTTCGCACGCATTCACCCTATCGAGTTCTATGCGGTCTTTCCCGATGAAGACCGGGCGCGGACGGCTGCCGGCAAGTTTCGCGGCGAGTCGCTCAATGCTCAGATAAGCGAGCGCGACGACGGTGCCTGGCACCTGGAGTTGAGCAAGCTGATGTACGCGACCTACGGTGGTATCGGTGAATTCGAGCAGGATTTCGAAGCTGTGGTCGAACCTCTGGGAGGCGAAATCGAGGGCTGGGGCGTGAAGCACGAGGTCCGGCGCCCGCAGGCCTGAAACCAGGTGAGCCACGGCGGCGCCGTGGTTCACCTGCTCACCGAATCGCAGGCAAAAAAAAGCCGCTCACAAGGTGGCGGCGAAAGGGAATTCGGTGACTCGCAATGGGGCGCCAAGCTTTTGCCGGTGCCGATGAATTAAATATGCACTAACGCTGCAAGCTATTGAATTCAACTCTGTCTATGCTGGTCATAGCCTCAAGCCGCTTGAAATATCCGCTTCGCAATGAAGCGTATATCAGCGGCGTTCGGACGTTGCCGCACAATAACGGTGCACGGTTCCCGACTGGGAATTCCAAGCGCTTGATTTAATGGCACATATGCCGATGGCACGGGCCTTGCGAAGGCTCTTGGGTCCGGGTGACAAGGAGTACGGCATGAGCCGCACCTATTATGATGAGATGTACGATGCCGATGGCCAAGTTCGCCCGCATTACCGGGAGTTCGCCCGTTGGTTGGCCGATACGCCGCAGGAATTGCTTGCCCAGCGTCGACGCGAGGCCGATTTGTTGTTTCATCGAGCCGGCATCACCTTCACCTTGTACGGCGACGAGCAGGGCACCGAACGGCTGATTCCCTTCGACACCATTCCACGCAGTATTCCTGCCAGCGAATGGCGCATCGTGGAGCGTGGGTGTATCCAGCGCGTCAAGGCGCTGAACATGTTCCTCGCTGACCTGTATCACGACCAGCGCATCATCAAGGCCGGGATCATTCCTGCCGAGCAGGTGCTGGCGAACGAACAGTATCAGTTGGCAATGCAGGGTCTGGACTTGCACCGTGACATCTATTCGCACATCTCCGGGGTCGACCTGGTGCGCGACGGTGACGGTTCCTACTACGTCCTGGAAGACAACCTGCGCACGCCCAGTGGCGTGAGCTACATGCTCGAAGACCGCAAGATGATGATGCGGCTGTTTCCCGAGCTGTTCGCCGCGCAGCGCATCGCTCCGGTGGATCACTACCCCAATCTGCTGCTCGATACCCTGAAAAGCTCCAGCGCGATCGACAATCCCAGCGTGGTGGTGCTGACCCCGGGTCGGTTCAACAGTGCGTTCTTCGAACACGCCTTCCTGGCGCGCGAAATGGGCGTAGAACTGGTGGAAGGGGCGGACCTGTTCGTGCGTGACGATAATGTGTTCATGCGCACCACCGACGGACCCAAGCCGGTGGACGTGATCTATCGCCGCCTGGACGACGCCTTCCTCGATCCATTGGCCTTCAACCCCGACTCCATGCTCGGCGTTCCCGGCCTGCTGGCCGTATATCGTTCCGGAAACGTGGTACTGGCCAACGCCATCGGCACCGGTGTGGCCGACGACAAATCGGTCTACCCCTTCGTTACCGACATGATCCGCTTCTACCTGGATGAAGAACCCATCCTCAAGAACGTGCCGACCTGGCAGTGCCGCAAGCCTTCGGAGCTGTCCCATGTGCTGGCCAACCTGCCTGATCTGGTGGTCAAGGAAACCCAAGGCTCAGGTGGTTACGGCATGCTGGTAGGCCCTTGCGCGAGTGCCGCCGAGATCGAAAACTTCCGGGCGCGCCTCAAGGCCCGACCCCATGCCTACATCGCCCAACCCACGTTGTCGCTGTCGACCTGCCCGACCTTCGTCGAGAACGGCATCGCACCGCGCCACATCGACCTTCGCCCCTTCGTTCTGGCCGGCCGTGAAACCCGCGTCGTGCCGGGCGGCCTGACCCGCGTGGCGTTGCGCGAAGGCTCGCTGGTGGTGAATTCGTCGCAGGGCGGCGGGACCAAAGACACCTGGGTGGTCGAGGATTAAGGATGCCTGCCAATGCTAAGTAGAACTGCCTCTGATCTGTATTGGATGTCGCGCTATCTGGAGCGCGTCGAAAACCTGGCGCGCATGCTCGATGTCAGCTATTCACTGTCGTTGATGCCACAGGATGGCCGCGGCGACGGGCTGGACGAAATCGCCATGCCGCTGTTGATCACCGGCACCCTGGAAGACTACCTGGAACGCCACGGCCAGCTGCATGCCGAGCGCCTGTTGCATTTCTTCGCCCTGGATCCGGCCAATCCGGCCAGCATCTACAGCTGCCTGGGTGCGGCACGGGCCAGCGCCCATGCGGTACGCGGGCGCATCACCGCCGACATGTGGGAGAACATCAACTCCACCTGGCTGGAGATCCGCGGGATAGCCGAGCAGGGCGTGGGTCGCTATGGCATGAGCCGCTTCTGCGACTGGGTCAAGGAGCGCGCCCACCTGTTTCGTGGAGCGACCTACGGCACCCTGATGCGCAACGATGCGTTCCGCTTCATTCGCCTGGGCACCTTCATCGAGCGCGCCGACAACACCCTGCGCCTGCTCGACGCGCGTTACGAAATGCTCGGCGACGATGCCTATTCGGTCGACGACAGCTCGGCCCGTGGTTACTACCAGTGGAGTGCGCTGCTGCGCGCGCTGTCGAGCTTCGAGGCCTACACCGAAATCTATCGCGATGCTCCGGCCGCCAAGCCGGTGGCCGAACTGTTGCTGCTGCGCGCCGACGTGCCGCGCTCGCTGCGCGCATGTACCGAGGAGATCAACCAGATTCTCGGCGACCTGCCCGGCGCCAACGGTCGCCCGGCTCAGCGCCTGGCTGCCGAACTGGATGCGCGTTTGCGCTATACCGGTATCGACGAGATCCTCGACGAGGGCCTGCACGAGTGGTTGAACGAACAGATCCCGCTGGTGCGCCAGTTGGGCAATGCGATCCACAGCGCCTATCTGGAGGCTGTATGAGGCTTAACATCAGTCACGAAACCGCTTATCACTACGATGACGAGGTGCGCGCCAGCATCCAGTACCTGCGCCTTACGCCGCATGACAGCGAACGCCAGCGCATTCTCAGCTGGCAGCTCGACCTGCCGCGCCCGGTGCGCGCTCAGCTCGACCCGTTCGGCAACATCCTACATGTGCTGACCCTGGACGACCCGCACGACGCGATCATCATCGGCGCGCGCGGTCAGGTCGAGATCGACGAGACCCGCGAGGCCGAACACGAGACACAGTCACCACTGCCGTTCCTGCGCTTTACCCGGCTGACCGAGGCCGACGACGCCTTGCGTGCCTTTGCCGCCGAACAGTGCCACACGCGGCGCGACCGCAATGGCCTGATCGACCTCATGCAGGGTCTGCACCAGCACATCACCTACACCAGCGGTGCGACGGCCGTGGACACCTGTGCCGCGCAAGCCTTCGCCAGCGGCGCCGGGGTCTGTCAGGACCACACCCATGCCTTTCTTGCCTGTGCTCGCAGCCTGGGCGTGCCAGCGCGCTATGTGTCCGGCTACCTGTTTACCGAGGACACCGAGCACATGGCCAGCCACGCCTGGGCCGAAGCCTGGCTCGACGATGCCTGGTACAGCTTCGATGTGACCAACCAATTGGCGCGCCCGGAACGCCACTTGAAACTGGCGATAGGCCTGGACTACCTGGATGCCTGCCCGGTGCGCGGCATGCGTCGCGGTGGCGGCTTCGAGCAGATGCACGCCAAGGTACTGGTGGCGCCGAGCGCACCTGTGGTCAGCGTGGCCACTGCGCCGCAGTCCCAGAGCCAGACCCAGGGCTAGATCCGAGAGCGGTCTGCAGGCTGGCCGCAACGCCTCAACTGAACAGCCTGCCCAGATTGGGCAGGATCAGCACCAGCGTCATGGTGAACACAATGAGTCCGGCCTGGCGGATCTTTGGATGTTTGAACATGGCAGACTGCCTATGAGTTATGTTCTTCCTGGCGCCAACCCATGCTGCAACCTTGGTTGAGCTTGGCGAAAAGGTGCACCCCCCACGACTCGATGGGCCCATACGGCCGCATCAATAGTCATGCTTTTACCTTAGAACCCTTGATTGGCGGGACTTAGAACGCTTTGCCACGGTAAACGGGGTCGTTTCGATCAAACTCGACTAAGGAACTCTTTTGCGGATTTCGAACACACCGCGCTAGACGCTCATGGAGGCAAATGCAAGGTCGGCGGTGAGAATTACCGTTCATCGGGCAGATTCGGCGCAGCTTCACTTGCCAGCCAGCGCCGATAACGGGCAGGCTTGTTACCTGCGTTCCCTCTCCATCGAGTGACCTATGACCCTCAACATCTGCATCCTGGAAACCGACGTCCTGCGGCCCGAGCTGGTCGAGCAATACCATGGCTACGGCCGCATGTTCGAAACGTTGTTCGCCAGCCAGCCCATCCCTGCCAAGTTCACCGTGTTCAACGTAATGAACGGTGAATACCCACCGGCCGATGCCCACTACGATGCGTATCTGGTCACCGGTAGCAAGGCTGACTCCTTTGCCACCGACCCGTGGATCGAAACGCTCAAGACGTTTCTGCTGGAGCGCTACCAGCGCGGCGACAAGCTGCTCGGCATCTGCTTTGGCCACCAGTTGCTGGCGCTGCTGCTGGGCGGCAAGGCAGAGCGCGCGACGCAAGGCTGGGGCGTGGGCACCCATGAATACAGCCTGGCCAACCGTGCGTCCTGGATGAGTCCGGAAGTCGAAACGTTGACCCTGCTGATCAGCCATCAAGACCAGGTGACGTCGCTGCCGCAGAACGCATCGGTCGTGGCGTCAAGCGAGTTCTGCCCATTCGCGGCCTATCAGATCGGTGATCAGGTCCTGTGTTTCCAGGGGCATCCGGAGTTCATCCACGACTATTCCAGAGCGCTGCTCGACATTCGTCAGCAGCATCTGGGCGAGCCGGTGTACCAGAAAGCCATTGCCAGCCTGGGCCGTGATCACCACGGCATCACCGTGGCTGAATGGATGATGCGTTTCGTCGCGCAGGGCACCCGGCCCGCGGCATGACGGCCGTGCCCTGAGACAGGGTCGGACAGCGCGCGGCTACAGCCAGCCAGCGCGCTTGAAGCCGGCGAACAAGCCACTGCAGCCGGACGCGATGACCCCCAACACGATGTAGTAGCCGTAATGCCAGGTCAGCTCCGGCATGTTTTCGAAGTTCATCCCGTAGATACCGGCGACGGCCGTGGGAAAGGCCAGGATCGCTGCCCAAGCGGCAAATTTGCGCTGGGTCAGGCTTTGCCGCGACGACTCCAGCAGCAGGCCGATCTCGATGGTCTGCGTGGCTATGTCACTCATGGTGGCCAAGTCTTCCATCTGCCGGTTCACATGAATCTGCACGTCGCGGAAATAGGGGCGCATGTTCTTGTCGATGAAGGGGAAGTCCAGCCGCTGCAGCTCTTCGCTGATCTCGACCATGGGCGCCACGTAGCGGCGCATGCGCAGCAGTTCGCGACGCAGTCCGTGCAGGTGCTGGATGTCGGCTTCGTTGAGCGAGCCACCGAGCACGCGGCGCTCCAGCGATTCGATTTCGCAGTGAATGGTCTCGCTGACCGGCTGGTAATTCTCGGTGACGAAATCGAGCAGTGCGTAGAGCACGAAATCTTCGCCGTGATCCAGCAGCAATGGCCGCGCTTCGCATCGCTTGCGCACCGAGGCGTAGGAAGCCGAGTGGCCGTTGCGGCAAGTGATGATGTAGCCGCGTCCGGCGAAGATATGGGTCTCGACGAACTCGACTTTGCCGTCTCGGCGGATCGGCGAATAGGTCACGATAAACAGCGCATCGCCGAAGGTTTCGAGCTTGGGTCGGCTGTGCACCTCGAGAGCATCTTCGATGGCCAGCTCATGCAGGTCGAACTGTTTCTGCAGTTGGCTCATCTGTTCGGCGTCGGGCTGTTCCAGGCCGATCCATACGAAATGCCCCGGACGCCGCGCCCATTGCGCGCCGTCGTCGAGGCTGATGTCGGTAATCTTCTTGCCCGCGCTGTATACCGCGGCGGCGACCACTCGGCCCATGATGCTCACTTCTTCGATTGGCAGGGCGACCCGGTATGGGCCTGCTGTGGATAGGAGTGTTCCGGCGCGGCGCAGTTCGCGATTCAGTTCATCGATCGCGGATTGCACTGCGCAACGGCCTGCTGACGCCCGCCACAGTGAAGACCCAATGTGGGCAATGGTCCCTATCGCTCGTACTGACGCTTCTTAGAAGCCTTGCTCCTGGTCAATCCGGATGGCTTCGTCCAAGGTTTCCAGAAACGCTTTGCGCGCCTTCAGCTTGGTCCTGGCATGGGCCTTCATGTTGAGCTTCTGCAGGCGTTGCGCCGCAGCGAGGGCAGCGGCCTGCAACTGCTCGGGCGGCACCACCTCATCGAGAAAACCGGCCTGCAGCGCCCCGGCAGGGTCGAACATTTCCGCGCCGATCACTGAGCGCTGGAAGGCTGAACGGCGCAGGCGATCCCTGGCCAGCTCGATGCCGGCGTGGTGCATGGTCATGCCGATCTGCACCTCGTTCAGACCGATATGGAACGGGCCTTCCACGCCGATCCGGTAATCGGCCGACAGCAGCAGGAACGCACCCTTGGCCACGGCGTGTCCCGGGCAGGCCACGATGACCGGGAACGGATGGCTCAACAGCCGGCGGGCGAGGGTAGAGCCCTGGGTGACCAGACTGATCGCATTCTCCGGGCTCGAGGTCATGACCTTGAGGTCGTAACCTGCGGAAAGGATGCCGGGTTGACCGGTGATGACCACCACGGCGCGCGCCTCTACGGCCCGATCCAGAGCCTCGTTGAGCGCCGCGATGACGGCAGGCGAGATGGCGTTCACCTTGCCGTTGTTCAGGGTCAGGGTGACGATGCCGCCCTCGAGTTGGTAATCGATCAGCTCACTCATACCGGTATTCCTTGTCGTGTTGTGGCGCCGACGTTACCCAGCCTTGCCGGCCGGGTAAAGCGCCGTGACTGACTGGCCGGTCACGCTGACAGGCCCGAGGGAATTCGGTGCTGGGCTTAAGCGCATGAAAAACTTGCAAAAAAGCTTTGCCATCACGAACGCTATCGACTACATTAGCGCGCCTCGACACACCGAACAGGTGTGCCGAGAAACGGTGAAGTGTCCGAGTGGCTGAAGGAGCACGCCTGGAAAGTGTGTATACAGGAAACTGTATCAAGGGTTCGAATCCCTTCTTCACCGCCATACTGTACTCAGAGAGCCCCGCTATGCGGGGCTTTTTGCTTTCCGACGTTTGTTGTTCCCCCATCTGGTCCCCCACTTCATTATCGCGTTTCTTCAAACCTCTTTCCCCTTACAGCACAGTTGAGGAGTGAACCTCCTCGCTGATTTCGGTTGGTGTGGACAGATCGCAGATGAGGCTGTAGAGCAACACGATCAGCATTGCGCCGCAGATCACTGCGAGTGCTAGGTTGATCTTCACCGCTACGACCAGGGTCGCCGAGTAAAGCGTGACTGCAAGCGTGAGCAGCGCACATACGGTTTTGAGTTTGTGCATTCTGGGTCTCTCGTGATTGAGCTGATGCTTAGTTGTAGCTGTAGTGGTCAACTGATCCCGGACACTGATTGAGTTTTTCCTCAGCGACCGCAGGCGCTAGCCCTTCGTTGAACTGATGCGGTCGCCGCCAGTTGTACCGGTCCATCATGAAACGACCGATTTCTCGTTTAGCCAACGCGGCGCTCATGTAACCCACCGTCGATATCCATTCGCTTTTTAGGCTGCGAAATAGCCGCTCCATCGGCGCGCTATCGTGGCAGTTGCCGCGCCGACTCATGCTCTGTGTGAAGCGGTATCGCCATAGTGTCTGGCGGAAACTCCGGCTGCCGTATTGACTGCCTTGATCGCTGTGAAACAGCACATTTTGAGGCCGGCCACGCGGCTCATAGGCCATGTCCAGCGCTTTTATCACCAGGTCGGCGTCGGGCTTGGCCGAAAACGCCCAGCCCACAACCCGGCGCGCATAAAGATCGATTACCGCCGCTAGATAGTGCCACCGACCTTCGGCCCAAACGTGCCGCACCAAACCTTGTCGGGGGACGCCACGCTGAACCCTCGATCAAGCACGTTCGGGATATCAGGCCGCTCCACGGTCGCCTTTTTATAGGCATGGGAACCCGGCTGTTTGCTGATCAAGTTCATCTCTCGCATCAACTTGCGTATCTTGAATCGCCCGATCTGCATGCCGTCCTCTTTCATCATCAGCATGATGCTCCTGCTGCCCGCAGCGCTTCGGCTTTGCGTAAACAGCTCGTTCACGCGGCAGCGCAAGACCACCCGTTCGGCATCTGGATACCGACGTTTCCGGCAGTACGCGTAGTAGCACGATCGGGTTACTTCAAATACCGAGCACTATAGATCAATCGGCTCGTGAGCCCGACGTTGATCGATTAACGCGAACGCTCGTGTTCCTCGGCCATCAAGAGCGCGGTGGCCTTTTTTAAGATGGATTTTTCCCGTTCCAGCCGATTGATACGAGCTTCGAGTTCCTGGATTTTTTGCTGCTCAGGCGTCAGGGCTTTGCTGGTCGGAGTAACACCGCCACGTTCCTGCTGGAGCTGGTTCACCCAACGACGCAAGGCCGACTCAACAAGCCCAAGCGAACGGGCTGCTTCGGTATGGCTGTAGCCTTGGTCGAGCACCAGGCACGCCGCCTCGCGCTTGAATTCAGGGGTAAAGGTACGACGTTGCTTGGTCATCAGACACCTCTCTGTGGCGAGCATTCTCGCCTAAATGGGTGTCCGGGGTTAGTAGACCACTACATCTCGACCGACGATACGGGAAACTCAGTGGTACGAAATCTCTCAATATCAGCTCGGCCGGTATCATCCATAAAGCGTTCAATGCACGACATCACCACACTGACACTTCAGGCATTAAGCCAGCGCCACGGGTTCTGTAGGGTCGTTTGCAGGTTTGTAGTCCATTGCAGTGCTGTCCATGTCCGATGTCGCATCTCATGGTACGTTCGTTGTCCTCCCGTCTCGACCGCGCGAAAGCTTGTCCCTAGCTCATGGGTTGGGCAGAGTTACAATCCTGAACGTTGAATGGCCCTAACCTCCAACCAATGCTGCCGATAGGCAGCCCAGGCACTCGATTAATAACCTAAAGGACTACAAGAATGGCAGAAACAATCACTGATCAGAAGGTCGAATCGTTTTGCGCTGGGAAGTCCGGTGGTCGGTTTCGAGAGCTGTTCGATATACTCCGCGAGGCGGGCCTGAAACCTCTAGGCAAGTCGAATACAGAAACGCTGCTCTTTCGATTCACTGATGACAATGGTGCGCGCCATGATGTCGTCGCTTTCCGGAAATCCAAGGACGTTCTGTCATTCCCCAAATCGTATTGGCTGGCGCGCTCCAGCCTGCGTGTAGGCTTGTGCTCAAAATTCGACCCTAGTCATACGTTCGTAGGTAGCAGACAAGTTGGGTCGACCTCGCAGCAGTCGGCAGGTGAAGTGGAGATATCGGTGGATACAATCGAGCAATTGAAGCTCACATGTAGGGCGATTTGCGCCCATATTATTTCTGCCCATGTTGATACTGGACGGTAAAGTAGGGACTATGAGGAAAGTCGACCAAGTAGTCAGTGCCGTATTGCTCGCAATGTGCGCTACCAGCACGTTCGCTGCACCCATTTACAGTTGTCTTGGACAGGACGAGAGAAAAGTCTTCCAGGCAACACCCTGTTCGAATAACCGTATGGACTCTTTGGCGGACACGCATGCCTCAGAAGTCTATCGCCATGAGGTCGCTGCTAAGGAAGCTAGAGAGCTTGAGCGAAGGCGAGCCGAGGCTGCAAGGATCGAGCAAGCACGTGCCGCGGCTGCCGCTAACGCGAGCCACACTTCGTTGGGGTACCCGTTGCCTAGTCCAGATGAGGTGCTGACTGAGCAGAAGCGCCAATCTGGCGAACGCGAGGCTATTGAATACCTGCGTCTTTGCATTTCAGGTAACAAAGATTGTACCATTGGTACCCTTGCCTTCATGCTGCAAGGATCACGAATGGGCCCATTCGAGGAATTGCTCGGAGAAGGTCGTGAGCAAAAGTTCGGAACCGAGCGTTTTTTCTATTACTCCCTATCTATTCACAGTGGCCGTTACAGGCTTCAAGTACAGTATGACGTGAACCGAACGCGGGTACCGGAAGGCGGCCAGGTTGGGAACGTTATTCGAGAGGTCGATTTCTGACATCCCGCCTAGTCCTTGGCCAGCTGCCAACAATCAACAACAGGCTACGGGTAGATCCTGCCAGCATGTTGTGTAGGCAGATGACAGAAATCTCCTGTTCATCCGCCAGACTCACTGAGGCATCTCGACACAGCCGTACAGTGCCGCGCCCCTGCTTGTCATTCATCACGGCCATCAGGCCCTCGCTGTGGGCTCGGGGGGCGGGGGGAACACATCCTAGGTGATCGCGTCTCGTTGCGAGAATCGGGATAGACAATCCCACACTTTGTGTAGGCAGGCCCTTCCCGATAGATGCTCTCCAAGCCTCAGAGCGCGGCGTTCAGCAAGTCGCGCGTGTCTTCGATGGGGTCGGACATGGAAACGATTCGGGAGCCCGCATAATGCTACCCAGGAGCGAATGGGCTGTTTCGGGCCAAGACCTGCACCCAATTGGCAAAGCTTAGCTTGGCCATGAGCCTTCCGGCCGCAGTGGTCACTGAAGCGGCCATTGATTATTTGAGATGATCCCACGACTTGACCTTGCTGCCGAAGCTACGGCTACAGATGATCATGGCCTTGGTCTAGCCTTCTTTCAGCGACCATGATGCATGACCTTTTCAGCAGCTCGCGTGCGGTTAGCTCAACGTTCACGTTGAACTCCCTGAGCAAGTACTCTGGATCTGCGTTCGCCAGTTGCCAGCCTGTAAGCTCTACGTTTTTACAATTGCTACCTCTTGGCACTGCTCAGTGCTCGGACAGGCCATTCAATCGCAAATACTCATCCCATGGTATGTTTAAGGTATCTGCAATTCTCCGATGGTTCTCCAAGCGCCATGCTTGGGCCTGCTGTGGCGACTCAGCCATCAAATGAATTACAAATTCGTCTTCTCGCATACCATAAGCTTCAGCGGCTTTCGAGAAAGCTAAATAACGCTGATTTACGCACCATTCCTCGAATGTGATTCCTAGGTTTTCAAGCATTTTCGGGTTTACTGATTCAATGTCAGCCACTTCCTTTGGATTAGTCGAAAAATACTTTTCGTGTGCCAATCTGTATCGATCACTCATGCTCATAATTCCCTCTCCAACAAAAAGGACTAAGGTGTTAGCCCAGCAGACTGTTGACTCATAGTTTTACCTTGAACACAGCAGATTCTCACTTCCATTTTTTAAGGAAGCGTTTCGCTTTTTCCTCAGCGAATTTCATTCTCTTCGCGGAAGCAGGATCAGCATGGTCAAGATCTTAGTGACGGGGCTCATGGTCTATCGCCAATATCCACAATACCGCCTTTCTTAAGGAATTTCTGATCGGCTGTAGAAAGATATTGTGCAACCGTGTTCATTGGACGAAACTCTGATTCTTGAACGCCGCGAAACCAGATTGCCGGCCAGCCCGCTAGCTCAGAATAATTATTATTGGTACGGCGGCGGCTAACATAAACAGTGACTAAGCAGCCACCTCCTGATACGTTCGGGAATTGAATATGGTCGTTGCATGCGATTTCAGCGTTCTTGTTGATATGTAGGCTGAATTTCTTAAAGACGCCTGCGACTCCGTCCTTGAACCCCTTCGCGGAAATCATTTTCAGGGGGGCTGGGTTATGGTTCAGGAGCTGATCTTCCGCATCGCAAGCCTTTATGTCCATGATAAGTGCGCCCAGCTCTGGCGAAGCGAAGTTGTAGCATTGATAGCTGATCAGCTCATCTGAATCAGCTTTCTCGGCATCCGCAAATGCTACAGCTGCCGTGATTATCCCATAGGTGATCACGATGGTCAGTCCCACGCGTTTTACTGCTTCACTCGGCTGCATTTGATGCCTTTCCTTGGTAGTTGGTTGTTGCAGAGGTGGAACGATTCTGGTGATATATACCCGTTATAGTGAAAGGCTTGCAAGCGCCAAGTAAAACCGAGTCTCGCTCACTCGCGCACGTGGCATCGCTGCTGTTTACGCCCAGCCCCGCAGCGGGGCCGCAGCAACTAGTGCTGCAAGACATTGTCAGCTAGGTTGAAGCCCTTGGCGCTAACCTCTGATTCCAACGCAACCCGACCGCGGATGCGAATTGGCTGCGTTCAAGGCTTCGTCAGATAAGTCCCGCAATGCCTCTTGTGAAAGCTGATCCTCTGAGAAGGCCTGTCTACTCGGCGCGGAGTTACTTTGAGCACGGCCTTGCGAAACGACAGGTATCATGAGCGGTCGGCGAAGCATGAACATTGCTTCTGTCTGTGGCCAATGGCGCTGCGCTTGTCGCTCAACGGTAGCTTTGTGATTGGGCTGGACCTGGTAGGTTATCAGATGGCGGTAACACGCCTGCTGGGCCGTTACATAGGCGATGACGCAATTCGTGCTGCAGGATTTACTACGGAGTGTCCCGCGCACGTGTCTTCGGTTCTTGATATGGACGCCGCGGGCTTGAGAGTAAGCACCATGTTTGAAAGATCCCGCATTAACCAATCCCTGACCCTAACTTGCGTTCATAGTGGTATAATGTGGTAGATCACTCAAATAAAATGAACAAGATTTTTACATTTTAACCAGAGCTGAGGGGGTATCTATGAATGCGGAGCTGAGATTCTTTGATGCAGATAACTCGGTACTGGATGATCTGGAGGCAATACACAAATTCAAGCCTTACAATAACAATACATTGGAAATGATTGCAGAAAACTATCTATGGTTTGCAGCACTCGATAGCCTCAACGACCCGTTCGAGGGGTCGTTAACATACAAGATCGATACAAATCTGGATATTAATAGTGTGTTTTGTGCAGAGCATATATTTTTCAATGATGAGAAAAATGTCGACTATGGTCATCCTGCGATAAAGCATGAATATGCTGAGTATCAGATAGATCCTGTTGGGGTTATTGAAAGTAAGATAAAGGAGCACATACAGAAATATGAATGTGTGATGCTAAGGAACTCAAAAACTGACGGTTTCTTCTGTGCTTTGAGTGTTCCTAAAAATGACAAAGCGGTAGTAGATGCTTCTATTGCTTCTGAGCAATACAGGATAGATTCTATTCATAGAAACCATCAGGATATCAGTCTTTGGAGTCACTATGGTGATGGTCTACGGGGTGTAAAAATTACCTATGATCCATTGAAGCTGAAGCAACTTAAGTGCATCAGTTCTTCATTCGTAAGGTATCAAGATGATCCGGAGCTGATCGATGCGACCGCACATGTTCGCAAATGGAAAGCGTATTATAAGGAAAGGTGGATTAATTCTCAGAGCTTAACTATGTTTACCACAAAGGCTACATTGTGGTCACACGAGCGTGAAATAAGGATAAGGACATTTACCCAAGGCAAGGTAAAAATACAGCCGAATTCAATCAAGTCAATAACTTTCGGCTCAAAGCTGCCTGCTGATAAAAGACTGTTAATTATTGCTGCCGCTAGGCAGAATAACCCTGATGCAAAATTCTATGTCGCGACTATCAGCAATAAAGAGTTTAAGATTGAGTATATTGAGTATGAGATCCCGACTTTGATAAATCCGTAAGCCCGAAATAATATGTAGGTATAGTTGGTTGAGCAGGTATGCAATAGCACTACGAATACTCACCCAATTTTCAGAGAAGGCCTGATCCTCTTGTGAAAGCGGGCAGGTCTAAAATAAACAATGGTTTTTTTCCAATTTGAGGCCTCTACATTGGGCTGTAGTCCTACCGACGGCAACATTGGTTGAATACTACGAAATCTTGCTGCCGTGGAACTACTCACTCGCATCGCCCAGCTAAGCGAGCCACTTATTTTCACTTCAGTGGGGTTTATGGAGCGCTCGCCCTTTATTTGTAGTGAGTTATCCACCCTAGCGTTTCGGGCAGCTCTCATACTGCTGCGTTTGGGAAATGAACGCGCAGCAATGTCGGCATCACCTTCTAACATGCTTTATTGAGAATGTGGCTCATAGCGTTGAGTAACCTACAGTCCCACTTGTTGTGATAGCTGATCGGCTGCCATTTGGTTCCATTCCTTGGCAGGTCGTGATGGCAGGAGCCATGGATAGGCCGTTATCTAAGCTCTATACTGGAAAGCCTACAAGTTCATTGATTGTTTTCTGCTGCGCCTTGCAGGTAGTACTGTCTTTTCAGTTACACCTGGCCTTCCATAGCTGGTCAATGCGCGTGGTGTAGCTCTGACTCATCAGATCGCGCCGCATGGCCCATTCCGGCGTGGTAGGCACAGTCGCCGTTCGCAACGTCCCCCGTCCCCACCGACTGTTGATCGAGTCCATGACAGACATCAATTGATCGGACGTTTGCGGCTGAGTTAGGGCAAAAAGATCGCTTGTGTATTCACCGGGTTGACGCAGATCGAGCAGCATCACTTCTGCCTTGCTGTAGCGATATCCGGGGCGAAAAATATGGTCAACTGCCTATGTAGCGGCATCGGTCATCAGCCGAGTGTCATTTGTAGCGTAGGGCAGCTCGATCACGACACCGTTGGCATACTTCGCCTCGTCAGGATTGAACATGCCGGTGCGCGCACTCACGCGCATTTTCTTGCACACCGAACCTTGCGCACGCAGTTTCTCAGCAGCTCGCGCTGTGTAGGTGGCCACTGCCTCCTTGATGGGCCCGATTTCGCTCATGCGTTTGCCAAACATTCGGCTGCAGCAGATCTCTTGCTTGGGCGGATCAGGCTCATGCAACTCCGGGCACGACACACCAGCGAGCTCGCGGGCGGTACGTTCCAGGACCACACTGAATTTCCGACCGATCGTGACCTTGTCAGTCTTGGCCAGGTCCATGGCTGACCGGATGCCCATGGCCTCCAAGTGCGCATTGAGTCGTCGACCGACCCCCCATACCTCGCCGACAGCCGTGTTACGCAAAACCCAATTACGTTTGTGCGGCTCGCAGATATCAACTACACCGCCAGTTTGAGCTTGTAATCGCTTAGCTGTGTGGTTGGCCAACTTAGCCAGCGTCTTAGTGTGTGCAATGCCAACCCCTACTAGAATTCCGGTGCATCTTAGAACTTTTTCACGGATTGAGCGGCCCAGTATCGTTAGATCTTCGCGTCGGCCACTAAGATCACAAAAAATCTCATCAATAGAATAAACCTCCGACCCGGCTACCATACTTTCGATAATGGTCATGACGCATTTGGATATTTGGCCATATAGCGCGTAGTTGCTGCTGAATGCCACAATCCCTTCACGCCGCAACATATCTTTGATCTGGAGTAGGGTGCGCCCATTTTACGAAGGGTTTAGCATCGTGACTTCTTGCAATTACGCACCCATCGTTATTACTCAATACTACTATAGGGGTCTTGGCCAGGTCAGGTCGAAAGACCCGCTCACACGAAGCATAGAACGAGTTGCAGTCTACCAAACCGAACACTTGCTTATGCGTAGGCATGATCACGCACGCTATAGCGGACGACTCCCCAAACAAGCATTTCGTCGGTTTTCAATATGAAGCGCGGTGGGTAGGCTGTGTTCTCGGATTGTAGTTTAATCTCTCGTCCTTTGATATGCAGACGTTTGCACACCGGCTCACCATTCAACGCCGCGATGACGATATCACCGTGCTGCGCTTCCCGGCCGCGATCAACAATGACTAAGTCTTCGTCAAAGATACCGGCACCCATCATGCTTTCGCCTTCAATCTTCACTAAGTACACATGAGGTGCACGGATGTCGAACAGTTCATCCAGCGAAATTTGCTTTTCCAGATGATCAGCTGCCGGAGATGGAAACCCGGCTGGTACCCGTTGGGCAAAAAAGGGAAGTTGTGTCTGGGAAGGCTCTATCTGAGCAAGGATGATAGGAGGCATAACAGGCACCGCAGTTGAAAGCAGGGTTGAAAGTCGTCAAAGGTAGATGCAGGTATGTCTCTGCCGACCGCTTTTTGGCTATCACGATCACCTCAGCAAGCTGGGGGCATACGGATAGCAAGCCCATGGGCGTTGCAAATCTCAGTGGACTGTATGCATAAACAGTATTTCAAAGGGCTCGGGCGAGCAACCGTTTTTCTGGCGAATACGCTGAAAGGTAAACCGTGGGCGCTGGAAATCACCATGTTTGTCCCCTTTACGGGGTACATTAGTCGCAAGGCGATGAGAGAGTTATTTCACTTGCGGAGACCTTTCCCAGCTATGGATTTGGCTCATGTCAAAGGAATTATCGCCCGTAAACATCCGTGAAGGCTCTGCACGTCCAGAACGGTTCGACGCGAACATGGAGCCCTTGAAGGCGGGCCAGTACTGGAAGACCTCAGGCGAGATACCTGTGAAGCTCGAAACATGCGTACAAACTGTGTATGGGTTTCAGGGCTCCCCTGATCGAGAGGAACAGCGACGCAGGATGGTTCGGAAGAGGAAATGCGCGTCTACGCCAGCCACCTGCCTCAGAAGGTAAAGGAAGGTAGGAGGTTGCGGATGACTATCCTGGGTGTGCGATTGTTGATGGGAGCTGTAGTCGGTGTGGCGACAGCCGTCGCTGTTTGGACGGGTTGGATAGACCGTGGGTATGCGGCTGCCGAGGCGTTCGTGTTTTCTGCGTTCGTAGGGCGGCTTAGCGCGTTCAAGCTTCCGGGTACAGGTTCATGAAGGCTTCTAGCTGAGATGTTTCTGTTCCGGCAACTAACTTGTGGCTGCTTTGGATCAGCAAGCTTGCGGCGGGTTCCGCCATCTTCCTGCTGTACCGTTGGATCGTTGGCTACACTCAGGAAACCGCATCGTCTCTGATGCTCCTCAGGTATCCAGTACTGACTATCTGCGGCGTCAGTGTAGTGGTGCTGTGCTGGATATTGACGGTGCATTGGTGACTGGTACGGCCTGCGTCTTCGATTTTGGGCGTTGTAACCAAGCGACAATGGGCGATAGGCCTTGTCGCCGTTCTGGCGTCGTACACCGTCTGCATCGCTGTAACTTTGGCGGTAGGGAACGGGCGAGAGCCTGTCATGTAGTTTCTCGGCCTTGGGATGACGCGGGCTCAGTACTGTTGGCTGATAGCATCACTGATCGTTCTGCCGCCGATAGTTCAAGAGCTGGCCTACCGGCACTTCCTGTTGACCGCAGTGCCCATCGAACGTTCGAAGCGGCTCGCAGCAGTCACCGTGTTCGTGACCGCTCTGATGTTCTGGCACGCTCACTCCGGCTACATCCACACACCCACCGATTGGCTGATGTTCATTCTTGGATTGGTCCTAGGATGGGCAAGGGTAGCCACGGGCGGATTGCTACTACCGTCCAGCCTCCATGCGAACTAGTTGCGCTAAGTAGTGATGCCATCTGGAGGCACTGGTAAGGGGCCGAGCAACTAAGCATCAGCGGCAAGGCCGCTTGCCAACGGCTGACCTCGCTATAGAGCAGTTGCAGCTCAGGTCAAATGCCGATCTGGTGTATTTTGGCATGGTCAGGTTAGCGTCTCTCAGGGTCAATGCTCCCCGGAGATAATGACGGCCGCTTGATTGGCTCGAACCTCGTCCAGCACTTCCAGTTTCAGTGATACCTTTAGTTCGGCAGCGCCCATTTCAGGGATATTCAGCGCTACACGAGCTTCGCGATTGATGATGTCCAGGGAAAACTGAGCGGCATAACCCGCGTGCTGAGTGGCGATCAGCTTTCGAAATGAATCCCGAAGAGCTTTAAGCTCGTCCACCCAATCCCGTGGTGTCGATCTGGGTGCGTTTTGCACACCGTAAGTAGGGCGTTTCGAGGGGTTTCGGGGGTTAGTGGCGTAAAAGGCAAAGTATGTCCCGTGCGTACAGATCGCTTGGGCATAGGTCTGGGCTTTCAGATAATTGGTCTTAAATTCGGCTGATTCCTCTTCGCCGCAATGAATGGCCGCCATGGTCTCCACTAGGAGCGTAGCGCCTAGGGTAAATACCGGTAATCCGTTTTCAAGGGCTTGTTTGATGCGGTCACGTATCAGCGATTCATCCGGGAATTCATCCTGGAGCAGAAAGGCGGCAGAAACGATAGCGGCGTCAGCCATGTGAGGGAATGAGGTCACCAGATTGTCCATCCAGCCACGATGCTGTTCCAGACGGCGCAATTTTAACAGTACATAAGCGCATGACACCGCACCCACCGGATCTTGATCTTTAAGTGGCAACATTTGATCAGCGGTTTGCCAAGCATCTACGAGACTGGTGACTTGCTCCATGGCGCCGCGTGCTAGGTAGGACATGATGAGTTCGTTGTCAGGGTCCCAGCTTCCGATGGTGATATCCATCGAATTACCGATTTCCTGGTCACTGGGGGTCAGTGCCACACGCACTACCCCACCAGGCGGTAGTGAGATGATTCGCCAGGCAACGTCTTCGCCGCCAATTTGCAGCAAATGCGGCCGGTTGGGTACATCGAACCAGAATTGCTGGATCGTACCTACCTTTTGCGTTGTTAACGGTTCGAGGTCGGAGGCTTCCCACTTTCCATTGTTCAGGGCCCAAACCATTCTCCACACCTCTCCGACCCGTCGCTGCGAGGCGTCGGACGAGAATTTGAACTGCACCGAGGCGTTCAGATGCTCCAGAGAGCGGAACGGTTTAAGCCACTCCAGCCAATCGCTTGGGGTATGAATGCTTTGCAAGAGCGTCACTTCGCCGTGGCCGTTCAGCAACTCAGCAACTTCCTGTACCTGCTTTCCGTTTGGCAGTTTGGCCGAGACATAAACCCGTCCGGATTGCGTGGCGCGTTCATCGCGCAATTTTATTTTTGCCGGTTTGCCGGGTGAGGCGGTGCCCTTGCCCAGGCGTACCCCAAGGGTTGAAAACACTTCAAATGGTAACGTCGGGAGCCTTGAGTCAGTCCTCTCCGGGTCGCCGATATAAACAGTCAGGATTGTCATCACGGAATCACGCTTTCGGCTGTGAGGCTAGCACGGAAAATTCCTCCGTCCATATAGCGATGTCTTGGTGTCACCTGATAGCCGTTCTGCTTGACCTCAGCGCCATAATCCCATTCACCTTGAGCTACTATGAACGATGCAGGTCCATTGACGAGTGGCTTGAGTTCACGAGCTGTCTGGAGGTTCTGAACGTACGCTTGAGATACATGGCGCAGCACTGGTGGATCAATATCCATTTCAACCAGTACGTCCGGACTACGGTCTAGGACATTCAAAGCGATCGAATGCGTTCCTTCGCATTCAAAAGCGACGTGTTGTTGCAGGCTGGGTTGTAGGAGCAACAGGTGATTCAAAAATGAGGCTGTTGCCGTTTGCAGCTCCGACGGCCTGACGTCGAACACACCTGGGGCATTGTCCCGCTCTTCACCGCAGTGTCCACGAAGTGCCTGTAGCAGCGCTTGGGTGAAATAGGTCACACCTATATTCGGCGTGTAGGCAAGGCGGTTAGCAGAAGTAGACCGCAGAATTGCCGACCCAGCACTGGTGATCGGGCCTTTTCTTGAGCTCCCGGTCAGTCCCCAGGGGATGTCAAACTGGTTCAGAACATCATCACTGAATTCCCGACAGGCATCGATCACATAGACTATCCGCGCACTCGTCGCCCGGATGGTTGCATTCCGGGTATTAGAGACATGGAAAGTATTAGCCCATGTGACACCGTCTTCACCGAAATCATCTGCGATCAAAAACTGGTTAACACCATCGCTGACCCCGTGCCCGCAGAAGTAGAACACGCCGACGCTCTCGGGGTTGGCCCCCAATCGTGCAGTCCACTCGATGCAAGCTCGTCTAATATTGGCCAGTGTAGGCCGCTCACAGGCCACATTGCCCCCCGGTGGGGTTTGAATGTTGAGTGAAGGAGAGACGAGAGCGACGACTGATCCCAGGGGTGCATCCGAGTTAGAAAAAGCTTCGTGAGGCTTTTTGCCCTGACCAATTGGCATGGCATCTGATCCAGCCAGATACCAGTTCACCATCTCCTGAACAGAGGTATGAGGCGATTTCAAAGGCTGCACACTGGAATATTCCGTTTGTGCCATGGCCGGATATTCACCGCAACCGACCAGTAAAACGTGGGTTGCCGTCGACGTGGGATTGTCTTGCACTGCTTGCGAAAGAAAGAGGGGCGGCATTTCAAATACCCTTCAGGCTTAAGGCCAGTCGTTTATAGAAGCTGGGTCTGGCGAAGTAACCGCCGTGGGCTTCCAGAGCCCCATAACCAGTATCGAATTTATAATCCTTCACGCCATTGAAGACCCCTTCCGCACGGAAAGAAAAAATGTCATTTGTATCGAAGACGTTGACCCACGTTCCAACGTTTGGTGGCATGTCCAGACGTTCCAAAGACGGGTTAGGAGGTACGTCCGATTTGCTTGCGCGGTACAGAGTCATTTCTTCAAACACCGCAACTTGCGAGCCAACTGTGGCAAAGAGATCGACCTTGGTCTCCATATCAAAGTACGTGAGGATGTCGTAAAGAATGACTCCGCCGAGGCTGTGGCCAATGACGATCAGTTTATCGTCACCCTTCGTGCGAACTTGGTCGGCTTCCTTCAAGGCTTTCATGACGACACTCGCAATGGCGCCGGGTGCCTTTTCACCTTGGTGAGTATTGAGGTAAACGAAGATATCGCCTAGGAAACGCGTTGCGTTGGCATGCAACGATTCGCGAGCTCGGGACAAGACTAGGGCGGTGACTGCATCACTGGGAGCCGAGCCCAACCGACTGACAGCTTCGCCCAATGAAGCCCACCAATCTTTTAACCCCATTGATTGAACCGCCAGCCCATCGGCTGCGTTTGGCTGTAGGACAATCGCTTGATTGAGTCTGCCGACGAATTCTCGATTGGTTAATGGGGGTCGCTGGATCGCCCATGGCGGTATTTCTTTGGCTGCTAATTGGCGCGACGCCTCATAACGGTCGAGTACTTCCTGGTAAGCCTCTTCAGTCTGTGCAACCATCGAAGCCGCATCCCACACCAGATCCACAGCTTTCTCAAAACCCTTGTCCTGTAAGCTGATATTCCCCAGTACCACGGGTGCACCGCCATTTTGCGCCTGTACTTCCTGTATCCACAATTCGTATTCGACGGCCTGTAACCCGGTCAGCTTGAGGTTCAATGCCTGAACATTACTTTCGCTCGTTGGGAGCGATGCCTGATTCCAGCGGAATTTCACGCCATCACCTCCCCAGTAGGGGAACGATACGATCAGTGCTTTTGCATCGATACCAAGCTCTGGTGCCAGAATGCTGCGCAGTGATTTGTCGATGCGAGCACGGGACGTTGCGTAGTCCGCATCTTCCTCTCGATTATTCACGCCGTGAACGAAAATAATTGGCATTTTGTAGCCTCTTTGAGAGGAGTGTTTAGCTGAAGACTGTATATGAAGCTATAGCTGAACCCTGGCGTTTTGGTAGTCACACCGGACCTTTTCTACCGAAAACGGACGGAGGGAGTGTTTTAGGACCGAATACCTCGATGTGGTGCGTTCACCACCAACAGGCACAGATCTTGTGCTGAGCTTGCGGGCTGTTGGCGCCGGTGTCGACGAGGTCACAGCTATGGTGATGGCCGGTGCTGTTGCTTGATGAGCTAGGGTTAATGCACCTAAAGGAGTTGGAGTAAAAACGACTTTTTGGCTGCATGAGATACCCGCTTAAAAGACTAGGAGGTGACCACTTCAATTTAGGTGAATACTGTAGTGGATCAACTGATCCCGGACACTGCGTTGAGTTTTTTTCTCGGCAACGGCAGGTGCCAAGCCTTTGTTGAACTGATGCGGTCGTCGCCAGTTGTACCGTTCCATCACGAAACGACCATTATTTTTTTAGCCAACGCAGCGCTCATGTAGCCCACCGTCGATATCCATTCGCTTTTTAGGCTGCGAAATACCCGCTCCATCAGCGCACTATCATGGCAGTTGCCGCGCCGACTCATGCCCTGTGTCTAGCGGTATCGCTATATGGGCCAGCCCAGCAAGCGCACCATCCCCGCACTCAATGCTGCAAAATCTTAGACAGAAAGTTGCGAGCACGATCGGAGCGGGGCGCGCTGAAGAACTCTTCGGATTTGACGTCCTCGATGATTTCGCCGCCGTCCATGAACACGATGCGGTCGGCGACCTTCCGGGCGAAACCCATCTCATGGGTAACGCACATCATGGTCATGCCTTCGCCTGCCAGTTGCACCATCACATCCAGCACTTCGTTGACCATTTCCGGGTCGAGCGCCGAGGTGGGTTCATCGAACAACATGGCGATGGGGTCCATGGCCAGGGCGCGGGCAATGGCGACCCGTTGCTGCTGGCCGCCGGACAGCTGGATGGGGTACTTGTGCGCATGAGCCTTGAGGCCCACACGCTCCAGAAGTGCCGTGCTCTTGCTGGTGGCGGTGGTGACATCGCGCTTGAGCACCTTGATCTGCGCCAGGTTGAGGTTCTCCACGATAGTCAGGTGCGGGAACAGCTCGAAATGCTGGAAGACCATGCCCACTCGGGCGCGCAGTTTCGGCAGGTCGACACCGCGGCCAGTGACCGGTTGGCCGTCGATGGAGATCTCTCCCTCCTGCACCGGCTCCAAACCGTTCACGCACTTGATCAGGGTGCTCTTGCCCGAGCCGGACGGCCCGCACACGACCATCACCTCACCGCGCGACAGCTGGGTGGTGCAGTCTTTAAGGACCTGAAAGTCGCCGTACCACTTGCTCAGGTTTTTCATCTGGATCATGCGGTTCTCTCCGTGCTTCTTTTCAGGCGTTTACTGAGCCGCGACAGCAGGTAGCAGATCACCAGGTACACCAGGGCCACGAACAGGTACAACTCCACCAGGCGTCCGTCGCGCTGGGCGAATTTGCTGGCTGCGCCGGTGAAGTCCGCGATCGACAGCACGTACACCAGCGAGGTGTCCTGAAACAGGATGATGGTCTGGGTCAGCAGCAACGGCAGCATGCGCCGCAGTGCCTGCGGCAGGATCACGTAGAGCATCGCTTGCGACGGGCGCAGGCCCAGGGCCTGGGCTGCCTGTTTCTGGCCGCCGGAAATACTCTGGATGCCGCCGCGGATGATTTCGCTGTAGTACGCCGCTTCGAACATGCAGAACGTCACGAAGGCAGTCATCACCGGGCCGATCTGCACGGGGCGTTCGGTGTGGAACGTCATCTGCAGCAGCAGCGGCATCAGAAAATAGAACCAGAAGATCACCAGCACCAGCGGAATGCTGCGCATGACCGTGACGTAGCCCAGGGCGAAGCCGCGCATCACGCGGTTGCCCGACAAGCGCATCAGTGCCAGCAGGGTGCCGACCACGATGCCCACCGACATCGCCACCAGCGTCAGCAACAAGGTGAACTTCAGGCCGTTCCACAGCGCGGGCATGGCTCGCACGATGACACTGGGGTCTAGATCGAACATGACTTACCTCGTCGCGCCGCGAACGGCCAGGGAGCTTTCGATACGACCCATGACGAATGTCATCAGCAGTGAAATGGCCACGTAGATCACCGTTGCCGCGGTAAAAGCTTCAAAGGTATTGAACGAGTATTCGCTGACGTTGCGTGCTTGCGCGGTCAGCTCCATCAAGCCGATGGTCAACGCCACCGAAGAGTTCTTCAGGGTGTTGAGTGCCTCGGACGTCAGCGGTGGGAACACCACGCGGATCGCCTGCGGCAGCAGCACGTTCAGGTACATCTGGGTGGGCCGCAAGCCGAGCGCCAGGGCTGCGCCGCGCTGGCCGTAGGCAACCGACTCGATGCCCGCCTTGAACAGCTCGGAAAGCTTGGCCGAGGTGAACAGGGTCAGGGCCACGACGGCACTGAAGAAAGACGGGTAGGGCAGGTCTTGCTTGAGGTAGTCGCCCCAGGAGAGGGGTAGCAGTTCGGGGACCACGAAGAAGCAGATGAACATCTGCACCAGCAGTGGGATATTGCGGAACACCTCGGTATACAGGTTGCCCAGCCATACCAGCGGGCGCACGGTGCTGGTACGCAACGTACCCACCAAGCCGCCAATCAGAAACGCCAGGGTGAACGCGAGCAGGGTGGTCGCCAGGGTCCAGCTCGTGCCGGTGATCAACCAATGCAGATAAGAGGCGGATTCTCCGGGAGCAAAATCCCAGAACACGCTCCAGTTCCAGTTGTAATCCATGCCAACACCAACGTTCAGGGAGAAGCACTGCATGCAGCCAGGCGCACAGCGGCGCGGCGCATGTGCGCCGCGTCACTGCCTGGCGTGAAGGGGGCGGGTCAGACGCCGGTGTCGTTCGGGTTGGCGATGGCTTGCTTCAATGCATCGCTCATCGGCAAGTTGATGGTGGCGTTTTTCGGCGGGATCGGCTGCTGGAACCAGGTCGGGTACAGCGTATCGATCACACCGGTGCTGTACAGGTTGCGCAGCACATCGTCGGCGAAGGTCTTGAATTGAGGATCGTTCTTGCGGATGCCGATGGCATAGGGTTCGGCCGACATCGGTTCAGGCAGCAAGGCGTAGGCGTCCGGGCTGCGGCTTTGCGCGATGGTTGCCATCAACTGCACGTCGTCGTTGATATAGGCCACGGCGCGGCCGGTTTCCAGCATCAGGAAGGCTTCGCCGCCGTCCTTGGCGTTGAGGATTTTCAAGCCCAGCTGTTTTTCGCGGTCCAGGTTCTTGGTGATCCACTCGCCGCTGCCACCGGTGATCACTACCACCGATTTGCCTTTCAGATCGGCCACGCTGTCGATGCCGGCGGTTTTCTTCACGGCGTATTTGGCGCTGGCGATGTAGCTGGTCAGCAGGAATCCGATCTGCTTCTGGCGCTCGACGGTGTTGGTGGTAACGCCGCACTCCATGTCGATGGTGCCGTTGATCAACAGCGGGGTACGGGTAGCCGCAACGACCGATACGTACTCGGTCTTGAGGTTGGGCTCACCGACCTTGACCTTGATCTGGTCGACGATTTTCTTGCACAACTCGATGCTGTAGCCGATAGGCTGCTGGGCGTCGTTGAGATAGGAGAAAGGCAGCGACGCATCGCGGTAGCCCAGCGTGACAGTGCCCACTTCCTTGATTTTTTTCAGTGTGCCGGTCAGTTCTTCAGCCTGCGCAGCGCTCGCGCCCAGGCAAACCGCGACAACCAGGGCAAGCAGCTGTTTCTTTTGATCGAGCATGTAGATCTCCGATGTTGTTATGGCAGCTTTGGCACAACGAAAAGCGATAGCGTCAGCCCAGGTCTGAAAGCGCTTCGCGAATGGCAACGACAGCTTTGGTTATCTGTTCGCGTGAAGTGGCAAATGACAATCGGAAGTACCCTGGCATGCCAAACGCCGCGCCCGGCACGACGGCGACACCGGCGTGATCGAGCAGGTAGGCCGACAGTGCTACGTCGTCCTCGAGCACTTGGCCCTGCGCCGTGGTGCGGCCGAACAACTGGCTGCATTCCGGGAATGCGTAGAACGCACCGGCCGGCGCGCTCAGGCGCAGGCCCGGGCATTGGCTCAGGCCGTCTACCAGCAGCTTGCCGCGCTGGGCGTATTCCCTGGCGCAACGGCTGACGAAATCCTGCGGGCCTTCGAGCGCTGCGCGGGACGCTTCCTGACTGATGGCGCTCGCGCCGGACGTGCTCTGTGACTGGATCTTGCTGATGGCGGCGATCAGACCTTTGGGCCCTGCGCCGTAGCCGATACGCCAGCCCGTCATGGCGTAGGCCTTGGCCACCCCGTTGATCAGCAGGGTGCGTTCGCGCAGGTGCGGGCAGGCGCTGGCAAATGACACGAAAGGCTGGTCGGCGAGCAGCACGTGCTCGTAGATTTCATCGGACATCACCAGCACATTGGGGAAGTCCTCCAGCACTTTGCCCAGTGCCTGCAACTCGGCTTCAGAGTAGATCGCCCCGCAGGGGTTGGACGGCGAATTGAGAATCAGCCAGCGACTCTTGTCGTTCAACGCAGTTTGCAGGGCCTGCGGCGTGAGCTTGAAGCCTGCATCGATGCCACAGGGAATGATCCGTACCACGCCGCCGTTCAAAGTGACGATGTCGGAGTACGACACCCAATAGGGCGCGGGTATGACCACTTCGTCGCCGGGCTCCAGCGTTGCAACGAAGGTGTTGTAGATCACCTGCTTGGCGCCATTGCCGACGGTGATTTCGTCAACGCTATAAGTCAGGCTGTTGTCGCGCTGAAACTTGGCGACGATGGCCTTGCGCAAGGGCAGGGTGCCCTGCGGTGCGGTATAGCGAGTGTGCCCGTCGAGCATCGCCTGATGCGCGGCCTCGATGATATGCGCAGGGGTGTCGAAGTCGGGTTCGCCCAGGCTCATGTCGACGATGTCGCGACCTTCGCTGGACAACTGCTTGGCACGCATGGAGATGACCATGCTGGGGGACGAGGAGATTTGGCGGACGCGTTTGCTTTCAAAATTCATGAAAAACAGCCTTCCTTTGGTCGTGCGCCAGGGCCTTTGAGACATCCTGTCGTTCTAGTTGTAGGACGTAGTATGACACGGGCGGCGTGCTCTGCAATCGCTCAACTACCTAAAAGTTCAGTACTCTGAAAAGGGCGTTGCGAACATCACGCGAAGCTCTCGAAGTTTGATTCGCGCAGTCTACTTATCACTGTGCCTGATTCTTCTCGCCGCTCATTTGACCAACGCGTGCTCCGCGCGCACCGAATTCATGAACGCCTGCATCGCTGACGATTGAATGCGATGACGTCGGGTGATCAGGCCGAACGGCGGCAGGCGCGCTTCGAATTTGATGGGCAACACCGCCAGCAGATGCCGTCCGGGATAGTCCTCGACCACCGACACCGGGGTGACGCCGAGCATGTCGGTCTGCTGTACCAAGGACAGCAAGGTCATGATCGAGGTGGTTTCGACGATGCTGCTGGGGATGTCCACGCGCGCGTTGTGAAACACCTGATTGATGATCGAACGCATCGGGCTGGGATGCTGTTGCAACACCCAGGTCATGTTCTGCAACTCGGCCCAACTCAGCTGTTTCTCCTTGGACAAAGGATGTTGTGCGCCGGCGATCACACACAGGGCTTCCTCACCCAGGCTGTCGAACAGCAGTTCTTCAGCCCTGGCGCCGGCCGGAATCCGCCCCAGCACGATGTCCAGTTGATCCTGCAACAGCGCCTGCACCAGCACGTCACTGGTGTCGACCTGAATGCTCATCGACAGGCGAGGGTGGCTTTGTTTCAAGGTGGCGATGGTGCGGGTCAACAAGCCCGAGGCCAGTGCCGGAATCGCACCGACGGCGACCCGGCCGAGGTTGCCGGATTCCAGCGCTACCAGCTCTTCGCGCATGCCGCTCAATTCAGCGAAGACCATGCGCGCGTAGTAAGTGACGGTTTCGCCGAACGGCGTAGGGCGCATGCCGCGTGGCAGGCGCTCGAAGAGTTCGACACCGAGCAGATCCTCTGCCTCGTGCAGCATCTTGGTCGCGGCGGGTTGGGTCATGCCGATGTGATCGGCGGCGCGGCGCAGTGACCCGAATTCCTGCAGCGTCAGCATCAGCCGCAGTTGGCGCAGGCGCAGGCGGCTGTGGATCACGTTGGCATCGGGAATTCGGGTCATGGGCCGGGCTCGCGAGAATGAACTGCGGCAAGCCTGACAACAAATGCTAGGCGTTGCCAGCACAGCGTGTCACAGCACCGATTTTGCCTTCGGCAGGGGGGACTTGCGCAGGCCCAGCACGGTTTGCAGCGCTTTGGAGATCAGCGGCCAGAACAGCATCAGCAGAGCCGCCGTGGTCAAGCCGCCCACCAACGGGTTGGACCAGAAGATGCCGATGTGGCCGTCGGAGAACAGCATCGACTGCCGAAACGCATCTTCCGCCTTGTCGCCCAGCACCGCTGCTAGCACCAGCGGCGCAATCGGGTAGCCCAGTTTCTTGAACAAGTATCCCAGGGCGCCGAAGCCCAGCATCAACACCACGTCGAAGAACGAGTTGTGCACCGAGTACGCACCGATGGCGCAGACCATGATGATGATTGGCGCGATGATCGAGAACGGAATGCGCAGGATCGAAGCGAACAGCGGCACGGTGGCCAGCACCACGATCAGACTCACCACGTTGCCCAGGTACATGCTCGCAATCAGCCCCCAGACAAAGTCATGCTGCTCGACGAACAGCGTCGGGCCGGGGTGCAGGCCCCAGATCATCAGGCCACCGAGCATCACTGCCGCGGTTGCCGAGCCGGGAATGCCCAGGGTCAGCATCGGCAGCAGCGCGCTGGTGCCTGCCGCGTGATCGGCGGTTTCCGGGGCAATCACGCCTTCGAGTTCACCCTTGCCGAAGTTTTCGCGGTTTTTCGAGAAGCGCCGCGCCAGGCTGTAGCTCATGAACGAGGCGGCCGTCGGCCCGCCCGGGGTGATGCCCATCCAGCAACCCACCAGGGTGCTGCGCACGATCGTCCACCAGTAGCGCGGCAGCTTGGCCCAGGTGCGCAGGATGACCATCGGTGTGATACGCGCATGTTCGCCGCGGAACACCAGGCCTTCCTCGACGGTGCAGAGAATTTCGCCGATACCGAACAGGCCGATCACCGCCACTTCGAAACTGATCCCGGTCATCAGGATCGGTTGGTCGAACGTCAGGCGCAGGTTGCCGGACACCGTGTCCATGCCGACGGCGGCCATGGCGAAGCCGATCATCATCGCCACCACTGTTTTCAGCGGTGGATTCTTGCTCATGCCGATGAACGTGCAGAACGCCAGCAGATACACCGCAAAGAACTCCGGCGAACTGAAGGACATGGCGAACTCGGCGATGCGTGTCGACAGGAACGTCAGCAGCAAGACACCGGCCAGGGCACCGATCAGCGCCGAGCTGAACGCGGCGGTCAGTGCTTCGGCAGCACGGCCTTCGCGGGCCATCGGGTAGCCGTCGAAGGTGGTCGCCACCGAGGACGGCTCGCCGGGTATGTTGAACAGAATCGAGGTGATCGAGCCACCGAACAGCGCACCCCAGTACATGCACGACAGCAGAATGATCGCCGCCACCGGCGACATGGTGAATGTCAGCGGCAGCAGCAACGCCACGCCGTTGGGCGCGCCGAGACCGGGCAACACCCCCACCAGAATACCCAGCAGCACGCCGATCACCATCAGGCCGATGTGGCCCGGGGTCAGGATCAGGTTCATGCCCTGCAACAAGGAATCGAATTCGCTCATTTGAAATATCTCACGGTCTGGGCAATCCATTCGCCCAACGGACCGCCATCCAGCGGGACCTTGAACCACAGCGCAAAGATCAGGTAGCTGGCGAGCACTGCACCGAGGGAGATGCCTGCGATCTTCCATTTGCTGTAGGGCGTGGCGCGTGCCTTGTCACTCCACATGAACCAGGCAATGAAGCAGGCCGATGACACGTAGATGCCTACCAGCGGCATCGCGCCGACGAACAACGCAATCGGAATGAACACCGACAGCACTTGCGCAAAGGCGCTGCGGCTGACGAACGCAATACTCAGGGCTTTCCAGCGCACCAGGGTCAACACGCCGTTGCCCAGGCTGGCGGCGCTGAGCAGCAGGCCGATGTAGAAAGGGAAGTAACCCGGCTCGGGGCCCGAATCGCCCCAGCCGATACCCTGCTCGACGCTGCCGAACATCACCACCACGCCAATCAGCGTGGTGAAGAGTGTCAGGCCAAGTTCGACCCAGCGGGTGCCGACCAGCGCCGGTGAATCCGAAGAATGGGACATCAAACACCTCCAGCAGATGACGGCCGTACGTAGGCGGACGGCCGCAGGCGACTCAGTTTTTCAGCCAGCCGGCTTCCTTGAACACCGGTGTCACGCGGGCGGTGTCTTTTTCGATGTAGGCGGTCAGCGGCTCGCCTTCGAGGAAGGTCGGTACCAATGCGTTCTGCTTGACGTAGGCCTTGAACTCCGGCGTCTCGGTGACTTTGCGCATCAGTTCGACATAGAACGCGCGCTGTTCGGCAGTGACGTCGCCTGGCATGAACACGGTGCGCGGGAAGCGATATTGATCGATGCCCAGGCCTTGTTCGTAACAGGTCGGCACGTCGGCCCAGGATTTGTCGCCGGCCACTTTGTCGGTGTAGGTCATGCGTTCTTTACTGAACACGCAAAGCGGCTCGATCTGATCGCCGCGCCATTGGCTGATGCTTTCGCTGGGGTTGTTGACGTTGGCGGCGATGTGCTTGCCGGCCAGTTGGGTCGCGGCTTCGCTGCCACTCTTGAACGGGATGTAGACCAGCTTGCTGTTGTTGGTCTGGTTGAGCAGCAAGGTCAGTGTCTGGTCGACATCCTTGGATTGACTGCCGCCCATGCGCATCTTCGCAGGGTCAGCCTGGGCCGCCTGGTAGAAGCTTTTGGCGTCTTTCCATGGCGCGTCCTTGTAGCTCCACAGAATGAAGTCATCCTCGGCGACGGCCGCCACGGGCGTCAGTTCCTGCCATTGGTAACCGAGCTTGGCCACCAGTGGCAGCAGGTAGATGTTGTTGGTGCCGATCACCAGTTTTTCCGGATCGCCCTTGTTCATCTTCAGGTCGAGAAACGCTTCGGCGCCATTGCCGCCACCCTTGTTGAGGACGATGGTGTTGACGTCGAGCAGCTTGTGCGTGGAGATGATCGACTGGATCAGGCGCCCCAACTGGTCGGTGCCGCCACCTGGGCCCCCCGCGACGACGATTTCGACATTCTTGTCCGGTTGCCAGGCCGCCGTGGCGAGCGCTGGAAGAGCGCCGGCAGCGGCCAGGGAGCAGCCGAGCATGAGAAGGGATGTGCGACGGACGAATGCATTTCGCATGGAAAGAGCCTCGTTTTCTTGTAGTTGTTATAAGTGACTTGTCTGAGCGGTCGAACCGCAAGCCTGGAGTGAGTGTGGGAAGGTGCAGGCTCCGCGTCTAGTCAAAACAATACATACACCGATAACCAGGGGTTATAGCTAGCTTGGTTTAAAGCCGCACAGCAGGGTGTAAATGCCGGTCCAGAGCCGTTTCATAAGAAAGTCCGGCTCGCTGCAACCCATCCGCAGACACGCAAAAACCCCGTTGAGATAACTCCAGGCTATCGCTCTATTCCAAGTTTTGATTGGACGGTTATCGGGGAGCCTTCGATAGTGCACACCAACGCCGTGTTTTGCGGTGGATTGCACCCAGAAGAACGATCAATCAAAAGAACAATAAATCACCAATGAGGTGCGCCATGGCCGAGCTGTGGAACGGTCCGATCATCGATGCTCACCATCATTTCTGGGATCCTTCGATCAACTCCCATCCGTGGCTGGCAGCCGATGCCAGTGTCGCGTTCCGCTATGGCGATTACAGCGCGATCAAACGCAGCTACCTGCCCGACGATTACCTCGCCGATACCGGTACTCACCAGGTCGTGCAGACGGTGTACATCGAATCGGAATGGGACCCGCAGGACCCGGTGGGCGAAACCCGTTTCGTCGAACAACTCGCCCGCCGCTACGGTTTGCCCAATGCGATCGTCGCGCAAGCCTGGCTGGATCATCCCGAGGCTGCTGCCGTACTGGCCGAGCAAGCCTCCTACAAATGCGTGCGCAGTGTGCGCCACAAGCCCGGAGGCCCGACCACCCGTGCTCAGGTCGGGCGCGTGCGCAGCCTGATGAGCGACGAGCGCTGGCGGCGCAATTATGCCGCGCTGCAGGGGCTGGGCCTGCATTTCGACCTGCAGACGCCGTGGTGGAATCTGCATGAGGCGGAATGGCTGGCGCGGGATTTTCCGGGCACCACGCTGATTCTCAACCATGCAGGCTTGCCCGATGATCGCAGCGCCGAAGGCCTCGCCGCCTGGCGGCTGGCTATGGCGCGGCTGGCCCAGTGGCCGAACGTGCAGGTGAAGGTGTCAGGCCTCGGCCAGCTGCGCCAGGCGTGGCGGGCCAAGGACAACGCCTGGATCGTGCGTGAGGTCATCGCGATGTTCGGCACCCACCGCGTGATGTTCGCCAGTAACTTTCCGGTGGACAGCCTGTGTGGCTCGTTCGACGTCATCTACAACGGTTTCAAATCCATCGTTGCCGATCTGCCACTGGCTGATCAGGAGCGTTTGTTCTACAGCAATGCGCAGCGCGTCTATCGCTGCGAGCCGGGCACCCTTGACCGGACACGGCCTGAACCCTTGAGGAGTGAAGCATGAACAAGACATCCATCGCCATGGTCCTGGGCGACCCGGCCGGCATTGGCCCGGAACTGATCGCACGACTGCTCGCCGAGCCCTCGGTGCGCAGCCAGGCCAACGTGATTCTGATCGCCGACGAAGCGGAAATGCAGCGCGGCATGCGCATCGCCGGAATGGAATTTCCCTACCGCCGCGTGGAGTCGCTCGAGCAGTTGTCGTTCGTCGATGACACGCCGCTGTTGTATGACTTCCGCGGCGACACGCTCGGCGAGTTTGCCCGCAGCGAAGCCAGTGTCATCGGCGGTCGCTACAGCCTCGACACCCTTGAGCAGGCGCTGCGCTTGACCGAAGCCGGCACTACCAACGCCGTGCTGTTCGGCCCGTTGAACAAGACCTCGCTGCACATGGCCGGCATGGCCCACAGCGATGAACTGCACTGGTTCGCCGAGTTGCTGGGCTTCGCTGGGCCGTTCTGCGAATTCAACGTGCTCGACAACCTGTGGACCTCGCGCGTGACCTCGCACGTTGCCCTGGCCGACGTGCCGGGCCTGCTGTCGCAGACCAGGGTGATCGAAGCGATTCAGCTGATCGACACCGCGCTCAAGCGCAGCGGCCTGGCAACACCGCGTATCGGCGTGTGTGGGCTGAACCCGCACAACGGCGACAACGGCTCGTTTGGCCGCGAGGAGCTGGACATCATCGGGCCGGCAGTGCGTTCGGCACAGGCCATGGGCATTGCCGCGGAAGGCCCGTATCCGGGCGACACGATCTTCCTCAAGGTCCAGGGCGATGCCAGTGCCTTCGACGCGGTTGTCACGATGTACCACGACCAAGGGCAGATCGCGATCAAACTGATGGGCTTCTCCCGCGGCGTGACGGTGCAGGGCGGCTTGCCGATCCCGATCACCACCCCGGCCCACGGCACCGCGTTCGATATTGCCGGGCAGGGCAAAGCCAATGTCGGCGCCATTCGCCAAGCGTTCGAAATTGCCTGCCGGATGGGCGGGCAACAGCTACTGAACACAACTCGACAATTACAAGAAGTCGGCAGCGCAAGGAATCTGAATCCATGAAAATCAAAGCCATCCGTACCCGCGTTTTCGAGTGGAAAGGCAAAGTCGTTCCGCCCCAGGCGCACTTCTGCACCAACGCCAGTGACATTCTGTTCGAGCGCGGCGACGCCATGGGCTCGTTCCGTTTCCACGGCTGGCTGGTGGTGGAAGTCGAGACCGACACCGGTCTGGTCGGCATCGGTAACTGCGCACTGGCGCCACGTGTGGCCAAGGAAATCATCGACACCTATCTGGCGCCGATCGCCATAGGTGAAGACCCGTTCGACAACGAATACATCTGGCAGAAAATGTACCGCCAGAGCCACGCCTGGGGCCGCAAGGGCATTGGCATGGCGGCGATCTCGGCAATCGACATCGCGATCTGGGACATCATGGGCAAGGCGGTCAACAAACCGGTGTTCAAACTGCTGGGTGGCCGTACCAAGGAAAAGATCTGGACCTATGCCTCCAAACTCTACGCCAATGACAACCTCGACCTGTTTCTCGAAGAAGCTCAGGGCTATTTGAACCAGGGCTTCACCGCGCTGAAAATGCGTTTCGGCTATGGCCCGAAAGACGGCCCGGCCGGCATGCGCAAGAACATCGAACAAGTGCGCGCCCTGCGTGAACTGGCCGGCCCCGACGTCGACATCATGCTCGAGTGCTACATGGGCTGGACCCTGGAATACGCCCGACGCATGCTGCCCAAGCTCGCCGAGTTCGAACCGCGCTGGCTCGAAGAGCCGGTCATTGCCGACGACATCGAAGGCTACATCGAGCTGAAGAAGATGGGCATCATGCCGATCTCCGGCGGTGAGCACGAGTTCACTTCCTACGGTTTCAAGGACTTGCTCGAACGCCGTGCGATCGACGTGATCCAGTACGACACCAACCGTGTCGGGGGCATCACCGCTGCCCGCAAGATCAACGCCATGGCCGAAGCCTGGTCGGTGCCCGTCATCCCGCACGCCGGGCAAATGCACAACTATCACCTGACCATGTCGACCACGGCGTCGCCGATGGCCGAGTTCTTCCCGGTGTTCGACGTCGAGGTCGGCAATGAACTCTTCTATTACGTGTTCAAGGGCGAGCCACAACCGGTCAACGGCTACATTCAGCTCGACGACAACACCCCGGGTCTGGGCCTGGAAATCTCCGATGAATACCTGAGCGACTTCAACATCATCGAGTGACCCTTTGGCGCCGCTTGCGAGCGGCGCCAACCATGACGTTCCGGAGGCCACACATGCGTCTGATTCAATTCGAAAACACCGACGGGGGACGCCAGGTTGGCGTTGTCGAGGGCGCCTACGTCCAAGTGGTGAATGACACCCGCACGACCCGCGAGCTCGCCCTGGCGGCCATTCGCGGTCACCACGGCCTGGCCGATGAAGTTGGCGCCCGTGGCACGCGACCGGGGCCCGACTACGCGCAATTGTTGCAAGAGCGCCGCGTATTGCCGCCGCTAGACCACGAAGACCCTGCGCATTGCCTGATCAGCGGCACCGGCCTGACTCACCTGGGCAGCGCTTCGGCGCGCGACAAGATGCACCAGCAAGAGGGCGCCGTCGAAGCCGGCATGACCGACACCATGCGCATCTTCAAATGGGGCCTGGAAGGCGGCAAACCGGCAGAAGGCCAGGCCGGCGCGCAACCGGAATGGTTCTACAAGGGTGACGGCAGCATCGTCGTGCGGCCGGGGGCCGATTTCCCTGTTCCACCCTTCGCCGAAGATGCCGGCGAAGAACCCGAGCTCACAGGGCTGTATGTGATTGGTGAGGATGGCCAGCCGTACCGCGTCGGCTATGCGCTGGGCAACGAGTTCTCCGACCATGTCATGGAGCGGCGCAATTACCTGTACCTCGCCCATTCCAAATTACGCTTCTGCGCCTACGGCCCGGAACTGCGCGTGGGTGCGTTGCCACTGCACCTGGCCGGTACCAGCCGCATCATTCGCAACGGCGAAACGCTCTGGGAAAAGGAGTTTCTCAGCGGCGAAGACAACATGTGCCACAGCCTCGCCAACCTTGAATTCCACCACTTCAAATACGCGCAGTTCCTGCGTCCGGGCGATGTCCACGTGCATTACTTCGGCACCGCGACACTGTCATTCGCCGACGGCGTGAAAACCCAGCCGGGTGATCGCTTCCAGATCAGCCTCGATGCGTTTGGCGCACCCCTGGAAAACGGCATCGGCGAAAGCGCCGAGCCACGGGCGATCGGTCATGTGAAAGCGCTCTGATCGCACTGTAGAAGCAAGCCGTGCACGCCCCTGATGAACCGAGATGTTCGCGTTTTATCAGGGCTTGCACTCATGCGACAAAGTTCCGCGCCGATAAGGTTCTACAACATCAATAACTCCACACCTTGCGGATGCGCCCCTCATGCTGCACACCATTCAAACTCGCTATACCGCTACTTTCGTAGGCTTCGTTCTGCTCGTCGCGGTGCTGACGGCGATAGGGGTCAGCTACTTCATCACGCCCAGCCTCACAAGCACCGATGAACGCAAGTTGGTCACTGAGGCAGGGGAAATCAGTGCCGTCATCAAGCGCGAGTTGGCGCGGGTGCAGGCGCAGCAGCGGGTGATTACCGAGACGGTTGCACAACTGGACAGCGACAGTATCGACCGCCTGCTGCCCAGCATGGTCAACCAGTACGGCGAGTCGAAAGTATTCGGCGGTGGTATCTGGCCTCTTCCCGATAAACGTACCGCGGGCCGGGCCAAGCACAGTACGTTCTATCACCGCGATGCCAGCGGCAAGTTGATAGTCAACACCCACTGGAACTCGCCTGAATCGAAAAACTACTTCGAGCAGTCCTGGTACCTCGGCGGGCTCAAGGCCCCTGCGGGGCAGTGCAACTGGGCCTCGGCCTACCAGGACGATGCCAGCCCGGAGCCGCGCACCAACTGCGCGATGGCCATTACCAAGGACGGCGCCGCCTATGGCGTTGCGACCATCGATGTGACGCTGGGCTTCTTCAATGAGCTGATCGCGCAGAAAGAGCGCGAGATCAACGCGCAACTGATGATCGTCGAGAGCGACGGCAAAGTCCTGAGCAACCAGCCAGAGATTCCAGGCAACAACGTACTGAAGAATCTCGGCGACCTGGCTGGCCAATACCCCTTTGCGGCAGCATTGCAGGGCTTGCTGAAAAGCCCCGGTGGCACGCGTTCGACGTTCGTCGGCAGCGACGGCAAGGAATACACCTTGTTCCTGATGCCCGTCGAAGGCACACCGTGGCAGATGGCGGTGGCCCAACCCACTGAAGTACTGACGGCGCAAAGCAGCCATGTGCTCAAGACCCTGGCGATGCTGCAGATCCCGATGGTAGTCATCATGCTACTGGTCATCGTGTTCGCCCTCAGGCAACTGATGAACCGTTTGGCGGTGCTCAAGACCAATATCGATACATTGTCGGCCGGTGATGCCGACCTGACCAAGCGCATCGTCATTCGCGCCGAGGACGAAGTTGGCGCAGTGGGCCACTCGATCAACCGCTTCATCGTCTATTTGCAGAAAATGATCAGTGAAGTGTCCGACTCGTCTTCATTGATTGCCGAGGGTATCGAGCAACTACGCGGACAGTCGCGTGGCACCAACAGCATTCTGACTCGCCACGCCAATGAAACCGATCAAGCGGTGACGGCCATCACCGAAATGAGCTCTACCGCCGATGACGTCGCCCGCAATGCCGCGCAAACCGCGAGCATGACCCAAGTGGCGAGCGAGAAGGCCCGGCATTCCAAAGTGGTGGTCGAAGATGCCTCGAGCAGTGTCCGCGAACTGATCTCGGAAGTGGAAGACGCCACTACCAAGGTCAGGGCCATGGAACACGATGCCCAGCGTATCAATTCTGTACTGGGCGTGATTGGTGACATTGCCGGGCAGACCAATCTACTCGCGCTCAACGCTGCGATCGAGGCGGCGCGTGCAGGCGAACAAGGCCGCGGTTTTGCAGTAGTTGCAGATGAAGTAAGAGCCTTGGCAGGGCGTACCCAGTCCAGCACCTCGGAAATCAATGAAATGCTCAACCGTCTGCAGCAGGGTGTCAGTGCTGCCGTGGTGGCGATGGAGAGCACCAAGGCGCGCTGTCAGGCCACGGTCGACAAGACCTCCAGGGTGAACGAAGGCTTGGATGCGATGACCGAATCGGTTGTGTGCATCAACGACCTCAGCACGCAGATAGCCACTGCAGCTGAAGAGCAGAGCGCCGTCAGCGAAGAGGTCAACCGCAACATGGTAGCGGTGCGGCAGATAGTCGAGGACCTGGTGGCAGGAGGCGCGCAGACCGAGAAGAGCACGTCTGCGCTCGCCGCATCCAACGCCAATCTGATCGCTGTGGTACGACGCTTCAAGGTGTGAGGACGGGCAGGGGCTGCGGTGGCGGACAGCAGCCCTCGCTCGGGATAATCCAGGGCAGATGCCCTAAGTCACCAGGCTGCTGGCGTATGAACCGGTTGCTTGCGCACCCAGCAGCTCGTTCGCCTCGACACGGTTTCGGCCTCGGTTCTTGGCACGATACAGAAGCCTGTCCGCCTCCTTCAGGGCCGCGGTATAGGCGTCATGTTTGGGTGCATTGATTGCCACCACGCCCAAGCTGACAGTGACGTTGCCCAGCGCGCTGGCTGAATGCTCTATGCCGGCATTGAAAATGGACAGCCTGACCTTTTCGGCGACGCTGAGCGCACCGGCAAGATCCGTTTCCGGCAGCAGAATCACGAATTCCTCGCCGCCATAACGCGCCGCCAGATCCCCGGCTCGGTGCACCGCACTGCCTATTAGACTGGCGACTTCTATGAGGCAGTCATCGCCTCGGACATGCCCGTACTGGTCGTTGTATTGCTTGAACCAATCGATGTCCAACAGGATGATTGCCAGCGTCGAGCGATTGCGGCTAGCTCGTGCCCATTCCTGGCGCACGGCAAAGTCGAAGCGACGTCGGTTGGGCAACTGCGTCAGGCTGTCGGTTTGCGCAATGGTTTCCAGTTCGTTCTGGGCGCCTTGCAGCTCGCTTTCCGCCGTTATCAGTTGCTGGATTTGCTTGTACAGCAAGACGCTCAGCCCTATCAAGGCAAGGCAGATCAGGGCAATCAGCCCCGCGGATCGATAGGCATACGCCCACCAGGGGGCGAATACGTGTTGGGAGGAGACACCCGCGGCCGCGACGATCGGCAGGCCGGTGACTCGGCGGTAGGCATAGATCCTTTCCACGCCGTCCACCAAAGACTTGGTCACGGCAATACCGCTGTCACTCTCGGGCAGATAGCGCGAGAAAATATCGCCCTTGGCAAGGTTGGTGGTCATCAGCGCGGTCAAGGTGGGGCGTCGAGCCAGCAGGTCACCGTTGTTCAGTGCCAGGAAAATAACGCCTTGGTCGTCTACATCCATTCGCTCGAAGAAGGTCTGGAAATAGGCAACGGGCACCGTGGCCAATGCCACACCGGCAAAAGTGCCGTCGGCGCCATTGATACGTCGGCTGATCGGAATGACCATATCCCCAGTGATACGACTTTTCACGATGGAGCCGATTCGCGTGGCGGTATCACTGTGATCGCGGTGATAGATGAAATAAGGACGATCACCGTTATCGTGGGTTTGAATCTCGGAGAACGAGTTGACTATCCAGTTGCCCTGGGCATCGAAGATGAAGAGCCCCTGGACAGCCTCGACGTTCGACACGTTCGCCGCCATCAGCTTCGCCAACCGCGCTCGCGCGTCGCTGGCAAGCCCGTCGTGCTCTACGCGTTCCACAAGATCACGCAAGGTATTGTCAGCCTGGCGCACTGTGTCTTGAGCTTGCTGTTCGGCGGCGCGAACGATATTGGAAACTGCAACTTTGGCGGCCGCCAGACGTTCTTCTCGGGACAGGCTCATTTGCCAGGCGGTCGCCAGACCCAAGGATAGACAGACCAATGCAATGAAGCCTATCAGGGCTTTGCTCAGCAACGACGGCGATAGTCTGGCTGGGGTAAAGTCGCTTGGTTTCATAAAAGGCGTCATTGGCTTGGCGGCAAAGCTGATTCAATGCAGTTTCCGTACCGCACTGGAAGCTCGTATTCATTCTATGTCTTCATACGGCAACCCCACGTAGTTCTCGGCGATGGTCTGGCGACCGGCAGGCGAACCCACGAAGTAGTCGAGCTCGGTCTGCTGCATACGCTGACCGAAGGCATCGGTGTCGGGAAAACGGTGCAGCAGCGAGGTCATCCACCAGGAGAATCGTTCGGCTTTCCAGACGCGGCGCAGGCAGATGTGCGAGTACTTTTGCAGCAGATCGGTACGTCCTTCGCGATAGACCTTGAGCAGGATGCGATACAGGGTGCTGACATCGCTGGCCGCCAGGTTCAGGCCTTTGGCTCCCGTGGGCGGGACGATGTGGGCGGCATCGCCGAGTAGAAACAGACGGCCGTATTGCATCGGCTCCACCACGAAACTGCGTAACGGCGCGATACTCTTTTCAATGGACGGGCCGGTCACCAGCCGCTCTGCGACAGGCGCGGGCAGGCGCAGTTTGAGTTCGTCCCAGAAGCGCTGATCAGACCAGTCCTCGACCTTTTCCTCTGCTCCTACCTGCAGGTAGTAACGGGTGCGCGTTGCCGAACGCATGCTGCACAAGGCGAAGCCACGCTCATGGTTGGCGTAGATCAATTCGTGGTTGACCGGCGGTGTGTCGGCCAGAATACCCAGCCATCCGAAGGGGTAGGTGCGTTCGAAGATGCTCAGGGCCTCTGCCGGGATCGCTTGCCGCGACACGCCATGAAAGCCATCGCAGCCGGCGATGTAGTCGCAGTCCAGGCGAACCGTCTCACCGTTGCGCTCGAAGGTCAGGTACGGATGGTCGCCTTTCATGTCATGGGGCTGAACATGGTCGGCCTCGTAGATCGTCAGCGCGCCGGCGGCGGCCCGGGCCTGCATCAGGTCGCGGGTGACTTCGGTCTGGCCGTAGACCATCACCGTTTTGCCGCCGGTCAATGCGCTGAGGTCGATGCGTTCACTGCGTCCATCGAACGCCAGTTCGAACCCCTCGTGCACCAGACCTTCGGCGTCCATACGCGCGCTGACCGAGGCTTCGCGCAGCAGGTCTACGGTGCCTTGCTCGAGCACACCGGCACGAATCCGCGAGAGGATGTAGTCGGGGTCTTTGCGTTCGACGATGACGTTGTCGATACCAGCACGATGCAACAGCTGGCCGAGCAGAAGGCCGGACGGACCGGCGCCGATAATAGCGACTTGAGTTTTCATGTGAGCAGCCCTGTGAGGTGCGACTGCGGGCGTGACCCTTGCAGTGCACTTTTATTGTTGTCCCCTGTATTTTTGATGAGCAGACTTGAGATAAGAAGGCAATATCCGGCATATTTCATGGACTTTCGGCGGATCGTTGCAGGGGAGAAGACACAATGTCGAAATTGCTCGCCGCGCCCGTTCCGGTGTTCAAGCTGTACGGCGAAACCGGGGCCTGGCCAACGCCAGACCTGATCCATTGCGAGTCGATTCCCGAGCGTAGCAAGCTGCATGGCTGGGAAATAAAACCCCATCGGCACAGCGATCTGGTGCAACTGTTGTATGTGCAGGCAGGGCAGGCCACGTTGAAGGTCGAGGATGAGATCAATCTCGTCGATTCTCCTTCACTGCAGGTCGTGCCAGCGCTGAGCGTGCACACCTTCAAGTTTTCCGCCGACACCCAGGGCCACGTGCTCAGCTTGGCGCTGCCTTTGGCCCATCAGCTCGGCGCCTTGCTCGGCAGCCCGGTGCTGACCACGGCTGTGTGTTATCCGGTCGGTGCCGAGCGCGCCTATCTGGACACGCTGTTTTCAGCCCTTGCCCAGGAGTACAACCAACAGCGATCGGGCCGCGATGCAATGCTGCAATCCTTGATCACGATCCTGTCGATCTGGCTCAGTCGGCGCAAACAGGCACTGTCCTCATCGGACACCTTGCAAGTCGATCGTGGGCGCGATTATCTGCAGGTCTTCATCAAGACACTGGAACTGCGGTTTCGTGAGCACCTGCCTATCGACCACTATGCCGCGACGCTCGGCATCAGCACTGCCCATCTCAACGCGCTGTGTCGGCGCCTCGCGGGGCAGTCTGCATTGCAGATGATCAACCAGCGATTGCTATTGGAGGCCAAGCGCGACCTGGTCTACACCAGCATGACCATCGCCGGGGTGTCCGACAATCTCGGTTTCTCCGACCCGGCCTACTTCTCGCGCTTCTTCAAACGCTGTACGGGGCAGTCACCGAAACAGTTTCGCGTGCAGCGGTAATGGATGTGGGCCCTGAAGGCTACTGACGGGGGGGCAGGGGCCCGTAAGCCCGATAGGCGTCGATCAGCGTATCGAACAGCGAGATGTCCGAGCGGCTTCTGGCAACCAGTTGAGCGCCGGCCACTGCCGAGAAAATAGCCCGCGCACGTACCTCGCTTGCAGCCGGTTCGCACACGTGCGCCGCCACCAGCAGCCGGCTCAACCAGGCAATGTTCACCTGCGCGAAGGCCTGGATTTCCTCGGCCATGGCCGGGGGAAGGTTATCGGTTTCAGCGCCGACGAAGCTGCCCAGGCAAAGCCGGTTGTCAGCTTCCAGCGAGCGCCGAAAGATCTCGGGGAATCGCTGCAGCGCTTCGACAGGGTTGGGGGTCTGCTCGGAAATGGTTTCCAGCGCAGCCGCACCGTCTTCCCAGTAGCGCCGTGCAACGGCAACGCCGAGGTCGGCCTTGCTCGGAAAGTGGTAGTAGATGCTGGCCGGCTTGATCCCGACTTCATTCGCCAGGTCGCGAAAATTCAGGCCGTTGTAGCCCTGCGACTGGGCAATGTTTCGGGCAGCCAGGAGTATGGCCTCGCGGGCGTTGCTGCTCATTGGGGTGCCTTTCGTACGTCGGACGAGTTCTCGGGGAAGCGCGGCATCTTAAAGCAAAAGGGCTCGGCATGACGCGTACCGAGGCCGCCACGTAGTGACGACCTCGATCGCGGCTACCCATCGTGAGCTGTCAGACGGTGGGCGAATCCAGCTCTGGTACGCCGCTGCTGCGGTCAGCGTAGGCCGCCTGGAAGGCCGGCCGTTGCTGCCAGCGCTGCCAGTAGCTGTCCAGATGCTCGAAACGCTCGTCCAGCGGGGTAGCGTTGACCGGAAACTTGGAGAAGGCGATGGCGGTTGCCAAAGTGATGTCGGCGAACGTCGGCTCGGCGCCGCCCAGCAGCCATTCACGGCCGTCAGCCAGATGGCGATTGACCAGGGCGGCATGCATCAGCGCCTCCTTGCGGCAGTGCTCACCCCACGCTTCGTTCTTGGTCAGTTCAAGCTTGAAGCCCAGGCCGGTATGCAGCACATGGAACGCGGTGACGATGCGATAGAGGATATGCACCCAGATGCGGTTGTCCCACATGGTGTCCAGGCCCTGTTCCAGCGCGCTTTCGCCCATGATCTTGCGGCCCGGATAGGACTGGTCGAGGTAACGCGCGATGGCCGCCGTTTCCGCCAGGTAGCTGCCATCGGCCAACTGCAAGGTCGGCGTTTCACCCCACGGGTTCATGTTCAGATGGCGCCAACCGCGCTGCTGCCCACCCGGCGCCATGTCGTAGATGGTTTCATCGAACTGATCGGCAATGCCCTTTTCGTGCATGAACAACCGCAGGCGCTGCGGGTTGGGGAAAGCCGAGGGGGAAGTGAAGAGCTGCAGTTTGGCGGTCATGGGTGGGTCCTGTTGGAGAGAGGTCTACCTAACACTTGTTAGGTAGACTGACCATAGGCTGCCAACGAGCATTCGTCAATGGTTTGCCTAACGGTTGTTAGGCTAATGTATTCATTCTGTCTGGAATCGATATAGGCTCTTTGAAGACCGATCCGCAATGCGGGTTCGCCGCCAGTGCCGGGCTCCATTTCCAGCCTTGCAAAATAACCTGGCAGACACGAAAATGAGATTGATTATCATATGTGTCTTTCCAGGTTTGAGCCATGCCGCCTCTCGACCACCTGCATCAACAAACCGTGCACACCCTTTACGCCGATCACCATCGCTGGCTGTGTGGCTGGCTGCGCAAACGCCTGGGCTGTGTCGATCATGCGGCAGATATGGCTCAAGACACTTTCATGCGGGTACTGACCCAACGAAAGGCGCTTGAACTGCGTGAGCCGCGTGCCTACTTGAGCACCATTGCGCGTAGCCTGATGATCGATATGTTCCGGCGCCGGGCGGTGGAGCAGGCGTATCTGGAAACCTTGGCATCGCGACCCGAAGCGCTCGACATTTCGCCGGAAACACGCTTTCTGATCATTGAAACCCTGCTGGAAATCGACCGAATCCTGAATGGCCTTGGTGCTCGCACGCGACAGATTTTCCTGATGGCCCAATTGGACGGCCTGAGCTATGTGGAAATCGGCAAACAACTGCACGTGTCGGTCAACACCGTCAAGAAACACGCAGTACGGGCCTTGATGCACTGCCTGCTGGCCACCGAGGAGTAGGCCATGGCACTGGATCACGCAACCCTGGAAGCCGCCGCGCGCTGGTACGTCGACTTGCGCTGTGACAGCGCCGATGAAACCACTCGCCACGCGCATCGGCGCTGGCTCGAAGGTGCGCCTGAACATCGTCAGGCTTGGGAACGGCTCATCCAGCTGCAGGAACGCTTTGATCGGGTCGGGCCCGGTATTGCTTCGCCGACGCTCAGCAGCGCACGGCTCAAGCGCCGTGAAGTGCTCAAGGTGCTGTCGCTGTTGATCGTCTCCGGCGGTGCAGGCACCTTGGCATGGCGCACCACTGCGCTGCCGTCGCTGGTGGCAGACCAACGTACCGTCACGGGCGAAAGCAAAAGCCTGCGCCTGGAAGATGGCAGTCAGGTACGCCTCAATACCGCTACGGCGATGAACATCCACTACAGCACAAGCCTTCGTGAGCTGCAGCTGCTCAGCGGCGAAATCCTTGTAGAAACCGCGCACGATGCCCAGGCCCGGCCCTTTGTGGTGCACACCCGCGAAGGCAGTATCCGTGCATTGGGTACGCGCTTTATCGTGCGCCGCGAAGACGATCTGACTCGGGTCTGCGTGCTTGAACACGCCGTCCAGGTGTGCAGCGCACTTCGCACCTCGACAGTGCAAGTGGCTGCAGGCCAACAGGTATGGTTCAGCCAGGGCCAGGTGGGCAGCGTGCAGCCTGCAAGCCCCGACGCCGATGCATGGACCCACGGCATGCTGGTGGTCAACGACTGGCGCCTGGAAGATCTGATTCGTGAACTTCAACGCTACCGCCTTGGGCATCTGGGCTGCCAGGCACAGGTCGCAGCGTTGCGAATCTCCGGCGCGTTTCATTTGAACAATATCGATAAGGTTCTGGAAAACCTGTCTTCGACCTTGCCTGTGCGCATCCGCCAGCTCAGTCGCTATTGGACCCGTGTGGAGGCGGTCTGAACCCGCGTCGGAAAATAAATCACACCTGGGTGTTGTTGATTCGGTTTCTCATTCGACTTGGTAGATAGAGGCGTATCAGACGCCGCTCTCACTCTATTGCCACTGGGCGAAAGGAAACGGTATGTCCGTACGCAAGCCAACCACTCGACGACCCCCATCACTGGCCCACATCGCGCGTCGAACGCTGCTGGGCATGGCCTTGGGCGCGCCGCTGACCAGCATCATGATCGCCGGGCCCGCCTGGGCGCAGACCGCCGGACCCCGCCAGTTCGACATACCCTCCGGCGCGGTCAATACCGCCCTGGCGCAGTTTGCAGCCGCCACCGGGGTCAACATTTCGTTCGATCCCGCCCAGGCGCAAAGGCAGCGCTCGCCTGGCTTGCACGGCGCCTACACGGTGGATTCAGGTCTGCGTCAACTGCTCGCGGGCAGCACATTGCAGGCCGTACTACTGAGCAACGGCAGCTACTCGCTGATCCCTGTCACCGACGCAACGCTGCAATTGGACCCCACGAGCATCAACGGCCAGTCCGTTGAGGCAGCGGCCGGCCCGGTGGAGGGCTACGTGGCCACCCGCAGCAGCGCAGGCACCAAGACCGATACACCCATCATCGAAATTCCGCAGTCGATTTCGGTGATCACCCGCCAGCAAATGCAGGCCCAGGGCGCGCAGACCGTTACCGATGCATTGCGTTACGTACCCGGCGTCAAGGTGGAAGCCTATGGCCTGGACCCCAAGGGCTTCGACTGGTTGTACATCCGCGGCTTCAACGGTCAGGCCAGCAGCGATTACCTCAATGGACTTCGTCAGCAGAACAACAGCTATGCGTTTTTCCGCAGCGAGCCCTACTCCCTGGACCGTATAGACGTGGTACGTGGCCCGGCGTCCAGCCTGTTCGGCCAAGGCGATGCGGGCGGCGTCGTTAACCGGGTCAGCAAAAAACCGGAGGCCGATCACGTCAACGAAGTGCAATTGACTGGCGGTAATCATGATCGCCTGCAAGGCCAGTTCGATATCGGCGGTACGCTGAGTGACGATCAACACCTGCTCTACCGCGTGGTAGGCCTGGCCCGTGAAACCGATACCCAAGTGGAGTACGCAGACGGCCACGCGCTGGAAGACGACCGCCTGTACATCGCGCCGTCCTTTACCTGGGCGCCGAATGAAGACACCAGCCTGACCCTGCTCAGTGATTTTCTGCGTGACTCGAACGGTGGTTCGCTGTTCGCCTACAGCACGCCGAACGGCCACACCACCAACACGCTGATGGGCGATCACAGCTTCAATCATCTGGACCAGGAACAGTTCAGCTTGGGCTACGAGTTTCGCCACCGGCTGAACGACACATGGGAGTTCCGACAGAACGCGCGCTACGGGCAAGTGGACCTGATCTTCCAGAATCTGCTGCCCGCTGCCGTCGACACCACCACCGGCAACGTGACGCGGCTCGCCGACCGCTTCGATCAGCACATGGATACGTTCAACCTGGACAACCAGCTGCAGGCCGACTTTGTCACCGGCCCGCTAAGCCACACACTGTTGATGGGCGTCGACTACACCTGGCAAGACGCCGATATCTCGCGCTGGCGCACGCGAGCACCCGACCTGAACCTGGGCGCGCCGCAGTATGGCCTGGCGATTGCTCGTCCCAACGCGGCCAACAGCCTGAGTTCGATCGATTACGACCAGAGCATCGAACAGGTCGGCGGCTATATCCAAGACCAGATCAAGTTCGACGACCACTGGGTCATTACCGCCGGTGGGCGCTATGACCATGTTCGCAACGACCTGGACAACCACGTCGGGGCCTCCTCAAACCAGAAGGACAATGCCTTCACCGGTCGCCTGGGCGTGACCTATCTCACAGGGTTCGGCCTGGCGCCCTACGTCAGCTATGCCGAGTCGTTCACCCCCAACACCGGCACTGACCGCAACGCCAGCGCGTTCGACCCGAGCATGGCGCATCAATGGGAAGTGGGGGTGAAATACCAGCCTACCGACGCCATCCTGATGACCCTGGCCGCATACGACCTGACCAAGACCAATGTGCTGACGACGGAAATCATCGGTGGCGTGAACACCGGCTTCACGGTTGCGTCGGGTGAACAACAATCGCGCGGCATCGAAGCCGAGATCAAGGCGCGCCTGGATGATCACTGGGATCTGATCGCCTCCTACACTTACACCCGCGCCGAAATCACCAAAAGCAATCGCGGCGACGAAGGCAACCGCCCGGCCAACGTGCCCAAGCACATGGCGTCGACCTGGTTGAACTACACCTTCGACGACAGCCCGCTCAAAGGCTTGAGCCTGGGCGGCGGTGCTCGTTACACCGGCGTGCTGTATGGCGACAACGGCAATACCTACCACATCGACAACTACACGCTGTTCGATGCGGGCGCCAGCTACCCGATCAACAAACACGTCACCGTCTCGGTCAACGCGCAAAATCTGTTGGACACCGAGTATGTGGCCACTTGTGACGATTCTTATGAGTGCTATCCGGGTATGCGCCGTACGCTGCTGACTAGCGTCAAGTACGCGTGGTAAGTATCTAGGCTACCTAACGCTTGTTAGGCATGCCGGCTCGCATCGGTTCATGATTGATGCGCCAAGTATTCAAGGTGAGCTCGCATTCTGCTGACGGCCAGACGCGTACCTGCATTGCCCCGCCGTCGCTCAACGATGGAATAGGCGATCTCCGGCAGTGGCGGCAGCTCTGTACCCTCCATTGCCGGTAGGCAGAAGCCCGCTTCGGTGCGGCAGGTAATCCCCAGTCCTGCCTCGACCACCGCACGTACACCGTCAAGGCTTGGGGTGGTGAGCGCCATGCGCCACGGACGCCCGGCGGCGTCCAGCACCCGCTGCGCGGCCAGCAGAAACGGGCAGGGCAGGGTGATGCCCACCAGCGGTACCACGTCACTGAGCAGCAGATCCGGGTTGCCGAACCACTCCATGGGAAGCCGGGTGACCACGCTGCCGCCAAACGGCTCACCCGCACACAAGGCGGCGTCGATGCGGTCCTCGCCTATGGCCTGCAGCAGTTCTGCCGTGCTGGCCACGACAATTGAAAAAGCGGCATCAGGGGTGGCGGCGAGGACGTCTGCAAGCGTGGGGCGCAATACCCCTGCCACGAAATCCTGCACGACACCGAGTCGAACCGGCGCTGCGGTGTCCGGCGCAAGCTCCGCACGTGCGGCGTCTATGCGACCCAGGATCGAGCGCGCATGGCCCAGCAAAAGCCCCCCGGCAGGGTTGAGCCGCAATGCCCGGCCATCCCTGTCGAACAGCGGCTGGCGCACGATGCGTTCAAGACGGGCGATCTGCAGGCTGAGCGCCGACTCACTGCGCGCAATGCGCGTGGCCGCCGCGGCCAGCGAGCCACAATCGACCACCGCCACGAAGGTGCGAAGCAAAGGGGAGGGAATGTCCGCAATCATGAGAAAAACTCAAACCTGGAACGTGGAATGTCTCGAGTATAGTTTCGTTTTTCTCAAATAGACTTCGATCTCCATCATCGCCAGGAGAACGAAAATGCCTTTTGCCAGACTTACGCTGTCGCACGAGCCGTCTCTCGACCAGGGCCGCCAGCTGTGCACCGAATTGACTGACCTGATCGCCAACGCGCTGGGCAAACGCCGGGACCTCACCTCGGTGCTGATTGAAGTGCCGGGGGCACATCGCTGGACCGTCGGCGCTGATGACCAGCCGGCGGCGGCGCATCTTGAGGTCAGCGTGACAGCAGGGACGAACTCGGAAGAGGAAAAAACTGCTTTTATCGCAAGTGCCATGTCGTTGTTCAGACGGACCCTGCCGGACCTTCACCCGGCGACCTACATTGTTGTAAAGGAGCATCCGGCAACCGACTGGGGGTATGACGGGCGGACTCAGGCCGATCGCGCGAAGGGCCGCGGGTAGGCTGGTTTTTGAGTGCTGGCGTGCAGTGTTTGCGGTTAATCTCCAAGCATTGAAAGCCAGGCAGAGAAGGCATCGAATGAAGGCCGCGATCCACTATATAAGGGCACTGCTCGTTGCCGCGCTGGCGACGGGAGCCATTGCCAGCGCTGTGCAGACTCAGCTCAATCTTGCCGAACTGATTCGCCTCGGTGCGCCAGTGACCTTCTCGGTTCGAGTCTGGACCACGCTCGAAGACCTCGCGCGGTTTGCTCCGGTCATGGCCGGCATAGCCTTTTTGGCGCTGTCGTTCGCGGTGTTGGCAGGCCATTGGGTGCTGCGCTTCACCCCAGTTTCCTGGCGCAGGCTCGTTTTTATCGCGGCCAGCGTGGGTGGGCTGGGTTTCGTCTTCTGGCTGATGCGCTCGGTGATTCCGATGCCGGCATTGCCGGGCACCCGCACAGCCCTTGGCCATGTGCTGATGTCGCTGACGGGAATCGTCGGCGGGTGGCTCTATGCGCGTCTGAGCGCGCCTTCCGTCATGACTGCTCATTCGTCGGGCCGAGGAGGGCAGTGGCGTCAGGCGGGTGTGGTGGCGGTTCTCATCGCTGCGCCCGCCATGTTGTTTTTCGCCATGGCCCCTGGCACCGGCGATACGCCGGCGAGGGTAGATCCCACCAGCTACAAGCTCCAGACGGTTGCGACAGGCCTGAACCGCCCATGGTCGGTGGCGTTTCTTCCAGACGGCCGCGTCCTGGTCACAGAGATGCAAGGGCGACTCCTGGCCATCGCTGCCGATGGCGTGTCTTCGCAGATCAGACTGGACGGGCTGCCGCCCATCTTCCAGCAGGGCGGTACCGCGGGATTGATGGAGGTCGCGCTGGATCCGCAGTTCGAACACAACGGTTGGCTGTACCTGACCATGGCCTATGGCGAAGCCGGTGCGAACGGCACGCGCCTTGTGCGTGCCACGTTGGCGAATGATCGGATCGACGACGTACGCGTGCTGTTCAGCTCCACGCTCAAGCCTCGCGCTGGCAACAACGGCGGGCGCATTGCCTTTCTTCCCGACCAGACCCTGGTGCTTGCGCTAGGCGACGGCAGCGAGCGACGCGAAGAAGCGCAGAATCCTGCAAACGATCTCGGCACGCTGGTCAGAATCGACCGCGACGGTCGTCCACCGGCAGACAACCCTTTCATCGGCAAAGCCGGCGTAGCACCGGAAATCTACAGCCTTGGCCACCGCAATGTGCAGGGCATCGCCGTCGACCCGACAACGGGCGATGTGCTGATCACCGAGCATGGCGCGCGTGGTGGTGACGAGGTCAACCGCATCGTGCCGGGCGCCAACTACGGCTGGCCCATCGTCACGGGCGGTATCGACTATCCGTTCGCGAAAATAACGCCATTTACCCGGTTGCCTGGCTACCAAAATGCCATTCTGGAATGGACACCGTCGATTGCACCGGCTGGCCTGGCCATCTATGACGGTCCGCTGTTTCCCAAGTGGCGCGGGGATCTGCTGGTCCCGGCACTCAAAGAGCGTGCCGTGCGCCGCATTGTGCGTAACGGTCAGCAGATCGTCGATCAGCAACTGCTGTTGGGCGAACTGGACGAGCGCATGCGCGACGTGAAGGTAGCTCCCGATGGTTCGATCTACGTGCTGACCGATGGGGTCGATGCGAAGCTGTTGCGGGTGACGCCATAGAGGCTTTCGTCTACGGCGCACCTAGACCAGAACCCTCAGGATGTGCCTGCGTTTGAACCGCTCGTGGATTGTCTGTCGGCAGCAGTTGCGCGATGGCAAAGGCCACTTCGAAAACCGTGAAGATCAGAATCAGAAAACTGGCGCTGTGAGCTACTGCAAACAGCTGCCAGGCAGCGAACAGCACTCTCGCCAGTGCGTCATACAAACCAATGCTGCGGCTCGGTTGCACCAGCCGCCATATCGACCAGACCACCACGATGCTGCCCAGCAGGTTGGCGAACAGCATTGCGGTAGTGTCCAGCGTGGGGACCGCTCGGTCCAATGCCAGCGCAGCGGACAGCGCTGCGAATCCTTCAAAAACCAGCAATGCCGTCCAAGGCGTCATGAAGCCCGCAGTGACCACAAGATCGTAAACAGCACTGCCCCGAACGATCTGTAGATTTCTATTTACGCTGATCATATTCACCCCTCACAGTTGGAGCCCGCAGGCTAAAGCCTGGAGTTAGGTCCAGAGTCAAAGGGAGAATTGACGGGTGAAGATCGGAGAAGTAGCAGCGAAGGCGGGCGTGTCTGTCGATACCCTGAGGTTCTATGAAGAGAAAGGCCTGATCAAGCCGGGTCGTGCTGCCAACGGCTATCGGTTTTATGCCGAGCAGACCCTGCAACTGGTTGGGTATATCAAGCTGGCGCAGCAGCTGGGATTTTCACTGCGGGAGATCGGGGAAAATTTACCGCTGCTATGGGCCAGCGAAGAAGCGTCCACCGATCTGCTGGCGCAGTTATTCGCAGAGAAAATCGCCTTGTTGGACGAGCGCATCGGACAAATGCATGCTCTGCGCAACCTATTGGCCGAGCGAGCCGTGCAGGTCTGTCCGCTGATGGGGGCGGGTCGGATTGCTGTGTCTTGAATGATGTTTTGTTGGTGCCGACTACCCGCTTTGCCAAAGCAATATTGGACGCGCGAATGGCGGCGCCGTCGCTTAACCTTGTGCCTAACTGAAATTCGGCTGAATAGCAGGGTCGTTGTAGTTCTTGAAAGGTGCTTACATTGATCAATTCCAGCAGACCGGCAGCCATCAGCGCAAAGGGCGCGCTCCAGGTGTCCGGTTCGTGGCTAGGCCATAGAGGTCCAAATCCCAAGTTGGAGAGGGCGACCATCAATCCGCATGGAATGGGTGTTCCTATGAAGTGCGATCTAGCTGCGGCGTGGGCAGATGTTTGATGTGGGTGGGTTTTGAGGGTTACAGCTGTTGTTTGGAACAAGCCTGCGAATGGTGTAACTCACTGGCGGTCGATGACTACGTGCCGCAAGGGCCGCTTTCGAGCCAAAGGGGTCATTCTTGACAGGTAGAAAATGGCCGCCCGCTACCGCGTTAGTTTCACTAGCTACCAACATTTAAAATCTGCTTGATGCTGCCCTTGCTGGTCGACAGCAAACTAAACCGTAGGAATCATATCTTACGGTTTAATTTCAGCTGAATAATGAAGTTCAGGTTGCACTCAGTAGTTTGGGAAAATGTCTTCTAAGAATACCGCGCGCTTCGCTTTTTTCTATTAAAACACGCACTGCCATATCAGAGAAGTCGGATATTTTTAGATGTCGTTGGACTATCGTCTTCAAACCTTTGTTGTTATAAACCTGAAGAGCTCGACTATAGTCTTTTTCTGAAATAATTTTTTTTAATTCTCGTGTTCGCTCGTCATGCCAGGCGGGAATCTCCACTGCGCTGATGAAGCGGGCGAAGTGATCCTGAATTTCGTTTGCATTACGCCCTCGTGCAACATGAGAACTTCGAAAGTAATGATTGATTTTCGCCGACACATAACTTGAAGTTTGTAATTCAATATCTTCGTCCAACTTATCTAGTATGTCTTGCTTAATAGAGTCGGTAACAGATTCGTCCTTTAGTAATTGTCGAGCTATAATACCCAAAAATTCTTCATCTAGCAGTAAATTTTCGATCTCTGCCATGGAGTAAGAATATACGCTGTCGCTAGTTAGCGAGGTTAAGCGCTGCGCATCATGATAGTCGCTGTCAATCAATCCGAGTGCTTTTGTGGTGACCATAGGTAACTTGTTAAAAGCTTTTGTGTAGTTGATAACATCAAAGCAGCTGTCGACGGGGCAAATTGTTAGGTCCGGAAATAGAAGGCTGAATAATTTAACATCTAAGCTATTGTGAGTGCCTTCGCAGAATAAGATATTCTTCCTGCTGCCGAGCAACTCTAGTAATAGTTGCTCTGGAAGCTCATTGTCCGGCACACTTTCAATTTCCCAAGAGTTCGGGTGTTTGAAAGATTTTATCCATATCTTTTTTGACCCGACACGGCTCGTTGCAAAGTGCAGGTCGTGAGTTAGATATACGAATATACAGTCCGATCGTTCGGCCTCGAGAATATCCCAAAGCTTGTCAACTATTGTTTTGTGGAGATACATTTCCGGTTCATCAACTACGATAAAGCCTGATGCTGGTGCTTGCAGCACCTGAGCTACGAGAAAAAGTAAAACCTTTTCTCCATCACTCATTTGATAGGCAGGATAAGTCTCTCCGGAAGCCATGTTTAATGTAATATTTATACCGTCAGAACAGGAAATTGTCCGATGAGGTAGCAGGGAATTCCAAATGCTCAAAGCTCGATCAAGTTTTGTCTCCGGTACATCTCGATATTCCTTGGAGCTAAGAGCTGCTTCGCAATACAGGTTTCTTGCAGCGCTTCTTTCCGCCAAAAGATTGTCGAGTAGCACATGAAACTCACCACCTAACTGTACCAGCAGTCCGTATGCATTACCTCCACTTTCGGTGCTATAAGTGGATTTGTATGTTTTGTCGGCAATCTGTGCGTTCAAGAGTTTTTGCGAGGTGGAATTTATGTTTGATATCCCACTGAATGTAGGGATTAGGAGGATTTTTTGGGCGGAAATTACCACTCCGTGTTGAGGAAGGTACCTTTTTAGATCATTTGCAAGAGTGGTTTTACCGCTGCCATTAGCGCCAATAGCGACGATGTTGCGCTGGAAAAAACCAAGCTTGTGGAAGAATTCGTGGTTGAATTGTACTTGTTTTAAAATGGCATCAAGATGAGGGCGACTCTCAAGTATTGTTAGCCTTAGACTATCGCAATTATGCTTGCTCACAAAGTCAGGGTTATCGATATGATTTAAAAAAGGAAACGCTGACGATATATCAATTATTTGCTGCTCAAATTGATTCAGGTAGTTATCTGAGACGTCAATTTTCTTCAGTACATCACTAGTGCCTCTTGCTAATATAATCATGCGCTCATGCAGGTCGATAATTTCAAGCCCGGAATTACAATTTTCTACAATGACTTTGTGACCTTCAATTTTTAAGGCTAGGGCTTCCGCATCATTGATTATCGTGTCTCTTCGATTCATTATGCTTCTCGTTATCTTTTGAGTGAGTGGTTATTTTTTTTGAAATTCGCGTGCTCTTAAAATTTTGTAACGATTGTACCAATTGCGTATTATTATAGGCCTTTTGGGAAAGTCCAGTAAAGTATAAGAGGCGTCTGGTGTAAAGAAGCGGAAATCGGTAGTGTGCGAATAACCTAATATTATAAATATAAGCGTCGGTGTTGAAATTTTTTTGCTTTTTTTTCGGTACTAGTCGGCGGTTATAGGTTGAAAGACACCACCGACGAACGACTGCTATTGGCAAAAGCCCTCGTTCAACCATCCTTCATCCACCCCCTCAGGCACCAATTCCCACTTCCCCCAACCTTGCCATCCCCCACCACCTCCGCTAACCTCACACCCGTCGCTGCCAATTCAGCGACCGGGTTTAGCAGCTCGAACAATTCGTCAGGCGCACAGCGCCTCCATACCCATTGTCGGCGTTTTTTTTCGCCTACAGTGTCGATCTATGGCGGCTGTGCGTGGGGCACCTTCGGGTGCGCCGGGTGCCTGACGGTCCGGTCTGCTAACCCGCGTACAGCGGCCACCCTTTTCGTTTAGCAGCGGAAGGGGGCGGTTCAATCGAGCCGTCAGGAGTTGCATCATGGTCAAGCCGACCCGCGATCCACCTGTTGTCGATCTTCCTTCCGATCACCCGTTGTTTCATTTCCCAACAGACTTTTCTGAAACCGATGGCCGTGTGCTGGCTGAGCCTTTCGAGCGTCAGCGTGCGTTGATGGAGCAAGCGCGGAGAAATGCGCAGCGCGAGAGTCAGCCGCCGCGGCGCTTTTGGCAGTTCTGGCGGACATAGACCGCGGCGCGGCATTCGCGGGCAGAGCCCGCTCCCACAGGTGCCCGCGGATGGGCAGGTCCTGCTCCCATAGGTGCCTGCCTATGGGTAGGCCTGTTGGCGTGTTCATCATAGATAAGGAGATTGACCATGATCGAAATCACGGAAACCAACGTCTTGCCGTTCGGCCGCCATGGTTCGGACCAGCAGCCGATATTCAGCGTCAATTCGGGTGTTGCCTTGGAGGATGCCTTGACGCAATTGTCCCATCTGCTGACGTGCGGCCATGCTTCGGCATCTGAAATGTGCGATGCCCGGGTGGTGGATCCAGGACTGGTTGGCGCCACGGTGCATTGCATCGAGGGGGCGAAGGCATTGGTAGATGCGTTGTTGATTCGCGGTGAGTGACTTGGAAGGAGATTGGCGCGATTCATTCTGTTGATCGCGCCAAACACAAGTCGCACTCCGGACAATACGCTACGTCAGTGCGTAGCGTATTCAGGCTAGACATCACACCCCAACGCAGCCCATTCCTGCCAAGAATACCCCCATGAAAATCATTGATTTCCCTCTCTCCGCCCAATCTCGTAGCGTGGAGTCTTCTGCATAAGGAGATCAGTCCATGAGCCGTTTGCACTTGTACGTCGATTCGCAGTTCACCAGCCCCTATGCCTTGTCAGTGTTTGTGGCATTGCGCGAGAAAGGCATCGATTTTGCGATGAGCGCAGTCGACCTGCAGAAACTTGAACACCAGGCAGATGCCTACGCTGTTCTCTCGCAAACCCAGAGGGTCCCCACGCTGTTGGATGGAGATTTTGCCTTGTCGGAATCTTCAGCGATCACGGAGTATCTCGAAAGCGTTTATCCCGAAGTGCCGGTTTATCCGAAAGATGTTCGGCTTTTGGCAAAAGCGCGGCAGGTTCAGGCCTGGATTCGCAGCGATCTGCTGCCCATCAGGCAGGAGCGCTCCACCGTTGGGGTTTTCTATGGTCAGCAATATGGCCCTTTGTCGCCGACGGCTCGTGAGTCAGCGGACAAGTTGTTCTATACGGCGCAAGCCTTGCTCAAAGACGGCGCAGAAAATCTTTTCGGCCAATGGTCGATAGTGGATGTCGATCTGGCGCTCATGCTCAACCGCCTGATACTCAATGGCGATGCTGTGCCTTCAGTGTTGGTGGAATATGCGCAACGTCAATGGCAGCGTCCCAGCGTGCAGGCCTGGGTCGCCCTCGAGCGCCCGCCGCTTTAGATCACAGGCTGGCCGGTGATGGGACATCAGTATTCCTTCAAACCGGTTGGCTTCAGTGCGTGTCTTTACACGGCTGTGACTGAGCAAGGTAGCGCGTCAGGCTGTCATGGCCATCGACGATCAGCCAAGTGATCAGTGCTTCAAAGTGGGCAGTCGTCTTTGAAAATTATCGCTGGCTGAGTGTGCTTGCAGCCAGATCGATCGGCACGGTGCCTTGCGTAAGTTCGATGATCTGCCGGGACACATCGGGGCAGTCGACCAACGCCGCCAAAAAAGCCGCCACGTCATCGCGAGGGACTTCACCATAGGGGATAGCCAACCCCGCCCGAACTTTGCCCGTACCTGGTTCATCAACCAATGTTCCTGGCCTGAGGATTACCCATTCCAGTTCCGATGAAGCCAGATAAACATCGGCCTCTTTTTTCACGCGCATGTAATTCTCGAACCCCTCGGAGGTGTCGGTACCGCGCAGTGCTTCAGGAAATGCCGAGACCAACAGGAAGCGACGCACCCCGGCAAGTTGCGCTGACACAACAGCGGTTTCCAGCCCTTTGCCATCGATGGCATTGGTCAGTTCGATACCTGCGCCGCCCGCACCGGCCGTGAAAATGACGACATCACTGCCCGCCATCAGTGTTGCCAACTGAGCGGCATCCAGCTCGATCAGATTACCGAGAACTGGCTGCGCTCCCGTTGCAGTGAGGGCTGCCGATTGCGCTGGCTGCCGATGCAGTGCGGCTACGTCGCGACCGTTACTGACAAGAAGACTAACAAGGCGTTTGCCGACTTTACCGGCGGCGCCAATGACAAAAATTCTGGACATGGGTTGCTCCTGTTGTGGGGAAGTACCGGTGCGGCTCGCGCCGGCACAGAACTGCGCAGTCAGCCTTCGAATTGGTGGTAAACCTTTGCAATGACTTTCCAGGCACCATCGATTTTGATCAACGTCAGGTAGTCGTTGTAGTCAGCGCCGATCGCGTCTTTTTCCATATCGACGCGTACCACAGCGGTGGTCGGAGTGATAGCCAGCACGTCCAGACGAGTGCTGATGTCTGGCGCCGTGCCGTTGGTTTCGACGAACGTATAAAGGTTGCTGATCGGCCCGCCCAACAGTTTCCCGTTAGTGAAGCCGTACATCACGGCGTCTTCATGAAACGCTTCCGCGATGATGGCAACGTTGCCTGCACGCAAGCCTTCGACATAGTTGCTGGCGGTTTCGATGACGGCGTTGTAATCGCTGGTTGGCACGGCTTTGATGTTGTTGCTCATAGGGTGTTTCTCCTGAAGTTGGATTCGACGGATCACTGGGTTACATCGACGTGCATAATCCGATCACCAGTCCTGACGCGTCGGCGAGATGATCAGATCGTTCACAGTTACGTTGGCTGGTTGATTGAGTGCGTAGATCACCGCGCGACTGATGTCCTCGGGCGCAATAGCGATTTCATTCAGCGCCTTGGCGGCTTTGCGGCCTTCGGGGTCGGTCACTTTGTCGGCCCAGCCGGTATTGATCACGCCTGGACTAACGGTGTTGACGCGGATGCCGTGGTGCACACCCAACTCCTTGCGCATGGATTCAGTCATAGCCTGAACGAAGAATTTGGTAGCGCTGTAGACACCGGCCGCTGGTCCGACCTGATGCCCTGCCACTGAGTCCATGTTCAAAATCTGGCCGGACTTCTGCTGAATCATGAATGGGAGAACGGCCGCGATGGCGTTCAGGTAGCCCTTGATATTCACATCGATCATGGCGTTCCAGTCGCGGGTGGCGAGGTCGACCCAGTTGGAAAACAGCATCAGGCCGGCGTTGTTCACCAAGATATCCACTGAGCCGTAGGTGTCCTTGGCGAACTGGGCCATCGCCAATGTTTGCTCTGGGCAGGTAACGTCCGTTACGTAGCTCACCGCTTCATAACCGGCGGCACGTAGCTCGCTGACCAGAACGATGAGGCCCGCTTCGTCGTGGGCCGCGGCGACGACGTTGGCGCCATGGGCCGCCAGCGCTTTAGCCGTGGCGGCTCCAATGCCAGAAGAGGCGCCAGTGACGATGGCGGTTTTCTTGTCCAGGTAATTCATGTCGTGTTCCTTTGTGGCGGTGTTCCCGCGTAGGTGGCGCGTACTAACCGTTGGGGAGTGCCAGATGAACCGGGCAGGGGAGCAGGTAAGTGCTGTTCTTAGTAATTACCCAATGGCCAATCGGTGTAGCCTTTGGCGCCACCGCCGTAGTACGACTCACGAGGCGCAATGCTCAGCTCGGCACCGTGGCGCAGGCGCGCGACCAGGTCTGGGTTGGAAATGAACAGGCGACCGAATGCCACGGCGTCGATCTTGCCCGCTGCGCGCCGCTCGACCGCCATCTGCAGGTCGTAGTTGTTGTTGCCAATGAACCGACCATTGAACTGGGCACTCAATGCGTCCATGTCGACACCTGCCGGCACTTCTCGAGAGGTGGCCGTGGCCCCTTCGACAAAATGCAGGTAGGCCAGATCGAGCGCGTTGAGCTGCTGGATAAGGTAGCCATGAAGGCCCATGACGTTGCTGTCCGGTGGCGTGTTTCCCGCATCGGGTGTCACCGGTGACAGGCGAATGCCTACGCGGTCATTGCCCCAGACATCGATGATCGCTCGGGTCACTTCAAGGGTCAGACGCGCGCGATTCTCGATGGACCCGCCGTACCGGTCTGTACGCTGGTTGGTGGAATCGCGGAGGAATTGGTCCAGCAGGTAGCTGTTGGCCGAATGCACTTCTACCCCGTCGAAACCCGCGCGCTTGGCATTCTTGGCTGCGTGTATGTACTGCTCGATGATGCCGGGGATCTCGGCGGTTTCGAGCGCACGCGGCATGGATACAGGTACAAACCCATCGGCTGTGTAGGTATTGCCCTCTGCCTGGATAGCGGAAGGCGCTACCGGCGCCTCGCCATTGGGTTGCAGGTCCACGCTTGAAAAGCGGCCTACATGCCAGAGCTGACTGACGATCTTGCCACCTGCAGCGTGCACCGCATCGGTGACCTTTTTCCAACCCGCTACCTGCTCCTCGCTCCAGATGCCAGGGGTCGCCGCATAGCCGCGGCCTTGAGCCGAGATGTTGGTCGCCTCAGCCACGACCAATCCAGCGGTGGCCCGCTGAGCGTAATAAGTGGCGTGCAATTCAGTGGGGATACCTGCTTCGCCGTAACGGCTACGGGTGACGGGCGCCATGACAATGCGGTTCGCCAGTTCGATGGCACCCATGCGTACGGGGGAAAACAGGTCAGTGGTGTTGCTGATGTCTTTCATGTTCTAAACCTTTGTAGTGGACCGGTCGTCTACTAAATTGGGTAAATAAAAAGCGCGTACTAGTGCAGCAAGCGCTTGGTCATGATCAGAGCTTTGGAAAAGGACTCTGTGGATCGGTTCACCTTGACCAGCAGGGAGGCGCCCAACCATAGCTGATAGAGTGATTCAGCAAAGGCTGCTGGGTCACCTTCTGGATGAATGCTGCCGTCGGCTACGCCCATGTCCACGCATGCTGTGATGCGCTGAATGATCTTCGCCGTACCGACTTCGAGCACAGCGCGCATGTCTTCAGACAAATCGCAGACCTCTGCGCCTAACTTGACCACCAGGCATTTGCCCTCGGGCAGGTCAGTGCCCTGGGTTTCAGTCCAGTAGTTGAAATAGGCCAGCAAGCGTTCGGCGCCGCTTCCAGGCTTTGCCATGAGCGCGTCCACGCGGCCCAGGTACTCGGAAAAATATTCTTCCAGCAAAGCCTGGCCGAATTCTTCCTTCGACTTGAAGTAGTAATAGAACGACCCTTTGGGCACACCCGCCGTGCTCAGCACTTCGGCCAAGCCAACGGCCGTATAGCCTTTGTTGGTCATCAGCGAACGAGCCACATCGATGATGTGCTGCCGCATGTCTTGAGCTGGTTTCTTCATGATGGGCGGCATGGTAAACACATACCGACCGGTCGTCTACAAGATTTTTCTGTGTAGTGGCCTCGTCACGCTTGCGCGCAAGTAACCGGCAATGTCCTCTGCCGCGACATCAAGTGTCGGGTTTCACACCAAGCCAAAAACACCCGCTTCGCCAGTCTGCATGTCATACGCAATCAACACTTCCTGATCTACACCAGCACTGCAGAGGATTTCACCTCGATTGTTCCAGATCGAAGAACCACCCGCCGCCACGAAATCGTCGGCGGCGCCTATGCAGTTCGCCATTACCACTGCCATGGAGTGCTTTTTCGCAATCATCGGATAGTGACTGTTCGCCAGCGCAACGCCTTTCTCGGACTTGGCCACGCTCGCCAGATACACCTGAGCTCCCGACTGTGCGGCTGCTTCGGCGTGGATGGGTTGCAGTGATTCGTAGCAAATGGCGGGCGCCAGGATAGAACCCGCGTGGTTCAGCACCAACGGTTGGGCGCCCGGAGCGAAGTAGGGCAGTTCATCCGCGTGCAGATGTTGTTTCGAATAGCACGTACGCGCTAGCCCAGGCTGGAAACTGATCATGCTGATCTCGGTGCCTTCAAGTCCCGTGGTTGGCGCACCAACGGCGATGAGCATTCCATACTGGTCGCTTAAGCGCTGGAACACGTCAAGACGGCTATCGCTTGGATACACCGCCAAGGCTTCGGCGAGCTTGGGTTCGTAGCCGGTGAGGGAGAGCTCGGGAAAGACCACGACATTGGCACCGTGGCCCGCAGCTGTGTGGACGGCCTTGATGTGTTTGGCAATGTTCTTTTCATAGTCTCCCGCTACGGAGCGAATTTGCGCGGCAATCAGCTTCATTTCCCTTGGTCCATAAGCAGGTCAGTTCTAGCGCCACACAGCCTGCGCTCGATAATTTCCGAATCATAAATGCATGCTGCACTATCATCGGCATTTTGAAAATGCATGGGGCAGGGAGTGATTGGCACAGGATGTTCATTCAGTCAGGCGGTGATACTGCTGAACAACGAACGTCGCTACTACGATGAGGCAGGCGATCCAGGCGCAAACTATCTGCCAGTGTCCTATGGCCGTTACGTCGCCCATGAAGAAACCCGCGGAGACGAGAAAAAGCAGCAGTGACAGGCCCGCCAGCAGCACTCGCGGAATGGCCATTGCGAAGCGCCACCAGATGCCCGGAGCGAACCGTCGGGCGACCCAACGATTGAGCGCAGTCATTCCTGCAAGGACCATGGCAAGAATCGTCAGCAGCAGCGGTATCAGAATGAGCGCCATGGCAGGCTCAACTTCACCACCATCTTCACCTGGCGTGTAATAGGCTGCGTGCCACATATCTGCGCAGAGAGCCGAAAGCGCGAAAATCACCACGATGGGAGCAATAGGGAATATCAACGTGCTCACTAGCGCATGGTTGTCCTGATCCTTCATCTTGCATCTCCTTATCGAGGATATTGGCCATCGAAGCATCTCCGATGCCTCATCACCCGATACTGTACGGATCAATGCCGAGCGAAGGGGCCAGCAGCCTGCCGCCATTCAGCGGCTGCAATAACGCCGTAGTTTTCCGGACCCCCAGGAGATCACCATTGCGGGAATGGAAAGGAGAGCGACATAGATGACCCCGGCAGCCAGCAGGGGCGAAACGCCGGTAGACACTACCACCACCGGGAGTTGGGCGAACATGACTATCGCACCTGCTATCAGGCTGAAGCGTAGAAACATTGCCCCCAGAATGGCTGACAGCACCAGCGCCGCTGGGTAGACAGTGGTCCAGTAACTCGCTGCGTCCCACGGCTCCGCAGTGCCTGAGAGCCATGACACAGTGGTCCAGAAGATGATGCACACAATGCTGATCAGAATCACGCTCACGGCTCGGGATCCATACCTGAAATGTGTGCACAGTCTAACTGCATACTGTCGCGATAGAGGGCTTGGCACCACGGTGCGTGACGTGCAGCCGAGTGGGCGTGTCGCCAGGACAAAAGCCAGCGGGGACTGGCTCCAGCGACACTGTTCCATGAAGGGTCACTTGTTGTTGGACGCGAACCCGGCAAAACGCTTGTTGAACCCGGCAATACGGCCTTCCGCCTGAGTCTTGCGGACCTGGCCGGTGTAGACAGGGTGTGAAGCACTCGAGACGTCGAGGGCGACATACGGGTACACGTTGCCATCCGTATGGGTTTGGGTTCGATCCGTTTCCACGGTCGAACCAATCAGGAAATAGACGTCCGCAGCCGTGTCGTGGAACAGGACCGTGCGGTAGTCAGGGTGAATTCCAGGTTTCATGGTCATCGCCTCAGGTGAGTAATAATATGTTATACCATAACATATTGGTGACTGATTTTTCCAGTACTCACTTGCTGATCTCTTTTAGGGTAGCGCCAGCGGCGTGCTTATTGCGCTGCAGCAATAAGCGCGCCGGCTCAGCATCGCTGCTCTTTGCCCTCACGACAGCAGTTGGCCGAGCGCGGACCCTGGGTATAAGCTCAGGATCAAGCTCAATCGTGCCCAACGGCAACGCTGCCCCTTTCCGCATGCCAGCCCCACGGGATGGAAGTACCTATGTCTCACTACTGGCGTCATCCTGCGCTCGCACACCTGGAGATCCGCAACGTCGAGGACGGCCGCGCGTTCAGCCATGCACGCCACTCTCACTCGACGTTTTCGATTGGCGCGATCATGCAGGGGCAGAGCACTTACCTGAACGGCGACAGTAGCCGCCTGATCAGTGCCGGCAGTGTGGTGCTCATGAACCCCGGTGTGGTGCACGCGTGCAACCCCGTGCACGAACAGCCTTGGGCGTACCGGATGTTCTACGTGGATGCCCAGTGGCTCGCGGATCTGCAGCAGCAGCAAAGTTTTGGGACGCAAAAGGGCTTCGTGCCTTTTGCGCAGACCTACAGCGCCGACGTCGGTCTGTTTGACGAGCTGGACGATCTGTATCGCACGCTCACTGCCAGCGACTGCCCGCCAACTATCATGCAGGGTGCAACGCTGGGGTTCTTCCAGCGATTGGTCAAGCGGTTGCAACCGGCCAGCGATGACGCCAAAAGTGAACCGCACAAGATGGCCCAGGCAGCGGAATTTATCCGTGAGCATTGCGCCGATGCACTGCGGCTGGAGGATATAGCGTCGGCCGTACAGCTTTCACCTTCCTATCTGATCCGCGCGTTCAAAGCGTGCCATGGGCTTACGCCTCATGGGTACTTGATTGATTGCCGCCTCAAGTTGGCCCGCGATGGCCTGCGCCAGGGGGAGGACATCGCCCATGTCGCGGCGCGCGTTGGCTTTGCGGATCAAGCGCACTTGCAGCGGCTGTTCAAGCGCGCCTTGGCGACGACGCCAGGGCACTATCGCGGTGTGCCTACTCAAGCAATAGATACACGGCGCAGCCCCCGAGGAGCGCGGCCATGACGCGATTGAACCCGCGCAGTCTGGCAGGGTTGTTCAAATAGTCGCGCAACGAGGCACCGGCCCAGGCCCAACTGGCCAGCGATAGCCAGCAGACCACCAGATAGATCAGTGCGAACATCCACACCATTCGCACATCGCCATCGGCGACGAAAGCGCCCATGCCCGCAAGGCACGCGAGCCAGGCTTTCGGGTTGAGCCATTGCATCAGTGCGCCGGTGAAGGCTGAGGGTCGTGTCTGCACGTGCGCCGTGTTCACTCGCCCATCACTGCTTGCCAGCCTGTAGGCCAGGTACAGCAGGAATACCACCCCAGCCATGCGAATCACTTGCGTCAGCCACGGCCAAACGTTCAGCACTTCGTGCAGTCCCAGACCCATGAGCAAAAGCAGCAGGATGAAACCTACGGTCGCTCCCGTGACGTGGGGCAGGGCGGCCCGCAGTCCGTGGTGTGCACCGCAGCTCAGGGAGACCAGATTGACCGGGCCGGGGCTTATGGAAGAGGCCAGTGCAAAAACGGCCATGGAAACGACGATACTCATCAGGCACCTTCAATACGGGTGAGGGAGCACTGACGGTAGAGATCATGGGAGGGGCTGTATTGAAGGAAATTGCTGCTGGACACTGCCATTACCGGCGTTTGTTTCCTGCAAGGTCCAAGGCAGTTGGCGCGATTCTGCAGATCGCGCCATAAATCGCGCCAAAAATTGGCGCGATTCTCGAAATCGCGCCACAATTGCGCCATCCTTGTTTCGAATCGCGCCAAAACACTATGCCAAATTTGGAAGCTCTGAAGGAAACCATCCTTGAATCGGCATCTGGCCTCACGTTGGCAGAGATCCTTGCGCAGCATCCTCACCTAGCCCGACGTACCGCGCAGCGGCGGCTGAGCCAATTGGTCGATGCTGGTCTGATCGAAGCTCGCGGCGACGGCCGTTCCAGGCGTTACGTGGCTGAAAGCTTGAGTGTAGGCGAGGCAAGGGAGGCTGACGATGGATTCCCGGCCGGTATACCCCTGTCTGCCGACAGCACAGATATCCTCGCTTATATCGATCAACCTCTGCATTCGCGAACCCCCGTGGGCTACCAACGCGAGTTTCTCGATGCCTACCTGCCTAATCGCACCGGTTACCTCTCCGAATCGGTAAGGCGGCGATTGCACAATATAGGCCGTACGTCGCAGCACGAGGCACCCGCCGGTACCTACAGCCGGGCGATGCTCAACCGCTTGTTGATTGATTTGTCATGGGCGTCCAGTCATCTGGAAGGCAACACCTACTCACGCCTGGATACCCGAGAGCTGATCGAGCATGGCCAGGCGGCACGAGGCAAACCGGCAATCGAGACCCAGATGATCCTCAACCACAAGGCGGCGATCGAGTTGCTGGTCGAGAACATCGATACGGTCAAATTCAACCGCTACACGTTGATGAACCTGCACAGTGCACTGGCAGAAAACCTGCTGCCCAACCCAGCCGATGAGGGGCGGATTCGTCAGCATGCGGTAGATATCAGCAAAAGCGTGTACCGGCCGCTGTCTGCGCCCGGGCTCATTGAGCCGTTACTGGACGAAGTGTTGAGCAAGGCCAATCGGATTACCGATCCGTTCGAGCAATCCTTTTTCGTGATGGTGCACTTGCCCTATCTGCAGCCCTTTGCCGATATCAACAAGCGCACCTCACGGCTCGCGGCGAATCTGCCCCTGTTCCGTGCCAACCTCTGCCCACTGACATTTCTCGACGTGCCTGAGATCGCCTACAGCCGGGCAACGTTGGGTGTGTACGAAATGACGCGAGTGGAGCTCCTTCGGGATCTGTATGTATGGGCCTACGAGCGCTCGGCCCAGGAATACATGGTAATACGCCAGGAACTGGCCGAGCCCGATCCGCTTCGTCTGGCGTGGCGGGATTTGATCAAGAGTACGATACGCGAAGTGGTGCTTCACCCCGAGCGCGATCCGCTGACCGTCATCCAGCAGTGCGTGGCGGCGCAGGTTCAGCCGGCAGAGCGAAGGGGGCTGGAGGCGGTGATAGTCGAAGAGCTGCAGCGCCTGCACGAAGGTGTCCTGGCGCGTTATCGACTCAGGCCGTCGGAGCTGGAAGCGTGGCGGCGGAGGGGAGGCACCGGCTGAGTGTACTCGCGGCTGGGTCAATAGGTGCGTTGGCTTAAGTCAGCTTTATCAGATTGCCGAGCATCGGGAGTGCGTCCGTCTCAATGAAGACAGCCGATTGCTGCATACAGGACGTTTGTTTCTGGCCGAATCGATGGGTGCTTACTTAATGAGTCCGTTCTTTTCATGCCCTCGTCAGTCAAGCGATTCGATCGTTTCGAGCAGAAGTGAACGTATCCACTGATGTCCCGCATGGCGGTGGGTCCTTTCATGCCAGACCAGCGTCTTGCTGAAGCCGGGAATCTCGACCGGGGGTTTCATCAGGCACAGGCCATTTTGATGCATCACCAGGCGGCGGGGGACCACGGCAATCAGGTCGCTCTGCATCAGCAGTTCCGGGAGAATCAAGAAGCTGGTCACCGATGAGATGACTCGACGTGTCCGGCCAATGCGTTCGAGGGCAATGTCTGTCACGCCTCGAAATCCTCCACCGGAGGGCGAAACCAATACGTGATCCACAGCGCAAAAACGATCCAGTGAGATCGTGCCGTTAAGCGCGTCGGGGTGGTCAGTTCTCATGACGCAGACGTATTGCTCATCGAAGAGCGGGGCGGCATGTAGCCCTGCGGGTGTTGTGTCGGGTGTGACCAGCGCCACGTCGATATCGCCCTGGTCCATCTGGGAGGCGAGCTGCTGATCATCAACGGGCTGAACCGCAACCCGGATGTTCGGAGCCCGTTCCCTCAGCGCACGCAAGAACGGCACGACGACTGCGCGCAACGCATAGTCGGTCGATGCCAGATGAAGCGTCAAGTCGGCACTCAGTGGATCGAACCCCTGGGGTTGCAGCAAGGCTTCAATGTCAGCCAGCAGTTGCTTGACCGGTGCCGCCAATTGCTCGGCTCGCAACGTCGGCACGATGCCACGCTGGGCGCGTACGAAGAGCGGATCGCCGAAACTTTCCCGCAGCCTGTTGAGCATGCCACTAACGGCGGGTTGGGTCAGTGACAGCCGATCGGCCGCACGGGTGACGCTGCGCTCATCTAGCAGCGCATCGAGGGCCTTGAGCAGGTTCAGGTCCAGGTTTCTGATATCAGTATTCATGATGTGCTGGATAAAAAATCGCGATTGGCGTTATTCCAAGCTTACACCGATCATGGCGCTATTCCATCCATCACCTACCGAGTCGTCCATGAACGAAATCATTTGGCCCGAGGGCTTTTTGCCCGGTTTCACTGAAAACTTCGTTTCCAACGAAGTGATCGTTGCGGGTTTGAGTGCTGTACAGGTGTGGCCGCTGTTGAGTCAGGCCCAGCGGTGGCCTTCGTACTACGCGAACTCTGCAAACGTGCGCTTTCACGATCACGTTGGGCCGGATCTGGCCAAGGGCGTGCGCTTCTACTTCGAGACGTTCGGATTTCCCGTCGAGGCGCTGTGCACCGAGCATGTGCCGCCAACCTCGACCGAACCTGGCCGGATTGCCTGGCATGGTTGGGCGGGTGAAGGCGAGACACGTCTGGATGTTCACCATGCCTGGCTGATCGAGGACCTGCCCCATGGACGGGTGCGCATCCTTACCCAGGAGACCCAGAAGGGCAAACCTGCGCAGGATCTAGCCAAAGCCAAACCAAATCCGATGATCAATGGCCATCAGGACTGGCTGGATGGCTTGGTCAACGCTGCGAAGTCCATCGGTCAGTGATTGAATTCGCTTGGCCGTCAGTTCGGCAGATCAGCACATCCGTTGCCCATGTTCACGAGCGGGTTTGATCAGCTTGCAAGTGTAGGAGGAGCACGATGACAATTCAGACACCAGACAACCCCGGCGACCAGCAACGCAATGGCCGCTATCTCGTACGTATCGGGTAACCGATGCTCCCATAGAAATCCAAAGGCCAACGCTGCCAGCGTCTCGATCACCAGCACTTGCCCGCTAAGTGCCAACGGCAGAAGCCGACTTGCCTGATTCCAGCACGCGCCTCCAATAACCGAGGAAAGAAGGGCTACACCACAGGCCACCAGAAAAAAATGCAGCCATTCTGAACTGCCATGGGCATCTGCCTGAAAAACCAGCACAGGCACCGCCAGGAGCAACGACTGAGCGCCCGTCATGATGCCGGTCAGCAGTGCCCAGTCATTGGAGGAAATGCTGGTGAGCTGAATCAGCCGCCGAGCATTGCGGACGGCGAACCAAGTCCACGCAACCAACGCACCTGTGGCGCAGAGAATACCCGCAATGGCTGTCGATGTTTCAGGCGTGTCGCCATTGATCAGTGCATGCCAACTGATAAGTACAACGCCGGCCATTGCGCAGCACAGCGAGGGGGCGAGTCTGCGCAGGGAGACGGCATTGGTGTCGTGCCGACCTGCCAAGGTCAGCAACACGGGGATGAGCCCGACAATCAGTGACGTCGTCGCAATTCCCACCAGTTGCACCCCGGTACCTACCAGCGCGTAGTAAACGAGATTCCCGATCAGGCTGAGCCAGAAGAGTGACTTCCAATCGGCTCGAGTAAGGTTTGCGCACACCTGCCGCCACCGGGACATAAGCAGAACAGCTGAAATCGCACCGTAAAAAAGAAATCGAAGCACTGCGAATTGCAGGCCGCTCAAGCCTTGCGTGAGCTGTGGCCCAAGAAAAATCACTCCCCAGCACAGTCCCGCGCAAACACCATAAACAATACCCTTCAACAGCGACTGATCAGTAAACATTCCACCCGTGCTCCGTAGCTTGAACGGGGAAAGTCTGAAGCGCCGAAGCAGGAGAGTATTGTCGGTAACTACGGGATTTTTATCCCAGAATGCTTTTGCGCTTTGCGATAGACCGCCGGAGTGACGGCGCTTACACGTTGCATGGTTCGAGTCAGCGATGCCTGATCGGAAAACCCTGTACGCAAGGCAATCTCGGCGATCGGCAAGGAAGTGCCACGCAGCCATCTCTGAGCTTCCTGGATGCGTAACCCCGTCAACCAGGCCTGAGGACTCATTCCAAACATTTGCCGAAATCGCTGGTGCATTTGACTCATGCTCATGTTTGCAGCCTGGGCCATGACCTCGTTGCTCCAGTTTGCCCCCGGGTTAGCCCGCAAGCGAGCGACCAGTTGCTCGATGGCGGATGGGGAACTGTAGGTGTCAGGGCCGAGAGATGAGAGAAGCAGCGAGCTCAACTGTGGAGCGCCCAAGGCGAGCTGCTTGTTGCCGATGAGCTCGGCGAACTCGATGAGCCGTCGTGTCGCAGGGGAGATAGGTACGTACGTCTTTCGAGCCAGATGCTCCATCTGAAGTGTCTCCAGCAGAGCCGGCGCGCAGTCCAGCACCAGAAAACAGCTGTCTGCGCGGCTGAGCTGAGAGTGCACCGAGCCTGGCCTCACCACGGCGGCCAATGACTGATCGATGCTCCCGCCGCGACCGTCTACATCGATTTCCATCTGGCCACGAACCGGCAGGACCAATTGAGCATGATCGTGGGAGTGATGAGGGTTTTCACACTCATAGCTGCGGATTTCGAGATTCAGGAGCATGAGTGCATCACTCGGGCGGAGTCCAGGGACGAGGGATTTTAGCACCCGAGCCGGGCGATGTTTGATTGCCACACGCCCAAACTGACCTCATATCGCATTCGGCGGTCGAGTAGAACGACGTGGTCTCTCGTTTTCGTACCTGGGTGAACGAGATCAGATATACGCCCCCACCACCCGCTTCACGGTGCCCAGCGCCTCACCCAGGGCGTCCATGCTCACCGACCCAAGCGCCAGGCGTAGTGCATGAGGGACATGAACCGAGATCGAAAACGGCTCGGCCGTCGAGACCGACACATGCTCGCGCATCAGTTCCAGAGCGATTTGATCCGCCCTTGCATCCTCCGCCAACGGCAGCCATAGAAAGTACGAAGAGGGATGGCGCACCACCGGCAACCCTGACAACAACGTGTCAGCCAACGCCTGCCGGGCTTGCGCGTCCGCGCGCTTTTGCGTCTCCAGCGCGTCGACCGTGCCATCGTCGAGCCATGCGTAGATGATGGCGGTCATGACGCCGGGTGTGTTCCAGGTCGTGGCCTTGACCGTGCGCTTCAACGCGTCCACTCGATGCACAGGGGCTGCGACGAAGCCGACGCGCAAGCCGGTGGCGATGTTCTTGGAAAATCCTGACACGTAAAACGTTCTTTCAGGCGCTAACTCAATGATCGGTGGCGGCGGATCCTGCGCCAGAAACGCGTAGGCTGCGTCTTCAATGATCATCAGATCATGCTCGCGAGCGATCGCCACCAAGCGCTCGCGCTGATCGGCAGGCAGCACCCAGCCCAATGGATTATGCAACGTGGGCATGGTGTACACGGCGCGCACCGAACGACGGCGGCAGAGCGAGGCGAGGGCATCGAGATCCGGCCCCTGAGCAGTGACAGGAATCGGCAGCACTTCAAGGTGCAATGTCTTGGCCAGCAACTTGAAGCCAGGATAGGTCAACGCATCGGCCGCGATCACGTCCCTAGGTTTCAGCAATGCCATCAGGCTTATCGCCAAACCGTGTTGGGCGCCGCTGACAATCAGAATCTGCTCGGGATTGACCGTGACGCCACGGTGGATCAGATGACGGGCGATTGAAGCCCGTTCATGCAGGCGACCCGCATGTGGCTGATAGCGTAAATGCGCTTCCAGGTCGCCGGACAAGGCCAGTTGGCGTAAGGCACTGCGCAACAGGTCGGCCTGCCCTGGCATGGCCGGATAGTTGAAGTTGAGGTCGATCACACCCGCAGCGACGTCCGGCTGATCGATACCTTGGCCCGGCGGCAGTGAGGTTTCCCGCACGAACGTCCCGCGCCCGGTCTCGCCGCTGACCAGTCCCATGGCTTCTAACTCCGCATACACCCGGCTGGCGGTGACCAAGGCCAACCCATGGGTGGCCGCAAGTTGGCGATGTGTCGGCAAACGCGTACCCGGCGGCAAACGTCCGGCGCGAATATCGGCTGCAAAGGTATCTACCAGGGACTTGTACCGGGGACGAGCCATCTTGAAGTGTATCCATGACAATTTTTTGATTGTCACGATAGTCGGTCATACGATGCGCTACATGCAACCCGACATGGAGTGGACACTCAATGGAACGCACCTCTGACGTGCACAGCCAGGCGACAGTGAAACCCGCGAGCGGGATGGTCAATGGCCTCATCGGTGTCGTGATCTTTAGCGGTTCACTGCCCGCCACTCGTATCGCTGTGCTGGAATTCGACCCGGTATTTCTAACCGTCGCACGGGCAGCCATCGCCGGCGTGCTTGCGCTGTGCCTGCTCTTGCTGTTCAAGGAACGGCGACCGGCACGTCAGCAGTTATTGCTTTTGATCATTGTAGCGATGGGCGTCGTGATCGGTTTTCCGCTGCTGACGGCACTGGCATTGCAGCACGTGACGTCGGCCCATTCCATTGTCTTCGTCGGCCTGTTGCCACTGGCGACTGCCGCGTTCGGCGTCCTGCGCGGTGGCGAGCGTCCTCGGCCGGCGTTCTGGTTTTTCTCGGTGCTGGGCAGTCTATTGGTCGTCGGGTTCGCCGTCACCCAAGGGCTGACCGCCTCGCCGACCGGCGACATTCTCATGCTCCTGGCTATTCTGGCCTGCGGCCTCGGCTACGCCGAAGGGGCAGAGATTTCCAAGGCATTGGGCGGTTGGCAGGTGATCTGCTGGGCGCTGGTGTTGGCGCTGCCGGTCGTGATGCCACTGACAGCATGGTTGGCGCCCGCTTCGTTTTCCGGGATCAGCACGCCGGCGTGGTTGAGCCTGGCTTACGTGTCGCTGTTCAGCATGCTGATCGGCTTCGTGTTCTGGTACCGCGGCCTGGTGCAGGGCGGCATCGCTGCTGTCGGCCAGCTACAACTGCTGCAACCATTTTTTGGCCTGGCCCTGGCCGCAGTACTGCTGCACGAACAGGTCAGCCTTGGCATGTTCGGCGTCACCGTGGCGGTGATCCTCTGTGTCGCCGGGGCCAGGCGTTACGGCAGGATCAATCCTCTTCCTTCACGGTAGCCACTTCATCTGCCTTGACTCTTATCTGCTTGCCCGAAACATCTTCGAACTCATAAAAGCCGTCTTTCGTTTTGGCGTCAGGTACATCCTTGGTGATGTACTGGGTCCCGTCCTGCAACGTGACGACCGTGTTGGTGGAGCAACCCGCCAACGTAGCGGCGCACAGGAAAGCAGTGCAATAGTAAAAAGCTTTCAGTTTCATGAGGTTGACCTTCTTCGATCGATTCGCTGGGTTGCGGATGCTCTTCTTTGATGAGCTGCGGTGTTGTGAGTCGGGCGTTTTATACGCGTTGTGAGCATACCATCGACCTTATTCACTCCGACTCTTCTACTTGCACAGCTGCATGGCGAGGCTGTCGAACTCTCGGTCGAAACTGGCTTTTTCCGCTGCGCTCAAGAAGCCCTGCTGATGTACGAATTGGTCGGTTTGGTGACGGACGGCTTCGACACGTTCGATCATACGGTCGGCTTCAGCTTGGCTGATCTTGCGGGCTTTTCGCATGGTGCCGATGTCCGCGCTGAGAATGTTGGCTCGTACCGAGATGTGGGCTTGTCGGGGGTCGGTGATCTTGCCACCTGTTTCGCCCACCAGCTCGCGCTGGGCTTTGATGTCGCAACTTGGTAGATCAAGACTCTGTTGAGCGGCCGATGCGTTCAGGCTCAAAGCCAACAGCGAAGCCAGGATGCTGTATTTCATGGGTCTATCCAGTGTGGGCCGGTGGGTGTCGCTGCCGATATTGCAGCGTATTTTCCCATGGATTCTTCAGCGAGGGCCGGCGCGGGTATGGTTTTGCTTACTCAACCAACACCTGAATGCGGGCCAGTACATCGTCCATCACCACCTCAGGGGCCGTCTCTACGCGTTTGCCTCCACGAGCCTCAAGGTCAACGGTGCGCAGTTGATTGCACAACACCACGCCTTGCGTCTCGGTGCCGGAACCACTTAGTGGCACGGCAAAACCGGCATAGCGGGCAAAATCCCCGCCTTGGGTGATGGGCGCAATCAGGACCAAGCCCGACACGTTGAAGGCCGCAGGCGAAATGATCAGCGCCGGACGAAAATCGCCCTGCTGCTCACGGCCGGCGGTGGGGTTCAGGTTCAGGCGCACAATGTCGCCACGGTTGACTTTGGTCCGCCTCACGCTTCACGCCCAACGGCCGACATGGCATTCCACGCTGCCATGTCGGCAGGTTCCGGCGCGCTCAAGTCACACTCCGCCATCAGCTCGGCCAGCGAGTAACGCGGCTTGGCCTTCGCAGGCTTGAGGGTCATAACCTCGGCGGACACATCGAGTTTCAGCACATCGCCACTGACCAGATTCATCATCTTGAGCACGGTTGCTGGCAGACGAATCGCCGCGCTATTGCCCCACTGCTGCACTTTGACTTCCATGGCAACCTCCTGAAAAAGTGTACACATCGTAGATACGGGGGGAGTCGGCCGCAAGCGTTTTGTATAGACATAGTATCTACAATGCTAGCTCAAAAGTGTGTCGTGAAACCGTCGCATACCCACCGCATATCCCAAGACTGGGCCATCCGGGAATAGCCCAATACATCACCTGAACGCTAATACGCGGATGACTTTCCAGCATCTCACACCGGCGCCGGACTCTGCAGCAACGGATACAACGACAGCACCAGCAACGCTGCCATGCCCCAGTTGAACAAGCGCAACCAGCGCGGCACGCGCAGCACGTTGCGCAACACACTGCCGAAACCGGCCCAGACGCATACGCTCGGCAGATTGACCAGTGCAAACACCGCAGCGATGACCACCACGTTATAAACGTAACCCTGCGCCGGCACATAGGTGGTGATGGCGCCGACCGCCATCACCCAGGCCTTGGGGTTGACCCATTGAAAGGCGGCGGCGCCGAGGAAGGTCATGGGTGTACTGTCCTGTTCTCCTGCCTCGCTCATGCTGCCCGAGGTGGCGATGCACCACGCCAGATAAAGCAGGTAGGCCGCGCCTATCCAGCGCAGTGCCGTGTAGGTCCAGGGCACGGCGGTGAATATTTCACCCAGGCCCAGCCCGACTGCCAGCACCAGCAGCATGAAACCCAGGCTGATGCCCAGGGCATGGGGAATGGTGCGCAGGAAACCGAAGTTCACCCCCGAGGCCAGCAGCATGGTGTTGTTCGGGCCTGGGGTGATGGACGACACCAGAGCGAAGAGGGCGAAGGCAGGCAGGAGGTCTATGAGCATGTCCGTATGGTCTCTGGGTTGTTGTAGCAGTGAAACTACCTGACGGCAGGGCCAGTGATACCGTACAGCCAAAGTTCATTTCACCCGTACACCCAGCATTCGGGTGATGCCATTACGTGAACACGTAACTGTCCATCGCCAACACCCCATACTCGACGCCGCCCTCGATCACCCGCGTTTCATACTGCTCACCCGCCGCGCCGAGTGCGATGAACAACGGCATGAAATGCTCGTCCGTGGGGTGCGCGCGTTCTGCCGAGGGGGCGTATTGCCGGTAGTCCAGCAGCGCGTCCAGATCACCCGAGGTGAGGGTCTTCGCCGTCCAGGCGGCGAAATCCTTGACGTATTGAGCGCCGTGGGGCGTTGCGCCACGGAATTCGTAGAGGTTGTGCGTCAGGCTGCCGGAGGCCACGATCAATACGTTCATGTCGCGCAGTGGCTTGAGCGCCTGGCCGAGCTTCCAGGCCTGATGAGTATCGAGCGCAGCGGGCATGGAAACCTGGATTACCGGTATGTCCGCATCCGGTGCCAGATACAGCAGCGGTACCCAGGCCCCGTGGTCCAGGCCCCGCTCGGCATCCAGGCGGGATTGCCAGCCGCCGGCCTGCAGCATGTCGACGATCCGCGCGGCCAGGGCCGGTGCGCCGGGTGCCGGGTATTGAATCTTGTACAGCGCATCGGGGAAGCCGCCGAAGTCATGAACAGTGGCGGGGGCTGCGCTTGCGGTCACGCCGATCTCGCCACGGGTCATCCAGTGTGGGGACACCATGACGATGGCCTCGGGCCGCGGCAACTCACGACCCAGCTCGGCCAGGTGTTTGCCCGCCAGGCCGGGCTCGACCGCGAACATAGGAGAGCCATGGGACACGAACAGTACGGGCGATCGAATAGTCATCAGCGGACTCCACATCAAGACGTTGCGGTTTGAGGGCTCCAGCTTTCGCCAAGCCGGCATTTGACCCAATACTCGAAGCTGGCGCATAGCCAGATGCCATACGCCAGCAGCTCCACACCTTCTTCGGCCGTGGTTTTCGCCAGGCGCTGGTAGCCGTCACCCATGACCTGGTGCCAGAACGCACCCATGCCGAAAATCCTCGAAAAGATCAGCACCGCGAAGCCCGTGGCCAGCGCGGCGAACGTTGGCGTGCGCAGGAAAGCGCCCAGGGACTGGAGGGTTTGCCGTCTGTGTCTGGCACTTGCCGCCCTGCCGATGGCGACTGCAGCGATAGCCAGAAAAGGCCACAGCCAGGCGCTGTGACTGATGGGGTCGAACAGGCCGTCCAGCTCACGGGTCAGCAGGCAGGCGAAAAATCCTGCGGCGAGGTATTCGAAGCCGCCTTTGCGGGCCGGCCCCGGTGCGCTCCAGAACAACAAAGCGCACAGCGCGAGCATGAGCTCCTGGGTGATCTCGGTAAACGATATTTCAAGGATATCGGTATGAAACACCGCGATGTCCAACCACACCATGGCAAACGACAAGCCAGCAATCGAACATTTGGCCAAAGCGAACAGCAGCGAGTATTTCAAATCAGGGCGGGCGTACACGTGAAGCTCCAAGGCGAGACAGTTGCAGTAAGTCGCGCATATAAACGTCTGGCACCGCGAAAAGAAAGCGGACTTTCACGATAGTAAACATTGATGGAGTTGATGCGATGGGTTGCTCGCAGTCAGACAGCCCCTTGGTATGGGGCTGGCTGCCGTGCAGCACAGGAGGCGCTGTGCTCGGCCGCGACCTAGAACGCCGCGGTATAGATCGCCAGCGCATCGGCCTCGCTGACTTCGCGCGGGTTGTTGACCAACAGGCGCTGTTGCAGCATTGCGCTGCGAGCCAGTTCCGGCAGGCTGTCGTGGGTTACCCCGGCATCACCCAGGCGCAGCGGCAAACCGGTGGCCACATGAAGCCTGAGCAGTTCGTCGATGAACTGCTGCGCCGCATCGCCTGGTTGCAGGCGCTCGCCCAGCACCAAGGGGGCCAGTTCGGCGTACAGGCCCTGGGCGACCGGCAGGTTGAAGCGCAGCACTTGCTGCAGTACCAGCGCATTGGACAGGCCGTGGGGCAGGTGGAAGCTGACGCCCAGTGGGTAGGCCAGGGCGTGCACGGCGGCAACAGGTGCGTTGGCGAAGGCCTGGCCGGCCAGGCAGGCGCCCAGCAGCATGGCCTGGCGGGCTTCCAGGTCCTGCGGTGTATTGACGGCGCGTTCAAGGTTCGCCGCCAACAGGCGCAAGGCTTCGCGTGCCAGCAGGTCGGAGAGCGGGTTCTTGCGGTGCTTGCTGGTGTAGGCCTCGATGGCATGCACCATGGCGTCGATGCCGGTGGCAGCTGTGACCGGGGCGGGCAGGCCGATGGTCAGTTGCGCGTCGAGAATCGCCAGGTCCGGCAGCAGTTGGTTCGCCACTACGCCGGACTTGCCGGTGGTCGTGGTGACGATGGAGATGGGCGTGACTTCCGAACCCGTGCCCGCGGTGGTGGGTACCTGAATCAGTGGCAAACGCGGGCCGGTGGCCTGGTTCACGCCGTAGATGTCGCTCAGGCTCTGCCGTTGCTCAGGGTGTGCCAGGTAGGCGACCAGTTTGGCGGTGTCCATGGAACTGCCGCCGCCGAAGCCGACGATCAGGTCGGCGTTCATGCCCCGGGCCTGCTCGGTAGCTGCCAGCACCAACGCTTCCGCCGGGTCGGCGAGCACGTCGCTGTACACCGCCAGTTCGATGCCCGCAGTGGCGAAGCCCGGCAGCACGCTGTCGAGCAGGCCGTGCTTGAGGATGCCGGCGTCGGTGACCAGCAATACCCGGCGGGCGTTGCGGCTGATGCACTGTTCGGCCAGGCCGGCGGCGCTGCCGGTGGCGCAGATGAGGTGGGCAGTGCTGCTGAAGGTGAATCCTTGCATGGGGTGACCTCGTATTCTTGTGGTTGGGGGCGCTGTTTCAGCGCAGGGCTAGGGCAGCGGCTGTTCGGGTTCGGCAGGTTGATCGGCATCGATGATCTGCTGGGCGATGGCCTCCATGCTGGTGCGGCGGGTCATGGCTTCGCGTTGCAGGCGCCGATGGGCATCGTTTTCGCCCAGGCGATGGCGCGCCATCAACAGTGCCTTGGCCATGGATATCTTCGACACGGCCGGTTGCCGGCTTTGCAGCTTGCGCAACTCGGCGAGCATGTCGATGCGCGCCCGCCAGGCGGCCCGCGCCATCAGCAACTGGGTCAGCAGACCGAAGGGCCGCAGGGGCCGCTCGATGACCGCCGCCGGTTGCGTCTCCAGCACCAGTTGCAGCATCGACGGGTTCTCGTAACCGACCACGGCGATGATTGGCGGCGCCTGCTCGCTCAGGCTTTCCACCAGGGTTTGCGTGTTCGACCGCTGGCTCAGTTCCACGGCCAGCAGCACCACGTCGACCGCTTCGGGCAGCGTGGTGGGCACCGGCCAGCGTTGTTCGACGATGCAGCCGATGCGCTGCAGTTGGTCGAGCACGATGCGTGCCTCACCGTCCTGTGGGTGAATCACCAGTACCCGCAGGCCCTTGAGTTCGCGCAGCAGGGACGGCGCGTTGGTCATCTCGGCCTCCGGCAGGTCATGGCTGCACGTCCATCTGGTAGTCGACCATATAGGGGCTCGGCTGCACGGCTTCGGCGCTCTCCAGCACCAGTTGGAATTGCCGTTGATGATCGAGCCGGGCGATGCGTGGCCACAGCCAGGTGTGCTGGGTCTGGGCGTCGATCTGCACGGTGCCTTGAGGCGCCTCGAAGCGTGCCCCGGCCAGGGCTTCGCGCAGGGCTTGCACTGAGTCGTCGGACGCGCGGCGCGCGGCTTGCGCGAACAGGTGAACCTGGAAGTAGGCCGCTTCGGCGCCTGAGGTCATCGCGGCGTGTTCGCCGAAGCGCGCACGGTAGCGTGCCACGAACGCCTGGCTGGCCGGCGTCTGCAAGGTCGAGAACCACGGCGCGGCGGAGATGTGGCCTTCGGCCTCCTCGTCGCTCATGGCCTGCACGTCGACCTCGTTGGTGGCCAGGCTGACGATGGGCACGACCGCAGGATCGAACCCCGCCTGGCGATAGGCGCGGTGCAGCGACGGAATGTCGCTGCCGACGATGGTCGAGTAGATGGCGTCGGGAGCGGTTTCGCGCACCCGCTGCATGACCCGGTCGAAATCTTCGGCGGTGGCGTGGAAGGGCAGGTAGATCTCGTCGACGACCTCGCCGCCGGCCTGTTCGAACAGCTCGCGCATGATGCGGTTCGATTCGTAGGGGTAGACATACGAGCCCCCGACGAACAGCACCCGCCCGCCATGGGTTTCCAGCACGTAGCGGGCCAGCTGCAGTGAGTTCTGGTTGGGTGCCGAGCCGGTATAGAAGCAGTACGGCGAGTATTCGAAACCTTCGTACAGGGTCGGGTAGAACAGCAAGCGCCGACGACTTTCGACCACCGGCAGAACGACCTTGCGCGTGCTCGACATGTGCGTGCCGAACAGCACCTGCACCTGATGCTGGTCGCACAGCTGCAGTGCGCTGTCGCGGTAGTCGTTCGGATCGGCGCCGGGGTCGCCGTCGATGGCCTGCAGGCGCCGGCCGTCGAGGCCGCCGCTGTCATTGATTTCGGCGATGGCCAGGTGCGTGGCGTTGGCCTGGGCGGTTTCCGACGCCGCCGTCAGGCTGGCGCGGGAAAATAGCAGGCCTACCTTGTAGTCTTCGCCGCTCATGAGGTCAGGCTTTCCCAATCGATATGCTGTTCGAAGTGATGCGCAGCTTGGTAAAGGGTCGCCTCATGGTAATCGCGGGCGATGAGCATCAAACCCACCGGCAACCCCTGGGCCAGTCCGCAGGGAATCGACATGGCCGGGTGGCCGGTCACATCGAACGGGGCGGTGTTGGCGTTCATTTCCAGGGCACGGGTGACCCAGGTTGCGGGCGTGGAATCGGCAGCGGGAAGCTTGGGCGCCTTGAGCGGCACCGTTGGCATCAGCAGCAGATCGTAGCGGGCGAACTGCTCGTCGTAGGCGGCGCGCAGCTGGCGCGCGGCGTTCTGCGCCTTGGCATAGTACTGGCCGGCGAATCGCTGGTGGGCATAGTGGCCTGCCAGCAGGCAGGTTTTCAGATCGTGAGGGAAGGCGTCGGCTTGCTGTTGCCAGTCTTGTTGCGCGCGCATCAGGCTCTCCACGTACAAGCCCTTCCAGTTTGAACCGTAATTGTAGCCGCGCAGCAGCTGCGTGGTGCCCTCCACGGCAATCGGTGTCCAGATGGCATGGCCCAGTGCGTGCAGCGGGATGGAAACCTCGTCCACCAGCGCGCCCCACTCGGCGAACAGACCGGCGGCGCGGCGCACGGCGGCGTCGACATCGGCTTCGGAATTGGCATGGCCGAAGCCCTCGCTGACCACGCCGATGCGCAGGCCCGCAACACCTGCGCCCAGGGCCTGGGTATAGGCCTGTAGCGGCATCTGCCGGTCCTGGCGCGGATCCAGGCCGTCGGCGCCGGCCAGTGCTTCGAGCATCAGTGCGTTGTCGGTCACCGTGGCGCTCATGACGCCAGCGTGGTCCAGGGTCATTTCGATGGGCATGATGCCGGTGTAGGGCACCAGTCCGTGGGTCGGCTTCATGCCGTAGATGCCCGAGTAGGCCGCTGGAATGCGCACCGAGCCGCCTTGATCGGTGCCGATGGCCAGGTCCACTTCACCGGCGACGATCAGCGCGGCGCACCCCGACGACGACCCCCCGGTGGAATGCCCTGGGTTGCGCGGGTTGTGCACCGCGCCGGTGGCGTTGGTGTGGCTGCTGCCCGATACGCAGAAAAACTCGCAATGGGCCTTGCCCAGAATGCTGCCGCCGGCGTCCAGCACGCGCGTGGCCACGGTGGCGTCGACATCAGGCACGTAACCCTGCAGGGTCGACGAACCATTCATCATGGGCACACCGGCCAGGCAGATGTTGTCCTTGAGGGCAATGCGCTTGCCTGCAAGCTTGCCGTCGGCAGCGCCGTGCAGGTCGGTGCGCACGTACCAGGCGTTGTAGGGGTTTTGCGCCGGGGCGGGAATCTGCCCGGCATTCCTGGGATACCGCTGCGGCACGCTGGCAGGTTGCAGCTGATCCAGGCGGTCATAGTCCTGCCAGACCGCTTCGAGGATGTCGGCGTACTGCGCCAGTAACGGCGCTGGCAGATGCAGGCCCAGTTGGTTGCCGGTTTCGGCAAGCTCGGCCTGGGTTGGACGTTGAATGGACATGACGATGAATCCTTAAGAATGAAAGCCCATGAAACGCTCGGCAAGCGCTTCGGCAGTGGTGCTGGCAGGGTCGACTTCATCGACCAGTTGGCCGTTCTCGATGATCAGGATGCGATCGGCCAGGGCCGTCAGGAAGTCGATGTCCTGCTCCACCAGAATGATGCCCAGGCCCTGTTCGCGACGCAGGCGCTGCAGGGTCTCGATGATCTCGTCGCAGATGGAGGGCTGGATGCCCTCGGTCGGTTCATCGAGCAGAATCAGCTTCGGGTTGCCGCACAGGCAGCGAGCCAGGGCCAGCAGCTGTTGTTCGCCGCCCGACAACGCGCCGCCGGGTTGCTCCAGCAGCCGTTGCAGACGCGGAAAATACGCCAGGATCCGCTCGATGGTGGCGCTGGCCTCGGTGAAATTCTTCACGCAGCCCATGCGCAGGTTTTCGCCAACAGTGAGAAAGGGGAAAATCTGCCGGCCCTGGGGCACGTAGCCGATACCGGCCCGTGCCCGCTGGCTGGCGTCGGCGCGGCTCAGGTCCTGGCCGGCGAACCGCACGCTGCCTGACAGCGCCGGCAATTCGCCGATCAGCGCGCGCAGCAGGGTAGTCTTGCCCATGCCGTTGCGGCCGAGCACGCCGATGCAGCTGTCGGTGGCGCTGCGCAGACCGATGTCGCGCAACACCGGCACGCGCCCGTAGCCGGAACACAATCCGTTGACTTCAAGCATGTTTGATCTCCTGTTTGCCCAGATAGGCTTCGCGCACCAACGGGTCCTGAGTCACCTCGGCAAAGCTGCCCTGGGCGAGAATTGCCCCCTGGTTGAACACGGTGACCGTGCCGGCGATCAGGCGAATGAACTCCATGTCATGCTCGACCACCACTACGGTGCTGTGCGCATTGATCTCCTTGATCAGCGCTGCGGTCTTGCGCACTTCCTGATAGGTCATGCCGGCGGCCGGCTCGTCCAGCAGCACCAAAGTCGGCCGCGAGGCCAGGATCATGCCCAGCTCGACCCACTGACGCTGGCCATGGGCAAGGTCGCCCACCAGACGATGACGGTGTTCGCTCAGATCGATGCGTTGCAGGGTCTGTTCGGCGGTTTGCCGGGCCTGGTCGGCACTCTGCCTGCGGCTGGCGGCCAGCCGCAGGTTCTCGAACACATCCAGGCCGTCGAACACGCTGGGCGTCTGGGTCTTGATGCCGATGCCCATGCGGGCGATGCGGTGCGGCGGCAGGCCGCTGATGCGTTGGCCTTGGAAGTGACAGCTGCCGTGGGAAGGCTTCAACTGCCCGCTGAGCAGTTTGAAGAAGGTACTTTTACCCGCACCGTTGGGGCCGATGAGGCAGCGCAGCTCACCGCGTTCAAGGGTGAAATCCACCGCCTTGACGGCATGCACACCGCCGAAACTGACGCCCAGGCCTTGGGTTTGCAGAAGCACGTTCATACGCCGCCCTCCTGTGACACGACCGTGGCGGCAGCAGCGCGGCGCGTGAATACGCGCTTGGCCAGTGAGCTCAGGCTTGGCAGCAAGCCGCGCGGCAGCAGCATGACGAAAGTCAGCAGAATCGCCCCCAGCACCAGGCCGCTGTCCACCGTCTGCTGTTCACCCAGCCGCGCCATCAACGCCTGCAGGCCGATGCAGGCCAGGATTGGCCCGAACAAGGTGCCGCGGCCGCCGACGATGACCCAGATGATGATCTGCGCCGACTGTGCCAGGCCAAACACGCCCGGGCTGACGAACGCCCCCCAGTTGGCGAACAGGCATCCGGCCAGCCCGGCAATGCCGCCGCCTAGGCTGAAGACGATCAGCTTGTGCAGGCGCGTGTCGTAGCCCAGCAGCCCGGCGCGCTGCTCGTTTTCACGGATGGCCACGACCACCTTGCCGAAGCGGCTGGCGAGCAGCCCGCGCAGGCCCAGGTAGCACAGAATCAAAGCGCCGCCGATCACCTGGAACAGGGTTTCAGGTTCCAGCACGCGCTGCGGGTCGAACGGTACGTTGAGCGTCGGGATCGCCGGAATGCCATTGAAACCACCCAGCAGCGCGCTGCCGATGTGGTATTCGCTGCCCGAGGTGGAGTTCATCACGTTGAACAGAATCAGCGTCACCGCCAAGGTGATCACACCCAGGTACACATCACTGATGCCGCCGTAGAACATGAAATAGCCCATGGCCGCGGCGAACAGCGCGGGTACGGCAATGGCCAGCAGCACCGGCCAGGTACTGTCGCCGATGTTCAGCACGCCGATGGCATAGGCATAGGCACCCAGGCCGAAGAACGCGGCCTGGCCGAAACACAGGATGCCGCCAAAGCCCCAGATGAATGCCAGGCTCAGCGCCAGCAAGGCCATGACCAGGTAGATGGTCAGCGAGAGCAGGGTGAACAGGTCCAGCCACTGCGGTAGAACGCCGACCAGCACGGCGGCGAGCACACAGCCCAGCACCGGCAGCAGATCACGAAATGCAACAGGCATCAGAACGCCCTCCGAAAGAAACGACCGGTGATGCCTTGGGGCAACACGCGGATCAGCACGATGGCGGCCAGCAGCAAGGCCACTTCACCGAACACCGGGGTGCTGAAGAAGGTCACCATTTGGCTGATGACACCGAACGCGCCGGCCGCACTCAGCGTGCCGGTAATGACCGCGCTGCCGCCGCCGATCACCGTGATGAAGGCCTTGGCGATGTAGCTGGCGCCCAGCGTCGGGATCACCCCGGTAAGTGGCGCGAGGACCGCGCCGCCGAGCCCGGCCAAGGCCGCACCCAGGCCAAAGGTGAGGCTGTAGATGCGCCCGGGGTTGGCGCCCAGGGCGGCGGCCATTTTGGCGTTCTGCATGGTCGCCCGCGCGCACAGGCCAAACTGGGTGAAGCGCAGCAGCGCCCACAGGCCCAGCAGGACCGCCACGGCCACGGCAATCACGAACAGTCCGTAGCCACTGGTTTGGTAGGCGCCCAGGGTAATGCCCGGCAACGGTGAGCTGATGCCCACCGTGGTGTTGCCGAACAGCATGGTCGCCGTACCGGTCAGCGCCAGGCTCAGGCCCCAGGTGGCCAGCATGGTGTCGATCATGCGGCCGTACAGATGACGAATCAGCAGGCGCTCGACCAGCATGCCGAACAGGCCCACGGTGAGCGGCGCCAGCACCAGGATCGAGATCCAGATCGGCACGTGCCAGTGGTGGGTGGCCAGGACGGCCACGTAACCGCCAAGCATCATGAACTCGCCGTGCGCCAGGTTGATGATCTTCATCATGCCGAACACCACCGCCAGGCCGATGCTGAGCAGCACCAGCGTGGCGATGGCACCGACTATCTGCAGGGAAAAAATCGCAGCCCAATCCATGTCCGTCTCCTTACAGCGCGATGCTGTATTGCTTGGCATCACGGGGGTTCTTGACCAGGTCGCAAACCGCGGCGGTGTCCGAAGGGGCCTGCTGGGCGAAGCTTTCAACCACCTCGAGGCGGCGATCGCGCACCTCGGCGATGTGCACGTCCAGAATGCAGTGGTGGGTGGCGGGGTCGATGCTGACCTTGCCGCTGGGCAGGTCCAGGCTGATGCCTTTCTCCAGCGCCTCGATGACCGCCATGCGTTCGATCGAACCGGCCTGACGCACGCCCTCGGCCCACAGCATCATGCCCTGGTAAGCGCCCATGGCCAGTTCGGTGATGTACGGGTAGTCGGCGCCGAAGCGCGTGTGGAAACGTTCGACGAACGCCGTGTTGAGCGGGGTCTGCAGTTCCTGCACGTAGTTCTGGCAGATCAGGATGCCATTGCATTCTTCGGGCGAGAGCACGATGTGCTCGTTGCCCCCGGCGAAGGTGGTCGAAGCGATCGGCAGCTTGCCGGTCATGCCGGCGGCCTTCCACTGGCGGTAGAACGACATGTGCGCGCCGCCGACCAGGGCCGACCAGACGAAGTCCGGCTTGGCTTCCTGAATTTTCGAAATGGTCGCGCCGAAGTTGGTCACGTCCAGCGGGAAGAACTCGATACCCACGCTCGAACCGCCAGCCTGCTCGACGTACTTCTTCACCCAGGCGGTGACGATCTGCCCGTAGTTGTAGTCCGCCGCGACGATGTAGACCTTCTTGCCCCACTTCTGGGTCACGTGGGACACCAGCTTCTCCACGGTCTGCCCCGGCGTCACGCCGGTGCCGAAGAAGTTGCGATCGCACACGCCGCCTTCGTACTGGTTGTCGTAGAAGTACAGCGTCTTGTAGCGGTCCAGTACCGGGCGCACCACTTCGCGTGACGCCGAAGTGATGCCCGCGTGCACCACGGCGGCGCGATCCTTGAGCGCGGCCTGCTGGGCGTATTGCGCGTACAGCTGCATGTTGGACTGGGTGTCGTACTTGATCAGGTTCAACGGCCGACCGAGCAGACCGCCCTGGGCATTGAGTTCCTCGGTGGCAAACGTCAGCGCGTCCACGATCGGCTTGCCATAGATGTCCAGGCCGCCCGAGCTGTCGTACAGCGAGGCGATCTTGATGGCGTCGTCGGCGGCGAAGGCCGACAGGCTCTTGAAGCTCAACGCCGACAGTGCGGCAGCGGAAATGGCGGACGAACGCAGGAAGGTACGACGATTGATAGCCATGCTCAGTGCTCCTGGAACCAGCCCTGCGTGCCATCGCTTGCCGGTTCGCGGACAGCCGAATGGGCTGCCCGTGCAAGCACCGGGAAACAGCAATGGAGTGGGGTCTGGATGAGATGCAGGCGAGGGGGGTTAGGGCCTGATCTCACGTACCGACGACGCTGTCGGCTGAACGGGTGTCGAGCGTTTCGCTTGTGACCGCAGCCGCATCGTTGGGGCCGGGTCGCCCAGTGCGTGGGGGCGCTGGAGGAAACAGGTGTCGCGTGGGGCGCGACGTCTGAGACAAAGCAATAATCAGGCCGCTGTTAGTAACTAAATGTTTTAATTAGCTATTTCTTTATCGGTGCACTCTTGAGAGCACAATAGTGTGCTCCAGAATGGGAATCCTGCACTCAAACCGGGCAGGGTCCATCCGATGGGTAACATCAGTGGCAGTGCTCAGCAGAGATTGAACACTGCCCCTATGCAGCGAATGGACCTGCGCAAACGGCTTCACCCTCCGGACGCAAGCCTCGAGATGGCAGCCTTGCTGCCTGCACGCTCGCGCAGCACGAATTTCTGGATTTTGCCCGTGGCCGTCTTCGGCAGTTCCGTGAAGATGACTTGCCGCGGGCATTTGAACCTGGCCAGTCGCATTTGGCAGAACGCGATCAGCTCGGCACCGGTGGGCGCCGCGACACCGGCCTTGAGCTCGATGAAGGCGCATGGCACCTCACCCCATTTGTCGTCGGGCTGGGCCACGACAGCCGCGTGCAGGACGCTGGGATGGCAGTGGATGACATCCTCGACTTCGATCGAGGAGATGTTCTCGCCGCCTGAGATGATGACGTCCTTGGAACGATCGGTGATCTGCACGTAGCCGCCTTCGTGCACCACGGCAATGTCGCCCGTGTGAAACCATCCACCCGCGAAGGCCTTGCCGGTGGCCGACGCGTTCTTCAGGTATCCCATCATCACGGTGTTGCCGCGCAGCAACAGCTCGCCGGTGGTGACACCATCGTGCGGCACCGCGATCAAGGTGTCCGGATCGGCCACCATCATCCCTTCGAACGTTGCCGCTCGCGTGCCTTGGCGAACCCGGAAGGCGCGCTGCTCGCTGTCCGTCAGTGCGTCCCAGCCGTCTTGCCACACGCAGCTCACCGGGGTGCCGGATACCTCGGTGATGCCGTAGACATGATCCACGTCGAAGCCCAGTGCAACCACGGCGCTGAGCACCGAAGCCGGTGGAGGGGAGCCGGCCGTGAGCACGCGCACAGGTGACCGCAACACCTGGCGATCACGCGCATCGGCAATCATCGCCATGACCACGGGTGCGGCGCAGAAATGGTCTACACCGTGGGTATCTATGGCATCGAACACGGCCTCGGCACTGACCTTGCGCATGCACACATGAGTGCCCGCCGCTGCGGTGATCGCCCAGGTAAAACACCAACCGTTGGCGTGGAACATCGGCAGCGTCCACAGGTAGCGCGGCGCACGCGGCAGCGGCCAGTTGGTCATCTGCAGCAGGCTCATCAGATAGGTCGCGCGGTGGCTGGTGACGACCCCCTTGGGATCGCCCGTGGTACCGGAGGTGTAGTTCAGGGCGATAGGGTGCCATTCATCGACAGGCCAGACGCCGGCGAAATCCGGATCGCCGCTGGCGAGCAGCTCTTCATAACCCACCACACCGATCGATGGCCCCAACGGCGCGAAGGGGTCGTCGATATCGATCACGATCAGCGCCTGATCCAGGCGCTCGAGCGCCGCCGCAACCAGGCTTGCGTATTCGCGATCCACCAGAATGGCCTTGGACTCGGCATGCCGGAGGATGAACGCCACGCCTTCGGCATCGAGCCGGCAGTTGATGGTGTTGAGCACTGCGCCCGATAACGGGATGCCGAAATGCGCTTCGAGCATGGCCGGCGTATTCGGGCACAGAATGGAGACCGTATCGCCAGCGCCCAATCCTCGAGCGACCAGAGCGCTGGCCAGTCGCAGGCAGCGCTCTCGCGTCTGCGCCCAGGTCCGGGTGATGGATCCATACACCACCGCAGCCCGTGTCGGATGGGCCAGCGCAGCCCTTTCCAGAAAACCCAGCGGGGTAAGGGGGAGGTGATTGGCCGGGGTCTTGTCGAGGCACTCGTTGAGGGCTGCAGGCTTCATGGGCGAGTCTCTTTGTTATTGTGATGAAAGGTGGTGAATGCACTCACCGGTTCGCGCTCGGTGACCAGCTCGTTCTCGACGCTGGAAGCGTCCGCATAGCCCAGGCTCATGCCGCAGACCAGCATTTGCTCGTCGGGAATGCCAAGGACTTCGGCGATCACGTGGTGATACTTCAGAAAGGCGGCCTGGGGGCACGTGTGCAACCCGCGAGCCCTGGCAGCCACCATCACGCTCTGCAGGAACATCCCGTAGTCCAGCAGGCTTCCCTGCTGGAGCACGCGGTCGATAGTGAACAGCAGACCTACCGGCGCGTCGAAAAACCGATAGTTGCGGCCGTGCTGTTCGTGCATGCGCTGCTTGTCGCCCTTGGCAATACCGAGCAGTCCGTACAGCTCCCAGCCGACCTTCTTTTTCCTGTCCACGTAGGGCGTCACCCACTCCCTGGGGTAGTACTCGTAGGGGTCGAGCAACTGGTTGGCATGCACAGGGTCGTTGTCGATATCGGCGATGGCCCTGGACAACTGCCGCTTGGCGTCGCCGGTGACCACGTGCACACGCCAAGGCTGCATGTTCACTCCCGTCGCGCAGAACCGGGCGACATCGAGGATGCTTTCCACGTCTTCCTGGGCCACGGGGTCAGGAAGAAAAGCCCTGATGCTGCGCCGCGACCTGATCGCCCAGTCCACAGCCTGCACAACCAGGGCGGGGCTTGACGGCGGTTGAGACAGTCGATTCATAAGTGCCCCGAGTCAGGTGGATTTGGAGGTAGCGCGATTCAAGGCCGCACTGTCGGTGGCCGCTGGCGCACGGCGGGTCGAGCGTGCCTGGGAAGAATCGGCAAGGGACTGATTGATCAGCGAAACCGCTGCCGCACCGATCAGCCCGGCAAGGGCGATGGCCATGAAGTTCTGCTCCAGCGGCAAGTGCATGGAAATCAACCAGCCGATCAGCACCGGTGCCACGATGGCGCCTATGCGGCCGACGCCCGATGCAAAGCCGACGCCGGTGGCCCTGATGGTCGAAGGGTAGAAATCACCGGCGTAGGCGTAGGCCAGCAGTTGCGTGCCCAAGGTTGATGCGCCGACCGTGAACACCACGGCGTAGAGCAGGGTAGGCGAGCGGGTGTAGGCAAGCATGACCAGCGCCAGGGCGCCGACGATGTAGAAGCACACCAGCACACGCTTGATGTTGAACCTGTCGCCCAGCCAGCCACCGCCCAGCGCGCCGACGATGGCACCGACGTTGAACACGATCACGAAATTCAGCGCCGATCCCAGGCTGAAACCCGCCATCGCCATCAGCTTGGTCAGCCAGGAGTTCAGCGCGTAGACCATGAACAACCCGGTCATGAATGCGGCCCAGATCATGACCGTGCTGAAACCGCGGCCATCGGCGAACAGGTTACGCACGGGGGAATCCTGTTTATCGAGGATCTCCGGGTTGCCGGCCATCACTGCATCGTCGGGAATCACGTTGCCGGGATCGAGCTTTCGCGCGACCTCCCTGAGGGCCTCCTGCTGGCCCTGTTTGAGCATGTAGCCGATGGAGTCAGGCATGCTCTTGAGAATGAACGGGATCAGGATCACGGGCAGTCCGGCGACATAGAACACCCATTGCCAGCCATGACTTTCAATCAGCTGTTTTGCGGTAAGGGCGACCAGGATGCCACCGACGGAATAGCCGGCAAACACCAGCGTCACCAGGCGTGTGCGCAGTTTCAACGGCGAAAATTCGCCCATCTGCGCGGTGCAGATGGGCAGCACGCCGCCAATGCCCAGCCCCGCGATGAAACGCATGATGCTGAAGCTGATGGGGTCGTTGGTCAGCCCGGCACCCGCAGTGAACAGACTGAACAGCGCAACGCAGATGGCCGTCATCTTCGGCCGCCCGATGCGATCGGCCAAAGTGCCGAGGAAGATCGCGCCGAGCATGGTGCCGAACAGCGCCGAGCCGGCCATGATGCCGGCGCTGGTGGCCTCGATGTTCATGTCTTTCATGATGGCTGGCAGTGCAGCACCCACAACGGCGAGGTCATAGCCGTCGATGATCAGGATGAGCACGCACCAGAACAGGATCAGACCATGGAAGCGGTTGAACCTTGAATCCTTTGCCAGCGCGAATACGTTCACGGGTTGCATAGCGTGTCTCCTTCGGTTTTATTCTTGTTTTGAAGTGCACAGGTGTTCCGCTGACCAGGCCATGGGCAGCGGCCATGACTGGAGTTCGGCTATCGTAGGCGTCGGCATGGAATAGGCCCATGTCCAAAGTCGTCGTTCTGATTGGGGTGTTTGGACAGTCCCCAGGCAGGGGCAGGCAGGACGGTTTGCTTATTTCACAGCGGCGAACGGACGGTGCTCAGGCTTCATCGGCTTCGGTGCGGCGATAGCAACCGGGACTGACGCCCGTCCATTTCTTGAAGGCCCGATGGAAAGCGCTGGCATCCTGAAAGCCGGTTTGCAGTGCTACCTCGACCACTGTCAGCTCTTCACGGCCAAGCAGATGAATGGCCATGTCCCGGCGAAGATCGTCCTTCAGGCGCTGGTAGCTCAAGCCTTCGATGTGCAAGCGTCGTTGTAGCGTCGAACTCGAGGTGCCCAGCGATTTCGCCAACCGGTCGAACTCAGGCCAGTCCTCCGGATCCACACCGCGCAGCTTCTGGCGAACCTTCGCTCCCGTACTTTCATCGTTCCGATACTTGACCAGCAAATTGCCGGGCGACTCTTCCAAGAAGGGTGTGAGGCTTGCGGGTGTCTGCACGACCTTGAGGGCGAGGAGGCTGCGATCGAACCTTACGGTGGTCTGGGCGACACCGAACACCAGCGACTCGCAAAAGCGCAGGCGGTAGTCGCTGTCGTCCAAGGGTTGCGCCGGGCGGAAGCCGATGCTTTGGATAGGCAAGCGCCGGCCACCCAGCCAGCAGAGCAGTCCGTGCACCAGGATCAGCCAGGTGCCATAGCTGAACAAACGTCTTTCCACGCCGTGGTCATGAATGACAAGCACCGCCGAGTCGTCTTCGTACGTCAGCTCGCCGTAGACATCGTCCAGGGCGCTGCGCAGAAACATCAGGATCCGCCGCAGCGCCTGCTCCAGCGAGTGGCAGCCCAGGGCCACGTGGCACATGAGGCGAAAGCTGCCTCTGCGCAGCGGATGGTTGTCGATGGCGAAAAACTCGTCGTCCAGCGTATTGGCCAGCGCAATCCAGAGTCGAGAAAACGCGACTGCGGAGACTCTGGCCTGGGGCGCATCGAGCAACCCTGGGTCGATGCCCGCGTCTCGCAGCACCGGCTGGATGTCGAATCCGCGCTGCATTGCACCGTGCAGGGCTTCGTGCACCAGGCCTATGGAAGTCGTGCCTTTGTCTGCAATTACAGCCATGACGTGTCCCCGTGAGCGATGCACCGAGTGTCGACCAGCGGCCTGAACGGTAAACAAACCTGCAACGACAGGCAATCGGTGCAAGCACACCAACTCAATCGTCGTCTGATCATTGCTGCACCGAGTGCAGGTATATACTGCAGATTCACCGTCTTGTGAAACGCCCAGCGCGTTTCCATACTCGTCGGCACTACTGACCGACTGGAGAACGACATGGCCGCAGTGATCCGTTTCAATCAACCCGGTGATTCCTCCGTACTGTGGGAAGACACCGTGGTCGAGCAGGCGCCGGGCGAAGGGCAGGCGTGGCTGCAGCAGGCGGCCATTGGCGTGAATTATCTTGACGTCACCCAGCGCAATGGTGCGGTCAAGGTCCCGCTGCCGTCCGGCCTGGGCCTGGAAGGGGCAGGCACGGTGATCTCGGTGGGCCCAGGGGTGACCAACGTGCAGCCAGGCGACCGCGTCGCCTATGCCACCGGGCCCTTGGGCGGCTATGCGGCGCAACGGCTCTATCCGGCCGAACGACTGGTGAAGCTGCCGGCCGGGGTCAGCTTCGAGCAAGCGGCGGCGGTGTTGTTCAAAGGCATCACTGCACAGTACCTGTTGAAATCCACCTACCCGGTAGGCCCCGGTACGACGATGCTGCTGTACGGCGTCGCCGGTGGCCTGGGGCAGGTCATGGGCCAATGGGCCAAGCACCTGGGGGCGTACGTCATCGGCGTAGTGTCGAAACCCGAGAGTGTCGAGCGGGCAAAGGCGGTGGGCTGCGACGAGGTGTTGGTATTCGATGCAGCCACGCTCGCCGCAGACGTGGCGAAGCTCACCCAGGGGCGCAAGGTCGATGTGGTCTACGACCCGATTGGTCGCATCTCTTTCGAAGCGTCGCTGGACAGCCTGCGTCCGCGCGGCTTGATGGTGTCGTTCGGCGCATCGTCGGGTGCGCCCAACGCGGTCGAGCTGTCGACCCTCAACGGCAAGGGCTCGCTGTTCCTGACCCGGCCTTCCATCGTTGCGCACACAGCGTCCACAGCCGAGTACCAGGAGCGCGCGGCCGACGTGCTGGCGGCGGTCGAGGCGGGCATCATCAACCCGCGAATCTGGAAGACCTATCCCCTGGCCGAAGCGGCTCGCGCCCATGAGGCGCTCGAATCGGGTCAGTCCGCCGGGGCAATCATTCTCGTCCCATGACCGCGGACCTGCTCGACAGTCAGCACAGCGACGAGATCGCCGCCTTCCTCGCCGTGGCCAGTCAGGGCTCGTTCGTCGCTGCCGGTCGATTGCTCCAGCGTCACCCCACAGTGATCTCCAAGCGTCTGGCCGCCATGGAAAAGCGGTTGGGCGTGCGCCTCATGGAGCGTTCCACTCGCCAGGTCAGGATTACCGAAGTCGGCGCCAAGCTGGAACAGCGCCTGCGCGCAGCCCTTGGGCAGATCCTCGAGGCCGAGCAGCAGGCCACCTCAGGCGTTGCCCAGGTGCGCGGAGTTCTGCGCCTGGCGCTGCCGGCCGCCATGGGACGGCTGTGGGTGGCCCCGTTGTTGCCCGAATTCCTCAGCGCACACCCCGGTGTTTCGATCGTTGCCGACTACAGCGAGCACGTCGTCGATATCATCGAGCAAGGCTATGACCTGGCCCTGCGCATCGGCGAGCTGGACGACAGCCGATTGATTGCCAACAAGCTCTGCGAGCACCGCCGCATTCTCTGTGCGTCTCCTGCGTACGTGGAACGCTGCGGCATGCCGCTGACGCCCGCAGATCTGATCCAGCACAACTGCCTGCGCTTCAGCGGGCTGGCCTCGTTTCCGGAATGGAAACTGCACCGCGCAGGCTGTCAGGAAAGCGTGACGACGCAAGGCACACTGACATCCAACGACAGCGAAACCCTGCTCAGCGCCGCAATGGCCGGCACGGGCATTCTGGGGGCCGGCGAATGGCTGATGAGCCGCCAACTGGCATCGGGTGAGCTGGTTCAGGTACTGCCCGAATGGCGACTGGACTCGGTGGGCGGAATCTACCTGATACGACCCTCTGCGAAGTTCCCTGCGGCGACCGTCCTGGCATTCAAGGCCTGGATCGAATCGCGCTTCGTCGATGTGCCCCCTTGGGGGTAGGTGTGCGGCGCAAGAGCCATGCTGGCGTCTGACAGCGATATCGGAACCACGTCACAGTAGTAGCATAGTGACATTAAAGACTTCCTCGACCCGTCCGATACCCCTCTCACTGTGCAAGCAAAAGAAATGGCCATGTGCCATTATTTCGGTTGCCGGTGAAAGATGGGTGATGTCATAATGGCATCATCGGCCACTACGTCCTGAATTTTGGAGCGTTGTGGTTTTGGTTGGCCGGACGTGTCGTTCGAAGGCTCGCAATGCTTCGCGATCATGCCCACCAACACCCGATCACGCTGTCAGTCACGATCCGACAGGATCGCCAGGGAACAATGGCGGCCTGGAACACCGCGTAGCGCACCCATTAACGCGCCGGTTTCCAGGGTCTTTACAAACGCTCGCGCAAGCGAATCCATTCTCATCCAGAGGGATGAGAACCACGCAAGCAAGGTTGCTTTTATAGTCCCAGAAATGGGATTGCTACACTGGAACACGATGAATCGATCTATCTGCCTGATGTTCGGCCTGCTTCTTTCCGGCTGCAATGGCATGCCAACTCCCTTTGTCAGCGATGCCGCCTACAAAGACGCTTTCATGGTCACCTCGAGTCTTCCCGCCCCTCTTCTGTATCAGGCCTCGGCCGTGCAATGGAATGAGGACTACGCGGTTTCTGCCAAGCACACCCCTTACCTCAGTGACGTTGCGCACCGTGGCCGTGGCGATGTGGTCTTCATCAAGCGCAAGGCTGCTGCGGCTCCCCACTGGCGTCAGGCATCGGTCGGCGAAAACGTCACCGCCGTCGGCTTCAGTCCACTGCTGATGCCCGTCAAAGGCAGCGGCAAGGTGAAGGAAGGCAAGCTGCTGCTCAGCAACCTCAACGATGGCGTGCTCTATTCCATCCACGACGGTCCGAGTGCCATGGGCATGTCGGGTGGTCCGGTGTATGCGGATGATGGCTCGGTAGTCGGTATCACGGTGGCATTCGTGCCCACGCGTTACACCCAGTCCATGACCAATACCGATCTGGCCGACGCCAAGCGGGTGAGTGTGTTCATGAGCTACAAGGAAATCGACAAGGAATGGCATCGCTTTCAGGGCGACGTCAAAGTACCTGCCCCAGTCATGGGCTATGTGACACGTTGAGTCGATGGGGGAACGGCGGGGATGTTGTCAAGGCGGGGGGCGTTGCGCAAGAAGCACGGCTCGGGCGGCCTTGGCAGCCGCCCAAGCCCCTCACTCATTTCTGAGCGCGAGCTGCGTCACGCAGTGCCTTGATCTTGTCATGGTTGCGCATGACGCCATCGAACTGCTTCTGGATCACGGCGCGTACCTCAGGGGTCACGTCATGGTTTTCCAGCGCTTTGGTGTAGCTCTTCTTGGCAACGTCTTCGCCGCGCTCTGCTTCGTTGAGCAGTGCGACGTCGTCCTTGCCGGTGATGGCCGACTTCAGGTCGACCCAACGACGGTGCAGATCGCCTGCAACGCTGGTGGTGGTTTCGGGTTCGCCACCCAGCTTGCGTACTTCGTTCTGCAGTTCTGCAGCACCGCTGGCGGTATCCGAAGCGGCGGCTGTGAAGACTGCCTTCAGTTCAGGGTTTTTGGTGTTTTCGGCGAGATCCTTGAAACCAGCCTCACCATCTTTCGATGTTTCGATGAGGTCGTTGAGTACCTTGATCGTTTCTTTATGAGCGTCGGTCATTTCAAAATCTCCTTGATGGACGGTCTGGCTCAGACCCAAGAGGCAGCCATGGCGTAGGCATGGTACGTACGCTGTGTTTAGGTCGCCCTGTTCGGCGGAAGGTTCCGATTTTTTTGAAATGGGCGCTTTGGCAGGCCTGGCAGGCGCGTTTCTGTGGACCACACATCGGTCAAACACCCACCACCGTCAGGTGTTCGGCCCAGGCGCGCCGGCCAACTCTCTGACCAGTCGGTCCAGCTCGTCGAGTTCGAACGGTTTGCGCAGCACCACCGCACCGTCGATGGCATCCAGTGCAAGGGTGTCGGCATAGCCACTGATGAAGATGATCGGTAGCTGGGGGACGAGCTGGCGTGCCTTGCGCGCCAGCTCGGCGCCATTCATTTCCGGCATCAGGAAGTCGATGACGGCTGCGGCGCAGCGCGTGTTGCCCAGTATCGTCATGGCCTTGCCACCACGATCGGCCTCGAGCACCTGATAGCCCCGCACACGCAGATCGTCGACCAGTACGGTGCGCACTGCATCGTCATCGTCGACGACCAGTACCGGCAGGGCAAGGGTGGCGAGCGGCGCCGCGACGCTGGTCGGCTGTGGGCTGATCGAATTCGCGCGCGGACGCTCGGCCATCGGCAGCACCAACTCGAAGGTCGAGCCGTGGCCCGGCTCACTGGTGATCTTCAGGTCGCCGCCACATTGACGGCACAGGCCGTAGACCTGCGCCAGGCCCAGCCCAGTACCGCGCCCCGATTCCTTGGTGGTGAAGAACGGCTCGCACGCTTTGGCCAGGACTTCCGGCGACATGCCGGTACCGCTGTCGCTGACCCGGATCGATACGCTGGGCGGCGTGCCCGGCGGCGCTGTTGGCGAGCATCTGACAGTGAACCAACCCCCTTCGGGCATCGCGTCCCTGGCGTTCAGCGCGAGGTTGAGTATGGCCATTTCCAATTGCAACGGATCGGTGCTGACGAACAGGCTGCGGTCAGGCGTCTGCATGTCGATATTGATGTCGGGGCCCAGCGCGTTGCCAACCAGTTCGAAGGCCGCGGTGACGGTATCGGCAAGGCTGACCGCCGAGACGTTCAGCCTTTGCGTACGCGAGAACGCCAGCAGCTGCCCGGTCAGACGAATGCCCTTTTCCGTGGACAGCGTCGCCCGTGTCACGTACTTCGAGGCCTTGGGATCACTCTCAACGTGGCGATGCAGCAGTTCGAGGTTGCCTGAAATGCCCATCAGCAGGTTGTTGAAATCGTGGGCGATACCGCCCGTCAGTTGGCCAACTGCATCCAGGCGTTGGGCGCGGTTCATGACTTGTTCGGCGACGATGCGTTGTGCCGATTCCTGTTCCAGTTCTGCGCGCTTCTGGTCCAGCTCGAGTTCCAGGCGCTGCCGGATGGTGGTTTCCAGGCGACGCTGCTTCTGCCGTTGCAGGTCCAGTCGGGCCGTGACCCGGCCGTCCTTGACGATCAGAATGACCAGCGGCAGAAACACCGTTGCCACGACCAGGGCCAGGGCGGCGGGCGCACCGATGGCGCGGGCGTTGATGGCCGACAGCAACAGCCAGCCGATCACCGGCAGGATGGCCGTGAGCAGCAATTGCCGACGGGTGACCGCGCCCGCACGGTTGCTCAGCGTGACCACGTTCAGCCAACCCTGATCGGCCTGGAACAGCATCATCGAAACGGCCAGGCAGGCCAGTGCCGCTGCGGTGTGTACTGCCATGGCGTTGAACAGCAGCACCGAGTACAAATCCTTCACGCCGTAGGCGTAGCCCAGCAGGCCGATACCGGCCACGCCGAAGGCGAGCAGGGCCAGCACATCGCAGGCTTTGTGGCGACCAGCGAGCTGAGCCATGCGGGCCACGCCCAGCAAAGCCAGGCAGCTCGCCGTGGCCGGCGAAACGCTACCGACGAAGAGCTCCGAAGGCGGAAACAACCAGGCGTTCACCGCCGGGCTCAAGACGTCGGCACCGAGCAACAGGTGTGCGCCCAGCAAGGCGAATGCGATGCTCGAAGCCAGGCCGGCGAGCAACCAGCTGGGGCGTGCGCGACGTCCCAGAAGGCTGGACAGCGCCAGACCGCAAAGCGCCATGGCCGTCAACGGCGACATGCCCATCAGGCCCGCAAAGAGATAGCCCAGCAATGGCTGGCCAAGCACATATTCGCAGAGCGCCGTGGCACCGGTAAGCAGGGCCACCCATGACAACAGCTTGGCCACCCACCTGACCGATGTCGCGGCGTGCAGACGGCTCAGTCCCCAGCCGGAGGTGTGGGCACCGGTGTCCAGGTCGTCGTCGGGTGCGTGCATCGGCAATGGGCCTCCGTGATGGGGTGATCGATCGAGGACAAGTCGGCGCGCAGCGACGGAGCCGGGCAGGGCCATGACATTTGTAGAGCCAACGCCGCCAATTCTCAAGCCTTTGGCATCGACCTTCGTCACGGGAAACTGCAGCCGCGGCTTGGCAGGTGGGGAATCGTTGCCGGCTGGCAAACCCCCGTGCAGCTCAGCAATCTGGCCGCGCTGGGCGAGCAGTCAGGACCGCCACGAGGTTGTTGCGCAGTCCTGCCGTCGCGGCCATTCACACGCAGAGATCGCCATGACACACATTCAGCAGGTACACGATGTCGTTGCACGAACGCTATGGGGTGAAGCCCGCGGCGAGGGCGTCGCCGGGCAGATCGCCGTGGCGTGGGTCATCCGCAATCGTGTGCATGATGCCAATCCCCGGTCGTGGTGGGGCGAGGGCTACATCGGCGTGTGCCGCAAGCCCTGGCAGTTCAGCTGCTGGAACCTTCGCGATCCCAATTACCCCTATGTCAGCGGCACTCGTCCCATTCCTCCGGCGCAGCTGGCGCAAGCCCTGGCAGTAGCCGAACAGGTGGTGGCCGGCCAGGTGGCAGACCCCACCTGCGGCGCCACCCATTACCACGCCACGCACCTCTGTCCACCGCCAGCCTGGACAAAGGACGCTACCCGCACCGTGGTGCTGGGTGGTCATGCCTTCTTCAAGAACGTAGCTTGAGCCTACCTGCTGTCTCGACAAAACCTGGTCAGTATTACCGCCCGTGCAACAGTGTTTCACCGCGCTGCGCTATGGCGATTTGTCGCAGCTGCAGGATTTTTTTGATATCGTTGCGTAACTAACTAATTAGTTAATGCTGCGGCGGCGCCCGTTTCCCTTCCGGGAGCTCTGACGGAAAGCCATGCAGGTCGTGGAACCACGTCACCCATCGTGTCATGACAAGCGTGTCGTACAGGCTTGCCTACACTGTGTTCGACCTTCCAGAAACGTTCATGCGTCAACAGGATCATGCAACATGACTAAGCCTCAACCTTCACCAGCGGTGCGCCGCTGGCCCATATGGGTCGCCGCCTTGGGCGTACTCGTGTTCGGACTGCTCTACCTTGCGGGTGGGGGCTACCTCGCCACCCTGGGCGGCAGCTGGTATTTCCTGCTGGCCGGCCTGGGCATGACCGTTGCTGCCATTGCTCTGTTCAAGTCGCGCCTGCTGGGCGCCTGGCTGTTCGCCGCGGTCATGGTGCTGTCGGTGATCTGGGCACTGGTCGATGCCGGGCTGAACTTCTGGCCGCAAATCTCCCGTCTGTTCGCTCCGGCGGTGCTGAGCCTGGTGGTGGCGTTGGCCTATCCGACCTTGCGTCGGGCCAATGGCCTCAGCGGCGGCCGCGCTGGCTATGTGCTCGGCGCCGTGCTGGCGGTGGCGGTGGTTGCTGGCGGCGCCGGCATGTTCGTGCCACACCCTTCGGTCGCGCCGACCGGGGAAGGCCCAGGCCTGACCCAGGTCACGCCGGCCAACGCGCAGAAGGACTGGGCCCATTACGGCAACGACGAAGGCGGCAACCGCTTCGCCGCCCTCGACCAGATCAATCGCGGCAATGTCGCCGATCTGGTTCCGGCCTGGACCTACCACACCGGTGATGTCGCCATCAGCAATGGCAACGGCGCGGAAGACCAGGCCACGCCGCTGCAGGTGGGTGACAAGGTGTTCATCTGCACTCCGCACAACAACATCATTGCGCTGAACGCCGACACCGGCAAAGAGCTTTGGAAAAACCAGATCAATGCTCAGGCTGCGGTCTGGCAGCGTTGCCGCGGCCTGGCTTACTTCGACGCTAGCAGTGCGGTGGTGGAATCGAGCGAAGGCAATACGCCGGTCAAGGCCGTTGCGGTCGCGCCGGGTGCCAATTGCCAGCGTCGCTTGTTGACCAACACCATCGATGCCCGCCTGATTGCCGTGGACGCCGACACCGGCGAGTTCTGCCAGGGCTTCGGCAACAATGGCCAGGTGGACCTGAAAGCCGGCCTGGGGAATGTCCCGGATTCCTACTATCAATTGTCGTCCGCGCCGTTGATGGCCGGCACCACGGTGGTGGTCGGTGGTCGTGTCGCCGACAACGTCCAGGCGGACATGCCGGGCGGTGTGATCCGCGGTTTCGATGTGGTCACTGGCGAGATGCGCTGGGCGTTCGATCCGGGCAACCCCGAGGACAAGCAGGCACCGACCGGCGACAACACCTATGTGCGCAGCACGCCCAACAGCTGGGCACCGATGTCGTACGATCCGAAGATGAACACCGTGTTCCTGCCCATGGGCAGTTCGTCGACCGATATCTACGGTGTCGAGCGCACGCCGCTCAATCACCGCTACGGTGCTTCGATCCTGGCGTTGAACGCGACCACCGGTGAAGAGAAGTGGGTCTACCAGACCGTGCGCAACGACCTCTGGGACTTCGACCTGCCCATGCAGCCAACCCTGATGGACTTCCCCAAGCCTGACGGCAGCAGTGTGCCGGCAGTGGTGATCGGCACCAAGGCGGGGCAGATCTATGTGCTGGACCGCGCGACCGGCCAACCGCTGACCGCCGTGCAGGACATTCCGGTCAAGGGCTCGGACATTCCTGGCGAACCCTATGCCAAGACTCAGCCGTTGTCGGTGGGCATGCCGCAGATCGGCGCGCAACACCTGACCGAGTCGGACATGTGGGGTGCCACCCCGTTCGACCAGATGCTGTGCCGGATCTCGTTCAAGAAAATGCGCTATGAGGGTCTGTACACCGCACCGGGCACCGATGTGTCCCTGAGCTTCCCAGGTTCGCTGGGCGGCATGAACTGGGGCAGCCTGTCGACCGATCCGGTGCATGGTTTCATCTTTGTGAACGACATGCGTCTGGGCCTGTGGGTGCAGATGGTGCCTCAGCAGAAGGATGCCAAGGCGTCTTCGGGTGGCGAAGCGCTCAACACCGGCATGGGCGCGGTACCGCTCAAGGGCACGCCGTATGCGGTGAACAAGAATCGCTTCCTGTCTATCGCCGGTATTCCTTGCCAGGCGCCACCGTTCGGTACCCTGACCGCAATCGACATGAAGACCCAGAAAGTTGCCTGGCAAGTGCCGGTGGGGACTGTGGAAGACACAGGGCCGATGGGCGTGAAAATGCACCTGCCGCTGCCCATCGGCATGCCGACGCTGGGCGGCACGCTGTCGACCCAGGGCGGCCTGGTGTTCATTGCCGGTACTCAGGATTACTACCTGCGTGCGTTCAACTCGGCGACGGGTGAAGAGGCGTGGAAAGCCCGTCTGCCGGTTGGCAGCCAGGGCGGCCCGATGACCTTCGTTTCGCCCAAGACCGGCAAGCAGTACGTGGTCATCACCGCCGGCGGCGCGCGCCAGTCGCCGGATCGCGGTGACTACGTGATCGCCTACGCGCTGCCCGACAAGAAGTAACCCTCACTGCCGCTGCCACGTCCCTGTAGCAGCGGCGCATGCGGTGTATCAGGCCAACCGCGTTGAGGCCGGACGCGGCTTGCACCGCTGCTACAGGGGATCGCAGCGTCAATGTTGCACGCGGTGTGCCAGGCAAGCCGCGTCAACGGTTCACGCGGTGTGTCTACTTGCGCCGGGCGTCAAATCACCTCGGTGATGACCTGAACGTTGCCGCCCATGCTGACCTCATCGTCCACCTCTTTGCCCAACAGGCTTTGCCCCAATGGCGAGCGTGGGGTGATGACCATGACCGGGCAGCCTTCGAAATCAAGCTTCAACCCCGCCGCATCCGGCCCCAGGAAAAACCACTGGCGCGCACCCGTTGCCGATTCCAGCGCCACCAGTGCGCCCAGTCCGATCCCTGCCTGAAAATCACGCAACTGCAATGCACGAAACTTCGCCAGCCCCTGGCGAATCTCTTCCATGCGCCGCGCTTGCCCGGTGGCCAGGTAGGACGCCTCCAACCCGAGCGTGTCGTACTTGTTCTCGGCCACGTTCTCTTCATGGGTGGCGGTTTCATAGGCCGTCTGCGCGGCACGCTGAGCCACCTCCAGATCAATGGTCAGGCGTTCGATGATTGCTTGCAACAGGGCAGGTTTGTTCATGGTTGGACTGATGGTGGGAACGAGCGGGCAATTGTCGCACGAAGCGCCTTTAGTGCTTCTGTGCGCGGACGTTTATGCGGACAATAGCCGGCTTTGTGTAAACGTTTGCGTTGGAGTCAGCCATGAAGGCCACCTGGGACATTTTCTGCACGGTCGTGGACAACTACGGCGACATCGGCATCACCTGGCGCCTGGCCCGCCAACTTCAGGTCGAACACGGTATGCAGGTGCGCCTGTGGGTCGACGATTTGGTGCCATTCGCCCGTCTGTGGCCTGCCGCCAGCGCCGAACAGCCGCAGCAGTGGCACGACGGCGTGGAAGTCCGCCATTGGCGCGGCGAATGGCAGGCCACCGAAGTCGCCGATGTGGTGGTGGGTGCCTTCGCCTGCAAACTGCCGCCTGAATACGTCGACGCCATGGCAGCCCGCAGCCCGTCCCCGTTGTGGTTGAACCTTGATTACCTCAGCGCCGAAACCTGGGTCGATGGCTGCCATGGCCTGCCATCGCCCCAGCCGGGCGGGCTGCGCAAGTTCTTCTTCTTTCCCGGCTTCACCACCGGTACCGGCGGCTTGCTGCGTGAAGCCTGCCTGGTCGAGCGCCGCAAGGCCTTCGAGGCCAATCCCGCAGCACGGCAGACATTTCTGGCCGGACTGGGCGTCAAGCCCGAGCCCGATGCCCGCCTGTTGTCGTTGTTCGCCTATGAGCACAGCGGGCTGGGGTCGTGGCTCGATGCCCTGGCCGATGACCCGCGCAGCAACCACCTGCTGGTGCCCGAAGGCCGGGTGCTGGCGGACGTGCGCCAATGGTTGGGCGAGTCATCACTGGAGGTTGGCAGCCAGGTGCAACGAGGCAGCCTGAAGGTGCAGGTGTTGCCGTTCGTCCATCAGAGCGAGTACGACCGGCTGCTTTGGTGCTGCGACTTCAATGCCGTGCGCGGTGAGGACTCGTTCGTTCGCGCCCAGTGGGCCGCCGCACCGATGGTCTGGCATATCTATGTCCAGGAAGAATACGCCCACTGGGAAAAACTCGAGGCGTTCCTCGATCGCTACGGCCAAGGCCTGTCGCCCGCAGCCTATGCCGCGTTGCGCGGGCTGTGGCGGGCCTGGAACCAGAGCGTGGAGGGTGCCGACATCGGCCCGGCATGGCGCGAGGCCCTCGAGCACTGGCCGGAACTGGTCGAGCACGCGCGCCAGTGGTGCGCTACACAGGCCGCTCAGCCTGATCTTGCAACGACGCTGGTGCAGTTTTACCGAAATTGGCTATGATACGCGGCCTAGATTTTTGTAAATCACCATCCAAATTCGGATATTCGTAATGAAAACTGGTAAAGAACTGAAACCCGGTACCGTGATCCGTATCGACAACGACCCTTGGCTGGTTCAGAAAGCTGAATTCACCAAGTCGGGCCGTAACAGCGCGATCATGAAGACCAAGCTGAAAAACCTGCTGACCGGCTACAAGACCGAAACCGTCTACAGTGCCGACGACAAGCTGGACGACGTGATCCTGGACCGCAAGGAAGCGACCCTGTCGTTCATCAGCGGTGACAGCTACACGTTCATGGATACCACCGACTACACCATGTACGAATTGAACGCCGAAGACATCGAGGCCGTTCTGCCGTTCGTCGAAGAAGGCATGACCGACGTCTGCGAAGCCGTGTTCTTCGAAGAGCGTCTGGTCAGCGTCGAGCTGCCGACTACCATCGTGCGTCAGGTCGACTACACCGAAGGTTCCGCTCGCGGCGACACTTCGGGCAAGGTCATGAAGCCTGCCAAACTGAAGAACGGTACCGAGCTGAGCGTTGCGGACTTCATCGAGATCGGCGACATGATCGAGATCGACACCCGTGAAGGCGGTTCGTACAAAGGTCGCGCCAAGTAAGCTTCCAGCCTGCTTGATCGCGATGCAAAAACCCGACCTGGAGTCGGGTTTTTTTATGGGTGAAAACAGGTATCGAGAAGAGCAGGCTCGACCTCTTCGCGGGCAGAGCCCGCTCCCACAAGAGACTTATGTACCCTGCAAATCCCCCTGTGGGAGCGGGCTCTGCCCGCGAAGAGGCTCGCGTTACTACCCAGTACTCAGTGCGAATGCCTGGGCACCTCGGACCCCCTGCAGCCGACCAGGAAATCGAAGTCACAGCCCTGGTCTGCCTGCATCACGTGGTCGATGTACAGTTGCCGATAGCCGCCCACCAGCAACGATTGCGCCGGTGCCTGCCAGTCGGCCAGGCGGGCCTGCAGCTCGCTGTCGGAGATGTCCAGGTGCAAGCGCCCGCTGGCGCAGTCCAGCTCGATGAAATCACCCTCGCGGACCACTGCCAGCGGGCCGCCGGCGGCGGCTTCCGGCGCCACGTGCAGGACTACCGTGCCGTAGGCCGTCCCGCTCATGCGCGCATCCGAAATGCGCACCATGTCGGTCACTCCCTGTGCCAGCAGCTTGGCCGGCAGGCCCATATTGCCGACCTCGGCCATGCCCGGATAACCCTTGGGTCCACAGTTCTTCATGACCAGGATGGAGCTGGCGTCCACGTCCAGGTCCGGATCGTTGATGCGCGCCTTGTACATGTCGAAGTTTTCGAACACCACAGCGCGGCCGCGATGGGTCATCAGCGCCGGGGTGGCGGCCGAAGGCTTGAGCACTGCCCCCAGCGGCGCCAGGTTACCGCGCAACACGCAGATTCCGCCGTCGGCCACCAATGGGTTGTCGATGGCGCGGATCACTTCGTCCTCGCCATAGATCGGCGAATTCTGCACGTTCTGCCACAGCGTCTGGCCATTGACCGTCAAGGCATCGGGATGAGGAATCAGGCTGTTTTCACCCAGACGCCGCAACACCGCTGGCAGGCCGCCGGCATAGTAGAACTCCTCCATCAGGAAGCGCCCGGAAGGCTGCAGGTCCACCAGGGTGGGTGTGCCACGGCCGATACGGGTCCAGTCGTCGAGTTCCAGCTCGACGCCGATACGCCCGGCAATCGCCTTGAGATGGATCACCGCATTGGTCGATCCGCCAATGGCCGCATTGACCCGGATGGCGTTTTCGAACGCCTCTTTAGTCAGGATCTTCGACAGGCGCAAGTCTTCGCGGACCATCTCCACCGCCCGCATGCCGGACATGTGCGCCAGCACGTAGCGCCGCGAATCCACTGCCGGGATGGCCGCATTGTGCGGCAGCGAGGTGCCCAGTGCCTCGGCCATGCAGGCCATGGTGGAGGCCGTGCCCATGGTGTTGCAGGTACCGGCCGAGCGCGACATGCCGGCTTCGGCGGACAGAAACTCGTCCAGGCTGATCTGGCCTGCCTTGTACGACTCGTGCATCTGCCAGACGATGGTGCCGGCACCGATATCCTTGCCCTTGTGCTTGCCGTTGAGCATCGGCCCGCCCGTGACCACGATGGCCGGCACGTCGCAGCTCGCCGCGCCCATCAGCAGGGCAGGGGTGGTCTTGTCGCAGCCGGTAAGCAGCACCACGCCGTCGATCGGGTTGCCGCGGATGGCTTCCTCTACATCCATGCTGGCCAGGTTGCGGGTCAGCATCGCGGTGGGCCGCAGGTTGGACTCGCCGTTGGAGAACACCGGAAATTCCACCGGAAAACCACCGGCCTCGATCACGCCACGCTTGACGTGTTCGGCAATGGTACGGAAGTGGGCGTTGCAGGGCGTCAGCTCGGACCAGGTGTTGCAGATGCCGATGATCGGCTTGCCGTTGAACTGATGGTCGGCAATGCCTTGGTTCTTCATCCAGCTGCGGTACATGAAGCCGTTCTTGTCAGCCGTACCGAACCATTGGGCCGATCGCAGGGGCGTTTTGTTATCAGGCATGGTGGCTCTCTTATTGTAAGACTTGTTTTTGTGTATGCCCTCAAAATAGGCCATCGAAGGGGGGATTGGAAGAGCTTGTTAAGCAAATAGTAATACTATAAAGTCGATTTCAAAGAAGGCTGCAGGTTTGCCGAAGCGCCGACGAGCGTCCGTTGCAGCTTTCCCACAACAACAACCATAAGAACAAGAACGTGGAGATCGATCCCATGAGCCAGGAACTGGGGCTTATACGCCGCATCACCTTCAAATTGATTCCGTTCCTGATCCTGCTGTACCTGATTGCCTACGTGGACCGTTCCGCCGTGGGCTTCGCCAAGCTGCACATGGGCGCGGACGTGGGCATCGGCGATGCGGCCTACGGCCTGGGTGCCGGGTTGTTCTTCATTGGCTACTTCCTCCTGGAAATTCCCAGCAACCTGATGCTCGAACGCTTCGGCGCACGCCGCTGGTTCGCGCGCATCATGATCACCTGGGGCGCCATCACCATCGGCATGGCGTTCGTGCAAGGGCCGCACAGTTTCTATGTCATGCGCTTTCTGCTGGGCGCCGCCGAAGCGGGCTTCTTCCCCGGCGTGCTGTACTACATCACGCAATGGTTTCCGGTGCGTCATCGCGGCAAGATCCTCGGCCTGTTCATTCTTTCCCAGCCCATCGCCATGATGATCACCGGGCCTGTGTCCGGCGCACTGCTGGGCATGGACGGCGTACTCGGCCTGCACGGCTGGCAGTGGCTGTTCATCGTCATCGGTACCCCGGCCATTCTGCTTACCTGGCCGGTGCTGCGCTGGCTGCCTGATGGCCCGCAGCAGGTCAAATGGATGAACCAGGACGAAAAGAACTGGCTGGCCAGCGAACTCGAGAAGGACCTGCAGGCCTATGGGCAGACCCGTCATGGCAACCCGTTGCATGCGCTCAAGGACTTTCGCGTGTTGTTGCTGGCGCTGTTCTACCTGCCGGTGACCTTGAGCATCTATGGCCTGGGCCTGTGGTTGCCGACCCTGATCAAGCAGTTCGGCGGCAGTGACCTGACCACCGGTTTCGTGTCATCGGTGCCTTACGTATTCGGCATCATCGGTCTGTTGCTCATCCCGCGCAGCTCGGACCGCCTCAACGACCGCTACGGTCACCTGGCCGTGCTGTACGTGCTGGGCGCGGTCGGCCTGTTCCTCAGCGCCTGGCTGAGTGTGCCGGCGGCGCAGCTGGCGGCGTTGTGCCTGGTAGCGTTCAGCCTGTTCTCCTGCACGGCAGTGTTCTGGACCCTGCCGGGCCGTTTCTTCGCCGGCGCCAGTGCGGCGGCAGGTATCGCCCTGATCAACTCGGTGGGCAACCTGGGCGGCTACATCGGGCCGTTCGTGATCGGTGCGCTCAAGGAGTACACCGGCAACCTGGCCAGCGGCCTGTATTTTCTCAGCGGCGTGATGGTGTTCGGGCTGCTGCTGACCGCAGTGGTCTACCAGCTCCTGGAGCGCCGCCACGTGCTGCCGGCCGATGCGTTCGCCGCCAGCGCCCGTTCCTGAACCCAGCAAGAGGAAGCGATCATGCATCTGGTGCAATTTGAATTGAACGACGGTCAACGTCGGGTGGGTCTGGTCGATGGCGACCGCGTGCACGAAGTGCGCGGCGCTGACAGCGTTCGCGAGTTGGCCATGGCAGCCATTGCTGCGGGTTACGGCCTGGCACAGGCGGTAGACGGGTGTGGCCTGGGTGAGCACCATGACTATGCGCAACTGCTCGAGCAGGGCCGTATCCTTGCGCCCCTGGATCACCCCGACCCAGCCCACATGCTGGTGACCGGCACCGGCCTGACGCACCTGGGCAGCGCCGCCACCCGCGACAAGATGCACCAGCAAAGCGGTGACGCCGCCGTTACCGACAGCATGAAGGTATTCCAGTGGGGCGTGGAGGGCGGCAAGCCTGCCGCGGGTCAGCCCGGCGTGCAGCCGGAGTGGTTCTACAAAGGCGATGGCAGCATTGTCGTGCGGCCTGGCCAGGCGTTCCCGGTGCCGCCGTTTGCCGAAGATGCCGGCGAAGAGCCCGAACTGGGTGGGTTGTACGTGATCGGCCCGGATCGACGGCCCTATCGCGTGGGGTTCGCCCTGGGCAATGAGTTCTCCGACCACGTGATGGAGCGCAAGAACTACCTTTACCTCGCCCATTCCAAGCTGCGCAGCTGCAGCTATGGCCCCGAGCTGCGCGTTGGCGAGCTGCCCGAGCACCTGTCCGGCACCAGCCGTATCCGCCGGGCTGGCGAGGTGATCTGGGAGAAGGAATTTCTCAGTGGCGAAGCGAACATGTGCCACAGCTTCGACAACCTCGAGTACCACCATTTCAAGTACGCGCAGTTTCTCAACCCTGGCGATGTGCATGTGCATTTCTTCGGCACTGCCACCCTGTCGTTCGCCGACGGCGTCGCCACCCAGCTGGGTGACCAGTTCGAGATCAGCCTGCCCGCGTTCGGCGCGCCGCTGGTGAACAGCGTCGGTCAGGCCGAGGCCGCCTTCCAGCCGGGCAGCGTGGGCATCCTGTAGCGCGCGCTGGCGAGCAGGTCAGAGGCGCACATCGCGGTTATCATGGTCGGACATCACCCCGGAGATCCGACCATGAGCCTGCCTATCGCGCTGCAAACCTGCGACATGCTGCTGATCGACACCCTGCACGCCTTCGACTTTTCCTTCGACGAGGAACAAACCCTGCACATCCAGTGCATGGACGGCCGCGAGCTCAAGCGCTGGCAGTTCACCCTGCAAGAGCAGCAAGCGGCCCAGCCAGGCGCCGAACCGCACAGCTACGTCATCAGCCAGGCCGGCGTGTCTCACCAACTGACATGCCTCAGCGCGTTCTCGGCCCGCGACGAAGAAGATGAAACCCAGGCTTGAGCGCTGCGGTCTGTAGAGACCGATCCACGTTCGCTCCTGCTGCCGCTACAACATTCGGTGCCACGAAAAATCGGCCACTCACAACAGGCTCGGAGAGACCTTCATGAAGCGAGTTCTGCTATCTATGCTTGTCAACGGTTTGGCCCTGACCTCACTGCACGCCGGCGCTGCCGAAAAATATGACCTGCTGGTAGGTACCTATACCCAGGGTGCCAGCGAAGGCATCTATCGCTATGCCTTCGACAGCTCCACCGGCCAGATCGAGGCGCAGCCCCGGCAGACATTCAAGAGTTCCAACCCATCCTGGCTGACCTTGTCCCAGGACCAGCGACGCCTGTTCGTGGTCAATGAAAACGGCCCTGGGCAGAAAGAGGTGGTCGGCAAGGTCACCAGTTTCACAGTGGACGGCAAGACCCACGAACTCAACCAGGTCAGCCAAGTCGCGACCCGTGGCGATGAGCCGACCCATTCCAGCCTGAGCCAGGACGGGCGCTACCTGTTCGTTTCCAACTATGCCGTGAACGCCAACCCAGGCGGCAGCCTGAGCGTGTTCAAGGTGGCCGAGAACGGCACGCTCAGCGATGTGGTGCAGCAACTCAAGCACGTTGCCAGCCAGGTGAATCCCGAGCGTCAAGCCGGGCCGCATGTGCATTCGGTGGTATCGCTGCCCTCCGGCAGCTACGTCTATGCCAGCGACCTGGGCGCCGACCGCGTGTACGTGTACCGCTACCAGCCCGAGTCCGCCGAGCGTCCACTGGTGCCGGCGCAACCTGCCTCGGTCCAGTTGCCGGACGGCAGTGGCCCGCGTCACCTGCTGTTCAGTCGCGATGGCAAGCATGCCTACCTGACCCTGGAAATGAGCGGTCAACTGGCCATGTTCAACGTGCAGGACGGCAATCTGGTACGCCAGCAACTGCTCGAACTGGGCACGGTCGGCAAGCAAAGCGCGAGCGGCGCGTTGCACCTGTCGGCCGACGGCCGCTTCCTCTACGTGAGCAACCGCGGCACGGCGAACCAGATGCTGGTGTTCAGCGTCGCGGCCGGCAGTGGCCAGCTCGAGGAGATCCAGCGTCGCGAGGTGGACGGCGATCATCCGCGCGAATTCACCCTCGATCCTACCGGCCACTTCCTGCTGATCGCCAACCAGAAAAGCAACCAGATCACCGTGCTCAAGCGCGATGTGAGCACCGGCATGCTCGGTGAGACGGTGCAGCGCTTCGCGCAGGATGCCCCCTCGGATGTGAAATTCCTGACCCAGTGATGCTTTGCGGCGCCTTCCCGGCTGCGTCACCATTCGCGCAGCCGGGCACACGCTCCCCCAGGCCCTAGCCGGTGACCTGCACGCTGCTCAAGCCGTTGCCCAGGCGGCGCACTTGAATCTGCACCGGAATGCGTTCGTGCATCTCCTGCACGTGGGAAATCACCGCCACCTTGCGACCCTGAGCCTGCAGGCCGTCGAGAGCATCCATGGCCAGTTGCAGCGACTCGGGATCCAGGCTGCCGAAGCCTTCGTCGATGAACAGCGACTCGATGCGCAGCGTGCTCGAGGCCATCGAGGCCAGGCCCAGGGCCAATGCCAGCGAGACCAGGAACGTTTCCCCGCCCGACAACGAATGCACCGAGCGCAGCTCGTCGCCCATCTCCGTGTCGAGGACCAGCAATCCGAGCATGCTGCCGCCGCGCTTGAGCCGGTAGCGCCGCACCAATTGGCGCAGTTGTACGTTGGCGTGGTGCACCAGCAGGTCGAGGTTGTAGGCCTGGGCAATTTTGCGGAAGCGATCACCCTCGGCCGAGCCGATCAGCGCCGCCAGTCGCGCGCAACGCTGGTAGTGCGCATCGGCCTCGGCAATCTGCGTCTGCAGGGCCTGGTTGGCACCGTGCCGGCGCTGGTCTTCGGTCTGCCGGGCGCGCAGTTCGGCGCAGTGGTGTTCCTGCCGTTCGACGTCGAGCAGCAGGGCGGCGTGTTGCGTGTCCAGTGCTTGGACACTGGCGATCGCGTCGGCCTGTGTTCGATGGGTGTGCTGGCGTTGTTCGCGTTCGTGCAAGCGGATCCGCGCCTGCTCCAGGTTCTTTTCACTGGTTTGCACGCGGTTGCGCAAGTCATCGGCTTGCTGCGCATCGATGCCAAGCAAGACGCGCAAACCCTCGTCGTCAAGCTGCGGATGCTGCTCGCGCCAGAGGTGCAGGGCGTGCTGCACATCGGCCAGTGCTTGTTGCAGCTGGCTTTGCTGTTGGCAGTCGGCGTCCAGCGCGCTGCCGGTTTGCACTGTCTGGGTTCGCAGATCCTGCTGCTGGCCGTCGACCTGCCGTTCCTGCAGGCGCGCCGCTTCGACCTGGTCGTGCAGGGCCGCCTGCCAGGCGGAGGCTTGTGAGTAGTCGCCCAACCACTCGCGCAGTCGCGCCTCGCACGCCTGCAGTTGCACGGACAGCGCCTCGACGCGCTGGCGTTGCTGCTCGCAGCTGGCTCGATCACGGGCGTGCTCGCTGCGGGCCTGTTCGATGCGGCGCGCGCGGGTGTCGAACTCGGCCTGTTCCTCGTCCCGCTGCTCGATCTGCGCCAGACGCTCGCCGATGCTCTGCTCCAGCGCCATGAACGTCTGCGCCGGTTGCTCGCGCAGAGCTCGCAGGCGTGCGGCGGGCAACTGGTTGGCCAACGCCTGCAACTCTTCGTCGAGCCGTTGCTGGTCGGTGTCCACGTGGGCCTGGTGCGCCTGCAGCGTCTGCCGAGCGTGCTGGCTGGCTTCCCGGGCGTGCGCGACTGCGCGCTGCAAGGCGGTTGCCTGCTGTTGCAAGGCCAGCAGGCTGGTTTGCTGTTGTTCATCCTCGTCGATGAGGCGCGCGTGGGTCGCCAGTGCGTCGCGCAGCCATTGGGCCGGCTGCTCGTGCTCGGCGAGGGCAGGGTAGAGCGGATGCTGCGCGAGCTGTGTGTCGGACTGCTGCTCGAGCAACTGTTGCTCTTGAAGCTTGAGCTGCTTGTGCTGCTCGATCAGTGCGCCGACTTCGGCGCGCAGCTCGGCCAGGCGCTCGGACAGCGTCTGCAGTGCGCTGCGGGCCTGCTGCTCCTCGCCTTCGTCATGTGCCGAGAGTGCCTGCAGCAGCGCCTGCGGTGCATGATACGGGTGCTCGACGCTGCCGCAGACCGGGCAGGGTTGTTCGGGTTGCAGGCGTTCGCGCAGCTGCTCGACGCTTTCGCTGCGGGCCAGTCGTTGGCGTTCGAGCAGTTGCAGGGTCAGCGTCAGGGCGTGTTCGGCCTGTTCGTGGGCCGCGCGGACCTCAAGCCCCTGAGCGGTCAGTTGCTCGCGCCTGGCCAGCAAGTCGGCCTGTTGCCGACGCCCTTGCTCAAGCCGCTGCTGCAATTCGGCGCGGCGCTGCCACAGCTGATCGAGGGTTTGCACACTGCGCTGCTCCAGGCGTTGCTGCTGCAGACGCTGGGTCAGCTGCTGCAAGCGCTCGGGCAGTTGCTCGGCGCTGCACGAGGTGTTTTCGAACACACGCGCAAGGCTGCTCTGGTGCTGCTCGAGGGTCGCCTGGGTGGCCTGCGCCTGCGCCTGCAGCGCCGGCACTTCGGCCAGGCCCTGGCGCAGGCGGCTGCTCAACGTGACTACCTGTTGCAGGCGCGGCAGGTACGCGCCCCAGGTCGCGGTCAACGGCGCCAGCTCGGCGCTTCGTTCGAGCGCTTCGGCCACCTGCTGCAAGCGTTTGCCACTGTCCAGCTGCTGCTGTTCCATGCCCAGCAGCGTTTGCTGCCCTGAACCAAGCTGTCGCTCGGCCTCGGCCAGTGCCGGCATCAGCGGTTCGATCTCTGCCTGCCAGCGGCCACGTTGCGATTGCTCGTCGAAGGCCTGCTGCAGCAACGGCTGCGCTTGGGTCTGTCGCGTCAGCGCCTGGTGCAGGGCGTGGCCGGCTTGTTCGCGTTGCTCGTCCAACTGTTGGCGTTGTACCTGTTGTTGCTGCTGTCGCGAGCGCAACTGCGCGATGCGTTCGGCCAGGGGGTCGAGCTGCGCCTGCAGTTCCTGTCGGCGGCCGAACAGATGGCGCTGCGGTGCCAATTGTTCCAGCAGCTGCAATTGCAGGCGCTGCTGGGCACCGGCTGCCCAGGCCTGGGATGCGTGTTCGACCTGCTGGCGCGCGGCGTCGCAGTCGTCCGTCAGGCGGCGATCCTGCTGGTGCCACTGCTGCTGCCGTTCCACCTCCTTGACGCGCGCTTGCTGCTGGCGCAGTTGCTCACTGGCGCTCTGGAACTCCTGGTCCAGGGCCGCACGGGCCTCGACGATCAGCGGCGCGATACCGGTGGCCTGGTCCTGCCAGTGCTTGAGCTGCTCGCGGGCATCGCGGCTCTTTTCGAACGCGCGCTTGCCCAGGCGGGTGTACAGCGCCGTGTCGGTGAGTTTTTCCAGCAGTTCGCTGCGCTCGTTGTCGTCGGCCTTGAGAAAGGCGCTGAACTCACTCTGCGCCAACATCACCGCACGGGTGAACTGTTCGAAGTTGAGCCCCAGCCGGGCCTCTAGCAACTGCTTGTATTCACCTTTCTGACTGGCCAGCAGTTGGTCGTTGTCCAGATCGCGCAGCGACTGCCGGCTGTTCTGCAACTTGCCGCCGGGTTTGTCCCGTGCCCGGTTGGCTTCCCAGCGCGCGCGATAGCGACGAGCGTCGACGCCGAGGAAATCCACTTCCGCATAGCCCGCCCCGGTACCCCGGCGCAGCAGTGTGCGCGGGTCGTAACTGCCGATCTCGCCGTCGGCGTCCGGCACCTTGGCGCTCTGCGACGCGTTGCCCAGGCGCGGCACGGCGCCGAACAGCGCCAGGCACAGGGCATCGAGCAACGTGCTCTTGCCCGCGCCGGTGGGGCCGGTGATGGCGAACAGACCAGCACTGGCCAGCGGTTCGGCGGTGAAATCCAATTCGAACGGGCCGGCCAGCGAGGCCAGATTCTTCAGGCGAATGGCCAGGATCTTCATGGGGTTTCGCCCTCCAGTTGTACTTCCTGCAACAGTTGGGCGAAATCATCCAGCGTCTGTTCGTCCACCTCGCTGCCATAGCTGTCCAGCCACGCGCGGCTGAACAGTTCGTGAGGGCTGAGCTGATCCAGTTCGATCAAGGCGCCGACGTCTTCGTTGTCGGCGTTGGCGCGCCCGGCGTATTCGGCGGCGATCCGCACCAGACGCACCGCCTTGCCTTGCAGAGCGGTTTCGATGTGCTGGCGCAGGTCCGGTTGCGGCTCGTCGAGCACCACCCGCACTTCCAGCCACGGGTAGCCCAGCACGTCGGCCAGCAGGTCCACCTCGGGCAGCTGCTGCAACTGTTCACGCACCTGCGGCAACGGCGCCGGGCCGATGCGCAGCAGGTCGACGGCGCGTGGGATGAGGATCGGTTCCACACTCACCAGTTGCTCGCCAGCGCATTCGATCTCGAGGATCTGGTGCGGGTACTCGATTTCCGAGAACGACAGCGGAATGGGTGAACCGCTGTAGCGAATGCGCGATTCGCCGTTGACCTTCTGCGGCTTGTGCAGATGGCCCAGCGCGACGTAGCTGATGCTGGCATCGAACAGGCTGGCCGGCAGGGCCTCGGCGCTGCCGATCACCAGGCTGCGCTCGGACTCCATCGACACCGAACCGCCGGCCATGTGCGCATGGCTGATGGCAATCAGCGCCTGCCCCGGCGAGCGCCGGGCATTGGCGGCGGCAATCAGCATCTCGTGCACGCGGGCGATGCCTTGCAGGTAATCCTCGCCCAGGGCTGCGCCGGTCACTTCCGCAGGGCGCAGAAAGGGCAGGGCCAGGCACCAGGCCTGTACCTCGCCCTTGGCATCGGGCAGCGGCAGCAACAGCCGCTCGCTGTCGAGGCGGCCATCCTCGAGCCACATCACCCGGCCCAGCGCGTGGGTACGCAGGCGGCGCATCAACGGCCCGGGCAGTTCGATGCGCGAACCCGAGTCATGGTTGCCGGCGATCATCACGATGGTCAGCTGCGGCTGTTGCTCATGGGCGCTGACGATGAAGTTGTAAAGGCGCTCCTGCGCGCGCACGGGCGGATTGACCGTGTCGAAGATATCGCCTGCCACCAGCAGCACGTCGGGCTGGCGCTCGGCGAGCTGGCGCAGCAACCAGCGCAGGAAGCTTGCGTGTTCGAAGTCGCGCTCCTGACCGTGCAGGCTTTGGCCAAGGTGCCAGTCGGAGGTGTGGAACAGGCGCATGAAGGCTCCAGGGGGCAGGGAAGGCCGCCATGATAGCCGTTCGGCCATGGCGTTCCCATGCGCCGCGCTTGGCAGGATGTGACCCACCGATCTTTACGCGTTCTTTACGGCAGCGCCGGGGTATCGATCTCGCGCCTTTACACCCAGGCCTCGGAGAATGTCGGCAAGCGGCGCCCGCCGTGCCTGGAGATATTGCTCATGTCTGTTCTGGACGGCCTGTTCCTGCTGCTGGCCATCGGCTTGTTCGTGTACCTGCTCGTTGCCCTCTTGCGCGCCAGTGGAGGCTAGTCGGTCATGCACAGTCACGATTTCGCATTGATAGCGGCCTTCCTCGCCCTGGTATTGCTGCCCGCGCCCTGGCTCGGACGTTTCTACTACAAGGTCATGGAAGGCCAGCGCACCTGGCTCAGCGTACCGCTGCAGCCCGTGGAAAGGCTTTGCTACCGGTTTGCCGGTATCGACCCGCAACAGCAGCAGAGTTGGCAGCGCTACGCCCTGGCTCTGCTCGCCTTCAATCTGGCCGGGTTCGGCGTGTTGTTTGCCTTGCTCATGCTGCAAGGCTACCTGCCGCTCAATCCCCAGCACCTGCCCGGCCAGGAGTGGACCCTGGCGTTCAGCACCGCGGTCAGCTTCATGGCCAACACCAACTGGCAGGCCTACAGCGGCGAAACCTCGCTCAGCTACCTCAGCCAGATGGCCGGGCTGGGCGTGCAGAATTTCCTCAGCGCCGCAACCGGCCTGGCCGTGCTGGTAGCGCTGTGTCGCGGCATCAGCCGGCGCTCGGCCAGTACCCTTGGCAACTTCTGGGTCGATGTCACCCGCGCTACCCTGTATGGCTTGCTGCCGCTGGCCCTGCTGCTGGCCGTTTTCCTCGTATGGCAGGGCGTGCCGCAGACGTTCGCCCCCTATGTGGATGCGCTGACCCTGCAAGGCAACGCGCAGACCATCCCGCTCGGCCCGGCTGCGAGCCAGATCGCCATCAAGCAGTTGGGCACCAACGGCGGCGGATTCTTCGGGGTCAACTCGGCGCATCCGTTCGAGAATCCCACGGCGTGGAGCAACCTGTTCGAATTGGCAGCCATTCTGACCATCCCGGCAGCCCTGGTCTTCACCTTCGGTCATTACGTCAAGGACCTGCGCCAGAGCCGGGCGATTCTGGCCTGCATGCTGACCCTGTTGCTGCTGGGCATCGGGCTGTCGCTGTATGCCGAGCAGCAGCCCAACCCACTGCTGGCCAGTGCCATGGTCGAGCAGGCCGCCCCGTTGGAAGGCAAGGAAAGCCGCTTTGGCACCACCGCCAGTGTGCTCTGGTCGGTGACCACCACGGCCGCCTCGAACGGCTCGGTCAATGCCATGCACGACAGCCTCAACCCGCTCTCCGGGATGGTCGCTCTGGTCAACATGATGCTCGGCGAGGTGATTTTCGGCGGTGTCGGCGCGGGGCTCTACGGCATGCTGCTCAACGTGCTGCTGACCGTGTTCCTGGCCGGTCTGATGATCGGTCGAACCCCCGAGTACCTGGGCAAGAAGCTGCAGGCGCGCGAGGTCCGCTGGCTGGTGGCGAGTCTGCTGGTGATGCCGGTGGGCGTGCTGGTGCTCAGCGCCATCGCCGTCAGCCTGCCGGGGCCGGCGAGCGCCGTGAGCAATCCGGGGCCCCATGGCTTCACGCAGTTGCTGTATGCCTACACCTCGGCCAGTGCCAACAACGGTTCGGCCTTCGCCGGCCTGTCCGCCAACACCGCCTTTCACAACCTCATGCTGGGCCTGGGCATGCTGATCGGGCGCTTCGGCTACATCCTGCCGGTACTTGCCCTGGCCGGCGCGCTGGCCAGCAAGAACGCCAGTGCGCCCAGCGCCGACGGCTTCGCCACCCATGGCCTGCTGTTCATCACCCTGCTGACCGTGACCCTGCTGATAGTGGGCGGCCTGACCTTCCTGCCGGTGCTGGCCCTGGGGCCGATCGCCGAGCATTTGAACCTGTATTTCTGAGGCCTGGACAATGAACCGATCGACCGTTGCCGCTGCCATGCAACCCTCTCCGTCCGCCGGGGCCACCCTGAGTGCCTTGTGGCGACCGGCGCTGCTGCAAGCCTTCGTCAAGCTCGACCCGCGGCGACTGCTGCGCAGCCCCGTGCTGTTGGTGGTGGAGTTGTGCGCTGTATTGACCACCGGCCTGTGCCTGCTGCCTGACCCAGCGGTGCCGGCCGGGGTCGCCGTACAGATTGCCGTGTGGCTGTGGTTCACCCTGTTGTTCGCCAATTTTGCCGAAGCCTTGGCCGAGGGCCGCGGCAGGGCGCGCGCCGACAGCCTGAAGGCCGGCAGCCAGGGTTTGCAGGCACGCCGACAGTGCGCCGACGGCAGTTTCGAAACCGTCGCCGCCACTGTCCTGCGCAAGGGCGATGTGGTGCGGGTCGAAGCCGGGCAGATGATCCCCGGCGACGGCGAGGTGCGTGAGGGCATCGCTGCGGTCAACGAAGCCGCCATCACTGGCGAATCGGCACCGGTGATCCGAGAATCGGGCGGCGATCGCTCGGCGGTCACCGGCAACACCCTGGTGGTGTCCGACTGGCTGCTGATCGAGATCAGCACCGACCCCGGTGAATCGACCCTGGACCGGATGATTGCGCTGGTGGAAGGCGCAAAGCGCCAGAAAACCCCCAACGAAGTGGCGCTGGATATCCTGCTGATCGGCCTGACCATGGTCTTCCTGCTGGTGGTGGTGACCCTGCAGCCGTTTGCCCGCTTCTCCGGGCACAGCCTGCCCCTGGTGTTTCTCCTGGCACTGCTGGTGACGCTGATTCCGACCACCATCGCCGGCCTGCTGTCGGCCATCGGCATCGCCGGCATGGACCGCCTGGTAAGGCTCAACGTCGTGGCCAAGTCCGGGCGCGCGGTGGAAGCGGCCGGCGACGTTCATGTGCTGCTGCTCGACAAGACCGGCACCATCACCTTCGGCAACCGCCGGTGCAGCGCTTTGTACGCCGCCCCCGGCGTCAGCGATGCGCAGATGGCCGAAGGTGCGCTGTTGGCTTCGCTGGGCGATGAAACGGCGGAGGGGCGTTCGGTGGTCGAGTTCATCCGCCCGTCGTTCAGCGTCGACGAGCCGTCCGCCGAGCGCTGGCAGTCGGTGCCGTTCAGCGCGCAGACGCGCCTGTCCGGCGTCGACCTCGACCAGCAGTGCTACCGCAAGGGCGCAGTCGATTCGCTGCTGGCATACATCGGCCAGTCCAGGGCGCAGCTTCCGGCCGCACTGGCTGACCATATCGAGCGCATCGCGCAAAGTGGCGGCACGCCGCTGCTGGTGTGCCGAGACAAGCAATTGCTGGGGGCGATCCACTTGAAGGATGTGGTCAAGCCGGGCATTCGCGAGCGCTTCGAGCAGTTGCGCAAGCTGGGCATCCGCACCGTCATGGTGACCGGCGACAACCCACTGACCGCGGCGGCCATCGCCGCCGAAGCCGGCGTCGACGATGTGCTGGCCGAGGCCACGCCGCAGAAGAAACTGGCGCGCATTCGCCGGGAACAGGCCGATGGGCGGCTGGTGGCGATGTGCGGCGATGGCGCCAACGACGCGCCCGCGCTGGCCCAGGCCGACGTTGGCGTGGCGATGAACGATGGCACCCAGGCTGCGCGCGAGGCAGCGAACATGGTCGATCTGGACAGCGACCCGACCAAGCTGCTGGACATCGTGCGCATCGGCAAGGAGCTGCTGGTAACCCGCGGTGCGCTGACCACCTTTTCAATCGCCAACGACGTCGCGAAATATTTCGCCATCCTGCCGGCACTGTTCGCCGCGGTGTACCCGTCCCTGGGCGTGCTCAACGTAATGAACCTGGCCAGCCCGCAAAGCGCGATCCTTTCGGCCATCGTCTTCAACGCGTTGATCATCATCGTGTTGATTCCCCTGGCCCTGCGCGGTGTGCGGGTGCAAGCCAACAGTGCTGCGCAGTTGTTGCGGCGCAACGTGCTGATCTATGGCCTGGGTGGCCTGGTGGTGCCTTTCATCGGCATCAAGGCCATCGATATCGTCCTCACCGCTTTGCACCTGGTCTGACCCTGGAGCTTGAATGATGAACAGTTTGTTGCGTCCGGCCTTGAGCCTGATTCTGCTGATGACCCTGCTCACCGGCGGGGCCTATCCACTGCTGGTGTGGGCGGTAGGCCAGTTGGCATTCTCTACCCAGGCCAACGGCAGCCTGGTGCGCGATGCGCAGGGCGAGGTGCGCGGTTCCGCTTTGCTCGCCCAGGCCTTTACCGATGAGCGATGGTTTCATTCACGGCCTTCGGCGGCGGACTACGCCACGCTCGCCAGCGGTGCGAGCAACCTGGCGCCGAGCAATCCCGCACTGGGCACTCGCGTGCTGGCGCAGGCCGATGAACAGTTCGATGCGCAACAAGGTCCGGTTCCGCTGGCGCTGTTGACCACCTCGGCCAGTGGCCTGGACCCTGATCTGCCACCGGCAGCGGTGAGCTATCAGGTCTCCAGGGTGGCGCGCGAACGCGGCCTGCCCGAGTCGACCCTGCGCGCGTTGGTGCAGGCGCATACCCGATCGCCCCTCATCGGCCCGGCCGTGGTCAACGTACTGGCTTTGAACCAGGCGCTGGATCGGCTACCGTCGCAGTCCCGATGATGACGAGCCTGCACCATGAGTGATTCCGGCCGTGCCGATGCCCTGCTGGCTGCCTTGCCCAGCGCTGGGCGTGGGCGTTTGAAAGTGTTTCTGGGCGCTGCCCCCGGCGTTGGCAAGACCTACGCCATGCTGCAGGCCGCCCATGCCCGTCAGCGCCAGGGCGTCGTCGTGCTGGCTGCGGTGGTGCAGACCCACGGTCGCGCGGAAACCGAAGCGCTGCTGGTCGGCCTGCCGCAGCAGGCACTGCTGCGCTGCCAGTACCGCGATGTGATGCTGGAGGAAATGGACCTGGACGCGGTGCTCGCTGCCCGTCCGGCCTTGGTACTGGTCGACGAACTGGCGCACAGTAATGCCCCCGGCAGCCGCCACGCCAAGCGCTGGCAGGACGTGCAGGAACTGCTCGCCGCCGGTATCGACGTCTACACCACGGTCAACGTGCAACACCTGGAAAGCCTGAACGACCAGGTTCAGACCATCACCGGCGTGCAGGTGCGTGAAACTTTGCCCGATTGGGTGGTGCAGGAAGCCGACGATCTGCTGCTGATCGACCTGCCGCCGCGCGAGCTGCTCGAACGCCTGCGCGAGGGCAAGGTGTACGTGCCCGAGCAGGCGCGCGCGGCCATCGACGCGTTCTTTACCCAGACCAACCTCAGCGCCCTGCGCGAGCTGGCCATGCAGACCGCCGCGGCGCAGGTCGACGACGATCTGCACGAAGGGTATCGCAGCCTCGGCCAGCAGACGCCCAGCGTCCGTGGACGGCTGCTGGTGGGCATTGCCGGCGACGAGCAGGCCGAGCGCCTGGTACGCCACGCCAGCCGCGTCGCGCGTCGTCGCCATCTGCCGTGGTCCGTGGTTCATGTGGATAACGGCGCGCTGCTCGACGAAGCGGCGCGCCAGCGCCTGCAGCTGGCCCAGCAGATGGCCGAGCGCCTGGGCGGCGAGGTGGTGGAGCTGCGCGATGCGGAAGTGGCCAGGACCTTGCTGCAGCATGCTGCCGACCGTCGCGCCAATCTGGTGCTGGTCGGCCAGTCGCGTCGACGCCGCTTCGGCGCGGGCCTGGCCGAGCGCTTGCTGCGCCAGCCCAGCGGCATCGAGATCAACGTACTGGCGCGAACTCAAGAGCATGCGCCGCAACCGCGGCGTCCGCGGCCCGTTGGGCGCTGGCGCGAATATGCCCTGGCGCTGACCGCCACGCTGCTGGCCAGCGGGCTGGCCTGGGCGGTGGCGCAGGTGCTGGACCTGCCCAATATCTCTCTGGTGTTTCTCGCCGCTGTGTTGCTGGTGGCGGTACGCAGCAGCCCGGGGCCGGCGCTGAGCTGCGCTTCGCTGTCGTTCCTAGCGTACGACTTTCTGTTCATTCCGCCCAACTTCTCCCTGAGCATCCAGCGTCAGGAAGACGTCTTGACCCTGCTGTTCTTTCTGCTGATGGCGGCGCTCACGGGCAATCTGGCGGCCCGCCAGCGTCAGCAGCTCAGTGCCCTGCGCGAAACCCAGGCGCACACCGCGCAACTGCTGGAGCTGTCCCGGCTGCTGGCGGCGGCGACCGACCGCCAGGCGGTGTTCAGCGCGGCCGCGCAGCACCTGCACGGTTGGCCCGGTCTGGACATCTGCCTGCTTGAGCGCGGCGAGCAGGGCTGGAAGATGGCCCACAGCAGCACAGCGCAGTTCTCGACCACCGAACTGGCCGCCGCGCAGTGGGCCGGCAACCACGCCCAGCCCGCCGGGCTGGGCACCGCGACGTTGCCGGCCGGGCGCTGGTGGTGGTTGCCGGTGACCCTGGAAGGGCAGGTGCTGGCGCTGCTGGCGGTGAGCGAACGGCAGGCCGGGCGGCTCGACGGCCATGGCCGACGCCTGCTGGAAGCGCTGGTGCAGCCGGTGGCCCAGGCACTGGCGCGGGCCAACCTGGCCCATGACCTGGAGGCGGCGCGCCTGCACGGTGAAACCGAACAGTTGCGCAGTGCCTTGCTGGCCTCGGTGTCCCATGACTTGCGCACGCCGCTGACGGCCATGCGCGGCAGCATCGACAGCCTGCTGGCCCTGGACACGGCGCTGGCGCCGGCCGATCGCCAGGCCTTGCTCGAAGTCACCCGCGACGAAGCCGAGCGCCTGGACCGCTACATCCAGAACCTGCTGGACATGACGCGCCTGGGCCACGGCGCGCTCAAGCTGGCTCGCGACTGGGTGGCCGCCGGCGATATCGTCGCCAGCGCAGTGGCGCGATTGCGCGCACCCCTGGCGCCGTTGCAGGTCCAGGTGCAGGTGCCTGCGCAATTGCCCCTGCTGCATGTGCATGCGGCGCTGATCGAGCAGGCCTTGGTCAATGTGCTGGAGAATGCCGCTCGGTTCTCGCCGCTCGGCGGGCGCCTGCAGGTGTCGGCCAGCGTGCGCGACGACAGCCTGGTGCTTGCGGTCAGCGACGAGGGCCCCGGCATTCCCGAAGCCGAGCGCGCGAAGATATTCGACATGTTCTACACCGCTGCCCGGGGTGATCGGGGCGGGCAGGGCACGGGGCTGGGCCTGGCGATCTGCCAGGGCATGGTCGGCGCCCATGGCGGTCGTGTCGAAGTGACCAGCGGCATTGATGGCCATGGCACCTGCATCGCCTTATGCTTGCCGTTGCGCGCTCAACCGGGCGCGGAGCCGGACACCTGAGCATGAGCCTTTTCAGCACCTCTGAAGCCAGCACTTCGCTGGCTTACACCCTGCTGGTCATCGACGACGAACCGCAGATTCGCAAGTTCCTGCGCATCAGCCTGGCCTCTCAAGGCTACAAGGTGATCGAAGCGGGCACCGGTGCCGAGGGCCTGAGTCAGGCCGCACTGCTGCGCCCCGACCTGGTGGTGCTGGACCTGGGGCTGCCGGACATGGACGGCCAACAGGTGCTCGAGCAATTGCGCCAGTGGAGTGCCGTGCCGGTACTGGTGCTTTCGGTCCGCGCCAGCGAGGCGCAGAAGGTCCAGGCCCTGGACGGTGGCGCCAACGACTATGTGACCAAGCCGTTCGGCATTCAGGAGTTCCTCGCCAGAGTCCGTGCGTTGTTGCGTCAGTCCAGCGGCAGCGAAACGCTCGAGGCTGCCTTGCAATTGGGGCCTCTGCAGGTCGACCTGGCGTTGCGCCGAGTCGTCCTCGACGGTGCGCCGGTGGCCCTGACCCGCAAGGAATACGCGGTGCTGGCGCAGCTGGCGCGCCATCCAGGGCGCGTTATTACCCAGCAGCAACTGCTCAAGGATATCTGGGGCCCCACCCATGTCGACGACACCCACTACCTGCGCATCGTCGTCGGCCACCTGCGCCAGAAACTCGGCGACGACCCCGCCGCCCCACGCTTCCTCATCACCGAACCCGGCGTCGGCTACCGCCTGACAAGCCCCGACTGACGCGCCGCTCCCCAGCCCACACCTATCCCCCGTGGGAGCTATCCCTATGATAGCTACCCTTGTGGTAGCCATCCCTGTGGGAGCGGGTTCTACCCGCGAAGACGCCAGCTCTCACACCATCAATCCCGCAGCACCCACACCGTCCCCCTGTGGGAGCGGGTTCTACCCGCGAAGACACCAGCCCTCACACCATCAATGCCGCAGCACCCACACCGTCCCCCTGTGGGAGCGGGTTCTACCCGCGAAAGCGCCAGCTCTCACACCATCAATCCCGGATTTACATTCGAATCCGGCAGTGCCGGTGCCGACGCCTTCGCGGGTAGAACCCGCTCCCACAGGAACCCGCTCCCACATGAACGCGCATCACTGGAGGCCACTCTACGGACTCACGCAACGGCACTTTTTAGGTGGCACACCGTCTGACCCAGCATTACCCTGATGTTTTTCCCGAGGTGTCATCGATGAAAGCCTGGATCTGTGTGCCACTGGTGGCGCTGGCCTTGAGCGGTTGTGCCGGCAAGACCGCCTACCGCGACAGCTGCGCCACGCAGCTCGATGGTGCCTGGCATGAACTCGATCTGGCCAAGGCCGAAGGCCTGGCCGGCACCGTCAGCTATTCCAAGGCGCTGTCGCTGCTCACCGGGGCCAAGACCCAGCAGCAGTTCGAAGCGTTCGAAGGTTGCACCAGCAAGGCCGAGAAGGCGCGGTTCTACATTCGCGAGTCACGCGCCGGACGTTGAAGCACGGTAGTCGCCCAGGGCCGCCGCAAGGCGCCGGGCGCGTTCTGCAGACGTAGTATCGACAAGGAGTGTCTGCCATGCGCAGTCGACTGGATGAGTGCCTGCAAGCGGTCAACGAAGTCCTGCTGGGCAAGGAAACCCAGGTTCGCCTGGCAATGACGTGCCTGATCGCCGATGGTCACCTGCTCATCGAGGACCTGCCCGGCATGGGCAAGACTACCCTCAGCCACACCCTGGCCAAAGTGCTGGGCCTGAGTTTCCAGCGCATCCAGTTCACTTCCGATCTGCTGCCCAGCGACATCCTCGGTACTTCGGTGTTCGACAAGGACAGCGGCTGCTTCGTGTTCCACCCTGGGCCGATCTTCGCCGAACTGGTGCTGGCGGACGAAATCAACCGCGCCACCCCGAAAAGCCAGAGTGCCTTGCTCGAAGCGATGGAAGAAGGCCAGGTCACCATCGAGGGTGCCACCCGGCCACTGCCCCAGCCATTTTTCGTCATCGCCACGCAGAACCCCACGACTCAGGGCGGTACGTTCGCACTGCCCGAATCGCAGCTGGACCGCTTTCTCATGCGCCTGTCGCTCGGCTACCCGGCCAAGGCCGCAGAGAAAGCCCTGCTGATGGGCGAAGCGCGACGCGATCTGCTGCCGCGCATGAATGCAGTGCTCGATCATGCGCAGTTGGCCGCGCTGCAAGCCCAGGCGCGTGCGGTACGCGCCAGCGACGCCTTGGTCGATTACGTACTGCGCCTGGTGGAAGCCACCCGCAGCCAGCCCCAGTTTGCCTACGGGCTGTCGCCGCGCGGCAGCCTGGCGCTGCTCGCTGCCGCCAAGGCCTGGGCGTTGCTGATCGGCCGCGACTACGTGATTCCCGAAGACGTGCAAGCCGTGCTGCCGTCGGTGGTCAGTCATCGCCTGCGCGAGCGCGCCGACCCCGCCGGGCAAGGGGGCGGGGCGCTGGTGCAGTGGCTGCTGCGGGAGGTGCCTGCGCTGTGAAGCGCAGGCTGGGCGAGCGCTGGCGCCGCTGGCAGGTGCGCCGGCTGCCAGCGGCGCCGCGCATCGAGCTCGACCAGCGTCGAATCTTCATCGTCCCCAGCCGCAGCGGCATGGGCTTTATCGTCGTCTTGCTGCTGATGTTCCTTGCCGCGATCAACTACCAGAATAGCCTCGCCTACGCCTTGGTATTCCTGCTGGGCTCGGTGTTCGTCGTGGCCATTCTGCACACCTATCGCAACCTCAGCGGCCTGCTCGTCAGTGGCAATGGCGCCACGTCGGTATTCGTCGGCGAGCAGGCGCGCTTCGGTCTGCGCCTGGAAAGCGGCGGCAAGGATCACCAGGCCATCGGCGTCGGCTGGGATGCCCGGCAGCTGCAACGCAGCGACGTTGCACCCGATCATGTACAGGCGCTGGAATTGAGCCTGCCTACCGAGCGTCGCGGCTGGCTGGCAGCACCGCGCATGCGCGTGGAGACCAGCTTTCCGTTGGGCGTGCTGATGGCCTGGACCTGGGTCGATCTGGGCCAGCGCGTGCTGGTGTATCCCCAGCCCCTGCAAGGCGAGGTGCCGACGTTGCACAGCGAGTCGGCCGACATCGAAGACCAGGCGCAGCGTCTGCACGGCCAGGGCGTGGATGATTTTCAGGGTCTCAAGCAGTACCAGCCTGGCGACTCCTGGCGGCGCATGCACTGGAAGGCCTGGTCGCGTGGTGAAGGGCTGCTGGTCAAGGACTTTGCCGACCTGCGCGGTCAGGAGCTGTGCCTGGACTTCGTGGCTCTGGGCGGCGATGTCGAGCAGCGCTTGTCGCGCCTCTGCTATTGGGTACTGGCCCTGTCCCGCGAACAGCGGCCGTTCGCCTTGCAGCTGCCCGGCAATCGGCTGGCCACTGCCAGCGGCGATGCACACCGCGAAGCGTGCCTGCGCGCGTTGGCGCTTTTTGGAGAGCAGCCATGAGTACGCCCGCCGCCATTCCGCGCGTCAGCCTGACCTGGCTGCTGCTGGCACAATCGCTGGTGCTGGTGCCGTTGTGGTGGCACGTGCCGTTGTGGCTGCTGGGCTTGTGGTTGGGTTGCACGCTGTGGCGCGTGCAGGTGTTTCGCATGCGTGTGCGTTATCCGGGGCGGCTGATCAAGGTAGCGCTGATGCTCGCCGTGGCCGCCGGCGTGTACCTGTCCAGCGGCACCTGGGTGGGCCTGGAGGCCACCGCCGCGCTGCTGGTGGCCGCGTTCCTGCTTAAGCTGCTGGAGATGCAGACCGCGCGCGACGCCCGCGTGGTGATTTTTCTCGGTCTGTTCTGTCTGGCAGTGGCCTATCTGTTCGATGCCAGCCTGGGTTGGGCGCTGTACAGCGTCCTGCCGCTGCTGGCTTTGCTGGCTGCCTTGATCGGGTTGCAGCAGACCTCACTGATCGCCCGCCCGATGGCCACACTGAAACTGGCCGGCAGCCTGGTGCTGCAGGCACTGCCGCTGATGCTGCTGTTGTTCGTGTTCTTTCCGCGGCTGGAACCGCTCTGGTCGCTGCCGCTGCCCAAGCCGGGGCAGGGCGTGACCGGCCTGTCGGAAAGCATGAGCCCGGCCGACGTCGCCAGCCTCAGCCAGTCCGGCGAGGTGGCCTTTCGGGCCAGCTTCGATGGTGCCATACCGGCCAAGCGCGACCTCTATTGGCGTGCGCTGAGCCTGGATGTCTACGACGGCCGGACTTGGAGCCAGTCGCCGTGGATCCAGACCCAACCGGCAGTGGATTGGCAGCCGACGGGGCCGTCTGTGGATTACCAGATCATTCAGCAGCCCAGCGGCAAGCCCTGGTTGTTCGCCCTGGACGTGGCCCGCACGGCGTTGCCCGGCGTGCGCCAGTTGAGCGATGGACGCCTGCAGCGGCGGCGCCCGGTCGACCAGCCACTGATGTACGCGGTGACGTCCTGGCCGCAGGTGATTCGCGAGCCCCAACTGGCTCCCCCGGCGCTGCGCACAGCGTTGCAACTGCCGGCCCAGGGCGATCCGCGCACGCGCCAGTGGGCGCAGGATCTGCGTGCCCGTTTCGCTGCGCCTCAGGCACTGGTGGATGAAATGCTGCGGCAGTTTCGCGAACTGCCTTTTCACTACACCCTCAATCCGCCAGTGCTGGGCCGCGACAGTATCGACGAATTCCTGTTCGACAGCCGGCGCGGTTTCTGCGCCCACTACGCCGGGGCCATGGTCTATGCCTTGCGTGTGGCCGGGGTACCCGCACGGGTGGTAGCCGGCTACCAGGGTGGCGAACTCAACCCGGCGGGCAACTACCTGACCGTACGTCAATTCGAAGCCCACGCGTGGGTCGAATACTGGCAGGCAGGCACCGGCTGGCAACGGGCCGACCCCACCGCAGCGGTGGCCCCCGCGCGGGTCGAGCAGGGCTTGCAGCAGGCGCTTTCAGCCGATGAAGAGTTTCTTGCCGGCTCGCCCTTTTCGCCGCTGCGCTACCCACATTTGACGTGGCTCAACGACCTGCGCCTGCAATGGGACAACCTCAATTACGGATGGCAGCGCTGGGTGCTGGAGTATCAGGGCGAACGCCAGATCGAATTTCTCGCTCGCTGGTTCCAGGGGCTGCAACGCTGGGCGCTGCCGATCGGTGGACTGTCGTTCATGCTGCTGGCCAGTGTCTGGCTGCTCAAGCCATGGCGCCGCCGGGTCGATCCGCAGCTCAAGGAGTTCGCAGCGTTCGAGCGCCTGTTGCGCCGTCGTGGCCTGGTGCGTCATGCCGGCGAAGGCGCCATGGCTTTCGCCGAGCGCGCAGCCGTTCACTTGCCAGCGCAAAGCGAGGCCATTCTGACCTTTGCCTACGCCTTCATGGCCCAGCGCTACGGCGGTCGACCGGTTTCGCGCGAGCAATTGCGCACTGCTCTGACGCGTTTGCGCAGGCAATTGGGACGCTCGGCTGGGCGTGCTGCCTCGTAGCGCAGCGTGTCTGGGCGACCACTTGAACTGGAGATTGGCCGATATGAAAGCTGCGCGCTCGCGCCGAGCTGTCTACCATCAAGCCCATCGACAACCACCCCCAAGGTCGGCCCATGAACCTTCGCGACTTGCTGGCAAGCGCACGACGTCCACCCCACAGCGTTACCGTACCCCGCGAATGGAGCCAGGGTCGCGCCTGCTACGGCGGCCTCATGGCCGCATTGCTGCACGAGGCCATGGCGGCGCAGGTCCCTGACCGGCCGGTGCGTTCGATGGCGATCACTTTCGTGGGGCCGGCCGAACTGGAAGTCCCCATGGATCTACAAGTGGAAATATTGCGCGAGGGCAGTGCGGTGACCTCGGTGCTGGCGCGGGCGGTGCAGAACGGACGCACCATGACCGTGGTCCAGGCCAGCTTCGGTCTACCGCGCGAATCGGCGATCACCCTCAGCGCGATGCCGGTGCCGGCCATGAAAACGCTGGAACAGTCCACCGCGCTGCCATATCTGCCTGGGGTCACGCCCGAGTACATTCGCCATCTGGACATGCGGTGGGGAATCGGCGCGCTGCCGTTCAGCAATACGCCGGTCGCCGGTATCGGCGGATGGATGCAGCTGCGGGAACATGATCGCGATGAGCCGATCACCGAAGCCTTGTTGCTGGTATTGGGCGACGCCTGGCCGCCTGCGCTGCTGCCCTATCTGAACAAGCCGGCACCTGGCAGCAGCCTGACCTGGACCATCGAGTTCATTCAGCCGATGCCCGCAATGCGCAGCGGCGATTGGTGCCGTTACCAGGCCCTGATCGAGCATGCCCGCGATGGTTATGGGCACACCTCCGCAGCCATGTGGAACCCAGAGGGCGAGCTGTTGGCAATCAGCCGGCAGACGGTGACAGTTTTTGGCTGACTTCGGCCTGGCTGGGTTCACGCTGGCCGCGCCCCAGAGCGAAGGCGGCGATCAGACCGATCACGCCGATGGCGGCTTCGCCGACGCTGGCACAAGCTGAGGCATCCACCAGCATCAAGGCGGAAAGGGCCAGCAACGGCAGCGCAATGGCGCGCGAAACGCGCAGACCGTTGTTTGGGTCGTTGACGATTTTCAATGCGGTGGTGTCGTTCATGGCTCAATGCTCCTTGGGTACGGTGCAACAGGACCTGGATCAACAAGACGTTTCTGCGTGAGCCATTTCTGGATGGCATGACCTGTAGAGTCCTGACACCGGCGAATTGTTCAGCACTGTCCTGGTCCGGATCAGTTGAGAACGATAATAGTCAGCCCTCGCATTGGCCGCGAATCAAGCTTCGCTATCGTCGTCATAGAGCGCACTGCGGATTTCCGGCAGACCGAAAAACGCCCGAGCGCAGGCTGTCGTGGTGCGCGCCAGATCAGCCAGGCTTTCGCCGCGATGCAGTGCCACTTCACGCAGGACCTCAGTGAGGAAGGCCGGCTCGTTGCGGCCGCTCTTGGGCTTGGGGCGCAAGGTGCGCGGCAGCAGGTACGGCGCATCGCTCTCGAGCATCAACCGCGCAGCGGGAATGCTGCCAACCAGCGGGTGCAGATGGGTGCCGCGACGCTCGTCGCAGATCCAGCCGGTGATGCCGATGTTCAGGTCCAGGTCCAGATAACCGAACAGCGCCTGGCGCTCGCCGGTAAAGCAGTGCACCACGGCGGCCGGCAGGTGGTCACGGTAATCCTTGAGAATGTCCAGCAGGCGCTGGTGGGCGTCGCGCTCGTGGAGGAATACCGGCAGCTGCAACTCCACGGCCAGAGCCAGATGTTCCTGCAGCACCTTTTCCTGCTGCGGACGCGGCGAGAAATCCCGATTGAAATCCAGGCCGCATTCACCCACGGCCTTGACCTGAGGCAGGCGCAGCAGGTCGCGCAGACATGCGGCGCTGTCGCCGTTCCATTCGCTGGCGCTGTGTGGATGAATGCCCGCAGTACTGAACAGCCGCTCGCCCGACTCATCCCACCGCTGGCACAGTTGCAGCGCCTGTTCGCTGCCCTCGACGCTGGTCCCGGTGAGCACCAGCTGACAGATGCCCGCCGCGTAGGCCCTCTGCAGAACGGCCTCGTGCTTTTGCGCGAAGCTGTCGTTGGTAAGGTTGACGCCGATATCGATGAGTTGCATGGTGCTACCTCGAAGCAGGAGGCGAAAAGCATACCAGAGCTTGGTGATTGGCAAGAAAACCAAGAACTTCAAAAGGTTATGGCGGTCCTTGAGGGACTGCTCAGGACATTGCCGGGGAACCATGGGCCTTAGATCACTGATTGTCATGCTCTGCCTGGCCCTCGGGCTGCCCTCGGCCGCGGCCGCTCGTCCGGCGGGGCCACCCCTGGCGGCGCACCCGGCAAAGGTCCGCGACCTGGCGCAGATCCAGTCGAGCAAGGTATTGCGCGTGCTGGTCAACCAGAGCCGCAACAGCTCGGGTCAGGTTCGCGGCCAGGCCATCGGCGTCGAGTACCACCGCCTGCAGGCTTTTCAAAGTTATCTCAATGCTCACGCCGGCAAAGGCCAGATGCTGCAGCTCAAGATCATCCCGCGCGCCAAGGAGCAACTGCTCGGCGCCCTGCAGCGCGGCGAAGGCGACCTGGTCGCGCCTGGCGAGTTGATGGGATCGCATCCCGCCAGCAAGATTGCTGCCAGCGAAGCGGTGGTCGCCAATGTCCCCTTCGTGCTGGTCGGCAGCAAAGGCGGGCGGCGTTACGTACGCGTCGAACAATTGGCCGGCAAGACCCTGGCCCTGCCCAACGGCAGCGCAGCGGGCGCCGCCGTCGAACGCTGGAACCAGAAACTGGCATTGCGCAAGCTGGCGCCCATCGATATCGAATGGGTGGACCCCAGTCTGGCCGCCGAGGACGTACTGGAGATGGTTCAGGCCGGGATCTACCCGCTGACCGTGGTCGAGCTGCCCATCGCCGAACGCTGGGCCAAGGTCATGCCGCGGCTGCGCGTGGACCGTCGTGTGGTGCTCAGCGCGCCGGGTTCGGTCAGCTGGTACGTGCGCCGCGACGCGCCGCAGCTAGGCGCCAGCGTCGATCGCTTCCTGGCTTCGTACAAGGCGCCGCGCGATCAGGACGCCGCTTTCGTCAAGGTCTACCGCGGCCTGTACAAGGTTCACTATCCGCTGGCCCGCAGCGACCGCCAGCGCCTCGAAAAACTGCGTCCGGTGCTTCAGCGGCACGCCCGCGAACAGCACATGGACTGGCTCAACCTCGCGGCGCTGGCCTTCAAGGAGTCCAAGCTCGATCCGGCCGCCCGCGGTGGTGGCGGCGCGACCGGCCTGCTGCAGATCACCCCCTCGGCGGCGCGGCGGGTGGGCGTGGGCAACATCCAGAACCTCGACAACAACGTGCAGGCCGGGGCCAAATACCTGGCGATGATCCGCCGCAAGTTCTTCTCAAGCAACAAGCTCAACGAACGTGAACGCATGGCCTTCACCCTGGCCGCTTACAACATGGGCCCTGAACGGGTGCAGGCGATGCGCAAGGAGGCGCGCCGCCGCGGCCTCAACCCCGATCAATGGTTTTTCCAGACCGAACGCATCGCCATGGAGCAGATGGGCATGGCCTCGGTGAGCTACGTCAACAGTGTGAACAAGTACTACCTGGCATTCGCCCGCGAACGCGACTCACTGGAGCCCGGCGCCCGCAAGCTGGCGTCTGCTCGCTGAACGCCCGGCGTACTGGCAGGGCAGGGCGTTTGCTGTAGGCTACGGCTTTGAGCCTGGCTGGAGACCGTGTTGGCAACGAACATCATTACCCGTGAAGGGCACGAGGCATTGAGGGCCGAACTCGATCATCTGTGGCGCGTCTATCGTCCGGAGATTACGCAGAAGGTCGCCTGGGCAGCATCGCTGGGCGATCGCAGTGAGAACGCCGACTACCAGTACAACAAGAAACTGCTGCGCGAGATCGATCGCCGGGTGCGCTACCTGCGCAAGCGCCTGGAAGACGTCAAGGTCGTCGATTATTCGCCCGAACAGGAAGGACGGGTATTCTTCGGTGCCTGGGTCGAGATCGAGAACGATGACGGCGCGCGCAAGACATTCCGCATCGTTGGCTATGACGAGATCTATGGCCGCAATGACTATATCTCCATCGACTCACCCATGGCCCGTGCCCTGCTGAAGAAGCAGGAGGGCGACGACATCGTCGTGCAGATCCCCGATGGCGAAGCGCTCTGGTACGTAAACCAGATTTCCTACAAACCTGCCTGATTCCGGTGCGCATCCGTCGCAAGCCCTGCGAGTCAGGCGGTTGACTCGTGCCTGCCCGTTCACTAGGATTACCGCTCATGCGCCGATTTAGACAGCTACTTGCGGGGCGCCTGGGGGTTTTCACAAGCCCTCGAAATACCGCTAAAGCGCTGGTTCGGTGATGCCTCCCACCGCTGCCCAGCTCTCCCACATGAAGCGGTCGAGGCTGAGAACACCATCATGAACTGTCCCCGTCCCATCGTTTGCCTCGCGCCGATCCCGGCCAGCCCATCCCTGCGCAATCCCCGTATCCTGCTGGTTGGCCAGCATCAGCCGAACCTGCTGCGCAGCCTCGATGGCTGGCCGCGTCGCCGTGGCAAGCCCGGTGCGTTCGTGGCGCGTTTCATTGATCAGCACAGCGCCTTGAAGAGCCTGCCCGACAACAGCTTCGAGCTGGCCGTGATTCAGGCACCGTCGGCCCGCGACGCCCACGAAGTGATTGCCCATGCCGTGCGCATCGCCCGGCAGGGGCTCATCACCCTGCGCTGAGTCACCCGCGGCGTTTCAGCCTTCCCTGAGCACCTGCAACGGGCTTGCGTTGAGGGCTCGACGGGTGCCGAACACCCCGGCCCCGCCCACCAGCAGCGCGCCGATCAGCGGCAGGCAAAGCAGCCAGGGGTGCGGCGTCCACACCAGGTCGAAGGCGTAGCGATACAGCACGAAGCTGATCAATTCGCTGCCCAACGCCGCCAGCACACCACTGGCGGCGCCCAGCAGTCCGAACTCGATGCGCCGCGCCTTGACCAGCAGCTTGCGCTCGGCACCCAGGGCACGAAGCAGCGCGCCTTGGCGGATACGCTCGTCGAGCGTGGCCTGCAGCCCGGAAAACAACACCGCCATGCCTGCTGCCAGCACGAACAGCAACACGTACTCCACCGCCAGGGTGACCTGGGCGAGGATGCTGCGCAGCTGTTCCAGCAGCGCCTCGACCCCCAGAATCGTGGCCGCCGGGAAAGCTCTGGACAGTTCGACCACCTGTGAATCATGACCGGGCGCAATATAGAAGCTGGTCAGGTAGGTAGTCGGCAGGTCGTCGAACGTGCCGGGCTGGAAGATCATGAAGAAGTTGGGCTGGAAGTTGTTCCAGTCCACCGTGCGCAGGCTGGTGACCACGGCATCGCGGTTGGAACCGCCGATATTGAACGTCAGACGGTCGCCAAGCTTGAGATTCAGGCTTTGCGCCACCCCTTCTTCGACCGACACGCCGGGTACGTCAGCGCGCTGGGCCGCATTCCACCATTGCCCGGCGGTTATCCGGTTGCCATTGGGCAGGTGCTCGGACCAGGTCAGGCTCAGGTCCCGCTGCACCGCGCGTTCACCGCGTGAATCCTTCTCGACCAGCTCCTGCACCGGCGCGTCGTTGATGTCGACCAGGCGGCCGGGCATGACCGGGTACAACGGCGCCGAGCGGGCGCCGGCCTGCTGCAGATGGCCGGCAAAGGCATCGCGCTCGTCCGGCAGGATGTTCAGGGCGAAATAGTTCGGTGCGTCCTTGGGTAGCTGGTTCTGCCAGTTGTCCAGCAGCTCGCCGCGCAACAGTGCGATCAGTGTCATTGCCAGCAGAATCAGGCCAAAGGCCAACGCCTGCCCGGCAGCCGCCAGGGGATGGCGCAGCAGTTGTCCGAGCCCCAGGCGCCACGGCAGGGGTGAACGGGCCAGCAAGCGGCGCAGGCTTTTCAAACCCAGCAACAACAGGCCACCCAGGATCAGCGCCGCCAACAGGCCGCCGGCGAGCAGGGCGAAGGTCAGCACCAGGTCCAGGCTCAACCGCCACATGATCAAGCCCAGCGCCAGCAGCGCAGTGCCATACACCAGCCAGGTGCTTGGCGGCACTGGCAGCAAATCACGACGCAGTACCCGCAGGGGCGGCACCGCGCCCAAGGCCGCCAGGGGCGGCAGGGCAAACCCGGCCAGCGCCACCAGCCCGGTGCCGATGCCGGCCAGTGCGGGAAACAGCCCTCCGGCCGGTACCACGGCTGGCAGCAGCCCGTGCAGCATCTGGAACAGCACCAGCTGCGCCAGCCAGCCGATCAGCGCGCCGCTCAGGCACGCCAGCACACCCAGCAGGGCCAGCTGCACGCAGAACATCAGCATCACCTCGCGCCGCGACAGGCCAAGGCAGCGCAACAGGGCGCTGGCATCGAAACGTCGCGCGGCGAAACGGCTGGCCGACATTGCCACCGCCACGCCAGCCAACAGCACCGCCACCAGGCTCGCCATGTTCAGGTAGCGCTCGGCCTTGCCCAGGGCGCCGCCGATCTGCTGGTTGCTGTCCCTGGCATCACGCAGACGCTGGTTGGGTTCGAGCCCCGACTCCAGCTGCTTCTGATAACTGGCCAACAGGTCGGGCGCACCGCGCCAGAGTTCGCGGTAGGTCACCCGGCTGCCCGGTTGCACCACGTTGGTCGCGGCCAGGTCCTGCAGGTTGATCATCACCCGAGGCGTGAGGCTGTAGAAATTGCCGGCACGGTCCGGCTCGTAAGTCAGCACCCGTGCCAGGCGCAAGGTCTTGCTGCCTACATCCAGGGTATCGCCCACTTTCAGGTTCAGCGCAGCCAGCAGCCGCGACTCGGCCCAGGCCTCGCCAGGCTTGGGCCCAGCCCCAACAGTTTCCTCGCCATACGGCTGCGCCGCGCTCTTGAGCTCGCCGCGCAAGGGATAGGCCTCATCGACCGCCTTGACGCTGGACAGCTGGATCCCGCTGTCGGCGGCAATCACGCTGGCGAACTCCACCACCCGCGCATGATCCAGGCCAACGCTGGTGCCTGCATCTATCTGCTCCTGGCGCGCTGGGCTGCTGCCCTGCAGGATCAGGTCGGCGCCGAGAAACTCGGTAGCGCGCAACTGCATCGCGCCGTTGAGGCGTGCTCCGAAATAGCCGATTGCGGTACTGGCAGCAACGGCTACCAGCAAGGCAAAGAACAGCACGCGCAGCTCGCCGGAGCGCGCATCACGCAACAACTGACGGGCGGCAAGGGCCACCAGTCGCAACATCGGCAGGCCAGCCATCAGGGCTCCAGGGGCGCAACGAGGCGCCCGGCATCGAGACGGATCAGGCGGTGGCAGCGATGCGCCAGGCGTTCGTCGTGGGTGACCAGCACCAAAGTGGTACCGCGCTCCTTGTTGAGCTCGAACAGCAGGTCGCTGATGCGCTCGCCGGTATGGCTGTCGAGATTGCCGGTAGGTTCGTCGGCGAACAGCACGTCCGGTTCGGCCGCGAATGCGCGGGCGATGGCGACACGCTGTTGCTCGCCGCCCGAGAGCTGGCGCGGCGAGTGGGTCAGACGCTGGCCCAGGCCGACCCGTTCGAGCAACGTGCGCGCATGTTCGCGGGCGTCCTTGCGGCCGTCCAGCTCCAGCGGCAGCATCACGTTCTCCAGAGCATCCAGGCTGTCGAGCAGTTGGAACGACTGGAACACGAAACCGACATGTTCGGCCCGTACCCGGGCACGCTGGTCTTCGTCCAGCGTGCTCAGGTCCTGGCCGGCCAGGGTCACGCTGCCCGCGCTGGGCAGGTCGAGGCCGGCCAGCAGGCCGAGCAGGGTAGACTTGCCCGAACCCGATGCGCCGACGATGGCCAGGCTGTCGCCTTTGGCCAATTCCAGCGAGAGTTCGTGCAGAATGGTCAGTTCACCTTCCGCGCTGGTGACCACTTTGCTAAGGTTCCGCGCTGTAAGAATGCTTGCGCCCATGGAGAGTCCCGATGCGAATGTGGTTGATGAGTGCTGGCCTGGGCCTGATGTTGGCCGCCCAGAGTGCAGCGGCAGGTACGGTACTGATCGTTGGCGATAGTATCAGCGCGGCTTTCGGCCTGGATACCCGTGCCGGCTGGGTCGCGCTGCTCGAGCAGCGCCTGGAGCAGCAGGGTTTCAGCGACAAGGTGGTCAACGCTTCGATCACCGGCGACACCTCGGCCAATGGCTCGGCGCGGCTGCCCGCGCTGCTTGCAGCGCACAAGCCGGACCTGGTCGTGCTCGAGCTGGGTGGCAACGATGGCCTGCGCGGTATGCCGGTAACGCAATTGCAACAGAATCTTGCGTCGATGATCGAGCTCTCCCGCAAGGCCGGCGCCGAGGTCCTGTTGCTGGGCATGCAGCTGCCGCCCAACTACGGCGCGCGTTACACCCAGTCGTTCGCTCAGGTCTATCACGCGCTGGCGGAAGAGAAAAAAGTGCCGCTGGTGCCGTTTTTGCTCGAAGGGGTCGGCGGGGTACCGACCTTGATGCAGGCCGACGGTGTGCACCCCACGGCCAGCGCCCAGGGCAAACTGCTGGAAAACGTCTGGCCGACGCTCAAACCCCTGCTTTGACGCTTTTCTGGACGCGGGCTTTCGGCTAATGTGGCGCCCCCTGTTTGGAGCCCCCGATGCCGCGTCCCGCCTGGTCCCTGTTTGCCTATCAATTGATCGAACCCGACGATCAGCTGGACCTGTTCGCCTGCCAGGAAAGTCGTGTGCACCTGGCTGCGCGTCAGCTGGAACTCGGTGGTTCGGTGGACCGCACCTTGTGTGGAACCTTGCTCCCGGCCCAGCCGCGCTGGCTGGAAGTGCACAAGCTGATCTTTCGTGACCAGCGGCTGTGCAAACTGTGCCGGGCCATCCTGTTCGCCCAGCGCAAGGGCACACGACCGGTATGGCCCGAACTGCAGTCGATCCCCTGATCGGCACCCCGACGGTACCCGTCTACACGCGCCCGGCAACTGCGCGTACAATCGGGGCATTGTCCCGTTCAGTTCGACCAAGGATTTCCTGGATGCCGCCGAGCCTTTCCGTCTTCACCCGCTGCCTGTCGCTGGCCGCCGCATTCGCCGCGGCGCCGGCCATGGCGCTGGAATTCCCGTTGCCACCTGCGGGTGAAGACATCATCGGCCAGGTGCAGACCATCACCGCCAAGTACGAGGACACCTTCGCCGACATCGCGACGGCCAACGACCTCGGCTATCTGGAAATGGTCGCCGCCAACCCTGGCGTCGACCCTTGGCTGCCGGGTGCCGGCACGCAGATTGTCCTGCCGACCCGTTTCATCTTGCCGCCGGGTCCGCGCGAAGGCATCGTCATCAACCTGGCCGAGTACCGCCTCTATTACTACCCCAAGGGCGAGGACGTCGTGCGTACCTATCCGCTGGGGATCGGCCGGGAAGGGTGGGGTTCGCCCATCGCGCACACCAAGATCATCGCCAAGACCCCCAATCCGACCTGGACGCCACCGGCCTCGATCAAGGCCGAGCATGCTGCAGACGGTGATCCGCTGCCCAATGTGGTGCCCGCCGGCCCGGACAACCCGCTGGGGCCTTTCAAGTTCACTCTCGGTCTGCCGGGCTACCTGATTCACGGCTCGAACAAGCAGTTCGGCATCGGCATGCGCACCAGTCATGGCTGCTTCCGCATGTACAACGACAATGTGCTGGAGTTGGCCAGCATGGTGCCGGTGGGCACTGGCGTGCGCATCATGAACGAGTCCTACAAGTTCGGCATGAGCGGCGGCAAGGTGTACCTGGAAGCCCATGCGCAACTGACCGACAAGGGTGATCCGGTAACCCTCGACAGGCACACCGCCGTCATCAATGCGTTGCTCAACCGTCGCGACTTCGCCCCGGACATCAAGATGAACTGGGACGTGGTTCGTGATGTGGTCGCCGCCGAAGACGGCTTGCCGGTTGAAATCGCCGGGGCGGGCGCTCCGATGATCAGCAGCGCACCGGGCAGTCTGCCTGCGCCCTAGCTGGCTGCGGCTGCGCCCATAAAAAAACCGACCCAGGGGGTCGGTTTTTTTACAGCCTCGGAAAAGGCTGTTACTTGCGGCTGGCCTTGTCGAGCATGCGCAGGGCGCGCTCGTTGGCTTCGTCGGCAGTCTGCTGGGCTTTCTGAGCGGCGGTCAGCGCTTCGTCAGCCTTGCGGTAGGCTTCGTCGGCACGAGCTTGCGAGCGCGCGGCGGCGTCTTCGGTAGCGGTCAGGCGAGCTTCGGTTTCTTTGGTTGCGCTGCTGCAACCGGTAGCCAGAACGGCGGCCAGGGCCAGTGCAGAGAATTTCAGAGCATTGTTCATTGTGTTCCCCTTCGAAGGACATTCTTTTAAGTAGCCATTTCTCATGAATGAGAAACTAGCCGCCGTACATACTACTCATTACTTGTAGTAAGTAAACGGACTCTGCGCAAGAGATGAAAAAAAATCCACCCACGCCGCAGAGGCGGAACATAAGCCGAAAATCACGGTCTAGCGCTGGTTGGGCGCGGGCCAGGGCGTGCGCAAGTGCATCGCGTAATTGCTTCAAGCATGAACTAAGGGCGAGTGTAAATGTCGGGCGGCAGGCCCAAATGGAGATAACCAGAAAGCGGACAATGAGTGAGCAGGAAGACAATCAACTCGCCTGCAGGGCGATGTTGTTTGTTTCCGTCGCAGCCATGACGATTGCGCTTGATGACAAAAACGGCATGGGCCTGCACAACTGTTTCTTCGTTGTACAAAGAGCGGTAAGGTAGAGGTCTAAATCCAAGACCCGCGAGGAAACGCGATGAGCGAGGCGCTTTCGATCCACCACGACCAGGCCGGTCACCAGTTCGAAGTCAATATCGACGGCCATCGTGCTTACCTCACCTACATGGACCTGGGCAAGCAGACCCTGGACATCTATCGCACCTTCGTGCCCAACGCCCTGCGTGGGCGGGGTATCGCTGCGGCACTCACCGAGCAGGCTCTGGACTACGCCGAGAGCCATGGCTATACGGTGATTCCGTCGTGTTCCTATGTCGAACGCTACATGGAACGCCATCAGCGCCGTGCGGCCAAGCTGTAACGAGGCAGGCATGCAACTGCATGCAAAGGCCGGGTAAGCGCAAACTCGACTGACCCGGCGCCTGGGCTCAGCGGTTACGCTTGGGCAACACGTCCTTGAGTTTGGCGTGCATGCTGCGCAGCGTCTTCTCGGTGCTGGCCCAGTCGATGCACGCATCGGTGACCGATACGCCGTACTGCAGGTCGCCCAAGTCCTTGGGAATCGACTGACTGCCCCAATTCAAATGGCTTTCCACCATCAGACCGATGATCGACTGGTTGCCTTCCAGGATCTGATTGGCCACGTTCTCCATGACCAGCGGTTGCAGGGCTGGGTCCTTGTTTGAGTTGGCGTGGCTGCAGTCGACCATGATGTTGGCCTTGATGCCTGCTTTTTCCAGCGCCTGCTCGCACACCGCCACGCTGACCGAGTCGTAGTTGGGCTTGCCGTTGCCGCCGCGCAGTACCACGTGGCCGTAGGCATTGCCCTTGGTGGTGACGATGGATACGCCACCTTCCTGATTGATGCCCAGGAACCGATGCGCACTGGACACCGACTGCAACGCGTTGATGGCAACGGTCAGGCCGCCGTCGGTACCGTTCTTGAAGCCCACGGCCGAGGACAGGCCCGAAGCCATTTCGCGGTGGGTTTGCGATTCGGTGGTGCGCGCGCCGATGGCCGACCAGCTGATCAGGTCCTGCAGGTACTGCGGCGAAATCGGGTCCAGCGCCTCGGTCGCAGTGGGCAGGCCCATCTCGGCCAGGTCCAGCAGCAGTTTCCGACCGATGTGCAGACCGTCCTGGATCTTGAAAGAGTCGTCCAGGTACGGGTCGTTGATCAGGCCTTTCCAGCCGACCGTGGTGCGCGGTTTTTCGAAGTACACGCGCATGACCAGGTACAGGGTGTCCGAAACTTCGGCGGCCAGTGCCTTGAGCCGGCGCGCATATTCGTGCGCCGCGTCGATGTCGTGAATCGAGCACGGGCCAATGACCACGAACAGGCGATGGTCACGACCGTCGAGAATATTGCGCACCACTTCCCGGCCAGCGGCCACGGTGGTATGCGCGGCGGCACTGAGCGGGATTTCCCGTTTCAGCTGCGTAGGGGTGATGAGGGTTTCGTTGGAAGCGACGTTAAGGTCGTCGATCGGTAGGTCAGCCATCGTGTTACTCGTCAGGTCACGGGTGCCGGCCGCCAGCGAACCCCGCACGGCGAGGCACAGCATGATTATGAGCGGCGGGGGAGTCGAACCTTAGCGCGTTAGAGCGCATGCAGACAACGGATTTGTGCCATTGCCGTGCGCCGACGACCGGTGCGCGGCGGGCGGCACTGCTACGCTCAAGTATGCCTGTCGCATTGGCCACTTCGGAGGTCGCATGATCCGCTCCATGCTCTACGCCACTGACCTGGGGGTATATGCCCCGTTCGTCATGCAGCACGCCGTAGCCCTGGCGCGCAGTTTCAACGCGCAGCTGTATGTCATCCATGCCGTGGAGCCGATGGGTTTGATCGCCGAATCGGTGCTGCAAAGCTACCTCGACGAGTCCGCGCTCGACCGCCTGCACAGCCAGGGGCTCAATACCGTCATGGCCGGGATCGAGGAGAAGGTCCTGCAGAGCCTGCGCAGCGACCTGGGCGACGACGAGCCGGGCCTTGCCTTGATCCGCGCCGTGCGTGTGCGGCAGGGCGATCCAGCCGAGGTCATCCTCGACCAGGCCCAACGACTGGCCGTGGACTTGCTGGTATTCGGCAGCCACAGCCACGGTGCCACTGTTGACGTTCCCCTGGGGCGCACCGCGGCCCGCGTGCTGCAGCTGTCCCCGGTGCCGGTCTACATGGTGCCCCTGACCGAGCACCGCAGCAGACCCAGAGGATGAATCTAGGGTTGGTTATTTTTCCTACAAATTTAATAAAAAGTTCTAGATTTATTGTTAAAACCTTTAATATAGTTATAACCCGTCGCCGATGACTGGCGGTTTTTCCTGTGTGAGGGATTCATATGAAGCTTCAGCAACTGCGCTACATCTGGGAGGTAGCGCATCATGACCTCAACGTCTCCGCCACGGCGCAAAGCCTGTATACCTCGCAGCCAGGTATCAGCAAGCAGATCCGCCTGCTGGAAGACGAATTGGGTGTTGAAGTCTTCGCTCGCAGCGGCAAACACCTGACCCGCGTCACCCCGGCCGGTGAACGCATCATCACCACGGCAGGCGAGATCCTGCGCAAGGTGGAAAGCATCAAGCAGATCGCCCAGGAATTCTCCAACGAGAAGAAGGGCACGCTCTCCATCGCCACCACCCACACCCAGGCCCGTTATGCACTGCCGACGGTGATCAGCAGCTTCATCAAACAGTATCCGGACGTGGCCCTGCACATGCATCAGGGCTCACCGATGCAGATTGCCGAAATGGCCGCCGACGGCACCGTCGACTTCGCCATTGCCACCGAGGGGCTGGATTCGTTCGGCGATCTGATCATGATGCCGTGCTACCGCTGGAACCGCTGCATCGCGGTACCCCAGGGGCATCCCCTGACCAAGGTGCCGAAACTGACGCTCGAGGCACTGGCCGAGTACCCGATCGTCACCTACGTATTCGGTTTCACCGGTCGCTCCAAGCTCGACGAAGCGTTCTCGCGGCGCGGCCTGGCGCCGAAGGTGGTGTTCACCGCGGCCGATGCCGACGTCATCAAGACCTATGTGCGCCTGGGGTTGGGAGTGGGGATCGTGGCCAAGATGGCGGTCGATCCCAAGCTCGACAACGACCTGGTGGTACTCGACGCCGATCACCTGTTCGAGTCCAGCGTGACCCGCATCGGCTTCCGCCGCGGCACCTTCCTGCGCGGCTTCATGTGCGACTTCATCGAGAAGTTCGCGCCGCACCTCACCCGCGAGGTCATGGCCAAGGCCATCCAGTGCCACAACAAGCAGGAACTGGAAGCCTTGTTCGAAGGCGTCGAGTTACCCGAGCATTGATCGCGCCGCTGCCTCCAGGCTTGCCATGGCCTGGAGGCGCTGCGCGGCTCAGGTCTTGGCGATCAGATTGCCTGCATGCAGCCCGCATTCCTTTTGCGTGGCTTCCTCCCACCACCAGCGCCCCTCGCGCTCGTGCTGGTTGGGCAGTACCGGCCGCGTGCAGGGCTCGCAGCCGATACTGATGAAGCCACGCTCGTGCAGGCTGTTATAGGGCAGCTCGAGCATGCGGATGTAGCCCCACACCTCCTCGCTGCTCATCTGCGCCAAGGGGTTGAACTTGTACAGCGTACGCTCGGCCGTCGAGAACGCGCCGTCCACTTCCACTGCTGCTACCTGACTACGGGTGCCAGGGCTCTGGTCGCGGCGCTGCCCGGTGGCCCAGGCGCTGACGGTCGACAGCTTGCGTCGCAGCGGCTCGATCTTGCGGATACCACAGCACTCGCCATGACCATCGCGATAGAAGCTGAACAGTCCCTTCTGCTTGACGAAAGGGTCCAGCAGCGCGTTGTCCGGCGAGACCAGTTCAATGGTGATCTGGTAGTGATCGCGTACCTGCTCGATGAACCGATAGGTTTCCGGGTGCAGGCGGCCGGTGTCCAGGCTGAACACCTTGACGTTCTTGTTCAGCTTCCAGGCCATGTCCACCAGCACCACGTCTTCGGCACCGCTGAAGGAAATCCAGAGGTCGTCGCCGAAGTGGGCGAAGGCGAGCTTGAGAATGTCCTGCGGGGACTTGTTCGCGTAGGTCGTCGCCATGTCGGCGACGTCGAAGGGTTGGCTCATCAGGCGGCTTCCTGGTCAAAGTGGCGCTTGGCGCTCTATGTGGCGCAATGGTAACAAAAAACACCGGGCGACATGATCCGGCTCAGAGCCCCGCGAGGGTGTCCAGCAGGACGCTGACCTTGAAGATCGACTCTTGGTATTCGGCCTGCCACTGCGAGTCGCCCACGATTGCGCCACCGCCCCAGCAGCAGACCTGACCGTCCTTGACCAGCAGGGTACGGATGGCGATGGAGCTGTCCATCTCACCGCGCACATCCAGGTACAGCAACGAGCCACAGTAGATGGCACGTTGGGTCGGTTCCACTTCGTCGATGATCTGCATGGCGCGGATCTTCGGCGCGCCGGTGATCGAACCACCGGGGAAGCTGCCGGCAAGCAGATCCAGACAGTCCTTGTCCGCGGCCAACTCGCCGGTCACGGCGCTGACCAGATGGTGAACGTTCGGATAGCTCTCCAGCGCGAACAGCTGCGGTACCCGAACCGAGCCGATCCGGCAGCTCCGGCCCAGGTCGTTGCGCAGCAGGTCGACGATCATCAGGTTCTCCGAGCGGTCCTTGGCACTGGCCAGCAGCTCGCGGCCCTGGCGCGCGTCTTCTTCGCGGTCGAGGCTGCGTGGGCGGGTGCCCTTGATCGGCCGGGTTTCGACATGACCGGCCGTGACCTTGATGAAACGCTCCGGGGAAAAGCTCAACAAGGCTGCGCCGCCCGCCAGCTGCAGGTAGCCGGAAAACGGTGTGGAGCAGGCGGCGCGTACAGCCTGATAAGCGGTCCACGGGTCGCCCGAGCAGGCGGCACGAAAACGCTGGGTCAGATTGACCTGATAGCAGTCTCCGGCCCGGATATAGGCCTGCACCGTTTCGAACGCCCGCCGGTACTGCTCCGGGGTTCGGTCCGGCGTCATCGAGGTGTGCAACCGGAAGGCCGGTGCTTCGAGGGTGGCCGGCTGCGCGAACAGGTCGATCAGGCGTTGCCGTTCGCGCGCATCCAGCGTGGGGTGGAACATCAATTCGCTGGTCTGCCGGCGATGGTCGCTGATCAACGCCCAGGCGTAGAGGCCCAGGCTGGCGTGCGGCAGGTCGAGGTCGTCCTCGTTGGGCGCTGGCAAGGTCTCCAGCCTTCGGCCGAAATCGTAGCTCAGGTAGCCGATCAGCCCTCCGGCGAAGGGCAACTCGCAGCCGTCGGGCAATTGCGCCTGGCCCAATCCGGCCAGCGCGGCACGGGCGCGTTGCAGGTACTGCTGGCCTGACTCACCGGCCCGGACGTCGAGGGTCTGCACCGGCCATGCGCTGATCAGGTCGAAGCGGCCGCGCTGGGCGATCGGCTGCGCGCTGTCGAGCAGTACCGCGCCAGGCGCGTGGCGAACCGCAGCGAAATAGGGCGCCGGGTCGGCCAGGTAGGGCAGGGCGTGAAGCGAGCAGGTTGGCATGATAGGTCGGTGGCCAGTGACGGGGCTGGGATTGTAATGCACCCGGGCGGCGCGTGTGCGGGTGGCGTGGCGTCCGCGTTCAGGTCACTACGGCGGGCACATGACCGAACAGTTCCTGGACGAAGCGCGTGCGTTCTTCGACGGTTTCCACGAGGCCTTCGGCTGCCAGCGCTTCCAGGTGTTTTTCCACCGCCTGGGTGCGCAGGGTCAGGCCACAGTCGTTGGCAATCTGGATGTTCAGCCCGGGACGGGCGTTGAGCTCCAGGATCAGCGGGCCTTTTTCCTGGTCCAGCACCATGTCGACGCCGATGTAGCCCAGCCCGCACAACTCGAAACAGCCGGCGGCCAGGCGCATGAAGCCGTCCCAGTTGGGCAGCTGTACGCCGTCCACAGCGTTGGTGGTGTCGGGATGCTTGCTGATGATGTTGTTCAGCCAGGTGCCGCGCAGGGTCACACCTGTGGCCAGGTCGACGCCGACGCCGATGGCACCCTGGTGCAGGTTGGCCTTGCCGCCCGACTGCCGGGTCGGCAAGCGCAGCATGGCCATTACCGGGTAGCCCATCAGCACGATGATGCGGATGTCCGGTACGCCTTCGTAGCTGATGCTCTTGAAGATCTGGTCGGGGATCACCCGGTATTCGATCAGCGCGCGGTCACGGTGCCCACCCAGCGAATACAGGCCGGTGAGGATGCTGGAAATCTGGTGCTCGATGTCTTCGCGGCTGATGATCTTGCCCGACACGGTGCGAAAGCGCTCCTCGAAGCGGTCGGCGACCACCAGAATGCCGTCGCCGCCAGCGCCCTGGGCCGGCTTGACCACGAAGTCGCTGCGCCCACCGATGATCTCGTCGAGGCGGTCGATCTGCTTTTCCGTGGAAATCACCCCGAACATCTCGGGCACATGGATACCCGCCGCAATGGCGCGCTCCTTGGTGATGATCTTGTCATCGACGATGGGGTACAGGCTGCGCCGGTTGTACTTGAGCACATAGTCGGCGTTGCGCCGGTTGATGCCCATGATGCCGCGGGCCTCCAGCGCTTTCCAGGTTTTCCACAGGCCGAACATCAGGAGTCGGCCTGCTTGAGAAAGGCCTTGAAACGCACCAGTTCGGTCAGTCGGTAGCCGCGGTAGCGGCCCATGGCGAGCATGAAACCCACCAGGATCAGCAGGATCGCCGGGAAGGTGAACACGAAGTACACCAGTTCCGGAACGCTCATCAGGATATGCGCCAGGGAGGCGGCGAACAGCGTGCCCACCGCGACCTTCAAGGCATGCCCGCTGCCGCGCTCTTCCCAGGTAATCGACAGGCGCTCGATGGTCATGGTCAGGATCACCATCGGGAACAGCGCCACCGACAGCCCGCGCTCCAGGCCCAGCTTGTGGCTGAACAGGCTGATCGCGGCAATCAGCACCACGACGAACGTCAGCACCACGGACAGCCTGGGCAGCATCTGCAGCTTCAGGTGTTCCAGGTAGGAGCGCAGCGACAGCCCCAGCGCGGTGATTACCGTAAACAGGATGATGCCGAAGCCCAGCTGGGTTTCGCGGAACGCCAGGGCGATCAGCACCGGAGTGAAGGTGCCCAGGGTCTGGATGCCGATCAGGTTGCGCAGGATCAGAATCACCAGCACGCCGATGGGGATCATCACCATGATCATGAAGGTCTGCTGGGTCTGCAGCGGCAGGCCGTACAGGCTGTACTCGAGAAAGTCGGCGTCGGTGTTCTCGTCGGTCAGCTTGGCTAGGCGAATGGCGTTCATCTCGCTGTTGTTCATGGTGAAGGTGACGGTTGCCTTGCGTCCGCCCTCGACGCTGACCAGGTTTTCGTCACCTGTCCACCACAGCAGGCGATCCTCGGGCAGGCCCTGCTCGCCGGTATCGGGGTTGAAGTACAACCAGTCGTTGCCGTTGAAGCTGCGCAGCCACAGTTCCGGTGTCTGCGCCTGGTCGGCGAGCAGGCGCACGGTGTGGACCTTTTCCATCGGGACATGGGCGATGGACAACAGCAGGTCGACGATCCGTGCCTTGTGCAAGGTCGAGGTATCACCGGCAAGCAGCAGCTTGACGTTGTCGTCGGCCAGATTGTTGACCCGCTTGATGGTTTCGCCGACAAAGGTCTCGACATCGGCCGAATGCTGGCGGATGGGCGCCAGCAACGCTTCGGCGGCGATCTTTTCCGGGCCTTCCACAGCCAGGCTGTCACGGAAGATCGGGCCCTTGACCTTGAGTTTTTCGCCGCTGTAACGCTTGGTCAGTACCAGGCGGTAGTACAGCGTCTGGTTGCCCGAAGCGCGCCGGGCCGACCAGGTCACCTTGCGGTTGCCGTCCAGACGATTGACGCTGACACCGTAGTTGTTGGAGATGAAGCTCTCGTTGAGGCTCACATAGTCACGGCTCAGTGGCGGCACGAACATCTGCACCTTTACCGGGTCCTTGGCGCTGGCGACGAATTCGACCTTGGCGTCGATGTTCCACAGATCGTCGGTTTCGTCTTCGGTCACCGGAATGCCGAGTACGAGGATCTGATAGGCGGTGATGGCAATGCCCAGCCCCACCAGCGCGGTGATCAGGATCTTCAAGTGCAGGGTTAGAGCGCGCATTGAAATTACTCTGCGAGGGTGGCGACAGTGGCGCAGGCGGGTTTGCCGGCAGCGTGTTTGCGGCTGGGGTCGACCAGCGCGTCGAAGCGGGTGAGCGCATCGGAGCCGATCAGCAGCGGGTAGTCGAATGCGGTGCGGTCGGTGAGGTTGACTTCGATGCGGCGCTGGGTATGGCCCATGCACACGTCGAGTTCGATCACCGGCCGCTGGGTATGGGTCTTGCGTTCGCGGGCGCTGCATTCACAATCGTCGGCGCGTCGCTTGATGGAGCTCACGCGCACCAGCGGCCGCTCGATGGGGTGGGAATGGGCGTTGTCGATCGCCAGGTAGAAGCGTACCCAGGGTTGGCCATTGCGCTTGAAACGCTTGATGTCACGGGCACTGAGCGAGGCGGTCAATGCACCCGTATCGAGTTTGGCTGCCACGCGCAGGTCGATGTCGGTCAGTTGCGCGTACTCGTTAAGGCCGTAGGTGGTCTTTTCGGCAGCCAGGCCCAGGCCCGGAATGAACGCAATGAATAAGAGGCTGAACAGGCGGGGAAGGGGCTTGAGAGTCATGAATTGAAATTATGAATACCGAATCGGGCACCGCAAAAACGCTTCGCGGGTAACAGGAAGAGAGCACCGCATTCTAGCACGGTGCTTTCGTGCCGCCAGCGCAGGCACGGTCGGGTGAGGCCTTGGAGTGCGAATCGACCGTTAAGTTCGAGGCTGGCCCGCTCGGCAGGGGCGGGCGCCACGGGTGCAGGCGCCTATTTGAAGCGCCGTTCGACGCCTTTCTCGACGAGGATCTTGGCGGAGATTTCTTCCACCGAAAAATGCGTCGAGTCGATGTTCGGAATGTTCTCGCGGCGAAACAGGCCTTCCACTTCGCGCACTTCGAATTCGCACTGGGCGAAACTGGCGTAGCGGCTGTTGGGCTTGCGCTCGTGGCGGATCGCGGTGAGCCGATCGGGGTCGATGGTCAGGCCGAACAGCTTGTGCTGATGGGCCTTGAGCGCGGGTGGCAACTGCAGGCGCTCCATGTCGTCTTCGGTCAGCGGGTAGTTGGCGGCGCGGATGCCGAATTGCATGGCCATGTACAGGCAGGTCGGGGTCTTGCCACAGCGCGATACGCCTACCAGGATGAGGTCGGCCTTGTCGTAGTAGTGGGTTCTGGCGCCGTCGTCGTTGTCCAGCGCGAAATTGACCGCTTCGATGCGTTCCATGTAGTTGGCGTTGTGGGCAATGGAGTGTGACTTGCCCACCGAGTACGAGGAATGTGCGCTGAGCTCCATTTCCAGCGGGGCGAGGAAGGTCGAGAAAATGTCGATCATGAAGCCGTTGGAGGTGGCGAGGATCTCGCGGATGTCCTGGTTGACGATGGTGTCGAAGATGATCGGTCGCACGCCGTCCTTTTCGGCGCAGTTATTGATTTGCTGTACCATGGCTCGAGCCTTGTCCACGCTGTCGATGTAGGGCCGCGTGAACTTGCTGAAGGTAATGTTTTCGAACTGCGCCAGTAGACTTTGCCCCAGCGTTTCGGCGGTAATGCCGGTACCGTCGGAGATGAAGAATGCAGATCGTTTCATTGTGCGCCCCGGCCCTTAGGCAACTGACGATTCTTGGATATGATAGGCCCGATTGATGGCCAGCATTGCCAGGCATTCTCGTTCATTTCCGGGGCTGCGGCCACAGCCCCCCGCGTGCGACGATTCGCGCCGGGCATCCCGAGCTTTTCCAACCCAGTCAGTGGAGAGATCACCTTGGTAGAGTACGTAGTTTCCCTCGATAAGCTTGGCAACAATGATGTGGAACACGTGGGGGGCAAGAATGCATCCCTGGGCGAGATGATCAGCAACCTGGCCGGTGCCGGCGTGTCGGTGCCCGGCGGCTTTGCCACCACCGCCCAGGCCTATCGCGATTTCCTCGACCTCAGCGGGCTCAACGAGCAGATCCACGCGGCCCTCGACGCGCTTGACGTAGACGACGTCAATGCCCTGGCCCGCACCGGTGCGCAGATCCGCCAGTGGGTCATGGAGGCCGAGTTCCCCGAGCGCCTCAACGAAGAGATCCGCATCGCCTTCGCCGAGCTGTCCAAGGACAACCCGGACATCGCCGTTGCCGTACGTTCCTCGGCCACCGCCGAAGACCTGCCCGATGCCTCCTTCGCCGGCCAGCAGGAAACTTTCCTCAATATCCGCGGCGTCGAGAACGTCATTCGTGCGGCCAAGGAAGTCTTCGCTTCATTGTTCAACGACCGCGCCATTGCCTACCGCGTGCACCAGGGCTTCGACCACAAGCTGGTTGCCTTGTCGGCCGGCGTGCAGCGCATGGTGCGTTCGGAAACCGGTACTGCCGGGGTGATGTTCACTTTGGACACCGAGTCCGGGTTCCGTGACGTGGTGTTCATCACCGGCGCCTACGGCTTGGGCGAAACCGTGGTGCAAGGCGCGGTGAACCCCGACGAATTCTATGTGCACAAGCACACCCTGGAAGCCGGTCGTCCGGCGATCTTGCGGCGCAACCTGGGCAGCAAGGCGATCAAGATGGTCTACGGCGACGAAGCCCGCGCCGGACGCTCGGTCAAGGTGGTGGACGTCGACAAGGCCGAGCGCGCACGCTTCTGCCTGACCGATGCGCAGGTCAGCGAGCTGGCCAAGCAGGCAATGATCATCGAGAAGCACTACGGTCGCCCGATGGACATCGAGTGGGCCCAGGACGGCGACGACGGCCAGCTTTACATCGTCCAGGCGCGCCCCGAGACGGTGAAGAGCCGCTCCAGCGCCAACGTGATGGAACGCTACCTGCTCAAGGAAAAGGGCACCGTGCTGGTCGAGGGCCGCGCCATCGGCCAGCGCATTGGCGCCGGCAAGGTACGCATCATTCACGACGTCTCCGAAATGGACAAGGTCCAGGCCGGTGACGTGCTGGTTTCGGACATGACCGACCCAGATTGGGAGCCGGTCATGAAGCGCGCGAGCGCGATCGTCACCAACCGCGGCGGGCGCACCTGCCACGCGGCGATCATCGCCCGCGAGCTGGGCATTCCGGCAGTGGTGGGCTGCGGCAACGCCACGCAACTGCTCCAGGACGGCCAGGGCGTGACAGTGTCCTGCGCCGAGGGCGATACCGGCTACATCTTCGAGGGCGAACTGGGCTTCGACATCAAGCAGAACTCGGTCGACTCCATGCCCGAGCTGCCGTTCAAGATCATGATGAACGTCGGCAACCCGGATCGCGCCTTCGATTTTGCGCAATTGCCCAATGCCGGCGTCGGCCTGGCGCGCCTGGAATTCATCATCAACCGCATGATCGGCGTGCACCCCAAGGCGCTGCTCAACTACGACACCCTGACCCCGGAAATCAAGGACAGCGTCGACAAGCGTGTGGCCGGCTACAGCGACCCGGTGAATTTCTACGTCGACAAGCTGGTCGAGGGCATCAGCACCCTGGCTGCGGCCTTCTGGCCGAAGAAAGTCATCGTCCGGCTGTCCGACTTCAAGTCCAACGAATACGCCAACCTGATCGGCGGCAAGCTCTACGAGCCGGAAGAAGAGAACCCGATGCTGGGCTTCCGCGGGGCGTCGCGCTACATCAGCGAGTCGTTCCGTGACTGCTTCGAGCTCGAATGCCGGGCGATGAAGCGGGTGCGCAACGAAATGGGCCTGACCAACGTCGAGATCATGGTGCCGTTCGTGCGCACCCTGGGCGAAGCGTCGCAGGTGATCGACCTGCTCGCCGAGAATGGCCTGGCCCGCGGCGACAACGGTCTGCGCATCATCATGATGTGCGAGCTGCCGTCCAACGCCATCCTGGCCGACGAGTTCCTGGAGTTTTTCGACGGCTTCTCGATCGGCTCCAACGACCTCACTCAGCTCACCCTCGGCCTGGACCGCGACTCGGGGATCATCGCCCACCTGTTCGACGAGCGTAACCCGGCGGTCAAGAAGCTGCTGGCCAACGCCATCCAGGCCTGCAACAAGGCCGGCAAGTACATCGGCATCTGTGGCCAGGGCCCGTCCGATCACCCCGATCTGGCCAAATGGCTGATGGAGCAGGGCATCGAGAGCGTGTCGCTGAACCCGGACTCGGTCCTGGAAACCTGGTTCTTCCTGGCCGAAAAGGAAAGTGCCGTTTAAGCCGTACCACCCCAGACCGGTGTGTCCTTCCCAGGACCCCGGTCCCCTGTACCACCCCAGACCGGCGTGTTCTTTCAAACATCCCGGTCCCCTGTAGCAGCGGCGCAAGCCGCGTCGCCCTTGATCTTGCCCTTCACGCACTGATCAATGGGAACGCAGCTTGCGCCCCGGTTACAGTCACATTCATTCAGACGCAAGTGCCTTATGCAAAGCAGCAGTACCCTTTTTCCCGTCGCGCTGCTCAGTGCCGAGCGTCGCGGCGACCTCAGCGAAGACATCTACCGCATCAAGGCCGCCAACAGCCCCGATCCCAGTGTCGAGCTTGCGTTGACGCGCCTGGGCCTGGCCGACCAGCCGGGTGCTCGCGGGGTGCCGGTGATCCTCCTGCATGGCAGCTTTTCCAACCGGCGCTTCTGGTACTCGCCCAAGGGCATAGGCCTGGGGCCTTGGCTGGCACGTCGCGGGTTCGACGTGTGGATAGCCGAAATGCGCGGCCACGGGCTGTCGCCGCGCAACCAGCACTACGCCAGCAATACCGTGGCCGACTACGCCCGCTACGATCTTCCGGTCATCGGTGCGTTCGTTGCCGAGGTCAGTGCTCAAACACCGCACTGGGTCGGGCATTCGCTCGGCGGCATCACCCTGGCCGCCGCCCTGGGTGGCGGCTATCTGCAGGGTGATCTGGCAGCGTCCGCGGCCTTGTTCGGCGCGCAGGTCAGTCGTCGTCACTGGCAGTTGCGGATTCCTCCGCTGAACTGGGCCGCGCGCCGCCTGCTCAAGCGCTATCCGCACATCTCCGGAGCCCGCCTCAAGCGCGGCCCGGAAGACGAGCCGGTAGGCGTTGGCCTCGAATGGATGCGCTGGAAAGGCCTGTTCGGCCGCTTCGGCGATGCCGAGCGGGACTGGTGGCAGGGGCTGGGCGAAGTGAAACTGCCCATCCTGGCCGTGGCGGCCGTCGGAGACCTGCAGGATCCGAGTTGGGATTGTCGGCAGCTGTTCGAGCAATTCGCCGGGAGTCACAATCAGTTCGTCGACCTGGGCCGTGCCCAAGGTTTCGGCGACGACTTCGACCACGTGCGCATGCTGGTCAGTGCGCAAGCCCAGGCCGAGGTCTGGCCGCTGGTCGGTGCCTGGCTGAGCGACCCCTACCGGCAGCTCCTGCCCGGGGCGACACCGTTGGCGGCGACCTGAGCATGGTCTAGGCTGTGATGGCCGCGCCGCGTCCGGCGCAGGCTTCTGGCTCTTGCAGCCGCCATCCGCCCCAGGAGCAATGCCATGCACTATCTGACCCCCGACCTGTGCGATGCCTACCCCGACGTCGAGGTGCTCGAACCGATGTTCAGCAATTTCGGTGGCCGCGATTCCTTTGGCGGCAAGATCGTCACCATCAAGACCTTCGAAGACAACTCGCGAGTACGCGAGCAGGTGGCTCTGGATGGCACCGGCAAGGTGCTGGTGGTCGACGGTGGTGGCTCGCTGCGCAAGGCGCTGTTGGGCGACATGCTCGCCCAGAAAGCCGCGGAGAACGGTTGGGAAGGCCTGGTCATCTATGGATGCGTGCGTGACGTCGACATGCTGGCACAAACCGATGTCGGTGTTCAGGCCCTGGCCAGCCATCCGATGCCGACCGTCAAGCGGGGTCTGGGTGATCTCGATGTGAAGGTCAGCTTCGCCGGTGTCACATTCGTTCCCGGCCACTATCTGTACGCCGACAACAACGGCATCATCGTCTCGCCAGAGGCGCTGAGCATGCCTGAATGAAAACTTTCCACCAGTAACGGGGACACGATGTACGAGGAAGAAAATGCGCAATGGGGCCTGGTGCATGCCCTGTTGCTGGACGGTAAGGGTGGTGCGCGGTCGGTTGCCCGGACCGATATCGACGGGCTGCAGCTGCAACCCCACCAGAGCCTGTGGCTGCACTGGGACCGCAGCCATCCCCAGACCCGTGACTGGTTGCGCCGCAGCAGTGGCCTGAGCGAATTCAGCTGCGATCTGCTGCTGGAGGAAAACACCCGGCCGCGCCTGGTACCGCTGCCCGACGATGAATTGCTGCTGTTCCTGCGTGGGGTCAATCTCAATCCCGGCGCCGAGCCCGAGGACATGGTCTCGGTGCGGATCTTCGCCCAGGCCCAGCGCATCATTTCCCTGCGCCTGCGGCCATTGCGCGCGACCGACGACCTGCTCGAACAATTCGCCGCCTGCAAGGGGCCGAAAACCGCTTCGGAGTTGATTCTTTATCTGGCTCAGCACCTGACCGAAAAGGTCCAGGCGCTGGTCGAAGACCTCTCCGATATCGTCGATATGGAAGAAGACAAACTCGACGCCGACGAACGGTACACGCCCGAGCACGGCAGCATTCTGCAGCTGCGCCGACGGGCGGCCGGCTTGCGCCGCTTCCTTGCGCCGCAGCGCGATATCTTTGGTCAGCTGGCACGCAACAAGGTGCCCTGGTTCGTCGACGACGACGCCGACTACTGGAACGAGCTCAACAACAGCCTGACCCGCTACCTGGAAGAGCTGGAACTGGCGCGCGAGCGCGTCGGGCTGGTGCTGGAAGCCGAAGACCGGCGCCAGAGCGAACGCATGAACCGCACCATGTATCGCTTCGGCATCATCACCGGGATCTTCCTGCCGATGAGCTTTCTGACCGGTCTGCTGGGCATCAATGTCGGCGGCATTCCCGGTTCCGACAGCCCCTATGGCTTCACCATTGCCTGCGCATTGATGGTCGCCGTGGCGTTGGGCCAGTGGTTGTTGTTTCGACGCTTGCGCTGGGTCTGACGCGGAATTTACCCTGTGTCCGCCGGGACCTTTGTGACTCATCGCAGCAGGGTCTCGTCTTTGAATGAAATTCGCGAGGTATGCATGCCTGATCCGTTCGAAGAATCCCTGCGAGACATGCTCAACGCTCAAGCGCCGGGTCGCGACGACCGCGCCGCGCTGGGGCGAGTGCTCAAGACCGCCAACCGACAGGTCGGCGCGGGCGATCTCTTCAGCCTGATAGGGCGCTGGGGTCAGGCGTTCATGATCGCGGTGAACAGTGGTTCGGCGAATATCGCGCCGGTGTCTCGTCGTACGGATTCCGCCGCTGCGGATAAGGCTGATTGATCAATGGAACTGGACCCCTGGACTCAAAGCCTGGTGGCGGCGATGACCGCCCTGTGGACCAAGGTCGCCAATTTCATCCCCAACCTGTTCGGGGCGTTGGTGGTGGTTTTGCTGGGTTTCCTGGTCGCCAAGCTGCTCGACACGTTGTTGTCCAAGCTGCTGGCCAAGTTCGGGCTCGACCGCCTGATGGCGGGCACCGGCCTGACCAAGCTGCTGGGCCGCGGCGGCCTCAGGGTGCCGATCTCGACTCTCATCGGCAAAATCGTCTATTGGTTCGTGTTGTTGATTTTCCTGGTGTCGGCCGCCGAATCCCTCGGGCTGCAGCGGGTGTCGGCAACCCTGGACATGCTGGCGTTGTACCTGCCCAAGGTGTTCGGTGCCGCCCTGGTGTTGCTGGTCGGTGTACTGCTGGCGCAACTGGTCAATGGCGTTGTGCGCGGCGCCGCCGAAGGGGTAGGGCTCGATTACGCAGGTGGCCTGGGGCGTGTGGCGCAATGGCTGGTGATCATCATCAGCATTTCAGTAGCCATCAGCCAGTTGGAGGTCAAGACCGACCTGCTGAACCATGTGATCGTCATCGCCTTGATTACCGTTGGTCTGGCCGCAGCACTGGCAATGGGGTTGGGCAGCCGTGAAATCGCCAGTCAGATCCTGGCCGGGATCTACGTGCGAGAAATGTTTCAGGTGGGCCAGCAGGTGCAGGTTGGAGGGGTCGAGGGGCAGATCGAGGAAATCGGTACCGTCAAGACGACGGTCATGACCGACGACGGCGAGCTGGTCTCGATGTCCAACCGCGAGCTGCTGGAACAGAGGGTGAGTAGCCGATAGGTCAACGTTTTGCTAATGTATGCCGCCGCAAAAAGGCTGAGCGATCACGCCTTGGCGGACAATGACCTGACTTTCGGGGACCTGACCTTCGGGCCGACCTGTTTTGAATAAAGTACATACGCTGCCCGTGCGCTACGATCCCCGCGAGCTCTCTGACGAGGAGTTGGTGGCGCGTTCGCACGAGGAGCTGTTCCATGTCACGCGGGCCTATGAAGAGCTGATGCGTCGCTACCAGCGAACCCTCTTCAACGTCTGCGCAAGATATTTAGGGAACGATCGTGACGCTGACGATGTCTGTCAGGAAGTGATGCTGAAGGTGCTGTACGGGCTAAAGAATTTCGAGGGAAAGTCGAAATTCAAGACGTGGCTTTACAGCATCACCTATAACGAATGCATCACGCAGTACAGAAAGGAAAGGCGCAAGCGCCGCTTGATGGATGCTCTCAGTCTCGATCCGCTCGAGGAGGCATCCGAAGAGAAGGCGCCCAAGCCGGAGGAGCGCGGTGGTCTCGACCGTTGGCTGGTGTTCGTGAACCCGATCGACCGGGAGATTCTGGTGCTGCGATTCGTCGCCGAGCTGGAGTTCCAGGAGATCGCCGACATCATGCACATGGGCCTGAGCGCCACCAAAATGCGGTACAAGCGGGCTTTAGATAAGCTCCGCGATAAATTTGCAGACCTGTCCGAAACTTAGTTCGGCGCAAAGGTCTCTAACGTATCGGCAAGGTCTGCTAGACTTGTCGTCGAGCTGCCCCTGGATTAGGGGCGCTTAACAATCACCAGATGGGGATTTAACGGATGAAACTGAAAAACACCTTGGGCCTTGCCATTGGTTCTCTTGTTGCCGTAACTTCGTTCGGCGTATTGGCACAAGGCCAAGGCGCAGTCGAGGTGGAAGGCTTCGCCAAGAAGTACATGACTGACAGCGCCCGTGACTACAAGAACGACGGCAACCTGTTCGGTGGCTCGATTGGCTACTTCCTGACCGACGACGTTGAACTGGCTCTGTCCTACGACGAAGTCCACAACATCCGTAGCGATGCTGGCAAGAACATCAAGGGCTCCGATGCTGCCCTGGACGCTTTCTACCACTTCGGTACTCCAGGCGCCGGTCTGCGTCCGTACGTCTCCGCTGGTTTCGCACACCAGAGCATTGGCCAGGACCGCGGTGGTCGTGACCACTCCACCCTTGCCAAGCTGGGTGGCGGCGCCAAGTACTACTTCACCGAGAACTTCTACGCCCGTGCCGGCGTTGAAGCTCTGTACAACATCGACAAGGGCGACACCGAGTGGGCTCCTGCCGTCGGCGTTGGTGTGAACTTCGGTGGCGGCTCCAAGCCTGCTCCAGCCGCTGCTCCAGCTCCAGTAGCTGAAGTCTGCGCTGACTCCGACAACGACGGCGTCTGCGACAACGTCGACAAGTGCCCTGACACCCCTGCCAACGTTACCGTTGACGCTGATGGCTGCCCAGCCGTTGCCGAAACCGTTCGCGTTGAGCTGGACGTCAAGTTCGACTTCGACAAGTCGGTCGTGAAGACCAACAGCTATGGCGACATCAAGAACCTGGCTGACTTCATGAAGCAGTACCCACAGACCACCACCACTGTTGAAGGTCACACTGACTCCGTCGGTCCTGATGCCTACAACCAGAAGCTGTCCGAGCGTCGCGCTGCTGCTGTCAAGCAAGTGCTGACCGGTCAGTACGGTGTTGAATCCAACCGCGTTCAGTCGGTTGGCTACGGCGAAACCCGCCCAGTGGCTGACAACGCCACTGACGCTGGCCGCGCTGTAAACCGTCGCGTAGAAGCTGAAGTAGAAGCCCAAGCTAAGTAATTAGCTGCCGCTTCAACGAAAAGCCCGGCTCAGGCCGGGCTTTTCTTTGCCTGCGATTTGACCTCTGCCGCGCGTCACCATACCTAACCGGCCCCGGATCTGGCACAATCGCACCCCTCTATCGCTTCCTCCGAGCCAAGCCCGCCTATGTACAATCTGGCCCGCCAGCTGCTGTTCAAATTGTCCGCTGAAACCTCCCATGACCTGTCGCTGGACCTGATCGGCGCCGGTGGCCGCCTGGGCCTGAACAGCCTGCTCGCCAAGCCGCCGGCGCGACTGCCGGTCACGGTCATGGGGCTGCAGTTCGACAACCCGGTAGGGCTGGCAGCAGGCCTGGACAAGAACGGTGCGGCCATCGACGGCTTCTCCCAGCTGGGTTTCGGCTCGGTGGAAATCGGCACGGTGACCCCGCGTCCACAGCCGGGCAATCCAAAGCCCCGTTTGTTTCGCCTGCCTGAAGCCTGCGCAATCATCAACCGCATGGGCTTCAACAATCTGGGTGTCGACAACCTGGTCGAGCGGGTCAAGGCGGCCAGGTATCGAGGCGTGCTGGGTATCAATATCGGCAAGAACCTCACCACCCCGGTCGAGCGCGCCGTAGACGACTACCTGATCTGTCTGGACAAGGTCTACGACCACGCCAGCTACATCACCGTCAACATCAGCTCGCCCAATACCGCCGGGCTGCGCAGCCTGCAGTTCGGTGATTCGCTCAAGCAATTGCTCGATACGCTGGCGGCACGGCGCGTGGTGCTGGCCGGGCAGAGCGGACGGCATGTGCCACTGGCGATCAAGATCGCTCCGGACATGAGCGATGAAGAAACCGTGCTGGTGGCACAGGCACTGGTCGACGCAGGTATGGATGCAGTGATCGCCACCAATACCACCCTCAGCCGGGTAGGTGTCGAAGGACTGGTTCATGGAGACGAAGCCGGTGGGTTGTCGGGAGCGCCGGTGCGGGAGCAAAGCACTCACATCGTCGAGGTGCTGGCTCAGACCTTGAATGGCAGATTGCCGATCATTGCAGCAGGCGGGATTACCGAGGGAGGGCATGCGGCCGAGAAGATCGCCGCGGGTGCCAGCCTGGTGCAGATCTATTCGGGCTTCATCTACAAGGGGCCTGCGCTGATTCGCGAGTCGGTGGATGCGATCGCGGCACTGCGCGCAAGGCAGTGACTGCAGGCGCGGAAGGGGCCTCGAAGAGGCCCCTGGGCGCTAGCCCGCCGCCCTGGTTGGGCGTGCATGGTAAAAATGTAAAAAGGTTTTCAGCCGACGGCGTGAAGTTCGTTGAGCCTATGGATTCCCGCAGTGCCGGTCATACCGTCCCAGTTGTCGCCGCGTCCTTCGCGCCAGCCGTTGATCCAGGCTTGGCGTACCGACGGTAGAGTAAAAGGGCAAAGCTCGCGGGATTTGCCATGGATGCCATACTGGTATCCGCGTAGAAATGCTCGTTCCAACGGATCACGCTTAAGTCTTCTCATAGGGTGTTGCCCTCTGTCTATTGACTGTAATGTCCCGTTGGCCTCGTCTGAGGCCAGGCAGATATCTGCCGGTATCGCGCTCGCTGCCGGCGTGGCGAGCAGTGATGTCTTCGCCATTGCGGCGACGACCTGAGGTGATTTCTAAACGTTGAGCCCAAGGATGTGAATGATCGTTTTGTCATAAGCACGTAACGATTTCGCGGTATGGGCGATAAGTAAGCAGGTGCTTCAAGCCTTGGTCGACTGCAAGCCCGTCCAACACAAGGCTTGCAGTGCGAAATGAGGTCACTATGCCATTGCGAATCATCACGATTTCAGTGGCACGAAAAATCGACGAAGGGTCGCGCAGGCGATCCTTTTTTCAGCAGAATCAGGTTCTGCTCCGGCTTCTCGCCCTTCGAGGCGGCAGGTGGGGTGGATTGACACCACGGTGGTGTCGCTCGGGCGCTCCATTGCGTAAGGCGCCTGGTTGAACCTCGAGACGGCAATGCGCTTGCCGTTTCATCAATGCCCAAATGGGCCAGGAAGTACCATGTCGGACCGTTTTGAACTGTTTCTCACATGCCCCAAGGGCCTCGAAGGCTTGCTTGCCGAAGAAGCCACCGCCCTGGGTTTGGAAGAAACCCGCGAGCACACCTCCGCAGTGCGCGGTATGGCCGACATGGAAACCGCCTACCGGCTGTGCCTGTGGTCGCGGCTGGGCAACCGCGTGCTGCTGGTGCTCAAGCGCTTTGCCATGAAAGATGCCGAAGACCTCTACCACGGCGTTCTGGATGTCGAGTGGCAGGACCACCTGCTGCCCGACGGGACCTTGGCCGTGGAGTTCAGCGGGCACGGTTCGGGCATCGACAACACTCACTTCGGTGCGCTGAAGGTCAAGGACGCCATCGTCGACAAGTTGCGCACCCCCAGCGGCGAGCGCCCCAGCGTCGACAAGCTCAATCCGGATCTGCGCGTGCATCTGCGTCTGGACCGCGGAGAGGCCATTCTCTCGCTCGATCTGTCCGGACACAGCCTGCACCAGCGAGGCTACCGGCTGCAGCAAGGTGCTGCGCCGCTGAAGGAAAACCTCGCGGCCGCCATTCTGATTCGTGCGGGCTGGCCGCGCATTGCCGCCGAGGGCGGCGCCTTGGCCGACCCGATGTGCGGTGTGGGGACCTTTCTGGTGGAAGCAGCGATGATCGCCGCCGACATCGCGCCCAACCTCAAGCGTACGCGTTGGGGCTTCAGTGCCTGGCTGGGTCACGTCCCGGCGATGTGGCGCAAGCTGCATGACGAAGCGCTGGCTCGCGCCGAGGCCGGGTTGGCCAAGACGCCGGCCTGGATTCGTGGCTACGAAGCCGATCCGCGGTTGATCCAGCCGGCTCGCAACAACGTCGAGCGGGCTGGGCTCAGCGATTGGATCAAGGTCTATCAGGGCGAGGTGGCGACCTTCGAGCCACGTCCGGATCAGAATCAGAAAGGCCTGGTCATCTGCAACCCGCCGTACGGCGAGCGCCTGGGTGACGAGGCAAGCCTGCTGTACCTGTATCAGAACCTGGGCGAGCGTCTGCGCCAGGCCTGCCTGAACTGGGAAGCGGCGGTGTTCACCGGCGCGCCTGACCTGGGCAAGCGCATGGGTATCCGTAGTCACAAGCAGTATTCGTTCTGGAACGGTGCGTTGCCCTGCAAGCTGCTGTTGATCAAGGTGGTACCAGACCAGTTCGTCACTGGCGAACGACGCACTCCCGAGCAGCGTCAGGCCGCGCGTGAGCAAGCCGAGCGGGTGGACACCGCGCCACCGCTGGCCGATCCGTATGCACGGGTGAACAAGAACGGCAATCCGCTCAAGCCGGCGCCGACGCCCGCGCCGGTGGTGGAGCAGGCGCGACTGAGCGAAGGCGGGCAGATGTTCGCCAACCGGCTGCAGAAGAACCTCAAGGTTCTGGGTAAATGGGCGCGCCGCGAGGGCATCGACTGCTACCGTGTGTACGACGCAGACATGCCTGAATATGCCATGGCCATCGATCTGTACCACGACTGGGTGCACGTGCAGGAATACGCCGCGCCCAAGTCGATTGACCCGGAAAAGGCCTCGGCACGCCTGTACGATGCCTTGGCGGCCATCCCGCAGGCACTGAACATCGACAAGGGCCGGGTCATCATCAAGCGCCGTGAACGCCAGAGCGGGACCCGCCAATACGAGCGCCAGAGTGCCCAGGGTCAGTTCACCCAGGTACAGGAAGGCGGCGTGCAGTTGTTGGTGAACCTGACCGACTACCTGGATACGGGTCTGTTTCTCGATCATCGGCCGATGCGCCTGCGCATTCAGAAGGAGGCGGCCGGCAAGCGCTTCCTCAACCTGTTCTGCTACACCGCCACGGCGAGCGTGCACGCGGCCAAGGGCGGAGCGCGCAGCACGACCAGTGTCGATTTGTCCAAGACCTACCTGGATTGGGCACGACGCAATCTGTCGCTGAACGGTTTCTCGGACAAGAACCGCTTGGAGCAGGGCGATGTGATGGCTTGGCTACAGGCCAGTCGTGACGAATACGATCTGATCTTCATCGACCCACCGACCTTCTCCAATTCCAAGCGCATGGAGGGGGTGTTCGATGTGCAACGCGACCACGTCGAGCTGCTGGACCTGGCGGTCGCTCGCCTGGCGCCGGGAGGGGTGGTGTATTTCTCCAACAACTTCCGCAAGTTCCAGCTGGATGCGAATCTGGCAGAGCGCTATGCGGTCGAGGACATCACGGCGCAGACGGTGGATCAGGATTTCGCCCGCAACGGCAAGATCCACCGGGCCTGGAAAATCCAGGCTCGGTGATTCATCGAGGGGCTGGCGCTGCCTTCGCGGGCGGCGTCCAACCCCACGGGTTCTGGGTAGTTACTGGATGTTGGGTGATGTAGACGCGGCTTTTGGCTGCGAATACAAGTCCAGCAGTGCCTGATCCAGTACCGACGAAGCGCCCCACGGGCGTGGGTCGTTGAGAATGGCGACCACCGCCCAGGTGTTGCCGTTGCTGTCACGGCTGTAGCCGGCGATGGCGCGAACGGTGTTCAGGGTGCCAGTCTTGATGTGACCTTCACCTTGCAGCGCGGTGCGTTTCAGGCGCTTGCGCATGGTGCCATCCATGCCGACGATCGGCATCGACGCCATGAACTCGGCGGCGTACGGGCTTTTCCAGGCCGCCTGCAGCAAAGTCGCCATCTCCCGCGCGCTGACGCGCTCGTCGCGGGACAGCCCCGAGCCGTTCTCCATCACCAGATGCGATGCGGTGATGCCCTTTTTCGCCAGCCACCCGCGAATCACCCGCTGCGCGGCCTTGGCGTCGTCGCCGTCGGCCTCGTTGCGATAGCGTTCGCCCAGGCTGAGGAACAGCTGCTGGGCCATGGTGTTGTTGCTGTACTTGTTGATGTCGCGAATGATTTCCACCAGATCAGGCGAGAACGCCCGCGCCAGTACTCGCGCGGTCTTTGGCACGGTGCCTACGCGATCGCCCCCCTGAATGCTGCCGCCCAGTTCGTTCCAGATGGCCCGCACCGCACCGGCCGCATAGCTTTGGTGGTCGAGCAGCGACAGGTAGGTTTGCGAGCTGCAGCCTTCGGCCAACTGACCGCTGACCACGACGGTCATGCCATCGGCCTGGGTGATCGGGTTGTAGCGCACGTCGCCGGTGCATTTGCTGCCCGGCAGCGCCTTGACTTGATTGTCGATGCGGATGGTGGCGATCGGCGGTTCGACCGATACCAGTACCTTGCCGGTGTCGTTGCGGGTAACGAAGCGCAGCGCCTTGAGGTTGACCAGCAGTGAATCCGGGCGCACCAGGAACGGTGCGTTCTCGTCGCCGCCATCGTCGTTGAACGCCGGCAGTTGCGGCTGCACGAAATGGCTGCGGTCCAGCACCAGGTCACCCGTCACCTGGCGCACGCCATTGGCACGCAGGTCACGCATGAGCAGCCAGAGTTTTTCCATGTTCAGCTTGGGGTCGCCGCCGCCCTTGAGGTAGAGGTTGCCGTTGAGCACGCCGTTGCTCAGGGTGCCGTCGGTAAAGAATTCGGTCTTCCACTGGTAGGTCGGCCCCAGCAGTTCGAGTGCTGCGTAGGTGGTGACCAGCTTCATGGTCGAGGCCGGGTTGACCGACACGTCGGCGTTGAACACGGTCGGGCTGCCGGGGCCGTTGAGCGGCAGCATGACCAGTGACAGCGCATCGTTCTGCAGCTTGCTGGCCTTGATGGCCTGTTGAACCTTGGGCGGCAGGGTGGTGTTCAGGGGTGTGGCACCGATGGGAAGTGCCAGGGGCAGCATCAGGCTGGCGAGCAGTATTGGACGAAAAGATTTGATCATGAGCGTGAAAACCCTGCGGGCGAGGGGTGACGAAAACGAGGGCCATATAAGGAAATGGAGACCCCCACTGCGGGTGAAACGCAAGCATTATGCCCCAAGCGTTGCGTGCTTTGGCCAGCGGGCATCGGGATGGAGTGAATTTTTCCTGTGAAAGCGCCGTTCGACGTAGAGGTTAGCAAGCTAACCATTGCCTTGACATTGTCTGCCTAAGCAGTAACATTATGTTTCGAAGATTTACATATCGTGTTCAGACACGTGCTCAGGCGTGCATTCGGATAACAGGTGGACAGCTTCCGGCCCATGAATCACTACACCCCCGAGAACTTTCACACCTGCAACCTCGGCCTGCTGCTTGGCCGTGGATCGGCGTTGAAGGATCGTCTGCTGGACGCGCACCTGGTGCCTTACGGCGTGACCGCTGCGCAATTCAAGGTGCTGATCATCAATGCGCGGTTCGGCATCGACACCCCGGCAGAAATGTCGCGCTACCTGTCGCTGGACAGCGGATCAATGACGCGCATGCTCGACCGTCTGGAACACAAGCAATTGATCAAGCGCCAACGCAGCGCCGCCGATCGACGCCAGGTGCAACTGATACTGACCGAAGAGGGTCAGGCGTTGGCAGCGCGCTTGCCGGTCATCGGGGCCAATGCCATGAACGAGCTGGTGGGAATGCTCGAACATGAAGAGATCGTCGAGCTGGAACGGATTCTCAAGAAGCTGTTGCAGGCCGCCGGGGACCCCCTGTTGGCGCTGGGTGCCGCCGCTGGTTGAAGCCTGCGATGCGAGCGCACGAACTGACCTGCCCGATGCAACACCGACCGAACCCTTTCAGGTGAACTGCCATGGCCACTGCCACTGATTCCAACGCTACCCAGCAACCGCCCGCAGCGCCGGCGGCCGACGCCAAGGCGCCGGGCAATCGTCGCAAGCGCAAGCTCTGGCTGTTCATTCTGCTCGCCTTGGTAGTGCTGGGCGGCCTGGGCGTCTGGGCCTGGTACACCCTGTACGGGCGCTGGAACGAGAGCACCGACGATGCCTACGTCAACGGCAACGTGGTGGAAATCACCCCGTTGACCACGGGTACGGTGATCAGCATCGGCGCCGATGACGGCGATCTCGTCCACGAAGGCCAGCCCTTGGTGCAGTTCGACCCGAACGACTCGCAGATCGATCTGCAGAACGCCCAGGCCAACCTGGCCAAGGCGGTGCGCCAGGTGCGTGGCCTCTACAGCAACGTCGATGGCATGAAGGCCCAGGTCGCCGCACGCAAGGCGGAAGTGCAACGTGCGCAGGACAACTATGGCCGACGCAAGAACCTGGCGTCCGACGGGGCGATCTCGCAGGAAGAGCTTTCCCATGCCCATGACGATCTGATCTCGGCGCAGAGCGCTTTGAGCAACACTCAGCAGCAATTGGCGACATCGACCGCTCTGGTCGATGCCACGCAAGTGTCCAATCATCCCGACGTGCGCGCCGCGGCAGCGCAGTTGCGTCAGGCCTATCTGGCCCACGCGCGCACCACCTTGATCGCTCCGGTAACCGGCTATGTGGCCAAGCGCACCGTGCAACTGGGGCAGCGTATCGAGCCGGGCACCGCGACCATGGCGGTGATTCCGCTCAACCAGCTGTGGATCGACGCCAACTTCAAGGAAACCCAGCTGCGCCACATGCGCATCGGCCAGCCAGTGGACATCACCAGCGACCTGTACGGCGACGAGGTGAAGTACAGCGGCACCATCGACAGCCTGGGCGCCGGCACCGGCAGCGCGTTCGCCCTGCTGCCGGCACAGAACGCCACCGGCAACTGGATCAAGATCGTCCAACGGGTACCCGTGCGGGTGCACATCAACCCCGAGCAATTGAGCGAGCACCCGCTGCGCATCGGCCTGTCGACGGTGGTCGACGTGGATCTGCACGACCAGAGCGGGCCGGTGCTGGCCCAGCAACCGCCACAGCAGGCGTCCTTCACCACCAACGTCTACGACAAGCAGCTAGGTGAGGCGGACGCAATGATCGCCCAGTTGATCCACGACAACAGCGCAGCGTCCGGTACCACGGCCACGCGTTGATTCGCCTGTGCCGGCCCTCTAAGGGCTGGCGCGGCATCGCATTGCAAAGGATGGGTCATGGATTCCAAAGCTTCGTTCACGCCGCCAAGCCTGTTGCTCTGCACCATCGGCCTGTCGCTGGCGACCTTCATGCAGGTGCTCGACACCACCATTGCCAACGTCGCCCTGCCGACCATTTCCGGCAACCTTGGGGTCAGTTCCGAGCAGGGCACCTGGGTCATCACTTCGTTTGCGGTGAGCAACGCCATCGCCCTGCCGCTGACCGGCTGGCTGAGTCGGCGCTTCGGTGAAGTGAAGCTGTTTCTATGGGCCACGATGCTGTTCGTGCTGGCCTCGTTCCTGTGCGGCATCTCCACCTCGATGCCTGAGCTTGTCGGCTTTCGCGTGGTGCAGGGGCTGGTCGCAGGACCACTGTACCCGATGACGCAAACGCTGCTGATTGCCGTGTATCCACCGGCCAAGCGTGGCATGGCCCTGGCGCTGTTGGCGATGGTCACGGTAGTGGCGCCGATCGCCGGGCCGATTCTGGGTGGCTGGATCACCGACAGCTACAGTTGGCCGTGGATCTTCTTCATCAATATTCCCATCGGTTTGTTCGCCTGTGCGGTGGTGCGTCAGCAGATGGCCAAGCGGCCAGTGCATCTGAGCAGGCAGCCCATGGACTATGTCGGGCTGATCACGTTGATCATCGGCGTCGGTGCCTTGCAGGTGGTGCTGGACAAAGGCAACGATCTGGACTGGTTCGAATCTTCGTTCATCATCATCGGTTCGGTGATATCGGCGGTGGCGCTGACGGCGTTCGTCATCTGGGAGCTGACCGATGAGCATCCGGTGGTGAATCTGCGACTGTTCGCCTTCCGCAACTTCCGCATCGGTACCTTGGTGTTGGTGTTTGGCTATGCCGGGTTTTTCGGCATCAACCTGATCCTGCCGCAGTGGCTGCAGACCCAGATGGGCTATACCGCCACCTGGGCGGGCCTGGCCGTGGCACCGATCGGCATCCTGCCGGTGCTGATGTCGCCCTTCGTCGGCAAGTACGCACACAAGTTCGATTTGCGTCTGCTCGCGGGCCTCGCGTTCGTCGCCATCGGTACCAGTTGTTTCATGCGCGCCGGCTTCAACAGTCAGGTGGATTTCCAGCATGTGGCGCTGGTGCAACTGTTCATGGGCGCCGGCGTTGCGCTGTTCTTCATGCCCACCTTGAGCATTCTGCTGTCGGACCTGCCACCGCAACAGATCGCCGACGGGTCGGGCCTGGCGACGTTCCTGCGTACGCTGGGTGGCAGTTTCGCCGCATCGTTGACGACCTGGATCTGGATTCGCCGCGCCGACCAGCATCATGCCTACCTGACCGAGAGCATCAGCACCTACGATCCGGTGACCCGCCATGCGCTGGAGCAGATGGGCGGCCACACGCCTCAGGCGTATGCGCGGATGGAGCAGATGGTCAACAGCCAGGCATACATGTTGAGTACGGTGGACTATTTCACCCTGATGGGATGGATCTTCGCCGGGCTGGTGCTGTTGGTCTGGCTTGCCAAGCCCCCGTTCACCGCCAAGGCCGGGCCGGCGGCCGGTGGTGGGCATTGAAAACCGTGGTGCCTGTTCGCGGCCACTGACCGCTCCTGCAGGGGCACCGTGATCTACCTGTAGGAGCGGTCAGTGGCCCCGAACAGGGCAGTGCGGTGTATCAGACCGCCAGCGCCGGGAAATCGAACGGCGCCAGGTTGAAGCCCCGTTCATCCACTTGCAGCACCCACCCCTGGCGATCCCAGTCCCCCAACACGATACGCCGTGCCGGTAGATCACCGATCTGCAGTTCATGCACCGCCGGGCGGTGGGTATGCCCGTGAATCAAGGTGGCTACGCCGTGTTGCCGCATCACCCGCGGCACCTCTTCAGGTGTTACATCGACGATGTCACGGGCCTTCATTTGGGTCTGCGCTCGGCTTTCGCTGCGCAGCTTGCGGGCAAGCTTGTGGCGCGTGCCCAGCGGCAGGTGACGCAGGATGAACAGCGTCAGCGGGTTGCGCAGCACGCGGCGCAGGCGCATGTAGCCCTCGTCGCGCGTGCACAGGCTGTCGCCGTGCATCAACAGCACCGGCTCGCCGTTCAAGCGCACCAGGCTCGGGTCGGCCAGCAGGGTGCAGCCGGCTTTTTTGCAGAACGTCGAACCGATCAGGAAATCACGGTTGCCGTGCATCAGGAAAATCTTCGTGCCACCGTCGCTGAGCGCGCGCAGCGCTGCGCAGATGGACGATTGGAAAGGGGTCATGGCGTCGTCGCCGATCCAGGCTTCGAAGAAGTCGCCCAGAATGTACAGCGCCTCGGCTGAGCGCGCGCGCCCGCCGAGGAAATCCAGAAACGCCCGGGTAATGTCCGGGCGTTCTTCCTGCAAGTGCAGATCGGAGATCAGCAGTATCACTCAGCGATCTCGGCTTTCTCGATGATCACGTCTTCAGCGGGTACGTCCTGGTGACCGGCCTTGGAGGTGGTGGACACGCCTTTGATCTTGTCGACCACGTCCTGGCCTTCGACCACTTCACCGAACACCGCGTAGCCCCAGCCCTGGGTGGTTTTCGCGGTGTGGTTGAGGAAGCTGTTGTCGCCCACGTTGATGAAGAACTGCGCCGAAGCCGAATGCGGCTCCATGGTGCGGGCCATGGCTACCGAGTACTTCTTGTTCGGCAGACCGTTGTCGGCTTCGTTCTGGATGCTCGGGCGCTTGTCCTTCTTCTCTTTCATGCCAGGTTCGAAACCGCCGCCCTGGATCATGAAGTTGCCGATCACGCGGTGGAACACGGTGTTCTCGTAGTGGCCGGCCTGCACGTACTCGAGGAAGTTGGCCACGGTCAGCGGGGCCTTTTCGGCGTTCAGTTGCAGGACGATGACGCCGTGGTTGGTGGTCAGTTTGACTTTGGACATGGGTCTCTCTCTGTTCCGTGAAGAATGTTCTGTGGAAAAATCGGTAACGACGGCGCCCAGTTTACAGGCGACGACGCCCATTCAAAGGCTGTTTTTTTCCGTGCGGCAGGATTTACCCGATAGTTTGTCGGAGCCGGCCTGTCAGCCGGTTGACCGCTTCGGCTATGATAAGCGCTTTGATTTGGTCGGCCTACCCTGGCTGCCGACGCATCGTTCGTTCAAGGATTCCAATGAGCAAGCCCACCGCCGACAACGCTCCCAACTCCAAAGGCAATGGCCCTGCCGTGCCCGCCAACTTCCTGCGCCCGATCGTCCAGGCTGACCTGGACGCCGGCAAGCACAGCCAGATCGTCACCCGCTTCCCGCCGGAGCCCAACGGCTATCTGCACATTGGCCATGCCAAGTCGATCTGCGTGAACTTTGGCCTGGCGCAGGAATTCGGCGGTGTCTGCAACCTGCGTTTCGACGACACCAATCCGGCCAAGGAAGACCAGGAATACATCGACGCCATCAAGCGCGACATCAAGTGGCTGGGCTTCGAGTGGGCCGGTGAAGAGCGTTACGCCTCGCAATACTTCGACCAACTGCACGATTGGGCCGTGGAGCTGATCAAGCAGGGCGACGCCTACGTCTGCGACCTGACCCCCGAGCAGGCGCGCGAGTACCGCGGCAACCTCACCGAACCCGGCCGCAACAGCCCGTTCCGCGAGCGCAGCGTCGAGGAAAACCTCGACCTGTTCGCGCGCATGAAGGCCGGCGAGTTCAAGGACGGCGAGCGCGTGCTGCGTGCGCGGATCGACATGGCCTCGCCGAACATGAACCTGCGCGACCCGATTCTCTACCGCATCCGCCACGCCCATCACCACCAGACCGGCGACGCTTGGTGCATCTACCCCAACTACGACTTCACCCACGGTCAGTCCGATGCCATCGAAGGCATTACGCACTCCATCTGCACCCTGGAATTCGAGGGGCATCGTCCGCTCTACGAGTGGTTCCTCGACCATCTGTCGGTGCCGGCGCACCCGCGCCAGTATGAGTTCAGCCGCCTGAACCTCAACTACACGCTGACTTCCAAGCGCAAGCTCAAGCAACTGGTCGACGAGCAGCACGTGCAGGGCTGGGACGATCCGCGCATGTCGACCCTGTCGGGCTTCCGTCGTCGCGGCTACACCCCGGCGTCGATCCGCAACTTCTGCGACATGATCGGCACCAACCGTTCCGACGGCGTGGTCGACATGTCGATGCTCGAATTCAGCATCCGTGACGACCTCGACCGCAACGCACCGCGCGCCATGTGCGTGCTGCGCCCGCTCAAGGTAGTGATCACCAATTATCCGGAAGGCCAGGTCGAGCAGCTCGAGCTGCCGCGGCACCCCAAGGAAGACATGGGCGTGCGCGCCTTGCCGTTCGAGCGCGAGCTGTACATCGACCGTGACGACTTCATGGAAGAGCCGCCCAAGGGCTACAAGCGCCTGGAACCCAACGGCGAAGTGCGCCTGCGTGGCAGTTACGTGATTCGCGCCGACGAAGCGATCAAGGACGCTGATGGCAACATCGTCGAACTGCGTTGCTCGTACGACCCGGACACCCTGGGCAAGAATCCGGAAGGGCGCAAGGTCAAGGGCGTGATCCACTGGGTACCGGCCGCCGCCAGCGTCGAGTGCGAAGTGCGCCTGTACGATCGCCTGTTCCGCTCGGCCAACCCGGAGAAGGCCGAAGACGGCGCCACCTTCCTCGACAACATCAACCCCGACTCCCTGCAGGTACTGCGTGGCTGCCGCGCCGAACCGTCGCTGGCCAACGCTGCGCCGGAAGACCGTTTCCAGTTCGAGCGCGAAGGCTATTTCTGCGCCGACCTGGTCGACACGCAACCGGGTCGTCCGGTGTTCAACCGTACCGTCACCCTGCGTGACTCGTGGGGCTGAGCCTCGCCAGGCCAAGTTGAGGAATCGTTGTGCTGAACATCTACAACACGCTGAGCAAGAGTAAAGAGGTCTTCACGCCGCTGGACGGCAACAAGGTGCGCATGTACGTGTGCGGCATGACCGTCTACGACTACTGCCACCTGGGCCACGGACGCAGTATGGTCGCGTTCGACCTGGTCACGCGCTGGCTGCGCTACAGCGGCTATGAGCTGACCTACGTGCGCAACATCACCGACATCGACGACAAGATCATCAACCGTGCGCGGGACAACGGCGAAAGCTTCGATGCCCTGACCGCGCGCATGATCGATGCGATGCACGAGGACGAGGCGCGCCTGAACATCCTCAAGCCGGATCAGGAGCCGCGTGCCACCGACCACATTCCCGGCATGCTGGCGATGATCCAGACCTTGATCGACAAGGGCTATGCCTACGCGCCGGGCAACGGCGACGTGTACTACCGGGTCGGCAAGTTTCAGGGCTATGGCAAGCTGTCGCGCAAGAAGATCGAAGACCTGCGCATCGGTGCGCGCATCGAAGTGGAGGAAGCCAAGCAGGACCCTCTGGATTTCGTCCTGTGGAAGGGCGTCAAGCCCGGCGAGCCGAGCTGGGAGTCGCCTTGGGGCCCTGGCCGTCCGGGCTGGCATATCGAGTGCTCGGTGATGTCGACCTGCTGCCTGGGTGACACCTTCGATATTCATGGCGGTGGTAACGATCTGGAATTCCCGCACCACGAGAACGAGATCGCCCAGAGCGAAGCGGCCACCGGCAAGCCGTACGCCAACGCCTGGCTGCATTGCGGGATGATCCGCATCAACGGCGAGAAGATGTCCAAGTCGCTGAACAACTTCTTCACCATTCGCGATGTGCTGGAGAAGTATCAGCCGGAAGTGGTGCGCTACCTGCTGGTTTCCAGCCACTACCGCAGCTCGATCAACTATTCCGAAGACAGCCTGAAGGAAGCCAAGGGCGCGCTGGAGCGTTTCTACCATGCGCTCAAGGGCTTGCCCAAGGTGCCGGCGGCGGGTGGCGAAGTGTTCGTCGAGCGCTTTGCCAGTGCCATGAACGATGACTTCGGTACGCCGGAAGCCTGTGCGGTGTTGTTCGATCTGGTGCGCGAGATCAACCGTGTGCGTGACAGTGATGTCGACGCCGCCGCTGGTTTGGCCGGTCGTTTGCGCGAACTGGGCGATCTGCTCGGGGTGCTGCAGCTCGATTCCGAGCAATTCCTGCAAGCCGGCGCCGCCGGGCGCGTCGATGCGGCCCAAGTGGACACCCTCATCGCCGCCCGCCTGGCGGCACGCGCCAACAAGGACTGGTCTGAATCGGACCGCATCCGCGACGAGCTGACCGCCATGGGTGTGGTGCTCGAAGACAGCAAAGGTGTCACGACCTGGCGCCTGGCGGACTGATCCGTCACTGTCCTTGTGAAGCGGGCCTTGTGAAGCGGGCCTTGTGAAGCGGGCCACTGTGGGAGCGGGCTCTGCCCGCGAAAGGCGCGATGCGGTTCGCCTGACACACCTCGGTGCCTGATTCGCGGGCAGAGCCCACTCCCACAGGCACCTCGCAGTACCTCTGTAGGAGCGGTCAGCGGCCGCGAAACGGGCACTGGGTGTAGCAGTTGGACCGCGTCGCGCCTTTCGCGGGCAGAGCCCGCTCCCACAGTCACATCGCAGTGCCCCTGTAGGAGCGGTCAGCGGCCGCGAAACGGGCACTGGGGTTTACCAGTTGGACCGCGTCGCGCCTTTCGCGGGCAGAGCCCACTCCCACAGGCACATCGCAGTACCTCTGTGGGAGCGGTCAGCGGCCGCGAAACGGGCGACTCGGTGCGTGGCCTAGCGCTCGATGGAGCGGCTCCAGCGGGCGTTCCAGGCCGGGCGGAGCTGGTTGACCTGGTCCCAGTCGATGGCCACCGCCGTCTCCAGATACTTCTCCATCGCCTGCACCTGGCCACGGGTCTTGTCGGTGGTTGGGGTATTGGGGTTGGACGGTATCTGGTCGCCTTCCTCCAGTGCCGGTGCCTGGGCCTCGGGGCTCAGCAGGTAGGCCGCCAGCTTCTGAGCCAGTTCGGGCTGGTCGTTCTTGGCAATCACACATTCCGCCACGTTGAGCACCACCGCGCCTTCCTTGGGTTGCGCGTACTCAACGGGTACCCCGCGCAGTTTCAAGGCGGTCACCTGAGTCGGCGTCAGCGGAAACAGCGCCGCCTCGTCGGTCTGTACCATTTCGGAAATCTTCGCCGAGCTGGCGATGTACTCCAGCACATTCGGCCCAACCGTCTTGGGCCACGCCTTGAACCCCGGTTCGACATCGGTCTCGCTGCCGCCCTGCAGGCGATTGAACATCAAGAAGCCGTGCAGGCCGAAGGTTGAGGAGGCGAGTGACTGGAACACCAGCTTTTCCTTGAAACGGCTATCAGCCATGTCCATCCACGAGGTAGGAGCGGCCCAGCCATTCTTCTTGAACAGGCGCGTGTTGTAGGCCAGCCCGGTCACCCCCAGGCTGACCGCCGCCGCCTGATCCTTGATCCGCGCCTTGGCCGGGATGGCCGCCAGGCCATCGCTGTCCTGCAGGGTGTCGCACAGGCCCATGGAGATGGCGCGGTACATGATGCCGTCATCCAGAAACATCACGTGGATCTGCGGATTGTCCTTGCTGGCCTGGACCTTGGCGAGAATGTCCGACGAAGTACCCGGCACGATGACCACCTTCACATCATTGGCCTGCTCGAACGCCGGCAGCACCTTGTCGGCATACAAGCGTTCCATGGTGCCGCCGTTCATGCCCAGGTACAGCGTAGGCCCGGCCTGTGCGCCGGTGGCAGCCAGCAGGGCGGCGAGGGAGAGTGCGTGAACCGTACGTTTGACTGGCTTCATGAAAGCGACCTTCCTGTATGCAGTTCAAGGGGAGAAAAGCGTTGGATAGAAAACGCGTCGATCGGCGCTCGACTGCTGCCCTCGACGATCAGTTGCGACAAGGCTTCACCGACTGCGGGGCCAATCTGGAAACCGGCCCCGGCAAAGCCGAATGCATGGATGAGGCCCGGCTGCGCCAGGCTATGGCCGATCACTGGCTCACGATCGGGCAGGTAGCCCTCGGTTCCGCTCCAGGTACGGATCGCTTGCGCGCCGTGCAGGAACGGGTACAACTCGACGGCGTTGCGCAGGATATCCAGAGTGGCCAGCTGACCGGGCCGTGCCCGCAACGTGTCCACGGCGAAACCCTGCCCGCCGCCGAGCACGCAATTACCCCGTGCCACCTGGCGTGCGTAGATGCCACCGCCCTCGACCCCGGTGCTGACGTCCATGACCACAGGCAGCGGTTCGGTCACCAGCATTGCCGGGTGACCGCTGGTCATCGGTACCTGCTCGCCGAACTGTTCGGCGATGTGGTTTGCCCAGGCCCCGGCACAGTTGAGCAGCCAGGGTGCGCGCAGCCGTTCGCCGTTGCTGCAGGCCAGCACGAACGCCTGGCCGTCATGGTCGTAGGCCAGCGGCTGCACCTGCTCGACGATCCGTGCACCCGCTCGCCTGGCCGCTGCCGCGAAGGCGGGCGATACCAGGCGCGGGTTGGCATGCCCGTCCGCACTGCACAGTGACGCACCCACGGCCACGTCGCCCACCCAGGCAAAACGCTGGCGCAACTGCCGACGGTCAAGCAGCTCCACACCCAGATCGAAATCCGCAGCGGCGTCGGCCCAGTCTTGCAGACGGGCCATGTCGGCGTCGCTGCGGGCCAGCTTCAAATGACCGGAACGCACGTACTCGCCGTCGATGCCGATCAGCCCGGGCAGGTCGCTCCACAGTTCATGGGCACGCTGCGACAGCGGCAACTGCACCCGTGAACGGCCCTGACGGCGCACGCCACCATAGTTCACCCCGCTGGACCGCGAGCCGCAGAAATCACGCTCGAGCAGCACCACTCGCTGGCCGCGCAACGCCAGCATCAAGGCTGCCGAAGCACCGACGATTCCGCCGCCGACGATGATCACATCGGTTTCGCACACTGGGCTCAAGGCTGCACCTCCACACCGAAGGGCAGCGGCTTGATGGGCGCCTGGGCGCGCAGCCGACCCACTTCCTGCGGTGCACACGCGGCCGCCTGAGCGATGATTTCCACCGCTGCACTGCCGCACATGCGCCCCTGGCAACGGCCCATGCCGACTCGACAATGGGCTTTGACTCGGTTGATATCGGTATGCCCTTGGGCGACCACCTCGCGCACCGCGCCGACGCTGATTTCCTCGCACCGGCAAAGCATCAATTCATCGGGTGCCTGGCGGGCCCAGTCCTCGGGAAACGGGAAGGCGTCTTCCAGGCCGGCGCGAAACCCCTGGACGCGCGCCAGTTGCCGTTCCAGGTGCGCGCCACGCCTGGCGTCGATGGCCACCTCCATGTCTTCGAGCAGGGCCAGGGCGGCGCGTTCGCCGGCCATTTCCGCCGCATCGGCGCCCATGATCCCAGCGCCATCACCAGCCAGGTAGACCCCCGGCACGCTGCTGCGTCCGGCCTGGTCGCGGCTGGGCAGCCAGGCCCGGTTGAGCGGGCTCCAGGCAAACGCGCAACCGAGCAGGTCTGCCAGTTGCGTTTCGCTGCGCAGCGCGTGAGCGAAGGCCAACCCGTCACAGGCCAGGGTGTGTCGTTTGCCGCCTTGCTGCCAGGTGACGGCTTCGACCCTGCGCTGGCCGTCGACCGTGACCAGGCTCGCGCCTTGATGCACGGCGATCCCGTGGGCGGTCAACCAGCCCCGATAATACAAGCCCTTGGCCAGGGTCAAGGGCTGACGCAGCAGCCGGGGCAGGGCGGCGACCTGAGCAGCGAACGGCGAGCTGTCCAGTACCGCCAGCACCCGCGCGCCGGCCTTGGCGTACTGATAGGCCACCAGATACAGCAACGGCCCGCTGCCGGCGAACACTACCCGCTCGCCGATGGCGCAACCCTGGGCCTTGAGCGCGATCTGCGCGGCGCCGAGGCTGTAGACGCCGGGCAGCGTCCAGCCCGGCACCGGCAGGATGCGGTCGGTGGCGCCGGTGGCGATCAACAGCCGATCGTATCCGACGGTGCCCACGCGCTGCTGGTTGAGTGTATGCAGGTAACCGTCCTCGGCGTTCCATACCAGCGTGTCGGGACGGTAGTCGATCTGCCCGCGCAGTGCGTCCAGCGCCTGGTGCACCGCACCTGCCTTGCGCGCTTCGAAGCCATAGAGTTGGCTGGCAGGACGTTGAAAGTTGCCCGGTGCACGTCGGTAGACCTGGCCGCCGCCCTGCAGCGCTTCGTCCACCAGGCACGGGCGCAGGCCATGGGCGGCCAGGGTCTGCGCGGCACGGATGCCGGCCGGTCCGGCGCCGACGATCACCACCGCGTTCACGAGCGCCGCCCCGGTTCGCGGTCGACCTGCATGCCGGCTGCCAATGGCGTGGCACAGGCCCGCACGCGGCGGCCGTCGCCCAAGCGCACCCAGCAATCCTGGCAGGCGCCCATCAGGCAGAAACCGGCACGGGCCTGGGCACTGAAGTCGCTGCCGCGCAGGTGCTCGGCGCAGGTCAGTACCGCGGTGAGCAGGGTATCCCCGGCCAGACCGGTCACCGCTTGTCCATCGAGGGTGAAGGGTACCGACGCGCGATCGAGCTCGGCCAGCCGTTTGAACAAAGCCATCAGTTTTTCCCCACCAGTACGCGGTCCAGGCCATACACCCGGTCGAGCAGAATCATGGTCGCGGCGGTCAAGGCGATCACCAGCGCCGACACGGCCGCCATCATCGGGTCGATGGACTCGGTGGCATACACGTACATGCGCACCGGCAGGGTCTGGGTTGCGGGCGATGTGACGAAGATCGACAGGGTCACCTCGTCGAAGCTGTTGATGAACGCCAGCAGCCAGCCCCCGGCAACCCCCGGCAGGATCATCGGCAGGGTGATCTGGCGAAACAGGGTGAAACGACTGGCGCCCAGCGATTCCGCCGCCTGCTCGGCGCTGCGGTCGATGCCGATGGCGGCGGCGATCACCAGACGCAGCACATAAGGCGTGATCACCACCACATGGGCCAGCATCAGCCAGACGAAGCTGCCATTGACCCCCATCAGCGCGAACAGGCGCAGCATCGCCACGCCCAGCACCAGGTGCGGAATGATGATCGGCGACAGAAACAGCCCATTGAGGAAGTCGCGTCCCGGAAAGTGATAGCGGGTGATCGCCAGCGCTGCCGGCACGGCGATCAAGGTCGCCAGGGTTGCAGCGACCACCGCCAGGATCAGGCTGTTATAGAACGCGTCGATGAAATCGGCGCGCTCGAACACGGCGCGGAACCAGCGCAGGGAAAATCCGGAAGTGGGCAGGGTCAGGGTGTTCTCCGGGGTGAACGCCACCAGGCACACCACCACCAGCGGGGCCAGCATGAACACCACTACCAGGGCATGAAACGACAGGGCCAACGGACCGTTCTTGGACATCGATCATTCCCCCAGGGCTTTCTTGTAGCGACCTTCGACCAGGCGGTTCCAGGACAGCATGATCAGCAGGTTGGCCAGCAACAGCGCCACGGCAATGGTCGCGCCCATAGGCCAGTTGAGTTCCGACAGGTACTGGTCGTAGACCACCGTGGCGACCATCTTCAAACGGCGCCCGCCGAGCAGGCCGGGAATGGCGAACGAGCTGGCGGCCAGGCCGAACACGATCAGCGTGCCCGACAGCACGCCGGGCATGATCTGCGGCAGCACCACCATGCGCATCACCTTCGCCTGGCTTGCGCCCAGCGATTGCGCGGCCTGCTCGGCAGCCGGGTCGAGCTTCTGCAGCGAGGTCCAGACCGGGATGATCATGAACGGCAACATCACATGCACCAGCGCCAGAATCACCGCGAACGGTGTATAGAGCATTTTCAGCGGCCGCCCACCCAAGGCGGCGATAGCCTGGTTGATCAAGCCGTCGGCACCCAGCAACAGGCTCCAGCCGAAGGCACGCACGACCACCGAAATCAGCAGCGGGGTCAGGATCAGAATCAGGAAGATCGAGCGCCAGGGCGTGCCCATACGGCTGAGGATGTAAGCCTCTGGCACGCCGATCACCACGCACAGCAAGGTCACCAGGGCGCTGATCCAGAAGGTCCGCCAGAAAATCTCGTAGAAATAGCCGTCGCTGAGCAGGGCGGCGTAGTTGGCCAGTGTGTAGCTGTCGCTCTTGACCCCCACTTCGTAGTCGAACAGGTTGAACGACAGCACCAGGGTCAGCCCCAGCGGGACGATCAGCAGACCGACGAACAGTGCCAGGGCCGGCGCCGACAACAGGTATCCGCGGCTCATGCGCAGGCCTCGCTGGCGAGCACTCGAAGCAGCTCGCCTGGCCAGTCCAGGCCGACGGTGACGCCGGTGGCCAGCGGTGCGCTGCCATCGTTGCGGCGCACTACGGTGATCTCGCCGAGCACCGTTTCCAAGCGGTACAGCCACTGGCTGCCGAGAAAATAGCGGGTCACGATACGGCCTTGGATGCGCCCTTCACCGGCGTTGCAGAAATCGATCTTCTCCGGGCGCAGGCTCAACATCAGTTCGCCTTCCCCGGCCTGTGCCAAGACCTGCGGCTGGCCCAGCGCGTCGTACTCGCCGGGCAGCAGGTTGGCCTTGCCGACGAAACCGGAAATGAACGGCGTGCGGGGGTGCTCGTAGAGCTTGTAGGGCTCGTCGATCTGGGTGACCTGACCGGCTTGCATCACCACCACCCGGTCGCTGACCGACAAGGCTTCGGCCTGGTCGTGGGTCACCATCAGGGTGGTGATGCCGACTTCACACTGGATGCGACGAATCTCGAACTGCATTTCCTCGCGCAGGCTCGCGTCGAGGTTGGACAGTGGCTCGTCGAGCAGCAGCACCGGCGGCTGGATCACCAATGCCCGGGCCAGCGCCACGCGCTGACGCTGGCCCCCGGACAGCTCGCGAGGGTAACGCTCGGCATGGGCGGTCAGGCGTACCAGCGCCAGCACCTGGTCGACACGGGTACGAATGTCGCTGCTGCCAACCTTGCGCATCTTCAAACCGAAGGCCACGTTGTCGCGCACGCTCATGTGCGGGAACAGCGCGTAGCTCTGGAACACCACGCCAAGGCCGCGGCTGCTGGGTTTGGCATGGGTGATGTCGCGGCCGTCGAGCACGATCCGGCCGCTGGTCACATCGACGAAACCGGCAATCATCTGCAACGTGGTGGTCTTGCCGCAACCCGAAGGGCCCAGCAGCGAGACGAACTCGCCCTGGCTGACGCTCAGGTCGGTCGCCACCACGGCCTGCACGGGCCCGTAGCGTTTGCACAGTGCTTGAAGTTCGAGAAAGGCCATGGCTGCGTTCTACCTGTCATTGTCGGCCGCATGTGCGGTGCGTTGATCGAGGGCAGAGGCGAAAGGGGTCCTGCAATGGGGTGGCGCTCGTTCTGAGTCGGCTGCCGGCTATTGTTGGTCTCGCCCCGTGGACGAAGAGTAGGACGAAGACTAGGATGGCGAAAGCGCTTATTTCACTGAGCGGGTGGTTATTTTCACATTAATCCTTTCAATGAAATCGGATGAGCAAAATATGGAAAACGATTCCACTGAACGGAATTCTGAGCCAGGTGTGGGCGGTGTCTCCCGGCTGTTCGCCGTATTGCGTGGATTGTCGGCAGCGCCGACCGAGGGCGAACGCGTCATCCAGCTCGCCGAGCGCATCGGCTTGTCGCAACCCACTACGCACCGCCTGTTGCGCGGGCTGGTGGAGGAGGGCATGGTCGAGCAGGATGCGCGCAGCAAACGCTATCGGCTGAGCCTGGAGTTCTTCGCCCTGGCCGCCCGCGCCGGCAATGGCAGCAACCTGCGCGAGCTGGCGCGCCCCAGCCTGCTGCGGCTGTCGGCGTCGTTGGGCGACTCGCTGTTTCTACTGGCGCGCAGCGGTTTCGATGCCATCTGCCTGGACCGCAGCGAAGGGCCGTACCCGATACGCACCTTCACCGGCGACATCGGCGGTCGTGTTGCGCTGGGGGTAGGGCAAGGCAGCCTGGCGATCCTCGCGTTCCTGCCTGAAGACGAGCGCGAAACCGTGATCCACTACAACCTGCCCCGGCTCAAGGACCTGCACCTGTACGACGAAGTGCTGCTGCGCTCGGAAGTCGACAGCGTACGCCAGCTCGGCTATGCCGCGCGCAACACCGGTGTGCTGCCCGGCATGGCGGGCCTGGCAGTGCCGATACTCGACCGCAACGGCCACGCGGTGGCGGCTCTCAGCGTGGCCACCATCAGCGATCGACTCGGCCACGACCGTCTACCCACGGTGGTCGAGCTGCTCAAGCGCGAAGCCGCTGCCATCGGCCCACGGCTGAACCCCTTCGACCCGACCCTGCGCAGGCCCTCGCAGACCTTCGGCAAGGTCTGAAGGGCCGCCGTGCCCGGCATGCCCCTGCTCGCGCAGGCGCTTGTACAGCGTGTTGCGGCTGACCCCCAGACGTCGCGCAAGGCGCGAGATGTTGCCGTCGCTGGCCTGCAGCAGTTCGCCCAGATCACTGACCTTGGCCAGGGTCAGCAGCGGGCGCGGCAAGGCCTGTTCCTGCGCCGGCAACGGGCCCGCCTCGCGAAGAAAATCCTCGGGCAGATGGTCCAGGCCTATCAGCTCCTCATCGGCCAGTACCAGCGCGACCTTGACCACCGCAGACAACTGACGCACGTTGCCAGGCCAGGGGTGGGCCATGAATGCGGCCCACACCTGGGCACTGAAACCGGCGCTCTGCTGGGGTTCGCGGTGCGACTCCCACACCTGTTCGATGAGCTCGCGCTTGTCGCTGCGTGCGTGCAGGGTCGGCAGGTGCAGGGTCATGCCAGCCAGGCGGTAGTAGAGGTCTTCGCGGAACAGGCCGGCCTGCACCCGCTGGCGCAGATCCTCATGGGTCGCGGAAATCAGACGAATGTCGACCGGTATCGGGTCGCCACAGCCCAGCGGCTGGATGCAGCGCTCCTGCAATACGCGCAGCAGCCGTGCCTGGGTGGGCAACGGCATGTCGCCGATCTCGTCGAGGAACAGAATGCCCTTGTCGGCCTTGCGCACCAGCCCGGGGCTGCCCTTCTGGCTGGCCCCGGTGAAGGCACCTCGCTCGTAGCCGAACAGTTCCGACTCGACCAGCTCCGCAGGAATCGCCGCACAGTTGACCGCAATCAGCGGGCAAGACGCGCGGCTGCTGGCCCGGTGCAGGGCCTTGACCAGCACTTCCTTGCCGGTACCGGTGTCGCCGCGCAGCAGCAACGGCACGTCCTTTTCCAACAGGCGCAGGCCCTGCTGCATGGCTTTGTCCAGGCGCGGGTCGGTGCCACGCTGCGTTGCAGTCGGCGCCGCGCACACCAGTGGTTTCTTGAGCAGGCACTGCAACCGGTTGCGCCCTGGCGGCTGCAAGGCGAACGTGCGCTCCGGCGGATGGTCGAGCAGTGCCTGCGGCGTCAGCCGGAACACCTGCTGCACGGTCAGCCCCGGAAGCTCGACACCCAGCAGGCTGTCGGCGCGACGGTTGGCGGCCAGCACGCGACCGCTGTCGTCGAACACCAGCAGCCCGGCCCACTGGCTGTCGAGGTTGTTGATCCCGGTATTGAAGATCAATTGGTAATGCCGGTCGGCGAACGCCTCGAGGATCAGGCGGTTCTCGACCGTCTGGCTCATCATCTTCACCAGCCCCAGGGTGTGCGAAGGCGGCAGGTGGCTGTCACTGGAAACGTCCAGCACCGCGACCATTCGCCGTAGCGCGTCGAAGATCGGTGACGCCGAGCCGTTCATCAGACGGTTGGCAAGCAGAAAGTGCTCGTCGGGCTCGACATGCACGGCCTGGCGGCAGGCCAGTGCAGTGCCGATCGGATTGGTCCCGGCCGACGTTTCCAGCCAACAGGCGCCGGGAGCGAAACCGGCGTGGCTGCCGATAGCGCCCGGCTGCTCTCCCCAAGACCTGAGCACGCGTGCCTGCGGGTCGGCCAGCCGAATCAGGCAGCGCGAGTTGCCCAGGATGTGTTCGTAGTAGGGCAGTACTTCGCGGTGGGTGGTGTGCAGCAGGGCTTGATGACAGTCGAGCATCTGTTGCAGTGCATCGGGCGCCAGCGGCTCGAAACGCGGCGCGTGATGATGCTCCAGCCCCGCTTCGCGACAGCGAACCCAGGAGCGTTGAATGAGCTGATCATGAGCAAGCAGTGGATTGGCTACGGACATGATTCGAGTATCCCGGCGCGCGGCCTTGTTGTTTTTGTTCATGCAGTGTTGTTCACGGTTGTTCATTGTCAATGCGACAGGCGTTCATTTTTGTTCAGTGATGAACCCCATCTGTCGTTGTAACCAACCCTCGAACCGTTTGGCTGGCACTCGCAGCCGCGACTGGCGGCAATTGGCACGGTTATCGCTCTGGGTTTGCCAGCAGTCGTACCGATGCGAAGCCGCAACCGCTTCCAATAATAAAAAAGGCGCCGCCATGTCCCTTGTGCTCGAGCAGGTCACTCGTCGTGTGGAAAACCAGCTGTACATCGACAATGCATCGCTGGTGCTGGAACCCGGTTCGTTCAACGTCCTGCTGGGACGTACCCTGTCTGGAAAGACCAGCCTCATGCGGCTGATGGCCGGCCTGGACAAACCCGACCAAGGCCGCGTGTTGATGAACGGTGTAGACGTGACCGGCAAACCGGTGCGCCAGCGCAACGTCTCCATGGTCTACCAGCAGTTCATCAACTACCCGACCATGACCGTCTTCGACAACATTGCCTCGCCGCTGCGCCAGGCCGGCATGGCCCGCGAGCAGATCGAGGAGCGCGTGTTGCAGACCGCACGCATGCTGCGGATCGAGCCGTTCCTCAAGCGCCATCCGCTGGAATTGTCCGGTGGCCAGCAACAACGCACGGCCATGGCCCGCGCGCTGGTCAAGGATGCCGAACTGATCCTGTTCGACGAACCGCTGGTGAACCTCGACTACAAGCTTCGCGAGGAACTGCGTTTCGAGATGCGCGAGTTGTTCCTGACCCGCCATACCATTGCCGTGTACGCCACCACCGAACCCAACGAAGCCCTGGCGCTGGGCGGCACCACCACCATTCTTCACGAAGGGCGGGTGATCCAGAGTGGCAGGACGCCGGATGTCTACCACCGGCCGGCCACGGTGCTGGCGGCCGAGCTGTTTTCCGAACCGCCGATCAACCTGATCGAAGGCCGCATCGGTGGTCAGGAAGTCAGCTTCGCCAACTTCGTTCACTTCGCCCGCAATCTCGACCTGTCCGGCGTCCCCGATGGCGATTACCGCTTCGGCGTGCGACCCAGCCACATCGGCCTGACCCCCAGCAATGACGACGACCTGGAACTGGCGGTAACCGTGGAGCTTGCGGAAATCAGCGGCTCGGAGACGTTCCTGCACGTGCGCAACGAGTACTTTTCGCTGGTGCTGCATCTGCCGGGCGTCCACGACTATGCGGTGGACGCGGCCATACCGGTGTACATCCCGACCCACAAGCTGTTCGTGTTCCAGCGCGACGGACAATTGGTCCAGGCCCCCGGCCTGCGTGTAGCGAGGGCTGCCTGATGGCCGAGATACGCCTGCAGCACCTGGCCCACAGTTACAGTGCCCACCCGGCCGGGCCCGAAGACTATGCCATCCGCGAGATGGATCACATCTGGGAGCAGGGCGGCGCCTATGCCTTGCTCGGCCCGTCCGGGTGCGGCAAATCGACCTTGCTCAACATCATTTCCGGGTTGCTCAGCCCCTCCCATGGACAGGTGCTGTTCGACGGCAAAGTTGTCAACGAGCTGCCACCCGAGCTGCGCAACATTGCCCAGGTGTTCCAGTTTCCGGTGGTGTACGACACCATGACGGTATTCGACAACCTGGCATTCCCCTTGCGCAACCAGGGCAAGTCCGAGGAACAGGTTCAGGCTCGGGTGCAGGAAGTGGCCGAAGTGCTCGACCTGCAGCGATTGCTGCAGCGCAAGGCGCGCAACCTCAGCGCCGACGAAAAACAGAAAGTGTCGATGGGCCGCGGCCTGGTACGCGACGACGTCTCGGCGATCCTTTTCGACGAGCCGCTGACGGTCATCGACCCGCACCTGAAATGGAAACTGCGACGCAAGCTCAAGCAGATCCACGAGCAATTCAACATCACCATGGTCTACGTCACCCACGATCAGCTCGAGGCATCCACCTTCGCCGACAAGATCGCGGTCATGTACGGCGGCCAGATCGTCCAGTTCGGCACCCCGCGCGAGCTGTTCGAACGACCGGCGCACACCTTCGTCGGCTACTTCATCGGCAGCCCCGGCATGAACCTCGTCGATGTCCAGCCCGAGCGTGGCGGGGTCGGCTTCGGCGGCATTCATGTGCCGTTGTCGGAGGCCTTGCAGGCGCGCATTGCCCAGGGTGGCTGGCAACGCCTGCAGATCGGCATCCGCCCCGAGTTCATCCGGGTCTGGGACGAAGGCTTCGAGGCAGCCCTGCACAGTGAACAGGTCCACCTGGAAGACCTGGGCACCTACAAGATTCTCACCCTGGTGCTCGGCGGCCAGACCTTCAAGGTGCGCTTGCCCGAGGACCGCACCGTGCCTGAAGGCACGGTGTTCATCAGTTTTCCCGCGCAGTGGCTGATGGTCTATGCCGATGACCGTCTGCTGGAGGTGAACCCATGAACAAGGTCCAGAACAACAAGGCCTGGTGGCTGGTGCTGCCGGTGTTCCTGCTGGTGGCGTTCAGCGCCGTGATTCCGATGATGACCGTGGTCAACTATTCGGTGCAGGACATCTTCGACCAGTCCAGCCGCTACTTCGTCGGCGCCGACTGGTACCGCCAGGTCCTCCAGGACCCACGCCTGCACGATTCGCTGCTGCGCCAGTTCATCTATTCGGGCTGCGTGCTGCTGATCGAGATACCGCTGGGCATCGCCATCGCCCTGACCATGCCGGCCAAGGGCCGCTGGTCGTCGCTGTGCCTGATCGTCATGGCCATTCCGCTGCTGATTCCGTGGAACGTGGTGGGCACCATCTGGCAGATCTTCGGCCGCGCCGACATCGGCTTGCTGGGCTACACGCTCAACGCCATGGGCATCAGCTACAACTATGCGTCCAACACTGTGGACGCCTGGGTCACGGTGCTGGTCATGGATGTGTGGCACTGGACTTCGCTGGTGGCGCTGCTGTGCTATTCAGGCCTGCGCGCCATTCCCGACGTGTACTACCAGGCTGCGCGTATCGACCGCGCCTCGAACTGGGCGGTGTTCCGGCACATCCAGTTGCCGAAGATGAAAAGCGTGCTGTTGATCGCGGTCATGCTGCGCTTCATGGACAGTTTCATGATCTACACCGAACCCTTCGTGCTGACCGGTGGCGGGCCGGGCAATGCCACCACGTTCCTCAGCCAGACCTTGACGCAGATGGCCGTGGGTCAGTTCGACCTGGGCCCGGCCGCGGCCTTCTCGCTGGTGTACTTCCTGATCATCCTGCTGGTGTCGTGGCTGTTCTATACCGCCATGACCCACAACGACAAGCAAGGTTGAGGCAGCCATGAGCAAGCGCAAACTGATCCCCCTGCTGCTGTACATCCTGTTTTTGCTGGTGCCCATCTACTGGTTGCTGAACATGTCGTTCAAGAGCAACGGCGAAATCCTCGGCGGGCTGACCCTGTTTCCCCATGATTTCACCCTGGCCAACTATCGGGTGATCTTCACCGACCCCAGTTGGTACACCGGCTACATCAATTCGCTGTACTACGTGAGCCTCAATACGCTGATCTCGCTCAGTGTCGCGCTGCCGGCGGCCTATGCGTTTTCGCGCTACCGTTTCCTGGGTGACAAGCACCTGTTCTTCTGGCTGCTGACCAACCGCATGGCACCTCCGGCGGTGTTCCTGCTGCCGTTCTTCCAGCTGTACTCATCCATCGGCCTGTTCGACACGCACATCGCCGTCGCGCTTGCGCACTGCCTGTTCAACGTACCGCTGGCGGTGTGGATTCTCGAAGGCTTCATGTCCGGCGTGCCGAAGGAGATCGACGAAACCGCCTACATCGATGGCTACAGCTTTCCGAAATTCTTCGTGAAGATCTTCATGCCGCTGATTGGCTCGGGGATCGGTGTAACGGCCTTTTTCTGCTTCATGTTCTCGTGGGTGGAATTGCTGCTGGCGCGCACCCTGACATCGGTCAATGCCAAGCCGATCGCAGCGGTGATGACCCGTACGGTTTCAGCCTCGGGCATCGACTGGGGTGTGCTGGCTGCGGCAGGCGTACTGACCATCGTGCCCGGCATGCTGGTGATCTGGTTCGTTCGCAACCATGTGGCCAAGGGCTTCGCCCTGGGCCGCGTATGAGGAGCCTGTGATGGAGTGGATGGCCTGGACTCTACCGACTGCCCTGTTCTTCGGCGCCATCGCGCTGTTGCTCGCTGGCATGACGTTCTACGAATTGCGCTCGCCCTGCACCGAGCGGCGCGGGTTCCTGCCGATCGCGACCACTCGCGGCGATCGGTTGTTCATCGGTCTTCTCGGTAGCGCCTACCTGCACCTGCTGGTGATCGGCGTTACCGACTGGAGCATCTGGGTTGCCTCGGCGCTGTCCCTGGTGTGGTTGCTGGCGGTAGTGCGTTGGGGCTGAGCCATGCGGATCTGCGCAACGCAAAAATTCCAAACAGGAGGTCACTATGTACAAGAACAACAACAAACTGCGACATAGCATTGCCCTGGCGACCGCGCTGGCGTGCGCGGGGCTAAGCGCCGCGGCATGGGCGGATGCCTATGAAGACGCGGCGAAGAAATGGGTGGGGGCCGAATTCAAGCCATCCACCCTCACGCCCGAGCAGCAGATGGCGGAGATGCAGTGGTTCATCGAGGCAGCCAAGCCGTTCCGCGGCATGAGCATCAACGTGGTGTCCGAAACCCTCACCACCCATGAATACGAAGCCAAGACACTGGCCAAGGCGTTCAGCGAGATCACCGGGATAAAGCTGACCCATGATCTGTTGCAGGAAGGCGATGTGGTCGAGAAGCTGCAGACGCAGATGCAGTCGGACAAGAACATCTATGACGGCTGGGTGAACGACTCGGATCTGATCGGCACCCACTTTCGCTACGGCAAGAGCGAATCGATCACCGACATGATGGCCAGCCCCGAGGGCAAGAAGGCCACCTCGCCGACCCTCGACCTCAAGGATTTCATCGGCATCTCATTCACCACCGCGCCCGACGGCAAGGTCTATCAACTGCCCGACCAGCAATTCGCCAACCTGTACTGGTTTCGCGCAGACTGGTTCGAACGCCCCGAGTTGAAGAAGAAATTCAAGGAAATCTACGGCTACGAGCTGGGTGTCCCGGTCAACTGGTCGGCCTACGAGGACATCGCCAAGTTCTTCTCCGAGGACGTCAAGGAAATCGACGGCAAGCGCATCTACGGGCACATGGACTACGGCAAGAAAGACCCCTCGCTGGGTTGGCGTTTCACCGATGCCTGGTTCTCCATGGCTGGCGGTGGCGACAAGGGCCTGCCCAACGGCTTGCCGGTGGACGAGTGGGGGATTCGCGTGGAGGACTGCCATCCGGTGGGTTCCAGCGTGACCCGTGGCGGCGATACCAACGGCCCGGCGGCGGTCTATGCGACCCAGAAATACGTCGACTGGATGCGTGCCTACGCACCGCCCGAAGCTCAGGGCATGACCTTCTCCGAATCCGGCCCGGTACCGGCCCAGGGCAACATCGCCCAGCAGATATTCTGGTACACCGCGTTCACTGCCGACATGACCAAGCCTGGCCTGCCGGTGATGAATGGCGATGGCACGCCGAAATGGCGCATGGCACCTTCGCCCAAGGGCCCGTACTGGGAGGAGGGCATGAAGCTGGGGTATCAGGACACCGGCGCCTGGACCTTCCTCAAGTCGACGCCCGAGAAGCAGCGTCTGGCAGCCTGGCTGTACGCGCAGTTCGTGACGTCGAAGACGGTGTCGCTGAAAAAGACCATCGTCGGCCTGACGCCTATTCGCGAATCGGACATCAATTCCCAGGCCATGACCGATCTGGCGCCAAAGCTGGGTGGCCTGGTGGAGTTCTACCGCAGCCCCGCTCGCGTGCAGTGGACCCCGACCGGCACCAACGTGCCTGACTATCCGCGTCTGGCGCAGTTGTGGTGGAGCCACATTTCCGAGGCGGCCAGCGGCGAGAAGACCCCACAGCAAGCGCTCGATGGCCTGGCCAAGGACCAGGACGCGATCATGACGCGCCTGGAACGCAGCAAGGTGCAACCCGTGTGTGGGCCGAAGATGAACCCCGAGCGCGACGCCCAGTACTGGTTCGACCAGCCCGGCGCACCCAAGCCCAAACTGGCCAACGAAAAACCCCAGGGTCAGACCGTAGGCTACGCCGAACTGGTCAAGTCGTGGGAGGACGCAAGAAAGTAGCCGTAGGAGCGGTCATCGGCCGCGAAAGCCGCGCCGCAATTTGCCTGCCACACCGCGTCGTCCTTTTCGCGGCCACAGGCCGCTCCTACGGAAGATTGATACCCCCGTAGGAGCGGTCATCGGCCGCGAAAGCCGCGCTGCGGTGCATCAGATACAGCGCGCCTGAGGCTTTACATCACCGGTGCAGCGTCTCTGCTGCATACAAGGTGTTTTCCAGCAGGCAGGCGCGGGTCATCGGACCTACGCCGCCTGGCACCGGGGTGATCCAGCCGGCGCGGGGCAGGGCGGTTTCATACACCACGTCGCCCACCAGCTTGCCATCGTCCTGACGGTTGATGCCCACGTCGATCACGATCGCACCTTCCTTGATCCATTCGCCCTTCACCAGCCCTGGCTTGCCCGCGGCAACCACCACCAGATCGGCGCGACCCACGTGGCCCGCCAGGTCCTTGGTGAACCGATGGGTCACGGTCACGGTGCAGCCTGCCAGCAGCAATTCCATGGCCATCGGCCGGCCGACGATATTGGAAGCGCCGACCACCACTGCGTCCATGCCATACAGATCCTGTCCGGTACTTTCCAGCAGGGCCATGATGCCTTTGGGCGTACACGGACGCAGTAACGGAATGCGCTGGGCCAGGCGGCCGACGTTATAAGGATGGAAACCATCGACGTCTTTGTCGGGACGGATGCGCTCGAGCAGCAGCGAGGCGTCCAGGTGCTCGGGCAGCGGCAACTGCAACAGGATGCCGTCGATATCGGTGTCGGCGTTAAGCGTGTCGATCAGCGTCTCGAGTTCGAGCTGGGAGGTAGTGCTCGGCAGGTCGAAGGCCCGGGATACGAAACCGACTTCCTCGCAGTCCTTGCGTTTGTGCGAAACATAGACCTGGGAAGCGGGGTCGGTACCCACCAGAATCACCGCGAGGCCTGGCGTGCGCAGGCCTTGCCGACGACGCTCGGCAACCTGATGAGCGATCTGCCGGCGCAGGTTGGCGGCGATCGTCTTGCCGTCGATAAGTTGTGCAGTCATGACGCGTGATTAACCATCGAAAAGGAATGAAAATGTGCGCGCATTCTCGCATGTCGCACGCCCAGGGCAAAGGCGCTTGCTTCGCGAAACCTCCTAAGCCCTTTAATTAAATGAATTTTTTTCAAAAAAGAGTTGACGACCCCAAGGCTCGCCTATAACATTCGTCGCACTTGTCGGGCAGGGCCTAGCACTGGTGAAGAAGGTAGAGCAAAACAGGCAGTTTCAAGGCTTGTTTGTCATCACCGACTGAAGCTCTGGATTTGTAATCTGCAAGGACTACAGACTCAAAAGCGCCCGTAGCTCAGCTGGATAGAGCATCCGCCTTCTAAGCGGATGGTCGCAGGTTCGAGTCCTGCCGGGTGCGCCATTAGGCAGCTTTGGCACAAGTAACGCAGTAAACGCAATATGGTGGGCGTAGCTCAGTTGGTAGAGCACAGGATTGTGACTCCTGTTGTCGTGGGTTCGATCCCCATCGTCCACCCCATATTCCGAAAGGCGCCCGATTCTTACCGATCCGGCGCCTTTGCTTTAAAAGCTACACGCGGACGTGGTGGAATTGGTAGACACACTGGATTTAGGTTCCAGCGCCGCAAGGTGTAAGAGTTCGAGTCTCTTCGTCCGCACCAACAAGTACAGTCAGGCCTCGGCCTGCTGCGCAACGAAAAAGCCGCCTACGGGCGGCTTTTTCGTGTCTGCGTTTCAGTCGATGAGTCACGCCTCCACGGGCTGGACCATGCTGAAGATGATGACATTGCCGTTCTGCTCGACGCTCAGGTTGCCACTGTGCGCAACTGCAATGGCCTGAGAAATGTACAGCCCGATCCCCAGGCCGTTCTTGTTGCGCAGGTTTTCACTGCTGTGCGGCTTGAACGGCTGGAACAGCGTCGACAGGCGCTCAGGGGGCACCGGGGTGGTCTGGTTGAGGACCGACAATCGCGTGTTGTTTTGCTCCGTGCTCAAGCTGATCAGTACTGGCGTATCCGGCGTGCCATGGTAGCGGGCGTTGCCCAGCAGGTTGGTGATGACCTGCGCGTAGCGGTCCGGATCGACCATGGCGCGCACATCCGGCTGAATGCGCGCCTCGATGGTCAGGCCAGGGAAAGCCACCGCTGTCTCATCGACGATGCTTTCGACCAGCGCCGACAGATCGGTTTCAACCCGATTGACCATGATGCCGAGGCCGGACTGCAGGCGGCTCATCTCCAGGATCTGGCTGATCAGGCGTTCCATGCGGCCACTGGAGTGGCTGATGTGCTTGCGCAGCTCGGTGTCGCGTGTCTCGTTCGAGGACAGCATTGCCGCGGCCATGGAGATGGATTGCAGGGGATTGCGCAGGTCATGACCGAGCATGGCGATCAGGCGCTGACGCATGCCATCGATCTCGCTGGCGCGGCTCAGGCACAATTCGACCAGGTCGCGTCGCAGCTTCTCGGCGATGGTGATGTCGGTATCGCTCCAGCTGGCCGAGCGTCCGCGCACCACTTCTTCCCAGGCCTCGAACGAGCCTCGTGGCGTCAGCCGCGCTCCGGAGGGGCCGACCTTGACGATCTTCTCCGGCTTGCCGCCCCAGCGCACGTTGTTGATTTCTTCCTTGCGCAGCCAGATGACCCAGCCCGATTCCTGACGATGGAAACGGACCGCCAGAATGCCGCAATAGCCGCTGGTATTGCGTTCGCTTTCCGAACCCTGCCAATTATCGGTGTGAAAGACCTCGAGGTGCGGGTCCTGCTCGACGTGTTCCAGCACCTGGCGGCACAGCGGATCGAAATGCCCGCCGATGCTCTGGGTGCGCCCCGACATGATCACCGCGGCACCATCGCAGGGTATCAAGGCGGCAATGTTGTCCGGCTCGCCCGCCAATGCACTGACCAGGTCTTCGGAGTCGCGCGCCAGGGTCATGAGGGTCTGCTGCTGGTCGCTGGCCTGTTTCAGGGTCTGGGTGGCCAGGTTGTGCTCCAGCCGCTCGACCAGCGCGCTGCACACCTGCGAGATGACCTGAAAAGACATGCGCAATGGATGCGCCATCGTCTTGGGTGCCATGTGATGGCAGGAAAACAGCCCCCACAGCTTGCCGCCGACGACGATCGACACGCTCATCGATGCGCGTACACCCATATTGGTCAGGTATTCGCAGTGAATCGGCGAGACGCTGCGCAGGGTGCTGAAGCTGAGGTCGAAGGGTTGGCCGGTCCGCGGATCGAAGGACGGCGTCAGCGGTGCTGGCGCGTAGGCCACGTCGGCGATCAGGCGAATCGGATTGAGTATATAAAGCAGGCGTGCCTGGGCAGGAATGTCCGATGCCGGGTAGCGCTGACCCAGGTAGCTCTCCAGATCTTCACGGTGGGCCTCGGCGATGACTTCGCCAGACAGGTCGGGTCGAAAGCGGTAGGCCATGACCCGGTCGAACCCCGTCATGTTGCGGATTTCGGCAGTCACGCGGCTCAGCAATGCGTCGATATCGTGGCGGTTCTGCATCTGGCTGATGATGCGCTGCGCGTACAGGGCGAACTGGCTGAACGAACCGCTGGCGGTGCGTCGCGGTTCGAACTCCAGGTACAGCACGTGCAGATGGCGATGGGCAACCACGTCGAACAGTCGGCCAAGCAGCACGCTCTCCACGCTGTTCGCCCAGTGATCGCTGCTGGCAAGGCCCTCGGCGATCAACGCCAGGACATCGGCGCCCAGCAGTTCGTTGTTCGGGGTAGTGCCCGGCAGTACATCCAGTCCGGTGACGGCCATCAGGTTGGCGCTGCGGGTCAGCACGCGACCTTCGCCGTCCAGGGCGATCAGCGCGCCGTGGGGCTGAATGGCGCCGGGCCGATGAATGGGCTCGTCCTCACAGTTGGCGAGGGAAACCGGCGTGTCAGGGCTTATGGCCATGAGGGTCCTGCAAGAATAGTGGCTGCTACGGGAAGCGAGAGAATGGCCGAGATCTCCACATGGACATGCAAGGTAATGGCTTTATCCTCTGCATAGGATACCAGTGAGCCGGAGATTATCTTGCAAAACTTGTCCGCAAGGGCATTTACAGGCCTCGGCCGGCCTTGTTTTGCTGCCGTTTGACGGTTTCTGCCGCGACTTTGTGCGCAACCCTGTGCATAGGGTGACTTCTTGAGTTCGAGCCTCTAGAATGCTTGCCCTTGATCTGGGGTCGGAAATGGCCGGCTAACGTCTGTGCAACGAGGAAAATCCATGCAAGTTTCTGTTGAAAACACTTCCGCTCTCGAGCGCCGTATGACCATCGGCGTTCCCGCCGAGCGCATCGAGGCCGAAGTCAACAAGCGTCTGCAACAGACCGCCCGTAACGCCAAGATCCCGGGCTTCCGTCCAGGCAAGGTGCCTATGAGCGTCATCCGTCAGCGCTACGAGGCTGACGCGCGCCAGGAAGCCCTGGGCAACGTCATTCAGGCTTCCTTCTATGAAGCCGTGGTCGAGCAGAAGCTCAACCCAGCCGGCGCACCCGCCGTCGAACCAAAAGTGTTCGAAAAGGGCAAGGACCTGGAATACATCGCCACCTTCGAAGTGTTCCCCGAGTTCGAAGTCGGCGCGTTCGACAGCATCGAAGTCGAGCGCCTGAGCGCCGACGTTGCCGACAGCGACCTGGACAACATGCTCGAAGTGCTGCGCAAGCAGAACGTACGCTACGAGCAGACCGACCGCGCCGCGCAGACCGAAGACCAGCTGAACATCGACTTCGTCGGCAAGATCGAAGGCGAAGAGTTCTCCGGTGGCTCGGCCAGCGGTACCCAGCTGGTATTGGGTTCGGGCCGCATGATCCCCGGTTTCGAAGACGGCCTGGTCGGCGCCAAGGCCGGTGAAGAGAAGGTCTTGAACCTGAGCTTCCCCGAGGACTACCAGAACCTCGAGCTGGCCGGCAAGGCCGCCGAGTTCACCGTCACCGTCAACAGCGTTTCCGAAGCCAAGCTGCCAGAGCTGAACGAAGAGTTCTTCGGCCAGTTCGGCATCAAGGAAACCGGTCTCGACGGCTTCCGTACCGAAGTTCGCAAGAACATGGAGCGCGAGCTGCGTCAGGCAATCAAGGCCAAGATCAAGAATCAGGTCATGGACGGTCTGGTGTCGACCAACCCGATCGAAGTGCCCAAGGCGCTGCTCGACAACGAAGTCGACCGTCTGCGCGTTCAAGCCGTGCAGCAGTTCGGCGGCAACATCAAGCCTGACCAATTGCCGGCCGAGCTGTTCACCGAGCAGGCCAAGCGCCGCGTCGTACTGGGCCTGATCGTTGCCGAAGTGGTCAAGCAGAACGAGCTCAAGCCGGACGAAGCACGCGTGCGCGAGCTGATCCAGGAAATGGCCTCGGCCTACCAGGAGCCTGAGCAAGTTGTATCGTGGTACTACAAAAATGAAGAGCAGCTGAACGAAGTCCGTTCGGTTGTGCTGGAAGAACAAGTTGTGGATACTGTTCTGCAGAAAGCCAAGGTGACCGACAAGTCGGTCTCTTACGAAGAAGCGGTCAAGCCGGCGGAAGCAGCACAAGCCGAGTGATCGTTCTCTGAGGTTCGAAAACACCATAAGCCAGCCTTCGCGCTGGCTTATGCGTATTCAAGACATGACTATTTGGGAGTGAGTGCGAGACATGTCCCGCAATTCTTATATTCAGCAGAGCTCTGACATCCAGGCCGCAGGCGGCCTGGTCCCGATGGTTATCGAGCAATCGGCTCGTGGCGAACGTGCGTACGACATCTACTCGCGCCTGCTCAAGGAACGAGTGATCTTCCTGATCGGCCCTGTGGAAGACTACATGGCCAACCTGGTCGCCGCGCAGTTGCTGTTCCTTGAGGCGGAAAACCCGGACAAGGACATCCATCTCTACATCAACTCGCCAGGCGGTTCGGTGACGGCCGGCATGTCGATCTACGACACCATGCAGTTCATCAAGCCGGACGTGTCCACCACCTGCATTGGCCAGGCCTGCAGCATGGGCGCCTTCCTGCTGGCCGGTGGCGCCGCGGGCAAGCGTCACTGCCTGCCCAATTCGCGCATGATGATTCACCAGCCGTTGGGCGGTTTCCAGGGCCAGGCTTCGGACATCGAAATCCATGCCAAGGAAATCCTGTTCATTCGCGAGCGTCTCAATTCGCTGCTGGCGCACCACACCGGCCAGAGCATCGAGACCATCGAGAAGGACACCAACCGCGACAATTTCATGAGCGCCGAGCGTGCGGTCGATTACGGTCTGATCGACTCTGTGATGTCCAAGCGCAACTTGCCCGCCTAAGCAGCCAGATGGGGGTGGTGGCCATGTCAGCCACCTGCGGGCTTGAAAAAGCCCGCAATAGCCTTCATCTTGTGTTGCAAGCCTATCGGATTTGGATCGATCGAATGACTGACACCCGCAACGGCGAGGACAACGGCAACAAGCTGCTCTATTGCTCCTTCTGTGGCAAAAGCCAGCATGAAGTGCGCAAATTGATTGCCGGCCCCTCGGTCTTTATCTGCGACGAGTGCGTCGACCTGTGCAATGACATCATCCGCGAGGAGGTGCAGGAAGCCCAGGCCGAGAGCAGCGCGCATAAATTGCCCTCGCCCAAAGAAATAAGCGGCATCCTGGATCAGTACGTGATTGGCCAGGAGCGCGCGAAGAAGGTTCTTGCGGTAGCGGTGTACAACCACTACAAGCGCTTGAATCAACGTGACAAGAAGAACGACGACGTCGAGCTCGGCAAAAGCAACATCCTGCTGATCGGCCCGACCGGTTCGGGCAAGACCTTGCTGGCTGAAACACTGGCTCGCCTGCTCAACGTTCCGTTCACCATCGCCGATGCCACCACCCTGACCGAAGCCGGTTACGTGGGTGAGGACGTCGAGAACATCATTCAGAAGCTGCTGCAGAAGTGCGACTACGACGTAGAAAAAGCTCAGATGGGCATCGTCTACATCGACGAAATCGACAAGATTTCGCGCAAGTCGGACAACCCGTCCATCACCCGTGACGTTTCGGGCGAAGGCGTGCAGCAGGCGCTGTTGAAGCTGATCGAGGGCACCGTTGCCTCGGTACCGCCGCAGGGTGGTCGCAAACATCCTCAGCAGGAGTTTCTGCAGGTTGATACGCGCAATATCCTGTTCATTTGCGGCGGTGCATTCTCCGGCCTGGAAAAAGTCATCCAGAATCGCTCCACCCAGGGCGGTATCGGTTTCGGTGCCCAGGTGCGCAGCAAGCAGGAAGGCAAGAAGGTTGGCGAGTCGCTGCGTGAAGTCGAACCGGACGATCTGGTCAAGTTCGGTCTGATCCCCGAGTTCGTCGGTCGTCTGCCGGTTCTGGCAACGCTGGACGAATTGGACGAAGCTGCGCTGATCCAGATCCTTACCGAACCGAAGAACGCGCTGACCAAGCAGTACGGCAAGTTGTTCGAAATGGAAGGTGTGGATCTCGAGTTCCGCAGCGACGCCTTGAAGTCGGTTGCCCGTCGTGCGCTCGAGCGCAAGACCGGTGCGCGAGGCCTGCGCTCGATTCTCGAAGGCGTTCTGCTCGACACCATGTACGAGATTCCTTCGCAGACCGATGTAAGCAAAGTGGTCATCGATGAGAGCGTGATCGAAGGGACGTCCAAGCCGCTGTTGATCTACGAAAACAGCGAGCCGCCGGCGAAGGCTGCACCCGACGCCTGATCGACAATCTGAGCTGAAACAAGGAAGGGGCCTACGGGCCCCTTTCGTTTTTCAGCCAGCGAACTTGTTTTTTGCGGGGCGAGCCCCCACATTGAAGGCATGCTCAATTCCATCTGTTTACGGCCTTCGGGGCCGCTGTAGAGGCGAAATCATGAAGACAACCATCGAATTGCCTCTCCTGCCATTGCGTGATGTCGTCGTCTATCCGCATATGGTTATCCCGCTGTTTGTGGGTCGTGAGAAGTCCATCGAGGCCCTCGAGGCGGCGATGTCTGGCGAAAAGCAGATCCTTTTGCTCGCGCAGAAGAATCCCGCCGATGATGATCCAGGTGAGGACGCCCTGTACCGTGTGGGCACCGTTGCCACCGTGCTGCAGCTGCTCAAGCTGCCCGACGGCACCGTCAAGGTGCTGGTCGAAGGCGAGCAGCGCGGCAGCGTCGAACAGTTCCTGGAAATCAATGGCCACGTTCGCGCCGAAGTGCAATTGATCGACGAGGTCGATGCCCCGGATCGCGAGTCCGAAGTGTTCGTGCGCACGCTGCTCGGTCAGTTCGAGCAGTACGTGCAGCTGGGCAAGAAGGTCCCGGCCGAGGTGCTTTCTTCGCTCAACAGCATCGATGAGCCTGGCCGCCTGGTCGACACCATGGCCGCGCACATGGCGCTGAAAATCGAACAGAAGCAGGAGATCCTAGAGATCATCGAGTTGCCGGCGCGTGTCGAACACGTACTGGCATTGCTGGATGCCGAGATCGACCTGCTGCAGGTCGAGAAGCGCATTCGCGGGCGGGTCAAGAAGCAGATGGAGCGCAGCCAGCGCGAGTACTATCTGAACGAGCAGATGAAGGCCATTCAGAAAGAGCTGGGCGATGGCGAGGAAGGGCACAACGAAGTCGAAGAGCTGAAAAAGCGCATCGACGCTGCGGGCCTGCCCAAGGACGCCCTGGCCAAGGCCACGGTCGAGTTGAACAAGCTCAAGCAGATGTCGCCGATGTCTGCAGAAGCGACCGTGGTGCGCACCTACATCGACTGGCTGGTGCAGGTGCCCTGGCAGGCGCAGAGCAAGGTGCGCCTGGACCTGGCACGCGCCGAAAGCATTCTCGATGCCGATCACTACGGTCTGGAAGAGGTCAAGGAACGTATCCTTGAATACCTTGCCGTGCAGAAGCGGGTGAAGAAGATCCGTGGGCCGGTGCTGTGCCTGGTGGGGCCGCCCGGTGTGGGCAAGACGTCGCTGGCCGAATCCATCGCCCATGCCACCAATCGCAAGTTCGTGCGCATGGCCTTGGGTGGCGTGCGTGACGAGGCCGAGATTCGTGGTCACCGTCGCACCTACATCGGCTCGATGCCCGGCCGCCTGATCCAGAAGATGACCAAGGTGGGCGTGCGCAATCCGCTGTTCCTGCTCGACGAGATCGACAAGATGGGCAGCGACATGCGCGGCGATCCGGCCTCGGCTTTGCTGGAAGTGCTGGATCCGGAGCAGAACCATAATTTCAACGATCACTATCTGGAAGTCGACTACGACCTTTCCGACGTGATGTTCCTCTGCACCTCGAACTCGATGAATATCCCGCCGGCATTGCTCGACCGGATGGAAGTCATCCGTCTGCCGGGCTACACCGAAGACGAGAAGATCAACATCGCGATCAAGTACCTGTCGCCCAAGCAGATCGAAGCCAACGGCTTGAAAAAGACCGAAGTCGAGATCGACGTCGAGGCAATCCGCGACATCATCCGCTATTACACCCGAGAAGCGGGCGTGCGAGGTCTGGAGCGCCAGATCGCCAAGATCTGCCGCAAGGTGGTGAAGGAACATGCCCACCTGAAGAAATTCACCGTCAAGGTTACCGCTGATTCGCTGGAGCACCTGTTGGGCGTGCGCAAGTTCCGCTATGGCCTGGCCGAGCAGCAGGACCAGGTGGGGCAGGTCACCGGCCTTGCCTGGACCCAGGTGGGCGGCGAGTTGCTGACCATCGAGGCTGCCGTGATCCCGGGCAAGGGCCAGTTGATCAAGACCGGTTCGCTGGGCGATGTGATGGTCGAGTCCATCACCGCGGCGCAGACGGTGGTACGCAGTCGCGCCAAGAGCCTGGGTATTGCGCCGGACTTCCACGAGAAGCACGACACGCACATTCACATGCCTGAAGGCGCCACGCCCAAGGATGGTCCGAGTGCAGGTGTGGGCATGTGCACTGCGCTGGTCTCGGCACTGACCAGGATTCCGGTGCGCGCCGATGTCGCCATGACCGGCGAGATCACCTTGCGTGGCCAGGTATTGGCCATCGGTGGCCTCAAAGAGAAGTTGCTGGCGGCACATCGTGGTGGAATCAAGACTGTAATCATCCCTGAAGAAAACGTGCGCGATCTCAAGGAAATTCCCGACAATATCAAGCAGGATCTGCAGATTAAACCTGTTAAATGGATTGACGAAGTCCTGCAAATTGCGCTGCAATACGCGCCTGAGCCCTTGCCTGATGTGGCTCCCGAGATTGTCGCCAAGGATGAGAAACGCGATACGGATTCCAAGGAACGAATCAGCACGCATTGAGCCTTGATTTGACTGGGTGGCTTTCTTGACAGTTTTTTAGAGCCCTTGTTATAAAGCGGCACTTGCTGACTTGACAGCCACCCGGCGCACGTTTCACCACATACTTAGAAACAACTCAAAATATCGATATAAGGGGACTTATAGTGAACAAGTCGGAACTGATTGACGCAATCGCCGCATCTGCTGATATCTCCAAGGCTACAGCTGGCAAGGCGCTGGACGCCGTGATCGAATCCGTGACGGGCGCCCTTAAATCCGGTGATTCGGTTGTGTTGGTAGGTTTCGGTACGTTCTCCGTGACTGATCGCCCGGCGCGCACCGGTCGCAACCCGCAAACCGGCAAGGCGCTGGAAATCGCGGCTGCCAAGAAGCCCAGCTTCAAAGCCGGTAAAGCCCTGAAAGAAGCTGTCAACTAAGCTTCGGCCACGCCTTTGCTGCCTGTTGCCAGGCCACGCCGGCAACAGGAGTGGAGCTGAGCAAGCTCCGCGAGTTACGAGAAGGCGCATCCTCGGATGCGCCTTTCTTCTATCCGGATTCCTATTACTCTCCGCGGTCGCTCTATCTGTACGACCGTTTTCGGGGGATGCATGCTGCAGAACATCAGGGATAACTCCCAGGGCTGGATTGCCAAGACCATCATCGGTTTGATCATCGTATTGATGGCGCTCACCGGTTTCGACGCGATCTTCCAGGCCGCCAGCCATAGCCAGGACGCTGCAAAAGTCAACGGTGACGAGATCACCTTGAACGAACTCAGCCAGGCCACCGAGATGCAACGTCGCCAGCTGATGCAACAGCTGGGCAAGGATTTCGATCCGGCCCTGCTCGACGACAAGATGCTGCGCGAAGCGGCCCTCAAGGGTCTGATCGACCGCAAGTTGCTGCTGCAAGGCGCCCATGACGCCAAGTTCGCCTTCTCCGAAGGCGCGCTCGACCAGATCATGCTGCAGACACCTGAATTCCAGGTCGACGGCAAGTTCAGCGCCGAACGTTTCGACCAGGTCATCCGCCAGATGGGCTATGGCCGCTTGCAGTTCCGCCAGATGCTCTCCGAAGAGATGCTCATCAGCCAGCTGCGTGCCGGCCTGGCAGGCAGCAGCTTCGTGACCGACGAGCAGGTTGCCGCCTTCGCCCGTCTCGAGAAGCAGACCCGCGATTTCGCTTCGTTGACCTTCAAGGCTGACCCGTCGGCGACCAAGGTCACCGACGAGGAGATCAAGGCGCACTACGACGAGCACGCCAAGGAGTTCATGAGCCCCGATCAGGTGGTCATCGACTATGTCGAATTGAAGAAGTCTTCGTTCTTCGACCAGATCAGCGTGAAGGACGAGGACCTCCAGGACGCCTACCAGAAAGAGATCGCCAACCTGTCGGAACAGCGCCGTGCCGCGCACATTCTGATCGAAGTCAACGACAAGCTCGATGACGCGCAGGCCAAGGCCAGGATCGAGGAAGTCCAGGCGCGCCTGGAAAAGGGCGAGGACTTTGCCAAGCTGGCCAAGGAAGTCTCCCAGGACCCAGGCTCGGCCAACAATGGCGGCGATCTCGGCTTCGCCGGCAATGGCGTGTACGACCCGGCGTTCGAAACGGCGCTCAATGCCCTGAGCAAGGGGCAGGTGTCGGCGCCGGTGCGCACCGATTTCGGCTGGCACCTGATCAAGCTTGAAGACGTGCAGGCGCCGGACGTACCGACGTTTGCCAGCCTCAAGGCCAAGCTGACCAGCGACCTGAAGACTCAGGAAGTGGAGCAGCGCTTCGTGACCGCCACCAAGCAATTGGAAGACTCGGCGTTCGAAGCCTCCGACCTCGGGCAGCCTGCTCAGGAGCTGGGCCTCAAGGTGCAGACCTCCGAGCCATTCGGCAGGGACGGCGGCAGCCAGGGCGTCACGGCCAGTCGCGCTGTGGTCCAGGCTGCGTTCAGCCCGGAAGTGCTGGAAGAGGGTTCCAACAGCGCCGCGCTCGAGCTGGATCCGGAAACCATGGTCGTGGTGCGTGTGAAGGAGCATCGCAAGCCTGCTCAGCTGCCGCTGGAAGCCGTTTCCGGGCCGATCCGTACCGAGTTGGCCAAGCAGCACGCTGCAGCCCAGGTGAAGGCCAAGGGCGAAGCGTTGCTGGCCGGTCTGCGTGACGGCAAGGTGCCGTTGGCTGCCCGTCAGGACGGGCAGTCGTGGAAAGTGCTGGAGGCGGTCACGCGCGGTCAGGACGGCATCGAGCCGGCCGAGCTGCAGGCGCTGTTCCGCATGCCCAAGCCGCAAGCCAAGGAGAAGCCCGAGTTCACCAGTGTGTCGCTCAAGGATGGCAGCTTCGTGATTCTGCGCCTGGACGGCGTGAACGAGGCGGCAGCACCCAGCGATGAAGAGAAGACCCAGTATCGCCGGTTCCTGGCGTCGCGCATGGGGCAGCAGGACTTCGCTGCGTACCGCAAGTTGCTGGAAACCAAGGCGGACATCACCAAGTATTGAGGTGATGCCTGGACAAACAAAAGGCCGCGTATGCGGCCTTTTGTTTTTGGTGAATGTGAGGGCCTCTTCGCGGGCAGAGCCCGCTCCCGCAGTGAGTCGTGGCGAACAGGCAGGCGCTGCCATCGCAATACCCAGCAAAAAAAACGCCGCTGTAGTCAGCGGCGTTTTTTCAACCAGCCGAACCCGACTTACTCTTCGATATCACCCATGGCGGTGGTGTTGAAGCCGCCGTCCACGTACATGATTTCGCCACTGATGCCCGACGCCAGGTCGGAGCACAGGAACGCGCCGGCGTTGCCGACTTCGTCGATGGTGACGTTGCGGCGCAGCGGCGTCTGCGCCTGGTTGGCCGAGAGCATCTTGCGGAAGTTCTTGATGCCCGATGCTGCCAGGGTACGGATCGGGCCAGCCGATACGGCGTTGACGCGCGTGCCTTCCGGGCCCAGGGAACCGGCCAGGTAACGCACGCCGGCTTCCAGCGAAGCCTTGGCCATGCCCATGACGTTGTAGTTGGGCATGGTGCGCTCGGCGCCCAGGTACGACAGGGTCAGCAGGCTGCCATTGCGGCCTTTCATCATGTCGCGACCGGCCTTGGCCAGCGCGACGAAGCTGTAGGCGCTGATGTCGTGGGCGATGCGGAAGCCTTCGCGGGTGGTGGCCTGGGTGAAGTCGCCATCGAGCTGGTCGCCAGGGGCGAAACCGACGGAGTGAACGATGACGTCCAGGCCGTCCCACTTCTTGCTCAGGGCTTCGAAGACCGAGGCGATCTCAGCGTCGCTGGCGACGTCGCAAGGGAAGCACAGATCGGCGCTGGAGCCCCAGCCGGCGGCGAACTCTTCGACGCGGCCCTTGAGCTTTTCGTTCTGGTAGGTGAAGGCAAGTTCAGCACCCTCGCGATGCATGGCGGCAGCGATGCCGGATGCGATGGACAGTTTGCTGGCGACACCGACGATCAGGACGCGCTTACCGGCGAGAAAACCCATGTGTTGTTCCTCTTCAGGTTAATCGACAGCCGTTGGGGCCAAGAAGGCTGCTTCCAACAGCTGCTGTGTATAAGGGTGCTGCGGCGCGGCAAAGATAGCCCGCGCTGCCCCCTGTTCGACGACCTGACCGTGCCGGATCACCATCAGTTGGTGACTCAAGGCTTTGACTACCGCCAGATCGTGGCTGATAAACAAATAGGTCAGGTTGTATTTCAGTTGCAGTGAACGCAACAGCTCCACTACCTGGCGTTGAACGGTGCGGTCGAGCGCCGATGTGGGCTCGTCCAGAAGGATCAACGCCGGTTTCAAAACCAAGGCCCGGGCAATGGCGATACGTTGCCGTTGCCCGCCGGAGAACTCGTGAGGGTAACGATGGCGGGTCTGCGGGTCCAGCCCAACCTCCTCGAGCGCGGCAATGATAGCCTGTTCCTGCTCGGCTTCGTTGCCGATCTTGTGTATTCGCAGGCCTTCGCCGACGATCTGGCTTACGCTCATGCGTGGGCTGAGGCTGCCGAACGGGTCCTGGAAGACCACCTGCATCTGCTTGCGCAGCGGTCGCACCTGCTGTTGGGCCAAGCCGTCCAGAGCAGTGCCCTGGAAGCGGATCGAGCCACGGCTGGCGATCAAACGCATGATCGCCAGGCCCAGTGTGGACTTGCCAGAGCCGCTTTCGCCCACGATACCCAGCGTCTGCCCACGGGGCAGGTCGAACTGGATGCCGTCAACCGCCTTGACATGATCCACGGTGCGACCCAGGAAGCCCTTCTTGACGGGAAACCAGACGCGCAGGTCGTCGACCGACAGAATCGGTTCGCCAACCCGTGTCGCCGCCGGCTCGCCACTGGGTTCGGCACCTAGCAGAACCTGGGTGTACGGATGCTGGGGCGCTCGAAACAATTCTTCGCACGTAGCCTGTTCGACGATGCGACCGCGCTGCATGACACATACCCGGTGCGCAATTCGCTTCACCAGGTTCAGGTCATGGCTGATGAGTAACAGGGCCATGCCCAGTCGCGCCTGCAGGTCCTTGAGCAGTTCGAGGATCTTCAGCTGCACGGTGACGTCGAGTGCGGTGGTGGGCTCGTCGGCAATCAGCAGTTCAGGCTCGTTGGCCAGGGCCATGGCGATCATCACGCGTTGACGCTGGCCGCCGGACAACTCGTGGGGCAAAGCCTTGAGGCGCTTGTGCGGCTCGCCGATGCCGACCAGCTCGAGCAACTCCAGGGTGCGTCGGTCAGCGGCGGCCCCGGTGAGCCCTTTGTGCAGGGCCAGCACTTCACCGATCTGCTTGCCGATGTTGTGCAGCGGATTGAGCGAGCTCATCGGCTCCTGGAAGATCATCGCGATGCGGTTGCCACGGATGTGCCTGAGCTGCTTTTCCGGCAGCGTGAGCAGGTCGCGGCCGTTGTAGACGATGGTGCCGCTGGGGTGCTGGGCGAGTGGGTAGGGCAGCAGGCGCAGGATGGAGTGCGCAGTCACCGACTTGCCCGAGCCGCTTTCACCCACCAGCGCGAGGGTTTCGCCACGACGAATATCGAAGCTGATGTGTTCGACCACTCGTTGCCGACTTTCGCCGGCGACGAATTCGACGGCCAGGTCGCGGACCTCGATCAGATTGTCCTGGCTCATGTCATTTCCTCGGGTCGAAGGCGTCACGGGCCGATTCGCCGATGAACACCAGCAGGCTGAGCATCAGCGCCAGCACGGTAAAGGCACTGATGCCCAGCCAGGGGGCCTGCAGATTGGACTTGCCCTGGGCGACCAGTTCGCCCAGCGATGGCGAACCGGCAGGCAGGCCGAAGCCGAGAAAATCCAGTGCGGTCAGGGTGCCGATCGCGCCCGTCAGGATGAACGGCATGAAGGTCATGGTCGAGACCATGGCGTTGGGCAGGATGTGGCGGAACATGATCGCGGCGTTCTGCATGCCCAGCGCGCGGGCTGCACGCACGTATTCGAGGTTGCGGCCACGCAGGAATTCGGCGCGCACCACGTCCACCAGGCTCATCCAGGAAAACAGCAGCATGATGCCCAGCAGCCACCAGAAATTGGGCTGCACGAAGCTGGCCAGGATGATCAGCAGGTACAGCACCGGCAGACCGGACCAGATCTCCAGGAAACGTTGACCTGCCAGGTCCACCCAGCCGCCATAGAAACCCTGCAGCGCACCGGCGATGACGCCGATGATCGAACTGGCGATGGTCAGCGTCAGGGCGAACAGGACCGAGATGCGGAAGCCATAGATGACCCGCGCGAGCACGTCGCGCCCCTGATCGTCGGTGCCCAGCCAGTTCTGCGCGGAAGGCGGCGCCGGTGCCGGCACCTTGAGGTCGTAGTTGATGCTCTGGTAGCTGAACGGGATTGGCGCCCACAGTGTCCAGCTGTCTTTGGCCGCCAGCAGCTCGCGCAGGTAGGGACTCTTGTAATTGGCTTCCAGGGGAAACTCGCCGCCGAACGTCGTTTCCGGGTAGCGCTTGAAGGCGGGGAAGTACCACTCGCCGTCGTAGCGCACCGCGAGCGGTTTGTCGTTGGCGATCAGTTCGGCGCCCAGGCTCAGGCCGAACAGCAGCACAAACAGCCACAGCGACCACCAGCCGCGCTTGTTGGCCTTGAAGCGCTCGAAGCGGCGTCGATTGAGGGGAGACAGGTTCATCTCAATGCTCCCGATGGCCGAAGTCGATGCGTGGATCGACCAGGGTGTAGGTAAGGTCGCCGATCAATTTCACCACCAGCCCCAACAAGGTAAAGATGAACAAGGTGCCGAACACCACCGGGTAATCGCGGTTGATCGCCGCCTCGAAGCTCATCAGTCCCAGTCCGTCGAGGGAGAAGATCACCTCGACCAGCAGCGAGCCGGTGAAGAAGATGCCGATGAAGGCCGAGGGGAAACCGGCGATCACCAGCAGCATGGCGTTGCGGAACACGTGGCCGTACAGCACGCGCCGATTGCTCAGGCCCTTGGCCTTGGCGGTGACGACGTATTGCTTGCCGATTTCATCGAGGAAACTGTTCTTGGTCAGCAGCGTCATGGTGGCGAAGTGGCCGATCACCAGTGCGCCGACGGGCAGCACCAGGTGCCAGAAGTAGTCCAGCACCTTGCCGCCCCAGCTCAGCTCCTCGAAGTTGTTGGAGGTCAGGCCGCGCAGCGGGAACCAGTCCAGGTAGCTGCCGCCGGCGAACACCACGATCAACAGGATGGCGAACAGGAAGGCCGGAATGGCGTAGCCGATGATGATCGCCGAGCTGGTCCAGACGTCGAAATGGCTGCCGTGGCGGGTGGCCTTGGCGATACCCAGGGGGATCGACACCAGGTACATGATCAAGGTGCTCCACAAGCCCAGCGAAATCGACACCGGCATCTTTTCCACGATCAGGTCGATGACCTTGGCATCGCGGAAGAAGCTGGTACCGAAATCCAGCTGGGCATAGTTCTTGATCATGATCCACAAGCGCTCGGGGGCTGGCTTGTCGAAGCCGTACATCTTCTCGATTTCCTTCACCAGCGCCGGGTCCAGGCCCTGTGCGCCGCGGTAGCTGGAGCCGGCGACCGCCACTTCGGCGCCACCGCCGGCGATACGGCTGGTGGCGCCGTCGAAGCCTTCGAGCTTGGCGATCATCTGTTCCACCGGCCCGCCGGGGGCAGCCTGGATGATGGCGAAGTTGATGATCAGGATGCCCAGCAGGGTAGGAATGATGAGCAGCAGTCGGCGCAGGGTATAGGCCAGCATGTCAGGGCGTCTCGGAAGGCGTGGGGGTAACCGCCGGCGTGGCGTGGGGCTTGCTCCACCAGGTCTGCAGGCCTACGTCGTAGCGTGGCGTGACGGCCGGGTGGCCGATGTGGTTCCAGTACGCCACGCGCCAGGTCTTGATGTGCCAGTTGGGGACCACGTAGTGGCCCCAGAGCAGAGCGCGGTCCAGCGCGCGGGCGTGATCGACCAGGTCCTGGCGCGAAGTGGCGTTGATCAAGCTCTCCACCAGGCTGTCGATGGCTGGATCCTTGAGCCCGATATAGTTGCGGCTGCCAGGCTTGTCGGCACTGGACGAGGCCCAGAACTCGCGCTGCTCGTTACCAGGCGAAGTGGACTGGGGGAAACTGCCGACCATCATGTCGAAGTCGCGTGAGCGAATGCGGGTGATGTACTGGGAGACGTCGACCCGTCGGATCACCAGTTCGATACCCAGGTCCGCCAGGTTGCGTTTGTAGGGCAGCAGTACCCGGTCGAAATCCGCCTGGGTCAGCAAAAACTCGATTTTCACCGGCGTGCCCTGGGCATCGACCATCTTGTCGTCGACGATGCGCCAACCCGCTTCCTGCAGCAGTTTGTAGGCGCGACGCTGCTGCTCTCGCAACATGCCGCTGGCGTCGGTGATCGGGTTGCTGAACGGCGTGTCGAAGATCCGCTCGGGAATCTGCCCGCGCAGTGGTTCGAGGATTTTCAGTTCGGCCGGGGTTGGCAGGCCCGAGGCGGCCATGTCGGAGTTTTCGAAATAGCTGTCGGTGCGCGTGTAGGCGCCGTTGAACAGCTGCTTGTTGGTCCATTCGAAATCGAACACCAGTGACAGCGCTTCACGCACGCGCACGTCCTGGAACAGCGGCTTGCGCAGGTTGAACACGAAGCCCTGCATGCCGGTCGGGTTGCCGTTGGGTATTTCTTCGCGGATCAGGCGCTTTTCGCGGACGGCGGGAATGTCGTAGGCGGTGGCCCAGTTCTTCGCGCTGCTTTCGAGCCAGAAGTCGAATTGTCCGGCCTTGCCGGCCTCCAGGGCCACGGTGCTGTCGCGGTAATACTGGATGTCGAGCACGTCGAAGTTGAACATCCCGCGGTTCATCGGCAGGTCGCGCGCCCAATAGTCCTTGACCCGTTCGTAACGTATCGAGCGGCCGGCCTTGACCTCGGCCACCCTGTAAGGCCCGCTGCCCAGTGGAATGTCCAGGCTGCCCTTGGTGAAATCGCGGCCTTCCCAGAAGTGCTTGGGCAGTACCGGTAGTTGACCGAGGATCAGCGGCAGCTCGCGATTGTTGCTGTGCTTGAACTTGAACAGCACCCGTTGCGGGTCTTCGGCGACCACTTCGGCGACGTCGGCGTAGTAGCTGCGATACAGCGGCGAGCCGTTCTGGATCAGGGTCTGGAAGCTGAACACGACGTCTTCGGCGTGCATCGGCTGGCCATCGTGGAAACGCGCTTCGGGGCGCAGGTAGAAGCGCACCCAACTGTTGTCCGGGGCTTTCTCGATGCGTCCGGCAACCAGACCATACTCGGTAAACGGCTCGTCCAGGCTTTGCCGCGCCAGGGTATCGTAGCTCAGGTCCATGTCGTCGGCAGGCACGCCTTTGCTGATGAAGGGGTTGAGGCTGTCGAAGCTGCCTACGCCTTTCTGGCGAAAGGTGCCGCCCTTGGGCGCGTCAGGGTTGACGTAGTCGTAGTGCTGGAAGTCGGCCGGGTATTTCGGTGCTTCGTCGTACAGGGTGAGGGCATGTTGGGGCGCGGCCTGCGCCAGGCTGGCCGCAAGGCTCAGCGCGAATGCGCCGAGGGCTCTGGCCAAGGCAGGTAATGGCATCATTGACTCTTCTCCGTAGGCTTGACCCACCAGGCACTCAGGCCCAGGGTGTACGGCGGTGTAGTGACGAATGCCAACCGGCTGCGGTACGCCAGACGGTGGTAGTCCAGGTACCAGTTGGCCACCATGTAGTGCTGCGACAGCAGCACGCGGTCCAGTGCCCTGGCGGCGGCTACCTGGTCGTCACGGCTCTGGGCGCCGAGCAGTTGCTCGAGCAGGCGATCGACCACCGGGTTGGCAATGCCTGCATAGTTCTTGCTGCCGCGCACGGCGGCCTGGCTGGAGTGAAAGTACTGCCATTGCTCCAGGCCCGGGCTCAGGGTCTGCGGCAGGGTCAGCGAGATCATGTCGAAATCGAACTGGTCCAGGCGCTGTTTGTATTGCGCGCGATCGACGCTGCGCAGGTTGGCCTGCACGCCGATACTGGCCAGGTTGGCGACATAGGGCCCCAGAATGCGCTCCAGATTGGAATTGACCAGCAGGATTTCCAGGCGCAATGGCTGGCCTGCGGCATTGCGCAGGCGGTCGCCCTGCAGCGTCCAGCCTGCATCGCCGAGCAGTTGCAGGGCCTGGCGCAACGTGGCGCGCGGAACGCCGTTGCCAGCGGTGCTGGGCATGCTTGGCGCTTCCAGGAACAACGCCGGGCTCAGCGCATTTCTATACGCTGACAGCAGTAATCGCTCCTTGCCGCTGGGCAGGCCGGTGGCGGCGAATTCGCTGTTGGGGTAATAGCTTTCGGTACGTCGATACGCGCCGCTGAACAGCGCGCGATTGGTCCATTCGAAATCCAGCAACAGCCCCAGTGCTTCGCGCACGCGGGGGTCGCTGTAGGCCGGCCGACGGGTATTGAAGAACAGGCCCTGGGTTTGCGTCGGGATCTTGTGGGGGATCTGCGCCTTGATCACCTCGCCGCGACGCACTGCAGGGAAGTCGTAGCCATTGGTCCAGTTCTTCGCCTGGTGCTCGATGTAGATGTCGAACTCGCCGGCCTTGAACGCTTCGAAGGCCACGTCGCTGTCCCGGTAGAACTCGACCTCCATGCGATCGAAGTTGTACTTGCCGCGATTCACCGGCAGGTCCTTGCCCCACCAGTTCCGATCCCGTTCCAGTACCAGCCTTCTGCCCGGTACCACCTGCTTGATGCGATAGGGACCGCTGGTCACCGGCGCCTCGAAGGTGGTCGCCTGGAAGTCCCGACCTTGCCAGTAGTGCTTGGGCAGGATCGGTAACTCGCCCAGGCGCAGGATCAGCAACGGGTTGCCCGAGCGCTTGAACACGAAGCGAATCCGCGTCGGGCTCAGCACATCGACCCGCAGCACTTCCTGCAGGTTGGTGCGGTACATCGGATGACCTTGGGTCAGCAAGGTACGGTACGAGAACGCCACGTCGGCGCTGGTGATCGGGTGGCCGTCGTTGAACCGCGCCTGCGGCCTGAGATTGAACACCACCCAGCTGCGGCTTTCGTTGTATTCCACCGACTGAGCGATGAGGCCATAGCTGGAAGTAGGCTCGTCTCCGGAAGGCGCGTACTGGCCGGTGCCCACCATCAACGGCTCGTTCAGCTCGTTGATGCCGTACTGCAGGAAGTTTGCGGTCTGGACCGGGCTGGTGCCCTTGAAGGTATAGGGGTTGAGCGTGTCGAACGTACCGAAGGCCATCGTCCGCAACGTGCCGCCTTTGGGCGCATCGGCGTTGACCCAATCGAAGTGGCTGAAGCGTGCCGGGTATTTGAGCGTTCCGAATTGCGCATAGCCGTGGCTTTGGGTAATCGTCGCGTTGGCACAGGTGCTCAACGCAAGGCCCAGCAAGCAGGCCAGCAGGCGGAAGGGAAGGGGACGCATCAATTCATGAATCCGAACCGGTCGGCAATGACTTTGTTGCGCTTACAGTAACAGTTTGTCTCAACAGGAAGAAGAGTGATGATGGCGTTCAGCTGGCCTTGGAACGCTCCTTGCGGGGAGCGTCCCAAGTCCGCGCGCACTCAGCGGCGGTTCAGGTAGACCGTGAGGGTCTGGCCGGGCTTGAGCGCATGGCCGCTGCGCGGATTCCAGCGCTTGAGGTGCTGCATCTCGACGTTGAAGCGCTTGGCGACCAGGTACAGCGAGTCGCCCTTGCGCACCTTGTAGGTGGTGGTCTTCTGCGCATCGCTGGCGGCCGAGCCGGCCTTGGCCAGTACACGGCCCTTGGCCGGGGTCTCGGCCTGCATGACCAGCGTCTGGCCAGCCTTGAGATTCTTGCCGGTCAGGCGGTTCCAGCGCTGCAGGTCGCGGGTGTCGACCTTGTTGGCCTTGGCGATGGACGCCAGGTTGTCGCCGCGGCGCACGGTGTACGACTTGGGCCGGCTGGGCTGCACCACCGCTACTTCGTCGAAGACGCGCTGGGCAGGTGCCAGGGTCAGCAGTTCTTCGGGCTTCATGTTCGACAGGCTGGCGGTCAGCAACTGCGCCTTGGCCGTGGGCACCAGCAGGTGCTGGGTCGGCTCCATGGTGACGCGCTTCTTGAATGCCGGGTTGAGCTGGAACATCTCGTCTTCGTCGATGCCGGCCAGCGCCGCGACGCGGGACAGGTCGACGCGCTGATTGACCTCCACCACGTCGAAGTACGGCTGATTGGCGATCGGGTTGAGATTGACGCCGTAGGCCTGGGGCGACTGCACCAGTTCGGCCAGGGCGAGCAACTTGGGCACGTAGTCACGGGTTTCCTGCGGCAATGGCAGGTTCCAGTAGTCAGTGGGCAAGCCGAGCTTTTCGTTGCGCTCCATGGCGCGGCTGACCGTGCCTTCGCCGGCATTGTAGGCCGCCAGGGCCAGCAGCCAGTCGCCGTTGAACATCTCGTGCAGCTTGCTCAGGTAGTCCAGCGCCGCACCGGTGGAGGCGGTGACATCGCGACGGCCGTCGTAGAAGTTGGTCTGGCGCAGATTGAAGTAGCGACCGGTGGACGGAATGAACTGCCACAGCCCGGAGGCATCCGAGCGCGAATAGGCCATCGGGTTGAAGGCACTTTCGATGACCGGCAGCAGCGCCAGTTCCAGGGGCATGTCGCGTTCTTCCAGGCGCTCGACGATGTAGTGCATGTACAGACTGCCGCGACCGCTGGCGCTTTCCAGGAACGATGGGTTGCTGACGAACCACAGGCGCTGCTGTTCGACGCGCGGGTTCATGGCAATGCTGTCCTGCAGCTGGAAACCGTCGCGAATACGCTCCCACACATCCTGCGGGGCCTTCTTGGGCTGGCTCTGGTTGACGAAAATCGGCTTGGGCCGCACGTGTGCGGTCAGGGCGTGGGGGCGGGCGTCCGAGGCGGCGCCCGAGGACACGCTCGCGGTGCTCTGGCAGCCGGCCAGGCCGGCGCACAGCGTGACCGCGATCGCCTGGGCCAGTCGCGTCAATGCGTCGGACTTGATGGTTTTACGTATGGATGACGACATTGGCTGGAGGATAGTTCCGCGCGAAAATGTCGGGCGATTCTAGAAAGTGACCGAAGGTCGGTCAACCTTTGAGAAATTTCCGACACAAATCAGGGCTCTTCAGAACTTATCTTTCCAACTACGCAAGGTTGCGAACACCGCCTGCGCCGTGCTGTGAGAGGTTCCGGCCCGTTCGTCTGCTTTTTGTTTAACGGATGTTTCAGCGACCCGTAGAAACGGGTTCGTGCGCTTTTCCAGGCTGATCGTGGTGGGCAGGGTGATCGCATCGCGTTGGCGCAGCGCGGTGACTTCTTCCAGGCGCTTGGCAATGTCCTGATTGCCGGGTTCTACCGCGCTGGCGAATTTCAGGTTGCTCAAGGTGTACTCGTGGGCACTGTAGACCAGGGTGTCCTCGGGCAGTCCGGCCAGGCGCGAAAGCGATGCGTGCATCTGCTGCGCGGTGCCTTCGAACAACCGTCCGCAGCCGGCGGCGAACAGCGTGTCGCCGGGGAACAGCAGGGGCTGCGTGTCGCTCAGGTGGTAGAACGCGATGTGCCCCGCGGTGTGCCCCGGCACGTCGTGGACCTGCAGGTGCAGGCCGAGCACGTCCAGGCTGTCACCTTCGCGCAGGGCGCGGTCGCGCGCCGGGATCGATTCCCCGGCAGGCCCGCTGACCTGCGCGCCGGTGCGCCGCTTGAGCGCCTGAACGCCGCCGACGTGATCGTTGTGGTGATGGGTGACGAGGATATCGGTCAGGCGCATGTCGGGATGGGCGTCGAGCCACCGCTCGACCGGCCCGGCGTCGCCCGGATCCACCACCGCGCACTGGCGCGCCGCAGTGTCTTGTAACAACCAGATGTAGTTGTCGGAGAAAGCGTTCAGCGCGTGAATCTGTATCATGGCTCGGTTCGCTTGATTTCGATTAATGGTCCATCTTAGTGCCCCGTCGGCATTAGGTGAACCTCAGTGTGGGAGATCGTCATGACCGATACCGCCTTTGCCCAGGCCGACCCACAGTGGCTGGCCCTGATCGGCCAGGCCCGCGAATGGTTCGCCGGACCGCACGGCCAGTTGCTGCTGCGCGAAGAACAGCGCTTGCTCGAAGAGGAGCTGGCGCGCTTCTTCGGCGGCTATCTGGTGCATTACGGCCCCAGCGCCGAGCCACCACCGGTGGCCGGGCAAATCCACCGCAACGTGCGCATGGGCGCGCCCTTTCCAGGCGTCGAGATCGTCTGCGAAGAGCAGGCCTGGCCGCTGGGCGAACACGCCGCCGACGTCGTGGTATTGCAGCACGGGCTGGATTTTAGCCTGTCGCCCCACGGCCTGCTGCGCGAGGCGGCCAGCGCGGTGCGGCCGGGTGGGCACCTGCTGATCGTCGGCATCAATCCGTGGAGCGCCTGGGGCGCACGCCGGGTGTTCGCCAAGGACGGGCTGCACCAGGCGCGCTGCTTCTCCGCCTCGCGAGTGGCCGACTGGCTGAACCTGCTGGGCTTCGGGCTGGAGAAACGCCGGTTCGGATGTTATCGTCCGCCGCTTGCCTCGCCCCGCTGGCAGGCGCGCCTGGCCGGCCTCGAACGCGTCGCCGGCAAGTGGCAGAGCGGCGGTGCCGGCTTCTATATATTGGTTGCGCGCAAGATGGTGGTGGGCCTGCGGCCATTGGTGCAGCAACGCCGCGAGCCGATGGGCAAGCTGCTGCCGCTGCCGATGGCCAAGGTCAACCGAGACAATTCGAACATCGATGGAAAAGCCTGATGAGTGACACTGTGGAAATCTTCACCGACGGCGCCTGCAAGGGCAATCCTGGCCCCGGCGGCTGGGGTGCATTGCTGGTGTGCAAGGGTGTGGAGAAGGAGTTGTGGGGCGGCGAAAGCACCACCACCAACAACCGCATGGAGCTGACGGCGGCCATTCGCGGGCTGCAGGAACTCAAGCGCGGCTGCGACGTGCTGCTGGTGACCGACTCCGAGTATGTGATGAAGGGCATCAACGAGTGGATGGTCAACTGGAAAAAGCGCGGCTGGAAAACCGCTGCCAAGCAGCCGGTGAAGAATGCCGACCTCTGGCAGCAGCTCGACGAGCAGGTCAATCGCCATCAGGTCAAATGGCAGTGGGTACGCGGTCACAACGGCCATGCGGGTAATGAGCGCGCCGACGACCTGGCCAACCGTGGGGTCGATGAAGTGCGCGGCATGCGCCAGGCGTAGGCGGCCCGGTCGTCAGGCAACCGGATAGGAGCCCTTGCTGCGCTGTGCTAGAGTTTCACCGGTTGCCGTTCATGCCCTTCGGGCCTGCAGCCCATCGCTCCACCTTGATCTTCGCTCACCCTGCTCGAGAGTTTTCTGCCCATGGCCGTTCGTTCTGTAGTATTCGACACCGAAACCACCGGTATGCCGGTCACCGATGGCCATCGGGTGATCGAGATCGGCTGCGTCGAACTGATGGGGCGGCGGTTGACCGGGCGCAATTTCCACGTCTATGTGCAGCCGGACCGGCCCAGTGACGAGGGCGCCATCGGCGTCCACGGCATCACCGACGAGTTTCTGGTGGGCAAGCCGCGTTTCGCCGAGGTCGCCGACGAACTCTACGAGTTCATCCAGGGCGCGCAGATCATCGCGCACAACGCGACCTTCGACGTGGGCTTCCTGAACAACGAATTCAAGATCGCCGGCATGCCCGAGCGGGCCAACATTGCCGAGTACTGCACGGTGATCGACAGCCTGGCGATGGCACGCGAACGCCATCCGGGGCAACGTAACAGCCTCGATGCGTTGTGCAAGCGCTATGGCATCGACAACTCCGGGCGTGAACTGCACGGCGCGTTGCTCGACTCCGAGATTCTTGCGGACGTCTACCTGGCCATGACCGGTGGCCAGACCAGCCTCTCGCTGGCAGGCAACGCCAGCGATGGCGACGGTGGTGGCAAGCAGGGCAGCGAGATCCGCCGATTGCCGGCAGACCGCCGGCCCACGGCGATCATCCGCGCCAGCCAGGCCGAGCTTGACGAGCACCTGGCCCGCCTGCAGGTCATCGCCAAAGCTGCCGGGGCCGATGCGCTCTGGACGCAGTTGGGCGCGTAGCCCGCAGTGTCGCCTGCCAATGGCGCAGTCGGTGGTGTGACCGACAGCCAACCCTGCATTCGCCTGGCCGATGAGCGTTTCGACGACTACGTGCTGGGCGCCGATTTCAGTGCCCAGGTCAGTGGCTATGTGTCCCCCGTGTTCAACCAGCCAGTCGCTCAGTGGCCGCTCAGGTCGGTGCGGATCTATCGCAAGGACTACGGCATAGACCCTGCCGAGTTCGCCTGCTATCGCCAACCCGAGGCCGGCGGTGCCATCTTCGTGGCGTGGCTTGGCGAGCGGGCCGTCGGTCATGTGGTGGTCAGCCGGCACTGGAACAACCTGGCCTATGTCGACGAGCTGGCCGTGGATGCGTTGGCGCGCGGGCAGGGCGTGGCCAAGGCGCTGCTCGATGTGGTGCGGTTCTGGACGATCAAGCAGGGTTTGCCAGGCATCATGCTGGAGACCCAGAACAACAACCTGCCAGCGTGCCGGCTGTACGAACGCTGTGGTTTCAGGCTGGGTGGCATCGACTACCTGCGCTACCAGGCCATCGATGCGGCCAGCCACGAAACGGCGCTGTTCTGGTACAAGTTATTCGCGGACGGGTGAGAGCAACGCCTGCGCGTTGTGCGCGATGATTTCGAGCAGGGTCTTCTCCGCCGCGGAAACCGATGCCGTACTGCGTGTGAGGGCGTAGAGGGTGACCGGCACCGCGGGCGACAGCGGGCACGTATCCAGCCCCTGGGTACGCGCACCTGCTGCGGTAAAAGGATCGACGATGGCCAGGCCTTCGCCGGCTTCGACCATGCTGCGCATCATCTGGTAGGTCTGCACGCGGGTCTGGATGCGCGGGGGCGGATTCAGGGCTTGAAGCTTGTGCTCCAGCACCAGGCTCAGCGGGTCTTCGCCTTCCAGACCGATCATCGCCTGTCCCGCCAGTTCATGCAGCGCGATGTAGCGGTGCTTGGGGGAGAGCCAGCCCTGAGGGGCGAGCAACTGCAGTTTGCCTTCGGCCAGCACCTGGCTGGTAATGGACGCGTGCTTGGGACAATGCAGGCTGAGGCCGACATCGGTCTGCTGCAGCAACAGGCTGCGCACCATGGCATCGGTGTTCTGCACACCCAGCGTGCATGGGGTTTCGCGAAAGCGTCGGCGCAGGGCGGCGATGCTCTGCGGCAGCAGTTGGTGCGCCAAGGACGCTGTGCACACCACGTGCAGCCCGGGATCCTGGTGTTCGCGCAGGCTGTCGGCCAGGCGCTGCAGGCGGTCCGCGTGGGTTTGCACGCTGGCGATGGCGGCCTGCATGCGCAAGGTTTCCGGGGTCGGCTGAAACCGGCCCCGGGCCCGCGCAAACAGCAGGAAGCCCAGCTTTCGCTCGGCGTCCTGCAAGGTCTGTTCGAGGGTCTGGGCAGGGAGATCGAGCATTTGCGCGGCGCTCTTGAGTTCGCCGGTCTGGCAGAGCGCCTGGATGACTTCGATATGGCGCAGTCTCATGCGCGTTCCCTACCGGCTAACAGCGCGAGGGAGCTGTCAGCGTGAATGGGTGCACGGACTGTCAAGGGATTCGGATGATTTCCACGCCGCTTTGTACCAGTTGGAAGCGGTCGTCGCCCAAGTGGTTGACGCGATCGCCGATGGCCAGCTTGTAGGTACGGGTCGGCGCACTGCCTTCGACCGCCGGGGTCGACTCCTGAAACTCATGCACCGGATAGATACGACCTTCCGCATCGCGTGCATGAAATTGCCCAACCAGGACTACCGCCATTTTAGTTCCAACCTCTGAAGAATTTTGCGTGTATCTCGCTGGCACTGTAGACCCCTGTTTATCCAGGTAGTTTTGCCGGCGAGGAAAAATAGTGCGGGCGCCGGACCGAAGGCGGACAAACCGGGCCAAGTCATCTATAACTACCCCTCGATCCAATCATCACAGGGGTACAGGCATGAGCAAGGTCTATTCGGTTGCGGTACTGGTCGGCAGCCTCAGAAAAGAGTCGATCAACCGCAAGGTGGCACTGGCGCTGCAGGCCATGGCACCTGACAACCTGACGTTGAAAATCGTGGAAATCGGCGATTTGCCGCTCTACAACGAAGACATCGATGTTACCCCACCCGCTGCTTATACCACCTTTCGCCAGGCGTTGGGCGAAGCCGATGCGGTGCTGTTCGTCACGCCCGAGTACAACCGCTCGGTGCCCGCACCGCTGAAAAACGCGATCGACGTTGGCTCGCGCCCTTACGGTCAAAGCCACTTCACCGGCAAGCCGGGCGCGGTCATCAGCGTCTCGCCCGGTGCAGTGGGCGGCTTTGGCGCCAACCAGCACCTGCGTCAGTGCATGGTATTCCTCGACGTGGCAATGATGCAGCAGCCTGAAGCGTACCTGGGGCACGCCGGTGGGCTGTTCGACGAGAATGGCCAGGTCGTGGAGAAGACCCGGCCGTTCCTGCAGGGTTTCATCGACGGTTTCGGCCAGTGGGTGGGCCGCGTGGGTTGATGTTGCGCCCGGAGAATTTTGGTCGATGCGCTCGCGATGGGCAGGTAAACTGCGCCGCAACGCGCGGGCAGCAGTCGCCTGCGCATGGGTCGAGCGAACAAGAGAGCGGGTAAATGGGCGCACAGTGGAAGGCTAAACATCGCGAAGCAGCAGCCAACGCCAAGGGGCGGATCTTTGGCAAGCTGTCCAAGGAAATTTCGATAGCGGCGCGTTCCGGTACCGATCCGGACACCAACGCACGCTTGCGACTGGTGATCGAGCAGGCCAAGAAGGCTTCGATGACTCGCGAAACGCTGGAGCGTGCCATCAAGAAGGGCGCCGGGGTTGGCGACGATGCGGTCAACTACACATTGGTCAAGTACGAAGGCTTTGCCCCGCACCAGGTGCCGGTCATCGTCGAGTGCCTGACCGACAACGTCAACCGCACCGTTTCGCAGATTCGTGTGCTGTTCCGCAAGGGCACGCTGGGCGCCGAGGGTTCGGTCTCCTGGGATTTCCATCACTACGGCATGATCGAAGCAACGCCTGATTCGGCCGACGTCGATGCCGAGGAAGCGGCTATCGAAGCCGGTGCGCAGGAGGTCGAGCATGTCGACGAGGGCGCGTTCCTGTTCCTGACCGAAACCACCGATCTGGACGCGGTGTGCAAGGCGCTACCGGGGCAGGGTTTCACCGTTGTGTCGGCGAAGATCGGCTACGTGCCGAAAAACCCGGTGACGCTGGATGACGCCGCGCAGTTGGCCGAGGTGGAAGATTTCCTCGACGCCATCGACGGCAACGACGACGTACAGAACGTCTACGTCGGCCTCGCCGGCTGATCCGTAGCCGCGTCCGGGTACATCGCGCTGTGACAGCTGGATTGTAAAAACCGCCGACGCGGCTTGCGCCGCTGCTACAGGGTTCGTGAGCACCCCGTTTTCCGGGTTGGCGCCGCCCGTGTAGCAGCGGCGCGAGCCGCGTCCGGGCTCGCTGCGGTGCGTCGGGGATACCTCAGGTACCCAGGTGCTGGGTGATTTCTGCGAAGCTGGGGCGGGCCAGCACCTGGGGCTGGACGCACTGGCGTTGCAAGGCCCACAGGCCGCCGTCGGCTTCAGTGCAACGGGTCAGCAGCTCCTCGAACAGCAAGCCGAAGGCGCGGACCTCGATCCGCTCCAGTGCTTGCGATACCTCGCCACCGTCGCCGGGGTAGAACGAGGCCCCCCCGAAATCGCCGAACAGGCATTCGCCACTGTCGCGCCACAGCACGTTGTGGGCGTAGAAATCCCCGTGGTTGATGCCGCGTGCGTGCAGATGCGCGCCGACCCCGGCCATGCCCCGCAGCAAGCGCATCAGGGCGCAGCGATCGATCGCCAGCTCGGCGGCGTAGATATCGCGCGTACAGGAAGCCAGGCTGGGCGGACCCGCGAGGTTGGCGAACGATTGATCGATCAGCGCCATGACCAGCCCCGCAGTGCCGTCGGGATGCCCGCTCAAGCGTCCCAGCACCTCGATCAACTGCGGATGCTCGCCTGCGGCCATGCACGCGTTCATCTCGTTGACCGGCGAGCCATCGCTGGTCATCGCGCCCTTGTACAGCTTCACCGCCACCGGCTGCCCGTCTTCCAGGTGTGCACGATAGATGACGCCCGAAGCGCCTTCACCCAGTCGCTCGTCCAGGCGCAGGTCGCTCCAGGCGATCTGCCCGCGCGTGCCCTCGCTGTGGGGAGTGGTGAAGGCGTCGCTCATGGGGTTGCCGGCATACGCCAGCCAGGCCAGCCGTGGCAGGCGCAGCAGCCAGTCGGGCAAGGCCGGCAGGCGGTTTGCCGACAGCCGCAGCAGCTCGAGGTTTTCCAGCTGGGCCAGACGCTCGGGCAAGGCCTGCAGACGGTTGCCCGAGAGCATCAGTTTCTGCAGGTGCAGGCAGTCACCCAGCGCGTCGGGCAAATGCTCGATGCGGTTGTCGGTGAGAATCAGCCAGCGCAGCTGTGGCGGCAGCGCCTGCGCAGGTACGTGTTCGATCCGGTTGGCCTTGAAGCCGACCATGCTCAACTGCGGGCAGCGACCGATGCAGGCGGGCAGCTCGGTGAACGGATTGTCCGAGCAGAACAGTACCTTGAGCTTGTGCAGCCGGTGCAGGTCATCCGGTAGCCGGGTCAGGGCGTTGCCGCTGAGGTTGAGCACCTCCAGGCTGTCGGCCAGGGTGAAGATGGCCTGGGGAAATTCGGTCAGGCCGCAGGCCAGGTCCAGGCGGGTGGCGTCAGCCAAATGGCCGGCTTCGAGCAGCTCGAGGGTATTCATGGGACAACCGTCATCAAGGAAATCGCGGTGGCCATCATAGCGGTTCGTGCGCGCCACGCCACGTTCGACGTTCGACCTTGGTCGGCTGGCAGCTCGGCCAACCCTAGCCATACTCAACGCTCGCCCTTCAATAACAACAATCCAGGGTTGGCTACCGATGAACTATGAGCAAGCGTACGAACGCTCCATTTCCGACCCTGCCGGTTTCTGGGCAGAACAGGCCCGCGCGGTCGCCTGGTCGCACCCTCCGCAGCAGGTGCTCGACGTACAGCCCGACGGCACCCATCGCTGGTTTGCCGATGGCCGTCTCAATACCAGCTATCTGTGCCTGGACCGGCAAGTGGCGCTGGGTCGCGGCGCACAGACAGCGCTGATCTACGACTCGCCGGTGACCGGCGTACAGCAACGCTTCACCTATCAGCAGCTGCTCGACCAGGTGGCGCGGCTGGCGGGCGTGCTCACCCGCCTGGGGGTGGCCAAGGGCGATGGCGTGGTGATCTACATGCCGATGGTGCCCGAGGCTGCCATGGCGATGCTGGCCTGCGCGCGGATCGGCGCGGTGCACTCGGTTGTGTTCGGCGGCTTCGCTGCCAATGAACTGGCGCTGCGCATCGACGACTGCCGGCCCAATTTGCTGCTCACCGCTTCGTGCGGGGTGGAATTCGACCGCGTGATTGCCTACAAGCCGCTGGTGGACAAGGCCATGGGCCTGGCTCGCCATGCTCCCGAACAGGTGCTGGTGCTGCAACGTCCGCAGGCTTTGGCGACACTGCAGGAGGGCCGCGACCTGGACTGGCAGGCACAGTTGGCCGACGCTGCGCCCGCGGCGGCCGTGGACATGGCCAGCACTGATCCGCTGTACGTGATGTACACCTCTGGCACCACCGGCAAACCCAAGGGCATCGTGCGCGAAACCGGTGGTAACGCGGTGGCCCTGACCTTCGCCATGGGCGCGATCTACGGTATGCGCGCAGGCGATGTGTGGTGGGGGATTTCCGATGTCGGCTGGGTGGTTGGCCACTCGCTGATCGTCTACGGCCCGCTGATGTGCGGCTGTACCAGCGTGCTCTACGAGGGCAAGCCCATTCGCACGCCGGATGCCGGCAGCTATTGGCGCGTGGTCGAACAGTACGGTGTCAACGCACTGTTCTGCGCACCCACCGCAATGCGTGCCATCCGCAAGGAAGACCCTGAGGGGTTGCTGCTACGCGGTTACGATCTGAGTTCGCTGCGGCAGCTGTTCCTGGCCGGCGAGAAGCTCGATTCCAGCACCCATCGCTGGCTCGAGGCACAGACCGGCAAGCCGGTTCACGACCACTGGTGGCAGACCGAGACGGGTTGGCCGGTGACCGCACCCTGCATGGGCCTGGAAGGATCGGCAGTGCGGGTGGGCTCGAGCAATCGGGCGGTGCCGGGCTATCACGTACAGGTACTGGACGAACAAGGCGAGCTGCTGGCGCCGGGCGAGCAAGGCGCCATCGTCATTGCGCTGCCGTTGCCGCCCGGTTGCAGCCAGACGCTGTGGGGTGATCACCCGCGCTACCTGCAAAGCTACCTGGAACGCTACCCCGGCTATTACCACACCGGCGACGGTGGCTATCTGGATGCCGACGGCTATGTCCACATCATGGGGCGCACCGACGATGTCATCAACGTTTCGGGGCATCGGCTGTCGACCGGTGAAATGGAGGACCTGGTAGCCCGGCATGCCGACGTGGCGGAATGCGCCGTCATCGGCGTCAGCGATGAGATCAAGGGCGAGGTGCCGCTGGCGCTGGTGGTGCTCAAGGACGGCAGTGCGGTGAGTCCGTCTGTGCTGCAGGCACAGTTGGTCGCGCAGGTACGCGAATCCATCGGGGCGCTGGCATGCCTGCAACGGGTGCTGGTGGTCAAGCGCCTGCCCAAGACGCGTTCGGGGAAGATCCTGCGGGCGGTGCTGCGCAAGATCGCAGCGCAGGAAGTGTTCGTCGCACCTTCGACCATCGATGACCCGGCGATACTGGAGGAAATCGCTCAGGTGCTCGCCGCGCGTTAGGGCGAGCAAGATCTACTGGCTCGATGGCTCGCCCAGCATGATCAGCTGTCCCAATCGACTGCGTGTGCGCATCAGGTCGATGACCGACCCTGCCAGGCTCTCGGCCAGGGGCCGCTCGCTGACCAGGATCAGCGTCTTGTCCTGGTCGTACAGCACGTCGATGAGGTTGATGAAGCGCTGCTGAACCGCGGTCGAACAGTCGTCCAGAAGCGGCAGATGGTCGATGCTCCAGTAGTCGAAACGCTTGCACAGAGCCAGGTAATCGATGACGGCCGTCGGCTCCTCGCAGAGGTCGGCGAAGTTGAAATGGATGCACTCGCCTGAGATATGGCGGGCACGCAGCTCGCGGTGGCCCACGGTGAACGCCAGCGGTGCCAGGTCGGCGGGCGGCAGTTGCAGCAGCGCACGCTGTACCGCCGTGCCCGGCCATACGTAGTGACCGCGGGTGAAACACTGCTGTGCACCTGACTGGGCCAGGCTGCGGTAGTCAGTGGCGCCGCCAACTTCGAGCACCTGCATGCGCGCATTGATCAGTTCGATGACGGGCAAAAAGCGCTCGTGATAGAGCGGGTTGGGCAACAGGCCTTCCGGCGGGTAATTGGAAGTCACCACCAAAAGGATGCCGCGGTCGAACAGCGCCTTGAACAGCCGCGTGATCAGCATGGCGTCGCCGATGTCGTGCACGTGGAATTCGTCGAAACACAGCAGACGGCAGTTATCGAGCAGTTCATCCAGGGTGCTGGCCAGCGGATCATCGGCCTGGCCGTGATGGAACATGCCCTGATGCAGCCTCGCGAAGAAATCATGGAAATGCAGGCGGCGTTTCTCATCCACAGGGGCGGCGCGGAACAGGCCGTCGAGCAGCCAGCTCTTGCCGCGCCCCACGGCCCCGTACAGGTACAGACCACTCGCCGGCGTGCCCTGCAGCAACGCGGGCATGCGTTCGGCCATGCTGTCGATGACCCGCGACTGATCGGCGCCCAGCGTATAGCCCGATTGCCGGGCGCGCTCCTCGAACCAGGCGCGCAGTGCGTCACCGGCGTGGCCAGTGGCGGCGCCGGGCTGGGCGTTGCGTTCAGGTTTGAACAGACGCCTGTACAAGGCGAGCAGCGGTGGCGGTGCGGTCAATCGGGGCGCTCCTCGAGCAACATAAGGGTCAACGCAGGTTGGGTGCCATCTGCGCCAGCACGCTGAGCACATCGCCGCCCAGTCGCGCCGAGCGCTGGCCGTTCCAGCCGGTGAGGGTGTCCGGAGCCGCGTCGTGATCCTTGAACGGCATCTCCAGGGTCAGCGACAGGCAGTCGAAACGCTCGCCGACGCTGTTGCAGGCGAGGGTCATGTTGGCCTCGCCCGGCTTGTCGCGGGTGTAGCCGTGTACTGCCTGGAAATCAGGGGTACGGGCGCACAGCAGGTCGCGAAAAGTCTGTTCCAGCTGGGCGATACGGGGCGTATAGCCCGGATTGCCTTCGCAGGCCGCGGTGAACACGTACGGGATTTCCTCATCGCCATGGGCGTCGATGAACAGGTCGACGCCGTGTTTCTCCATCTGCTGCTGGACGAAGAACACCTCGGGGGTGTACTCGGCGCTGGAGTCCTGCCAGGCACGGTTCAGGTCGCGGCCGCGGGCATTGGTGCGCAGGTGGCCGTGGAAGGCGCCGTCGGGATTCATGTTCGGCACCAGGTACAGATCGGCCGTCGCCAGCAGGGCCTGAATCTGCGGATCATTCGCCTGCAGACGGTCGATCACGCCCTCCATGAACCACTGCGCCATGTGCTCGCCAGGATGCTGCTGGGCGATCAGCCACAGCCGACGCTTGCCCGGCGCGCCGTCGCCCTTGCGCAGCAACGGTATTTCCCGCCCCTCGCAGCTTTGCCCGACGGCCAGCAGTTGCAGGTCGGCCTGAGTGATCGCGCGATTGATCAGGGCGTCGTGTCGCTGACGGCTGTAGGGCTCGAAATACGCAAACCACATCTCACTGCTCTGGGCATGCAGACCGAAACGCAGTGCCTGGCCATCGAACGTACTGGGCACGCGGAACCAGGTCTGTTGGTCGCAGGATGCCACCGCGTGGTAACCGTGCCAGGCGTTGTTATAGGAAGACTGCGCAGCGTTCTGCAGCGTGAACTCGTAGCGTTGCCCAACCTGCAGCTCGGCGGCCTTGAAGTGAAACCACTGAAAATGTGGGCTCTGCCGGTCCGGGCGAATCGCCAGTTGGATGTCGAGAGGGTCGTGCAGGTCGATCGCTTCGATGTTGCCGCTATCGAAGTCGGCGCTGATCAGCGGGGCTGGGCGGGTCACGGTAGGGTCCTGGGGTGAGTTCTTGTACCGCCCACTGTACACCGAGCACCGGGCCACTTCGCAACTAGCGCACTCACTTCCGGAGGTGGCTTGATGCACTCGGACGATGGGCGTGATGAAGAGTTCGCCTGCGCATCTGCAACATGCCAATCGCGCGAACGTTTCGACGAGTGATGAATCGATTATCTGCCCTTACTTGTTGCGCAAACTAAAATCGCACCACTGAATTCGCCTCTGCTGCTCCCGATGATAGCGATGTGATATTCAAGAATTGTTATAAATCGTCAGCTCTTGAGTAGCATCACGTACTAGCCTAACCAATAGATGGCGCAGCGCCATAAAGCAGTAATCATGTTGAAGGTTTTGTATAAGTCGATCTAAAACAAGCAGTTAAAAGTTTAAGGTGGGCTCGTCATGGAAAATTGTCAATTGGTCATCGCGCAGCCGGGCTGTTACGGATGAACCGCCCCAGTGTGCAGCATCCCGTCCGGGACAAGTACTAAAAGAGACCTTGAATCACTGGCGTCCGTCGGCGCCCAGTGTGAGTGAAGTTGTTTGTGCAGTGCCCCGTAGTGCACTGCAAGAATCTGCTAGGAGTAGGTATGGACAGTATCGTTGTTGCTGCGAAGTCGGCGGAAAGCACCTCGGAAATCGCCTGGGGCAATATAAAGCTGTTGGATACCAGTCTGGTCAAACTGCCAGTGGATCCCGGCGATGTCGCTTCGGCCACGCGTTCCGGCAACAACCTGACCATCACGCTCAAATCCGGTGAACAGATCACGCTTGGAGACTTCTTCAAGGTGGATGCGGCAGGGCAACAAAGCGAGCTGGTCTTCGAAGGCCAGGATGGTTTTCTCTGGCAGGCCAACTACGGCGAACCCTTCACCGGCTTTACCTTCTCCGAAGCCTCGACCGTGGACGAATTGCTGTTGGCCGGTGCGGCCGCCAGCGGTGCCACGCCTGGCTGGTTGCTCGCCGCGTTCGGCCTGGTGGGCGTAGGCGCTACCACGGCTGCAGTGGGTGGCGGAGGCGGTGGTGGCGGCGGTGCGCCCGTACCGCCCGTGGAACCGGTACCGCCCGTTGATACGACGGCACCGGGCGCCCCGACCGGGCTCAGTTTCGCTGCCGATGGCAGCAGCGTTTCGGGCAGCGCCGAAAGCAATGCCTCGGTGATCATTCGCGATGCCCAAGGCAACGTGGTCGCCAGCGGCACCGTGGGTGCAGATGGCAATTTCCAGGTGGCGTTCCCCACGCCTCAGGCCAATGGTGAATCGCTGGAAGTGATCATCACCGACGGCTCGGGCAACAGTTCGGACCCGGTGGTCATCACCGCACCCGATATCACTGCGCCCGCAGCGCCCGGTGCACTGGCGCTCAGTCCCGATGGCAGCACCTTGACCGGCACCGGCGAGCCCGGCGCTACCGTCACCGTGACCACGGCCACCGGCGTGGTCCTGGGCTCGGCCGTGGTAGCGGCCGACGGCACGTTCAACCTGACCCTGACCCCGCCGCAGATCAACGGCGAAGCCTTGAGCGCCACGCAAACCGATGCAGCGGGCAACCAATCGCCCGCCGCAGGCCTGATTGCGCCTGACCTGACGCCTGGCCCGACCCCTGATCCGACGCCTGACCCGACACCCGACACCACCGCTCCGACCGCGCCGACCGGCCTGGCCGTCAGTGCCAATGGCAGCGTGCTGACCGGTCGCGGTGAGGCCGGCACGGTGGTCAATGTCACCGATGCGGCCGGTAACCTGATCGCTACCGGCACCGTGGACGCCAACGGCAATTTCCGCGTCGACCTCAGCCCTGCACAGGCCAACGGGCAGGGGCTGGCGGTTACGCTGACCGACGCCTCAGGCAATGTTTCGTTGCCCGCCAACGTGCTGGCCCCGGACATCGAGGCCCCAGCTGCGCCGAGCAATTTGAGCATCGACGGCAGCGGTCTGGTGCTCAGCGGGCGCGCCGAAGCAGGCGCTACCGTGGCGGTGCGCGACGCCGCCGGTAATCTGCTCGGCACCGGTACGGCCAACGCCAGCGGCATCTTCCAGATCACCTTGAGCGCAGCCCAGATCGACGGCGAAACCCTCAGCGTGGTGGCCACCGATGCGGCGGGCAATGCGTCGCTGCCTGGCCAGTTGCAGGTGCCGGACCTCAGCGTGTCCGAACCGATCACCGATTTCGTCGTCAGCGCCGATGGTTTCTCCTGCGGCGGCCGTGGTCAGGCGGGCGACACCGTAACCATCACCAACGCCGCCGGCGACGCCATCGGCAGCGCGGTGGTGAATGCGTTCGGCCGCTTTTTCATCCGTTTTGCACTGCGCCTCACCCCCAATGAACCGATCACTGCCACGCAGACCGACGAGAACGGTAACGTCACCTCCACGTTCAGCATGTTGGTGCCCGATGACATCGGCCCCGGTACCCCGGACAACCTCAGCCTGAGCCAGGACGGCCTGACCCTGACAGGTACCGGCAATGCCGGCGACACCGTACGCGTATTCACCAGCCAGGGCGTCCTGCTCGGCAGTGCCATCGTCAATGCCGATGGCACCTTTTCGATCACCCTCGGCCAGGCCCAGACCAATGGCGAGGCGCTGACGCTCATCGCCACCGACTTCGATAACGAAGCCTCGGTACCGGTGCCGTTCGTGGCACCCGACAGCACGGCCCCAGCCACTGTCGGCAACCTCGGCTTCAGCGCCGATGGAGCAACCTTGACCGGCACCGGCGAGCCGGGTGCCACGGTGATCGTACGCAATGCCCAAGGCAACGTAGTGGGCACCGGCACGGTCGATCAGGCCGGCAACTTTGTCGTCACTCTCGCGCCGGCCCAGGCCGATGGGCAAGTGCTGAGCGTCACCCAGACCGATGCGGCCGGCAATCTTTCCGCCGCAGTGCCGACGACGGCACCTGATATCACTGCCGGCGTGGATTTGAGCCAGGTCACCATCAGTGCCGACGGCAGCCTGGTGAGCGGCCGTGGCCAACCGGGCGATACCATCACTGTCAGCGGCGCGGGCGGGGTGCTGCTGGCCACCGGCGTGGTGGCTGCCGATGGTACCTTCAACCTGTCCCTGGCTCCGCCACAGACCAACGGCCAGGCGCTGCTCATCGGTCAACAGGACGCCGCCGGCAATGCCTCGGCCAATGTCGCCCTGACCGCACCTGATCTGGAAGCACCGGTGGCGCCGAGCAACCTGGCTCTGAATGCCGGCGGTACCGTGCTCTCGGGTGTGGCTGAGGCCGGTACCACGGTGTCGGTCAAGAATGCGGCCGGCACGGTGCTGGGCACAGCCCTGGTCGCGGCCGACGGCACTTTCCAAATCACCCTGTCGAGTGCCCAGGCCAACGGCCAGGCACTGACGTTGAGCGCCGTGGATGCGGCCGGCAACAGCTCGCCATCGGTTCCCTTTACGGCGCCGGATACCACCGCGCCGAATGCGGTCACCAACCTGCTGATCAGCGCCGACGGCCTGACCCTGACCGGGCGCGGCGAGCCGGGTGCCACGGTGACCATCAGCAATGCTGCAGGCGTGGTGATCGGCATCGCCACCGTCGGCGCCAACGGCAATTTCAGCACGGCGCTGGCGCCGGCCGCCGTCGAAGGCGACCTGCTCAGCGCGGTGCAAGCCGACGCCGCCGCGAACGTCTCGACCCCGGTCTTCATCACTGCACCCGACGCGATTGGCCCGGGCACGCCTGGCAATCTGGCATTGAGCAGCGATGGGCTGCAGTTGACCGGCACCGGCAGCGCCGGCAACACCGTCAACGTCTTCGGTCCCCAGGGCAACCTGCTGGGCACCGCGATCGTGGTCGCCAACGGCACGTTCGTCATTACCCTGACCCAACCCCAGACCAACGGTGAAGTGCTGTCGGTAGTCGCCACAGACGCGCTGGGCGAAGCCTCGGTGCCGGTTGAAATCACCGCGCTCGACTCGACTGCCCCAGACCCGGTGAGCGGCGTCGTCATCAGCGCCAACGGCGCTACCGTGACCGGTAGCGGCGAAGCGGGTGCCAGCGTCATCGTGCGTGGCGCCAACGGCGCGGTGATCGGCACCGGCACCGTTGCCGCTGACGGTACCTTCAGCGTCGCCTTGAACCCACCGCAACTGGACGCCCAACAGCTTCAGGTCGTCCAGGCCGATGCGTCGGGCAACAGCGCCACGGCCGTCGGCCTGATCGCACCCGACCTCACCGCACCGGCCGTGCTCTCGCAACTGGCCGTGAGCAACGACGGCCTTACCCTGACCGGACGCGGCGAAGTCGGCGCCACGGTTACGGTGCTCGCGCCCGACGGCGTCACCTTGGGCACGGCAACGGTGGGCAGCGACGGCTTGTTCAGCGTTACCCTGAACGCTGCCCAGACCAACGGCCAGAACCTCAGCGTCAGCCAGAGCGACGCTGCCGGTAACCGCTCGCCCGTCGCCCTCGCGCAAGCACCCGACACCGATGCGCCTGCCGCACCCGCTGCATTGCAGCTCAACAGCAGCGGAACCGTATTGACCGGCGTGGGCGAGGCCGGTGCCACGGTGCGTGTGGTCGGTGCCAACGGCGTCGAGCTGGGCAATGCCGTGGTCGCGGCCAACGGTACCTTCCAGGTCAGCCTCGCTCCGGCTCAGGCCAACGGCCAGTTGCTCGAGGTCACCCAGACCGACGGCGCCGGTCAGACCTCGGTGCCGGTAGCAATCACCGCCAGCGACAGCACCGCCCCTGGTGCCTTGGCGAATGTGCTCCTGAGCCGTGATGGACTGAGCGTGACCGGTACGGGTGAGAGCGGGGCCACGGTCACCGTTCGCGCGGCCAACGGCGCCGTCCTTGGCAGCACCGTGGTGGGCAGTGATGGCACCTTCAGCGTTGGCCTGGCCAGCGCTCAGGTCAACGGCGAGCGCCTGGGCGCCGCCCAGACCGACCCAAGCGGCAACGTCTCGCCGACCACCTTCGTGAGCGCTGCCGATGTGACTGCGCCTGGCACCCCGTCCGCGCTGGCACTGGATGCCAGCGGGCTGGTGCTGACCGGTACCGCCGAAGCCGGCGCCACCGTGCGCATCACCAATGCACAAGGCGCGTTGCTGGGCACCGGTACAGTGGCAGCCAACGGTACCTTCAGCATCACCTTGAGCGCGGCCCAGACCAATGGCCAGAGCCTCAAGGCCGTGGCTACCGACGCGGCCAGCAACAACTCGGCAGCCAGCACCCTGGTCGCCGCCGACACCACTGCGCCGATTGCGGTCGGCAACCTGGCGATCAGCCCAAATGGCCTGACGCTGTCGGGCACCGGGGAAGTGGGCGCCAGCGTCGCCGTGCGGGTCGCCAACGGCGACCTGATCGGCACCGGCACCGTGGGTGCCAATGGTATTTTCGTCATTACCCTGAACCGTGCGGCGCTGCAGAGCGACGTCCTCAACGTGATCGAGACCGATGCGGCCGGCAATGCATCGACACCCGTCACCGTCAACGGGCCGGACGGCAGCGAGCCGGTCGCCCCGGGCAACCTGGTAATCAGCCTCGATGGCGTGACGCTCACCGGTACTGCCTTGGCCGGCAACACCGTGACCGTCGTCGATGCGCAAGGCGCAGTACTCGGCTCGGCCGTGGTCAATGCCTCCGGCCAGTTCAGCCTGACCCTGTCGCCGGCGCAGAACAACGGCGAGCTGCTGAGCGTGCAGGCCAGCGACGGCGTACGCGTGTCGGTGCCGACCCTGCTCACGGCGCTGGACGCCACGCCACCCGATGCCCTCGACAATGTCCAGCTCAGCGCCAACGGCAGCACCTTGAGCGGTACGGGTGAGGTCGGTGCCACGGTCAACGTGCGCGGCGCCCAGGGCCAATTGCTCGGCACCGGCACGGTCGGCAGCGATGGCACCTTCAGCATCGCTTTCACCCCGGCACTGATCGACCGCCAGATACTGAGCGCCACCCAGACCGATGCGGGTGGCAATGTCTCGGCGGCGGTCAGCGTTACCGCCCCGGATTTCACCGCTCCGCTGGCTGCGTCGGGCTTGAGCCTGAACGCTTTGGGCACCGTTCTGAGCGGTGTGGGCGAGGCGGGCACCACAGTCGCCGTGCGTGATGCAGCGGGCGTGATCATCGGCAACGGTAGCGTGGCCGCCAACGGCACGTTCCAGATCACCCTGACCACGGCGCAGTTGACCGGCACCACTTTGCAAGTGACGTTGACGGACGCGGCAGGCAACGTTTCGCCCTCGGCGGCGTTGCCCGTCGCCGACGTTACCGCGCCAGGCGTGGTCACCGGTCTGCAGCTCAACGTGGCGGGCACGCTGCTGACCGGCAAGGGCGAAGTGGGCGCGACCGTCAGCGTGACCGCGGCCAATGGCACCGTGCTTGGCAGTGCTGTGGTCGGTGCGACCGGCAGCTTCGTCGTCAACCTGGTGCCTGCGCAAGCCAATGGCGAGGTGCTCGATGTCCAGCAGGTGGACGCAGCGGGCAACCTGTCGCTGCCGGTGGCGCTGGTCGCCGCCGACGTGACTGCACCCATCGCGCTGAGCAACGTTGCCATCAGCACCAATGGCGTGGTCGTTACCGGTGTGGGTGAAGCGGGCGCGACCGTGCGGGTATTGACCAGTGCCGGCGGCGAGCTGGGCACCGCGACGGTCGGCGCCGATGGCCGCTTCGCGGTCACGCTGGCCACACCTCAAATCAATCTGCAGTCGCTCACCGTGACCCAGGCCGATGCTGCCGGCAACCTGTCGGCCAACGTCAACCTGACCGCGCCTGACCTGCAGGCGCCGAGCGCGCCCACCAATGTCGTGCTCACCGCGCAAGGCTCGGCCGTCACTGGCCAGGCCGAGCCCGGCACGGTGGTGTCGGTGGTGGTCAGCGACGCCCAGGGCAATGTGCTGGGCACCGCGACCGTCGCCGCCAACGGCACTTTCCAGGTCAACCTGAATACCCCGCAGACCAATGGCCAGACGCTGCTGGTGACCTCCACCGATGCCGCTGGCAACGTGTCCACCTCGATCACCGTCATTGCCGCCGACCTCACCGCGCCCAACCTGGCCACCGACCTTGCGGTCAATCCTGCAGGTACGCTGTTGGCCGGCAAAGGCGAAGTCGGTGCCACGGTCACCGTGTTCGATGCCCAAGGCACGCAGATCGGTACCGGCACCGTCGGCCCGACTGGCAGTTTCCTCGTCACCCTGACTCCCGTCGCACAGAACGCCGTGCTGAGCGTGACGCTCACCGACCGTTTCGACAATGTTTCGCTGCCCGCCAGCGTGACGGTGCCCGACGCCAACGGGCCCGATCAACCCACCGCGCTGGTGCTCAGCGCCGACGGCCTGCGCCTGAGCGGTATTGCCGACGCGGGCAATACCATCACCGTGCGCGGCCCCACTGGCGTGCTGGGCACCACTACGGTCAATGCCGATGGCACGTTCCAGCTGACCTTGAGCGCGGCGCAGACCAATGGCGAACAACTGGATGTCGTGGCCAGCAGCGGTGGCTTCAATTCGCTGCCCGGCCAGCTTACCGCCATCGACAGCACGGCTCCGGCGCTGACCAATGTCGTCATCAGCAATGACGGCAGCCTGATCACCGGGCGCGGCGAAGCAGGCGCGACGGTCACCGTACTCAATCCGGCCGGCGTGGCCATCGCCACGGCCATCGTCGGTATCAGCGGCCAGTTCAGCGTGACGCTGACGCCGCCGCAGATAGATGCGCAACGCTTGCAGGTCAACCAGGTCGATGGGGCAGGCAACAGCTCGGTGCCGGTCACTGTGACCGCACCTGACCTGACCCTGCCCGACAGCGTGCTGCAGCCGCTGGTAAGCGCCGATGGCCTGGTGGTCAGCGGGCGTGGCGAAGCAGGTGCCACGGTCACCGTGTTCGCCAGCAATGGCGTGGTGCTGGGCACCGGCGTGGTCGATGCAAATGGCGTGTTCAGCGTCAACCTGAATCAAGCCCAGAACAATGGCCAGACCCTTACCCTGTCGCAACGTGACCCGGCCGGCAACGAGTCCGCAGTGGTCAGCGTCCAGGCAGGCGATACCCTGGCTCCGTTGGCGCCCGCTGCGCTGGTACTCGACAGCACCGGGTCGTTGCTCAGTGGTACTGGCGAGATCGGTGCAACCGTTCAGATCAGAAATGCCAACGGCGACCTCGTCGGCAGTGGCGTGGTAGGCGCCAATGGCCGCTTCCAGATCAGCCTGGACACGCCGCAGGCAGCCGGCCAATTGCTGGCCGTCACGCAAAGCGATGCGGCGGGCAACACCTCGCCAGCCACGCCGCTGACCGCCCCGGACATCACTGCGCCGACCGCACTGCTCAATGTCCTGCTCAGCGGCGACGGACGGCTGGTCAGCGGCAGTGGTGAGGCCGGTGCCACGGTCACTGTGCGCAGTGCCGCTGGCGTATCGCTGGGCAGCGCAGTGGTTGGCGCGGACGGTAGTTTCAGCGTTACCTTGAGCAGTCCGCAACTCAATGGGCAGACGCTGTCGCTGGTGCAGGTCGACGCCGCCAGCAATGTCTCGCCAACCTTCAGCCTGCAGGCAGCCGACATCACCGCTCCGGCAGTGCCGACCGGGCTGTCGCTGAGCCTGGCGGGTACGCTGCTTTCGGGTGTCACCGAGGCAGGTGCTACCGTCAGCATCACCGGAGCCCAGGGCCAGGTCATCGGCAGCGGCATTGCCGGCAGCGATGGCACCTTCGCCATTACCCTGGCGTCTGCCCAGGCCAATGGCCAGGCCCTGCGCGTCACGGCCACCGATGCGGCAGGCAATACCTCGGCGTCGGCCACCCTGCTGGCAGCCGACATCACCCCACCGGTCGCGGTCAGCAATCTGGTGGTCAGCGCCGACGGCACCTTGCTCAGCGGCTCGGGCGAGGCCAATGCCACGGTGCGCATCACCGCCGCCAACGGCGATCTGCTCGGCACCGGCACGGTGAATGCGAACGGTACTTTCCTGATTACCTTGAACCGGCCTGCCACCCTCAGCGACGTGCTGACCGTGATCGAAACCGATGCCGCCGGCAACCCCTCGCTGCCGGCGCAGGTCAACGGCCCGGACGGCGGTGCGCCGATCGCTCCGGCCAATCTGCTGCTGACCCTGGAAGGCGCGATCCTGACCGGCACCGGTTCGGCGGGGGCGCTCATCCGCGTTACCAGTGCCACGGGTGTGCTGCTGGGCAGCGGTACGGTCAATGCCTTGGGTACGTTCAGCATCCTGCTCGATGCGCCGCAACGCAACGGCGAAGTGCTGAGCGTGCAGGCCAGTGACGCGCTGGGTCGTGTCTCGATTCCAGTGCCGCTGACTGCCGGAGATACCACCGCGCCTGACCTGCTTGCCAACGTCCAGCTCAGCGCCAACGGTGCGCTGGTTACCGGCAGCGGCGAGGCCGGTGCGCAGGTCACCGTGCGCAATGCGCTGAACCAGTCTGTCGGCACCGCCACGGTGGCCACGGACGGCACTTTCACGGTCAACCTGGTGCCGGCCCAGACCAACCTGCAGGTACTCACCGTGACCCAGGCCGATACGGCCGGCAACCTGTCGCTGGGTGTGACCCTGATCGCGCCTGACCTGACCGCGCCCGAGGCGCCGGTGGCGCTGGTGCTCAACGATGTCGGCACAGTGTTGACCGGCGCCGGCGAGGCGGGTGCCAACGTGGTGGTGCGCAACGCCCTGGGCGTCCAGGTCGGTGCCGGCACCGTGAACGCCAACGGTACGTTCCAGATCACCCTGGACGCGCCGCAGATCGACGGCGGTACCCTGAGGGTCACCCTCGGCGACAGCGCGGGCAACCTGTCCCTGGTGGGCACTGTGGTTGGCCGCGACACCCTTGCACCGGTGGCGGTGGTGGCGCCTGTCATCAACGCCGACGGTAGCCTGATCACCGGGCGCGGCGAAGCCGGTGCGACCGTTACCGTCACCAGCCTTGCCGGCACCGTGCTCGGCTCGGCCGTGGTTGCCGCCAATGGCACGTTCAGCCTGGTGCTCGATCCGCCCCAGGCCAACGGCCAGCTTCTGGACGTGCTGCAGACCGATGCGGCCGGCAACGGCTCGGTGCCGGTTGCGCTGCAGGCGCCGGACATTACCCCGCCCACGGCGCTCAGCGAAGTGCTCATCAGCGCCGATGGCCTGGTGGTCAGCGGTCGCGGCGAGGCCGGTGCTTCGGTTCGCGTATTGCTCGGCAACACCGAGTTGGGCCGCGCCGACGTCAATGCCAGCGGGCAGTTCACCATCACGTTGAACAATCCTCAGGTGAACCTGCAGCAGCTCACGGTCAGCCAGGTCGATGCCGCCGGCAACTTCTCCGCCAACGTCACGCTGATCGCACCGGACCTGCAGGCGCCGGCAGCGCCGACCGATGTGGTGCTCACGCCGCAGGGCGGGGCGGTGATCGGCAAGGCAGAACCCGGCAGCGTGGTCTCGGTGGTGGTCAGCGATGCCCAGGGCAATGTGCTGGGCACGGCCACGGTGGCGGCCAACGGCACCTTCCAGGTCGACCTGGCGTTCCCGCAAACCAACGGCCAGACGCTGCTGGTCACGTCGACCGATGCCGCCGGCAACACCTCGACCAGCATCACCGTGATCGCCGCCGACCTCACCGCGCCGGATGCGCCCACTGCACTGGGTGTCAGCCTCGATGGTCTGACCGTGGTCGGCCAGGGCGAAATCGGCAGCACTGCCACCGTGCGCGCCGTCAACGGCGACGTGCTCGGCGCCGCAGCGGTCGGTCCGAACGGCATTTTCACCGTCGTGCTGCTGCGCGCCGCCACCGAAAACGAGGTGCTCAACGTCACCTTGACCGATGCGGCCCGCAACGTGTCGACGGCAACCGTCGTGGTCGCCCCGGATGTCAACGGTCCCGATCAACCCACTGCGCTGCTGCTGGGCGGCAATGGCCTGACCCTCAGCGGGCAGGGCGATGTGGGCAACACCATTACCGTCCGCAGCGTGACGGGCGCGGTACTGGGCACGGCAGTGGTGGACGCCACGGGCAATTTCCAGGTCGCACTCAACGCAGCCCAGACCAATGGCGAAACGCTCGAAGTCATTGCCACCAGCGGCGCACTGGTATCGCTGCCTGCGCTGATCACGGTAGCCGACACCACGCCGCCCGGCCTGATCAGCAACCTGCTGGTCAGCCTTGACGGCACGCAGGTCACCGGGCGCGGCGAGGCCGGCTCGATCGTGACCATTCGGGGCCCCGACAACGCCGTGCTGGGCACGGCGACGGTCGGCGTCACGGGCGCCTTTACCGTGTCGCTGAACGTCGCGCAGACCAATGGTCAGGTGCTCAGTGCCGTGCAGGTGGACGGCGGCAACAACCCATCCACAGCCGTGACCGTGGTTGCTCGCGACAGCACGCTGCCCGACGCTCCAGCAGCGGTGCTCAATCCTGCCGGTACCCTGGTGACCGGCACCGCCGAACCCGGCACGCGGGTCACGGTCATCGTCAGCGATGCTCAAGGCAATGTGCTGGGCACTGCCACGGTGGCAGCCGATGGCAGCTACGAGGTCGACCTGGGCACCGCGCAGGCCAACGGCCAGACCTTGCTGGTAACCTCCACGGATGCCGCCGGCAATGTGTCCGCCAGCACCACGCTGTTGGCGCTGGACACGACCCCGCCTGCGCCGGTCACCGCGCTGGTGATCAGCCCGAATGGCGATCTGCTGGCTGGCCGCGGCGAGCCTGCTGCCGAGGTGACCGTGCGCGACGCGGGCGGCACCGTGATCGGTATCGGCGTGGTCGGTGCCACGGGCAGCTTCCTCATCACCCTCACTGCCCCCGTCGCCCCGGGGGACGTGCTCACCGTTGTACAAGAAGATGCCGTGGGCAACGCCTCGGACGACGTGGACATTACCGCACCCGACGGCACCGGTCCGGACCAACCCAGCGCGCTGCTGCTCAGTGGCAACGGCCTGCAGCTGAGCGGTCTGGCCGATGCTGGCAATACCGTGACCGTACGCAGTGCCACCGGCGTGGTGCTGGGCACCGCAGTGGCCGATGGCAACGGTGCTTTCACGGTCGCGCTGTCGAGTCCGCAGCTCAACGGCGAACAGCTGGAAGTGGTTGCCAACCTCGGTGCGCGGGTCTCGGTACCTGCGCAAGTGCAGGCCCTCGACCTGACCGCGCCGGGCGCACTGACCGATCTGGTGGCCAGTGCCGATGGCACCCAACTGACCGGTCGCGGCGAAGTGGGCGCCACCGTTACCGTACTCGCGCCCGATGGTACTGCGCTGGGCAGCGTCGTCATCGGCGTTACCGGCACCTTCACCGTACCGTTCGCGGTCGCGCAACTGGGCGGCGGCAACCTTGCGGTGTCGCAGACCGATGTGGCCGGCAACCTTTCGCCAACGGCACTGGTGCCGGCGGTGGACAGCACGCCGCCTGTGGCTCCTACCGCTGCCGTCGACCTCAATGGCGGGGCAGTGGTGGGGGTTGCGGAACCGGGCACCGTGGTCACGGTGATCGTCAGCGATGCCCAGGGCAATGTGCTGGGCACCGCCACGGTCGCGCCCAACGGCAGCTACCAAGTCGTTCTGGGGGCGGCGCAGACCAATGGCCAGACCTTGCTGGTCACCTCTACCGACGCGGCGGGCAACGTGTCGTCGACCACCCTCGTGGTCGCACCCGACACCACTGTGCCGAACCCGGTCACCGACCTTGTGGTCAGCGCCGACGGCGCGCTGCTGACCGGTAAGGGCGAAATCGGCGCGCAAGTCACCGTACTCGGCGTGGGCGGTATTTCGGTCGGCACGGCCACGGTCGATGGCAACGGCAATTTCACCGTGACGCTCAATCCGATTTCCGGCGACCGCACCTTGCTCAGCGTCACCCAGGCCGACCCGGCCGGCAACGTTTCGACCGTCGTTACGGTCACCACACCGGACACCAATGGCCCGGATGTACCGACCGCACTGCTACTCAGCACCGATGGCCTGCAGTTGGTGGGCCAAGGTGATGTCGGTAACCTGATCACCGTGCGCAACCTGCAAGGGACAGTCTTGGGTACCGCGACCGTCGATGGCAGCGGCGTCTTCCAGGTGCAGCTTTCTGCTGCCCAGCTCGATGGCGAGATCCTCCAGGTCACGGCCGCCGACGGCGCGCTGACCTCGCTGCCGGCGCAATTGACGGCGCCGGACGTGACCGCCCCCACCAACCTTGGCGCACTGTCGGTCAGCCTCGACGGCACTGTCCTGACCGGGCGCGGCGAAGCCGGTGCAACCGTGGTGATCACTGGCCCTGGCAACGTGGTGCTGGGCACCGCCGTGGTCGCAGTGACAGGGGTGTTCGTCGCCAACCTGGCCACGCCACAACTCAACGGCCAGGCCTTGAGCGTGGTGCAGACCGACCTGGCCGGCAACGCTTCGCTGGCCCTCGTCACGCTCGCCGGCGACCGTACGCCACCCGCAGCGCCGACCGATCTGGCGGTCATCAACCAGGGCCTGGTGCTGACCGGCACGGGCGAACCGGGTGCAGTGGTTACGGTCACCAACGCTCAGAACGTCGTTCTGGGCACCGCCACGGTCCTGCTCGATGGCAGCTTCCAGGTGGTGTTGAGCCAGGCGCAGGTCAACGGCCAGGCCCTGGGTGTGACCCTGACCGATGCCGCGGGCAACGTGTCGGTGCCGGGCGCCATTCTGGCGGGCGACACCACCGCACCAGTGCCTTTGACCAACATCGCCATCAGCAATGACGGCGCACTGACCAGCCTCTTGACCGGCAAGGGCGAGCCCGGTGCCGTGGTCAGCGTGACCCGGCTGGACGGCACCGTACTGGGCAGCGGTCCGGTGTCGGCGGCGGGCAATTTCAGCGTCACTCTGACGCCAGCGGTGATCACCGGCGAGCTTCTGAACTTGGTGCAGACCGATGCCGCAGGCAATGTCTCGCCAATCGCGACGATCAATTCGCCGGACACCACTGCGCCCGAATTGCTGACCCAGGTCGCAATCAACCTCACCACCGGGGCCACTGTCACCGGCCGGGGAGAGCCTGGCGCCACGGTAACCGTGCGCGACGCCGCCGGGGTAGTCCTGGGCAGCGCCCAGGTGGCAGCCGACAACAGCTTCGTCGTGACCCTGTCGCCGGCGCAGATCAACAACCAGCCGCTGACCGTGGCCCAGACGGATGTGTCCGGCAACGTGGGTGCGAGCACACCGATCTTCGCGCCTGACCTGACCCCACCGGCTGCGCCGACGCAACTGCTGCTCAATGCCAGCGGTACCGTGCTCAGTGGCGTGGGCGAAGCCAATGCCACCGTGCTGGTGAAGAACGCGGCAGGCGTGACCCTGGGCACGGCGACCACCGTAGCGGCCGATGGCACCTTCCAGGTGACGTTGCCGGCGCAGCTCAACGGTCAGTCGCTGGTGGTGACGCTGACCGACGCGGCTGGCAATGTCTCGGGCCCCGGCAGCCTGCTGGCCGGCGATACCACGCCGCCGGCGGCGCCGACCATTCTGGCGCTGAACGCGACCGGCACTCTGCTCACCGGTACCGGCGAGCCCGGCGCGCAGTTGATCATCCGCAACAACCTCAATGTGTCGGTGGGCACCGGCACGGTCAACGCCGATGGCACCTACAGCGTCACGCTCGGCGTGGCGCAGATCAACGGCGAAGTGCTCAGCGTCCGCCAGGTCGATGCCGCCGGCAACGCCTCCGCTGCGGTCACCATTACCGCCAGCGATCTCCAGGCCCCGACCGCACTGGTCACCCTGGCGGTATCGACCAACGGCCTGCAACTGACCGGCAGCGGCGAAGCGCTCGCGCGCATCGTGGTCAAGAACGTGCTGGGCGTGCAGATCGGCGCGGCGACTGCCGATGTCGATGGTAATTTCACCGTCAACCTGGCTACCCCTCAGCTCAACGGCCAGCTGCTTGTCGTGACCCAGGCCGACGTGGCTGGCAACGTTTCGCTGCCGTTCAACTTCGCCGTACCGGATGTCACCGCGCCACTGGCATTGACCCTGACGGCGGTCAGCGCCGACGGTCGCATCGTCACCGGGCGCGGCGAAGCCGGCGCGACGGTGACCGTCACCGGTCCGCTGAACGCGACACTGGGCACCGCGGTGGTGGCCGCGGACGGCACCTTCAATGTGACCCTGAGCACCGCGCAGACCAACTTCGAAGCCTTGCTGCTGGTCCAGCGCGACGCTGCGGGGAACACGTCCGCCGGGGTCACCGTCAACGCCCCTGACCTGACCCCTCCGGCGCTGCCGACAGGGTTGGGCCTGAGCGCCAACGGCCTGCTGTTCAACGGCACGGCGGAGGCGGGCGCGAGGGTGTTCGTGAGCAACGCTCAGGGCGCTGCGCTGGGCAACGTTCTGGTCGGTGCCAATGGCACCTTCAGCGTGCCCCTGAGCCTGGCACAACTCAACGGCGGGACACTGGAGGTGTACGCGCAGGATGCGGCTGGCAACAAATCCGCGCTGGCACGTTTGACCGTTCCCGATATCACCCCTCCGAGCCTGGCCACGCAACTGGTGGTGAATGCTGCTGGCACCGTGCTCACCGGCAAGGGCGAGGCCGGGGCGACCGTCAGTGTCGGGTTGCTGGTCGGGCAGACCCCTGTGGTGCTTGGCACGGCGGTGGTCGACATCAATGGCAACTTCCAGGTGCCGCTGCTGCCGGCTGCCCTCGGTGGTCAGCTGTTGACCGTGATCCAGACCGATGCGGCGGGCAATCCTTCAGGTATCGCCTCGTTGAACATTCCTGTGGAGCTGCCACCGGCCGCGCCGCAGGTCAGCACCATCACCAGCAACGGCGTGACCCTGACCGGCACCACCGAAGCGGGCACTACCGTGGTGGTGCGCAACGCCGCCGGGACCGTGCTCGGCACCGGTGTCACCACCGGTACGACCTTTACCGTGACGCTCAATCCACCCCAGGCCAACGGCCAGGTGCTCGAACTGCACGCCACCAAAGGCGCGCTCACGTCGATCGCGACCTTCTACACCTCGGTCGACAGCACCGCGCCAGTGCCCATCACCGCACTGGATGTCAACGGCACCGGTACGCTTGTTACCGGCCGAGGCGAGGTAGGCGCCACCGTGCGGGTCACCAATGCCGCCGGCGTGGTGGTAGGCACTGGTGTGGTCGGTTTGAACGGCAGCTTCGCCGTGGTACTGCCAGTGGCCCAGGCCAACGGCGGTACCCTGACGGCGGTGCAGGTGGATGCCGCGCAGAACGTGTCCACGGCGGTCAGCATAGCTGCACCTGATATCGTCGCACCCGTGGCACCGGTGATCACCGGCCTGAGCAATGCCGGGCAGACCCTCAGCGGTACCGGGGAAGCCGGTGCCATCGCCACGGTCTACAACGCAGCGGGGGTTGCCATCGGCACGGCCACCGTCCTGCCCAATGGCACCTTTGCGGTAACGTTGAGCAGCCCGCAACTCAATGGCCAACTGCTCAGCGTCAAGCTGGCCGATGCCGCCGGCAATGTGTCGGTGGGCACGCCGTTCCTGGCACTCGACACCACCCCACCGACGGCGCTGGTCAACGTCGCGCTGGCCACCAATGGCAGCAGCGTGACCGGGCAGGGCGAGGCCGGCGCGCGGGTAACCGTGAGCGTTGGCGGCGTGGCATTGGGCAATGCCGTGGTCGATGCCAGCGGCAACTTCAGCGTCGGCCTCCGCGCCGCGCAGCTCAATGGTCAGCAATTGACCGTGGTGCAGACCGATGCCGCCGGGTTGACGTCGCCGATCACCACGCTCACGGCCCGTGATGCCACCGCGCCGAACGCACCGACCGCGCTGTTGCTGGTCGGCGGCGTGAGCCTGAGCGGCGTCGGCGAAGCCAACAGCACCGTCAAGGTCTACGGGGCCAACAACGCTCTGCTGGCCGAGGGGCCGGTGAACGCGCTGGGTCTGTTCACCGTCACACTGGCTGCGCCGCAGCTCAACGGTGGCGCGCTGCGCGTGACCCTCACCGATGCGGCCGGCAACGTGTCCGCAGCGGGCCAACTGGGTGTGGCCGACACCACGCCACCGGCTGCGCCAACCGCCACTATCAGTGCCAGCGGCACAGTGGTTTCCGGCACCGGCGAGGCGGGGGCCACCGTCACTGTGCGCAGTGGCGCCAGCGTGCTGGGCACGGCGCTGGTCGCCGCCAACGGCACCTACAGCGTTACCCTCAATGCCGCGCAGATCAACAGCCAGGTGCTGACCGTCAGCCAGGCCGATGCCGCCGCCAACGTTTCGCCGACGGCCACCACCACCGCGCCGGACCTGACCCCACCGAGCCTGGCCACCGGGCTGGTAGTGGCGGGCGATGGCCTGACCCTGCGCGGTACCGGCGAGCCGGGCGCCACGGTCAGCGTCAAAGCGGCCAACGGCATCGTGCTCAACGTGGCGCCGGTCACCGTGGGGGCTGATGGCACCTTCACCGTGGCCTTGACCGCCGCGCAGATCAACGGCGAGCGCCTGAGTGTCACGCTCACCGACGGGCGCGGCAACGTCAGCGACGGCGCGGCTGTGGTGGCACCGGACATCGACGTCAACGAGCCGGTGATCGCCTCCAACAACCTGGCAACCGCTACGGTCAACATCACACCGGTCACGGTGGCCAGCGACTACACCAACACCAGTGTCAGCCTGCTGCTGGGCCAGGTGAAGGCGTTCGGTTTCACGGTGGCTGCCGGTACCGTGACCGATCCGTTGATCACGGTGACCAACAACGCCGTGCTCGGTGTGCTGCCAGCTTCGGCTTTCGCTCTGGAGGTGCAGAACGCCGCCGGCAACTGGGTAACTCTGGCCAACAGCACGACCAATCCGCAGTTGCTCAATCTGATCGGGCTGGGGACTAACCAGGTGCAGGCCGACATCGGCTTGCTGCAAGCCGGCAACTATCGCCTGACGGTCGCCAGCAGTCTGGTTTCGCTGCTCGACAGCCTGACCACGCAGATTCAGTTCGTGACCACCAGCCTGACCCAGTTCACCGGAACCCCGGCGCCATTGGACGGCAACGTTATCACCGATCCCGGTGTGAACGGCCTGGCCGACCGCACCGGGCCGGACAACGGTGCGGTGTTGCAGGTACTCAAGAACGGCACCTACGTGACGGCCGGTGCGGGCACCATGGTGCAGGGCCTGTACGGCCAACTGACCATCGATTCCACCGGCAAGTACACCTACAACCCGAGCGGGGCTGTGGCCAGCGTGGGCAAAGTCGAGGACTTCCAGTACCAGTTGGTGCATCCGAATGGCTTGAGCTCGACGGCGCATCTGTACGTGCGCATCGACAGCGCCAACGTCAATGAGGTGTGGAACCCCAATAACCTGGCCGCCAACGCCACCCTGGTGGATGCCATCAATGACACCGCGGCGAGTGCCTTGAGTCTGGTCGGTCAGTTCACCGACACCACGGCAACGATCGGTCGCTATGACAGCAGCTTGCTCGGCGGTCGCGGCGAGTTCACATTCACCGTGGCGCCGAACACCTTGAGCGACCTGACCTTGTCGGTCACCGGCAGCGGCCTGTCGCTGCTGTCGCCGGTCAACTTCGTGCTGTCCAAGCTGCAGGCCAACGGCACCTATGTTCAGGTAGGGTCCTATTCGGGTGCCAACCTGATCGCGGTCGGCAGTGCTGGGCTGGGTGTGCGGGTCGAGGACCAGACTGCCGGCACCTACCGCCTGGTCGTCACCAACGGTGGCCTGGGAGTGGCATCGAGCTACACCGCCGCGGTACGTCAGGAGGCGACGTCCACCAGCACCTTCGTGGTCGGCAGCGCTACCACGGCGGTGGGCAACCTGCTGACCGGGGCGGGCGCCGATGTACTGGGTTCCTCGTACACCTCGCTCAGCGTGCTGAGTGCCGGCGCCTTCGTTCTGCCCGGAGTCAATGGCGTGACCATTGCCGGTGCCCATGGCGCGCTGCTGGTCAATGCCGATGGCAGCTATGCCTATACACCCACCTTGAACCAGGGCAGCGCCGTGATTGGCCGGACCGACGTGTTCACCTATCAACTCAACCACCCCACCGGAGCCAGCGATACCGCCACCCTGACCATCAACCTCAACAACGCCGCCACGCCGGCCACCTTCGCGCGCCTGGCGTCGTTCACCAGTGACGACACCAGCGCCGATCACGCTGCGGTTGCCGGCAGCGACCGGCACGACCCGCAGGGCACTTCGGGCGATGATCTGCTCGATGGCGCCCAGGGCGGGGCGCTGACCCTGCACGGTCACGACGGCAACGACACCATCGTCATCTACGACCAGACGTTCGCCTCGGTGGACGGCGGTGCCGGGACCGATACGCTGAAGTGGAGCGGCGGCGATGCCGATATCGACCTGAGCAATTTGGCGGCGCGCATCAACAACATCGAGGTCATCGACCTGAGCCAGTCCAGCAAGGTCAACCTGACCTTGAGCTTGAGCGACCTGCTGTCGGTCACCGACGCCAGCACCGACAAGCTGCTGATTCTGGGCGACAGCCACGACACCGTGCACATGACCGGCGCAACCTGGGCGCCGGGCGCCATACAGACGGACAACGGCGTGCAGTACAACGTCTACACTCCCCAGGAGGACCCCTCGCACCATCTGTGGGTCCAGAGCGGTATCAGTGTCGTCTGATACCCGCTACCAGCGTCGGGCCTGCGGGCCCGGCGTCGCGGCAGGAAGTCGCACGCCGCCTGAATCGGGCGTGCCATCAAGAACAGGAAGTGGGGGATTGGCTTGAAGTGCACCTCTTTGGCAACGCATATTTCAGTGGCCATTCTGGCACTGGGCATCACACCGCTCTACAGCCTGCCGGCACATGCCGCGGACACCCTCGAACCCGGGCTCAAGGTCATCAGCCCCAGCCGCTTGGAAACCCGTCCCGAGCAGACCGCTCGGCCGCATCCACGCACTGTCGCAAGGCCTGCGATTGCGGCTGGTGCAACGGCGGCGGGGGCCAGGCTCGACGATTCCGATCTGGCCGCGCCTGCCTCCGGCACCCAGTTGGGCCTGGTCCAGGCCGTCCGCCTGGCCGTGGAGTGGCACCCGAGCATCGGTGAAGCGATCGGCACCTTGTACCAGCAGGGCGAGGGCATCAACGTGGCGCGTGCCGGCTACTATCCACGCATCACCGGTGGCCTGCGTGGCGGTCTCGACAGTTCCTACGGGGGCAATGGCACCAGCCAGGCGGTGAACATCTCGCTCAAGCAGATGCTCTACGACTTCGGCAAGGTCGACAGTGCGGTCGACGTTGCCAAGGCCCGCGTCGCGCGCAGCCAGGCGCAAGTACTGCTGAGCATCGATCAGGTGGCACGCGACACGTCCCAGGCCTACATCGAGGTGCAGCGCTATCAACGCCTGCTGCAGGTCGCTCGCGAGCAGATCAAGGGCATCGCCGGCATTGCCGAACTGGCACGTCAGCGCAGCGACATGGGCGCCGCGACGCGTTCGGACGTGGTCCAGGCCAGGTCCCGTGAAGACGGCGCGCGGGCCACCCTGCTGCAGTATCAGGCGCTGTACAACCGCTGGCGAGCCAACCTGATCAACCTGGTCGGACGCGCTGCGCCGTTCGACGTCAACGACGATTTTCCGCCGTCGCTGCTGGCCTCCTGCAACGCTGCAGAGCCGGACATGAATGCCTTGCCGGGCATTCTGGTAGCCAACGCACAACGGGTCGAGGCCCAGGCGGCCATTCGCCAGGCCCGCGCCGATGGGCTGCCGACGCTGTCCGTCGACCCTACGCTGAACCACTACCTGGACAGCAACTACAACAGCAACAATTCCAATATCGACCGTACCCAGGCGGGCATCTTCATCAACCTCGACGTGCCGTTCTACCAGGGTGGTGCCACCACCGCGCGCACCGCCGCAGCCACCTATGCCCTGACTGCCGCCGACTCGGCCGAAGATGCCGCTCGCCTGCAGGCCCGCCAGGGCCTGTTCGAAGCGCAGGCGCAAACTGCCAGCCTGGACCGTCGGCTCGGCTCGCTGCAGTCGCGCCAGGGCAGCATTTCCGAAGCCCGCGAGCTGTACGGCCAGCAATACCTGGAACTGGGAACGCGGCCACTGCTCGACCTGCTCAACGCCGAACAGGAGATTCACCAGTCGCGCTTCGACCTGGCCAACACCGAGGCTGACCTGCGTCGCCTGCAGGTCGACTGCCTGTACAGCACCGGCGCCCTGCGCAGTGCCTACCGGATCGATCAGAGCACCATCCAAGGCGTGGAGATACTGCCATGAACGATGCCGTGAACCTGCCCCTGGACGCGGAATCGGTACAGCCCGCGCAAACCTTTTCGCGCCAGGACTACCAGGTCTGGCTCGACGCGATTCTCGGTGTGGCGCGCCACTACCGCCTGGAATGCTCGGCGGAAAACGTGCGTATCGCATCGCTGCGTGCCGACGATTCAAGCGTCGAGGACGTCCTGCGGCAGATGGCCCGGCAGGCCGGCCTGACCATCAAGTTCGCCCGCTACGACCCGAGCACCCTGACCCAGTGGCGCACGCCGCTGGTGGTGCAGCTCAAGGATGGTCAGGTCGGCATCATCCAGGTGCTCGGCGACGACGAGCAGATCGGCATTGCCTACAGCGGCGATCAGGGCCTGCAGAGCAGCATCGATCGTCAGACCCTGCTCGACAACGCCCTGCGCACGGTGATCCTGCGTCCGGCCCGGCCGGTCAGCGACGTGCGCACCAACGACTACATCAAGCCCTACGACGAGCACTGGTTCCGCAAGATCGTGCTGCGCGACCTCAGGCCCTACGGGCACGTCATGCTGGCCTCGCTGGTGGCCAACATCCTCGGCCTGGGCGGGGTGTTGTTCTCCATGCAGGTATATGACCGAGTGATTCCGGCCGAATCGCTGCCCACCTTGTACGTGCTGTTCGGCGGCGTGCTGCTGGCGATCACCTTCGACTTCATCATGCGCATCATGCGCATGAAGATCACCGACCTGCTGGGCAAGCGCGCCGACCTGCGCGTCAGCGACCTGGTCTTCGGCCACGCGATGCGCCTGCGCAACTCGGCGCGGCCCAAGTCCACCGGTTCGTTCATCTCGCAGCTGCGCGAACTCGAATCGCTGCGTGACCTGATCACCTCCAGCACTGCCACGGCACTGGCCGACCTGCCGTTCTTCCTGATCTTCCTGGTGGTGTTCTACCTGATCGGCGGGCCGCTGGTGCTGATTCCGCTGTGCGCACTGGTGGCCATGGTGGTGCCGGGGCTGATGGCCCAGCGCAAGCTGGCGCGGCTGGCCAACGCGTCCATGCGCGAGTCAGCATTGCGCAACGCCATGCTGGTAGAAACCGTGCAGGGCATGGACGACATCAAGAGCTTGCAGGCCGAGCAGCGCTTCCAGCAGCAATGGAACCACTACAACGCCGTGGCGGCAGACAGCAGCCTGCGCCTGCGTACCTTGACCAACGGCCTGGTGGCCTGGACGCAGAACGTGCAGAGCGCGGTGTTCGCCATCGTCATCGTGTTCGGCGCGCCCATGGTGATTGCCGGCGACCTCACCACCGGTAGCCTGGTGGCCGCCTCGATTCTGGCCTCGCGGATGATGGCGCCGGTCTCGCAGCTGACCCATGTGCTGACCCGCTGGCAGCAGGCCAAGGTTGCCCTCGAAGGCCTCAACCGCTTGATGCTGCTGCCGGTCGATCACCCCGAAGGCGCCCAGCGCGTGCACCTGCCGGTGATCGGCGGGCGCTACGAGCTCAAGCGCGCCAGCTTCAAGTACAGCGAGGAGGCACGTACCCCGGCACTGACCGTCAACGAGTTGAGCATCGCACCAGGCGAGCGCATCGCCGTGCTTGGCCGCAACGGTGCCGGCAAGTCGACCTTGCTCCAGGCCCTGGCCGGCGGCCTGGACCTGAGCGGCGGCAGCATCAGCCTCGACGGCGTTGCCCTGGGCCATATCGACCCGGCCGACGTGCGCCGCGACATCGGTCTGCTCACGCAGAACTCGCGGCTGTTTCACGGCAGCCTGCGCGAGAACCTGATCATGGGTGCCGGGCAAGCGTCGGATCAGGAGATCATCGCTGCTCTGGAAATCACCGGCGCGCTGGATTTCGTGCGCCAGTGCCCGACCGGCATGGATCACTTGATTCTCGAAGGCGGCCTCGGCCTGTCCGGTGGTCAGCGCCAATCGCTTTTGCTGTCGCGTCTGCTGATCCGCCAGCCGCATATCCTGCTGCTCGACGAGCCCACTGCGTCGCTGGACGAAACCACCGAACGCCGGCTGATCCAGAACCTGGCGACCTGGGGCCAGGGCCGCACGATCATCGTTGCCACCCATCGCACCAGTGTGCTGGCCCTGGTCGACCGGATCATCGTGGTCGACAACGGTCAGGTGGTGATCGACGACACCAAGGAAAACGCCATCGCCAGACTGTCGCGTCCCAAGGGCGCGGCTCAATGAAGGAGGGCAGGGCAATGGATACAGGCAAGTCTTTCAAGGTGCTGGGCTCCGGTGAATTCAAGCGCATCCCGCTGCTCAGCGAAGACGGTGCGCCGGGCCAGTCGTATTACCAGGACGGTGTCGACGACTCCACCGTGGTGCGTGCGACCCGCGTGGTGTGGGTCGCGGTGGCGATGCTGCTGGCGTTCTTCGTCTGGGCATTCTTCTTCGAGGTCGTGGAAGTCTCCACCGGCACCGGCAAAGTCATTCCCAGCTCGCGGGAACAGCTGATCCAGTCGCTCGAAGGCGGCATCGTGGCCGAGATGAACGTGACCGAAGGGGCGATCGTCGAACGCGGTCAGGTGCTGGCCCAGCTGGACCCGACCAAGACCGAATCCAACTTCGGCGAGAGCGCGGCGAAATACCGCGCGACCTTGGCCAGTGTCGCCCGCCTGCAGGCCGAAGTGGGCCTCAAGCCCCTTAAATTCCCGGCCGAGCTCGACGCCTACCCGGCTCTGCTCAAGGCCGAAACCGAACTGTACAACGTTCGCCGGCGTGGCCTGGATGACTCGTTGGCCGGCATCAACGAATCCCTGCGGCTGGTGCGCAGCGAATTGCAGATCACCGAAAACCTGGCCAGAACCGGCGCGGCCAGCCGGGTGGAAGTACTGCGGCTGAATCGGCAGCGCTCTGAACTCGAGCTCAAGCTCACCGAAGCCCGTTCCGATTACATGGTGCGGGCTCGCGAGGAGCTGGCCAAGGCCAATGCCGATGTGGAAACCCTGACCGCCGTGCTCAAGGGCCGCTCCGATTCGGTGTCGCGCCTGACCCTGCGCTCGCCCGTGCGTGGCATCGTCAAGGACATCGAAGTCACCACCATCGGTGGCGTGGTGCCGCCCAATGGCCAATTGATGCAGATCGTGCCGCTGGACGAACGCCTTTTGATCGAAGCGAGAATTTCGCCCCGCGATATCGCCTTCATTCATCCCGATCAGCAAGCCAAGGTAAAGATCACCGCCTATGACTATTCGATCTACGGCGGGCTCGACGGTCGGGTGGTGACCATCTCGCCCGATACCATCCAGGATGAAGTGAAACCCGAGGTGTTCTATTACCGGGTGTTCATCCGCACCGATTCTGACTCGCTGGAGAACAAGGCCGGGAAGAAATTCGCCATCGTCCCCGGCATGATCGCCACGGTAGACATCACCACGGGCCACAAGACGGTGCTGGACTATTTGATAAAACCCCTGAACAGGGCCAAGGAAGCCCTGCGCGAACGCTAGGAAGAGCAGGGGGGCTCGGCAGCCTGGCTCCCCGGCGATTTCCAGCTCGGGCAATACGCCGAACGCACCACCTGTGCCAGGCAGTAGCCGCGGTTGCGTACCGAGCGGATCAGACGCTCACCACCGCTGCATTGGCCAAACTTGCTTTGCAGGCGGCTCAAGGACATTTCCAGCCCGTTGTACTGACTGGGGTTCTTGCCCAGCCCGGCGATCAGCGCTTCCTTGCTGACCACTCGCTCGCTGCTGAAGGCGAGCAGGCTCAGCAGCGAGCACTCGGTGCGCGTCAAGGCCACGCTGATACCGTTCTGGGTCAGGGTTCGGTCGATGTCGTTGAACCACCAGCGGCCGTGTGCAAGGTGCGCGTCATCCGCTGTTTGATGGGCCGTATAGAGCTGGGTATAGACGGAAGAATATTTGTTGCCAAGGTCCGTAGGCATGGGGTCGTTCCTTCAAAACGGGGTGCTGGATCCAAATTCCCTATCAATTCAAGGCTAGTACGCTTTGAAAAAATCGCCAACGGCCATCGGTCTGACGAAAAGCGATTTTCAGCGAAAGGCGATGGGCGGGGGCGAGATGCAGCCGCGACTCAGGCGATAGCCGGTGCCGCGGACGCTCTGGATGACATTGGTGCCGAAGGCTTGGCGAATGCTGCTGCGCAGGCGACTGACGAATTTCTCCACCACCCGTACGTCGTAGGTGCGCACATTAAGCCCCAGCAGTTGTGCCAAGTCGTCGAAGCTCAGCTGGTGATGGGGGGCGTACAACAGCGCCAGAACCACCTGAACCTGCACAAAGGTCAGGTCCAGGCGGTGCGTCGGGTCTTCCAGGCACAGACGTACGGGATCCAGCACCGGTGGGACCAGATTCCAGTAGTCGGGGTTCTGGAACAGCGCGAGATAGAAGGCTTCGCGCTCCTGCTCCGGGCCCGGCAATCGCAGCACGTGGTCGGCCCCAGCGTGTTGGTAGGCCTGGCGAATGGCCGGGTCGGCACCGGTCAGGGCGACCAGCACCGACGCCCAGCTGTTGCCGCGACGGATATCGTCGACCCAGCGGACGGCCTGTTGTCGTTCGCCACGGCCAGGCTCGACGAGAATGGCCTTGTGCCGGCTCGTTTCGTAGTCGAATGTCGGCTGCAAGTCCGGCTGCAGGCCCTCGACGGGCAGGGAAAGGTGGCGAAGGTAGCGCTCGAGCGAGTCGGTCCGTGAGGTATCGCTGCAAAGCATGAGAAGACGCGGTTCAAGCGGGTGAAACAGTGCAGCCAAAACGTCCATGTGTATCATTCCTGCTGTTCGCCGAGCCGACGAACAAGGCGCAGCATCGAGCTGCTTGGATCCAAGTCACTACACTGTGTACTGGCGCTACGCTATCGGCAAGCGACTTGTTCGCAACGCTTCCTGCGGATGGCTTGTCACGCGCCGGCTGCGTTGCGTATTTTGTGCACATCGCCGAGTACGGCATTGAGCGTCAAGGGCAGAGAAATGAGTAGCGAAGGACTGCGTACGGTCGCCGAGCGTCTGAGCGGTGTTGATGAAATCGAATGCGTCACACCTGATCTCAACGGCGTACCGCGAGGCAAGGTCATGACGGCGGAGGGGTTTTTGCAGGGTCGTCGTCTGCAACTGGCCAGCGGCGTGCTGCTGCAATGCATCATGGGCGGCTACCCGCCCAGCCGCTACTACGGCGCCGACGACGGCGACGTCGCGCTGGTGGCCGACCTGACTCGGTTGCAGCGCCTGCCCTGGAGCGAGCCGGCCCGTGCCTGGGTGGTCTGCGATGCCGAGGAGTTGACCGGCGGGTTTTCTGCGCTGTCGACCCGCGGCCTGCTCAAAACAATGGTTGCACGCTATGAGCGCCTGGGCTTGGCGCCGGTGGTGGCCACCGAACTGGAATTCTTCGTCTTCGCCGCCAATCCCGATCCGTCGCTGCCTTTCCAGGCGCCGATCGGGCTGGATGGCCGACGTGAGGATGGCAGCAGTGCGTTCAGCGTAGGGTCCAACAATGGCTTGCGGCCGTTTTTCAGCGAGGTCTACCGCAGCATGGCAGCGCTGGGGGTGCCGCGCGACACGGTGATGCACGAAATGGGCGTCAGCCAGTACGAGATCAACCTGCTGCATGGTGATCCGTTGCTGCTCGCCGACCAAACCTTCCTGTTCAAGCACTTGCTCAAGGAAGTCGGGCTCAAGCATGGGCTGAGCGTGGTGTGCATGGCCAAGCCGCTGGCGCGGGTGGCTGGCAGTTCGATGCACATTCATCAGAGCGTGGTGGCGCTGGACAGTGGCCTCAACGTGTTCAACGATGCCCATGACCAGCCCACCGACACCTTCCGTCATTTCATCGGCGGGCAACAGGCGGCCATGGCCGATTTCACGGCGCTGCTGGCACCCAACGTGAATTCCTACCAGCGCCTGTGTCAGCCCTATGCGTCGCCCAACAATGCCTGCTGGTCCCATGACAACCGCGCCGCCGGGCTGCGCATACCGGCCAGCGCTGCCTGCGCACGCAGGGTCGAGAATCGTCTGCCCGGCGCCGATGCCAATCCCTACCTGGCCATCGCAGCCAGCCTCGCCGCCGGCCTGCACGGCATCGAGCACCGGCTCGAGCCCTCGCAGCCCATGCAGGGCGACCTTGCCGTGCCGGAAGAATTGTCGTTGCCATGTACCTTGCATGCGGCCCTGGAGCGTCTCAAGCGCAGCCCGTTGGCCAGGGAACTGTTCGGCAATGTGTTCATCGAAGGCTACATTGCGACCAAGACCCTGGAGCTGGCGAGTTTCTTCGACGAAATCACGCCCTGGGAGCGCCGGGTGCTGGCGGCCCAGGCTTGACCCTGCAACAGCTTGCATGCAGGTGACGATTTTTCCCCGCCGCGCTCAACCGGGGTGGCGGAAAAGGGCGTCGCCTGTGAACTGATCGTTCCGACACCCTTTACCGCGGACCTGCAATGCGCCAAATCTGGAAAAACTTTCGAGCCCTGTATTTCGCCTCACTGATGATGCTGATCGGCTCTGGCTTGTTGAGTACCTACCTCGCCCTGCGCCTGTCGGCCGAGCAGGTCGACAGCCTGTGGGTAGGTGCGCTGATGGCCGCCAACTATTTCGGCCTGGCTTTGGGCGGCAAGATCGGTCACAGGTTGATCGCCCGTGTTGGCCATATCCGTGCCTATGCCACCTGCGCCGGCATCGTCGGCGCTGCCGTGCTGGGCCATGGCCTGGTCAACTACCTGCCAGCCTGGCTGTTCCTTCGGGTCATCGTCGGTCTGGGCATGATGTGCCAGTACATGGTGATCGAAAGCTGGCTCAACGAGCAGGCCGACAGCAAGCAACGCGGTGCGGTGTTCAGCGGCTACATGATCGCTTCCTACCTGGGCCTGGTGCTGGGCCAGCTGATTCTGGTGGTGCATCCGCAACTGGGCCTGGAACTGCTCATGCTGGTCGCGCTGTGCTTCGCCCTGTGCCTGGTGCCGGTGGCCCTGACGCGGCGGATTCACCCGGCGCCCATGCACCCGGCGCCCATGGAGCCACGCTTCTTCATCAGTCGCGTGCCGCAGTCACTGAGCACCGTGCTTGGCTCAGGCCTGATCGTCGGTTCGTTCTACGGTCTGGCGCCGTTGTACGCCTCGGCGCAGGGCCTGAGCACGGAGCAGGTCGGCCTGTTCATGGGTTCGTGCATTTTTGCCGGGTTGCTGGTGCAGTGGCCGCTGGGCTGGCTGTCGGACCGTTACGACCGTGCGCTGCTGATCCGCTGCGTGGCAGTCGGTATCGCCGTCGCCGCGTTGCCCCTGGCGCTGATTCCAGCTGTGCCGCTGGAGGTGCTGTTCGCAGCCGGCTTCCTGGTGTCGCTGCTGCAGTTCTCGCTGTACCCACTGGCCGTGGCGTTTTCCAACGACCACGTCGAGGCCGATCGACGAGTCTCGCTGACCGCCATGCTGTTGGTAACCTACGGTGTGGGCGCCTGTATCGGCCCATTGGTGGCAGGGGTACTGATGAAGCAGTTCGGCAGCCAGATGCTGTATGCCTTCTTCAGCTTCTTCGCCGTGGTGCTGGTATGGCGGATCCGGCCGAAGGCAGTGACCAACCTGCACGTCGTGGACGACGCACCGTTGCATCACGTGGCCATGCCGGCCGCCAACTCGCCGTTGGCCGCAGCTTTGGACCCGCGGGTGGACGAGCACATGGTGCAGGAACAGATGCAGAACACCGAGCCGGCCGACGAAGAACCCGCCAAGGCCGGCTAGCGTGCCGCCAGGCCGCGCTCGAGGTGCGGCCTGGGTTTAGAAGTCGTCCCGGTCGAAGCGCTGTGCGTCGCGTTGCAATTGATGCACGAAGCGCTCGAGCTGCCGCTGCATCAGCCCCGGGATATTGTGGAAGCGCACGCCAACGAAGGTGGTGTCGATGCGCTCTTCGAAATGCAGATGGCGCAGCTCGACCGCCGTATTCATGGCACCGAAGGGCAGCCCGGCGCTGAAGCGCTCGTAGATCTGCCCCAACTGCAACCGCTCGGCGATGTCGCCCTCGAACCGCAGCTTGCAGCCATGGGCCGAGATGTCCAGCAGCTTGCCCACCAAGGTGCTTTTTAGCCGGCTGCCGGCGATTTCCACATCGACCAGTTGGGAAAGCTTGAGCGCGGCACGAAAGGCATTGCGTCGCTGGTGGTAGACCACCTGGCCAGGCAGTGCGCCGACGTAGCAGCGGCTGCCCTGTTTCTGGGTGATGGTCCAGTTGCCATGGCTTTCCCAGGCAACGCGCACGCCGTCATGAAAGCCTTCGACCTTGAATCCCTCACCTGCTTCCAGGTATTTCTCGCCTTCGCGGGGGATCATTTCGTCGAGGACGATGCGCAGGTTATCCCGGTCCACTTCCACCACAAAGCTCTGGCAACGCAGGGCGCGCTCGTGAAACGTGATGATCAGCGGGTCGTGGCTTTCCTGGAGCATGCGCAAGTTGGCAGCGACTTCCAGGGGCGTTGCAAGCACCTTGGGCGGTTGCGGGGCGTCTTCCACGTTGGATGCGTTTGACACGTTCTGATCTACTCCGGGGAACACGCAAGTCAGGCCTGGCTGAGGGCGCGGTAGGTAGCCATTCGTGCGGTCGAGCCACGGCTGTTGTAGAGCGACGGTGGCTCGGCGCCAGTGAGGATGCGGATCTGGTTGGCAGTCGCCACTTGCTGACGCACGATGCCCTGGCCCACCTGCGCATTGATGGCCTGGCACTGCGCGAGCAACTGACTCAGCGCATCGCCTCGGGCCAGCAACGCATCGCCCAGGTGCGACTGGCGTGCCAGTGCCTGCAGGCCATCGCGATCCGCCGACAGGCCAAGCTGCATGAGCAACTGGCTACGCCGGCGTCCGTTCTGCTCGAGCAGCACGATCAATGACTGCTTCTGCGCCAGAATCGTTTCCAGAAGCTCCATGTCGCGGCTCTGCAACGCCTGCGACTCGTCGCGCAGCAGCTCGAGCAGCTGCCCTGCGTACGGGAGGTCTTCTTCAATCAGCTGCAACAGCGTTTGATCGTGCATGGTGAGCCCTGGCGTTGACGCGTCCAGAAACCCCGGCGCCTAGACTGGGCTAGCGCTGGGCTTCGAAATTGAGCATTTTGCTGGCAACGCGCTCGCTGTCGACTTTATAGCTGCCCTCGGCGATAGCCTGCTTGAGCTCGGCGACGCGGGCGCTGTTGACAGTCGGCTGATCGCTCAGCTTGTCGGTGATTTTCTGCATTTGCTGGGCCTGATCGCTCAAGGTGACCGGTTCCCCGCTCTTCACGGCGGGCGTGCTTGGCACGGCCGTGTCGGCGGCCACTTCCTTGGCAGCGCTGGTACGCGAAGTACCCTGCACTGACGGCGAGTTGCCCACTCGGTTGAAGTCGATAACCATTGTTCTGAACCTCTGGGTATTTGGACGCTTGCCTTGTTTTCGGCCAAATCCCGATTAACTTTAGGCGCTGTTTCGCAAATGCCCGATGCCGCGGCTACGGGCCCGTGTAGGCCCCTAGTGTAGGAAAACTCCGGTTCGCCGGCCAGCTTTTACATCGCCACTTCCACTTGTCCAGGCCCGGTGACGCGCGCCTTGACCACCCGTTTGGAGTTCAGGTTGCGTACGCGTATCTGCTCGCTCATGCCGCCCTGCGCCAGCGCTTCGCCCGGCATGCGGACCGCCAGGGTGCCGCTGCGGGCAATGATCACCACCTGATCACCCTTGAGCACCAGGGCCTGTTGTTCGAGGAATACCGGCGTGAGCACCTGGTCGATCACCGTCGGTCGGATCAGCTTCATGCCCACGGCCTCGTCCAGCGAGACCAGGAAGCCTTGACCCATGGCGCCGACGTCGCGTTCGCGCAACGCCACGTCGGCCTCCGTCAACACGCTGTCGCGCTTCAAGGGTCGGGTGGTGGTCACCACCTCGCGAAACAGCCGGACCTGCGCCGGAACGAATACCGTCCACGGCGCAGCGCCTTCGCAGCGCACTCGTACGGTCACCCGGCCCATCGGTTGCGCCGGGCTTTCCAGGGTGGCCGACAGCTGCCGGTCGCAACCGGGCATGCGCAGACGCGGGTCGAGGTTGTTCACTTCGATCTCGTAGCGGCCCTGGATTTGCGAGGTCGCCAGATAATCTTCAACAGTGAACTCAAGAAAACCCTGGGTGACACCGATAAGCTGTTCGGGCAATGTGACATTGTCGGCGCGCGCCGCACTGCCGAGCACCGCGCCACCCACCGTGGCAACGGCCCAGAATAAATACGCGGCGATGTGTCGAGAAACTGTCGTTTTTGCGTTCATGCAGTGCTAATAGCAAGGCCCGTGCCGATATCGAGCGGGTCGCAAGAGGAGTTTGGGCATGGCGGGTGTAATGGATTCGGTGAACCAGCGCACGCAGCTGGTTGGGCAGAATCGCCTGGAGCTGTTGTTGTTTCGCCTCAATGGCAAGCAGCTCTACGGGATCAACGTCTTCAAGGTCAGAGAGGTGCTGCAATGCCCCAAACTGACGGTATTGCCGAAGTCCAATCCGGTGGTTCGCGGCGTGGCCAACATTCGCGGCGCGACCATTCCGATCCTCGATCTGGACATGGCCACGGGCGCTGCGGGCCTTGTGGCGTCTACCGATACCTTCGTCATCATCACCGAGTACAACACCAAGATTCAGGGCTTTCTGGTGCATTCGGTGGAACGTATCGTCAACATGAACTGGGAGGAGATCCATCCGCCACCCAGGGGCACCGGCCGCGATCACTACCTGACGGCCGTCACCCGCGTGGATAACCAGTTGGTGGAAATCATCGACGTCGAGAAAATCCTCGCCGAAGTGGCACCGACCTCCGAAGCGATTTCGGTTGGCGTAGTGGACGAGGAAACCCACAAAAAGGCTGTGTCCCTGCGCGTGTTGACCGTCGACGATTCATCGGTGGCACGCAAGCAGGTGACCCGTTGCCTGCAGACCGTGGGGGTTGAAGTGGTGGCCTTGAACGACGGTCGCCAGGCCTTGGAATACCTGCGCAAGATGGTCGACGAAGGCAAGCGTCCGGAAGAGGAATTCCTCATGCTGATCTCCGACATCGAGATGCCCGAGATGGATGGCTACACGCTGACCGCCGAGATCCGCAGCGACCCGCGCATGCAGAAGCTGCACATCATTCTGCATACGTCGTTGTCAGGGGTGTTCAACCAGGCCATGGTCAAGAAGGTCGGCGCCGACGATTTCCTCGCCAAGTTCCGCCCCGACGACCTGGCGGCACGGGTCGTCGATCGCATCAAGGCAGCAGTATGAATGCCGGGCGCCAGCGCCCGGCCTACCGAACCAGCAAGAGGCGGCACCGTGTCTACGGGTAATTTGGATTTTGATCAGTTCCGGGTCTTCCTGGAAAAAGCCTGTGGCATTCTCTTGGGCGAGAACAAGCAGTACCTCGTCGCCAGCCGCCTGAACAAGCTGATGGAGCAGCAGGGCATCAAGTCCTTGGGCGAACTGGTGCAGCGTATCCAGACCCAGCCACGCAGCGGTCTGCGCGAGCAGGTGGTGGACGCCATGACCACCAACGAAACCCTGTGGTTTCGCGACACCTATCCCTTCGAAGTGATGAAGAACAAAGTCCTGCCCGAAAGCATCAAGGCCAGCCCCGGCGCGCGCCTGCGCATCTGGTCGGCGGCGTGCTCGTCCGGCCAGGAACCCTATTCGCTGTCGATGACCATCGACGAGTTCGAGCGCAGCAACCTGGGACAGCTGAAATCGGGTGTGCAGATCGTTGCCACCGACCTGTCCGGCAGTATGCTGACCAACTGCAAGAGTGGCGAGTACGACAGCCTGGCAATCGGCCGCGGCCTTTCCCAGGAGCGCCTGCAGCGCTACTTCGACCCCAAGACACCAGGCCGCTGGGCGGTCAAGGCGCCCATCCGCAGTCGCGTCGAGTTTCGTGCGTTCAACCTGCTCGACAGCTATGCGGCATTGGGCAAGTTCGACATCGTGTTCTGCCGTAACGTGCTGATCTACTTTTCCGCACAGGTGAAAAAAGACATCCTCACCCGTATCCATGGCACCCTCAAGCCGGGCGGTTACCTGTTCCTGGGTGCGTCCGAAGCCTTGAACGGCTTGCCCGAGCTGTATCAGATGGTGCAGTGCAGCCCCGGCATCATCTACCAGGCCAAATGATCTTGCGCCTGGCGCGCCTCCTTTACAGAGGCGTGCGAACAAGGCGCAGGCGCGGCAATTTTTCTGGCGCCAGCGTTGCCGCTTTTCCCCTCCAGCGGAAGTTTCTTGCCGCTTTTCTGGCATCACCCACTGCCTGACAGGCTCGCAACCCGCGTGGGACGGGCTTTTCGAGACTTGGCACACTGATTGCTATCTATCCTGCACGAACCATCTGGTCTGCCGCATAGGTATCAACATGAGCATCAGTTTCGACAAAGCGCTGGGCATTCACGAGCAGGCCTTGGGCTTTCGCGCCAAGCGCGCCGAAGTGCTGGCCAACAACATCGCCAACGCCGACACCCCCAACTACAAGGCTCGGGACCTGGACTTCGCCTCGGTGCTGGCAGCCCAGAACGAGCAGAACGGCAAAGGTGCGTTCGGCCTGCAGACCACCAGCAGCAAGCACATCGCCGCCCAGGGCTTCAGCTCCGGCGACGAGACCTTGCAGTACCGCATCTCCACCCAGCCTTCGCTGGACCAGAACACCGTCGATGCGCAGATCGAGCAGTCGAACTACGCCGAGAACTCGGTCAACTTCCAGGCCAGTTTCACCCTGCTCAACAGCAAGTTCAAAGGGCTGGTATCGGCCCTTCGCGGAGATTAAGCCATGTCCCTTGCCAGCGTCTTCAACATTGCCGGTAGCGGCATGAGCGCGCAGACCACGCGCCTGAACACCGTGGCGAGCAACATCGCCAACGCCGAAACCGTATCGTCCAGCATCGACCAGACCTACCGCGCGCGGCACCCGGTGTTCGCCACCATGCTCCAGGGCCAGCAGGCCGGCGACAGCGGTTCGCTGTTCCAGGATCAGGACTCGGCAGGGCAGGGTGTGCAGGTCACCGGCGTGGTCGAAGACCAGAGCGATCTGGAAGCGCGCTACGAGCCCAACCACCCCGCGGCGAACAAGGATGGCTACGTCTACTACCCGAACGTCAACGTGGTCGAGGAAATGGCCGACATGATCTCGGCCAGTCGTTCCTTCCAGACCAACGCCGAGCTGATGAATACCGCAAAGACCATGATGCAGAAGGTGCTGACCCTGGGTCAGTGATAGAGGCGAGCGCAGATGACGACTACCAGCATTAACAATGGCGTGAGCGCCTCGGTCCTGGACTCATTGCAGAAGACCACCAGCAGCACCGACAGCTCGACCGGCGCCGCCGGCAGTGCGTTGGGCAAGGACGCGTTCCTGCAGCTGCTGGTGACCCAGATGCAGAACCAGAACCCCCTCGATCCCCAGGACAACGGCGAGTTCGTTGCCCAGCTGGCGCAGTTCAGCAGCCTGGAAAGCATGCAGAGCCTGAATTCGTCGGTGGGCACCATCGTCAACAACTACCAATCGTCCCAGGCGCTGCAGGCTTCGTCGCTGGTCGGCCGCTCGGTCATTGCCCAGACCGACACCGCCGTGGTCGACCCCACCAAGGGCCTCACCGGCTCGGTGGCGCTGACCTCGTCGAGCAGCAATACCACGGTCGGCGTCTATGACGCCAAAGGCGACCTGGTGCGCAATATCGATCTGGGCAGTCAGTCCGCCGGCAACGCCGCCTTCACCTGGGATGGTAAGGACAGCAACGGCGCGGTTGCCGCTGCCGGCACCTACACCTTCAAGGCTGCAGCCACCGTCGACGGTACCGCTACGGCCATGAGCACCTACCTTCCAGCCACGGTGAACAGCGTCACGATGGGCACCAACGGCGGTGAACTGACCCTCAACCTCGCTGGACTGGGTAGCGTTGCGCTGTCGAAAGTCCAAACCATCGGAATTTGAGCCGCTTCGTTCGGCGCAGGAGTACAGCATGACTTTCAATATCGGCCTCAGCGGTCTTTCGGCAGCCAACAAGGCGCTCAACGTCACCGGCAACAACATTGCCAACGTCGCGACCACCGGCTTCAAATCCTCGCGCGCGGAATTCGCCGACCAGTACGCCGCGTCCATTCGCGCCACGGCCGGCAAGACCAGCGTAGGCAGTGGTGTGACCACCGCAGCCGTGTCGCAGCAGTTCACCCAGGGCAACATCGCCTCGACCGGGCAGAGCCTCGACCTGGCGATCAACGGCAACGGTTTCTTCGTGCTCAACGATGGCGGCCAGAAGCTCTACACCCGTGCCGGTGCCTTCTACAGCGACAAGGACGGCAACGTCGTCGACGTGAGCGGCAACAACCTGCAGGGCTACAACGCCCAGGACGGCGTGGTGCAGACGGGCGTGCTGACCAATCTGAAAATCGACTCGGCGAACCTGCAGCCCAAGGCGACCTCGAAGATCGCCGAAACCGTCAACCTCAACTCGAGCGCGCCGCAGGCAACCATCACGCCGTTCGACCCGAGCAACGTCAAGAGCTACAACTACACGTTCAACACCGATGTGTACGACAGCCTGGGCAACGCCCACCAGATGAACCAGTACTTCGTCAAGGATGCCACGGCCAACAGCTGGACCATGCACACCACCATCGACGGTCGTAATCCGTCCGATCCGACCGCCACCACGCCGTTGGTCAACACCCTGAGCTTCAAGTCCGACGGCAGCCTCATCGTGCCCGCCCAGGGCAACGTGCCCGGTGGCCTGGGCATCAATGCCGACAAGAGCTTCAACCTGGCCGGCTGGGTGCCTTCCACCCGTGGCGCCGATGGCACCTGGACGCCCAACGGCGCGACGGCCAATGCCGGTGGCGTGGCATTGGACATGCTGGCGACCACGCAATACAACTCGGCATCGGCCACCTCGGCCAAGACCCAGGACGGCTACGCCACGGGTGAGCTGACCGGTCTGTCGGTGGACGGCACGGGCAACATGTTCGCCAACTTCACCAACGGCCAGAACAAGGTCATCGGCCAGGTGGCCATGGCCAGCTTCGCCAACATGCAGGGTCTGGCGCCCAACGGTGGCACCAACTGGAAGGAGTCGTTCGCTTCCGGTACCGCCGTGATCGGCACGCCCGACACCGGCGTCATGGGCAACCTGCAATCGCAGGCACTTGAAGACTCCAACGTCGACCTGACGGCCGAGCTGGTGAACCTGATCAAGGCGCAGAGCAACTACCAGGCGAACGCCAAGACCATTTCCACCGAAAGCACCGTGATGCAGACCATCATTCAGATGACCTGATGAGGGCAGGGCAGTGATTCGGTGCCTCTGTGCAGCCCTGGCCGTCGCCGCAACCTGCGCGATGGCCGTGGCGGCGCCCGCGCCCTGGTACACCTATCAAAGCCTGGCGAGCGGCCGGTACCTGTGCAGTCAGGTTGACCCTGGCCCGCATTATCGTCGCTTCGCCGGGCCGTTCAGCAACGCCGGCTGCCGTCGTTGAAGGCGGCACCGTCGAGCCTCGGCCTGGTGTCGTGACGTAAATCCATTCTCCCGTTGCCGCTAGCGGCAATCCGGCGCCGACTTTTCGGCGTCAACCTTTCAGTCCGCTTCGGCCGCACCGCTGCAACCCCCGTCCTAGAGGGCCTGTAGCCGTCTTGGTAAAGTTGGCCCGCATATTGCTCTACCTCTCTCAGTACAGCAGTAGACGGCATTCGCCCGTCGAGGGAGACAACTGTGGACAAGATGCTCTATGTGGCAATGACCGGTGCCAGCCAGAACGCGCTGGCGCAGAAGGCGCATGCCAACAACCTGGCCAACATTTCCACCACCGGCTTCAAGCGTGACCTGGAACAGGCGCGTTCCATGCCGGTGTTCGGCGACACCTTTCCTTCGCGGGCCTATGCCCTGACCGAACGTCCGGCCACCGATTTCAGTGGCGGCGCGCTGCAGGAAACCGGCCGGGATCTGGACGTCGCGGTAGGTGGCAACGGCTTCATCGCCGTACAGACACCCGACGGCGGCGAAGCCTACGTCCGCACGGCCAGCATGAACGTCGACGCCCTCGGAGTGCTGCGCGCCGGCAATGGTTTGCCGGTCATGGGCAACGGCGGCCCGATCGCCGTGCCGCCCGACGAGAAAATCGAGATCGGCATGGACGGCACCATCAGTATTCGTGGTCTGGGGCAGGCCCCCAACGTCATGGCCCAGGTCGACCGCATCAAGCTGGTCAATCCGGACGTGAAAACCCTGACCAAGGGCCTGGACGGTCTGATCCACACCTCAAGTGGGCAGCCGGCACCGGCCGATGCCGCCGTGCGGGTCGAGTCCGGCTTCCTGGAAGCGAGCAATGTCAATGCGGTCGAGGAAATGACCTCGGTGCTGGCGCTCTCCAAGCAGTTCGAACTGCACATCAAGATGATGAGCACCGCCAAAGAAGGCGACGAGGCCATGGCCCGGGTCTTGCAAATCTAATTCCAGCGTAGCGATCGCGCCGTAAACCAGGCGCTCCAGGAGAAGACACATGCTTCCAGCACTATGGGTCAGCAAGACCGGCCTCCAGGCTCAGGACACCAACCTGACCACGATTTCCAACAACCTGGCGAACGTGTCGACCACGGGTTTCAAGCGCGATCGCGCCGAATTCCAGGACCTGCTCTACCAGATCAAACGTCAGCCTGGCGCCCAGTCGACCCAGGACAGCGAACTGCCGTCGGGCCTGCAGGTCGGTACCGGTGTACGCATCGTCGGCACCCAGAAGAACTTCACCGCCGGCAGCCTGCAGACCACCGATCAGCCGCTGGACATGGCCATCAACGGTCGCGGCTTCTTTCAGGTAATGCAGCCTGATGGCACCGTTTCCTACACCCGTGACGGTACTTTCCACCTGAACTCCGATGGCCAGATCGTCACCGCCCAGGGCCTGGCGCTGGAACCTGCCATCGTCGTTCCCAACGAAGCGCAGACCTTCACCGTGGGCACCGACGGCACCGTGTCCATCACCACCGCCGGCAACGCCGCCTCGCAGGTGATCGGCAACCTGCAGACCGCCGACTTCATCAACCCGGCCGGCCTGCAGGCCATCGGTGGCAACCTGTTCCTGGAAACCGCATCCAGCGGCGCGCCGCAGGTGGCAACGCCAGGCCTGAACGGAGCGGGCACGGTGCTGCAGAACACCCTGGAAAACTCCAACGTGAGCACCGTGGAAGAGCTGGTCAACATGATCACCACCCAGCGTGCCTACGAGATGAACTCCAAGGTCATCTCCACGGCCGACCAGATGCTGCAGAACCTGACCCAGAACCTGTAACCCGGGTCCATCCGTAACCCCCAAGCTACCAGGGCGCCGCGTGCGCCGGCTACACCGTGAGGTCTGTGTCATGCGTCGTGTCTCGATTGTTCTTGCCCTGAGTGGAATGGCCTTGCTGACCGGTTGCGTCGCGCCGCCGGCCAAGCCCAACGACCCGTACTACGCCCCGGTGCTGCCGCGCACACCGATGCCTGCCGCCGCCAACAACGGCTCGATCTACCAGGCCGGCTTCGAGCAGAACCTCTACAGCGACCGCAAGGCGTTCCGCGTGGGCGACATCATCACCATCACCCTCAACGAGCGGACCAGTGCCAGCAAGAGCGCCAACTCCAAGGTCGGCAAGGACAGCAACAACAGCCTGGGCCTGACCTCGCTGTTCGGTGCGGGTGTGAACACCAACAACCCACTGGGCAGTGGCGACCTGAGCCTCAACGCAGGCTACAGCGGCACGCGCGCCACCAACGGCACCGCGGCGGCAGCGCAGAACAACAGCCTGACCGGTTCGGTCACGGTCACGGTGGCCGACGTGCTGCCCAACGGCATTATCTCGGTTCGCGGCGAGAAGTGGATGACGCTCAACACCGGCGAAGAGCTGGTACGCATTTCCGGTCTGGTCCGCGCCGATGACATTGCCACCGACAACACCGTGTCCTCGACGCGGGTAGCCGATGCGCGCATCACCTATTCGGGCACCGGTTCGTTTGCCGAGGCCAGTCAGCCGGGTTGGTTCGACCGGTTCTTCGCCAGCCCACTGTTTCCTTTCTGAGTGCGCCCGTCCATGCTCAACTTCAAACACCTGATCGCCGCTGCCCTGCTGTTGTCCGCCGCGTTCGGCGTTCAGGCCGAGCGCCTCAAGGACATCGCCAGCATTTCCGGCGTGCGCACCAACCAGCTGATCGGCTACGGCCTGGTCGTGGGCCTCAACGGCACCGGCGACCAGACCACGCAAACGCCTTTCACCCTGCAGACCTTCAACAACATGCTTTCCCAGTTCGGCATCAAGGTGCCGCCGGGCTCGGGCAACGTGCAGCTCAAGAACGTCGCCGCGGTCTCGATCCATGCCGACCTGCCGGCGTTCGCCAAGCCGGGGCAAGTGGTCGATATCACCGTGTCGTCCATCGGCAACTCGAAAAGCCTGCGCGGTGGCAGCCTGTTGATGACCCCGCTCAAGGGTATCGACGGCAACGTCTACGCCATTGCCCAAGGCAACCTGGTCGTCGGTGGTTTTGACGCCGAAGGCCGCGACGGGTCGAAAATTACCGTCAATGTGCCGTCGGCAGGACGGATTCCTGGCGGTGCCAGCGTCGAGCGCGCCGTACCCAGTGGCTTCAATCAGGGCAACAGCCTGACGCTGAACCTCAACCGCTCGGACTTCACGACCGCCAAGCACATCGTCGACAAGATCAACGAGCTTCTTGGCCCGGGAGTTGCACAGGCTATTGACGGGGGCTCGGTGCGCGTCACTGCACCGGTCGACCCCAGCCAGCGCGTGGACTACCTGTCGATCCTCGAGAACCTCGATGTCGACGTAGGGCAGGCGGTGGCCAAGGTGATCATCAATTCGCGCACCGGCACCATCGTGATTGGCCAGAACGTCAAGGTATCGCCTGCGGCAGTGACCCACGGCAGCCTGACGGTGACCATCACCGAAGATCCGATCGTCAGCCAGCCAGGGCCTTTGTCCGGTGGCGAAACGGCGGTGGTGCCACGTTCGCGGGTCAGCGCCCAGCAGGAAGCCAAACCGATGTTCAAGTTTGGCCCTGGCACCACGCTCGACGAGATCGTCCGCGCGGTCAACCAGGTGGGGGCTGCGCCCGGTGACTTGATGGCCATTCTCGAAGCCCTGAAACAGGCCGGCGCATTGCAGGCCGACCTGATCGTGATTTGAGGTAACAGCTGATGGAAATGCCGAATGGCGGAGTATCGGGAACACGGGATTCGGGGGCTTACACAGACCTCAATCGCCTGAGCTCGTTGAAAGTCGGGGATCGCGACAGCGAGGCCAACCTGCGCAAGGTGGCCCAGGAATTCGAGTCGCTGTTCCTCGGTGAAATGCTCAAGTCCATGCGTTCGGCAAATGACGTGTTGGCCAAGGACAACCCGCTGAACACCGAAACCACCAAGCAGTACCAGTCGATGTACGACCAGCAGCTGTCCGTGACCCTCTCCAAAGAGGGTGGCGGCATCGGCCTGCAGGACGTGCTCATGCGCCAGCTGTCCAAGACCAAGGGCGTGGCCCGTGCCGGCGCGAACCCGTTCGCCCATGCCGACAACAGCCTGAACAAGCCGCTGGGTGCCACTCGCGACGCCTCGGCCGATGCCAAGGCCGCCGGCAGCGTTGGTCACAACGACATGGCCTTGCTCAACCAGCGTCGGCTGTCGTTGCCGAGCAAGCTTGCCGACCGTCTGGTGGCCGGCATCGTGCCCTCGGCGGCCACCGAAGCAGGGGCTGCCAGTGGCAGCAAGAACCTCATCAACGTTGCGGCCGATGCACCGCTCAACAGCCTGGCCAAGACCGTGCGCAGCGGCGCTGCGGTCGAGGGCAGCAGCCTGGCGAAGAGCGTCGCCCAGCCGCCCCTGGCCCCGGCCAAGCGCGCGTTCGCCTCGTCCGACGAGTTCATCGCGACCATGCTGCCCATGGCCGAAAAAGCCGCTGCGCGCATCGGTGTCGATCCCAAGGTGCTGGTCGCCCAGGCGGCGCTGGAAACCGGCTGGGGCAAATCGATCATGCGCGCCGACGACGGCAGCAGCAGCCACAACCTGTTCGGCATCAAGGCCACCGGCAACTGGAAGGGCGAGAACGCCCGCGCGATCACCAGCGAATTCCGTGACGGCCAGATGGTCAAGGAAACCGCCGATTTCCGCTCATACACCTCGTACGAAGACAGCTTCCACGACCTGGTCAGCCTGTTGCAGAACAACGATCGCTACCAGGGCGTGGTCAAGTCCGCGGACAACCCCGAACAATTCGTCAAGGAACTGCAGAAGGCCGGCTACGCCACCGACCCGAACTACGCCAGCAAGATCTCTTCGATCGCCAAGCAGATGCAAGGCTATGAGACCTACGCTCGCAGCAGCACCAGCGCTACCACGAATCTATAAGGTTTGAACCCATGTCGAATCTGATCTCCATTGGGCTGTCCGGTCTGGCGTCCAGCCAGGCATCCCTGGCGACCACCGGTAACAACATCGCCAACGTCGCGACTGCGGGCTATTCCCGGCAGTCGGTGGTGAACACTGCCAGTGGCTTGCAGAACATCGGCGTGGGCTATCTGGGCACCGGTACCACGATTTCCGACGTGCGCCGTATCTACAGCAGTTATATGGATACCCAACTGCAGACCAGCACTGCGTTGAGCAACGACGCGAGCGCGTACAGCACCCAGATCAACAGCATCGACAAACTGCTGTCCGATGGCAGCACCGGTATCAGCGCCGTGCTCAGCAGCTTCTTTTCCGCCGTGCAGACTGCAGCAGCGAACCCGAGCGATACCTCGTCGCGGCAACTGCTGCTGACCCAGGCGCAAACCCTGAGCAATCGCTTCAATTCGATTTCGTCGCAGTTCAGCCAGCAGAACGACAGCATCAATGCGTCGTTGACCACCTTGACCGGCCAGGTCAACAAGCTGAGCGGCAACATCGCCGAGCTCAACCGGCAGATCACCGAGATGTCGGGCACCGGTTCCACGCCCAACAGCCTGCTCGATGCGCGCAACGAAAACGTTCGCCAGCTCAACGAGCTGGTCGGTGTCAGCGTGCAGCAGCGCGACGGCAACTACGACGTCTACCTGGGCTCTGGGCAGTCGCTGGTGACCGGCAGCTCGGCCAATTCGCTGGTGGCAACCCCCGGCGTGGCCGACAAGAGCCAGTATGGCCTGACCATCCAGTACCAGGGCTACAGCACCGACGTGACCTCGGTCACTACCGGCGGCGAGATCGGCGGCCTGCTGCGCTTTCGCAGCGACGCCCTGAACCCGGCAATCAACGAGCTGGGGCGCACCGCCATTGTCGTGAGCGATACCTTGAACAGCCAGTTGGGCAGGGGTATCGACCTCAACGGTGACTTCGGTTCATCGGTGTTCGCCAGCATCAACAGCGCCACCGCAACGGCCAATCGCAGCCTGGCGGCGTCCACCAACAGCGCAGGTTCGGGCAACCTGAGCGTTACCGTTGCCGACTCCAGCAAGCTGAGCATCTACGACTACAACGTCAAGTTCAGCAGCACCACCGCCTACAGCGTGACCCGTTCGGACGGCACGTCGATGGGCAGCTTCGACCTGGGCAGCAATCCTGCACCCGTGATCGACGGTGTCACCCTGGGCCTGAACGGCAAGGTTGCCAGCGGCGACAGCTTCGTCGTGACGCCGACGCGCAGCGGCGCGAGCGCCATCACTACCACGCTGACCGACTCGAACAAGCTGGCATTCGCCGCGCCGCTCACCGGCACGGCGACCGTCGGCAACTCGGGCACCGGCACCTTTACCCAGCCGGTGCTGGGCAGCAAGCTGGACATCTACAGTGGCACGGCCCTGAGCCAGTTGCAGAGCGGCATCGAAACCTCGTCGCCGGTCAAACTGGTGTTCGGCAAGACCACCGACGGCGCGCAGAGCTACAGCTTGTTCAACGCGTCAGGTACCAGTATCGGCAGCGGTACCATCGTGCCTGGCCAGAGCAACAACCTGAGCCTGACCGTGCCGGTGGTAGGTGCCGACGGCAAGCCCGTCAACGGCGCCGACGGCAAGCAGCTCACCTTCAGTTTCGACACCACCGTGGGCGGCACGCCTGCGGTCAACGACAGCTACACCGTGTCGTTCAACGCCGACGGCAAATCCGACAACCGCAATGCCACGCAATTGCTGGCGTTGCAGACCAAGGCCACGGTTGGCGCAACGGCGGGCAACCCCGGCATGAGCTTCACCAGTGCCTACGCGTCGCTCGTGGAGCGGGTTGGCGCCAAGGCCAGCCAGGCCACCGTCGACACCAAGGCCACCGGTGCCGTGCTGACCCAGGCCAAGACCAACCGCGACTCGGTATCGGGTGTCAACCTGGACGACGAAGCCGCCTCCCTGGTGAAGTTCCAGCAGTACTACACGGCGTCCTCGCAGATCATCAAGGCTGCGCAGGAAACATTCAGCGTCCTGATCAACGCCCTCTAAGGAATAGTCGACCATGCGAATTTCCACTTCTCAGTACTTCGAGACCAGCGCGACCGGCTATTCCAAGAATTTCTCGGACACCGCCAAGACCCAGGCGCAGATCAGCTCGGGCAACCGCATTCAGAGCGCCGGTGACGATCCGGTCGGCGCCGCCAAGCTGTTGCAACTGCAGCAGCAGAGCACCTTACTGACCCAGTACAGCGGCAACATGACCAGCGTCACCAACTCGCTGACCCAGGAAGAGAGTGTGCTCGACAGCATCACCACGGCCTTGCAGCGCGCGCAGGAATTGACCATCCAGGCCGGTAACGGCGGCCTGAGCGATGCCGACCGCACCTCGATCGCCAGCGAAATCGGCGAGATCGAAAAGAACGTTCTTGGCCTGCTCAACACCAAGGACGCCAACGGCCAGTACATGTTCTCCGGTTCCAAGACCAGCACGCCGCCCTATGTGCAGAACAGCGACGGCAGCTATACCTACCAGGGCGACCAGACCCAGCTCAGCCTGCAGGTGTCCGATACCCTGCAACTGGCGACCAACGACACCGGTTACGGCATCCTGGAAACAGCGGTGAACACCAGCCGTACGCAAACCACCATGACTGCACCGGTGGTCGACGACGGCCTGGTGACCGTGTCCGATGGCCGTCTCGAGTCGCTGACTACCTACAACAAGGCGTTCACCGACGGCCAGCCGTACAAGCTGACGTTCACCAGCAGCACCCAGTTCACCCTCACCAACAGCAAGAACCAGGATGTGACCTCGCAGGTCACTGGTAACGGCACCTTTGACCCGAAGGCCGACGGTGGTACCACTATCAGCCTGTACGGTGTGGAGTTCGACATCGACGTGGCGGCCAAGCAGAGCGCGCTGGGCACCGTTGCCGATGCCGACATGGCAGGTCGCACGTTCAGCCTGGGCAGCAAGCCAGACAGCATCAGTTCGACGCGCAACGCGGCCAACACCTCCACGGCGCAGCTGACCAGCGCGAACGTGACCGATACCGAACGCTATTCCGCAGCTTTCCCGGCTGGCGGGGCAGTGATCAAGTTCACCAGCGACAGCGAGTATGAGGTCTATGCCCAACCACTGACCGATTCCAGCCAAGCCATCGGCAAGGGTGCAGTGGTTGCTGGTGCCGGCGGCAACTCGATAACGGCGGCGGGGGTCACTTTCAATATTTCAGGCCAGGCCGGCGCGGGCGACAGCTTCAGTGTCAATGCGAACAGCCACAAGACCCAGAACGTGCTGGATACGCTGCACCAGCTCAAGTCCGCTTTGGAGATACCGGTGACCGACGCCAAGTCTGCGCTGGCATTGAAGAACGCCACCGACTCGGCGTTGGGCAACCTGGCCAGCGCCAACGAGAACATCGACATCTCCCGAGGGCAGATCGGTGCGCGGCTCAACTCGCTGGCTATCCAGAACGACGAGAACGTCAGCCTGGCGTTGGCCAACAAGAGCACGCAGTCGGCGATTTCCGACACCGACTTCGCCACCGCATCGGTGACCTTGAGTCTGCAACAGACCATGCTGCAGGCTTCGCAGCTGGCCTTCGCGAAGATCTCCCAGCTGAGTCTGTTCAACAAACTCTGATCGGCGGGGCGCAGGCCCCGTCTACCACGACCCCGCTGCGCGCCATTTCCTACCGCCTATGGCACAATACCCGTGTGACCAATGGGTCGAATCGTGCATCTTCACACTTATGTATTGCCAGGCCGCTGAATCAGTGGCCTGCAGCTGCTTCGTTTCTGGCAGCAGTGGCGCCGTCTTACCTGGGCCGACGCCGCCCGACACCCTTTTCGATGGCATTGCGCAAACGCTCCGCGTAATGGCCTCCAGCTACCTTTGTATTGGGAAGCCACAATGATTGGCATAAAAAGCATCGCGAGTTACGTGCCTGCCGAAGGCCTGGACAACTACGCCCAAGGTGCCAAATTCGCCAAGGATGAAGATTTCATCATCGGCAAGATCGGTTCGGCCTTCCTGCCGCGCAAGTCCGACGACCAGGAAACCTCCGATCTGTGCGTGGAAGCGGCCAACGCCCTGTTCGCCAGCAATCCGCAGCTGTCCCGCGAATCCATCGACGCCTTGATCGTCGTCACCCAGAACGGGGACGAGGAGGGCTTGCCACACACTGCCGCCATCGTGCAGGACAAGCTCGGCCTGTCCACCAACGTTGCAGCGTTCGACATCAGCCTGGGTTGCTCGGGCTATGTGTACGGCATCTATGCGCTCAAGGGCTTCATGGAAGCGGCTGGCTTGAAGAATGGCCTGCTGATCACCGCCGACCCGTACTCGAAGATCGTCGACCCCGAGGATCGCAACACCACCATGCTGTTCGGCGATGCGGCCACCGCCACCTGGATGGGTGAGGACGCGCCCTGGCAGCTGGGCAAGGCCAAGTTCGGTACCGACGGTTCCGGCGCCCCGCACCTGAAAGTCACCGATGGCGTGTTCTTCATGAACGGTCGGCAGGTGTTCAACTTCGCTCTGCTGAAAGTCCCGGCGCATCTGCACGAATTGCTCGATGAGTCGGGACTGACCAGTGCCGATGTCGACGCCTACTGCATCCACCAGGGCAGTGCGGCGATCGTCGATGCCGTGGCCCGGCGTTTCGAAGAAGAGCCGGAGAAGTTCATCAAGGACATGGTCGAAACCGGCAACACGGTGTCCAGCAGTATCCCGCTGCTGCTGGAAAAGCACATTCTCGACTCCGCCTGGAAGCGCGTCGCCCTGAGTGGCTTCGGTGTCGGCCTGTCCTGGGGCTCGGCCCTCATCTACCGCCCCTGACCACCGCGCCGCCTGCCGACGCGGCTCGCGCCGCTGCTACAAAACCTGGGCCGCTCACGCGAACATCGCGGTCCCTGTAGCAGCGGCGCAAGCCGCGGCCGGCCACGCCGCGGCCGTCCATACACACTGGCGCACCCGCACCCGCACCCGCCACCGCGACCGTCTATCCGTTGACGCCAGAAATCCCCGCTTTTCCCACGCATCCCCCTCAAGTTCCCCCTTCCTCGGACGAAACAGTTATCAAGAGAGATCAAGCCAACGCTTGCTTTTTCCGGCTACAGCGGCTTGAAGGCGAAAAAACATTGCAATCGCCCTCAAGCAAAGCGCTGAACCGACGATAACTACTACGAAGGTTCTCTAGGCCACACCCGGCGCTCGCCAGGGCCGGAAGCCACAGCTAACAACCCCGAGGAATTTGTCATGGCCTTATCCGTAAACACCAACACCGCTTCCTTGACCGTTCAGAAAAACCTGAACAAGGCTTCCGATGCGCTGAGCACCTCGATGACCCGTCTTTCCTCGGGCCTGAAAATCAACAGCGCCAAGGACGACGCCGCCGGCCTGCAGATCTCCAACCGTCTGACCAGCCAGATCAACGGCCTGTCGGTCGCAGTGAAGAACGCCAACGACGGTATCTCCATCGCCCAGACCGCTGAAGGCGCGATGCAGGAATCCACCAACATCCTGCAACGTATGCGTGAACTGGCCCTGCAGTCGGCGAACGGTTCGAACAGTGATGACGATCGTACTTCTCTGCAATCAGAATACTCGCAGCTGACTTCGGAACTGACCCGTATTTCCACTACCACTACTTTCGGTGGTCGTAACCTGCTTGATGGGTCTTTTGGTACTACCGCCTTCCAGATCGGCGCCAATGCGAACGAAACCATCAACGTAACGCTGGGCAATATCTCGGCTAACAAGATCGGTACCAACCAGATTTCCAGCAAAGGCATCGTTCCCTCAGCTACTGCCGTGACAACAGCAGCAGGCGCGATGGTCGTAACGGGTAACGGCCAAGAGAAAGAAGTCGCCATCGGTGCAGGCGCATCTGCCAAAGACGTCGCCAAGGCACTGAACTCGGCAGTTCCAGGTTTGTCTGCCAAAGCGACGACCACTGCGTCCTTCACCCTTGCGTCGGAGAACCTGCCGGCGTCCTCGAAAATGGACATCAAGGTTGGCGACTCAACTGTGAGCCTGCAAGGCATCACATCGTTGAGCGGGCTGGCAGAGCAGCTCTCGTCCAACGCCTCCAAGTTGGGTGTAACCGTCAACTATGACGAAAGCAAGAGCAGTCTGAGCATTACTTCAGCGACCGGTGAGAACATTTCGTTCGACAACGTCACGCTTGGCGCCGCTGGTGACATCAAAGTAACCAATGGTGCTGACACGGCCAAAACCGCTGTAACTATCGCCGACGATGTTGCGGTAACAGGTTCGGTCCAGCTTGATTCGTCCAAATCGTTCGCCCTTTTGGAAAAAGGCACCGGTACAGCCGTAGCCAGCTACTTCGGTACGTCCACGACATCCGAGCTGAAAACTATCAGTGACTCGAAGATCACAAGTGCCGAAGATTCTCAAAAAGCACTTGCGGCGATCGACAAAGCAATTTCCAACATTGATTCTCAGCGTGCCGATCTGGGTGCGGTACAAAACCGCTTCGACAGCACTGTAGCGAACCTGCAGAGCATCTCCGAGAACTCCTCGGCCGCTCGTAGCCGTATCCAGGACGCCGACTTTGCTTCGGAAACCGCCGAGCTGACCAAGCAGCAGACCCTGCAGCAGGCATCCACCGCGATCCTGTCCCAGGCCAACCAGCTGCCATCGTCCGTACTGAAGCTGCTTCAGTAATACGGCCCCTGGCTGACTGACGGAAGGGTGCCCACGCGCCCTTCCGTTTTTTGATTTTCGGGGTGATCAACATGGACATGAGCGTTACTGCAAGATTGCCTCTTGCCGCCACGTCAGCGCCAGCGAGCGCCGCCTCCCTGCCTGCCCGGCAGGTCAAGCAGGATGAACCCGCGCTCGAGTCGGTGACTCCCGAGCGGGCCGAATTGGAACAAGCGGTGAAGGACCTTCAGGCGCACGTGAATACCTCGCAGCGCAACCTGGAATTCTCCATCGACGACTCGACGCATGCCGTCGTGGTCAAGGTCATCGCTACGGACAGCGGTGAAATCATTCGTCAGTTGCCAACCGAGGCCGCGCTCAAGTTGGCGCAGAGCCTTGCAGACGGTCGCAGCGGTCTGCTCGACGCGACCATCTGAGCTGGCACGAAAAATGTAGCTGGGTGTGCTTGGGGCGGTATCCGTCAAAAACACGCCTGACTCGATTCTAGGAGATACCGATGGCTACTGTTTCCTCCACTACCGGCACCACCGCCGCCGCGACTACCGCGGCCACCACCGCCGCCAAGAGCACCACCAGTACAACCAGCACCAGCGGGGCGATCAAATCCAGTGGTGTAGGCTCGGGTATCGACACCGATGCCATCGTCACCGCCTTGGTGAATGCCGAAAAAGCGCCCAAGCAAAAGCAGATCGATACCCAGACGCTGACCACCACCACGACCTTGACCGCCGTTGGCACCGTCAAGAGCTCGCTGGAAACCTATCGGGCCGCCGTGGCGGCAATGAACAAGGCCTCGGCGTTCAGCGGCTTGACCGGTGCCTCGTCCAACGAAAAGGCAGCGTCGGTAACCGTGACCGATTCCGCCTCCGACGGTACCTACTCGCTCGAAGTGACGACCCTGGCCACCGCTTCGAAGATTTCTTCCGGCGTCTACGCGGACAAGAGCGCAGCTGTGGTCAATGCCACGTCTTCCGCCCAGACGTTGACGATCACCCAATCCTACAAAGACAGCGAGATCAGCATTCCGGCGGGTGCGACGTTGGCGCAGACGCGCGATCTGATCAACACCCAGATGGTGGGTCGTGGTATCAGTGCCAACATCCTCACCGATGCCAGCGGCTCGCGCCTGGTCCTGAGTTCTTCGACCACCGGCAAAGGCACCGAGATCTCCATGACCGCGAGTGCCGACAGCGGCCTCGGCAAATTGACCGCTTCCACCACCGTCACCGAACCGGCCAATGCCGTCTACAAGATCGACGGCATCGAGATGGAGTCTTCGACCAACACCGTTGCTGCGGCCATCAGTGGCGTGTCACTCAAGTTACTGGAGGCCGGCAGCAAATCGACCATCTCCGTCAGCACCAACACCGATACCCTGAAAAAGGCCACCACTGGGTTCGTGGACGCCTACAACGCGCTGATGACCCAGCTAAATACCCTGACCAAGGTCAGCATCGGTGCCGACGGCACGACAAGTGGAGGAGGGCTGACCGGCGACTCCACCGTGCGCCACCTGATCCAGTCGATGCGCAACGAATTGGTCACTTCCTCGGGCTCAAGCAAGCTGACCCTGTCGCACTTTGGGATCAACACGGACCAGAAGACTGGTCTGCTGGAGATGGACGATGCCAAGTGGAACAAGGCCATGGCCGATCCCGCCAACGTGGCAGCCATCCAGGACATGTTCACTGGTAAGGACGGTCTGCTTTCGCGGATGACCACCGCGACCGACTCCTATGCGGTGAAAGGCGGCATTCTCGCCTCGCGTTCGGATTCGCTCTCCGGCACGCTGACCAAACTGACCGAGCAACAGCAAGCATTGGACCGCCGGATCAAGAACCTGACGGACACCCTGAATGCCAAGTACACCGCCATGGACACCCTCGTCGCGCAGCTCAACGCCACCAGCAAGAGCATCATGACCACGCTCAACGCGTTGAACAAAGCCGACAGCGATTGACGTGAAATGCAACCCAAAGGGCCCGGTCATGCCGGGCCTTTGCTTATCCGTCATTTGCACGAACGCCTCCATATCGACGGCGTTCTTTGTCTGATATCACGTTACTTCGCATATTCCCTTGGCCTCGCTAAAGTTTTCCCCACCCGCGACGACATAGTAATCAAGCGATACAACATCAAATCATGTGTTACGAGGTCCGCCGCAATGAACGCCATGAGAGCGCTGAGCCAATACCAGAAGGTCGATTCCCATGCCCAGACATCCGAAGCCACGCCGCATCGGCTGGTGCAGATGCTGATGCAGGGCAGTCTCGATCGCATGGCCCAGGCCAAGGGTGCGCTGAGCCGCGGTCAGGTGTCGCAGAAGGGCGAGATGCTCGGCAAGGCCGTGGCGATCATCGGCGGCCTGCGCCAGGGGCTGGACGCAAGCAAAACGGCAAACGAGCAGTCCATCAAGGACCTCGACGACCTGTACGCCTACATGTCCGGCCGCCTCACCGAAGCCAACATCAAGAACGACCCGCAGCTGATCGACGAAGTCGCCCGACTGATGATCACCGTCAAGAGCGGCTGGGACGCCATCGCCAGCCACGAATCGGCACAGCCGGCCTGAGGAGTTTGCCATGAGTGCACTACAGCGGATTCAGCAGACTCGTCACGCCCTGGTAGACGCCATGCAGGCAGGCGATTGGGACGCGATAGGCGTTCTGGACATCGAATGCCGGGCCTGTGTCGACAGCGTGTTGCAGGAAGTCCCCGAAGACCCATTGCAGTTGCGCAGTCATCTCGAGGATCTGCTCGAGGTCTACCGTCAATTACTCAACGTCACTCGATTAGCGCGTCAGTCAGTTGTCGACGAAATGTCACAGTTCACCCAAGCGAAGAACGCTGCAAAGGTTTACCATCTGTTCCGCTGACAGCCATTGCGCCATAAATTTGACTAAGTCGATTTTTTTGCCTTTACTAGTGGCTGTTACGATTCGTCTGGCGTCTGTTAGCTGAAACCATGGCCAAAAACGTCGAAAGCGCCCCTTCGGGCTTCGAGTTGACTAGGGAAGTTGCTATTGCATGTGGCGTGAAACCAAAATTCTGCTGATCGATGACGATAGCGTTCGCCGCCGGGATCTGGCGGTCATCCTGAACTTTCTTGGCGAAGAAAACCTGGCCTGTGGCAGCGGTGACTGGCAGATGTCGGTCGATGCGCTGTCGTCCAGCCGCGAGGTGCTCTGCGTCCTGGTGGGGGAGGTGTCTTCGGGCAACCTTGCCGGCCTGCTGAAGACGCTCGCCAACTGGGACGAGTTCCTGCCCGTCCTCCTGCTGGGGGAACCCGGTGCCGTCGAGCTGCCTGACGACCTGCGTCGTCGCGTGCTGTCGCACCTGGAGATGCCGCCCAGCTACAGCAAGCTGCTCGATTCACTGCACCGTGCCCAGGTCTATCGCGAGATGTACGACCAGGCCCGCGAACGCGGCCGTCAGCGCGAACCCAACCTGTTCCGCAGCCTGGTGGGCACCAGCCGTGCCATCCAGCACGTGCGGCAGATGATGCAGCAAGTGGCCGATACCGATGCCAGCGTGCTCATCCTCGGCGAGTCGGGCACCGGCAAGGAAGTGGTCGCGCGCAACCTGCACTACCATTCCAAGCGTCGCGACGCGCCTTTCGTGCCGGTGAACTGTGGCGCCATTCCGGCCGAGTTGCTCGAAAGCGAGCTGTTCGGTCACGAGAAGGGCGCCTTCACCGGGGCGATCACCAGCCGCGCCGGCCGCTTCGAGTTGGCCAACGGCGGTACCCTGTTCCTTGACGAAATCGGCGATATGCCGTTGCCGATGCAGGTCAAACTGCTGCGTGTGTTACAGGAACGGACATTCGAGCGCGTGGGCAGCAACAAGACCCAGAGCATCGATGTGCGCATCATTGCGGCCACGCACAAGAATCTGGAAAGCATGATCGAGGTCGGCACGTTCCGTGAAGACCTGTATTACCGCCTGAACGTCTTCCCCATCGAGATGGCTCCGCTGCGCGAGCGCGTGGAAGACATCCCGTTGCTGATGAACGAGCTGATCTCGCGCATGGAGCATGAAAAGCGTGGGTCGATCCGCTTCAACTCGGCCGCCATCATGTCGCTTTGCCGCCATGGCTGGCCGGGCAACGTGCGTGAACTGGCCAACCTGGTCGAGCGCATGGCGATCATGCATCCGTATGGCGTGATCGGCGTGGTCGAGTTGCCGAAGAAATTCCGCTATGTCGACGACGAAGACGAACAACTGGTCGACAGCCTGCGCAGCGATCTGGAAGAGCGCGTGGCAATCAACGGCCATACGCCCGACTTCGCTTCCAGCGCCATGCTGCCGCCCGAGGGGCTCGACCTCAAGGACTACCTGGGCGGCCTGGAGCAGGGCTTGATCCAGCAGGCGCTGGACGATGCCAACGGTATCGTTGCGCGCGCCGCGGAACGTCTGCGCATCCGTCGCACCACCCTGGTGGAGAAGATGCGCAAGTACGGCATGAGCCGGCGCGAAGGCGAGGGCGAAGAGCAACAGGCAGACGATTGACGCCTGGGGTTCGACCGGCCGCTGTCTTCCCGGCAGCGGCCATGCTTCATGCAACGTCCTGCGCGTCAGTCAAAGCGCGCCAAGCGCTTGAACTCCCACACTTTCCCCGCTCCATTGGAATGTTCCTCGCTGTGCTTGCAGCCCGCAAGGTTTCATCCGGCACGGCTATTGCTTTTATCCCTTTCACGATACCGTTTTTGACGGTGAGCCAAGTGAGAGAGACCCATGCCACAGGCCGCTAGCCAGCCGTCCGCGCCCATGCCCCGCAGCGACGCTTCCGTGTCCGTAGCGCCAGCCGACAACCGCCAGGGGTTGGACCAGGCCTTTGCTCTTTTCGACCAGATGTCCGACCGCTTGAGCGACTCCTACAGCCTGCTCGAGGCACGTGTGGCATCGCTCAAGGGTGAGCTGGAAGTGGTCAGCGCCCAGCGGCTGGCCGAACTGGCGGAAAAGGAACGGCTTGCCAATCGCCTGCAGAACCTGCTCGATCTGTTGCCCGGCGGCGTCATCGTCATCGATGGGCAGGGTCGCGTGCGCGAAGCCAACCCGGCAGCCGCACAAATGCTGGGTGAGCCCCTGGCAGGCGAACTGTGGCGCGAGGTGATCGTCCGCAGTTTCGCGCCCCGCCGCGACGATGGTCATGAGATCTCCTTGAACGATGGGCGGCGTCTGTCGATTTCCACCCGCTCGCTGGACGCCGAGCCTGGCCAATTGGTACTGCTCACCGATCTGACCGAAACCCGTCGTCTGCAGAGCGAAGTGGCGCGCAGCGAACGCCTGTCGTCACTGGGCCGGATGATGGCCTCGCTGGCTCATCAGATACGCACGCCGCTGTCGGCAGCGCTGTTGTACGCCAGTCACCTGACCGACAAGCCACTCCCGGTGCAGACCCAGCAGCGCTTCGCTGGCCGCCTCAAGGAGCGTCTGCACGAGTTGGAAAACCAGGTCCGCGACATGCTGGTGTTCGCCCGCGGGGAGCTGCCGCTGTCCGATCGCCTCACACCCCGGCAGTTGTTGCAGGCCCTGCAGGCTGCCGCTCAGCCCCACGTGCAGAACGTTGCCGTGCGTTGGCAATGCGACAGCCATGCGGGCGAGTTGCTGTGCAACAAGGACACCTTGGTGGGCGCGGTACTCAACCTGCTCGACAACGCCATCCAGGCCAGCGCCGGCGAGGCACGGCTCAAGGTCCACCTGTATGCGCGCGACGACACCCTGCGCCTGTGCGTCAGTGACGACGGGCCCGGCATGGCCCCGGCAACGCTGGCGCGGCTGGGTGAGCCGTTCTTCACCACCAAGTCCACCGGTACCGGGCTTGGCCTGTCGGTGGTCAAGGCCGTGGCAAGGGCCCATCAAGGCGAGTTGATGCTGCGCTCCACGCTTGGCCGCGGCAGCTGCGCCACCTTGACCCTGCCACTGGTGGCCCTGCAGGAGCGTGCGCCATGAGCATCAAGGTGCTGTTGGTCGAGGACGACCGCGCCTTGCGCGAGGCGCTGGGCGATACGCTGGAGCTGGGTGGCTTCGAATTCGAGGCGGTGAGCTGTGCCGAGGAAGCGTTGCTGGCGGTGGCGCGCGAGCCCTTCGGGATTGTCGTCAGCGACGTCAACATGCCGGGTATCGATGGGCACCAATTGCTTGCCAGGCTGCGCGCCCGGCAGCCGCAACTGCCGGTGTTGCTGATGACGGCCCATGGCGCCGTCGAGCGCGCGGTGGATGCCATGCGCCAAGGCGCGGCGGACTATCTGGTCAAGCCGTTCGAGCCGCGCGCGCTGCTCGACCTGGTGACCCGGCATGGCCGCGGCCTGATCCCGGCCGGTACCGATCACGGCCCGGTGGCACTGGAGCCGGCCAGCCTGGCCTTGCTCGAGCTGGCGGCGCGGGTCGCACGCAGTGATTCCACGGTGCTGATATCCGGTGAGTCAGGCACCGGCAAGGAAGTGCTGGCGCGCTACATTCATCAGCAGTCGCGGCGGGCAGAACAGGCGTTCGTCGCCATCAACTGTGCGGCGATTCCCGACAACATGCTCGAAGCCACGCTGTTTGGCCACGAGAAGGGTGCGTTCACTGGCGCTGTCGCGGCGCAGGCAGGCAAGTTCGAGCAGGCCGATGGCGGCACCTTGCTGCTCGATGAAATTTCCGAGATGCCGCTGGGTCTGCAGGCCAAGCTGTTGCGCGTGTTGCAGGAGCGTGAGGTCGAACGCGTCGGCGCGCGCAAGCCGATTGCCCTGGACATACGCGTCATCGCCACCACCAACCGCAACCTGGCGGCGGACGTGGCGGCAGGGCGTTTTCGCGAAGACCTGTTCTACCGCCTTTCGGTCTTCCCGCTGGCCTGGACACCTCTGCGCGAGCGCCGCGCCGATATCCTGCCGCTGGCGCGACGCTTGTTGGCTCGCCACGTCGACAAGATGAAGCATGCGCCTGTGCGTTTCTCGCCGCAGGCCGAACAGTCTCTGCTCGATCATCCGTGGCCGGGCAACGTTCGCGAGTTGGACAACGCCATCCAGCGCGCCTTGATCCTGCAGCACGGCGGCCTGATCCAGGCCGCCGACTTCTGCCTGGCCGGGCCTGCAGGCGCGGCGCCGTTACCGCCGTTGAGCCTGGTGGTGCAAGCCCGTGCCCCGGCACTGCCGTTGGAAACCCAGGCGCCGGTCGGGCTGCCGGCCGGCGCGCTGGAGGACGATCTGCGCCGTCGTGAATTCGAGATGATCATTGATATCCTGCGCAGCGAGCGCGGCCGCCGCAAGGAAGCCGCCGAGCGGCTGGGCATCAGCCCGCGGACCCTGCGCTACAAGCTGGCGCAGATGCGTGATGCCGGAATGGACGTGGAGGCCAGCCTGTTCGCTTCTTGAATGAGGCGCGCTGACTGGCAGCCGCTGTGGCAATTCGTCGCCATCGATCTGTTTCGCAAGCCTGCGACTGCAACTGGCACCCTCCTTGCTAATACCTCTGTAGTGAATGCAGCAGTGTCAAAAAAACGCAGGTCGTCGCAGAGGGTCACCCATGAGCCAAGGTATTGAATTCAACCGCTTGATGCTGGACATGCGCGCCATGCAGGCGGACGCCATGGCCAAGCCTGCGGCGGTTGCGGCGCCGGAAGTCGGCGCCAGCAGCTTTGCCGACATGCTCGGCGGCGCGATCAACAAGGTCGCGGACGTGCAGGGCGCCTCCAGCCAGTTGGCCACCGCTTTCGAAATCGGCAAGAGCGGCGTCGACCTCACCGATGTGATGGTCGCCTCGCAGAAAGCCAGTGTTTCGTTCCAGGCCTTGACCCAAGTGCGCAACAAGCTGGTCCAGGCATACCAAGACATCATGCAGATGCCGGTCTGAGGACGAATTGAGTCATGGCTGAAGCGACCACCGATAACCTCCCTGCCAAGAGCGGCAACAAATCGCCGCTCATGGGCTTGTCTGTCCTGCAGAATCTGTCGCAGATGACCATGCTGCGTCAGGTCGGCCTGTTGGTCGGCCTGGCCGCGAGCGTTGCGATCGGCTTTGCCGTAGTGCTGTGGTCGCAGCAACCCGACTACCGGCCGCTGTACGGCAGCCTGGCGGGCATGGACACCAAGCAGGTGATCGACACCCTGACCACGGCCAACATTCCCTATACCGTGGAACCCAATTCGGGTGCCTTGCTGGTCAAGGCCGACGACCAGTCGCGCGCACGCATCGCCCTGGCCTCGGCCGGTGTTGCACCCAGCGACGGCAACGTTGGCTACGAGTCGCTCGACAAGGAACAAGGCCTGGGCACCAGCCAGTTCATGGAAACTGCGCGCTACCGCCGCAGCCTGGAAGGCGAGCTGGCCCGCACCATCGGCAGCCTGAACAATATCCGCGCCGCGCGCGTGCACCTGGCCATACCGAAGAGCTCGGTGTTCGTCCGTGACGAGCGCAAACCGACGGCCTCGGTGCTGGTGGAAATGTACCCCAACCGGACCCTGGATGCCGGCCAGGTGGCGGCCATCGTCAATCTGGTGGCGACCAGCGTGCCGGAACTGAACAAGTCCAACGTGTCGGTCGTCGACCAGAAGGGCACCCTGCTGTCGGCGCAGCTGGAAGACAACGCGTTGACCATGGCCGGCAAGCAGTACGACTACAGTCGCCGCATGGAAAGCATGCTGACCCAGCGTGTGCACAACATACTGCAACCGGTGGTGGGCAGTGATCGGTTCAAGGCCGAAGTGTCGGCAGACCTGGACTTCAGCGCGGTCGAGTCGACCTCCGAGCAGTTCAACCCGGACCAGCCGGCACTGCGCAGCGAGCAGTCCACCACCGAACAGCGTTCCAGTGGTTCGGGCCCTTCGGGTGTGCCCGGCGCTTTGAGCAACCAGCCACCGGGTCCGGCCACTGCACCGCAGAATGCCGCCCAGGGTCAGGCAGCTGCCGGCGCGATCCAGCCAGGCCAACCGCTGCTGGACGCCAATGGTCAGCAGATCATGGACCCGGCCACCGGCCAGCCGATGCTGGCGCCGTATCCAGCCGACAAGCGCCAGCAGTCGACCAAGAACTTCGAGCTTGACCGCTCCATCAGCCACACCAAGCAGCAGCAGGGTCGCCTGACCCGGTTGTCGGTCGCCGTGGTGGTCGATGATCAGGCCAAGGTCAACCCGGCCGACGGCACGGTGACCCTGGCACCCTGGAACGCCCAGGAGCTGGCCCGTTTCACGCGTCTGGTACAGGACGCCGTCGGCTTCGATGCCAGCCGTGGCGACAGCGTGACCGTGATCAACGTACCGTTCGCGCCCAACTCGGCGGAAGTCATCACCGAGCCTGCGTTCTACAAGGAACCCTGGTTCTGGGACATCATGAAACAGGCGCTGGGTGTGCTGTTCATCCTGGTTCTGGTGTTCGGCGTACTGCGCCCGGTGCTGACCAACATCACCGGTGGTGGCAAATCCAGGCCAGGCGATGCCGAACTCGGCGCTGCTGGCGGGCTGGGCGGTGTGGCCGCCCTGGGCATGGACAGCGAGCTGGCCAACGATCGGGTCAGCCTGGGCGGGCCGCAGAGCATTCTGCTGCCCAGCCCGACCGAGGGCTATGACGCCCAACTGAATGCAATCAAGAGTCTTGTGGCCGAAGACCCGGGCCGAGTGGCCCAGGTCGTGAAAGAGTGGATCAATGCCGATGAGTAGTTCACAAGCCGTCACCCCCAAGCTGACCAAGGTCGACAAGGCCGCCATTCTTCTGCTGTCGCTGGGTGAAACCGACGCGGCGCAGGTGCTTCGCCACATGGGGCCCAAAGAGGTCCAGCGCGTGGGCGTGGCCATGGCGCAGATGCGCAACGTGCACCGTGAGCAGGTCGAGCAGGTGATGAGCGAGTTCGTCACCGTGGTCGGTGATCAGACCGGTCTGGGTGTCGGCTCTGATAACTACATCCGCAAGATGCTCACCTCGGCCCTGGGCGAAGACAAGGCCAACGGCCTGATCGACCGGATTCTGCTGGGCGGCAACACCAGTGGCCTGGACAGCCTGAAATGGATGGAGCCACGGGCCGTGGCCGACGTCATCCGCTACGAGCATCCGCAGATCCAGTCGATTGTCGTGGCTTACCTCGACCCCGACCAGGCCGGCGAAGTGCTGGCGCATTTCGAGCACAAGGCGCGCCTGGACATCATCCTGCGCGTGTCCTCGCTCAACACCGTACAGCCCGCGGCGCTGAAAGAACTCAACACCATCCTGGAGAAACAGTTCTCCGGCAACTCCAACGCCACGCGGACCACGCTGGGTGGGGTCAAGCGCGCCGCCGACATCATGAACTTCCTCGACAGCTCGTCCGAGGGCCAGTTGATGGATTCCATACGCGAGGTCGACGAAGAACTGTCCGGGCAGATCGAAGACCTGATGTTCGTTTTCAACAACCTCAAGGATGTCGACGATCGCGGCATTCAGGCGTTGCTGCGCGAAGTCTCTTCCGACGTGCTGGTGGTGGCGCTCAAGGGCGCCGACGAAGGCGTGCGCGAAAAGATCTTCAAAAACATGTCCAAGCGCGCGGCCGAGCTGCTGCGCGACGACCTCGAGGCCAAGGGGCCGGTGCGGGTCAGCGACGTCGAGTCGGCGCAGAAGGAAGTGCTCACCATCGCTCGGCGCATGGCCGAGGCGGGTGAAATCGTGCTGGGTGGCAAGGGTGGGGAAGAGATGATCTAATCATCTCTCTCCCGGACCTCTGTCGTGGAGGCTGGCCGCCTTGGGGTGGTCGGCTCCGAGCGACCCCATTTCGCACCCAGGCGCCAGGAATCGCAAGCTATGTCCCGCCCCCCGCAAGAACCCGTCAGTGAACTGATCCGCGCCGTCGATGCGCGCAGCGCCGACCTGTGGGCGTTGCCCAGCTTCGATCCTGAACGGCCCGCCGCCGAGGTGGTGCTGGCCCCGGCGTCGGTCGAGGAGATCGAAGAGGTCCCCCTCGACGAGGTTCAGCCCATCACCCTGGAAGAACTCGAAGCCATTCGCCAGGAAGCCTATAACGAGGGTTTCGCCACCGGCGAAAAAGAAGGCTTCCACAGTACCCAGCTCAAAGTGCGCCAGGAAGCCGAGGCTGCACTGGCCAGCAAGCTCGTGCAGTTCGACCGGCTGCTGGGCCACCTGTTGACGCCCATTGCCGATCAGGACACGCAGATCGAAAAATCCCTGGTCGAACTGGTGGGGCACATCGCCCGGCAGGTCATTCGCCGCGAGCTGGTCACCGATTCCAGCCAAATTGAAAAAGTCCTGCGTGAGGCGCTCAAGCTGTTGCCCATGGGTGCCAACAACATCCGTATCTTCATCAATCCCCAGGACTTCGAGCAGATCAAGTCATTGCGGGAGAAGCACGAGGAAAACTGGCGTATCCAGGAAGACGACGCGTTGCAGCCCGGTGGTTGCCGCATCGAAACCGAACACAGTCGCATCGATGCCAGCATGGAGACCCGGATTACCCAGGCCATTGCCCAGCTGTTCGACCAATTGCACGAGCAGAACATGCACCCGGCCCCGGCCGACATCTCCATCGAGCTGGGTGAGCCCGATGAAGCTTGATCGCACCAGCTTCGGCAAACGCCTGGGCACCTACGAGGCGGCCATCGACCTGCCGCGCCAGCCAATCGTCGAAGGGCGCCTGCTGCGCATGGTCGGGCTCACCCTGGAGGCCGAAGGGCTGCGCGCGGCCATGGGCAGTCGCTGTGTAGTGATCAACGACGACAGCGACCAGCCGGTACAGGTCGAAGCGGAAGTCATGGGCTTTTCCGGCAGCAAGATCTACCTGATGCCGGTGGGCAGCGTGAGCGGCATTGCGCCGGGCGCGCGGGTGGTCCCGGTCGCCGACACCGGGCGCCTGCCCATGGGCATGAGCATGCTCGGACGCATTCTCGACGGCGCCGGCCGTGCGCTGGACGGCAAGGGCGGCATGAAGGCGGAGGACTGGATCCCCATGGACGGGCCCACCATCAACCCGCTCAAGCGTGATCCCATCAGCCAGCCGCTGGATGTCGGCATTCGCAGCATCAATGGCTTGCTGACTGTGGGCCGTGGCCAGCGCCTGGGTCTGTTCGCCGGTACCGGCGTGGGCAAGAGTGTGCTGCTGGGCATGATGACGCGCTTCACCGAGGCCGACATCATCGTCGTCGGGCTGATCGGCGAGCGCGGCCGCGAGGTCAAGGAGTTCATCGAACACACTTTGGGCGAGGAGGGCCTGCGCCGTTCGGTGGTAGTGGCATCGCCAGCCGACGAAGCCCCGCTGATGCGTCTGCGCGCGGCCATGTACTGCACCCGCATTGCCGAATATTTCCGCGACAAGGGCAAGAACGTCCTGTTGCTGATGGACTCGCTGACCCGTTTCGCCCAGGCCCAGCGGGAAATCGCCCTGGCTATCGGCGAGCCACCTGCCACCAAGGGCTACCCGCCCTCTGTTTTCGCCAAGCTGCCCAAGCTGGTCGAGCGGGCCGGCAATGCCGAGGCCGGTGGCGGCTCGATCACCGCGTTCTATACGGTGTTGTCCGAAGGCGATGACCAGCAGGACCCGATCGCCGACTCGGCGCGGGGTGTACTCGATGGCCACATCGTGCTGTCGCGGCGCCTGGCCGAAGAAGGGCATTACCCGGCCATCGATATCGAAGCGTCGATCAGCCGGGTGATGCCCAGCGTGGTCAGCCCTCAGCACCTGGCCCAGGCCCAGCAGTTCAAGCAGCTGTGGTCGCGTTACCAGCAGAGCCGTGACTTGATCAGCGTCGGTGCCTACGTGGCCGGCGGCGATCGCGAGACCGACCTGGCCATTGCCCTTCAGCCGCAACTGGTGCGCTACCTGCGCCAGGGGCTGAACGACAACGAAAGCCTGCAGGCCAGCGCCGAGCGCCTGGCGGCAGTGTTCACACCCGTAGCACCGGGGTAAGCGACGATGGCGATGAGTCGTGCAGCCCGCCTGGCGCCCGTGGTGGAAATGGCCGAGAGTACCGAACGCAAGGCTGCGCAGCGGCTGGGGCATTTCCAGGGCCAGGTGAGCCTGGCCGAAGCCAAGTTGGCCGAGCTCGAACGCTTCCGCAACGACTATCAGCAACAGTGGATCAGCAATGGCAGTCGTGGCGTGTCCGGGCAATGGCTGTTGAACTATCAGCGCTTTCTCAACCAGTTGGAAACCGCCGTCGCGCAGCAGAAACAGAGCCTTGCGTGGCATCAGAACAACTTGAACAATGCGCGCGCCACTTGGCAGCAGGCCTATGCTCGAGTGGAGGGGCTGCGCAAGCTGGTGCAGCGCTACATCCTCGAGGCTCGGCAGTTGGAAGACAAGCGGGAGCAGCGTCTGCTCGACGAGTTGTCGCAACGCTTGCCCAGGCACGAGAACTTTTAGCCGTAATTTGTCAGTACCCCGTTGAACGCTCTGCAGAGCGGTGCTACATCTTGCCTGCAAGGCACACCCAAGGAGCATTACTACATGGCTGTAACCCAGAGTTCTGTCACCCAGACCTTCGACGCCGAAAGCAGTACCTCATCGGTGGCTATTTCAGGCCGGTTCGATTTCAGCCTGCACCAGCAGTTTCGCGAAGCCTATGAAGACGAGCGTGCCGGCAAGCCCAGCCGTTATGTCATCGACCTGAAGAACACCACCTACATGGACAGCTCGGCGCTGGGCATGCTGCTGTTGCTGCGCGACCATGCCGGTGGCGACAACGCCGACATCGCACTGGTCAATATTTCCCCGGACGTGCGCAAGATCCTGGCCATCTCCAACTTCGACAAGTTGTTCAAGATCTCCTGATGCAGTCGGCCAACGAAGAGGCGCTGACGGTCCTGATTGCCGACGACAACATGACCGACCGCATGCTGCTGTCCAGCATCGTGCGGCGTCAGGGCCATGCGGTGATCACGGCCAGCAACGGCCAGGAGGCGGTCGAAGCGTTCCGCCAGCAGCGCCCGCAGCTGGTGCTGCTCGATGCCATGATGCCTGTCATGGACGGCTTCGAGGCCGCGCGTGCCATCAAGCAGCTGGCCGGTGAGGCCTTGGTGCCGATCATCTTCCTGACTTCGCTGACCGAAGAACAGGCGCTGGTACGTTGCCTGGACGCCGGTGGCGACGACTTCCTGGCAAAACCCTACAACCAGGTGATCCTGGCCGCCAAGATCAAGGCCATGGATCGCCTGCGCCGTTTGCAGGCCACGGTGCTCGAGCAGCGCGACCTGATCACCCGTCACCATGATTACCTGCTCAACGAGCAGCGCGTGGCCAAGGCGGTATTCGACCAGATCGCGCATTCCGGATGCCTCGACGCGCCCAACGTGCGTTACCTGCAGTCGCCCTACGCGCTGTTCAACGGCGACTTGCTGCTGGCTGCCTACACACCCTCGGGCGACATGCATGTGCTGCTCGGTGATTTCACCGGGCACGGGCTGCCGGCGGCAGTAGGCGCGATGCCCTTGGCCGAGGTGTTCTATGGCATGACGGCGAAGGGCTACGGACTGACCGAAATCCTTCGCGAGATGAACGCCAAGCTCAAGCGAATCCTGCCGGTGGACATGTTCTGCTGCGCCACCATGCTGCGCCTGAGTTTTCAGCATTGCACGGTGGAAGTCTGGAACGGCGGCATGCCCGACGGCTACCTGCATCGCCAGGACGGCTCGGCGCGCGTGGCGCTGGTGTCGCGTCATCTGCCGCTGGGCGTATTGCCGGCCACCCGTTTCGAAGACCAGACCGAGGTCTGGCCGCTGGCGCCAGGCGACCGGGTCCTGCTGCTGTCCGACGGCGTCATCGAAACCAGCAATGCGCAGGAAGTGTCGTTCGGCGTGGAGAGGCTCGAGCGCGTCTTCGACACCCACAAGGATCCTGAATCACTGTTCGAAGGCATCCTGCAGGCGCTGCATGATTTCCGCGGCGAATCGCGCGACGATGTGAGCATGGTGCAGTTGGCATTGATCGACGCCGAACGCCAGCCGCCGGCCAGTCTGATCTATTCCGACAGCGGCCAGTCGAGTCCGCTCGACTGGTCGGCCACGTACGAGTTTCGTGCCGACACGTTGCGCCGCTTCAACCCGCTGCCCTACATTCTGCAACTGCTGCAGGAGATTCACGGCCTGCGCGCGCAGAGCGGAGAGCTCTACAGCGTGTTCGCCGAGTTATACTCCAACGCCTTGGAGCACGGTGTCCTGGACCTCGATTCCGCGCTCAAGTGCAATGCCGCCGGGTTCGCCCAGTACTACACGCTGCGCAACAGTCGCCTGGCGGCTTTGGAAGAGGGTTATATACGCATACACTTGCAGGTACGCCCGCACGGGGTCGGCGGGGTCCTGAGAATCGTGGTCGAAGACAGCGGCAAGGGATTCGATCCGAAGCAGGTCCTGGCGAAGCCGCCCAGCGTGCACGGGCTGTCAGGGCGTGGTGTCAATCTGGTCCGCCAGCTGAGCCACAGCGCGGGCTGGTCGGAAGACGGGCGCAGCGCGCATGTCGAATTTACCTGGGAGTCTCAAGCGTAATCGGCTTGATCAAGGAGCGAACAAGTGACTATCGAACACGTTGCAGACGAGCGATTGACAGATGAACAGCTGGCAGACGAACAGCTGCAGAAGCCCCATGCAGATCCTGCAGCCCTCGAGGCCCTGCAGGAAGTCATGGAAGATGAATATCCGCTGTTGCTCGACACCTTCCTGAGCGACTCGCAACTGCGCTTGAATGAACTGCACCGGTCACGCGATCTGGTCGAACTGGGCCATGCTGCCCACAGTTTCAAGGGCAGCAGCGGCAACATGGGCGCCTTGCGTTTGGCGCAGCTGTGCAGCGAGCTCGAGCAGTACTGCCGACACGGCGCACTGGACGGCGTCGATGCCCATGTGCAGCGGATCGACCGCGAGTTCGTGCTGGTCCTGCAACTGTATTCGCAAGAGCGCGCGCGCTTTGCGCGTTGAGCGTCGTTGACCTCGGCAGCCTATCGCTGGCCCGATACTTGCTTTCTCCATGGCTATCAGCGTTAACGCCACCGTATCGGGGAGATCTTCATGGCTGTCGCTTCAAACCCTTTGTTGCTGCAACTGGGCGCCGCTGCACGCGCGGCATCAGCCACCGGCGCAGCCAAGCCCACTGCAGCGGACAGCGATTCGGCGCCGCGTTTCGCCGATCTCTATGCACGGCAAAACCACGAAGTCGCGGTCAAGGCGCGGACCGAGCCTGCGCCGCCTGCCCCACGGGAAACCGCCGCGCCGCCGACCTCCAAGGCGGCTGGCGCCAACCCGACGGTTGCCGATAGCGGCAAGAAGTTGCCAGTTGCCAAGGCCGACAAGCCTGAAAAGCTCGACAAGACAGACAAAGCCGACAAGCCTGCCACCAAGGACGACGACAAGGTCAGCGATACCGCCGACAAGGACGATCCCAGCGTCAGCGCTGCTGCGGCGCCGGTCGATCCTGCAGCGGTACCGGCCCCGGCCGATCCAGCCGCCAATCCCGCGTTGGTCCAGGTGCCGCCACCGGCAGTGACTGCTACCAGTCTGTTGGACAGCGATACCGACAGCGCTGGCGAGGCTTTCGACCCAACCCAGGACGTGCTGGCCGATTTGCCTGCGTTGCGGCTGGCGTTGGAACAGACCGCCAAAAATAATGGCACTACCTCTGCACATGCCAGCCAAACGTCATCGGCTGACCCCTCGACGGCCAGCGAGCAGGGCCTTGAAAGCAATTTCGTCAATGGTCTGGCGGCCATGATGAGCGAGGAGTCGGCAGGCGAAGCGGGTGAGGGCGGCGATGACGGTTTCGCCGGCTTGATCGGCGGGGCCTTGAAGGATGCCGACGCAGCGGCCAGCGACAGCCGCGTCGATAACTTCGCCGACCGCCTGCAGGCCTTGACCCAGTCGACCACGGCCAAGACCGGCAATGCGGCGCCGCTGGCCAGCCCGCTTGGCCAGCCGTTGGCCATGCAGCAGTCGGGATGGACCGAAGGCCTGGTCAACCGGGTCATGTACCTGTCGAGTCAGAATCTGAAATCAGCCGACATTCAACTGACGCCCGCGGAACTGGGGCGTCTGGACATCCGCGTCGACATCACACCCGACCAGCAGACCCAGGTGACCTTCACCAGCGCCCATATTGGCGTGCGCGAGGCGCTGGAAAGCCAGCAGCATCGGCTCAAGGACATGTTCAACCAGCAGGGCATGGGGCAGCTGGACGTCAACGTGTCTGATCAGTCGCGTCAGTCTCAGGGCGAGCAGCAGGCACAGCAGAGCCGTCGCAGTGGGGGCGAGCGCTCCGGCACCGATGCGCTCGATTCTGCCGAGCCGGCCGTGGCGGCGGCACAGTCCGTAGCCTCGAGCACGGTGCTGGGCACCAGCGCCGTGGATTACTACGCCTGACTGTGCCTCAAGGGCCGGTTGCAGGCCTTGAAGTTCAGCCGCGGGGATTGTTGGCATAACCCTTGCTCCATCGTCGCCATGGGTACGCTTACCCCTCAATGGTGACGGATTATTGGCATGGCAAAGACCGAAGAAGCAAAGGAACCCGCAGCCAAGGAAGGCAAGGGCAAACTCAAGCTGATCATCCTGCTGGTCGTGGGCTTGCTGCTCGCCATCGGCCTGTCGGTCGGGGCCACCTGGTTCCTCATGCACAAACCCGCCGAGGCGCCCGCGGACAAGGCCACGGCAGATGCTGCCCACACCAAACCTGCGGCGATCTACGAGCCGCTGACACCCGCCTTCGTGGTCAACTTCAAGCAGAACGGTCGTGATCGCTACATGCAGGTCAGCATCGTGCTGCAGGCGCGGGACAAGGCCGACATGGATGCTCTGAAGGTGCACACGCCGGTCATCCGCAATAATCTGGTCATGCTGTTTTCCGGGCAGCCGTTCGAAACCTTGACCACGCCGATCGGCCAGGAAATGCTGCGCCAGAAAGCTACCGCGAGCGTTCAGGAAGTGGCGCAGAAAGAAGTGGGCAAGCCCGTGATCGATCAGGTGCTCTTCACTAACTTCGTATTGCAGTAGGAACAACTCATGGCCGTACAGGACCTGCTGTCCCAGGACGAGATCGATGCGCTGCTGCATGGCGTCGACGATGGCCTGGTGCAAACCGAAGGCAATGGCGAACCCGGGGGGATCAGGAGCTACGACCTGACCACTCAGGATCGCATCGTGCGTGGGCGCATGCCGACGCTGGAAATGATCAACGAGCGCTTCGCCCGCTACACCCGCATCAGCATGTTCAACCTGCTGCGTCGCTCCGCCGATGTAGCGGTGGGTGGCGTGCAGGTGATGAAGTTCGGCGAGTACGTGCATTCGCTGTACGTGCCCACCAGCCTCAACCTGGTGAAGATCAAGCCACTGCGCGGCACTGGCCTGTTCATTCTCGATGCCAAGCTGGTATTCAAGCTGGTCGACAATTTCTTCGGCGGTGACGGACGCCACGCCAAGATCGAGGGCCGCGAGTTCACCCCTACCGAACTGCGCGTGGTACGCATGGTGCTGGACCAGGCCTTCCTCGACATGAAGGAAGCGTGGCAGGCGATCATGGAAGTCAACTTCGAGTACATCAACTCGGAGGTCAACCCGGCCATGGCCAACATCGTCGGGCCCAGCGAGGCGGTCGTGGTGTCCACCTTCCACATCGAACTCGATGGCGGCGGTGGCGACCTGCACGTGACCATGCCGTACTCGATGATCGAACCGGTGCGCGAGATGCTCGATGCCGGCTTCCAGTCCGACCTGGACGACCAGGACGAGCGCTGGAGCAAGGCGCTGCGCGAAGACGTTCTGGATGTCAGCGTTCCCCTGAGCGCCACCGTGGCGCGGCGCCAGCTCAAGCTGCGCGACATCCTGCACATGCAGCCTGGCGATGTGATTCCGGTCGAGCTGCCGGAAGAGTTGATCCTGCGCGCCAATGGCGTGCCTTCGTTCAAAGCCAAGCTTGGCTCGCACAAAGGCAACCTGGCTTTACAAGTTATCGAACCGATCGAGCGTCGCTGATCGTTTTGACCTGATGATTTAGATGCCTGTCGAGGACCACTGATGGCTGATCAAGATGAGACAATTTCTGCCGAAGACCAGGCGCTCGCCGATGAATGGGCAGCGGCTCTGGATGAGTCCGGGGATGCCGGGCAGGACGATATCGACGCGCTGTTGGCCGCCGATACGCGCGGTGGCTCGAGTTCATCGCGCCTGCCGATGGAAGAGTTCGGCAGCTCGCCCAAATCGGGTAACGGGCCGGTCACGCTCGAGGGTCCGAACCTCGATGTGATCCTCGACATTCCGGTCACCATTTCCATGGAGGTCGGGGCGACCGATATCAGCATTCGCAACCTGCTGCAGCTCAACCAGGGCTCGGTGATCGAACTCGACCGCCTGGCTGGCGAGGCGTTGGACGTGTTGGTCAACGGCACGTTGATCGCCCACGGCGAAGTGGTAGTAGTCAACGAAAAGTTCGGCATTCGCCTGACCGACGTGATCAGTCCCAGCGAACGCATCAAGAAGCTGCGGTGATGGGCAGGTACCTGTGGGCCTTGCTGCTCCTGCCCGTGGCCGTGTTCGCGGCGCCCGAAGTGGTCCCCGCGGCGGCGCCGGTGGTGGCGTCGGGAGGCACTGGTCTGGCCGGTCAGTTGACCCAGACCGTGCTGGGCCTGCTGGCGGTGGTGGCCTTGATCTTCGCGTTGGCGTGGCTGATGCGGCGCGTGCAGCAGGCGGCACCGCGCCAGGGCCAGGTCATCGACGTGATCGGTGCCAAGGCGCTGGGGCCGCGAGACCGGCTGGTGCTGGTGCAGGTGGGCGAGGAGCAGATCCTGCTGGGTGTCAGCCCGGGGCGCATCAGCGCGCTGCATGTGCTGAGCACGCCGGTGCAGCCACCCGACCGCACCACCCAGGCCACACCCGAATTCGCCCAGCGCCTGATGGAACTGCTGGGCAAGGACCAGAAGGATAAGAAGTGATGGGTGTGTTGCGCACGGTTCTGCCGCTGGGCCTGATGTTGGCGGCGCCTATGGCCCTGGCCGCCGATCCGCTGCAGATTCCGGCGCTGACCATGACCAGCGGCGCCAACGGGCAGCAGGAGTATTCGGTCAACCTGCAGATTCTCCTGATCATGACTGCGCTGAGTTTCATTCCGGCGTTCGTCATGCTGATGACCAGCTTCACCCGCATCATCATCGTGTTTTCCATCCTGCGCCAGGCACTGGGCCTGCAGCAGACGCCTTCCAACCAGCTGTTGACCGGCATGGCGCTGTTCCTGACCATGTTCATCATGGCGCCGGTGTTCGACAAGGTGAACCAGCAGGCCCTGCAACCCTATCTGAGTGAACAGCTCAGCGCCCAGGATGCCGTCGCCCGCGCCGAAGGCCCGATCAAGGACTTCATGCTGGCGCAGACCCGGCAGAGCGACCTGGAGCTGTTCATGCGGCTGTCCAAGCGCACCGACATCGCCAGCGCCGACCAGGCGCCGTTGACCATTCTGGTGCCGGCGTTCGTCACCTCCGAGCTGAAAACGGCGTTCCAGATCGGCTTCATGATCTTCATTCCGTTCCTGATCATCGACCTGGTGGTGGCCAGTGTGCTGATGGCCATGGGTATGATGATGCTGTCGCCGCTGATCATCTCGCTGCCGTTCAAGATCATGCTGTTCGTGCTGGTCGATGGCTGGGCGCTGATCATCGGTACCCTGGCGGGGAGTTTCGGTGGTGTCTGACTTTGCGATGTGCTGTGTTGTCGAGGGCCTCTTCGCGGGCAGAGCCCGCTCCCATATCAGTCGCGGCGCTACCCATTGTGTGGGAGCGGGCTCTGCCCGCGAAGAAGCCAGATCTGCCTTGCCCAGGAGCTTGAACCCATGACTCCAGAAGTCGCCGTCGACCTGTTCCGCGAAGCGCTATGGCTGACCACCGTGATGGTCGCGATCCTGGTTTTGCCGAGCCTGATCGTCGGCCTGATCATCGCCATGTTCCAGGCCGCCACGCAGATCAACGAGCAGACCCTGAGCTTCCTGCCGCGCCTGCTGGTCATGCTGGTGACACTGATCGTCATCGGGCCATGGATGGTGCGCACCTTCATGGAGTACATCACTACCCTGTACTCCAATATTCCGCAGGTGATCGGCTGATGCAGCCGTTGCTGCAACTGACCGATGCGCAGATCGGCGGCTGGGTTGCCAGTTTCATTCTGCCGCTGTTCCGCGTGGCCTCGATGCTGATGACCATGCCGATCTTCGGCACCCAGGTACTGCCGCAGCGCGTGCGCCTGTACGTGGCCGTGGCCATCACCGTGGTCATCGTGCCGGGATTGCCGCCGGCGCCCACGGTGGATGCCATCAGCGGCCAGGCGCTGCTGCTGGTGGCCGAACAGATCATCATCGGTGCGCTGTTCGGTTTCTCGCTGCAGTTCCTGTTTCAGGCCTTTACCGTTGCCGGGCAGATTCTCGCGATCCAGATGGGCATGGCCTTCGCGTCCATGGTCGACCCCACCAACGGCGTGTCCGTGGCCGTCATCGGCCAGTTCTTCAGCATGCTGGTGACCCTGGTGTTCCTGTCGATGAACGGCCATCTGGTGGTGTTCGAGGTGCTGACCGAGAGCTTCACCACGCTGCCCATCGGCGGCGGGCTGCTGACCGCGCACTACTGGGACGTGGTACTGCGCATGGGCTGGGTGCTGGGCGCCGGGGTGCTGCTGGTGCTGCCGGCCATCACGGCCTTGCTGGTGGTCAACATCGCCTTCGGTGTAATGACCCGCGCTGCGCCTCAGCTGAACATCTTTTCCATCGGTTTCCCGCTGACCCTGGTGCTGGGGATGTTCATCCTGTGGGTCAGCCTGGGCGACATTCTCAACCAGTATCAGCCGCTGGCGGCCAACGCCTTGCAGTGGCTGCGCGAATTGGCGCGAGCGGAGTAGGCAATGGCCGAAAGCGAAAGCGGTGCGGACAAGACAGAAGACCCCACGGACAAGCGCAAGAAGGATTCGCGCGAAAAGGGCGAAATCGCCCGTTCCAAGGAGCTCAATACACTGGCAGTGATGGTTGCCGGGTGCGGGGCGCTGCTGGCGTTCGGTGGACATCTGGCGCAAAGCCTGCTGGAACTGATGCGCAGCAACTTCACCTTGAGCCGCGAGGTGCTGCTCGATGAACGCTACATGGGCATCTTTCTGCTGCAGTCGGGCAAGGTGGCGATCCTGGCGACTCAGCCGATTCTGCTGACCCTGCTGCTGGCGGCGCTGATCGGGCCGGTCGCGCTGGGTGGCTGGCTGTTCGCCGCCAGCTCCATGGCCCCCAAGTTCAGCCGCATGAACCCGGCCGCCGGCCTCAAGCGCATGTTCTCCATGCATGCATTGACCGAGTTGCTGAAGGCGCTGGCCAAGTTTGCCATCACGCTGATCGTTGCCATGATGGTGCTGGCCAAAGACCGTACCGATCTGCTCGCCATCGCCAACGAGCCGCTGGAAATGGCGATCATCCACAGTGTGCAGCTGGTCGGCTGGAGCGCCTTGTGGATGTCTTGCGGACTGGCGTTGATTGCCGCCGTGGATGTGCCATTCCAGCTGTACAGCAGCAAGCAGAAGCTGATGATGACCAAGCAGGAAGTCAAGGACGAGCACAAGGATTCCGAAGGCCGGCCCGAGGTCAAGGGGCGGGTGCGCCAGTTGCAGCGCGAGATGTCGCAGCGGCGGATGATGACGGCGATTCCCGAGGCGGACGTGATCATTACCAACCCGACTCACTATGCGGTGGCGTTGAAATACGATCCGGAGAAAGGCAACGCGCCGGTATTGCTGGCCAAGGGCTCGGACTTCATTGCCTTGAAGATTCGCGAGATCGGCAACGAACATCGTATCCAGGTGCTGGAGTCGCCGGCGCTGGCGCGTTCGATCTTCTATTCCACCGAGATCGAACAGCAGATTCCGGCGGGGCTGTACCTGGCAGTGGCGCAGGTGCTTGCCTATGTCTACCAGATCCGCCAGTACCAGGCCGGGCGGGGCAAGCGTCCCGATCCGTTGCAGGACCTGCCGATCCCGCCGGATCTGCAGCGCGACAGTTAGTGGGCGTCGGACTTTTCGCGGCCGATGACCGCTCCTACCTGGGTCTAGGCCAACCGTAGGAGCGGTCCGTGGCCGCGAAGGGCGCACCGCCGAATCGCCTGACACCCAGCACTCGACCATAGGGCGAGAATCTTTAACCCCCTCCGGCAAAAGTTGGACCTCTTCTTGCACTGCCCCTTGGCAAGACGCCTGGCGCGTCAAAAGTTCGCTTGGGGAAGTGGGGAATGTCGGTGGATCGCTCTCAATTAATCAACACCGCTCGTAGCAACATCGTCGGCCTTGGCCGCGGCAACCTGGGTGTGCCGCTGCTGTTGCTGGTGATGCTGGCGATGATGATGCTGCCGATCCCGGCACTGCTGCTGGACGTGTTCTTCACCTTCAACATCGCCTTGTCCATCGTCGTGCTGCTGGTGTGCGTGTACGCCCTGCGCCCGCTGGACTTCGCCGTGTTCCCGACCATCCTGCTGGTCGCCACGCTGCTGCGCCTCGCGCTCAACGTGGCGTCGACGCGGGTGATCATGCTCCACGGCCAGGAAGGCCATGCCGCCGCAGGTAAAGTAGTCCAGGCATTTGGTGAGGTGGTGATCGGCGGCAACTACATCGTCGGTATCGTGGTGTTCGCCATCCTCATGATCATCAACTTCGTGGTGGTCACCAAGGGCGCCGGGCGCATCTCCGAGGTGAGCGCGCGGTTCACCCTGGATGCCATGCCCGGCAAGCAGATGGCCATCGACGCCGACCTCAACGCCGGGCTCATCGATCAGAACCAGGCCAAGGCGCGGCGTACCGAAGTGGCCGCCGAGGCCGAGTTCTACGGCTCGATGGACGGTGCCAGCAAATTCGTCCGCGGCGACGCCATCGCCGGTCTGCTGATCCTGTTCATCAACCTGATCGGCGGCATGCTGGTGGGCATGCTGCAACACAACATGCCATTCGCCGAGGCGGGCAAGGTGTACGCCCTGCTGACCATCGGTGACGGCCTGGTCGCTCAGTTGCCGTCGCTGCTGCTGTCCACCGCAGCGGCCATCATGGTGACCCGTGCTTCGGGCTCCGAGGAGATGGGCAAGCAGATCCAGCGGCAGATGTTCGCCTCGCCCAAGGCGCTGGCCGTCTCCGGCGCGCTGATGGTGATCATGGGCATGGTGCCCGGAATGCCGCACATGGCCTTCATTACCCTGGGCGCCATCGCCGGTGGCGGTGCCTACCTGCTGTGGAAGAAGCAGAACGACGTCAAGGTCCAGGCTCAGGCCGAGGTGCAGCGTCAACAGGAGCTGCTGCCGTCACCCACGCGCACCCAGGAAACCAAAGAGCTGGGCTGGGACGACGTGACGCCCATCGACATGATCGGCCTGGAAGTCGGCTATCGCCTGATCCCCCTGGTGGACCGCAACCAGGGCGGCCAGCTGCTGGCGCGGATCAAGGGCGTACGCAAGAAGCTGTCCCAGGACCTGGGCTTCCTCATGCCGACCGTGCATATTCGCGACAACCTCGACCTGGCACCCAGCGCCTATCGTTTGACGCTCATGGGCGTGATTCTCGCCGAAGCCGAGATCTATCCGGATCGCGAGCTGGCCATCAACCCCGGTCAGGTGTTCGGCTCGTTGAACGGTATCACCGCCAAGGATCCGGCGTTTGGTCTGGACGCGGTCTGGATCGACGTCAACCTGCGCAGCCAGGCTCAGTCGCTGGGCTACACGGTGGTCGATGCCAGTACCGTAGTGGCCACGCACTTGAACCAGATTCTGCAGAAGCATGCCCATGAGCTGATCGGCCACGAAGAAGTCCAACAACTGCTGCAAGTTCTGGCAAAAGGCTCGCCCAAGCTCGCTGAAGAGCTGGTTCCCGGCATCCTTTCGCTGTCTTCGCTGCTCAAGGTGCTGCAGGCGCTGCTGGCAGAGCAGGTACCGGTTCGCGACATCCGCAGCATTGCCGAAGCGATCGCCAACAATGGGCATCGGAGTCAAGATACCGCCGCGCTGGTCCAGGCCGTCAGGGTCGGTTTGTCCCGCGCCATCGTGCAAAGCATTGTAGGCATTGAGTCGGAGCTGCCTGTCATCACGCTGGAACCAAGGTTGGAACAGATATTGCTAAATAGTCTTCAGAAGGCTGGTCAGGGTCAGGAAGAAGGCGTTTTGCTGGAACCGAGCATGGCGGAAAAACTGCAGAGATCCTTGATCGATGCGGCGCAACGGCAGGAGATGCAGGGCCAACCGATGATACTGCTGGTGGCCGGTCCGGTCCGCGCGATGCTGTCACGCTTCGGTCGCCTGGCGATCCCCAACCTTCATGTACTGGCCTATCAGGAAATCCCTGATAACAAGCAAGTCACCATCGTTGCGACAGTAGGGCCCAACGGCTGAGGTAGTGGGTTATGCAAGTGAAGCGATTTTTCGCCGCCGACATGCGTCAGGCCATGAAATTGGTCCGCGATGAGCTGGGCGCCGACGCTGCCATCATTGGCAACCGTCGCATCGCCGGCGGCGTCGAGCTGACCGCTGCGCTGGACTACAAGCTGTCGGCCCTGGCGCCGCGCGTGCCCAACCTCGAGTTGGAAGAAGAGCTGCGCAAGACCCAGTCGCGGATCGTTTCGGCCCAGGCCGAGCTGAGCACCCGTGGCGAGAGCGATGCGGCCACCAACCGCCAGTTGGTCGCCGGCCTGCCGTTGACCGCCGCCGAGCCGCTGGTCGAGCCGCGTCGCGAAGAGCCACCGCGTGTGCAGGCGGCCCCGGCGCCACAGCCTGCCGTCGACCAACGTCTTTTCGATTCCATGCGCTCCGAACTCAACGGTTTGCGCCAACTGCTGGAAGTGCAACTGGGCTCCCTGGCCTGGACCCAGCTGCAAGGCAGCAAGCCGGCGCAGGCGAATCTGTGGCGTCGTTTGCAGCGCATCGGCTTGTCCGGCCCGATCGCTCGCGAGCTGCTCAGCCTGACCAGCGAAATTCACGAACCTCGGCAGGCATGGCGGATGCTGCTGGCGCACTTGGCGCGTATGATCCGTACACCTGAAGTGGAACCGCTCGAAGAAGGTGGCGTGATCGCCATGGTCGGCCCGGCTGGCATGGGCAAGACCACCACCCTGGCCAAGCTGGCAGCCCGCTATGTGCTCAAGTACGGTTCCCAGAGCGTGGCCCTGGTGAGCATGGACAGCTTTCGCATCGGGGCCCAGGAACAACTCAAGACCCTGGGCCGCATTCTCAATGTGTCGGTGACTCAGGTCGATCCGGGCCAGTCATTGGTACAGGCGCTGGAACCCTTGCTGCGCAAGCGTGTGGTGTTGATCGACACCGCGGGCCTGCAAGCCAGCGATCCGGCCCTGCGCATGCAGCTCGAAAGCCTGGCCGGTCGCGGCATCAATGCGCGCAACTACCTGGTGCTGGCTACTACCAGCCAGAAGCAGGTGCTCAGCGCCGCGTACCATAGCTACAAGCGTTGCGGTCTGGCCGGGTGCATCCTGACCAAACTGGACGAAACGGCCTGTCTCGGCGAAGTGCTGAGCCTGGCCATCAGTCAGGAACTGCCGATTGCCTATCTTACCGATGGGCCGCGCATTCCCGACGACTTGCATTTGCCGCGCCGGCACCAGTTGGTCAGCCGCGCAGTGAGCGTGCAAATGCAAGAAGAGCCCAGCGAAGAGGCCATGGCCGATATGTTCGCGGGTCTCTACCACAGCCCCGACAAGCGAGTTGGCTGAGGTGAAGAACGTTATGCAAACACACTCTTCCTGCATCGTAGGGTTGCCAGGAAACACTCGAGCAATCGAACTGGCAGCCACTGGTGTGGCCTCGGTCTAGACAAGGTAAAGAACGAACATGGGCAGCATGCATCCCGTACAGGTGATCGCGGTGACCGGCGGCAAAGGTGGCGTCGGCAAGACTAATGTGTCAGTGAACTTGTCCCTGGCGTTGGCCGAGCTCGGCCGCCGGGTCATGTTGCTGGACGCCGACCTTGGCCTGGCCAACGTCGACGTGTTGCTGGGCCTGACCCCCAAGCGCACCCTGGCCGATGTGATCGAAGGTCGCTGCGAACTGCGCGACGTGATGTTGCAGGGTCCCGGCGGCATCCGTGTCGTGCCGGCAGCCTCGGGTACCCAGAGCATGGTCCAGTTGAGCCCGGCCCAGCATGCCGGCCTGATCCAGGCCTTCAGCGATGTGGGCGACAACCTCGACGTGCTGATCATCGACACCGCCGCCGGTATCGGCGAATCGGTAGTGAGCTTTGTCCGCGCGGCCCAGGAAGTCCTGCTGGTGGTGTGCGACGAGCCCACCTCGATCACCGATGCCTACGCCCTGATCAAACTGCTCAATCGCGACTACGGCATGAACCGTTTCCGGGTCTTGGCCAACATGGCGCAAAGCCCCCAGGAAGGGCGCAATCTGTTCGCCAAGCTGACCAAAGTGACCGACCGCTTCCTCGACGTGGCCCTGCAGTACGTTGGCGCCGTTCCGTACGATGAGTCGGTGCGCAAGGCCGTGCAGAAACAGCGCGCCGTGTACGAGGCGTTCCCCCGTTCCAAATGCTCGCTGGCCTTCAAGGCAATCGCGCAGAAAGTAGACACCTGGCCGTTGCCGGCCAATCCCCGTGGCCACCTGGAGTTCTTCGTCGAACGCCTGGTCCAGCAAACCAGCGCAGGGCCCGTATCATGAGCGCCAGCGGATACCGTATGTACAGCAAGGCGTCGCGCGACTCGCAGCAGCATCAGCTGATCGAGCAATACGCGCCGCTGGTCAAGCGTATCGCCTATCACCTGCTGGCGCGCCTGCCAGCCAGCGTGCAGGTGGAAGACCTGATCCAGGCCGGCATGATCGGTCTGCTGGAGGTCTCGACCAAGTACGACTCGAGCAAAGGCGCCAGTTTCGAGACCTACGCCGGCATTCGTATCCGCGGCGCCATGCTCGACGAAGTGCGCAAGGGCGACTGGGCGCCGCGTTCGGTCCACCGCAATACCCGCATGGTCAGTGATGCCATTCGCCGAATCGAGTCGAAAACCGGTCGCGACGCTAAAGATCACGAGATCGCGGCCGAACTTAGTCTGAGTCTGGACGATTACTACGGGATCCTGAACGATACCTTGGGCAGCCGCCTGTTCAGTTTCGACGATCTGCTGCAGGACGGCGAGCACGAGGGCCTGCACGAAAACGGCGCCAGCGGTTCGCTGGAGCCCTCGCGGGATCTCGAGGACGAACGCTTTCAAGGCGCGCTGGCCGAGGCCATCGCCAACCTGCCAGAGCGCGAGAAGCTGGTCTTGTCGTTGTATTACGACGAGGAACTGAACCTCAAGGAAATCGGTGAGGTACTGGGTGTCAGCGAATCGCGGGTAAGCCAGTTGCACAGCCAGTGCGCGGCGCGACTGCGCGGGCGTCTGGGAGAGTGGCGGGCACGCTGAGGGAACGGCGAGATCGGTGCGGGCTTTTTCGCGGGCAGAGCCCGCTCCCACAAAGGCCGAGACTGTGGGAGCGGGCTCTGCCCGCGAAGAGGCCTGCAGGCGTAGCGCGTGTAGGCGATCTGCAGCGGCAAGTGGCTCAGGCGAATTCGATTGTTACGCACGTCCAGGGGCTGGGCGTGTTCAAGACTGCTGGAGGTCTAATTGGACAAGAACATGAAAATCCTCATCGTCGATGATTTCTCGACGATGCGGCGCATCATCAAGAACCTGTTGCGTGACCTGGGCTTCACCAACACCGCCGAGGCCGACGACGGCAACACCGCCTTGCCGATGTTGCACAGCGGCAATTTCGATTTTCTCGTCACCGACTGGAACATGCCCGGCATGTCCGGCATCGACCTGCTGCGCCAGGTGCGCGCCGACGATCGCCTCAAGCACCTGCCGGTGCTCATGGTGACCGCCGAGGCCAAGCGCGAGCAGATCATCGAAGCCGCCCAGGCCGGAGTCAACGGGTATGTGGTCAAGCCTTTCACTGCGCAAGTGCTGAAAGAAAAAATCGAGAAGATTTTCGAGCGCGTCAATAGCTGAAGTCTGCAATGGGGGCGCAATGGACCACAAACAAAGCACGTTGGGGGACTTCGAGTCGACCCTGAAGAAACACGCCGTGGAGCTGGTCGACAGCCTTGAAAAAGGCCGTTTCGGCGAAGCGGTGCAACTGATCCACGAATTGAACCAGACCCGCGATCGCGGCCTGTACCAGGAAGTGGGCAAGCTGACGCGGGAGCTGCACAGCGCAATCGTCAGTTTCCAGATCGATCCGAACATTCCCCAGGCCGAAGAGGTTTCGCAGATCACCGATGCGACCGAACGTCTGTCGTATGTGGTGCGCCTGACCGAAAACGCGGCCAACCGCACCATGGATCTGGTCGAGCAGAGCACACCGGTGCTCAACACGCTGAGTGCCGAGGCCAGTGCCTTGAGCGTCGACTGGCAGCGCTTCATGCGCCGCGAAGTGGCCGCCGACGAATTCCGCGAACTGGCACGCCGGGTCGACGGCTTCCTGACCCGTAGCGAGCAGGGCAATCGCGAAGTCGCCAGCCACCTCAACGACATCGTGCTCGCCCAGGATTATCAGGACCTCACCGGCCAGGTCATCAAGCGTGTCACCGCGCTGGTCACCGAAGTGGAGAGCAACCTGCTCAAACTGGTCCTGATGGCCAGCCAGGTGGATCGCTTTGCCGGCATCCAGCACGACCACGAACAGCTTCGTGCCGAAAAAGATCAAGAAAAACATCCCGCCAAGGGTGAAGGTCCGCAGATCCATGCCGATAAACGTGAAGACGTCGTATCCGGTCAGGACGATGTCGACGATCTGCTGTCCAGTCTGGGCTTCTAGGCCACCGCCTGCGCCTGACTGTGTTGACCGTTAATCACGTATTCCAGGGAGCATCCACATGAGCTTCGGCGCCGACGAAGAAATCCTTCAGGATTTCCTGGTAGAGGCCGGCGAAATTCTCGAGCAACTGTCCGAACAACTGGTCGAGCTGGAAAGCCGTCCCGATGATGCCGACTTGCTCAATGCAATTTTTCGCGGTTTTCACACTGTAAAAGGCGGCGCCGGCTTCCTCCAGCTCAACGAGCTGGTGGAGTGCTGCCATATCGCCGAGAACGTCTTCGACATCTTGCGCAAAGGTGAGCGCCGGGTCGACGCCGAACTCATGGACGTCGTGCTCGAAGCGCTGGACGCGGTCAACGGCATGTTCACCGAGGTGCGTGAACGCGCCCCGGTCACGCCAGCCAGCCCCCAGTTGCTCGATGCCCTGGCGCGTCTGGCCGAACCGGCTGCGGCCGTTGTTGCACCGCCTGTGGCAGTGCCGGCTGCTGCGCCGGTATCGACCCCAGGCGAAGACATCACCGACAGCGAATTCGAGCAATTGCTCGATTCCCTGAGCGCGGCCAAGGCGCAGGCCGCCGCACCTGCTGCGCCCGCTGCCGTGGCACACGACGGCGCGACCAGCGACGAGATCACCGACGACGAATTCGAGTCGCTGCTCGACCAGTTGCACGGCAAGGGTCAGTTTGCCGTCGATGCGCTGGCACCGACTGCAGCGTCGCCAACTGCCACGGCGCAGGCTGCGTCAGCCACGCCTGGCGACGAGATCACCGACGACGAGTTCGAGGCCCTGCTCGACCAGTTGCATGGCAAGGGTGCGTTCACCGCCGACGCGGTCAAGGCACCGCCGCCTGCCGAGGCGCAGGCGCAGGCTCCCACGAGCGACCAGATCACCGACGACGAATTCGAGTCGCTGCTCGATCAGCTGCATGGCAAGGGCAAGTTCAGCGATGTCGCCAGCCTTCCCGAGACTCAGCCCACGCCGTCCGCGTCCGTGCCGGTGGCAGCACCGCGCAAGGTCGAGGCAGCTCCGGCGCGTGCACCGGTGGCCGAGAAACCGGTCGCCAGCGAAGCCGAGACGACCGTACGGGTCGATACCGCGCGCCTCGACGAAATCATGAACATGGTGGGCGAACTGGTGCTGGTGCGTAATCGCCTGGTGCGCCTGGGCGCCAACAGCAGCGACGAAGCCATGTCCAAGGCCGTATCGAACCTGGACGTGGTCACGGCCGACCTGCAGACGGCCGTCATGAAGACGCGCATGCAGCCGATCAAGAAGGTCTTCGGACGCTTCCCGCGGCTGGTCCGCGACCTGGCGCGGCAGTTGAAGAAGGAAATCAACCTGGAACTGGTCGGTGAAGAAACCGACCTGGACAAGAATCTGGTCGAGGCCCTGGCCGACCCGTTGGTGCACTTGGTGCGCAACGCCGTCGATCACGGCATCGAGACGCCGGAGGAACGCGAACGCAACGGCAAGGCGCGCGGTGGGCGCGTGGTGTTGTCGGCAGAACAGGAAGGCGACCACATCCTGTTGTCGATCAGCGATGACGGCAAGGGCATGGACCCTGCGGTACTGCGCGCCAAGGCCGTGGAAAAGGGCCTGATGGACCGCGACGCCGCCGACCGCCTGAGTGAATCGGACTGCTACAACCTGATTTTCGCACCGGGTTTTTCCACCAAGACGGAAATCTCCGACGTGTCGGGCCGTGGCGTGGGCATGGACGTGGTCAAGACCAAGATCAGCCAGCTGAACGGCTCGATCAATATCTATTCGGCCAAGGACCAGGGCTCGAAGATCGTCATCAAGGTGCCGCTGACCCTGGCGATCATGCCGACGCTGATGGTGATGCTGGGCAACCAGGCGTTCGCGTTCCCGCTGGTCAACGTCAACGAGATCTTCCACCTGGACCTGTCGCGCACCAACGTCGTCGACGGCCAGGAGGTGGTCATCGTGCGTGACAAGGCGCTACCGTTGTTCTACCTCAAGCGCTGGCTAGTCAAATCGGCCGCTCACGAGGAGCAGGGCGAGGGCCACGTGGTCATTCTGTCGGTCGGCACCCAACGCATCGGGTTCGTGGTCGACCAACTGGTGGGGCAGGAAGAAGTGGTGATCAAGCCGCTGGGCAAGATGCTGCAGGGCACGCCCGGCATGTCCGGCGCGACCATCACCGGTGATGGCCGAATAGCCTTGATCCTCGATGTACCGAGCATGCTCAAGCGCTACGCCACACGGCGTATCTGATCGTAGTGGAGTGTTTATGGCAGTCAAGGTCCTGGTGGTGGATGATTCCGGTTTTTTCCGCCGCCGCGTCTCGGAAATTCTTTCGTCGGACCCCACCATCCAAGTGGTCGGGACCGCTACCAATGGCCGCGAAGCGATCGATCAGGCCCTGGCGCTCAAGCCCGATGTGATCACCATGGACTACGAGATGCCGATGATGGACGGCATCACTGCCGTGCGTCATATCATGCAGCGCTGTCCCACTCCGGTCCTGATGTTTTCCTCGCTGACCCACGAGGGCGCGCGGGTTACCCTCGACGCGCTCGACGCGGGGGCAGTGGATTACCTGCCGAAGAATTTCGAAGACATTTCTCGCAACCCCGAGAAGGTCAAGCAGATGCTTTGCGAGAAGATCCATACACTCTCGCGCAGCAACCGCCGGCTGGGTGCGCACATGGCCACGCCAGCCCCGACGCTTGCGTCCCCTGTTACCCCGGCGCCAGCCGCCCCCGCGTCGTCGCGGGCAGTGCCGACGCGGACGCCAGCACCGGTTACGCCGGCGCGGGCCCCGGCACCGACCGCCAGCACTGCAACGCCACGGCGCAAGCCGTACAAACTGGTGGCCATCGGTACATCCACCGGAGGGCCGGTGGCGCTTCAGCGTGTGTTGACCCAGCTGCCAGCACATTTTCCAACACCGATCGTGTTGGTCCAGCACATGCCTGCGGCCTTCACTCGCGCCTTCGCCGAGCGTCTCGACAAGCTGTGCCGAATCACCGTCAAGGAAGCCGAGGATGGCGACGTGCTGCGTCCCGGGCTGGCGTTACTGGCGCCTGGCGGCAAGCAGATGATGATCGACGGGCGTGGTGCAGTGAAGATTCTGCCCGGTGACGAGCGGCTGAACTACAAGCCCTGCGTAGATATCACCTTCGGTTCGGCGGCCAAGTCCTACGGCGACAAGGTGCTGGCAGTGGTCCTCACTGGCATGGGCGCCGACGGTCGAGAGGGCGCGCGTCTGCTCAAGCAGGGCGGCAGTCACATCTGGGCCCAGGACGAAGCGAGCTGCGTGATCTACGGCATGCCCATGGCCATCGTCAAGGCTGGTCTGGCCGACGCCATCTACAGTCTCGACGACATTGGCCGGCACCTGGTCGAGGCGTGCGGCTGATGGATGTACTGAGCCTGATCGGGATCATCCTCGCGTTCGTCGCCATCATTGGTGGCAACTTCCTCGAGGGTGGCCACCTGTCGGCTCTGCTCAATGGTCCTGCTGCGCTGATCGTGGTCGGCGGCACGCTGGCAGCGGCGCTGATCCAGTCGCCCATGAGTGCTTTCAAGCGCGCGCTGCACAATGTGCGCTGGATTCTTTTCCCGCCCAGGATCGACATGGCCGGTGGTATCGACCGTGTGGTGAACTGGAGCCTGGTGTCGCGCAAGGAAGGCTTGCTCGGCCTGGAAGCCAGCGCCGAAGCGGAACCCGATGACTACGCCCGAAAGGGACTGCAGCTGCTGGTCGATGGCGCCGAGGCCGCCGCCATCCGCAGTATTCTCGAGGTGGATCTGTACAACCGCGAAACCCGTGACCTGCAGGCAGCCAAGGTGTTCGAAAGCATGGGTGGCTATGCGCCTACTATCGGCATCATCGGTGCGGTGATGGGGTTGATCCATGTCATGGGCAACCTGGCCGATCCCAGCCAACTGGGCAACGGCATCGCGGTGGCGTTCGTGGCGACCATCTACGGTGTGGCCAGCGCCAACCTGCTCCTGCTGCCCGTGGCGCACAAGCTCAAGGCGCTCGCCCAGCGTCAGGCGGCCTATCGGGAAATGCTGCTCGAAGGGTTGCTGTCCATCGCCGAAGGTGAGAACCCGCGTTCCATCGAAATGAAGCTGCAAGGCTACCTCGACTAGGAGAGCATGGCATGGCCCGTCGTCGTCGCCTCGAAGAGCCGGAAAACCACGAGCGCTGGCTAGTGTCCTACGCCGATTTCATCACCTTGCTGTTCGCTTTCTTCGTGGTGATGTATTCGATCTCGTCGGTCAACGAGGGCAAGTACAAGGTCTTGTCGCAAGCGCTGGTCGGGGTGTTCAGTGATCCGGACCGCAGTGTCAGGCCCATACCGATTGGCGAGGAACGACCCTTGACTACCCGTCCCGTGCAACCGCTGGTCACCGACAGCGAGCAATCGGACGCAGCCATCGGCGAGGCGGTCGACCCTCTTCAGACTATTGCCGACAACGTCCGTCAGGCGTTCGGCGACCTGATCGCTTCGGATCAATTGACCGTGCGCGGCAATGAGCTGTGGATCGAGATCGAACTCAAGTCCAGCCTGCTGTTCGGCAGTGGCGATGCCATGCCCAGCGACATGGCATTTGCCATCGTCGACAAGGTCGCCAGCATTCTCAAGCCTTTCGACAATCCGGTTCATGTCGAGGGCTTCACCGACAATCTGCCCATCAGCACCGCGCAGTTCCCGACCAACTGGGAGCTGTCGACCGCTCGGGCAGCGAGCATTGTCCGCATGATGGCCATGCAGGGCATCGACCCGCGGCGCATGGCGGCGGTCGGCTATGGCGAGTTCCAGCCGGTGGCCGACAACGCCAGCGCCGATGGACGCGGGCGCAATCGTCGGGTGGTGCTGGTCATTTCGCGCAACCTCGACGTGCGTCGCAGCATCACCAGTTCTGGCAGCGCCAACGCCCAGCCGGATGCAGCACTGCGCCGGGCTGGCACACAAACTGCAAAGACGCCCTTAACCGTGCCGTCGGCGCCCGGGTCTGTCAAAAGTCCGCCGCCCGGCCCTTAACCCGAAAGCTTCACTATCTCGGTAGTGCGCCGTTTACCGAGGGGAAATCACCACCATGAGAGTCTGGGCAGTAGCCAATCAAAAAGGCGGGGTAGGCAAGACCACGACTTCGATCGCCTTGGCCGGTTTGCTCGCCGAGGCGGGCAAGCGCGTGGTCATGGTCGATCTCGATCCGCATGGTTCGATGACCAGTTATTTCGGGCACAACCCCGACGAACTGGCGCACAGCTGTTTCGACCTGTTCCTGCACAAGGGTGCGGTGCCACCAGGCCTGGCCCATCAACTGTTGCTGCCAACCGGCGAAGCCAATGTGTCGCTGCTGCCCTCGAGCACCGCGCTGGCGACGCTGGAGCGCCAGCAGCCCGGACAGAGCGGCCTGGGCCTGGTGATTGCCAAGACCCTGGCGCAACTGTGGCAGGATTTCGACTACGCCGTCATCGACAGCCCGCCGCTGCTGGGCGTGCTCATGGTCAATGCATTGGCGGCGAGCCAGCAACTGGTGATCCCGGTACAGACCGAGCACCTGGCAGTCAAAGGCCTGGAGCGCATGGTCAGCACCTTGACCATGATCAACCGTTCGCGCCGCCAGGCCCTTCCATACAGCATCGTTCCGACGTTGTTCGACCGTCGTACCCAGGCCTCGCTGAGCACCTTGCGTACCCTGCGCGACGACTACCCGCAGCACATATGGCCGGGCTACATCCCGGTCGACACTCGTCTGCGCGATGCCAGCCGTGCCGGACAGACACCCTCGCGCTTCGATGGCAAGAGCCGAGCAGTAGTCGCCTACCGTGCCTTGCTCAAGCATCTGCTGGCCCAACAACTCGTCGCGCAGGTAGCCTGATGAACCGTCCCGTCGATATTGCCCAGCGGCCCCAGGTGGCCTTGCAGTCCTACCTGGACGGCCTGCTGCATGAAGCCACCGAGGCGTTCGAGGCGCTCGATCTCGACGCCGGCCTGGACAGGCTCGACGAGTTCCAGGCAGCCGTGCTCGAAGAACAGGTGCGCGATGCCGCAAGCCTGCAGCCGGTGCTATTGCCAGTGCCTGCGCCGCCAGTGCAGGTGCCCGCGCCGGTTGCCGATCTCATCCCATCGGCCAAATCGGCGCTGGTCGCACCCGTGGTCGACGTACATCTGCCGTCGGCCAGCGTGCAGCCGCTGTTGGCAGCCGTCGATGGCCGCCCCAGTTGGGCCGCCGAGCCGTTCGAGTGCCTGCTGTTCGACGTCGCCGGGCTGACCCTGGCCGTGCCGCTGGTGTGCCTGGGTTCGATCTATGCGCTGGCTGGCCAGACTCTGACGCCGCTGTTCGGCCAGCCCGACTGGTTTCTCGGCATTCTGCCCAGCAACAGCGGCAACCTGAAAGTGCTCGACACCGCGCGCTGGGTCATGCCCGACCGCTACCGCGACGATTTTCGCCAGGGGTTGCAGTACGTGATCTCGGTGCAGGGTTACGAGTGGGGCCTGGCAGTGCATCAGGTCAGCCGTTCGCTGCGCCTGGACCCCAGCGAGATCAAGTGGCGCAGCCAGCGCGGCCAGCGGCCATGGCTGGCGGGAACCGTCATCGAACACATGTGCGCGCTGCTGGACGTCGCCGAGCTGGCCGAGCTGATCGCCAGTGGCGGTGCACGCCATCTGCGTCCGGTCGCCTCGGTGCCAGGCAAGCCTGTCGCCACCACCACTATCATCAAGAATTGAATGAACACGCCGCCGTCATGGCATTTGAGGGGTTAGTAGCATGAAGAAGTCGTCCGCCCAAGGTTCCGAAGATCCGATCCTGCAGTGGGTCACCTTCCGTCTGGACAATGAAACCTACGGCATCAATGTGATGCAGGTGCAGGAAGTGTTGCGCTACACCGAGATCGCACCGGTGCCGGGTGCGCCCAGCTATGTACTGGGTATCATCAACCTGCGCGGTAACGTGGTCACGGTGATCGATACGCGTCAGCGCTTCGGTCTGGATTCCAGCGACGTCAGCGACAATACGCGCATCGTCATCATCGAGGCCGACAAGCAAGTGGTAGGGATTCTGGTCGACAGCGTGGCCGAGGTCGTCTACTTGCGCCAGTCCGAGGTCGAAACTGCGCCCAACGTCGGCAACGACGAGTCGGCCAAGTTCATCCAGGGCGTGTGCAACAAGAATGGAGAACTGCTGATTCTGGTCGAGCTGGACAAGATGATGTCCGAAGAAGAGTGGTCCGAGCTGGAGAATATCTGATTGATCTTCGAGGTTGCAGTCGTCCTGCTGGCAGTGCTGTGGGTTGGAACGGTTTCGCTGTTCCTGTCCTATCAGAAAAGCCAGCGCCTGCTGGCTGCTGAACAGGCGGCGGGCGATGCGTTGCGTGACCAGCGGCTGCGCGAGCTGACCAAGCGTCTGGACGACTACCAGAATCTCAACGTGCGCCTGGGTGAAGCGCTGCACGAGTTGCGTGCGGTGGTCGGGCCATTGCCGGAAAAGCTGGCCCAGCTCGAGCAACGCGATCCGGGCAGCCTGTCGTTCGCCCAGGCGGGCAAACTGGTCGCCATGGGTGCCTCGGTGGATGAGCTGACCCAGGCCTGCGGTCTGACCCAGGCCGAGGCCGAGCTGATGAGCAAACTGCACCGCGGCTGATCCGGCGGCCGTCTGCTCATCGACATCGACAAGCAGCATCGATCAGGTATGCGCCCAACTCAGGCTGCTGCCTGCTTTGGCGAAGCGATTGAGCGGTGTGAGCGCCTTATACGCATCGTTGAACCCCGACCAGTCGAGCACGCCGCCGTTGTCACGCATCGGCAGTGCCGACAAATTCCACACCTCGCGGTACTGCGCCAGTTCCGGCAATCGTTGGTTGATGGTGTCGTTGAGGGCGCCAGGCCCGCTGATGTGATTCAAGGACATGGCGTAGCGCTGGAAGCCTGCAGGATCGGTCATGGCATTCGGGCGGCTGTCATAGAAGTCCGGTTGCGCTTCGAAGCGCTCCAGCATCGTCTCGGATATGGCATCCAGGGTCGGATTGCCAGGGTGGCTGCCGATCAGGCTGTTGCCATACTGGATGTTCATGCCCAAAGTCTCGTTCGACAGGGGCGCTGTAAGCAGCAGGCCCCTGTTGGAGGTGAGCAGCGGCACGGCGTCGATGGGTTCGGCCGCATGCCCCAGCTGGGTTTTCTCTCCGGGTGCCAGAATGCTGTCGTCCAGATCCATGTACAGTCCGCCTTCGCTTTTCAGCACTCGATAGCGCAGCACATCGGACGCCGAAGCGTAGTTGGTGGCGATGCCGCCGTTACCGTCGATGGCGGCCTGGTATTGCCGGAAGTAGCGGCTGCGCTCGAATTCCATGTACAGCGGATGAGGTTCGAGGGCGATGACCTGCAGCGACGGTGCGTGTTCGGCCAGCAACTTGACATTGCGTGCGTAGACCTGCGGCGACGCCGTGGACAAAAACAGCCGATACTCGTAGCCACTGTCGCGCAGCAAGGCGGCATTGCGGCCCACGTTCTCCAGCAGCGCAGCGTTGATGACCTTGTTGCCGACCCATAGGCAGGAGATCTTTTTCGGAATGGGCTTCATCACTGGCGGGCGCAGTTCGCCAAGGCTCAGCGGCAGTATCAGATCGACCCCCAGGGCCTGCAAGGTATGCGCACGCTGGGCGTTGGTGACGACACGCTCGACGTCTTGCAACCTCGAAAGCGAGCGCTCGCCAGGCTTGGGCGCCACGAAGTAGGGCGGATCGATTTCGTTCAGATCCGTGCTCTGCACGAACGCGTCGTGCTCTATATCGTAGTGAACATACGCGACGTATCCGTCGATCTCACATTCCAGAACGTCGCGCTTGCCACTGTAGCTGGGAACACGAATGACGGCGTCGGCAATCTCCGGGTTGGCACCGGCCACAGGCCGCATCGATTCCGGCAGGCTGAAGGCAGTTTCCAGAACCGGCTCCACGGCGGGAAGGTGCGGCGCGTGGATCGGGCTCAAGGGGTAGCCGATCTGGCCGTTGATGCGTGCCGGAACGACGAACTCCGGCCGCTTGAAGCGCCAGATCGTCGGCGTCTGCGGAATCTGAACGTCCAGCAGCGGCGTAGCGTTGAGCACTCCCCAGATAGCATCGTCAAAGCCAGCGGCGCGCTGCTCCAGGTTTTTCCCGTCGATCGCCCGATCCAGGCCCAGTCCCAATTGAACGATGCCGCCCAAGGCAAAGATCTGGGCCAGTTCGGGTACCACCATCGCAATGGGTGCCAGGGTATTGATGGCGGAGGTGAAGTAGCCGCGCCATTTTTCCTTGGTTACCGAACCGTCGGTGTTGATGATGAACTCGGCATCCTGTTCGCTGCGTTTCTTCTGGTTGTGGGCCATGGCCATGAACAGGTCGCCGGCGATGGGCGGGCTGTATTTGCTGGTCCGGTAGTTGACGGTGTCGTGGGGCACCCACAGACCGCTGGTGGCGAAACCTGGATGCCTGTCGGGGTCGAAATGGTGATAGGCAGGGTATAAACCCAGCCCTGTCAGTGCCGTATCAAGGCCGCTGAACCCGAGTGTGTCGGCCTCGTCACCAGGGGGGAAATGTTCTTCCAGCGCCTGACGCGTGTGCGGGTGCTTGCATTGCTCGGCTACCCACAGCTTCATCGACGACTCGTCGGCGAATTCGTGGAATGGCAAGCTGTTGCCGGGGATGTACAGCAGGGTCAGCCCAGTGGCAGTGTTCTTCAGGCACAGTAGGTTGGTGGCCGCATACCCGTAGACATTCAGGCAGGCGACGTGCACCGCATGCGGCCGCGGTTGCAGGCCGGCGACCTGCCAGGCCAGCACGCGTCCGGCGTCACTGAGGCTGGCGTTGCTGATCTGCCTGTTGCAAGCGGCGATGAAGTTGACCTTCGCCGCATCGCGATAGGCCTGCAAACCGTCTGTCCAGTACGTCTTGAGCATGCGCTTGTACGGCGTCTGGAAATCCAGCTGCCAGATGAAGCGCTGAAATTTCTCGGCAGGAATGCGCACGTGATTCGCGGCGTCATAGTTCGCCGGTGATGTCTGCCGGTACAAGCCGTTGTACACCACGTACTCACTGCCGTAGTCGAACAGACCCTTTTCATCCAGATGGTCGACCAGGGTGATCGGGTAGGGCGGTGGCGTGCCGGCCCAGGCGGCATGCAGGGCGGCGCCGATCAGATCGTTGTTCGATTCGCCCTGCCAATTCGACAACAGCGCCTGGGTCATGGTCAGCTTGCGCACGACCTTGGCGATACAGCGCTGGCCCTTGAATTGGTAGTGCAACGTAACGGCATCGACCTTGTCCGGGTTCAGGTCCAGACCTTGTTTCGAGGCCCACTTGTGCACTGCCTCGGCAGCGGCGCGATCGGGTCTGGGGTAATGCTTGAGGGAGTCGCGGACGGTTTGAACACCCTGCGCGCTGATGAATCGGGAAGTCATGGCGGTATTCCTTTATGAGCACGGAAAGTCGTGCCAGGCCATGATTCGTTCGGGGCAGTCGGTGGACGTGGTAACTATGTAGGGCGCCCGCCGCCGGTGCTGGTAGCAAACCGACTCTGGACGGGCTATCGAGGCGCCTCCCGCAGGCGCGCTCGGAGGGCAACGAAAAGCCCTGTGGCCCAGGCGTTACGGGGCTTTGGGGGTGATGTCGCGCTCGCTCGGCGCAGGCGCCAGTTCGAAGCCGGAAGGGGTCTTGCCTTGCAGGTGCCACGCAAAGGCGATGATCTCTGCGATGGTCAGGTACAACTCGTGGGGAATGCTGTCGCCCAGTTCCATGCGTGCGAGCATCTTCACCAGCTCGGCATTTTCGTACACTGGTACTTCGTATTCACGGGCCATGGCCAGGATCGCTTCGGCCAGTTCATCATCGCCCTTGGCGGTGAGGGTGGGTGCCTTCTGGCCGTCGTAGCGCAGGGCGATCGCTTGGCGCGGGGCTCGTTCGTTCATGCGGTTTCATCCACCCAGCGTTGTTCCAGGCGTGTACGGGCGCCTTGTGGAGCGGTGCCTTGATGACACTGCAGATCGGCCACGTTCAAACCGCTGGCCTGCAGGCGCTGCCGCAGATTGTCCAACTGGTTCTCGATGAGCAGGGCGGTGGCAGGCCGTTGCGCCCACAACTGGCTGGAGAGGCTGCCGTGAGCCAGTTGCGCCTGCACTTGCAGCGGGCCCAGTGCATCCAGATCGAAGGCCAGGTCCAGACGCCAGATCTTTTCCTGGGCGGGCCTGGGCTCGTTCTTGTCGTGGGGCTGCTGGTCCGGTGGCGGGTCTTCGCGTTGCACCTTGACCTGCAGCGGGACGAAATCGTGCAGGTGGCGCATGGGGATCTCCAGTTGCCAGGTGGTCTGCGTGGCGCCATCGGGGGTGCGCCCGGTTTGCTCCAGGCCAGCGAGCTGATGGCTCTGCAGGCGCGCGACGGCCGCACCGGCCAGGCGCAGCAGGTGTTCGAGGTCGTCTTCGCCTTCGCTTTTCTGCGCAGTGCGTGCGGGCAGGGGAAAGCTGGCCGGCACGGTTTTTTCGCTGACCTGTCCCCAGGCATTCAGGGCATTGCGCACGCGCCCCGGCAGCACCTGAGCGAGCACATTGGCCGCCACGGCCGGTTGCGCCGCCGGATTGGGCACCGCAGCAGGCGCGATCTGCGCCATCAGGCGCAGCAGCGCCGACTTGAGATCGGGTGCCGGTTGGCCGTTGAGCAGATTGGCTTCCAGAAATGCGCCACTGGCGACCACCGCCTGGGCGACGGCTTTCGGGTCGGCCATTTGCTGCATGTCCGGCAGGCTGGCCAACAGGCGTTCCAGGCCGGCTCGGGTCGGCGGCGCAAGTTCCGGGTTCTGGCGCAGGGTCTGCGCGGCGTTCAGGAGGCTGTCCAACGAACCTTGCCGGGCTTGCTGGGCGCCCAGTTGCTGGGCCACGGCCAATTGGTCCATGCGCCCGCTCAAGGGCACGAAGTTCAGGCTGCGGTCACTCATCACCTGGGCGCTGAGCAGGCTGCCCAGGCGCAGGGGCTGAGGGCTCTCGATGGCCAGGATGTTGCCTGCCTGAGCGGTGTTGAGCAGGGTCACCATGGCCCGATACACCGCCGGCTGCCCGGCGATCTGCGGCAGCATCTGGCTGCTGCTGACCTTGCCCTGCAACAGCGTGCCCACCGGCAATGCCTGGGTGTCGATGCGGGTCAGGGTCAGCGGTGCGCCGTTGCCGCGCTCCTGGGTGGCGACCAGGGCTGCGCCGCCGGCCAGGTGCGACACCAGCAATGCAGTGCCCTGGGGCAACGGTTGCAGGCTGCTGGCGGTGATCGTCGCCACGCCGCCCCCGGCCAGGCTCAGGCGCAACAGCAATTGAAAATCCTGAGCGCCGGCCTTGACCGACACCACCTCGGCGTCGACCGTCTCACCCAGGGCCAGCAGATTGTCCAGCGGCTGGGTGATCTTCACCATTTCGGTGTTCGAGGCACTGGCGCGCGCGGCTCCGCTGGCGGACGGCAGCGCGGCTAGGTTGCTGATCAGGTCAGGCATGGATGAAACCTGTGTCGGTTGCGCCCTTGGGCGTGAGCTGCGCATGTATAATGCGCGGCCACTGCGGCCGGCTCTGCTATACAGCGCCATGGAAGTATAGCGGCCATGCCCTGCGGAACTTGAACGCGGCTCGATGCCGTGACGTGCGACCCGATTTCATAAGGCCGATTCTTGACCCCATACCTGCAAGCCACCGATCTATCCTGCGAGCGCGATGGGCGGCTGCTGTTCGAGCGTCTGCAGCTCCAGGTGGCAGCGGGCGACATGCTTCAGGTGTGCGGACCCAACGGCTGTGGCAAGACCAGCCTGCTGCGGCTGCTGGCCGGGCTGATGCAGCCCGCCGAAGGGCAGGTCGCCCTGACGGCGCAGACGCATGCCAAACACCGGGGCGAGCGTGCCTGCCCGCTGGTATGGATCGGCCACGCGCCCGGCATCAAGGAGGCGCTCAGCGCCGAGGAAAACCTGGCCTGGCTCTGCGCGCTGCACACCCCGGCGAGCCGCGAGCGCATCTGGGCGGCGTTGGCGGCCATCGGCCTGCGCGGTTTCGAAGACGTGCCGTGTCACCGGCTTTCAGCCGGCCAGCGGCGCCGCGTGGCGCTTGCTCGCCTGCATCTGCCCGGCCCGCCGCTGTGGATTCTCGACGAACCTTTCAGCGCACTCGATGCGCAGGCGGTGGAGCGATTGGAACGGCACCTGGTTGCGCACTGCGAGCAAGGCGGCATGGTCGTGCTGACCACCCACCATCTGCTGGCGCAGACGCCCGGCAGCTACCGGCGGGTGGAACTGGATGCGCAGGCGGCATGAGCGTCTTCGTCCTGTTGCTCAAGCGCGAAGCGCGCCTGCTGTGTCGACGCCCCGCCGAGCTGGGCAACCCGCTGGTGTTTTTCGCCATCGTCATCGCGCTGTTTCCACTTGCCGTGGGTCCGCAGATGCAGGTGCTGCAAGGCCTTTCCCCCGGCCTGGTATGGGTAGCGGCCCTGCTGGCGGTGCTGCTCTCCCTCGACGGCCTGTTCCGCAGCGATCTGGAAGACGGTTCGCTGGAACAATGGATATTGTCCGAACATCCACTGCCCGTGCTGGTGCTGGCCAAGGTGCTGGCGCACTGGCTGTTTTCCGGGCTGGCGCTGGTGCTGGTTTCACCGCTGCTGGCGCTGATGCTCGGGTTGCCCGAGCGCTGCCTGCCAGTGTTGCTGATGTCGTTGCTGCTTGGCACGCCGGTACTCAGCCTGCTTGGCGCGGTGGGTGCAGCCCTGACGGTCGGGCTCAAGCGCGGCGGCCTGCTGCTGGCGCTGCTGACGCTGCCGTTGTACATCCCGGTGCTGATTCTGGGCAGTGGCGCCCTGCAGGCGTCGTTGCAGCAGCTGCCAGCCACGGGTTACTTGTTGTGGCTGGGCAGCCTGACAGCGCTGTCGGTGACCTTGGCGCCTTTCGCGATCGCGGCCGGGCTGAAAATCAGTGTCGGCGAATGAACGAACGAGGCGGCGTATGCGCCTGGCCCATGCTTTTGGATACGTGGTCATGAAGAACAAGCTGATGAACTGGACATGGTTTCACAGGCTCGGCTCTCCCAAAGCGTTCCACGCCTTGAGCGGACGCCTGCTGCCCTGGCTGAGCGTGGCGGCGGCGTTGCTGATCGGCACGGGCGTGGTCTGGGGGCTGGCGTTCGCGCCGCCGGATTACCAGCAAGGCAACAGTTTTCGCATAATCTACATCCACGTGCCTGCGGCCATGCTTGCCCAGTCCTGCTACGTGATGATGGCGCTGGTCGGCGTGGTCGGGCTGGTGTGGAAGATGAAGATCGCCGATATCGCGCTGCAATGCGCCGCACCGGTGGGCGCCTGGATGACCGTGTTGGCGTTGGTCACGGGCGCCATCTGGGGCAAACCGACCTGGGGCAGTTGGTGGGTCTGGGATGCGCGCCTGACCTCGATGCTCATCCTGCTGTTTCTCTACCTGGGGCTCATCGCCCTTGGGCAGGCCATCGGCAATCGCGAGAACGCGGCCAAGGCCTGTGCGGTACTGGCGATCGTCGGCGTGGTCAACATTCCGATCATCAAGTATTCGGTACAGTGGTGGAACACTTTGCACCAGGGCGCCACGTTCAGCCTGACCGAAAAACCGGCGATGCCTGCGCAGATGTGGTTACCGCTGCTGCTCACGGTGCTCGGCTTCTACTGTTTCTTCGGCGCCGTGCTGTTGATGCGCATGCGCCTGGAAGTGCTCAGGCGCGAAGCCCGCAGCCGCTGGGTTCGGGAGTACCTGGCCGGGGCCTTGAAAACGAGGGCCGGGCCATGAGCTTCGATTCGTTCGGCGAGTTTCTAAGTATGGGTCGCCACGGCGTCTACGTCTGGTCGGCCTATGGCCTGTGCCTGTTGGTGCTGGTGGTCAACGTGGCCGGACCGCTGCTGGCCCGGCGACGTCATCTGCAGCAGAAAGCGCGACGTCTGCGCCGGGAGGAGCGACCGTGAATCCGCAGCGCAGAAAACGCCTGACGCTCATCCTTGCCTTGGTGGCAGGTGTCGCGCTTGCCGTGGGTCTTGCCCTGGGTGCATTGCAACAGAACATCAACCTGTTCTACACGCCGACGCAGATCGCCAATGGCGAGGCGCCGGTGGGCACGCGCATTCGCGCCGGCGGCATGGTCGAGCGGGGCTCGCTGCAGCGTTCCGGCGACTCGCTGGATGTACGCTTCGTGGTCACCGACTTCCAGCGCAGCGTCACCATCACCTACCGTGGCATCCTCCCCGACCTGTTTCGCGAAGGGCAGGGCATCGTCGCCCTCGGCACCCTGAACGCTGCCGGCGTGGTGCAGGCGGACGAGGTGCTGGCCAAGCACGACGAAAAATACATGCCACCGGAGGTCACCAAAGCCTTGAAAGACTCGGGCCGAATGGAAGCCTCGCCATGATCGGTGCGCTGCTGGTGCCCGAACTGGGCCAATTGTCGATGATTCTGGCGCTGTGTCTGGCCTTGGTGCAGGCCAGCGTGCCGTTGCTGGGGGCATGGCGCGGCGACCGGCTGTGGATGGGGTTGGCGCGGCCGGCTGCATGGGGCCAGTTCACGTTCTTGACGCTGGCGTTCGCCTGCCTGGCGGCAAGCTTCCTGAACGACGACTTTTCCGTGCGCTATGTCGCCGAAAACTCCAACAGCGCCTTGCCCTGGTACTACAAATTCAGCGCGGTATGGGGTGCCCACGAAGGCTCGTTGCTGTTGTGGACGCTGATCCTGGGCGGCTGGACCTTCGCCGTGTCGATCGGCTCGCGACAATTGCCGCAGGTCATGCTGGCGCGGGTGCTGGCGGTGATGGGCATGATCAGCGTCGGATTTCTCCTGTTCCTGATTCTGACGTCCAATCCCTTTGCTCGGGTGCTGCCGCAGATTCCAGCCAACGGGCGTGACCTCAACCCCTTGTTGCAGGATATCGGCCTGATCGTCCATCCGCCCATGCTGTACATGGGTTACGTCGGTTTCTCGGTGGCCTTCGCGTTCGCCATTGCCGCGCTGCTGGGCGGCAAGCTGGACGCGGCCTGGGCACGCTGGTCACGCCCCTGGACGATGGTGGCTTGGAGCTTTCTGGGGATCGGTATCACCCTGGGCTCATGGTGGGCGTACTACGAACTGGGCTGGGGCGGCTGGTGGTTCTGGGACCCGGTAGAGAACGCCTCGTTCATGCCCTGGCTGGTCGGCACCGCGCTGATCCATTCGCTGGCCGTCACCGAGAAGCGCGGTGTATTCAAGAGCTGGACGGTGTTGCTGGCCATTGCCGCGTTTTCCCTGAGCCTGCTGGGAACGTTCCTGGTGCGCTCGGGTGTGCTGACCTCGGTGCACGCGTTCGCGTCCGACCCGACGCGCGGGGTGTTCATCCTGATCTTCCTGCTGTTCGTGGTGGGGGGGTCGCTGACCCTGTTCGCGCTGCGCGCGCCGGTGGTCAAGAGTCACGTGGGCTTCGGCCTGTGGTCGCGCGAAACCCTGCTGCTGGGCAACAACCTGATTCTGCTGGTGGCCGCCTCCATGATTCTGCTGGGTACGCTGTATCCGCTGGCCCTGGATGCCCTGAGCGGTGCCAAGCTGTCCGTGGGGCCACCGTATTTCAATGCGCTGTTCGTGCCCTTGATGGCGCTGCTGATGCTGACCATGGCGGTCGGTGTGCTGGTGCGCTGGAAACACACACCCACGGCCTGGCTACGCGGCATGCTGGTACCAGTACTGATTGGCAGTGCCGTGCTGGCGCCGCTGGCCGCGTGGTGCCTGGGTGATTTCGCCTGGCCGGTACTGACTGTCTTCGCCCTGGCGGCCTGGGTGCTGCTGGCCGGTGTCCGCGACCTGCACGACAAGACCCGTCACACGGGCTTTCGCCGAGGGCTCGCAAGCTTGCCGCGCAGCTACTGGGGCATGCAACTGGCCCACCTGGGCATTGCCGTGTGTGCCTTGGGCGTGGTGCTGTCGAGCCACGACAGCACCCAGCGCGACCTGCGCATGGCGCCGGGCGATGCGGTGGAGCTAGGTGGCTATCAATTCATCTTCCACGGTGCCGAGTCCCATCGAGGGCCGAATTTCACCGCCCAGCGTGGCAGCGTCCAGGTCCTGCGCAAGGGTGTACAAATCAGCTTGCTGCATCCCGAAAAGCGCTTGTACACCGTTCAGCAATCGGTGATGACCGAGGCTGGTATCGACGCCGGTTTTACCCGCGACCTCTACGTCGCCTTGGGTGAGCCGTTGGAAAACGGTGCGTGGGCGGTGCGTATCCACGTCAAGCCGTTCGTGCGGTGGATCTGGCTGGGCGGGCTGCTGACGGGGCTGGGTGGCTTGCTGGCTGCCTTGGACAAGCGCTACCGGCTCAAGGTGAAAGCGCGCGTCCGTGATGTCCTTGGCCAGGGAGCTGCGGCATGAAGCGTTGGCTGCTGGCGGTGCCGCTGGGCGCATTCCTGATAGTGGCTGTGCTGCTTTACCGCGGTCTCTACCTGGACCCGGCACAGTTGCCGTCGGCGCTGATCGGCAAGCCGTTTCCCGCGTTCAGCCTGGCCGATACCCAGGGCGAACGTACGCTGACCCGCGCCGACCTGCTGGGCAAACCCGCACTGGTCAATGTCTGGGGGACGTGGTGCGTGGCCTGCCGCGTCGAACATCCCGTGCTCAACACACTGGCCCGGCAGGGCGTGCTGATCTACGGCATCAACTACAAGGATGACAATGCAGCCGCGCGCCGCTGGTTGGCGGACTATCACAACCCCTACGCGCTGGACATCAATGACAAGGACGGCACCCTGGGCCTCGATCTGGGCGTGTACGGCGCGCCGGAGACCTTTCTCATCGATGCCCGCGGGGTGATTCGCCACAAGTGGATAGGGGTCATCGACCAGACCGTATGGCGCGAACAGCTGGCACCGCTGTACCAGGCGCTGCTCGACGAGGCCCGACCATGAACATGAAACGCTGGCTGTTGACCTGCATGCTGCTGTCCAGCCTGGCCGGAGAGGCGCACGCCGCCATCGACACCTATCGGTTCGCCAACGACGATTTGCGCGAGCGCTTCCACCAGTTGACTCAGCAACTGCGTTGTCCGAAATGTCAGAATCAGGACATCGCCGATTCCAACGCGCCCATTGCCGGCGACCTGCGCCGGGAGATCCATCGGCTGTTGACCGAAGGCAAGAGCGACGGGCAGATCATCGAATTCATGGTCGACCGCTATGGCGAATTCGTCCGCTACAGACCGGCGCTGACCGCGCGTACCGGGCTGCTCTGGTTCGCCCCGGCGGCCTTGCTGGTGGCCGGCGTGGGGGTGATCGCGGTGACGGTGCGCCGCCGACGTCGGCAACCGGCCACCAGTCCGCGCGATCTCGACCCGGGCGAGCGGGCACGCCTGGCTGACCTGCTCGCCCCAAAACCGCTGGATGAAGACCGCCCATGATCGATTTCTGGCTCGCTGCCGGGCTGTTACTGCTGATCGCGCTGAGCTTCGTGCTGGTGCCGTTGCTGCGTGCTCGTCGCGAGCAGCCAGAACAGGACCGCACCGCACTCAACGTGGCGCTGTACCAGGAGCGCCTGGCCGAACTGAACACCCAGCAAAGGGCGGGTCTGCTGACCCCTGCGCAGCTGGAAAGCGGTCAGGCCGAAGCAGCCCGTGAACTGCTCGCCGATACCGATGGCAGCCGAACGGCAGCGGATATCCGCCTGGGCCGCGTAATACCGCTGGCCGCGGCGCTGCTGGTGCCGGTCGTGGGGCTGGCGCTCTACCTGCATTATGGCGCCAGCGACCAGGTTGAGTTGAGCCGCGAGTTCGCCGTGCCGCCCATGTCCATGGCCCAGATGACCGCGCGCCTGGAACGGGCGGTACAGATGCAGCCAGAGGCCGTCGAGGGTATCTATATCCTGGGCCGGACCTATATGGCGCAGAACCGCCCGGCGCAGGCGGCCGGACTGTTCGAGCGTGCAGCGTCACTGACCGGGCGTCAGCCCGAAGTGTTGGGGCAGTGGGCTCAAGCGCTTTATTTCGCCGCTGGCAGACAGTGGTCCGAGCCCATCCAGGCGTTGACCGACGAAGCCCTGCTGGGCGATCCGAAGGAGCCGACCAGCCTGGGCTTGCTCGGCATTGCCGCTTTCGAGAGCCAGCGCTTCGAACAGGCCATTGGCTACTGGGAGCGTCTGCTGGCCACGTTGCCGGACACAGACCCAGCCCGCGCGGCGTTGCAGGGCGGAATCGAGCGCGCTCGTGGCCAACGGATGTCCGCCGGCAAACCGTCATCTCCCCAGACAAACCCAGCGCGCGCCGGATTGCAGGTGCGGGTCACCCTGGCCCCCGCGTTGGCCGCCAGGGTGCAGCCCGGTGACAGTGTGTTCGTCTTTGCTCGCGCGGTGTCCGGGCCGCCGATGCCGCTGGCGGTCAAGCGCCTGACGGTCGCCGACCTGCCGGCGCAGGTCGAATTGGCGGACAGCGATGCGATGATGCCGCAGCTGAAACTGTCGAACTTTCCCGAAGTCCAACTGATCGCCCGGATATCCAGGGCCGGCCAGCCCACACAAGGTGAGTGGCTGGCGCGAGGTGCGCCGATCGCCAGCGACAGCGCCGCCGTGCAGCAATTGATGATCGACAGTCCCGACCTGTAGAGAGATGCCATGAACCGTTTAGCTCGAATGGCCGTGATCGGCCTGGCCCTGGGCATGAGTGCCTGCGCGGTGCAGCGCCCGTCAGAACCGGAGCCGCGGCCGCCGGTGCAGACCCTGCCACCGTCCGGACCCAGCACCGCGCCGACGCCGACCCCGACGCCGACCCCGCCAGCACCCAAGCCCCTGCCACGGACCTCGGCCAGCTTTGCCCCACCGCCCGGTGGCGCCAGTCACTGGGACCCGAGCCTAGGCGTCTACGTGCTGGAGGATCAACCCGATACCTACTACCGGCAGCGCACTTACTACCGGTGGAATGATGGCTGGAGCTGGGCCACCAGCCCCAAAGGCCCTTGGGAAGCTACCGACACCACCGGTGTGCCGGCAGGATTGGGCCGCAAGCATCCCTGATGCGTGGTGGGCGTGAAGCAGACCTGCAAGCGCTGACCGCCGTTATTGGCCGGTGTAGATCTGGTCGAACACGCCGCCGTCGTTGAAGTGGGTCTTCTGCACGCTGCGCCAGTCGCCGAAGGTTTTCTCCACCGACAGGAATTCAACTTTCGGGAAACGATCGGTGTACTTGGCCAGCACTGCCGGATCCCGTGGGCGCAGGTAGTTGTTGGCGGCGATCTCCTGGCCTTCGGGCGACCACAGGTATTTCAGGTACTCATCGGCTGCGGCGCGCGTGCCTTTGCGGTCGACCACCTTGTCGACCACGCTGACCGGCGGTTCGGCTTCGGCAGACACGCTGGGGTAGATCACTTCGAACTGGTCGCGGCCGAACTCGCGGGCGATCATTTCCGCTTCGTTCTCGAAGGTGATCAGCACATCGCCGATCTGGTTGGTCATGAAGGTGGTGGTCGCACCGCGGCCGCCGGTGTCGAGTACCGGCGCCTGCTTGAACAGCTTGCCGACGAAGTCGCGGGCCTTGTTTTCATCGCCGCCGTTCTTCAGCACATAGCCCCACGCCGACAGGTAGGTGTAGCGGCCGTTGCCGGACGTCTTGGGGTTGGGAACGATGACCTGCACGCCATCCTTGAGCAGGTCGGGCCAGTCCTTGAGCGCCTTGGGGTTGCCCTTGCGCACGATGAACACGGTCGCCGAGGTGAACGGTGCACTGTTGTTCGGCAGGCGTGTGACCCAGTTGTCGGGCACCAGCTTGCCATTGTCGGCCAAGGCATTGATGTCGGTGGCCATGTTCATGGTGATGACATCGGCCGGCAGGCCGTCGATCACCGAGCGCGCCTGCTTGCTCGAACCGCCGAAGGACATCTGCACGGTGATCGCTTCATTGTGTTCAGCTTGCCAGTGTTTCTGGAAAGCGCTGTTGTAGTCCTTGTAGAAGTCGCGCATCACGTCGTACGAGACGTTGAGCAGGCTGGGCGCAGCCTGGGCCAGGCCGGTCAGGCTCAAGCCTGCCGCCAACAGCGAGGCACCGATCAATTTCTTCACTGCAGTTCCCTCTTCGAGCGTTCTTGGAAATAGGCGGCATTATGCCTGCGCCCCCACGTCGCCGTGATGGGCAGGGTTAGATCAAAAACTGCTGTGCTTATAGCGCTTTTTCGAACAAGGCATTGCCGCACTGCGAGCAAAAGGACGCCGCCTGTTCATGGCTACGCTTGTGACACACCGCGCACTCGTGCTGCAGGCCTTCGCCACGCATGGCGTTGGCCAACTCGGCAGTGAAGATGCCGGTGGGCACTGCAATGATCGAATAGCCGGTGATCATGACCATCGCCGAGAGCACCTGGCCGATCGGCGTGGTGGGCACGATGTCGCCGTAGCCAACGGTGGTCAGGGTGACGATGGCCCAATAGATACCGGTAGGAATGTTGGCGAAGCCGTTCTGCGGTCCTTCGACCACGTACATGAGGGTGCCGAACACCGTGACCAGCGTGCTGACGCTGACCAGAAACACGATGATCTTCTGCTTGCTGCCGCGCAGGGCGGCCAGCAGGTAGTTGGCCTGCTTCAGATAAGGGCTGAGCTTGAGTACGCGGAAGATCCGTAGCATGCGCACCACGCGCACGATCATCAGGTACTGGGCGTCGCTGTAGTAGATGGCCAGGATGCCGGGGACTATCGCCAGCAGGTCGATCAGGCCGTAGAAGCTGAACGCGTAGCGCAGCGGCTTGGGCGAACAGTACAGACGCAGCAGGTATTCGATGGCGAAGATGAAAGTGAAGCCCCATTCGATCCAGGCGAACAGGTCGGCATACTGACTGTGGACGGTTTCGACGCTGTCGATGATCACCACCAGCAGGCTGGCGAGGATGATCAGCAACAGGGTCTTGTCGAAGCGCCGTCCGGCAGGGGTGTCGCTCTGGAACACGACGACGTACAGGCGATCACGCAGAGTGGTCATAGAAAGGTGCTTCCCGAAGAGGCGCACAGCGTAGGAGCTTTGCCGCGCCGGTGCAAGGCCGTGCGCCAAGCCTTGGCTCGCCTGGGCGAGGGCTGGACTAATCCGGCGTACAGCCTTTGAGGACCAGGCGCGTGATGGTGTCGATGGCGGCTTCGTAATCGGCGTCGTCCAGCTTCGCCTTGCCGGTGATCGAAGCGATCTGCCAATCGAAGTCGGCGTAGGTCTGCGTCGCGGCCCAGATGCTGAACATCAGGTGATGCGGGTCGACCGGGGCGATCTGGCCGCGATCGATCCAGGTCTGCAGGCATTGGATGTTGTGCCGGGCCTGGGCATTGAGCTGCTCCACCTGATCGGCGCTCAGGTGCGGCGCACCGTGCATGATTTCACTGGCGAACACTTTCGAGGCGAAGGGCAGGGCGCGGGATATATGGATCTTGGAGCGGATGTAGGCGCGCAACACGTCCTGCGGCTCGCCCGCCGTATCGAACGGCGTGGACGCCTGCAGGATCGGCTCGATGATGCTTTCCAGCACCTCGCGGTAGAGGTTTTCCTTGGACTTGAAGTAGTAGTAGACGTTGGGCTTGGGCACGCCGGCCTTGCTGGCGATGTCGTGGGTCTTGGCGGCGGCGAAACCCTTGTCGGCGAATTCCTCACTGGCCGCGCGCAGAATCAGTGCCTTGTTGCGCTCGCGAATACTGCTCATGGTGGGCGAAGATCCTTGTTTCTGCGCAATGGCATCCGGCTGTGTCGGATGGTCCGCGATGGTAGCACCGGCGTTGCCGGGCTCTCAACAACGGCCCGGCAGGGAACTTAGCCGACCCCCGTGCGTCAGCCACCTATCTTACTCATAAGGATACTCCCCGTGGCCGCAGGCAATTTGCTGACGCTTCTCGACGATATCGCGACCTTGCTCGACGACGTTTCCCTGGCCGCGAAGAAAACCGCCGGGGTGCTGGGCGACGATCTGGCGCTCAATGCCCAACAGGTCACCGGGGTCAAGGCGGATCGTGAACTGCCGGTGGTCTGGGCGGTGGCCAAGGGTTCCTTGCTGAACAAGGCGATCCTGGTGCCGGCGGCGCTGTTGATCAGCGCATTCGCGCCTTGGCTGATCACGCCGCTGTTGATGATCGGCGGTGCCTATCTGTGCTTCGAAGGTTTCGAGAAGGTCGTGCACAAATTCCTGCACAAGGATTCGGCCGCCGAACTCGAGCAGCGCAAGGCCGCCATGGCCGATGCCAAGGTCGACATGGTGGCGTTCGAAAAGGACAAGATCAAAGGCGCAGTGCGCACTGACTTCATCCTCTCGGCGGAGATCATCGTACTGGCGTTGGGGGTGGTGTCCACCCGGCCCTTCCTGGACCAGGTCGGCGTGCTGGTGATCACCGCCGTGCTGATCACCGTAGGTGTGTATGGGCTGGTAGCCGGCATCGTAAAGCTCGACGACGTTGGCCTCTATCTCAAGCAAAAGACCGGCGCAGCCAGTCAGGCACTGGGCAACGGCCTGCTGTGGTTGGCGCCTGTGCTGATGAAGGTGCTGTCGATACTGGGCACCATTGCCATGTTTCTGGTGGGCGGCGGAATCATCGCCCACGGTCTGCCGTTCGTGCATCACCTCAGTGAAGCGGCGGTGGCGCTGGCTGGCGGCGGGCTGAGGGGCACGGTGGCGAGCACTCTGGTCGACGCGTTGACCGGCATCCTTACCGGCGCTGCGGTATTGGCAGTGGTCAGCCTGTGCAAGAAACTCTTCGGGAAATCCCACTGACGGGTCGAAGGTTATCGTGGCGGCGGGGCGCGCTGAGTCTGGGCACAGCAGCGTGCTGCCGACTTCCCGTGTGGGTCGCCGACGCGGCTCGCGCCGCTGCTACAGGGTCGGTATTGGTGCGTAGTATAGGTGTGAGCTTTTAAACTATCTAATATATCGTACGCAAACTATGAGTGCTGTTGATCAAGCCAATAGGCCAGTAGTTATTCTTTTAAAGTACAACCATTGATCCGGTTGCGGTAATTAAAAGGGATTAACCCAAGGCTGTCGTTTCCTACTTATGACGGTGCTGTTCCGTTGTCTCTTCTCCATCAAGAGTGAGCGCGTGCCGATTCATAACTAGATCAGCCTGAGGAAACCACAATGTTCTTGCACAACAAACGTTTGCAATACACCGTGCGTGTCGCGGCACCCAATCCAGGTTTGGCCAACCTGTTGCTGGAGCAATTCGGCGGTGCCCAGGGCGAACTGGCCGCGGCGGCACGTTACTTCACCCAGGCCCTGGCCGAGGATGATCCAGGCCGCAAGGACCTGCTGATGTCCATCGCCACCGAAGAGCTGAGCCATCTGGAGATCGTTGGCTCGATCATCGTCATGCTCAACAAGGGCGCAAAAGGCCAGTTGGCAGAAGGTGTTCAGGAAGAAGGCGAGTTGTACCGTGCAATCAATGGCGCGGGCAATGATTCTCATATCACCAGCCTGCTGTATGGCGCCGGTGCTCCCCTGACGAACTCCGCAGGCGTTCCTTGGACCGCTGCTTATATAGATACCATCGGTGAGCCGACCGCCGATATGCGCTCCAATATCGCCGCTGAATCACGGGCAAAGATTGTTTACGAGCGCTTGATGAATGTCACCGACGATCCAGGCGTGAAAGAAGCATTGGGATTCTTGATGACGCGGGAAATCGCCCACCAACTGTCATTCGAAAATGCCTTGCACGCCATTCAACCCAACTTTCCCCAAGGCAAGTTGCCTGGCATGCCGGAATTTACCAACAAGTATTTCAATATGTCCGGTGAGCCCAATGTTCGCGGCCCGTGGAACCAGGGCGAAGAGTGGGAGTTCGTGGCCGACCCGGAACCGGCAGTCGACGGCGGTGACGGCAGTGCGTCGGTGGTGCTGAGCGCGAAGGATGCCAAGGTGCTGGAAGCATTGAAGTTGCGCACCGAATCCGATCCCGACGCCAATCCGGTCACCGGCGCTGACCTAGGTTCCGGCAAGGCGCAAAACGATCTGGCCTGATCGCCACCCGGCCATCGGCTTCGCTTGAAGAAAACCTCCCCGCAGCGCCCTGCGGGGAGGTTTTTTCATCGACGGCTTCAGTTCTGCACGGCTTTCACCGAGCCACCGTCGACGCGCACGTTGCTGCCATTGACGAACGATGCTCGCTGCGACACCAGCAAGGCGATCACCGCCGCGACTTCCTCGGCCTTGCCTCGACGTTTCTGCACGATGCCCGGGCGTTCCTCTTCGAGAAAACTGTCGATTGCCTCCTCGAATGAAGTGCCCATCTGCTGCGCGCGCTGTTCCATCATGCCATCGGTCATGGGCGTCTCGATGAAGGCGGGCGCAACGGTGTTGCACAGCACGCCGAATCCGGCTTCCTTGTAGGACAGGTTCTTGACGAACGCCGCCAGCGCAGCCTTGGCCACGTTGTACACCGCTTCCTCCCAGTACGGTTGCACCGCATTCTCCGAGGTGATGCAGACGAAACGTCCCCACTCACGTTCACGCATTTTTGGAATGGTGGCCCTCGCCACGCGCACCGCAGAAAAGAAGTCAGTGCTCCAGGCTTCCTGGTAGTCGCCGTCGGACAGCGCCAGTGGGTCGCCTTTGGCTCCGGTGACGCCAGCGGTGTGGACCACGATGTCGATCTGGCCGAAGCGCGCTTCGGCCTGGGCCACGAGGTGGTCGACCTGTTGCTGGTCCGTCACGTCGGCGACGACGGTCAACACCGTATCGGGCAGGTCGGCGGCCGCTTTTTCGAGCTTTTCGGCATCCTTGTCGCTCAACACGACAAAAACACCTTCCTCGCCCAGCAGCCTCGCGGTTGCCAGGCCCAGACCACCGCTGCCGCCAGTGATGAGCGCCACACGCCCCTTGATCCCCAGGTCCATACAAGCCTCTCGTTCGTGCAATGAATGTGCAGTTGAGACAGGCATGCCACGGGGTGGATTCAAACATTCTTTACAGACGAGGCCAGGCAGTGACCGCAGGTCAAAGCGCCTCGATGCGCCACGCTGCGCTGTACAGCTTGATCCGGCGCGGCGCCGGCCTGCTTGCAGGCGCGTGCGACAGCGTCTCGAGCAGCGCCTGGGGCTGTTCCATTGGCAGTTCCGCCAGTGCCTCGGGCGGCAGTTCCCACCACTGGCTGGCCAGCAGTCGCTCGATGGTTTCGGCGTCGAAGCGGTAGCGAATCACCCGTGCCGGCGTACCGGCGACGATGGCGTAAGGCGGCACATCCTTGTTCACCAACGACTGGGCCCCTACCACGGCACCCGTACCGATGCTGATGCCGTCCATGACCATCGCGTCGCGGCCGATCCACACGTCATGGCCCAGGGTGGTTGGAGTGCTGACGTAGTAGCCGGCAACGTCGGGGGTACGGGCCGCCCGCAGGGCAAAGAGTTTGCTATGGGTAGACAACCAGCCCAGCGGGTGGGACTGGCGGCTGTGACCGATGACCGTGCCGGCCGCAATCGAACAGTAGCGACCGATCTCGGACACTTCGTGCAACTCGGCACCGCTCATCACGGCGGTGTGCGCACCAATGCTCAGGCGCCGCCCGAACAGCTTGACGTCGTGCAGCTTGACGCCTTCTTCCAGGGTCAGCTCGATACCATTGCGCAGGCCCCGGCTGCCGCAGTCGAGGCGGCACTTGCGTGCCGCCAGGGCCTTCTTCAGCTTGCGGTCGAGCAGGGCGCGTTTGAGAACGTTCATTGCGGGGGTCCGGATCAGTCAGGCAGACCGCCAGCATATCGCATACACCGCCTCAGGGAATCAGGCGCTCGCTGCGCAGCTTCTCGAACACGTCGAAGAACGCCTGGTCACTCGCCTGGAATTCCTTGAAGCCCAATCGACGGCTCTTGGAAACATCGGTCACCACTTCGATGGGCCGGCCCAGGTCGGCGTCGGTGTGCCACGGTGAAACCAGGCGGTCGATATCGGCTTCCAGCAGGCCATGCTCCTGCGCCAGTTGCTGCCACACCGTCGCATCATCGGCCATCTGCTCGGCCAGGGGCGTAACCTGCTGCGGAAAGGGCGAAGCCTGCACTCCGAACCAGTCGGCGATCTGCTGCCACATCCAGCTCCAGCGAAACACGTCGCCGTTGGTCACGTTGAACGCCTGATTGGCCGCGGCAGGCGTAGTGCTGGCCCACAGCAGTTGCTTGGCCAGCAGCCGAGCATCGGTCATGTCGGTCAGGCTGTCCCACTGCACGCGCGAACCGGGGAACACGAACGGCCGCCCGGTGGCCTTGCAGATGGACGCGTACACCGCCAGGGTCGTTGCCATGTTCATGGCGTTGCCCACCGCGACACCGGTGATGGTGTGGGGGCGATGCACGCTCCAGGTGAAACCATCGCGCTCGGCGGCGGCGAACACTTCGTCTTCCTGGGCGTAATAGAAGTTTTCGACGTCCAGGCGGCCCTGTTCCTCACGAAACGGCGTCTGTGGCAGGCTGCCCTTGCCGTAGTTTTCGAACGGGCCCAGGTAGTGCTTCAGCCCAGTCACCAAAGCCACGTGCTGGACGCTGCCAGAGGCGCGCAGCGCATCGAGCACGTTGCGCACCATGGCGGCGTTGACGCGGATGTTCTCCGCTTCCGTGTCCTGGCGGGCCCAAGTGGTCAGAAACACGTGGCTGGGCTTCAGATCGGCCAACGCCGTGGTCAGCGAGGCTGGGTCCATCAGGTCGGCCTGCACAGGGGTAACCCCTTCGGCCACGTTGGGCTTGCGCGCCAATCCGGCAACCTGCCAACCCTGATCCAGCAGCAGTCGCGAAGTCGCGCTGCCGACGATGCCGCTGGCGCCTACTACCAATGCAGAATGAGTCATGGTGTCTCCAGTTGTGAGTGGATGCTGCGGATGTGGACCGCAACATCCCGCCGGGGACTGCATCGGATTGCCTGTGATCGAACGTCGCAGCACTGCTGCAAAGAGCGCTAGCGCTCGTCGAGGGCGAAGCGGGTCAGGCAAAAGGTGCCCACGCCGGCGTCCTGCAGGCGCTGCGAGCCTTGCAGCTCTGGCAGGTCGATGATCGCGGCGGCCTCGAACACCTCGGCACCCATGCGCCGAACCAGGCTGGCCGCGGCGATCAGCGTACCGCCGGTGGCGATCAAGTCATCGAACAGCACCAGCGAGTCGCCTTCGCACAGGCTGTCGGCATGCACTTCCAGAAATGCTTCGCCGTATTCGGTCTGATAACCCTCGCTGAGCACATGGGCGGGCAGCTTGCCTTGCTTGCGGAACAGGATCAGTGGTTTGTTCAGTTCGTGAGCAACGATGGAACCGATCAGAAAGCCCCGGGCATCCATGGCCCCGATATGGCTGAACTGTGCGTCGATGTAGCGGTGCACGAAACTGTCGATCACCAGGCGCAGTGCCTTGGGGGACTGGAACAACGGAGTGATGTCACGAAACACCACGCCGGGCTTGGGGAAATCCGGCACAGGGCGGATCAGGGATTTGAAGCTGTGTTCGTCGAAAACCATCGGTCATTGCTCTGGCAGGGCAGGGGTTGCGCAGTATAACCCTCAGGGGTGGCCAGTACTGCCCCACCTGCCGTGCTCATTCGAGCACCGAGCCACCGGCCACGGCGCACAGTCGTTGCACATCGAGGATGCGCACTTCCTTGCCTTGCGCTTCGAGCAGGCCGCCGTGCTGGAACCGGGTGAACACCCGCGACACCGTCTCCACCGCCATGCCGAGAAAGTTGCCGATCTCGTTGCGGGACATGCTCAGACGAAACTGCACCGCCGAATAGCCGCGTGCAGTGTGCCGGGCTGACAGATTGGCCAGAAAGGTCGCGATACGCGCCTCGGCGGTCTTTTTCGACAGCAGCAGCATCATTTGTTGATCGTCGCGGATTTCACGACTCATCACCCGCATCAATTGGCGGCGCAACTGCGGCAGTTGCACCGAGAGTTCGTCGAGGCGTTCGAAAGGAATCTCGCACACCGACGTGGTTTCCTGTGCCTGCGCGGTCACCGGGTACACCAGGCGGTCCACACCGGACAACCCCAGCAGTTCACTGGGCAGATGAAAGCCGGTGATCTGCTCTTCACCAACGTCGCTCAGGCTGAACGTCTTCAAGGCACCGGAACGCACGGCGTACACGGCGGCGAAGGCTTCCCCCTGGCGAAACAGCATTTCACCCTTCCTGAGCGGACGGCCGCGCTTGATGATGTCGTCCAGCGCATCCATATCGGCCAGTTCCAGGGACAGTGGCAGGCACAGCGGCGCCAGGCTGCAGTCCTTGCAGTGGGCCTGATGAGAGGCGTGGTTTTTCGCCGGCTCGGACATTGTTTCGATCCTTGTTGAAACGTGTGGGTATGTGCAGATTCATCCCTGCAAGGGTAACCCAGCCGCGGTCCCCCAAGCCAACGACGGCCCGAACGCTCGACGCGACCGGGGAACTCCGCAGGCGCCGCAGGCTCAGCTACAACAGGAAACCCACCGCGTCATTGCCTGAGGTAAGCATCCATGAAAGCGCTTTTGCATGCCCTGAAGTACACCAGCCTCGTTGGAATGCTCTTCGCTGCCTCATGCGGCGTGGGTGCTGCGCCGGGCGTCAGTGCCTCCAGCCCAGCGACCGGTTCCACTGTCAGCCCCGCAACCAGCACGGCCCCGGCACCCAGCACCGCGCAGCCCCAGGCCAATACGACCCGCAACCCGTCCAGCAGCATGAATCGCGCACCGGCCACTCGAAGTTCGAGTACGCTCCAGCAGCCTGCGCCCTCGTCATCGCCTGAAGGCAGCGATATGCTCCAGCAGCAGCGCCAGCAAAGTGGTGAACAGATGATCCAGGAGCGCAAGGGGCGCGCGGCGGACAGCAACTGATCCCGAAACCGGAGAGACAAGCATGTCGAAGAAGATAGCGTTGGTGACAGGTGCCGGCAGCGGCATTGGCCGAGCGACGGCCCTTGGGCTGGCAGCCGACGGGTTCTGCGTGGTGCTGGCAGGCAGACGCCTGGAAGCGGTGCAGGCGGTGGCACAGGCGATCGCCGAGCAGGGCGGTGAGGCCCTGGCCATTGCAGCCGATGTTCGCAACAGTGACAGCGTGGATGCCTTGTTCGCCACCGTCGAGCAGACTTATGGGCGCCTCGACGTCATCTTCAACAACGCCGGCATCGGTGCGCCCGCAGTGCCCATCGACGAGCTGGACGTGACCAAATGGGCTGATGTTCTGCAAACCAACGTTACTGGGGTGTTTCTTTGTTGTCGGGCGGCGTTCGGGTTGATGCGGCGACAGCAACCGCAAGGCGGCCGGATCATCAACAACGGTTCGATCTCGGCGCACACGCCACGCAGTTTCAGCATGCCCTATACGGCCAGCAAGCACGCCGTGCTGGGCATTACCAAAAGCCTGGCGCTGGACGGTCGCGAGTTCAACATCGCCTGCAGCCAGATCGACATCGGCAATGCACTTACCGAGTTGTCGGCGCGCATGACCAAGGGCGTCCGCCAGGCCAATGGCGACATAGCCGTCGAACCCATGGTCGATATGGTTCACGTTGTCGACGCGGTTCGCTACATCGCCAAGCTGCCGTTATCCGCCAACGTGTTGAACATGACCGTGATGGCGACGAATATGCCGTTCGTCGGGCGCGGCTGACGCGAGCCCCGTCTGCCCGCCACGCGCGTGGTGGGCACGTGCCACTGTCGATCCAGGCAAGCCAGGGTTTATCATTCGTGCACTTTCACCTGTGCACGTAGTGCCGGAGCCTTGCTACTGATGTCACTGATTCATCACGCCACTTGCGCGCCGTCCGAGGATGTCAAAAGTCAGTTACTGCAGATGGTGGTCGACTACCTCACCGACATCAGCAGCCTGGGCATCACCCCAAGCAATCCGCTGTACCAGCTGTACCAATACGGCATCGGCTATGAAGTGCATCTGTACCTGGAGGCCATGGCCGGCGGACGAGACGTACAGCCTGAGCTGGTACTGGCTTTCGACGACGCGCATCCGCAGACGCTGGACGGCTTTGCTTTGTTCCTGCGGGTCGAACATGACCCGGGGGTGTGTACCGTGGCCTACATGGCAGTGCGTGTGGCTCGCCGCAGGCAAGGGGTGGCGCGGGCCTTGCTGGAGGCGATCAGGGTGCGTCACGCGCACGTCGAACTGGCCTGCGTGGTGGGTAAAGTGCCGTGGTTCGAGAACCTGGGATTTCAGGTGATCGGCGCGCAGGGCCCCCAGGTCAAGCTGAGCAATGACGGCACAGCGACCGATCAGCCCATTGCGGTGCTGGATGTCGCACCTGTCTATGCTTCGCTGGAAGTCCGACAGATTCACGCCTACCTGCTCAACCAGCACGGGCGCAAAGCCATGCTTGAGGCCGAAAAGAAACGCGACCGCCAACTCGACCAGATGACCCGTCAGGCTGCGACGTTTGCCAGGGATGTCCTGCAGTACAAACCGCGCTGATGTCTCCTGCCCATCAATGCATGTGCAGCGACGTGTTCACCTTGCTCAACAACCGCTCGTTGGTCCACGGTTTGGGCAGGAACTGGACATTGGGCCCCAGCTCCAGATCACGACCCGAGTACCCGGATGTCAACAGAATCGGCAAGGTAGGCCAGCGCTCGGCGGCCATCTTGCTCAAGTCGTATCCGTCCATATGCCCTGGCATGCGGATATCACTGACGACCATGTTGACTTCTCCGGGATGCGTCTCCAGAAAGTCGTAGCCTTGGTCGGCGGTTGCGAATGCCGTTACCTCGAAACCCGCATCTTCGAGCACCGTAGTCAGCAGAAGCCGAATGAGGTCCTCATCTTCGAGGACTAGAATGGAGGCGGTAGTCATGGGGGGCGTCCCTTCAATGATGCGTAAGCGTCTGAACAGTCGACTGACGCAACGCGCAAGGGTTCTGTGCCAGAAAAAAAGACTGACGAAAGGGCATAAACTGTTGCGCACAAGTTACGGATATGCAAAGAAAACGGCTCGTTGCCGCGCCCGCGATCGAAGTCATCATCGGTAGCAATTTGCAGCCGGACGAGTCGCTGGCTGGCTGGCTGGTCACAGAGCCCAAGTGCTAACCTGCGAACCGGCACCGCCCCGTGGCCGTTCTGCCATCGCCCTGAGCCGCAGCACTGCAAAAGGCACCGGTATCCTTTCGAATGAGTCCGATCATGAATAAAGCAACAGGCATCATTGCCGGCATCGTCGTCGTGGCTGCTGCCGCCACCACGGGTGGAGCCTGGTACACCGGCACCCAGTTAAAGCCGGTCCTCGACAACGCCATCGAGCAGGCCAATCGCGAGCTCGCCGCTTCCTTCAGCGTCGACGGCCAGGCAGGCATGCAGATCGAGCTGCTGTCCCTGGAGCGAGGCTTCTTCACCAGCACTGCGCACTACCGAATCAGACTCCACGGCATGCGGGCCGACGGTGGGCCTGAAAACCGCGAACTGCTGTTGGTCGATCACATCGAGCACGGGCCGCTGCCCTGGTCACACCTGAACACATTCAGGTTGATGCCAGTGATGGCGGCGAGCAACTTCGCCCTCGAACGCAACGCCGACACCCAGGCCTGGTTCGCCATGAGTCAGGACCAGCCGCCATTGCGCGGTCAGGCCAGCATCGGTTACGACGGTGCCAGCGACACGCACCTGCAACTGTTACCGCTCGACGCCCGCGAGGGCAACGACACCGTGAGATTTTCCGGGTTGAGCGCCCGCCTGGTGTTGAACGCCGACGCCAGCCATTACAGCCTGACCGGCCGCAGCGAAGAACTGCTGGCCGACATCGACGGGCAGGCAGGTCGCCTGCAGGCGCAATTCAAAGGCTTGAGCTTCGATACCGGCGGCACCCTGGGCGCCTCTGGCCTGTACCTGGGGCACTCGGACCTCAAGTTGGCCCAGGCCAGCCTGCAGGGCGCCCAGATCGCCCCCGTTCAGGTCGAAAACCTTGCCGCTTCCGGCCTGATGCAGGAAGTGGAGGGCAACCTTGACGTCCAGGCCAGCTACAGTGTCGGCGCCTCGAGCTACGCCAGCCGACCGGTCGGCGCGCTGCAGATGAGCATCAAGCTGGCCAACCTGGATATTGCAGCCAGTCGTGACTTCGGTGATTTCTATCGAACGGTCATCGCACCGCAGTGGCAAACACCACTGCCCGACGGCACGCTACCGCCCTTGCGCCTGAACGGTGCGCAGCGGCAGCAATTGGAAACGCTCATCGGCCGGCTCCTGGACGCCAGGCCTCAACTGCAACTGGAACGCTTGAGCCTGGCCACCGAACACGGCGAAAGCCATTTGAACCTGACGGCTCGCCTGGCCAATCCAGCGCCGGCCAAACCAGGCTCGCCGGCCTATTGGCCCGCACTGATCGCCAGTGTTCAGGCGGATCTGCAACTGTCCAAGCCGATGCTGGCAGACGTGGGCAGCCTGCAGGCCAGCCTTCAAGGGCAGACCGACCCGGCGCGTGTGGAACAGGCCGGGCGCGATCTGAGCGCCACCGTCGCCGCGCTGGGGCAGATGCTCGGGCTGGTCAAGGACGAAGGCGAGCATTTACGCGCCAGCCTGCGTTACAGCGATGCCATGGTGGATTTCAACGGCCAGAAGATGCCGCTGTCGCAGTTCGCGCAGATGCTCGGACAGTTCAGCAGCATGGGCCAGCGCTGACGGCAGTCTGGCGGCACGCGTCAGTCGCGCTGCGGTGGCAGCATCCGCTCGAGCATGCCGTCCCGGCGCACCGCCACGTGCCACACCGTGGCGGCGACATGCAGGATGATCAACCCGTACAGCGCGAATTGCCCCCACACATGCACCGTGTTGGCGAGTTTCCCCAGCGCCTCGTTCTGGACGAACCCAGGCAGCGACACCAGCCCGAAAAACGGCACGTCCTGGCCATTGCCGGCCATCAGGTAGCCGGTCACTGGCATGGTCAGTAACACTGCGTACAGCAAGCCATGATTCAGATGCGCCAATACTCGCGTACCGGCACCGATCTCCGCGCGATAGGCCGGGGCCCGATGACGCCAGCGCCAGGTCAGCCGTATCAACACCAGAAGGCCGACACTGATGCCCATGGATTCATGTGCCAGGTACCAGAGCACCCGTACCGGACCGGGCGGAAAATTCTCCGCTACCCACACACACGGCAGTACCAGGCATAGCGCGGCGACAGTCAGCCAATGCAAGGCTTGGGCGAAGCCGTTGAAGCGTTCGATTGCCATGCGCTCAACTCCTTCATGGGTGATACCCACCCTGGGTGTCCGGTTGGACCGGTTGACCGGGTGGCTGTTCCCTGGTTGGTCAAAGCCCAATCTGTCGGCCGAAGGCCATCTGTCGGTCAAGGCCCAGGCATCTCGAAAAGAAAATAACTACCGACAGTCGGAAATAACTAATGGCATCAGGCTATTATTGGATCCACGCTAAATACTGTCACACATTTGCCGATAGCCCGTGCAACCTCACAGCGGACCTACCGGCCATGCAAAAAACCTTGAAATTCAGCCACAAGATTCTCCTGGCCGCTTCGCTCATCGTGACCGCAGCATTCGCGCTGTTCACGTTCTATAACGATTACCTGCAGCGCAACGCCATCCGCGCCGACCTGGAAAGCTACCTGCACGAAATGGGCAGTGGCACTGCCACGAACATTCAGCACTGGCTCTCTGGGCGTATTCTGCTGGCCGAGACCCTGGCCGAGAGCGTTGCTCTCAACCCCAGCCCCGAGGCCATAGGCGCGCTGCTCAAGCAGAAAACCTTGCTGGCCAACTTCGAGTTTGCCTACCTCGGCAATGTCTCGGGAGATTACTTCCTCGAGCCGCCCGATACCATGCCCGAAGGCTACGATGCGCGAACCCGTCCCTGGTACACCGACGCCATGAACGCGCGCCGGACCATCCTCACCGAACCTTACGTCGATGCCGCGAACGGCAAGACCATCCTCACCATTGCCACCCCCTCGCTGAGCGCCAATGGTCAGCCGGTCGGTGTAGTAGGGGGCGATCTGAGCCTCGAGACACTGGTCAAGACCATCAACTCGCTGGACTTCGACGGCAGTGGCTACGCCTTTCTGGTCAGCGCCGACGGCAAGATCCTGGTCCACCCCGACAACCAGTTGGTGATGAAGTCACTCAAGGACGTGTACCCGCAGCACACACCGCCCATCGGTAGCGACGTCACCGAGGTCGAACGCGATGGCCGTCCGTCCATCGTCACCTTCGCCAAGGTCGAGGGGCTGCCTTCGGTCGACTGGTACATCGGCCTGAGCATGGACAAGGCCAAGGCCTACTCGATGCTCAGCCAGTTTCGCAGCTCCGCGGTGATCGCTACGGTCATTGCCGTGGTCCTCACCATCGCCCTGCTTGGCATGCTGATTCGCTTGCTGATGCAACCGCTGCACGCAATGGGCCGGGCCATGCACGACATCGCCGAAGGCGAGGGCGACCTGACCCGTCGACTCACCCTGCACAGCGCCGACGAGTTCGGCGCCCTGGCGCTGTCGTTCAACCGTTTCGTCGAGCGTATCCATGACTCGATCCGCGAGGTGGCGTCGGCCACCGGCCAGGTCAACGAAGTGGCGCTGCGCGTGGTCAGCGCCTCCAATTCCTCGATGCTCAACTCCGATCAGCAGGTCAACCGCACCAGCAGCGTGGCCGCCGCCATCAACGAACTGGGCGCCGCCGCGCAGGAAATCGCCCAGAACGCCGCCCTGGCTTCGCAGCACTCCAGTGCCGCGCGCAATCTGGCCGCCGATGGTCAGGCGGTGGTCGGCCAGACCATCAGTGCCATGAACGTGCTATCGCAGAAGATCAGCGGCTCGTGCAGCAACATCGAAAGCCTGAATGCCAGCACCGTCAACATCGGTCAGATTCTGGAAGTGATCACCAGCATTTCACAGCAGACCAATCTGCTTGCGCTCAACGCGGCAATCGAAGCAGCGCGCGCCGGCGAAGCCGGTCGGGGCTTTGCCGTGGTCGCCGACGAAGTTCGCAACCTTGCGCACCGCACCCAGGAATCGGCACAGCAGGTTCAAGGCATGATCGAGCAGTTGCAGGTGGGTGCACGCCAGGCGGTCATCCTGATGAACGAAAGCCAGGGCCAGAGCGAGTCCAGCGTCACCATCGCCAACCAGGCCGGTGAGCGTCTGGTCAGCGTGACCCAGCGCATCGGCGAGATCGACGGCATGAACCAGTCGGTAGCCACCGCCACCGAAGAGCAGACCGCCGTGGTGGAATCGATCAACGTCGATATCACCGAGATCAACACGCTCAATCAGGAAGGTGTGGAAAACCTGCAGTCCACCCTGCGTGCATGCGCCGACCTCGAACAGCAGGCGCTGCGCCTCAAGCAATTGGTTGGCAGTTTCCGTATCTGACGCCTGAGCATGCGCCGGTAGGGCGGCCTTGAGAGACAAGGCCGTCGTCCTGGCAAGCGCTGTCTACAGATCCACTGCCACGCTCAAGGTCAGGTTGCGCGGCTCGCCGGGCATCGCCCAGTAGTTGCTGTAGGATCGCTCGAAGTACCTCTCGTCGAACAGGTTGTTCAAGTTGACCCCCAGGGTGACCTTGTCGCTGGCCTTGTAATGCGCAAGCAAATCGACCGTGTGATAGGCAGGCAACTCGAAATTCCCCCCTGATTCGCCGGACCGATCCCCTACATAGGTAAACGCGGCGCCGATATCGGAGCCGCGCAACGGCCCGTCCTGAAACGCATAGACGCCCAGCAGGCTGGCGCTGTTGCGGGCCACGCCCAGCAGGCGGCTGCCCTTGGGCACGCTGGCGTCGCCCTCGGTGACTTCGGCATCGATCCAGGCGTAGGCGCCGATCACGCGCAATGCATCGGTCAGCTGGCCGCTGAACTGCAAGTCGACGCCCTGGCTGCGTGCCTTGCCGATGGCGCGATTGAGGTTGCTCGCCGGGTCCAGCGCCAGCACGTTCTCCTTGTCGATGTGAAACGCCGCCAGGGTCGCGCTCAGGCGCTCGTCGAACAGCTCAGCCTTTAGCCCGGCCTCGTAGCCCATGCCTTCTTCCGGGTCGAACGATTTGCCGCGCGCATCTAGCCCGCTGTTGGGCTTGAACGACGTCGAGGCATTGGCGAACAGCGCCCATTGCGGGGTGAGTTGGTAGAGCAGTCCGGCGCGCTGGGTGAGGGCGTCCTGGCGCTGCAGGTTGCGATTGCCAGTGGTGTAGTCGGCAATGCGCTGTTCGAAATGTTCATAGCGCGCGCCCAGCATGCCGCGCAGTTGGTCGCTGAACACCAGTTGGTCCTGCAGGTTCAGCGCGTGGCTGCGCACATGCTCGCGAAAATCCGAGCCGGACCGCGCGCCTGTAGGTTTGGGCTGGCCGTACACCGGGTCGAAGATGTCGATCCGGTAGGCGCCTGCGGTCGCGGTCACCCGTTCGTTCTTGCGGTAATCCTCGTACTCGCTGCCGATCAACAGTTCATGCTGCACGCTGGCCGTGTCGAGGAAACCGCGCAGCTCGACCTGGCTGATGCTGTCGTGCCAGTCCATGTCACGCTCGCGAAAGCGCCGATTGACCGTATGCCCGTCGGCGTTGAGCGCGCGTGCCTCACTGGCATCGCCGCTCAGCTCGCCCTGCTTGTAATGGCTGGCCACGCGCAGTTGCCAGTCGTCGTTGAGCCGATGTTCCAGCGCGGCCTGGATGCGGTTGTTGTCGTTGTCGATGAAGCCGTCGTTCGGCTCGCCGAGAAAGGTCCGGCGCGAGCCTCCACCCCATCCGTTGCCCGGCGCTACCACACCGCGGTCGAACACCGATTGGTGGCGCACCAGCTCGGTCTCTACCAGTAACGAGGTGTCCGGGTCCAGCTGCCAGCTCAGCGAAGGTGCCACGTACACCCGCTTGCTCTGCACATGGTCGCGGAAGCTGTGGTTGGCTTCCACCGCCAGATTGACCCGGCTGAGCACCTGGCCTTCGGCATCCAGAGGTGTGTTCAGGTCAAGGCTGGTGCGATAGCGGTCCCAGGAGCCGGCGCTGCCATACAAGCGCGCGAATGACTCGGCCTGTGGTTTCTTGCTGACGATGTTGACCGTACCCCCTGGATCGCCACGTCCGTACAGGCTGGCGGCCGGCCCCTTGAGCACCTCGATGCGCTCGATGCTGGAGACGTCCGGGGTCGCAGGGTAGCCACGGTTGGCGCTGAAACCGTCGCGGTAGAATTCCGAGGTGCTGAAGCCGCGTACGCTGTATTCGTACAGCGTCAGTCCGCCGAAGTTGTTCTGCTGGGATACACCACCGGCGTATTGCAGGGCGCGTTCGACATTGCTGCTGCCCAGGTCCTGAAGCACCTGGACCGGGATCACGCTGACCGCTTGGGGAATGTCCTTGATCGCGGTATCGGTCTTGGTCGCGCTGCCCGAACGGGTCGCGCGGTAGCCGGTAACCGGACCGGTCGCGGTTTCCATATCGCCACCCGCTGTGACGCTGATGGCTTCCAGTTCGAGGGTTTCGGGCGAGGTTTCGGCGTAGACGGGCATCCCCAATACGCTGAAGGCGAGGCTGGCCATGGGGGCAAAACGAGGTGAGCGCATGTGCAACAATCCATTATGTTATGGTTATAATATAACGTAATGATTCGTGTCATGCATCTCCCATCCATGCGTTTGCGGTGCTCAGGCCGCGCGGCGCAGCGAAATGAACATGGCGTCGTCGGCCAGGATAGCGGCGATCATCGCGCCGGTTTCGGCCAGGCGCCGTGCCAGGTCCTCATCCGGCACGTGCAGGTCCCAGCGCGTCGACAAGTTGTTTGCCAGCATCGGCATGGTGTCGACTTCGCGCAGCGCCGCGAGGAAAGCGGCAGGCGGCGGCAGGTAAGTGGTGAAGCCATCGCCCTTGAGCGCAGCGGTGTGGATACCCAGCTGCGCGCACACCTGCGCCTTGGCAGCGATGTCGTCACGGTCAGCCTGGCGCGAGCGCTCGATCAACGCGGCCAGCGGCGCGTCGACCAGTTGCCCACCGGCAATCAACGCCGGCCCGGTGGCCCAGGCTTCGGTCGGGCAATCCTTCATGTCCGGGCGCAGTGGTATGTGCGGGTTGATCTCCATCGGATAGATCCGGCACACCAGCGGCCGCTCGGCATAGATGCCGCAGCGATTGTCCGCATTCAGATTGCGACAGGGCCCGACGTTGTAGGCGGCGAAGGTGATCGAGACGTAGGCGGGCGCGCTGCCGCACAGCACGGGCAGCGAGCGCCGTCTGGCATGTTCCTGTTGCGCGTGGCTGAGGTTCAGGCTATGCAGGCCGGGGCCGTTTTCCAGGAAGGCTTCGAGCAATACGATCAACTGGCCGCCATCTTCCGCCCAATGGCGGGCCTCGGACAGCGTCAGCGGTACGTGATGGTCGCTGCAGCATTTGCCACAACCGGTGCAAGAAAAACGTGTGTCCATGCCAACCCCGTCTGTTCGGAAAGAGTGACGAAAACATGGCGTTTCGACACTGATTGACAGGGGTGGAGCAGATTCCGTGCCAGCTCCCGTCAGCCGCCGAGCAGGTCGTGGGCGTCGAGCAGCCGGTAGGCCACCTGGGGGTTCTTTTCCAGGCCACGACGGATGGCGGCCGGGATTGCTTGCCGCGTCTTGCGGCACAGTCCTGGCAGCACGTCGATCTGGATAGCGATGCCACGCATGCTGCGCACGGTGCCTGAGCCGGGCGTGACTTCGACACGCAGGCCAAGCTGGTCGAAGATGCGCTGCTGCAAGCGCCGCAGCTCGTCCAGGCTTTCCACGTTCTCGAGCCGTTCGAGCAGGCGCTTTTCTTCATCGCGGGTCAGGCGCAGGATGCGCAGGTCGGCGTCGGGAACCGCGTGCAGGCGTTCGCGCTCGCAGATGCAAGCGCCGGGTGGGCAGGGTTGGCGAGTGGCAGGGGCCATGGTCATGAGCGCAAGCATAGCCAGACTGCGGGGTATTTGCACTGGGGGTGTCGACATGCCGGGACCTCGTCCATACTGGCGCAAATCCATCCGTTCCCAAGGCCTTACATGTCCACAAGCCGGCTCGCCGTGCGCCATGGCGCACTGAGCATCCTCCTTGTATTGCTCGCCGCCTGTTCCAGCCAACGCAGCAACCAACCCCCGGCACCTTCGCCCGAACAGGTGCGTGCCAGGCTCGTGCAACTGTTGCCCGCCAAGGTCACGGACCGCGAAGGCTGGGCTGCCGATATCGAAACGGCCTTGAACGTGCAGGGCATCCCCGGCAGCGATGAAAATCTGTGCGCGGTGCTGGCCGTGGCCGAGCAGGAATCCACCTTCCAGGTCGACCCCAGCGTGCCGGGGCTGGGCAAGATCGCCCGCCAGGAAATCGACCGCCGCGCCGGCCGCGTGCATGTGCCTGGCTTTCTCGTCGACGCTGCGCTGGGCATTCGCTCGGGCGACGGCAAGTCCTATGCACAACGCCTGGAGGCCGCACGCTCGGAGAAACAGCTCAGTGAAATCTTCGACGATTTCACCGGCATGGTGCCTCTGGGCAGGCAGCTGTTCGGCACCTTCAATCCCGTCCGCACCGGCGGACCGATGCAGGTCAGCATCGACTTCGCCGAGAAGCACCGCGCGCGCTACCCCTACACAGTGGACGGTTCGATTCGCCGCGAGGTGTTCACCCGGCGCGGTGGCATGTACTTCGGCATCGCCCATCTGCTCGGCTATCCAGCCAGCTACGAACGGCCGCTGTACCGCTTCGCCGATTTCAATGCCGGCTGGTACGCAAGCCGCAACGCGGCGTTCCAGAATGCGGTGAATCAATTGTCAGGCGGCCGTCTGGCGCTCGACGGCGACCTGATCCGCTACGACTCCAGCGCTGCCAGCAACACCGAGTTGGCGGTACGCAATCTCGGCAACCGCTTGAACATGAACGACCGCGACATTCGCCGTGCCCTCGAGGAGGGTGAAACCCTGGATTTCGAACAGACCACGCTGTTCCAGCGCACCTTCGCCCTGGCTGACAAGGCCGCTGGCAAGCCGGTTCCACGGGCGATCCTGCCGGGCATCAAACTGCAGAGCCCGAAGATCACCCGCAATCTGACCACGGCCTGGTTCGCCCAACGGGTGGACGAGCGCTACGCCCGCTGCATGACCCGCGCCCGCTGAGGGCCCTGGGCTCGCTCAGTCGGCGCGCAGCAGCAGCGGCTCGGCCAGACTGTAGCCGAAGCCGCGCAGGGTCTGCAGGGCCTCGGGGCAATCGAGTTGGGCTAGCTTGCGACGAAGGTTGCACACGTGCCGTTCGATCAGCGCCGTCTTCGACGCCTGGCCTGCGCCCCACAACTGTTGCTCGATCGATTGCCGACTGACCGCGCCGGGGTTGCTCGCCAGCATCGCCAGCAAGCGATGCTCGCTGACGGTCAGGCTCTGCTGGCGCTTGCCTCGTCCAACCATCAGCCGCGAGGGTGACAGCCACAGGCGCGAGGGCGGCAGGGTGGCTGCGCGCGGTCGCGGACGAGCCAGTGCCTGCAGGCGGGCCAGCACTTCAGCCGGGGCGACCGGCTGCGCCAGGCACGCATCGGCGCCGGCACGCAGGGCGCCGATGCGGGCCTGACGGTCGTCGTCGGCAAGCAACAGCATCACCGCAGCCTCGCCCCGGTGGGCCAGGCAATGTTCCAGCGCCCCGTGGCCTGAGCGTGCCAGTGCCAGCACGATGAAGCCATAGGGACCTTGCGCAAGCGCCTGCGCTGCTGTGGCCGTATCGACCGTGTGCAGCACCGTGGCGTGGTCCGCCAGTGCGCGTTGCAGAGCGGTGTCGGGCGTGTCGCTGATATAGAGCAGGTTCATGTTCACACCAATGCCTTGCTTTGTCGGCACCACAGGGTCATCCGCGTGCCACCTTGTTCGCTGCTGCCCACTTCGAGGGTAAACCCATGCAGTTTGACCACCGCAGCAACGATCGACAGCCCCAGGCCGAAGCCGCTGTGCTGGCCGTCGGCTTCGCAACGGTAGAAGCGTTGGAAGATCGCTTCGCGCTCCTCTGGTGCGATACCCGGCCCGCTGTCGCTGATTTCCACGCGCGTGGCGCCGTTTTCCGCCGTGGCGCCGAGCACTACCAGGCCGTGCGCGGGGGTGAACTTGATGGCATTGCTGAGCAGGTTGCCCACGGCTTCGAACAGCAACGCGCGATCGCCATGCAGCATCGGCAGCGTGTCCGGCACGTCCAGACGCAGATTGATGCCCTCGTCTTCGGCCAAAGGCAGGTAGAAATCGTGCAATTCGTGCAGCAGCGGCTGCGGGTCGAAGGAAATGAAACCGGAACGTCGGCGGTGGTCTTCGATTTCCGAGATGCGCAACAGCCCGCGAAAGCGCGCCATCAGCGTGTCGGCTTCGGCGATCACGTCGTCCAGTTGCAACGCCTGGCGCGAATCAGCCGGCGCTTCCTGCTGGATGCGATACAGCTGGGCGCGCAGGCGGGTCAGGGGAGTACGCAAGTCATGGGCAATGTTGTCGCAGACGCCCTTGACCTCGATCATCAGTTGCTCGATGCGTTCAAGCATCGTGTTGACGATCGCCGCCAGCATGTCCAGTTCGTCGCGGCGGTCGGAGAGCGGCAGGCGGGTGGTCAGGTCACCGGCCACGATGGCATCGGCACGGGCCTCGATGGCGCGGATGCGCCGCAATGGCCTGCGCCGCAGCAGGTGCCAGCCGGCGATACCGGGAATGATCGTCAGTGAAATCCCCCACAGCAATGCGCGCAGAATGATGTGGGTCACCGCGAACAACGAACCGTTGTCGCGTACCAGCACCAGCCAGCGCCCGTCCAGGGTACGCATGGCCACCGCGTCGCAGCTGTTCTGCGGCATCTGCGGGTTGGCGCTGTCCACGCAGCTGTCCAGGTCGTGGATGCGACCGTCCAGCGGCAGCCCGCGAGGCACTTGTAGCAGTTGGCCGGACAACGGCCGCAGTTGCAGGTCGAACAGGCCATAGGCATCGAAGGTGCGATCATCGAATGCTTCGCTGGCAGCCAGGGCCTCGTTCAACGCTTCACCGTGGAAACGCGAGAAGAGGTGTTGACGCTGCATCAGGGAGTGCCGCGCCAGGTCGGCCAGGTAGGTCGAGACCTCGTAGTACAACACCCCCATGAGGATGCTGCTCCAGGCCACGAACAGAAAGCTGTACAGCGCCAGCAGCCGACTGCTGGAAGAGCGCCAGCCTTTAGACAGGTTCGGCAATGACATAGCCGGAGCCTCGCACGGTCTTGATCAACGGTGCGGTGCCCGGTGGGTCGATCTTCTTGCGCAAGCGGCCAATGTGCACGTCGATCAGATTGGTGCCCGGATCGAAGTGATAACCCCAGACTTCTTCGAAGATCATCATGCGCGTCAGGATCTGCCCGGCATTGCGCATCAGAAATTCCAGCAGCTTGTATTCGGTGGGCAACAGATTCAGCGCCTGCTCGCCACGGCGGGCTTCGCGGGTCATCAGGTCCAGGGTCAGGTCGGCGACGCGCAGCGTGTTGTCGGTGGCGGCCACGGGGTTGTTGCGGCGCAGCAGCACCTCGACGCGAGCCGCCATTTCGTCCGAGGCGAACGGCTTGGTCAGGTAGTCATCGCCACCGGCACGCAGGCCGCGTACGCGCTCGTCGACATCGGACAGCGCGCTGATCATCAGAATGGGCGTGCTCACCCCGATGGTGCGCAGGGTCGTCACGATGGCCAGGCCGTCCAGCTCGGGCAGCATGCGATCAAGGGTGATCACGTCGTAATTGCCGCTCACCGCCTTGACCAGCCCTTCGCGGCCGTTGTCCACCCAGTCGACCTGCAGGCCATGGCTGCTCAGTTCCGCCACGATCTCCCTGGCGGTCACGGCATCGTCTTCGATGGTCAGTACGCGCGTCATGTTGGTCTCTACCCGATGATGTCTGCTGAGGATGGCGGCATTGTGACAACAATCCGCGCACGGCTCGTTGAAGTTTTTTTCATCTTGCGCCACCTCCTCCTTTCTGGGTAACCCCAAGGCGGTTCCGAGGCCGCAGGCCGACGGATAGCACGTTCGCTATGCAGGTTGCTAAAGCCTGGCTGTTTCCGGCCGATGCAACGGTCACAGCCTATAGGGACGCACCCGTCATGAACGCCTTGAGCAACATCGCCAGCACCTTGAGCATTCGCCCGTCTGCCCCGAGCAACACGGCCGCGCCGGCGCCCACGGCAGTCGCCGACAGCGAGGCGACGCAGACCGCTGCCGCGCCCGCCGCGACCGAGAAAGGCGCGCCGGCCGGTGGCGCTGGCGGCGCGGGCGCAGCCCAGGGCAGCGGTGGTACATCGGACACAATCAAGGCGCTGCAAAAGCAGATTGCCGAGCTGCAGAAGCAGCTTCAGGAACAGCAGCAGGAGATGGCCCGCATCCAGGCCAGCCAGCAAAGCGAAGAAAGCAAGGCAGCCTCCGTGGCCGCCATCCAGGCGCAGGTGGTCGCCACCTCTGCTGCGTTGCAGACCGCCACCGCTGGGCTGCTTCAGGCCATGCAGGAATCCGGCAGCAGCACCGCCGGTTCCATGGTCAGTACCACGGCGTGAGGTCCACGCCAGGCTACTTATAAACCCCCGGCCCATGAGCTAGGCTAGGGGCAGACATCACCGAGGAGCTGCCCGATGCTGGCGCCTGCCAAGCCTGTGCATGAAGAAGAGCGCGTACATGCACTGCATGCCCTGAACATTCTCGACACTCGGCCCGAGGAGCGTTTCGACCGCCTTACCCGCCTGGCCAGGCGGCTGTTCGACGTGCCCATCGCCTTGGTCAGCCTGGTGGACAGCGACCGCCAATGGTTCAAGTCCTGCCAGGGCATGGCCGCCACTGAAACGTCGCGAGATGTCTCGTTCTGCGCCCACGCCATCCTCAGCGACCAGATTCTCATGGTCCCCGATGCTGGCAGCGACGAGCGTTTCCACGACAACCCATTGGTGACCGGTGACCCAAAGATCCGCTTCTATGCCGGCTGCCCGTTGAAAGTAGGCAATGGCAGCAACGTCGGGACGTTGTGTCTGCTCGATACCCGGCCGCGAGTCCTCGACGCCGAGGAACGCGGCCTGCTGCTGGACCTGGCGAGCATGGCCGAGCGCGAGATCGCCGCTTTGCAGTTGGCCAGCATCGACGACCTCACCCAGTTGTCCAACCGTCGCGGGTTCGAAGCCCTTGCCGAGCATGCCTTGAGCATGTGCAGGCGCATGGGTACCCCGGCGTCGCTGCTGTTTTTCGACCTCGATCGTTTCAAGGCCATCAACGACACCTTCGGCCACGCCGAAGGCGACCGTGCGCTGGTCACGTTCGCCCAGGTATTGCGCAGGGTGCTCAGGGAAATGGATGTGATCGGGCGAATGGGCGGGGACGAATTCGTTGCGCTGCTGCTGGGCTCCAATGCCGCCGCGGGCGATGCGGTCATCGACCGCCTGGGCCAGGCCTTGGCAGAGGCCAACGCCGAACTTCAAGGCCGCTACACGATCACCTACAGCGTGGGTCGTATCGAGTACGACCCCGGGCGACACGACAGCGTAAAGCGTCTGCTGGCCGATGCCGATGGCGCCATGTATGCCCGCAAGCAGGCCGCCAGGCGTTCGTGATCGACGCGGTCAGTCCGCGGCCTGACGCATTTGCTTCTTCTGCGCCTTGTAGTCCATTGCCACTGCCGGCGGTGCGCTGCTCTTACCGGTTTCCACCCATTTGCGCAGGCGGCTGGCGTCGGCGAAGTGGGTGTACTTGCCGAAGGCATCGAGGATCACCATCGCCACCGGCCGCCCTCCCATGCGCGTCACCAGCACCAGGCAGTGGCCGGCCATGTTGGTGAAGCCGGTCTTGGTGATCTTGATGTCCCAATCATCCTTGTTGATCAGGTGGTCGGTGTTGTGAAAGCCCAATGTATAGCTGGGTTTCTTGAACGCCACGGTTTTTTCCCGCGTAGTGCTCAGTTCGCTCAGCAGCGGATACTGCTGCGCCGCCACCAGCAGTTTGGTCAGATCGCGTGCGGTCGAGACGTTGCTGGTAGACAGCCCGGTGGGCTCCACATAGCGCGTATGGGTCATGCCCAACGAGCGGGCCTTGGCGTTCATTGCCGCAATGAACGCGCCGTAGCCACCCGGATAGTGATGCGCGAGGCTGGACGCTGCACGGTTCTCGGAAGACATCAGGGTGATGAGCAGCATGTCCCGGCGATTCAGCTCGCTGCCGAGCTTGACCCGCGAAAACACACCTTTCATTTCCTTGTTGTGGCTGATGTCCACCGAAATCACTTCGCTCATGGACTGTTTGGCATCCAGCACCACCATGCCGGTCATCAGCTTGGTGACCGACGCGATGGGTACCACATGGTCGGCGTTGTTCTCATAGACCACTTTGTTGGTCTGCAGATCGATCAGCAGGGCACTGCCCGAGGCCAGGTGCAACTGCGACGGGTCACGCGGTATCGCGGCTTTTTCCGCCGCTTGCAGGTTCGGGGCGACGACGAAGGTGGTCAAGGCCAGCCACAGGCTGAATAAGGATAGCGGGGTCTTCACGCGGAGCGCTCACTGAAAAAGAGGTAGATCGGGCTGATGATCGAGGCGGGGTCGAGAGTGTCGAATGTCACACGTTGGAAGTATGGCAAAGCGCCTGTCGATTGTCGCGTTTGTCGGGATGCACTGCGTGAAGAAAAGCTCATCCAGCCCGCTGCCCAATGAAAAGCCCCGCGGAGCGGGGCTTTGTGGAGAGCGCAGTGGTTCAGGCCAGTTGGGGGTGCTGCGCTGCATTGAGCGTGGCGTACGCTTGCTTGGCATGAGGCAGGGAGGGCAGCGGGCCGCTGATTGCCTCGCCGTCGCGCACCACATACCAGCACGCCAGAAGACCCAGGTCGCGCAACTTTTCCGGGACTGCACTGCCGACTACCGACATGATTCTTAATACAGGCATGAGAGACCTCCGTGGTTCCTGCCGACCACCTTACGAAATCGACCTGCACCTTAGAAATCACCTTGCTCGATAGTCACCATCGACAATCCCTATCACGCCACAGCCGCGCGCCTCACCAGCGTGGCGAACCGTAGTAGACCGGCGGTGGCCCATAGTAGCCGCGCGGTGGCCCGTAGTAACCACGCGGCGGCGGTGCCGCGTAGACAGGGTAGGGCTGCGCATACACCGGCTGCGACTGGACATACACCGGCTGCTGTACATAGACAGGCTGTTGCACATACACCGGTGGCGGGCTTTGCACGTAAACCGGTTGCTGTTCCACATAGACCCGCTGCGGTGCATTGGATGTGACCACCGCGCCGACCACGGCCGCACCCAGTACCGCGCCCAATATACCCGGCCCGGCACCATGCCAGCCGCCTCCATGTGCCGAGGCCTGACTGGCCATCGCCAACGTGCCGACCAACAGAGCGATCTTGGGAAGTTGACGCATCATGATAGATTCCTCGTGTTTCGCACCCCTGGCGTCCGAACCTGCGATAGGTTCAGAGCATTTCGCCGGGGACACGACTATGACAAAAAATCAGTCGAAAGCGTCCCTGTCCATGGGTAAATTTTGTGTAAGGGCATGGCGTCGTCTGCCCGCTTTCATCCGCCACACGCCGCCCGGAGGCCACCAATGTCCATTTCTCCCAACCGCGATACCATCCTGTGCATGTCTCTCGCCGCGCGTCCCGGAACGTTCGGGGTGCGCTTCCACAATCACCTGTACGACCAGTTGGGCCTCGACTACTACTACAAAGCGATGACCACACGCGATCTGCCCGCCGCCATCGGCGGCATGCGCGCCTTGGGCATCCGCGGATGTGGCGTGTCGATGCCATTCAAGGAAGCCTGCATCCCCCTGGTGGACGAGCTGGATGCATCGGCAGCGGCCATCGAGTCGATCAATACCATCGTCAATGACAACGGTCACCTGAAGGCCTACAACACCGACTATCTGGCCATTCGCCAACTGATCGACACGCATGGCGTCGACCCAGATACCACCTTTGCCCTGCGCGGCAGCGGCGGCATGGCCAAGGCCGTGGCTTCGGCATGTCGCGACGCCGGTCTGCGCAATGGCCTGATCATCGCCCGCAACTACGAAACCGGCCGCGCGCTGGCCGACGCCTGCGGTTATCCCTGGCAGGCCGAACTGGGCGATTCGCGCCCGCAATTGCTGATCAATGTCACCCCGATCGGCATGTCTGGTGGCGAGCAGGCCGACGAGCTGTCGTTCGAGACCGCCGCCATCGAAGCGGCGCAGCGGGTATTCGATGTGGTCGCTTTGCCCTGGCAGACACCATTGATCAAGGCCGCGGGCGAACTGGGCAAACCGGTGATCACGGGTCTGGAAGTCATTGCCATCCAAGCCCTGGAACAGTTCGTGTTGTATACCGGCGTGCGGCCAACGGCCGAGCAACTGCGTCTGGCAACCGAGTACGCCCGCACCTGATCAGCGCGTCACTCCAGTTTCGACAGGCGCTCCTCCAGTGCGGCGATGCGTGCCTCCAGTTCGTCGAGGCGGGTATCGTCAGGTCGCGAACCGCTGCGTTCGGGTGTCACCGCACGCGCGCTCATGATTGCGTCAATGGCAGCAGGATCGCCCAGAGCGTGGGAGTAACGATCCTCGCGCTGGCCAGCCTGGCGCGGCACGTGCACAGCGAAGCCGCGGCTGATCAGCCGCTCCAGCTGATGCACGATCTGCTCGGCGTCCTCGAAATCGTGCAGGCGAGCACTTCGCGACAGCAGCTCGCCAACGGTCTGCGGCCCCCGCAGGAACATCAGGCCCACCAGGATGACCTGGGCGGGCACCAGCTCGAGCGCCTTGTCCAGCCGATGTTCCCAGCGATCGGCACGGCTGCCCATCACCAGCCGGGTCATCTGCCGGCCTTCGAGTGCGCGCAGACTCTGCCCGATCTGCCCCTGGGTGTACTGGGTCACCGGCTCGCGGCTGGTCTTCTGGTTGCAGGCCAGCACCAGCGCATTGAGCGTCAGCGGATAGGTCTCCGGGTTGCTGGCCTGCTTTTCGATCAGTGCACCCAGCACGCGGATCTCGATGACATCGAGCAGCAGTGGTTCGGAGGCGGTTGTATCAACGTCGGTCATGGCGAAACCCCAAGCAATCATCGCAGGCAATCATAGACGGCCAGTATGCTATAAAAGCCCCGCGAGAAGACGCCTGCCCGGCTGCCTGCCGCTGCATGTGGCGCGGCGATGTACGCGACGACTGGCCATCACCCGAGCGGGCGCCAAATTTAGGGTTGCTGCGCGTCAAAACCGGCCTTAGACTGCCGCCCCTCTTGACCATGTGCCCTGTGGTGCTTGAAGAATTCTGCCTGCGTCGCTTCCAGCGTCGCGAGCTTCCTGTTTTGCCCTAGCGCATTATTCGTTTGCAGAGAAATCAATGACAAAGGAAAAGTTGCTGGCCATGCCGGCTGATGACTACATGAACGCCGAGCAACTGGCCTACTTCACCGAGCTGTTGCAGGCCATGAAGGTCGAGACTCAGGAGCGCATCGAGCAAAGCCGTGTAGCCATCGAAAGCCTGGATACGCCGGCCGACCCCGCCGATGCCGCCTCCGTGGAAGAGGAGCGTCACTGGCTGGTCAATGTCATCGATCGCGACCAGCGCCTGCTGCCGCAATTGGAAATGGCCCTGGGCCGGATCAACGACGACAGCTTTGGCTGGTGCGATGACAGTGGCGAGCCGATCGGCCTCAAGCGTCTACTGATCAGCCCCACCACCAAATACTGCATCGAGGCGCAAGAGCGCCACGAGCAGATCGACAAGCATCAGCGTCAGGCGTGATCTCCCCGGCGCACGTATCCCTTACGCCTGCGGGTGCAATGCCACGTTGAGCTCATCGACGATGGGCGCCCATTCTGCGTCGCTGTGCAGCTCTTCTTTCAAGAAGTTGCGTTGCTGTTCACTCCAGAAGGGCGCATCCACCAGCTTGGTGTCTTGATCCAGCTGATGCTCGGCAATGAATTTCTGAATATCGGCCTCGTCGCTGGCCAGGCCCAGTTGATCGAAAAGGCCAGTAAGGCTTGGGTTCGGCAGATCCATGATGACTCCTCTGCGGCCGTTTCCAGCCATGATTGAAAGGTTACCCAGTATCTGAGGCGAGGGCTTCGCCAGAGTTCGCTTGCGATGCCGGATTTGTCTGCAGCACAGACGCCCAATGGCACTGGTCTGGGCACTGCTTTGCGTCCACCCTGCAGCCATGCAACAAACTTCTTGACCAGGCCGGGGTTCGATTCGGTACTATTCGCGGCAGATCACCGTCATGCGCATCATCGCCCGGATCATGTTGGTCGCCGGTTGCTCGATACAGCCCCGGCGCCGCTCAGCCACACATGTCCAGACCTGCCTTTTTCCTTCGCGGTCATCGGCAATTTTCCCTGCAGCAGGGTCGACGCTGCGCATCCCGGATCAAGGTTCGATCCTTTAGTCTTTCGTTAGCAGGTCGGTAGCAGTCATTGCACGTGCCGCCGACCGTTCGGCGCTCCCCGCGTCTTCAGGTTATTACCACGCGAACTGCGTTCGGTAGTCTGTGTTTCGATTTGAGGATTCTTCATTGGCAGTAAGTAATCTGGATATGCACGCACTGTTTGTGCTCGGCGACTTGCGTGCGAAGTTGGTCAAACTCTTTCAGTCGCGTTTCGTCTATGTCACCGAACAAAGCGCGGAAGGCATCTATATGGCTGAACTCGACACCGAGTCTGCACTGGTGGTCGATGACAAGCCCAGGCTCGAACTCAAAGTAGGCGACCATTTTCGCGCTGCGGTCCTGCCCAGCCGCGAAGGTGGCAAGTTCGAACTCAAGTTTCGCGACATCAAGCTCACCGTTTACGGACTCGGCGAGTATGCCTTCGTCAGCATGGCGCAGGGCGAGGGCATCGTGTTCAAGGAAGGCCAGACGGTGATGCTGGTGTTCGCTGCCCACGAGCGCATCGAGGAAAACCTCGGCAAGACCTTGAAGGCGGCAACCGCCAAGGCGGCGAAGTGGCGCAAGGGCGAGTTGACCTTCAAAGCCAGCGAGTAACACCTGGGGGAACCTGCGCTACAGTAAGGTGACTTACTCTCGTCATCGACTGTTTACCGAGGAACCCCGCATGAAAGGACTACGTGCCTGGCTGGCTGCTTGTGGCGCCGGCTTCTGGCTATCGACCGCAGCCATCCCGGCTCACGCGCAACCGGCGCCCATTCATTTTGCCGATCTGAACTGGGAAAGCGGCAGCTTCATCACCGAACTGCTGCGCTACATCGTCGAGAAGGGCTACGACCTGCCTACCGATACCCAGCCCGGCACGACCATCACCCTGGAAACGGCCCTGGCCAAGAATGACATTCAGGTCATTGCCGAAGAGTGGGCAGGGCGCAGCCCGGTATGGGTCAAGGCTGAAGCCGACGGAAAGGTCATCGGTGTGGGTGATACCGTCAAGGGTGCCACCGAGGGCTGGTTCGTTCCCGAATACGTTATCAAGGGGGACACCGCCAAGGGCATCAAGCCGCTCGCGCCCGAGCTGCGCAGCGTCGCCGACCTGGCGCGCTACAAGGACGTCTTCAAAGACCCGGAAAGTCCCGACAAGGGCCGCTTCCTCAACAGTCCAATCGGCTGGACATCCGAAGTCGTCAACGCGCAGAAACTCAAGGCGTACAAGCTGACGGACGACTATGTCAATTTCCGTTCGGGCTCCGGCGCCGCGCTGGATGCCGAGATCGCCTCGTCGATCCGCCGCGGCAAGCCAGTGCTTTTCTATTATTGGTCGCCGACGCCGCTGCTGGGGCGTTACAAGCTTATCCAGCTCGAAGAGCCGCCATTCGATGCTAAGGCCTGGGGCACGCTGACCGATGCTGACAACCCCGCGCCGCTGCCGAGCCGTTCGCTGCCCTCGAAGTTGTCCATAGGGGTGTCGAAGGCGTTTCAGCAGGAGTATCCGCAACTGGTCGACTTCTTCGCCAAGGTCGATCTGCCCATTGATCCATTGAACAAGGCCCTGGCCGACATGAGCGAAGCCCGCACATCGCCTCGCCAGGCCAGCGAAGCCTTCATGAAGGATCATCCAGACGTGTGGAAGGCGTGGCTACCTGAAGACGTCGCCAACAAAGTCAGCGCCAGCCTCAAGTAACTCAGTGACCACTGTCGCTGCGGTGGCTGCTGACTTCGGCAGGCACCGCTTCCCCCGCGGTACGCTTGCGGAACAACGCGGCCCGAGCCAGCAGCAGCGTGGTCACCGGCACGGTGATCGACAGCAGAATCGGGATGAGCCAGGCATGCACCACTGGCCCGTGCTTGAGCCAGGAAAAGTACAGGATCGAAGCCAGCGCCACGCACCAGGCGCCTAATGTGGACGCCAGCGCGGGCGGGTGCATGCGTTGGAAATAGTCCTTGAAACGCAGCAGCCCCAAGGCGCCGGTGAATGCAAATATGCTGCTGGCCAGCAATAGTATGGCTGTGGCCACCTCCACCCAGAACGGCAGGACCTGTACCGAGTTCATTCGATGACTTCTCCACGCAGCAGGAATTTGGCCAGCGCAAACGAGCCTACGAAACCGAACAGAGCGATCAGCAGCGCTGCTTCGAAATAGGTGTCGCTGGCGTAGCGTATGCCCAGCACCAGCATGACCAGCATCGCCAGGATATACAGGTAATCAAGGGCCAGCACCCGATCCTGGGCCGACGGCCCCCGGAACAGTCTCACCAGGGTCAGCAACATGGCCAGGGCAAAGATGAACAGGCTCGCGACAATGGCGTTGGACAACAATGCGCTCATTGAAAAATCTCCATCAGCGGGCGTTCGTAGGTGTCTTTGAATTCCTCGATGAACTGCGCTTCGTCATCCAGATCCAGCACATGCATCAGCAGCACGCTGCGATCCAGCGCCAGCTCGGACCACACGGTGCCGGGAATGACGGTGGCGACGGCCGCCAGGGCGGCAAGGCCGTTGGCATTGTGCAGTTGCAGCGGAATCTCTACGAAGGCCGAACGGGGCGCGCGAACGTCCATGGTCCAAACCCGCCAGAACACTTGCAGGTTGGAAACCAGTACGCCGCCGCCCACGCGCAGCAGCAGTTGCAGCACCACCATGGGCCGACGGATCCGTACCGCCTGGGGCCGCAGCGGAGACATCAGCAACGGCGCCAGCCAACCAAGCAGCACGGCAAGCAGCAGGTTCCCGGCACTCATGGACACATTGAGCAGCAGCCACAACACGGCGAGGGCAATCGACAACAGGGGGGCGGGTAACAGGCGACTCATGGTTCACCCTCCAGGCTGGCAGCAGTCGGGCTGGGTATCGGCTGAGCACCCAGCACGGTCATCACGTATTGCTTGGGATCGTCGAGCATCGCCGCCGTGTCCGCCGTGTACCGCAACAGTGGCTCGGCGCGCATCGCCAGCACGACACAAAGCCCCAGCAATACCATGATCGGCACGCATTCGTTGAGCCGCAGCAACGGTGAAGGCCGCTCGTGGGGCGTCCAGAAGCGCTGCATGCCGACCCGCGCCAGTGCGATCAACGAGGCCAGTCCGGAAAGGATCAGCAACGCCAGATAGGCCCATGCTGTCGCACTCAAGGTCTGCTCGCTGGCAACACCCAGACCCTGCGGGTTGAACAGTGCAGAAATCAGGTTCAGCTTGCCGATGAAACCGGAGAGCGGCGGCATGCCGATGATCAGCAGTGCGCAGGCAATGAAGCTCAGGCCCAGGAAAGCCATGGTCCATGGAATCACCTGGCCCACCACGGCTTTCTGCTCGTCATCCAGGTTGATACCCTTGGGCGGATGCAACGCCTCGACCGCTGCTGGCAGCGGATCGGCATCGTATTCCAGAGGGATCTCGTTGGCCGAGCGCGAACGCTCGATCAGCTCGGCCAGCAGGAACAGGGCGCTGAGCGCCAATGTCGAGCTGACCAGATAGAACAGTGCGGCGCCGATCAAGCCGGCCTGCCCGAAACCGATGGCCGCCAGCAGGATGCCCGCCGAGACCATGATGCTGAGGCTGGCCATGCGCTCCAGGCGCTGCGCCGCAACGATGCACACCGCGGCCACGGCGATGGTCGCCAGCCCACCGTAGATCAACCACTGGCCACCGAAGTGCGCCGAGGCGCCGGCCTGTCCTGAGAACAACAGGGTCCACAGTCGCAACAGGGTGTAGAAGCCGACTTTCGTCATGATGGCAAAAAGAGCCGCAACCGGCGCACTGGCGGCGGAGTAGGCCGGCACCAGCCAGAAGTTCAACGGCCACATGCCGGCCTTGGCCAGGAAAGCTGTCGCCAGAATGGCCGCACCGGCATGCAGCAAGCCGCGATCCGCCTCGGGCACCAGCGGAATCTTCAATGCCAGGTCCGCCATGTTCAGGGTTCCCGTGACGCCGTAGATCATCGCTGCGCCGATCAGGAACAGCGATGAGGCCAGCAGGTTGATCGCGATGTAGTGCAGGCCTGCCGACACCCGCGCCCTGCCGGAACCGTGCAGCATCAGGCCGTAGGACGCAGCCAGGAGCACTTCGAAGAACACGAACAGATTGAACAGGTCAGCGGTCAGGAACGCTCCATAGAGCCCCATCAGCTGGATCTGGAACAACGCATGGAAGCTGGCGCCGGCCCGATCCCAGCGCGCCATGGCGAACAGCAGGGCACAGACCCCGACGATGCCCGTCAGCACCAGCATCAGTGCCGACAGCCTGTCCACTACCAGCACGATGCCGAATGGCACCTGCCAGTTGCCAGGCAGGTACACGCCGATCGAGCTGGCCTGGCCTTGATCCTGCACCCACCACATCAGGTAACAGGCTATCGCCAGTCCCATCATGCTGGATATGACGTTGATCCGTGCTTTCAACGGGCGGTGTTTTTCTCCGAGCAGCATCATCAGCGCTGCCGTGAACAGTGGCAGGATGATGGGCGCAACGATCAGATGGGGCATCCAGCTCATTCCTTGGGCTCCCGGCCGTCTACGTGGTCAGTGCCGGTCAGGCCCCGCGATGCCAGCAGCACTACGAGGAACAGCGCGGTCATCGCGAAACTGATGACAATGGCCGTCAGCACCAGTGCCTGGGGCAGGGGGTCGGTGTAGTTGAGCAGGTCCTGCGGCACCCCTTCCTTGATGATCGGCTCTTTGCCGATGAACAGGCTGCCCATGCTGAAGATGAACAGGTTGACTCCGTAGGACAACAGGCACAGGCCCATGACCACCTGGAACGTCCGCGGACGCAGGATCAGCCAGACACCTGACGCAGCCAGGACGCCGATTGCGATTGCAATCACTTCTTCCATCAGACGGCTCCTTTTGGGGCAATGCCCTTGGGTAGGCTGGACGGCCGATGACCGCGCACCGACTGGTGACCCAGGGCGGTCAGAATCAGCAGGGTCGAGCCCACCACCACGGTAAATACACCAATGTCGAAGAACAGTGCGCTGGCCACATGCAGATCACCCAGCAGCGGCAAGTGGACGTGCGCCGTATGCGTTGTCAGGAATGGATAGCCCAGTGCAATCGCTCCCAATCCGGTGACGGTCGCGAACAGCAACCCAGTACCCATCCAGCGCAACGGACGCAGACGCATCTGGGCCTCGACCCACTGCGTGCCTGCCACCATGTACTGCAGGATGAACGCTACCGACAGCACCAGGCCGGCGACGAAGCCGCCGCCCGGTTGATTGTGTCCGCGCATGAACAGGTACATCGACACGATTACGGCCACCGGCAGCAACAGGCGGACCAGCACCGCCGGAACCATCATGAAGCCCAGCGCCGTATCATCCGCGCCACGAGGGTTGATGAGGTCGGTTACCACGTCAGGCGCCAGTGAGCGCTGCTGCGCAGGCAACTGCATGCTTTCCTTGGGTGGGCGGAAGCGTCGTAGCAGGGCGAACACGGTCAGCGCCACGGCCGCAAGAACCGTGATCTCGCCCAGGGTGTCGAAGCCGCGGAAATCCACCAGCATGACGTTGACCACGTTGGTCCCACCGCCCTGGGGCAGGGCACGGCTCAGGTAGAACTCGGAAATGAAGTTGGGTGTGGCGCGGGTGAGCATCGAATAGGACAACAGCGCCATGCCGCCGCCCACGACCAGGGCCAGCACCAGATCGCGCAGACGCCGCAGCTTGGCGCGATCCAGGGTGGCTCGCGACGGAGCGACTTCCTCGATCCGTCGGGGCAGCCAGCGCAGCCCCAGCAATATCAACACCGTGGTCACCACTTCGACCACCAGTTGCGTGAGCGCCAGGTCGGGCGCCGAGAACCAGACGAACGTGACGCAAGTCATCAGCCCGCATACGCTGACCATGGTCAAGGCGGCCAATCGATGGTATTTCGCCTGCCAGGCCGCGCCAAGCGCGCAGGCGATGGCGATCAGCCAGAGAATCACGAAGACACCCGACCCCGGGATTTTGGGTCGATCACCCCAACTCAGGCCGCTGTACAGCATCGGCGCCATGCCTGCCAGCACGGCTACCAGTACCAGCATGAACAGCTGCGCCTGCAGGCGTCGGGTAGTCAACAGCAGTTCCGCCCTTCGCGCCAGCCGCATCATCACCACCTGCGAACGCTCGAACAGGCGCTTGCCATTGAACCGTTCGATCACCGGAGGATAACGCAGGCGACCGTGACGGAACTGGTTGCGCAACAGTACATACAGCAGCACCCCTGCACCCATTGCGATCAGGCTCATGACCATCGGCGCGTTCCAGCCGTGCCAGATCGCCAGGCTGTATTCGGGCAGCTCACCGCCTACCACCGGCAACGCCGCCGCGGCAAGGAACGGCGCCACCGATTGCGCAGGAAAGATGCCGACCACCAGGCAGGTCAGCACGAGTAATTCCACCGGCGCACGCATCCAGCGCGGTGGCTCGTGGGGAACGTGGGGCAGATCGGTCGCTTTCGGCCCGAAGAAGACGTCTACCGTGAAGCGCAGCGAATAGGCAACGCTGAAGATCCCGGCCAGGGTTGCCACCACGGGCAGGGCGATCTCGACCCAGGCGGTGGAGCTTATGAAAACCGTTTCCGCGAAGAACATTTCCTTGGACAGGAAGCCGTTCATCAACGGCACGCCTGCCATGGATGCGCTTGCCACCATCGCCAGCGTGGCCGTAAACGGAATGAGACGGAAAAGCCCGCTCAGGCGGCGTATGTCCCGCGTGCCGCTCTCGTGGTCAATGATGCCCGCTGCCATGAACAGCGACGCCTTGAACGTCGCATGATTGAGAATGTGGAACACCGCCGCCACGGCGGCCAGCGGGCTGTTGAGCCCGAGCAGCAAAGTGATGAGGCCCAGGTGGCTGATCGTCGAGTAGGCCAGCAGGCCTTTCAGGTCGTTCTGGAACATCGCCGCATAGGCGCCCAGCACGAGGGTACATGCCCCCGCGCCGCTCACTATCCAGAACCATTGTTCACTTCCCGACAGTGATGGCCACAGCCGCGCCAGCAGAAACACCCCGGCCTTGACCATGGTTGCCGAGTGCAGGTAAGCGGAAACCGGTGTTGGCGCTGCCATCGCGTGGGGCAGCCAGAAATGAAACGGAAACTGTGCGCTTTTGGTAAGCGCGCCCAGCAGGACCAGGGTCAGCATGACCGGATACAACGCGTGGGCGCGGATGGCGTCGCCCGCCACGAGCACCTTGTCCAGGTCGTAGCTGCCGACGATATGCCCCAGCAACAGCACCCCGGCCAGCAGGCACAAGCCACCCGCGCCGGTCACCATCAGCGCCATGTAGGCGCCGCGGCGTGCATCGGCGCGATGATGCCAGTAGCCGATCAGAAGAAAGGAGAACAGGCTGGTCAGTTCCCAGAAGAACACCATCTGGATCAAGTTGCCGGAGATCACCAGGCCGAGCATGGCGCCCATGAAGGCCAGGAAAAAGGCGAAGAAGCGTGGTACGGGATCCTGCGGGGACATGTAGTAGCGCGCATAGAGCGCCACCAGCGTGCCGATGCCCAGCACCAGCAGGGAGAAGAGCCAGGCGAATCCGTCCAGGCGTAGCACCAGGTTGAGCCCGAGACTGGGCAGCCAGAGGAATTCCTCGCGTATCACACCGCCGTTGGCGATTTGCGGATACAGCATGGCTACCTGTACCGTGCCGACCAGGGCAACCAGTCCAGCCAGAAGCGACTCGGCGTTGCGCGCGTTGTGCGGCAGAATGGCTGCCACGCAACTGCCTACGAAGGGCAGAAGCAATAGTACTATCAAGGACATAGGCTTCTAATCTGCAGGAATATTGAAAACGATCATACGGGGTCACTGGGTGATCACCAACCCGCAAGCTGTGGCAGAATCGTACAGGCATGCTGTAACGACTTGTTTTTTTATGACAAATTTTTACCACCGTTAGCTCCGCCAGGATTGTGTCGATCAGCGGGGCTACTCACAGCGAGCGCGAATCCCTTTGGTCAAAGACCCCAGTTCCAAGGCTTCGGTGCTTCAGCATGTCAGCCATAACGTGCGCCGCTTGCGTCAGGCCGCCGGACTTTCCCAGGCGGCTCTCGCGGAACAGTCCGGAGTCAGTCGCCGCATGCTGGTGGCCATCGAAGCCGGCGACAACAACGTCAGCCTGACCACTCTGGATCGCGTCGCGCAAGCGCTGGAGGTTGCCTTCAGCGACCTCATCCAGCCCGGCGAGAACCGCGACCCCAGCCGTATCAACGAGCTGGCGTGGGTCGGCACCTTGCCGGGTAGCAGGGCTGTGCTCCTGGCCAGTACGGTGGCCAGCAAGGAGGTAGAACTCTGGGAATGGCTGCTGCAGCCTGGCGAATCCTACGCATCGGAGGCGGACGCCGAGGGTTGGAGCGAGCAGATCTACGTCTGCGAGGGACGCCTCACCGTCATATTGGCGGGCCGCACCCGTGAACTGGCGGCCGGGGAGTTTTTCGTCTACCCGAGCAATCAGCCCTACGCGTACCGCAACGACAGCGAAACGGCTGTCCGCTTCGTCCGTAACGTCGTTATCTGAACTCCTCAAGTCTGCAAGGTGACCGCAACGGTGTCGAGGGTACGCAGCGTCGTTGCTCGAGGTTGCCCCGCGCTGCTGCCTTCGCCATTATCTGCTTACAAGATCCAGCACCCGAACCGGAGCCCGAATGAGCCTGACACCTTCCGCCAGCTTTCCTGTTGCCGAGCGCTTGCGCCACATGCGCGCGCTCATGCTCAGCGAGGGCATAGATGCCCTGCTGGTACCTTCGGCGGACCCGCATCTATCCGAATACCTGCCGGAGCACTGGCAGGCTCGCCAATGGTTGTCCGGGTTCCAAGGCTCGGTCGGAACCCTGATCGTGACCCCCGATTTCGCCGGTCTCTGGGCCGACAGCCGCTATTGGGAGCAGGCACGGGTCGAGCTCGCCGACAGCGGCATCGAGTTGGTCAAGCTGATCGCCGGGCAGCCCGGCCCACTGGATTGGCTGGGCACCCAGGTGCGCGCAGGCGGTACGGTTGCAGTCGACGGCGCGGTCATGGCAGTTGCCGCCGCACGGCAGTTGCGAGAAAAGCTCCAGCAGACAGGTGCGTCACTGCGTACCGATACCGACCTGTTCGCTCAGGCATGGCCCGATCGCCCGGCATTGCCTGCGCAACCGGTCTACGCACACGCCGCACCCTATGCCGTGCGCGAGCGCGGCGAAAAACTGAAGACGCTGCGCGAGCAGATTCAGGCGCACGGGGCTCAGTGGCACCTATTGGCGACCCTTGACGACATCGCCTGGCTGTTTGACCTGCGCGGGTCGGACGTTCCCTACAACCCGGTCTTCGTCGCTTTCGCCTTGATCGGCGAGCGTTCGGCGACCTTGTTCACGGCAGGGTCCAGGGTCGATAGCGCCGTGCGCAACAGCCTGGCGCAGGACGGCATCGAGGTTCGCGACTACACCGATATCTCGTCGGCCCTCGCTGCTGTACCGGTAGACGAGAAGCTGTTGCTCGACCCGGCTCGCGTCACCGTTGGCATCATCGAAAACCTCGACGCGGGCGTGGCCCTGATCGAAGCACTCAATCCGACCACCCTGAGCAAGTCACGCAAGACTGCACCTGAAGCGGAGCATATCCGCCATGCCATGGAGCAGGACGGGGCAGCGCTGTGCGAGTTCTTCGCATGGCTGGAGGGCGCTTGGGGGCGTGAACGGATAACCGAGTTGACCATCGACGAGCAGCTCACGGCGGCGCGCGCACGTCGGTCTAACTTCGTCTCGCTGAGCTTTTCGACCATCGCAGCGTTCAACGCCAACGGCGCGATGCCGCACTATCGCGCCACCGAACAGGCTCATGCCGTGATCGAGGGGGACGGTCTGCTGTTGATCGACTCCGGCGGGCAATACCTGGGCGGTACCACCGACATAACCCGGATGATTCCGGTCGGTACGCCAACGTCGCAACAGCGGGCGGATTGCACCAGGGTTCTGCAAGGGATGATCGCCCTGTCACGCGCCACTTTCCCTAGGGGAATCCTTTCGCCCTTGCTCGATGCCATCGCACGCGCGCCCATCTGGGCCGATCAGGTCGACTATGGACACGGCACGGGTCACGGCGTGGGTTACTTCATGAACGTTCACGAAGGGCCGCAGGTCATTGCCTATCAAGCCCCGACTACACCGCAGACAGCCATGCTGCCGGGAATGATCACGTCGATCGAACCGGGCACTTATCGTCCCGGGTGCTGGGGTGTGCGTATCGAGAATCTGGTCCTCACCCGTGAAGCAGGGCAAAGCGACTTTGGCCAGTTCCTCGACTTCGAAACTCTGACGCTATGCCCGATCGATACGCGCTGCATAGATGTTCACACGTTGTCGACGGCAGAGCGCCGATGGCTCGACGACTACCACGCCGAAGTGGCCAGGCGATTGGCACCGCTGCTTGCAGGCGCCTCCCTGGCGTGGCTGCGCGAGCGTACTCTGCCGGTGTGAAAAGCCGGATCAGTCCACGGCCACCGCAGGAGCGTGTTCGGCGCGAATCGTCAACGTGGCCCCGACAGAGGCCATGATGATCGCGGCAATTGCCAGCCATTGGGTAGTGCTCAGCACTTCATGCAGGAACACCAGCCCCGACAATGCGCCAATGGCCGGCTCCATGCTCATCAACGTACCAAAGGTGCGGGCCGGCAAGCGTGTCAGCGCGACCATCTCGAGACTATAGGGCAGCGCCGTGGACAGGATTGCTACGGCGATGGCGGTCGGCATCAGCGCCATGTCGAGCAAGGCAGTGCCCGCATGCGCGATGCCGATCGGCGCGATGAACACCGCCGCGATCATCACCCCCAATGCGGCAGTCTGTACGCCATTGTCGGCGCCGGCCTTCTGGCCATACAGGATGTACAACGCCCAGCACACGCCAGCACCCAGCGCATAACAGACGCCCACCGGATCAAGCCCGGCTTCGGCCTCGCCCATCGGTATCAGCAACAGGAGCCCGACGACTGCCAGAGCGACCCAGGCAAAATCCACAGCCTTGCGCGAAGCCAGAATGGCTACCGCCAACGGCCCTGTGAACTCCAGGGCCACCGCGATCCCCAGCGGGACGGTGCGCAGGGACATATAGAAGAGCAGGTTCATGCAGCCCAGAGCGATACCGTAGATCATGACGGTCTTCAGCGTCGTCCAGGTCAGCCGGGCGCGCCATGGGCGCAGCAGTACCAGCATGAACAAACTGGCGAAGATCAGACGCAAGGCGGTAGTACCTTGTGCACCTATCAAGGGAAACATGCCCTTGGCCAGCGAGGCACCCGTCTGGATGGACGCCATGGCTATAAGAAGAAGAGCGATAGGGTAGAGCTTGGTGGTCAGCGAAGGCGGAGTCATGTGTCGGCTACTTGGCAGATGTGAAAGGCGGTCTTGCGGCGTATCATGGCCAAGGTGAATGAAATGAGCAATATATTGCCCATTTTATATTTCTTGAACTTTATCTGTAGAGGCTATTGACGCGCACCAGAATCGCTCTATAATTCGCCCCACTTCCGGCGCAGCCGAAACGATAAACTCCTTGTTAATCAATAAGTTGAGCGTTTCAGATAGTCTGGAAGGGTTTTGATCGTCAAGGTCGGAAGCGGTGAAAAAGGCAGTTGACAGCGGTTTGAAACGCTGTAGAATTCGCCTCCCGCTGACGAGTGATCGAAGCGAGTCAAGTGTTTGAAGTTGTTCAGGTTTCTGGCCAAATACTT